>JBBTCA010000001.1:0-1120935 GCA_038043385.1 Pseudomonadota bacterium
TTCACAAGGCTTTCCTGCTCGATAAAATTGCCTGCTTTTTTGCTGGAGCTGTGATCGCAGAGGTGCATGCTAAGGGAATGAGTCGTAGTCGATTTTTGCAGCTTGCATTAGCATTGACGACAGCGTTGCTTTACGGAAAGACGCTAGCGATCGCACACATCAGAGACTATCAGTCTCTGATCGATATTGGAGTCGTTTATGCGATCATCGTATTTATATTTGCGATAGTACTTTGTACAGGGTGGCTCTCAGTACCAATAAGGCTACGCACTATTTGCATAAGACTTGGGGCGATCACTTATCCACTTTATTTGATCCACAATGTTATGGGGTCTATTTTCTCGCGGCAGATTAGCGACTTTGTGTTTGGCTATTGGAATTTGGCTGTGACCGTATTGTTCGCCTATTTTGTGGCTTGGCTACTCTCTCGCCATGTCGAGGAGCCTGCCATGGTATTTCTAAGGAGACTGTGGCGGCCTGCAAGGGCATGATCAGATTTGGCGTGGCCAAGTGCTTGTATGCGGGCCTCACCCGCAATCAGCACTTTTCCGCTACAATCGCGCGCTTTGAAACCCAGCTGGCGTGTAACCCATGGAAATCAATCCCTACCTGAACCGCATCAAGGACTTCACCGAGCGCACCGAGTCGCTCCGGGGGTATCTTTGACTACGATCTGAAGAAGGAGCGTCTGGAGGAAGTCCTGCGCGAACTCGAAGATCCTAGCATCTGGAATGACCCGAAAAGGGCGCAAGACATCGGCCGTGAGCGCAGTGCGCTGGAAGGCGTTGTCATCACCATCGACCAGCTCACCAGCGGTCTGACCGATGCCAAAGACCTGCTCGACCTCGCCGTCGAGGAAGACGACGAAGGCACGCTCGATGATGTTACGGCTGAGCTGAATCATCTCGACAAGCTGCTTTCCGATCTCGAATTCCGCCGCATGTTTGCCGGCGAGATGGATGCCAACCACTGCTTCATCGATATCCAATCCGGTGCCGGTGGCACCGAGGCGCAGGACTGGGCCAGCATTCTGCTGCGCATGTACCTGCGCTGGGCCGATAAAAAAGGCTTCAAAACCGAAGTCATGGAAGTGTCGGACGGTGAAGTCGCCGGCATCAAGTCCGCGACCATTCGCATCGAAGGCGATTACGCCTTTGGCTGGCTGCGGACCGAGACCGGTATTCACCGTCTGGTGCGCAAGTCGCCGTTCGATTCCGACAATCGTCGTCACACCTCGTTCTCGGCGGTGTTCGTGTCGCCGGAAATCGATGATGACATCGAGATCGACATCAATCCGTCCGATGTGCGTACCGACACCTACCGCGCCAGCGGCGCCGGTGGTCAGCACATCAACAAGACCGACTCGGCCGTGCGTCTCACGCATGTCCCGACCAACACCGTGGTGGCTTGCCAGAACGAACGCTCGCAGCACGCCAACCGTGACCGCGCCTGGAAGATGCTGCGTGCGCGTCTTTACGAACTTGCCGTGATGCAGCGCAACGCCGCCAAGCAGGCGCTGGAAGACACCAAGTCAGACATAGGCTGGGGGCATCAGATCCGCTCGTATGTGCTGGACCAGTCGCGCGTGAAGGATCTGCGCAGCAACATCGAAAACTCCAACCCGAACGCCGTCCTGGATGGCGATATCGACGAATTCATCGAAGCCTCGCTCAAGATGGGCCTGTAAGCGGACACGACCATGACAGACAACCAGAACACGCCCGTTGCAGCAGCAGAAGCACCCGTAGCCGACGTCAACAAGCTCATCGCCGAGCGCAAGCAGAAGCTCGCCGGCATTCGCGCCCAGGGCCAGGCTTTCCCGAACGATTTCCGCCGCGATGCCCTGGCTACCGACCTGCACGCCCGCTTCGGCGAGCTGGAACCGGAAGTGCTGGAGGCCGAGAAGCATCATTTCTCGCTCGCCGGCCGCATGATGCTCAAGCGCGTCATGGGCAAGGCCAGCTTCGCCACGATCCAGGACATGGGTGGTCGCATCCAGCTCTACATCTCGCGTGATGCTATCGGTGAAGAGGCTTATGCCGCCTTCAAGCAGACCGATTTGGGCGATATCTTCGGCGCCAGCGGCTATGTCTTCAAGACCAAGACCGGTGAGCTGTCGCTGCATGTGGAAAGCCTGCGCCTGCTGACCAAGGGCCTGCGCCCGCTGCCGGACAAGTTCCACGGCATGGCCGATCAGGAGATGAAGTATCGCCAGCGTTATGTCGATCTCATCGTCAGCGAAGACACGCGCCGCGCCTTCCGCATCCGCTCGCAGGTTGTCGATGGCATTCGCCGCTTCATGGCCGGCCGCGACTTCATGGAAGTCGAAACGCCGATGATGCATGTCATCCCCGGTGGCGCCGCTGCCAAGCCGTTCAACACGCATCACAATGCGCTCGACATGCCGTTGTTCCTGCGCATCGCGCCTGAGCTCTACCTCAAGCGCTTGGTCGTGGGCGGTTTCGAGCGCGTGTTCGAGATCAACCGCAACTTCCGCAACGAAGGCGTGTCGGCGCGCCACAACCCCGAATTCACCATGATCGAGTTCTATCAGGCTTATGCGGACTACCGCGACCTGATGGACCTCACCGAAGACATGCTGCGCACGCTGTCGCAAGACATCCTCGGCAACACGATGGTGCCGTATCAGGGCGAGGTCTATGACTTCGGCTCGAAGTTCGAACGCCTGTCCATGGTCGACTCCATCCTCAAGTACAACCCGCACCTGACCCGCGAGCAGCTCTGGGATTACGACCAGGCCGCCAAAGTCGTGCGCGAACAGCTGAAGATGGATGTGAAGTCGATCTGGGGCATCGGCAAGCTGCACACGCTGATCTTCGAGGAGACGGTAGAGACGCAGCTGCGCCAGCCGACCTTCATCACCGAGTATCCGGCCGAAGTCTCGCCGCTGGCGCGCCGCAACGACGACAATGAGTTCATCACAGATCGCTTCGAGTTCTTCATTGGCGGTCGCGAAATCGCCAACGGTTTCTCCGAGCTGAACGACCCGGAAGACCAAGCCGAGCGTTTCCTGCAGCAGGTGCGCGAGAAGGATGCCGGCGACGACGAGGCCATGCACTATGACGCCGATTACATTCGTGCGCTGGAATATGGTTTGCCGCCGACGGCGGGCGAGGGCATTGGTATTGATCGATTGGTGATGTTGTTCACCGACTCGCCAAGCATTCGCGATGTGATTTTGTTCCCGCATATGCGCCCGGAAGTCTGAGCTACCTCAGCATCCGTTCTGCGCTAAATGTGCTGAAAACAAAAATCCCCGGCCAATTTTGTTGGCCGGGGATTTTTTATGCCGCGATGTAATCGTCTCTCAGCCTGAGAGGCCGCTGATGGCATCAAGCAATGTATTCAAGCCGGGAACGCTGCCTGCACCACTGCCTGCGCTGGGTGCTGAAGGAATCGGTACGGGCGAGCCGCCATCGCTGATAGGGCGATCCGGAGCGCCGATCTGAATGCCCGTACAGACATCGTAGACCTCCATGGATGTGCCCAGATCCGCCGACAGGCCGGCGCCGATCTTGATGGTGATTTCCTTAAATGGCTTGGTGGCATAGCCGCCAAGGACGAACTTCGGTGTTGCAACCATGAGGTTGGTCGGTGAGAGCGGGTCTACATTGCCATCGTAGCCATTGTTCAGCAGCTCCAGCGCAAGGCCGCCAGTCTGATTGGCGCCACCAAACTCGTCACCGGCATCGGTGGTGACGGTGATGGCCTTGGCCAGACTCAGCTCGACCAAACTGCGCGGCACGGCAATCACGAAGGCAGCCAGTTTGCCGGCGGAAACCGTGGCCGGCAGAGTGACCTTGACGCCCACATTGCCGGTGAGTGCGCCATCCGTGAACAGGCTGTCGGCCAGCGCCACGGCATTGTTGACCTTGGCAAAGGTGCTGCCATTGCCATCAGCAGCAGAGGCAGGGGAGTCGACACCGCAGATGTCGGCCAGTGAGCCCACCAGCAGGGTATTGCTGAGCGTACACAGGCCGCCTTCTTTGACCGGTGTTACCGAGCTGCCCGCCGGAGCAAAGCTGTTGCAGGAGTAGCCGGTCTTGATCGCGCTTGCGCCAGGGCAGGCGGTGACCGTCTGTCCGTTGATGACTTCGCGATAAATGCAAGGATCGCCACTGTCGGGAATGCCATCGCCATCGCTGTCGGTATCGCAAGCATCGCCAATCTTGTCGCCATCCAGGTCGGCTTGATTGGCATTGGGTGTGGTCGGGCAGTTGTCAGGCGCTGCATTGGGTACGCCATCGTTGTCGCTATCACTGTCGCAGGCATCACCAGCAGCATCGCCATCTGAGTTTTTCTGATCAGCATTGGCAATGAAAGGGCAGTTGTCGGCAGTATCCAGCTTGCCGTCATCATCGTCATCCGTGTCGCAGGCATCGCCATTGCTGCCGGTGAAGGCATCGTTGTCGGTATTGCGCTGATCCAGGTTCTTGATCAGACGGCAATTGTCCGTATTGTCATTGACGCCGTCGCTATCGCTGTCAGAGCAGGCATCGCCAACACCATTCGTGTCGAAATCCTTCTGATCGGCATTAGCAATGGCCGGGCAGTTGTCCGTGCCATCGAGGATGCCGTCGCCATCCTTGTCATCGGCGCACGCATCGCCTGGGCCCACGCCATCTGTATTGGC
Organism: Pseudomonadota bacterium; assembly: GCA_038043385.1. Lineage (GTDB taxonomy): Bacteria > Pseudomonadota > Gammaproteobacteria > Pseudomonadales > Moraxellaceae > Perlucidibaca. The sequence continues at coordinate 4,655 of JBBTCA010000001.1, forward strand.
CTGGTTCGGGTTGGCGACTAGCGGGCAGTTGTCTACCGAGTTGGTAACACCATCGCCATCGGCATCGGCGTCACAGGCATCGCCTTGGCCGTCCAGATCGGTATCACGCTGATCGGTGTTGGCCACCAGGCGGCAGTTGTCGATGTTGTCTGTCTTGCCGTCGGTATCGGAGTCAGAGCAGGCATCGCCGCGACCGTTGTTGTCTGCATCGGCCTGGCCGATGTTGGCCACCGTCGGGCAGTTGTCACGCGTGTCGGGAATGGTGTCGCCATCGATGTCGCCATCGCAGGCATCACCGATGCCATCCAGGTCGGCATCCGCCTGTGACACATTGACGACGGTCGGGCAATTGTCGGCGCCATCTGCTTTGCCATCATTGTCATCATCGCTGTCGCAGGCATCGCCCTGGCCATCTTTGTCGGTATCGATCTGGTTGGTGTTTGGCACCAACGGGCAGTTGTCTCGGGTGTCGGCCACACTGTCGGCATCGCTGTCTTCGCAGGCGTTGCCAATACCGTTGTTGTTGAGGTCGGCCTGATCCGGGTTGGCAATCAGCGGGCAGTTGTCCGCGCTGTCCAGCTTGCCGTCACCGTCTTTATCATTGGTACAGGCATCGCCTACACCATCACCATTCGAATCTTTTTGATCGCTGTTGGCGACCAGGGCGCAGTTGTCGGCCGTGTTGGTCTTGCCGTCGCCATCTATGTCCGTGTCGCAGAGATCGCCCTGGCCATCCTTGTCGATATCAGCCTGATTGTTGTTCGGGACGGTTCTGCAATTATCCGGAACATTGTCGAGGACTCCGTCGCCATCGCTGTCGGCCTGCGTGGCCGGGCCGCTACCGGCATTGTCATTCTTAGCATCATCGCAGCCGGCCAAGCCCAGCGTTACCGCCATGATACCTGCCAGCAGCAGCTGCTTGCGTTGTGTCAGAAGCATGATCTAACCCCTTGATGATTCTAATTAGTTGGCGTCACTGGTGCTGAGCAGGAATTCGACACGGCGGTTGCGCGCCCGGCTTTCATTGTCCAGATTGGCCACGGCAGGCATGGTTTCGCCAAGCCCCAGAGCTTTGAAGCGAGCAGCGCTCAGGCCGCTATCCACGAGTGCCTTGACCACGGTATTGGCGCGTGCTTGCGAAAGCTTCAGGTTCGTGGCGTCCTTGCCGATGTCATCGGTATGGCCTGCCACCACAGCGCGCAGATTGCCTTGCTGCTTGAAGAAGCTGACGGCTTGCTCGATAAACACCAGTGAGTCAGGTTTCAAGGTGGACTTGTTGAGGTCGAACTCAATGTTTTGCAGCGCCACTGACTGCGCAATGGCACAGCCGGAGTTGTCGGTGCGTACATTTGGCAAGGTGCCGGGGCATTTGTCGTTGGCATCGGCAATGTTGTCGAAGTCCGAGTCCACGGGGGCAACCTCTTTGATGACTTCCTTCACGACTTCTTTCACAACCTCGACTTCCTTGACGACCTCAACCGGCCTCTCAATGATGCGTGCGGGCTCGATCACGGTGCGAACGATTTCCACTTCCTTGGTACGGCCCAACGGAATCTCAATGCCAGCACTCACCGATGTTTCAAACAAATCCGTGTCGTCGAAGCTGTCATAGACTTCCTTAACCTCAAGGCGAGCGCGCACAAAGTCGCCTAGTGCATGTGTCAGGCCAACGCCTATGTGAGCGGTCAAGCTGGTCTCATCCAGCAGGATGGTGTCGTTGCGGGCAGCGCCCACGCCAGCCAATACATAAGGCGTGAGTTCGTCACGATTGCCAAAGGCATACATCAGCGAACCGGTGAGGTCTTGCCGGAAGAAGTTCGAGTTCAAGGCTGCCGGAGTCACCAGTGTTTGCTGGCTGCCACCGATCTCAAGGTAGAGATTGGGGATGATCAGCGGAATGCCCACAGCACCCGTAAAGCCTCTGCCGTAATCAACATTGGCTCGCGTGCTGTCAGTGCTGTTGAACATGGCCCCGATATAAACATGATACAAACTTTGGGGCGGTGCATCGGCATGAGCAAGGGTCGGCATCGCAATAGCGCAGACCAGAGAAAGGGTGTGACTGAGGCGCGAACGAGTCATGGCTGCTGCTCACAGAAAGTGGTTGTCCAAGACTTGTCTATGTCATTTTTTGTGTGTGAATGCAAACCCTGTGTGCTGTGCGTTGTTATTTGGGCGCTGAACTGTTGGTTTTGCTTAAAAAGTGTGGTGTTGGCCTTTGCGAGTATTTTTGCACTTAATTGCTCGACAAAAGTCGTAGCAGATGACATACAATCCGCCGGTTTACGCAGAGCAAAACCCTTGTTCTGGTTAGTAGTCGCTGCCTCCGACCTACGCGGTTGGTGGTTGATCTATCGATTAAAAGAGGACGAACCATGCAGATTGGTATCCCCACGGAAACTCTGGCTGGCGAGACACGCGTCGCTGCAACACCGGAGACCGTGAAGAAGTTTGCAGCCATGGGCTGTGAAGTACTCGTGCAAAGTGGTGCCGGCCTGGCATCGAGCTGCACAAACGCGGCGTATGAAGCTGCCGGTGCCAAAGTGGTTGCCACGGCAGCCGAAGCACTCAATGCCGACATTATTCTGAAAGTGGCTGCCCCCAATGCCGATGAAACGGCACTGATCAAGCAGGGTGCCACGGTGCTGGCTGCTTTCGCGCCGCATCAGAATGACCATCTTGAAGCTTATGCGGCGCGCGGTCTGACCTGCGTTGCCATGGAGCTGATTCCTCGTATTACTCGTGCTCAGAGCTCAGATATCCTGTCGTCGCAGGCCAACCTGGCCGGCTACAAGGCCGTCTTGCTGGGTGCCAACGAATACGCGGGCCTGTTTCCGATGATGATGACTGCTGCCGGTACCATCAAGCCGGCACGCATTGTCGTGCTCGGCGTCGGCGTTGCCGGTCTGCAGGCCATCGCCACTGGCAAGCGCCTCGGCGCAGTGGTCGAAGCCTCCGATTTGCGTCCGGCTGCCAAAGAGCAGGTCGAGTCGCTGGGTGGTCGCTGGCTGGATGTGCCGATGTCTGACGAAGAGAAGGCGAAAGCCCTCGGCACCGGCGGTTACGCCTGGCAGCCATCGCCGGAATACATCCGCGACCAGGCGGCAGTGGTCGACAAGGCTGTTTCTAATGCCAACATCGTCATCACCACAGCACAGATTCCGGGTCGTAAGGCCCCGGTGCTGGTCAAGGCTGAAACCGTCGCCAAGATGAAGCCGGGTTCGGTCATCATCGACATGGCGGTGAGCTCGGGCGGCAATGTGGAAGGTTCGAAGCTGGATGAAACCGTAATCACCGAAAACGGTGCTCGCATCGTTGGTATCGGCAATATTCCGGCTCTCGTGGCTACCGAAGCCTCGGCGCTTTACTCGCGCAACCTGCTGAATTTCCTTGCGCCCATGCATAACAAGGAAACCAGCGAAATTGTGCTTAATCGCGAAGATGACATGGTGAAGCCGACGCTGATCGTCGATGCCGGCACGCTCATCTACAAGAAGCCGAACTGATCAGGAGTTTCATCATGGATATGTCGCAAGTTCAGCAAGTGGCCGAGCACGCCACCAGCGTACCGTTCGTGAGCACCTTCACCGTGTTCATCCTCGCCATTTATGTTGGCTACTATGTGGTCTGGGGCGTCACGCCGGCACTGCACACGCCGCTGATGGCTGTGACCAATGCGCTGTCGGGCATCATCATCGTGGGTGCCATGCTGCAGACCGTTGCCAGTGGCAGCGATCCCGCCGCTCTGCAAACCATCACACCAACCAGCCTCTTGGGCGCTTTCGCCGTTTTCTTGGCCAGCATCAACATCTTCGGCGGCTTTGCTGTGACCGAACGCATGCTTGATATGTTCAAGAAAAAGAAGAAGTAAGGAGCGACTCAAATGACTGCTTTTGCACAATACGCCGACTGGTTCTACCTCGTCGGCTCTGTACTGTTCATCCTCACCCTGCGCGGCCTGTCCGGCCCGAAGACCGCGATCATGGGCAACCGTTACGGCATGATCGGCATGACGCTGGCCATCCTGACCACCTTCTTTGTGGCGCCGAACCCGGTACTCGGTCTCATCATCGGTGCCATGGTGGCCGGTGCTGCGATTGGTCTGCATCGTGCTCGTACCGTGCCGATGACACAGATGCCTGAAACCGTGGCCATGATGCATTCGCTGGTAGGCCTTTCGGCGGTCTGTATCGCAGTGGCTGCCGTTCTGCACGAAGGTGTTCATCACGATGCCCTGCATCGCTTTGAGCTCTTTGTTGGCTGCTTCGTGGGTGCCATCACCTTCACGGCTTCCGTGTTTGCCTATGGCAAGCTCGCCGCCAAGAAGTGGGCCAAATCGGTCAGCGGTGCTTGGGTCAAGCCGCTTCAGGCTACGCTGTTCCTCGGCATGGTCGGTTTCGGCGCTGTGTACTTCATCAACGAAGACCTCAACGCCTTCTACGCCATGACAGCGCTGGCGCTGGCTTTCGGCTTCATCTGGATCGCCCCGATCGGTGGCGGCGACATGCCGGTGGTGGTGTCCCTGCTGAACTCGTTCTCAGGCTGGGCAGCTGCCGGTATCGGCTTCACGCTGAACAACCCGATGCTGATCATCGCCGGTTCGCTGGTGGGCTCAAGCGGTGCCATTCTGTCCTATGTCATGTGCAACGCCATGAACCGTTCGCTGCTGAATGTGCTCTTTGGCGGCTTCGGTGCTAGCGCCGGCGCAGCCGTTGACGCAGGTGACGGCACTGAGCGGACACATCGCGCTGGTTCCGCCGACGACGCTGCCTTCCTGATGGCCAATGCCGACTCCGTTGTGATTGTTCCTGGCTACGGTTTGGCACAAGCGCGTGCTCAGAACGCTGTGAAAGAGCTGGCGACTGTGCTGAAGGCAAAAGGCGTGAATGTGCGTTATGCCATCCACCCGGTGGCTGGTCGTATGCCGGGCCACATGAATGTGCTTTTGGCAGAAGCCGATGTGCCGTATGAGGATGTCTGTGAAATGGACGAAATCAACAGCGATTTCGCCTCCACCGATGTGGTTCTGGTGATCGGTGCCAACGATGTGGTCAACCCGGCCGCCAAAGACAATCCGGCGTCGCCGATCTACGGCATGCCGATTCTGGAAGCACATCGTGCCCGTACGGTCATGGTCATCAAACGCTCGATGGCCACTGGTTATGCCGGCCTCGACAACGATCTGTTCTATCTGGACAAGACCATGATGGTCTTTGGCGATGCCAAGAAAGTTCTGGAAGACATGGTCAAGGGCGTGACTGGCGGCGGCCACTAAGCTTAAGCTGTTGTGACGAGTGTCAAAGGGCCGTCAAAGTGAAAGCTTTGGCGGCCTTGTTGTTTGAGGGGTACAAGAATGCAGTCGTATAAGAGTGTTTCTATTTTCCTTGTGGTCTTGCTGTTAACGCGGCCTTTGCTTTATAGCGTTGGCTTGCAAGTTTTTGGCACTGATCCCGTTAAGGATTTTATGTATTTCAATAGCCTCATGGATGATTGGCAAGGCAGTTTATTGCGGCAATCTGTAGCTGATGCGCAGTATCCGCCTGGCTTAGGGCTGATGATGCAGCTAGGCAACTGGTGGGGGTTGCCGCATCCGCAGGATGTGCGAGCATCATTCATGATGTGGGATGCTGTAGCAACGCTGGCAGCGCTCTGGTATTTGCGCCCGATTGACCAGCCGTATTGGCGGCTAGCGCTGATGCTCATTTTTCTGGTGCCGCTTACGGCTATCTGGGCTCAGGATGAGGTTATCGCGGCAGCCTTTTTAGCGCTTGTCATCGTGCTGCTTAATCAAAGCCTTTGGCGTTCAGCAATTGCTTTGACCGTATTTGCGGTAGCCTGCGTAAAGATCTTCTTTCTGCCATTGTGCGGTTTGTTACTGGTGGCGGCATGGCGACATGGCGTATCTCGACCTTGGCTGCTTATGAGTGCCGCTGGTGTGCTGTGTATTCTTATATGGCAACTTAGTGGTGACTCTTCTGGGTTGAGCCAATTTGTGCCGCCCAATGATTTTGGCATTTCACTCTGGTCTTTGAGTCCAGTGATGGAGCAGGCGCCTGCAAAGGCTGCGTACCACAAAAGTTTGCTGATCTTTGTCGTGCTTGGCGGTGCATGGGGGCTGTGGTCGCTTGTACGCTTGCGTTCGGTGTCATCAGCACTGCTTGTGTTTGCCGTGCTCATGCATATTTTTACATTGTCTTTTTATCATGTAAGCCCGGAGTATCTGGTGTTTGTCTGTTGGCCGTATTTGCTGTTGCCACAAACCGCAAGCCACAGAATTGCTTTGCAATGCATGGCGACATGGTCATTAGCTTGGGGTGTGAATGTTCTTTATTATTTGCAGCAGGTCCATCCGCTGCTGATCACCGGCCATCATGTCATGCTGATTGCATTCAATTTGACGAGCTTGATGCTGCTGATTTCTGTGCTGCGCGCATTGCTCAGCGCGCATTCTCGTGGCGCAAACCCTGAAAGATCGTGAGTGCCACAATCTTCAGGTCTAGGTAGAACGACCATCGGCGCATGTATTCCATATCGCACTCGATTCGCTTGGTCATTTTCTCCAGTGTTTCGGTTTCGCCGCGCCAGCCGTTTACTTGAGCCCAGCCGGTGATGCCAGGTTTGACCTTGTGCCGCAGCATGTAACCAGGAATCAGCTGGCGATACTCTTCGTTGTGAGCCGCGGCGTGTGGGCGTGGGCCAACGACGGACATGCTGCCCAATAACACATTCACGAATTGCGGTAGCTCATCCAGCGACGCTTTGCGCAATATATTGCCCAGTCGTGTGATGCGTGGGTCGTTTGTTGAAGCCTGCTGAATATGCTCACCGTCATCCTGAGTGGTCATGGATCGAAACTTCCAAACTTTGAACGGTTTGCCATTCAGGCCGTAGCGTGTTTGCCGAAACAAGGCAGGGCCGGGGGAGGTAGTTCTGACCAGTACTCCTATGAGCAGCATGGGTAGGCTCAGTGCTGTCAGTGCTGCCAAGCTGAATGCAATGTCGAAACAACGCTTCAGTAACTCATCGGCTGGGCTGAAAGGTGAGTCATAAATGCTGATGGCCGGAATGCCGTCAATCACATGCAGGCGTGAGTTGAGCAGGTCGAAAGTGAAGATGTCAGGTACGAAATAGACCGAGCAGGCGCTGTTGGCTAGAGCACGAATCAGCTGATCCAGCGTGTCATGCTCGTTTAGCGGCAAGGTCAGATAGACATGATCAAATTCGCCACGCTCGGCTTGTAAGGTTAGTTGCAGAAAGTCTGCCTGGCTTAGGCAGCTGTCGGCTGAGTAGTCGGCACCAAAGCAGGCTGTGATGCGAATGCCCATCCATGGGTTTTTCTGCAGGCGAGCCTTGAGTTGCTCGGTCAGTGCGCCATGCCCGACAATCGCTGCTCTGCGGTAATTGATACCTTGCTTGCGCAGCAAGGACAGACCCATTCGGAGTGATACGCGCCATCCGGCTAGGGCGAGGCATGAGAGCCCCCACCATGCCAGCAATGCCTTGGGTGGAATGTTAATTAGGACACGCAGGGAGACATACGCCAAGGCGGCACAGGCAAGCATGGAGAGTGAGTTGACTACCCACAGCCTGACTAAGCTGTCACCGAGGCTTTGGCTGCGTTGTGAGAGATACAGGCCTGCGACTGAGCTCAGTACGCTGAATGCGGAGCATACGGTGATCACTGCAAGCGCCGAAAACTCGTTGACGGCGAGGCCGAACCATTGGCTGGTGACCCACCAGCACGCAAGTAGAGAGGCTATGTCGGTTGTCCGCCTGAGCAGATCAAACAGCCTGTGCTGCTGTAGCAGAATTCCAGGGGATCGCAAGATGGCAGTCCAAAAACGGGTGACGCATTTTTACATGAGCTTCCCGATTGAACAAGCGCTAGCTAGCGACTGTCATGGCCGTGCAGATTGATCAGGATGGCAGAGGTGGCCGTCAAGCTGCCCAAGATGAAGCAGCTGATAAGAAGCAGTGTCATGATGCTCTCCATATACAGTTCAGAGGTGTTGGAGGCAGCATGAGCAAATTGCCTAGCGTTGTCTGTGAGGCTTGTGCCTTGTATTGTATGAGTTTCGTTTGTCTGCTGCGTCTGTAGCGTAAAGTGTGGTATTTTTCCTAAATCCCGATAGTTTCAGCCGCTCAAGTGCGTGCCAAGAGGTTATTTACTATGAAGAACAAGAAGGCGATATTTGTTTTGGGCGCACTCTCGGCTGCCATGATGGCGCAGGCATATGCTGCGAGCTCAACTGCTGCGGCAGCTGCGGCAGGCTCTGCCAAGGTGATTTCGGCGGCAACGCTGACCAAGGGCGCTGTTGCGGCAGCAGCTGTGATTCTGGGCGCAGGGGCGATTGGTCAGTCTGCTGGTGCCAAGGCAAATGTGCCTGGCCCAAGCCCAGGTACTTCTTCAGGTGGAACCTCCTCGTCGGGTGGTTCTTCCAGCGGCACCTCGTCATCGAGCGGTTCGTCGAGTGGCACCTCTTCCAGCGGCACCTCGTCATCGAGCGGTTCGTCGAGTGGCGCCTCGTCCAGCGGCACCTCGTCATCGAGCGGTTCTTCGAGTGGCACATCGTCCAGCGGCACCTCGTCATCGAGTGGTTCGTCGAGTGGTACCTCGTCCGGCAGCACCTCGTCATCGAGTGGTTCTTCGAGTGGCACCTCGTCCAGCGGCACCTCGTCATCGAGCGGTTCGTCGAGTGGCACCTCGTCCGGCAGCACCTCGTCATCGAGTGGTTCGTCGAGCGGCACTTCGTCCGGCAGCACCTCGTCATCAAGCGGCTCTTCGGGTGGTACATCCTCCGGTAGCTCCTCAGGCATTCTGCCCGATATCGGCCTGCCAGGCTTGGGCGGTTCATCCTCGAGTGGTGGTTCGTCCAGCGGTACCACCGGTACTTTCTAACGCTGACTTGCCGGAATTTTGCTAATGTATCGTGCGTTATGTGTTGCGGCTGTCATGGCCTTGTCGGGCTGTGCTCTTTCTCCCGGTCAGCGTCTAGATCTGGGTGATGGCTGGCAGTCCGGCCAAGCGGATCTTGAGCAGTCTGTCGTGGTGCGCGAAATAACGCCCAAGACGATCATTCAACTGGAGCAGGCGCATCAACTCAATGATCGCCTGCCTGCCGCATTGCTCGACTTCCGCCCAGATGACTACCGTATCTCGGCTGGCGATGCATTATCGATTACGGTGTGGGATCACCCCGAGCTGACAACGCCTGCGGGTCAGTATGTGGCTGACCCGAACTCTCGTCTGGTGCGTCCTGACGGTACTTTCTACTACCCCTACCTGGGTAATGTGATGGCTGCCGGCTTCACGCCTGACCGCCTGCGTGCGCAGGTTGCAGGCCAGCTGACACGCTTTATTACCTCTCCACAGGTTGATATTGCCGTATCGCGTTATGGTAGTCAGCGTGTGTTCTTTACCGGTGCATTTCTGCGCAGTGACCCGCAGACGCTAACCAATGTGCCCTTGAGCTTGTCTGAGGCAATTGGCAAAGCGGGTATCAACCTTGATCAGGCGGATCTGTCGGGCTTGCGTCTGCGGCGCGATGGTGAAGAGTATGTGCTGAATCTTGATGCACTTTCGCGTCAAGGCGTTGATTTGCAGCGTGTGTATCTCAAACACGATGACACTTTGTTCCTGCCTTTCAATGATCGTAAGAAAGTGTTTGTGATGGGCGAGGTTGGTCTGAGCAAGGCAATTACCTTCAAGACCGAAGATATTTCTCTGGCAGATGCACTGGGCACAGTCAGCGGTTTGCGTCCTGAAACGGCCAAGGCGTCGGATGTTTATGTTATCCGCCAGTCAAAACAGTCTCCGGATACCGGTGCGGATGTGTTTCGCATGAATGCCAATTCGCCTGTTTCCTGGGTCATGGCGGGGCGTTTCCGCCTGCAGCCGGGTGATGTGGTATATGTCGATACGGCCAGTATCGTGCGTTTCAATCGCGTGGTCTCCGGATTGTTCCCGGTATCCTTCCTGGTTCAGTCGGCTCGGGCTTTGACTCAGTAACCATGAAATCCCTTCGCGTCCTGACGGGGCTGATGACGAGCATGTTGATGCTCTTGAGTGCTGGCTGCGCGCTGATGCAGCCAGCGGCCAGCCGAGTGCTGCTTGAATACCCTGAATCTGAAGCTCCGCCGACTTATCAGCCGGGTTTGCGCTATTTGCCGATTGCGCAAGGCGCTGCGCTGACTTGGGTTGCACTGGCCGAGCAGAAGCCAGTGAAAGGGACGCCGCAGCCAGTGAGCATCTGGTATGGCCAAAGTGGTCGCTTGTTGCGTACTCATGGTGGCAAGCTGGTAGAGATTGCGGGTTATGGCCCTGAATCTTTGCGTCTGGCAGATAACTGCCCTTATTTGAGTTCTTTGAAGCGCTTTCGGGTCAATGATTGTGTTCGCACTTACATGACACCACGCCCTGGTGTTTATATGGCGCGTGTCAGAGTGCGGCAACTTGCGCCGGAGTCTGTGATCTATCGTTTAGGTGGACAAGATTTCTCCGGGAAAATCGTGCGCGAGCAATTATCTGCCTCAGGCCGGCCGGGCAATTTTTATCTTTTCGATGCCGAAGGAAACTATGTCATGAGTCGGCAATGGCTTGATGACACGCAGTCATTCGATCTTTTTGCAGCGGAGCAGGCGCAATGAGTTTGCGCTTTCTGTCTTGTGTCCTGCTTTGCAGCAGCATCGTGCTGCCATCTGCAATGGCTGCGAGCTTGCCCATACCTGCTGCAGATCAGCCTCGCCGTTTGAGCGAGGCATTGTTTCAGGCGGGTTATTCCTGGCCAGCGGTTCAGGGGCATGCGCAGTGGCGTCGTCAATCCAATCTGGCCGCGCAGCAGGGCGAAAAGTTGGCTTTGGCGCAGTTGCTGCGAGAGCAGTCACAGTTTTTACCTGTTCGTGATCGCGTCGAAACCTTTGTTGTCTGGTGGTTGGCACAGCCGGTCACCGGCGCGGAGTGGGTGCCTGAAACAGATCCAAATAAGCTGACAGTGCGTCCTGAATTGGATCCTTGGCTGGCTGTTGACGATACCGTGAGCATTGTTCCGCTACAGGCTTCGGTTGCTGTGCTGGATGGTCTGGGTGAGCCTTGTGCTGTGGCTTTCCTGCCTCGTGCCACGGTGCGTGACTATCTGGCCGCGTGCAAAATCGAGAGCGGTGTTGAGGCGGTTCAGATTGTTAGCCCTGGTCAATTGCCGAGACGCATCGAGACAGCCGCCTGGAATGCGGATGACGAAGCGCTAGCTATGCCGGGCAGCTGGATCATCCTGCCACCACACATGCTGACGGCGCCAGATCAGGAGGCTTTTGTTCGGGCCATTGCCACGCTGGGGCCGTTTCAGGCAGCAGCTGCGCAGGTTCCAGAACTGCTTGCACTGCCGGCACGCGAGCTTGTGCCTACCAGTGGCGACTGGGGTGGTGTAGGTCTTTTGCAAATGCCGACCGCGCGTTCTCGTGTGGCGGGCAGTGTGGCGGCCACCTTCAGCCTCGTGCAGCCGTATGCGCGCTACAACATCATGCTGCAACCTCTCGATTGGCTGGAGGTCGGCTTTCGCTATACCGATGTCAGGAATCGCCCGTATGGTCCGCAAGACTTCAGTGGCTCTCAGACCTACAAAGACAAAAGTATCGATGTCAAATTCCGTTTGAGTCAGGAAACGGAGACTTTGCCGCAGCTAGCGTTGGGTCTGCGTGATATTGGCGGCACCGGTTTTTTTGCCGGTGAGTACTTGGTGGCCAGCAAGCGTCAGAATGATTTCGACTTCAGTTTGGGGTTGGGTTGGGGCAATCTGGCCACGCGCGGGCATTTCTCGAATCCGCTGAGCTTGCTGCTTTCAGACAGCTTTGATGATCGTGATACTGATTTCACCCCCGGCGCTGCCAACACGGACTACTTCAAGGGCCCGACCAGTCTGTTTGGTGGTGTGGAGTGGCATTTGCGTGATCGGCCGGTGACGCTCAAGCTGGAGTACGATGCCAACAGCTATCAGCAAGAGATTCTCGGTCAGCGTTTCGATGTGGCGTTCCCGTTCAATTTTGGTGCGACTTATCGCTGGGGCAAGCATGTCGAAGCCCAGGCGGCTCTGGAGCGCGGCAATACCTTCAGTCTGGGTTTCACGCTGCATGGTGATCTGTCAAAACTGGCTTCGGAAAAGACATCAGATGCGCGGCCACTGACGATCGATTATGGCAGGCCAAAGAATCGCCAGGGAAACTGGGCGGAGATTGCTGACAGCATTCGTGCCCAGACAGGTGCAGAGGTTCTGGCCATCCGCAAAACAACCGATGAGGTCAAGGTTACGCTGACGCAGCCGAATGCCTTGTATGTGGCCTCACGCTTTGAGCGGGCTGGTCGCGTGTTGCACGCCACCATGGACGATCAGGTGCGCTGGTTTAATCTGGATGTTGAGAATTCAGGTCTGCCGGTGACGAGAGTCGTGGTTGATCGTGAGGCCTTGGCTCTGCGAGCAACCACCTGGACGCCCGTTGACGAGCGCGAGCCTGTATTGGCGATGGAAATCCCGATGCCGCCGAATCCTGCCGAAGAGGTGGTATTCCAGCAGGGCCCCTCCGTCGGTGGCTACCGGCTTGGCCTAGATTATGGCCAGACTATTGGCGGGCCAGACGGTTTTATCTTGTTTCAGGTGGATGCTGTGGCCAGTGGCCGTTTCAACTTCAGCAGTGACACTTGGCTCTATGGCGCTCTGCGCGCGCGCCTCTATGACAATTACGATGACTTCAAGTATGACGCCGACAGCGGCTTGCCACGCGTTCGTACCGATATTCGGAGTTACCTGACAGAGTCGCCTATCCAGCTGACCAATCTTCAGTTGACCAAAGTGCGTGATATTGGCGATGACATGTTCGTGATGTTCTACGGCGGTTATCTGGAGCGCATGTTTGCTGGCGTGGGGGTTGAGTGGATGCTGCGTCCGCAGGGAAGCTCTGTAGCGCTGGGTGTAGACATCAACCGTGTTCAGCAGAGAAACTTTGACGGCGGCTTTGGTTTGCGTGATTATTCGGTGACCACAGGGCATGCCTCGGTCTATCTTGATACCGGTATTCAGGATATCTTGGCTGTACTCAAGGTTGGCCGTTATCTGGCGGGCGACATCGGCCTTACAGGTGATTTGTCCCGAGTGTTCAGAAACGGCGTGACCATGGGTGGCTATGCAACGCTGACCTCTGCATCAAAAGCAGAATTTGGCGAGGGTCGCTTTACCAAGGGTCTGTATGTCTCGATACCGTTTGATGCATTGTTCGAGCGTAGTGCCCGTAATGCATCCAGCTTTAACTGGACGCCATTGACGCGTGACGGCGGTGCTATTTTGTCGCGTGCCTTCGGCCTTTATGGTCTGACAGATTTGCGCCATCCGCGTACACTGGGATTGATGTCGGCTGAAATCGAATAAAATAATAAATGCAGTTGCAACAAGGAGAAGACTGATGCGCGCTGACCATGCTGTTGCCTTGGCATTTCTGTCGTCACTTTTGTCTGCCCCAGCTTGGGCAGAAGACGATATACCTTTGCCCCCTAAATATGTGCATATCGGCGGAGTTCTTGCCAAAACTGACGATAATCGGCTGACGGATGACGGCACGGGCACTCAGTTCAATCTCGGTATTCCGATGAGTCAGAACATGGCATTCGAGCTGCGCTTCTCCAGCTTTGTGTTCGAGGCTCCAACATCACTTTCCGATTTCTATCACCGCACCTTGGGCGCTGATGTCGTTTATACCTTTGGTGATCGCACCTCACTAACGCCTTATGTGCTGGCGGGTGCGGGTCTGGCATACAACGATGTGCTGCCGGACAGCAAGGATACCTATGGCGGCTATGGCAATCTTGGCATCGGCTTGACCGGCTCGATCCTGGATCTGGACTGGTTGCGTGGGCGTTTAGAAGCGCGCGCTGTGTATGACGGCTTTGATGGTGGCCAGGTTGATTTGCAACTGAGCGGCGGTCTTGAAATGCCTATCGGTGTCGTTCGCACCGAACAGCGTATCGTCGAGAAGGTAGTCCAGTTGCCAGCGCCGGCGCCGATCGTGCGCGAAGTTGAAGTTATCAAGGAAGTCCCGGTTGAGGTGGTGAGGCAGGTTGAAGTCATCAAGCAGGTTCCTGTCGAGGTTGTGCGGATTGTTGAAGTCGCTCCGCCTGATGCAGATCAGGATGGCATTGCCGATGTTCGCGACAACTGCCCGGCGACACCCGCAGGTGCTACGACAGATAATCACGGTTGTGTACTGAAAAGTGCCGTGGTTCGTCTGGAGAACTTGTTGTTCGAGACAAACTCCAGCGTGATTGCTGTTAGCTCGGATAAAACCTTGGAAATGGCTGTCGATTTCCTGAAAAATCAGCCGCAGGTCAAGGTTGAAGTGGCGGGCCATACAGACAATGTGGGCAATGCTGCGAAGAACCGTACGCTTTCGTTGCAGCGAGCCAAGGCAGTGGTTCGTGCATTGAAGGCAAGAGGTGTCCGCAATGACATGAAGCCGGCCGGTTATGGTGCCAAGAAGCCGTTGGTGCCTAACTCCAGTGAGCAGAATCGTCAGCGCAATCGTCGTGTCGAGCTCAAAATACTGTCGTCTTGATCGTGTGTGCGCCCGCTTCATCCTGAGGATGGAGCGGGCGCACTTTTCGGTTGCTGAGTGTCCGCTTGCCAAGTCTTGATGTAAAACGCCCCCAATCCGCTACATCTGCCACCGTTGCTTTTTCGGGTTTGGCAGCGTTTCTGCTTATGCTCGCCATACTGAAAGTCTGGCAACCATTTGACCAGATTGTATTGGCCATGATCAGTGTCATGATTGCTACAGCCTTGGGTGTGTTTGTGCCGGATCTTCTGATTCAGCGCATTCATCGCGTGGCGCTAGCGAAGGTTCCGCCTGATTACTCTTGGTCGCGAGCGCTCACCAAGTTGGTCGGGCTGTTCAGTGTGATTGGCCTGATTGCTTTGGCGTATGCGCTATTTCCCGAGTATCGCGGGAGCTTCTACGCGCCTTTTTGGGCGCTGCTGGCATACATTGCTGTGCCTTGGCTTTTACTGTCCGGGCCGTATGTTTTTTGGCTTGATGCCAGATTGGCTGAGCCAAAGGATGGCCTCTGGCATCTAGGCCGGCTCTGTTTGGGGCAATGGCAGAGCACGAACAGGCAGCAAGCCTTGATTGTTGTGATGGGCTGGGTGGTCAAAGGCTTTTTCCTGCCGTTGATGTTTGTTTATGCCTGCAATGATTTGCGTCACTTTCTGGCATTTGATTTTCAGCGTATCGACAGCTTCAAGTTATTCTTCGACTTTACATACTTTTTTCTGTTTTTCATTGATGTCGGCATGGTTTCCATGGGCTATCTCTGCACCTCGCGTTTACTGGATACGCATATTCGCAGCGTGGAGCCAACGACGCTGGGCTGGCTTGCCGCATTGGTCTGCTATGAGCCTTTTTGGAGCCTGATTGGGCGTCAGTACCTGGCTTACGATACGCAATATCCATGGGGTGCCTGGCTTCAGGCCTGGCCAGTAATCTATGTTGTGTGGGGCTCCTTGATCCTGTTTCTGGTTTTTATTTATGTCTGGGCGACCGTGTCGTTTGGGGCTCGCTTTTCCAATCTGACTCACCGAGGCATCATTACGCATGGTCCTTATCGCTGGACTAAGCATCCTGCGTATCTGGCCAAGAATGTATCGTGGTGGATGATTGCGGTCCCATTCATGTCGAATGGCGGGCTTTGGCATACGCTCAGCGCTTGCGTGCTGTTGCTGATGTTGAATGGTATTTATTGGGTTCGAGCGCGTACCGAAGAAGCTCATCTTATGCAGGATCCGCAGTATCAGGCTTATTCGGCCTGGATTGCAGAGCACGGATTGTTTGCATCGCTGCGTGGGTATGCTCGATCAAAGGCGTGACTAGCGGCGATCATTAACTTTAGCTAAAGTCAAAGTTGCATCTGCAGGGTATCGATACTGATGTCATCTGTGCCTCTTTTATTACATGGAATTCAAGGAATCCGAATCATGAAAATCAAAGTACTCGCTGTTGCCTTATTGGCTATTTCCAGCACACAAACTTATGCAGCAGATGCTGGAGGCTCGGTTTGGGGCAGTCTGCTGGGTGCAGCCGTGAATGTGGCGTCGCAGCGGGCCGGTCTGCCGGTAGATGCGGCGACCACTCAGCAAGCTGCCGCCATTGCGCAAGCGGCTGCACTTGCCAATGCCTCTATCGGCTCTGACTCCAAGTCTATTCAAGCGAATCTGGGCGCCGCCTTGGCAGCACAGGCGGCAGCTAATGGCCAGTCCCTGACGCCCGCTCAGCAGCAAGCACTGGCCAATGCCTATGCGCAAGCCGCAGCGAATGGCTATGGGCAGGCAGCGGTACTGAGTGCTGCGCAGCAGCAAGCATTGATCAAGCAGGGTTTGACACCAGCCCAGCTGCAAGCCTTGGCGCAGATGCAGGCGTTGACGCCAGCACAGGCTGAGGCATTGGCTCAGGCGCGTGTGGCTCAGATGACGCCAGCGCAACGCAAGGCCTACGATGCTGCCAAAGCGCAAGAGATGGCAGCGCAAGCCCAGCAAGCGCTCGCTACTGCCCAAGCTGCTCAGGCTCAGGCAAGCGCTCAGCCGTGTCAGCCAAGTGCCACCAGCAGGACGGGCGGTTTTGGTGGCATGCTTGGCAAGATGGCGGGTGGCATGTTGCGTAATGCCGGTGGTGAAGCAGGCGCTGTTGCTGCCGGTTTGGCCGAGTCCGCCGGTGCCGCAGCGGATTGCATGCCAGCCAAGTAAGGATCAGCGGGCCTGTGCTCAGGTCCGCTTGCTGCGTCTTAGCAGCAATCTGAGCCCGGTACTCACGGCCAGCAAGCCCATGCTGGCCGTGACTGTTACCAGAGAGCCATAACCAGCGCAGTTCAAACCCGCTTTGTCACAAACACCGGCCACCGGCTCAGTGATCGGCTCGTCAGAATAAATGCAGGTGATGCCAAACGATTTGCCGGGCTCTTCCGGATAGCCATGATGCTTGCGCAGGCGTTTGCGCAGGCGTGCCAGCAATGGATCCTGCTCCGTGCGTGCCAGATCTTCAACCGCCAAGCGTGTGGGGTCCAGCTTGCCGCCGGCCGCGCCGCATACGATTAGCACATTGCGATGTCGGCGTGCATGCAAGACCAATGTGAGTTTGGCCTTGGCATCATCGCAGCAATCGAAAATCAGGTCGGGTTGTGGCGTCAGGATATCGGCAGCATTCTCGCGTGTCAGAAAGTCATCGACGACCCGCACACGCAGGCGCGGATTGATGCTGAGCGCGCGTTCTGCCAGAACCTCGGCCTTGCCGCGTCCGAACTGGTGGCTGGTGGCCTGTAGCTGGCGATTTACATTAGACGCCACCACAACATCGAGATCGACCAGGGTGAGCTGGCCGATGGCACTGCGCGCCAGTGCTTCAACGACCCAGGAGCCGACGCCGCCCAATCCGACGACAACAGCATGGCTGGTGGCAAAGCGCGTGAGCGCGGCATCGCCATAGACACGACCGACGCCGGCAAAGCGTCGATCGTAATCGTCGTCTTCCGGTGCGGCTGACAAATCAGTCATCATGGTCTTTGCGTGTGGCCACTGGCGGTGCCATGAGTAGGTACATCACCGGTGTGACCAGTCGCGCCAGGAATGTGGACGACACCAAGCCGCCAATGATCACCCAAGCCAGTGGTGCGTACAGTGGCGAGCCTTGCAGAGCTAGTGGCATCAAGCCGCCGATGGCCGTCATGGAGGTCAGCAGGATGGGCAGGAAGCGAATTTCGCCAGCCTCCTGTATCGCCTCCATTAGCGTTCTCCCGTCCTCTCGTAACTGATTGGTGAAATCAACCAGCAGGATGGAGTTTTTGATCTCGATCCCGATGAGGGCAATAAAGCCGATCATGGCCGTAAACGATATCGATTGTCCGGCCAGATAGAGGGCGACCAAGCCGCCCATGATGCCCAGTGGAATGACCCCGGCGACGATGGCGGTGCTCTTGAAGTTCCCGAACTCCAGAATCAGTACGGCCAGAATGCCGAATACGGCCACCAGGGCGGCTGTTTCAATACCACCAAAGCTCTCTTGGCGTGCCTCGACTTGGCCGGCGACCTTGTAGCGGTAACCTTCCTTCCATTGCAGCTGGTCAAGTTGTTGGACCAGCGCATTGGTGACCTTTTCGGTGTTGAAGCCTTCCTTCACATAGGCGGTGACGGTCACGGCGCGCTGGCGTTGATAGCGTGGAATCGAGTTCGGTGCGGCCACAAATTGCGGCTGGCTGAGCTGGCTCAGCGGGATGGCTGCACCGCTTGGTGAATTGACATAAACCTGGTCGAGATTGCTCAGACGAGCGTGACCATTTTCCAGCGGCAGTCTCAGGGTGATATCGAACTCATCGCCATCATCTTCCTGATATTTCCCTATGCTTTCGCCAGCAATAGCCAGCCGCACCGTGCGATCAATCTCTTGCGAGCTAATGCCGTACAGCGATGCCTTGGTGGTATCGATATTGAGGTCGATGTCGGTGCGCAGCAAGCGAACCGGATTGACGACATCGCGCGTGCCGGGCAGCGCATGCAGCTGCTTTTCGACGGTAAGTGCTAATGCGCGCAACTCCTCGATGCTCGGGCCGATCAGGCGGATGGCGATCGGGGCATCAATCGGCGGGCCGTTTTCAAACGGCTTCACAATGATGCGGGCACCGGGGTAGTTGGTGAGCTCGCGTCGTACCCTCGCATAGAATGCCGGCGTGGTATCGGGGTCGTAACGCTTCAAAATGACGAACAAGTCGCCAATGTTCGCACGCGTCTCGCGCGGAAACACATTGTAGAAGATGCGCGGATTGCCACGGCCGGCATTGGCAAAAACGGTCTGCACTTCTGGCTGCTTGAGCAAATATTGCTCAACATATCGGACGGCACGATCCGTCTCTTCCAGCGCTGTGCCATCCGGTGCCTCTACTGAGATGCGCATTTGCGGCACATCGGCATTCGGGAAAAGGCTCACACCCAGCTGTGGCGCCAGCATCAGCGTGGCCAGAAAGCCGGCGAAGGCAATGCCTAGCGTTTTGCGCGGATGAGTCAGTGCCCAGCCGAGCAGAGGGCGATACACAGTATGGATGCCGCGCATGATCATTTGCAGCAGTTTGTTGCCTTCCGGGTGCTCCTCGGGTGACAACCAACGGCTGGCCAGAAAAGGAATGATAGTCAGCGATACGAAGAACGATGCCAGCACCGTGAAGCTCACGGCCGCCGGCAGCGAACGGATGAATTTGCCGGCACCTTCGGGCAGGAAGAACAGCGGCAGGAAGGCAAACAGCAAGGTTGCGGTGCAGCCCAATACGGCGAGATAGATCTGGTTAGTGGCCTTGATGGCGGCTTGCGTGCGGCTGTAGCCCTGACGCATGAATCGCGCGATGTTTTCCACCACCACAATCGAGTCATCAACAAGCAGGCCCAGCGCCAACACAAAGCCTGCAATCGACAGCTGATTGAGTGAAAAACCAGCAAAGTAGAGCATGGACATGCCCATCGCCAGCGATAACGGGATGGATACCATGACAACGCCGGCAGCGCGCAAGCCCAGCGGCAGCAGCGTGATCATGACCAGACCGATGGCAATCATGAAGTCGGTGGCTAGGCGTCCTAAGCGGTTGTGCACATTCTTCGACTGGTCAAAGCCGACTTCGAGCCGATAGTCCGGTGACAGTGTCTTGCGGAAGACATCGACCTCGGCGATCAGCGCATCGCGCACGACGAAGATGTTCTGATGGTCTTTCTGGCTGGCGGTGATGAAAATGGCCTGCTGACCTTGGTAGCGAGTGCGATGAGTCTCTTCGGCATAATCCCACTTCACACTGGCCACATCTTTCAGGCGCAGAATGCGGCCGCCATTGCTGGCGATCACGGTGTCCGCGATTTCGTTGAGTGACTTGTAGCTGCCGGTGGTGCGAATGTTGAAACGGCGTGTGCCTGCCTCAATCGCCCCGCCCGGAATATTGCGATTTTCACTTTGCAGAATTTGCGCCACGCGGCTCGCAGGGATCTGATATTGCGCGAGTCGGGTCAGATCCAGCGCAACTTGCACTTCTGCGGCCGGCAGCCCCCAGATCTCGACATCGCGCACGCCTTTGACCTGCTCCAGTCTATCTTGCAGGTTTTCGGCGACCTCACGCATGGCACGCGGCGAGCCATTGGGGCCGACCAGTGCCATTTGCAGAATGTTGACCAAGCCCGGACTGGCCTTGCTGACTTCCAGCGAACGCAGATCGGCTGGCAAACTGCTACGGACGGCATTGATTTCGCGCAGGGCTTCGTCGTATTTCTTTTCGGGGTCTTTGCTCCAGTCAAACTCCACGCGAACCACGGCGAGCCCGTTTTCGCTGTCGCTCCAGATATTCTTGATGTCATCAATCCGGTTGAGTGCATCTTCAATCGGGTCAGCGACCAGTTTTTCCATGTCGGCAGGGTCAGCCCCCGGATAGACGGCCACGACGGTGACGACCGGAATGGCGAAGGTAGGGTCTTCACCGCGCGGGATGTTTTTCCAGGTATGCCAGCCCAGTGCGGTCAGCAGCGCAAACATGACCAGCGTGAATTGGAAGTTGCGAACCGAAAAAGCCGCTAAACGCATGATGTTCTCCGTTTAGCGCAAAATGCGGACAGGCATGCCGGGGTTGAGCCAGGCGGCACCTTCGCTGACCACGCGCTCGCCGTTTTGCAAGCCGGCCATCACCACAACGCGGTTATCCTGAATGGCGCCGGTTTCAATCGCTTTCAGCTGTGCCTTGTTCTTACCGTCAATGACATAAACCTTGGCGCGATGACCTTCGCCTTCGAGCACGGCACTGAGTGGTACCGTGAGGCGTTGTGTGTCAGTTGCTCTGGATTGCAGCTGCGCTTCGCCCACCTGACCGGCGATATATTTCAGGCCGGCATCGTTGGGTAGCGCCAGCGTGACAGTCACGGTGCCGGTCCGAGGGTCGCTGGCCGCGCCGACTTCCTTGACCCGGCTGTCGAGTGACCGGTCTGGATAGGCATTGAGTCGAATTCGCGCGGTATCGCCAACCTTGACGCGTGTCGCCGCCTGATCATTGAGGCCGACGCGCAAGACCCAGCCCTGATCGGCACGACTGACGACCAGCACGGGTGTGCCGGGCGCAGTGACTTCGCGGGCTTCCGCCAGTCGCTGCAAGACCACACCATTCGCGGGCGCAACAATGACCGCCTGCTGACGATTGAAGCGCGCAGCACTGAGGTTGGACTCCATCATGGCGACTTGCGTACGGGCATCCTGCGCCACCTGTTCGGCAAGCACGCCTTGCTTGAACAGCTTCTCGGCGCGCTCGGCATCACGCCGGGCCTTGTTCAGGCTCTCGCTGACCTGACGCACTTGCGCATCGGTCTCCGTGGTATCAAGCGTTGCTAGCGTCTGGCCTGCGCGTACGCTATCGCCAGCCTCCACCAACATGCGGCTGATCAGTCCGCCGGTTTTGAAGCCGAGCCGAAATTCTTCCTGACTGCCCACCAGCCCGGTTGCAACATCGCTGCTGGCGATGCTGTCATGGCCCACCACAATCACGCGCACTGGCTGAGGTTCCGCTTTTACCGGCACCACATCCTGACCGCAGCCCGTTAGCAAGAGCGCGATGAGCAGAGCTGAGTACGGGCGTGGAGAGTGGGCTTTGGCGTGCAATGGGCGTTCAAGAAGCATGATCAATACCTGGAGAAATCACTTGTTCATCGACAATAACATACTGATCGGTATGTTTGAGCGCCCGAATTACGGGCTGAGTGGGCAGCGCAGCACAAAGGCATCGAAGACCTGGCTCAGGTAGAGCTGATCTTTAGTGGTCAGGGCGGCACTGATGGCGCTAATCGTGCGGCCATTATCGGCAAAAATGATGCTGCCTTGCCCGGTTTGCGGGTCAACATCATAGACCTTGGTCGGCGAGCGCTGGCCCGGCCGCTGCCAGTGCAACAGAAAGTAGGGCAGTGATGGGTAGGCAGGTATAAGGAAGTGGCCATTGTCGCGCACATGAATGCTGTCGAGCAGTGACAGGTTGCCGAATGATGCCATCTGTATCAGGCGGCCATCGGATGCTCGCTGATAACGGCGCAGGCCTTCGCCCAGCGTCTGGGTGATCCAGACAGTATTGCCTTGAATGAGAATGCCATTGGCGACGGCAAGGTCGTCGGCTGCTATGCGCCAGCCCGACTGCGGGCGATAGACCACGACATTGGCCTTGCGCTGCAGGAACAGGAATTCGGCAATGCTGGCACCGTCCTCGCGCTCGTTGGTGACATAGATATCGCCATTGTCGGCCACGGCAACATCGTTGGGTGCGCTTAGCAGTGGGCTTTGCAGCTCCTGCTGAAACACCAGGGTATCGCCGACGACCTCGTAAATGACCAAGGTGTGCTGGTCGCTGAACAGCTCGTTGTCGTGATTGATGGCGTAGAGCCACCACCGTCCATCGCGCTGAATCAGGTCGATACCGTGAGGACGCAGTGCAAAGCCATCTGGTTCGCCCGTGCGTGCCATGATGCTGGCTTTCAGGCTATCGATCGGCAGGGCATAGATGTTGCCGTGGCTGCGAAAGTTGCGGCGGTCGTGGCTGGAGATAATCAGACGCGGGGCTGCAAGACTTTGCAGATGCATGTCATCGGGGCCGGCCCCCGTAGCAATACGCTGGCAACTGGCAGGATTGATGGCCGTGCCGGCACTCGTGAGGTGCGGCAGAAGCAAAGCGCAAGCAAGAAGAAATCGACGCACGGGTTTGTCCTTGGCGCAGCGAATGGCCTAAGCCGTTGACTGACCGAGAATTTAAGGCTTCTGTGCAGACTTTTCCAGCGTTGCCAGACGAGCGGCTTTGAGTGCGATCAATTGATCGGCATCGGTTTGTTGATCGCGCAGTGCTTCGATACGCGCCTGCAGCTCGCTGTTGTCGGCCTGCAGGGCGTCGATTGACTCTTGTGTCAGCGTCAAGGCTTCTGGCGATGTGCCCTGAGCTTCTGTGCCGGCGACTTGAGCGGTCGGCGGCAAAGGCTGCGCGTGTTGGCGATGCCAAGCGAAGGAGCCGACGATAATCAGACCCATCAAACCCAGCAGACTCAACACGCGCTTTTTCATGACAATTACCAGGCCAGAGCGCCACCGGTTTGATACTCGGTGACACGGGTTTCGAAGAAGTTCTTTTCCTTGCGCAGGTCCATGATTTCAGACATCCACGGGAAGGGATTCTTCACCCCTGGGAACTGTTCTGGCAAGCCCAATTGCACCAGACGACGATTGGCGATGAACTGCAGATACTCTTCCATCATCGCCGCGTTCATGCCGAGGACGCCGCGCGGCATGGTGTCGCGAGCATATTCGACTTCCAGCTGCGTGCCTTCGAGGATCATCTGCGTGACTTCGAGCTGGAAAGCCTTGGTCCACAGTTGCGGATTCTCGATCTTGATCTGGTTGATGACATCGATGCCGAAATTCACATGCATGGATTCGTCGCGCAGGATGTACTGGAACTGCTCAGCGACGCCGGTCATCTTGTTGCGACGACCCATGGACAGGATCTGGGTGAAGCCGCAATAGAAGAAGGTGCCTTCGAGCACGCAGTAGAACGCGACCAGGTTGCGCAACAGGCGCTGATCATCTTCCACCGTGCCGGTGTTGAAGGTTGGGTCGCTCAGGCTCTGCGTGTACTTCAGGCCCCAGGCGGCCTTGCGCGCCACGCTCGGCACTTCGCGGTACATATTGAAGACTTCGCCTTCCTCAATGCCCAGCGACTGGATGCAGTACTGGTAGGCATGAGTGTGGATGGCCTCTTCAAAGGCTTGGCGCAGGATGTACTGGCGGCATTCCGGGTTGGTGATCAGACGATAGATCGCCAGCACTAGGTTGTTCGCCACCAGCGAGTCGGCGGTGGAGAAAAAGCCCAGCGAGCGCATCACGATCAGGCGCTCGTCCGGCGTCAGCTGGCCGTCGTTGGACTTCCACATGGACACATCTTTCGACATGTTCACTTCCTGCGGCATCCAGTGGTTGGCGCAGCCGTCGAGATACTTCTGCCAGGCCCATTCGTACTTGAACGGTACCAGCTGGTTGAGGTCGGAGCGGCAGTTGATCATGCGCTTGTCGTCAACGCTGATACGGCCAGCACCCATGCCCAGATCTTCCAGGCCGGGCGTTGCGTCCAGTGCGGCCAGGGCAGCGGCGGCGCGCTCGTGCGCGGAACCTTCCTCGGCCACGCGGGCATCGGCCTCTACTCGCTGGATAGCTGCAGTGACGATGGCAGCAGGTGCCTCAAGTCCACGAACGGGAGGTTCTGCTGCGGCAGATTGAGCAGGTGCCATTGCTGGTGCCGGCGCAACTGCGACGCGCGCAGCTGCTTGCGCAACTCCTGTCGGCGCAGCCGGTGCTTTCGGAGCGGATTTTTCATCGGCATTGAAGTCATCCCAACTAATCATGTGTGATCTCCTCTAAGACTACGCTTATTGACAGGCTTCGCAGTCCGGGTTGTCGATTGAACAAGCCAGCGGAATTGGCGCGGCTTCAACCATTTCTTCGATTTGTGCTTTCACGGCGTTCAGTGCGCCATCCGAAACGGTGGACTTCTCGGAGGCAGTGGCACCAATGGCGCGGAGGTAGTAGGTGGTTTTCAGGCCGCGATACCATGCCATGCGATAGGTGATGTCGAGCTTCTTGCCCGAAGCTTCGGCCAGATACAGGTTCAGCGACTGCGCCTGATCGATCCACTTCTGGCGACGCGAACCGGCATCGACCAGCCAGCGTGGCTCGATTTCGAACGCAGTGGCGTAGATGGCCTTCATGTCGGCCGGCACGCGGTCGAGCTTCTGCACCGAGCCTTCGTAGTACTTGAGGTCGTTGACCATGACCGCATCCCACAGACCGCGTGCTTTCAACTCGTGCACGAGGTAGGGGTTGACCACGGTGAACTCGCCGGACAGGTTCGATTTCACATACAGGTTCTGATAAGTCGGCTCGATCGACTGCGACACGCCGCAGATGTTCGAGATTGTCGCCGTCGGGGCAATCGCCATCACATTCGAGTTGCGCATGCCGACGGTCTTGACTTGCTCGCGCAGGGTCGCCCAATCCAGCGTCTGGCTGAAATCGACTTCCACATACTGGGCGCCACGGTGCTCGGCAATGGCCCACAGCGAGTCGATCGGCAGGATGCCACGGCTCCACAGCGAACCCTCGAAGCTTGAATAACGACCGCGCTCGCCGGCCAGCTCGCAGGAGGCTTCGATGGCGTAGTAGCTGATCGCTTCCATTGAGCGGTCGGCGAAAGTCACGGCGTCGTTGCTGGCGTAGGCGATGTTCTGCACATACAGCGCATCCTGGAAGCCCATGATGCCCAGGCCCACCGGGCGATGACGCATGTTCGAGGTGCGCGCGGCTTCGACGGCGTAGTAGTTGATGTCGATAACATTGTCGAGCATGCGCACAGCGGTACGCACAGTGCGACGCAGCTTGGCCTGATCGAGACCATCGGCACCGATGTGGTTGACCAGGTTCACCGAACCCAGGTTGCAGACGGCGATTTCGTCCTTGTTGGTGTTCAGCGTGATCTCGGTACACAGGTTCGACGAATGCACTACGCCCACATGCTGCTGCGGCGAGCGCAGGTTGCAGACATCCTTGAAGGTGATCCACGGATGGCCGGTTTCAAACAGCATGGACAGCATTTTGCGCCACAGATCCTGAGCCTGGATGCGCTTGTACAGACGCATCTGGCCGTTGTCGCACATCTGTTCGTATTCGCTGTAGCGCTGCTCGAAAGCCTTGCCGTACAGGTCGTGCAGGTCGGGCACATCGGACGGCGAGAACAGCGTCCAGGTGCCGTTGTCGAAGACGCGCTTCATGAACAGGTCGGGTACCCAGTTGGCGGTGTTCATGTCGTGCGTGCGGCGACGGTCATCGCCCGTGTTCTTGCGCAGCTCCACGAACTCTTCGATGTCGAGATGCCAGGTTTCCAGGTAGGCGCAGACCGCGCCCTTGCGCTTGCCGCCCTGGTTGACGGCAACGGCGGTGTCGTTGGCGACTTTCAGGAAGGGCACGACACCCTGTGACTTGCCGTTGGTGCCCTTGATGTAGGCGCCCAGTGCGCGCACCGGCGTCCAATCGTTGCCGAGACCGCCGGCCCACTTGGACAGCATGGCGTTGTCTTGAATGGCACCGTAGATGCCGTGCAGGTCATCTGGAATAGTCGTCAGATAGCACGACGACAGCTGCGGACGCAGCGTGCCGGCATTGAACAGCGTCGGCGTCGACGACATGTAGTCGAAGCTCGACATCAGGTCATAGAACGCGATGGCATGCGCTTCGCGATCACCGGTTTCACCCAGCGCCAGACCCATGGCTACGCGCATGAAGAAAATCTGCGGCAGCTCGAAGCGCACATCATTGCTGTGCAGGAAGTAGCGGTCGTACAGGGTCTGCAGGCCGAGATAGGTGAACTGGAAGTCGCGTTCCGGCTTCAGGGCAGCACCGAGGCGCGCCATGTCGTAGTTGTTCAGGGCTGGATCCAGCAGCTCCAGCTCGATGCCGCGTTTGATGTAGACCGGCAGCGCCTGCGGGTAGTACTGCGTCATCTCGGCTTGCGTAGCGGACTCGGCGATGCCCATGAAGGACAGGCCTTCGGCACGCAGATGATCCATCAGCAGACGAGCCGTGACATAGGTGTAGTTCGGCTCTTGCTCAATCATGACGCGGGCGCACATGACCAGCACATTATTGATGTCGGCCTCACGGGCGCCGTCATAGAGGTTACGCAGCGTGTCTTCGACAATCGCCGACGACTCGACGCCGCTCAGGCCTTCGCAGGCATTGGTGACCAGCGCTTCGAGGCGACCCAAATCCAGCAGCTCGCGCGAGCCATCGGCTTTCAGTACATGCAGCGTGGGGTGATGCTTGACCGAGGAGGGCGACAGCACCTCGCGAGCTCGCGAGCGCTCATCACGATACAGCACATAGGCACGGGCGATCTTCTGTTCGCCGGAGCGCATCAAGGACAGTTCAACCTGATCTTGGATCTCTTCGATGTGCACCATGCCACCGGTGGGCATGCGGCGCTTGAAGGTCGAGCTGACCATGGTGGTGAGCTGTGCCACGGTCTCGTGAATGCGGCTGGAGCTGGCGGCAGCAGAGCCTTCCAGTGCCAGAAAGGCCTTGCTGATGGCCAGCGCAATCTTGCTGTCGTCGTAACCCACGACCGTGCCGTTGCGCTTGATGACGCGTAATTGACCCGGCGCAGTAGCCTGCAGCTGAGGGGAGTTATGGTCTGGGGTGCTGGCCTTGGCGGCGGGCGATTCGGCAAAGATGTCGGCTTGCATGAGATTCCTCGACACAAATTGGCGATCTACAGAGAAGAAGGCCGGGTTCACGGATGGGGCTCACTGGTGTGCAAACCCCTAGATGTTGTGTTTTTTGATGTTGGCGCATGCCTGCTTCTGTGCATGGCTGTCTGTGGTACTGGCTTCTTGCTGGGCCGTTTTCCACGACACATGATCGGATGATCACAGCGGGATTGTCCACTGTTTTTTTGTGAAAAAATCAATATGTAGTGGTTGCATATGCTGCCTTGCTACCATATGAGCGATTTCATGCTTTTGGCTGTGGGTAAGCATGTGGATAAGTTGTGACTGAGTTGAGCATAAGAAGATGCTGGCTGCGAGCCAAAATATTGTGATCAGCTGTCTTGCGGTAAACCACAAGATGTAGTGTCATGCCATAAATGTGTGTATGGCTTGGGTCGCGTGCGGCCATACCGTATAGTCACAACAAAAGTCATACGCATTTAGCACGGCTAACATGCGCCACTAATAATAAGTTTCATAACAACCACTGGGTTGAGTAAGGAGTTAGCGGCATGTCATCTCATGAAGCCCCCCACCGCATTCTGATTGTTGAAGACGATCAGCGTCTGGCCGAGCTGACTCAGGAGTATCTGATTCGCAACGGGCTGGAAGTCAGTATTGAAGGTGATGGTTTGCGGGCCATTCGCCGCATTACCGAAGAGCAGCCGGATCTGGTTGTGCTTGATCTGATGTTGCCAGGGGCCGATGGCCTTACCGTATGTCGCGAAGTGCGTCAGCATTATTCTCGTCCCATCATCATGCTGACTGCCCGTACGGATGATATGGACCAAGTGCTGGGCCTGGAAATGGGCGCTGATGACTATGTGCCTAAGCCGGTCCAGCCTCGTGTGCTGCTGGCGCGTATTCGCGCCCAGCTGCGTCGCAACGACAAGCCGGAAGTTGGCAATCAGCGACTGGTCTTCGGGGATCTGGTGATTGACAACGGAGCTCGCTCGGTAACCCTGAATGCCGATTTGGTCGAATTCACCAGTGCTGAGTACGACTTGCTCTGGCTGCTGGCATCGCATGCCGGCCGCATCCTGTCACGCGAGGATATTTTCACGCAGTTGCGCGGCATTGAGTACGATGGTCAGGATCGTTCGATTGATGTGCGTATTTCGCGTATTCGCCCCAAGATTGGCGATGATCCCGACAGCCCACGCATGATCAAGACAGTTCGCAGCAAAGGTTATCTGTTTGTGAAAGATAGCGGCAACGCCTGAGCATGTGGAGCCGCTTCAAGCCCAACAGCATTTTCGCCACTATTTATGGCGGCATGCTGTTGGCGATTGTGGTGGTTGGTCTGGCTTCTTATGGCGCACTCAGCGTCATCAACAGCGAGCGCGCCCAGCGCTACACTGAGGGTATGGCCACCGCGCTGTACCACATCACCGCGATTGCCATTGCGCGCCAAAGTGAAGAAAACCTGCCCTTGTGGCTGCAGGATGCAGAAGTGCTCATGGGCACGCCGCTGCGACTGATCAGCAAGCTACCGTTCTCCCCATCAGAGCATGAGCGCGAGCGCCTAGAGCAAGGCATGGCCGTGACTCAGCGCCTGGATGATGATCGCAGCCAGATCTGGATCAAGGTGCCGAGGCCGGGAAGCCCTGTGTATCTGGAGTCCGAGCTGGCGGGCATCGGCGAGAAGCAAGCGCGGGCTGCCGCGACCTTTTATCTTGAAGATTTGTCGAACTATCCTGACCA
Source organism: Pseudomonadota bacterium (assembly GCA_038043385.1). GTDB lineage: Bacteria > Pseudomonadota > Gammaproteobacteria > Pseudomonadales > Moraxellaceae > Perlucidibaca. The sequence continues at coordinate 33,736 of JBBTCA010000001.1, forward strand.
AGAAGATCTGCGTTTGCGCACCATGGCGCCTTATATCGGTTTCCCGATGAGTCTGGTGCCGTTTGATGAGGCCGGGCTAGACAGCGAGCAGCAACGACGCCTGCGCCAAGATGAAATCGTTGTGCGTTTCAAGGAGCTGACAGCATCCGGTCGATCGGCCATCACGGTCTATGCGCCTAGCCAGTCAACGCCTGGCAAGCTGTTGCGATTGGGGCCGATGGAGCTGTTTGAGGCTATCCCGCTGTCTTTGGTGATCATGGCCTCGGTACTGGCGTTGCTGATCATCACGCTTGCCTCTTATGGCCTGATTCACATTTTTGAGCTACGCATTCAGGCGATCGAAGGCACTGTGGCGCGTATACGCGAGGGCAATTTGTCGGCGCGTGTGGAAATGCAGGGCAGTGATGAAATTGCCCGCCTCGCCCAGACATTGAACCAGATGGCCGGCCATATACAGCGCTTGCTGGATGCCCAGCGTGAATTGACGCAGGCGGTATCGCATGAGCTGCGCACGCCGTTGGCACGCCTGCGCTTTGGCATGGAAATGCTGGCAGAGAGCGAGGATGTCGAGCATCGCTATGAGCAACTGGAACGGCTTGATGAGGATGTGGAGCAGCTTAATCAGCTCATTGATGAAATTCTGACTTATGCCAACCTTGAAAAAGGCACGCCAGATCTGGCCTTTGAGGCTGTGGACATGGTCGCGCTCATGCGGCGTATCGAGCGTGAAACGATCGCCTTGCGCAAGCCGGCGCGGCTGGAAGTGGTGCTGCCCGAGGAACTGGTGGTGGATGCTGTGCCGCGGTATATCCACCGAGTCATTCAGAATCTGGTTGGCAATGCGCTGCGGTATGCCGACAGTGTGGTGAGGGTTACCTGTGTGCTTGAGGGCGATCAGGCGGTCTTGATGGTTGAGGATGATGGGCCTGGCATTCCTGAAGATCAGCGCAGTCGCGTCTTCGAGCCTTTCACGCGCCTAGACGACAGCCGCACGCGCAGCACTGGCGGTTATGGCCTTGGTTTATCGATCGTGAATCGTATTGTGTTCTGGTTTGCCGGCAGTATCCGGGTCACTGCCAGCTCCAGCTTGGGCGGAGCTGCCTTTACCATGCGTTGGCCGCGTCGGCGCGGTCAGTAATGCGCCGTGATACAAAAATTCACAAAGAGCCAACATATGTCATATTTATATTTCTGTGAAATTTAATATCCTTGTGCTGTGAACATTGAAAAAGATGTTCGTGAATCAAGGTCGAATGGTGTGAATTGATAGGGGAGCACAGTCTGTGCTCCTTTTTTTTGCGCGGCGTTTGTAAGTAATTTCCTACAAAGCGTGTAGGCAATGTCTGAAAAAATTCAGGCGGATGCCCAATGAATCGTCATAGGCCATTGTTTTGTCTGTTTATTGTTTGGTTTCAGCGAGATATGGGTAGCGATTTACAGGATTGAGTCAGTGCCCTGAAGCACTATGATGCAGGCATTCAAGGATGGCAGCTCGCCGGAGGTGAGCAGCAGGAACGGAATGCTTTGCGAGGATGCGAAGCTTGCAGGGATGGGCAGGGTTGCCTGCTAGCTGTCTGGAAAGTCAAAGGATGGCTGACTCATGGAGGAGTCCAGGTTTGTGGTCGTTGGCCAAGGAGGCCGTTGCACCAAGGAATGTCAGGATGATCGGTGCAGACCCATTTATCGCCAACCGCTGTTTGAAAATGGCGGAGGCACAAAAAAAGAGCCTATTGGCTCTTTTTTTATTGCGTCGGCTTATCTATGGCGTGGCGCGCAACGGCTGTGGCGCCTCGCCTTTATTAAGCTCAGCGTTCCAGCAGCGCGAACTTGCCAGCTTTGCCATCCCACTCTTTACCATCGGCCGGGCGCTCGCCGATTTCCGTGATGTTTGGCCAGACTTCAGCCAATTCAGCATTGAGCTTGATGAACTGCTTCTGATCGGCAGGCACTTCATCTTCCGAGAAAATGGCGTTAGCCGGGCACTCAGGTTCACAGAGCGCGCAGTCGATGCATTCGTCCGGATGAATGACGAGGAAGTTCGGGCCTTCGTAGAAACAATCGACCGGGCAGACTTCCACGCAATCCTGGTATTTGCACTTGATGCAGTTTTCAGTAACGACAAATGCCATGTCTTAAATCTCTGGGTGCATTTCAATGGCGGCAAGTTTACTGCCCGCGCGCTACGCTGGCAATTGAGCGCTGGTAATTGAGTGAGCGCGCTAGAGCAGTTGTTTCAGGGCATAAATCAGCTCATGGGCGGCGCGGGGTGTCAGGCTATCCGGGTCGATGTCACGCAAGCGCAGCTCGATTTCGCTGGGAAAGCGGGTGGCAAAGAGGTCTGGCTGATGCGCAGCGGCCGGTTTTGCGGATGCGCCGGTGACAATGGCTTGCTCTGTGCCTTTCATGCTCGCGCTCTGCATTTCCAGTTGCTGCAGCTTCAGGCGAGCGGCACTAATGACGGCGGCTGGGATGCCGGCGAGCTGGGCGACTTGCAGGCCATAGCTCTGGCTGGCGGGGCCAGGCTTTACGCTATGCAGGAAAATCACATGACCTTCGTGCTCGGCAGCGGACAAGTGCACATTGATGACGCCATCGAGCTGGTCGGCGAGGGCGGTGAGCTCGAAGTAATGGGTGGCAAACAGCGTCAGCGAGCGACGGTCAGCGGCGAGAAACTCGGCGGCGGCCCAGGCCAGCGACAGGCCATCGAAGGTGCTGGTGCCGCGACCGATCTCGTCCATGATGACCAAGCTGTCGGGCGTGGCGTTGTGCAGGATGTTGGCGGCCTCGGTCATCTCCACCATGAAGGTGGAACGGCCGGAGGCGAGGTCATCCGAGGAGCCGATGCGGGTGAAGATGCGATCGACCGGGCCGATGCGCGCGCTGCTGGCGGGCACGAAGCTGCCCACATGCGCGAGCAGCACGATGAGCGCGGTTTGTCGCATGTAGGTCGATTTACCGCCCATGTTGGGGCCGGTGATGACCTGCATGCGCTGGCTCGGGGCCAGCGACAGGTCGTTGGCGGTGAACGGTGTGGTCAGCATGCGCTCGACCACCGGGTGACGGCCAGCCTGCACATCCAGGCCGGGCGCTTCGCTGAGTTCGGGGCAGACCCAGTCCAGCGTATGCGCGCGTTCGGCCAGGCAGCACAGCACATCGAGCTCGGCCAGGGCTTCGCAGAGCGCTTGCAGCGGCGGCAGCTCGTCGAGGATGGTATCGAGCAGGATCTCGTAGAGCAGTTTTTCGCGCGCGAGGGCGCGGGCCGAGGCCGACAGCGCCTTGTCTTCAAAGGCTTTTAGCTCCGGCGTGATGTAGCGCTCGGCATTCTTCAGCGTTTGGCGGCGGATGAAATGCGCCGGTGCCTGTTCGGCCTGCGCGCGCGATAGCTCAAAGTAATAGCCGCTGACGCGGTTGTAGCCGATCTTCAGGCCGGCGATGCCGGAGCGCTCGCGTTCCTGCGTTTCTAGCGCAATCAGGTAGTCGCCGGCGTGCGTGCTGATACCGCGCAGCTCATCCAGCTCGGCATCGAAGCCCTCGGCGAGCACGCCGCCATCACGCAAAACGACCGGTGGTGCTTCGACCAGAGCGCGGCGCAGGGTATCGGCCAATGACGGAAACGGGCGGATGGCCGTGCGCAGCTCGCGCAGTCGCTGCGATTCCTGTGGCAGCAGCCAGCCGCTGATGGCCGGCAGCAGCGTCAGCAGGTCGCGCAGACGCGCCAGATCGCGCGGGCGGGCCGTGCGCAGCGCGATGCGCGCGAGAATGCGTTCGCCATCGCCGACATTGGCTAGCCAGTCGCCGAGTTCATCCCAGGCCTGCAAGCCGAGCAATTCGCTGATGGCCTGCTGACGGGCACGCAGGGTGTCGCGCTGGCGGATGGGCTGATGCAGCCAGCGGCGTAGCAGGCGGCTGCCCATGGGTGAGCGCGTCTGGTCGATGACGGCGGCCAGCGTGGCCTGATTTTCACCTTGCAGATTTTGCGTTAGCTCCAGGTTGCGGCGCGTGGCGGCATCCATCTGCAAGGTATCGCGGGCATTTTCAACGCTGACGCCGCGCAAGTGCGGCAGGGCCGAGCGCTGGGTTTCGCGGGCATAGCCGAGCAGCGCGCCGGCGGCGGTGATGGCGGCGGGCATGTGCTCGCAGCCGTAGCCCTGCAGGTCGTGCACGGCAAATTGTTGGCAGAGCTGGCGATAGGCCGACTCATGCTCGAAGTGCCAGGGCATGCGTGCGCGCAGGCCGCGACAATCGCTGATCTGGTCTTTCCAGGCAGCATCTTCGGGGTACAGCAGTTCGGCGGGGCTGACACGCGCCAGTTCGGCTTGAAGCAGCTCCACGCTGTTCAGCTCCTGCACGCGAAAACGGCCGCTGGCCATGTCCAGCGTGGCCAGGCCCCACACACCTTTCAGGCTGCAGACGGCGCCCAGCAAGGTATCGCGGCGTTCTTCGAGAAAGGCTTCATCGCTGACCGTGCCGGGGGTGACCACGCGCGCGACCTGACGCTCCATCGGGCCTTTCTGCGCGCCGGGCTCGCCGATTTGCTCGCAGATCACCACCGATTCGCCCTGGCGGATCAGGCGGCCGATGTAGTTTTCGGCGGCGTGATAGGGGATGCCGGCCATCGCGATGGGCTCGCCGGCCGAGCGGCCGCGCTGGGTCAGCGTGATGTCGAGCAGGCGCGAGGCTTTGCGGGCATCGTCGAAGAACAGCTCATAGAAGTCGCCCATGCGGTAGAACACCAGCTCGTGCGGGTGTTCGGCCTTAATGCGCAGGTACTGCTGCATCATAGGGGTGTTGTCGCTCAGGGATTCTTTAGGGATTACAGTCATTTACTTCGATTTCTTTTTGAATTTATGTTTAATAACAATGATTTAGTATTTTTATTCGAGTCCATTTGCATCCACTAGCTTCCGCTAACATCCACTGCAAATTACTAAAAAAGTGTAGGTTGTAGTGTAAAAAGTGTAGGTTTAAGTGTAGGTTTTAATCTGTCGAGGGGTTCCTCGTTGTAAAATTTCAAAAACCTACACCAAAACCTTTTAAAGCCTTGTGCGAGTTGGCGTTGATTCGTATCGGTTGAGAGTGTTGCCATATGTCCGAGATTGCTATGGAGAATAACAAACAAGCCGCCAAGCCACTATCCGCTAGGGCCGTCGAGTCCATGCGGCCTGGGGGTAAGGATAAGGCCGATACAGGTGAGAACACCGGGCTCAGGGTGCGCTGCGGCGCAACGGGCATTCGGACCTTCTTCTATCGCTATACCAGCCCCGAGGGCGGCAACCTTGTACAGGTCAAGATCGGTAATTTCCCTCAGGTCAGTTTGGCTCAAGCGCGGTTGGAGCTGGCTCGGCTTAAGGCGATCCGGAAGACCGGCATTTGTCCGAAGGCCGAGGCCCAGAGGGTCCAGCAACGGGAGCTTGATCGTCTTGAAGAGGAGCATAAGCAGGCCGTGGAGGCGGCATTTACGCTTCAGAACCTAGTGGACCTTTATCTCACAGAGGTCATCGAGGATCGAATGGTGACTGACTCTCGGACTGGAGCCAGGAAGCGGGTTTCCGGGGCACGCAAGAAAAAGGGACAGGATGAGGTGCGGCGGACTTTGTACGGGGATGCCGTGAAGGTGCTTGGCGAGCGTCCCGCCGCCGAGGTTGCCCGTCAGGATGTCCTTGGCATGATCAAGGGGATTCTGGATCGAGGTGCGAATGTGCAGGCCGGTGTTTGTTTGCGGGAGCTCTCGGCGGCGTATGAATACGCTATCGGAATGGGGCGGTTGCGGGAGGATTTTGCCAACCCTGCATTGCTCGCCAAGTCTAGCCTCAAGGTGGCCAAGGTCCGCCTGACATCTGTCCGGGGTAAGCGCGTTCTGTCCGACAAGGAGCTAAAGCTGGTTCTGGCCTGGTTGCCTGGTTCCGGATATTCGCCCACCCAGCGGAACGTCATGCGGTTTACCTTGTGGACGGGGTGTCGCACGGGGGAGGTATGCGAGGCCAAGTGGGATGATGTAGACGTGGAGAAGGCGACCTGGCACATGCGGGACTCCAAGAACGGGGCCGAGCGTTATGTGCAGTTGCCACGGCAGGCTATCGAATTTCTACGACAGCTCAAGCTCAATACGACGGTTTATCTGTTTCCATCCTCCCGGACAGGGGTGCCCATTCAGCAGAAGTCACTCTCTGAAACGAAGTGGCATCTCAAGAACCCGGAAATGGTCCAGAACCGGCGGGTGTACCGACCGGCACAGCTCTGGCTCTCAACGATCCCGGACTGGTCTCCCCATGACCTCCGCCGTACGGTCCGGACCGGGCTGTCGCGGCTGGGGTGCCGCAGCGAGGTGGCGGAGGCCATCCTGGGGCATTCCCGAAAGGGGATTGAAGGAACCTACGACCTGCATGGCTACGAGCCAGAGTGTCGGGAGTGGCTGCAGCGGTGGGCGGATCACCTGGACACGTTGCTTTGAGTCGTCGGTTGCTCGGTTTGTGGCCTTCGGCTGCAGGAGGTTTCTGGATATGCGTCGCTCCAATTGGGCGCCGCACCCTACTCAATGGGGAGACTGCAATGAGATAGCGCCTCATTGGCAATCGGACTCAGGCCGCCTAGTTTAGGGCTCTCGGTTGCCAACGCCGGCTGAGCCCACCCACTCTGACCGCCATGGACCTGACTTCTTGTCACTTACGGAAGATGAATACGCCGGCGCTATCGCGGTTACTCCAGATGTCTTGAGGTTCTTCAAAGGGGCCTTCACCAGATATTGGCAGGCTGGCTCTGTCCACGGTCGGTTTGTCGCCCTCTCTCGACTTCATCATCTCCTTCCCAAAAAAACCTTCACTTCTGCCTGTCATGTTGATCGGCGTCTGGCCGCTGCCGCGGACCTAAAACTGACCCCTCGTGGGAGTGGATGCCATCTTGGAAATAGCTAGTTCCCTATATGACTGTTGGTTGGCGGCACAGTGGCGACTCGGTCTCAGCGAGGTGCTGTAGGGGGCGGTGTCGTCCGGTTGGGGGAGGGGTTGGCTCTTCTTGATTGGCTTGGTTCAAGGTTTAAGAAAGGCTTCTAGATTGCCTACTGTTAAGTGAATATAGTGCCTCAGGAAAGGCTATAATAAATGGAAAGTTAACTGTCAGATGCTTTTTAGTGTTGGCTAAAGCCGCTCTATAGCCGAAATCAGGTCGTCACAAATGCTACCCAATTCTACTATCAAAGCTGAGGCGCTCGCCAATCAGATGAATTGGCAGCAGGACTCGGTCACATCCCGTCAGGGCGTGTTCGAATCTGCAGTGTATCTTGATGAGTGGAATACGGCATGGTCGACCATTGCAGTGGAGCTCATGCTTAGACGAGCGGTCGAGCAGGGGCCATGCCTTTTCAAGGATCTCGAGCGAGGAGATCGGTCTGGTAGGGCCAGCCTTGAGAGGCAGTTCCACGCGGTCCGCAGTCTGCTGTCCCGAGCGTGCCCTCACCTGGAATACAGCCCGTTACTGTCCCGGGTGATCCGTACGGCCCATGATCTGGGCTTGGAGTTCCAACCTTTGTCCAAGCCCTCGGACTTGTGGCTTTCGCCAGGCAAGTGGGCAAAACCGGATTTAATGTCGCAGGCAAAGGTTTTTGATGAACTTCTTTCTCGCGTGAGCGCGGAGGGACGGATACCCTCTGTGGCGTTGGAGACACGTCGGTGGCGTGCCCAAGCCGATGCCGACTTCCGGAGCGCTACAACTTACCTAGATGCCTGTCTCAGGGATGCTTCCCAACTTTTTGTGTTGCGCATGAACTTGGGCGATTGGGGGGCGCTTCTAGCAGATCGCGCCCGACTGCCTTTGGTTGGTGACGTACAGGACATCAAGCGGCGGTTCAGCCGTTTTGCCAAGGAGCTCTCCCGAGGAGCTCCTCAAGCTACCGTAGGCTACTTGGCCCGACTGGACTTCGGGCCGCAAAAGGGCTTCTTTTTTCACGTGGTTATCCTGCTCCGGGCGGCAGAGGCCAGAAGAGCAGTGGACTGGTGCGAGCGCCTAGGCAGTCGCTGGGTGGCTTTGAGCCCAGATGGGCAGGGTGCTTTCACAGGCTGTAACTGGGTCTTCCACGACCCGGCAGCGAAGATTGGGCTGATTGATTCAGGGAGCGCGGCAGATCGAGTGGCAATGGAGCGGTTTGTTCTTTCCTACCTGACCTTGCCGTCTCAATATGCCCGGGTGCGGTTGAATGCTAGGCAGCGGGTGTTTAGTCGGGGAACACTCCCCAAGGAGGGGTCATGACCGGAAAGGTGACGTTGGAGCGGTTGGAAGCCCGGCAGAAAGAGCTCCAGACAATTTACCGGGAACTGCACTTCCAGCGGCGGGCAGTCTTCTTAGGCGACTCCGAGGCGAGCCTCAGCCGACAGAGCCCGGTGGACTTTGAGCGGCTTCCTCAGGTAGAAGACCTCGTTCTGTTGATCCAAAGGGACCAGCGACGGGCCTTCACCGTGACTCCCCGTTTTAAAAACCCCCCCCAAATAGACGCTAGTCCTGTAGGTGAGATTCTTCTAAAACTGGATGAAATCTGCCAATTCGTCGAAGATCCGAGGTATCGCCTGAGCCCCCGCGTCAGGATGTTCCTGAGTGTTTTGGCGAGGTGGCGAACGGATACTAATCCTCCTAGAAGTTATCATGGAGAAGTTAAAGCTCAGGACCTGTCGCTATGGGATGTAGAGGTACTGAACTTCCTTGTGGACGAGGTGCGTCGGGCCTTGGTTACTTCTGAGTTTAGGAAGGAACTAAACAAGGAGCAGGGTATCGCCGACCGGCGCTATCAAGAGGCCTTGCAATATGTGAAAGCGTTACGCCGGAGCGTCGGAGACATCGTCGTCATTCCCCTTGAGATCAATACAGTCTACAAGCATCGAAATACTCACATAATCAGCGAGAGTGAGTCTGGCACGCCTGAGATTGTGGAGTGGTTTAACGCTTTCAGGGCCGAGGCGCGGCATCAGCCCGCCATGAAGGAGGTAATAGGCTTTTTAGGCTGCTGGGAGTGCAGCCAGGTCCAGGGGATCTATGCCCGGGTCTTGTTCATCTTGGACGCGGCTCGAGTCCCCGATGGCAAGTTAGCAGCCGATGCGATTGGGCGCTGCTGGATTGAGCACACAGATGAGAGGGGAAGTTATGCCCCGTCCTATCTTACGGCGGCGGACCACGACAAACTGCTAACGGTGGTGCAGGTGGAGCGCAGGAATCATCGAACTCAACGGCAACTGCAGGAGGTGGCTCTCCGCTATTTTACCCAGCATGAGTTGGTCTTCCGTGACAAGCAGCTGGGCTTTGATCGGTTCTTTCGAGGCGAAATCAGGAGGGTCAAGAAGGCGAAGGGTGACGGTGGGGAGTCGTCGGTTACAGAGGAAACCAAGGCTGCTGCCGTGGCTGTCGACCTTGTCGAAGGCGATTTACCTACGTCTCGCATGGTAGCTGATGCTGCTGGGAATAGGTTTACGTTTGAGTCGGACGGTACTCTTAGGTTTCACGATCAATGAACAACTTTCTTCCCAGCACCATCAGTTCAGCGTCCGGCCGTGTTGAGAATGCCAATCCACGACCTGTCGCGTGAGCAGATCCAGCAAGGTCGCCAGGTAGTGTCAGCGAACCTGTGTCCAGATGTAGGTGATGTCATCGCACCAGACTTGATTGGGCGCATCAACCACGAACTGCCGGTTAAGGTGATTCGGGATGTCGATTCGATCAACAGTGGCCTGCATGTAGGTATGACCACCGGGCTGCTTGCAGATCAGCCTCTTATCCTCCATCAGACGAATGCCTCTAAAGCGGCCAGTTGCCATGCCTTGGGCGCGCATCAAGCCCATGATGCTCATGCACGCGACTGCCCAGCGCCATACGCCGACGATCCACACGCTGAGCACATTCCCGGTGGGCATACGATCTCCGCACTTCGAGCACGGCACAAACCAACTCGACTGAATCGGCACTACAGATTTCGTCGATTGCCTCGTTCGATCGATCCCTTTCGACACAAAGAGCGTGGTAGCTTTTTACAAAATGGCATTCTCGCGCAAGACGATCAATACGCGCCTCAAGTTCCTCGATAGGTTGCTGATCGCGTGCATGGCCTTGCTTTGCGGTGAGATGCCTTGGCCTTCCACTCGCAGCTGTTGCACACAGTGACGCAGGACCGATTCGGCGACACCAACGGATAGGCTGGCCTAGATATGGCTATAGCCTATGTCGAGCACCAGTCAGGCAGCTTGCCCCTTGAACTCGGGGGAAAATGAACGAAGTTGCTTGCTCTTCAGACACCTTTTCATGGCGAGCATGCTCGTCTAAGTGGGTGTCCGGCTTCAGTAAGCCACTACAAGTCTACTCAATGGCATTGCGAGTAGGTGAGAACAAGTAAATTTGTACGGACTTCACATATCGCATGAGTGCAATCAACTTGGAGTTTCACCATGCGCATCCTTCGTCTTAAAGAAGTCATGTACATCACTGGCCTTGGCCGATCTTCGATATACCAATTCATCAATGACGGAGTCTTCCCGAGGTCTATTAATTTGGGAGGTGGACGAGCTGTTGGCTGGCTTGCTTCAGAGGTCGATGAATGGATAGCAGCGCGGGTTAAAGAGCGAGATCAGAAAGTGGCTGCTTGATAAACTTGAAAATTAAGCAGTAACTCAATCGCTGGCTGGCCCCGCGTCTTCAATTGCTGCAAATTCCCGCTTCTATCGCTCGATCAGCGTGCTGTTGCACGGTGGCATTCCGGTCCTGAGTTCACTGGGCATGACTGAGTGGTATTGCGCCACCGGAGCCTTGTGGTAGTGCAGCCATGATCTGGCCTTCGGTAAACCGAGGCTTACGCATAATCATCTTTTGACGGGATTTTTCCATAATACTCTACGAATCGATGCCCAACTTCAGGGAGGGTAACAATTCGATTGGGCTAGTTGGTCATATTTATAGTTATAATCTCAGCTAAGCATTAATGCGTTGATTTCGTCTGAGCTTTAGTTGATTAAAGGCTTTGTGAGGTATTTTATCGAAGTAATAATCAGGTTATTAGTATTATAGCTTTATATCTCGTAACAATCTAAACATCATCGTTAGTTAAATCTACTCATCCATAAAGATCAGAAGTCACATGACTATCTGAAGCTTTGTCACGTCTGGAGTTTAATCATGTCTAAATTTAATCCACTTCAAAGAACCAGTGAAGCTCATGCTTACATCGAGATTGAGAAGTTCGTCAGACTTGTGATCGAAACATCAGCCATGCCATTTGAGACGAAGGTTGATGCTAACGGTCAGCAGACGATCATTCCTAGGTTACTTGCCAATGACTTCCATAAGCTCACAAGGTACTGGAATCATTACCATCCCGAATACGATTACGAGGTCCAAACTCAGGCCTTCTGGGATTCCTGTATAGCGACGGGTTTCATCGGTGAACACGGGCCTACGGATATGGCCTGGGACTACAGTCTTTCGATCCATGCGCATGCATACGCGACAAATGACCTAGTCAGATTCATTCGTACCAGAGCTGATACCAAGGATTACAAGCGCAGAGCATACGATAAGAAGTACCAGGCCAGCGAGAAGTGCGCTTCCATAGAGTCTTTCATCGACGAGGCTTTGGCGCGATACGCTAAGTCACTGGTCGTCAGGGTGGATATGGGGTACCAGAAATCCAGTAGTCACCAGATCACGATTGCCGATGTCTATGACCATGTCGATGGGCTTTGCATGGCGAAGCAATCGGCTGATGCGTTCAGGGGCCTAGTGGGATATGCCTTGGCGATAGAGCAAGGGGTGACGCGCGGCTACCATATCCATTTTGTGGCGATCATTGATGGCAACCAGTTTCAGAGCGGGCGGCACAGAGGGGCGCAATTTGCATCGCTCTGGCAACGCATCGTTGGCAACGATAGCGCGGCGCATATCTGTGACTATGACCCTGTCCAGCATGCTGTCAGAGGCGTGGGGCAGTTCCGTCGCAATGAACCAGATACCCATAAGGGCGTTGTGCAAACGATGCAGTACCTGACAGAGTACAAGGAGGATCAGTACCTCAGGGCTAGGCCGAGTGGGCGTCGCGCTCTTCGGACATTTCTAAAGTGCTCATAGGGTTACAGATGGATATCTAGGAGGGTTTGGAATGCCGTTGAACTGGTCGCTCATCAATACAGAAGTGCTCATTGAGATGCGTTTTGATGGTCTCATTGAGGGGGCCGTGCAGCGCGAGTGCATGACATATGCTGATGTGCTGTCTCAATTGGAGCGAGATGTCGCGCGTTGGACTCCGGAGCAGCGCGAGTGTTTGGGCTTTGTTGGTCAAGTTTTGACGATGGGGCTCAGGGCTGACCAGCCAAACGAGCCATATGGCCCGATGTTTGTGTTTGATGGGCAGCGCAGCGCTATTCCTGCGGACTTCCCTAGAGATCATCTTGTGCCATTGGAGGGTTGGGTCAATACCTTGGAGGACTCAGAGCTTCGTGCTCGGCTGCTGGATATCTTGTGGCTTCAGGTCCGCTCTTTTCCTGCTGCGCAAGGTGCTGTTGATGCATACCTCGCATCGGCGTTGCGCTTAGAGAATCCAACGAGTTGGCATCCTAGCGTAGCTCGGTTGGAGCGTGCGTTGCGGCTTGCTGCTGGGCTCGGTAGAGGAGGCGCTGAGCTCAAATCTCGCGTACTGACGGAGATCGAGGCCATGCTCAACCGGCACAGGGGAGCTGATCCACTCTACTTGTCGCTGAGACTGATACGACTCTTGCGCGAGTTTCAGCATGGTGACACACGAGAGTTTGCTACCTTTGCGGCAGCCGCTGCTATATCTGCTGAGTCCCAACGCGACTTCTGGCGGGCCAGAGACCACTATCAGCTTTCAGCTGATTGCTACCGTGTCGTTGGCGACGCCAACGCTGAAACCGAGGCATTGCGCTGTGCGGCCGAATGTTTGGTCAAAGAGTCCGAGCTTGCATATGGTCGGTTAGGTCGTGGGGCAATGGCCGCCGCCGGGGTGTTATCCGACGCAGTTGAGGCAATGCGCCAAGTGCCAGGCGGTAGAGACCGTGCTGCAGAACTGCATGAAAGGCTGCTAGCTCTGCAGCAAGAGTCGGTGGCTGAGCTAGAAACTTTTTCAACTCGCGTTGATATTACCGAGATGGTTGAGCGTGCACTGGCTGCAGTGCAAAACAAACCGCTAAACGAATCGATTTGGGCGCTGTGTGTGATTGGGCGGCCGCCATCGATAGAGGCGCTCAAAAGTGAGGTGCATGAGCAGACACGCATAGCTATCTTTGGCAGCTTGTTCCCCTGCGCTGTTTTGAACTCTCGAGGAAGGGTGGTTGCACAAGCCCCAGGGCTTGAGGCTGGCGTGGATGACCTGCAACACGACGGCCTGCGATGGCGCATGTTTCGGAATGCACGATTGGCACGGGATCTGGCTGTTGAATCAATGCTAAATCCAGCAAGAAAGGAGATTTTTGCGGCTCATGGACCGCAGCGGCATGACCTGGTGCCATTGATTCAATACAGCCCCTGGATCCCGCCTGACCATGTTGAAAGTATTGTCAGGGCTCTTGTAGCGGGGTTCCAGGGAGACATGCTGCTTGTCGGGCACCTAGTGCCGCCGCAACTGGAGGCCATGGTGCGTCATGTCGTAGAGTCTCGAGGCGGGTCTACATCAATGCTGGAGCCCGGAGGAGTGCAGCCTGAGCGGACATTGGGGGCTCTGCTGGAAACATCTGAGGCACTTCAGGCGTTTGGTGCGGATGGCGTATTCGAGTTGCAGGATCTGCTGATAGATCCGTTGGGTACCAATCTTCGCAATGAGGTCTCCCATGGTGTAGTAGATGATCAGGGCTTGTTTGGCTCTGATGTACTGTATGGATGGTGGCTGATGCTTCGGTACTGCGTGGTCACATCAAAGTTGGTAGAGCGGAGTCAGAACGGATCAGTCAGGGCTGGGGCAACGGTGGCGTAATGAGTGAGTGATACTCTCTTTAGGTACGGTCTAATGCAGTCATGGTGACCGCTGTTGGTCTTGAGTCAAAGAGGATATTTAGAATGCAGGGAAGGACTCATAAGGACACATTAGCTCCAATTTTGGAGGACTTGCTCAATGACAATCGGCTGAGTCGCTTGTTCTCGCAAGATGCTCGTCACTGCGCATTGCAGCTCTGGATCTTGCAAATCCAATCTGAGCAGTCGCTTGAGAGCCGAGTACTTTACGGCCGCCTACTTCCCTACAACCATTCCAGCGACAGTTGGTCCGCTTCCGACGATGATGACTTCCAAGCCTTCGGGCAAGTCCAAGCTCAGGTTATCCGGATCAATCTGTATGTCAAAAGCATTTACTGCGCAGATCTTCTACGACAGTTGAGCGCTGGTAGAACTATTCTGGCAATCAGTGAAGAGCTGAAGTTCGGTCTCACTGAGAAGCTCAAGGCACGATTCGGCTCAGTCGCGTTTGTTGCCGACAATCTGGGTTACCGCCCAGTTGCCTATTTGCTTAACCGCGATGCGTATGATCGGCACTCGCCATCCAGTCCGCATGGTGGAGCCGGAGCAATAAGTGCATCGATTAGCCAAGCCAACAAGACGGCCCTATTCCGGCTAGGTCAAGACTACGATGTTGCTTTGACATCATCTGTGGTTAAGCATCTGAACGCAGACACCGGCCTAGACTTCGCCGGTGCCGACACAACTCGATTTGGTGACTTGGAGCTGTTGGTTTTCCCGGCATTGGACGACATGGAACGGCAGTTGCTGAGCGTGAGCTGGGCGGAAGGCTCGCATGCTCTAATCGCTCGATTTAACCCCATGCAGGTACCGTACTTCAGCATCTTTCAGTTCCGCCTGAGCATTACGAATGACAGTCAAGTCTCTTACTCTGGCATCGCCATAGCAGAAGCTGATGCGGAAGGCATATTCGAGAGTAAATTCGAATTGAGTGACCAACTTCGCTCACGAGTCGATAGCGCTGAATTAGAGGTCTTCGGTTTCCATAATGGCAACTCTCGTGAAGGCACGCTGTGTTGTCGTTGGCAGGGTGGATACATCCGTGAAATTCACCTCCAGGGTCATGTGGGAGGCAGAAATGGGGCCAACCCGGTCAAGTTCGACTGGTTGGAAAAAGCTACTCGAGCGTCTGCTGCGCCGCGAGTGCAAGCTGCTTTGACGATTACTCGTGGCAATCTAGGATTTACCAATATTATTGGCGGGCGTCAGGCCGACCCATGGGTTCCAGCCAACCGTGCTCTTCTATCCCTATTTTCGCGACTTCATCCGCTGAAGTCGGAGGGCTGCTTTTTTCAGCGCTGGAGCTTGGGTGATGGAGAAGGGCGACTACAATTTGTAGAGTGGTTCAAGGGGCTGTTGGCTAAATACAAAGAGCATCAGGTGGTAGTTTTTGATCCCTACTTTGAGACTGCGGGCTTGGGCTTGTTGCTGCTCTGCTCGGAAATGAAAACAGACTACATTGTCTTCACCTCCCTGCCCAAGCCAGCCAAGGAGGATATGCCAACGCTAGATGAGCCTGACAAACTTAATGTGACTCGGCTTAACAATTTGGTATTGAGCTGCGAGCAAAATCGCCATCAGCTAACACGTCTCAAGCTGCGCATCTATGGCCTGAAAAAAGGGCGATTGCATGACCGTTACATCCTGATCATTGGAGCGGATAAGCTACCGGTCGCTGGGTTCAACTTATCCAACTCCTTTCAAAAGGCCGCCGAAAACTACCCTTTGCTGGTCACTCCGATTCCTGCAGATATCCTGCTCAAAGTTGAACAATACAAATCCGGGTTAGTGCGCGAGGCTGAGGCTGTCCAGTCATCAGGAGAGACAGACAACCCATCCATGCAGCTTCTTTTCGATTCGAGTGCCTCGCCAACGGCACCACGACGCTACGAGCCTCTTCACTTCCTTGAAAGGACTCAGGCAGGCAATGTGCTGAGCGTATGGGTCGGTGAGCCGGCGTTACAAGCCCTGAGCAGTGATGCACTCAAGGAGCGAATGGTAGCGCTGGGCCTACTGAAAAATGACTCCCTCACATTGCCCGAGGCGGCAGGCCTACGCAATTACTTGGATCAGCAGACAAGCGACTGCGCAGACTTTATGGCGACCTGGGAAGTGATCGGTGAAGTGCTCGCGCATTCGCGCACCGAGGAAGAGCGCTTTTGTGAGCTCGAATCCAAGCATGGCTTTCTAGAGCTCTTGGCGCGATACCTTGAGCGATCGTTCAATCGCGGACATGACGAAATGGACAAGGAGCTGGCCGTGATAGCGCCCCAGCTTTTCCGCAATACAGTCGAGGATCTGCTACACAGCTCCTATCGCCCGCATCACTTGTTCCATGCGATAAAATATGCAGGCTTGACTTGGCCTGAGTACTTCGCCGTCAAGCTCCTGTGGAGGCACTCCCCTGAAGCTCTTTTGACGATCGCGGAAGATCAGGTTGTCAGCGTGTCAATCGAGTCTCAAAACCAGGATAGGGTACGGCTCTCCCTGTTGAGTCAGATTGTCAGTGAGATTGCGTTATCGATGCAGTGCAGCATCAACGAAATACAACGGGATCGCCTCCTGCTCAGTGGCAACGGTCTTTTGTACTGGTTAGGATTGAATGCAATTGAAATGCAGCTGGAGAGGCCGGAGGGGCTTTCAGCCGTGTTGCAGTTGGCTTCCTCTTTATCCCACCCCCAGCGGGTGCAAGTCTTGGGTTGGCTGGTTCACCGCGCGGCAAGAAACCCGGAAAGAGCCGAAGTCTACAAAGGCCTAGTAGCTGGACTGCGTGATGCCTTGCCAGCGATGCTCTCAGCTAGCGAGCTTAAGTTTTTGATCGATACAATGCGCGGGCATATGCGGCAACTGTCATGGGTCGGTCCTTGGCTATTTCAGGATATTGTCTTTCCCTTGTTGCAAGATGGCCACGCCCAAACTGACGATGCCTGCGAAATTTGGATGCAGGAGCTGATCGGCATGTTGGAGCCGCAGCCAAACGAAACTTCGCGCTTATTTGACAGCGAACGAGAGGGTCAAACGACTAACCTCACGGCGTTCCTAATGGCACACAGCTCATCCGAGCGTCAGCAAACCAGCCTACTGCTACTTGGGAGAATCCTGAGGCGCCAGCAGCGGATCGTGCAACAGCCCTTAGCAAGTACATCAGATTGGACTCGCTGGAACGGAGCCCTCACTGTCTCGCTGTGGGTGTTAGCTTTCAGTAAATGGGTTGAGTACTACTTGAATCAGCGCGGCATGGTCGACAGCGAGTTGGAGCGACTCTCGCTAGAGGCCCGAAAGCTGGCAATGGTCAGGCCAGTCGCTGAGTGGCGTGTGGATGGTACTGGTCAGTTGGGCCAGCTTGCCGCTTTTCTCGACCAAGCGGAGGCGTTGCTAGTCGCAAGCGACGAGTTGAGTAGTGGGCTTCACTAGCTGCTCCAGCGATAGCTTTAGGGCAAGTGGGCATTCATTGCGTGAAGTAGTCATTTTCTATGCCAGATGCTTAAGATGTCGCGGCGGCTTTCGGGCGTGTGTTTTGGGAGTGGTAGAGGTAGTTACAACAGAGGCTATTGATCGTCAATCACTAAAGGCGAGGCTACAGGTCTGTATGTGCGTCGCTCCTGTCTCGCCCTTGATTGAGTAGTGTGCCGGTCGATTTTATCCGCGTAGGCCTCCGGATTTTGGTACTGCGAATTGATCTAGCTCTTGGCCGAGTGGAAAGCCGACCAAGTACAGCATGTTGGCGGGCATAGGGTTGATGCAAGTGGCGTCTGTGCCCCATTTCATTTGTATTTTGCGTTCGGCGTAGCGGAGTGAGACTCCAAGGCTCTTGAGTGTGTCGATGTGGTTTTGAATCTCATCGTATACCTCGAACTTTTGTGTCTCGCTGTAACAATAGGCGCAATCCCGATAGTCCCTGAAATAGTCCACTAGTGCGGCGAACGCCTGGTCGGCTTCACGCCCTAGCTCAAATGATGGGTCTGCCAGATCCATCATACAGACCTCAGCCAGCTTGGCTAACTGCTTGCCCGTGGTTAATGGGAGTGCTGCCAAGGTGATGTGCTCTCGATCGAATTTCTCTTTCGCTGCCTTGCGTTCTTCCTCAGAGGGAACGGAGAAGGGCTTATTAAACGCATCAATGTCTTCAAATTCGAATGCACTAGCAAGGGCTCGGCGGGTGTCTAGGCTTGCTGGCAAGCCTTGTTCGACTCGTTGAATTGTTCGCACATTGAGGCCAGAAATTGCAGCTAACTGCTCTTGTGACCATAGCTTGGCCTCGCGGAACATTCGGGTGCACAAGGCAAGCTCGTCTGGCGTCAGAAGGCGTGATTTCTGTGTGTTCTCAGTAGTGCTCATGTTGTGGCTCCATCGTTCTCAATTGATGTAGCGAAGTATCGGGAGTTGGAGGTAGTGGCAACACGACAGCAACCTGACAGCAACGGACAAAAAGCATTGTCACCTATGGTCGTAATTCGCAGGCACTATGCAGTAGCCAATAATTTCGGGTTGTTGGTCTTGGCAGTAGAGATAGATACAGGACACTTCTTCATGCACGCAAGGTGGATTTAGATGCTGAAGTCGCACAGCAATTACGACTCCCTCGGCTCCTAGACTTCGCTTACCGCACGCATATCCGAGAGAAAGACTGCTGTCTTTGGCAAATGAGATTGACAGCAGCTCTCCTTGAGCTTTGAACCCATCATTCAGGATGGAAGAAAAGCGTGCTGCTGTAGTGCCGTGAAAGGCGATATGTGTGTCACTTTCCATGTCAGGGGGAAAGACTTTGTAGCCCTTGTCCTCGTTTGGCCATGGGAACTTATATTGCTTTACGGTGTCGATGGCAGGCATTTAGGAGTCTCTGTTTGGTTTGGACTCAACCACACAATTACGGCGACCTGAGCCAAACAAAAGGCCATAAAGAGGCTGGGTCGATGATGTCCCTACCTCCACCCAATCTGACGCTAGGCACGATTTATTGCTGCAATAGAGGCCCTCTGGTCGTATCTCTCTTACGCTGCGTTGACCCAATCATCGAAGTCCTGATGATGGGCCATGGCTTTCATCAACACTGCAATCCAGTGATTCCGTCCGTAGATCATGCGCCTATCAGTAGCGCGTCCGGCTAGAAACTCTCTAGCATCCGGCCCGCCAGCATCGATGTGGGCGCGGCAATCGGACAGAATCTCGGCAATCTCGTCGTTACCGAGCTCGTCGTAGCGAGCGATGAGTTTTAGTCGATTGAAGTGGGACTCAATTAGTTGCCATTGCGCGTTTAGCACTCCGATCGGTTGTTGTAGAGAGTAAGTTGCGCCCACTCCTCGCAAGGCTGGGATTTGGTGCAACGATACTGTGACGAACTGCAGATCAGGAAGTTCGTCAGTATACGCATGAAGGTACTGACGATCTCCTGAGGAGGATAGCCAGTTGTCGCCCTTGGTCGAGTTGCAGGTCGAGCAGCACGGTACTAGGTTCAGCGGATGCACCGCGAGCTCTGGAAACATTACGGCAGGCATGTAGTGATCGAATGTTTTTGGTAATGTTGTCCCGCACATCGGGCAGTATTTCAGCAGCCGTACAGGCTGAACATCCT
The DNA here is from genome assembly GCA_038043385.1 of Pseudomonadota bacterium. GTDB lineage: Bacteria > Pseudomonadota > Gammaproteobacteria > Pseudomonadales > Moraxellaceae > Perlucidibaca. Next base: position 53,294 of record JBBTCA010000001.1, read on the forward strand.
TGATATCTTTCTTGAGTGCTTCCAGTGCCTTAGTGGATCCGGTGTAGCACTCGCGCAGGGGCGCGCTTAGTAGTAGAGCTTGGGTATCTTGTTGCAGCCCTGCCAATGCACCTGAGGCGATAGCCTGCGCATAGCTCTGGTAGCGTTGAGTGATCAGAGTATGAGCTGCGATGAGTGGGGACCTTGTTTCGAGACGCTTCCTATCTCGAATGGTCATGTAGCGATCCAGATGGGCTGGAGCGTCGGATAGGGGGGTCAGGCTCTTCACTTGTTGTTGGCCTTTTGCTTGCCGTATTGTGCTAGTAGATAAGCTTGGGCGGACAGACTCAAACCGTGCTCGAAGCGTCTCAGGACCTGCTCAGCTGGCTCCTCTTCGGCCAAGTCTTTGAGCGTGCGGCGGTAGACATTGTCAATTTCATTGGTCTCAAACACATGTCGCGTCAGTTCGGCCACGCTTTCGCCAAAGCTTTCTAGCGGCAGAGACTCGGCTACAGTCACATTGCGTTCTCGTCTAAATATTAGAACGCGCTTTGCTGGGATCTCTTGAATCACGACCGGGGAGTGTGTTGCTACTGCCGCATAGGAGTCGAATGTATCCAGTATCTCGGACAGGACTAGAAATAGGCTTGCAACTGCGTTTGGATGTAGATGAGTTTCCGGTTCGTCGAACAGTACCAGTGAATTTGGTTGGATCCATGCGACGAGAGCTGTTACGAAGTGAGCCAGAATCGACTGGCCTGAGCTGAGCAGAGAAAGAGTGTTGTCTTCGGTAGTTTCGTTGCTGATTTCCTCTTGCAGGCTCTCCGTTAGGTTGGCACTCAAATCTCCTAAGATGATCTGCATGTAGCGGGTCCACTTGGCCTGCTCGCCACGCTCACGGATTCTCTTCTGGTTGCTGCGATAGGCTTCGACGAGCGAATTTTTTGAGAGTGTTCCTCGGTCGCTGCGGATGCCACAGTACACATAGCTGCTGGATCTGTCTTGCTGTGGCCGTTTGAATTGATCGAAGGCGCTATACGAGATGGCGATGATGCGGGTGAATAGAGGGCGCCCTTCAGGGAAGTGCTTCTCTCGAATACTTATACTCTCAGCTGATGTACGTGATATTTGTGCCAAGTCGGCGGCCAAGCTAGCCAGAAACCGTGTTTTGCCGACAGCGTTGCGCCCGATAATGCCAACGATGCGCCCTGGCACAGGATCATTAGCGTTGAACGCGAATTTGGCCTCAACTTCGACATCCGCTCCCTCAATCGTGCCAACATAGGTAAAGGCAGGCTTCTCTGTCACCTCGCCACCGGTTGCCCAAGCTCTCCCAAAGCGACGTGCGCGGTGTGCGCCGTTTTCGCGCATCATTGCATTGCGGAATCCTGAGCTGGGCTCAAAATCGGCAGCGAGCGCTGGTAGCCAGGCAATGTCGCGAAGTGCCTCCAGCACTTCTGCTGAGCGATCTCCCATGAGTGCATGGATGTTTTTGTAATAGCTGTCCTCCTGCCCCAAGGACACGAATTTCTCGTCCAACTCGCTGAACGACACGGGCAACTTAGTTTTCTCTGTCAGCTTGATTGGCGAGCCGTCAGCACTCGTCCGTTGAAGGATCTTGAGTGCACCCAGCCGAGTCTCAAGGCTCTTTGCATCAATATGGGAGAGGTGAAACTGAACTTTTGACCCATGGTCGTCCCAGTTGTCCGTTCTCAAAATGAAGAAGGGGTGGGGTGATGAGGGAGCCGACTCGCGTCTCTCGAGGACGAGAAACTCTAATGTGTATGACAAGCTGCACCTCCATTGTGCGTTCAAGCGGCGTCAACTGATGTCGAGGCTGAGGCTATGATGCGTGTATTTGATTCTCACTCTTCCTTACCGCGCAAGCAACTATCAGTTAGATTTGAGGCATATGCCATTAGCAGAGTCGTGCAGTGCAGTTTTAGGTCTTAGCGAGAAAAAAATGAAAAGGTCTTTAATAACCAGAGGCAGGGGCCAATGGCCCCTGCCTCTATGCCACCTGTTGTCCTGCTGCCTCGGATCGCTGCGCAAGCTTCTCTTTGAGCCCCAGCCGCACAGGCGGTCGATTGGCTGAAATGGCTTCGGCCTGGCTGCCACCATCCTCCGCCGGATAAAACTCCTCCAGTATGGCCGGCGTCTCCTCCTCCTCATCGTCTTCAAAGGCCGAGTTTTCAAACCCAACCCGTGCAGCCTCATCCAAGGCCTCCTGATCCAGCCCAGCCTCTAATCGCTTCGCATGAGTCGCCTTGGCTTCCTGCATAGCGCCTTCAATACTCATACCCTCCCTGACAGTCAGATCTGCGTAGTAGATCGGAGTCCGATGGCTCTGCGTCGTGCTCTTGCCACGCAGACGCATCTCTAACGGCAGACACGACAGCAAGTTGCCCGATAACGCCTGAAAGTAACGCAGGCGAGCGATCAGGCTGCGAATGCTGTTATAGCCCGTGGTACGAAAGATGAATGTCCCCAGCTCATCGTCATCCCCGATACGGACATTCAGCCGACCATAGGGTTTGCATCCGCCCTTTTTGCCCAGCTCGCAGGCGCTGGGCGAAGGGCAGGGCAGCTGTTCGATGCCGGTTACCGTTGAGCGACGGCAAGTTTCCCCATTGCCAACACAGACCGGCCTTCCGGTATTACGATCAAACAAGCTGTACTCGGCCCGCAGATTGAGATCAGCATCGTTGAACAGCATGCGAACCGGAATGGCGCGGAGCTTCTTGCTGTCTGCCCTGGCGCGAAGCTCTTCATCAAGCGGATGTACCAGCCAGCCATCTCGGGTCTGAATTTGTGAGGTGATGGTGAACTGGTCATCTTTCTCGGGCAGACGCTTGCCGTCCTTCTCGATGACGCGACCAATCGTGATGCGCCCCAGTACAGGTGGGGTAATAGCGAGACCTTTGATCATGATATTTCTCCTGATGACAGACAAAAGCATCTCGTGACCATCGGCAATTTGCCGTGATCTAGGTGCCATGATCTGGATGTGGTTTGTGGGTGTTAAGGGTGAATCAGAAAGCGGCGGCTGCCGGCCTTGATGAGCGGGTATTGCGTGATGAGACGGGGGTGATCTTTCAGCAGCCGAATGGTGTCGAGGCCGCTGCTGTCCTTGCTTCGCTTCCAGGACACTTCGCCAGTACCAAAGCGTGCGCGACTGGCATCGCCCATGCGTTGCTGAATTTGCTGCTTCAACTGCGCTTCCTGCTGCTGGCAGTGATCCAGTGAGGCACGCACCGCAATCAGCTCACCGTAGACGCTGCACATGCCATCATCGTGAGATAGATCCAGTGTGTTGCCGGTGTCGCGTGGGTAGAGGTACTGCAATGCCTTGGCGGCTGAATCAGAGCCATCAGCTGGCGGTGGGGTATCGGTTTCCACATAGCGCCAAAACTGTCGCTCCAGTTCGATTAGGCGAGCAATCAGCTCATCATCACGCTGGATACGATGAATCTGAATTTCCTGGCCACACAGCAGCACGCAGACATCTGCCGCCTGTTTGCCAGTGACCGCCAATTGATGCTGCACTTGGCATTGCACATACTCAGGTACGCCGTTACGCCAGAGTCGGGAGCCAAACTCGCCAGCAGTTTTACATTCCAATATCTGTACATCCGGCGAACCAATCACTTCACGGTCAATGTTGGCCAGCATCCATGATTTGTCATGATCGGGGTGCTGCAAGATGGCATTGATGCGGCGTACACGATTACCAGCTTTGCGAACATAGAACTCGGCAACGAAAGGCTCCAGCAAAGTGCCCCAGTAGGTGGGCGAGCTGTCGTCAGTTGGATCAATTTTTGGCATTGCCTGATCACGCCCAGTCTTGATCATCCACAGCTCAAGGGGTGACTGATATGGGTTCAAGCCGACAGCTGCAGCAGCATCACTGCTGCCGATGCCATTCTTGCGGATGCGTAACCAAGTGTCTCGATCCATGTCCTTAGTTGAAACTAGGCGGAGAGCAGGGCGAGGAATCAGTGGTTTAGGATTAGATGCGATCATAAGTTGCTCCAAATAAAAAAGCCCCGAGGCGTCATGCCCCGAGGCTTCATGTGAAATCAAAAGCGTAGTTAGTTGGTGTCGATCAGCGAGAGCAGCGCTTTGCGTTTGCTGGGCGTGAGTGCTCGATAGAGCTTCAGCAGCCGAAACTCCGGGATGTCTTGCGCCAAGCGGCCAATCTCGTAATGCGAGGGTGGTTCGGCAGCTTCGCTGCCCTGTCCAAGCACAAGGAAGTCCAGAGAGACGTTCAGTTGCTGTGAGAGTAGTTCAAGCACACGGAAACTAGGCGTTTCCCGACCCGTTTCCCATGCGGAAACCGAGGATTTAGTGACCTCTAACGCAAAGCCCAACTCTTCTTGGGTAAGACCAGCAGTGAGTCGAGCCTCGCGAAGTCTGCTAGCGAAGTTGCTCATTATCGGCTCCAGAAACAAGCGCTAACGGTATTGCATAGCTGAACTCCTGTCGTACGGCTGAGATTGACCAGTAAGTACGGATTAACCATACTTTGCGGTATTGTTTAAATGGAGAGAACCATGCTGCCAAGGTCGATAGGTGAGTTAAATGAAATCAGGGAAGAGTGCTATTCACTCGTCACCAAGCGCGCAGGCTTGTCTGCTGGTGCTGCAGCTGTCCCTATCCCTGGGGCTGATATTGGTGCTGATGTCGCTTTGCTTTTGGAGATGATTCCCACGATCAATCGTCGGTTCGGGTTGAGCGAAGAGCAGCTCAATGAAATCGATTCGGACGTTCGCCGATTCATTCTGGTGACAGTCACCAGCATCGGCAGCGAGATGATTGGTAAGCTGATCACCAAGGAAGCCATTGTTTATCTGCTGAAGAAAGCAGGTGTGCGTGTAGCCACAAAGTCAGTGGCAAAGTTCATTCCATTCCTTGGAACAGCCGTCGCAGCGGGTGTTAGTTATGGGCTGATGCGCAATGTTGGTCGCAGCCATGTGGATGATTGCTACAACGTGGCTAGAAGAGCCATTCTCTTTGCTGAGCAAAAAGCAGCAGATAAAGCAGCGGAAAATGCGGCAAGTGAGCAGGCAGGCTAAGTGGGCTTTTGGCTAGGTGCTTTTGCGTTGCTTGCATACTTCTGGGTCGTGCCATTCAGCTACTTGAGGCCACTCAAATATATAATTGCTTGGTGGCTGGTGCTCTTGTTGATAGCCTTTTTCCCATACGCACTCATCCTGAGGCTCATGGGCGACAGTATTGGAAATGAAGTCGCAAATTTGGCTGTGTACGGAGCTTTTGTAATCGCAGCATATTTAGCAGTGGCTTTCGTTGTCGCCGCAATCGTAAAACTGCTCTTATGGCTAAAGCGTCTTGCATCAAGGGCAGAGTCCACATGAGAGCGCTGGGTGTGGGTTGCTTTCGCTGCAAGTCATGTGGCTGGAAAAGCCCCGTTCAACAGTATGGTGACAGCATGATGCTGAAGGCCTGTCCGAAGTGCAGTGCGTCCCTAAAGTTTGAAAAAGCGTCGGTCATAACGCGACTTGCCAAGATCGTTTTTGGGCGATAGCTGCGTCAGGAAAAGCTCAGGTGAGCGATGAAGACGGGCTGTCATTGGCATGACAGCCCGTTACTGACATCAAGTATTCGTTATGTCCGTGTCTGGTGTTATGACTTGCTTATGCGGCTTCTGACCTTTTAGTGGGCCCTTGTCTGCTTGAATCTGGTAAGTGATACGATTCTCGACCTTATCTTTCAAAGACGCCTCAATGCTCAAGCATTCTTCAAAAAGACTCATCAGTCGATTGAAACGATCGTGACCCACTTGCCTCAGAGCTTGATCAGGTCTGTCAGTGCCAAAGACTGCGCTAACCTCTTGTTTGAGAGTAGGCATGAGTTTGATCCAACGCTTTGCTAGGTTGTTGTCGAGCAGTCCTGGGGGGAGTTGGCTTAGCATGGTCATGGTCTCCATGTTTGAGTCCATGATGTGAGTTAAGGCCGGGTGCGTGAAATTTACGATGTTTTCTTCAATCGTGTGCTCTGGAAACTCAGCGTTCGGATTGGGGAAAAACGTCGCTTTGTAGGTGTCCTTAATAATGGACATGCCTTCGCTAGCAGCTTGTAAGCTGCTCAGATTTTGTGTCACTGCTTCGACCGAGAAATTGTCCGGGATTCGCTGATCAAAGAGGTATGGTTTTTCGCTGATGATCGTAAAAACTCTTGAGCCCTGTGGATTGCGCTCGATCTCGACGGTCTCAGGGTCGATGCGGTTGAAATTGAAGGTAAGTTGCGTCTCAAGAGCATTGTTTGGGGTCGATTTTTTGCTTTCAATCGTGACAGCAGAGCAGCTTTGTTCGCCGCTTTGTTTGACTGACACGTAAACGGTTTCTTCCCCTTTCAGCGAGTCACCCAACTGCTCGCAGGCTTTTGCTGTTGTGATCGGCGTCACATTGGCTAATCGTTTTTGATTGCCTTCCTGTAGCCGCATCAAGACCGAGTAGGGGACATTATGACATTTGTCATTATCAAGACGCTCCTTGCCTTCGGCAACCTTTGTCCAAGTCTCTGCACAATTGGCAAATTTTGGTGACTTAAGCCATTGCGACCAGGCAACCGATCTCAGCTCTTCCGACAGTTCCTTTGACGAAAAGAAGGACTGAATACTCAGGTTGTCTTCAAGGACCACCGTAAACTTATCATCACTGAAGCGGTTGATGATGCCGGATGCTTCAGCAACATAGATGACATCACGACCGGCATCAAAGGTGAGAAGGGCCGAGCAGTGGTCGCCACTGCTTCTATCGTCTACCGCCAAAATGACGCCGTTTCCGACTTGAGATTTGAAATAGTTGGCACAAGCTCCATCCACACTTTTGAGTGGATCAGGCGTGCGAGAGCAACCGGTTGTAAGCGCTGCGATAACGGCGACGACTAATAATGATTTATTCATGAGAGTTCCTTATCGGATCGCGGTAATGACGAAAAGTCCGATCCATGTCCAAAAGTAGGATGGTGATTGCTGCAAAGCTTTTGCGCGTTTAAACAGATACACGGGCACAAAAAATGCCATGCCTTTAAAGTTGCTGGTGTCGTGTCCGGCTTCGCGCAGATTTTTCTCATCGCGTAAAGACAGGGCAATATTGATGATGATAGCCACCCAGAAGTACTCAGCTGCTGCAATCGATTGAGTCGCCATGAATTCAGTGTCATACACTGAAAACGCAATGATGCTTTCAATGAAAAGGCTGATCACTGGTGCGAAAGCCAATGTCCAAACAGTTGAGTTGTTGACGGCATTGCCCGTCAGTGGTGGTGGGGTTTTTCGGGTAACCAGATGAACGCGAAGTTCTGTGCTTTCAAGGGGCATCCAGTCGCTCATAGTGCTGTTCCAGACCAGATTCTTGCCCGATATTTTCTCGCTACTTATCAGCGTGACAATGTCGTCGTAAGCAGTGGCATCTGACCTTTTGCCATTCACTTCATAAAACCATTGAGTGTGCGTATCAGTTGTTGAAGACATTTCAGCTCCGTGCTTGGTTGGTATGATGCCGGAAAGTATGGCATTGCCGTACTTTTCGTGTCTAGTTCATGTGTACATTTGGGTGCGGTGTGCACGAGCCTAGACCTGCTCGCGCAAGCCAGGGCTCATGCTGTGTTGTTAGAAGACTTAAGCGGCCAGCTGCAATCCGAGCTCCAATGCCCGCTGTTTCACAGCAGCCCCCTGACCAAACCACGCTGAGTCCAAGCGGTTGTCGCTACTCTTGGCCCTGCGCTCGTGATCGACAAATTCAGTGACGGCATTCAGCAGACCAAAGGCTGTTCCTTGTGCAGAAGGGAGCATGGCTCCGCGACCAGCGCCTTCGTAAAGCGACAGCGTTTTGGCCATGGCGCGCTCGTTTGTGCTGCCAGCACCTTTGGGATTGAAGTCGGTGAACACCCGCAAGAAGTAGTTCTGCACCTCTGAGTGCTTCATTTTGCGCTCGCTGAGAGCTTTCATGCGGTACATGAAATCATCCCAAGCAGACACTGAGATGCCGAGTTGGCGTTTGACGGACTGTGCATCGAACTTGGTGTTGTGAGGCACTTTTACCGCGCCAGTATTGCCAGCCAAGGCGATGGCCAGCGTGTTATTGCAGACGACGCGGATGCTGGTGAACTGAGCGGTTGTCGCCAGCGTGCCGTCACAGGCCGTTGCCAGTAGCACATAGCCGTTGCTGACATCATTTCCCTTCAGTGCGCCCGATTGCCCGGTACGCGCCAATGCCCAAAACTTGCGACCCCCTTTGAGCACGCCCGCTGTCTCCAGCTCAAAGCCAGACACTTCCGTGAGGTCACGATAGAACTCAAGGATCTCCCGAGGCTGAACGACCTGGTAACGCTGACTGACAACCGAGAGCGGTTCCTGCGTGTCGGAGCGAAAGAGCACCTTGTTTTCGGGATAGGACATGATGTTGCCCAAATGTCCGGCAGTTTCGGTGACATAGCGCACGGGGGCTTCTTTGATGTGCCAGTTCATCCCGGCCTGCTTGGCCCAGATATCCAAAGGCTGCTTGGGGCTTAGTTCGTTGCCGAGTCCATGCCACGGGGTTGCGCCTGCAAAGGCCATGGTTTCGATGAGGTGTGCCATTGTGTTTCTCCAAGGTGTGACAAGTCATCCCGAGCCAGAATGGCGCAGGTGATGGGGTTAGAAGCGAGGGGTAGGGGAGTTAGGGATTACAGCAAGGGTGATCAGATCCAGCCGCGTTCAGCCATGCTGACCCACTCCTTGCGCGATACAACGAAGTGATCGAGGACGCGAACATCGACGGCCTCCAGTACGCTGGTGAGGCGTTTGGTGAGTGCGCGATCAGCAGCCGAGGGTTCACATTCCCCCGAAGGGTGGTTGTGTACAAAGATGACGGCAGAAGCATTCCAGTCGAGCGCCTTTTGCAGCACCACCCGTGGGTAGACCGCTGTTGAGTCAATCGTTCCGCTGAATAGCCGCTCAAAGCTCAAGACCTTGTGCTGGGTGTTCAGAAACAACGCCCCAAACACTTCGTTTTTCTCCGTCGCCAACGCCAGCTGCAGGAAGCGTGCAGCGGAGTGTGGGCTAAGGAGCTTTTCTTGCTGCATCAGGCTGGTGAGCAAGATGCTGGCCGCAATTTCAGCCAGCGCATCGGGTGTGACATAGCCTCTGACACGGTACTCTCCGAGAGCATTCTTGGCATAAAGCGTCTTGCTCATGCGGTCTCTCCTGAGTCATGACGACCAAAGCGAAAGTCGCAGGACAAGCAGTGATAGTTGTCGAGAATGTTTCGATCAACGATCTCGCCCAAAGTCGCGCCTGCAGCCAGGCCAGTAGCGCCTCCTAACAAGCCGCCGATGATGCCACCGGCAATTGAGCCGAGTGGACCTGCGACAGCGCCCATCGCGGCACCAGCCTCTGCGCCAACCAAGGCCCGAGAAGCCCCTCCGGCAACGCCAGCAACAATGCCAATGGCGCTGCCTGTGCGGCGACCGAGGTTTAGCGTTTTGACGAAGTGCCCGTGACAGCGAGGGCATCGAGTGATCGCCATGAAAACCTCCTGTGAAGAATTTGAGACAGCACAAAGCCAGCGCCAGACCTTGCTATCGAGCAGGTCTGCCGCTGGCTGATATGTCGTGATGAAGAGATGCGATATAGGTTGAAAGGCCTGTAGCAATTTCTACGGGGCACGCGGGTGGTATGTATCTGAAAAAATTTAGGAGTGCTATTGGCAAGCAGATACGGTCCCATTTCACTAGACAACCTGTTGCTTCAAAATCCGCATGCAACGGAAGTCGTTATGGCAGAGCGAGGCTTTAGCAATCGACCTCGGCATCATGCCGGCAGTGATGGCACCGCATCACTTGCAGTAAGCGTTCGATATTCTGGCACCGAATCAAGTCCGGGTAACCGACATCACATACATCCGAATGCATGAAGGCTGGCTGTATCTGGAGGCTGTCATGGGTCTGTTCTCACGCCAGGTCGTGGGCTGGTTCTGACCCACTTGGATCGGGGCAGCCGGTTAAGCAGTCGCGACTGGTACGCTTCCTGAAAGTGCATAACCTGGTGCCGAGGATGAGCCGTAGTGGTAACCGCTGGAACGACGCGATGGCTGAGAGCTTCTTCCAGCTGCTGAAATGGGAGCGCATATTGTGAAAACTTACCAGAACAGTTACGAGGCTCAGGAAATGTGTTCGACTACATCGAAGTGTTTTACAGCGCGAAAGCGCAACCACGGCTCAAGCAGCATGCTGTCGCTGCAGAGCTCGAGCGGCAGTATTTTATGAGGCATGAGACAGTCTAGACGACTGGACTACCATCAGCATTCGCATCAAGTGCATATAAATTAAAAACAACTAGATTTAATAAACTAGAAATTCAGCCAACCAGAATGATAACAATAGTTACAGATTTTGAAGTATGTATCCAATGGTTGGCTTGGCTTCCTGCATACATAAATTAACAAATATTAAACCGATTAGCTAAAGACTATTAAAATTTGTAGTTATATAAATGACATGTAAATTAAGTTGTGTTTGGTTATTAAATTGTCTTTGTTGGGTTTTATTGAAATTAACTATAAGGTGCGAAATGAATAGGGATTATTTGTATTCAATTGCTGGGTATGGCGCCTTGAAAGGTATTGATCGGTACCCATTTTGCTATTTGTATGGTTTTGTTGCATATTTGGTGCTGTACATGTTCCATGAAAACATAAGAAATTATGCAGGCATTTCGCCGCTAGCTTTAAATGCAGATGTGGTTCCGGGAGTTAGGCTGGCTATAGATTTGTACTTCCCGACCACTTTTATTTATATTTTTTTTATTGCTACTAGTATTGACGGCAAGAAGTGCGCGGAAATAATTTCCTATGTTGAGAGTAGTGCGAGTTATAAGAGGCCATTTATTGGTTCAGTGCTTTTATTTGTAGCGATATATTACTATTTTATTTGTAATGATAGTATTTATGGGGGTATGTTAATTTTAAATAATTTTGATATTTTAATATATATAATTATCCCTTTTTTTGCTTATGGAACTGCGCATGCGGCGGCTATATTTTGTAGCTACTCGTGGAGGGTAATTAAGTGACTGATACTAATGATTATATTGATCCTGAAGATGCGGCAAGTTTAATTGATTACATTAAAAATGTATATGACGCTAAATTTTCAGGGCTAGCACCAGGCAGTCATGTTGGGACTATTTATAATTTATCAGTAGCAATTAGTTTGATAAATTCTGGTGATGACAGAGGCGCTCTCGAAGAGGTAGCTAGCGCAGGTGTTGGTTTGTTAGCTGGCTCAGTGGTGCTAGCATTAATCGGTACAGGGCCAATTGGAATTACAGTTTCTTCTATTGTGTCATTTGCTATGTCTCAGGAGTTCTCAGATTTTCTTGAGAAAATAAAAAATGATGAAGAAATTGGAGCTACAGATCTAAATAACCTAAGTAACGGATTGGCTATGGCCCATCAAATGCAAGGCATTGGATTTCATACTAGTGTCAGCTTTAACAGTGCTCTTTTATGGGTCAATCGTCGTGATCCTCTTACTATTGACCTAGATGGGGATGGCTTCGAAACTATTCGAATCGATCCTAATGGTCAGCCAATTTTATTTGATCATGATGGCGACGGAATAAAGAGTGGAACGGGCTGGATTAGTGCTGATGATGGATTTTTAGTTATTGATCGTAATAGTAATGGCACTATTGATAATGGATCCGAGCTTTTTGGCGACGCTACCCCATTGAGCTCTGGCGGACTTTCAGCAAATGGCTTTGCTGCTTTAGCGGATCAGGATACAAATCATGATGGCATAGTGGATGTCCAGGACTCCAGTTGGGCTGGCCTTAAGATATGGCGCGACCTGAACCAAGATGGCACTTCACAAGTCGAGGAGTTGTTCCGTCTTGATGAGCTAGGTATCGCAAGCCTCTCAGTAAGCAGCACAGCAAATAGCCAGGTACTTGATAATGGAAACCAGATAGCAGACTTGGGGAGTTACACCAAGATTGATGGCTCCTCAGGAGCCATGGGTGACGTGGGGCAGATGGCCGATATCAACCTGATCGATGACACATTCCATCGCGAGTTTTCCGACCACATACCCTTGGCTCTTGGGGTGGAAGCTCTTCCGAACATGCAGGGCTCAGGTTTGGTGCGTGATTTGCGAGAGGCAGCGAGCTTGTCTCTGACACTGCAAAATACCTTGACTACATACAGCGCATCTACAGTACGTTCTGAACAAATCAGTCTAATTGAAACTTTAGTTTCTGATTGGGCCGATACCTCGGGTATGAATAGGTCATATGATGACAGGTTAATCGAGAGTCATCGAGTCAAGTATTTGGCATTTGGCGATATTAGTAGAGAAGATAATTACAGCTCTCAAAATGACTCAAATACATCTGAGGGTGAATTAGTTCGAGATACTAATAATGACGGCCTGAGCACTAGCTACAGAAGCTTGATTGCCGAATGGAATCATAAGCTTCATGTGCTCGAATCATTCAATGGTAGATATTTCTTTTCTCTTCCTGGACAACCTGCAATTGCTGGCGGCGCTGCGACAGGGATTTCCTTAATTAATTCGGATGGCAGTATAGGCGAGCCTGAATCATTTGATGTGGTTGGAATAACATACTCTAATGACCAGTTGGTGCTTTTGCAAGATGCTTACGACAAGCTTCTGTTTTCTGTTTATGAAGGACTTTTGCTGCAAACACGACTAAAGCCCATTGTTGACTCAATTAATATTGGATTTGATGGTGAAGGATTGACTTTTGATCTTTCAGCAGCTGGGCTTTTTTTCGAGCAAAAAACCTCAAGCGGCAATATTGATGATATCTCTGACCTAATGGTATTTAACAAATTCATGGTGGGGCAGCCTTTAAGCACCTCATGGAATGGCTATGAAGTACTGTCAAAAGCATTAGGTGATCAGACTTGGAGTCCTGAGCTTATTCAGATGCTAAGTTCAATGTATGTCGATGTTGCCGGTCAGAATGGATTTAATGGTAAAGGCACTGATGCAGATGACTTTTACTTTGGTTCAGCGACCTCAGATGTGTTATCGAGCTATGCCGGAGCGGATATTATTTATGCCGGTTCTGGAGCCGATTCGGTCTACAGTTCGACTGGTGATGATCAAGTGTATGCCGGATCAGGTAATGATGTTGTTTTTTCTGGTGCTGGCAATGATCTGCTTGACGGTGGCGCAGGAAACGATACGTTCAACGATGCCTTTACTGCGAAGCACCAAGATGCAGGCGCTGGTGATGACACGTATCTTTTTGGAAAAGGAGATGGCCATGATGCTGTCTATGATGCCAGTGGTATGGATGCGGTTCGTTTCAAGGCCGGTGTTAGCCCCTCTGATATCAAGATAAGCCGTTCGGCTCCAAGCCTTGATGATTTAATTGTCACCATTCAAAGCACAGGCGACACTATTACGCTCAAGAATTGGTTTAAAAATGATGCTTGGCGTATTGAAAAATTGATTTTTGATGATAGTACTGTATGGGATATTGATACGCTCAAGGGCGCTCCAATTTATGGAACCTCTGGCAATGATGAAATCATGGTTGGCGCAGATGCTCAGCATATATTTGCAGGATCTGGTGATGACTTTATCAGTGCAGGTGAGGGGAATGATGTGCTGGAAGGAGGGGTAGGTAATGATACTTTCAATACTTCTTTTTCAGCCTTTCATCAAGTCGCTAGCCATGGTGATGACACATATCTATTTGGCAAAGGCGATGGCAATGACATTATTTATGATGCCAATGGTGTAGATGTTCTGCGTTTTAAAGCAGGAATCTTGCCTTCAGACATAGGTTTAGGTCGTAGTGTACAAAATATTAATGATCTTGTAGTTACTGTTCAAGGTACGATGGATTCAGTCGTGCTTAAGAATTGGTTTGCTAGTGATGAATGGCGAACTGAGCAGTTAATATTTGAGGATGGAACTATTTGGGGCGTGGATTTAATCAAGAAGACCCCATTATTAGGTACGTCTGAAAATGACACAATCAGTGTCGGTGCGGACACTCAGTATATCTTCGCTGGTGCTGGCAATGACTTTATCAGCGCAGGTGCTGGTAATGATGTACTGGATGGTGGTACAGGTAATGATGCTTTTAACGACTCATTTTCAGCATTTTATAGCTATGCTGGTGAGGGTAGTGATACATACAGCTTCGGTCGAGGCGATGGCAATGACATAATCTTTGATTATGATGTGGCGACTGGAAATAAAGACACTATCTGTTTCAAGGCGGGTGTCAATCCTTCTGATGTCGTGCTGACACGTTTGGCACCTCAATGTAATGACTTGTTAATAAGCATTAAAAGCTCAACTGATTCGATTGTAGTGAAGAATTGGTTCACTAACTCTAGCTGGCGAGTCGAGCAGATTTCTTTCTTGGATGGAACGGTTTGGGGTGTCGATATAATTAAGCAGGCGCTTATTTATGGCACATCAGGAAATGACTCAATCAGTACTGGGGGTGAGTCTGACTATATCTCTTCTGGTGCGGGCGATGACGTCATTAGCGCAGGTGCCGGTAATGATGTTCTTGATGGCGGTACAGGTAACGACTCGTTCAATGATTCGTTTTCGGCACGTTATTATGATGCTGGTGCGGGCAGTGATGCCTATTACTTCGGTCGAGGAGATGGAAGCGACACCATATTCGACTATGACACTGTAGCTGGCAATACAGATAAAATCATCTTTAAGCCAGGTATTGCTCCGTCAGATATTGTGCTTACTCGCTCCGCACCATTGATTAATGATTTGATTATCACGATTAAAGGAACTACTGATTCTATTGTGGTCAAGAATTGCTTCAGTAATTCGAGCTGGCGAGTAGAGCAGTTGGTTTTTGCAGATGGAGCAATTTGGGATGCCAGTATTATAAATCAAGCGCCAATATATGGAACATCAGGCAACGACTCTATCAGTGTAGGGGCTGAGATAAATTATATTTATTCAGGTGCTGGCGATGATTTTATCAGTGCTGGCGCTGGCAATGATGTTCTAGAGGGTGGTGCAGGAAATGATGCATTTAATGATTCATTTTCGGCACGCTATCATGGCGCAGGCATGGGTAGTGATACCTATTATTTTGGGCGTGGCGATGGCGCGGATGTCATATTTGACTATGATGCTACTGCGGGAAATTTAGATATTATCTGTTATAAAGCAGGGATAAGTCCTTCGGATATAGCGCTATCTCGCTCGTCTTTGGCTATTAATGATCTTGTTGTCAGTCTTAAAGATACAACTGATTCAATTGTCATTAAGAGCTGGTTCTCTGCGCCATCATGGCGAGTAGAGCAAGTAAAGTTTAATGATGGAACTATCTGGGGTGTAGATGTTTTGCAGAATGCACCTATCTACGGTACTGCGAGTAATGATGTAATTGTTCTGGCAGCTGGAGATCAGATGATTTTTGCAGGAAATGGAGATGATTCCGTTAATGCAGGGGCTGGTAATGACGTACTGAGTGGCGGCTTGGGTAACGATAGCTTTAATGATGACTCTTCCGCACGCACTGGTGGTGCAAGTCTTGGCAACGATGTTTATATGTTTGCTCGTGGGGATGGGAATGATACTATTTTCGAGTTTGATGCTAGTGCTGGTAATAAAGACGTTCTTGAGTTCACGAATGCCATTGCGAGTAGCCAATTATGGTTTGAGCACAGTGGTAATGATCTGAGAGTTTCTGTTATTGGTGAGGCCGATAGCGTAACGATCAAGAACTGGTATGAAAGCTCGGCAGCCCGTATTGAGCAGTTCAAAGCTGCAGATGGTAAAGTGCTGACTAGCATGCAAGTTGATAATCTGGTCAATGCCATGTCAAACTTTACTCCACCTGCCGTAGGCCAGACAGTTTTGCCGCAAGATTATGAAATTCAACTGTCAGGTGTGATTACTGAAAGCTGGTATTGACGCTCATGGCTGAGGATGTTTCATGGAGTCCATGCCGGCACGCCAGTGGCCACTACGGTTGACGTGGTGATGGCTCGTTGCGACGGGCGCTTCATCTTCTTTGGAGGGTCAGTTGGCTCGCTTCGATTTCTCCTGGTTCATTCCGGCCGTTGTTAAGTACCGCAAACTGCTGCTTGAGGTACTGGCGATTTCGGCTGTGCTGCAGCTCTGGTATGTCCCGGCCTTGGTGGACACTCAGCTAAGCGCGTCCAGTTGACGCGCCCTCGCATACTTGACATATACTGCCCTTATGGACAGTATATCTTTGCCTGCTGACAGCCTATTGGTGTTGTCTCTACCCCTCATCGATACGCTGATTCCAGCAGGATTTCCTTCGCCTGCTGCTGACTATGTGCAGCGTCGGATTGATCTGAATGAGCGGCTGATCCATGACGCAGTAGCTACCTTTTTTATTCGTGCCTCGGGTGATTCGATGCGAGAGGCCGGTATTCATGATGGCTCCGTTTTGGTCGTCAACAGCGGGCGTCCCGTGACTCATGGAGACATCGTTGTCGCCTCTGTTGATGGCAAACACACCGTCAAGCGCCTGCTCAAAGTCGATGGTCGCTATGAGCTTCATCCCGACAATGCATCGGGAGATTATCCCGTCATCCATGTCGGTGAGGAATTGCGCATTTTTGGCGTTGTGACTGCGTGCATCATCGAGTTTGTGCGAATCGGTAAGGCTCGCTAAGGCGCTTATGGACAACAAAATTTATGCCCTCGTGGATGCCAATAACTTCTACGCAACCTGCGAAAAGATTTTTCAGCCTGAGCTGGAGGATCTGCCAGTAGTCGTGCTCTCAAACAACGATGGCTGCATCGTGGCCAGATCAGCTGAAGCCAAGCAACTGAAGATTCCAATGGGCGCGCCTATTCACGAATGGCGTGACTTCTGCGCTGAGCATGAGGTGGTCATCAAAAGCTCTAACTACACGCTCTATGGAGACATGAGCGCCCGTATGCTCAGTGTCTTGCAGGACATGTGCCCCCTCGTTGAAAGCTACTCTATCGACGAGTCATTTCTCGACCTTGCAGGTTTCAGCAGTCTCTCTGCAATGGGCTATGACATCCGCGCTTCAATTCGCCGGCGAACGCACATCACTTGTGGCGTAGGGATTGGCCCAACCAAAACGCTGGCAAAGTTCGCTAACTTGATTGCTAAGAAGCAGCCCTTTTGGGGAGGGGTTTTCAATCTGCTAGATCATCCAATTGAGATGACTGATAGCCTCATGTCAGGATTTTCGGTCACTGAGGTTTGGGGCGTTGGGCCGAGGCTAGGCAAGCGACTGGCTGCTGACGGCATATCCTCCGTGCTTGATCTCAAGCGGGCTGCACCAGGTCAAATCAGGCAACGATATGGCATTGTTCTGGAGAAGACGGTGCGAGAGCTCGGGGGGCAGTCCTGCTTGAGCATGGAGGAGGTTGGCAGGCCTAAGCAGCAAATCATGGCCTCTCGATCATTCGGCACTGTACTGACAGATTTCAAGCCAATCCGAGCCGCTGTGACACATCACTTGAGTCGAGCAGCTGAGAAGCTACGCCAGCAAAATGGCTTGGCTCAGCATGTCTATGTGATGGTCAGAACAAATCCATTTCGTGAGCAAGACCTTCAGTATCGTCGCACAACCCTGGTGCCATTGACTGTTCCAACTGCTGACACCTCAATTCTGCTGGCGGCTGCGATGGCGGGTCTTCGGGAGGTTTTTCAGTCAGGTTTGAAGTACCACAAGGTTGGAGTGATGCTGGGAGAGATTTCAGATGCGGGTGAGCAGCAACCTGATTTGTTTGCGAGCGCAGATGATCCCAAGCGCACTCGCCTGATGAGCCTGATGGATGAGATCAATCAGAAGCAGGGTAAGGGTACTTTGCGCTTTGCTAGCACAGACCTTGATAGCTCTTGGCACATGCGAACAGCAAATCGATCACCACGCTACACCACCTGTTGGGATGAGCTGCCCATTGCGTATGCGTGAGCACCTTGGTCATCGCTATAATCTAAGTACGGTTAGAACGGAGGTGGACTACTATGATCAATGCTCGATTGCATGCACGAGTGGCCGCGTACTTGGACACCTTAATGGCTGAGATACGACCACTACCAAGTGAGCGCAGGCAGCTCGACTACAGTTATCAACTCACGGATGACGCATTCATCCTACTCAAGCATGCTCGGGCATCCGAGACAGAGGTTTTGGTTGCGGTTTCGGTATTGAAGGCGATCCATACGGAGGATCCCGACGGTTGGCTTCTCTATCAAATGGACGACCACGGGCAGTGGCAGCCACATGAAGAGCTTGTCTTCACTACTGAGCTGGCTGATCTGATGACAGTGGCTCGCCTGCTGGTGGGCTTAAACGATTCGATTATGCCGATGGCATTGGCGGTCTGATATGTGCAGTGGGATCGAGTACGAGCAGCAGATGCTTTTCTGGAAAGACTCAGAGGTGCATTTGCCGGTTCTGCTCAGAGACGGCTCATTGAAGTGGGTGCGCTGGGGGTGAAAGGCATTGTGTGCAAAGCCCATCCTTCCAGGGGCCTTGTGCTCGCTTATGCAGTCACGATGGCTGCGCGAGTTGTCGGTGGCGTAGTTCAGTAGCGCATGTGCATATAGTGCAACGAAGGGTGCCCCTGTTCAAAAAGCTAGCATGACTGTCCAGTAATGTTCGGTGGCTTCCGAGAGAACCCACTGTTTTTATGTAGGTTTGTGTGTAGGTTTTTTCATAATCTGTATAAAAATCTAATTAAATCAATGCTAACACGCTGCTGCATCATGGGGGTGTGGTCTGAGTTTAAATTATTATCCATTAAAACAGTCGCTTATGATTATTTGCCAAGTATGTTGGGGCACATGGATGGCACTCTCGATAATTATGGACCACTCGCGAAGCGCCTGCCTGCCGTTTGTGCACATTAGCGTGTAGAAAAGTGTTTTCGGGGAAATTGGCTGATCGTTATCGATTTTGTTCACTAATTTTTAGTGTTCATAAATAATGAACATTGATAAATAGTGAACAAATGGGTATTTTGTGTGCATAGTCATGACAAGAGAGTGGCTGCTATGCCTATGTATCCACATAGCATTCTGCAGCGTGCGATAGCTAATTTCGCTGCTGATACAGGGTTGAATGTTTTGCTTGGTGCATGGGCGGCAGGTGATCTGCCTGATGCCTGGATTGAACTGGCCGGGCAGCGGATGGCTGTTGAGATCAAGCCACGCATTCCAGCGAATCTGGGTATCCTGCTTGAGCGCGTCAAGACTTTGCCGCAGCCAGCACTCGTCTGTACCGACTACATAAATCCTAGGCAGGCTGAGCAGCTGAAAGCGGCCAATGTGCAATTCATGGATGCCGCCGGGAATGCTTTCATCAACCAGCCATCACTCTATGTGTTCATCAAAGGCAACAAGCTGGAAGCGCATCTGACGCCGCTGCAAAAAGAGGCCAATCGGGCATTTGAGCCAGCTGGACTGAAGGTGATTTACGCGTTGTTGACGCGGCCGAACATGATCACAGCGCCGTATCGGGAGATAGCGCAGTACACAGGCGTGGCGCTAGGCACCGTTGGATGGGTGATCAATGGCTTGCGAGATGCCGGATTTCTAATCGATGTTCGTGGTCGAGAGGCAAGAGAGCTGGTCAACAAGAGGCGCCTGATGGATCGCTGGGTCGAGGCCTATATCGCAAAGCTGCGCCCCAAACTGCTGACAGGCTTGTTTTTGGCAGATACAGCTGAGTGGTGGCAGAGAATGCCGACGGGAGCTTATGGTGCCTGGATGGGCGGGGAGCTGGCAGCCGCCGAACTGACCGGTGCTCTCAGGCCAGAGCAGACTGTCCTGTACTTGCCTGAGCATGCAGAGCGTGATTTTTTGCTAGCGGCGCGCTTGCGTCGTGTCAGAGGCTTGCCAGCACCTGATGCAACAGGATTGATCAGCATTTATCGTCCGTTCTGGCTTGATGAAGACCCACTTGGGCCCGTCGGATGCGTACACCCTGTACTGGTCTATGCCGATCTGATGGCAACGGCCGATCCCCGTAACATG
This sequence comes from Pseudomonadota bacterium, assembly GCA_038043385.1. Lineage (GTDB taxonomy): Bacteria > Pseudomonadota > Gammaproteobacteria > Pseudomonadales > Moraxellaceae > Perlucidibaca. The sequence goes on from JBBTCA010000001.1 coordinate 73,296, forward strand.
GAAGTCGCGAGGCAGCTGTATGAGGAACACATTCATTGATTTGACAGGCAAGTTGCCGGATACCATTTTTCTGCCAGCCTTCGAGCAAGTGGGCGCAGCGGTCGCCCTGCATGGCATTGCCGCATTGGTCATCGGCGCCACCGCTCGTGATCTGGTGATGCACTATGGTCACGGAGCCACGGTGCGACGCGCCACAAATGACATCGATTTTGGTGTTCAGGTGACGAGCTGGAGCGGGTTTCAGGCGTTAAGGCAGCATCTCGTCGCGAGTGGCTGGCGTACGCATCCACATTTGCAGCACCGGCTGACCACCTTGGAAGGAGTGCCAGTTGATCTGGTGCCTTTTGGGGGCGACATGGCCAATGGCGCGGGAGAAATTTCCTGGCCGCCTGCCGGCGAAGTTGTGATGAGCGTGTCGGGTTTCCAGGAAGCCATGGATCATGCGCTGCGAGTTCGTGTTAGCACATCCCCGCTCATTGAAGTGTCAGTGGCATCGCCAGCTGGTATCGCCTTGCTCAAGTTGATTTCGTGGTCAGAGCGACCATCGGATGTCCGTCGAAAAGATGCCAAGGATCTTCAGTACCTCATGAGCCAGTACGAGGCTATTCCGGCGGTTATGGACAGGCTCTATGGCGAGGCTGCGGATACGCTGGAGCGTTACGAGTTTGATCCGAAAATTGCGGGTGCGTGGCTGTTAGGTAGTGATGTTGCCGTGATTGCCAAGGGCGCAACAGGCAAGTACCTGTCGTTGCTTTTGGCGGATGGCGTGCCTGGCCGCTCCATTGATCAGCTGATCTTGGAGATGAGCTCAGGCTTTGGCGATGATCATGAATTGCACGAGGAGCTGATGCAGGCTTTCCGAGCGGGCGCTATGCAAGGCATGCCAGAGATAGAGTCTAGTTGGCGCTTTTAGGGATTCAGGCGCTCAGCGCGCCGTCATCCCGCCCAGGCACAGGTACTGCATTTCCAGATACTCCTCGATGCCGTGACGCGAACCTTCACGCCCCAGCCCCGATTCCTTCATGCCACCAAACGGGGCTACTTCATTGGAAATGATGCCTTCGTTGATGCCGACCATGCCGTATTCCAGGCGTTCGGCAATCGACCAGACACGCTTCAGGTCATTGCCGTAAAGGTAGGCGGCGAGCCCGGCCGGCACGGCGTTGGCGATGCGTACGGCTTCATCGTCACTGTCGAAACGAATCAGCGGCGCGACCGGCCCGAAGCTTTCTTCGACGGCGATGGGCATGTCGGCGCTGACATTGGTCAGGATCGTCGGGGCATAGAAGTTGCCGCCGAGCGCATGGCGCTGGCCACCGAGTGTGCAGGTGGCGCCGGCGGCGACGGTGGCATCGACCAGGCGCTCGACCTTGGCGACGGCGGCGGCGTTGATCAGCGGGCCGATCTGCGTGCCATCGCTGGCACCGTTGCCGATCTGGAAGGCGCTGACGGCGGCATGCAGCTTGGCCGCGAAGGCGTCGTAGACGCTGCTGTGCACGAGGAAGCGATTGGCGCAGACGCAGGTCTGGCCGGCGTTGCGGTACTTCGAGGCGAGCGCGCCGAGCACGGCGGCGTCGAGATCGGCGTCATCCAGCACGATGAACGGTGCGTTGCCGCCAAGCTCCAGCGACAGGCGCTTCACGGTGCCGGCGCAGGCCGCCATGAGGTGTTTGCCGACGCCGGTGGAGCCGGTGAACGACAGTTTGCGCACGCTCGGGTTGCGTGTCAGTTCATCGCCGACGGCCGCGGGGCGGGCGGTGGTGATGATGTTGAGCACGCCGGCGGGAATGCCGGCTTCCTGCGCCAGCGCGGCCAGCGCGAGCGCGCACAGCGGCGTGGCTTCGGCGGGCTTGACCACGGCGGTGCAGCCCACGGCCAGCGCCGGTGCGACCTTGCGCGTGATCATCGCGACCGGGAAGTTCCACGGCGTGATGGCGGCGATGACGCCGACCGGTTGGCGCAGCACAATGAGTCGGCGGTCGCCGGTGGGCGCCGGGATGGTTTCGCCGTAGACGCGCTTGCCTTCCTCGGCGAACCATTCGATGAAGGACGCACCGTAGGCGACTTCGCCACGGGCCTCGGCCAGCGGTTTGCCTTGCTCGGCGGTCATCAGCTGCGCCAGCGCTTCCTGATTGGCCATGACCAGATCGAACCATTTGCGCAGCAGGTTGCTGCGTTCCTTGGCCGGTCGTGCGCGCCAAGCCGGCAGCGCGGCTTCGGCGGCAGCGATGGCGGCGCGGGTTTCATCGGCACCCATGTCGGGCACTTCGGCAATGAGTTCGCCGGTGGCGGGGTTGTGCACGGCATGGCGGCCACCAAGGTCGGCATCGCGCCATTCGCCGTTGATGAAAGCTTGCTGGCGAATCAGGGGGTTCATGACGGTGCTCCCTGCTTCAACGGCGTCGGCTGCTGCAGCGCCTGCATGGCGGCGCGGGCATTGTCGGGGATGCTCACCGGCTGGTTGCTGGCGCGATCCACATAGACATGCACGAAATGGCCGGCGGCGGCCGGGGTCGGGTCGTCATTGCGGAACAGACCGACTTCGTAGCGCACGCTGCGGTTGCCCAGCTGCGCCACGCGAATGCCGGCGTGGACTGTGTCTGGGAAGGCAATCGGCGCGAAATACTGGCACTGGGTTTCCACTACAAAGCCGACGGTCGTGCCGTTGTGGATGTCGAGCACGCCGGCATCGATCAGGTAGCGATTCACAGCGGTGTCGAAGAAGCTGTAGTAGTTCACATTGTTGACATGCCCGTAGATGTCATTGTCCATCCAGCGTGTGGGGATGCTGAGGAAGTGGGCGTAGTCGCTGCGGGTCTGCTGCTTGAGCGGCGTGGTCATGGAAAGTCGGCTCAGTAAACGGCTTGGTAAAGGGCGAGGGCGTCGTCGTAGGTGACTTCGCGGGGGTTGTTGACGAGCAGGCGCTGCACGGCCATGGCATCGCGGGCGAGCATGGGCAGGTCGGCTTCCGGCACGCCGTTGCCGCGCAGGGTCTGGTCGAAGGGCATTTCGCCGACCAGTGCCGTCATGCGCCGGATGAAGGCGTTGGAGGCGACCTGGTCATCGCCGCTGGCGCTGCTGTCGAGGTGTCGTTCCAGTTCGGCGTAGTGGCGAGCGGCGGCGGGCTGGTTGAAGGCCAACACCGGGGCCAGTACCAGCGCATTGGTCAGGCCGTGCGGCAGGTGATAGTGGCCACCGAGCGGATAGGCCAGCGCATGCACCGCCGCCACCGGGGCATTAGCGAAGGCCATGCCGGCAAACAGCGAGCCGAGCAGCATGGCCTCGCGGGCATCGGCGTTACGGCCGTCCTGGAGCACGATGCGGATGTTGTCGTGCAGGGCTTTCAGGGCTTGTAGCGCGAGCGCGTCCGACAGCGGGTTCTTCTTGTGCTTGCTGGTGTAGGCCTCGATGGCATGCACCATCGCGTCAATACCGGTCGCAGCCGTGATGGCCGGCGGCAGGCCCAGCGTCAGCGTGCTGTCGAGCACGGCAATGTCAGGATAGAGCAGGCTCGACACCACACCTTTTTTCTCGTCGCCGGGGGTGGTCAGAATCGAGATCGGGGTGACTTCCGAGCCGGTACCGGCGGTGGTCGGCACCTGGATCAGCGGCAGGCGTGGACCCTTGGCGAGGCCTAGGCCATAGATGTCGGCCAGTTTCTGCGGCGTGCGAGCCAGCAGGGCGACCAGCTTGGCGGTGTCCATGGAGCTGCCGCCGCCAAAACCGATTACGGCATCGGCGCCAGATGTCACGGCGGCTGCCACGGCGGCCTCAACGCTGGCCTCGGGCGGGTCGGCGAGCACATCGGTATAGAGCGTGAAGCTGACATTCGCGGCCTGCATGCCGGCAATCAGCGATGCCGTCAGGCCGCTGTCATGCAGAAAGCGATCGGTCACAACAAAGACATGGCGTGCGCCCAGCTCGGCGGCCAGTGTGCCGAGGCGACTGGCGCTGCCTTGCTCGCAGAGGATGCGCGGGCTGGTTTCAAAACTGAAGGTGATCGCCATTAGAGTGCAGCCTCCAATACGCGGCGCGAGACCTCGGGGGTGACGGCCTGGCGCTCGCCGAGCTTGACCATGCCGTGCGCCTGCAACTGTTCGACGAGATGATCGAGCTGCTCCGCGCCAACGCCATAAGCCGACAGTCGCGTCGGCACCTGCATGGCCTCGAAGAACTCACGCGTCTTGGCGATAGCGGCGGTGATGCGCTCGTCGGCGCTGCCATCGCGCAGATTCCACACGCGCTCGGCGTACTGCACAAGCTTGCCGCGCTTGGCTTCTCGCTGATCCTGCAGCATCGCCGGCAGCACGATGGCCAGCGTCTGCGCATGATCAATGCCATGCGCGGCGGTCAGCTCGTGGCCGATCATGTGCGTAGACCAGTCCTGCGGCACGCCGGCACCGATGAGACCGTTGAGCGCCTGGCTGGCGGCCCACATCAGATTGGCGCGCACCTCCACATTATCCGGTTCAGACAGCGCTTTCGGGCCGTCCTCGATCAGCGTCAGCAGCAGGCCTTCGGCGAAGCGGTCCTGCACCTTGGCATTGACCGGATAGGTCAGGTATTGCTCGACCACATGCACGAAGGCATCGACCACGCCGTTACCGACCTGGCGTGCCGGCAGCGTCAGCGTCTTGGCTGGGTCCATGATGGCAAAGCGCGGATACAGCAGCGGGTGGCTGAAGGCCAGCTTGGTGTGCGTGGCGAGATGCGTGAGCACGCCGCCGTTATTGGTTTCCGAACCGGTCGCAGCGAGAGTCACGACCACGCCTAGCGGCAGCGCGCCGGTGACTTTGCGGCCCCGGCTGTGCAGCAGCTCCAGGGCATCGCCCTCGTAGCAAGCAGCTGCGGCCAAGAACTTGCTGCCATCCATGACCGAGCCGCCACCTACGGCGAGGATGTAGTTGATGCCTTCAGCCTTGACCACTGCAAGTGCGCGCTGGATGGTTTCCAGGCTCGGGTTGGGCTCGATGCCGCCGAACTCGAAGACGGTCTGCGTGCTCAGTGCTGCTTGAACTTCAGCCAGTGTGCCGGTGGCTTTTACGCTGCCGCCGCCATAGGTGATGAGCACGCGGGCATCAGCCGGAACCTCTTTGCCCAGTTGCGCGATGCTGCCAGCACCAAAAACGACCTTGACCGGATTGCGATAGCTGAAATTGAGCATCATGAACTCTCTTTGTGAAGTTTTTCCGATGGCTGCGCGCAGGCTCAACCTGTGAGCCGGGTGCGCAACAATAATGGGCTTCCGAGCATACTGGTTTTGGCGTTAATGTGCGCCACTACGATTTGCCGGAATGAGGTGTTCAGTGCTGACAGAATTGGCGCATCGCTGCGGCATGGCCTTGCAGCAGCGAGGCTTGCGGGTGACCACGGCGGAATCTTGCACCGGTGGCGGCATTGCCGAGGCCATCACGCGCATAGACGGCAGCTCAGGCTGGTTCGGGCAGGGCTGGGTGACCTACAGCAATGCCGCGAAAGTGGCGCAACTGGGTGTGCCACAAGTGTTGTTGGACAGGCATGGTGCCGTCAGCCGGGAAGTGGTTATCGCCATGGCTGAGGGCGCCCGACAGCGCGCCGATGCTGACTGGGCCATGGCGGTGAGCGGTGTGGCTGGCCCTGGCGGCGGCAGCGTCGAGAAGCCGGTGGGCACGGTCTGGCTGGCCTGGGCCGGTCGTCAGGAAACCCAGGTGCAGTGCCGGCTTTTTACCGGCGATCGGGCGCAAGTGCGCGAGCAGACCGTGGTGCTGGCGCTGGAAGAATTAATTAATCAGGTGTGCCGTAGCGAACTCGGCAACCCTGTGCCATAATACTGTACGAAAGAACAGTAATTGCTGTTCCGATCCCTGACTACAGCCCCTGACTATAGCTCCTGACTACAGGGCTTGATTGCAGAGCCCGACCGAAGAGGAAACGCCGATGAACGATAACAAGCAAAAAGCACTGAACGCGGCACTGGCGCAAATTGAAAAGCAGTTCGGCAAAGGCTCGGTCATGCGCCTTGGCGATCAGCCGGCGTCGGGGGCCATTCCGGCCATTTCCACCGGCTCGCTGGGTCTGGACATCGCGCTGGGCATCGGCGGTCTGCCCAAGGGTCGTATTGTTGAAATCTATGGCCCGGAATCGTCCGGCAAAACTACGCTGACCTTGCAGGTCATTGCCGCCTGCCAGCGTGCCGGTGGCACAGCTGCATTCATCGACGCCGAGCATGCGTTGGATCCGCAATACGCCGCCAAGCTCGGTGTGAATACGGAAAATCTCTTTGTTTCTCAGCCCGATACAGGCGAGCAGGCGCTGGAAATCGCCGACATGCTGGTGCGCTCGAACTCCATCGACATCATCGTCATCGATTCGGTTGCGGCACTCACGCCGCGCGCTGAAATTGAAGGCGAAATGGGCGACATGCATGTCGGCCTGCAGGCCCGCCTGATGTCGCAGGCGCTGCGTAAAATCACCGGCAACATCAAGCGCTCCAACTGTCTGGTCATCTTCATCAACCAGATTCGTATGAAAATCGGCGTGATGTTCGGTAGCCCGGAAACGACTACCGGCGGCAACGCTCTGAAGTTTTATGCCTCGGTGCGCCTAGACATCCGCCGCATTGGTGCGGTGAAGGAAGGCGAGGAAGTCATCGGCTCCGAAACGCGCGTCAAGGTCGTCAAGAACAAGGTGGCTCCGCCGTTCAAGGAGGCGGAATTCCAGATTCTCTATGGTCAGGGCATCAACCGTCAGGGCGAAGTTGTGGATCTCGGCGTCAAACTCGGTCTGATCGACAAGTCTGGTGCCTGGTATGCCTATCAGGGCAGCAAGATCGGGCAGGGCAAGACCAATGCCTGCAAGTATCTGCTGGAAAACCCGAGCATTGCCAAGATCATCGAAGATCAGATTCGTGACCAGCTCATCGGCCCGGTAACGGCCGTGCCGGAGGATGCTGATGAACCGGGCGTTTTCGAAGAAGCCAGCTTCTAAGCCAGCCGCTTCCAGCGCATGGGGTGACGACGAGGCTGAGCCTGTCGTCATTACCAACCAGCAGGTCTGGAACAAGGCGCTGTCCTTGCAGGGGCGGCGCGAGCACAGTCGGGTCGAGTTGACGCAGAAGCTCAAGCTCTTCGGGGCTTCTGCGGATCAAATTGAGGAAGCGCTGGTTCGTCTGGCCGAATATTCGCTGCAAAGCGATGATCGCTTTGCCGAGTCGCTGGTGCGATCGCAGCTCTTGCGTGGTCGTGGCCAGCGCGCCATCAAGCAGGTTTTGCAGCAGCGTGGGCTGGATGCCGAACATCCGGCGCTGGCTGAACAAACAGTAGACACAGACTGGACGCTGAAAGCCCAGGAATTGTTGCAGCGTCGTTTTGGCGTCAATTTGTCTCGCGAGGCCAAGGAAAAGGCGCGCTATATCCGGTTTTTGCAATATCGCGGCTTCTCCATGGGCCAGGCCATTGCCGCCATGCAGGCGGGATTGGCAGCGAAAGCCGGGGATGATGAGACGAGCTGGTTCGGTACTGACGAAGACCTCTGAAAATCATCGAGATTTGCTGCGAACACGAGAAAACTGCCGTTATAATCGCCGGTCTTTTGCCTGTCGCGAGCCAAGGTTCGCGGCATTCTGGTGGTTGTTCGGTTGACTGGTTCGGAGCGGTACATGAAAAGCGCTGAAATTCGCGAAGCATTCCTTCGTTTTTTTGAGCAGAAAGGGCATGCCCGAGTAGCGTCCAGTTCATTGGTGCCGCACGACGATCCGACGCTGCTGTTTACCAATGCCGGCATGAACCAGTTCAAGGATTGCTTTCTCGGTCTGGACAAGCGCGCCTATACCCGCGCCACCTCGTCGCAAAAGTGCGTGCGTGCTGGCGGCAAGCACAATGACCTGGAAAATGTCGGCTATACCGCTCGCCATCACACCTTTTTTGAAATGCTGGGCAACTTCAGCTTTGGCGACTACTTCAAGCGCGATGCCATCAACTATGCGTGGGAGTTTCTGACCTCGCCGCAGTGGCTGAATATCCCCAAAGACAAGCTCACGGTGACCGTCTACGCCAGCGATGACGAGGCTTTCGGCATCTGGCAGAACGAAATCGGTGTGCCGGCCGAGCGCATCATTCGCATTGGCGACAACAAGGGTGCGCCTTACGCCTCCGACAATTTCTGGGCGATGGGCGATACCGGCCCTTGCGGCCCTTGCACCGAGATTTTCTACGACCACGGCGCTGATATCGCTGGCGGTCCGCCCGGCTCGCCGGATGAAGATGGCGATCGCTTCATCGAAATCTGGAACAATGTGTTCATGCAGTTCAACCGCACGGCTGATGGCGTTTTGCATCCGCTGCCGGCGCCGAGCGTGGATACCGGCATGGGCCTGGAGCGTATTTCGGCGGTCATGCAGCATGTGCACGCCAACTACGAGATCGATCTGTTCCAGTCTCTGCTGAAGGCGGCGGCCGAGGCCATCGGCTGTGCCAACGAAAATCAGGCATCACTGAAAGTGGTGGCCGATCACATTCGCTCCTGCTCCTTCCTGATTGCCGATGGCGTAGTGCCGTCGAACGAAGGCCGTGGCTATGTGCTGCGTCGCATCATTCGTCGCGCCTGTCGTCATGGCAACAAGCTGGGCGCAACCGGCACATTTTTCCATCGCGTGGCGTCGGCACTGGTGGCCGAGATGGGCGTTGCTTATCCCGAATTGCAAGCGCAGCAGGCGACGATTATTCGTGTTTTGCAGCAGGAAGAAGAGCAGTTCGCTCGTACCCTGGAGCAGGGCTTGCGCATCCTCGATCAGGATCTTGCCGGCCTCAAGGGCAGCGTGATTCCGGGCGAGACGGTGTTTCGTCTCTACGACACCTACGGTTTCCCGGTCGATCTCACCGGCGACATCGCTCGCGAGCGCGATCTGACGCTGGATCTGGAAGGCTTTGAAGCCGCCATGACGGCACAGCGCGAGCGCGCCCGCGCCAGTTCGCGTTTCGACATGGACTACAATACGCTGATTAAACTCGACGGCGAAACCGGCTTCCTCGGCTATGCCGCCACTCAGGCAAATGATCTGGTGGTGCGCTCCCTGTATATCGGCGGGCAGTCGGTTGAGTCGGCGAATGTCGGCGATCAAGTCGCGATCATCCTCGATAAAACGCCTTTCTATGCTGAATCTGGCGGTCAGGCGGGTGATTCCGGTTATCTGCGCCATTCGGCTGCTGTTGTGGAAGTGCAAGATACCACGAAGGCCGGCGCACACCATTTGCATCAAGCCCTGATTACCGTCGGCAGCATAAAGGTTGGTGACGCACTGGCAGCGGAAGTGCGTGCCGATCTGCGCCAGGCCACTGCGCGCAACCACTCGGCGACGCATTTGCTGCATGCCGCACTGCGTGAAATTCTGGGCACGCATGTGTCGCAGAAGGGCTCGCTGGTCTGTGCCGACTATCTGCGCTTTGACTTCTCACACCCCGAAGCGATTCCGGCGGCAACGCTGCGTCAGATCGAGGCGCGCGTGAATGGCCAGATTCTGGCCAACACGGCGGTGCAAACGGATGTTACTGATATCGACACTGCCCGAGCCAAAGGTGCGATGGCACTGTTTGGCGAAAAGTACGGCGATGTGGTGCGTGTGCTGACCATGGGCCAAGACAGCTTTTCGGTCGAGCTTTGCGGCGGCACCCATGTCGCTCGCACAGGCGACATCGGCTTGTTGCGCATCACCTCCGAGGCTGGCGTGGCTGCTGGCGTGCGCCGTATCGAGGCGCGTACCGGCGAGGGCGCACTAGCCTGGCTGAATACCGGCGAACAGACGCTGGTTGACCTGGCCGATGTGGTCAAGGGCAATCGCGATTCCGTGCTCACGAAAGTGCAGCAACTGCTAGAGCGTCAGCGCGATCTGGAAAAAGAGCTCGACAAGCTGAAGTCGAAGCTGGCCGCTGCTGCCGGCTCTGATTTGGCCGGTCAGGCGCAGGCTATTGCCGGTGTGCAGGTCTTGGCCGCCATGCTCGAAGGTGCCGATGCCAAAGCCTTGCGTGAAACCGTCGATCAACTGCGTAACAAGCTCGGCAGTGCGGTGGTCGTGCTGGCCTCGGTTCAGGACGGTAAGGTCAGCCTGGCGGCGGGTGTCAGCGCCGATGTCATCGCGCGTGTAAAAGCTGGTGAACTGGTCAGCTTCTTGGCAGCGCAGGTGGGCGGCAAGGGCGGCGGTCGCCCGGACATGGCGATGGCAGGCGGCACGGATGTGGCTGCGTTGCCGGCCGCGCTGGCGTCGGTCAATGGCTTTGTGAGCGAGCGCTTGAGCTGAGCGCGAACGATTTTTGCAAACAGGCCTCAGCGGAGGCCACAGAGTAACGGATAAGAAAATGGCGCTAATTGTTCAGAAATACGGTGGTACCTCGGTAGGTACCACGGAGCGTATCGAAGCCGTGGCCGAGCGCGTAAAGCGCTGGTATGACGAAGGTCACGACCTGGTCGTGGTGCTGTCGGCCATGAGCGGCGAAACCAATCGCCTCATCGGCCTGGCCAAGGCCATTTCGCCGGAGCCTGAGCCGCGCGAGCTGGACATGATGGTTTCGACCGGCGAGCAGGTCACCATTGCCTTGCTGGCGATGGCGCTGATGAAGCGTGGCGTGCCGGCGCGCTCGTATACTGGCGCGCAAGTCGCCATCAAGACCGACAGCTCGTTCAACAAGGCTCGCATTGAAGCCATTGACGATGCGCGCATGCGTGCCGACCTCGATGCGCGTCGTGTTGTCATCGTGGCCGGCTTCCAGGGCGTTGATCCTGAAGGCAATATCACGACCTTGGGCCGTGGCGGCTCGGATACCACCGGCGTGGCACTGGCAGCAGCTCTGAAGGCTGACGAATGCCAGATCTACACCGATGTTGACGGTGTTTACACCACCGACCCGCGCGTGGTGCCGCAGGCGCGCCGCCTGGAGACCATTACCTTCGAGGAAATGCTCGAAATGGCCTCGCTGGGTTCGAAAGTGCTGCAGATTCGTTCGGTCGAATTTGCCGGCAAATACCATGTACCGTTGCGCGTGCTCTCCAGCTTTGGCGAGGGCGGCGGAACCTTGATTACTGTTGATGCAGAGGACGATATGGAAAAGCCGGTCATCTCCGGGATTGCGTTTAACCGTGACGAAGCCAAGCTCACCGTGCGTGGCGTGCCGGACACCCCCGGTATTGCGTCGCGTATTTTGAGCCCGATTGGCGATGCCAACATCGAAATCGACATGATCGTACAGAATGTGTCGGCCGATGGTACAACCGACTTCACTTTCACCGTGGCCCGTGGTGATATGAAGAAAGCTGTGTCGGTGCTGGAATCGGTCGCCAAAGATATTGGCGCCCGCGAGCTGATTTCCGACGACAAGATCTGCAAAGTGTCGCTGGTTGGCGTAGGAATGCGCTCGCACGCAGGCGTTGCAAGCAAAATGTTTGCCACTTTAGCGAAAGAAAACATTAACATTCAGATGATCTCGACATCGGAAATCAAGATTTCCGTTGTCGTTGAAGAAAAGTATCTTGAGCTGGCTGTGCGCGCCTTGCACACCGCGTTTGATCTGGATGCAACAACGGCTTGACCGTTAAAAAATAAGGGGTTGGCGGGATGTGTCGTGGGCGATGGAGCGTCCCGAGGTGTGGCTCAGGTCATGCTTTCTGGAGACGGACTCCACGCTTAACCAAACGATTCTGGGTTCTTCAGAGCCCGCTTTTTATTGGAGATTGACATGTTGATTCTGACCCGCCGTGTTGGCGAGACTTTGATGGTTGGTGACGAAGTCACCGTGACCGTGCTCGGCGTTAAGGGCAACCAAGTGCGTATTGGTGTGAACGCACCGAAAGATGTGGCCGTGCATCGTGAAGAAATTTACCAACGGATTCAGCAGGAAAAGACGCCTGGTGAAGTCTCTGAAGACGATATCGGCAACTTCTGAGTCTAGTTTGTTGCATCAGGAGGCCTCCATTTTGGAGGCCTTTTCATTTTCAGAGAGCAGGCAGCTTTGGCAGGGCTGACTACCTACTGAAAATCAGCTCAAATGGTGGAAATTGCAGCGTATCAGCCTTTTCAAGTGGCACTTGCGTCTGTATGATCGCCACCTCGTCGGAGAGTTGACCGAGTGGCCGAAGGTGCTCCCCTGCTAAGGGAGTAGGGGTCAAAAGCTCCTCAAGGGTTCGAATCCCTTACTCTCCGCCATTATCGCGCAAGTTGTTCTGAGTGCTTGATTTTCAAGCATCAAAACCTTGACGGTAGCGAGGCTGATGCGTAGAATTCGCGGCCTCAACAATGCGCTCATAGCTCAGCTGGATAGAGCACCAGGCTACGAACTTGGGGGTCGGGAGTTCGAATCTCTCTGGGCGCACCATACAAAACAAAGGGTTAACCGGAAACGGTTAGCCCTTTTGTTTTTCTAGGGTACTCTTTCTGCTTCATGATCATGTTGATACCTGATGTTTGGCAAGAAGTCTGAAGCTCTTGATTCCGCACAAAGACAGCGCCTGCAGAGCGCAGTCTGTATCTGCTCGCCTGATATATCCCCCATTCAAGTCGTTAAGCCGCTGCCGCGTGTGGATTGCATGGAGCCGGCGCTGATCGCTCTGGAAGCTGGCCGTCGCTATGCCTGGTGCAGCTGTGGCTTGTCGCAAAAGCAGCCTTTTTGCGATGGCAGCCATGCGGGTACTGACTGGCAGCCACTGTTGTTTACGCCCAAGCGCAGTCAACTGGATTGGATTTGTACCTGCAAGTTCACCCGGCAGCCGCCGTATTGCGATGCCGCGCACAATCGTTTGCCGGAGCATTATCAGCGCCACATGAAGGCCAATCAGCTCAAGGCTCATCCGCTCAAGGAGCAGGCCATGCCGCCACTACAGCCATCAGGCTGGCGCTCTGACGCACCAGACAACAGCCCTGGCCCGCGAATTGCCCTGATTCACGGTTTTCTGGCCGGTACGCACATGGAGAGCAACCTGCTGCGCTGGGTGCGCGATGCCGGGTTTGCCGATGCCAGCCTGTTCAGCAATGACTGCGCCCCAGCCGTGGTTGCTGACTTTCTGGCCGCGGCGGTGCCGTACCAGCGGCCTCTGGTGCTGATCGGCTATAGCCAGGGCGGCTTTCAGGTGCTGAAAGTGGCGCGCGAGCTGGCTCGACGCGGGCATGTCGTGGATCTGGTGGCGAGCCTAGCGGCAGGTGGCGTGGGGCGGCTGCATCCGGCGCAATGGGGCTTTCGTGTGCGCCGTTTACCGAACAATATCAAGCGCTTGCTTAATATCTACTCACACGCCGATGTAATGGGCACGGACCCGTGGCCATCTGGCAATGCGTTGCCGGTGCAGCATGCCATAGCGCTGGAGAATATTGCGCTGGCAAAAGCAGATGCGATTGATCATCTCGCGCTGGCGCGCTGCTTCCCGCCAGAGCGCGTGCATCCGGTGGTGGCCGAGCGCGTGCTGGCACCGTTGCTGGCGGCGCTCAGTGCTTTGGCCTGAGCGTCAGTCCAGCTTCCGGTGCTGCCGGTCAGCAGCCTATTCTGGCCGTTAGCCACCCACCACGGCACTCAGCCCGCCATCCACAGCAAGGATCTGGCCGCTGATGTGCTTGCCGGCAGCGCTGGCAAACAGCAGCGTGGCACCCATCAAATCTTGCTCATCGCCGAGGCGCTGCAACGGTGCCTGCTTGGCCATGGCATCGCTGCCCACAGAGTCAATCAAGCCTTGTGACATCTTGCTCGGAAAGAAGCCGGGCGCAATCGCATTCACGGTGATGCCGAACTGGCCCCATTCGCAGGCCAGCGCGCGGGTAAAGTTGACCACCGCGCCTTTGCTGGTGTTGTAGGCGATGGTCTGCATCCAAGGCGGGTTGCCACCGAGGCCGGCAATGGACGCGATGTTGATGATGCGGCCCTGGCGGCGCGCAATCATGGAGTCACGCGCCACTGCCTGTGCGAGCAGAAAATAGCCGCGCACATTCAAATCCATGACTTTGTCCCAGGCGGCCAGCGGGTGTTCGCTGGCGGCAGCGCCCCAGCTGGCCCCGGCATTATTGATCAGGATGTCGATGTGGCCGAGTCGGCGCAGGGCTTCGGCGGCGAGCGCGGCGATGCTGTCGGGCTGGCCGGCGTCGGCGGCAATCCAGTCAGCATCGATGCCGGCGGCTCGCAGTTGCTTGGTCGCGGCTTCGAGGTCGCTGGCCTTGCGCGAGCTGATGATGACGCGTGCGCCGGCTGCGCCCAAGGCTTGAGCCATCTGCAGGCCCAGGCCGCGCGAGCCGCCAGTCACAAGGGCGGTTTGTCCGGTTAAATCAAACAGCGATAAGCTCATGCTGGGCTCCAGGGCCTGAAGAGTGAGTGAAAATTGGCGATAGCGTGAGCATACACAAGGGTCTGCGCTTGAAAATGACCAAAGCTGACAAAATGACCTGAGAGTTCTGTTACTTTGTCAGGATGTTTGCCCCCTCTGATTAACGCGACACAGGAAGCGGATTTCATGTTGAAGAAGGCAGAGCAGCAACGCTTGATCCGGCACAGCGCCAGCCGTTATCGCGCCGCTCGCGGAGCTCCGGGAAAAAAGCGGGCATTGCTGGTGATTGTGATTCTGGCGTTGATGATCGGCGCCATTTACCTGCGCTTTGGCGGTGGCAAGGATTATCCCGATCTGACGCTTCCCACGGCGTCGATGCCGGTGCTGGAGGAGGTTCTGGCCTACCCTGAGCCGCTGGGCAATGTCGCGGTGTCGGCGACGGGACGGGTATTCTTCACCGTGCATCCCGAGTCTCGCCCGCAGGGCAACAAGCTGCTGGTACGCGAAACCGATGGCCGCATACACGCTTTCCCGTCCGAGGCCGCGCAGGCGGAGCTGTTTGATGCCGTGATGGGGCTGGTGATTGATGCGCGCGGTACGCTGTGGACCATCGATCATGGTCAGCACGGTTTTCGCCAACCACGATTGCTGGGCTTCGACATCAAGAGCGGCAAGGTGCTGAAAGACTTTGCGCTGAATGCCGAGGTTGCGCCGAAAGGCTCCTTCCTGCAGGACCTGCAGGTAAACTCTTCAGGCTCCATGGCCTACATTGCCGATGTCAGTTTCTTGCGAAATTCACCGGGCCTAGTGATGGTCGATTTGAAGACGGGCGATGCCTGGCGGGCGCTGGATCAGGACCCGTCGGTGATGCCGCAGTCGTGGATCATTCGCAACCCCACGAAGACTATGTCTTGGCTGGGCGGGCTGTTTACGCTGAAGCCGGGCGTCGACGGCATTGCCATCAGCAAGAATGACCAGTTTCTGGTTTACGGTGCCATGGCGCATGACACGCTGTTCAGTGTGCCCACGGCTGCGTTGACGCGTGCCGAGGCCGGGCAGGCGGCGCTACAGGTAAAAGCGCTGGGCCGCAAGCCGCTAAATGATGGCTTGTCGATGGACAGAAACGACAATATCTTCATCACCGATGTGGAGCATGGCAGCGTCATGAAGATGACACCGGCGGGCTTGCTCAGCACCGTGGTGCAGGATGTGCAGCGCTTGCGCTGGGCCGATGCCTTGTCGTTCGGGCCGGATGGCTGGCTCTATGTGGTCGATTCGGCGATTCCGGATCAGATGCTGCGCAGCAAGTCGCATATGCGCGAGCAGGCGCCGTATCGCATATTTCGTTTCAAGCCCGGCACCGAGGGTGTGCCTGGGCAATAACTGTGGGGAAGGATCATGTTGTTTTGGCTGCCGCGCTCTGTTCAGGCGCTTTTCATGCTGCTGTTGATGATTGTCAGCACCACATTTTGGGTCATACCGATTTATATCTCGGTCATCTTCAAGCTGCTGATTCCGATTCGCGCCTGGCGTGACCTGTGCTCGCGCTTCGCCTCTTGGTGCGCGCAGACCTGGGCGTTTTTCAACTCCATCTACATTGCGCTGTTCATGCGCGTGAAGTGGGATATCCGCCTGCCGGAGGGTCTGGACCCCAAGGGCCAGTATCTGGTGTGCGCTAACCACCAGTCTTGGAATGACATTGTGGTGGTAATGAAGGCCTTCGGCTTCAAAACGCCGTTCTTCAAGTTCTTTCTGAAGCAGGAGTTGATCTGGGTGCCGCTGCTGGGCCTGGCCTGGTGGGGGCTGGACTACCCGTTCATGAAGCGCTACACGCGTGAGCAGGTGAGCAAGAACCCGTCGTTGAAGGGCAAGGATGTTGAAACCACGCGCCGCGCCTGCGAGAAATTCAAGACGCAGCCGGTGCTGGTGCTGAACTTTCTGGAAGGCACGCGCTTCACCCCAGAGAAGCACAAGCGCATGGCGTCGCCGTACAAGTACCTGCTGAAGCCGAAGTCGGGCGGGCTGGCGTTTGCCATGACCTCATTTGGCGAGCGCATCAACACGCTGCTGGATATCACCATTGTTTATCCGGACGGCTCTAAGGGCATCTGGGACTTCCTCGCCGGCCGCGTGCCGCGCGTGATTGTGGAAGTGAACAAGATCACGCTGCCGCATGCCTTTTATGAAGGCGATTACGAAAACGACCCGATGTATCGCGCCGAATTTCACACCTGGATTGCGCAGCTCTGGCAGGCCAAAGACAAACGGATCGGCGAGTTGCTGGCGGAGGCGGGCGCTGCGCCCAAGGCATGAATCTGAGCGAATGGGAGCAGGCAGGCCAGTATTTCGCCAGCACGGAAGGGCGACTGTTTTATCGTGTGGCGGGTGAGGGCGAGCCATTGCTGCTGCTCCATGGCTTTCCCACCAGCTCATGGGATTTCCACAAGGTCTGGCCGACGCTGGCGCAGCGCTATCAGCTTATTACCTTCGACAAGCTGGGCTTCGGTTTTTCAGACAAGCCGGTGGATGGTGATTACCGTATCGATGCGCATCTGCAGCGAATCTGGGCTTTGCTTTTGCATTTGGGCGTTCGCCAAGTTTGCCTGCTGGCCCATGATGTGGGCAATACCATCACGCAAGCCTGGCTGGCACGACAGCTTGAGGGGGATGTACCTGTCACGCTGACGCGGGTCTGCCTGCTCAATGGCGGTCTGTTTCCTGAAACGCATCGTATGCGGCCCTTGCAGCGACTGTTGTTGAGCCCGCTGGGCAAGTGGGTCGGTCGTTTCAGCAGTGCCCGCCGTTTTGGCGGCGGTCTGGCTGATGTCTTCGGGCCGGCGACGCAACCGTCGGCAGAGGAACTGGCCGACTACTGGGCATTGATGTCGCGGCAGCAAGGGCAATATCTGCTGCACAAGCATATTCAATACATTCGCGAACGGCGTCAGCAGCGCGAGCGCTGGGTGGGTGCCTTGCAGAACACCGTCGTGCCGATCAGCCTGATTGATGGTGTGCTGGATCCGGTGTCAGGCGCGCACATGGTGGCGCGTTTCCGCGAATTGCTGCCCGGAAGACAGGTGACCGAACTCGCTTGCGGCCATTTCCCGCAGGTTGAAATGCCGCGGCAGGTACTGGCGGCGCTGGATCAGCATTGGGCTGCCTGGCAGCCATCGCTATAATCGACATGATTTTTCTAGGGTGTGCTTGATGATGTTTGATCTGGAATTTATCTGGCAGGGCAACAGCCTGCGGGATTGGAGCACGGCGCTGGGTCTGGCGCTGAGCATCAACCTCTTTGTGGGGGTTTTGAAGTGGCTGATTGAGCACCGGCTGGCCAAGGTCACGCAGCGCTCACGCGGCACCATGGATGATGTCATTGTCGCGATGGCAACACACACCAAGCAGCTGCTGGTGTTTGGCGTGACTTTGCTGGCGGGTACGCGCTACCTGGATTTGCCGGTGGCGCTAGATCATGTGCTGATTAAGGTTGCGACGATTGCCGGCTTTCTGCAGATCGGCCTTTGGCTTAGCGGTGCGCTGAATTTCTGGGTTGAGCATTATCGGCGCCAGAGCATGAGTCGCGATCTGGCGGCCACCACCAGCCTGGCAGCCATGAATTTTGTGGGCAAGATGCTGCTCTGGACCTTCCTTATCCTGTTCATGCTCGACAACCTGGGCGTCAATGTCACCGCCATGGTGGCGGGCTTGGGCGTTGGCGGTATTGCGGTGGCGCTGGCGCTGCAGAATATCCTTGGCGATCTGTTTGCATCGTTGTCGATTGTTATCGACAAGCCCTTCGTGATTGGCGATGTGATTACGGTGGATACTTTTACCGGCAGTGTTGAGCATGTTGGCCTGAAGACCACGCGACTGCGCAGCGCCTCGGGCGAGCAGATCATCATTTCCAACAGCGACCTGCTGAAGACCCGCATTCGCAATTTCAAGCGCATGCAGGAGCGCCGAATGCTGTTTACCTTCGGCTTGGTGTATCAGACTACGCCAGCTCAGCTGGCAGCTGTGCCGGGCATCGTGCGGGAAATCGTTGCCAGCGTGCCGCATGTTCGTTTCGAGCGCGCGCACTTCAAGGCGTTCGCGCCGGCATCACTGGATTTCGAGGTGGTGTACTGGATGCTCAATCCTGACTTCCTGATGAGCATGGATGCCCAGCAGAAAGTCAATCTGGCGCTGTTCGAGAAGCTGCAGGAGGCCGGTATTGAGTTTGCCTATCCCAACCCGACCATGATCTTGCAGACCGAGAAGCCTGCAGCTTAGTGCTTTAGAAGCGGATAGCGATATCGATGAAACTCGATGAGTTGCCAATTTCGCCAATCGCCGTGAGTGGATTGCTTGCTGCACCGCTATTCAGGCGGTAAAGCGTGAAACTGCCTGTGCTGGCCGTGCGCGCCATGAGCAATTGGTTGTCGTTGCTGCTACCGCTGATGTCGAAACCGATCGGGCTGTTGGGGTCGAGCGTGATGCCAAGCGAGGTCACGGGTATCAAGGCACCTTCCGCCGGGGTAGTTGCCGGTGCGGTGGGTGCCGTGATGGCGATCAGGTTGAGCGTGCTGTTGGCGCGGTCAATGGCCAGCAATTGCGTGGCTGTGCTGTTTCGGAAGTTGTTGGTGTAGGCCAGGCCGGCGACGACCGGTGGCACTGCGGCGCTTGAGCTGATGGCAGGTTTGTCGCTTCGGCTGGCGGCATCAACATCAATCACATAATTGTTGCTGAGGCTGTCGATCAGGCGCAGCTTATTTGCGCTGGATGTTGGGTTGAAGTCGAGCGTGTAGTTCGCGGTCGGTGCCAGTACGCCGGTTGTCACGGTATTGCTCGGGTTGTCAGGCGTGAGGTTGTAGACCTTGCCAGACAGCCCCAGGCCATAGAGCACGCGGTCAGATTGGCGGAAATCGATGCCGACGAGGGTGTCGCCCGATACACCGGGCGCTGGCGTGGCGCTGGAAAGCTGGGTGGGTTCAAGCGCACGGAAGGTGACCAGCTCGTTTGCGTTTGTCAGGGCCGTGACGGTCGGGTTTGCCGTGGTCACCAGCACCAAGCTTTTATAAATTTCGCTGCCGGGCAACCTGGGCAGCACGCCCAGCGGGCTGGCGGCATTACCTGTGGCGACTGCCGGATCAATATTGTAGACCCGTGCGATGCCGGCCACGATGACGGCGGCAACCCCGGTGTTGTTCTTCGGGTTGATGTCGTAGCCCGCGATCAAGTCGCTGCTTTTCAGGCCCAGATCCTTGCTGGTGGCAGTATTCAGCACACCATTGTTGGCATCGGTGGGAAATACCTTGCCGCTGCTGCCAGTCGCAAGATCGATGCTGAACAGCGTAGTAGCGCGACCTGAGCCAGGTGCCGGATTGAAATCATCACGATAGGCAATGCCGGAGACTTGGGTGCCACCGGGCGTGATGTTGGTGTCGGTAATGGTTTCGCCGGTCAGGGCATCGATACGCAGGTTGCTGCCGTCGCTGCCAATGACGCGCAGTCTGTCGACGACCGGGTTGAAGTCGATTGTGTAAGTGGCTGTGGTCGACAGGCCGCCATAAAGTGCAGCCTCGCCAACGGTATCGTTGGCATCTGCCGAGAGTGTGCTGACTCTGGCAATCACGCCGGAGCGTGGATCGACACGAATGATGCGACCTTCCGTGCCCTTGCGCGTGAGGGCATAGAGCATGCCTTCGGCGTTGCGATAATCCAGGTCGAGAACCACCTCATCCATCTCGAGTGCACCGACCACGGCGGTCGTGGTTGTGGCGCGCGCGATGGTCGTGACGCTGCGGGCATACTCCAGATCATCCAGATCAACGCCAACAATGCGGTTGTTGCTGGTGAGCAAATAGGCATTTGCGGCTGAAACAGTGCTGGTCAGAAGGTTGGTGCTGCTTCCGCAAGCGGCGAGTCCACTGCTGACGGCAATCAGTGCGAGCACTCGGGGAAATGGGTAACGACGCATCAACAAACTCCGAAAAAGGTAATGCATGCTGGGGAGTGTAACGGTATCCGTCTGGAAACGCTCACTCGCACAAATGGTTGGCATGATGCTTCAAGTGGTCGGCCATGAAGCTGCTGATGAAGTAGTAGCCGTGGTCATAACCGGCGTGACGACGCAGTGTCAGCGGCTGGCCGCTGGCATTGCAGGCGGCCTCGAAGGCGTCGGGATGCAGTTGCGCTAGAAACTGGTCAGACAGACCTTGGTCGATCAATAACGGCGGGCAGCGATGGCCGGCGGCGATGAGCGCCGTGGCATCGTGCGCGGCCCAGGCGTCGCGATTGTCGCCGAGATATCCGCCGAGTGCTTTTTCGCCCCAGGCACAGTGGCTGGGTGCGGCAATGGGCGCAAAGGCTGAGACTGACTGGTACAGATCGGGATGCTTCAACGCTAGTGTGAGCGCGCCGTGGCCGCCCATGGAGTGGCCGAAGAGGCCGACGCGCGTCGGGTTGGCCGGGAAGTGGTCTAGGATGAGCTGGCGCAGTTCTGTTGTGACATAGCTGGCCATGAGGTAGTGCTTAGCCCACGGCGCTTGCGTGGCATCGAGGTAGAAGCCGGCACCCACGCCGAAATCCCAGCTGTCGCTCTCGCCGGCAATGCCGGCCCCGCGAGGGCTGGTATCGCAGGTCACCAGCATGAGACCGAGTTCGGCGGCCAGGCGCTGGGCACCGGCCTTGATCATGAAGGTCTCTTCCGTGCAGGTCAGGCCGGCGAGGTAGAACAGCACGGGCACTTTCGTGGCTTCGCGCTCGGTAGTGCCGATTGCTGCTTGCGGCGGCTGATAGACCGAGAAGCGCATGGGCAGGCCGATCACTGCTGAGTCATGCTCGTAATAGCCCTGCACGCCGCCGAAGCAGGCGTGGGTGCTACGGGTGGTGAATGCCGTGGTCACGCTCAGAACTCCACCACGGAGCGGATGGACTCGCCGCGCTTCATCAGCGCGAAACCTTCGTTGATGTCTTCGAGCTTGAGCTTGTGGGTGATCAGCGAGTCGATGTTGATCTTGCCTTCCATGTACCAGTCCACGATTTTCGGCACATCGGTGCGGCCGCGCGCGCCGCCGAAGGCCGAGCCTTCCCACTTGCGACCGGTGACCAGCTGGAACGGGCGGGTGCTGATCTCGGCACCGGCTTCCGCGACGCCGATGATGATGCTGCGACCCCAGCCCTTGTGCGTGCACTCCAGGGCATCGCGCATGACCTTGGTGTTGCCGATGCACTCGAAGCTGTAATCGGCACCGCCGTCGGTGAGCTGCACGATGGCATCGACGATATTGCCGCCGGCAGCGGCGATGTCTTTGGGATTGAGGAAGTGGGTCATGCCAAACTCGCGTGCCATCTTCTCGCGCTCGGGGTTGAGATCAACGCCGATGATCTTGCCGGCACCGACCATCTTCGCGCCTTGAATTACATTGAGGCCGATGCCGCCGAGGCCGAACACCACGACATTGGCACCGGCTTCGACCTTGGCCGTGAACAGCACCGCGCCGATGCCGGTGGTGACGCCGCAGCCGATGTAGCAGACCTTGTCGAAGGGGGCGTCTTCACGGATTTTCGCCAGCGCGATTTCCGGCACCACGATGTAGTTCGAGAAGGTCGAGGTGCCCATGTAGTGGAACAGGTCCTGGCCGTTCAGCGAGAAGCGGCTGGTGGCATCGGGCATGAGGCCGCGGCCCTGGGTGCTGCGGATGGCCTGGCAGAGGTTGGTCTTCTGCGACAGGCAGAACTTGCACTCGCGGCATTCTGGCGTGTACAGCGGGATGACATGGTCGCCCTTGCGCAGCGACTTCACGCCGGGGCCGACATCAACCACCACGCCGGCACCTTCATGGCCGAGGATGGCCGGGAACAGGCCTTCGGGGTCAGCACCGCTGAGCGTGTAGTAATCGGTGTGGCAGATGCCTGTGGCTTTGATTTCGACCAGCACTTCGCCGGCACGCGGCCCGGCAAGGTCAACGGTTTCAATGGTCAGAGGTTGGCCGGCTTTCCAGGCGACGGCGGCGCGCGTTTTCATGAGGGATTTCCTGTGTAGAGTGTTTGATGGCGAAAATAAGGATGCTGCGACGGTAACAGTCGGGCTTGGGCGCGTCACCATGACAGTGGGACTTTTAGCCGTCAGCCAGCCGCCGTGCCCTGCCCAGTTGCTGCCGCGCCGAGCAGAAAAGCCTCGTTGGCGCGGGCGCGCTCAGCAAGGTAGGCGGCCACACCGGTCACGCGCTTGAGCCGGCGCAAATCCTCGCTGTACGACATCCAGAATTGCCTCACCACCGACAGCTCGCTGGGCAAGACCGCCACCAGGCGCGGGTCGCCGGCGGCCACGAAGCAGGGCAGGATGGCCAGCGCCCGGCCCTGCAGCGCGGCATGATATTGCGCGATGACGCTGGTGCTGCGCAGCGAGCTGGTCGCGCCCGGCACCATCTCGTCGAGGTAGAGCAGCTGGGCGCTGAAGGCGAGGTCATCCACATAGTTGATGAAGCGGTGGCCTTGCAGGTCCTCGCGCGCGTTGATGGCTGCGTGTGCGGCGAGATAGGCCGGCGTGGCGTAGAGCGAGAGCTTGTAGTCGCAGAGCTTGCTGCACACATACGGCCCGCGCGCCGGGCGTTCCAGCGTGATGGCGATGTCGGCCTCGCGACGCGACAGGCTGACGAAGTGCGGCACCGGCAGCACATCGATGGCGATGTTCGGGTAGCGATCCTGAAACGCGACCATCTCCGGAATCACGAAATAGGTGCCGAAGGCCTCGGTGCAGCCGATGCGTACCAGGCCCGAGAGCGCGCTGCCGCTGCCTGACACCTGCTCGCAGGCCGCCTGCATTGCGCCTTCCATGGTTTCGGCGTGGCTGACCAGCTGCTGGCCGTCTTGCGTGAGGGTGAAGCCGGTGCTGCGCGACTTGTCGAAGAGCAGGGCGCTCATGGCCTCTTCCAGCGCGCGGATACGCCGGGCCACGGTGGTGTAGTCGACGCCGAGGCGCTTGGCTGCGGCACTGGCGGTACCGGCGCGCACCACTTCGAGGAAGAAGCGCAGGTCGTCCCAATCAGGCTGTTTTGTGCTTTTTTGCATATCAAATAGGATTCTATGCTAGTTCATATTGCATTTTAACCTATATATGCTCAGCAGCATTCCACTTTCAAGGCAGACCGTCATGACCACCGTTCCTACCGTCAAGCTGCTCATCAACGGCGAGTTCGTCGAATCGAAGACCACGCAATGGCGCGATGTCGTCAACCCGGCCACGCAGCAGGTATTGGCGCGTGTACCGCTGGCCACGCCGGAGGAGCTGGCCGCTGCCGTCGCCGCCGCCCAAGCCGCGTTCAAGACCTGGCGCAAGACACCGATCGGCGCGCGTGCCCGCATCTTCCTGAAGTACCAGCAGCTGATCCGCGAAAACATGGCGGAAATCGCGGCCATCCTCACCGCCGAGCAGGGCAAGACGCTGCCGGATGCTGAGGGCGACATCTTCCGTGGCCTTGAAGTGGTCGAGCATGCCGCCAATATTGGCAATCTGCAGATGGGCGAGATCGCTAACAATGTCGCCAACGGTGTGGATACCTACACACTGCAGCAGCCGCTGGGCGTTTGTGCCGGCATCACACCGTTCAACTTTCCGGCCATGATTCCGCTGTGGATGTTCCCGATGGCGATTGCCTGCGGCAACACTTTCGTGCTCAAGCCGTCCGAGCAGGACCCGATGAGCACCATGCGGCTGGTCGAGCTGGCCGTGCAGGCGGGCATTCCGGCTGGCGTGTTGAATGTGGTGCACGGTGCTGAAGACATCGTGAACGGCCTTTGCGATCACCCGGACATCAAGGCGATTTCCTTTGTGGGTTCGACCCGCGTGGGCACGCATGTGTACAACCGCGCCACGCTGGCCGGCAAGCGCGCGCAGTGCATGATGGGTGCGAAGAATCATGTGGTGGTGCTGCCGGATGCGCCGAAGGAGCAGACGCTCAATGCCCTGGTTGGTGCCGGTTTCGGCGCGGCTGGGCAGCGCTGCATGGCGTCGTCGGTGGTGGTGCTGGTGGGCGAGGCGCGCGAGTGGATTGACGAGATGGCTCAGCGCGCTACCACGCTGACCGTCGGTGCCGGTCATAACAAGGGCGTCGAAATCGGCCCGGTCATTTCCTGCGCCGCGCTGTCACGCATTGAGGCTCTGATTGCCACCGGCGTTGAAGATGGCGCGCGCCTCGTGCTCGATGGCCGCAAGCCGGCGGTGCCGGGCTACGAAAATGGTAACTTTGTTGGCCCGACGCTGTTTGCCGGTGTGAAGCCGGGCATGCGCATCTACGATCAGGAGATCTTCGGGCCGGTGCTGTGCGTGGTCGAGGTCGACACGCTTGATGATGCCATCGCGCTCATCAACGCCAACCCGAACGGCAACGGCACCGGCCTGTTCACCCGTTCCGGCGGCGCGGCGCGTCACTTTCAGGAAGAGATCGATGTCGGTCAGGTCGGCATCAATGTGCCCATCCCGGTGCCGGTGCCGCTGTTCTCGTTCACCGGCTCGCGCGGCTCCAAGCTTGGCGACCTCGGCCCCTACGGCAAGCAGGTCGTGCTGTTCTACACGCAGACCAAGACCATCACCGCGCGCTGGTTTGACGAAGATGCGGTGAGCACCGTCAACACCACCATCAGCCTGCGCTGAGCTTTTGAACAGAGAGGGCCTTTGCCGTGAACTTTGACCTGAACGATGACCAGCTCGCCTTCCAGCAGCTGGCCCGCGATTTCGCCGCGCGTGAGCTGGCGCCGCATGCCGCGCGCTGGGATGCCGAGGCGTACTTTCCGGTCGAGGTGTTTCGCCAGGGCGGCGAGCTGGGTTTCTGCGGCCTCTATTCACCGCCGGAGCAGGGCGGCCTTGGGCTGACGCGTCTCGATTCAGCCATTGTGTTTGAAGAGCTGGCGGCGGCGGATCCGTCCACGGCGGCTTTCTTCACCATTCACAACATGGCGACCTGGATGCTCTGCGGCTGGGGTCAGGAGGCTTTGAAGGCCGAGTGGGGCCCTGTGCTGACCTCCGGCGCGAAGCTCGCCTCGTACTGCCTGACCGAGCCCGATGCCGGCTCTGATGCTGCGAACTTGAAGACCAGCGCCCGGCGCGACGGCGATGACTATGTGCTGAAAGGCTCGAAAGCCTTCATCTCCGGCGCGGGCAGCACCGACATGCTGGTTGTGATGGCGCGTACCGGCGTGGCCGGTGCCAAAGGCATCAGCGCCTTTGCCGTGCCGGCCGATCTGCCGGGCATCCGCTATGGCAAGAAGGAAGACAAGATGGGCTGGAACAGCCAGCCCACGCGCGCCATCTTTTTCGATGATGTGCGTGTGCCGGCGGCTAACCGTCTTGGCGAAGAGGGCGAGGGCTTTCGCATCGCCATGAAGGGGCTGGATGGCGGTCGCATCAATATCGCCACCTGTTCCGTGGGTGCTGCGCAGGGTGCATTCAACGCGGCGCAGCGCTATCTCGGCGAGCGCCAGCAGTTCGGTAAAAAATTGGCGGACTTTCAGGCGCTGCAGTTCCGCTTGGCCGACATGGCCACCGAGCTGGTGGCAGCCCGGCAGATGATCCGTCTGGCCGCGAGCAAGCTCGATGCTGCTGCGCCTGATACCTCGATTTACTGCGCGATGGCGAAGCGCTTCGCCACTGATGCCGGCTTCAACATTTGCAACGAGGCGCTGCAGCTGCACGGCGGCTACGGCTATCTGCGCGACTACCCGCTGGAGCGATTGCTGCGTGACTCGCGTGTGCACCAGATTCTGGAAGGCAGTAACGAGATCATGCGCGTGATCATCGCGCGGCGAATGCTGGAAGCCGATGCGCCGGACAGCATCCGCTGAAGGCCGGCGGCTGAACGGTGCGGCTGACCTGCTTTATTGATTTGCGCGGCTGGCCGGATTGACCGACCAGCGCTACTAACAAGAACACGAAAAAGGACACAGACATGACGGTGAAAATAGCCTTTATCGGCCTCGGCAACATGGGCGGCCCGATGGCCGTGAATCTGCACAAGGCCGGCTTTGCGGTCACGGCTTGCGATCTCTCGCCGGCTGCGCTCGACAAGGTCGCTGCCGAGGGCGTGCCGGTGGCGGCGTTGGCTGCTGAAGCTTTGCTGGGCGCGACGGTGGTCATTTCCATGCTGCCAGCCAGTCGCCATGTCGAGAGCCTCTATCTGGGCGATGGCGCTGCCAATGCCGGCCTGCTCGCGAGCTTGCCGTCCGGCACGCGCATCATCGACTGCAGCACGATTGCGCCGGCCAGTGCGCGCAAGGTTGCTGCTGCGGCGCAGGCGCGCGGGCTGTCCATGATTGATGCTCCGGTGTCTGGCGGAACCGCCGGTGCTGCTGCCGGCACGCTGACCTTCATGGTCGGCGGCGCAGCGGATTGCGTCGCGGCTGCTCAGCCGTTTCTGCAGGCCATGGGCAAGAACATCTTCCATGCCGGCGACAGCGGTGCCGGTCAGGTCGCCAAGGTCTGCAACAACATGCTGCTGGCCATCCACATGATCGGTTCGGCGGAAGCGCTGACGCTGGGCGTGAACAACGGGCTGGACCCGGCGGTGCTGTCGGAGATCATGAAGCAGAGTTCGGGTGGCAACTGGTCGCTGGAGAAATACAACCCGATGCCGGGCGTGATGGCCGGCGTACCGGCATCGCGCGATTACAGCGGCGGTTTCGGCACTGACTTGATGCTGAAAGACTTGGGCTTGGCCGAGGAGGCCGCGCTGGCCAGTGCCTCGGCGATCCCGCTCGGCGGCTTAGCGCGCAACCTGTATGCCGCGCACAGTGCTGGTGGCGCCGGTGCGCTGGATTTCTCCAGCATCATCCGGTTGTTTCAGAAGCGTTAAGCCCAGAAGAACTAGCGCTTATTCCACGCTGTCCGAACACTCGGCGGCGCTGGCGTCGATCTTGCAACGCACTTTCTTCAGCAGTTTCATCATCTTAGGATCGTAAGTGCCATCCTGCGTCAGCAGGATGCGCGACTCACGCATCATCACCACATACTTGGCCTTGTCGGCCGCCGTCAGCTCCATCCAGTAATTTGCCGGGATGGTGTCTTCGGCCTGCTTGGCCAGCGCTTCGGCGCGATCAAGCTGGGTCAGCGAATAAGCGCGCGCCTTGGCACCGAGGTCAGCCGGCCACTTGTCCTTGCGGATAATCATCATGCCGGTCATCTGGATTAGCGGGAAACGATAGACCGCACCGGTCTTGCCGAGCCCCTTGTAGATCTCGAACGGCTTGTAGGCGATGGCAGGCGCGGCAATGATGTCGACTTGGCCATTGTTGAACTTGGCGGCGAAGCTGGTGATGTCTGACGCCACCGGCTGCAGGCCCATCTGCTGCGCCATCTTGGCCTGTGACTTGTCGTAGTCGAGCACGGCGATCTTCTTGCCGGCGGCTTTCTCGATGGAGTTGATGGCGCGGTCACGCACCATGATGTAAGCCCCACCCAGCGGCGCAATGCCGATGACCTCATATTGGCCGGTCGTCATGGTTGCGGCCATTTGCGGGCTGGCCAGCGCTTGCAGGGCAACGCGCAGATGCTTGTTGGTCGGCACCGCGCCCACGGAGTCGAGGCTGCCCACAAAATGGTTGAACTGGCGCCCGCGCAGTGTAGTCACGGCAATACCGTCACACTGACCGGCCTTGAAATCTTCGGTGACCACGCGCTCATCGGTATAAGCCTTGAGCGTGAGCGGAATACCCCATTGCTTGGCCACCAGCGCAAAATCCTTGGCGATACCGAACGCTGGGCCTTGCGTGCCGAGCGGGTCAAACACACAGTACAGTCCGGCGTTGGCGGACAAGCTGGTCAGGGCGAGCGCGGTAACAGCAGCGAATTTTGTTCTTGTTTTCATGGTGTTGCTCCTGAGGGCCGTGCAAGCGGGTAGATATACAGGCTTTCGGCATTGTAGGGTTGCTTTTGCGACGAGGTCTTGGCTTTGCTGACAAAAAGGCCGGTCTTTCGAGTCATAATGCACTTTCTGCTTGAATAAGCAGCGATTGACGGAAATTCGAACAATCCTCGGAAAGCCTTGGCAGGCAAGGGTTACAGGCGCTTCACAGCAGCTTTCCCACGAACTTGTCCACAGCAGCCGGGGATAACTTCAGGTATTTGAAGCAGGCATTTGATGCAGGCATTAAAAGAGGGACGCAACATGGCAACGCGCAGTCGCGCAGAACAGCTCGCCGAACAGGCCTTCGGCGACTTCACGCCACCATCGGCGGAGAAGCTGCATCGCTACATGGCCCCGATGCGTGCCTGGTTCAGTCCGCAATTTTACGGTCTGGAGCGGCTTGATCTGTCACGACCGGCGTTGTTTGTGGGCAACCATGCGCTGTTCAGCATCGATGCCGGCCTGATTCTGGATCATCTCTATACGCAGTACGGCGTGCTGCCGCGCTCGCTCGGCGACCATCTGCACTTTCAGATTCCGGGCTGGGGCCAGGCCGTGACCGATTACGGTGGCGTTGAGGGCACGCCGGAGAATTGCAGCGAGCTGATGCGTCGCGGCGAATCCATTCTGGTGTTTCCCGGCGGCGCGCGTGAGGTTAACCGGCGCAAGACCGACCGTTACGAAGTGATCTGGAAGCAGCGCACCGGCTTTGCCCGGCTCGCCATCCAGCACGGCTACGACATCATTCCGTTTGCTTCGGTGGGGGCCAACGAGAGCTATGAAATTCT
Organism: Pseudomonadota bacterium; assembly: GCA_038043385.1. Taxonomy (GTDB): domain Bacteria; phylum Pseudomonadota; class Gammaproteobacteria; order Pseudomonadales; family Moraxellaceae; genus Perlucidibaca. The sequence continues at coordinate 102,232 of JBBTCA010000001.1, forward strand.
GCTCGATGCCGACGAGATTCGCGGCTCGCGACTGTGGCGCTGGCTCGATCGCGGCGGTCGCCTGAATCGCGCCGTGCGTGATGGCGACCTGATTTCACCGCTGGTACGCGGCATCGGCCCCACGCTGCTGCCGCGCCCGCAGCCATTTTATTTCGCTTTTGGTGAGCGTATCCCGACCGCGCATTTGCAGGCCGAGGAAGTCAGCAAGGCCAGTTTGTGGGCGGTGCGCGAGCAGACCGAGCAGGCCATCCACAGCATGATGGCGGAGCTGAAAACTCAACGGCGCGCTGATCAGCCGCAGTGGGGCGCCTGGCGTCGCTGGCTGGCCCCGATTCAGGACTGATCCGAATACCAAGAGGCGCTGAACGCATGAATATCTTCGATACCTTGCTGTTGCCCAACGGCTCCCGCATTCCCAACCGCATCGCCAAGGCCGCCATGGAAGAGAACATGGCCGACGACACTCAGGCACCGTCCGAGGGATTGATGCGGCTTTATCAGGCTTGGGCCGATGGCGGCGCCGGCCTGATCATTTCCGGCAATGTGATGGTGGACAGCCGCGCCATGACCGGCCCCGGCGGCGTGGTGCTGGAGGATGACAGTCAGCTCGCCAAGTTCCGGCGCTGGGCGCAGATCGGCCGCTCGCAGGGGGCGCAGTTCTGGCTGCAGATCAACCATCCCGGCCGGCAGATGCGGGCCAATCTCGGGCAGCAGACTTGGGCGCCGTCGGCGGTGGCGCTGGATTTGGGCAAGCTGTCCAAGCATTTCGGCACGCCCCGCGAGATGACCGAGGCCGACATTGCCGAGATCATTCAGCGCTTTGCTCGCACCGCGCAGTTCGGCGAGCAGGCCGGCTTCACCGGTGTGGAGGTGCATGCGGCGCATGGCTATCTGCTCAGCCAGTTTTTGTCGCCACTGAGCAATCGCCGCACGGATGCCTGGGGTGGTTCGCTGGAAAACCGGGCGCGCTTGCTGCTGGAGGTCGTCAAAGCCGTTCGTGCCGTGGTGTCGCCGGCGTTTGCGGTGGCCGTAAAGATCAATTCCGCCGATTTCCAGCGCGGCGGTTTCAGTGCCGACGATGCGCGCCAGGTGGTGGCCATGCTTAATGACCTGGGCGTCGATTTGGTGGAGCTGTCGGGCGGCAGCTACGAAGCGCCGGCCATGCAGGGCGATGCGCGCGATGGCCGTACTCTGGCGCGTGAGGCCTATTTCTTGGAGTTCGCGCAGGACATCCGCACAGTGGCGACGATGCCGGTGATGGTCACCGGCGGTATCCGTCGCCAGCCGATCGCCGCCGAGGTGGTGAGCAGCGGGGTCGATATGGTGGGGATCGCCACGGCGCTGGCCATCGTGCCCCATCTGCCCAGCGACTGGCGAAATGGCAAGGACACGGCACCGGAACTTGCGCCCATCACCTGGAAGAACAAAACGCTGGCGTCGCTGGCCAATATGGCCGTGGTCAAATTTCAGCTGCACCGGCTTAGCCAGGGGCGGGCACCGCATCCGCAGGTGTCGCCGCTGCGCGCGCTGGTCGGTCAGCAAGTCACAAATGCCCTGCGCACGCGCTGGTATCGCAAGCGCATGGCATCACCTGTGCAGCCTTCTTAATTATCGTCAGCCTGCTGAACAACCAGTTTCCGGAGCCATGCCATGTTGTTGATCCCGTCACTGCAAAATCAAGTCAGCGCCGAGGAGTGGCAGCTGCGTTGCGACCTCGCCGCCTGCTATCGGCTGGTGGCCGCGTATGGCTGGAGCGATTTGGTGTTCACGCATATTTCGGTGCGCTTGCCGGGGCCGGATCATCACTTTCTCATCAACCCTTACGGGCTGATGTTTGACGAGATCACGGCGTCGTCGCTGATCAAGGTCGATCAGCACTGCAACAAGCTTATCGAGTCGCCGTTCTCGGTGAATCCGGCCGGATTTGTCATTCACAGTGCCGTGCATGAAGCGCGTGAGGATGTGCAGTGCGTGTTGCACACGCATACCCGCGCCGGCGTGGCAGTGAGTGCGCAGAAAGCGGGCGTGTTGCCGATTTCGCAGCAGTCGACCTTTGTGCTGGCCTCGCTGGCCTATCACGATTACGAAGGCGTGGCGTTCCGGCCGGATGAAAAGCCGCGCCTGCAGGCCGATCTTGGGGCCGCGAACTTCCTCATGCTGCGCAATCACGGCCTGCTGACCTGCGGGGCCAGCATCGCCGATGCGTTTCTGAACATGTATGTGTTCGAGAGCACCTGCCAGATTCAGCTCGCGGCACAAGCTGGCGGTGAGCTGATTTCGGTAGATCCGCGCATTGTTGCCGGTGTTGCCGAAGCGATGCGCGTGCAGACCGGCGGCATGGGCGGCGCGTTTGCCTGGCCGGCGCTGCTGCGCAAGGTGGAGAAGCTGGATCCGGGCTATCGCAGCTGAAAAGCCGCCGCCTTTATCTCAGCGCTCCTCCGTTTCCCAAGTGCGTACCGGCTTGTGGCCGGGGCGCTGCCAGTCCGGCGGCATGATCAGATGCTTCAGGCGCTGGCCCAGCGGGCCCGGCGAGAAGACATCGCGCAGCATGTCCACCATTTCGTGCACATTCAGCACCAGGAAATTGTAGGAGCGGATCTGCTGCGTGATGCCGTAGTCGACCTTGGCCTTTTCCTCGGCGTAGGTGCCGAACAGGCGATCGAAAATGATCAGCACGCCACCGTAGTTCTTGTCGATGTATTCCGGGTTTCGACCGTGGTGCACGCGGTGGTTGGACGGCGTATCGAAGATGTATTCGTACCACTTCGGGAAGCGTCCGACGGATTCGGTGTGCACGAAATACTGGTAGGCCAGATCCACCGCCAGGCAGAACATCACCACGGCCGGCGGCACGCCCAGCCAGACCAGCGGCAGATAGAACACGAAGCTGCCGACGAAGGCGTTGAGCAGGCTCTGGCGCATGGCGTTGGTGAAGTTCATGGTCTCGCCGCTGTGGTGCGGCACATGCGCGGTCCAGAACCAGCGCACGCGGTGCGAGGTGCGATGGAACCAGTAGTAGCTGAATTCCATGCCCACAAAAATCGGCAGGATGGTCCAGCCATTGACCGGGATATCGAACAGGCGGTGATCAAAGACCCAAGCGAAGATGCCGCCGGTCAGCAGCAGCCACATCACGCCCTCGAAAATCTGGTAGCCAGCCCCCAGCGACAGGTTGGCGAAAATCTCTTTGACATGAAAGCTGCTGTGATGGCCGCGCTTTTTCTCCACGACGAATTCGATCATGAAGGCGAGCAGAAAGACGGGCGTCATGCCGATCAGGAAGACCTGCTTCCAGTCCACATCCTGACCAAAAATGTTGTGCAGCAGCGGCATGATGGGTTGCAGTAAATCACTCATGACCAGTCTCCGTTAGGCTGTTTTGGGTTGGCGCAGAAACAGCGCCAGCGAAATGAGGGCGATCACACTTTCGAGCACGATCAGGCCTTGCACGAAGGCATTGGGCTGGCCATCCAGCGCGATGCTGACGAGCCGGCCGCTGGCCAGACCGCCGACGATCAGCGCCTGCGCCAGCAGCGCCGGGCGTGTCATGGTTTTGCAGCAGAGCCCAGCGAGCAGAAACAGGCCTATGCCGATCTGCAGGCCGCCGTAGTTCGCGCGCAGTTCATTCAGCGCGCTCACGGTGTTGATGTTGAGCTCCACCGGGGCCATGGCCGCCAGCGGGTCGTGAAAGGTGTTGGCGCCGATCAGCAGAAAGCTCAGGCCGCAGAGCAGCAGAAAGCCTTGCGTGACTTTTCCCGACATAGTTTTTTCCATTGTTTTCCCCTCGTGGGCTTCAGGTTCTTCTTTTGACGCTGCACATGATCTCGGCTTTCTGACCAGCCGTCTTGACGCTTTCAGACGCGTTTTGACATAGTCTGCCAAATGCAAAAAAATCACGATACCACCACGATCTATGTTGCGGCCTCGCTCGCCAACCTGCTGACCCGCTTTCTCGATCAGCGGCAATTGGCCCTGCCGGCGCTGCGCGAACGCCTGACGCGGCTGGCGCAAGGCCCGCGCATGCCGATCACGACCTGGTGGGCCTTGCTCGATGACATCCAGCACGCCTGCCCGGACGAACCGGCGCTGGGGCTGCAGATCGGCAGTTGCGCGCAGCCGCACCATATTGGCGTCCTTGGCTACCTTGCCATGTACAGCAATACCCTCGGCCAGGCGCTGCAGCGCTTTAGCCGGTTTCAGCCGTTGCTGCACAACCTCGCGCCGTCGCTGATCAGCCAGCACGGCGATGATCTGGTGATCGGCTGGGGCAAAGGTGAGCGGCTATCTACGCTGCTCTCGGACGATGTGGTATCGGCCGGTCTGACAGTGTTCTCCTACCAACTCACCGGGCGCAGCGACATCCGGCCGAGCGCTGTTTATTCCCCGCATCCGGCTCCTGCTGATGTCACGCCGTATGAGCGCTTCTACGGCTGCCCCGTGCATTTCAACAGCCCGGTATCCGCCATGCACCTGCCACTGGCGGTCATGAGCCTGCCCATCAACAGCCAGGACCCGCACCTCACCGGCCTACTCGAACAGCAGGCCGAAGCGCTGTTGCAGGCGCTGCCGGTACCGGACCTGCTGCTCGGTGAATTGCAGCGCCAGATCGTCGCCGTCTTGCAGGATGGCCCGCCGGAAGCGCCTGTCGTGGCAGTGCGCATGGGCTTGTCTGAACGCTCGCTGTATCGCGCCCTGCAGGAGCGCGGCCTGCGCTACAAACAGGTGCTGAATAACCTGCGCTACGAGCTGGCCAAGGATTATCTGCGCGATGCCCAGCTGTCATTGCCAGAGATCGCGCTGCTGCTGGGATACGCCGAGCAGAGCGTGTTTTCGCGGGCGTTTAGGGAGTGGGCGGGGGAGTCGCCGATGCGGTGGCGCAAGGAACATTTGCAGAGGAGTTAAACATGACGCGTCTGACCATTAAATCCAGCTCGCCCGAGGCTCGCTACAAGCGTGGGCGGCGGCGCAAGATTCCGGCGGTTGCTACGCCACCTCGGCGTGAGTGGCTGGCCCTGCTGATTTCGCTGGTCGTGGTCTATGCCGCATCCGGCCTAGGCGCGCTGGCGTCTATTCAGGCCAAAAGCTTTTATGCGCTTCTGCAGCAGCCAGGCTGGGCACCTCCCGCAGCGGTGTTTGGCCCGGTGTGGACCCTCTTGTTCACGCTGATGGGCTTTGCCGCTTGGCTGGTCTGGCGTGAGCCGGGCAATCGTCGTGCGCTGCAATTGTTTGGCGTACAACTGGCGGTGAATGTGCTGTGGAGTTGGCTGTTCTTTGCCTGGCATCAGGGGGCGATGGCATTTGCTGATGTCGTACTGCTGGAGTGTCTGATCGTGGCCACGGCCTTCCGATTCTGGCCGCACAATAGGCTGGCAGCGCTCTTGCTGCTGCCTTATGCCGCTTGGGTCGGTTTTGCCGCGGTGCTAAATTTCTGGTTGTGGCAGAACAACCCCGGGTTATTGGGCTGATGGATTATCGTGAGGACCCTGTGTTGTCAAATATAGTGGCCATCGGCCTGATCAACCCGAAAAGTCCCGACAATGTAGGCGCCGTGCTGCGGGCAGCGGGTTGTTATGGCGTGGCAACGATTTACTACACCGGCACGCGCTTCGAGCGCGCTGCGAAATATCAGCTCGATACCAAAAAGCGCAGCGACACGATTACGCTGACCGGCGTGGCATCGCTGCTGGCTCAGCGCCAGCCCGGCCAGCAGCTGATCTGCGTGGAGCTGGCCGAGGGCGCAACACCGTTGCCGGCGTTTCAGCATCCGAGCGATGCCCTTTATGTGTTTGGGCCCGAAGATGGCTCGATCGATCAGGCGATCATCGATGCTGCCGATGCGGTGGTCTATGTGCCGACCATCGGCTGCATGAATCTGGCGGCGACGGTGAATGTGCTGCTCTACGATCGTCTGGCTAAGCAGCATGGCGCGATCGACCACCTCGAACGCGTCAGAGCCAGCCGCGATGTGAACAATCGCTTGGTGGTCAAGGACTGACGACGCTGTTGTTAACAAATTCAGCGATGAGCTGTGTGAAAGGCACAATGTTCTTCTCGACACTGGCTTGCTCCAGCGCTGCCATGTAATCGCTGCGGCGATCCAATCGCACAACGGTCCACGGGTAGCCACCTGATGCCAGCATGACATTCATCAGAAAGCGTCCGAGGCGGCCATTTCCGTCAAAATACGGATGGATGAACACAAACATGAAGTGGCCCAGCACCGCGCGTACAGCAGGCTCGGGCTCATTGTGCAGCAGCTCGAAGAGCGCAGGCATCAAGTCCCTTACGGCTTCGGGGCGCGGCGGCACATGCATGGAGTGGCGAATGAAGACGGAGCCGCTGCGGTAGCCGGCCAGGTCAGCGGGCTTGAGCAGGCCGGCAATCACTGCTGGGCCGAACAGCTCACGATGCCAGGTGCGATGATCGCTGTTGACGACTAGACCGGCGTTGGCTTGAGCCAGAACCTTGGCTACGCTGAGCTTCACTTGCTGAAAGCTTTGCCAGTATCCGCGCGCCGCTAGAGCGTCCTGCATGTTGCGATCAGATTGAATTTGATCCGGATTCCAGTTACCGGCGCGAACGCGCTCAATCAGCTCGGCACTGACTTGATAGCCTTCGATGGATAGTGAGTTGTAAGCATCTTGTGCATACATTTCATCGACTTGTCGCAGGTAGGCTGTGGAGTTGACAGGTTGCATCGCCACTGTTTTGAAATGTGCCAGAACATCATTGCGCATCAGCTGCCAGTCCATGCGCATGCGATTGACGCTGGGGGATGTGTCAGCACGACTGAAGGTGAGTGCGGCGACATCGGTAAAAGGATCGTTTTCTTGAATGCTGTAGCCGGCAGCGCGGAGTGTCTCGACAATTTGATCCGCCATGTCACCACGACCCATGTTGCGAAAAGCCCCAGCTAAGCGCCCGGCAACAATGCTATGACCACCAGCGAGGAGTTTCTCAAGTACCTCGTCGGCGTCTTTTATCGCGGAGAGCGCAGCACGCAGACGCGTTGGGTGACTGACAAAGCAGGTGGGCGATGCCGCAACGAGTGCCGCCGGTAAGCGGAAAATTCGCAGGCCATTCTGGGTCTCAATATCGTGCTCGGCGGGTAGTGCCAGCCTGACATCAAACAAGGATGTGTTGTGCGGGAGCGCAGTGGGCTTGTTACCACCTTTGGATGAGCGCACCAGAATTTGGCGAGGAATAGCGCAGTCACCGGCATGCAGGCACAAGGATTGCTCCGGCGCGAGACACCAGTCGTTGCCGAAGCGTGCATTCAGGTAATCGGCACAGAACCCCCAGAATGAGGCATACCATGCGGTGCTTTCGCCGGGTGCCGCATCGGGCCGTTCAGCAATGTACCAGCCTTTCATCACCTCGCTGATAAAGCCGTTTTTCAACAGCCGCTGCCGATGTGTGCGTGTCATCTGGCGTGCTTGGATGGCAACAATGCCTTGCCCCTGAAGCTGCTTCAGGATTTCCAGTGATGTCGCCAGATTTTCGGAGGGGCTAGCCATGATGCCTGATGGAGTATTTTTAGGTTATTGTGTTTTAGTATTTTTAGGTTATTGAGTCAATTGGTTTTTAGGTTATTGTGCTTTTCATCGCCACATCAGCCCGCAACACCCCTTCAAAAACCTCGCCAGGCGCTAGCCGAATCGGTGTCATCACCACCGGCTCCAGGCAAACAAACCGCTGCCAATCCGCCTGCGGCATGTCGCTCAGCGCATGATCGGCGCCGGGGTTCCAGACCTGCCAGCCCTGAAAGCCCTGCTGCGACAAGCGCAGCTGATGTTCGCCATCGATCAGCGTGATCGCCTCGCCGCCGGCGTGCCATTCATCCACTTCGTGATGACCCAAGCCAGACACCTCCAGACCGCTGATGCGGCAGTTCGTGACATCGCTCACCGCCCAGTAGGGGTGCAGCCCGCCGCTGAAGCTGAAGGCATCGCTGCCGGTATTTTCGATGCGCAGGGTTTGCGTCAGAGCCTCGTCAATAACGGTAGTCAGTGTCAGCCCGGCGCTGTGCGGCCATTGCGGATGATCTGCGGGCGCGATCTGCAGGCGCGCTACGCGGGTGTCGGGACGCGGCGCAGTCAGCGTCCAGTCGCGATTGCGAGCGAAGCCGTGTTTGGGCAGCGGCCCGTTGCTGGCAAATTGCGGAAACAGCACGGGGATGCCGCCGCGCCGTGCGGCCTGCGGTTGATGCGGGCCGGGGGAAAGGTAAAACAGGTCGCGGCCGGCGAGGCTGGCTTGCAGCAGTTGCGCGCCGAATGGAAGAAAATCAAGCATGAGCGGCCTGCCAGAGCAACTGCAGGGCCATCGCCGTGAGTAGCCAGTTCAGACCTTGCTGGAAGCCGTCTTCGCTGCGGCCGGCGAGCCAGCGCTCGCCCAGCCAGGTGCCGATGAAGCCACTGGCGATCATGGCCAGCAGCAAGGGCATCCACGCACCGAACGCGAAGCCGAAAAAGCCGAAAGCGATGATCTTGAGGCCGTGCTGCAGGCTCATGCAGGCCGAGAAAGTGGCCATATGCTGTTGCCTGTCCAGCGCCTGCGTCTTCATTAGCGTGGCGACCAGCGGGCCGGTGGCACCCACAAACATGCTGACAAAACTGATCACGATGCCGCCGCCCCAGAGCCCGGCTTTTTGCGCTTTTCCCTTTAGCGTTGGCCACTTTCCCCACACGGCGTAAAGGATGAACAGCGCCAGCGCGAGATCTAGCCACTGTGCCGGCAATTCACGCGCCACACTGCCGCCGGCGAAGGCTCCGGCCAGCGCGCCGACCGCGAATGGCCACACGATCACCGGCCGGATGTGCTCGCGCATGAGCCAGGTACGGCCGACATTGGAGCCGATCTGCACCACGCCATGCAGCGGAATAAGCGCCGCTGGCGGCACTAGAAACGCCATGATGCCGAGCAACAGCACGCCGCCACCGATGCCTAGCCCGGCCGTCAGCGCCGAGGTGAAGCCAGCGCTGACAACGAGCAAGATTGCGTGACTGAGCGCGAGGCCGTCGGGCAAGGTGATGAGTTCCAGCACTACAGCCTCAAACCACCCAATCCAGCACCACATCCCCCTCCGCCGGCAAAGCCGCACGCAGGATGGCCAGCGTCTCTTTCAGCTCTTCCGGCGTATAGGGCACGACCGGATTCTTGCCCCAGATCGGCGCCGGCCAGGCCGGGTCATCCGCGAAGCGCGCCACCACATGCCAGTGCAGCTGGCTCACCACATTGCCGAGGTTGGCCACATTCATCTTCTCCGCCTGCAGGGCTTCGTCGAGCTGGCGGCTGACCCAGGACGATTCGCGCAGTAGCTGCTGCTGATCGGCGTCGCTGAGTTCGTGGACTTCGCGCAGGTCGGCGCGTCGCGGCACCAGCACCAGCCACGGGTATTGCGCGTCGTTCATGAGCAGCACGCGGCAGAGCGGGAAGTCGCCGAGGTGAAAGGTGTCGGCGGCGAGGCGAGGGTGGAGATGGAACATGGGCGGTCTCCGCAAGGCTTGAATAATGACGCATGAGTAATGCGACCAGTGTAGCGAGCCGGCATGCAGCTTGCGTCAGCTTTTGTTACCCTTGCGGATTCTGACCTGCCGGATTTTTGATGTCGATGCGCCCCGCCAATACCTTGAGTCTTGCCTATGTGCAGCGCCTGCTCGCCGGTGCGGTGCGTCAGGGCTCGTCGTTGGCGGAGCTGTTCGCGACCTCGGGGCTGGATCCGGCTGTGCTCGATGATCCCGATGCGTGCATCACCAGCGCGCAACTCATCACCCTGATCCAGACCGTGATGCGGCAGATCGGCGACGAGTTCATCGGCCTCGCCAGCGCGGGGCGCTCCAAGCCCGGCACTTTCGCCATGATGGCCTATGCCGTCATCAACTGCGTCAATCTGGAGAAGGCGATCCGGCGCTCGGTGGCGTTCTACGAGCTATTTGAAACGCCGGTGATCACGCGCTTCGAGATCATCAACAACGAAGGCCATGTCTATTTTGATGTGCGTCAGGACCCCGAATTTTCCGAGACGGTCTACGAGGTCATGATGTTTGTGTCGGTGCGCTTCTGGAGCTGGTTGGTCGGGCGGCGGCTGGACCCGCTGGTGATCGAATTTGCCTTCGATGCCCCGGCCGGCATGCAGGACTTCCAGCAGCTCTTTCGCTGCCCGGTGAACTACGGCATGGAGGCCAATGTGATTCGTTTTCCGGCGGCCTGGCTGACCTTGCCACTGGCGCAGAACACGCTGTCGCTGTCGCATTTTCTCAAGGATTCGCTAGCGCGCATCATCGGCGGACAGGCCCGGCCGGAGCGCCTGAGTGATCGCATCCGCAGCCTGCTTGGCCGCGAGTACGGCAACCAGTTTCCCGAGCTGACCGATATTTGCGAGCGCCTGAACCTGACGCCGCAGACGCTGCGCCGTCGCCTTAAAGATGAAGACACCAGCTATCAGGTCATCAAAGACCAGATGCGCGAGGAGGCCGCGCGCTTCTACCTCGCCAAACCCCTGCTTTCCATCGACGAGATCGCCCTGATGATGGGCTACTCCGAGGCCAGCGCCTTTCATCGTGCCTTCAAGCAATGGACGGGTCAGACCCCGGCCGCTTGCCGGCGCCAGTTACTGGGACTTTCTGAATCATGACCGACACCACCGCCCGCCTGCTGATCAACTGCCCGGATGCGCCCGGCATCGTCAGCGCGGTTTCCAGCTTTTTGTACAACCACGGCGCCAACATTACCGATCTCGACCAGCACGCGACGGCACCGGAGGGTGGCACTTATTTCATGCGCCTGGAGTTTCAGACCGGCAATCTGAGTCTGGATCGCGAGGCGCTGGAGCAGGCGTTTCAGGCGGCGGTAGCGACGCGCTACGGCATGAAGTGGCACATCAGCTACGCGGCCGAGCGCAAGAAGGTCGCGGTGCTGGTGTCGAAGCACGATCACGCCATGATGGAGCTGCTCTGGCGCTGGTCGCGCGGTTCGCTGCCCTGCGACATCGTGGCGGTGATCAGCAATCACGAGGATCTGCGTGCGTCGGTGGAAGGTTTCGGTGTGCCATTCCATGTGGTGCCGGTGACGGCGGCGACCAAAGTCGAGGCCGAAGCGCAGGTCGAGGCGTTGCTCGGCGGCGTCGATCTGATCGTGCTGGCGCGCTACATGCAGATTCTCAGCGCTGACTTCACGGCGCGCTGGCCGCACCGCATCATCAATATCCACCACTCGTTTTTGCCGGCGTTTGTCGGTGCCAATCCCTACCAGCAGGCCTATGACAAGGGCGTGAAGCTGATCGGCGCGACCGCGCATTATGTGACCGCTGATCTCGATCAGGGCCCGATCATCGAGCAGGATGTAGAACGCGTGTCGCATCGCGACGAAGTGCCGACCCTGCGTGAAATGGGTCAGGATGTGGAGCGTCAGGTCTTGGCGCGCGCGGTGCGCTGGCATCTCGAAGACCGCATTCTGGTGCATGGCAACAAGACCATCGTGTTTGCCTGATTTTAGCTGCCGGAGCCTGTCGTGAATTCATTGCCGAAGCGTCTGGGGCTGCTGCTCGCGCTGTACATTGCGCAGGGCCTGCCCACGGGCGTGTTCACGCAGGCCTTGCCGGCCATTTTGCGTACCTATGATGCGCCGTTGTCGGTGATCAGCCTGAGTGGTCTGCTGGCCTTGCCTTGGGCGCTGAAAGTGCTTTGGGCGCCATGGGTGGATCGCCATTACTGGCCGCGCATGGGCTATCGCCGGAGCTGGATCTTGCCGATGAATATCGGGCTGATCGTGTTGCTGGCGGTGCTGTCGCAGCTGGATCCGAACGCCTTGCGCGAAGAGTCCGGCGTGCTGACGCTGTTTTTCCTGCTCTTTCTCATCAACCTGTTTGCCGCCACGCAAGATATTGCCACGGATGGTTTGGCGGTGGGCATTCTGGGCCCGCACGAGCGAGGTATCGGCAATGGTGTGCAGGTGGCGGCTTACCGGATGGGCCTGATTATTGGCGGTGGCCTGCTGCTGTATGTGCTGGGTACCTGGGGCTGGGAGAATGCGTTTCTGGGGCTGACGGGGCTGTCTATCCTGCTGCTGTTACCGGCGCTGTTCTTCCGGGAGTCGGAAAGCTTAAGGCCGCCGGTACTGAGCAATACGCTCAGCGAGTCGTATGGCAAGGGCTGGGTGAGTTTTTTCCAGCGGCCGGGTCTGGCGGGCTGGATTTGGGTGTTGGTGACCTACAAGATCGCCGAGTCGCTGGGCTCGGCCATGGTCAAGCCGATGATGGTGGATCACGGCTTCACGCTGGCCGAAATGGGCCTGCAAGTCAGTATTGTGGGTTCGGTAGGCTCGATTGTGGGCGCGTTGCTGGGCGGTTGGCTGACCGATCCGCTGGGTCGTCGGCGGGCGCTGGTCTTGTTCGGTCTGCTGCAAACTTTGGCGGTGGGGCTGTATGCCTTGCCGGCAGCGGGTTGGGTGCCGCCAGGCATGGATTGGCGCACCTGGGTGATCGTGGTCAATGCCATCGAGCATGTGGTCAGCGGCATGGCCATGGCCGCCATGCTCGCCGCCATCATGGACCGCGCGCGTGACGATCACGCCGGCTCAGATTTCACCTTGCAGGTGAGCTTGCTGGCGATCTTTGGCGGAGCGTTCTATATCCCGGCCGGTTTCTTGGCAGAGTCGGTGGGCTACACCCTGCACTTTGTGATTGCCGGGCTGGCCGGCTTGCTGCTGATCTGGCCGGCTTGGCGCTATACCCGCGAGCCGGAGGAGTTGCTGCAAACAGGGGCTGGGAAATGAGCGAAGCCATCAGCCAGCATCTGGATGCGCGCCGTTTGCTCTGCCCGGAGCCGGTGATGATGCTGCACAAGGCTGTGCGCACGCTGAGCGATGGCCAGGTGCTGGAAGTGCTGGCCACCGACCCGTCCACCACGCGAGACATCCCGAAGTTCTGCCACTTTCTGGGTCATGCCTTGCTGCTGGCGGACGAACCGGAGCCGGGCCTGTACCGCTACCGGCTGCGTAAAGGCGGTTGAGACAGCCGGTTGAGATGGCCGGCTAAGACAGCCGGCTCGCTTCAAGGCTTCTCGCTGATCACACCCACCGCATAAGGCGGCAGCTGCAGCACCAGCTTGCCGCCCGCCGACGCCAGCGGCTTGCTGGCGATCTGCACCGGATCGGCACGACCTGCCACCGGACTTTCGTTGTTTGCCCACAGGCTGCTCGCATCCAGCGTTTGCCAGCGTGCAGGCAGTGTTTTGCCCGGCCAGGCGATGCTGAGATTGCGCGTCTCGCCGGTCGGGTTGCTGACCACCAGAGATACCTGTTTGGCGGCGTTGATGAAGCCGAGGCTGATAAGGCTTTGGCAGCTAGCGCTGGCCGAGGCTGTGCAATCCAGACGATACATGTCGCCGCCGATGGCGCGATTCATCAGCTCGATGGCCAGCCCGGTCGGACGCATGGTCGGGAAGGCGAAGTCGCGCGTCACGCCCCACAGCGGCACCAGCCGTGAGCCATCCACCGGTTTTTCGCGAGCGAAACCGTAAATCTGCGACAGGCTGTAAACGGCGTGATGCGTCACATCATTGTCGTAGAACGCGAGTGCGCGCGCAGCCAGCGAGTTGCCCGAGGCGAGTCCGGTGATGGCGCGGGTACGCTCATCGAAGCCAGCGTTGCCGCCATCGGTATGCAGGTTGTATTCGTAGAGCCAGAGCGGCTTGGCCGACAAACTCTTGAACTCCTGCAAGAAGGGCTTTTCATCTTGCGGAAACAGGCCAGCGAGGATTTGCGCATCGCTGGCTTGAGTGTCCATCTCGCGGAAATAATAGGGTGCGGTGGTGAGTGCCGCGCCGGAGATGCGCGCGGCCTCTGCCTCTGGCCCGGAGCGGCCCGGATTGGCGGGCTGAATGTTGATGAGGTATTGCACCGGCTGGCCCGCCAGCTTGTTTTGCAGCAGCGAGAATACGCGTTGCGCGCGCTCGGCATGGGTGGCGTCATTGACCAGTGCACCGGGGCGGAACAGCGGGTTCCAGTTTTCGTTGCCAAATTCCAGCACCCAGCGCTTGAAGCGATGCAGGCGCTGCTTGCGCACCAGAAACTCGGCCAGTGCCGGCAGCTCGCGGTCGGTCACGGTGCTGGGAATAATGACCCAGGGCATGCTCTCGACCTGAGCGCAAAGCTCCACAAACTCATCCAGCCCGAACAGGTAGTGACCGTCCTCGCTCCAGTGGTAACGCGTATTCTGGCGCTGCCACGGCGGTGCGATGCGATTGGCGATGGTGTCACCGAGCTGGCCCTGCCAGTCGCGCAGATAGCCCGGCTTCAGGCGCTTCAGCATGCTGATGACTTCCGGCCGGAAGGCCGTGGTCACAGCTGGGCCGAGTGACAGGTCATCGACGGCGACGACGGCATTGTCACCACCGGCGGATAAGGTCACTTGCAGGCTCTCTCGGGTCTCGGTCGAGGGCAGTTCGCTGCCCGTAAAATCGACGGTGTACTGCTGCCAGTCGCGCCCGACCTGCACCGTCTGCTCGAAAAAGCGGAAGGTGCCGCGTTTGAAGCTGAAGCGCAGATCCGGCTTGCCGGCCACGGCCTTCAGCCAGATGCTGAAACGCCATTTGCCATTGACCGGCATCAGGCTGCCCGCCGGCGCGCCGCTGGAATCGAGAAAGCTGTAGATCTCTGTGCGATCCCCAGGGCGCACGGCCATACGCAACATGCTTTTGCCAGGGCTGCCTGGCCGCACCTTGCCGGTGATCAGGCTGAGATAAGCCGCATTCGGTGGCGATACCCACCAGTTTGGCGGCTTCACCGGCGTTTCGCGGCGGGTGAGCACGATGGCATCGCCGGCATGGACATTGCGAGCAACTCGGTCCAGCAGGTATTGCGGGTAATCGTTGTCGCCGCGCTCCTGCGACTCCACGACCTTGCCTTTGAGGCCGCGCCCACGCCCGGTCACGACTTCGAAATCGGCGCCATCCCAGAAGTGGTCGGCTGAACCGACCCACTGATTATCATCTTCCACAAAGCGCAGATCGGGTTCGCGCGCCTGCAGCACGATACGGTCGATGCGACCCTCGAAACCGGGGTTCTTGAGCACATTGCTCATGATTTGTTCAGCCCCGTAGAAGGTCCATCCGCCCATGTTTAGGCCGACGCGCGGCACATCGCGCTGCGTTGGGCTGGCCGGAAAGCTGAGGTCGAGGGCTGCATAAGCCGGGGTCTGCAGCAGGGCCAGCAAGGGCAAGAGGCAAAAATGAGCGGGTTTGATAGGCATGGTTATTCTTTGCTGAGTGAGTGTTTGGTTGAAAATTCAGGCTGCGAACGCAATTGCAGCATGCGCCGGCCCAGTTGGCGGTTGAGCAGCAGGGCTGCGATGCCGAGGCCGATGACCAGGCCGGTCCAGTAGCCGTGAGGCCCCCAGGCCTGACCGAAGAAGGTGTCTGTGCTACCGGCCACAAAGCCGAACGGAATCGCCACCACCCAATAGGCAAAGAGCGTCAGCAGCATTGGGCTGCGGGTGTCTTGCAGGCCGCGCAGGCAGCCAGCGGCACCCACTTGCAGCGCATCAAACACCTGGTATGCCACCGCGAACAGCATGAGGTCGGCGGCGAGCGCTCGCACATCGGCATCCTGCGTGTAACCGGCAGCGATGCCATCGCGGGCGAGTAGCAAAAACAGCGCCGATAAGCAGGCAATCAGCGTGGTGGTAACGAGGCCGACGCGCCGCGTGTGGGCAATGGCATCGAGATCCTGTGCGCCATAGAGCTGACTGACGCGGATGGTGAGCGCGATGGACAGGCTCAGCGGCACCATGAACAGAATCGAGGTCACCGACAGCGCGACCTGATGCCCGGCGACCACGATCTCGCCCGACGGGCTGATCAGAATCGCCACCAGCGCAAACGAACTGACCTCGAAGAAGATGGCGAGGCCGATGGGCAGGCCCAGTGCTGCGATGTGGCGCAGCTCGGCGAAATGCGGTGGTGCCCAGCGCTGGAACAGGCGCACCCGCGCAAATGCCGACGCGCACAGCACATAGGCGAATAACACCAAGGTTAGCAGCCACAGCACTAGCGCTGTGGCCCAGCCGCAGCCGGGGCCGCCCATGGCAGGGATGCCCAGCCAGCTTAATCCGGCAATATCGGCGCTGCCGTAGATGAACAACTGGTTGGCCAGCACATTAAGCAGCAGCCCGGAGACGCTGATCAGCATCACCGGCACTGGCCGGCCCTGGGCCTCGCAGTAGCAGCGTAGTACAAAAAATAGGCCCACCGCCGGCATGCCCCAGCTCACGCCGTCCAGATAGGCTCGCGTTTTCAGGCGCAGCTCCAGCGGCACTTGCAGCCAGTCGAACAGTGGCCAGGCGTTGCGAATCAGTAGCAGGCCCGCGATGCCGACCAGCAGCGCCAGCCAGAGCGCCTGATGTGTGATGTCCGCGATGCGCTCGGGCTTGTCGGCACCTTTGGCCTCGCCCACCAGCGCCGTGGTGGCGAGCAGGGTGCCGGTAATCAGCAGGTAGAGCGGCAGCCAGATGCTGGAGCCAACGGCCACCGCCGCCAGATCCAGCGCCGACACCTGACCGGCCATGAGCGTATCAATGAAGCTGTAAGCGGCCTGCGAGAACTGGCTGATGAAGATCGGCCCGGCCAGCAGAGCCAGCGTACGCAGCTCCTGCTTTTTGGAAAAGGAGCGAGTCATTAGTGGCGATAGCCCAGCGTCACCAGCGCTTGCTCGATCAGCGCCCCCTCGGCGCCGAAGTAGCGCTGGCGCAGCAGACCGTCGAGCACGACCAGGCCGGCATCCCAGGTGAAATGGCGGTCGAGCAGCATGGCGAGCACGGCCGGCAGCGGCATGAGGCGGGCATCGGCGACTTCGCCATCCTGATTGGTGGGCAGAAAGTGCGCCGGCAGCCATATGTCGTGCACGGCAATCTGCTCTTCCTGCACGCCTTCCTGGATTCGGCGGTGGATGTGCAGCGTGCTGGCCGGGCGAGGTACGCGGCGGAAATGCAGACCGGCTTCCTCCCAGGCTTCGCGCGACAGCGCCAGCGCCAGCGGCTCGCCGGCCGCGACGCCGCCACCGACCAAATTATCGAGCTTGCCGGGATCGACGAACTTGTGCGCGCTGCGCTCGGCAACCCAGAGCTGCACGCCATCGGGCATCGCCACCCAGCCGTTGAGGTGCACCGACGGCGTGCGCAGGCCGAAGGTGCGGAAGGCGGCGCGCTCGATGATCAGAAACGGAGCGCCAGGCTGTGAGTCAAGCGTGGCGTCCGGCAAATCGAGCTGCATGGCTTCATCGCGCCAGTTTGCCAGCACGCCTTGTTCGCGCAGGGCCATGGCCCAGGCTTGCAGCACCTGGCTGCGGCTTGCGCAATCACTGCCGGCGCTGAGGTAGATGTCGCGGGTGTTGACGCGAATACGCTGGCGATCAAGCTGGCAAAGTGCCTCGGCCACGCGCGGGCGCACCCAGCCGAGTGGATGGCCATCGATGTGCAGGCGCAGCTCGTTCACCGGCTCGAAACGCGGTTCGCTGTGCAGAAAGGCGATGACCTGATCGCTAAGCGATGGCGGCATGAAAAGTCTCCGGTCGGACATGATGAGCCTGCGATTTCGGCCTCGGCGCCTGCCGCTTGGCGGCCATCTGGCGCAGAGCGATGCAGTGTAGCAAAGCGCAGTGGCATACTCGCGCCATTCTGTTGTGAGGATGAGTCAATGCCGCACCAACTATTGCCGTCGCAGCCCCTGCGTATCGTGGCCGATGACAACATGCCGGGCGTCGAAGCCTGCTGCGCGCTGCTGCGTGACGCTGCGCACAAGAGCGAATTGCCCAAGATCGAGATCCTGCGCCGGCCCGGCCGCTCGTTGACCGCCGCCGATGTGGCCGATGCCGATGTGCTGCTGGTGCGCTCCATCACCCGAGTCGATGCCGCGCTGCTGGCCGGCAGCCGTGTGCGCTTTGTCGGCACTGCGACCATCGGTACCGATCACCTCGATCTGCCGTGGCTAGATGCGCAAGGCATCGCCTGGGCCTCAGCACCGGGCTGCAACGCCCGCGCCGTCGGCGAGTGGGTGCTTAATGTGCTGGTACAGCTGGCGGCAGAGCAGGGCGTGTCGCTGGCCGGCCGCACACTCGGCATCATCGGCCTCGGTCATGTTGGGCGCTGGGTGGCGAGGCTAACCCGCCTGCTCGGCATCCGCGTGGTGGCCTGTGACCCGTTTCTGAGCGCCGCCGACCTACCCGATGATCTTGCCGGCATCGAGCTGCTACCGTTAACGGCGCTGCTCGATACCGCCGACATGATCAGCATTCACACGCCGCTGACGCGCGGTGGCGCACACCCGACTCGGCATCTGCTGGACGCCCCTGAGCTGGCCCGCCTGCGCCCGAATGCCTGGCTGATCAACGCCGCACGCGGCCCGGTGATCGCCAATGCCGCGCTGCTGCAAGCCTTGACCGAGCGTGCCGGCACGCCATTCACCGCCGTGCTGGATGTTTGGGAACATGAGCCAGTCGTTGACCCGCAACTGCTGCAGCGCGTGCGCTACGGCAGCCCGCATATCGCCGGTCACAGCCTGGAAGGCAAGTGGCGCGGCACTTGGCAGATTATTGAGGCCGCGAGCCGTCATTTCGGTCTCGCGCTCTCTGGCCATCTCGCCGATATTCTGCCCACCGAAGGGCAGCAGATGCTGCAACTGCCGGCCACCGCCACGACGGCCCTCATGGCCACGCCCGAAGCTCGCCTGGCCGCCTTGCTGCAGCCCGTCATTGCCCTTGCCGCCGACGATACCCGCCTGCGTGCCAGCCTCCACGAGGTCAATCCGGCCCTGGCCTTTGACGCCTTGCGCAAGCACTACCCGGTTCGCCGCGAATTCCCGGCTCAGAAGATAGCAGCGGCAGCCGAAGATCCGTTGCGTCAGCTGTTTATTGCACTCGGCTTCAGCTGTTAGCATGCGCAAAATTTCCCCCCTGCCTTGGTTTGCGGAGTAGCTCCTCATGCTGAATGCTTTTGTCATTGGCTATCTGGTGTTGTCGATAGCCGTCGGCTTGTTGGCCAGTTTGCGCGTGCACAATTCGCGTGACTTTATTTCGGCGGGCCGCAGCCTGCCTTTGAGCATTGTCACGGCCACCATGTTCGCCACCTGGTTCGGCTCTGAATCGGTGCTCGGTGCGCCACCCATCTTTCTGCAGGAAGGTATCGGCGGCATCGTCTCTGACCCGTTTGGCGCGGCCTTCTGCCTGATTTTTGCCGGGATGTTCTTTGCCCGTGCGCTCTATCGTCGCAACATGCTCACCATTGGTGATTTCTTTCGCGAGAAGTACGGGCGCGAAGCCGAAGTGGTGGCCTCCACGGCCATCATGCTGTCGTATCTCGGCTGGGTATCGGCACAGCTGATTGCACTCGGCGTGGTATTCAGCAGCTTGAGCCAGGGTGCCATCTCGCAGGATCAGGGCATCATGATCGGCGCTGCCATCGTGGTGTTCTACACCATGTTCGGCGGCATGTGGTCGGTGGCGTTGACCAGCTTTGTGCAAATGTTGATCATCATCGTGGCGCTGCTCATCATTGCCTGGTTCGTGTCTGACAAGGCCGGCGGTGCCGGGGTCATCATTGAACACGCACGCGCTGCCGGCAAATTCGAGGGCTTCTGGCCAGACTGGAATCTGGCGGCCGTGCTGGCCTTCGTCAGTGCTTTCGTGACGCTGGCGCTGGGCTCGATCCCGCAACAGGATGTGTTTCAGCGCATGAACTCGTCGAAATCAGAATCGATTGCGGTGGCCGGCTCCATTCTGGGCGGTATCGGTTATCTGGTGTTTTGCATGGTGCCGATCTTCCTGACCTATGCCGCCGTGGTGCTGGATCCGGCCATGGTGGCGCGCGTGATTGCCGAGGATGCCCAGCAGGTGCTGCCGACTTTTATGCAGAATGACCTGCCGCTGATCATGCAGGTTTTGTTCTTTGGCGCCTTGCTCTCGGCCATCATGTCCACCGCGTCCGGCACCTTGCTGGCACCTTCCACCGTGTTTACCGAAAACCTGCTGAAGCCGCTGCTGAAACAGCAAACCGACCGGCAGTTCCTGTGGATGCTACGGGCGGTTGTGCTGGTGTTTGGCGTGCTCATCACGCTCTTCGCGGTGAGCTCCGACGCCAGCATCTTCGAGATGGTCGAGAATGCCTACAAGGTCACTCTGGTGGCGGCTTTTGTACCGTTAACAGCCGGCATCTACTGGCGTCGCGCCAATCGCCTGGGAGCCCTGTGCTCGATGACGGCGGGCATTGGGGTCTGGCTGACACTGGAAGCTATTGCACCAGAGGCCATTTGTCCGCCGCAGCTGGCTGGCCTGGGTGCGGCGATTGCCGGCATGGTGATTGGCTCGCTATTGTCACGCCAGCGTGCGCTGGCCTGAGCGCTAGCGCTTAGGTCGTCACCTGCTTCAACACCGCCACTAGGCTACCGGCCTGATTCTGCGCTGGAATCACACCCGCCTCATCCAGCAGCCTGTGCAGCTTGGGCAGGTTCCAGCACGGCGCGGTCGGCATGAAGTGATGTTCCAGATGATAGTGCTCGTTGTGCGGCGCGAACAGCAGTTTTTCCAGCCAGTTCGCCTGCGAGGTGCGAGCGTGCTGCAGCGGATTGGTGCTGAAGGCATCGGCCACTACGGCATGATCGGCAATCTGGCGGATACGCATGCAGATCGGCAGGATGAACACGAACGCCGCGACCCAGAGCAAATAAAGCCAGCCATTCCCCAGCCACGCCAGCACACTGGCCATGCCGACCTGCCAGAGCAGGGCAATATGCCCGTTGTTGCGCACGAACACGGCGGCATAGCCGAACACACCCTGCGGGGCCGGCTGCACGCGCTCTATCTTGCCGGTCAGCTCGTATTTCCAGTAGCCCGCCGCCATGCCCATGAGCCCGATGATGGACTTGATGCCGGTCAGGCCCGAGGCATCGCGCAGCAGCTTGCGGCGCAGACTGGCCGCGCGTACCGGATATTGCTCGGTCATCACCAGGTCCGGGTCTTCGCGAGTGCCGGCCAGGCGGTGATGCGTCATGTGGTAAGCGCGGTAGCCCGGCATGCTTTGCAGGATGGGCAGGGCGCAGAGGTATTCGCCGATGCCGTCGTTGAGTTTGGCGCTGGCAAACAGCGAGCGATGCGATGCTTCGTGCTGCAAGATCGCGAAGCCGGCTTGTGCCGCTGCCAGCAGCAGTATGGATAAGACAAAGACCAGCGGATGCGGCCACAGCAGGCTGAGCGCAAAGGCCAGCACGATCAGCGCCCAGTCCTTGCCAACCTCCAGCGCCCCGCGCCAGTCGGACTTGGCATTGATCTCGGCGCGTTGCGCCGGAGACAGCTTGAATGTGGACATTTCATTACTCATTAAATTGTTTAAAGTAAAATTTATGTAATAAACAAGCCTAGCTTAGCGCGAATCCCGGCATTTGCAAGCGGGCAGGCCATTCAGCATCTATAATTCCGGCCGTTGTCTTTTTCGTGGAGCCGTTCATGTCGCGCCAAGCCCGTTTGCACAGCCTCTTGCAGCACGCCTTCAGCCCCGATTTTCTCGATGTGCTGAACGAGTCGCACAACCACGGCGGCCCGGCGACCGAGAGCCATTACAAGGTCACGCTGGTGAGCACGGCGTTTGCCGGCTTGCGTGCCGTGGCTCGGCATCAGCGCGTCTATGCCCTTACGCAGGATGAGATGGCGCAAGGCATGCACGCGCTGGCCTTGCACCTCTATACGCCGGAAGAGTGGGCTGCCACGGGCGCTGCGCTGGCCAGCCCGGCTTGTCTGGGGGGCAGCAAGCATGGCTGATGCTTCTGTGACGAGCGAGTTCGTGGTGGCGGCGCTCTACCACTTTGCTCGCATCGACGATTTCCGCGAGCTGCAGGCACCGTTGCTGGCGCTGTGCGAGCGCGAGGGCATTCGCGGCACCTTGCTGCTCGCGCAGGAGGGTGTGAACGGCACCATCTCCGGTTCGCGTCAGGGCATCGATGCCGTGCTGGGCTGGCTGCGCGCCGATCCGCGCCTGCAAGGGCTGGAGCACAAGGAGTCGTTCAGCGATCGTCATCCCTTTGTGCGGTTGAAGATCAAGCTCAAGAAAGAGATTGTCACGCTCGGTGTGCCGTTTGTGGACCCGACGGCGGTGGTCGGCACCTATGTGGCGCCATCCGAGTGGAACGCGCTGATTCAGGACCCGGATGTCATCGTGATTGATACGCGTAACGACTACGAGGTGGCCATCGGCAGCTTCGAAGGCGCGATCGATCCGCACACGCAGACCTTCCGGCAATTTCCGCAGTATGTGGCCGAGCAGCTAGACCCGGCGAAACATAAGAAGGTGGCGATGTTCTGCACCGGCGGCATTCGCTGCGAGAAAGCATCGAGCTATATGCGCCAGCAGGGCTTTGCCGAGGTCTATCACCTCAAGGGCGGCATTCTGAAATATCTGGAAGAGGTGCCGGCCGAGGAAAGTCTGTGGCGCGGCGAGTGCTTTGTGTTTGATGAGCGGGTGGGGGTTACGCACGGCTTGGCCGAGGGCGTTGCCGAGCTGTGCTACGGCTGCCGTCGCGCTATTACGCCGGAAGACAAGCTGGCGCCGGGCTATGAAGACGGCATCAGCTGCCCGGCCTGCAATGACGGGCTGAGCGAGCATCAGCGGGCGCGCTTTGCCGAGCGCAAATTGCAGAAGCGGCTGGCGACAGAGCGGGCAGCAGGCCAGCGCAAGTGAGTATGACTTGCGTGGCCCGCCTGGATGACTCAGGGATTCGCCGGCGCGTGGAACAACAGATACAGCTCGGTGATCAGATCTGGGATCGATGCCGTCATGTCTTTCAGCAGCTTTTTGTCGCGACGCAGCGTTTCCAGGTCGTCATCCTCGATCAGATCCGACAACACCACCATCGGCAGCGTCAGGTCGGCGATGTCATCTTCGTTGCCGGCATACCAGCGGTCTTCATCCAGGAACAGACCTTCCATGAAACCCACGCACCAGTCGCTGAGGCTGTTCGCTTCCTCCGGGTCGGCAATCAGCGGGCAGGGCAGCTCCAGGCGCGAACCGTGGTAAAGCACGGCGTGGATGCTCTTCTGCCAGGCTTGCAGCTGCTGCGTCAGCACGGCCATCTGCGCGCGGTCCATGCTGCCATCTTCGTCTTCAAAAAAGGCGGCGAGGGCATCGGCATCCAGCGCGCCACGCGGGCCAACGGTGATGGCGGTGAGAAAGCCGTGAGCGCCATGAAAGTCCAGGCCATGCTCATTGGCTTCGCTATCCAGAAAATCTTCCAGCGCATTCAGGGTGCCGGTCGGCAGGGCGTATTGTTCGTGCATGTCGTTCTCCAGGGCAATGCCCGCGATTGTAGTGCGGCAACGCACAGGGATGTGAGGTTTCCGGCATGAAGTCATTACAAAACGATCTGGCCGCGCAGGCGCGCGAAGTCTTGCAGCGGGTCTGGGGTTACGGCGATTTCCGTAGCCAGCAGGCCGAGATTGTGACCCGTGTGGCCAGCGGTGAAGATGCCCTGGTGCTGATGCCCACCGGCGGCGGCAAATCGCTGTGCTATCAGGTGCCGGCGTTGATGCGGCCGGGCACGGCGATTGTTATCTCGCCGCTGATTTCGCTGATGCAGGATCAGGTCGCCACGCTCCTGCAGCTGGGCGTGCGTGCTGCGTACCTGAGCAGCTCGCTGGATGCCCACGAGGCGCGTGCCATCGAGTCGCAGCTGCTCGACGGCAGCCTGGATCTACTCTACATGGCGCCGGAGCGTCTGGTCACGCCACGCGCACTGGACATCCTGCAGCGCACGCCGATCTCGCTGTTTGCTATCGACGAAGCGCATTGTGTGTCGCAGTGGGGGCACGATTTCCGCTCGGATTATCTTGGGCTGTCGGTGCTTGCCGAGCAGTTCCCGCAAGTGCCGCGACTGGCGCTGACGGCCACCGCCGATCTGCGCACTCGCGCCGACATCAAGCGCCTGCTGCGTCTCGAAAATGCCGAGGTCTACCTTAGCAGCTTCGACCGCCCGAACATTTTCTATCGCATCCTGCCACGCCTGAATGCGCTGGAGCAGCTCACCGATTTCATCAAGCGCGAGCACCCCACTGACGCTGGCATTGTTTATTGCCTGTCGCGCGCGAAGACCGAGAAAGTCGCGGAAGCCTTGCAGGCACGCGGCTTTCCGGCGGTGGTGTATCACGCCGGGTTGCCGGCGCATGAGCGCGAGGCCAACCAGACCAAATTCCTGCGCGAAGAGGGCGTGATTGTGGTGGCCACGATTGCCTTCGGCATGGGCATCGACAAACCGAATGTGCGCTTCGTCGCTCACCTCGACCTGCCGAAAAGTCTGGAAGCGTATTACCAGGAGACCGGTCGCGCCGGGCGTGATGGCCTGGCGTCCACCGTCTGCCTGTTCTACGGCTTGCAGGATGTCATCAAGCATCAGCAGATGCTGGCGCAGTCGGAGGGTAGCGAAGAGCACAAGCGCCATGAGCGCCGTCGCATCGATGCCATGCTGCAGCTCTGCGAGACCACCGATTGCCGTCGCCAGCTGCTGCTGCGCTATTTCGACGAGCACATGCCCAAGCCCTGCGGCCACTGCGATATCTGCGCTGAGCCAGTTGCGACCTGGGACGCCACCGAGGCGGCGCGCATGGCGCTGTCGGCGGTGTATCGCAGCGGTCAGCGTTATGGCGTGGAGTATGTGGTGGAGCTGCTGGTCGGCAAGCGCAGCGAGCGCATCGTGGCCAATCAGCACGACCAACTGGCGGTGTTCGGTCAGGGTCAGAGCCTGAGCCTGAAGAGCTGGCGCAGCTTGTTCCGGCAGCTGCTGGCCAAAGGTTTGCTATTGGTAGATGCCGATGGTTTCGGCACGCTGCGTCTGGCGCCGGAATGCCGACCGCTGCTCAAGGGCGAAGTCACGCTGGCGCTGCGACAAGACAAAGACACGCTGACCGCACAGCGCCGTAGCTCAACCGCCAGTCGCGCCAGCCAGACGCTCGATGCGGCCGATCAGCCGCTGTGGCTGGCGCTGCGGGCCTGTCGTCGCGAGCTGGCGGTGGCGCAGGGCGTGCCGCCGTATGTCATCTTCCACGACAGCACGCTCATGGCCATGGTCGAGAATATGCCGCTGAGCCTGAGTGAAATGCGCCAGATTGGCGGCATTGGCGACAGCAAGCTCAGCCGTTACGGCGACGATTTCCTGGCGGTGATTCGTCAGCATGTCGATGCGCTGGTTTGAGCCTGAGCCATGACCCTGTCAGCAGAAGCAAAGCCAGCTGACTACCAGCTCATCCGC
This sequence comes from Pseudomonadota bacterium, assembly GCA_038043385.1. Taxonomy (GTDB): domain Bacteria; phylum Pseudomonadota; class Gammaproteobacteria; order Pseudomonadales; family Moraxellaceae; genus Perlucidibaca. The sequence goes on from JBBTCA010000001.1 coordinate 127,506, forward strand.
AGCGCGCGTCGCACCGTGGCCATTCACATTCGGCAGGATGGCCTGGTGCTGGTGCGTGCGCCGCTGCGCATGCCGACCACTTTCATCGATGACTTTGTGCAAAGCCGCCGCGACTGGATTGCTCGGCATTTGGCAGAGATCGCCCAGCGCAAATTGCAGCGCGCTCATGTCTCTGAAAGCGAGACTGAGGTGGATGCCGTCTGGTGGCATCTTGGCGAAGCCTTGCCGCGCGAAGGACGCAGCGAAGCGCAATGGCTGGCTTGGCAGCGTGCCGAAGCGGCGGCCTATTTGCCAGCTCGCCTGCTGGCGCTGGCGGCCGCGCTAGGCCCGGCCTGGCAGCCGCGCAAGATCAAGCTCCGGCGTATGCGTTCACGCTGGGGCAGCTGCTCGCACCAGCGCGACATCACGCTCAATACCGTGCTCATGCACATGCCGCCGGCCTGCATCGATTATGTGCTGCATCACGAGCTGTGCCACTTGCACGAATTCAACCACAGCCCTGCGTTTTACGCCTTGCAGGGCCGAGTCTGCCCGGATTGGGCGGTGCAGAAGAAAGCGCTGAATGCCTTTGCCGAGCGGCTCAGACCCGCGTAACGCGCTCCAGCCATTGCTTCACGCGATTGGCATCTCCGATGCGCGTGTATTTGCCCCACGAGTCCATGAGCACAATGATCACCGGCTCGTCGCGAATGCGAGCCATCATCACCAGGCACTTGCCGGCTTCATTGATGAAACCGGTCTTGGATACACCGATATCCCAGTCTGGTTCTTTCACCAGCAGATTCGTGTTTTTGTACTGCAGCAGATGGCCACGACTCTGTACCTGATATTGCGGCGTGGTGCTGAAGGCGCGAATGTCGGCATAGCGATATGCGGCCTGCACCATTTTTGCCAGATCGCCCGGCGTTGAAGTGTTGTCGCCACTCAGGCCGGTGCCATCATGGAAGCGTGTGTGCGTCATGCCCAGTTTGGCAGCTTTGCGATTCATGGCCGCAATAGCAGCCTGCGTGCCGCCCGGATAGCTTCTGGCCAGCGATGCCGCTGCCCGATTCTCCGACGCCATCAGCGCAATCAGCATCATATCGGCGCGCGTCAGCGTGGTGCCTATGCTCAGGCGCGAGTGGGTGTTTCTAAGCTTGTCCACATCATCCTGCGTGACGGTCACCGGATCGTTCATGTCCAGCCCGGCATCAAGCACCACCATGGCGGTCATGAGCTTGGTGATGGAAGCAATCGGCATGGTCTGGTTGTAGTTCTTGCCGTAGAGCATCTCGCCGGTCTTGGCATTGGTAATGAGCGCCGCGCGAGACTGGATATCCAGCGGCAGGTCGAGGCTGTTGCGAATTTCAGGCGGAGCTTGGCGACGCTCCTGAGCCGCCAGTTCAGCAGCGCTTAGTGCAACGGCAGCCGTGGCAACCGTTTTCTTGCCAATTTTGCGTTTGGAGCTTTTAGCGGCCAGACGCTTTTTGGCCGCCGCCTTGGCTTTTTTAGCGGCGAGTTTTTTCTTAGCGGCCTGCTTTTTGGCGACAGCCTTCTTTGCTGCCAGTTTCTTGGCGGCGCTGCTGGTTTGGGTCTGATTTTGGGTCGCTGCCTGGGCAGCGACGGGGGCGAGAGCAGTGGGCGTGGCGACAGCGAGTGCAATCAGCAGCGACAGAATGAAACGGTTGCACCTACGCAAGGTGCGGCGCACAGAGACAGCGGACATGGTTGATTTACCTGTATAAGATGTTGCGAGGCGAGCCGAAATAAGGGGAGGGGAAACACCCCGCGGATCGCGTTTAATAGTCTCGGTCAATCGGTGCATAGGGGCCTCAATAGGTGGCCATGACAACTAAAGACGAGAGACTTGTTTTGTATCACAGGTTGCAGTCGCTAAGATAGGCCATTCCCAAGGTGTAGAGTGCTGCATGAGCATCCGCGTCGCTTTGGTCGATGACCACTCCCTGATTCGCATGAGTCTTTCGCATTTGCTGGCGGATGTGCCCGGTATCGACATCATCTGGCAGGCAACATCGGGCGAGGATGCGCTGCTGCGTGTGCGCACCAACAGCCCCGATGTGCTGCTCATGGACCTCGACATGCCCGGCATGGGTGGCCACGAAGCGGCGCTGCGCCTGCTCAAGACTGCCCCGACGGTACGCATTGTCATGCTCAGCGTGACGGAAGATGGCCCCTTGCCAGGCCGCCTCTTGCAGGCAGGCGTTGCCGGCTACATGAGCAAGGGTGCCGAGCTGGACGAACTGGTCATGGCCATTCGCCGTGCGGCCCTCGGCAAGCGCTATGTCAGCCCCGGTCTGGCGCAGCATTTGGCGCTGCAGCAGCATCTGCCGGATACCGGCGACAATCCCTTCAATCAGCTCTCTGAGCGCGAAATGCAGGTGCTGTCTGAGCTCATCAACGGCAAGCGTGTGCAAGATATTGCCGATCAGCTCTGCCTGAGCCCGAAGACCATCAGCACTTATCGCACCCGTCTGCTGCAAAAGGTAGGCGTGGACAACGACATGGCGCTGGCGCGGCTGGCGCTGCAATTCGGCGTGATGCTGTGAGTGAAGTACTTGCCGAGCTCAAGGACTTTCTCCGCACGCTGCCACTGAAGCCGGGCATCTACCGCATGCTCGCGCAGGATGGCGCGGTGCTGTATGTGGGCAAGGCCAAGAGCCTGAAGTCGCGCGTCAGCTCATACTTTCTCAAGCAGATACCGAGCCCGAAAACGCGGGCGCTGGTGGCGCGCATCCACAGCATCGACATCACCATTACGGCCTCGGAAACCGAGGCGTTGCTGCTTGAGCAAACGCTGATCAAGTCGCTGAAACCGCCCTATAACATTCTGCTGCGTGACGACAAAAGCTATCCCTACTTGTTCATTTCCGAGGGCGACACCTGGCCGCGCATTGCTTTTCACCGAGGCACGCGCACGCAGGCCGGGCGCTACTTCGGGCCGTTCCCCAGCTCCACGGCCGTGCGCGAAAGCCTGAACCTGCTGCAGAAGCTGTTTCAGGTGCGCCAGTGCGAAGACAGCACTTTCCGCAATCGCGAGCGGCCCTGTCTGCAGTATCAGATCCAGCGTTGCCGAGCGCCCTGCGTGGGCTATGTTAGCGCCGATGATTATCGCAGCGATGTCACCAACACGCGGCGCTTCCTGGAAGGTCGCAACGAGGAAGTGACCGAAGACCTGATTGCGCGCATGAGCATGGCATCCGAGGCGATGGCCTTCGAGCAGGCGACGGTGTATCGCGACCAGCTCACCGCGCTGCGGCGCGTGCAGGAGCAGCAGTTTGTGCTCAAGGATGTGGGCTCGGTGGATGTGTTTGCGGTGGCCGCGCAGCCGGGCGGTGTATGCGTGCAGGTGCTGTTTGTGCGCGAAGGCCGCGTGCTCGGCACCAAGGCGTATCAGCCGGCCGTGTTTGGCGAAACCGCGTTGGCCGACATCCTCGACGAATTTCTGCCCTCGTTCTATCTGCAAGGCGCGTTGGCTGGCGGTGGCGGCCGTGACCTGCCGCGCGAAATCATTACCTCGGTGGAGCTGCCCGGCGCCGAGGTGCTGGCCGATGCCATCCGTCTGCAATACGGTCGCGAAGTCGAGATCAAGTCGCGCGTGCGTGAGGCGCGAGCGGCCTGGGTAGAGATGGCGCAGCGCAATGCCGAAGCCGGCCTGCTGGCCGGGCTGGCCAATCGTAGCCACATCGCCAAGCGCTTTGCCGACCTGCAAGCGGTGCTGGAGCGTGACGCGCCGATCACGCGCATGGAGTGTTTCGACATCAGCCACACCATGGGCGAGGCCACGGTGGCATCGTGCGTGGTGTTCGATGGCCAGGGCCCGAAGAAGAGCGACTACCGGCGCTTCAACATCGAAGGTATCACCCCTGGCGATGACTACGCCGCCATGCATCAGGCGCTGACGCGGCGCTACAGCCGGCTGGTCAAGGGCGAAGGCAATCTGCCCGACATACTTTTCATCGATGGCGGCAAGGGCCAGCTCGCTCAGGCCATCGAGGTGTTTGGCGAACTTGGCGTCAGCGGCGTCCAGCTCATCGGCATCGCCAAAGGGGAGGGTCGCAAGCCGGGGCTGGAGACGCTGCATTTTCCCGATGGCGATGCGGTATCGCTCAATGCCGACTCGCCGGCGCTGCACCTGATCCAGCAGATTCGCGACGAAGCGCATCGCTTCGCCATCACCGGGCATCGTCAGCGCCGCGACAAAGCCCGCAAAACCTCCACCTTGGAAAGCATCGACGGCGTAGGCCCGACGCGCCGTCGCGCCCTGATTCAGCACTTTGGCGGCCTGCAGGAAGTGCAGCGAGCGAGCGCTCGTGACCTCGCGAAAGTGCCGGGCATCAGCGACGCGCTGGCGCAGACCATCTATGCCGCCTTGCACAGTCACTGAAGTTACGGGATAGTGACAGCTCAACTGCCCAAGGAGACGGTGTTGTCTGCACGCCCACTCTGGAACATCCCCAACATTCTGACCGTCTCGCGTGTGGCGCTCATTCCCGTATTGCTCGCCGTGGCCTACGCCCCTGTGCCGTATCGGAACGAGATCGTGGCCTTCATTTTCGCCTTTGCCGCCATTACCGACTGGCTCGATGGCTATCTGGCGCGCATGTGGAATCAGGGCTCGGCGTTTGGTCGCTTCCTTGACCCGGTCGCCGACAAGCTCATGGTGGCAGCGGCACTGATCCTGCTGGTGGAGTGGCATGCCCATGTTTACATGGTGGTGCCGGCCATCGTCATTATCTCGCGTGAAATCACCATTTCTGCTCTGCGCGAATGGATGGCCGAAATCGGCCAGCGCGCGCAGGTAGCCGTCAGCCAGATCGGCAAATGGAAAACGGCCGCGCAGATGGTCGCCATTACCGGCTTGCTGTGGAATGAGCCGCAGCTTATGGGTCTGTCTTGGGTGCTGCTGTATGTGTCGGTGATTCTGACGCTATGGTCGATGTGCATTTATCTGGCGGCGGCCTGGCCGTCGTTGCGGGAAGTTGATTAGTTTTGGCGTAAATTTGTGCAGTCAGCACAGCAGGCAGTTTTCAAAGCTTGACACTTTGCATCAGCCCCCTACAATGCGCGCCTGTCTGCAATGCAGTCAGCACCAAGCGGGTGTAGCTCAGTTGGTAGAGCGCGACCTTGCCAAGGTCGAGGTCACGAGTTCGAGCCTCGTTACCCGCTCCAAATTTCAAAACCCCTGATGCCGTAAGGCACAGGGGTTTTGTCGTTTCTGGGCTCTGAATTTCGCGTCAAAAAGTAAGGGTCAAAAAAGTGAAGTCACTGGATACGACCTTTGCCGTGCTTAACAATTTGCTGATCAACTCCGGCGAGGTCGCCAGCACGCCCCCGAGATGCGTATGATATTAATCGCCAATACGAGATCTCATTATGTCAGCGTACTTCGCTAAGTCAGTGGTGCCAGCTGATTATGCATGCGGCATTATTTCGGCGGCGGTAGCTCGAGGTTTGAATCAAGATGAGCTGTTGCGCTTGGCGCGAATTATGCCCGGCCAGCTCGAAGGGCGCCGAGCACGCATAGCGGTGGCCCAGTTTTCCCGCCTCTATAGCGTCATTGCCAACAAGCTCGACGACGAAGCCGTCGGTCTGCATTCCCGCCCGGCGCGTGTTGGTGGGATTGAGTTGCTCTGCCGCGCGGCACTAACGGCGACGACATTGGCAGATTGTCTGCCGATTCTGGCTCTCGGCTTGAATGTGGTGTTGGGAGATTTCCGCGTAACCTATCAGCCACCTCAAGGGGATTTGCCGGCTCGGCTGTACTTCGGTGAGAGGGTGCCTATTCGTGGTGATCGTGTGTTGGCACACGAGCTGGCCTTGCTCACCGTATATGGTGTGATGTCCTGGGTTTTTGCGCGCTCTGTGCCGCTTGTCGCGGTTGCGCTGCCTTACTCCCGGCATCAGCAGGCATTGGCCTTGCGTTTGCTGATGCCGGCTCCGATGCATTTTGATGCAGACGAGGCGGCCTTGATGTTTCCCCCGGAGGCCCTGTCGTTGCGTATCGCCAGAACGGCAGAGGATGTTTCGCGTTGGATGCGCCGTGCGCCCGCGAGTTTGATCGAGGCACTGGTGGCAAGAGCCGATTTGTCATCGCAAATTGTGCTGTTGCTGCAAGAATCTATGCCGCAATTACTAACGCTGAATGCGGTTGCGGAGCGTCTGGCTATGTCGCCACGAACGCTGCATCGCAAGCTCGTTCAGCAAGGCACAAGCTTTCAGCGCATCAAAGATGACTGGCGTTTGCGTTTGGCCATGCAACGCCTTTCCTGTACGGATATTCCGGTCAAGCAGATTGCGGTAGATCTCGGCTTTTCTGATCAGGCGGCATTCAGGCGAGCCTTTACGCACTGGGCCGGACGGCCTCCTGGGGCTTATCGCCAGCCTGCTCTGGCACGATGAGCATCTATGCTGGCTGGCAATTTATGTCATAAGAATGGCATTTGTGGTTATCGCTTCAAGGGAGATTCAAGCGCACTCTTTGTACTCAGCATTGTCTTAAAAAATGGCACTAGAAGGTGCCCATAACAAGAGCCTTGACCATGTCCCCTCATCAAACGCCCGCTCTGGCATTGAATGCGATGCGTCTTATCGTCATGACCCTGGCTCCCAGGGAGGAAGATTTGTGCGAAATCGTACGGGATACCGGATTGACGGTGCCTGACTTTCTCAATGGTGATGGTTTTTTGTCTTGGGATGAGCTGCATCAGCTCACGCTCAACATCCTGCGTATAAGCCCCGACCCCGGATTGTCACTGCAAGCGGGCATACGCGGTGTGCCTTCGATTCATGGCTCCATGGGCATTGCCGCCATGACCAGCAGCACGCTGGGTGAAGCATTGAGTATGTTCAGGCGCTATATGGCGACTCGCTCGCAGATGTTCGTTCTCGATTATCGGGAGGATGAGGCGGATTTCAGCATCCTGTCCTTTGATTTTCTGCCGGAGGACGATGAGGCGTTACGCTTCTTGATGGCGGCCATCATGGCCTCGGCATTCAGCTGTACGGAGTTTTTGCTCGGACAGCCCATGGTGGGTGCGGAGGTGCATTTCATGTTCCCGCCACCCCTGCATGCAGCGGATTTCGAGAAGGCTTTTCATGGCAGCAAGGTCTGCTTCAGTGCCTCGCAGAATGCCATCCTGATTCCTGGCCGTTATACCGTCTATCCGCTGATTTCCAGAGATCGCCAGATGCAGAGCATGGCGCTGCAGCAATGCGATGCGCTGTCTGATGTGCTCAAGCGTCAGGGCTCGGTGGCGGAGCTGGTGTTGAGTTGCCTGCAGGAACAGACGGGGCGACGACTGCTGAGCCTGGAGCAGCTCGCCGACAGGCTGAATCTGAGCCGTCGCACATTGCTTCGCCGGCTTAAGAGCGAGGACACCAGCTACCAGCAGTTGCGCGATGCCGAGGTCAGTCGTCGTGCCGTGTTCCTGATGAGCCTGCCCGGCTCGACGGTGGCGGCAGTGGCGGCGGAGCTGGGCTATGCCGAGCCGGTCAGTTTTCGTCGTGCCTTTCGTCGTTGGTTCGGGGTGACGCCCTCCGAGTATCAACACTGTCACTGAGCCAACTTGTCACTAAGCATCCCGCTGTTGACCCGATGAGTGCTCACCGCAGCTTTCGTTCTCTTGCATAAATGTCGCCACTGACTTGTTAGTCATAAAAACAACAAGACGAGGCGATCATGATCAAGCACACCCAAACGCTGGTACTGGCCAGCACCTTTCTGTTTGGCGGGATGGCTCATGCCGAGCAGAGGCTCTGCGTTTATGACCTGCTCGGCAGCGCTGGCGATATTTACAACATGGCCAAGGATTACGCAGTTGCGGCGCAGAAAGATGGCGTGAAGTTTGTGCTGAAAGGCTATAGCGATGAGCGCGTGGCGACGCAGGACTTCATTGCCGGGCAGTGTGATGCGGTGTTTGCCACCGGGCTGCGTACACGCCCGTTTAATCCTGTCGCAGGTGCTATGGATGCGTTCGGGGCATCGACGGTGGGTCGCAACGGCAAAATTGATATTGAGGCTGGCTATGATGTAGTACGCAAAACCGTGCAGGTCTTCGCCAGCCCGGCAACTGCGCCATTGATGGTCAATGGACACTACGAAGTGGGCGGCATCATCCCGTTTGGCACGGCGTATCCGTTTGTGCGTGATCGCCGCATCAACACGGTAGAGGCACTGGCTGGAAAGCGCATTGCCACCTTCGATTACGACAAAACTCAGGCCTTGCTGGCGCAGAAAATCGGTGCGCAACCGGTATCGGCAGACATCACCAATTTTGCCGGGAAGTTCAACAATGGTGCCGTCGACCTGATTGCGGCACCTGCTGCGGCCTATCGCCCGCTAGAGCTATATCGTGGCCTCGGTACAGCCGGCACGATTCACCGCTTTCCCTTCGTGGTGCTGACCTATCAGCTCATCCTCAACAAGAGCAGCTTTCCGGAGGGTTACGGCGCGAAGTCGCGCGTGTACTGGCTAAGTCAGTTTGATCGTGCGGTGGCGCTGATTCGCAAGGCGGAAAAGGACATCCCCAAGTCGGCCTGGAGTGAGGTGTCAGACAAGGTCTTGTCGGATTACACGGTGCTGTTGCGCGAGTCGCGCATTGCCGCAGCCGATCAGGGCATTTACGACAAGCAGGGCCTGAAGATTATCAAGCGTGTGCGCTGCAGCATAAATCCGAGTGATGCCGAGTGCTCCAGTTCCAGCGAAACCTGGCGCTGAGTCAAACATCATGACCCCCAAGAGCCTTTTCATGCTTTCCCGGCCGGGCCGTCTTCCGGCGACCTTGATATTGTCTTTTCTGTCTCCGTTGGCATGGTCTGCTGGTGCCGAGCTGCCGGTTATTGCCATTAGTAGCCAGGGCAGCTCGAATGCGAATGCGGCAGAAGCCAATGACGCATCGGTGTTGTTTTATAACCCGGCTGGCATGTCGCGCTTGCGCGGGAGCCGGATATCACTCCCTGTCGCACTCATTGCGGCTTCATCGAAAGTCACAGACCAAGGCACCACGCGCTTGCAAGACATGGGGCAGGCGCCAGATACCGGGCCTAGGGCAGATTGCACGCAATATGACTGCATGAGCGATCCGAATCCGAGCCCGGCCATGCCGGCGGTGAAAGATCAGCCAGAAGGACTGTTCCCGGCCGTTCTGCCCGTGGGCGCATTTTTTGCGACCACGCCCTACGACGAGTCGATCACGCTGGGCATCGGCGTATTTTCGCCCGGTGGCGGTAACCTGAACTACAAGAGCAATTGGTTCGGACGCCACTTCATTGATAGCGCCGCGATTGAGCTCATCAACATCAATCCGTCGGTGGCCATCCGTTTTGATGACAAGCACAGCGTGGGTTTCGGGGTGTCGGCGCTGGTCGGCCATGCCAAGTTCAAGCTGCAGATTGATGTCAACAAGGTGGCTCCGTATCTGTTGCAAGGTGTTCTGGATTCGCCTGAGTCGGTGATTGCGGCATTACCGGCTGGCCTGGGCGGTGTGCTTTCGACGGCACAGATTGACCAACTGGTGTCCGGTTTGGTCGGCGTTGCGCCAGATCAGGTCAAGGGCGTGCTGGCCAGCCTGCTCGCCGGGCAGGGCGTGCCCGGTCTGGGGGTTGCCAATCCGGCGTTGGCTGGCGTGAGCTTGGTGGATCCCACGAGTACGGCGTCGGGTACGGTCGAGACCATCGGCTTCGGCTATGGCTGGAATGCCGGCTATTTTTATCAGTTCAGTGATGACACGCGTCTCGGCATTTCGTATCGCTCCAAGTCCGATGTGCGCATGAATGGCGAACTCGACTGGGACTTTTCGGATGCGCGTACCTCGGCGCTGGGCAATGCCGTGATTGGCAACCTAGAGAGCTTCTTGGTGAAGAACTATCGCCCGGATACCGATGCGCGCCTGGTCTTCACGGTTCCCGCCAAGTTCAATGTCGGCTTCTTCAGCGCGCTAAGCAGCAAGGTCGACTGGATGCTGAATTACACCTTCAACCAGACTTCGGTGGTGAAAAACTTGAAGGTGGATTTGCCGAACCAGAGTGCCAGTGTCAAAGCCGAGCAAGGGGGAGTCGTGCTGGCTCAGCACTGGCGTGACTCCTTCACGCTGGCCACGGGCATTAACTATCACTGGGATGACACGCTGGTGCTGCGCACCGGGCTGCAGTTTGATCAGACGCCAGTGCCGTCGGCCAAGTATCGGCATCCGGCGCTGGCAGACAATGATCGCTGGATGCTGTCAGTCGGTCTGGGCTATCAGCTCAATCGCAACACCAGCATCGATCTGGCCTACAGCTATCTGCACATCATGCCGTCGCAGTCGAACAATCACGACCCCTGCTCGGGCGTGTACTTCGAAGGATCGGCCACACAAAGTCCGAGTGAGTGCACCTCCAATGGCGGCACTTTCCGCGCACGCTATGACGATACCCACGCTCATATTCTGGGCGCCCAGCTCAATCAGAAGTTCTGAGTGCGATCGGCTATTGAGTAAAGGAGCAGGGACATGACCATCGCGATGAAGTCATTCGATGCTGGCTGGATTTATGCCGAGAAGCCTGATGCACCGGCGCATTTCGGCCCGCTCATCATTCTGTCGTTGCCGGAGGATGCGCCCATATCCTTCGTGCGTGATCTGGTCGAGCAATGGCGTCAGTGCCGTCATGTTGAGGCTCCGTTCAACTACCGGCTGCGGCGTGGTCTGTGGCCGTCCTGGCAAGTGCTGGCGGACGAAGACATTGATTTGGAGTACCACCTGCGTCATTCGGCCTTGCCGGCACCTGGCGGCGAGCGTGAGCTGGGTACGCTGATCTCGCGGCTGCAGTCGCATGCGCTGGATCGGCAGCGTCCGCTGTGGGAGTGCCATGTCATCGAAGGCCTGGAGAATCGGCGTTTTGCCATCTACCTCAAGCTGCATCACGGTCAGCTCGATGGCATGGGTGCGGCCAAGTTGATCTCGCGGGTGTTCAGCGCAGACCCGGCGGCTCGTGGTGGCATGCCACCGTGGAGTGTCGGCATGCGTGCCGCCGGGCCACGGCCTGTGCGTCAGCGCATCAGTGGGTGGATGCGATTGATGGCACTGGTGCAGGCATGGCGTGCCTTGTCGCGCTTGAAGCGTGATGCTCGCTCGGGCCGTGAGCCAGCGCTGGCGGCACCATTTCAGGCACCGAAAACGCTGTTTAACGAGCGCATCAGTGCTCAGCGTCGGTTCGCCACGCAACGCTATCCGCTGGAGCGTTTGAAACGCATCGCGAAGGCAGGCGAGGTGACCTTGAATGATGTTTTTCTGGCCAGCAGCGGCGGTGCCTTGCGGCGCTATCTGAGCGAATTGAATGCATTGCCGGCCACGACCTTGATCGGGCAGGTGCCGGTGAATGTGCGTCCGGCGGGCGATGCCAGTGTCGGCAACGCCATCGCGTTTATCTATGCCCGGCTGCACTCGGATTTGGCCGATCCCATCGCGCGCTTGCGAGCGGTGCATGCCTCTATGGAGGCCGGCAAGGCTCGCCACGAAGCCTTGCCGGCAGCGGCGGTCGAGGGCTTCACCATGCTCCTGCTCGGCCCATACATGCTGCAGATCATCCTGGGGCTGGGCGGGCGCGTTGATCCGGCGGCAAACCTGGTGATCTCCAATGTGACCGGCCCGCGCCAGCGTCTCTATTTCAATGGCGCTCGTGTTGATCAGCTTTATGGCCCGTCCGTGCTGTTTCACGGCCAAGCTTTGAACATTACGATGTCCAGCTATGTGGATGAAATCAATATCGGCTACACCGGCTGCCGGGCGGCATTGCCGAGCATGCAGCGCCTGGCGGTATATACCGGCGAGGCGCTGGATGAGCTGGAGACAGCTCTGGGCCTGCCGTGATCATCGCCCCTGAAAATGGGGTGCAGTCTTGTTGAGAAAGGCGCTAACACCGGTACGGAAGTCCTGACTTAGCGTCACCGCTTTGAACGCGGCGCGCTCCTCCGCCAGTTGCTCAGTCAGGGTGTTGGCAAATGTCTGTCGTGCCATCCGCTTGTAATGACCGTAGGCCAGGGTCGGCCCGCTCGCCAAACGCCGAGCCAGCGTGTCTGTTTCGGCGCTCAGGGCTTCTGCAGGCACAACACGATTAATCAAGCCATAACGCGCCGCTGTATCAGCATCCCAAGGCTCGCCTAGCAGCATGAACTCGGCAGCCCGGCGTGGTCCGAGGCAGCGCGGCAACCAGTAGGTTCCGCCCGCATCAGGTGCTGCACCAATACGATCGTAGGCGAGCAGAAAGCGGGTACCTTCAGCCGCCAGAACAAAATCGCAAGCACTCATGAGGCTGATGCCGGCGCCCGCGACAGCACCATGCACGCTGGCAATGACCGGTGCGTGGTGATTGGCCAAGGTTTCGATGACAGGGTGCAGGGCGTCGAGCAGCTCATCGACAACACCTGCGGCGGCCTCGAAGTTTTCAGCGAAGCGGGCCAGGTCGCCGCCGGCCATGAATGCACGGCCATTGCCGCGCAACACAATGCAACGCACCTGGGCATCGCTGCGGAGTGCTGTTACTGCATCATGAATAGCCCAGGCAGTGCCGACATCAAGCGCATTTAAGACATCCGGACGATTGACGGTAATGGTGGCGATGCCGGTGTTGGCATCTCGGTGTAGTTCGGCCAGAGCCATAGGTCATCTCCTGCAGTTGTTCAGCCCGCCAACTCGCGGCCGAAGATGTGACGCGCGATGACCCAGCGCTGAATTTCGTTGGCGCCTTCGTAGATCTCACCGATTTTGGCATCGCGATAGATAGACTCCAGCGGAAAAGTTTCACCGGTGGCAGACAATTCGCGAACAAAGCCGTAGGCGCCGCAAACCTGGATAGCATCGCGCGCGACATCAACCGCCAGACGGCTGCCGAAGAACTTGGCCATCGCGGCCTCGATATCGGCATCGCCTTCCCGGTCATAGCGAAAGGCGGCTTTCTGATACAGGTTGCGGCCATTTTCGATGCCCAGTGCATGTTCAGCGAAGGTGAATTGCCAATGCTGGAAGCGCGCTAACTCCTGGCCGAATACCTTGCGCTGGCTCATGTAAGCAGCGGAGTAGTCGAATGCCGCCTGCGCCATGGCAACGCCGATGGCTCCGATGCCCATGCGGCCGAGCATGAGCGCGCCCAGAGCTACACGCAGGCCTTGGCCGTCGCTGCCAATCACATGATCTTCGGGCACAAAGACATTATCGAAGTAGATGTCGGCCGTGAGCTGGGCATGGTTGCCCATTTTCCGATCAGGCTCACCGACACTCACGCCTTCAGCGTGCATGTCCGCCAGGAACATGGTGAGTCGATCGCCGCTGCGGCAGAGCAGAACAATATGGTCAGCGGCAACGGAGTTCGTGATCCAGCGCTTCTGGCCGCTAATGCGAAATCCACCATCGACACGAGTGGCGATGGTCTGCATGGAGCTTGCGGACAGGTCCGTGCTGGCGGCCGGTTCGCTGGTCGCGAACGATCCTACAAACTCACCTCGCACCAAGGCAGACAAGTAGCGCGTGCGTAGCGGCTCCTGCGCGCGCTCCAGCGTCTTGCCAACAAGAATGGCCTGGCCGTCATACAGTGCCGATGCCAAGCCTGGTGAAAAATACGCGAGCTCTTCAATGACCGTTAATGTCGCCAGCGTCGGGAACTCCAGGCCACGCCCGCCAACATCCGCCGTGAAGGGTATTTGGTAGAGGCCAGCGGCGGCCATGGCGTTGAAAATATCGCGAGGAAAAGAATCGTGCGACTCCGGCGTTGTGTTCAGCCGGTGAGCGACGGGGCGCAGAACATCTTCGGCAAAGGTGCGAGCCTCAGTACGGATACGGCGTGTTTCTTCGGGCAACCAGGTGTCATGGAACAGATGATCGGCGCGGCGAGTTGGGATTTTCATGAAATTCAGGCTCTGTTGGCTTGTTGGAAGACGAACCACGCGGTCAGCTGTGGCGGCAGCACACGAATCAACATGCTTTGGAGGCTCAGTGGCAGCGTGGGCAGCACTATGCGCTTGCCCTTCTGCATACCCTCGTAGCCTGCCCGTGCCACCGAGGCCGGCGTGGCAATACTGGCCGAGACAAAACGGGTAATGCCTTGCGTTGATGTGTGGCGACTTTGTGCGGTATCGAGAAATTGCGTTCGGGTTGTGCTTGGGCAGAGGCAAGTGACTTGTACGCCATGAGCCTGCAGCTCCTGGCCCAGTGCCACACTGAGTGATAGCACATAGGATTTGCTGGCGCTGTAGGCCGCGAAGTAGGGCATGGGCGCGAAGCCGGCAAGCGAGGCGACATTCAGAATATGCCCGCCGCCGCGTCGCTTCATGTCTTGCCCGATCAGCGCGCAGAGCTGGCTCATCAGCGTGTTGTTCACGGTCAGCATCTTGCCCAGCCGCGCCACATCCAGCTCGGTATGTTCGCCGAATAGCCCGAAACCGACATTGTTGACGAGCACATCCAGTCGAATGCGCTGCTCCACCAACCAAGCCTGAATACGCACGGCAGCATCGGGCTCAGACAGGTCCATCTGCACAGGCAGGTAAGTTGTGCCGGGTATGTCGCGGGCGAGCAGCGCGCCCAGCTCATCCAGCTCGTGCTGTAGCAGGCTGAACACGACGATGCGATAACCGTCCATGGCAAAGAGCTTGCAGAACTCACGGCCGATGCCGCCAGCACCGCCGGTAATCAATACTGTTTTTTGCATGTTGTTCTCTCTCTTAAAGCGGGCTCAGTAGGCTGGCTCAAGGGGCCGGCTTGGTGCTGGCAGGCGTGCGCTTTGCGCCGAGACCGAAAGGCGATACCACGCCGGGATTTTTCGATTGGTGATACGCCAGCCGGGCTTTCCATGCCTTGCCATAGCGGTAGAACGGCACGGTCGGGTAAAGGTGATGAACGAGGTGATAGTTCTGATACGCCAGCAACGGCGTCAGCAGCCATTCCCAGCCAAGCCGGATTAGCGTGGCTTGATAAGGGTCTTCGCTTTCCCGGACGATCGCGGGGTAGTGCGGCAGCACCATGAACACTAGGCACATCAGGAAAAACCCCACATAGATAGGAATCAGCCAGAGCCAGAGCATCTGTACCGGGGCGATAACGAAGAGTAAGGCCACGGTGCCGAGGCCGATGGCGACCTCGCGCCAGGTCTCGCGGGCATTAATCCCCGGAAAATCCTTGGGCGACTTAGCGAAGGTGTAGAGATAAAGAAAGGGCCAGAAGCCCCAGACCGGCATCAGCAGAAAATGGCTGGAGAGAAAGTGGTCCGGGTCGTTTTCTTCGTTGGTGAAACGATGATGGCGCATGTGCATGACGCGCATGAACTTGCCGGTGCCGAAAGGAATGGCCACGAAAGTGCTGGCGGCCATGATCAGCTCATTCAGCTTGCCGTTGCTTGATGCCGAGCGATGCATGGAGTCATGAGCCGGCGTGAACAGAAGATAAATCGACAGCGCATTGATCACGGTGCCGGCCCAGAGCGGCAGTATCTCCAGAAAGCACAGCGTGCTCGCCACGATGATGGCGGTATTGGCCATCACCATGAGCACAACGGCGGGCCAGGAAACAGGCGGTGGGGTGCGCAAGTCGCGCATGATGTCGGCCGAGTTATCGGCCACGGTTGCCGGATGATTAGTCATGATGCTCACTTAGCTCAGAAAGAAACGCTTGATGAAGGCATGTGCCGGTTTGTTGAACGGCGGCATGATGTATTTGAGGCCATTGAAGCGGGATTTGATCAGCACGCTGCGCGCATTAGACATGGCCAGGAAGCCCTCGCGGCCGTGGTACTTGCCCATGCCCGAGGCGCCAACGCCGCCGAAAGGCAGGTCATCCACGGCGACATGGCTCATCACATCGTTGACCGTCACGCCACCGGAGTGGCTGTTGGCAATCAGGTATTCGATGCGTTTGCGGTCATAGTCAAAGTAGTACAGCGCGAGCGGGCGCGGCTGGCTGTTGATGTAGCGCAGTACCTCGTCGAGATCGGTGTACTCCAGCACAGGCAGCACCGGCCCGAAGATTTCGTTCTGCATGATCTGCATGTCGCGAGTCACACCGATGACCAGTGTCACCGGCATCTTGCGGCTGCCACTGAAGTCTTCATGAGCGGGGTTGATCTCAATGATCTGCGCCCCGCGTGTACGCGCATCATCGAGATAGCCTTGGATGCGGCGGTACTGCTTGTCGTTGATCACTGAGGTGTAGTCCGGGTTGTTCAGCAGCGTCGGATACATCAGCTTGATTTGTGCCGTGAAGCGCTCAACAAATTCCGCCTGACGACCTGTGGCCACATAGGCGTGATCGGCCGCGACGCAGGTTTGACCGGCGTTCCAGCATTTGCCGAACGCCAGCCGCTCGACGGCATCTTGAATCGGAAAGGATTCATGCACGATGACCGGCGACTTGCCGCCCAGCTCCAGCAGCACCGGCGTCAGGTTGCGACTGGCCTCTTGCATGACGATGCGACCGACCTGTGTCGATCCGGTGAAGGTGATCTGATTGAAGGCGAGCTTGGGAAATGCCTCAGAAATGGCGCCTTGGCCCGTGATCACGGCCACATGATCGATGTCGTAGATTTCGGCCAGCATGTGCTTGAACGCCTCTGCCAACCTAGGCGTGTAGCCCGACATCTTGATCATCACGCGATTGCCGGCGGCGAGGGCGTACATGAGCGGGCCAACGGCCAGAAAGACCGGGTAATTCCACGGCACGATGATGCCGACTACGCCTAGTGGCTGATATTCCACGCGCGCCTTTGCGGGCATCTGCAAAATAGAGACATGACGCTTTTCGGGCCGCATCCAGCCTTTGATGTGCTTGAGGCAATACTTGATGCCTTCGAGGCCGAAGAGCATCTCCGCCATCTTGAACTCATCGGCGGAGCGATGCCCGTAGTCGGCACTGAGCTCTGCGGCCAGCCGGTCCTGATGCTTCTTCAGCGCACCTTGCAGCGCTTGCAAATGGCCAATTCGTTGCTCCAGCGTGAATGTCGCAGCTTCCGAGAAAGCCGCTTGCTGACGCTGGAATAAACGCGTCATGGCCGCGAGAGCCGGATCTACATCAATGTGCTCATAAATCATCAGAAACCTCCTGTGTTGACGCGAGCAGAGGAATTGCTCGGGGCCAACAGCTGGTGGTTCAGACTCGCATGTGCGATTCGGTTTGCGCAGGGTCAGACGGTGCCAAGAGGGGGGCAGATAATGTCAGGTCATTTGGCGTTGAAAGCCAATATAGCGATTGCGTAAAAAGAGCAGGGCAGCGGTTTTATTCAGCCACTACACGCAACGCCTTCTCACAAAATTCCGCCTGAGCAGCCTCCAGCGCCAGCCCCGACTGCAGTACTAGGTACTGCAGCTGCTCTGCTCTTGTCAGTGCCCGGTCGGCAAAGTCCCGCTGCTCGATCTGCCGATACAGCACCAGCTGCTGCCGGTGCCGCTCCAGCCGATGCTTCAAGTCATTCACCACCCCGGCCTCCGGCCCCAGCACGGCCTCGGCGCGCAGACGCACCATCAGGGCATCGCGCAGTGGGGTGGGGTCGTCGACCTCGCCGACCCAGCGGCGCAGCTCATCGCCGCCCGCCGGCAGCACTTCGTACACGCGCTTGCGGCCACGCGAGCCCTCGGCGGCGGTTGACGCGACCCATCCTGCCGATTCCAGCTTGCCCAGTTCCTTGTAGATCTGCTGATGCGAGGCCGGCCAGAAGAAGCCGATGGAGCGGTCGAAGCGCCGCGCCAGCTCCAGGCCGGAGCAGGGGCGCTCCAGCAGCGAGGTCAGCAGGGCGTGGGGCAGGGACATGAGGCGATCATCTCAGGAAGTTGCCTGCAGCATAGTGTTATTGTGCAATCGGTTGCAATTAATGCGGCGCTGATTTATAAATATGCAATCAGTTGCATAAACTGCTGCATAAAACACTGCTGCATAAACAAAGGTGCCTCATCATGTCGTCGACGCTTTACCCAAATCTGCTCGCGCCGCTTGACCTCGGCTTCACCACGCTGCGTAACCGCACCCTCATGGGCTCCATGCACTTAGGTCTGGAAGAGGCCGAGCACGGCTTCGAGCGCATGGCCGCGTTCTACGCCGAGCGTGCGCGGGGCGGCGTGGGTCTGATCGTGACGGGTGGCATCTCGCCGGATGATCACGGACTGGTCTTTGCGGGCGGTGCCAAGCTGACCACGATGGAGGAGGTCGAGCATCACCGCGTGATCACCGAAGCGGTGCATCGCGAGGGCGGCAAAATTGCCATGCAGATCCTGCACACCGGGCGCTATTCGTATCAGGCCGGGCTGGTGTCGGCGAGCGCGGTGAAGGCGCCGATCAATCCGTTCAAGCCGCGTGCGCTGGAGCATGATGAAGTGCTGGATACCATCGAGAGCTTCGCGCGCTGTGCGGCACTGGCGCAGCAAGCCGGCTATGACGGCGTTGAGGTCATGGGCTCCGAGGGCTATCTCATCAACCAGTTCATCGCGGCGCGCACCAACCACCGCGATGACGAGTGGGGCGGCAGCTACGAGAAGCGCATGCGTTTCCCGGTCGAAATCGTGCGCCGTGTGCGCGAGCGTGTGGGGCCGAACTTCATCATTATCTATCGCCTGTCCATGCTTGATCTGGTGGAAGGCGGTTCGACCTTCGAGGAGACGGTGCAGCTGGCGCAGGCCATCGAGGCGGCGGGCGCGACCATCATCAATACCGGCATCGGCTGGCATGAGGCGCGCATCCCGACCATCGCCACCAAGGTGCCGCGTGCCGGCTTCACCTGGGTCACGCAGCGCATGATGGGCAAGGTCAAGATCCCTCTGGTGACGACCAATCGCATCAATACGCCGGAAGTGGGTGAGCAGGTGCTGGCCGACGGTCATGCCGACATGGTGTCGATGGCGCGGCCCTTTTTGGCGGATGCCGACTTCGTGCGCAAGGCGGAGCAGGGCCGCAGCGATGAGATCAATACCTGCATCGGCTGCAATCAGGCCTGTCTGGATCAGACCTTCCAGCTCAAGATCACCTCCTGCCTGGTGAACCCGCGTGCCTGCCACGAGACCGAAATTCCGATGACGCCAGCCGCTGCGGTTAAGCGCATCGCGGTGGTGGGCGCCGGCCCGGCGGGGCTGGGCTTTGCCGTCACCGCCGCCGAGCGGGGCCACGAAGTGACACTGTTCGATGGTGCCAGCGAGATCGGCGGTCAGTTCAACATCGCCAAGCAGGTGCCGGGCAAGGAAGAGTTCCACGAGACCATCCGCTATTTCCGCCGTATGGTCGATGTGCATGGCGTGCAACTGAAGCTGAACACGCGCGTCAACGCCGAGCAGCTGCGTGCAGGCGGCTTCGACGAGATCGTGCTGGCCACCGGCATTGTGCCGCGCATGCCGGCCATCCCCGGTGTGGAGCACGCCAAGGCGCTGAACTATCTGGATGTGCTGCGCGACAAGCGCCCGGTCGGTGCCAAGGTCGCGGTGATCGGCGCTGGCGGCATCGGTTTCGATGTGAGCGAGTACCTGACCCACAGTGGCACCAGCGCCAGCCTCGATGCCGACAAGTTCAACCGCGAGTGGGGCATCGACACCGCCTACCGTCAGGCGGGTGGCATGATGCCGGCCGAGGTCGAGGCATCGCCGCGTGAGGTGTATCTGCTGCAGCGCAAGGCCAGCAAGGTCGGCGATGGTCTGGGCAAGACCACGGGCTGGATCCATCGCGCCGGGCTCGCCAGCCGTCAGGTGAAGATGATTCCTGCCGTGAACTACGAGCGCATCGATGACGCCGGCCTGCATGTGCGCATCAACGACGAGCTGCGCGTGCTTGATGTGGATCATGTGATTATCTGCGCCGGTCAGGAGCCGCAGCGCGAGCTGCACGCCGATCTGGTCGCAGCTGGGCTGAGTGTGCATCTCATCGGCGGGGCGGATGTCGCTGCCGAGCTCGATGCCCGTCGGGCCATTAACCAGGGCGTGCGTCTCGCCGCCGCCATCTGAGCCATTTCAGGAGATCATCATGACTACTTCAAGCTCCACTGCATTGAACATCAGCCCCGCCGTTGCTGCCTCGCTGAGCAGCTGGCACAGCATGATTGCCAGCCGCGACTTCACCGGGCTGATGGCCATGACCCGGCCGGATGTCATCTTCCGTTCGCCGGCGGTGCACAAACCCTACCACTCGGCGCCGGTGCTGAGCCTCATCCTGAACACGGTCATGGGCGTGTTCCAAGACTTTACCTATCACCGTGAGTTCGCCTCGGCGGATGGCCTGAGCGTTGTGCTGGAGTTCAGCGCGCGCGTGGGCGACCGCGAGCTCAAAGGCATCGATATGATCCGTTTCGATGCCGACGGCAAGATCGCCGAGTTCGAGGTCATGATCCGTCCGCTCAGCGGCTTGCAGGCGCTGGCCGGCGAGATGGGCGTGCGCATCGCCGCCGTCCTGGCGGGTGGCACGCTCGCGGGAGGAAAGCCGGCGGGTGAGCAGCCGGCGTGAAAATAACGCGCATGCCGGCCCCGAGTCGCAAGCCTCGGGTGATTTGCCACGACAACCCGAGCAATCGCCAGATCGTAGCGTCGCTGCGGCAACTGCACGAGAGCTTCACGCCCACGCCCTGGCTGTTCAACCAGCACGCGCAGCTGATTTTTCACAGCCTGCGCAAGAATCTGAGCCGTCAGAAGCGTCGTGCCGCCGCGCTCTACGATCACCAAGATGCGCTGACCATGCGCGATGACGGACGCACCGCGCTGCTCTGGTCGGGCCACGCACTGCCTGCGGTCACGCCCACCATTGTGGTGCTGCATACCATCACCGGCAGTCCGTCTAGCATGGCGGAGCTGGTGCATGATCTGCGCGCAGCTACCGGCTGGCGCATCGTGCTCTGCCTGCGCCGTGGTCACGCGGATTTGCCCTTGGTCACGCCGCGCCTGAACATCCTCGGCTGCACAGATGATCTGCGCGAGCAGCTCGATCTCATCCGCAAGCGCTTCCCCGAGTCGCCACTTTACGGCGTCGGTTCGTCAGCCGGTTCAGGCTTGCTGGTGCGCTATCTTGGCGAGGAGGGCGAGGCTTCGCCGTTCCGGGCAGCGTTCGCTTACTGCCCCGGCTATGACACGAGTGTTGGTTTCGACGATGTGCGGCCGTTCTACAGCCGGATGATGGCGAAGAAGCTAGTGCGCCAGTTCATCACGCCCAACCGCGAACGCATCGCGCATCTGCCCACGGCTGAGCGTTTGCAGGCAGCCGAGGATCTGTCGGCGTTTCATCGCGAACTTTACGAGCTGGCCGGACATGACAGCTACGCGGCTTATGACCAGGCCAGTAACCCCATGTATGTCTTCACCGGGGTGCGCACACCGTTGATGTTGCTCAACGCCGAGGACGATCCAGTTTGCCGCATTGGCAACCTTGACCCCTGGCTAGAAGCCATGCGCCAGATGCCCAATGTCATTCTGGTGACGACCGCCGAGGGAAGTCACTGCGCGCATTATGAGGGATGGTCGGCGCGCTCGTGGTCGGCACGGCTGATGGGCGAGTATTTCCGAGTTATGCAGGCACTAATGTAGTCATGCCTGAGCGGCAGATTGGCAAATCAGCTCTCGGTCCAAAAGTTGTTTTTCTCATGCAATGGTTTGCTATTCTGCGTTTGCTCACACCGCCCATGCTGTGACCCCGCACAGGATTTGTTTCGATGACCGCATCCAGGCGCTCCGCCCGTTCCCCGATTGGTGTTTTCGACTCCGGCATTGGCGGTTTGACCGTGGTGCGTGCGCTCATGGAGCGCCTGCCGTTCGAAGACATCATCTATTTCGGCGATACCGCGCGCGTGCCCTACGGCGTGAAATCGGTAGAGACCATTCGCAGCTTCACCACGCAGATCGCGGATTACCTGCTGGAGCGCGATGTCAAACTGCTCATCATCGCCTGCAACACCATGGCAGCAGTCGCTGGCGATGCCGTGCGCGAGCGCTCGCCGGTACCGGTGCTGGATGTGATCGACGCCGGTGCGCGTGCGGCAGTGGAGATCAGCCACAAGGGCATCGGTGTCATTGGCACGCCGACCACCATCAATTCCAATGCCTATGCCCGCAACATCCACGCGCTCAACCCGGATCTGCATGTGTATTCGCAGGCTTGCCCGCTGTTCGTGCCGCTCGTGGAAGAGGGTTGGCTGGATCACGAGGTCACGCGCCTGACCGCGAAGGAGTATCTGAAGCCGGTCTTTGTGGAGTCCATCGATGCCCTGGTGCTGGGCTGTACGCATTACCCGCTGCTCAAATCGCTGCTGCAGGAGGTCGCCGGGCCGGGCATCAAGCTGGTGGATTCGGCCATCACCATCGCCGAGCAGACCGCGCGCGTGCTCAGCGAGATGGACATGCACAATCCACAGCGACAACCGCCGGAGTATCGCTATGTGGTGACCGATGTGCCGCTGCGCTTCCAGACCGTGGGCGGGCGCTTTCTGGGTCGTGAGCTGACGCAGCTGGAACAGGTGCGCTGGTAAGCACGCGCATGACTTGTCAGTCGTGCGTGCGGCTGATTTGTCACCTTTAAAGCTCTAAGATACGCCTGTTCTCAGGCTCTTCACTTCACAGCAGGTCACGCATGTCCGTTCAGGTCGCTCGTCAGCAGCAATGGCAATCTTTGCCACATCATCTCTGGGATCTGATCATCATTGGTGGCGGCATTACCGGCGTCGGCGTGGCGCGCGAGGCGACGCGACGCGGGCTGAAGACGCTGCTGATCGAGCAGACCGATTACAGCTGGGGCACCTCCAGCCGTTCCTCGAAAATGGTACATGGCGGCCTGCGTTATATCGCTCAGGGCGAGATTCGTCTGACCTGGCATTCGCTGACCGAGCGCGAGCGCCTGCTGCGCGAAGCGCCGGGGCTAGTCGAGCGCATGGGCTACTACTTCGCGCATTATCGCGGCGTGTTTCCGGGGCGCTGGCCGTTCCAGGTGCTGGTCATGGCCTACAACTTTCTGGCCGGCATTCGCGATCACAAGTTCTTTAAACGCCTAGCCTTCCTGCAGCGCGTTCCGGGCCATCGGGAAGACAATCTGCAAGGTGCATCGCGCTATACCGATGCGCTGACCGACGATTCGCGGCTGGTGCAGCGCGTGCTCGATGAAGCCGTGGCGGAAGGTTTGACCACGATTAACTACATCAAGGCGACCGATCTGGTCATGGCCGGCAGCCGCGTTGGCGGCCTACGCCTGGAAGATCGAGTGTCGGGCGAGCATGCCGTGGTCAGCGCCAAGTGCGTGATTAACGCCACCGGCGCGTGGGCGGATCGCCTGCGCCAGAAACTGGTCAACGAAGTGCGTGTGCGCCCGCTGCGTGGCAGCCATCTGGTCATTTCGGCGGATCGTCTGCCGCTGACCGAGGCGCTGATTGCGCATCATCCCGACGATGGCCGCGTGGTCTTCACCTACCCGTGGGAAGGTCGCACCATCATCGGCACCACCGATCTCGATCATCGCACCGACATGGACATTGAAGCCGTGCTCAGTGTGGATGAAATGCACTACATGCTGCGCGGGGCCAACGCCCAGTTCCCGGCTGCCAAGCTCGGCGTTGACGACATTATCTCGACCTGGTCGGGCGTGCGTCCGGTGGTCAGCGCCGGCGATGGCAGCGATCCGTCCAAGGAAAGCCGCAGCCACAGCGTTTGGGACAATCAGGGCCTGATTACGGTGACCGGCGGCAAACTCACCACCTTCCGGCTCATTGCGCTCGATGCCCTCAAGCTGGCGGCCCCGTACCTCGGCATCAAGGTCGAAGATCAGCGCGGTGCGATCTTCTCGCCGCCGAATTCGGGCGTGGCACCGCAGGGCATGAGCGCCGAGGTCTTCGCCCGCTTGGTATCGCGATTGGGCATCCACACCCGTGCGTTTTTGGCCGAGATGCCGTCAGCTGAGCTGACGCCGGTGGCCGATACGCAGGTGCTGTTGGCGGAGCTGCGCTGGGCCTGCCGTCATGAGCAGGTGGTGCATCTCGACGACTTGCTGCTGCGCCGCGTGCGCCTCGGTCTGCTGCTGCCGCAGGGCGGTATTGACGCGATGCCGTCGCTCGATGCCATCCTCGCCGACGAGCTGGGCTGGAGTGCTGAGCAAATTGCCGCAGAGCGTGTACGCTATAGCGATATCTGGCAGCGTTATTACTACCTGCCAACCGCCTGATCGCTGTTCGAATCATTCAGGCGGATCATTCAAGCCGCTCATTCAAGGAGCAAGACCATGACACGCCGCCATTTACCTGCCTTTCTGATCCTGTTGCCGTTGACCGTGGCGCTGGCCGCCTGCACCTCGACCACCCAGCAGGGCGCGACCGGCATCAAACGCCAGCAGTTGCTGCTGTTGCCAGCCAGCCAAGTCGATGCCATGGCGCTGGAGTCGTATCAAGGTGAGCTGAAAACCGCGCGCGGCAAGGGCTCGCTGAACACCGACAAGGCCAATCTCGAGCGCATTCGTCGCATCGCAGACCGCCTGATTCCGCAGATTTCAGTTTTCCGAACCGATGCCGCGACCTGGCAATGGGAGGTCAATCTGGAAACACGCCCGGAGCTCAATGCCTATTGCTCGCCCGGCGGCAAGATCATGTTCTTCACCGGCATCATCAATCAGCTCAAGCTTACCGATGACGAGATTGCCGCCATCATGGGCCACGAAATGGCGCATGCCTTGCGCGAGCACGGGCGTGAGCGCATGTCGCAGGCCTATGCCCAGCAGACTGGCATGAACTTGCTGGGTGCCATCACCGGCATGTCGGCATCCACCGGTCAGATGGTGCAGATGGCGGCTCAGCTGGCGCTGACCTTGCCGCACAGCCGTGGTCAGGAGTCCGAGGCCGACATCATGGGCTTGGAGTTGCTGGCACGCGCCGGCTACAATCCGAACGCGTCGGTGTCGTTGTGGCAGAAGATGGGGCAGGCGACCGGCGGTGGCAGTGGCTCGTTCACCAGTACGCATCCGTCGAGCAGCGAACGCATTGCCAGCTTGCAAGCGGCCATCCCCAAGGTCATGCCGCTGTATGAGCAGGCTAAACGCCAGCCGGCGCCGACGCGTTTGATCGTGCCGCGCACGGCGGCCACGACAGCCACGGCGCTTGAGCTTGCTGCGCGCTGATCAGAACCAGTTCAGCGCCTGCGTCGGCACATCGGTGATGATGGCGTCGACGCCCATCTCGGCCAGCGCCAGCGCGCGCGCCTGATCATTGACCGTCCAGGTCGAGACCAGCAATCCGGCGGCATGCGCCTGGGCGATCAGCTCGGGCGTGCAGCGGCGCTGATGCGGGCCTAGCGAGGTCGCAGCAACGGCGGCGGCCATCGCGATGGCATCGCCCGCGAAATCTTCCTCGAATAGAAAGCCGCGCGGAATATGTGGCGCTGCTTGCAGCATGCCCTGCAGATAGCGCGGGTTGAAGGAAGTGGTGCGGGCGCGACCTGCCAGCTGGTGCTTGTCCCACAGCGCCGGCAACTTGGCGATGACCACGGCCTCATGCTCCGGCGTGCGCGCCTTCACCTCCAGCTCGATGTGCACGAAGTCCGTGAGCAGGCCGAGTACCTCGTCCAAACGCGGAATGCCTTCGCTGAAAGGCCAGTCGGGAAATGCCCGATGGCAGGCATCGAGTTCTGCGAGCTTAAAGGCCGGCCAGTCGTGCACTGAACCTTCGCCATTGCTGGTGCGCTGCAAATCGGCATCGTGGATGATGACGAGTTCGCCGTCGCCGCTGACCTGAATATCAAACTCAACGGCGCGCACGCCGAGCTGATGCAGATGGCGAAAGCCGCTCAGCGTGTTTTCCGGGGCTTCGGCGCGGGCGCCGCGATGGCCGACGATGAGCATCTGCGCTTTCCTCAAATTAAGTTGTGCACAATAGTGTAATCATCTTCGTTAAAGCCGTGTGACGCTGCCTAGGAGCTGTGGTCTAATCGCCGCCATCATGTTTAAACCTCTCTCCGTATTCATCGGCCTGCGCTACACACGCGCCCGCCGTCGCGAACGCTTCATCTCCTTCATGTCGCTCAGCTCCATGATTGGCTTGATGCTGGGTGTGGCTGTGCTTATCACCGTGCTGTCGGTGATGAATGGCTTCGATCGCGAACTCAAACAACGCATCCTCGGCATGGTGCCGCAGGCCAACATCATTGCCAGCGAGCCCCTGCAGAACTGGCCCAAGCTGGTGCAGATCGCCGAAAACACGCCGGGCGTTGTTGCCGCCGCGCCGATGACGCAAGTGCAGGGCATGCTCACCGCCAACGGCCAGGTCAGTGCCGCCATGGTCACCGGCATCGAGCCGGCGCGCGAGCGGCGCGTGTCTATCCTGCCTGACTTCATGGTGATCGGCAGTCTGGATACTTTGCGCGATGGCGATTTCGGCATCGTGCTCGGCCAACAGCTGGCCAGTACGCTCGGCGTCGTGGTCGGTGACCCGATCACGCTGGTGCTGCCAGAGGCCACGATCAGCGCCGCTGGCGTGATTCCTCGCTTCAAGCGCTTCACGGTGACCGGCATCTTCAAGGTTGGCGCGGAAGTGGACGGCATGCTCGCCTATGTGCATTACGCCGACGCCGGCAAGTTGTTGCGCATCGGCAGCAAGGTACAGGGCGTGCGCCTGAAGGTGGATGACCTGTTCCAAGCGCGGGCCATCAATGAACGCTTGATGGCCAAGCTACCACCGTTCTTCTACGGCAATGACTGGACGCAAACGCAGGGCAGCCTGTTCAACGCCATCAAGATGGAAAAGACCATGATGTCGCTGTTGCTGCTGCTGATTGTGGCGGTGGCGGCCTTCAATATCGTGTCCAGCTTGGTCATGGTGGTTAACGACAAGCGCTCGGACATCGCCATTCTGCGCACGCTAGGTGCGACGCCGCGCATGATTCAGCGCATTTTTCTGGTGCAGGGCACGGCCATCGGTTTTGGCGGCACCATCGCCGGCATGGTGTTGGGCGTGACGCTATCGCTCACGGTCAGCGACATCGCGGCGTTCTACGAGCGCGCGTCGGGCGTGCATTTGTTCGATGCCTATTTCGTCAATTATCTGCCGACCGAGCTGGTGGTCAGCGATGTGATCTGGGTCAGCATCACGGCGTTTATCCTGAGCTTCTTGGCCACGCTGTATCCGGCATATCAGGCCGGGCGCATTCAACCGGCAGAGGCGTTGCGCTATGAGTGACAATCAGGTGCTGGTTGCCGACAACCTCGGCCAGACCTTCCGCGAGGGGCCGCAGGCGATCGAGGTCTTGCGCGGCGTGTCGTTTTCGATTGCTCGTGGCGAGTGCGTGGCGGTGGTGGGTCGTTCGGGATCGGGCAAGACCACGCTGCTGCACCTGCTGGGCGGGCTGGAGCAGCCGGCGCAGGGGTCGGTGCAATTGCTGGGCGAAGATTTTAGTCATGCCAGCGAGGCCAAGCGCAGCCAGTTGCGCAATCGCCATGTCGGCTTTGTCTATCAGCTGCATCACCTGCTGCCAGAGTTCACGGCGCGCGAGAATGTGGCGCTGCCCTGCGTGATTGGCGGGATGTCGGTGCGTGAGGCGCAGCAGCGGGCCGATGATCTGCTTGAGCGCGTCGGGCTGGCGCAGCGCGGTGGTCATACGCCGGCGCAACTCTCAGGAGGCGAGCGCCAGCGCGTGGCGTTGGCCAGAGCCTTGGTGACTCAGCCGGCTGTTGTGCTGGCAGATGAACCCACAGGCAATCTCGATCGCGATACGGCCGAGCAGATTCACGACCTTATCCTGTCACTCAATGCCAGCCTGCAAACCAGTTTCGTTATTGTTACGCATGAGGAGCGGCTGGCCTCGCTGGCGCATCGGCGTCTGCGCCTTGAGCAGGGTGTTTTGCTCGCGGCCGAATAGCGCGAGGCTTAAAGACCTTTGGCCAAGGCTCGTCGCTTGGCTCTGGCCTGCCACTGCTTCACGGCATGCCAGCGCCAGTATCCCTGCATGCCCACATAGCCCAGGCAGCCCAGGCTAAAGCCCAGAATCACAGTGCCCACAAAGAATGGCTTGAGCTGGGCAAGGATGCCGCCCGTGCTGCTGCTTGCCGGTTCTATCGACAGCGCGGCACTCATCAACACCTCGATCTCGGCCCAGCTCAGCATGGGCACTTGCAGCACCAGGCTGCCAAAGGCATAGCTGACATACATGAACGGCAGCACGGTGATGGGATTAGTGACCCAGGTCAGCACCAGCACCAGCGGCAGGTTGATGCGCAAGCCGATGGCAATCAGCGTCGCCGGTATCATCTGGAAGGGCATGGGCATGAAGGCGAAGAAGATGCCCCAGAACATGGCCAGCGATGCCGAGCGGCGATTCAGGTGCCAGAGGCTGGGGTCGCCGAGGCGATGGCGCATGAAGCCCAGCGATTTCTGCGCGCGAATCTTTTCCGGCGATGGCAGGTAGCGGCGAATCAAGGCTTTGGGCATGGCAACGGAGCTTCCAGCGGGGCGTGGACGGCGAAAAGGCCGCGAAAAACAGCCTCGTAGTCTACACTGACCCTATAGCGTCTTGTCACAAGGAGTGTGACCGTGTTCGCCAATGCTGCTCGCCGCTTGCCGGCAGAAACCCGCCCACTCGTAAATCGTCCGCAAGTAAGGCTTAGCACGGCGTTGCTGGTCGGCTGGATTGCTGGGCATCTCAGCCTCTGGTGGTGGGCCGACTTGCCGGCATCGGGCGGATTGCTGTTCGGCGGACTGATCATGGTTTTGCTGGCCTGGCGAATGCCAATAACGGCTGTTTGCCTGATGGCTGTCGGTATAACAGCATTGCTGCTCGGCATATCTCACGCCACTTGGGTGGCCCGCACGCAGATGGACTCTCGCTTGCCGGGCGAGTGCGAAGGCAAACTCATGACCGTCGATGGCGAGATCGTCGGCCTGCCGGAGCCCGCCGAACCTGTGGGTGTGCGCTTCCGCTTTCGTCCGCTGGCTATACAGCCAGCCTCCTGTGCCCGCGAGCAGTCGCTCTGGCAGCTGAGCTGGCGCCATCCGGCCATGCCCTTGCCGGGCGAGCGCTGGCGCATTCGGGTCAAGCTCAAGCGCCCGCACGCTAATCTCAATCCGGGTGGTTTTGATGCCGAGCGCTGGCAGCACGCCGAGGGCATTTCCGCCACCGGCTGGCTGCGCAGCGGGCAGCGTCTGATGGATGCCCCCGCGTCGATTGATCTCTGGCGCTGGCATATCCGGCAGCGTCTGCTCGGCCAGTTCCCGGCGCAGGCCGATGCCGCCGGCACGGTGCTGGCCTTGCTCACCGGTGATCGTGTCGGTATCAGCCCGGCGGCCTGGGAGCGCTACGCCCGCACCGGCGTGACGCATCTGGTGGCGATTTCAGGTGTACACATCACCATGGTCGCCTGGCTGGTCGGCTCTTTATGCCAAGCGGCGTGGCGGCGTATTCCCCGTGCCTTGCAGTATTTGTCGGCCTTGCGCATGGGTGGTTTGGCAGGATGGCTGGCTGCCGCTGGCTATGTGCTGCTGGCCGGTGCTGATGTGCCGGCGCAGCGCACCTTGCTCATGCTCGGCGTTATCGTGCTTATGCGCTGGTTGCCGGGCCAATTCTCCGGCCTGCAAATCTGGCTGACGGCGCTGGCGGCGGTCTTGCTCATGGATCCACTGGCGGTGCATGCCGTGGGTTTGTGGCTGTCTTTCGTGGCCGTCGGGCTGCTCATGGCAGCCGGCATGCCGATGGGCGAGGAGGGCGGCTGGCGTGCCGCCCTGCGTGCGCAATGGCTGGCGACCTGGGGCTTGCTGCCGTTATCGCTGGCGATTTTCAGTCGCGTGTCTTGGGTCAGTCTGCCGGTCAATCTGGTGGCTATTCCGCTGGTGACCTTTGCGGTGGTGCCGCTGACCATGCTGGGCTTGTTGTGCTGGCCTTGGCCAGATGCCACGAACGCCTGCTGGCAGCTGGCGGTAGCGCTGATGCAGTATCTGATTCAGTTTTTGGACTGGGCCGCCGCCTTGCCGGGCGCGTGGCAGGCGTTGGCCATGCCAGCAGGTAGTGTCTGGGGGCTGGCACTGGCCTTGTTTCTGCTGCTAATGCCGCGCGCCATGCCGGGCCGCGTTTGGGCCATCTTCCCGATGGTCTGGGTGATTTGGCCGCTGGCGGCAGTACCTGAAGGCGCTGTACGCATGACTTTGCTTGATGTTGGCCAGGGTTTGTCGGTACTGCTGCAAACGCGACATCACCAGCTGCTTTACGACACCGGGCCTAGTCTCGGGCCCTATGCCGATGCCGGCTCGCGCATCATCGCGCCGGCCTTGCGCGAGGCGCGTATCGGCGAGCTGGATATGCTGATATTCAGCCATGATCATCTCGATCATACCGGCGGTGGTGCCAGTGTGCTGGCCGTATTGCCGGTGCGGCAGGTGCTCGGCGTCTGGCCCTCGGTCATCGAGCAGCCGGCGCGCAACACGCCCTGTGTGGCCGGCCAGCACTGGCGTTGGGATGGCGTGCAGTTCGATGTGCTTTGGCCTGACCCCGCTATTGCCAGTGTTGGCGAAAACAACGATTCCTGCGTGCTGCGGGTTCAGGCTGGCGAGCATGTGCTGTTGCTGACCGGTGATCTGGAGGCGCCCGGCGAGCTGTATCTGGTCGAGCAAATGCCGCCAGACAGGCTCAAGGCTGATTTGCTGGTGCTGGGCCATCACGGCAGCAAAACCTCAAGCACAGCCACTTTTCTGGATGCCGTGCAGCCACAGGAAGTGATTGCGGCAGTTGGTTATCGCAACCGTTTCAAGCACCCAGCTCGCGTGGTGGTGCAGCGTTTGGCGGACAAAGGCATCAGAGGTTGGCGCAGCGATGCCACCGGCGCCTTGATCTATGATGTCCTGCCGGGTGCCGCCTGGCCCGTGGCGCAGCGCTGGCGCATCGAATATCCCCACTATTGGCGTTGGCCGGAACATGCTGCCGCAGGTCGCGCAAGCCTTGGCGCACTTGACGCGTTCCCGTAGAGTAGCCGCATCGGAAATGGGCTTGGCCCTCGGGAGTGTGCCCTGTGTGGGAAATGATCAAATCGGGTGGCTGGCTCATGGCCCCGTTGCTGGTGGCGTCGGTGCTGGCGCTGGCTATTATTCTGGAACGCGCGTGGACGCTGCGCAGTAGCCGCATCGCGCCCAGGAATTTATTGGCGGATGTGTGGACGCAGCTGCAAAGTGGTGAGCTCAAGGGCGAGGCGCTGCTGCGCCTGCAAATGGGTTCGCCGTTGGGGGCATTGCTGGCAGCTGGCCTGATCAACGCGCGCCATGGCCGCGAGATCATGAAGGAAAGCATCGAAGATGCGGCATCGGCCGTGGTACATGAGATGGAGCGTTATCTGACGCTGCTCGGCACCATCGCGCAGATTGCGCCGTTGCTGGGTCTGCTGGGCACGGTGGTGGGCATCATCGAGGCGTTTCTGGTGGTCACCAGCGGTGGCATCAGCGATCCCACAGCGCTGGCGGGCGGCATCTCCAAGGCATTGGTGACGACTGCTGCGGGCATCGGCGTGGCCATCCCGGCGATGATTCTGCACCGTTATTACCTGCGTCATATCCAGTCGCTGGTGGTGTATATGGAGCAGCAGGCGGTGAAGCTGGTAGACATGCTGCACGGCGACCGCGAAGTTGATATTCGTGAAGGTGGCGCGTGAAGCTGCGCCGCCCGTCTCAGGAACCGCTTGAGCTCAATCTCACGCCGATGATTGATTGCCTGCTGTTCCTGATCATCTTCTTTATGTTGTCTACCACTTTTGCCAAGACCGGCAAGCTGCAGATCCAATTGCCGCAAGCTGATGCCGCCGGTGCCAGCAAGCCGGTGGTCAAGGCGCTGGAAGTGGCGATCGATTCGCGCGGGCATTACGCCATCAATGGCCAGGTGCTGGCGTCTGCCAAGGCAGAGGATCTACGAGCGGCCATCGAGGCGGTTGCCGGTACGCAGCGTGACCAGCCGTTTGTCATCTCTGCCGATGGCCAGGCCCCGCATCAGGCGGTGGTCACGGTCATGGATGTTGCCGGCCAGCTCGGCTTTCGCTCTCTCGGTATTGGCACGCGTGATGCCAAGCCATAATCTGCTCAAGGCCTGCTCATGACTGATGAAGTGCCCGTTGTGACGCCGCCCGTGCCCACGAGCTGGCAGTCTTACAAGCGACTGTTGAGCTATACCCGGCGCTACTGGAAGTTCTTTGCCTTTGCCGTGGTCGGTTTTGTCATCAATGCGCAGACCGAATGGGCTTCTGCGCAGCTGCTGAAGTACATCATTGATTCCATTCAGAATAAGGATCAGGTCGCGAAAGATTGGATTCCGATCTTGATCGTCGGCATCTTTTTTGTGCGTGGCTTTGGCTCGTTTATCGGCACCTATTACATGTCCATGGTGTCGCGCCATGTGGTCTATGCCCTGCGCATGGATTTGTTCAACAAGCTGCTGAAGTTGCCGGCCAACTTCTATCACCTGAATTCGCCGGGCCATATCGCGTCCAAGCTGATCTACAATGTTGAGCAGGTCACGGCGGCCGCTACCGAGGCGCTGAAGACGATTGTGCGTGAAGGTGCGATTGTCATCGGGCTGTTCAGCTATCTGCTCTATACCAACTGGCGTTTGTCGCTGTCGTTGCTCATTGTGGGCCCGTTCGCAGCGCTGTTGGTGCGCATTGCCAGCAAGCGCTTTCGCAAACTCGCCAAGCGCATGCAAAACACCATGGGCGATGTGAATCACATAACCAACGAAACCATCAATGGTTATCAGGTCGTGAAAACCTATGGCGGCGAGCCGTTCGAACTGGCGCGCTTCAACCGAGCCTCGCAAGAGAATTTGCGCCATGGCATGAAGATGGTCGTCACCAGTGCCGTCAGCACGCCGTTGGTGCAGCTGCTGATGTCGGTGGCGATGGCGATGGTGTGCTGGGTCGCGCTGCGCCCGGACATCATGCAGGGCACATCGCCGGGTGAATTCATTGCTTACATCACGGCAGCGGGCCTGATGGCCAAGCCGATCAAGTCGCTGACGGAAGTGAATGAAAAGCTGCAGCGTGGCATTGCCGCCGCGCAGTCGGTGTTTGAAGTGCTGGACGAGCCTTCCGAGCCGGCCGGCGGCGAGCGTGAGCTCGGGCGTCTGCGTGGTGATATCGAATTCCGCCACATCAACTTCGGTTATGCGCCGGATCAGCTGGTGCTGAAAGACTTCTCGCTGACGGTGAAGGCCGGGCAGACGGTGGCGATTGTTGGCCGTTCGGGCTCGGGCAAGACCACGCTGGTGAATTTGCTGCCGCGTTTTTACGACGCACAATCGGGCGATATCCTGATTGATGGCTACCCAATCGACGATTATCCCGTCAGCGGCCTGCGCCAGCAGATTGCCTCGGTCGGGCAGAAAGTCATCCTGTTCGATGACTCCGTGGCCAACAACATCGCCTACGGTGCCTTCCGTGACCTGCCGCGCGAGGCCGTGGTCGAAGCCGCGAAGACTGCCTTTGCCGATGATTTCATCAGCGCCATGCCGAACGGCTACGACACGCGAGTGGGGCAGGATGGCGTGCAGCTGTCTGGCGGTCAGCGTCAGCGCCTCGCGATTGCGCGCGCGCTGATCAAGAACGCGCCGATTCTGATTCTCGACGAAGCCACCAGCGCGCTCGACAATGAGTCTGAGTTCTATATTCAGGCTGCATTGGAAAAGGTTATGCAGAACCGCACCACGCTGGTCATCGCGCATCGTCTCTCGACCATCGAGAATGCCGACTGGATCGTGGTCATGGATGCCGGCGAGATCATCGAGCAAGGTACGCACGCTGAGTTGCTGGCCCGTGCCGGCATGTATGCGCAGCTGCACAGCCGCCGCTTCAGTGAGGAGGGCGCAGGTGGCGACTTCGCCTGAGCCTGATGCTATGCCGGCCTCGGTAGCAGCCACGCGCCTCAGCTGGGCGGAGCGCTGGTACAACGGACATCCGCTGTTTCTCTTGTTGCTGCCGCTGTCCGCCATTTTTGCGCTGATGGCGGCGCTGCGGCGCATGGGCTATCGGTTGGGCTGGCTAAAGGCCTGGCAGGCGCCGGTGCCGGTCATCGTGGTGGGCAATATCTCGGTTGGCGGCACTGGCAAAACACCATTGACGCTGGCGCTGGTCGAGCATCTGCGCCGTCAGGGCTGGCGGCCGGGCATTGTCAGTCGTGGTTATGGCGGGCAGGGCGCGCGCTATCCGCAGATTGTGCGGGCAGATTCGGATGCCGCAGAGGTCGGTGATGAGCCGCTGCTGCTAGCCCGGCGCGCGCAGGTGCCGGTGGTCATAGACCCGCTGCGCGTGCGTGGCGTCCAGCACCTGCTGGCAAGCAGCGACTGCAATATCGTGCTTTGCGATGACGGCCTGCAGCATTACGCGCTGGCGCGCACCATGGAGATTGCCGTGGTGGATGGCCAGCGCGGCCTCGGCTCCGGCTGGCCGCTGCCGGCGGGGCCATTGCGTGAGTCGGCTGCGCGGCTGCGCTCGGTGGATCTGGTCGTGGTCAATGGCGCGTGGCGAGCGGCAGGCAGTATGCCTGCGTCAGCAGCCACCATGTCGCTGGCCCCTGCTGCCTGGCAGCCGGTGAGCGGCGCTGCAGTGGATTTGGCAGCTGATTTGGCAACGGAGCTGCCCGTTGCGGCGGCCATCCCGCCATCCGCCGGCGCGATTCACGCCGTCGCCGGCATCGGCCATCCGCCACGCTTTTTCGCCATGCTGGCCGAGCAGGGGTTCCAGCCCATCCCGCACGCCTTCCCCGATCATCACGCCTACACCGCTGACGATCTGCAATTCAGCCCGCCGGCACCGGTCGTGATGACTGAAAAAGACGCCGTGAAATGCGCCGGTATTGCGCCGGCCAATAGCTGGTATGTGCCCGTTCAGGCTATCCTGCCGGACAGTTTCTGGCAGGCGCTGACGCAGCGACTTGCCCTTTGGAGAACCCCTGATGCTGGATAAAAAACTGCTCGCCATTCTGGCCTGCCCGCTGTGCAAAGGCCCGCTGCAATACATGCCCGAGCAAGCCGAACTGATTTGCCGTGGTGATGCCCTGGCCTTCCCGATCCGCGAAGACATTCCGGTCATGCTCGAAGGTGAGGCCCGCCGCCTGACGCTGGATGAAACCCTGCCGCCCAGTCGCGGCAGTTTTTGAGGAGCCCGCCATGAGCTTTCGTGTCGTCATCCCCGCCCGTTTCGGCTCCAGCCGTCTGCCCGGCAAACCTTTGCTGGATATCTGCGGCAAGCCCATGGTCGTGCATGTCTATGAGCGCGCCCTGCAAAGCGCCGCCAGTGAAGTGGTTGTCGCCACCGACGACCCGCGCATCGAAGCCGTGTTGCGCGAGCTGGGCGCACCGGTGGTGATGACCCGCGCCGATCATCCGTCCGGCACCGATCGCCTGCAGGAAGTCGCCGCTCACTTTGGCTGGGCCGCCGATGACATCGTGGTCAATGTCCAAGGCGACGAGCCGCTGATTCCGCCGGTCGTCATCAACCAAGTGGCCGACAACCTCAAGCGCGCTTCGGCCGCGAGCATCGCCACGCTGGCTGAACCGATTCACAACGCCGAGCAGCTGTTCAATCCGAACATCGTCAAGCTCGTGCGCGATGCCAGCGATCACGCCCTCTATTTTAGCCGCGCCCCCATGCCTTGGGCGCGTGATGCTTTTGCTGTCAATCGTGAGCAGCTACCCCCTGAAGCGCTATCGCTGTACCTGCGCCATCTCGGCATCTATGCCTACCGCGTCGGCTTCTTGCATGACTATGTGTCGTGGCCGCCGGCGCTGATCGAGCAGGTTGAAGCCCTGGAGCAGCTGCGCGCGCTGTATCACGGCGTGAAAATTCATGTCGGCGTCGCGGCTGTGGAGCTGCCGCCCGGCGTGGATACACAGGCCGATCTGGATCGTGTGCGCGCTGTTATGGCAGCACGCTCTTCATCAGCGCCTGCATGACGGTCAGCGTGAAAACAGAGCAGCCGGTTCGCGTCCTCTTTGTCTGTCTCGGCAATATCTGCCGATCACCGACTGCCGAAGCCGTATTCCGGCAGCAGGTGCAGCAGGCCGGATGGCAGGCCATGATCCAGACCGACTCCGCCGGCACAGCCGCCTGGCACGAAGGCAAAGCGCCGGATGCCCGCTCGCAGCAGCATGCGCGCGTGCGAGGTTACGATCTGTCTGCTTTGCGCGCACGCCAAGTAAAAGCAGCAGACTTCGCCGATTTTGACCACATCATCGCGATGGATGCCGCCAATTACGCCGAACTTGAGCGCCTTCGCGCCGATGCTGGCGACACTGCCAAGGCGCGATTGGCCTTGCTGCTGGATCATCACCCCGACCTGCGCGGCGGCGACGTGCCCGATCCTTACTATGGCGGCGCCGACGGCTTCGAGCAGGTGCTGGATCAGGTCGAAACGGCCTGCACGCAGCTATTGCGCTCATTGCTGAAAACCCAGGGAGTATTTGGCTGTGGCTGCTGAGCTGAAGTTTTTCCAGGATGCCGATCTGACGCGGCTCAACACGCTGGGTCTGCCGGCGCGCGCGCGCTATCTCGCCAAGGTCGGCAGCGAAGCCGCCTTGCTGCAGGTCTTGCGATCGCTCACGGCCCAGCGCCTGCCCGTCGATATCCTCGGTGGCGGCAGCAACCTCGTGCTCGCCGGCGATGTGGCTGCGCTGGTGATCCAGCCCTGCCTGATGGGCCGTCGCGTGCTGCGCGAGCAGGGCGATGCCGTGCTGGTCGAAGCCGGCGCCGGCGAAAACTGGCATGCCTTCACGCAATGGACGATCGCCCAAGGCTTGTCGGGCCTGGAAAATCTGTCGCTGATTCCCGGCACGGTCGGCGCATCACCCGTGCAGAACATCGGGGCCTATGGCGTTGAAATAGCCGATGTCATGCACTCCCTGACCGCCATTGACCGCCTGACCGGCGTGCGCATCGAACTGGCAGCCGCTGACTGCGCCTTTGCCTATCGCGACAGCCTGTTCAAAACCCATGCGCCGGGGCGCTACATCATCACGCAAGTTCGCTTTCTATTGTCGCGAACGCCCAGCGTACAGCTCGACTATGGCGACATCCGCCGCGAAATAGATCGCCAAGGCATCGTCCGAATCACCCCGCGCGATGTCGCCAACGCCGTCATCGCCATCCGCCAAAGCAAGCTGCCAGACCCCGCCAAGCTGGGCAATGCCGGCAGTTTCTTCAAGAATCCCGTGGTTTCGGTGCAACAGGCCGATGACTTGCGCCAGCGCTTCCCCGGCGTGGTGAATTACCCGCAGACGACCGGCGTAAAGCTCGCCGCCGGCTGGCTTATCGAGCAAGCCGGCTGGAAAGGGCGCAATCAGGGCGCGGTCGGTGTGCATGATCGCCAGGCGCTGGTGCTGGTGCATCGCGGTGGTGGCACGGGCGCGCAACTGCTGCAACTGGCCGCCGATGTGCGCGCCAGCGTGCTGGACAAGTTTGGCGTGGTGTTGGAGCAGGAGCCGGTGATCTGGGGCGGGTGAGCGTGGACAGGATTCGAGGTGATTCAATGATTAGGCTGCTTTATATCCTCGACTTAGCAGGAATTGCTGTTTTTGCCGCCAGTGGTGCGCTGGCCGCCGTCATGGCCGGACTCGACCTGCTGGGTGTCATCATCATTGCGGCTGTCACCGCCATCGGTGGCGGAACATTGCGTGACCTGCTGCTCAATCGCCATCCGGTTTTCTGGATTCAGGATTCTTCGTCGCTCATTGTCATTGTTTGTTCGGCTGTGTTCACCGTTGTGTGGATACACCTATTGCCAGTACCGCTGAATGCCTTGCTGGTTGCTGATGCTTTCGGGCTGGCATTATTTGCCATGTCGGGCGCACGGCTGGCGCTGCAGGCGCACTGTAATGCCATGGTTATCGTACTCATGGGGACACTCACTGGCGTTGGCGGTGGCATTATTCGTGACATTCTTACGAATCAGGTTCCCTTTATTCTCAGGCAGGATATCTACGCGACGGCTGCTATCGCCGGAATTACGGCTCATTTGCTGCTTTGTCGGGCAAAAGTTCCGGAGCACATCTCGTTTGTTCTCTGCGTGTTCGTCATTGTTGCGCTGCGATTGTTCGCTTTCACATTCGATCTGCAGCTGCCCACCTTCAAGACCTATTCAGGCTAGGTTTTTGTCGGGCAACTTTAGGACCTTGGTCGATAAAACACAGAGACGAATGATCTCCGACAGCCGATGAACACTGTGCTGGCCCAGAAAGCAGAAAGCCCCATAACTGGGGCTTTCTGCAATTACCTCACACCAAGCTTATCAGCTCTGTGAGGCTTCGCTTTCGGCCTTGTGCTCAGCTTTAGCACGGGCTTCGGCTTCACGCTGCAGGCGACGGCGGACACGCGGATCATTGCTGGCGCGACGCGGAGCCTTGCCATCGTCGGCGCTGTCAGCGACAGGTGCTTCGGTGACAACAGCTTCCGATACAGCCTCTTCAGCCGCCTCAGTTGCCGGAGCAGCTTCTTCAGCCGGAGGCTCTGCAACAACCGGTGCTGCCTCAGCGGCCACTTCAGCAGTCGCGACTTCGGCAACAGCCTCTGCTACCGGCGCGATGTGCTCAGCTTCAGTCACAACAGCGACCTCAACCGGAGCAGCTTCAACAACCGGAGCGGCCTCAGCGACAGCTTCAACAACAGCTGCAACTTCAACCTGAGGCGCAGCTGCCTCTACAGTCTGTTCCGGCGCTGCTTCAGCGGCCACTTCAGCTGCAGGAGCGGCAACAGTTTCAGCCGAAACCGTCTCTACAACAGCACCAGCCGTCGCTTCCGCCACAACTTCAGTAGCCACAACTGCTGCAACTTCCGCAGCAGCCACTTCGCCAACAACCGCCGCATCACCCAGCATTTCTTCCGGCACCGGCAAGCCGGCATCGATCAGAACCTGCGGATCGCGTTCACGCGGGCCGCGCTGACGGCGCGCCGGGTGACGGTTGCGACGACGACGCTCGCCGCCTTCTGCCGTCACTGCCGGTGTTGCAGCAGCTTCGCCGGCAACAACTTCATCGCTGACCACAACCTGTTCGGTAACCAGAGTTTCATCAACCACCACGGTTTCACGCGGCGGACGCGGTGCACGCGGCTGCCGTTCACGCGGCGGACGCGGTGCGCGCTCGGCAGTAGCGGCAACTGGTGCTGCTTCTACCGGCTTGTCGATCTGGCTGCGGCCGCCCACGGTTTGCAGTTCCTGGCTCTGGTTCTGGCGGTTGCCACGGTCGCCATTGCGATCGCCGCCACGGTCACCACCGCGCGGATTGCGATTGCCCTGACCACCTTGCGACTGGCCTTGGCCCTGACGCGGCGGACGGTTCTGACCCTGGCCTTGGCCCTGATTCTGACCACCAGCTCGCTGGTTCATCGGGCGTCGTTCCGGCTGCGGTGCCACCACGGGCTCAGGCTTGATGCCAAACAGACCCTTCAGCCAGGCCATGAAGCCGGTCGGCTGCGGTGCTGCGACCACAACTGGCGCGCCACGACCGGACTGACCCGGACGCTGCGTGCGCGAGCCGCCGATTTCACGGCTGGCGGTATCACGCGGTGCCGTGTTGTTGTCGCGAGCATCACGAGCCGGCTGGGCCTCACGAGCTGGAGCCTGCGCTTCACGCGGCTGCTGCTCGCGCGGCGCTGGTGCCTGGGTTTGCGGCTGGATGTTGCGCACGGCAGCGACAGGGCGCTTCGGTGCATCGCCATCCACCGCTTCCAGCACCACTTCCAGAGCTGGCGGCTGAATGCGCTCGACCATCTTGAAGCTGGCGATGTCTTCGTCGCCTTCTTCAACCTGGTCATCACGCAGACGCGTGACTTCGTAATGTGGCGTTTCCATGTGCGGGTTCGGCAGAATCAGGATGCGCACTTTGCTGCGCGCCTCCAGATCGGCCAGGGTCTTGCGCTTCTCGTTGAGCAGGAAGGTCGCGACCGAGACCGGCACCGAGGCATTGATCTGCGCGGTACGATCCTTCAGCACTTCTTCTTCGATCAGACGCATGATGGACAGCGACAGCGAGCGCACATCGCGGATCACGCCAGTGCCGTTGCAACGCGGGCAGACCAAGCCAGTGGCTTCTTCCAGCGACGGACGCAGGCGCTGACGCGACAGCTCGAGCAGGCCGAACTTGGAGATGCGGCCGATCTGGATGCGGGCGCGATCCATGGCGAGCGCATCGCGCAGACGGTCTTCGACCATGCGCTGATGCTTCGGCGGCGTCATGTCGATGAAATCGATGACGACCAGGCCGCCGCTGTCACGCAGGCGCAGCTGGCGCGCGATTTCGTCGGCAGCTTCGAGGTTGGTGTTGAGCGCGGTCTCTTCGATGTCGCTGCCCTTGGTGGCGCGCGAGGAGTTGATGTCGATAGACACCAGCGCTTCGGTCGGATCGATCACGATGGAGCCGCCCGACGGCAGCTTCACTTCGCGCTGGAAAGCGGTCTCGATCTGGCTTTCGATCTGGTAGCGATTGAACAGCGGCACCGAATCCTTGTAGAGCTTGATCTTGCTCTGGTAGTGCGGCATCACCTGCTGCACGAACGCCATGGCTTCGTTGTAAGCGGCTTCGTTGTCGATCAGCACATCGTTGATGTCCTGACGCAGGTAGTCGCGCACGGCACGAATAATGACATTGGATTCCTGGAAGATCAGGAACGGCGCGGACTTTTCCTTGCCGGCCTGGCCGATCGCGGTCCACAGCGTCATCAGGTAGTCGAGGTCCCACTGCAGTTCTTCGGCGCTGCGGCCGAGACCGGCGGTGCGAACAATCGCGCCCATGTCGTTGGGGATATTGATGGCGTTGAGCGCGTCTTTCAGTTCCTGACGCTCTTCACCTTCGATGCGGCGCGAAATGCCGCCGGCACGCGGGTTGTTCGGCATCAGCACGAGGTAGCGGCCGGCCAGCGAGATGAAGGTGGACAGGGCAGCGCCCTTGTTGCCGCGCTCTTCCTTCTCGACCTGAACGATGACTTCCTGGCCTTCCTTCAGCGCATCCTTGATGGTGATGCGGCCGCCGGCTTCCTTCGAGGTCTTGTTGAAGTATTCGCGAGCGACTTCCTTCAGCGGCAAGAAGCCGTGACGGTCGCCACCAAAATCAATGAAGGCAGCTTCGAGGCTGGGCTCGATGCGGGTGACGCGGCCCTTGAAAATGCTGGCCTTTTTCTGCACGCGGCCGCGGTGTTCAAGGTCAAAATCGTAGAGGCGTTGGCCGTCTACCATGGCGACACGAATTTCTTCGTCGTGCGTCGCGTTAATCAACATGCGTTTCATGTGTGGGTCTACCCATGGGGTTATGCCCCACATCGGGTGCCCGCAAGCAAGTCGCGGCAACAGCAAAGGCGGGCATCTACACGATGCACCGCCTGTATCGGACATGCCAAGCCAAGTGGGCTCTACATGCCATCCATTATTCTGTTGTGGGCTGCAAACACGGTTTCGGGATGGCCGACTCGGGTGTTCGCAACTTGTGACCTGATCGTGATTGCCTGATCAGAGCCGCTTAAAAAATCTTGCCTGCGCGCAAAATCACGATGCGGCGCGAGGTTTTTATTCTGGCGACAGTGTCGTCGCCTCGGGGGCTGGGTGGCGGAGGTGCATGGGGCGGCGGTCATCCTGAGCGACTCGATTAGTCGTCACAGGGACTCAGCTCGTGTTGCGTTTCCTGCCAAGCAGCAGTCGCTTTGCTTTATCATGCAGCCATCGAAGCAGTCTTTAAAAACAGACTTCAACGGCAAGCGGCTCGCTAATATAGCAGCCATCTGCCGTCAAGGCCAATGGCTCCCTAATTAATAGAGAGCCAATGAGAGTCAAAGAGACTTAATCCGGCGTCAATACAGGACAGTTCATGTCAGATTCACCCGCAACTCCCAATATATCGGCTGATGTACCGACCGATGCACCGACGGTCAAGATGCTCACCGTCGATGAAGCCTATGCCGGCCAGCGCCTCGACAACTTCCTGATTACGGCGTTGAAAGGCGCGCCGCGCACGCTGGTCTATCGCATCGTGCGTACTGGCGAAGTGCGCGTGAATAAAGGCCGTGTGAAGCCGGATTACCGCGTGCAGGCTGGCGATATCATTCGTGTGCCGCCGATCCGCATGAGCGAAGAGAAGCCGGCGGCGCGCCCGACCACGAGTCTGCAGAAGCTGCTGGCCGGGCGCATCGTGCACGATGAAGACAACCTACTGGTGGTGAACAAGCCGGCCGGGCTGGCGGTGCATGGCGGCAGCGGCATCTCCATTGGTCTGATCGAGGCTCTGCGGGCGTTGCGCCCGAATCAGACCGCGCAGCTGGAGCTGGTGCATCGTCTGGATCGCGATACCTCCGGTCTGATCATGGTCACTGGCCATCGCGGGCTGCTACGGGCACTGCACGGACAGTTGCGCGATGGCCAGATGGACAAGCGCTATGTGGCGCTGCTGTCGGGCCGTCTCAGCGGCGCCCAGCATCGCGTCGAGGCGCCGCTATTAAAGGTCGAGAGCCCGAACGGCGAGGCCGTGGTGCGTGTATCGCGCGATGGCAAGGTTGCCATCACCATTTTCACCGTACTCGAGCGTTTTGCCGATGCCACGCTGGTCGAGGCGCATCTGCTCACCGGTCGTACCCACCAGATTCGCGTTCATGCCCAACATTTGGGCCATCCCTTGGTCGGTGATGACAAATATGGTCGTGACGATGTCAATGCGCGCTTCAAGGCCAAAGGCTTGTCGCGCCTGTTTCTGCACGCCCGTGACCTGCGCCTGACGCTGCCGTCGGGCAAGAAGCTGGCGCTGCACGCCGATCCGGATGATGACTTTGCTCGCGGACTGGAGATTTTGCGTCGTGGCTGATGTGCTTATTGCGGGTGAAAGAGCGGCGCGGTTCGATCTGGTGATTTTCGACTGGGATGGCACGCTCATGGATTCGCTGGCGCAGATCGTGCGCAGCGTGAAGCTGGCGGCCATCGACCTCGGCGTGCCCGAGCCGACCGATGCCGCCGCGCGCGACATCATCGGGCTGGGTCTGCCGGAGGCGATGCAGATTCTGTTTCCGCAAGTGCCAGCCGCTGAGCGTGACGCCTTGCGCCAGCGCTATGCGCATCATTTCGTGGCCGGTGTGGGCGGGCACAGCCAGCCTTATGACGGTGCCGAGGCGCTATTGCAGCAGCTGCAAGGGCAGGGCCGGCAGCTGGCGGTGGCCACCGGCAAAAGTCGTCTCGGGCTGGATCGCGTGCTGGCGCATACCGGCTGGGGCGGCTATTTCAGCGCTACCCGCTGTGCCGACGAGACGGCATCGAAACCGAATCCACTCATGCTCAAGCAGCTGCTGCAGGAGCTGAATGTGCCCCTGGAGCGCGCTGTCATGATCGGCGATACGCACTATGACCTAGAGATGGCGCAGCGCCTGGGCATGGCGTCGATAGGCGTGACTTATGGCGTGCACAGCGGCGAGCGGCTGGCGCAGCATGAGCCGATTGCGCTGTGTCAGAGTATGTCCGAGCTGGCAGTGGTGCTGGCTGCGCTATAGTAGAGGCAGATTTGTGCCTTGCGCGTGACGCAGGGTGAACCCGAATTTCAGGAGCAGGGCATGTCGGATTGGACAAGCAGCCGCAGCAACGGGCCGCGTGACTGGGCATTGATTGAAGAGTTTCTCAAGGCGGATCTGGAAGATCGTCGCCGGGCCCGGCGCTGGCGCTGGTTTCGTCGCTTGCTGTTGCTGATCATTCTGGCGGCGCTGGCGGTCAGCTTTCTGAAGGAGGAAAGCAGCAGCGCCGGCGCTTTCGGCCCGCATACGGCCGTAGTGGCGATCAATGGCGAAATTGCCGGCGACAGCCCGGCCAATGCGCAAAGCATCATCGATGCCCTGACGCTGGCGTTCGAAAGCACCGAAGCCAAGGCCGTGATCCTCAGCATCGACAGCCCCGGCGGCAGCCCGGTGCAGGCCGACGAGGTGTATCGCGAGATTCG
Organism: Pseudomonadota bacterium; assembly: GCA_038043385.1. Lineage (GTDB taxonomy): Bacteria > Pseudomonadota > Gammaproteobacteria > Pseudomonadales > Moraxellaceae > Perlucidibaca. The sequence continues at coordinate 171,355 of JBBTCA010000001.1, forward strand.
CCGTCTTCGCAAGCTGCATCCGTCCGTGCCGGTTTATGCGGTCATTGGCGATACCGGCGCTTCTGGTGCCTATTACATCGCCGTGGCTGCCGACAAGATTTTCGTCAATCCGTCCAGTCTGGTTGGCTCGATTGGCGTCATCATGCCCGGTTTTGGCGTGCCGAATCTGATTCAGAAGCTGGGTGTGGAAGACCGCACGCTGACCGCCGGCGAGCACAAAAATCTGCTCAGCCCAACGCGAGCGGTGGATCCGGTCGAGCGTGAGCATGTGCAAAGCGTGCTGGATGCCGTGCACCGTCACTTCATTGCTGCCGTCAAGGCCGGTCGTGGTTCGCGCCTGAGCCAGAACCCGGATCTGTTTTCGGGCTATTTCTGGAGTGGTGATCAGGCCATTGCCCTCGGTTTGGCGGATGCCGTCGGCTCGGTGGGCTCGGTCGCGCGTGATGTCGTGAAGCAAGACACGCTGGTGGACTACACGCAGGTGCCTAATCCGCTGGATTCCGTGCTGCGCCGCCTAGGCAGCTCGTTGGGCAAGTCGCTGGGCGCTGCTTTTCAGCAGAGCCTGAGCGAAACCTCGCAGGTGCCGCGCTTGCAGTAAAGGTCGCTGTAATAGCGCTTTCCCTTTGACAGGGCGTGGGTGAATCCGTATCATCCCGCGCCTATGTCAGAGACTCCTTTGCTGCCGCACCTCGTTGATCCCGGCAAAATGGCCGAACAGACTGCACAGCTGGTGTTGCGTACCCCGCTGGCGGCGTTCAAGCGTTTGCGCGAAGTCACCCTGAGTGATGACGGCGATGTGAGTGTGCAGATCCGGTTTCATCGCGATGCTCGTGGTGTGCCCAACCTGCGTGGCTCGGTCAGTGCAACGGTTGAGCAAACCTGCCAGCGTTGCCTGAGTGCCGTGAGTGTGGCGGTGCAGGCGGATGTGAATGTGTTTCTGCTGAACGATGAGGCGTATGCCGATCGTCTCAGCGAAGATGATGATTATGTGGTGTTCGGTGATGATCGTCTCGATCTGCCCGAGCTCCTTGAAGATGAGCTGATCATGGCGCTGCCGCTGGTGGCGCGCCATGAAGACTGTCAACCGCAAGCGGCGTTGACAGTGTTGCCGGAAGCCGACGACGAGCCCATGCCGAAGAAAGAAAACCCGTTTCGTGTGCTGGCTGGCTTGAAGCCGTCAGACACGGAGTAATGTGATTTAACCTGACTGCGGTGACGCAGCCGACCCAGTAAGTGCCGGAGTAGACCATGGCCGTTCAACAAAACCGCAAGAGCCGTTCCCGTCGTGACATGCGTCGTTCGCATGACGCCCTGAATGGCCCGACCCTCAGCGTCGATCAGACCACTGGTGAATTGCACCGTCGTCACCATGTGACCAAAGACGGTTTCTACCGTGGTCACCAGCTGTTTGGCGCGAAAGACGAGACCTGATACGCGCCATGCGTATCACCGTGGCGGTGGATGTGATGGGTGGCGACCACGGTGCCGCCGTCACTGTCCCCGCCGCATTGCAGGTTCTGGCGCAACAGCCTGACCTGCATCTTCTCCTCGTAGGCGATGAAGGGCTGATAACGCCGCTCATCGCCTCCGTCGCATCTGCGCAGCGCGCTCGTCTGCAGATCGTGCACACCACCGAATTTGTCACCATGAGTGACAAGGTTTCCGTGGCTCTGCGCAACAAGAAACAATCTTCCATGCGGTTGGCCATCAACGCGGTGCGTGACGGTCAGGCACAGGCTTGCGTGTCTGCCGGCAATACCGGCGCGCTCATGGCCATCGGTCGTTTTGTGCTGAAGACGCATGCCGGCATTGATCGCCCGGCCATCATGACCGCCTTGCCGACGCAAACCGGCCATGCGCACATGCTCGACTTGGGCGCGAATGTGGACTCCGATCCGCATCATCTCGTGCAATTCGCGGAAATGGGTTCGCTGGTGGCACAAGCGCTGGACGGTCACGGTAAGCCCCGCGTCGGTCTGCTCAACATCGGCGAAGAAGAAATCAAGGGCAACGATTTCATCAAGGCCACGCATGAGCTGCTGCGCGCTTCCTCGCTGAATTACATCGGTTATGTGGAAGGCGACGGCATTTTTCATGGCGATGCCGATGTGGTGGTATGTGATGGCTTCGTCGGCAATATCGCGCTGAAATGCTCCGAAGGTGTGGCGAAGATGATGGGCGCCAAGATCAAGGAGCAGATCAATCGCAACTGGCTTACCAAGCTGCTGGGTCTGCTGGCTTACCCGATCTGGAAGGGTTTGAAGCAGGAAATGGATCCGGGTCGCTACAACGGTGCCAGCCTGGTCGGGCTCTCGGGCATCGTGGTGAAAAGTCACGGTAGTGCCCAGATTGACTCCTTTGCGCAAGCCTTGCGCGTGGCCATCAAGGAAGTCGAAAAAGACATTCCAGGCCTGCTTGCACGCCACTTCAGCGCCGCTGAAGCCGCCAGAAACGAGCTGGCCGTGGCAGCCGAGTCGTCAACTTAAGACTATCCGACGCGACTTTCCGCGCACTTTTAGGCTACCCTCGCCAGCGTTCCCGATTTACTTCGCAAGGATTCTTCGATGACAACGGCATGGGTATTTCCCGGTCAGGGCTCGCAGGCCATCGGCATGCTGGCCGATCTGGCAGCTGAATTTTCTACCGTTCAAGACACATTTTCTGAGGCTTCTGCAGCCTTGGGCAAGGATTTGTGGGTGCTGGCACAGCAAGGCCCGGAGGCTGAACTGAACGCCACTGAAAACACCCAACCCTTGCTGCTCACCGCCGGCATCGCCGTGTGGCGCACCTGGCAGGCACAAGGTGGCGAAACTCCTCAATTTCTGGCCGGGCACTCGCTTGGTGAATACACTGCGCTGGTCGCCGCTGGCGTATTGTCATTGGCCGATGGCGTGCGCCTGGTCGCCGAGCGCGGCCGCCTGATGCAGGCGGCGGTGCCGGCCGGGCAGGGTGCCATGGCCGCCATTCTTGGTCTCGATGATGCCGCCGTGATTGCCGCTTGCGCCGAGGCGGCTCAGGGCGATGTGGTATCGGCGGTGAATTTCAATTCGCCGGGCCAGGTCGTGATTGCCGGCAGCACCGCTGCTGTTGAGCGCGCGATGGCGGCCTGCAAGACGGCGGGCGCCAAGCGCGCTCTGCCGCTGCCGGTGAGTGCGCCGTCGCATTGTGCGCTGATGCAGCCGGCGGCCGAGAAGCTGGCCATCCATCTGCAATCCCTGACCTTTAATACGCCTGTCATCCCGGTGGTGCAGAATGCGGCCGCGCGAATCGAGGCTGATCTGGTTAGTTTGCAATCGTCATTAATTACGCAGCTGCACAGCCCGGTATTGTGGTCGCAGAGTGTGCAGTGGTTGGCTGAGCAAGGTGTGACGCGCTTTGTGGAAAGTGGGCCGGGCAAGGTGTTGACCGGCCTGAACAAGCGTATCGCCAAGGATGCCGAGCATGTGTCGGTGGAGTCCGCCGAAAGTCTCAAGGCCGCATTGGCACTGGTTTGATAGCCTATAAATAGTCGATTCAGGGGCATGTATATGGAAAAGTCATTGCAGGACAAAATTGCACTGGTCACTGGCGCTACTCGCGGCATCGGTCGTGCCATTGCGCTCACGCTGGGTCGCGAAGGTGCGATTGTGATCGGCACGGCAACCACTGAAGCGGGTGCTGTCAGTATTACGCAGGCGCTGGCCGAGGCGGGCATCGCCGGCCGTGGCGTGGTGCTGGATGTGGCCGAGCTGAGCAGCATCGAGGCGGTGCTGGAGCAGGTTGTCGCCGAATTCGGCGCGCCGCTCATCGTCGTCAATAATGCTGGCATCACGCGCGATAACCTCATGCTGCGCATGAAAGAAGACGAGTGGCAGACGGTGATCAATACCAATCTGACTGCCATCTTCCGTGTCACCAAGGCCAGCCTGAAGGGCATGACCAAGGCACGCTGGGGCCGCATCATCAACATCAGCTCGGTGGTGGGCTCCATGGGCAATGGCGGCCAGGCCAACTACGCGGCTGCGAAGGCCGGTCTGGAAGGTTTCGGACGGGCGCTGGCTGCCGAGATTGCGTCGCGCAACATCACCGTGAACGCGATTGCGCCGGGCTTCATTGAAACCGACATGACGCAGGCGTTGCCAGAAGCACAACGCGAGAAATTGCTGACGCAGGTGCCCGCCGGGCGCTTGGGTCAACCACAAGACATTGCAGAGGCGGTGGCCTTTCTGGCATCGGAGCGTGCGGCTTACATCACAGGCACGACCTTGCATGTAAACGGCGGGATGTACATGGCCTAGACCGGCCAGTCATCCGACACTTATAAACCTGAAATAACTACTTACGGTTTGCCGGGCAGGCGGTGCTTGCCACTCACAGGACGCTTCAATACACTTGCGGCGACTTGTCGGCAGTCCGACATCAAAGGAGATTAACGTGAGCACGATCGAAGAACGCGTCAAGAAAATTGTCGCTGAACAACTGGGTGTGAAGCTGGATGAAGTAACCAACGAAGCCTCATTCGTCGACGATCTGGGCGCTGATTCGCTGGACACCGTTGAGCTGGTCATGGCTTTGGAAGAAGAGTTCGAGACTGAGATCCCGGACGAAGAAGCAGAGAAGATCAGCACGGTGCAAACCGCGATCGATTACGTGACCGCGCACAGCAAGCAGTAATTGCTGCGGTCAAGAAGACCGCAGGTACGCTGAGCGTATCTGCGGTTTTTTTATGCCTGCGAATTGTCGATGTTGAAGATTTTCAGGGTATTCGCCATGAACAGGCGACTTGTTGTAGTCATGAAGTCGTCACGACTTGGTAACATCATGGCGACTGGATGAATTCAGATGAGGAGTGACGCCATGATGTCGCGGCGTGTAGTGGTAACTGGCATGGGCATGTTGACGGCGCTGGGTGCGTCGGTCGAGCAGACCTGGGCGGGCATTTTGGCCGGGAAAAGTGGCATTCGCGCTATCGATCACTTCGATACCTCGGCCTTTTCCACGCAGTTTGCCGGCACGGTGCTCGATTTCGTGGTCGAGGATTATCTGCCGGCGAAAGAAGCGCGGCGTGTGGATGCCTTCATTCAATATGGCTTGGCCGCTGGCCAGCAGGCCTTGGTTGATTCGGGTCTGGTTGTCACGGAGGCCAATGCCGATCGTATTGGTGTTGCCGTCGGCTCCGGCATTGGCGGTTTGGCGACGATTGAAGATGGGCATATCAGCTTGCTGGAAGGCGGGCCGCGCAAGATTTCGCCATTCTTTGTGCCAGGTTCGATCATCAATATGGCGGCCGGCATGCTGTCTATTCGTCATGGCCTGAAAGGGCCGAACTTCTCAGTGACCACGGCCTGTACTACTGCGACCCACTGTATTGGCTTCGCCGCGCGTCTGATTGCCAGTGGCGATGCTGATGCCATGCTCGCTGGGGGCACCGAAAAGGCGTCTACCCCGCTGGGCATGGGCGGCTTCGGCGCAGCGCGCGCCTTGTCTACGCGCAATGACGATCCGACCAAGGCCAGCCGCCCGTTCGACAAAGATCGCGATGGCTTTGTGCTGGGCGATGGCGCCGGCGTGCTGATGCTGGAAGAGTATGAGCATGCCAAGGCTCGTGGCGCGCGCATTTACGCCGAGCTGATCGGCTTCGGCATGAGTGGCGATGCCTATCACATGACCTCGCCGCCGGAGAATGGTGCGGGCGCGGCGTCGGCGATGGCCAATGCCTTGCGCAATGCCGGCATCAAGCCGGAGCAGGTGCAGTACATCAATGCCCACGGCACTTCCACGCCAGCGGGCGACATCGCCGAGTCGCAGGCCATCATGCAGGTCTTTGGCGATCATGCGCCGCGACTGGCGGTCAGCTCCACGAAGTCGATGGTTGGTCACTTGCTCGGTGCGGCCGGCGGAGTCGAGGCTATCTTCAGCATTCTCGCCTTGCGTGACCAGATTGCACCGCCAACGATCAATCTGGATAACCCGGACCCAGCCTGCACGCTGGACTATGTACCGCATGTGGCGCGCGCCATGAAGATGGATGTCGCGCTGTCGAATTCCTTCGGCTTCGGCGGCACTAATGGCAGCCTGGTGTTTCGCCGCCTGTGACCAACGCCATGCCGACGCAGATCTGGTACGGCGATGAAGCCGTCGCGCATTGGGCGGCGGATGATCGTGGCATTGCCTATGGTGATGGCCTGTTCGAGACCATTCGCGTCTGTGCCGGTCGTGGCGTGCTGCTGGATGAGCATCTGCAGCGTTTGCAGCAGGGCTGTCGGCAGCTCGGCATTCCGTTTTTGCCGGCTTGGCCGCAGCACATCAGCCGATTTCTGGCCTCTGTGGCCGAGGATGGCATCCTGCGTGTGCAGGTGACGCGCGGCGCCGGGGGCCGTGGCTATCAGTCGCCGCCATCGATCACGCCGGGTTTTGCGCTGAGCTGGCATGCGTTGCCGAGCTATCCGGCGCAATACGCGCAGTGGGGCATTCGCGTGGCCGATGCGCCGTTTGCGTTGGCGGCGCAACCAGTGCTGGCCGGCATCAAACACAGCAATCGCCTGGAGCAAGTCTTGCTGCGCGACGCCTTGGCGACCCAGCCGCAATGTCAGGAGCTGGTGGTCTGTAATGCTGCCGGCGAGCTGGTCGAGGGCGTGTTCTCCAATCTCTTTCTGGTGCTTGACGGCCTCTTGCTGACGCCACCGGTGACCGCCTGCGGCATTGCCGGTGCGCTGCGCGCAGCTTTGCTGAGCGATGCACCTTTGTCGGTGCAGATCGCCACGCTAACGCCAGATGATCTGCTGGCCGCCGATGAAGTGTTTTTTGCCAACAGCGTCATGGGCATCTGGCCGGTTGCCGCTTATCGCCAACGGGCTTGGCCTGTGGGCCAATACACCCGACAATGCCAGGCTCATATCGCTGCCTGGTTTGCTCCCGCATGAGTCATGTTCGCCCGCGCAAGACCGTTGCTCCTCGTCCAAAACGCCGCATCCGCGTGTTCTGGGGAGTGGTCGTGTTGCTGGCGATACTTATCTATCGCACGCTCCTGCAGTCGTTTGATCTGCCACCGCAGGGCTATCGCCTGAAAGTGCCGCGCGGCAGCAGCTGGGTCAGCGTGGCCGAGCAACTGGCCGAACAGAATTTCATTACCTCGGCACTGAGCTTGCGCGTGTGGTTGTGGCTGCGGCCGGGCGAGGAAGTGCTGCGCTCTGGCGTCTTTGTGCTACGGCCCCCCATGACGCTGGATCAGCTCGTGCAGCGTCTGGCCGAGGCTCCCGATGGCACACAGCCGCTGGTGCTGATCGAGGGCGAGCGCTTCAAGGATCTGCGCAAGAAGCTGGCCGATCGCGACGATGTGCGTCAGGTCATGACGACCTTGACGGACAATGAAGTGCTGGGTGCCATCGGTGCCGAAGAGAGGCATCCTGAGGGCTTGTTTGCGCCCAATACCTATGTGCTGGAAGAGGGTGAGCGCGATCTCGACATTCTGCGCCGGCTCTATCAGCGGCAAAAACGCATCCTTGCCGAGGAGTGGGCCGGGCGGCAGTTGGGGCTGCCTTACAACAATGCCTACGAAGCCTTGATCATGGCGTCGATCATTGAAAAGGAAACCGGCGCGGCGGCTGAGCGTGAGCAGATTGCCGGTGTTTTTGTTCGTCGCTTGCAGATCGGCATGCGTCTACAGACGGACCCGACCGTCATCTACGGCGTGGGTGAGCGCTACAAGGGCGATATCACGCGAGCGCATCTGCGCCAGGACACGCCTTATAATACCTACCGCCGTGCCGGCCTGCCGCCCACGCCGATTGCCAATCCGGGCCGCGCCGCCATTCATGCCGCCCTGCATCCGGCCGAGGGCGATGCCCTGTATTTTGTGGCTGGCAGTGACGGTCGCCATATTTTCTCGGCCAATCTGACCGACCATAATCGCGCGGTCAACCGCCACCAACGCTGAGCTATTCATGACTGACTTGATGTCGCGTTTCATCACCCTGGAGGGTGGCGAAGGCGTGGGCAAATCCACCCATCTTGCGGCCGTCGCCGACTTTTTGCGTGCTGGCGGCGATGAAGTCGTGGTCACCCGTGAGCCCGGCGGCACGCCCTATGCCGAGGAGCTGCGCGCCTTGCTGCTGAGCCCGCGTGCCGAGGCGGTGATGCCATCGGCCGAATTGCTCACGCTGTTTGCCGCGCGTGCCCAGCATTGGCACGGCCTGATCTTGCCCGCCTTGCAGCGCGGTGCCTGGGTCTTGTCTGACCGATTTGTGGATGCCACTTATGCTTATCAGGGCGCGGGTCGTGGCCTGGCCGTTGCGGATATTGCCGCGCTGGAGCACTGGTTGTTGCAGGGTCAGCAGCCGGGTCTGACGCTGCTACTGGACATGCCGGTGGCCGACGGCATGGCGCGAGCGCGGGCACGGGCGGCGCTGGATCGCTTTGAGAGCGAGCAACTGGAGTTCTTCGAGCGTGTGCGGGCTGGGTATTTGGCTCGTGCGGCTGCTGATCCGCAACGCATCCGGCAAATTGATGCGGGGCAGTCTTTGCTGGCGGTGCAGGCGGATGTGTTGCAGGCGGTTCGTCGTTATCAAATGGCGGTGAAATCATGAGCGCCATCTACCCCTGGCAGACCGGTTTGTGGCAGTCACTTTGCCATCTCAGCCAGCAGAAGCGCCTGCCGCATGCCTTGCTGCTGGCGGCTCCGCAGGGGCTGGGCAAAGCCCATTTTGCCCGCCAGTTTGCCGCCTGGCGCTTGTGCGAGCAGCCGAGCGAGCAGGGCGTTTGTGGTGTTTGCCGCAGCTGCCAATTGCTGAGCACGGGGCATCACCCCGATCTGCTCTGGGTCAGCCCAGACGAGGAAGATGAGAAAGGCACAAAAGCGAGCAAGGTCATCAAGGTCGCTCAGGTGCGTACGGTGGTCGAATTCGCCACGCAGTCGGCGCATCGCCAGGGTGGTCAGCGCATTGTGGTGCTGGAGCCGGCGGATGCCCTGAATACGGCATCGGCCAATGCCTTGCTGAAGACGCTGGAAGAGCCGGGCCGCGATTCGCTGTTTCTGCTGTTGACTGACAAGCCGGCGGCATTACTCCCAACCGTACGCAGCCGCTGCCAGCTGCTGCCGATGCCTTTGCCGGCGCCCGAGCAGGCGCTGGCTTGGTTGCGCACGCAGGTGCAGCCGCCGGAAATGGCGGAGACGCTGCTGGAGCTGGCGCGCGGTGCGCCATTGGCAGCAGCGGCATTGCAGGCGCAACCGTGGTTCTCGGCGCGCGCTGATCTGCTGGTGGATTTGCTGGCGGTGGCGCAAACCCGCTTGATGCCCTTGCAGGCGGCGCAGCGCTGGCAGAAGCTGGACGCCGGCGAGCAGGCTCTGGCCTGGCAAAGCCTGCTCGATGATGCCGTGCCGGGTGCGCTGGTCGCGGACTATCCGACCCGTCACAGCGACTTGCGTGGCGAGATGGCGGCTTTGCTGGCGGCGGTTTCGGCGCAGGCGCTGCTCAACACCTTGTATGAAATCGTGGAGGCGCGCCGGCTGCTCGGCACCAGCGTGCAGCCACAAGCCATTCTGGAAGGTCTCTGGTTGCACTGGGGCCGCGAAACGCGTCAAAAACGAGGTTCACATGCTGGTTGACAGTCACTGCCATCTCGATTGCCTGAAGCTCGACCGGCACGGCGGCTCGCTGGATGCTGCGCTAGATGCGGCGCGCGCGCGCGGCGTCGGCCATTTTCTGTGCATTAGCATCGAGCTGGAAAAGTTCGATCAGATTCGCGCCATCGCCGAGGCCAATGACGATGTTTACGCCACCGTCGGCGTGCATCCCTGCCACACGCACTCGCATCAGCCCACGGTGGATGAGCTTTTCGCGCTGGCGCAGCACCCGAAAGTGATCGGCATCGGCGAGACCGGCCTCGATTATTTCCATGATGCCTCCACGCGCGACGCGCAGCAGGCCTTGTTCTCGACGCACATCGAAGTGGCCAAGCGCACCGGCAAACCGCTGATCATCCACACCCGCAATTCGCGTGACGATGTGTTGGCGCAGATGCGTCGCGAAGGGGCCGAGCGCGCCGTCATGCATTGCTTCACGGAAGATTGGGCGACAGCCGAGGCTGCGCTGGATCTGGGCTATTACATCTCCATTTCCGGTATCGTGACTTTCCCGAAAGCGCTGGACCTGAAAGATGTGGCCAAGCGCATTCCGCTCGACCGCTTGCTGATCGAAACCGATGCGCCGTATCTGGCCCCGGCCCCGAATCGCGGCCGGCCCAACGAGCCGGCATTCCTGGCCGATACTGCTGCCTATATTGCGGCTTTGCGCGGGCTCAGCCTGGAGGCTTTGGCCGAGGCCACCACGCGCAATTATCAGGCCGCGTTTCGTCTGGACACGCTACCGACACGGGCGTTGGCAAGTTAAACTGCCGTCTTGGCTAAATCGCCGATCTGGCGGTGAATGAGGAGCAAAAATGACCGATCTGGCGCGTGCAACGCAAAAAGCCCGTGAGTTTCGTCAACGAGAGCAGTCCATTCTGGACTGTGCTCAGGCACTGTTCATCGAACATGGTGAAGACAAAGTCACCGTGGAGATGATCGCGGACAAGGTCGGCATTGGCAAAGGCACCATCTACAAGCACTTCGAGACCAAGAACGAGATTTATCTGCTGCTGATGATTCGTTACGAGGAAGTGCTGGCTGATCTCTTCCGTCGCATCGATATTTCCCAGGATAAACAGTCGCTGGTACGCGAATACTTCACCTTCCGAGTGCGCGATGCCGATCAATACCTGCTGTTTGATCGCTTGGAAAGCAAGCTGGTGGCTGACAAGGTCGTGCCGGCGCTGGTGGAGAAGCTGCACGCCATCCGTGCCGCCAACTTCGAGAAGCTTTGCGCAATGGTCGATGGCCAGATCAAGGCCGGCAAGCTCGCCGATGTGCCGCCGCAATACCATATCGCCGCTGCCTGGGCGCTGGCACACGGCGCATCGGCGCTGACCAAGTCCGGCTTCTATGCCGACTTCATCGGCGAGCAGGAGCCGTTTCTGGATTTCTTGCTGAATGTGGCCGTGCGCATGGGCAACAAGCGCGTGCTGGGCATGTCTAGCTGATGTGATATCGCCAGCCAAGACTCGTCTGTCAGGCTTGATGTGCCGGCCGGTTATTGACCGAACCGGCCTCAGACGGCAAGATAGCGGGCCTTTTGGGGGCTCATGCGTTGCGTGAGTGCCCTGGCTGAACTCTTATTCGTTCATCAATGTAAGCTGAGGATTCCATGAAGGTTCTGGTAGCTGTCAAACGCGTTGTCGATTACAACGTAAAAGTTCGCGTGAAAGCGGACAAGACGGGTGTTGAACTCGCCAACGTAAAAATGGCGATGAACCCGTTCTGCGAAATCGCGGTCGAAGAAGCCGTGCGTCTTAAAGAGAAAGGCATCGCCACTGAAATCGTGGTTGTGTCTGTTGGCCCGACCAATGCCCAGGAACAGCTGCGTACGGCCATGGCCCTCGGCGCTGATCGCGGCATTCTGGTTGAAGCGGCTGATGCCGAACCGCTGGCCATTGCCAAACTGCTGAAAGCCATCTGCGACCAGGAACAGCCGGGTCTGGTGATTCTTGGCAAGCAAGCCATCGACGGCGACAACAACCAGACTGGCCAGATGCTGGCTGCGCTGGCTGGCTATGCCCAGGGTACTTTCGCATCGATCGTTAAGGTCGATGGCAACAAGGCCCAGGTTACGCGTGAAGTCGACGGCGGTCTGCAGACCGTTGAGCTGGCACTGCCGGCCGTGGTCACCACCGACCTGCGCTTGAACGAACCGCGCTACGCCTCGCTGCCGAACATCATGAAGGCCAAGAAGAAGCCGCTGGACATCAAGTCCCCGGCCGACTACGGCGTTGATGTATCCCCGCGTGTGAAGACCCTCAAGGTCGAAGCACCGGCCGAGCGTTCCGCCGGCATCAAGGTCAAGACCATCGAAGAGCTGGTCGAAAAGCTGAAGAACGAAGCGAAGGTGATCTGATCATGGCTATTCTCGTTATTGCTGAACACGACAACGCCGCTATCAAGGGCGCCACGCTGAACACCGTTGCTGCGGCCAAGGCCATCGGCGGCGACATCCATGTGCTGGTTGCCGGTGCCGGTTGTGGCGCTGCTGCTGCCGCTGCTGCCCAGATCGCTGGCGTGAGCAAGGTACTAGTTGCTGACAATGCCGCTTACGCGCATCAGCTCGCTGAAAATGTGTCGCTGCTGGTTGCCGAGCTGGGCAAGGGCTACAGCCACATCCTGGCGCCTGCCACCAGCAACGGCAAGAACACCCTGCCGCGCGTTGCTGCGCTGCTCGATGTTGCGCAGATTTCGGAAATCTCCAAGGTGGTCTCGGCTGACACTTTCGAGCGCCCGATCTACGCTGGCAACGCCATCGCCACCGTGCAGTCTTCGGACAGCATCAAGGTCATCACCGTGCGCCCGACAGGCTTCGATGCCGTTGCCGCCACCGGTGGTTCGGCTTCGACTGAAGCCGTTGCGTCCGCACAAGACGCTGGCACTTCCTCGTTCGTGAGCGAAGAGCTGGCCAAGCTCGATCGTCCGGAACTGGCCGGTGCCAAGATCGTCGTTTCCGGCGGTCGCGGTATGGGCAACGGTGACAACTTCAAGATCCTCTACACCCTGGCTGACAAGCTCGGTGCTGCCGTTGGTGCCTCGCGCGCTGCCGTCGACGCCGGCTTCGTGCCGAACGACATGCAGGTCGGTCAGACCGGTAAGGTCGTCGCGCCGCAGCTCTACATCGCCGTGGGCATCTCCGGTGCCATCCAGCATCTGGCCGGCATGAAGGACTCCAAGGTGATCGTTGCGATCAACAAGGACGAAGAAGCACCGATTTTCTCCGTTGCCGACTACGGCATCGTGGGCGATCTGTTCGACCTCGTTCCGCAGCTGGAAAAGCTGGTCTGATCGACCGCTAGACCAAGCTGACGAAAAGGCCGCGCCGGGTAACCGGGGCGGCCTTTTTCATGGGCGTTTTTTATGCGTTCGGTGCAATGCCGTGCAGTATTTCAGCGGCTCCCGCCAGATTTCAGCTGCCGCGTAAGCCCACCTTCATATCCAGCCGACCGCTCTGCACGCTCAAGTCCTTGACCTCGATCTGATTGACCAGCTGCTGCAGCCAGTCCTGGCTTTCCTGCAGCAGGTTCAGGCCAGGCAGGATGTTGCGATCGCCGAGGCTGACCAGTTTCTCCATGAACCAGGAGCGGTTGTTGAGGAAGTCGATCATGCCTGCTTCGGCCAGGTTCAGTCGCCATTGCTTGATGCCTTCGCGATGCAGGCCGGGAATGTGGCTGACGATCTGTTGCGTGAGCGATGGCAAGGGCAGTTTGCTGGCGAGCTGGAACGCGCCCTGGCCGAGGTGGCGGGTGGCCCAGTTCACCAGCATCGGCGCTTGTCGCCATTGCACATCCAGCGCCTGCTCGAGCTGTTGGAAGCGCATGAAGGGGGTGTCGCCGGTGAGCTGGCATTCCTTGACCATGACGGACAGCGTGAGCGTGTAGACCATGCGCTGGAAGTGGCCGTCGAGCTTGATGTCGAAGCGGTCGGGCAGGCAGTCGACCTGGATGTAGTCGATGTGCGGGTTGTCTTTCAGGCGGGCGCGAACCTGCTGGTTGAGCAGGGCTTCGGGCAGGGGCAGGGTCAGTGTGGAGTGGCGCAGATAGCGTTGCGCCAAGGCTAGCGCGGTGTCGCGCGTGCCCTGCGAGGCTTTGCCGACGGCTTCCTGCACGCCAACGACGGTGCTGCCCAGCGCTTGCTTGGCGATGTCGCGTGCAGTCTCTGCGGCAATGCCGGCGAGGCCGAAGGCCTGAGCGAAGGGGCTGGGCTTTTTCTCGTCTGCCATGATGCGGCCTCTGTGTGCTGATTTGCTGGCGCGGCGCTGGGTATAGCGCGGGCTATCCAACCGGTTATACACAAGCGCGGCAGCAGAGGGCAGTGTTCTCGGCTAGCTGCCCGACGGGTTGCGCCGATACAGACCGGGCGTGGTGCCGGTCCAGCGCTTGAAGGCGCGATTGAAGTTGGCGACATCGGAGTAGCCGAGCTGCTCGGCGATGCGCTCCTGGTTCTGTCGTGGGTCGTCCAGCAGCAGGATGGCCTTTTGCCGGCGCAAGTCTTCGAGAATGTCCGTGAAGGTGGTGCCTTCGAGCGCGAGCTGGCGCTTCAGCGTGCGCTCCGACATGTGCAGGTCGCCGGCCACGGCTTCGACGCCGCGAAAACCTTCGTCCTCACGATAGATCAGCTCGCGCACCTCGCGCACGAAGCGGTTGTGCAGGCCGATGGCGACCAGCTCGCGCTCACATTGCTCCACGGCCAGCTGCATGGAGGCGGCGTCGGCCATGACCAGCGGCAGGTCGAGGTAGGCGGCATCGAAGGAGATGCGGTTACAGGACTGCCCGAACTTGATCTGCGCCGGCAGGATGTAACGAAACTCCTCGAAGCGCGGGTTCTCGGGGATATCGATGTCGGCCTCGCCGTACAGCGTCTCGCCGGTGATGACCTGCGCCATCTGCCCGAGGCCGACCATGAGCGCGGCTACGGCGGCATCGCGCAGGGGCTGCTGGGTCACGGCGGTGTCGAGGTAGAGGTGGGCGCGGTCGCCATCGCGCTCCAGGCGCAGGGCAAAGCCCATGAGACGCAGGCTGATGAAGCGCTCGGCCAGCTCCAGCGCCTGCGCCACGGTATCCGCGGTCATCGCCGCGAAGCCGATGAAGCCGTGGCTGGACAGCTTCATCTGCATGCCGATGTAGAACGGCAGGCCGGGCTCGCCGGTCAGCGCCAGCGCCTGCTCGTAGAGGCCGTTGACGGTATCCAGCGGGATGCGCGTGGTCGGCGCGGTGAGCATCTGCCGGGTCAGGCCAAAAGGCTCTAGCAGCGTTTCTTCGGCGATATGCCAGCGCTTCAGCACATCAAGCACGAGCAATGCGTAGGCAGCGGGCAGGCCGGGGGTGGTATCGGTAGCAGATCGTGACATCAGCGAATGGCACATAAGGACAAGAAGTTGTCCCAAAATAACCTGCTACTGCCGGCGGGTCAAAGGCACAGTTCGTCTTGCCCAATATGTATTTTTTTCTGGAGAGGCAAAATGACTTCACTGAACACGACTGCGATGAGCAATGCTGCCGCCACGACTGTGCCCCCGTCGGATGCGCCGCGTCAGCCCCTGGGTGCCAAGGTCGGTATTCCGCCGCGCCGTGTGGCGCTCGATTTCAGCAAATCCGAAGGCGGCTATTGGTATGCCGACAGCCCGTTCCTGACCTATTTCTGGTCGGCATTCTCGGTGCTGCTGCCGGAAGGCGAACAGTTCTTTGTGGAAGCGGTGCGTCACTATCGTGACCAGATCACCGACGAGAACCTGAAGGCTGGCATCTCCGGCTTCATCGGCCAGGAAGCGCTGCACACGCAGGGCCACCAGGTGCTGAACCAGTTCATCAACGACAAGAAGCTGCCGGCGCATGAGCTGGAAGCCCAGCTCAAGCTGCTGCTGGATACTGTCGCCAAGATTCACCCGCGTCTGAATCTGGCTGCGACGATCTGTCTGGAGCATTTCACTGCGCTGATGGGCGAACAGCTGCTGGCTGAAGTCGATCATCACATGAGCGCGCGTGAAGACATCCGTCCGCTGTGGATGTGGCATGCGTTGGAAGAGACCGAGCACAAGGCCGTGGCCTGGGATGTGTATGAGCAGACCGGCGGTGGCTATGTGGTTCGTGCCGGCACTATGGTCATCACCACCGCCGTGCTGGGCGCCGTGATGGCCTATGCCACGGGTCGTCTGCTGGCGGCTGATGGTCAGCTCTTTAATGTGCGTGACAATGTGAAGGGTGTGCGTGCGCTGTTCGGTCGCCAGGGTCGCATGACGCGCCTGCTGCCGAAGTTCCTGGACTTCTTCCGCCCGGACTTCCACCCGAACGATCACGATACCAAGGCGCTGGTGACCGAGTGGCGCGAGAAGCTGTTTGGTGCCGATGGCGAGATGAATCATCTGCTGAAGGGCAAGACGGTGCACTAAGCGACTGTTTAGGTTTTGCGGGAACGGTTAGCCGCCCTGATGTGAGTCAGGGCGGTTTTTTTTCGGCTGCGATTTGGCGGGCGTGTTCAAGCCCTCGCGATCTTCTGCTCGGTCGAGCCCCCCGGAAATGACATGCGCGTGAGCTTGATCAGTGTGGTGCCGAACTGGCGGGTCAGCGAGCCCTTGTTATAAGGCAGGCCGTAGCGCGCGCACAGCGCCTGTACGCGCTGCGAGATTTCCGGGTAGCGGCTGCTTGGCAGATCGGGGAATAGGTGATGTTCGATCTGGTAGCTGAGGTTGCCGGCAAACAGGTCGAAGGTGCGGCTGCCCTTGATGTTGCAGGAGCTGAGCAGCTGCCGGATGTACCAGCGGGCGCGCGTCTCGTCTTCGACTTGGGATTCGGTGAAGTTGTAGGTGCCTTCGGGGAAATGCCCGCAGAAGATGATGGTGAAGGCCCAAACATTGCGGATCAGATTGGCCACGACATTGGCTATCAGCACATACAGAAAGACCTCGGGCAGGATGTCTGGCGTGAGGCCGAGCACGGGAATGTAGCCGCTGAGGCGAATCGGGATGGCGACCAGCAGGCCCACCAGCGGCCAGGCGATGTAGTCTTTGCGCGCTTGGCGCCACATCTTGCGGCCGATGTTGGCGAATACTGTGGCGGTCTGGCTGAAGCTGCGCTTGCCGCGCATCCACTCGTCCACATGGTCGTCGTGCAGGGCCACGGCCCATTCGAACAGCATCATGATGAAGAAGACATAGATCATCTGCGGCAAAAACAGCGGGTTCCATTTCTGCAGCGGTGTGACGCGTAGCACGCCGTAGCCGACATCGAGATCCTTGCCGACCACATTGGTCCAGGTGTGATGCACGATGTTGTGCGATTTCATCCAGGTGTCGGACGGGCAGGTGTTGTCCCACTCCCAGGTGCTGGAGTGGATGCTCGGGTCTTTCATCCAGTCCCATTGCGCGTGCAGCACATTGTGGCCCAGCTCCATGTTCTCCAGGATCTTGGCCATGCCGAGCAGGAGCGTGCCGACGCCGAACAGGCTCAGCATGACGGTCTGCCCGGCCCAGGCGTGCTGCCACAGCGGGTGAAAGAACAGGCCGGCGAAGATGATCATGCGCGATACGAAGTCCATGCTGCGGTGCAGCTTGATGACGCGCAGGATGTACTTGCGGTCTTTGTCGCCGAGGGCGTCGAGCGTGTCTTCGCGGATGGCGTCCATCTCGCGGCCGAACTCTTCCAGTTCGGCGTCGTTCAGGGCAACAGGCAGCGTATGGGTCTTCATGGCGTGCTCCCGAATGAGGGGTCGATGAGTCAGAGGTCGATTTCGCAGTCGCCGGCGGCGGCGCAGACGCAAATCTGGATGAGCTGACCGGTCTCGTTGATGACATTGCCGTTGCGCAGGTCGCGCACGCAGCCGGACTTCAGGGTGGCATCGCAGGTATGGCAGATGCCCATACGACAGCCGTGGGTCGGGTTCAGGCCGGCGTCTTCGGCGACGCGCAGCAGGTTGGTGGCGCTGTCGGCATCGACCGTGAGGCTGCTGCGCGTGAAGCTGACCTTGCCGCCGGTGGCATCCGCCGGCATTTCGCTGAAGGCGGCCCGGAAGCGCTCCAGATGCACATGACGCGACAGGCCGGCGTTTTCCCAATTGGCTTCGATGGCGGCGAGCAGCGTGGCCGGGCCGCAGGCATAGACCTCGCGCTGACGCCAGTCCGGGCAGAGACTCTGCAATTGCTCGACGGTGAAGCGATTGTTGCCGGTGGGCTGGCCGCCCAGTTCCTGCGTGAACACCAGCTTGAGCCGGTAGTGCGGGTGTTTGTCGGCCAGTGCCTTCAGCTCCTGGCCGAAGATCACATCGTAGTCGTGCGGGGCGTAGTGGATGTGCACGCTGTGCGGCAGGCGGTCGCGCGCGATCAGGCTGCGCAGCATGCTCATGACCGGGGTGATGCCGCTGCCGGCGCTGATGAACAGCGGCCGCACCGGGGTGGCGTCGGGCAGGGTGAAATCGCCTTGCGGCAGGCCGATGGGCAGGTAGCTGCCGACCTTGATCTGGCGCACCAGATGCGAGGAGATGCGTCCGCCCGGATGTGCCTTGACGGTGATGGTGATGCAGCCGTCATCGCGCTCGGGTGGCGACGAGATGGTGTAGGTGCGCGTGTAGTGCATGCCGCCGACCGGGATGCCGACGCGCACATGCTGGCCGGCACGATGACCGCGCCAGTTCAGGCCGGGGCGCAGGGTGAGCGTGCGGGCATCGCGGGTTTCGTCCCAGACTTTCTCCACGCGGGCTTGCAGTGCATGTGTCGTCCACAGCGGATTCACCAGCTCCAGGTAGTGCGAGGTTCGTAGTGGCCAGGCCAGCATGTCGGTGAAGTAACTCAGACGGCCGAACAGGCTGCCTTGCGGTGATTGCGGGCTCGGTTCCATGCTGCGCTTCTCATGCTGACCAGGTGGTCATTTTGATAGCACATCGCTGGTCTGGCGTGTGCCGGTTTCCGATTAGCGGCCTGATCTTCAGCCCGGCAGAGATTGCCAGGTCAGGTGCAGGCGCAGGTCGAATTCGAGCTGGGCATAACCCGGCGCCATGTGCTCGCAGAGCTGGTAGAAGGCTTTGTTGTGATCCAGCTCTTTCAGGTGCGCGAGCTCGTGCACCACGATCATCTTGAGAAATTCCGGCGGCATGGCCTTGAACAGCGAGGCGATGCGAATTTCGCGGCTGCTGCGCAGGCGGCCGCCGTGGTTGCGCGATTGTCGCGTGTGCAGGCCGAGCGCGTTCTGGATCACATCGAGCTTGCTGTCGTAGCAGGTGCGGTCGATGGCGGGAGCATTGCGCAGATGCGTCTGCTTGAGTTCGGTGACATAGGCATGCAGCGCCTTGTCGGACTGAACCGTGTGGCGCTCCGGGTATTTCCGGCTCAGGTAGTCACCGAGCTGACGGCTCTCGATCAGGCCCGAGACCTTCGCCAGCAAGGGCTCTGGGTATCCGCTCAGATAGCGCCAGTGGGGGTTCGACATACAGGTGTTCCTTGCGTAATGGCAGTGCTTATATAGGTTGGCATCGCTTATGCAACACCACCCTCAGAGCGCCCGGAAAATCCGTCAAAAAGTTGACGGGCTGCGGCCTGGTGAGGTGCCACATGTTGCCCATGACCCGCATTATCGATGCCAAATTCTGCCTTTGCATCTGTTTCGTCAAAGGTCTGTTCAAACTCATAGATGAGCTGGATCGCCAGGACATGATTGATGTGCTGACGGTGGAGCAGCGCGCACGATTGGGTTGGTGGGACTATCAATAGCCTAGCAATTATCCCGCTTGTGACAGTGAGGAATGCCGCGCCTCCGTTATCATGGCTGCTTCACTGGCTTTGAGTAGCGCCGATGTTTGCCTGGTTTGAGCGTCGTCTGGACCCTTTCCCGCCGGAAGAACCGCAAGAGCCGCCACGCACGCTGGTGGCGTTCTGTCTGCATTACACCCGTGGTGCCTGGCCCTGGCTCACGGCCTCGGCCATCCTCATCGCGCTGATTGCCATGGCCGAAGTCTGGCTCTTCGGTTTTCTGGGCGATATCGTCAATTGGTTGTCGCAGCAGTCGCGCGAGACCTTCTGGGCGACGCAGCGCTGGCAGCTGCTGGGCATGGCTGCCGTGGTGCTGGCACTGCCGGTGATGACCTTCATGCACTCTCTGCTTAATCATCAGACGCTGATGGGCAACTACCCCATGCGCATCCGCTGGATGGTTCACCGCTACCTGCTGCGCCAGTCCATGGCGTTCTATCAGGACGAGTTCGCCGGGCGCATCGCCACCAAGCTCATGCAGACGGCGCTGGCCGTGCGCGAGTGCGTGATCAAGCTCATTGATGTGCTGAATTACATCATTGTCTATTTCATCGGCACGGTGGTGCTGATTGCCAGCGCGGACTGGCGGCTGGCGATGCCGCTGCTGGTCTGGCTGGCGTGCTACTTGCTCATGCTGCGCTATTTCGTGCCGCGCCTGAGTCGGGTGTCGCAAACCCAGGCCGATGCGCGTTCGCTGATGACGGGCCGGATTGTGGACAGCTACACCAACATCCAGACCGTGAAGTTGTTTTCGCATGCGCAGCGAGAAGCGTCGTTTGCCCGCGAAGGCATGGGCGAGTTCATGGTCAGCGTGCATGGCCAGATGCGCTTGGTGACGCAGCTCAATGTCACGCTCTACAGCCTCAATGCCGTGTTGCTGCTGTCGGTGGCCGGGCTGGCGTTGTCGCTATGGCTGGATCAGCTGATTGCGGTCGGTGCCGTGGCGGTGGCGCTCGGGCTGGTGCTGCGCTTGTCTGGTATGTCGCAGTGGATCATGTGGGAAGTGTCGGCGCTGTTCGAGAACATCGGCACCGTGCAGGACGGCATCAGCTCGATTGCCCGACCGCATCGCGTGGAGGATGTGCCTCAGGCGCCGGCGTTGGCGATTCAGGCTGGCGACATCGTGTTTGATCGGCTGCGCTTTCACTACGGCAAGGCCGCCGGCGTGTTCGAGGATTTGTCGCTGCATATCCGGCCGGGCGAGAAGGTCGGGCTGGTCGGGCGTTCAGGCGCGGGCAAGTCCACGCTGGTCAATCTGCTGCTGCGCTTCCACGATCTGGAGGGTGGCACCATTCGCATCGACGGGCAGGATATCGCGCAGGTGACGCAAGACTCGCTGCGCGCGCAGATCGGCATGGTCACGCAGGATACTTCGCTGCTGCATCGCTCGGTGCGCGACAACATCCGCTACGGCCGGCCCGATGCTTCGGATGCCGAAGTGCTGGCGGCGGCCGCCCGCGCTCAGGCTGACGGGTTCATTGAGAGCTTGCAGGATGCCAAACACCGGCACGGCCTCGATGCTCATGTCGGCGAGCGCGGCGTCAAGCTCTCCGGCGGTCAGCGCCAGCGCATCGCCATCGCCCGCGTCATGCTCAAGGACGCGCCGATCCTGATTCTCGACGAGGCGACTTCAGCGCTGGATTCGGAAGTGGAGGCGGCGATCCAGGAGAACCTGTATCGCCTCATGGCCGGCAAGACGGTGATTGCCATCGCCCACCGGCTGTCCACGATTGCGGCTATGGACAGGCTGGTGGTGATGGATCAGGGTCGCATCGTGGAAGTCGGCACGCATGCCGAGCTGGTTGCCGCCGGCGGCCTGTACGCGCAGCTGTGGGCGCGCCAGTCCGGGGGCTTTCTGGAGTCGGACTAACTTTAGTCCGACTCGCTGAGCTGGATCAGGCCTCCAGTTCGGCGAGGCCGTCCTCCAGATACTGCAGCAGCTTCTGCATATGCGGCAGCGTGCGGCGGCAGGCGATGATGCCGATCTCGAACTTCTCGGCGTAGCTGACCACCGTGATGTTGGTGGCCTGGCCGTCCATCGCGATGGACACCGGGTAGATGCCCTCCAGCTTGGCGCCATTCCAGTACAGCGTTTCGCGCGGGCCCGGCACATTCGATACCACGATGTTGAACGCCTGCCAGGTCGGCGCGATGCCGGTCGCCATGTTGATGCCGCTGACCGCCATGGCGGTGGCCACATAGTTCATGATTTCCAGCTGATTCATGGTCGCGAACCTGTCCTTGCTGTTCTGCACCGAGCGCGCGATGGCATCCAGGCGCTCCAGCGGATCGGCGAGATGCGTGGCGAGGTTGGCGAGCACGACGCCGACCTGGTTGCCGCCCTCGGAGTCATCCTTGCGCAATGACATCGGCACCATGGCCACCAGCGGTTTGTCGGGCAGGGCGTTGAGTTCAATCAGGTATTTGCGGACGGCGGCAGCACACATGGCCAGCACGATGTCGTTGAGTGTGGCGTTGTGGCGTTTGGCGGCGGCTTTGATGCGCGGCAAGTGCCACGATTGCGCGGCGAAACGCCGTGAGGCGCTGATCGGCTGGTTGAGGATGGTGCGCGGTGCCTGGAACACCGACACATAGTCGGCGTCGGAGCTGCGTGCCTTAATCGACTTGTAGATCTCGCGGGCCACGGTGGGCCAGGTTGAGGCTTGCTCTTTGACGATGCTGGCGAATTTCGCAGCACGCGACAGTGGCTGCGTGACCTGCGCCACAACGCCATCGGCCGGAGCGCGCTTGCGTGGCGGAATCGCCCAGAACGGCACGGTATCGCGCACGGCAGGATCGGGCGACATGCTGCGCTGCAACATGCGCATGCCCGCCACACCATCGACCAGAGCATGGTGGATACGGCTGTAGACGGCGACGCGGCCATCTTCCACGCCATCAATGATGTAGATCTCCCAAAGTGGCTTGGCGCGATCCATCACACCGCTATGCAGCTTGGAAACAATCGCCAGCAGCTCGCGGATACGGCCCGGCTTGGGCAGCGAGATGTGGTGGAAATGAGCTTCGAGGTCGAATTCGGTGTCGTCAGTCCAGAACGGCAGGCCGAGCTTGTAAGTCAGCAGCTGATTGAACGGCGGCTGCGCCTTGGTGTAGGAGCGCGCCCAGTCGGCCAGCTCCTGCGCGTAGTTGGGGCCGGCATCCGGCGGCGGCGACAGCAGCATCAGGCTGCCCACATGCATGGGCTGATTGCGGCGCTCAACGAGCAGGAACATCTGGTCTTGCGGGGAAAGCGGCGTCATAGCTTGATGCTCTTATTATGAATTTCTTGATGGATGGCGGCGGTCAGCGGCTCGTAGCCGCGAGCGCGGTCGGCGAGCACGAACAGCGGCTCGCCGATGCGCTCGGGATCGAAGCCTTCCTGCTTGAGTTCGACCTTGCGGTACTTGAAGGTGCCGGTGGTTTCCTGCGCGGCCTGCACGCGGATGAACAGGGGCACGGCGTAGGCGGGCAGCGTGGCGGCGAGATGCTGTGCCAGCGCCGCACCATCCAGCGCGTGACCGGCTTTCAGGGTGATGGCGGCCATGCCGGCGCGACCGTCGCAGCCCGGCACATTCACCCCATAGACGGCCCCGTGCTCGATACTGTCGAAGCGGGCGACCGCGCCCTCGACTTCGGTGCTGGCCACATTTTCGCCCTTCCAGCGGAAGGTATCGCCCACGCGGTCAACGAACTGGATGTGGCGCAGACCCTGATCGCGCACGAGGTCGCCGGTGTTGAAGTAGCAGTCGCCCTTCTTGAACACACCTCGGATCAGCTTCTTCTCGCCGGCGGCGGGGTCGGTGTAGCCATCGAACGGGCGGCGCTCGCTGACCTCGCTGATGAGCAGGCCGATGCCACCTTTTTTCACTTTGATCAGATGCCCCTTGGCGTCCTTCACCGGCTCGTCGCTGTCGGCATCGAACTCAACGATGGCAAACGGCAGCGGCGAGAAACCGGCCGTCTCGGACACGCCGAAGGCATTGATGAAGCCGATGTTGGACTCGCTGGCGCCGTAGAATTCGTAGATGCGCTCGATGGCAAAGCGCTTCTGGAATTGCTGCCAGATTTCCGGGCGCAGGCCGTTGCCGGTGATCAGGCGGATCTTGTGATCCTGATCGCGCGCGGTGGCATCGCGATTGAGCAGATAGCGCAGCAGCTCGCCGATGTAGGTGAAGGCGGTGGCGTCGTAATGGCGGATGCGATCCCAGAACTGGCTGGCGCTGAACTTGCGGTCTATCGCCAGCGTAGCCCCAGCGGAGAGCACGCAGCCCCAGGCCACGGTCAGCGCGTTGTTGTGATACAGCGGCAGGCAGCAATAGAAAATATCGTCTGATTTCAGGCGCATGGTGGCGTTGCCGACACCGGCCATCGACGCCAGCCAGCGGTAGTGCGTCATCACCGAGGCTTTTGGCATGCCGGTGGTGCCTGAGGTGAAGATGTAATAGCAGGGCTGCCGGGCCGTCACTTCGCGGGTGCTGGCTGGGTTGATGCTGCGCTGGCGGCCGCTGTCGCGATCCAGATCGATATAACCGTCCGGGGCCGGCGTCCGTGCGTCGCCGCCGGTCCAGAAGAAGGTCATGGCGTTGCTGCCGGGCTGGCAGTCGGTGGATTCCAGCGCAGCGCGGCATTCGGCGCTGAGCACCAGCACCTTGGGCTTGACCAGGCCGATGCTGTGGCTGAGCGTTTCGCCGCGCTGGTTGAAATTGAGCATGCCGGCGATGGCACCGAGCTTCACCGCCGCTGCCACGCAGGCGAGCTGCATCGGGCTGTTTTCGGCGAGGATGGCTACGGTGTCGCCACTGCCTACGCCCTGCGCGGCAAAGCTGGCGGACAGGCGATTGGCCCAGCTGTTGAACTCGGCATAGGTCCACTGCTGATCCTGCCAGCGCACGGCCACGCGCTGCGGTGCTTGCCGGGCCCAGCGTTCGAGCACACGGCCGATGGACAGCTTGCTGTCTGGCTTCAGCGTGGCGAGGCCGAACAGGCCCTTGTTGAGCGTGACCAGATCGGGGATGGCTTGCAGCGCGCCGCGAGCAATGTCGCGCAGACCGACTTTTTTAGGAGCGTCAGGCTTGGCGGCGTCAGAGGCCGCTGGATTAGAGGATGCGCACATGAGGGTCAGCTCTCTGAAAAGAGTCTTGTTAGATACGGGCAATGAGTTTGCCATAAAAGAGTTGCTGTCAGACTGTGATGCCGGCGTGGCAAGATAAAAGGCGGTGTTTACAAGACTGGGAGCGGGCATGTTGATACATCGTATCCGCCTGATGCAGGGTGATGAGATTGCGCTGGGGCCGGGCAAGGCCGATATCTTGAGGGCGATTCGCGAGCACGGCTCGATCTCGGCGGCGGCGCGTCGCATGGGCATGAGCTATCGCCGCGCCTGGCTGCTGGTGGACACCATGAACCGGTGTTTCCGCGAGCCACTGGTGCTGTCGGCGGCGGGTGGCAGCCAGGGCGGCGGGGCCAGCCTGACGCCGCATGGCGAGGAGGTCTTGAGTCACTACGAAAAGATGGAGGCCGAAGTGAGTCGTGTCACCGATTCATACGAGGGGCAATTCAACGGCTGGCTGCGCGATGACGCGTCTGAGCAACGGCCGGCCGAGCCATCAGGCACCGACTAGCCGCCCATCGGCCAGCGTCAGCACATGCGGCGTCAGCGCCTCGATTTCATCACGCGAATGGCTCACATAGAGCATGGGGATGCCGGTCTCGTCGCGCACGCGCTGTAGGAACGGCAGGATCTGCGCCTTCAGCCGGCTGTCTAGCGCGGATAGCGGCTCGTCGAGTAACAGCAGCTGCGGCGAATAGAGCAGCGCGCGACCCAGCGCCACACGCTGGCGCTCGCCGCCAGACAGCTGCTGCGGCATGCGCGCCAGCAACGAACCGATGTCGAGCATGGCCACGATGTCATCCAGCGCATAACGCCGCTGCTCTGGCCGCAGCCGCTGCCAGCCATAGAGCAGGTTCTGGCGCACGGCGAGGTGCGGAAACAGCCGGCCATCCTGAAACAGCAGCCCGATGTGGCGCTGATGCGGCGGCACAAACACACGCTGGCGGGTATCCACCAACACGCGATCAGCCAGCACGATACGGCCCTGCGTGGGCGCCAACAGGCCGGCCAGCAAGGCCAGCAGCGTGCTCTTACCGGCGCCGGATGCACCGAAGATCGCCGTCACCGGCTCGTTCAGCGTGGCCGCCATGTGCAGCTGAAACTCGCCGCGCTGCAGGGTCAGATCAAAGTTCAGCATGATGGCCCTGACCCAGGCGCTGCGCGGCGCGTCGTGAGAGATAGTTGCCGAGCAGCAGCGAGGCAAACGCCAGCGTCAGCGAAATCAGGATCAGGCGCATGGCCATCGGTTCGCCATCAATACGCTGGACGGCGCTGTAAATGGCCAGCGGCAGTGTGCGCGTTTCCCCCTCGATGTTGCCGACGAAGGTGATGGTGGCACCAAACTCGCCGAGGCTGCGACTGAAGGTGAGCAGCGCCCCGACCAGAATGCCAGGCAGGGCCAGCGGCAGCGTGACGCTGGCAAAAAGCATCAGCGGCGAGGCTCCGAGCGTGCGCGCGGCGTTTTCCAGACGGGCATCGACCAGTTGCATGGACAGCCGCACCGACTGCACCAGCAGCGGAAAGCCCATGACCGCCGACGCCAGCGCTGCGCCCAGCCAGTTGAACGAAAACGACACCCCGCAGCAGTCCGCAAGCCAGCGCCCGACCGGCCCTTGGCTGCCGAAAGCCAGCAGCAGCAAGTAGCCCGGTACCACCGGCGGCAGGACCATGGGTAGATGCACCACGGCATCGAGCATGGCCTTGCCGACGAACTCGCGCTTGGCCAGCAGCCAGCCGAGAAAGATGCCGGGCAGGAGGCTGGCCAGCGTGGCGATACCGGCGACCTTGAAGGAAAGCCAGAGGGCCGATTGTTCTTCCGGTGTCAGCATACGGTTGCGTTGCTCATGCTTTGGCTCAAGGGGTCAGTACCACGAAGCCGGCCTGGCGATAAACCGCCTTGGCGGCATCGCTCTGCAGGTAGCGGTAAAAGTCGCGGGCCTCACTAGAGGCGCGCGGCAGCAGGGCGATGGGGTAGATGATAGGGTCGTGCGAGCTGGCGGCAAAGCGTCCGGCGATCATGACCTGCGTGCTGGCAGCGGCATCGGTGGCATAGACCACACCCAGCGGGCATTCGCCGCGCTGCACAAACGCCAGTGCTGTGCGCACATCCTCGGTGCCGACCACGCGCTTCGCCAGCGCATCCCACCAGCCCAGGCTTTGCAGCGCCTGTTGCCCGTAGATGCCGGCCGGCACATGGCTGGGGTCGCCCATGCAGAGCTTGCCGGTGAAGCTGGCGGCGAGGTCAGTGCCCTTTTTCATGACCACGGTGCGCGGCTGGGCAGCCGACGCAATCAGTACCAGCTCGTTGCCAAGCAGGTTCTTGCGCGAGCCTTTGTCGATCAGCCGGCGGGTTTGCAGATAGTCCATCCACTGCGTATCGGCAGCGATGTAGAGGCCTGCCGGCGCGCCGGCTTCGATCTGCTTGGCCAGCGTCGAAGAGGAAGCGAACGACGGCTTGATGTGCGTTGATTTGTCCTGCTCGTAGCTCGTGGCCAGGGTCTTGATGACATTGGTCAGGCTGGCGGCGGCGTAGATCGTGACATCGCCTGCCCATAGCGGGGATGCCAGGAAAAGGCATCCTGCCAGCGCGAGTTTTGCGAGTGAGGTGTTGCGTTGCGCCATGTTGAATCTCCTTTGATTGTATTTTGCCTGGTTATATCTTGTTGTATATAACGATTTCTACTGCCATGATTCGCCCACTTCCAGGTTTGGCTTTTCCGGCTGCTGTTCAGGTTGCTGTCGCATGCTTCAACATGCGGCGCTATGTATAAGCAAATATAGCGACAACTTCAACAGGAGCCACACATGAAATTCAATTTTTCACGGACACCGATGTTTGCATTGCCGCTGCTGACCACATTGGCCACGCCTGTTTTTGCTGGCGATGCCACGCTGGAGTTGCTCGCCCAGAAGGGCATCATCAGCGCCGAGGAATACGCCACGCTGAAAGCCAAGCAGAAAGATCAGGCTCAGGTCAGCCTCAAGGACGGCCTGAAAATCACCAGTCAGGATGGCAAGGGCAATGTCCAGTTTGGTGCCTTGATGCAGCTGGATGCGGCGCACTTTACCAACAAGAGTAGCGGGGCCAGCAAGGACTACGGCGATGGCAGCGAGCTGCGGCGCGGCCGTCTGAGCATGTCTGGCACCAGCGGTGCCTGGGATTTCCGCCTAGAGACCGAGCTGTCGCCGAATGCCACGCTCGGCATTACCGATGCCTGGGCGACCTGGCGCGGGCCGGTGAACATCACAGCCGGCAACTTCAAGGTGCCCTACAGCATGGAAGCGCTGATGAGCGACAAGAATCTGGCCTTCATGGAGCGTTCGCTGGCGGCGGCATTTCTGCCAGTACGGGCGCCGGGCATCATGGTCAGCAAAAGCAGCCCGCACGGCAGCCTAGCCGCCGGTGTTTTTGGCGAACCGCTGAGCACCGCCACGAGCGATGACGAAGGCGGTGGCTTCAGTGCCCGCGCAACTTGGGCGCCGATGATTGCCAGCGGCCATGTGCTGCATGTGGGCGGCTCGATGCACTGGCGTCAGCCAACTCAGGTGTCGGCCGGCAGCAAGCTGGAAACGCTGCGGCTGTCGAGCAAACCGGAGATGAACCTGTTCCCGGATCGGCTGGTGGATACCGGCAACATTGCCGGCGATGTGCGCGACAGCCGCGTTGCTGCGCTGGAGCTGGCCACAACGCAAGGCCCGGTGACGGCGCAGGCGGAATATGCGATGACGCAGGTTCGTCGTGAGACCGGCAGCAATCTCGACTTTACCGGCGCCTATGCCCAGATCGCCTGGGCCGTGACCGGCGAAGTGCGTGGCTACAAGCCGGAAACGGGCGTGCTGGACGGCATCCGACCGAATGGGGCGGTGGCCTGGGAGCTGGCGGCGCGCTATTCCAAGTTGGATCTGACGGATGGCACGGTCAAGGGCGGCGAAGAGCGCAATGCCAGCTATGCCATCAACGCCTATGTGGGGCCGAATGTGAAGCTGAGCCTGAACTATGTGGATGTGCTGTCGGTCAAAGGCGGGCTCATGAACGGCAATGAACCATCGGCAGTGATGCTGCGCACGCAGTTCAGTTATTAAGCTGATGTGCTAGCGGCACGGGGATCTGTCAAAAGCCCTGTGCCGCGAACACAAGAGGCTTTAAAGCTCGACCTGCGTACCCATCTCCACCACACGGTTGGTCGGGATCTGGAAAAAGTCGGTGGCCGAGACTGCGTTACGCGCCATCGCCACAAACAGCTTTTCGCGCCAGCGCGACATGCCGTGACGACCGTTCGCGATGATGCGCTCACGGGACACGAAGAAGCTCGTGTCCATCATATCGAAGCTCAAGCCCTGCGTTTTGCAGAGCGTGAACAGTGCCGGCACATCGGGTTGTTCCTTGAAACCGTAGGCGGCTGTGACCAAGTAGAACTCATGCGCAATACGCTCGATGACCAGGCGCTCGCTATCATCCACAAAGGGCACATCGCGGGTCATCAGCGTGAGCAGCACATTGCGCTCGTGGATGATCTTGTTGTGCTTCATGTTGTGCAGCAGCGCGTGCGGCACATAGTGATGCGAGCCGGTCATGAACACCGCCGTGCCTGGCACCGTCTGGCCGGCGCTGGCGCCAATGCTGTTGATGAAGAGCTTGAGCGGCATGGTCTCGGAATTCAGGCGATGACTGAGAATGTCCCGCCCTGCCTTCCAGGTTGCCATCACGAAAAATGCCGAACAGCCAATCGCCAGCGGGAACCAGCCGCCCTGCAGCACTTTCAGCGATGTGGCGCCGAAGAACACCAGATCCACAGCCAGGAATGGTATGGCAACGGCCGCCGCCAGTGCCGGGTGCCAACCCCACAGCTTATGTGCGACCACGAGCAGCAGCAGGGCATCGCAGATCATGGTCATGGTCACGGCAATGCCGTAGGCAGAAGCCAGGTTGCTCGACGACTTAAATACCAGCACTAGCAGGATGATGGTGCCCAGCAGTGTCCAGTTGAAAAACGGAATATAGATCTGGCCCATCTCGCGATCGGAGGTGTGGTTGATCTGGAAGCGCGGCAGATAGCCCAGCAGCATGGCCTGACGGGCAATCGAGAAGACCCCGGAGATCACGGCCTGCGATGCAATCACGGTGGCCAGCGTGGACAGCATAATCAACGGCACCAAGCCCCAGTCCGGCACCAGCCGGTAGAACGGATTCTCGATGGCGGTGGGATCGCTGAGCAGCAGTGCACCTTGGCCGGCGTAATTCAGCAGCAGTGCCGGAAACACCAGAAAGAACCACGCACGACGGATCGGCTTGCGGCCAAAATGGCCCATGTCGGCATACAGCGCCTCGCCGCCGGTCACGGTCAGCACCACCGCACCCATGGCAATGAACGCGGCCAGCGGATGCTCACCAATAAAACTGATGGCCCAGACCGGATTCACCAGCATCAGCACTTCCGGCGAGTGACGCACATTAGCGATGCCGAGCACGGCCAGCGTGGTGAACCAGACCAGCATCACCGGCCCGAAAAAGGTGCCAATCGACGCCGTGCCGTGGCGCTGAATCAGGAACAGCGAAATCAGCACAGCGATGGTGATGGGGATAACGAACGCCTCCAGCCCCGGCGACACCACCTTCAAGCCCTCGACGGCCGACAGCACTGAGATGGCGGGCGTGATCATGCCATCGCCAAAGAACAGCGCGGCACCGAACAGGCCGATGCCGATCAGCACGGGGCGTAGCCAGGTATGGCGATACTGAGCGCGCAAGGCCAGCGCCAGCAGGGCCATGATGCCGCCCTCGCCACGGTTGTCGGCACGCATGATAAAGGCGATGTACTTGATGGACACGATGATGGTCATCGACCAAAAAATCATGGACAGGATACCGAGCACATTGGCCTGTGTGAGCTCCAGGCCGTGGGCTGCGTGAAAGCATTCCTTGAGCGCGTAAAGCGGACTGGTGCCGATATCGCCGAAGACCACACCGAGCGCGCCTGCAGTGAGGGCCAGCTGGTGCTTGAAGCGGGGTGAGCCGGATGACTCAGCTTGCATACAGATCCTCGATGGGCGAGCAGCGAATCTGCCGGCCACCTCGTTTGCGGGCAGTGATTTTAGCACCGCTATTGGCGCGATAGCCAAGCACTTGCCGTGCAAAAAGGCTTTGCCTTGCCGTAGAGCTTCCGCTAGGATTGCGCGCCGCTGAAGTGCAAAGCTTCGGCGCGCTGGTGAGGTGTCCGAGTGGCTGAAGGAGCACGCCTGGAAAGCGTGTATACGGTAATCCCGTATCGAGGGTTCGAATCCCTCTCTCACCGCCAAGTTAAATTCACTAAAGCCCTGATAATTCAGGGCTTTTTTGTTTTCTAAGCCTCAAAAAATCATTCAGACCCCCCAAAAGAAACTTCAAAAATATTTGCTCATAAAATGAGAAGTCAAAAATAGCTCACCCCTTCGCTGACGGTGGAAGCTTTCATGGCGCGGGATCGGGGATTTCGACAGGCTCTGAAGTGAGAGGCGTAGTCGCCAAGCGCTTTGCGAGCAGCTGCTTCGGGGTACGATCAAACGAAGACAAGGCCATACTTTCCTTATAGAAATAGATTTCTAACATTTTTATGTTGAAACTAGCTTTTAATTCCGAATTAAAGGACTATCCTCCGCTGCAAGAGCGACTGCAAACGAGCAGCGATGAGGGAGGAAAAGCCATGCTTCGGTCATTCAGCCTGAAGAATTTTCAGTCATTCCTGGAAGAGGCCAGCATCTCGCTGGAGCTTAACAAGAATGCACCTGTTGATGATCGATCTGCTGAGTCTCAGACCGGTGATCGCATCACCAAAGTCATGGCGGTGATTGGTGCCAATGCCAGTGGTAAGACGACGCTGATCAAGTCGCTGGGCTTTCTGGATTGGTTCATCAAGTACTCGTTCCACAACCGTATCGACGCCGATCTGCCGATTGATCCGCATTTTTCAGCCCGTGACCAAGCCTCCGAATTTGAAGCTGAATTTGAAATGGATGGTCAGGTTTGGCGCTATAGCCTTCAGGCCACTCGCGAGCGCGTCTTGCTGGAGTCCTTGCATCGCAGGCTGAGCCGTACATTTTCCTATGTGTTCATTCGCACTTGGGATGCTGATGCCAATACCTATACGGTCAAGCAGCAGCAGTTTGGCATGCCGCAGCGCGAGGCGGTGAAGACCCGGCCGAATGCGTCGATGATCTCAACCGCTGCGCAGTTTGATGTCGATCTCGCGACCCGTTTGGTTAACCTGCAGGTGTTCAGCAATGTCACCGGTATGGGCCGTGCCTACATGGACAACAACCAGATTCTGTTGGCCTCTGACTTTTATGCCCAAAACGAGCTTTATCAAACCCAAATGTCGAACTTGTTGCGACAGTGGGACTTGGGCTTGTCTGCCGTGAGGCTGGTAAAGCAGGAAGTTACCGACAGTAATGGCGAGAAAAAAGAGATTCATGTGCCGTATGGCGTGCATGCCATCCATGGCCGAGAACATGAATTGATCCTCATGCAGGAGTCCAGCGGTACGCAAGGCGCATTTACCTTGCTGTCTCGCATCTTGCCGGCGCTGAGCGCAGGCGGCTTGGCGATCATTGACGAATTGGAGTCAGACCTGCATCCGCACATGCTGACGCCTATTCTGAATCTATTTTTCTCGCCCAAGACCAATCCGCATAACGCGCAGATCATCTTCACGACGCATGCCATCGAGGTCATGAATCAGCTGCACAAAGCTCAAATCGTGCTGGTCGAAAAAGATGCTGCTTGCGAGAGTGATGCCTGGCGGCTGGATGACATCAAGGGCGTACGCGTGGAGGACAACCTCTACGCCAAATACATGGCTGGCGCGTACGGCGCTATTCCTCAGTTCTGAGGGGTATGAAGAGTGGCTAAACGCATCCGTCATACCCGAAGCACGCTGCTCGTCGTAGGCGAGGGCGATACCGAGGTGGCCTTTCTGAGGCACCTGCGTGTGATCTTTTGCTCAGACGGCAAAGGGGTCGAGGTCACCATCCGGAATGCTTACGGAAAAGGCCCGGAGAATGTGATCAACACCGTGATCGGCCATTGCCGCAGCATTGACTATGACCATCGCATGGCGTTTTTGGATACGGATTTGTTGTGGACGGCCAGCCTGAAAAAACAGGCTCGGGCGGAGAAGGTTGAGATGATCGGGTCGACACCTTGCATCGAGGGCTTGCTGCTTCAGATTTTGGGCGAGCCCGTGCCCTCGTCATCTTCAGCGTGCAAGAAAAAGCTTCAGGATTTATTAGGTTCGGACATGACTGATCGTGATCATTATGGCAGTCGGTTTTCCCGTGGAGTTTTGATGGCTGCGCGCCTGAAAATACCTGAACTCCATGCGCTTCTGAATCGCTTTGACGGCGGCAAGTGATGAGCCTCACGCGAGACTGTCAAACAGACCGTAGTTGAGCGCGTTGCGCGTGATCAGTCGTTTGCGAAAGCGCTGCTGGCCTCGCTCACCGAAAAGCCCAGCAAAAGCCTGCATCGCATGCTGTCCTCGAAGGATAATCCCAGCATGGATAATCTCGCCGCGATCTTCGGTGCTCTCAAGGATGCCCTGCAGGTCAGATTTGATGTGCGCGTGGTCGAGGCAGCCTGAGTGGCGCACAGCACATTTGTTTAGATTTTTCGCTGAAATTCGTCCCTAGCTATAAATTTGGCGACAAATCTAATCATTTTGCAGCTCTGTTATGATTTGTTCGCAGTTTGCGAATATGGAATGGCAACATGAATCTCAAGCCACAAGATGTCATGGTCGTGCTCGGCGCTGTCATCAAGCCGCCGGCAAGTGCGATCTATCAGGATCGGGCCTGGCAGCTCGCCATGAGTAGCTCAGAAGTTCATGCAGCTGATCGCCGGCTGAAAGCAGCTGGCTTGCTGGCCGAAGGGCGGCCAGTACGGGCGGCGCTGGAGGAGTTTCTGGTTCATGGCCTGCGTTATGTTTTTGTGCCTGAGCTAGGTTCGGTGGTCAGAGGTATGCCGACTGCCCATGCCGGCCCGGGTTTGTCGGCATTGTTCGCCGAAGACGAGCTGCCCCCGGTCTGGCCAGACCCTGAAGGTCAGATTCGTGGCTTATCGTTCTCGCCGTTATATCGATCAGCGCCAGAAGCTGCGCGTCGTGACATCAGGTTGTATGAGCTGCTGGCACTGGCGGATGCGTTGCGTGGTGGCCGTGCTCGCGAGCGCAAGCTAGCGGCTGAATTGATGCGCAAACACTTGAGCCGGTGAAAAGTTTGATGGAAGTTGCTCTATCTCCCTCACCGTTCAGGAGCACTGATCATTGTCACTGAAACCAGCATTACTTGAGCAGCGAGTACAGAGGCTTGTTGCCGAATATCCTGGCGATGTGTTTTTGCGCGCTGACTTTGAGGGGCTGGGCGGCTACGCTCAAGTTGGCCGTGCATTGCATGCAATGGTCAAAAGCGAGAAATTGCTCAGGATTGGCTATGGCGTCTATGCCCGTGCGGTGACAAGTCCCATCAGCGGCAAGCCAATGCCACCAAAGGGCTTGGTTACCCTCATAGAAGCCGTGGAACGGCTAGGCTTCAAAGTGCTGCCAACGCGTATGGATCAGAACTATAGCAGTGGTAAAACGACTCAAGTACCAACGGGTCGTGCCGTTGCCATCAAGGGCCGCCTTCGGCGAAAGCTCGGCTATAACGGTGTTTATCTGAGTTTTGAGCGTGCTAAGTGATCGTAGTCTTACCGGAACCATTCGGGCCGGCAACAACGATCAGGATTGGTCTATCACCAGTCACGGGCTAGTTCCTGGCGGCGGACTACCCCTGAATTGATCGCGGCCTTGAGTCGTTCCGAGTGAGTTGCCATCGCCTGCGTACGACGCTCGATAGCTTCAATCCTAGCGTTGCGCATAACCGCACCTAGTGCGCGCTCGCCCTGACTTTCGGAAGGTGATTTTTTGATCATATTTTCCTGCCTTAGACAAAAGCTATGTGTGACAGTATAGCTCTCGGATGAGCTTTAATCGGGCATTTTCGAGCTTTCCTGCAGTACTTTGGACGCGACCAGTCCTTCCAAGGCTGAGCTTGCCATCGCATTGCGGGCGGCGCGTTCGCGTCGCTTTCTGAGTTCGAGTTCAGGCATGGCTGGTTGCTCTGTTGTGCATGCTCAATGCTTTAGGCTAGCTATCGCGAGGGTCTAATTTTTCTGGTTTGGCATGGGGTGCTAAGTATAGGAATTATGGTGGGTATGATTGCTGAATATGTATACAAGTAATTGATTTTAAACATATAGTTGGTCTCTCTCACCGCCGTATGAAAATGAGAGCCGTTATCTCAGTCAAAAAAAGACTTAAAGATGACGGCCTTTTTCATTTTCCTGTGCCCTGCGTCAGCCGATCTCTCTACGCCAAATCAAATCGATCCGCGTTCATGACCTTGGTCCACGCCGCCACGAAATCCTGCACAAACTTCTCGCGGTTGTCGTCCTGGGCATACAGCTCGCTGTAGGCACGCAGCACCGAGTTGGAGCCAAACACCAAGTCCGCGCGTGTGGCGGTCCATTTCACGCGGCCGGTCTTGCGATCCACGATGTTGTAACTGTTGCGACCCGTGGGCTCCCAGGTGTTGGCCATGTCGGTCAGGTTGATGAAGAAGTCGTTGCTCAGTGCCCCCACGCGATCGGTAAACACGCCATGAGCGGTTCCTCCATGGTTGGTGCCGAGCACGCGCATCCCGCCGATGAGCACCGTCATTTCCCGTGCGCTTAAGCCCAGCAGTTGCGCGCGATCCAGCAAAAGCTCTTCGGGTTTGACGGTGTAATGCTGCTTCTGCCAGTTGCGGAAGCCGTCGGCGACAGGCTCCAGCACATCAAATGACTCGCTGTCGGTCTGATCCTGGCGGGCATCGCCACGGCCCGGCGCAAACGGCACGATGATGCTCTGACCGGCCGCACGCGCGGCCTGCTCGATGCCGACATTGCCGGCCAGCACGATGACATCCGCCACGCTGGCGCCGGTGTCAGCAGCAATCGCTGTCAGCACAGCCAGCACGCGGGCCAGCCGCTCGGGTTCATTGCCTGCCCACTGTTGCTGCGGCATCAGCCGGATGCGTGCGCCATTGGCACCGCCGCGCTTGTCGGAGTCGCGATAAGTGCGGGCGCTGTCCCAGGCGGTGCTGACCATGTCGTTCACAGACAGGCCGCTGGCGCTGATCTTGGCCTTCACGGCCGCTACATCGTAGTTGCGGCTGCCGGCGGGTACCGGGTCTTGCCAGATCAAATCTTCCGATGGAACTTCGGGCCCGATGTAGCGACTCTTCGGCCCCAGGTCACGGTGGGTCAGCTTGAACCAGGCGCGCGCGAAGACATCGGAGAAATACGCCTGATCAGCAGCAAAACGCTCGGATATCTTGCGATATGCCGGGTCCATTTTCAGGGCCATGTCGGCGTCGGTCATGATCGGGTTGTAGCGGATGGACGGGTCTTCGACATCGGCCGGTTTGTCTGCCGCGCGAATGTTGATCGGCTCCCACTGCGTGGCGCCGGCCGGGCTCTTCTTCAGCTCCCAGTCGTAGCCCAGCAGCAGCGTGAAGTAGCCGTTGTCCCATTGCGTCGGGTGCGTGGTCCAGGCGCCTTCGATGCCGCTGGTCACGGTGTTGCGGCCGATGCCACGGCTGGTGTGATTGTTCCAGCCCATGCCTTGTTCGTGCACATCGGCGGCTTCGGGGGCGGGGCCGAGGTTGGCGGCGCTGCCATTGCCGTGCGCCTTGCCCACGGTGTGGCCGCCGGCGGTCAGCGCCACGGTTTCTTCGTCGTTCATGGCCATGCGTGCGAAGGTCACGCGCATGTCCTGCGCCGTTTTGAGCGGGTCGGACTTGCCGTCCACGCCTTCCGGGTTCACATAGATCAGGCCCATCATGACCGCTGCGAGTGGGTTCGCCAGCTCGCGTTCGCCCGAGTAGCGGCTGTTTTCACCGCCGCTGGGGGCCAGCCATTCCTTCTCGGCACCCCAGTAGATGTCTTTCTCTGGGTGCCAGATGTCTTCGCGGCCGAAGCCGAAGCCGAAGGTCTTCAGGCCCATGGATTCGTAGGCGACATTGCCGGCGAGGATGATCAGGTCGGCCCAGCTGATTTGGTTGCCGTACTGGCGCTTGATCGGCCACAGCAGGCGTCGGGCTTTGTCGAGGTTAGCGTTATCTGGCCAAGAGTTCAGTGGCGCAAAGCGCTGGTTGCCGGTGCCGGCACCGCCGCGTCCATCGGCCACGCGGTAGGAGCCGGCGGCGTGCCAGGCCATGCGGATCATCAGGCCGCCGTAGTGGCCCCAGTCGGCCGGCCACCAGTCCTGACTGGTGGTCATCAGGGCGGTGAGGTCGCGCTTGAGTGCGGTTACATCGAGCGTCTTCAGGGCGTCACGGTAGTTGAAGTCTGGCAGCGGATTGGTTTTGCGGTCGTGCTGATGCAAGATGTCCAGATTCAGCGCTTCCGGCCACCAAGCCGTGGCGGACTGGCCGCTGACCGAGTTGCTGCCATGCATGACCGGGCATTGGCCCGATGTGCTTGAAGAGGTGTTTGAGGGCGTGTTCATGGGGTGTCGCTCCTGTTGTTCTTGTCGTTGTGATTCGAGTCGATCATGCCATGCCGATGCTGTACAGGATAATTGAGTATTTATTTGGTGTTGGTAGTCTTTGACTATCGCCGCATGTCTAAAAATAAGGAGAGCCGCATGAAGGCCGTGATCTGTCAGAACGAAAAACTCTCGCTTGCCGAGTTGCCCGAGCCGCAGCTCACCAAGGGGCAGGTGTTGCTGAAGGTGCTGCGTTGCGGCATCTGCGGGTCAGACCTGCATTTGCGTCATCACTGCGATCATATGTCGGCGCTGGCGCGGCGAGTGGGCTATCCCTATTTCCCGCAAGCGGCGGATGCCGTGGTGTACGGCCACGAATTCTGCGGCGAAATTCTCGACCTGGGCCCGCGCACGCAGGGCAAGCTCAAGCCCGGCACGCGCGTTTGCGCCGTGCCGCTGCTGCGCCGCGATGATCGCATCGACATGATCGGGCTGTCGGCGACCAGCCCCGGGGCTTACGCCGAGCGCATCGTGGTGCAGGAAGCGCTGATGGAGCCGATTCCCAACGGCCTGTCAGATGATCTGGCGGCGCTCACCGAGCCGATGGCCGTAGCGCTGCATGCCTACCGGCGCAGCGATATCCGCAAGTCCGAGGTGGCGGTGGTGATCGGCTGCGGGCCGGTCGGGCTGGCGCTGATCTGCATGTTAAAGGCGCATGGTGTGCGTACGGTCGTCGCCAGTGATTACTCCTCGGGGCGACGCGCGCTGGCGGCGAAATGTGGCGCCGATGTGGTGATCAACCCGGCCGAGCATTCGCCGTTTGCGAGCTGGAAGGAGTACGGCCACATCGGCGGGCTGGCGCAGCTCATGGAGATGGGCGTGTCCACGCGCGAAAAGCTGGGTCGCCTGCCGGGGCCGTGGTGGCATGTCTGGCGCATGGCCGAACTGGCTGGGCTGGGGCCGAAGCGGCCGGTGATTTTCGAGTGCGTCGGCGTGCCGGGGCTGCTCAATCATCTGCTCGATGGCGCGCCGGTGATGTCGCGCATCGTGGTGGTGGGCGTGTGCATGGAGAAGGATGCGATTGAGCCAGCACTGGCCATCAACAAGGAAATCGAGCTGCGCTTTGTGCTCGGCTACTCACCGCTGGAGTATCGCGATGCCTTGCATTTGCTCGCCGACGGCAAGGTGCGTGGCGAGCATCTGATCACCGGTGTGGTTGGGCTGGATGGCGTGGCGCAGGCGTTTGTGGATCTGGCCAACCCGGAGCAGCATGCCAAGATCTTGATTGATCCGTCGCGCTGAACGCTTAGCCCTCAATCGCCTTGCGAATACGACCCAGCGCATCTTCCAGTACCTTCGGCGCGGTCGCATACGAGATGCGCATATGGCCGTCGAGACCGAAAGCCGAGCCCGGCACCACGGCCACGCCGACGGTGTTGAGCAGGTATTCGGAGAACTCCAGGTCGTTCTTCAGGCCGAGCTTGGCGATGGCGCCCTCGACATTGGCAAACGCATAGAACGCGCCATCAGCCGGCGAGCAAGACACGCCTTCGATGGTGTTTAGCGTGGCCACCACATAGTCATGGCGCTCCTTGAACGCCTTGACCATCGGCACCAGCACTTCCTGCGGGCCGTTCAGCGCGGCTTCGGCGGCGACCTGCGAGATCGAGGTCGGGTTCGAGGTTGACTGCGACTGCACATTGGTCATGGCGGCGATGAGCTTCTGCGGGCCGGCACAGTAGCCGATGCGCCAGCCGGTCATGGCATAGGCCTTGGACACGCCGTTGAGCACGATGGTGCGGTCGTACAGATCCGGCGCCACGGTGACGATGTTTTCGTACTTCTCGGCCGTCCAGATGATGTG
This sequence comes from Pseudomonadota bacterium, assembly GCA_038043385.1. Classification (GTDB taxonomy): domain Bacteria; phylum Pseudomonadota; class Gammaproteobacteria; order Pseudomonadales; family Moraxellaceae; genus Perlucidibaca. Next base: position 210,214 of record JBBTCA010000001.1, read on the forward strand.
CTCGTACATGTCATCGGTGGCGATCATGACCTGCGGGTGCTTGCGCAGCACCTCGACCAGCGCCAGCAGCTCGGCCTTGCTGTAGACCATGCCGGTCGGGTTCGACGGCGAGTTCAGCACCAGCAGGCGCGTTTTCGGCGTGATGGCAGCTTCGAGCTGGGCGGCGGTGATCTTGTAGCCCTGCGACTGCGGGCACTCGACGATGACCGGGGTGCCGTCGGCAATGATCACCATATCCGGGTAAGACACCCAGAACGGGGCCGGGATGATGACTTCATCGCCCTTATTGAGCAGCGCCAGCGACAGGTTGAAGAAGCTCTGCTTGCCGCCGCAAGACACGAGAATCTGGTTGGCCGCGTAGTCCAGGCCCTGATCGCGCTTGAACTTGGCGATGATGGCCTGCTTCAGGCTAGGCGTGCCGTCGACGGCGGTGTACTTGGTGAAGCCCTTGCCGATGGCGGCAACGGCAGCAGCCTTCACATGCTCCGGGGTATCGAAGTCCGGTTCCCCGGCACCTAGGCCGATGATGTCCTTGCCGGCAGCTTTCAGCTCGGCGGCCTTCTTGGTCACGGCCAGAGTCGGCGAGGGCTTGATGCTGAGAACGCGTTGCGAGAGCTGAATATCCACGGATGACTCCTCGTGCGCCGGGCACGGTCAGGCTGGGGGCAAAAACCGCCGAATCATACCGGAACACGGCGCTGACTAAAACCGCTGGTGGCCAAGAATCGGTGTCAACAATGGTATGGCTCCGGCAGCCTTGATTTCGGCGATGAAGCCGGGCAAGTCCACGCCCGGCAGCAGATCGGGCTCGGCCTCAATGGGCGTGATCATGGTGTCCCAGTGGCAGGGGATGATCCAGCGCGGTTTCAGGTGCTTGACCACATCGCGCACATAGTTCGGCCGCGACTGCCGGCCGATGGCACACAGGCAGACGATGTCGCAGGCATGGCCTTGCAGCTCTTCGTCAATAAAGTCAGCGGAATCAATGTGCATGACCTTGAGCTTGCCGGTATCGACCAGCCAGTTCAGCACCAGGCCGTGGCGGAGCTGGTACATGCGCGCCGGCCACGGTGGTGGCGAGGTGAGGTCGCCGGGGAAGGGGATGCGCCCGAAAATCTTGCCGTGTCGCGACGGAAAGCCGCGCACCGTCCATGTCCCGGAGGCGATGTCTTCGCGGCCGTCGGTGCTGACGAGCTGCTCCGGCGGCAGGCCGGCGGCGATGCCGACCTGCATCGTCGATGACGAACCGATGAGGCGGGCGCCGGTCTGCTTGCAGAGATCGGGGCCGTCGAGAATGTGGTCGTGATGGGCGTGGCCGATGAGCACATCGTTGGCGTTGGGGATCAGGCGCTGGATCAGCGCTGCATCCGGCACCAGCGGCTGCGTCAGCGAGGTGGTCAGGTCGGGGCGGGTCACATAGGGGTCGAGCACCACATGGTGGCCGTCCTGACTGATGACGAAGCCGGCGGTGCCGAGGTATTGAATGCAGAGATCGCCTTCGCGGGCGGCGGCGCTCGGCACATAGGTGCTTGCATCGGGGCTTTTCACGCCCAGCCAGTGTGTCCATCGCTTCATTGCTGTTTCCTCGGTATGCCGGGCAGGCCGACTTGTGCAGTCGCTTAAGGTTACACTTGCCGGTTACTGTTTGATGGCTTTTTAACCCGAGCATGCGCGATGAGTGAAGGTCAGTTTCAGGTCGTATCGAAATATCAGCCCGCCGGCGACCAGCCCACGGCCATCGAAGGGCTGGTGCAGGGCGTGGAAGACGGCCTCAGCCATCAGACGCTGCTGGGCGTGACCGGCTCGGGCAAGACCTTCACCATGGCTAATGTCATTGCCCGGCTCGGCCGCCCAGCCATCATCATGGCGCCGAACAAGACGCTGGCGGCGCAGCTCTACGGCGAGTTCAAGGAGTTCTTCCCGAATAACGCCGTCGAGTATTTCGTCAGCTATTACGACTATTACCAGCCGGAAGCCTATGTGCCGTCGTCGGACACCTTTATCGAGAAGGACGCCGCGATCAACGAGCACATCGAGCAGATGCGGTTGTCGGCGACGCGGGCGCTGCTGGAGCGGCGCGATGCCATCATCGTGGCCACGGTGTCGGCGATCTACGGCTTGGGCGACCCCGAGGCCTACATGAAGATGCTGCTGCATGTGGCGCGCGGTGATCGCATCGATCAGCGCGGCCTGCTGCGGCGACTGGCCGAGCTGCAGTACACGCGCAACGATGTCGAGTTCTATCGCGGCCATTACCGCGTGCGTGGCGATGTCATCGATGTCTATCCCGCCGAGTCGGAAATGGACGCGGTGCGCATCGAGCTCTTCGATGAGGAAGTCGAGTCCATCTACTGGTTTGACCCGCTCACCGGCGAGGTGCGCAAGCGTGTGGCGCGCGTGACGATCTACCCGAAAACGCATTATGTGACGCCAAAAGAGCGTATTCATGGCGCCATCGAGCAGATTCAGGTGGATCTGAAGGAGCGCCTGGAGTGGTTCCGCGCCAACGACAAGCTGGTCGAGGCGCAGCGCCTTGATCAGCGCACCAAGTTCGATCTGGAGATGCTGCAGCAGCTCGGCTACTGCCAGGGCATCGAGAATTACTCGCGCTACCTGTCTGGCCGCGAGCCCGGTTCGCCGCCGCCGACGCTGTTTGACTATGTGCCGGCGGATGCGCTGCTGCTGGTGGACGAGTCGCATGTGACCATCCCGCAGATTGGCGGCATGTATAACGGTGACCGCTCGCGCAAGGAGAATCTGGTGAATTACGGCTTCCGCCTGCCATCCGCCATGGACAACCGGCCGATGCGCTTCGAGGAGTTCGAGCGCATTTCGCCGCAGACCATCTTTGTGTCGGCCACGCCCGGCAATTACGAGGCCGAGAAGGCGCAGGCGGTGGTTGAGCAGCTGGTGCGCCCGACCGGGCTGGTGGATCCGCAACTGGAAGTGCGCCCGGCGGCGACGCAGGTGGACGATCTGTTGTCGCAGATTCGTCAGCGCGTGGCGGTGGAAGAGCGCGTGTTGGTGACGACGCTGACCAAGCGCATGGCCGAAGACCTCAGCGAGTACCTGAGCGAGCACGGCGTGAAGGTGCGCTATCTGCATTCCGACATCGACACCGTGGAGCGCGTCGAGATCATCCGCGACTTGCGTCTCGGCGTGTTCGATGTGCTGGTCGGCATCAACCTGTTGCGTGAGGGCCTGGACATGCCCGAGGTGTCACTGGTGGCGATTCTCGATGCTGACAAGGAGGGCTTTCTGCGCTCGGAGCGCTCGCTGATCCAGACTATCGGCCGTGCCGCGCGCCATCTCAACGGCAAGGCCATCCTTTATGCCGACCGCATGACCGGCTCCATGCAGCGCGCCATCGGCGAGACCGAGCGCCGTCGCGAACGACAGATTGCCTTTAACTTGGCGCAGGGCATCACGCCGGTGGGTGTGGCACGGTCGGTCAGCGACATTCTCGAAACCTACGCCGGTGCGTCGGCCGCGAATGGCGGCGGCAGCCCGAGTCGTGGCAACAAGCGCAGCAGCGTGCGGCCGGGCAGCAAGCCGGTGCCTATGGACCCGAAGGCGATGGCGCAGGAAATTGTGCTGCTGGAAAAGACCATGATGGAAAAGGCCCGCAACCTCGAGTTCGAGGAGGCCGGGCGCTTGCGCGATCAGATGCTGGAATTGCGGAAAATGCTCATCAAACTGGGCTGATCCCGGTATTTTGGCGGCTTGGCGGGGCTGTCAAGCACACACCGCCCGCTTTTTGTGCACATGGTGAAACCAATCGTGTGCATTTTGAGCGAATACTTTGCAGACTTGCCCAAAAACCGCTCGCTTAATCTAAGTTGTTGATTTAATTTAATTAAATTAATTGGGTAAAAAAGCGTCGAACGGTCGAAAGCCGCTTGCTCAGCGGAATTGGCCTCTTATCCAATTACTTGTCCACGAAGTTATCCACAGGAATTGGGGATAACTTTCGTGGAGCTTGGAATCAAGGAGTTAGCGTGATTTTTGCGAGGCTTTTCTCGGTCAGCGAACCAAAGTACAACTGATTGCCGACCTGACGCACGCTGGTAATCGGCGAGTAATTGCCAGGGTTGCTGTCTTGCAGATTGGCCACGATGCGGCCATCGGCATCCAGGCCCAGCACCATGGCGCGATGCTCGACCAGCTTGGGAATGACCTTGAGCGCGCGGACCATGATCTTGCGCATGAAGGGTTTGTCGGCAAAGACATCGAGAAAAACATTGCGCGGCGTGAAGATGGCGACCCAGAAGCGATCCTGATCGTTGAAGCTGATGTTGTCGGGCAAGCCCGGCAGATTGTCGCGGAAGGTATCGTGCTGACCGGCTTTGCTGCCTTTTAGCCAGAGCCGGCTGATGCGATAGGCACCGGTTTCGGCGACCAGCACATACTCCTCGTTCGGGCCCAGTGCCACGCCGTTGGCAAACTCCAGACCTGCCAGCAGGGCCTTGGTTTCGCCATTGTGGAAGTCGTAGACCAGCAGGCGGCCATCGCCACGATGTTCAATGACCGCTTCACTGTCTTCGCCGTAATGCCAGCGGATGGAGGCATCGCTGAAGTAGGCATACTGGCCGTCGGCGGAAATATCCACATCATCGGCAAAACCAAAAGGCACGCCGTCGGATTCGGTGCTCAGTACCGTCAGCTCACCATTACTGACATTCAGTGCAAGCAAGCCTTTGATGCCATCGGCAATGATCAGGCGGCCATCCGGGTGCCAGGCCAGCCCGAGTGGCCGTCCTCCGGTGTGTGCCAGCGTTTCCAGACTTTTGCCATCCACACTCAGGCGCACAATGCGACCATCTTGCAAGCCGGTCAGGATGCGTTCTTGTGCATCGGCAAGCACCGCTTCGGGGCCATGCAATTCCAGACCTTTGCCAAAACGCTCGATGCCGGCCAGACGCGAGTTCTGCTTGAACTCGCCTTCCTCCAGCGAGGGCGCCACTGGCGGTGTCCAGCTTGCCGGATCAATGTCTGTGGGAGCGAACAGCAGGTAGCCCGCCACAATGGCGAATACAGAGCCAGCCCAATAGCGTTTCTTCATCCTTATCCTCCCAGTTTTGCGACCCAGCGCAGCGGCAAATGCTGCATCAGAAAGCCGATGATCGTCCATGGTTGCGATGGCACGCAGGCCGTAGCCGGTTCGCGATCAATGGCGTTGACCAGTGCGCGGGCGCCGACTTCCGCACTGACCTCGAAGGGCAGCTTGCCGGCACCTTCATTAAGCTCAGTGCGAATATAGCCCGGAAACAGGGTGGTGACTTTTATCGGTGTGTTAAGCAATTCAGCACGGATACCTTCGCTGAGCAACGCCAGGCCGGCCTTGGACGCGGCATAGGTGGTCAGGTGTTTGGGCAGGCCACGCTTGGCGCTCATCGACGAGACGGTGACGAGGTGGCCAGCGTTCTGTCGGCGGAAGATGCCGACGGCAGCTTCGCACTGGGCGAGGGCGGCGATGAAGTTGGTTTCGGCGGTCTGTCGGTTGATCTCGAAATGACCCTTGCCGATGCGCCGGCCGTTGCCGACGCCGGCGTTGACGATGACGCGATCGAGTGTGCCGAACTCGGCGGCAAAGGCCTCGAAGACCTCAAACACCTGCGCGTAATCGGTGACATCCAGCGCGCGCACCGAAACGCGAACGCCGTGCGCGCTTTCCAGCTCCTGACGCAGCGTTTCCAGCCGCTCGGTGCGACGGGCGCAGAGCGCCAGGTCGTGGCCGCGTGAGGCGAATTCGCGCGCCATGCCGGCGCCGATGCCGGAGCTGGCACCGGTGATCAGAATTGTTTTGCGTTTCATGACGGCGTTATTTCCTTAGCGGGCTTTTTAACGATAGGTCAGCAGATCGCGATGACGACCGCTGAAATGGCTGTGTTCATTGAGGCTGATCAGGTTGCGATGCGCGCTGCCCTGGCTGATGCGACTCAGGCCGGCATTGGCGAGCGTGAGGTTTACGCGGAAAGTGGCGTCGTCGCTGAGGCCGAGAAGGCCCTGGCTGATCACGGAGATGCAGCCGCCGGAGGTGAACACCAGTGCCCGGCCACGCGCCGGCAGATTGCTCAGCGCCTCATCGAGCGCGGTACGCGAGCGCTGCTGGAAATGCTTCCAGGACTCATCGTAGTCGCTGTCGTGAGCGCCGCCGACCCAGCGCGCGATGGCCTGCCTGAACATCTGGCCAAACAGCTCGCCGGGGTTGGCGTGCTTGGCCATTTCCGCCACCAGCCAGTCGCGGTCGCGATAACGCGGCTCGTAGCGCTCGATGACCTGCTCGTGATTGAACTCGTTGAAACCCGGCAGCACGGTCAGCGGCAGGGCGGACAGTCCCGCCGTTTCCAGGCAGGCTTCGGCGGTCTGCCGATGCCGCTTCATGGCACCGATGAAGACGGTATCCACCGGCTCCTCGCGCTCGCGCAGCACCGTGCCGAGGTGGCGCGCCTGCTCGTAGCCAAGCTCGGAGAGCTGGTCATAGTCGGCCTTGCCGAACGAGGCCTGGCCATGACGAATCAAAGTGATGGACGCCATGCTCAACGACCTCCTTTTTTAGAAGAATGCTTGTCGGCCGCAATCAACTGACGGCAACGCCGCCAGATCGCCCAGTTGATGATCCAGAAGTTCTTGAACGCCGGGTTGTCGGTCTGCTTGTGGTGATAGCGGTAGTAAATTTGCTGCAGAATCGCGGCCACGCGGAACAGTCCGAAGACCTCGTAGAACGCCCAGTGATGGATCGTCACGCCGGTTTTTTGCTGGTAGTAGGCCACCACTTCCTTGCGCGTGAGCATGCCCTTCAGGTGCGTAGGCTGGCGGCGTGTTTTGCGCAGGATGCCGTTGTCGTCGGCCTGGATCCAGTACGCCAGCACATTGCCCAGCTCCATCAGCGGATCGCCCAGCGTGGCCATCTCCCAGTCCAGCACGCCAATCACGCGGGATGGCTCGTTGGCATCCAGCACCACATTGTCGAAGCGCCAGTCGTTGTGCACCACGCAGGTCGCCGAATCTTCCGGCGTATGCTGCTTGAGCCAGGCGCGAATATCGGTGTAGCGCGGCACATTCCAGGTCTGCGCCTTCTGGTAGCGATCGCTCCAGCCATCAACCTGGCGTTTGCAGAAACCGCTGCCCTTGCCCAGCCGCTCCAGGCCGGCCGCGCGCACATCGACCTGATGCAGCGCAATCAGCTGATCCAGCGTGTTGGTGCAGAGCTGGCGCACCTGCGCTTCGCTCAGCTCAAGCTCTTTCGGCAGATTCGCCCGCGGAATGATGCCTTCGAGGCGACGCATCACATAGAAGTCGCAGCCGATCACCGACGGGTCGGTGCACAGCCCGATCATGTCGGCCACCACCGGATACACCGGCTTCAGGGCATCCTGCACGGTGTACTCGCGCACCATGTCGTGCGCCGATTTGGCTTTCGTGCCCGCCGGCGGACGCCGCAAAATCAGATCGTGGCTGGCGTACTTCAGGCGATAGGTCCAGTTCGACGCACCACCGCTGTATTGCGTGACTTCCGGCAGGCCCGGCGACAATTGCGGCAGCAGCGCGCGCAACCAAGCATCGACCTTGCCGACCTCCAACTCTTCCCCGTGGCGGACGCTGCCGCCCACATCAATCAGTGCCATGGCTGCTTATCTCTCGCTACGCGGCTTCATGCCCTTCATGCTTTTCTGCAACATGCGGCTGTAAAGCACATGCGGCAGATAGCGCTTGGCGCGCCACAGGCGTTCGCCGGCCACATGCGGCAGGATGTGAACCTGCTTCTTCGCCACGCCATCCACGATGGCATCGGCCACCTGATCGGCGCTGAGCTTGCCGCTAGCGAGCAGCTTGCTCATCATCTTGATCAGGCCCGGATCGGTGGCGCGCATGGTCTCGCCCAGGTTGGTCTGGAAGAACGACGGGCAGACCACGCTGACGCCGATGCCGAACTCCATCAGCTCCTGCTCCAGCGTCGTGCTCAAGGCCACCACCGCCGCCTTCGACACGTTGTACGACGACATGCGCGGCACATCGAGCAAGCCGGCCATGGACGCGATATTGACGATATGGCCGTTGCCCTGGCGCTTGAAGATCGGCGTGAACACCTTGCAGCCGCGCACCACGCCAAACAGGTTGATGTTCACGATCCATTCCCAGTCGGCCAGCGACACCTCATCGATGGCCCCGGCCTGCGCCACGCCAGCGTTGTTGACCAGCACATCCAGCCCGCCCCAGACGCGGCTCAGCTCATCGGCAATGGCCTGCAAGTCGGCCTCGCAAGTCACATCGGCATGGCGATAAAGCGCCTCGGCGGCACCGGCCGCCGCCAGCTCCGCGCGCGTGCTGTCGCCACGCTCATCGTTCAGGTCGGCGATGCACACGCGCCAGCCGTCACGGGCATAGCGCAAGGCGAGGGCACGGCCGAGGCCGCTGGCCCCGCCGGTAATGAAAACGCGATTTGCTTGGGTCATGGGGTCGCTGCTTCTTCTAATAGTGTTTGCGGAAATGGCGGTGCGGTGACTGCCAGTGACCTAGCAGTCATTTGTGTTGTGCCGAGCTTATTTGCTGAAGCCGCGCTTGGCGAGTTCTATCTTCGCGATCACGCCCTTGTGCACCTCATCCGGGCCGTCGGCCAGGCGCAAGCTGCGCGCCTGCGCAAAAAACGCCGTCAACGGCGTATCGCGCGATACCCCGGCGCCGCCATGAATCTGGATGGCCATGTCCACCACCTGCTGCAGCACATTCGGCGCCACCACCTTGATCGCCGAAATCTCGGTCATCGCCGCAAAAGTACCCACGGCATCCATCTTCCACGCCGCATACAGCGTGAGCAGCCGTGCCTGATCGATGGCGATGCGCGCCTCGGCGATACGCTCGCGGTTGCCGCCCAAGTTGATCAGCGGCTTGCCAAACGCAGTACGCGAGATGCCGCGATCGATCATCAGCTCCAGCGCCTTTTCCGCCGCACCGATGCAGCGCATGCAATGGTGAATGCGGCCCGGCCCGAGACGACCCTGCGCAATCGAAAACCCCTGACCCGGCCCACCGATGAAATTGCTCACCGGCACGCGCACATTGGTGAACAGCACCTCACCGTGGCCGTGCGGCGCATCGTAATCGCCGAACACCGGCAGCATGCGCTGGATCTCCACGCCCGGCGTGTTCAGCGGTACCAGCACCATGGAGTGCTGGCTGTGACGGCCCTTCTCGGCATCCGGCGTGTGCGCCATGAAGATCGCGATCTTGCAGTCCGGGTCGCCGATGCCGCTCGACCACCACTTGCGGCCGTTGAGCACGATTTCATCGCCCTCGATGATCGCCGTGGCCTGCATATTGGTCGCATCCGACGACGCCACATCCGGCTCGGTCATGCAGAACACGGAGCGGATTTCGCCATTTAATAGCGGCGTCAGCCATTGAGCCTTCTGCGCCTCGCTGCCATAACGCCACAGCACCTCCATGTTGCCGGTATCCGGCGCGTTGCAGTTGAACACGGTGGGCGCGAGCAGGCTGCGGCCGGTCTGCTCGGCGATGTGCGCGTACTCGGCGATGGTCAGGCCGGCTCCCAGCTCCTCGCTCGGCATCCACAGATTCCACAATCCTTGCGCCTTGGCCTTGCGCTTCAATTCTTCCAGCACGGCCGGGTGCTTCCACTGGCGCCAGTCGCCATCCGGATTGCTGGCATGCACCTCGGCCCAGAAGGCCGGCTCGACCGGCTCGATGTGCTCGCGCATGAATGCTTTCACACGCGCCACATAATCCTGACCGCGTTCGCTGAGTTCGAAATGCATGACGATTTTCCTGAATCAAGGGAATGACAAGTGACCGATCCTAGTGCCTGGCGTACGATGCAGGAAATGATGATTTCTCATGGTTGGTCATGAATCAGATGAATGGATTGGCGCACGCGCGGCTCAGCTAGGTACTAGCGATACCTATTGACGAAGCAGGGTGCCAGCGCCTAGAATTTTTTCTGTGAGGCTTCCTATGCCGATGGGAGAAGCCGCCCGCCCGAAAGGGTCCTAGCCAAGTCTGGGTATAAAGAGGAATCGGTCCGTTTCAACAAAAGCCCTGCTCATGCAGGGCTTTTGTTTTATGAGGCTCTTTTTTCACGATTTTGCCGCTTTCACCGACTTGCTGCTTGGGCCCTTGGCTTTCGCCGGTATTACGCCCAGTAGCTCGGCACAAAGCCTGCCAAAGGCTTTTCGTTGCTCACGCCGCATGCCTCCGGGATTGTCTTTCAGGTAGGCGCTTTGCAAGTACAGTATCAGCAGCCTGCCTTCGTGCGGTGACCGATACAGATCGAAAAACAGCAAATAAGGCGAGTCACCATCGCCATCTGCCGGTGGCTTCCAGACCATGTAGTTGTTGTACTTGGCGCGATAGCAAGGAATTGCATCGGCAACCAGAGCCATGACAATAGTGGGCAGCTCCAGCGATCTCAGATACCGGCTTTCGGCGAACTTGCGGCAATGACCGCCACGATCCAGCCAATAGGCCGGCCCGGTGGCTACGATGGTTGATTTCTCCGTCACCACATGGCAATCAAAGACCACACGGATGATAGCGCTGAGTGCAGGCAATGGCCCTTTGGCAGGCTTATCAAAGGAAATATCAAATGTACGAAGGTGCCGAAAAGAAAAGGCCCTGCCATTGATGCAGCGATCTGCCCAGACATTGTTTTGTGCCATCGGATCTGCTTCCTTGCAGCCAGCGTGAGAGGGTGCGACTTCCTGTCGTCACCTACACCTATTGTAGATCGGCAAATGGCGCATTGCTGTTGCTGTTTCGCTGACTCGGCTACGATGCACAAAATGAAGCACAGCAGCGGGCAGCCATGAATAAAACGAATGACACAAACTGGCCCGGCCAGCCCGACTCCAGCCGCCCGGACATCAGCCGTCTCGACCTCAATCTCTTCCGCGTCTTCGACACCATCTACCGCGAGCGCAACCTCACGCGCGCCGCCGAGATACTGTGCCTGAGTCAGTCCGCTGTCAGTCATGCCATTGGTCGCCTGCGCACGCAGCTCGGCGACCCGCTGTTCGTGCGCGAAGGGCAGGGCGTGGTGCCGACGCCGCTGGCGGATCGCCTGTGGCCGGATATCCAGGAGGCGCTGGCGCTGTTCCGCCAGGCTGTGCATCGCAGCCAGGTCTTCGAGCCGGCGCGCGACATCGCGCAGATCACGCTGGCGATGAACGACGAGCTGGAGCCGAGCATCCTGCCCGTGCTGGTGCGGGCCTTGCGCGCGGCGGTGCCGGCGTTGCGCATCGCCAGTGTGCGGCTGGACCGCGCCAGCCTGCGCGCCGACCTCGCCGCCGGGCGGCTCGATTGCGCCATCGACATCGCGCAGCCGGTATCGCCAGACCTCTGTCATGCCCTGTTATTGCAGGATGACTTCGTGGTGGTCAGCCGCGCCTCGCCCAAAGCGCCGCGCAAACTTGATGCCAAGGCCTATCTCGCCGCGCAGCATGTGACCGTGTCATCGCGCCGTACCGGTCGTGCCGTGGAGGATCTGGGCCTGGCGCGGCTGGGGCTGGAACGGCAGGTGGTGATGCGCTGTCAGCACTACGAGGCCGCGTGCCGGATTGTGGCGGAGACGGATCTACTGCTGACCATGCCCCGGCGGCAGGCCGAGGCTATTAATGCGGCAGTGGGTAATGCCGTGCTGGAACTGCCGGTGCAGCTGCCGGGCGTGGAGCTGCATTTGTACTGGCATCGACAGCGCGAGGCGGATCCGGCTAATCAGTGGTTGCGGGAGCGGGTGATGGCCGGGGTGCGTGGCTGAGCCGCGCCGCACTCGGCGTCATCCCCGTTCTTGACCTGAACGCCCGCGTGAAATTCGCCGGATCTTCATAGCCCAGCAGCTGCGCGATCTGGCGGATCTCCAGCTCCGGTTGTGCCAGCAGCGCCAGCGCATCGCGCGCCCGAGCCGCATCCAGCAACGCCTGATAGCCACTGCCCTCGGCTGCGAGCCGGCGTCGCAGCGTGCGCAACGACAGATGCAGCCGATCCGCCAGCTCGTCCGGGCCGGGATAGCCGCGTCCGGTCAGGGCCATTTCGGCCTGGGCGCGGGCGAGCAGCGGCTGGCGAGCGGCATCATCGCCCCATAACGCCATTTCGCGAGCACACAGCGCCAGCGCCTGCTGACGCGCCTCGGGGTTGCCGGTAGACAGCGGCTTGTCGAACAGCGCCTTGTTCAGCACCGAAACGGTATTTTCGGCCTGACCATAGCGCAGTACGGGTAGCCGCTCGCGATAGCGACCGTGATGTGCCGGTTCGGGCATGACAAAGCCGATTTCGCCGGGAAAGACAGGTGTGCCGAGTAAAAACTGCACGCCCTGGCAGAAGCTGACCAGCATGGCTTCCGTCAGCACCTGCGCCAGCGCAGGCGGCAGCACAAGCTCGCCGTGAAAATCAAAGCGTAGCGTGGTGTCGGTTTCTGTCCAGCCGAATCGCAGACCGCGACCGCGCAAGCCCCAGTATTGCTGCAGCGTGTCCAGCGCTTCACGCGGATGGCTGGCGCAAATTAGTGCATAACCGAGGTTGCCATGGGCAGTCAGCGGCAGGCGCAGCCCGACCTCCATGCCCATGTCGTCCATGCTCCCGGTGGCCAGCAGCGCGGTGAGAAAGCGAAGGAAGTTGGCCAGACTGATACGCGCGCCGGGTGTGGCCAGCTGGGCTGCATCCAGGCCGGCGGCGGCGAGCAGCGTTGTCGTATCCAGCCCGCGCGCTTCGGCCAGCGCCAGGTATTGCGCGGGATAGGTCACCGGCGTGTTGAGCTGTTCAGCCCAAGCGGGATAGTCTGTTGCTGCACGCATGCAGTGGTCACCAATGACAAGCAGAATGTCCGCGCAGCATCTCACGAGGGCTGCGAGCGTGCCAGTACCATGCAGTCACATTACCAGCGCATGCCTCAGGAGTTTGCCATGACCGCCGCCGCCCGCATTCCCAGCCATATTTCCCAGAAACCCCGCCACGATCTGAAAGTCCGTCATATGGATTTCAGCTTCGACCAGAGCATCCCGACCTGGTGGTACGACAACGACCCGTTCAAGACGCTGCTGCTCAGCGCGCTGTCGGGCGGCTTTCCCGAGGGCGAGCGATTCTTCATCGAGTCGGTGCGCCACTATCGCGACCGCATTACCGATCCGGCGCTGCAAGAGGCGATCCGCGCCTTCATCGGCCAGGAGGGGCATCACTCGCGTGAGCACAAGTCGCTGAATGACTTCTTCGTGGCGCGCGGGCTGCCGGTGGATGTGATTGACCGCAATGTCGGTGCGTTCATGCGCTGGATGCGCAAGAACCTGTCGCCCGAGCGCCAGCTCGCACACACGGTGGCGGTCGAGCATTTCACGGCCATTCTGTCGGAGGGTTTCATGCTCGACGAGGCCGAGCTGGGCAAGATGGATGAGCGCATGGCGAAGATCTGGGCCTGGCATGCGGTCGAGGAGACTGAGCACAAGGCGGTGGCCTTCGATGTGTACAAGGCCACGGTCAATAACGAGTGGATTCGCGTGTCTGAAATGGCGCTGGTGACGCTGCTGTTTGGCGGATTCACGGCTGTCGATCACTTCCGCCTGATGCGCAGCGTCGGCAAGGCCGGTGATGTGAAGATGTGGCTGCGTGGGATGAACGAGCTGTGGGGCGTGCCGGGTCGCTTCCGTAAGATGCTGCCGGCCTATCTCGACTTCTATCGCCGCGATTTCCACCCCAGTCAGCACGATGCCAGCGAGCAGCTGGCGCGCGTCAAAGCGCGCTATCTGGGCGACAAGGCCTGACGCTCAATCCAGCAAAAAGTGCGCTCTTGCCACGGCCACCGGCTTGTCCGGCGATTCCTGCCAGACCGAGACCTGCACATTGGCGATTTGCTGGCCGTGCTTGGTCACGCTGCACGCGGCGTGCAGTTCGCGCGCCAGGCCGGGGCGCAGGTAGTCGATGGAGAAATCCACCGTGCGTGGCACCGTGTTGCTTTCGCGCACCCACAGCAGGTGCATGATCGCGACCATCTCCATGAAGCCGCCAATCAGGCCGCCATGCAGTGCCGGCAGCTGATCGTTGCCGATGTTGTCGGGGTGAAATGGCAGCGAGAAGCGCAGTTCGCCATCCACCTCGGTCAGCTGCATGCCGATTTGGCGGGCGTAGGGCGAGTAATCCAGCAGGTTATCCACGGTAAGGGTGCTCATGCCTGCGCTCCGGTAATAACGGCTTCGCCCTTGTGGCTCTTGCGCCGCATGAAGGTGGCCACGCCATAGGCGACCGGTTGCGGGTTGCCGTCTTGATACGCGGTGGCGCGGGTGAAGGCGATTTCGCGGCCCATGCGATAGCACTCGGCCGTGCAGTACACCTTCAATCCGGGCGTGGCCGGGCGCAGGTAGTCGATGCGCAGATCCAGCGTTGGGTAGCCGCTGGCTTCTTCCAGCAGCGAGAAGATGCTCAGCGCGCTGGTGTTGTCGATCAGTGTGGTGATGACGCCGCCGTGCAGCACGCCGGTGCGGCTGTCGCCGATCAGGCGCTCCTGATATGGCAGGCACATGGTGGCGCGGCCGCGCTCGGCCTGCACGAATTCGATTTGCAGGATGCGGCTGTGCGGAATCCGGCACAGCCACTGCGCGACCTCGTTGAAAAGCGCAGGGTTTCTTACGGGCAGGGGCAGGCTCATGGCGTCTCCACATTTCATTCAAGGTCGCCATGATAAAGCGTGCGCGGCCATTTTCTCCGCTATTATCGCGCCATTCAGAAATACAGAACTGAGGAGTCACGCATGCCGGAACTGTCGCCAAATCAGCGGAAACGCGCATTATTGCAGGCGTTGCCGCAGTCACCGGGCTTGCCGCTGCTGGGCAATACGCTGGCCTCTTTGCGAGACCCCGGCGGCTTGATGTTGCAGCTGGCAACCACTCACGGCCCAGTAGTGCGCACGCGTTTTTTCGGTGAAGACACCGTGGTGCTGCTCGGTCCCGAGGCCAATCAGCAAGTCTTTCGCAACGAGGGCGATACTTTCTCCAGCGCGCAAGGTTGGGCGTTCTATATTGGCCGCTTCTTTCATCGCGGGCTCATGCTGCTCGACTTCGATGAGCATCGCTTTCATCGCGGCATCATGCAGGGCGCTTTCAAGAAGCCGTATCTGGTGCAGTACCTGGCGGGCATGAATCCGGTCATCGCGCGGGGTTTGAAGCGCTGGCGGCCCAGTTCGCGCTTCATGGTGTATCCGCAGTTGAAGCAGCTGACGCTGGATATTGCCACCGAGGTGTTCATGGGCGAGCAGCTCGGGCCGGAGGCGGATCGCATCAATCGCGCTTTTGTGGATTGCGTGCTGGCGGGGTCGGCGGTGGTGCGCTATCCGGTGCCGGGCCTGCGCTGGCAGCGCGGTATTGCGGGACGGCAAGTGCTGGAGGCGTTCTTCCGCGAGCGTATCGCCAGCAAGCGCGCACAACCGGGCGATGACCTGTTCTCGCGCCTGTGCCAGGCTGAAGACGAGCAGGGCCAGCGCTTTTCCGATGACGATGTGATTAACCACATGATTTTCCTGATGATGGCGGCGCACGACACCACCACCATCACGCTGTCGTCGGTGATGTACTTCCTGGCGCGGCATCCCGAGTGGCAGGCTCGAGTGCGCGAAGAGGCGCTGAGCATCGGCCGTGATGCCTTGCAGCATGAGGATCTGGCGAAACTGACGGTGATGGATCAGGTCATGAAGGAAAGCCTGCGCCTGATCTCGCCGGTGCATGTGCTGCCGCGACGCACCGTCAAGGAGGTCGAGGTGGCGGGGCATGTGTTGCCGGCGGATACGGCCATTGTCATCGCGCCGCTGGCGACGCATCACATGACTGACTGGTGGACGGCGCCCGAGCATTTTGATCCGGAGCGTTTCAGCGCCGAGCGTCAGGAGCACAAGCGCCATCCGGGCCAGTTTGTGCCCTTTGGCGGCGGCGCGCACATGTGCATCGGCCTGCATTTTGGCGACATGGAAGTGAAGGCGCTGCTGCATCAGCTGGTGTTGCAGTTTGCCTGGCAGGTGCCGGCGAATTACACGATGGCGGTGAATTTCACCAGCCTGCCGCGCCCTGCGGATCATCTGCCGGTGTCGTTGATGCGGATTGCGTAGTGGCCCATTCGGGCTTTCGCGACGATTTTTCAGGTCGTGCATGGCGAATGCCAAGGCTGTGTCCTATAACTGTTGTGATTGGTGGTTGATCTGCCCTGATTCAGGGCGCAAAATAACCCAAGCAGAATAGGTTTTAGAGATGCCGACGGTACTGATGGTTTTCGGCCTGCGTGTGATCATTTATCCGAATGATCATCGTCCGGCGCATGTTCATGTTGCTGGTAATGGCTGTGAGGCGGTTTTCCAGTTGCATTGCCTCGAAGGGCAGCCTGAACTGCGTGAAAATTACGGTTTTTCCAAGAAGGATCTCATGAGAGTCATGCGTGAACTTGCCGCCAGCCTGGCGAGCTTGTGCCAGCACTGGAGACAAATACATGGAAATTACTGACAAGACATTGGCGGTCGCCAATCGACGCGGTGTCGTGAAAAAAGCCAATTTCCCGGCAGTAGTTTCCGTGCGCTATGACCGGCGCGTGGCGCGAGTGGTGGTGGCATTGGCCACGGGTATCGAGCTGGCATTCTCTCCTCGGCAGGTGCAGGGCTTGGAGCATGCGCATCCGGCGGATCTCATGGATGCCGAAATTTCGCCGTCAGGTCTGGGTGTGCATTTTCCACGGATTGATGCGGATATTTATTTGCCTGCACTATTGGAAGGATTTCTGGGCTCTAAGCGCTGGATGGCAGCCGAGCTGGGCAAGCGCGGAGGTGCTGTCTCTAGCGATGCCAAGGCTGCTGCGGCGCGTGCGAATGGCAAGCTGGGTGGCCGACCCAGAAAAGACAAAGGGCTGGCGGCCTGAAATTCCGACGCACCTACTGGCAATAACGCCGCCCTCGGCGCTATTGTTCGGATGCTCAATTTTCCTCGATCACTCAGGTAGCACGCCATGCTAGAACACAGTCCTATCCTCGCCCCCGTCATTGCCCTCGTGGTCTGGTCGCACATCATGTGGGGCTGGATGTATCTGACCCGCATTCCCGCCATCAGCCGGATGCGCATGAAGCTGGATTCGTTTGCGCCGCGTGGCGAGCAGATGAGCACGCTGCCGGCGCAGGTGCGCTGGAAGGCCGACAACTATAACCATCTCATGGAGCAGCCGACGCTGTTCTACGCCGTGGCGCTGGTGCTGGCGCTGGTCGGGCAGGGCGCGGGCAATAGCCTGACGCTGGCCTGGGCCTATGTCGGCCTGCGCGTGGCGCACAGTCTGGTGCAGTCACTGATCAATAAGATCGAAGTCCGCTTTGCCCTATTCTTTCTATCGTCGCTGGTGCTGATCGCCCTCACCGTGAATGCCGCGAGGGTCGTGCTATGAGCGTGGTTCTGCATCAGTGGGAAATCTCACCGTTCTGCCAGAAAGTGGCGCGAGCCTTGCGGCACAAGGGCATCGCCTTCGAGGCAGTGAATTACAACGGCGTGCTGGCGACCAAGGTTCAGGGCCTGAGCAAGGTCGGCAAGGTGCCCGTGTTAGACATCGATGGCCACCGCATCCAAGACAGCACCCGCATCGCGCGCTATCTGGACGATGCCTATCCGCAGCTGCCACGGCTGTATCCGCAAGACCCAGCGCTGAAGGCGCAGGTAGAGCTTTGGGAAGACTGGGCCGATGAGCTGCTGTATTTCTACGAAGTCTATTTCCGCGCCAAAGACCCTGTGGCGCTGAATGCGGCGGTGGATGTCGCGGTACAAGGCCGCCCCGGCTACGAACGCGCCATCCTCAAGCCGGTACTCAAGTCCAGCCTGCTGGCGATGCTGTACTTTCAGGGCCTGGGGCGCATGGCGGCGGCGGATGTCGAGGCCGAATTCATGCGTCATCTAGATCGTATCGAATCAGTTTTGCCGGCCACCGGCTGGCTGGTCGGGCCGGACAGAACCATTGCCGACATGGCCGTGGGTTCGCAGCTGGCCGAGGTGGTACGCACCAGCAAGCGTATGGGCCCGATGATCCTGAGCCGGCCGGCCACAGCGCGCTGGTTGCAGGCGCTGGATGCCTGAGATGAGCCTCTTGAGGCTGCAGGTCTGATTTATGCTGCATTGTCATGAAATTGAAACAGTAATCTGATTCAAGTTTGACTAGACTCACAGCCATCTCATTACCTGCAGAGCAAGATGGCCAAGTTCATTTCCGTGGCGCAACTCAAGGGCGGCGCCGGAAAAAGCACAATCGTGACAAACCTAGTAGGCGCCTTGTCGCGAGAGTTTCGAACCGGCCTGATTGATGCCGACTTGCCGCAGGCCACATCCGCACGCTGGGCGAGTTTGCGGCAGGCCGCTGGCGATGAGTTTCCGGACATCACCGTGGCATTGGCCGATACCGTGGCCGATCTGGCGCGCGAGGCCGAGCGCCTTGAAGACCTCTGCGATGTGGTGGTCATCGATCTGCCGCCGCGCAGCCTGAAGTTCCTCCGTGAAATCATGCCCTACACCGATCTGGTGGTGATGCCGCTGTCGGCGTCGCCGGCGGATGTCTGGTCTACCGAACAGCTCATGGATGCCGTGCGCGAGGGCAAGAAAACCAGCAAGCGCCTGAAGGCCAGACTGGTGTGGAACCGTCTGCGGGCCAGCAAGGCCACCAGCCTGTTTCTGGCCGAAGCCGGGGAGGCTCTGCGCGCCAAAGAGCTGGAGTCGCATCTCGCCAGTCGCACAGCCTATGTGGAAGCGCTGGGGCGCGGCCTGACCGTGCTGGAGTGGTCTGACCCGAAAGCGCGTGCCGAGTTCGAGCTTTTCTGCAACGAAGTGAAGGCGCAGATCAAGCTGGTCTGAACTCTAGTGCTGACTTGAGTGCTGACTTGCCGGTCAGCGAGTCGTATGCTCTGGTCTTTGTCGCCGTTATCCATCGGCGTTGTCTGGAGTGTGTCTTTTGTCCCTGTCTGCCCCGCAAGCGCTAGAGCGCGAATTCATCATTGAAGTAGCACCGGTCTATCTCGCCAAGGCGCGTCCGCCCAAGCCCGAGCGCGTTGCGAGCTGGCGTTCGCGCAGCCTGCTGCCATTGCTTAATCGCCTGCACAGCCCGGTCACCGGTCTGGTGCAACAGCATATGCGGGTGGATGGTCATCGCATGGTCTGGCTGGAGGGCGGTAATCGTCTCGGCGAGCCGGTCGTGCTGCTGCATGGCTTCGGTGCCAGCAAGGAAAACTGGCTGCCGCTGCTGCCATTTCTGGCGAAACGCTATCACCTGTTCATACCGGATCTGCCGGCCTGGGGCGAAAGCCAGTTCAATCCCGAGGCGCGATACGGCATGGATGAGCAGGTGGCTCGCGTCGCCGCCTGGCTGCCGGCGGCGGTGCGCGGCCCGGCGCATGTGGTCGGCAACTCCATGGGCGGCGGTGTGGCTGGGCTGCTGGCGGGGCGGCATCCACAGCTGGTGCGCTCACTGGTGCTGATGAATGCGGCCGGGGTTGCCGGCAAGGAGCACACGCCCTTCGAGCTGGGCTTGATGCAAGGTCGTAACGGGCTCATCGCGCATAACCTGAAAGGTGTTTTCGACTTGCTCGCCATGACCATGTCCAGCCGTGTTCTGGCTGCGTTGATGGCTCCGGCGATGTCCAGCGACCTGATCTCGCGCCGGCATGTCAACGAGCATCTGTTTCGTCAGCTGCTGGCGCTGGACCCCGATCCGGCACTGCCGGCGTTCTCCAGCGTGCAGGTACCGACGCTGGTGCTCTGGGGCCGCGATGATCATGTGCTGCATGTGAGCTGCACGGATGTGTTTCAAAAGCTGATTCCGCAGGCGCAGGTCAAAATTCTGGATCGTGTCGGGCACTTGCCGATGGTCGAGGTGCCGCGTGTGACGGCGCGGCTACTTCGCCGGCACTGGCGTCAAACCGGCAACCACTGATCATGTCCGATGCTGCGCTGCGGCTGGGCATCTTTATCGCGGCATTTGCGCTGCTGGCCTGCGCGGAAAGCCTGTGGCCTCGCCGTAAGCAGCCCTTGCCGCGCGGTCAGCGCTGGCCCGGCCATTTGGCGCTGCAAGTGCTGAGTGTCTTGCTGCTCAGGGTAGTCTTTCCCGGAGCGGCCATCGGGCTGGCTATGCAGGTGGATGCGCTGGGCTGGGGCCTGTTCAATCTCTGGCCACTATCTGCCGGGATGACCGTGGTGCTGAGCTTGCTGCTGCTCGATCTCGGCATCTACGGCCAGCATGTTGCCAGCCATCGCTGGCCTTGGCTGTGGCGACTGCATCGGTTGCATCACAGCGATCGTCAGCTAGACCTGACCTCGGCGCTGCGCTTTCATCCGCTGGAAATTCTGTTGTCGATGGTGTGGAAGGGTTTGCTGATTACCGTCATTGGCGCGCCAGTGCTGGCGGTGCTGATCTTTGAGGTCATGCTCAATGCTTCGGCCCTGTTCAATCATGCCAATCTGCGTCTGCCGCTCGCTCTGGATGCCGGGCTGCGCAAGTTTCTGGTCACGCCGGATATGCATCGTGTGCATCATTCGCGACGCGAGCACGAGACGGACAGCAACTACGGCTTTTGCCTGCCCTGGTGGGATCGGCTGTTTGGTAGCTATTGTGCGCAGCCGGAAGCCGGCCATGACGGCATGCAGATCGGGTTACAGGAGTTTGGTGCGGTCAGCGAGTCACGGCTGCGTCAGATGTTGACGCAGCCGTTTCGCGATTAGAAGCGGCTCTTTCTTAAAAGCGGCTCTTTTCTCAGAAGCGGAACTTGCCAGCGATGATATCGGCGTAGACCTCATCGCAGACCGGCACATAGTTCGTAGTGCCCGGCAGCAGTACATACACGGCTTCACCTGCGCACTGTGCCGGATCAAAGCCTTCCTTCTTCAGCCCGGCCTTCTGGTATTTGAAGGTGCCGGTGGTTTCCATGGCCGCTTTCACACGCAGGAACACGGGCACGGCATAGGCCGGCAGCTCGCGCTTCAGGTGTTGATACAGCCCGTCAAAATCCGTCGTCATGCCGTCGTGCGGCGTGATGGCGGCCATGCCGGCGCGACCGTTGGTGTTGGGAATTTCCACGCCATAGACCACGGCCTCGGCGAGGTCGTGATGAGCCGTCATGATGTTTTCGACTTCGGTGGTCGAGACATTCTCGCCCTTCCAGCGGAAGGTATCGCCGGTGCGGTCAACGAACTGGGCGTGACGGAAGCCGATCTCGCGCATCAGGTCGCCGGTATTGAAGTACTTGTCGCCCTTGGTGAACACATCCGTAAAGATGCAGGAGCTGTTCTTGCCCTGATCGGTGTAGCCGTCGAACGGGGTTTTGTCGGTGATTTCGCCAATCAGCAGGCCGATTTCGCCGCGCTTGACCTTGATCATGTTGCCTTTTTTGTCACGGACGGGCGCTTCGGCATCCTTGTCGTATTTCACCAGCGCGTAGGGCATGGGCGAGAAACCGACGGTGTTGTCGAAGTTGAAAATGTTGGTGAAGCCCACATTGCCTTCCGACGAGGCATACAGCTCGGCGACTTCTTCAATGCCGAAACGATTCTTGAAGCCGCCCCAGATGTTCGGGCGCAGGCCGTTGCCGACCATCTTGCGCACCTTGTGCTGGCGGTCTGCGGCGCTGGCCGGGCGTTCCAGCAGGTAGCGGCAAAGCTCGCCCACATAGCCGATGGCCGTGGCGTTGTACTTGCGTGCGTCATCCCAGAATTCGCTAGCAGAGAACTTGCGGCGCAGCGCGATGCCGGCGTTGCCAGCCAGCACCGAGCCCCAGCACACCACCATCGCGGTGGCGTGATAGAACGGCAGGGTGGCGTAGAGCACATCATCTTTGCCGAGGTTGAAGGTGAAGCCGAAGCCGCCGTAAGCCTTCATCCAGCGGCCATGATTGAACACGGCGGCTTTCGGCAGGCCGGTGGTGCCGGAGGTGTAGATGTAGAACAGGCCGTCCTTGCGGAAGGTGTGCTTGGTGGTCGGCGGGTTGTAGCTCGGGCAGCCCTGCAGCTCGATGGCCAGATTGGTCCATTCGGCGGGCGCGGTGCCGGGTTCGCTGCGCGTGTCGGCATCGGCCAGCCAGAAGCAGTGACGGGTTTCGACTTCCAGCGAATCCTGCACATCAATCAGGTTCTGTACGCACTCGGCGCCGGCGATGATGCGCTTGGGCTTCACCAGATTGACGCTGTGCGTGAGCACCTTGCCGGTCTGCGCGGTATTCACCATGGCGCAGATCACGCCGATCTTGGCCAGGCCCGCGACGGTCGCCAGCAGTTCCGGGCGATTCTCAATGAGCACGATGACCACATCGCCTTTCTTCAGGCCCTGAGCCAAAAAGTAGTGAGCGATGCGATTGGCCCATTGGTTGAGCGCGGCGTAAGTGACCTTGCTGTCGCGATAGTAGACGGCCACGCCATGTGGGTTTTCCATCGTGGCTTTTTCCACAGCCCAGGCCAGACCGACGGTTTCGGTGTTGTCGGTGCTGTTGGCCATCATCAGGCCGCGAATCATGCGCGGCGCTTTCAGTGCCAGTGCTGGAATTTTGCGCAGGAAATCGATAGAGCTGATGACATCTTGATGCTGAGCCATGGGGGTGGTGTCCTCGGCAGGCGCGACGGGAGACTGGGCTGCACCGTGCGGAAGTAGAAAGGAAGCGTGTTTGCGCTCCACTGCGTGGCCGTAACTTAACCGCGTGTCTCAGGCTTGACAAGACTTGACAGGCAACTGACTACGCCGGATGTCAGCCCCTTCACGGTTCCGAAAAGGGGCTGTTCTGGCTTAGTTGGGCTTGCCGTAGAAAGTATAGCTACCTGTTCCGCTGACAATCCGGACATTCCAGCGATAGGTCGCCGATGCTGCCTTGTAGGAGATATCGATGAGATTGCCGGTGTTGCTGGTGTAGACCGCCGACCAGCGATTCTTGGCAAATTTCTCCAGCACTACCTTGCCCGTCATGCCAGACGGTGCGCGCAGCCAGCCTTGCAGGGTGCCGCCGGCAAAGCTGAAGCCCGTGCTGCTTGGCAGATACGCGGTCTGGCCGCTGCTGCCGGTTTGTGCATAGCTCATGCAGCCGGTGCAGGGGGCCGAGGGGGGTACAGCACCGCTGGGCATCTGCAGGATGCGGTTCGGGCTGCCGGTGCCGGCATTGCCGATGCTGACATTGGCGGCGTCGTTGATGAGCAGGGTGTGCAGCTGTGCTGCTGTGGCTCCCGGCGATGTGGCCAGATGATGCGCGATGACGCCGGCGGCATGCGGTGCTGCCATCGATGTGCCGGTGTAATAGCCGGCAGCGTTGTTGCTGCCGTTCAGTGCCGACAAAATCTGCTCGCCGGGAGCAAAGATATCCACACAAGTGCCGGTATTCGAGGTGCTGACCCGGCTGTCATTTTGAGTCACTGCAGCCAATGTCAGCGCTTCGCTGACCCGGCTTGGCGAGTAGTTGCAGGCGTCGGCGTTGTTATTGCCAGCCGCGACAACCACTTCAATGCCACTGCCGACGGCTTTGCGCACGGCTTCATCGAGCGTGGTGTTCGGGCTGGTACTGAGCGACAAGTTGGCCACGGCCGGGCGCTGCACATTGGCGAGCATCCAGTCCAGCCCGGAAATCACGCCCGAAACGGTGCCGGACTTGTTGCAGTCGAGTACGCGCACGGGATGCAGCGTGGCGGCCTTGGCCACGCCATAGGTGGTACCGGCGGCGATGCCGGCCACATGCGTGCCGTGGCCGTTGCAGTCTTCGGTATTGAGCGGATCAACCGTGCTGGAGCCGGTGCTGTTGGCGGCAAAGTTGCGGCCATTGCCCATGCGGCCGGCGAATTCGTTATGCGCGCTGCGAATGCCGGTGTCGAGCAGATAGATATGCGTGCCGGCGGCACCGTTATCGGGTGCGGCGAAGGCTTGATTCAGCGGAAGTGCCGGCTGATCGATGCGATCCAGTCCCCAGGGCGGCGACACTTGTGTCAGGCTGCCGGTCACGAGCTGATCAGCTTCCACGCGCGTCACGCCGGGCAGTTGCTTCAAGCGTTCGGCAGCCGCTGGCGATAGCAAAATGGAAAAGCCGGTCAGTGCATGTTCGTAGACTTGGCCGATTTTGCCGCCACCGACGGTGCCGGCTAGCAGAGCAGCTACATCGGCTGTGCGTGTCAGACCGTAAATGTCATGAACTGCGTCCAGATCAATGCTGACCAGATACAGCTGTGGGCGGTGTTGCAGCGAAATAGTGGGGGTTTGTGCGGCAGCAATTCCCGGACTTAGGCACAGCGCGCCCAGCAAAACAGTGGTGGTGACCACGGATTTCATTCACAGCTCCTCATCAGCGATTCACGAAAGCAGCGGTCGGATACTGACACGCTGCTTGCGCGAAAACACGGATTGTTACTGGCTATTTGCCCAAAAAGCTCAGCGCTTTTTGCCAGGCAAAGTGCCGTTGAGCTTGCAGATGATGCCGAGCATGACCTCGTCGGCGCCGCCGCCGATAGAGGCAAGACGACCGTCGCGATAGGCGCGGGCAATCGGGTTGTCCCAGGTGAAGCCCTGGCCACCCCAGTACTGCAGACAGCTGTCGGTGACTTCGCGCATCAGGCGGCCGGCCTTGAGCTTGGCCATCGACGCCAGCATGGTCACGTTGTCGCCGGCGATGTGCTGTTCGCAGACCGAGTGCACGAGGCCGCGCAGGGCTTCGATCTCGGTCATCAGTTCGGCGAGGCGGAAGTGAACCACCTGCTGATCCAGCAGCGGCTTGCCGTAGATCATGCGCGAGCGGGCATAGTCCGTGGTCAGCTCAACGCACTTGGTCAGGCCGCCCAAGGCGCTGGCGGCACAGAAAATGCGCTCTTCCTGGAACTGCATCATCTGCATCATGAAGCCCATGTTTTCGCCGCCGATGACATTGCTCTGCGGCACGCGCACATCATCAAAGAAGACCTGCGCGGTGTCCGAGCTGCGCTGGCCGAGCTTGTCGATGGGCTTGGAGAACGAGATGCCCGGCGTCTTCGACGGCACGATGATCAGCGACTTGTTGTTGTACGGGCCTTCGTCGCTGGTGTTAGCGAGCAGGCAGAAGAAATCGGCCTGCAAGCTGTTGGTGATCCACATCTTGGAGCCGTTGATGACATAGTCGTCGCCATCCTTGACGGCGCGGGTCTTGATCGCCGCCACATCGGAGCCGGCATGCACTTCGCTCACGGCAATCGCCGCCACCATGTCGCCCGCGATGGCCGGACGCAGGAATTTCGCACGCAGCTCGGCCGAGCCAAAACGGGCGATAGCCGGCGTTGCCATGTCGGTCTGCACGCCAATCGCCATCGGGATGCCGCCGCAGCTGATGCGACCCAGCTCTTCGACGACGACCATGTTGTAGGAGTAATCCAGGCCGGAGCCGCCATCGATTTCCGGCTTGCAGATGCCCAGCAGACCCAGATCGCCCATCTTTTTGAACACCTGATGCGCCGGGAAACGGCCTGCTTCTTCCCAGGCATCCACAAACGGATTCACATCTTGCTCAACAAATTGGCGGGTTGTGCGACGCAGTGCTTCGTGTTCTTCGGTAAAACGCATGTTCGGAACCCTCGGAAATAACGCAGGCTATTTATGATTGAAGGCGCGGCCGGATTCGCGCTGACTCGCAAGTCACGCGTAACATAGTCGGCGACGAGATTTTTTGCAAAACCTCAAACCGTTTTTTTTGGTAATACCGCCGGTTGGCGGCCTTGCGTTGGGAGAGCAGCATGCTGGCGAACTTAGTGGAAACGACTCAGGTACATGGCCTAGAGGCATTGGCGTGGGCTGCGCCCCATCAATCTTCTGTGCGGATAGCCTTGCTCTCAGCCGGTGTTCTGTTCATGACCGGCTTGCTCACCGGCCTCTGGAAGTATCTGGCGATAGCCCGCAGCCCGCAGGCGCGAGCGCCTTATTATGTGGATATCGCGCATCGGGCGTCCTTGCTCTACGCCTTTGCCGCCTTGCTGATGGCGGCTATGGCGGCGCTGAGTCCATGGTCTGTGTGCCTGACTTGGCTGGCCACCGTCGGGCCCATCGTATTTTTCTTCGCCGCCGTTTTCACCTACATGATTCACGGCTGGCTCAACGACACTCGAAATCAGCTCGCCAAGCCGCACAGGCTGGGCAGTTTAACGCTGCCCGGCTGGCTGCTGCACGGCTTCATGGGCGCGCTGGCGCTGGTCGAGATTGCCGGCGCCGGCATTCTGGTGGCGGGGCTGTTTCAGCGGCTGCTCTAAACGGCAGCCTATGCGGCTAGTACCTGCACTTCGATGCGATTACGGCCATTGGCCTTGGCCGCATACAGCGCTTCATCGGCATGCTGGATCAATTGTTGCGACGCCAGCAGCGGTGTCTTGTCTTGGCAGACCAGACCGAAGCTGGCGGTGATTTGCAGGCGATCCTGGCTGTCGGTCATCACATCAGCAGCCACCAGCTGCAAGCGGCAACGCTCAAGCACGGTCATGGCATCGCTCAGGCGCGTGCCGGGCAGAATCAGCATGAACTCTTCGCCGCCGTAACGGCCCACATGATCGCCGTCGCGCACGGATTCGCGCAGCACGCGCGCGGCGATTTGCAGCACGCGGTCGCCCATGGGGTGACCCCAGGTATCGTTGACCTTCTTGAAGTGATCGAGATCGAGAATGACTACCGACAGCGGTGAGGGCTTGCGCTGCACGCGCGCTATTTCCTGATCAAGCAAGTCTAGTATGCTGCGGCGATTGTGCAGATTTGTCAGCGCATCGGTACGGCTGAGTTGATGGATGCGGGCTTCGCGCTCGCGCCACCAGGCCAGCATCTGATCGGCCATCAGCGTTAGAAAAATCAGGAACGGGGCGGCAAAGAACAGCGTGCTATTCATCCAGAACAGTTCGCTGACGGGATCGCTAGAGACTATGCGTATGGGGGCATAAGGCAGATAGCCGAAGACGCTGGCATAACTCAGGGCAACAATCGCGACCAAAGCGCTGATGAACGCCATCCACACCGGCAGACGGTCATGCAGGATGAAGCCGAAGATCGGGCCGCCAAGCAGCACCACACCGGAGCAGAAAGACAAAGTGCCGATGGAGTAGCTCATCAGCACCAGACTGAGGGCGTAAAACTGCAGTGCAACATATTGAAAGAGCTGCAGGTTTGGCCAACGGCGGCGCAGCATCAGGCCGATCAGGGCAATGCCCATGCCGACCAGAATCAGCCAGGCTTCAACCACCATGAATTTCTGGACGACATCCACATGAATCAGCGTGTCACGATCAGCCCGATTCAGGACATAAATCGACCAGAGGATGTATTGGAAGTACAACGGAATCAGTAGCGCAATCAGGATCAGCGACTTGTCTACCGCGCTCCATTCCAGCGCGGCAGCCAGCCGTAATCGCAAATTTCGGTTTAGCAGCATGACGGTCTCATTTCTTGTTTTTATGGTGATGCTTTTTATAACGACGATGAGCCTGCTGTTCGAGGGCTGATCTAGCCCCCGGACACCACATATTTCGCTAGCAAATCCCGCGCCTTCACTTCCGCATCCATCACCGTCATGAAGGTGTAGGCACCCATGAGCTTGCGGCTGAGGAACATGAATTCCTTGGGTGGCACAGTGAAGTGGCGGGTGGCTGCTGACCGTGCCGCCGCCGAAGTGGCGCGCACATGCAGCTTGCTCTTTGCCCAGCAGTAGGCGCCATCGGCATTGAGCAGCTCGCGCGGCACCTTGCTGCTTTCGGCAAAGGGCTCGAAGGCGAGGAAGGCGAGGTCGATGAAGCCTTCCAGCGTGCCGGACTTCATGCCGTCGAAGAAGCGATAGCCCTTCATGGCCGATTTCATGGCCTCGCGATCAGCATAAAACGCCGCGCGTGTCATGCCGCGCGCCAGGTCGAGAATGTCGGCTGGGAAGTCGCGCACGGCACCGAAGTCGAGCAGCACGATGCGATCCGGCTCGCTCACGCCGTCGGTGATTTGCACCAGATAGTTGCCGAAGTTCGGGTCGGTCTGGATCTGTCCCCACTGGAACACTTCCTGGCAGCAGACTTCCAGCGCCGCGATGGCCAGTGCGTTCTTGCGCTCTGGCGGCAGGCTCAACACCGCCTCGCTATTGACCGACACGCCATGCTCGAACGACATCACCAGCAGGTGATCGCCGCAGTATTCCGGGTAAATCTTCGGCACCACAAAGCGCGGGTCATCTTTCAGGAACTCGCAGAAAAGCCGGGTGGTTTCGGCCTCCAGCGGGTAGTTCACCTCGCGATGCATCATCATGCGAACTTCTTCCAGCCACTCGTCGAACTCGCGCGTCTGCGGCACGGCGCGAGTCAGACGCAGCATCTGCGTGACCAGATTGAGGTCGCTGTCGATGGCCTCGGCCACGCCCGGATACTGGATCTTCAGCACCATCTCGGCACCGTCGCTGCGCCGGCGAGCACGATGCACCTGTGCCAGCGAAGCCGCGCCCAGCGGTTCGGGGTTGATGTCGAGGTCGTTGTAGCGGCTGCCGAGCTGAGCGCGCACCAGCGGCTCCAGCGATGACCAATGCAGCGCGGTGGTGCTGTCGTTGAGCTTGTGCAGCGCGCTGGTGATCTCCGGCGGCAAAAAATGCTCGCCATAGAGCGCCATCATCTGGCCGATCTTGACCACACTGCCCTTGAGCTTGCCGAGCTCGCCCACGAGGTATTCGGCCTGCTCGCCTAGTGCCTTGCGGCGCGTGCTGGCACGGTCTTCGGGGGCGGAAAAGAAGGAGCCAGCGGCGGACGCGGCCATGCGCGAACCGGCCACCAGCGAGGCGCGGGCAATCGAAAAGCGGCGCTCGAAAGCACCGGTCTTGAGTCGGGTCAAACGGTCATCGCTCATGCGAGCAGTCCTGCATTAAAAAGAATCATGGGCTTAGTTTACCTGAACTGTTTGCCAGCCTTCGGCGCTTTCCGTCGCACGACCGTCCTCGGCGAGCTTGATCAGGTGCGCGAGCAGGCTGTATTTGGCGATGCCGTGCAGCCAGGGCGCCACATCGTCGTACACGGTCAGCACCAGATCGGCGAGCGGCAGCGGGGTGGCGGGCAGGCAGCGCAAGACCTTGTCTTCGCGTTGCTGGCGGTGTGCCAGCGTGCCGTTGATGACGCTATTGGCATCGGCCATGACGCGGCCGTGGCCGGGCAGCAGCGCCGTCAGCTGCAGGGGCAGCAGCTTGCGCAGCGACGCCAGGTAGTCGCCGAGACGGCCGTGTGGCGGAATGATGACCACGGTCGAGCCTTGAATGAGATGGTCGCCGGTGATCAGCCAGCCGTCCTCCGGTGCATGAAAGCAGAGGTGGTTTTCGACATGGCCGGGCGTGTGGATGACCCGCAGAGGCCAGCCCAGCGCCTCGAACACCTCGCCTTCGCGCAGGGTTTGATCAATCACGGTGTCGCGATCCTGGCTGGGGTCGCTGGCCAGTGGCGCCATGCCCAGCACTTGTGCGCCAGTCGCGGCCACCAGCGCAGCGCAGCCGGGCGAGTGATCGCGATGCGTGTGCGTGAGCAGAATGTGCGTCAACGGCTTGCCGCTTGCCGTCACACCGCTCAGCAGCGCTGCCAGATGCGCGTCGTCGGCGGGGCCGGGGTCGACGCAGACCACATTATCGCGCCCGATGAGCAAGTAGCTGTTGGTGCCGGGGCCGGTCATCATGCCGGCATTGGGTGCGGTGATGCGGGTCACGCGCGGGCTCAGGGCCACGAGCTCGCCGGCGGCAATGGCGACATCGTGTTGCGTGGATAGATCTTGCGCTGGCGGCAGGGCATGAGTGGCAGGTGGCAGCATGCAGAGTCTCTTTCGTGTGTGTCTCGGACAGCTTTTATCACAGCGTAGCGTCGGCAGATGCCCGGCAGACCTCTATACTAACGACCATTATCGCCGTCGCAGCAGCAATTTGATGCTTGCGCCGGCTATGCCATAGTCTGGATGCCGTCATGCTTACCGTTATTTCGCCCGCGAAAACCCTCGATTACGACTCGCCTCTGCCGTCAGGTCTGGCGCTGACTCGCCCGGATTTTCTCGCGGACTCCGCCGGCCTGATCGATATCCTGCGCGAATACACCCCGGCCCAGGTAGCCAGCCTGATGTCGCTGTCGGACAAGCTGGCGGCGCTCAATGTGGCTCGCTTCCAGAGCTGGCAGCCGGACTACCACGAGCCCGATGCCCGCCCGGCGCTGTTTGCCTTCAAGGGCGATGTCTATACCGGTATCGAGGTCGAGCGCCTCAAAGCGGCTGATCTCGACCGTGCGCAACAGCATCTGCGCATTCTCTCTGGGCTTTACGGCCTGCTGCGCCCGCTGGATCTGATGCTGCCGTATCGCCTGGAAATGGGCACTGAGCTGGTCAATCCGCGCGGCAAGCACCTCTATGATTACTGGGGCGATAGCATCACGCAGGCGCTGAACGCGGCGCTGGCGGAGCAGGGCGATGATGTGCTCATCAACCTCGCGTCCAACGAGTATTTCCGCGCGGTGCAGCCGAAAAAGCTCAACGCCACCATTTACACGCCGCAATTCAAGGATGAAAAGAGCGGCCAGTTCAAGATGATCAGCTTCTTTGCCAAGAAGGCGCGCGGTCGCATGGCCGCCTGGCTGCTGCAGAACGACATCCGTCACCCGGACGATCTGCGCTATTTCGATGTGGATGGCTATCAGTTCAACAGCGCGCTGAGCGCAGGCCAGACCCTGGTGTTTACCCGTCGCGAAGGAGAAACCGCATGAGTTTTCAGGACTTGACCGCCGAGCAGCAGCAAGCGTTAGAGGCCGCCGCATTTCGCCGCCTCGTGGCGCATCTGCAAGGCCGCACCGATGTGCAGAACATCGACTTGATGAACCTCGCCGGCTTTTGCCGCAACTGCCTGTCGAAGTGGCTGCGTGCAGCCGCTGAGGCGGAAAATCTGCCGCTGACCGATGCCGCCGCTCGTCAGCAGGTCTACGGCATGCCCTATGAGGACTGGAAGGCAGCCCATCAAAAGTCGTAAACTCGCCACCTAATTTTGTCGCTACGAGGAACTGACCGTGTCCGTGGAAACCATCAAAGCCCTGCAAGCCGACCACTTCGGTCGCTGGAAGAACCGCGAAGCGATTGCCGAGTCCATGATTCCGGTGCTGGGTCGCCTGGCCCGTGAGCGTAATGTGGTCATTACCGTGTTCGGCCGCTCGCTGGTCAATCGCTCGGTTATCCAGATCCTCAAGAGCCACCGCCGCGTGCGCATGATCGCCGGCGATTTGTCGGTGGTCGATACCTTCCCGATTCTCGAAATTGTCGCGGCGCTCGATGTTGGCACCTGCCAGATCGACATCGGCAAGATCGCCATCGATTACCGTGAAAACGGCAATGGCGCCGATCTGCGCAGCTTTGTGGCCAATGCCGTGCAGCCGGGTGTGGGCCTGACGCCGCAGGGCGAGCCGCGTGATGTGGTGCTTTACGGCTTCGGTCGTATCGGCCGCCTGCTGGCGCGCTTGATGATCGAGAAGGCCGGTCTGCTTGGCGGTCTGCGTCTGCGTGCCATCGTCGTGCGCAAAACCACCGACGGCGATCTGCAGAAGCGTGCGTCGCTGCTGCGTCGCGACTCCATCCACGGCCCGTTCGAAGGCACCATCGCCGTCGATGAAGAAAACGAAGCTATCATCGCCAACGGCAACTTCATCAAGGTGATTTACGCCGCGAAGCCGGAAGACATCGATTACACCGCTTACGGCATCAGCAATGCGCTGCTCATCGACAACACCGGCAAGCTCAAGGACGACGCCGGTCTGGGCCGTCACCTGACCTGTCCGGGCGTGACCCGCGTGATTCTCACCGCGCCGGCCAAGGGTGCCATCAAGAACCTGGTCTATGGCGTCAACAACGACACCATCACCGATGCCGACACCATTCTCTCGGCTGCGTCCTGCACTACCAACGCCATCACACCGGTGTTGAAGGTCATGAACGACCACTTCGGCATCCTGTCCGGCCATGTTGAAACCGTGCACTCGTTCACCAACGACCAGAATCTGATCGACAACTATCACTCGGCCGATCGTCGTGGCCGTTCCGCCGTGCTTAACATGGTCATCACCGAGACGGGTGCTGCCAAGGCCGTGGCCAAGGCGTTGCCGGAACTGCTGGGCAAGCTCACCGGCAACTCGATCCGCGTACCAACGCCGAATGTGTCCATGGCCATCCTCAGCCTGACGCTGGAAAAGGCCGCGAGCAAGGAAGAGATCAACGAGTTCTTGCGCCAGGTCTCGCTGCACTCCAATCTGCAGGATCAGATCGACTACACCAACTCCACGGAAGTGGTGTCGTCAGACTTCATCGGTTCGCGTTCGGCAGGTGTGTTCGATGCGCAAGCCACCATCGTCAACGGCAATCGCGCCAACCTCTATGTCTGGTACGACAACGAGATGGGTTACAGCTGCCAGGTCATGCGCATTGCCGAGCAAGTGTCCGGCACGCACTACCTGCATCTGCCGGTCGATGCCTAATGCGTCGCGTCTTCGGGCGCGCTGAATGAAAACGGGGGCTCAGGCCCCCGTTTTGCTATCTGCGATTTGCTGCGCCGGGTCAGATGCTCAGGCGGCCCAGCCAGATGTCGCGATACATCACGAAGTCGCCAAGCAAGCTGTAGAACGGGTGCTTGAAGGTGGCCGGACGATTCTTCTCGAAGCCGTAGTGACCGACCCAAGCAAAGCCGTAGCCCGCGACCGGAATGGCCCAAAGCCAGGCCAGATGCCCCGTGCCCACCGCAGCCAGCACAATGCCGATGACCAGGCTGGTGCCAATGAAATGCAGACGACGGCAGGTGCGATTGCTGTGCTCTTGCAGGTAATAAGGGTAAAACTCGCGAAAACTGGTAAAGCGTGAGCTGCTCATGGGCCGGCCTCTTGTCTTGATGGCGTATTAAAACTGCCTGCGTTGTACCCCAGCCCCGCCATCTTGCCAAGTCGTGAGCCATTTCGTCAGTGCGCTTGATAGCTCATGTCATTGCGCGCGCTGGCTTGTCGGGCCAAAGTCTGCCTCGCTCAAATGACTATCAAGTCATGACTACTCATTTACCTCAAGAGGACATTCCATCATGACGGAAGCCCTGATTTTTGATGCCGTGCGCACCCCGCGTGGCAAAGGCAAGAAAGACGGTTCGCTGCACACCGTGAAGCCGGTCGACCTCGTCGTCGGTCTCATGCACGCCCTGGAAGCTCGCAACGGCAGCGCCATCAAGCATCTCGTTGATGATGTGGTGCTCGGCTGCGTCGCCCCCGTTGGCGACCAGGGTGCCGACATCGCCAAGACGGCCGCGCTCAAGGCCCAGTGGCCGCACGAAACCGCCGGCGTCCAGCTCAACCGTTTCTGCGCTTCCGGCCTCGAAGCCGTAAACCTCGGCGCCATGAAGATCCGCTCCGGCTTCGAAGACCTGGTCGTGGTCGGCGGCGTCGAAAGCATGTCGCGTGTGCCCATGGGTTCCGATGGTGGCGCTTGGGCCATGGACCCGGAAACCAACCTGCAGACCGGCTTCGTGCCGCAGGGCATTGGTGCCGACCTGATCGCCACGCTGGAAGGCTTCAGCCGTACCGATGTTGATGCCTTCGCTGCCGAATCCAACCGCCGCGCCGCTCATGCCCGCAAGCAGGGCTGGTTTAAGGGCTCCGTGGTGCCGGTCACTGACCTCAACGGTCAGGTCGTGCTCGCCGAAGACGAGTTCATCAAGCCGGATTCCAGCGTCGAGAAGCTCGCTGGTTTGCAGCCATCCTTCGCCATGATGGGCGAGATGGGCGGCTTCAACGCCGTCGCACTGCAGAAGTACCACTGGGTCGACAAGATCGACCATGTGCACACCGCCGCCAACTCGTCGGGCATCGTCGATGGCGCTGCGCTCATGCTCATCGGCAACGAAGCCACCGGCAAGAAGCTCGGCCTCAAGGCTCGTGCCCGCATCATCGCCACCGCCGTCAGCGGCGCCGATCCGACCATCATGCTCACCGGCCCGGCCCCGGCTGCCCGCAAGGCACTGGCGAAAGCCGGCCTCACCGTGGACGACATCGATCTCTGGGAAATCAACGAAGCCTTCGCGGCCGTTGCCATGCGCTTCATGAAAGACATGGGCATCTCCCACGACATCACCAATGTCAACGGCGGCTCCATCGCCATGGGCCATCCGCTCGGCGCCACCGGCTGCATGATCGTGCAGATCGCGTTGGACGAGCTGGAGCGTCGCGGCCTCAAGCGCGCCCTCTGCACGCTCTGCGTCGGCGGCGGCATGGGCATCGCCACCATCATTGAGCGCGTCTGAGCGCGGCTTGCCGCACTCGACCAAGATCATCGGATTAGAGAGATAAAGACATGAGCCAAAGTGCCATTCGCTGGGAAAAAGACGCTGACAACATCGTCACCCTGACCCTGGACGACCCCAACCAGTCGGCCAACACCATGAACGAGCTGTATCGCCAGTCGATGGGCGAGGCTGTTGCCCGCCTGCACGCTGAAAAGGCTGACATCGCTGGTGTTATCGTGACCTCCGCGAAGAAAACCTTCTTCGCCGGCGGCGATCTGCGTTTGCTGATCCAAGCCACGCCGGAATATGCCGATGCCATGAAGGCCGAGCTGATCGAAATCAACGGTCAGCTGCGCAAGCTGGAAACGCTGGGCAAGCCGGTGGTTGCTGCCATGAACGGCACCGCCCTCGGCGGCGGTCTGGAAATCGCACTGGCGACGCATCACCGCATCGCCATTGGCGGCACCAAGGCCGAGTTCGGTCTGCCGGAAGTGTCCCTCGGCCTGCTGCCGGGCGGCGGCGGTCTGACCCGCGTCACGCGCATGCTCGGCATCCAGAATGCCCTGATGAATGTGCTCATGCAGGGTCAGCGCATGAAGGCCGAGAAGGCCCAGTCCACCGGCCTGATCGACGCACTGGCGACCGACACCGACGACATGCTGGCCAAGGCTCGCGCCTGGATCAAGGCCAACCCGTCGGCGCAGCAGCCCTGGGACAAGTCCGGCTACAAGATGCCGGGCGGCACGCCGTCCACGCCATCGCTGGCGATGAACCTGCCGGCGTTCCCGGCCAATCTGCGCAAGCAGACCAAGAACGCCAACTATCCCGCCCCGAAAGCCATCATGGCGTCGGTGGTTGAAGGCGCGCAGGTCGATTTCGACAACGCACTGAAGATCGAGCACCGCTACTTCGTGCATCTGGCCTGCGGCAAGCAAGCCAAGAACCAGATCAAGGCCTTCTTCTTTGACCTGCAGAAGATCAATGGCGGCGGTTCGCGCCCGAGCAAGGAAACCTACCCGGTGTGGAAGGCCACTAAGGTCGGCATCCTCGGCGCAGGCATGATGGGCCAGGGCATTGCCTATGTGGCAGCGACTGTGGGCATTCAGGTCGTTCTGCTCGACCAGACCGTGGAAGCCGCTGAGAAGGGCAAAGCCTACACCAAGGGTCTGCTCGACAAGCGCGTCAGCAAGGGTCGCATGACTGCGGACAAGGCTGCCGAGACGCTGGCGCTGATCCAGACCACCGACAGCCACACTGACCTCAAGGGCTGCGACATGGTCATCGAAGCCGTGTTCGAAGACCGTGCCATCAAGGCCAAGGCGACTGAACTGGCCGAAGCCAATGCGCTGCCGGGCGTGCTGATGTGCTCGAACACCTCGACGCTGCCGATCACCGGTCTCGCCAAGGCATCTTCGAAGCCGGAGAACTACATCGGTCTGCACTTCTTCTCGCCGGTCGACAAGATGCCGCTGGTGGAAATCATCCGTGGCGAACAGACCTCGGATGCCGCACTGGCTAAGGCTTTCGACTTCGTGCTGCAGATCCGCAAGACGCCGATTGTGGTCAATGACTCGCGCGGTTTCTTCACCTCGCGCGTGTTCGGCACCTTCATCATGGAAGGCATCGCCATGTTGGGCGAGGGCTACCACCCGCAGACCATCGAACAGGCTGCCGCTCAGGCCGGCATGCCGGTCGGCCCGCTGGCCGTGACCGACGAAGTCAGCCTCGACCTCGGCCGCAAGGTACGCCTGCAGACCATCAAGGATCTGGCGGAAGAGGGCAAGACCCTGCCGGCGCATCCGGCTGACGCCATCAACGATCGCATGATGGATGAGTTCGGTCGCAACGGTAAGAAGGCCGGAAAGGGCTTCTACGACTATCCGGAAGGTGGCAAGAAAGTGATCTGGCCGGGTCTGGTGCAGCATTTCACCAAGGCCGACAAGATCGCCGCCAGCGAAGCCGAATTCGCCGAACTGCAGGAGCGTCTGCTCTATCGCCAGTCCATCGAGTCCGCTCGTTGCTACGAAGAAGGCGTGCTGACTTCGGTTGCCGACGCCAACATCGGCTCCATCTTCGGCATCGGTATGGCGCCGTGGACGGGTGGTGTGCTGCAGTACATCAACTACATTGGTGTTGCCGCCTTCGTGAAGCGTGCCGATGAACTGGCTGCTGCGCACGGCGACCGTTTCACGCCGCCGCAATTGCTGCGTGACATGGCTGCAGCGGGCAAAACCTTCGAGTAAGGCCTGCCTGTGACATGAAAAAGCCCGGACGCTGTTCCGGGCTTTTTCGTTTCCGCCTGTCTTTCCGCTAGACTGCCTTTTTCTGCAAGAGCCTCATCAGATGCTATGTCGCCCTGGCTGCGCGGCCTGCTGCATTGCGCCCTCCATTTCATCGCCCATTCCCGGCATGCCTGACGGAAAACCCGCCGGTGTGCGTTGCATTCAGCTTGATGCAAAAGGTCTGTGCCAGATTTTCGGCAGTCCGTCGCGTCCGGCCGTATGCCTTGGCTTGAGTGCTAATGAAGAAATGTGCGGCGATTCGTCGGCGGCTGCAATTCGCTGGCTGGATGCCTTGGAAAGCGCCACACGCCCAGCCAAACTCTGAGGTATAGTGTGGCATTCCGTAAGCAACGAGACAGTGGGTAATGACGGCTTCCGACCAGGAACTCCTGGCAGCAGCGATGAATCGAACGGCCGATAAAGACGCCCTCGAATACACCATCGACGAATTGGCGCAAGCGGCACAGATGACTGTGCGTAATGTGCGCGCCTACCAAGACAAAGGCCTGATTCCACCGCCGGAAATTCGTGGCCGCACCGGCATTTACTCAGCGGCCCATCTGGCGCGCTTGCGTGTCATTGGCCCGTTGCTGTCGCGTGGCTACAGCCTGGGCAACATCGCCGAGCTCATCGAGTCCTGGGAAAAGGGCCATGACCTGCGTCAGCTGCTGGGTCTGGAGCAGGCACTGACCACACCGTGGTCTGAAGATGTGCCGGCTTACTACGAGTTGTCCGAAATCATGGCCCTGTTCGGCCGCCAGATGACCCCTGAATCCTTGGCGCGTGCCGTCCAGCTCAACCTCATTCAAGTAGACGGCCCGCGTTTCCGCGTGCCCAGTCCGCGTCTGTTCAATGCCGGCCTTGAGCTGATGAAGCTTGGCGTGCCCATTGCCTCCTTGTTTGAGCTGCTTGGCGGCATGCGCGCCAATGTTGAGGCAGTTGCCAATAGCTTGGTGCAGCTTGTCGTCAAGCATGTGTTCGATCCGCTAGGCAGCCAAATTCCCAGTGCCGAGCAGGTTCCACAAATGGCCGAAGTGGTCTGGCGTTTGCGTCCGCTTGCCGACATGGCGGTCGCTGCAGAAGTGGCGATTGCCATGGAAAAAGCCATTCAGCGCCACCTCGGCGAGCGTATGGATGCCATCTTTGGCGACTTGCGTGAGCGCAAGGCATGACAACATTCGGTCGGTTTTTTTGTTGGTTTATTGAAACTCACTGGTTATCAATTGGTACTTTCCGGTAGTCTTGCGGTAGGTTTAAAATTGTTTTTTCGCTTAGCTCAGTTTTGAGGATTGCATATGCGCACATCACGTTTCGCCCTGTCCCCAGCCGCGTCGGCGGTCAAGTCCGTTCTGCTGGCCTCCGTGATGATGGGCACAGCCCTCGCGGCACATGCAGAAGAAGCTGCGGTGGAAGCTTCAGCTGGTGTGGAAACCGGCAGCAGCTACAACAACTATGTGAATTTCGGTGCTTTCTATCTTGAAGCAGACAAGGGTCGCGGCGCAGACGGTACCAGTGTTGGCTACCATGCGGGTGTTGGTCACCGCCTGAATACCAACCTGTGGGTTGAAGGCCAGTTCTTTGGCGACACCATTGAAACCGGTGTGCTCGGTACAGATAACTATCAGACTGGTGGTGGCGTAGATTTCCATTACGCCTTTGGCCAGCGCTCCGAGTTCACGCCGTTCCTGATCGTTGGTGGCGGCGGTGTCTATAACGATGTGACTGGCACAGCCAATGACGAGCTGACGCCTTACCTGAACATCGGCCTCGGCTTCACCAAATCCATTTTTGGCTTTGACAACCTCCGTCTGCGCGGTGAAGTGCGCGCCATTTATGACGACTTCAGAGAAGGTCAGACAGATTTCCGCGCCGGTCTCGGTCTGGAAATGGGCTTGGGTACTCCTCCGGTGAAAGAGCCGGAAGTGGTGGTGCGTGAAGTTCAGGTCCCCGTCGAAAAGATCGTTATTCAGGAAGTACCTGTCGAGCGCATCGTGATCAAGGAAGTTCCGGCACCCGCACCTGAAGTAGTGCCGGTTAGTGTGGATGATGATGGTGATGGCGTCATCAACGAACGCGACAAGTGCCCGAACACCTTGAAAGGCGCGCGTGTCGACGGCAATGGTTGTGTTGTTGAGCAGACATTGACCATTCGTGACATCACTTTTGAAACCGACTCGGCTCGCCTCACTGCAAATGCACAGCGACTGATGGAAAATGTGGTCTCGTTCCTTCGCTCTGACCCCAGTGCGCGCATCAGCATTTCCGGCCACACCGACAGTGTCGCCAGCGATGCCTACAACATGAAGCTGTCGCGCAATCGCGCCAGTGAAGTGCGTGATTACCTGGTGGGCTACGGCATTGATGGCTCGCGTCTTGACGCCGCCGGCTATGGCGAGTCGCGCCCAGTGGCAACCAATGACACCGCAGAAGGTCGCGAGCTGAACCGTCGCGTCGAGTTCCGCATCCAGAAGTAACACTGGATCGTGGTATGAAAAGGGCCTTTCGGGGCCCTTTTTTATTTCTGCCGGCGTGTTGGCAGGCTATGCTTGCGTGATCTTTGCAGGTTATTTCAACAGGTTTTGTGCTTATGGATGCAGTGGTGCGTCAACAACGCGGCGAAATGCGTCGCGATGCCATCTTGCGTGCCACCTGGGAAGTCATCTTGCGCGATGGCGTACGGGGCGTCAGGCATCGTGCCGTGGCCGCTGCTGCTGGAGTGCCGCTCTCGTCAACGACCTATTACTTCAAGGATATTCAAGACCTGCTGGTGCAAAGCTTCGAGCTTTTTGCCGAGGAGTCGGTGGAGCGCTTTGCCGCGCCATTCTGGCGTCAGGCGGAGCAGCAGCGGCTAGACTTCATTGCACAAGCACCGGCGGGCTCAGACTCCGCTGAAATACTTGCGATTGCACCCAGCAGCCTGCTTTTACTGGATGTTGCCGCTAAATACATTGAAGAGCGCTTGACTCAGCATCGTGAGCAAGTGGTGCTGGAATACGCCTTCTGGTACGCCGCTATTCATGAGCCACGCTTGCAGGCGTCGGTGCGATTGGTTGTGCGTCGCTGGATTGGCCTCATGCTGCCTTGGTTGAGCTTGCTACCCGTAGCGCAGCCCGAGCAAGCGGCGCGCTCCATGCTGGCCACGGTGCGCCGTATTGAATACGAAGGCTTGATTGGTGGCAGTGCAACAGAGTCGCCAAGCTGGGTCAGGGATGCGCTGATGTATCAATTGAAAGGTTTGTGGTGAGAGCAGTTCATGGCTATCAAATTGCATCCTGATTGGCTCGCACTGCTGGCGACAGAGTTTGATCAGCCCTATATGCAGGCACTGAAAGCCGCCTTGGCCAGCGAGCGTGCTCAAGGCGTTACGCAATACCCTCCGGCCGATGAGTGGTTTGCAGCGTTTGATCGTACATTGCCTGCGGCGGTGCGCGTGGTGATTCTGGGTCAGGATCCCTATCATGGCCCCGAACAGGCGCATGGCCTGAGCTTTTCAGTTCGGCGTGGGCAACGGCCGCCACCTTCCTTGCAGAATATCTTTCGCGAGTTGAGTACGGACCTCGGGTTGCCGAGGCCGCGTCATGGCGAATTGACATCGTGGGCTGATCAAGGCGTGCTATTGCTGAACAGCGTGCTTACTGTGCGTGCTGGCGAGGCGGCCTCACATCAAGGGCTGGGCTGGGAAGTATTTACCGATGCCGTGGTGGCACGGCTCAATGCGAGCCCGCACCCGATTGTGTTCATGCTCTGGGGCAGTTACGCACAAAAAAAAGGTCGGCTTCTGGATCGTCATCGCCATTTGGTTTTGACAGCAGCGCACCCATCGCCGCTGGCGGCCAATCGTGGCGGATGGTTCGGTGGCCGGCATTTTTCGCAAGCCAATGCCTGGCTTCTTGAGCAAGGCCATCAGGCCATAGATTGGTCATTACTCGATTAAGGAATTGTCTGGATGCAAACAGTCCACCCCCCCGTACGAGTTGAATTATTGCCCACGGCTTGTGGGCGCTTCATCGCTTTGGCCATGCTGGATGCCGAGCGCAGCCTGAACTCACTGACGCTGGCCATGGTTGATGCCTTATTGCCGCAACTGGCTGAATGGGCCGATGATGATCGGGTGTTGGCGGTCCTGCTGCGAGGGAGTGGCGAGCGTGCTTTCTGTGCTGGCGGCGATGTTCGTGCACTGACGGAGTTTGCGCGTACCGGCAATGGCGATGCCGGCTATCCGGCACATTTCTTTGCCCGCGAATATCGTTTGGATTATGCCATCCGCCAATTTCCCAAGCCTTTGCTGGTTTGGGGCACGGGCGTCGTCATGGGCGGCGGTATGGGCTTGCTGCTGGGCGCGCGCTTCCGGGTGGCAACTGAAACCACGCGCATGGCAATGCCTGAGATCACCATCGGGCTCTATCCGGATGTTGGCGGCAGCTACTTTTTGTCGCGCCTGCCGGGTCGTGTTGGCTTGTTCATGGGATTGACCGCGTGCCAGTTTGGCGCGTCAGACGCGTTGGCGCTGGGGCTTGCCAGCCATCTAGCGGCCTCCGATAGCTGGCAGCCTTTGCTGGCGCAGTTGCAGGCGTTGAGTTGGCCATCCGCAAGGGTTGAGCATGAGCAGGTGCTCGCTCAGGCGCTGGCCAACCTGCCCAAGCCGGAGCTGCCTGTTGGTGCATTGCAGCAACAGGCTGGCGAAATCGAGTCGCTCATGCAGCATGACAGCCTCTCCGCGCTGGATGCCGCTTGGCGCAGCCACCTGCCGGATGCGCCTTGGCTGGCCAAAGCCGTGCAAGCCTACCGTGCTGGCTCACCCACCAGTGCCGCCATCATTTGGCAGCAATGGCAGGCGTCGGCCACATTGACCTTGGCAGAGGTATTCAGAACGGAATGGATCTTGTCTAGCCAATGTGCGGCGCATGCCGACTTTCCCGAAGGCGTGCGCGCCCTGCTGATTGACAAGGATATGCAGCCTCGTTGGCAGCCAGCCAGCCTGGCTGAGGTCAGCCCGGCCTTGTTGGCTGAGCACTATGCTCTGCCGGCTGGCATGACACAGCCGCTGGCAGACCTTGAGTCGAGTTTTGGTGAAGCAGGGCTGAGTTAACGCTGAAATGGCTGTCGGGCAAGACTGACTAGGCCAGTGTCACTTTGTAGGCTGCAAGCCTCGCTTTCGCGCTTGGTTTGCGCCAGCAACAGTGCTTGCCCTGTGCCCAAACAAGCGGCGCGAATGACTTCGCCAACACGAAGGCCTTCGCTGTCCAGCAGAGCATCCCCAGCCTGGATTGAGGGGCAGTCAGTTGCCGTCAGCCAGGCGCTCAGCTCGGTCTTGAGTTGGCCACGGAAATAGAGTCGTGCCACGATTTCCTGACCCAAGTAGCAGCCCTTTTGATAGCTGATGCCTTGCAAGGCGTGATAATCCATTTCCTGAGGCTGAAAAAGCTCGCTTTCGGCCAGATCCAGTGTCCATTCGCCAGCAGCAATTGCCGCTGACGCCCAGTACTGCAGCGCGGCCTCTGCTTCGATGCTGCCGGCAGCGGCAGTGTCTGCCATGCTGGGTTCATCTTGGGCGCTGCTCAGCCAGAGTGCCCGTGCCAAACCGGGGAGGCGAACGCGCAAGGGCAGGCTGTCACCGGTGCAAGTGTCGGCGTCGGCAGCATCATGAGCGGCGATTGTGCCGATCACGCCCTGAATGCGTAGCGGCAGCTCGCTCAAGCTGATTTTCGAGAATACGCCGTACTTGCCCAGACGCGCTCGCGCAGGCTCGAATTGAGCGGCTGGCAGCAGCAAGACATAGCCATCCGGCCATGCCAGCAGGCGGCCACTGATCTGCACACGACCCTTGAGATTGAGCAGGCAGCCGAGTCGAGATTGTGTTGGCGTGACTTCACGCATGTCGGTGGTGAACTGGCCCTGCAGGAAAGTCTGTGCGTCGGGTCCGGTGATGGCCAGCGCGCGCCACGGCAGCGTCAGTACCACGGCATCCTGTGTTTCAAGTGCCGCGATGGCGGCCAGCACATCGGGGGCGGGCGGGGTGAACACGAGCGAACTGGGCATGACAACTCCAAAAGCGACTATCTGACTGGTGAAATGGGGGTCGCGGTGCTAAATACAAGCTCTATAATGCCGCGCATTCGTGATGAGAGCAGAGATTCAGATGACGCGGCCGTTTACCGAAGACGAAAAACGCCTGCGCTGGCAGTGCCGGCGTGGCCTCAAGGAGCTGGATGTGCTGCTTGAGCCGTTCATGGAGGAGCACTATCTTGACCTGGATGTCGAAGAGCAAGCCCTGTTTGCGCGCTTGCTGGAAGAAGAGGATGTGGATCTGCTGGCGTGGCTTATGCAGTATCTGGTTCCCGAAGACGCGGGCCACCAGCGCATCATCGCCCGTATCCTGCAACGCCTGGCGCCCTGAGCTGCGGCTGCAGGCATCGCGCCAGCTGATGTGCTGGCGCGTCGCCCTGGCCTTGCTTGCGGCGGTGACGGCGCTGTTCAGCCATCCGCCGCTGATCGTGACAATCCTGCTGTTGTTGCTTTGGCCGCTGCTGGCGTTCTGGCAGCTCAGTGCCGGTGAAACCTCTGATCCTGTCCGCAGCTTTCAGCACACGCCGCAAGGCTGGCGCTTGGTTTTGCACGATGATCAGGTGCATTTTGCCGAGCTGATCGGACCAGTGCGCATCAATCGCCTGTTCATTGTGTTGTGCTGGCGCGAATTGAGTGCGCTGGCCTCTGGCGATGCAGAGGTTGGCGAGGAGGGCGCCGCCGAGCGTGACGCGACCCGTGCGCCGCAGGACTGGCGCGTGGTCATTTGGGCCGATCAGGTCGGCACGGATGACTGGCGCAGGCTTTCCGTGGCACTGCGCTGGCGTCGTCGCGAAGATTCGTCCGGCGACAAGATGCTGTCCGCTAGTGTGGTGCTCAACTCCGGATAATCCAGCGTGTAATGGAGGCCGCGCGACTCCTTGCGCATCAGCGCGCAGCGGATGATGAGCTCGGCGACCATGACCAGATTGCGCAGCTCAATCAGGTTGCTCGACACGCGATAGTGGCTGTAATACTCCTCGATTTCGGCTTGCAGCAGCAGCACGCGATGCAGCGCGCGTTCGAGGCGCTTGGTGGTGCGCACGATGCCGACGAAGTCCCACATGAAGCGGCGCAGCTCATCCCAGTTGTGCAAAATCACCACATCTTCGTCCGGGTC
The DNA here is from genome assembly GCA_038043385.1 of Pseudomonadota bacterium. GTDB lineage: Bacteria > Pseudomonadota > Gammaproteobacteria > Pseudomonadales > Moraxellaceae > Perlucidibaca. Next base: position 253,919 of record JBBTCA010000001.1, read on the forward strand.
GCGCACCTGCGTGGCATCCCAATCCGGCACCGTCGGCGGCTTTGCCGTGTCGGCAAGCTTGCGCTGAATGTCGCGTGCGGCAGCCATGGCGAACACGAAGCACTCCAGCAGCGAATTGCTGGCCATGCGATTGGCGCCGTGCAGGCCGGTGAACGAGGTTTCGCCAATAGCATAAAGGTTGGCGATGTCCGTCTCGCTGGCGTGGTTGACCATGACGCCGCCGCAGGTGAAGTGCGCCGCCGGCACTACCGGGATCGGCTCTTTGGTGATGTCGATGCCGTATTCCAGGCACTTGCGATAAATGTTCGGGAAATGCCCGGTAATGAACTCGGCCGGCTTGTGCGAAATATCGAGATAGACACAGCGGATGCCGAGCCGTTTCATCTCGAAGTCGATGGCGCGGGCGACGATGTCACGCGGGGCCAGCTCGGCGCGTTCGTCGAAGCGCGGCATGAAGCGCGTGCCATCGGGCAGTTTCAGCAGCGCGCCTTCGCCACGCATGGCCTCGGTGATCAGATACGACTTGGCCTTGGGGTGATATAGGCAGGTCGGATGGAATTGGTTGAACTCCATGTTGGCGACGCGGCAGCCGGCGCGCCAGGCCATGGCGATGCCGTCGCCGGTGGCGATGTCGGGGTTGCTGGTGTACTGGTAGGCCTTGCTGGCACCGCCGGTGGCGAGCGCAACAAAGCGGGCGCGACAAACCTCGACCTCGCCCGTGTCCTTGTTCAGCACATAGGCGCCGATGACGCGGTTTTCGCCGTCCAAACCCTGTTTCGCTGTGGTAATCAGCTCGACGGCGACGCGATTTTCCATGAGATCGATGTGCGGGCATTCGCGCACACGATCCACCAGCGTGGTGGAAATGGCGCGACCGGTGGCATCGTCGGCATGAATGATGCGGCGGTGCGAGTGGCCGCCTTCGCGCGTCAGGTGCAGATGCTCGGCGTCATCCAGCGTAAAGCCCACGCCTTGCTCAACCAGCCAGCGTATGGCCTCGGGGCCGTTCTCTACGGTGAGCTTGACGCTGTCTTCGTGGCAGAGGCCGGCGCCGGCGATCAGTGTGTCTTGCACATGACTTTCGGTGGAATCGGTTTCGTCCAATACCGCAGCCACGCCGCCTTGCGCATAGTAGGTGCTGGCCTCGGTGAGCGCGGCTTTCGACAGCACGGCGATACGCAGCGACGAGTCCAGCTGCAGTGCCAAGGTCAGGCCGGCAGCGCCGCTGCCAATGATGAGCACATCATGCTCAAACGATGAAGTCATAGCGCGGTGAGGTTCCAGGCAGCTGTCATGAAAACGAGATGATGCCATAGTATGTGGCCGGATTGCCTTGACCCGATTTGACAGGCTAACGACAAAAACACTCTTTGCTTGTCTGCGGTCTGTCAGCGAAATGCAAATGCTGGCGTTTTGCCCAGAATGTGATGTTTGAAACCCCAGGAGCGTACTCATGTCGATGTTGCAGATTCCGTCGAAGAAGCCCCACTTGCTGCCGAGCCTGTGCTTGATGCTGGCCTGTAGCACAGGCCTTGTGCTGCCGTCGTTGGTGCAAGCAGCACCGCCCGGTTTTGCAGATATTGTTCAGAACAGCACGACTTCCGTGGTCAATATCAGTGCCAGCGCCAAATCAAAGGCCGCTGAAAGTGGCATGGACGACATGCAGGAGTTGCTGCGTCGCTTTTATGGCCTTGAGGCTCAACCTCAGCAGCCGCGCCTGAAGCAGGCTTTTGGCTCCGGTTTCATTATTGGCAGTGATGGCTATGTGCTGACTAACAATCATGTCATTGATGAAGCCGACAAAGTCACCGTGCGTCTCAGTGATCGTCGCGAGGTTGAGGCCAAGATCATTGGCACCGACCCGCGTTCGGATATCGCATTGCTGAAAATCGATGCCAAAGACCTGCCGGTGGTGAAAATCGGTGACCCGTCCAAGCTGCGGGTGGGGGATGCCGTGCTGGCGATTGGCTCGCCATTCGGCTTTGAATACTCGGCAACGGCAGGCATTGTCAGCGCGAAAGCACGCGCGCTGCCGAATGAGGCGTATGTGCCGTTCATTCAGACCGATGTCGCCATCAATCCGGGTAACTCAGGCGGCCCCTTGTTCAACAATAACGGCGAGGTAATCGGTATCAACTCGCAGATTTACAGCCGTTCCGGTGGCTTCATGGGCGTTTCATTCGCCATTCCGATTGATGTTGCCATGGATGTGGTGGCGCAATTGCGTGACAAGGGCAAGGTCAGTCGTGGCTATCTTGGTGTTTCTACGCAGGAAGTAACCCGCGAGCTGGCTGATGCCTATGGGCTTGAACGACCTGCCGGTGCATTGATTGTCAATGTAGAGGAGGGCTCGCCGGCATCGCGCGCGGGCTTGAAGTCAGGGGATGTGGTTACCCAGTTCAATGGCCTGACGATTACCATGGCATCGGAGTTACCGCAGGCTATCGGTCGCGCCAAGGTTGGCGAGACTTATCCGGTCAGTCTGATCCGCGATCGCAAGTCTATGAATCTTGATGTCAAGATTCAGCTGATTCCTGAAGAGCAGGGCGTGGCAGGCAGCAAAAGCAATGCCCCTGACATGTCGCGTCTCGGTCTCACATTGCGTGACCTTCAGGATGGCGAGAAAACTTCGTTGAAGGTGGCCGGTGGTGCACTGGTCATCAAGGTGGCTGATGGGGCAGGTGCCGATGCCGGGCTGCGTACGGGAGATGTTGTCACTCGTTTGGGCAGTACGGCCGTGACCAGTGCGCGCGAGTTTGTTGCGGCGGCGCGCAAGCTCAATCCGGGCGAAACAGTGCCGGTGTCGATTCTGCGTCGGGGCAGCAGTCTGATTCTTGCGTTGAAGTTGGAAGCTCAGGATGCCTCACGCTAAATCGGCTACACTATGCGCCCCTTGCAGAAACATCCTGGCTGAGTCGCTGTGTCCGATATTAAGAACATCCGCAATTTTTCCATCATTGCCCACATCGATCATGGCAAGTCGACCTTGGCCGACCGCTTTATTCAGATTTGCGGCGGCCTTGAAGACCGCGAGATGCAGGCCCAGGTGCTCGACTCCATGGATCTGGAGCGCGAGCGCGGCATCACCATCAAGGCGCACTCGGTCACGCTGTACTACACCTCGAAGAAAGATGGTGAGACCTACCAGCTGAACTTCATCGACACCCCCGGCCATGTCGACTTCTCGTATGAAGTCAGCCGCTCGCTGGCCGCCTGCGAAGGCGCGCTGCTGGTGGTCGATGCTGCTCAGGGCGTGGAAGCGCAGTCGGTCGCCAACTGCTACACCGCGCTGGAGCAGGGCCTGGAAGTGATGCCGGTGCTGAACAAGATCGATCTGCCGCAGGCCGATCCGGATCGCGTCTGCGAAGAAATTGAAGAGATTATTGGCGTTGAAGCCATCGATTCGCCGCAGTGTTCGGCGAAGACCGGCTTGGGCGTGGTTGATGTGCTGGAGGCGCTGATCCAGCGCATCCCGCCACCGGTAGGCGATCGCAATGCGCCCTTGCAGGCGTTGATCATCGACTCCTGGTTCGACAACTACCTCGGCGTGGTGTCGCTGGTGCGCGTCAAGCACGGCCGCGTCAAGAAAGGCGACAAGATTCTGGTCAAGAGCACCGGCCAGAGCCATCTCGTCTCCAGCGTCGGCGTCTTCAACCCCAAGCACAGCGAGACCGACGGTCTGCATGCCGGTGAAGTCGGCTTCGTCATCGCTGGCATCAAGAACATTTTTGGCGCGCCCGTGGGCGACACCCTGACGCTGATCGGCACGCCCGATGTGGACATGCTGCCCGGCTTCAAGAAGGTCAAGCCGCAGGTCTACGCTGGCCTGTTCCCCATCACTTCGGATGACTACGAGCCGTTTCGCGATGCGCTGTCCAAGCTCACGCTCAATGACTCGGCGCTGTTTTTCGAGCCGGAATCGTCGGATGCGCTGGGCTTCGGCTTCCGCTGCGGCTTCCTCGGCATGCTGCACATGGAAATCGTGCAGGAGCGTCTGGAGCGCGAATACAACCTCGATCTGCTGACCACGGCACCGACCGTGATCTACGAGATTGTGACCAAGAAGGGCGAAACGCTCTATGTGGACAACCCCTCGAAGCTGCCGGATACCGGCTCGGTCGAGGAGTTCCGCGAGCCCATCGCCGAGTGCCATATTCTGGTGCCGCCGGAGTATCTCGGCGATGTCATCAAGCTTTGCCAGGAACGCCGTGGTACGCAAAAGAGCCTGCTGTTTCACGGCAAGCAAGTCGCGCTGACCTACGAGGTGCCGATGGGCGAGGTCGTGCTCGATTTCTTCGACCGCCTGAAGTCCTGTTCACGCGGCTATGCCTCGCTGGACTACGCCTTCACGCGCTTTGAGCCATCCAGCCTGGCGCGTGTCGACATCCTCATCAACGGCGAGCGCGTCGATGCGCTGGCGATGATCTGTCATACCGACAACGCACGGTATCGCGGCATGATCATCGTTGAAAAAATGAAAGAGTTGATCCCGCGCCAGATGTTCGATGTCGCGATTCAGGCCGCGATTGGTGCGCAGGTCATTGCCCGCCAGACCGTGAAAGCCATGCGCAAGGATGTGCTTGCCAAGTGCTACGGCGGCGATGTGAGCCGTAAGCGCAAGCTGCTCGACAAGCAGAAAGAGGGCAAGAAGCGCATGAAGCAGGTCGGCAATGTGGAAATTCCGCAGGAAGCCTTCTTGGCGGTTCTGAAAGTCTAAATAAATCCACGCGCGAGTCGCGGGAGCGTTCATGGATATTGATTTTTCGTTGGTGCTGACGCTGGCGGTGCTGATCACCGGGCTGCTTTGGGGCTTTGATGCCTCAGCCCTGAAGCCGATTCGTGTGCGTCGCTTGCGAGCCGCTCAAGCGGCGGCTGCCGAGCAAGGCGCATCGTTGCCGGCCGAGGCCGAGCAGAAGCTGATGCGCGAGCCTTGGTTATTTGAGACAGCACACAGCTTTTTCCCAGTGCTGGCCGTGGTTTGGGTGCTGCGCTCGTTCCTCGCCGAGCCGTTCACCATCCCGTCGGGCTCGATGTTGCCATCGCTGGAAATTGGCGACTATGTGCTGGTCAACAAGTTTGCTTACGGCGTGCGCCTGCCGGTGATCGGTACGGAAATTCTGCCCGTGGGTCTGCCGGCTCGTGGCGATGTCATGGTCTTCAAGTTTCCGGCACAGCCTTCGGTGAACTACATCAAGCGTGTCGTCGGCCTGCCGGGTGATCGTATCGAAAGTCGCGGTGAGGTCTTGTTCATCAACGGTGTTGAAAGCAAGCGCGAGTTGCTGTCGCAAGAGCCTGCCATCGAGCCTTGGCAGCAGGTCTGGCGTGAGAATTTACTGGGCGTGACGCATCGCACGCGTGAAGAAATCGGTCGTGAGCCTACGGGTGGCGACTGGTCTTACACCGTGCCGGCCGGCCATTACTTCATGATGGGCGACAATCGCGACAACTCCAACGACAGCCGCTTCTGGGGCCCGGTCGCTGAGCATTTGATCGTCGGCAAGGCGTTTTTCATCTGGATGCACAAGAAGCCCGGTTTGCATCTGCCGAGCTTTGATCGCAACGGGAGCATCGAGTGACGCAGCCGCTGGCGCGCCTCCAGCGCATTCTGGGCTATCAGTTCCAGAGTGAGGCCTGGTTGCAGCTGGCGCTGACGCACCGCAGTGTGTCTGGCAAGCGCAACAACGAGCGCCTGGAGTTTCTCGGCGACGGCTTGCTTAATTTCGTCATCGCTGATTGCCTGTACCAGCAGTTTCCGGATGAAAACGAGGGGCGCTTGTCGCGCCTTCGGGCCACGCTGGTGCGTGAGGAGAGTCTGGTGATCCTCGCGCATGAGTGGAAGCTCAGCGAATTTCTCATCATGGGCTCGGGCGAGCTGAAGAGTGGTGGTTATCGTCGCGATTCCACGCTGGCCGATGCAGTCGAGGCGATTATCGGCGCCATACATCTGGATGGCGTGGCGATGCCCGACATGCAGGCGCATATTCGTCGCTGGTATGGCGAAAGGCTGCTGCGGATCGAGGCCACGGATGCGCTGAAAGACGCCAAGAGTCGTTTGCAGGAGTTTCTGCAAGGCCGCAAGCTGGCGTTGCCGACCTACGAGCTGATCAGCGTTACCGGCGAGGCGCACGAGCAGCATTTTCAGGTGCGCTGCCAGCTCGCCGCGAGTGCGGTGACGGCGCATCAAGACATTATTACCGAAGGCGAGGGCGTCACCCGACGCGTCGCTGAACAACAGGCTGCCGCCGCTGCGCTGGCTGTGCTGGAACTGGGAGCAGGGCAGAAACATGGCATCCGATGACATCATCAACTCATTCTTTTCGGGCTCGGCCGCCGACCCCGCGAACACCGTGCCCAGCGATTATCGCTGCGGTTATGTGTCCATCGTCGGGCGGCCGAATGTGGGCAAGTCGACCTTGCTCAATCACATCCTCGGGCAGAAGCTCGCCATCACCTCGCGCAAGCCGCAGACCACGCGCCATCGCATGCTCGGCATCGTCAGCCGCGACAAGGTGCAGGCGATTTATGTGGATACGCCCGGCATTCATGGCGAAGAGCGCAAGGCCATCAACCGCTACATGAACAAGGCCGCGACCTCGGCGCTGAAGGATGTGGATGTGGTGCTGTTCGTGGTGGACGGCCTGAAATGGGCACCGGATGACGAGCTGGTGCTGACCAAGCTGCAGAAGGTCAATGTGCCGGTGCTGCTGGTCATCAACAAGGTCGATACCATCGAAGACAAGGCGGCCTTGCTGCCGCATATCGAGCAGTTGTCGCAACGATTGCCGTTTGTGGCCGTGGTGCCGGTGTCGGCGCTGAAGGGTCATAACCTCGACAAGCTGCACGAGGCCGTGGGTCAGCGCCTGCCTTTCTCTCCGCCGTTCTATGACGAAGATCAGATCACCGATCGCTCGCAGCGCTTTCTGGCCGCCGAACTGGTGCGCGAAAAGATCATGCGCCAACTTGGTGAGGAAATTCCCTACGAGATCACGGTCGAGATCGAAGAGTTCAAGAAGGAAGGCAAGCTGCTGCGCATCTCGGCCTGCATTCTGGTCGAGCGCGATGGCCAGAAGAAAATCGTGATTGGTGACGGCGGTCAGCGCCTGAAGCTGATCGGCACCGAGGCTCGCCTCGACATGGTCAAGCTCTTCGACAGCAAGATCATGTTGTCGCTGTGGGTCAAGGTGAAGGGCGGCTGGTCGGATGACGAGCGCGCCTTGAAAAGCCTGGGCTACGGTGACCTCTGATCGCATGGATCTGCGCCGGGTGAGCCATGCGTGAGCTCGCCTGGCAGCCGGCGTATCTGCTGCATGCTCGCGCTTACCGCGAGACCAGCGTGCTGGCGGAGTGGCTGCTGCCGGAGCTGGGTCGTGTCGGCACGGTCTTGCGTGGCGCACGCAGCAAGGGCCGCATCGTGCCCGCGCCTTTTCAGCCTTACTTTGTGCAACTGGCCGGTGGTGGCGAACTCAAGCAGATTCCGGCGCATGAACCCGCTGGGCCGGCCTTGACGCTGGTGGGTTCGGCGTTGTTCTCCGGTTTGTACCTGAATGAGCTGTTGGTCCGCTTGCTGCCACGCGAGCTACCGCAGCCGGAGCTGTTTGTGGCCTATGCCGGGGCCATCGGCGAACTCAGCGAGCTGACAGAGCCGGATGTGCGCCGCATCGAGCCCATTCTGCGTCGCTTCGAGCGACAGCTGCTCGATACCATGGGCCAGGTTGCCAGCCAGACGCATCAGGCCGATACCCAGCAGCCGCTGGCCGCCGATCAGTACTACCAGTTCTACCCCGAGCAAGGCTGGCTGCCGGCGCGTGCCGGGCAATCGGGCGCTTGTCTGGGCGGCGATATCGTTGCCGTCGCGGAAGACAATCTGGATACGCCGGATCGGCGGCGGCTGGCAAAATGGCTGTACCGACTGGCGCTGGAGCCGTTGCTGGCCGGCAAGCCGCTGAAGAGTCGTGATTTGTTTGCCGCCATGGTCAAGCCGCTGGCAAGTGCGGATGAATCCACTCAAGAATCTGTGCAGGAGCGTTCAACATGAACCCGTTATACTTGGGCGTAAACATCGACCACATCGCCACGCTGCGCCAAGCCCGTGGCACGCGCTATCCCGAGCCAGTGCACGCGGCGCTGATTGCCGAAGAGCATGGTGCCGATGGCATCACTGTGCATCCGCGTGAGGATGGCCGGCATATCCAGAAGCGCGATGTACGCCTGCTCGCCGAGGTGCTGCAAACGCGCATGAATCTGGAAATGGCCGTCACCGAAGACATGCTGGCGTTCGCCGAAATCATCCGCCCGAAACATGTCTGCCTAGTGCCGGAGAAGCGCGAAGAGCTGACCACCGAGGGCGGGCTGGATGTGGTCGGCGGCTTTGCCCGCATTCAGGCTGCTTGCCAACGATTGGGTCGCCAGGGCATGGATGTGTCTTTGTTCATTGACCCCGAGCCGGCGCAAATCGATGCCGCCATTCGTGCCGGCGCACCGACGATCGAGCTGCATACCGGCGCTTACGCCGATGCCGAAGATCCGGCCGAGATCGAGCGTGAGTTTCAGCGCATTCGCCTGGCTGCCGAGTACGCGCACGGCAAGCTCGTGGTCAATGCCGGTCATGGTCTGAACTTTCACAACACCGCGCGTATTGCCGCCTTGCCGCAGTTCCACGAGCTCAATATTGGCCATGCACTGATTGCGCGGGCGCTGTTCAGCGGTTTGGCCACCGCCGTGCGCGATATGAAAGATTTGATGCAGGAGGCGCGACGCAGCCGATGAACGACGAGCAATTCGAGGCATTCGTTGCCGACTGCGCGCAAGCGCTGCAAGCCAAGCAGGCCCTGCTGCAAAGCCAATATGGTCTGGATCGTTTCAGTCGCTGGCAGCTAGAGCAGGATTCGTCGGTACTGTGCTTTCTGACGCAAGATGGTCGCGAGCAGCTGCGCTTTCGCGTCACGCCGATCGGCACCTATGCCAGCGCGCAGGAAACCTGGAAGTGGGCCTGGGCCAATAGCAAGCTGCCGGAAGCCACACGCGAGCGATCCGAGCGCTTGAAAGCGCTGCGCGACAAGACCGATTACGACTGCTTTGCCGATGCCGAGACCTTCACGGCCGATGACACCATGGCCTGGGAGCTGGCTGCTGCGGCCGTCGAGTCGCTGGACGCACTTGGCTGCTACCGTGCACCCAATCGCGATACCTGGCTGTTTCTGGCGCTGGAAGAGGCGTTGCTGTAACGCCTTTTCCAGCTTGCAGTCATCAGTCTTTCAGCTCGATGCTGCCGCTGACATTGACAGAAACACGGCTGTCACCGCCGGCCATTTCGGCTGCTGGTGCGGAGTCTGCCATCTTCATCATCATGACCATGGGCGGGCGAGGGTAGCCACCGCCGCCGCCACTGCTCAGATTCATCTGCACCAGGCTGTAGCTCTTTGCACCCCAGGCCAGACGCACGGCATCGGCTTTTTCGCGGAAAGCGGTAATGGCATCTGTCGTCAGTTTTTTCTCGGCAGCCAGGCGTGTTTCTTCCGACACCACAAAGTTCAGGCCTTGTAGCTGTAGGCGCTCTTGCAATTGACTGAGCAGCTCGCCGGCAGCCTTGAAGTCTTTCGACTCCAGTGTCAGCTCGGCACGACCGCGCCAGCCTTCCAGCTTCTGCTTCTCGCTGTAGATCGGCCAGCTTTGCTGATTGCCGGACGCCAGTTTAACGGTGCCATAGGCGCGTCCTTTGGCAAGGCTCTCATTCATGGCTTGTGTCAATGCCCGCGCGAGTTGGCCCGGATTTCGATCAGACAGCTCGATGCTCAATGTGGCTCGCATGAGGTCATTTGGCAGCACTTGGGCGACTTCACTTTGGAAGTCGATACGATTGCGCGGGCCATCACTTTCGCGAGCTTGGGCCACCGTTGTGACGGCAAGAAGTGCACTGACAAGCAATAACGGTTTGAAGGGGAAACGAGTCATGGAATTCTCTCTTTGCATCGCAAGTTGGTCTGTGCGCAGGCACAGGAGTGTTTTATAAAGCAGAGGCCTCGTAGAATACGCTCCAACATCTGGGAGGATGACATGAGCAACACGCATTAATGTGATGATGATGGCGAATTTTTTGGTCATGGTCATCATGAGGATATGAAATTTTTGTCAAGTTGGGCATATCCTTGAGCACACGCTGAAGCCCCTATAATTAAAAGAAAAGTCCCCCTATGAGTGCCAAAAGTCTGCGTCAGTCGCCTGTTGCTTGGTCATTTGTCTGGTTGTTGATTGTTTTGGGCGTTGTGGCGCGTCTTGCGCCGTTGGCAAATCAAGATGGTCGTCTTTTGTCGCAATGGCCGACCGAAGATGGCTATTACATGTTGACCATCAGTCGCGAGCTTGGTCTGGGCAACGGCATGAGCACTGCCGATGGCAGCATGGTCACGAATGGTGTGCAGCCCTTGGCAACGCTGTTGTGGGCGCTACCTTATGCTCTGCTGGATGGTGACAAGACAGCAAGCATAGCGGCGGTCTTGTTGCTGGAGTTTATCTTCGCTTGTCTGTCTGCGTGGATGCTCTATCGGCTTGCGCTCAGGTTGCTGCCGGCCAGCGCAGGCCGTGATCCGCGATGGCTGCCCGCCTTGGCAACCGGCCTCTGGTTTGCCAGTGCCCCGCATATTGCCAACACGATGAATACGCTCGAAACCGGCCTGTATGTGATGACCGTGCTGGCCATGGCGAATCTGTTGCTGCAGCCTCGAAACCTTGAAACGCTGTGGCGTTTGAGGCGCTCATTGGCTGTGGGGGTCTTGCTAGGCGTTGTCTTTCTCTCGCGTAATGATGGCGCGTTTTTCATTCTCTCCTGCTGTCTGACCTATCTTTTCATGGGCTGGCGTGGGCGCTGGTCCAGACCGCTGCAACGCTTGCCGCAAGTATTGGTATTTGGCGTCGTATCCATGCTGGTGGCCTTGCCGTGGTTGATTTTCAATTACACGACCTTTGGCCATATCATGCCGATTTCCGGTATTTCCGAAGGGATGTCTGCCCAGTTTGGCAGCAATATCAATCATCTCCCGCAAGTGCTGGTTGAGGTATTTCTGGTCATCCTGCCGATCCCGGAGAAATTTCAGAAACTGCCGGTTGTGATTGGCTTGTGTTGGGCCCTGATCCCGGTATTGCTCGTTATTGTGGTTATGGCCTGGCGGCGGGCGAATGCTTTGCAGCATCAAGCATTTTTGCTGATTGGTATTTACCTGCTCCTGCTTTCAAGCTTTTACGGCTTGTATTTCGGCGCGCCGCATTTCATGGCTCGCTACTTGTTCCCGACCACACCCTTTATCACGCTGTTTTCTGTGGCAGTCTGTGTGTATCTGCTTGATCTGCTGAGCCGTCGTGGTTTGCCGCTGCATATGCTCGTCGGCCTGTTGGCAGTCGCGGTGGTTGGCTTGGTGAACTGGCGTACTTATCAGTTGGGCGTAGTACATCCTCATCACCATACACTGGCGTGGGTGAAGGCTCATGCCAGTGAAGAAACCTGGATAGGTGCGGCTCAGACAGGCTATCTGGGCTACTTCCATGACCGCACACTGAACCTGGATGGCAAAGTGAATTTTGCTGCGCTGCAGGCGCGCTTGCAGGAAGAGAAGGATGGTGAGCCGGGTGCTTTGCAGCGCTATGTCATTAATGACACGAAGATTGAGTATCTCGTTGACTGGTATGGCCTGCTAGTCTGGATGAAGCTACCTGTGATGCAGCAGAATTTCAGGGTTCTTGTGGCGGATCCAGTGGCAAATCTGACGGTGTTACAGCGTCTGCCGGCGCAGCCTTGAGACTATTGGCCCCCGCCAGAGCCTGCAGCCAATCGCTATACGCGTAAAGCTCGGCGGCAGTGTGGCGAGGGAGGCTCTTGGCGGTGCCCCCAGGCAGCTCGCGAGTCATCGTCACCTTGCCATCTCGCTGGAAATCCAGGCGAAGCCGAAGATCATGCCGGCCCATAATGATGACGCTGCCTTGGTGCGGCATGATGCTGCCCGGCCAGCTGCTCAGGTTATCGGTGGTGATGTCATAGCGCAGGGGTTCCTGCCCGTTTCGGCTGGCCAGCTGACGATCAAAAGCCATGGAGAAACGACCACTGCCGATCAAGTTCAAGCCGTGTTCTGCATTGGCCTGTGTCAAGTTGATATGCTCGAAAAGTACGCCCAGCTGTTCGCAATCAGCGTCGGCCTCTGCGGGCCTGAGCCCAATGCAGTAGCTCATCATGGCATCCTTGTAGTGAATGCGCGGGCTGGGGCCTGTATCAAGCAGCAAGACGGTTTCCGGGATGGATGCTTGCAAGGTCAGTCCCGGCAAGTCGCGCTGCATCTTGCCGCTTGCCTTCAATTCAAGCTGATCATGCTCATGGTTGGCGACCTCATAAAGCCAGAACGATGGGGTGGTGGTGGCTGTTGAGAAGCGTGGATCTAGGCAACTGAACTCGCCAATCGAGAGTGTGTCGCCTGCATCGGTCTGATTGATCTTGCCACGATCCTTGACGCGACCTGCAACACTGCCACCGAGGGCACAAACCTCTAGGTCGCGAGCCATCCACTGTTGTGCCGTGCGCTTGTCGAGATAGCTCATGGCATTTTGGCGATGTGACTTCAGGCGGGCAGGATTGGTCAGCAACAATAGCTGGCGGGAGAAATTCAGACTGACCTGCGGAAATGTATTCGGCGGGCTTGGGCGCGCATCGTAGCTGCTGTCGCCGAAAGCGAGTTGCAGATTGATCATGATCTCGCGTGCCAATGCCAGCGCCTGCTGCGGGTCTTCCGGAATTTCGCCGCGCACCGCCATGCCGCTGCAATAGGGTGGTGTCGATATGCTGTTATCGTCATGGGCATATTCGCATTCGGCACGAGGGCTTAGGGGCCAGGCGGCAGTGCCCGATGCGGTCGTTACTTCCTGCGTCGGCAAATTGCCTGCATAGTCGAGGTCGGAGGAGTCTGATGAAGATCCGGCGGCGGCCAGGAAGGCTAGAAAAACAGCAAATATCGGCATGCTTCAGCGGCTCTTGGCAAGAATGTCGGCAATATAGCTTAGGCCTTGTGCGGTTTGTCCATAGCGAATTGACCACGCTGGCGTCGTCAAAACCCAGTCTAGCCAAGATGCCAGTCGATCCAGGTGCAATTCACCAATGCCGCTGCCGTTGCTCAGCAACAGACGCAAACTGGTGCTGGCATCAAGACGCTCTATCCAGGGGGGCGCATCCGGGCTGAAATTCGGAAACACCAGTGCCGCGACGGCAGCTTCCCGTGTTGTGGTCATCTGGCGGGGCGTTGTGTGATGCCGCAGGTCTCCGGGCATGCCGCTCAGCGCACCGGGTTGCCACTGCTCCGATGCGGATGGGAGACCGGCTAGTGCTGCCTGACGGATGCCCAGGCTGCCTGGTGCGGCACAGGCCAGTAGCCTATCTGCACGCAGCGGCACGCAGTCGTCCGAGAAAAAATGGGCCCCTTGAGCGATGAGCGCCGCCGCCAGCGTGGTTTTGCCGCTGCCGGATTGCCCGGCGAGAACGACCAGCTTGTCATTGATCAGTACGCCAGCAGCGTGCAACACGGCGGCCCAATCGTGGGTTTGATGCAGGCCGGACAGTGCTTCCCGCATGATGGCGGATTTCAGGCTGGGTAAGTCCGCGATGGTCTCCACGGGCTGACCATCGCGCAGCAAATGCCATGCCGTGGCATCGCGAATGATGTCTATTCGCAGGCTGATCCGGGAGTGCTGCGCGCTGACATGAAATGCGCTATCCCAGAGCGCATGGAGCATTTTCAGGCTGTCGTTGCAGTTGCTGTGAAAATCAATGCAAACACCGAGCAGATTGATGGTGAGGCGGTGGTCGGTGGTCCGCGTTGTTGGCATGGTTGCAGGTAATGCTGGAGCCGGGGCAGCGGCCGGATTCGGTTGCATGAGTCGCGCGATTTGCTGGCAGGTCTGAGTGGCTTCTGTCGCTTGCAGGCCATACTGGCTGATCAGTGTTTGCAGCATCATGGCTGTCGTCTGCTGTTCATCTCGTGCGGTCAGGATATATCGGCCCACAGCATCGACTTCGGCGAGCTGGCGAGGGTTGACGGCAATCACGGCACCGTTTCCGAAGGCGCACCAGAATGGCTGAAATACTGCGATAGGTATGTGTGACGAGATATTCAAGCGTGTTCCTGATTGTTCCGTCTGCTAAAGGATGAGATGCTCGATATCATTAGCAAACAGAATACAAAAAGCATACAAATGGCTTACACTAAAATGCCTACTTCTGTTGCCTTTTCAGTGTCACATAACACCTTGCGACACACTGGAATATAGTACTTTATGACCGTCAAGCGTAAGTCCGCATCGAATCAATCGCTTGTGATCGGAGGCTCCGGACTGCTAGGTGGTCATGTTGCCAGGCAATTGCTGGATCGTGGCGAAAAAGTCATGCTGATTGATATTCTGCAGCCAAGTCTGAGCGCTGAACATCTGAAGTCGCATGCCTTTGATATTGCTGATCGTGAGCAACTGGCCAAAATACTGCGCAAGCAGCCCGTGGATACCGCTTGGTGGTGCATCGACATGGCGGTGCAGCCAGGCTCCAAGGCCTCGCCAGATGAGCAGCTGGCACGAAATATGGCTCGTCTGAAAGCAGCCTTGCCTGTGCTTGCCGAGCACGGTGTCGAGCATCTGGTGTTTTCTGCATCCACGGAACTGCTATCGACGCAGTCTGCCATTCTTGATCTGTTGCGTGACGCCGGTCAGGCAGAGAATTTGCGCATTAGCGCTATCATTTGCGGCAATCTGCAAGGTGGTTTGGTGGCCCGTGCAAGCGAGGATGAGCTTGGCGAGCGCGCTGGCATCTTTGATCAGCTGCTGCGAGTTTTGCTGGGCCAGCGACTTTTCATCAATATCAGCAGCCGCAATGACCTCGATGTTTATCATGAAATGTTCGATGCGGCTGATGTGGCTCGTATTCTGGTTGCCAGTGGCGATTCGCGTGCAAAGTCGCCAGGCAGCCATGAGTTTTCCCTGGCGCGTGTCAGTGGCGGTGCAGTACTCACGCTGGCTGAGTGGCTGAAGGTTGCTGAGCAGGTTTCGGGGCGCACTGTCACCTGTCGGTTCCAGCCGCATGTGATTGACGAGACGGCTGCGCCTGCGATCACACAAATGTGGGTGCCAGATGACGCCCCAGCCCAGATCAACGACCCTTTGCTGTTGCTGCAGCGTAGTCTTCGTCGCCTCCGTCGTTCGCGTCGCGAGCATTATCGATCGGTACTCGATGAGCTGCAGCGGCGCTTTCCCTCCAGTGGTCTGAAATGGTATTCGAGCGGTCGTCTCAAGGCTTGGTGGAAGCGCCGTGCTTGGGGGCTGGCTATTCAGACTGCCCGCAGTATGAAACGCCTGCTGGATATCTCGGTAGCGTTGTCGGCCATATTGGCGTTGGCACCGCTGTTTTTGATCACGGCATTCATCATCAAAAGCCAGGATGGTGGGCCGGTCTTGTTCTGGCAGATGCGCGTGGGTCGGTATGGTCGCGAATTTCCGTTTCCCAAGTTCAGGTCCATGGTTATGGATGCCGAAAAGCGTCGTGCCGAGTTGCTGGAAAAAAGCCATCACCGAGGCAGTGGCAATGACATTACCTTCAAGATGAAACGAGATCCGCGCATCACGCCATTTGGCCGATTTATTCGCAAGCTCAGTATTGATGAGTTGCCACAGCTCTGGTGCGTGCTCACGGGTGAGATGTCATTGGTCGGGCCGCGTCCGCCGCTGCCGGTCGAGGTGGCGCGCTACAACCTGAGTGATCGCCGTCGTCTCAATATCAAGCCGGGGCTGACCTGCATTTGGCAAGTCGAAGGGCGTGGCGATATTGCATTTGCCGAGCAGGTCGAGCTCGACACCCAATACATCAACAGCCAAAGCCTCTGGCTAGACATAAAGCTGCTGTTCAAAACCATCCCTGCCGTGCTGATCGGCAAAGGGGCTTATTGATGCCGCCTGATTCAACTTTTCAGCCGGAAGTGCATGGTCGTTTCTCTAAGGCTTGGTCACGCGGGGTAAAGGCCCTGGTGACATATCTGGTGGCACTGATACTGCTGCCGCTTTCCGGCAGCCTCATGCTGCTGGGCCTGATCGTCAACGCATGGCATGGCGGCGATATCCGTAGAGTGCGTATCGCGGGTCGTCATGGCCGCGAATTTTTGCTGCTGACCTTGACGATCCCGACCACTTCGCGCTGGTCGGGGTTAAATCGCAGCTTGTGGTATCTCGCCATTATTTCCGGAAAGCTGTCTTGGCTGGGGCCAAAGCCGGTGATTGCAGGCTCTTATGGCTCTGATCTGCATGCCAGCTTGTCGCGCGTGAAGCCTGGCCTGTTCGGGCCGTGGTGGGTGCGTGAGCGTACCAATATCGCCGTGGGCAACAATGAAGAGGCCGACGATCGCTATGCCTCCGACCTGAACTTGATGTACGACCTCATGCTTTTGCCCAAGCTCTTGCTGGCGAGCTTGTATGGCAAGAATCGACGGCAATTCCTGCCGACCATCAATGTTCTCGGATTGCGCATCCAGAACACGACGCAAAGTGAGGCGGTCGAGTGGGTGCTTGAGCACGCTGATGCCCCTCGTCCACGCCAGCTGATTTTCGTCAACCCGCATTGTGTGAATATTGCGGGCCATGATCGTCCGTATCGCGAAGCCGTGCACAGCGGTGATTTGGTGCTGGCGGATGGTATTGGCATGCAAATGGCAGGGCGCCTGCTCGGCACGCCTTTCCGCCAGAATGTTAATGGCACGGATCTTTTTCCGGCGCTGTGTCGTCACCCGCAAGCCGCTGGCAAGTTGCGACTGTTCTTGCTCGGTGGTCATCCTGGCATCGCCGAAAAGGTAGCGGACTGGGTTCGGGTTTATGCGCCTGGCGTCATCATTGCCGGTGTGCAGGATGGCTTTTTCAAGCCTGACGAGCAGGATGCTGTTATTGACCACATCAATGACAGCAAGGCCAATGTGCTGCTGGTGGCCATGGGTGTGCCGCTGCAGGATGTCTGGATTTATCGGCATTTGCCGCGCCTGCGAGTGGGGGTGGCCATGGGTGTTGGTGGCCTCTTCGATTTCTTCTCGGATCGCATTCCGCGAGCGCCACTGTGGATGCGCGAATCAGGTCTGGAGTGGGTTTATCGCCTGTCACAGGAGTTTGGCCGCATGTGGCGGCGCTATCTGATTGGCAATGTGGGCTTCATTTTGCGTGTATTTGCGGCGCGCGCCTTCCGTGTTGGCAGCTTGCTGGATGCGCTGGCCGATGACAGGCCTGCTGAGCGCACATTGGTCATGCCGCGTGCCAATCCGCAGCAGGATGATCTTGCCTGGGTTGTTGAGCATTGTCAGGGCGCGCGGCGTGCTGTGGTGGTTGCCACGGGTCGGGCTGACAATGCCCGCGTGGTGACCGGCAAGCGCACGCTGAACATGATGCCGCTGCATGGCATGCCGGCGTTGCAGCATGTGCTGGAGTCATTGCTGCGGGTGGGTGTGCGCCAGTTCGATTTCATTCTCTGCGAGTATCCGCAAGCCATTGAAGCCTATTTTGGCGATGGCAGCCGCTGGGGCGCGAATCTGCGTTATCACTTGGTACAGGAGGCGACAGAGCCGTTCAGCAAGCTCAAGGCCTTGCGTTTCGAGGATGCCGCCGAGCCGGTATGGCTTGTTGACGCTCAGATATTGCCGGTCATGCCTTGGCTAAACAGCGATGTGGCCAGCAGCTTTCGCCAGAGCCGCGTACTAACAGACACGCTTGCCGCCGGCCTGCATTTTGCCGGTGCCGATGGCAGTGGCTGGGCGTGCTTGCCGGCCTCGCGACTACGGGACATTCCTCGTGACTATGACTTGCGCCGTGGCCTGACGGCACTGGCAGGTGATCTTGCCTTGCCATGCTTTGCGGCCGATGAGCCTGGTCTTTCGTTCAGTTCACCTGCCTCGCTTATGAACGCACAACGGCTGGTGCTTGATGGTGTATTGAGGCTGATGTGTGCTGGCACAGAGGTTGAGCCGGGGGTCTGGCTGGCACGCAATGTTGAGGTACATCCTGGCGCTCGTATTATTGCGCCCGTGCAAATCAACGAAGATGTGCGCATTGATCTGGGTGCGGTTATCGGCCCTTATGCCTGTATCGGACGCGGTAGTGTGATTGCGCGCCATACGCAGGTGGTCGACAGCCTTGTCGAGGCCGATACCTATGTTGGCGAATCGCTCGATGTGCATCGTTGCATTGTTCGCCATCAACAGGTCTACAGCCATGAGCACGAGGCTGCCATTAATGTGGTGGATAGCCATTTGCTCAATGCCGTGGGCAAGAACAGCATTTTGCGCGAAATCCCCTTGCGCATCCGCACGCAGGCTTTTTTGCTCTGGTTGATCAGCCTGATCCCTGTCATGGCGCTCAGGCTTTATCTGGGTCGGTCTTGTCAGGTGAGTACGCGTGAGTTGGTGCGAACGCCCGCGAGCGAGCGGCGTGAAGAGTGGGAGAGGCATAATCTGCCAGTTTATGCGGTGACACTCTGGGGTGATTATCCGCGTTATGGCTGGCAGCATTATTTCAGCCTGGTTTTCCCCGCGTTGCCGCAAGTTATCAAAGGTCGTTTACGCATCATCGGCATGCCGGTCAGAGGCACTCAAGAGATGAATGCACTAGACCGCGAGGCCCGCAGTCTGGCACTGTCCATGCAGGCGGGCTTGATCGACGAGTGCTTCGTGCGGCAAGGCCCAGCAGAGCGGTATGCGATCGAGCATGCCTTTGTGGCGCACACCAGCGCAGGCTATGACTGGCGACTTTTTCTGCGCTACATGACCCAGTTGCTTGCCCCTGTGCCACTAACCAATCCTGAGCGCTATGAACTGGAGGATGCATTCGATGATTAACGAACAAAAAATAGGTGATGTGCATGTACTCTCGGTGACCAAGGAGCGCATGAATGCAGCGGTTTCGCTGGCACTCAAGGAGTCGCTGGTAGCGCTGTTGCCACAGAGCAAGTTTGTCGTTGATCTCTCTGCTGTGGCACTGATCGACAGTGGCGGCCTCGGTGGTCTGGTGTCTATTCTCAAGGCGACTAATGCGAGCGATGCCCAACTCGTCATTTTTGGTTTGCAGAAGCCGGTACGCGTGATGTTTGAACTGACGCGCATGCACAAGCTTTTCGAGATCTACAATGATCTTGATGAGTGCCTCAGCATCTTGCAGTAAAGGCAGACGGACCGGGTGCAGGCACAAGCAGAAGTTTCGCAGGGCATCAAGAATCGGGTTGTGACCAACAGCCTGGTGTCGATTATCGCCAAAGTTATTTACTTGCTGTCGCGATTGGCCGTGCCGCCCATCATCCTCAGCTACATCAGTCTGGAAGAGTATGGTGTTTGGACTTACTGCTTCATTGCCATCGGCTATGTTGGCATGTCGGTCATGGGTTTCTCCACCGTGTTCATTCTGGCGGGTGCCGAGTACATAGCCAGCCGTGATCTGGCCAAGCTCAATGGCATGGTCGCAACCGGCTTCTGGCTAAGCTGTGGGGCAGGGTTGGTGTTGTTGGTGCTGTGCTGGCTGAGCACGCCTTGGCTGGTTGAAAGCCTGAAATTGTCGCCAGCCATGGCAGACAAGGCGTACTGGTTAATCTTTGGGTCTGAAGTCTCTTTTCTGCTCTGCGTGACGATTGGCTCGTTGGGTTCTTTGATCATCGGCCTGCAGAAAGTGATCGCTGAGCAGACCATCTGGGTCATCTCTTTTCTGCTTGAAACGATTTCAATGCTGCTGTTTTTTCAGATGGGTCTGGGTGTGTTCTCGCTGCTGTATGCGTTTCTGACCCGCTATCTCTTTGTTGTGGCCACCTCGGCTTACTTTTCCTATCGCTGGGTGCCGGGGCTTTCGTTGCGCTGGAAGCATGTGAACAAGCCGGCGCTGAAGCATTTCATCGGCTTCGGTTCAATTTTGCAGCTGTCTGGCTTTCTCTCCATGATGTTGCGTTCCGCTGAGAAAATCCTCGCGGGCTGGCTGCTCAATGTGAAAGCGGTAGGCATCATGGATCTCGGTGAAAAATTCCCGATGATGGCCATGTCGCTGCCATCCGCGATCAACGGCACGCTTATTCCGGCCGCTGCCGCCTTGCATGCCGGTAATGATCGCGCCGCTATTCAAGATTTGTTTCTGATGGCAACTCGCCATGTGAATCTGTTTGCCTCTCTGTTGTCGGCGTATTTCATGGCCTTTGCCACGCCGCTGATTGCTGCCTGGCTGGGCTCGGGCGAGATGTTGGCTAGCGCTGTCTTTGTGATGATGATTTTTTCAGTGCCTTACCACCTTGATGTGCTCACCGGGCCGACCAGTTCGATTCTGCGCGGCTGCAGCGTGCCGAAATATGAGCTGATGTATCCTGTGAGTCAGTTCATTCTTATTGCGCTGTTTCTGGTGCCGGCACGCTTCTTTCTGCCGGATTCGCTGGAAATGATTTGTTGGGTCGTTGCTGCAGCCATGAGTTTGTCTGCCATGATGTTTACGGCTTTTGGCGCTCATTATCTGAAAATTCCCCAGCGTCGCTTGCTGGTGCGCGCCGTGTTGCCAGGTCTGCTGCCTTATGCGCTTGCCATGATGGTGTCTGTAGCCGTGCAGGCCTGGATGCCGCAAGCAAGCCGCCTCGATAACATGCTGATTTGTGGGGTAGGTGGCTTGTTATATGGCTTTATCAGTCTTGGCTTGATTTACTTTCTAATCGCAGATGCGGGTGAAAAGGAATTCGTTAATACACGGCTGACACGAGTTCGGCAGCTAATTTTTGCAAGAGGGCAGGCACGATGATCACTTCATTCCGGCAGGGTATTGTCGGTTTACTGCTGACCTCTCTGTTTCTAATGTCGGGTTGCGCCAGCAACGAGCCCGCTATCCTTGAAACTGGCATGGTGAAGTCGAACAAGGTCAAAAACTTTGTTTATGCCACACCCGATGTGCTGGCTGGTTTTGAGGTGCCGGAAAATGCGCCATTCCGCATTGGAACCGGCGACAAGGTCAGCATGAAGTCATTGACTCGTGACGAGCTCACCAGCACCCAAGTCGTTGGCCCGGATGGCAAGATCTCGGTGCCGCTGCTGGGGCCGATCAAGCTGGCCGCGCAAACGCGCGAAGAGGCTGAGGCGAATATCAACAAGGCTTTGGCACGCTTCTACAAGTTTCCGGCCTTGCAGCTGACGATCGACGAATACAACTCCAATCGCGTCATCATTCTGGGTCGCGTCGAAAATCCGGGGGTACTCAAGTTCGAGAACCCGCCAACGCTGATTGAAGCACTGGCGCGTGCCGGCACCTTGCCGCTCATGGACAAGCAGGCCACGCTGACGCGCTGTGCCATCTTTCGCGGTCGCAATGCCATCATCTGGGTGGATCTCAAGCGGGTGCTGGTCGGTGGCGATCTGCGCGGCAACATTCGCTTGAAGCCGGATGACCTGATCTACATTCCCGACTCTGATGACACACTTGTTTATGTACTGGGCGAGGTCAACAAGCCCGGTGCTTATCGCCTCACGCCGGACATGGCTTTTCTTGATGCCTTGGCACAGGCCGGTGGCCCGACGCATGAAGCAGCAGGATCCAGCATGACCTTGTTCCGAGGCTCTGAGGCCATTTTGCAGAATATTCCGTTCAAGCCCTTGGTGCAGCGTGACCCAACCTTGAATGTGGCCTTGCAAGAGGGCGATGTCATTTATGTGCCGCGCTCTATCACCTCTTCAGTCGGGGCATTTTTCCAGCAGCTGGCGCCAGCAGTTGGCATGTTCCTGCTCATCGATAATGCGATTACCAAATGAACCGATATATTGAAAGCGGGGATAATGGCAAGACCGGCAAGGAGGCTGGCATTCATGAGTCAGTGCCGCAGCGTGCGCTGGCCATCCGGTTTTTCGAAAGCATGCAGGAAAGCTGGCGTATTGGTGCAGTCCTCGCACTTATTGTGCTGGTGGTCGGTATTCCGATGGCCTTTGTTAAAGGCAAAAGTTACTACGGCTCCACCGCAGTGGTTCATGTTAATCCGCGCTTTCTGAGAAACCTCACCGAGGATGTGGAGCAGCAGTTCCAGTCCAACACCCAGTATCGCCAGTATGTGCAGCAGCAAGTTTCCACGCTGAGCCGGCTTGATGTGGCCTACGAGACGCTTGAGCGCCTGGGCGACAACGAGACTGCTGCTAATCCGGCGCTGCGCCCGAAAGCGCCGGAAAGCTTGGGCCTTTGGGAGACCCTTAAGAGCGGTGTAAAGCAATGGTTGTCGTCGCAGCGTCGGGAAGCTTCGCCGTATCTTTGGCGCAATCCCGGTGAGTCACCGACCTCGGCGGCTTGGCGTTTGCTCTTGTCGATTCAGGCGGTGCCGGTATCGGATACTTATCTGATTAATGTCAGCATCGAGTCGGATCATCCCGAGCATCTGGCTCGCGTGCTCAATATGTATGTCGAGGTCTTTCTCGAGCGTTCGCGCAACGAGGAGTTCTATGGCATGGATCAGCGATTGGGCAGCCTCGCCAAACGGCAGAAAGAGCTGGAGCTGCTGATTACCAATGCGCTGCGGCGTCGTGCTCAGATTGCTCAGGATCTGGGCGTGACGACTTTCTCGGATGGCAACCTGAATCCATTTGATGCCCTCATCATTGATGGCACGCGCGCACTCGACGAAGTTCGGCGCAAGCGACTGCAGAATGATTCGACAGTTACCGTCTATGTAGACAGAGGTGCTGACGGCATTCTGAATTCGTTGGCGGAAGAGCAGGTGGGCAAGGATTACGGCATGAACGCCTTGCGTGCCAATCTGGGCAAGCGCCGAGGTGACATCCTGTCGCAAATCAGTGGCCTGGAGCCATCGCACCCGTTACGCCTGGCTGGCGAGCTGGAAATTAGCGAGATTGATCGCGAGTTGGCCGGGCAGAGCGGCCTGGTCTCCAAGCAGCAGAAGCGCATCATCAAGGAACGCTACATTGCCGAGGCCGATCAGGCACGCGAGCTTGAGTCCAAGATGATCCGCGAGCTGACTTCCATGCGTTCGCGGGCCAGTTGGTACGCTCAGCATTATCAGGATGCGCTGCGCTTGCAGGGTGATGTTGACCGTGCCCGCGCCGAACTGTCGCGAATCGACGAGCGTGTTGGCGGTATGCGTCTGGAAAGCGAGGCGCCGGGCTTTGTGCATTGGTCGTCTCACGCGGTGCAAGACTACGCCCCGATTAGCGGCGGCAAGACCAAGTGGCTGATGATTGTGCTGCTGCTTAGCCTGGCTGTTTTTATTGCCGTGCCCTTGCTGATTACGGCCCTGGATCGCCGCATCACGACGCCGCGCGCCTTGCACAATATTCTCGGCTTTGCGCCCATGGGCTGGCTGGCCTTGCAGGCGGATGACCGTCTAATTGCCTACAACGAAGACCTCTTGCTGCGCATCGGTATTCGTTTACGCAAGGACCACGAGCAGCATGGCACGCGCAGTTTTGCCTTCATGGGGGCCAAGTCCAATGTGGGCGTGACGCCGCTGGTGTTTGATCTGGCCAAGGTCTTGCAGCAGATGCACCTTCGTGTTGCCGTTGTCGAGCTCGATGCCTTGACGCGTTCGGCTCGTTATCCGCGCGATAATGAGCGCGACATCAATGCCTTGCTCAATGCCTGCCTGCGCGGTGAGAAGCCGGAGATTGCGCCGGGTGATCAGCAAATCTGGACGCTGTCGCTGCCATCATCTGCCAAGAAAGTGCCCAACCTCGGCGTCATCAAGGCGGCACTGGATCTGATTGCCGCGCATGTCGACATCATTCTCATTGATTCGTCGCCGCTGTTGCTATCGGCCGATTCGGAAGTGATCGCGGCTGAAGTGGATTGCGCCATCATGGTCGCGCGTGCCGGCCACTGCCTGAAGAATGACATCGACCGTGCCTCCAACTTGCTGGAGCGCGCTAACCCGCCATCGGTGGCAGTGTTGATGACCGATGTGCGCGTGGATGGCGTCTCGGGTTATCTCGTGGATGATGCTCGCGAAAAGCTGGGTCTGCCGCCGGCGCAGGGCTTGCTGGCCCGCATCAAGGCCATTCTCGATGACCCCATGTTGCTGTCCGTGATGATGAATGCTTGGTGGATGGAGCATCGCGAACGCATGGCGGCGCGTGTGGAGTGGGTGTTGACGCCCTTGCGTCGTTGGCAGAAACGGCGTGGCCGCTGAGCCAGAGGCAGGAATGGTCATGACGGAGCGAGGTGTAATGCAGGTTTCCGTGGTGGTGATCGGTCGCAACGAAGGCGAGCGTTTGACGCGCTGCCTGTCGTCCGTGCGTGCCGCCCAAGGCGGGCAGGCAGCCGAGCTCATCTATGTGGACTCGGCCTCCACTGACGACAGCCTTCAGCGTGCCCGCAGCTTGTGCGATCAGGTCATCACCGTGCAGCCGGAGCGCCCGTGTGCCGCGATTGGCCGCAATGCCGGCTGGCGTCAGGCTAGCGGCGAGTTTGTGCTGTTTCTGGATGGCGACACCATTTTGCACCCTGATTTCATCGAACACGCCTTGCTGGCGATGGCTAGCCGCGACATCGCTGCCGTCTGGGGGCATCGCCGCGAGATCGATCCGGGGCAGTCCGTGTGGACGGGAGTCATGGATCTGGATTGGGTCTATGCCCCCGGCGAAACCACCTATTGCGGCGGTGATGTGCTGATGCGGCGCAGCGTGCTGCAGCAGCTCAACGGCTTCGACGAAACCCTGATTGCCGGTGAAGAGCCCGAGCTGTGTCGTCGCATTCGTGCCGCCGGTTTCTGCATTCTGCATATTGATGCGCCTATGACCGGCCATGACCTGGCCATCCGGCAGTTCTCCCAATACTGGACGCGTGCCGTGCGCGCCGGCCATGCCTATGCTGAAATTGCCAACCGGTTCCGTGGCAGCGCCGACCCGCTGTGGAGCGATGTGGTGCGCGGCAATGCCCGCAAAGGGCTGTTTTGGTCGCTTTGGCTGCTGGCGTTGTGCGTATCGCCGCTGATTCAGCCGGTGCTGCTGTTGCCTGTGCTGGCGGTGCTGGCGCTGGCCAGCGTGCGCACGGCGCTCAAGGTGCGCTGGAAGCAACGCATCGCGCAGTGTTCATCGCTACGCCTGCTTGCCTATGGCGTGCACTCGCACTTGCAGCATGTGCCCATTCTCTGGGGCCAGCTGCGCTACCGTGTCGGGCTTTGGCAGGGTCGCCAAAGCCGGCTCATGGAATATAAATGAAAGCCTTGCTGCTGATCGTGCTGACGCCATTGGCCGCCCTTGTGGCGCGGTTGGCGGGTGTGCAGCGACTGTGGCATCACGCCTGCCTGCGCGCCGGTGTATCTCGGCTTGCCGCTAATACGGTGGTCATGGGTGCCGTTGAGCTGCACGGCAATGGCCGCATCGAAATCGGCAGCGAATGCCTGATCTACCCCGGTCTTTACCTCGAAACCGACGCTGAGGGTCGCATAGCGCTGGGTAACCGCTGCGTGCTGTCACGCGGGGTGCATCTGAGCAGCCGCTCCGCGATCATCCTGGGCGATGGCTGCATGATCGGCGAATATGTCAGCATCCGAGATGCCAATCATCATTACGGCAACGGCCTGATGGTGCGTGACAGCGGCTTCAGCACTGCCGCGATTACCTTGGGTCGCAATGTCTGGATCGGCCGTGGTGCCGTCATCCTGCCCGGCGTCAGCATCGGTGACAACACCGTGATTGCGGCCAACGCCGTGGTCAATCGCTCGTTACCGGCGGATGTGCTGGCGGGCGGCGTGCCGGCAAAAGTGTTGCGTAAGCTGGCAGGAGCAGGCCATGACTGAGCCAGCTCGCCGCCTGTACTTGATTGCCTATCAGTGCGGTCCCGGCATGGGCTCTGTCTCGCAAATCGGCTGGGAATGGTATTCGCGCCTGAGCGACAAGATTCGTGCGTCCGGCCAGTTCGACGGCCTTACGCTGTACACCTCGGTACGCAACCGCAACGCACTGGTTCAGGCCGGCGCGCCGTTGCCGGGCAGCGATATTGTCTATATCGATACCGAATGGTTTGCCGCACCGCTATACCGCCTGACCACACGCCTGTTTGGCACCAGCGAACATGCCATCTTCATGTTTACCTCGCTGGACTACTTCATTTTTGATCGTCAGGTGGTGAAAGCGCTGGCGCAACGCAGTATTAGCGCCGAGCGTAGCCTGATTCATCTGGTCACGCCGGTCAGCGCCTTATTGCCGACGCGTCTTGGCCGGCTCGGTCTGCCATTGGTCATCGGCCCGCTCAACAGCGGTCTGCCGCTGCAAACAAACTATCCCGACATCATGCGCGCGGACTTTCAGTGGCTGTATCAGCTAAAGCATTTGGCGCGCATTCCGCAGCTGCTGTTTGGCTCGTTGCGCAAGGCGGCTTTGATTTATGTGGCCATGCGCCATGTGCGCGATGCTTTGCCGGTCAGCACGCAAGCGCGGCAGCGGGTGCTGATTGAAAATGGCGTGGACCTGAACTTGTTCCAGCCCGCACCCTGGCCCGACAGCATGACGCCGCTGCGGCTGATTTTTGTGGGCCGCTTGGTGCCAGTGAAAGCACTGGGTCTGCTACTGCAGGCCATGGCCCGCTTGCGCGCGCGCGCCCCTGTGCAGCTTGCAGTCGTGGGTGACGGCGGCATGCGGCATGAATGGCAGCAGCAGGCTCAGGCGTTGGGGCTGGCGGATGATGTGGTTTTTCACGGCAACCTGCCTTTGGCGGAAATTGCGCCCTTGATCGCGCAGGCGCATGCGCTTTGCCTCCCCTCTGTGCGCGAGTCCGGTGGTGCCGTGATATTGGAGGCCGCCGCGATTGGCCGACCGGCTATTGTGGTTAATTTCGGCGGCCCGGCTGATCTGGTCACGGCTGAAACTGGCGCTGTGGTTTCAGCAGAGGGGCCGGAGCAGACCATCGCCGAGCTTGAGCAGGCTCTGCTGTCGATTATTGAGTCGCCGGATGTGTGGAAACAGAAAGGCGAGGCGGCTAGGCGTCATGTTGAAGCCAATCTTTCTTGGGATGCCAAGGTTGATACGGCCTTGCGTGATTATCAGGCGCTGATCTGAATGCATTATATTGCGCTGCTGCCTGCGTTTGTAACGCTATATCTTTTATATCGTATTGGCCTTGTAAAGACTTTTCTGTATTTTTTCATTCCATTAATGGTGTTGGCGCCTGATTACTGCAAAGCCTTGATATCAGGTCTTCCCGATCTCAGTTTCATTCAGGGTGCAATTTTCCCGATTGCGTTATTAACAATTTGGATGCAGCGCAAACACTGGAATTTCAGGCTGATGGACATAGTGGTGTTAGCACTTGCAAGCATTGCTGTTATTTCTGAGTACAGAGCCGCTGGTTATGGTGACGCACAAAACTATCTGATCGATATGCTTTGTTATGTATTTTTTCCTTACATGATTGGCAGATTATTGATTGAGCAAAATGGTTTGAGGCTTGAGGTAGCTCGTCGACTTGTATTTTTTGCAGCAATTATCGTGATTGAGATGCTGTATGAGTGGCGATTCGCTACAAATCTGTATGAGAAGTATCTGCCCATCTTCTTTGGAGGGCAGGGAAGTGGCTGGCATATTACCTTCAGGTATGGGATGCCGCGCGCTGCCGGGCCTTATGCACATGCCATTCTTGCCGGCATCATGTTTGCAACTTATTATCGATTGAATATGTGGATAATTTGGCAAGGTGGCTGGCCTGAGAAGTTTCCTTGGTACAAAAAGCACCCACTTAAATTTTCGCAAATCATGTGGCTTGCCATGGCCGCAGGTGTTCTTTTGAATCTTGCCAAAGGCCCTTGGCTGGGTGGTTTTGTTGCGGCTTTTATTGTGGCGATCAGCAGAGTTAAATTCCGCAAGCTCTACATCATGTTTTTGGCGGCAGTATTCCTTGTTGTAGTTGTTCCTTCTTACTTCAGCTTTATGAACTATGCATCAGTAGGCCGTGCAAATGCCAAGAATGATACGCAGGAAACTGCAGCTTATCGCAAGGAGCTGATTGATCATTATTGGGTTCTGGCGGTCGAGCATGCGGACTGGGGTTGGGGCAAGAATAAAGTACCAAAAATCCCAGGCTCGGAATCCGTCGATAATTACTTTTTGCTTTTGTCCTTGATGCATGGTGTATATGCATCAGGTCTTTTGGTATTTATTTTTCTATTCACCATATTCAGGTTATGGCGAAGATCTTCGCAAGAACTTGAGCGACATCCTGGCTCAGACGCATTCGGCTGGACATTATTAGGCATTATGATCGCCTATTTGATCTCGTTGGCAACGGTATTCATGGCGTATCAGGTTATGCTGATGTTCTTTTTTGTTGTGGGTTGGGCGGAGACTTATCTGCAGCAAGGATATGTGCCTGCGAAGACAGCCGCATCCTTGCCGCAGCCTCAAGGGAAGCTAGCCAGATTCAGGCGGGTTTTGGCTTAATGTGTGTAGCGAGAGCGTTATGAAAAAAGAAAGCACGCCAAGAATCGGTTACTTAATCAGCCAATACCCTGCCTTTTCGCATACTTTTATTCTACGCGAAGTGCTGGGTTTGCGAGCGCTGGGCATGGATATCCAAGTAGCCTCGATCAATGCCCCTGATCGCCCTGACGATCGCTTGACTCACGATGAGTTAGTCGAAAAAAACCGCACCTTTTTCGTCAAACAAGTCGGAGCCAAAGGCGCGCTGATAGCGTTGCTCTGGCTCATGTTGCGATCACCTGGCGCCGTACTGTCCGGCTTGCTTTCAGCATTGCGACTGGCCGGCAGCGATGTGCGCAGCATGCCCCTGCAAATTGCCTATTGGGCCGAGGCGCTCATTCTCTGGCACTGGGCTGAGCTTGAGAAGCTTGACCATTTGCATGTGCATTTCGCGACGCCGGCAGCAATGGTTGGTTTGCTGTTCTCGCAAATGAGCGGTATCCCGTATTCGATTACCGTGCACGGCCCGGATGAGTTCTACGACATCAGCAAATATCGGCTGCTTGAAAAATTCGAAGCGGCCAGTTTTCTGATTTGCATCAGTGATTTCGCGCGCTCCCAGGTCATGCGGGTGTTGCCATACAAGCACTGGGGCAAGATTCATGTGTGTCGTCTGGGCGTCTTTCCTGAGCAGTTTCCCTGTCGCGAGCCGATGATTGTGGGCACCGGACGACCGCTGAATTTGCTATGTGTCGGCAGGCTCTGCGAAGCCAAAGGGCAGGCGGTGCTGATTCAAGCTGTCGATGACCTGGTGCGACGCGGGCTGGATTGTCAGCTTACGCTGGTGGGCGGCGGGGAACTGCGGGCCGAACTGGAAGAGCTTGTGGCGGCGCGGCAATTGCAGTCCCGCGTGGTCTTCACCGGCCCACTGAATCAGGACCAGGTGCGTGAGCATTTCGCGCAGGCGGATGCGTTTGTGCTGGCCAGCTTTGCCGAAGGTGTGCCGATTGTGCTTATGGAGGCGATGGCGCTAGGCATTCCGGTTTTTTCGACGCGTATCACCGGTATTCCAGAACTCATCACCGATGGTGTGAACGGCACGCTTGTGCCAGCGGGCAGTATTTCGGCATTGGCGGATGCACTGCTGGCACAGGTCGAACTGCCGGCAGAGGTGCAAGTTTCGCGCGTGATGCTGGCCCGCCGTCAGCTTGAACAGCGCTACAACCTGAGCATCAACATCGCTTTGTTGCGTGATTTGCTGACACAGCACGCAAACCGACGAATTTGATAGGTAATACTCATCGTGTAGTGATACAAATGTTATACAAAAAATGTTGAACCTTGGCCAAGGTGGGCTCTCTCGCTTCAAGTAGGTAGCCTCACAGTATGACTTTTGGCACTTTGCGTCGCTTGCGGTGGTTGTTGTCGCAGCACATACCGCTTGCCCGCCCGCGCAGCTTCAGCGCGGCTGCTCGCAAGCGTGTTCTTCTGTTGAGCGAGCCTGGGCCTATCCCTCAAAGTCAGACCTTCCCGTTTCACTTTTATCAGCCGGAATTATTCGCTCGCTGGCAGCATGAGCTGATCGAGCTGCCAACAAAAGTGTTCGAGGCCGCGCCTGAGCGTGCGCCTGGCCATGCCGATATTGTTTGTGTGCAGACTTGGTTCGATCTCACGCCAGCGCGCTGTGATGCCCTGTTTCAAGCCATCCGCAGCTGTAACCCGTCGGCGAAGATCGTTTTTCTAGACTCGTTTGCGCCGACTGATCTGCGTTTGGCGACCATGCTTGACCCACATATCGACCTATATGTGAAGAAGCATGTGTTCAAGGATCGCACGCGCTACGGCCAGCCTACGCATGGCGACACGAATCTGGTGGATTACTACGGCAAGCTTTATGGGCTTGATTACGCCCTGCAGAACTTCGCAATTCCACCTGGCTTTCTCGACAAACTGGTGGTCGGCCCCAGTTTTTGCACGGCACCACGCCTGCTGCCGCAATTCTTTGACCGTGCTGCTGCACGCAAGCTGACGCCTCGCTTTGATATTCAGGCGCGATTGGCGGTGCAGGGCTCAGATTGGTATCAATCCATGCGCGGGCAGGCAGTCAGCATGATTGATGGCCTTGACCAATATTCGGTGCTGAGCCGAAATGGCATCAATCAGCGTCAATACATGCGCGAGTTACGCGAATCAAGATTGTGCTTCAGCCCTTTTGGTTATGGCGAGGTCTGTTGGCGCGATTACGAAGCTATCTTGTCTGGCGCATTGCTGATCAAGCCGGACATGTCGCATATCGAGACTGCGCCCGACATCTTCCGTGCAAACGAAACCTATATTCCGGTGGCATGGGATTTCAGTGATCTGGCCGAGGTGATGGCGTGGTGGCTGGCGCATCCGGAGCAGTCTGAAAAAATCACTCGGCAGGCATACCAGGTACTGCATGAGCATGCGCGGCAGGCGAAGTTTGTGGAGCAGATGGCACCGATCTTTAGTGATCCAGTGGTGCAGTAAAATACCGTTTACAAGCCACTTTACTGCATCTATAGTGCACTAATGAGTATTTACCACATTGAGGCATGGCTGGAAAACAGTTGGCAAGTTGTCGCCACGCTGGAGGCTAACACGGCCGATGAGGCCGCCGGCTATTTCGGTGGCATTACGCTCAACTACCTGCTCGAGTACGCCCTGACGCATCTGAACAGTAGAGGGCCGGCAGCAGTTTCCGTGTCTCGCCCGGTGACACTCATGCCTGATCGCCGTGAGCAATGGCCTGGCTGGCTTTGCGATCTTCTGCCGCAGGGCCAGGGGCGGGAGCGTTTGGGGCAATACCTAGGATTTAATGAATTCGAGACTCGCCAGCGCAGTAGCGACTGGCCTTTACTGGCTCATGCCAGCGGCAACCCTATTGGTCATTTGCGTCTTCGTGAGGCCGCTGACTGGCTGAGTCAGCAGCGGAAAGCCGAGCAAGGCTGGCCGCTCAGCGCGCTTTCCGAGCGTCATGAGAACTTTCTGGAGGGCTTGCTGGCTAGCGGTCTGGCACCTGGGGGCACCAGCGGTGCGCAAGGCGAATGGCCGAAAGTGCTGATGGCGCAAGACAGCCATGATCTGTGGCATCTCGATCATCAATTACCTGACGAGCTGGCTCAGAGTCGCTGGCTGGTCAAGCTGGCTCGGCGCAACGATCCCATCTATAGCGTTATTCTGGAGGCTGAGGCGGCTTACCATGCACTGGCGCGTGAGTTAGGCCTGCGTAGCTACGGAAGTGTTCACTATTATCAGGACACGCTGCGAGTTGAGCGCTTTGATCGTATTCGTGACGGGGCGGGCCGATGGCAACGCATCGCACAAGAAAGTCTGTATAGCGCGCTTGATTGCTCCGGATTCGATGCCAATTTGACGCACCTGCAAGCCTGCAGGGGGCTGGCAGCGATTGTCAGTGAGCCAGAGCGTGAGCTGCTCGAGTATGTCTGGCGGGACATCGTCAATCTGGCCTTGGGTAACCGCGATAATCATGGGCGTAATACGGCTATCCAGCGCTTTGAGGATGGGCGTATTGCCTTGTCTCCGATCTATGACCTGGCTCCGATGCTGCTGCATCCTGACGGTATTCCTCGCCGTATGCGCTGGTACCCGGATGAGCGCGCAAAACCGGATTGGCGAAAAGTCGCGTGCTTGCTGGAGGATGAAGGGCTATTGCCAGTCGGTGTGCTCTCCAAGCATTACCGAGACTGGTATGGCCAGCTCATGACGGTGCCTGAGCGCTTGCGTGTCTTGAACTGCCCTGAGCGGGTCATCAAGGCGATTCAGCCGTGTTGGCAAGAAACGCTGAATGCGCTGGCGGAGGCCTTGTAATGGATAGGCGCTATCAGCCGTTGACACCCCAGCAGCAGGCACAGGCACGCAAGCAGCTTTATGCCACATTGGCCGAACAGCCGGGGCTATCTATTCCAGACACCTTGCGACTGATCCGCCTCAGTCTGCGACTGACACGCGCCGATCTGGCCAAGCTCAGCGGCTTGTCAGTGCGCTATATCAGTCAGCTTGAAAAAGGAGAGGGGAACCCGACTCTGGCGGCCATCGAGTCGGTTTTGAAACCATTCGGGTTGCGCCTTGGCTGCTTGCTTAGCCCCGCAAATCCCTCATGATGCCTTGGCTATTCTGCCAGCGTCAAAAGCTCCGTGCCTTCGTTCAGTATCTGCATATATTCGGCATAAACGAATCGTCGATTTCTTTTACCCTGGCTGATCTGCCGGATTAGCCCGATATCTTCACATGTTCTGAAAATGGCATTTGCTTTTGAATAGCTGACGCCTAGCCGATTTGCGGCATAGTCCACGGTGATGACAGGTGTTTTTAGCAGGGTACGCAGCAATTGGATGGTAGATGCACCAACATGAGTGCTGATGAGGCGATCGGTATCTCTGGCCTCAAGCTGCTGAATTCTGCGTGTGGTGTCTACGACCTGCTTGGAAACAGAGACGATTCCCTCAAGAAAGAAGCGGAGCCAGGCTTCGTAATTGCCATCTGTTCTGACTTGTTGGAGGCGATCATAGTATTCCTGCTGGTGCGCTTTCAGATATGCACTCAGGTACAGCATGGGCTCTTGCAGAATACCTTGCCATACTAGGTACAGCGTGATCAGCAGTCGCCCGACTCGACCGTTACCATCATTGAATGGGTGAATGGTCTCGAATTGGTAGTGAATCAGGGCGCAGCGTACCAGCGGCGGCAGATGGTCTTCGTCATGGAAGTATTTTTCCAGATCGCCAAGAGCATCATCCATATCTCCAGGAGGAGGAGGTACGAATCTGGCATTTCCGGGGCCAGTACCGCCGATCCAGTTCTGTGCGATGCGAAATTCGCCGGGCGTAAGTGCAGGCACACCGCCACGAACTTGCTGCATCAAAATGGCGTGGATTTCTTTCAGCAGGCGCAAACACATGGGCAATTCATTGGCTTGAAGGCGCTGCAGCCCGTGGCGCATGGCTTTGACATAGTTCAGTACTTCACCAACATCTTTGGGTTGCTCATCGCCGTCCATGTCGGCCCCAAGTACATCCTGCAGTGTAGATTGCGTACCTTCGATTTGAGAGGACAGCAGTGCTTCTTTCTGGATAAACAGGCCGACAAGCAGGTCAGGATTGGGCAGCACGGTAGTCACAATATTCAGTGCGCCTATGGCTCGATCTGCTTCTGAGAGCAGCAGGTGCAGGCTGCCATCAAGCGCCAGTGACGGCAGGGGTGGCAGCGGGCGTGGAAAGAATGCGGCGTAGCCGGCTAAGGTGCGGCGGAAAACCCCGGAGCGGAACTTGTTGTTTTCGATCATATGACTGCCAACCCATATCCATGTTAGCCAAATTAGCAATATGGCACGCTAATTCTGATCCATATTATTCATTTGAACAATATGGATCATCCTTGCCCATCCATATTTCACAAGCTGATCCGTCTGCCTCGAAAAGGCTCAGCCCCGCAACTTCTTCATGATGCAACCCAACTCGCGCGCAAAGCTGCTCCAGTTCAGCGTGCTGCCAAAGCGGGCATGGCTAGCTGCCCGCATGGCCGCCAGTCGGCCGGGTTGTGTGATGATGTCTTGCAGTGTCCGCGTGTAGTCCGCTGCACCGGCCGACAGTGGCAGCAGCACACCATTGCTGCCATTTTCCACCATGGTCGGAATGCCGCCCGTGTCGGTGGCCACAATCGGCAGGCCGAACGCTGCCGCCTCACTGAACACCACGCCGGCACATTCGGCGCGTGTCGGCAGCAAAAACAGGTCGGCAGACGCATAGAGCGCGCACAAAGCTTCGTAGCCGCCGGGCTTCTGCTTGTCGATCATGGGGATGATTTCAGCCACAGTCGGGTCTATCGCTGTTTCCGGCTTGCACCCACACATGATCAGGCGAGCATCAATCCCGGCCTGGCGTAACCCCACAACGGCCTCATAGGCGATATCGCCGCCTTTGCGCTGCCAGTCTCGGCCCACGAAGAGAATGCGGAGTGGGCGATTGTGCTCGCTGTCTTTGGCGATGGGCGCGGGCACGGTATCGTCAAAATTCGGCCCGAAAGGCAGCACATGCACCTTGGCAGGGTCGGCGCCATAGTGCTCGATGGCCGATTGCGCGGCCCAGCGGCTGGGGTAGATCAAGGCATCGGCACGCTGAATGGCATGCTGCTCGAAGCGCTCCAGGGCGCGTTTCTTCTTAGCCGGCATGGCGGTGAAGTCGGGGTAGTAGCCTTCCAGCAAGCGCGAGGTGGCATCCGACAGATAAATTACCGGCAGGCGGGTCTTCAGGTGAAACAGCTCGACGGAGGCTGCGGGTGCGAAGATCACTTCCGGCTGCACGATGGCGAGCTGCTGCTGCGCGGCGCGAGCATAGGCACAGGCGCTGATCATGCCGTGATGCGCGATGGCCTCACCGAACTTGAGCTTGTGCGAGACACGATTGGTGAAACGAATGGCGGATAGCGCCGGGCTTTGCAGTGGCCCCAGCGCGACGGCATCCGAGCAGCTCTGCAGCGCCTGAAAAAGCCGACGGTGCGTACCGGACCAGGCGTAGTGGCTGAGCGGGTCTTCGGCACACAAATAGGCGCTGCGAATCATGCTGGACGCTCCTGATTGGCGCTGCGTCGCTGCTTCACCACCGCCGGCACGCCCACGGCAATACAGCCATCCGGCACATCACAAAGCACCACGGCATTGGCCCCAATAGCCACATCGTTGCCGATACGAATGGGGCCGATGAGCTTGGCACCGGTGCCGATATCCACGCGATCACCGAGCACCGGCGCACCGCGCTGACCAGTATTCTTGAGGCCGATGGTGACGCCGTTGCGAATGATGACATCGTCGCCAATCACGGCATCGCCGCTGATGATGATGCCGCCGAAATGCTCGATCTTCAGGCGTCGCCCCACCTGCGTTTCGCAGGGCAGCTCAATGCCGGTGATGGCTTTCACAAAGGCCAGCATGAGCTTGTAGAGCAACGACAGCGGCGGGCGGATGAAGCCGGGTCGCACGGTGTAGCGCCAGCGCCCGAAGCGGTAGACGACCATGACCCAAAGCCCCTGCTGCCAGGGGTCGTCACGGTAGGTTTGCCAGTCTTCGCGGATATTCTTGAACATGTGGCTGCTTACCAGGGTTGTGGCGGCGAGCTGCGGCCGGCGTCGGTTTCTTGCCAGGCTTGCTGCATAAGCGTGCAAACCACCTGCGATTCTTCCTGGCGGGCTGGGTCCTGGCCCGGCTTCAGGGCGCGCAGCTGGTGCCAGCGCGATTCCATCTGCCGGATCAGCCAGGCACCGATCCAGCCGTGATGTTTGCGGTAGTACATGAGCCCGGCGCGCATGCGCCAGAGCGTGAGCTGGTTGCCGCTGGACGACAGCGACAGGCGCTTGATGCTCTTGCTGGATTCGCCGCCGATGTGCACGACGCGCAGTGCCGGTTCGTAGCGGATGCGCGCGCCGCTGGCCTGGATGCGGCGGCACAGATCGACTTCTTCGTAGTAGAGAAAGAAGCGCGTGTCGAAGCCTTGCAGCCGTTGCAGCAGGTCGCTGCGGATCACCGAGAACGCGCCCGGCACCCAGTCCACATCCGCCGCGTCTTGCGGGTCGGCCCAGGTGCGATCAAATCGCCCGAAAAAGCGCGACTGCGGATAGCGCCAGGCCAGCCCGCTCAGGGTCAGGAAGTCGTTCAGCAGCGACGGGAACATGCGCGCCGAGGGCTGGCGCACGCCATCGCGACCGATGAGCAGGGCGCCGAGCAGGCCGATGCCGGCATCCGCTTCCATGAGCTGCCACGAGCGCGCCAGCACGCCGTCGTCGAGGAAGGCGTCGGTGTTGAGCAGCACGGTGTATTTGCCGCGTGCCTGCGCGAAGCCGACATTGTTGGCCGGGCCGAAACCGAGGTTGACGCTGCTGCGAATCAGCTCAACGCCGGGGTGGTTTTCGGCGAGAAAATCAGCCGAGCCGTCCCGCGAGGCGTTGTCGACCACGATGACTTGCAGGCGCAGGTCGCCTCGGTTGTGCTCAACGCTGACCAAGCATTCGTCGAGCAGGTGCTTCGTATTGAACGACACGATGACGATGGACATGTCGAAGTCATGGCGAGTGTTGGGGGCATCTTCGGCCAAGCGCCGCGTGCGCTCCCAGGCCGCATCTTTATCACCCGACAGTCGCAGGATGCCGCCGAGCCGGGCCAGCTTCCAGAACACATACAGCGGCAGCTGCAGCAGCACGCCGAAAATGCCCGGCACTTCCGATTGCCGGGCGGCGCTGAGCACATGCAGCGCGATCATCGCCAGCCCGGCCAGACCGACCACTTGCGTCGGTGGCCACGGCCACAGCGCGAGCAGCAGAAACAACATGAGCTGATAGGCCAGCGGTAGCAGCAGCAGCTCCAGCAGCGGCTCCAGCAGGCGCAGGCGACCACGCAGCACGGCTAGGGCGAGGCTCAGGCTGTGCTGGCGAATCATCTGGAAGCGACCGCCTTCCCAGCGTGCCCGCTGCGTGCCAGCGGCGTCGGCCTGCACCGGCATTTCCGCCCGCACTTCGGCTCCGGCAAGATGCCGCACGCGCAGCCCGGCCTGCACCAGTCGCAGGTGATACTCCAGGTCCTCAACCACCGAGCTGGCCGTGTAGGGCACGCGCTCCAAGGCCGCCTTGCTCAGCCCGAAACCATTGCCGAGGATGCCCACCGAAAACCCCAGCCGCTCTCGTGCTATCAGGCGCAAGTGGTTGAAGCCGGTCAGCGCCAGTTGCATCCATTTCGTGCGCACGCTGTCATCGGCATTCAGCACGCGATAGCTGGCCTGGAAGCAGTCCATGCCGCTGCCAAACGCTGCAGAGGCTTGGCTGATGAAGTCCGACGGCACGCGCGTATCGGCATCAATCACCACGAAGCCGGCGCTGGCGTCATCGGCCAGCGCGGTGAAGGCGAAGTTCAGCGCATAACCCTTGCCTCGGGCGCTGGTGTCGTGGCGCTCCAGCACATCCACGCCATGCGCGCGGGCGATGCTGGCGGTGGCATCGTTGCAGTTGTCGGCAATCACCACGATGCGATGCGGCAAGCCCGTCGCGGCGCGTGCCTCAGCTAGGCTGGCCAAGGCAGAGGTCAGCGTCGGGGCCAGATTGGCCTCTTCGTTGTGCGCCGGAATGACCACGGTCACGGCTTTAGCTGTCGCTGCAGATAAGCCGGTTGCGCGACTCCGCCACAGCGAGAACAGCGTCAGCAGACTGAGTTCGATCAGTCCGGGAATGGCTAGAGCCAGCAGAATCAGGCCGAGGCCGGTAACAACTGTATGCATGTGCAAAGCCGCAATGATCAAGGTGATTTATCGGTAATAACAGCCAGCCCGTAAGCCGGAATTTGCAAGGTCAGCTGCTTGCCTGCAACGCGCAGGGGCTTGTCTGCAATTTGCACGGCAGATGGCTTGCCGGCAACCGGATTTTCATTGTTCGTCCATAAAGAGTTAGCCCACAAAGAGTTCGCCCCAGACGAATCGCCCAGCGTGAACCAGCGTGTGGGCGGCTGTTGTCCCGGCCAATTCAGCGTCACGGTGCGCGCCAGGCCAGTTTTGTTGCTGAGTACAACCGAGTAATGGCCGTTTTCAGCAAAACCTAGCGTAACGAGCTGCCGGCAGGCCGTTGGCGATGGTTGGCAAACAAGTCGATACTGCTTACCGCCCACGGCGCGATTCATCAACTCCAGTGCCAGCCCGCTAGGGCGCATGGTCGGAAACGCAAAATCGCGCGTGATGCCCCAGAGTGGCATGAGCTTGGAGTTATCCACCGTTTTGCCGTTCACCAGGCCATGAATCTGCGAAAAGCTGTACACGGCATGATTAACCACACCCTGATCGTAGAATGACATTGCGCGTGCAGCCAGCGACAGCCCGGCAGCAACTCCGGCGACAGCCCGCTCGCGCTTCGCAAGGCTGGCATCGCCCTTGTCGGTGTGCAAATTGTATTCGTAGAGCCAAGGTGGTGTTGCTGGCATGAGCTTGCGGAAGCCTTGCAAAATGCGGGCTTCATCGCTGGGGAAAAGGCCGGTCAATATGCTCTGATCGTCTTGCGCGTTATTCAGCGTGTCAAAATAATACGGTGCGATGGCCAGCGCGCCTTGCACCTGCCGAGCACTGCGCGCTTCTGGGGCAGAGCGCTCCGGCCAGGCTGATTGAGCATTGATCAACGGCTGCAAGGGCAGCCCTGGCAGGAGCTTGCGCAAGCCTGAGAACAGCGTGAGTACGCGCTCTGCATGAATCGCATCGTTGGTCAGTGCCGCAGGCCGGAACAGGCCATTCCAGTTTTCATTGCCATATTCCACAACCCAGCGCTTGAAGTGATGCTGGCGCTGTTTTCGGCGCATGAAATCTGCCAGCAGCGGCAGTTCACTCTGCGTGACGGTACTTGGAATGATGATCCACGGCATGGCACCGACGCGAGCGCAAAGGTCCACAAACTCGTCCAAGCCGTAGTGATACTGCCCCCCTTCATCCCAGTGAATGCGGCTGCTTTGGCGAGCGCCGCTGGCGGCCAGTCGATTTGCCACCGTATCAGCAAGCTGGCCTTGCCAGTCGCGTAGATAACCGGGGCGCAAGCGCTGCAACATGGCCACGACCTCGGGGCGGAAAGCTTCTGGGGTGTTGGGGCCCAGATACAGATCGTCTACAGCAACCTCAGTACCAATGCCGGACCCCGAGAGGGTGAATTGCAGGCTCGCGCTTTCGCCAGTGATGGGGGTTTCCTTGCCGCTAAATTCAAGTGTGTACTGTTGCCAGTCTTTGCCGGGCGCAAAGCTTTGCTCGAAAAAGCGGCTGCTGCCGCGTGCCAGGCTAATCCGAACTTTCGGCGCACCGGTTACCGCCTTCAGCCAGACCGAGACCCGCCATTTACCATTGATTGGCATCAGGCGGCCTGCGGGGGCGCCGCTGCTGTCGAGAAAGCTGAAGATTTCGGTCTGCGCCAGATCCGGCATGGTCATGCGCAGATAACTGCGGCCTTGGCTGCCTGAGCGGTTGCCGGCAGTCGCCAGCCGCAGATTGGCCTCATTTTCTGGCGATACCCACCAATTGGGCGGCTTTGCCGGCAGTGTCTGCTTCGTCAACACCACGGCATCATTGACGCCAATACGAAAGGTCGGCTGATCCAAGGTGTATTCCGGGTAGCCGCTTTCGCCTTGACGCTTTGACGATCTGACCAGCCCTTTCTGACCGCTGGCGGAGCCGGTCACGACCTCGTAGCGGGCACCATCCCAAAAGTGATCGGCCGCACCGAGGCGCAGCTCGTCATCAGCAACATAGCGCCCGGCAGCCTCTCTGGTCAGAATGATCATTCGATCCAGAACACCTTCAAAGCCTGGATTCTTGAGCACATTCGACATGATCTGGTCTGAGCCATAAAACGACCAGCTGCCCATATTGAGGCCGACGCGAGGCACATCGGCGAGCATGGCGCGTGGCGGAAAAGTCAGTGTTGTGGCTGCGGTTGCAGCATGGCTAGCAATAGGCATGAAAGCGGCGATGACGGCCAGCAGCAAGCGATGGCCAGACAGTCGATTCGCAGTGGTTGAGCTAGGAGTCATTGATGCGCGCTTCTTTTTTTCGAGGCTGACCGGCTCCAGCGCCAGCGTCAAGCCTTGTTCTTGGGGATATTCGCTGTTGCCGGCTTTCTTCAGCACGAACTCCTCTGTAAGGTATGGTCACAAAGCTCGCTGACGAGCACAAAAAACAATACTGACCAGAATGATGGTGCCAATGGATATTTCGGGCGATGTGCCTCATGTGCTGCTGGTTGCAGACGAGCCGCTACAACAACAGGCGCTAGCGGCGGCCCTGCAAAGCTGGGGGCATGACACAACACAGGTCAGTGATGCAGCAGCAGCCTTGGCGTGGCTTGCGCAAATGCCAGCCGATGGTCGCATCATTCTCGTTGACGGCCGGCAGCGAGCCCGCGAAGCCATTGCCTGTTGTCGCAGCATTCGCGATCAAACCGCACCTGCCTGCGTTCACTACCTGCTGATTCTCGCCGAAACCGACGAGCCTCTATTACCTGAGGCCTTTGCGGTTGGTGCCACTTGCCTGCTGATGACCACGCAAGATGATGCCTTGCTGCGCGCCCGTATGTTCTCGATCAGCCAGCGCAGCCTGCGCCAGGCGCAACAGCAAGCACACCTGCACACATTGACGCAGTCTCATCTGCGCGTGAAACACGATCTGCATGAGTTGGCCAGTGTTCAGCAGCAATGGCTGCCTGATCGCAGCAAGCGTTTTGCCGGCATTGATTTTGACTGGATATATCGCCCGGCCTTCATTGTTTCTGGCGATCATTTCAATCTCATGCCCTTGTCGGAAACCGAAATCGGTTTCTGCATGATTGATGTCATGGGGCACGGTATCGCAGCGGCCATGCGTGCGCTGGAGATGGCGCGCTCATTATCAACGCACCCGAATGAGGGCATTCTCTTCGAGCCCGCGACGACCGAACGGCCGCGTCGTTTGCGCACACCCGCCGAAGTCGCGACGCTGCTGAATGAGAGCTTCAAGATGACGGAGGTCAGTCCGATCTACTGCACCTTGATTTACGGCGTACTGAATACCGTGACTGGCGTTGGTGCCTTTGTGCAGGCAGGTCATGGCGGCCCGGTGCAGATCAAGCCGAATGGTGAAGTACAGGCCATGGGGCAGGGCGGATTTCCAGTCGGCCTGATCGATGACCCCGGCTATGAAAATGTCCCCTTGCTGCTGACGCCCGGAGACCGCCTTTTTATCTACTCCGACGGCATCACCGAATCGGCCGACGCCCAGGCCCGTATCTACGGAGAACAGCGCCTGCTCACTTGCCTGGCCGGCCTGAGTGGTAGCGCCAGAAATCAGCTGGACGCATTGGATCGGGATATCGCACTGTGGGTGGGTGCCGGCCCGCTAGATCCGCATCATGATGATGTTTCGATGCTGATGCTGAACTATCAGCATACTGGCGTCGCCATGGCTGACGATGAATCCGCCCGTTTGCCGGCCGAACCTGCTGCGGCTCGACCGGAAGATATGCGTGATGAGGTTCCGCTGGCGGATGCACGGCCCAGCGAAACCATCCGGACGCTGATTGTGACAGCGGCCAGTGAGTCCGTTGCCAGCATGTTGTCGGTGCTGTCGGCGCGCGGTCTTGTGATTGATCTGCTGCCCATCAGTGATGAACAGCTGGATCGCGTCGTGCTGTCCCAATATCAGCTGATCTTGTTGTCCTGGAATGGTGATCTGACACGCCAGCGGGCGCTGTTGCAGCGAGTGATCGAGGTGCGCCAGGCCTGCCCGCTGTATGTGATTGCCTTTGCCCTCGGCAATACGGCACGCAATACGCTGGATGCCTTGCAGGCTGGGGCCGATGACTTTGTTGCCTTGCCGATATCGCTTGCCGAATTGCAGTGCCGCAGCAACGCCGGCCGCCAGTGGATTGCGCGTGATCGTGTTTTGCGTGAAGAATTGCGCCGCCAACAGGTGCTGAACGAGCAGGTAGTCTCCGATCTGCAGATGATCGAGGTCTTTCAGAAGTCACGCTTCCCGGCGCAGGGCGAAATTCACGGCGAAATCGAGTCGGGCTGGCTATATTCCAAGGTCGGCTATGTCATGGCCGACCAGCTTGGGATTACCCCGCTGGATGATCGCCACATTGCCTTTTATGCCATACACAGCCCCGTCAAGAGCATGCTGTCACTGGTGGCGATCTGGGCCACTTCGCGCTTGGTATCGCATGAAATCATGGGCAATGTGCTTTATGAGCCCGCGCAGCCAGATGGCCAGCCTGCGCTTATTCGTGCGCCGAATACTGTCCTTAATGACTTGCATCTGCGCTTCTTGGGTAAACCGACCGCGCACTTTGCCTGCGCTATGACCTATGGCGTGCTGGACACGCTGACCGGGCAGGGGCGACTGGCCTATGCGGGTGAGCATGTGCCCATGCTGGTCAAGGCAGACGGTGCTGTTGTGCAGGTCGGCAGCTCCAGTAGCCCGCTGGGCGCTGTCAGCTTGACGACTTTCGACAATCATGATTTTGTTCTAGACAGCGGCGATAGTCTGTTTTTGTATGGCTCAGGGCTGAGCAATCTGATTACCCAGCCAGGCAAGACTTGCTGCGAACAAGGCTTGCAGGGTGTTCTTTCCAATTGCCATGGCCAAACTGCCCTGCAGCGCACACTGGCAAGCTTGGACGCCGGAATTGCCCAATGCCGCAATCATGGAGGAAGTGATGATGTTTCCGTGCTGGTCATGCAGCGCAGCGTCATGGGCCCTATCCTGCGATCCGCGCTGAGCCACAGCGCCCTGCGTACCGAGTCTTTTCAGCAGCTCTGCAATCAATTGAGCATGTTGCCGGAACAGGCTGTGCCCAAATCAGGCGTACTGCTGACGATTCCTGTTGTCGATATCGAGTTGGCGATGGACATCGGCAAGATGGCCGGCGAGTTTGCGCTCAGTCACGGCCTGTCTTCCATCGACAGCTATTTCATGGATGTTGCGGTTGTTGAGGCAGCAACCAATATCAGCCGGCATGGCTATGCACAGGGCCTCGGCAAGCTTGAACTGTGGATGGTCGAGCTGAGCGGAGGCATCCTCATCCGCCTGATTGATCAAGGCAGCACCATTGATGCCGCGATACTGGATGCGGCGCGTCGCTACGAGTTTCCCGATGCATTTGATAATCTCGATAGCGCGGCGGAGGGTGGCATGGGTTTGCCACTGATTTTCAAATCCATGGATCTGGTGCATTACCATTCTGCTGCCGGCAGCAACAGCTTGCTGCTGTTCAAGCGCGCTAGCGGCCTGGCCAATTTGATTGTTGACCGATAAGCGTATGTCGGAATATTGCGGGAGTGAGATTTGATGCCTGATTTGTTCGGCGGCATCGATAAGGTATTCATTATCAACCTTGTTGAACGCAGCGACCGTCGTCGTCAGATGCAGCGACAATTACGCAAGCTCGGTTTGTCTTTGCAGGATTCGCGGGTTGAGCTGTTTGCTGCCGCTCGCCCGGATGCGCAGCTGGATTGGCCCTCGCTGGGCGCCCGCGGCTGCTTTCAGAGTCATTATCAGATTATTCGCAATGCCTATGATCGCGGGTTGCAGGCAGTCATGGTCTTGGAAGATGACTGTGACTTCATTGATGCTGTCATGACTTTTTGGCCTGCATTGAGCAGCAGCTTGCAGACCTTGGACTGGGATATTGCCTATCCCGGCCACCCGTTGCCAGCCTCCGACATGGCTGGGGAGTGGCGAGCAACGCGTGAGTCCATCGGCTTGGCGCACTGCTATATAGTCAATCGATCTGTTATGCCGGTGCTGCTGGAGTTTCTGGAAACGGTCATGGCGCGACCGGCAGGGCACCCGCTAGGCGGGCCTCAGCATTACGATGGCGCATTGAATACCTTTTATTTCCAGTACCCCGATGTCAAGGTCGTGGTCGCCGAGCCCAGCATCGCATTCCAGCGGCGCTCGCGCAGCGACATTTCCACCGGGCGTTTCGATGCCATGCCGGTGATTGGCCGCTTGATTGCGCTCTATCGCGCGCTGCGCTACCGCTTCACTGGCCGGTGATTTGTTCGCTTGCGATTCTGAAAAGCCTGTGAAACAATTTAATAATGGACACAAAATACGCAAATACAGCAGTAAATCGTCGCGAAGCGCTCCGGA
This sequence comes from Pseudomonadota bacterium, assembly GCA_038043385.1. Taxonomy (GTDB): domain Bacteria; phylum Pseudomonadota; class Gammaproteobacteria; order Pseudomonadales; family Moraxellaceae; genus Perlucidibaca. Next base: position 297,993 of record JBBTCA010000001.1, read on the forward strand.
AAATCGGCCAGTGTGCCGAATATACGGGCGCAGTCGTCGCTTTTCTGTCCGTTTCCACGCCATCTTGGGCGTCTGCCGGCTCGGGTACCAAGCCCGGCTGTGGCGGTATTGATGTCAATATTGATTCGCAGCCTGTAAGAGCACACGGCTGTATCGAGGTCGAGTTTGATCGTCGTGGTGCATCGGTTTCCAGCAATGCGTCTGGTAAAACCACCGGCATCGGACAAGTTAATAGCAACGCGGTTGGGTCCAGCCAAACCACGGGTGGCATTAACAACAGTTATTCCACGCGGGTAGACAACTCGGTCGAAGCGGATCCTGTAGGCCCAAGCTACCAGTGATGCCAAGCTTGTCTGCCTTGCAGTTTTTGGCAGGCCTGCAATCATCCTCTTCCGATACGCTTGATTTCTCTGCTGATATTGAAGCCGATCGCTTGCTTGCGCTGGTGCGAACGGCCGTAGATCACGGCTTGGTTGCCCTGCTAGGCCGGGCCATTCTTGACGGGCGTCTTCTTGCGGTGCCCGAGCCGGTACGCAGTGATCTTGTTCATGCTGCACGGCTTAATGGCGAGCGTAATCAGCAGTTTCAGCGTGAGCTTCTTCAGCTGATAGCACTCTGCAGCAGCCTTGGTATACGGCCCGTGCTACTGAAAAGCACAGCACTGCTATTAAATCCACGCGAGCACTATCTAACAGATCGACTGATTGGCGATCTGGATATTCTGCTGCCTGAACAAGATATTGCCACGCTGGCCGATGCGTTGCGTGCTCGTGGGTTTATCAACGAAGCGAGCGCTGAGGCTGATTCCGCTTGGCTTAAGCACTATCCGCGGCTGGCAGCGGATGACCACCTGGCACCGATTGAAATTCACCGCAATCTGGCGGAGGTTGCCTGGCGGGATGTCTTGCCGGGCCAGCTGGCCGTGCGCAATGCCTGGCGATTGATGGTAAGCGCCGAGGCGGCTGGACTGTCTGCCGAGGATCGTTTGCTGCATTCATTCATTCATGATCAGCTGGATAACCGAGGTTGGTGGCAGGCCAAGGTCGAACTGCGCGGAGCCTTTGATGCTGCGCATGAGCTGATGCACGCAGGCCGAGCTTATGACTGGCAGTATCTGGAGCAGCAGCTGGCTGAGCAGAAGCTGATAAGGCGCTTTCGCATCTGGTTGTCTTGGCTGGCACAGCTTTATCCGCCGCTGCGACCCCTATTGCCGTTTGCGTTGCAGCCCGAGGCTGAGCGCTATGCGCGTGCGATCAAACGGGGTGATGTTTTCTGGCGAGGATTGTTGGCAGACTTGATGGCTGAGCTGGAGCAATTAGCCGCCAGTTCGTTGTATCGTCGGCGTGCTTGCCAGCGTGTGTTGATGCCAGCAGCGTACCGCGAACGCTTGGGGCGATTGCTGGCGCGTCTCCGCCATGCTCGGGCGCCCGGCGCGTAAAACTCAAAGGAGTGGCTTTTGAAGCAACACAGCAAAGACCGGCTGGACATGCTCTATGTCGAATCTGCCGGCGATATCGTCAAGTCCTGGCGCGACTGGCATCAGGGCATCGAGACTCCCGAAGAAACATCCATCACCTTTTCGTCGCAGGTTTTTGCCTTGGCGCGGGAGCAGGGCTGGTCGCTGCTGGCGCTATCTTTCTTTGCGCGTCAGGATCAAGCCGAGGGTGAACGGCAAACGGCCATGACGCGGCCACGGCCATTCACCGGTAATGGCATTTTCTATTATCTGTCGGAAGGTTTTAACGGGCTCTGGCTGTTTTGGCTGGTGCTGATGCAGCGCCCGCGTATCGTGGTGGTCAGCTCTGGCGCTTGCCTGTGGGTGAGCTTGCTGCTGTTGCGCCTGCTGCCGGTGCGCGTGATCGTGTCCATGCACAACACGCCATGGCCGGCGGGCTTTTACCCGCAGTCGCGATTGAAACGATTGCTGCTTTGGCTGGATGGCCTGTTTTTTCGTCATGTCGCGCAGGGCGCGCTGTGTGTGTCGCCAGAGTGCGCTCGGCAGGTGGCCGAATTGAGCGGTGGACGCGGTGTGCAAATTTGGCCGCATCTGCCGCAGTATCGTGTGGGGCATTTGGTGAAGCCGGTGCGCGAGGCGCGAGGCGAGGCAGCGTTTCGTATCGCGTTTGCAGGGCGCATTGAGGCTGATAAAGGCGTTTTTGACATCGTGCAGATGGCGCTTGCCTTGCGCGAGCGCGGCCTGCCGAATTTCATTTTCGAGATGTGTGGCGATGGCTCGGCGCTGCCGGCCTTGCGTCTCGCGATTGCCGAGGCAGGTTTGAGCGACTGCGTGATCACGCATGGTCGGTTGGCGCGGGCCGCACTGGTGGCGGTTTACGGCCGCGCTCATCTGGCTATTGTGCCGACGCGCAGCGATTTCAACGAAGGTTTTGCCATGGTCGCCGCCGAGGCAGCCATGATGGGTATTCCGGTACTGACCTCGCCGGTGGTGCCGGCGGCGGAAGTGCTGGGTGCAGCGGCGCGCCTAGCGGTCACAAATGATGTGGCCAGCTATGTTCGCGAAATTGCCTTGCTGATGCAGGATGCCTCGGTGTATGAGGCGTGCCGCCAAGGCTGTGAGCCGGTTGCCGCCGTGTTTACCCGGCCGGAGCAGGGCTTCAAGGCGGCATTGGCGCGCGCTTGCGGGAAGCTGGAAGGCTCAGGGCAGCAGTGAGCTGTCCAGACCGACCGTGGTAAGCGTGCCATTGCTCAACAGTGGCCGCTTGATCAGGCTGGGTTTGCTGACCACCAGCGCGATCAGCCCGGCTTCAGTAGCCGCCAGCGCCTGTTCGGCAGCATCGAGCTGACGCCAGGTAGTGCCCTTGCGATTCACCAGCGCGTCACCGACGGTTGCCAACCAGACCTGCACCTGCTCGGCACTCGGCGGAACCTTCTTGAAGTCCTGAAAGGCATAAGCCACGCCCGCCGCATCGAGGCGAGCGAAGGCTTTCTTCATGCTGTCGCAGGCTTTGATGCCAGCGATGGTCAGCTGGCTCATCCCAGCAGACCCTGTTCGCGCAGCAGTTTCAGCACCTGTTCGGCGGCTTCGCTGTTGCTTTTCGCCAGTTGCACCGGCGCAATCGCTTCAGCACTGCCACGGACGCGCAGGCTGCGTTCGCCGACCACTTCATCCGCCACAATCACCAGCAGACCGGCGGCTTGCAGCGCTTCGATGGCGGCATCGTCGGCGTTTGCCACGACCGGCAGAGCGCCGGCCTGGAACAGCACGCGTTCGATCAGCTCGGCCAGTTCGCGCGCGCTGCTGGCTTCCACCACCAGCTTCAACGAGGCATGGCCGAGGCGACGGGCACGCGCAGCAGCCGTTACCAGCGGCAGCTGTTCGATATCGCTCAGGGTCTTCGCACGCTCCTTCACCATGCCGGCGCCGACCGTGATGTTGCTCAGGCGGTCAATGACGATGAGGTTGCCGGTGGCCTTGCTCAGCGTGTAGCTGTCGAAGGCCACGGCGCGGGTCAGCTGCACGCGGCAGAGCGCGATGCCGTTCAGCGGCAGGCTGTCCGTCGCGCTGGTGGCCAGCGTGTTGACATCGATCTGGTGCACGATTTCCGTGATCTGGCCCGAGGTGAAGGTGGTGCCGAGCTTGAAATCGTAAGTCTTGCCAACCGTCAGCGGCTGCTCGTGCATCCACACGATGTGCGCGAGGAAGGCATGGCTCATGGTCAGGTCGTCATCGGCGGCGATGATCATGTCGCCGCGCGAGATGTCGATTTCATCGTTGAGCGTGACGGTGATGGCCTGGCCGGCGTGGGCCTCGGCCAGCTCGCCTTCCCAAACCACAATCGACTTAATCGTCGAGGTCTTGCCGGACGGCAGGGCCTTGATCGCCATGCCCGGCTTGATGCTGCCCGCGGCGAGCGTGCCGCAGAAGCCACGGAAATCCAGATTCGGACGGTTCACATACTGTACCGGCAGACGCAGCTTGCCCAGCGGCACGGCGCGCTGAATCGGCAGCGTGTCCATCAGTTCCAGCAGCGGCGTGCCGGTGTACCAGGGCATCTGCGTGCTCTGATGCACCACATTCTCGCCCTTCAGCGCGGACATCGGCACATAGCGCACATCCGGTACATTGAGCTGGGCCACGAAGGCCTCGTACTCGGCCTTGATCTCGTTGTAGCGGGCTTCGCTGAAGCCGACCAGATCCATCTTGTTGATGGCGATGACGAAGTGGCGGATGCCCAGCAGCGAGCAGATGAAGCTGTGACGACGCGTCTGCACCTGCACGCCGTAGCGGGCATCGATGAGCAGCACGGCGACATCGGCCGTGGACGCGCCGGTGGCCATGTTGCGCGTGTACTGCTCATGGCCGGGGGTATCGGCAATGATGTATTTGCGGCGGTCGGTGGCAAAGAAGCGGTAGGCCACATCGATGGTGATGCCCTGTTCGCGCTCGGACTGCAGGCCGTCTACCAGCAGCGCCAGATCCACGACTTCGCCGGTGGTGCCGTGCTTGACGCTGTCACGGGTGATGGCGGCGAGCTGGTCCTCGAAGATCATCTTCGAATCATGGAGCAGGCGACCGATCAGCGTCGATTTGCCGTCATCCACGCTGCCGCAGGTGATGAAGCGCAGCATGTCCTTGTGTTCATGCTGGTGCAGGTAGTCCTGAATATTGTCGATACTTTCAATGATCATTAGAAATAGCCTTCGCGTTTCTTCTTTTCCATCGAGCCCGATTCATCGTGGTCGATGGCGCGGCCGGAGCGTTCCGAGGTGCGGGTAACCAGCATCTCCTGGATGATGTCCGGCAGGGTGACGGCGTCTGATTCGACGGCGCCGGTCAGCGGGTAGCAGCCGAGCGTGCGGAAGCGCACATTTTTCATCATCGGCACTTCACCGTCGCGCAGCGGCAGGCGTTCGTCATCGACCATGATCAGCATGCCGTCGCGTTCAACCACCGGGCGAACGGCCGAGAAATAGAGCGGCACGATCTCGATGTTCTCGAGGTAGATGTACTGCCAGATGTCCAGCTCGGTCCAGTTCGACAGCGGGAACACGCGGATCGACTCGCCCTTGTTGATGCGGCCGTTGTACAGGTTCCACAGCTCCGGACGCTGCACTTTCGGGTCCCAGCGATGATTTTTGTCGCGGAAGGAGTAGACGCGCTCTTTGGCACGCGACTTCTCTTCGTCGCGGCGGGCGCCACCGAAAGCGGCATCGAAACCGTGCATGTCCAGCGCCTGCTTCAGCGCCTGGGTTTTCATCACATCGGTGTATTTCGAGCTGCCGTGATCGAACGGGTTGATGTTCGCCGCCAGCCCTTCGGGGTTGGTGTGCGAGATCAGCTCCATGCCGGCCTCGGCCGCGATGCGGTCGCGGAAGGTGATCATTTCCTTGAACTTCCAGGTCGTGTTCACATGCATCAGCGGAAACGGCGGCTTGCCCGGCGCAAACGCCTTGCGCGCCAGGTGCAGCATCACGGACGAATCCTTGCCGATCGAATACATCATGACCGGGTTGTCGAATTCGGCGGCAACCTCGCGGATGATGTGGATGGACTCGGCCTCAAGCGCCTTGAGGTGAGTCATGCGGTGTTCGGGGAGCGACATGCTCGCGTGTCCTCTTTCAGAAGCTCGTATAAAAAGCGGGTTCAGTCCGCGATGCGGAGCAGTTCGTTGATGCTGGTCTTGCTGCGTGTCTGGGCATCGACCTTTTTCACGATGACGGCGCAGGTCAGGCTGTAGCGGCCATTGTCGCGCGGCAGCGAGCCGGCAACCACCACCGAGCCGGCCGGCACCCGGCCATAGCTGATCTCGCCGGTTTCGCGGTCGTAGATCGGTGTCGACTGGCCGATGAATACACCCATGGACAGCACCGAGCCTTCGCCGATGATCACGCCTTCAACGACTTCCGAACGCGCGCCGATGAAGCAGTTGTCTTCGATGATGGTCGGGTTGGCCTGCAGCGGTTCCAGCACGCCGCCGATGCCGACGCCGCCGGACAGATGCACATTCTTGCCGATCTGCGCGCAGGAGCCGACGGTGGCCCAGGTATCGACCATCGAGCCTTCATCGACAAACGCGCCGATGTTCACATAAGACGGCATGAGCACGGTGTTGCGAGCAATGAAGCTGCCACGACGAGCCACAGCCGGCGGGACCACGCGGATGCCGCTGGCGGCGAACTGTTCAGCCGTCCAGCCGGCGAACTTGGTCGGCACCTTGTCGTAGAACTGCATGCCGCCACCGGCCGGGATCGGCACATTGTCGTTCAGGCGGAACGAGAGCAGCACGGCCTTTTTCAGCCACTGATTGACCTGCCATTCGCCATCAATCTTTTCGGCAACGCGGGCAGCGCCGCTGTCGAGCAGGGCCAGGGCTTCGTTGACGGCATCGCGCACATCCTGCGGCGCCGACTTCGGCGAAAACTCGGCGCGGCGCTCGAAAGCGTCTTCAATGAACGAGGCAAGCGACATGACTATCTCCAATCAGGCAAAACAAAAATCACTTCCCAAGGAAGGATCGAATTCTTTCGGCGGCTTCAACGCATTCCGCCACGCTGGCGACCAGCGCCATGCGCACATGGCCTTCGCCGGGATTGCTGCCGTCGCTGCCGGCGCGGGCCAGATAGCGGCCGGGCAGCACGGTGACGGCTTGCTGCGCGTGCAGCTCGCGGGCGAAATCTTCATCCGAACCCGGCGTGCGGGCCCAGAAGTAAAAGCCGGCATCGGGCATCTGCAAGGGCAGCACCGGATTCAGTATGGCCAGCACGCGCGCGAACTTGTCGCGATAAAGGGCGCGATTGTCCCTCACATGGGCCTCATCTTGCCAGACCTCTGTTGAGGCCAATTGATGCTGAACCGGCATCGCGGAGCCGTGATAGGTGCGATAACGCAGATATTGCTTGAGCACGGCGGCATCGCCCGCGACAAAACCGGAGCGCAGGCCGGGCAGGTTGGAGCGTTTCGACAGCGAGTGGAAGACCACGCAATTGCGGTAATCGTCGCGACCCAGTTCGGCGCAGGCTTGCAGCAGCCCCACGGGCGGCTGGCTTTCGTCGAAGTAGATTTCCGAATAGCACTCGTCGGAGGCGATGACGAAACCGAAGCGATCGCTCAGCGCAATCAGCTTTTTCAGCGTGGCCATGCTCAGCAGCGCGCCGGTGGGGTTGCCCGGCGTGCAGATGAACAGCAGCTGGGTGTGCGCCCAAACGCTGTCGGGCACGGCATCGAAGTCGGGCTGCAGGCCGGTGGCGGGCGTGCAGGGCAGAAACACCGGTTCGGCACCGGCCAGCAAGGCCGCGCCCTCGTAGATCTGATAGAACGGGTTGGGCATGAGCACCAGCGGCTTTTCACTCACGCTTCTATCCACCACCGCCTGCGTGAACGAAAACAGCGCTTCACGCGTGCCGTTCACCGGCAGCACCTGTGTACCGGCATCCACCGCCTTCAGGCCAAAGCGTTGTGTCAGCCACTGCGCGATGGCTTCGCGCAGCACCGGCAGCCCCAGCGTGGTCGGATAGTTCGACAGCCCGCAGATGTGACGCGCGATAGCTTCCGCCACAAAGGCCGGCGACGCGTGCTTGGGCTCGCCGATAGACAGCGCAATCGGCTTCAGTTGCGCCGGTGCGGCATGGCCCTTGAACAGTGTGGCCAGCTTCTCGAACGGGTAGGGATGCAGCAGCGACAGATCGGGATTCATCAGGAGGTCTGGTCCAGTTGCTCGCGCAAGGCGGCGCAGAGGCGCTCGCAAAGCTCGGGATCGGAAAGCGGTTGTTGAGCGGCATCGGTGAGGAAGAACACATCTTCCGCACGCTCGCCCAGCGTGGCAATGCGCGCATTCTGCAAGTTTACGCCATGCTCCATGAAGATGCGGCCAACGCGTGCCAGCAAGCCCGGACGGTCGAGCGTAATGACCTCGACCACGGTGCGCTGATGCACCAGATCGTTGCTGAGATTGACTTGCGTGCGCACATCGAAATGCTTGAGCTGGCGCGGCAGACGCCGTTGCACCAGCACCGGGAACTGGTCAGGGCGCGCTAGGCTCTGGCGCAGCTCGTTGCCGATATGCGCCAGGCGAGAGCTGTCGGCAATGCGGTCGCCGTTTTCGTCGAGCACGATGTAGGTGTCCAGCGAAAAGCCGTTGTTCGAGGTGATGATGCGCGCATCCATGACGGTCAGGTGCAGCTGATCCAGCGCTGCCACGGTGGCGGCGAACAGGTTTGGCAGGTCGCGGGTGTAAACGAAGATCTGCGTGGCGCCATCGTAGGGCTCGCTGTGATTCTCGCGCACCAGCACCAGCGGCCCGGCGTCCGGCCCGTGCCGTAGCAGCGCCGTGGTATGCCAGGCGATGTCTTTCGCCGACTCGCGCAGGAAGTAGTCGTCACCGAGGCTGTCCCAGACACCTTCGGCCTGGCTGCTGCCGATCTGCTCATCTTCGAGCAGCTCCAGCGCCGAGGCGCGGTTCTCGATGATCCACTCCTGCTTGTCGATCGGATTTACCAGACCGCGACGCAGCGCGCGCTTGGTCTGCGTATAAAGCTGCCGTAACAGCGAGGCGCGCCAGGAGTTCCACAGCGTCGGGTTGGTGGCGCAGATGTCGGCCACGGTGAGCGCGTAGAGATAGTCCAGATGCACGATGTCGCCGACTTTTTTCGCGAACTCGTTGATGACATCGGGGTCGGATACATCCTTTTTCTGCGCCGTCACCGACATGACCAGATGCTGCTGCGTCAGCCAGGCCACGAGATTGGCATCCCACTTGCCGAGACCGTGCTCAATGCAGAAGTCATGGGCATCCACCGCGCCCAGCTCGGAGTGATCGCCGCCACGACCCTTGGCGATGTCGTGAAACAGGCCGGCGATGTAGAGCAGCTCGATCTTCGGCAGATTCTTGGCAACCTTGGCGACGACCGGGAAGCGATCCTCCACTTCCGGATAGCGGAAGCGGCGCATGTTTTTCAGCACCAGCAGCGTGTGCGCATCCACCGTGTAGATGTGAAACAGGTCGTACTGCATCTTGCCGATGATGGCGCCGAAGGCCGGAATGTAGCGACCGAGGATGCCGTAGCGCTTCATCCGACGCAGCGACGAGAACAGTGCGGTGCGGCAGCGCAGCAGCTCCATAAACAACGACTTGTTGCGGATGTCGCTGCGGAAGCAGTCATCGATGAGCACGGCGTGCTGCATGATCAGGCGAATCGTGCTGGCGCGCACCTCGGTGACTTCCGGGTGCTCGCCGAGCAGCACGAAAATTTCCAGCAGGGCAGACGGGTAACGCCGGAACACATCCTCGGCGGTCACTTCAATGATGCCGTTGCGCAGCTGGAATCTGCTGTTGAGCGCGACCACGATGGCGTTTTCATCTTCGCCGAGAATGGCCTCGTCGAAGTAGCGCAGCAGCATCTCGTTGAGCATGGAGATGCGCATGGCGGCGCGGTAGTAATCCTGCATGAGCTGTTCCACGCCGCGATTGGCGTGGCTGTCGCTGTAGCCGAAGAGCTCGGCCATGCGCCGCTGATAGTCAAACAGCACGCGCGTATCGCTGCGGCCGCTGACGATGAACAGCGCAAATCGGATGCGCCAAAGCACGCACTGGCAGTCATCGAGCTCGCCAAATTCAGCCTCGGTGATGAAGCCGTGCGCGACCAGATCGCGCAGCGTATCGGCCCCGAAATGCCGTTTCGCCACCCAACCAATAGTCTGGATGTCACGCAGCCCGCCGGGCGCGTTCTTCAGATCCGGCTCAAGGTTGTATTCGGTGTTGTTGTGTTTGGCATGACGGGCGATTTGCTCATCGCGCTTCGCGATGAAAAAAGCCTTGCCCGGCCACAGCCGATCCGGCCCAGTCAGGCGCTGCATGTCGCGACGCAGGCGCTCGTCACCGACCAGCGTGCGCGATTCCATGATGTTGGTGGCGATGGTGATGTCTTCCGTCGCCAGCCGCACGCAGTCCGACAGCGAACGCACACTGGAGCCGATATCCAGCCCCAGATCCCAGAGATGGGTAATGAACTGGCTCACCGCCTCTTCGGCACCGGTCGGCAGATCAGCGCCGTCATGCAGAATCAGCACATCCACATCCGACGCCGGATGCAGCTCGGCGCGACCATAGCCGCCGACTGCGAGCAGGGCGAGGTCGGCGTACTGATCCAGGCCCAGATTGACCCAGGCATGACGCAGCACCTCATCGATGGCATCGGCCCATTCACGCACCAGCAGGCGGATGTCGCGACCTTCCTTGAAGCGCTCGATCAGCTCGGCCTGCGCCGCTTTCAGGCTGGCCTTGTCCGATGGTGCCGGAGCGTTGCTCACGCGGCACGCTCGTTGAGAAAGGCAAAGTCTTCCTCGGGCCGCGCGGTCAGAATTTCCACGCCGGTTTCCGTCACCAGAATGGTGTGTTCCCATTGCGCCGACAGCTTGTGATCCTTGGTTACCACCGTCCACTCATCCGGCAGCAGCTTGGTGTGGTGCGTACCGGCATTGATCATCGGCTCGATGGTAAAAGTCATGCCCGCCTGCAGCGCCATGCCTTCGCCGGCTTTGCCGTAATGCAGGATCTGCGGCTCTTCGTGGAAAATCTTGCCGATGCCGTGTCCGCAGTATTCGCGCACCACAGAATAGCGATTGGCCTGCGCATGCTGCTGAATCACTGCACCGATATCGCCCAGTGTGCAGCCCGGCCGCACCAGCGCCAGCGACTTGTACAGGCACTCCTGGGTCACGCGCACCAGTCGCTGCGCCAGAATCGATGACTGGCCGACAAAGAACATCTTGCTGGTATCGCCGTGATAGCCGTCCTTGATGACAGTGACATCGATATTGATGATGTCGCCGTCCTTGAGAATTTTCTTGTCGCTGGGGATGCCGTGGCAGATGACCTGATTCACCGAAGTGCAGATGCTCTTGGGAAAGCCGCGATAGTTCAGCGGGGCCGGGATGGCTCCCTGCACATTGACGATATAGTCGTGGCAGATCTGATTCAGTGCCTCGGTGCTGACGCCGACTTTCACATGCTCACCGATCATGGTCAGCACTTCGGCAGCGAGGCGGCCAGCCACGCGCATCTTGGCGATTTCTTCAGCGGTCTTGATCAGCGTGCTCATGCAATGTCCCGGACGAACCCTGCGCATTTACGCAGTGGTTGAGGTTTAGAAGGTGCCTATGGTATAAAGCGCGCCGCATTTCAGCAAACGCCTGATGTGTGTGTTTTCAAATCCGACCAGCAGTCGACACGGTTACCGGGTGCCCATTGAGAAAAGTGGGTTGGTGATCGGGACTGCTGCGAGGCCATAACCCAACTGGAGAAACTCTCATGGCACAAGTCACCATGCGTGAGCTGCTGCAAGCCGGCGCTCACTTCGGTCACCAGACTCGCTTCTGGAACCCCAAAATGGCACCGTACATCTTCGGTGCCCGCAACAAGATTCACATCATCAACCTGGAACACACTGTTCCGGCCCTCAATGATGCCCTGAATTTCGTTAACCGTCTGTCCAGCCAGAAGAACAAGGTTCTGTTCGTCGGCACCAAGCGCGCTGCTGCTCCGATCATCGCTGAGCACGCTGCTCGCGCCGGTCAGCCGTATGTGAACCACCGCTGGCTCGGCGGCATGCTGACCAACTGGAAGACCATTCGCCAGTCGATCAAGCGCCTCAAGGATCTGGAAGCTCAGCTCGCTGACGGCACATTCGCCAAGCTGACCAAGCGTGAAGTGCTGGAACGCACTCGCGAAATGGAAAAGCTGGAAAAGTCGCTGGGCGGCATCAAGGACATGGGCGGCTTGCCGGATGCCATGTTCGTTATCGATGTTGACCATGAAGCCACAGCCATCGCCGAAGCGCGCAAGCTGGGTATCCCGGTCATCGGCGTAGTCGATACCAACTCCAACCCGACCGGCGTTGACTATGTCATTCCGGGCAACGATGACGCCATCCGCGCTATTCACCTCTATGTCGGTTCGATGGCTGATGCCATCATCGAAGGTCGTGAATTTGCTGCCACCACCGGTGGTCGCGAAGCTGATGGTTTCGTTGAAGTTGCTGCCAGCGCCGAGTAATTCCCGAGGGCGCGAAGTGTCGTGCCCTTGAGTGGCTGGTAGATGAAAAAGGGGCTTAGGCCCCTTTTTCAAATGGCTTTTGGTTTCAAACCCCTTTTTGGTCGACGCCGTCAGGCGGAGGCCTTTTTTATTGAACATATCGTGAGGAAATGATCATGGCAGATGTAACCGCCGCCCTCGTAAAAGAACTCCGTGAGCGTACTGGTCTCGGCATGATGGAATGCAAGAAGGCTCTGGTTGAAGCCGGTGCCGACATCGAGCTGGCTATCGATAACCTGCGCAAGTCCGGTCAGGCCAAGGCCGCCAAGAAGGCTGGCAACATCGCCGCCGACGGCGCCATCATCCTCGCCAGCGACGCTGGTGTGGCAATCGCTCTGGAAGTGAACTGCCAGACCGACTTTGTGGCCCGTGACAGCAACTTCTCTGCATTCGCCAACAAGGTTGCTGCCTTGGCCCTGGCCGCTCGTGAAACCGATGTGGCCAAGATTGCCGAGCTGAACTACGACGGCATCACCGTTGAAGAAGCCCGCGTTCTGCTGGTGCAGAAGATCGGCGAAAACATCCAGGTTCGTCGTGCCGTTCTGGTGGAGGGCGCTCAGCTCGCCACCTATGTGCACGGTCTGAAGATTGGTGTGGTTGTTGCCCTTGAAGGCGGCGATATCGACCTCGGCAAGCAAGTCGCGATGCATGTGGCTGCAACCAACCCGCTGGTGGTCAATGCCGCCGACATCTCTGCTGAAATCCTTGCTAAAGAGCAGGAAATCGCTGAAGCCAAGGCCGCCGAATCCGGCAAGCCGGCCAACATCGTCGAGAAGATGGTGCAGGGCGCGCTCGCCAAGTTCCGTGGCGAAGTGTCGCTGGTCGAGCAGGGCTTCGTGATGGACCCCGAGCAGAAGGTTGGCGCTGTGCTGGCGAAAGCTGGCGCCAAAGTGACCTCGTTCGTCCGTCTGGAAGTGGGCGAAGGCATTGCCAAGGTTGAAGTCGACTTCGCCGCTGAAGTGGCCGCTACACAGGCCGCCGCTGCTGGTAAGTAAGTCATCGCCGGTCGTCACTGACTGTCTGCAAAAGGCCTCTTGATGAGGCCTTTTTGCTGTAAGCTTGCCGGCAATTCAAAACCCCTTAGAAGAGGCCCTGCTAATGACTGATCACCGTCTCGCGCACAAGCGCATTCTGCTGAAATTGTCGGGTGAGGCGCTGGCTGGCGACGCGGAAGTCGGTATTGATCCGAAAGTGCTTAAGCGCATGGCACTGGAAGTTGGTCAGCTCGTCGGCATCGGCGTGCAGGTCGGCATCGTGGTCGGCGGCGGCAATCTGTTCCGTGGCGCGGCCTTGCAGCAGGCCGGTCTGGATCGCGTCGCCGGTGATCACATGGGCATGCTCGCCACGGTTATGAACGGTCTGGCGTTGCGTGACGCGCTGGAACGCAACAACATCAAGACGCGCCTGATGTCGGCCATCCCCATGAGTGGCGTGGTCGATCACTACGACCGTCGCGCCGCCATCCGTCATATGCAAAGTGGCGATGTCTGCATCTTTGTCGCCGGCACCGGCAATCCGTTCTTCACCACCGATACAGCAGCTTGCCTGCGCGGCATCGAAATCAATGTCGATATCGTCATCAAGGCCACCAAGGTCGATGGTATTTACAGCGCTGATCCGGTGAAAGATCCGACTGCGACCAAATACGACACCATCACTTTCGATGAAGTGCTAAGCAAGCAGTTGGCGGTCATGGATCTCACCGCCATGTGCCTGTGCCGCGATCACAACATGCCGCTGCGCGTTTTCAACATGAACAAGCCGGGTGCGCTGCTCAACCTCGTGGTAGGTGAAGCAGAAGGCACGCTGGTTACTCGCTGACCTTAGTTTTCGACGCTTGGAGTCTTCATGATCAACGATCTGAAAAAGGACTGCGAAGTCCGCATGCAAAAAACCCTGGATGCGCTGGAGCAGGCGTTCTCGCGCGTGCGTACCGGCCGTGCGCATCCGTCCATGCTGAAAGATGTGATGGTGCCGTACTACGGTACCGATACGCCGCTCATGCAGGTCGCCAATGTCAATGTTGATGACTCGCGCACGCTCATCGTGCAGCCCTACGAGCGCAACATGGTCGGTGCCATCGACAAGGCTATTCGCAACTCGAACCTGGGCCTGAACCCGGTTACCACCGATGTGATTCGCGTACCGCTGCCGGCGCTGACCGAGCAGACCCGTCGCGACATGCAGAAGCTGGCTCGCAACGAAACCGAAGGCGCGCGCGTGGCCCTGCGCAATATTCGTCGCGATGTGCTGGGCGATATGAAAGAACTGCAGAAGGAAAAGGAAATTTCCGAGGATGACGAGCGTCGTGGCTCTGATGATGTGCAGAAAATTACTGACCGTTTCGTGGCAGAAGCTGACCGCTTGCTGGCCGCGAAAGAAGCCGAGCTCATGCAGGTCTGATGCATGACAGGCTCTGATCAACCCGTCAGCAGCGCACCTGACGCTGCCCCGCAGGCCGGCTTGCTGCCGCGTCATGTCGCTCTGATCATGGATGGCAACAACCGCTGGGCCAAGGCTCGCGGCTTGCCGGGCACGGAAGGGCATCGCGCCGGTGAACAAGCCTTGCGCGATCTCGTCGAGTTTGCCGCGCGAGCGAAAATTGAAGTGCTGACCGTGTTTGCTTTCTCCAGTGAAAACTGGCGGCGGCCGGCAGACGAAGTGGCAGCGCTCATGCAGCTGTTTCTGATGGCGCTGGAAGTGCGTGTGCAGGAGCTGGATAAGGCCCGTATTCGCCTGCGTTTCATTGGCGACCGCAGCGCGTTCTCGGAGGCGCTGCAGGCTGGCATGCTGCGGGCGGAGGCTCTGACAACGGCGCACACGCGCATGACACTGGTGATCGCGGTGAATTACGGCGGTCAGTGGGACATGGCGCAGGCGGCGCGGCGTCTTGCAGAGCAGGTGGCTGCGGGTGCATTGTCGCCTGATGCAATCACGGCCGCGGCACTGGGCGCGCAGGTCGAGCTTGCTGATGAGCCGCCGGTGGATCTGCTGGTCCGTACCGGTGGTGAACTCCGGATAAGCAATTTTGTGCTCTGGCAGGCTGCCTATGCCGAGTATTATTTCAGTGATGCCTTGTGGCCGGACTTTGGCCACGCCCATCTGCAAGCCGCGCTGGATGAATTTGCGCAGCGGCAGCGTCGCTTTGGCCGAACATCAGAACAAATAGAGGCCCTTCATGCTTAAAGAACGCGTCATTACCGCGCTCATCCTGCTGCCGCTGGTGTTGTGGTGTGTTTTTGGCGGCGTTGCCATGGCATTCCCGATCTTTGCCGCCGCCATCATTCTTGCGGCTGCCTGGGAGTGGACGGCCATGATGCGTCTGACCAGTCTGCCGGCTCGCCTGGGTTTTGTTGCGCTAGTGGCGGCCATGCTTTGGCATGTCAAGGCTCAGGCATTGGCGGTAGATGCAGCAGACATGAAGGCGCTGGGGCCGCTTATGGCGGGTACTTCTGTGTTCTGGTTGGCGGCGCTGGTATGGGTACGCCGCTATCCGGCTGATGCTCAGCGCTGGGATCGCCCGTTTCTGATGCTGGCCATAGGTCTTTTGCTGCTGGTGCCGACCTGGGCAGGTCTGGTGCAGCTGCACGGGCAGTCGCCTTGGTGGCTGATGTATGTGCTGCTGCTGGTCTGGGGCGCTGATACCGGCGCCTATTTTGCCGGTCGTCGTTTTGGCAAGGTCAAGCTGGCTCCTGCGGTGAGCCCCGCTAAAACCCGCGAAGGGCTCTATGGCGGCCTGCTGACCACCGCTCTCATCATGCTCGCCGTCGCTTTTTATCTGAAGCTGGCCGGTCTGCAATTTCTGCTTTTTGCGGCAGCATCAGCTGTGACCGTATTGGCCTCGGTACTAGGCGATCTGTTCGAATCCATGATCAAGCGTCGTGCCGGCATCAAGGATTCCGGCAAGATATTTCCTGGTCATGGTGGTGCACTCGATCGTATTGACTCCATTACCGCCGCTGCGCCCGTGTTTCTGACTGGCTGGTGGCTGGCTGGTGGCTTCTAAAATCCGATGATAGCCGTGCAATCCATTACTGTGCTGGGCGCGACCGGATCGATTGGTCGCAGTACGCTGGATGTTGTGGCGCGTCATCCCGACCGCTATCGCGTGCATGCGCTGACGGCTTTTCATCGTGTTGCCGATCTGGCGCAGCTATGCCAGCAATTTCAGCCTAGTTACGCCGTGGTACCCACTCAGGATGCCGCGACGCAATTGCGTGCGCTGCTTGTAGAAAGCGGCACACATACTTCCGTGCTGGTAGGCGAGGCATCCTTGGCACAAGTTGCCGCCGAGGCCGATACCGTCATGGCGGCGATTGTCGGTGCTGCTGGTCTAATGCCCACGCTGGCCGCTGTAAAGGCTGGGCGTCGCGTGCTTCTGGCTAACAAAGAAGCACTGGTGATGTCGGGTGCGCTGTTCATGCGTGCCGTGCGCGAACACGGTGCCACCTTGCTGCCTATCGATTCCGAGCACAACGCCATCTTTCAATGTCTGCCGGCTAATTATGCGCAAGGTCTGGCGGCTGCGGGTGTGGAGAAGTTGCTGCTCACGGCCTCTGGTGGACCATTCCGCGAATTTAGCCTCGAACAACTGTGCGATGTGACGCCAGCGCAGGCCGTAAAGCACCCGAACTGGTCGATGGGCCAGAAGATTTCAGTCGATTCAGCGACCTTGATGAATAAAGGCCTAGAGTTTATCGAGGCGTGCTGGCTGTTTGCCGCGCGCCCGGATCAGATCGAAGTGGTGGTGCATCCGCAAAGCGTGATTCATTCCATGGTCTGCTACGCCGATGGTTCGGTGCTGGCGCAGATGGGCCAGCCTGATATGCGTACGCCGATTGCCCATGCGCTGGCGTGGCCGGAGCGCATCAAGTCGGGCGTACCAGCCTTGGATTTTGCCACCTTGTCATCGCTAACCTTCAGCGTCCCAGATCTGGCCCGCTTCCCCTGTTTGCGATTGGCGCAAGAGGCCATGGCGGCAGGGGGCACACATCCGGCTATCCTGAATGCGGCCAACGAAGTGGCTGTTGCCGCATTTCTGGCGGGAGAGCTGGACTTCCTCGGCATTCCGCGTGTCATTGAGCAGGTTCTTCGGGAAATTCCGGTGTCAGACGCTGAGGAATTGGCTACTATTCTGGCGGCTGACGCAGCCGCGCGCCGTTGTGCGCACGCCTTGATTAATCAGTACATGTCTCAACCGGGAGAGGGCTGACATGCAGTTTCTCTACATCCTGCTGGCTGGTGTCATTGTACTGGGCCCGTTGATCGCCATTCACGAATTCGGTCATTTCTGGGTGGCTCGTCGGTGTGGCGTCAAGGTACTGACATTTTCCATCGGCTTTGGCCCGGCGCTGTGGCGCCGCATTGCTCGTGACGGCACCGAGTACCGAATTGCAGCTATCCCGCTGGGTGGCTATGTGCGCATGCTGGATGAGCGCGAAGGGGATGTTCCCGAGGCCATGCGCGCGCAGGCTTTCAATCGCCAATCAGTACAGAAGCGTATGGCCATCGTGGCGGCCGGGCCACTCATTAATCTCCTGTTTGCGGTATTACTGTACTGGATTCTGTTTTTACAGCCGGGCCATAGCCTGCGGCCCGTGATTGGACGCATCTTGCCGGATTCGCCAGCTGCCATGGCTGGGCTAAAGGTGGGCGATGAGCTGGTTCGCATCGACTCGCGGCAGATCAATGACTGGGAATCGGCAAACTATGCCTTGATCGAGCATATTGGCGACAGTGGCGTGCTTGATCTGGCGGTATTGCCCGAGGGAGCCTCGCAGCCGCAGGCGCGTCAGTTGCAGTTGCAGAGCTACATGGCCGATAGCAGCCAGGATCCATTCCGCGCGCTCGGCTTTGTGCCTTGGATGCCGCCGATGCCGCCGGTGATCGGCAAGATCGAAGCCGGCAGTCCTGCTGACAAGGCTGGCTTGGCCGTGAATGATCGAATTCTGAGAATCAGCGGTGAAACCATCACGGACTGGCAGCAGATTGTCGAGCAGATCCAGCGTCACCCAGATCATGCCATGACTTGGGATTTGATTCGCGAAGGTCAACCCTTGGTATTGACGGTTACGCCTGATTTGAGTCGCGAGATATCAGGTCAACCGGTCGGACGCCTTGGCGTTGGCGTGATTGATGCGCCGATTAACATCCCGCCAGCGTATCAGCGCGAGCGCTCAGCCGCTCCGCTTGAGGCCTTGTTGCTGGCCGTGGACAAAACCGGGCAACTCATAGCCTTGTCGCTGACTTCCCTGTACAAGATGCTGTCTGGTCTGATTGGCATGGATGCGCTGAGCGGTCCCATTACCATTGTCAAGGTGGCCGGGCACAGTGCCAGCCTGGGCTGGGAGTCGCTGGTCGGTTTTATGGCGTTGCTCAGCGTGAGTCTGGGTGTGCTAAATTTGCTGCCCATCCCGGTATTGGATGGCGGCCATTTGCTTTACTACGCGATCGAGGCAATTTTCCGACGGCCGTTGTCTGAGTCGGTGCAATTGCTGGGTTTGCGCGTTGGCGTCGCTCTCATGGGCAGTGTCATGCTGCTGGCCATCGTGAACGATATTCGTCGCTTGTTTTGAATTGGGATTACTTCACCGATGACATTTAATCGGCCTCTTTGGCCCCAAATGGCGCTTTTGCCGCTCGCGCTGGCGATTGCCAGTACAACGGCTTATGCCGATAGCTTTGTGGTCAAGGATATTCGCCTTGAAGGTCTGGCGCGCTTGTCTGCGTCCAGTGTCTATGCCTTGATGCCATTTGCGGCGGGTGAGGCTGTCACCGACGAGCGCAGTGCCGAGCTGGTGCGTGCGCTGTTCGCATCGGGTCAGTTCGAGGATGTGCAAGCGCTGCGTGAAGGCGATGCCTTGGTGGTCCGCGTAGTCGAGCGTCCCAGCATCTCCGCGATTGAGCTGACGGGTAACCAGTCCATCAACAAGGAAGACTTGTTGAAGGGCCTGAAGACCATTGGTTTGAGCGAGGGCGAGGTATTCAAGCGCGCAGCACTCGATCAGGTGCGATTGGAGTTGCAGCGTCAGTATGCTGCGCAAGGTCGCTATGGTGCGACTGTCACGGCAACGGCGAAACCACTGCCGCGTAACCGCGTCGGCCTGAGCATTACTATTAAGGAAGGTGATACCGCGCGCATCAAGCGCATCACCATTAATGGCAATAATGTCTTCAAGGATCCCGAACTGCTCAAGCAGCTGCAGCTCCAGTCGCGCCATCTGCTCTCGTTCATTTATGGCGATGACAAGTATTCGCGTGAGAAGCTGACCGCCGATATCGAAACCTTGCGCTCGTATTACCTGGATCGTGGCTATTTGCGCTTCTCGGTTGACTCCACGCAGGTGTCGCTGTCGCCGAACAAGGATCAGGTCTACATCGACATCAATGTCACTGAGGGTGAGCCTTTCAAGGTTGGCGATGTGCGTCTGGCAGGTGAATTGCCGGTGCCGGAAACCGAGCTGAAGACACTGCTGCTGGCACAGCCAGGTCAGGTGTACTCGCAAAAAGTGGTGACACTGACCAGTGAAATCATCACCCGCCGCCTTGGCCGTGACGGTTATTTGCTGGCGGATGTACAAGGCGTGCCAGAGCTGGATGATGCAACCAAAACCGCTAAAATCATTTTTTATGTGAACCCGAATCGTGTCATGTCTGTGCGCCGAATCAATTTCACCGGCAACCTGAAAACGGACGACAGCGTGCTGCGTCGCGAAATGCGTCAGTTTGAAGGCGCACAGGCCTCGGTCGAGAAAATTGATTTGTCCAAGCTGCGTTTGCAGCGCCTCGGCTTTTTCAGTGATGTCAAAGTCGACAAAACGCGCGTACCCGGCACGGCAGATCAGGTGGACCTCAATGTTGCAGTGACCGAGCAGGCATCCGGCTCGATCAGCGCCAGCCTCGGCTACTCGCAGAACGCCGGTCTGGTCTTTGGTGCCAATGTCAGCCAAAGCAACTTCCTGGGCACCGGTAATCGGGTATCGATCGGCCTGAACCGATCGGATGTTCGCGATGCCTACAATGTGTCGTTTCTTGATCCGTATTTCACGCCGGAAGGCATTAGTCGCGGATACAACTTCTATCTGCGGCAGACCAAGCTCGACAACCTCAACATCAGCAACTATTCGACAGATTCGATGGGTGCCAACATCAGCTTCAGCTATCCGATTGATGAAACAGAGACCATCAGCTTTTCGGCCGGCATTGATCAAACGAATATCAGCCTCGGGCTAAATCCGTCGGAAGCGGTGTACAACTTCACCGAAGCCAACAGTGATAGCTTGATGACCTATACCGGTACTGCATCCTGGGGCCGTAACACCTTGAATCGCGGCACATTTCCGACCGCAGGTGCATCGCAGACCGTTGCGGTGGAAGTGGGCTTGCCTGGCAGCGATGTGAGCTTTTACAAGTTGACCTATAACGCCCAGCGTTACTTCCCGGTCCGCAATGACTGGGTCGGTCGTGGCTATGCTCGCTTGGGTTACGGTGATGCCATCAGTGGCGACAGCCTGCCGTTCTACCGCAACTTCTTTGGTGGCGGTTTTGGTTCGGTGCGTGGTTATCGTGACAACTCGATGGGCCCGCGCAGCCAGCGTTTGGATATTTCAACGCTACCGCCAACGCTTTTGCCGCAAACGGAATCCATTGGCGGCAATATCCAAGTTGAAGGCGGTGTGGAGTTGATCTTCCCGGTACCGTTCATTGAAGACAAGAGCAAGGTTCGTACCTTGGCATTCTTCGATGTCGGCAATATTTTCGACTCCAACAGTCAGGGAGTCGGTACGGAAAACTTCAAGCCATCACTGAGTAATCTGCGCTATTCCGTGGGTGTAGGCTTGTCTTGGATTACCCCGATTGGTCCGCTGACCTTTGCTGTTGCCGCGCCGCTAAACTCAAAGGAAGGCGACGATACGCAAGCCTTCCAGTTCTCCCTTGGACAAGGATTCTGATCTGATGACTATGTTTCGTTTTGTGAAATTTCGCTCACTGGTATTGGCTGCTGGCTTGTTGTCGCTGCCTGTGCTGTCTTGGGCTGCTGTTGCGCCCAATGCACCGACCCGCATTGCCGTGCTGGATCGTGAAGCAGCGTTGCTCAGCACAACAGCCGCTCAGGCTGCGCAAGAAAAGTTGGCGGCAGAAATGAAGCCACAGCGCGACAAGCTCGAACAACTGCGCCGTGACATCAAAGGCATGGAAGAAAAGTTTGTCAAAGAAGTGGCCACCATGAGCGAGCGTGACAAAAAAGCGTTGCGTGAACAGGCCGATCAAAAAGCCAATGAATTCAATGTATTGGTTTCTCAAGTTCAAAAGCGAACACAAGATGCTCAGCAAGATCTGCTTAATCGCCTATTGCCGAGCATGCAAAGCGTTCTCGATGAGCTACGCAAAACCGGCAATTTCGACATGATTATTGATCGTCGTGGCGTGATTTATGTAGACCCGGACCTTGATTTGACCAAGCGCGTTGCGGATCGCTTGAACGCTGTCAAATAAGTCACTCTGCGCGGAGCTCACGGCATGTCGAACATTACCTTGGGCGCTCTGGCGCAAGAATTGAATGCCGAGCTGCAAGGCGACCCTGGCCATGTCATTTCCGGTTTGGGCACCTTGCAGAATGCGCAATCGCATCAGCTCAGCTTTCTCGCCAATCCGCGCTATCGGCCTATGCTGGCTAGCACCCAGGCGGGCGCGGTGCTGATGCGCCCGCAGGATCGCGGTGATTACACTGGGCCGGCCTTGTTTCTGGCCAACCCCTATGTGGCCTTCGCAACGCTGTCGCACCGTTTTGATCGCACCCCAACATTGCCTACCGGCATTCATGCCAGTGCTGTGATTGCCGAGTCGGCCGAAATCCCGGCCAGTGCTTGCATCGGTGCGCTGGCGGTGATTGGCGAGGGCGTGGTGATCGGCGAGGGCAGTGTCATCGAGGCTGGTGCCGTGGTGCATGATCGTGTGCGAATTGGTACTAATTGCCGATTGCGCAGCCGTGTCGTGATTTATCACGATTGCATCCTCGGCGATCGCGTCAATATTCATGCCGGCACAGTGATTGGTGGCGATGGCTTCGGCTTCGCTAATGAGCGCGGTGTCTGGCGCAAGATCGCCCAGATCGGCCGCGTGGTGATTGGCAATGATGTGGATATCGGTGCCAACACCACGATCGATCGGGGTGCCTTGGAAGACACCGAGATTCACAACGGTGTAATCATCGATAACCAGGTGCAGATTGCCCATAATGTGGTCATCGGCGCGCATACCGCCATTGCCGCCTGCTGCGGCATTTCCGGCAGCACACGCATTGGCCGGCACTGCATTCTGGCCGGCGGCGTCGGCATCGTGGGGCATATCGAGATTTGTGATGGCGTGCAGATTACCGGCATGACCATGATTACCAAGTCAATCAGCGAGCCGGGCTCGTATTCGTCGGGAACTGCTTTCGACAGCACTGATAACTGGAAGAAAATGGCTGTGCGCCTGCGCCGTATCGATGAATTGGCGCAGCGCGTAAAAGCTTTGGAGAAGAGTTGAGATGATGACTATTGAACAGGTGATGCATTACCTGCCGCAACGCTACCCGTTTCTGCTGGTCGACCGCGTTACCGAGGTCGAGGCGGGCAAGCACATTGTGGGCTACAAAAATGTCACCATTAACGAGCATTTTTTTCAGGGTCACTTTCCCGGCAAACCCATCATGCCGGGTGTGCTGATGATCGAGGCCATGGCGCAGATCGCCGGGGTGCTCGGCTTCTATACCTACGACAAAAGCCCGCAAACGGGTCATCTCTATGTGTTTGCCGGTGCTGACAATGTCCGCTTCAAGCGCCAGGTGGTGCCAGGTGACCGATTGACGCTGGAAGCTACGCTGACCGGCAGTCGTCGTCATATCTTCAAGTTTTCCTGTCGTGCCCTGGTGGATGGCGAGCTCGCTGCCAGCGCCGATCTTCTTATTGCGGAGCAAGTGCTATGAGCCGAATCCACGCGACCGC
This sequence comes from Pseudomonadota bacterium, assembly GCA_038043385.1. Classification (GTDB taxonomy): domain Bacteria; phylum Pseudomonadota; class Gammaproteobacteria; order Pseudomonadales; family Moraxellaceae; genus Perlucidibaca. The sequence goes on from JBBTCA010000001.1 coordinate 321,031, forward strand.
CATCATTGATCCGCGCGCCGAGCTGGCCGCTGATGTCGAGGTCGGTTCGTACTCGATCATCGGCCCGGATGTGGTCATTGGTGCCGGTACCTGGATAGGCCCGCATGTGGTGATCAGCGGCCCGACGGTCATTGGTCAGCGCAATCGCATCTACCAGTTTGCCTCTGTGGGCGCGGATTGCCAGGACAAGAAGTACCGGGGCGAGCCTACGCGACTGGAAATCGGCGATGACAATGTGATTCGCGAAGCCTGCTCGCTGCATCGCGGCACCATCCAGGACAACAGCCTGACACGCATCGGCTCGCGCAACCTGCTCATGGTCAACAGCCATCTCGCCCACGATGTGATGGTTGGTGACGACAACATCATCGCCAATAATGCCGGTATCGCCGGCCATGTGGTGATCGGCGACAGCGTCATCATTGGCGGAAACTCGGGTATTCACCAGTTCTGCCGCGTCGGCTCCTACGCCATGCTCGGCGGTGGCACCACGCTGTTCAAGGATGTGCCGGCCTATGTGATGGCCAGCGGCAATCCCGCGATTCCGCGCGGCATGAATTTCGAGGGTATGAAGCGCAAGGGCTGGTCTTCCGAGACCATCAATGCCTTGCGCAAAGCCTACAAGGTGGTCTTCCGCGACGGTACTACGCTGGAAGAGGCGTTTGCGCCGCTCGCTGAGCTGGCCGAGAAAGCACCTGAAGTGAATCTTTTCATCGAATCGCTGCGCGCTTCCACGCGCGGCATCATCCGATAAGCTCGCTCATGCACGCGACGACTCCGGTCTTCGGCATCGTCGCCGGCGAGGCTTCGGGTGATTTGCTCGGCGCGGGCCTCATCCGAGCGCTCAAGCAGCACTATCCACACGCACGCTTCATAGGCATTGCTGGCCCGCAAATGCTCGCCGAGGGCGCTGAAACTTTGGTGCCGATGGAGCGGCTGTCGGTCATGGGGCTGGTCGAGGTGCTGGGCCGGCTGCGCGAGCTGTTTGCCGTGCGCGATCAGCTCATCGAGCGCCTGCAAGCGGAGAAGATTGATGCCTTTATCGGCATCGATGCACCGGATTTCAATCTGCGTATCGCAGCGGCTTTGAAGCCGACGGGCATTCCCACGATTCATTATGTTAGCCCGTCAGTGTGGGCCTGGCGGCAGGGACGGGTGAAGGGCATCCGTGCCAGTGTTGATCTGATGCTCTGCCTACTGCCGTTTGAAAAAGCTTTTTACGACAAGCACGATGTGCCGGCGGTATTTGTGGGGCATCCGCTGGCTGATTCGCTGCCGATGGAGCCGGAGTCTGCGGCGGCGCAGGCTCGTTTGGGGCTGGGTGATGGCCTTTCTCTGGAAAGCCGTGCCGTGGCTTTGCTGCCCGGCAGCCGGCGTGGCGAGGTGGCGAGTCTGCTGCCGCTGCTGTTGGCCACGGCCGAGATTCTGCATCAGCAATTCCCCGCACTGAAGTTTCTGATTCCGGCCATCAACGCTGAGCGGGCTGAGCAGATCAATACGCTTGTTCAGGAGCATGCCGCGCTGCCGATTCAGGTTTTTGATCAGCGCATCGGCAACGATGTTGGCCGAGTGGTGATGTCGGCGGCGCAGGTCATCGTGCTGGCGTCGGGCACGGCCACGCTGGAAGCCTTGCTGCTGAAGAAACCTATGGTTGTGGCTTATCGCCTGCATTGGCTGACTTGGCTGATTGCGCGACTGCTGGTGAGAATTCCGTTTGTCAGTCTGCCGAATTTGCTGGCGGGTCGGCGCTTGGTGCCGGAGCTGCTGCAGAATCAGGCCACGCCAGAAAATCTGGCGCGAGAGACCGCAGCCTGGCTGAATGCGCCGGAGAAGGTCCGTGCGACGGTGGCGACTTATGTTGAGCTGCATGAAAGCCTGCGCCAGGATGCCAGCGCCACCGGCGCGGCGGCGATTGCGCGTTTGCTGGCTAGCCGTGCTAGCACCGTCTCTGAAGCTGATTCGCAGCCATGAGCGGGCAAAGCGACTTCTTCGCACCTGATCCGCAGGCGCTGCTGCTTGCCGGTGTCGATGAAGTCGGTCGCGGCCCGCTGGTCGGCGCGGTTGTGACGGCGGCCGTGATTCTCGACCCGGCACGACCCATCGCCGGGTTGAACGACTCCAAAAAACTCACCGCCGCCAAACGCGAGATGCTCGCCGAGCAGATTCGCGAGCGCGCGCTGGCCTGGGCGCTGGGCCGCGCCGAGCCGGCGGAAATCGACCAGATCAACATCCTGCAGGCGACCATGCTGGCCATGCAGCGCGCTGTGGCGGCGTTGCCGATTACGCCGACCTCGGTGCTGATCGACGGCAATCGCTGCCCGTCGTTGCCGATGCCGGCGCAGGCCGTGGTCAAGGGCGATGCCACGGTGCCGGCGATCAGCGCTGCCAGCATCCTGGCGAAAGTCGCGCGCGATGCCGAGATGCAGGTGCTGGAACTGCGCCATCCTGGCTACGGATTCGCCAAACACAAGGGTTATCCCACATCCGCACACCTGGAAGCCTTGCAACGCCTGGGTCCGTTGCCGGAACATCGTCGCTCCTTTGCCCCCGTGCGGGCGCTGCTGCCGCTTTCGAGTAATTCATGACCGCTTTCGTGCATCTGCGCGTTCACTCCGAATTTTCCCTGCTCGATTCCATCGTGCGTATTGATGATGCCGTGCAGGCCTGCGCCGACGCTGGCATGCCGGCACTGGCGATGACCGACCGCAGCAATTTCTACGGTCTGGTGAAGTTCTACAAGGCTGCGCAGGGCAAGGGCATCAAGCCGATTTTTGGTGCCGATCTGGTTGTGCGTGATGGCGAGAGCCTGTCGCAAATTACCGCGCTGGTGCTGAACGATGGCGGCTACAAAAACCTGATTGCGCTGATCTCGCGGGCCTTTGTGGAAGGGCAGGAGCAGGGCCGGCCTATCGTGCAGCGGCGCTGGATCAACGCCCAGCATGACGGCCTGATCTTTCTGCTTGGCCGGGGCAGCGATGTGGGTCTGGCCTTGCTTGGCAGCGATGCTTCGCAGGCTGATCGTCTGTTGCAGAGCTGGCTCACGCTGTGCCCGTCGCGCGTGTATCTGGAGCTGATTCGCACCAGCCGCGAGGGCGACGAGGATCACCTGCATGCCGCCGTGGCGCTGGCCGAGCGCTGCCAGTGCCCGGTGGTGGCGACCAACGATGTGCGCTTCATCGCGCAGGAAGAATACGAGGCGCATGAGGTGCGCGTGTGCATCGCGCAGAGCTATGTGCTGGGCGATCCGCGCCGGCCGCGCGAGTACAGCGATCAGCAGTATTTGAAGTCGCCGGCGGAGATGATCGAGCTGTTTGCCGACCTCCCCGAGGCCATCGAAAATACGGTGGAAATTGCCCGCCGCTGCAGCCTCGGGCTGACGCTGGGCAAGAGCTACCTGCCCGATTTCCCGGTGCCGCCGGGCATGACCATGGCCGAGTATTTCGCTCAGCTCTCGCATGAGGGCCTGAGCTTCCGGCTGGGCAAGCTGTTTGATCCCAAGCGCCCGGACATGGCCACCATCGAGGCCGAGTACCGCGCGCGGCTGGAGTTCGAGCTGCAAATCATCAATCAGATGGGCTTTGCCGGCTACTTCCTCATCGTTATGGACTTCATTCGCTGGGCCAAGCAGAACGGCGTGCCGGTGGGGCCGGGCCGTGGCTCCGGTGCCGGCTCGCTGGTGGCGTATTCGCTGCTGATTACTGACCTCGATCCGATCAAGTACGACCTGCTGTTTGAGCGCTTCCTCAACCCCGAGCGTGTGTCGATGCCCGACTTCGACATCGACTTCTGCATGGAAGGCCGCGATCGCGTCATCGAATATGTGGCGAATCAGTATGGCCGCCAGGCGGTGTCACAGATCATCACTTTCGGCACCATGGCGGCCAAGGCCGTGGTGCGCGATGTGGCGCGTGTGCTGGGCAAGGCTTACGGGCTGGCCGACCGCATCTCCAAGATGATTCCGTTCACGCCCGGCATTTCGCTGCTGGAGGCGCGTGAGCAGGAGCCGATGCTGGAGGAGCTGCTGAGCACGCCGGGCCTCAGCGATCACGAGGATGCGCTGGAAATCTGGGAGATGGCGCTCAAGCTCGAAGGCATCACCCGTGGTGTCGGCAAGCATGCCGGCGGCGTGCTGATTGCGCCGGGCAAGCTCACCGACTTCACGGCGGTCTATACCGACGACGAAGGCAAGTGGGTCAGCCAGCTCGACAAGGACGATGTGGAAGCTGTGGGGCTGGTCAAGTTCGACTTCCTCGGCCTGCGCACGCTGACCATCATCGACTGGGCGTTGAAAGACATCAACGCCAAGCGCGCCCGCCGTGGCGAAGCGCCCATCGACATCGAACGCATTCCGCTCGATGACCCGCGCCCGTACCAGCTCATGTCCGAAGGCAAGACCACGGCCGTGTTCCAGCTCGAATCGCGCGGTATGAAGGAGCTGATCAAGAAGCTCAAGCCGTCGCGCTTCGAAGATGTGGTGGCACTGGTGGCGCTGTATCGTCCGGGCCCGCTCGAATCCGGCATGGTCGACGACTTCATCAACCGCAAGCACGGCCGCGCCGATGTGGCCTACCCGCATCCCGAGCTGGAGCCGGTGCTGGCGAACACCTACGGCGTCATCCTGTATCAGGAGCAGGTGATGCAGATCGCGCAGGTGCTGGCCGGCTACTCGCTGGGCGGCGCCGACATGCTGCGTCGCGCCATGGGCAAGAAGAAGCCCGAGGAGATGGCCAAGGAGCGCGTCAAGTTCATGGAAGGCTCGGGCGGCCGTGGCGTGGATGCCAATCAGGCCGGCGGCATCTTCGACCTCATGGAAAAGTTCGCCGGCTACGGCTTCAACAAATCGCACTCGGCTGCCTATGCGCTGGTGTCGTACCAGACGGCTTGGCTGAAGGTGAACTATCCGGCCGAGTTCATGGCCGCCGTGCTGTCATCGGAAATGGCCAACACCGACAAGATCGTCACCTTCATTGAAGAATGTCGGGCGATGGGTCTGAAGATCCTACCGCCGGCGGTGAACTATTCGAATTTCCGTTTTCAGGCCAATGACCAGGGTCAGGTGGTCTACGGCCTGGGCGCGATCAAGGGCGTGGGCGAGGGGCCGATCGAGTCGGTGCTGGTGTCGCGGGCCGAGCAGGGGCCGTTCAGCGATCTCTTCGACTTCTGCCGTCGCGTCGATCTCAAGCGCCTGAACAAGCGTGCGCTGGAGGCGTTGATCCGTGCTGGCGCGCTCGATGAGCAGGGCGAGCATCGCGCCATTCTCATGGCCTCGATTGAAGCCGCCGTGGCCGCCGCCGAGCAGCAGGCGCGCAACGCCGACATCGGCATGGTCGATCTGTTTGGCGATGTCCACGAGGCCGGCCCGGCCGGTGAATGGTCCGATGCGCTGGCGTGGACCGACGACGAGCGCCTGCAGGCCGAAAAGGAAACGCTGGGCCTGTACCTCACCGGCCATCCGATCGATCAGTACGAAAGCGAGCTGGGCCGCTTCGTGCAGGTGCGTCTGGCTGACTTGCAGCCGACCCGGCGCGGCCAGAACACGACAATCGCCGGTTTGCTGCTGGCGCATCGCATCGTTAAGGGTCAGCGCGGCAGTCGCGCCTTCCTCACGCTCGATGACCGCACCGGGCGTGTCGAAGTCACCGTCTTCGGCGAGATGCTGGAGCAGGTGCGGCATCTGCTGCAATACGAGGGCGTGCTGGTCGTCGAGGGCGAGGTGTCCATGGATGAATACGCTGGCGCACTCAAGGTTGTGGCTAAGCAGATCCTGCCGCTGGCACAGGCGCGCAACCAGTACTGCAAGGGCCTGGAGCTGACGCTGCCGGTCAGCCTCGGCCTGCGTGGCGTGCACGAGCTGACCGAATGGCTGCAGGCGCATCGTGCCGCGCCTGACCAATCTGGCGCTAATCTACGCTTCCGCGTGCAGCATCCGGCCGCCCAAGCGCTGCTGCAGGGCGGCAGCGGCTGGCGCGTGAATCTGTCGGATGCACTGCTCCGTGGCCTGCGTCAACGCCTGGATGGCACGGGTGTGCAGGTACTGTATTGATTTTTTTGCGACGAATGCCGTGTCGTCATCGCCCCCAAACAGGGTTTATTGCATGCCGACATGCCGCTACACTCGGGCCATCGCCCCAGGGACTCTGACATGAATCCGAACTACCTCGACTTCGAACAACCGATTGCCGAGCTGGAAGCCAAGATCGAAGGCCTACGCGTGGTCGGCGTTGGCACCAGCCTCAATATTGAAGATGAAGTTGGCCGCTTGCGCAGCAAGAGCCTGAAGCTGACCGAAGACATCTTCGCCAACCTCAGCGCCTGGCAGGTCTCGCAGCTCTCGCGTCACCCGAAACGCCCGTACACGCTGGACTATATCCAGCGCATCTTTACCGACTTCGACGAACTGCACGGCGATCGCGCCTTTGCCGACGATGCCGCGCTGGTTTGCGGCACTGCACGCTTTCTCGGCGAGCCGGTGATGGTTATTGGCCATCAGAAGGGCCGCGAAGTGCGCGAGAAAGTGAAGCGCAACTTCGGCATGCCGCGCCCCGAGGGCTACCGCAAGGCCCTGCGCCTGATGGAGATGGCTGAGCGCTTCCGCATGCCCATCTTCACCTTCATCGACACGCCGGGCGCCTATCCCGGCATCGACGCCGAAGAGCGCGGCCAGAGCGAAGCCATCGCGCGCAATCTCGCCGTGATGTCGCGGCTGAAGACGCCGATCATCTCCACCGTCATCGGCGAAGGCGGCTCCGGCGGCGCGCTCGCCATCGGCGTCTGCGACAGCCTGATGATGCTGCAGTACAGCACCTACTCGGTGATCTCGCCGGAAGGCTGCGCGTCCATCTTGTGGAAGACATCGGCGAAAGCGCCGGAAGCTGCAGAAGCCATGAACCTCACCGCCACGCGCCTGCGCTCGCTGGGCTTTGTCGATGAGCTGGTGGAGGAGCCGCTGGGCGGCGCGCATCGCGACATGGATGTGATGGCCGACAGCCTGCGCAAAGCCTTGCTACGCCAGCTCAAGAAGCTACGCACGCTCGACCACGACAGCTTGCTCAACCGTCGCTATGAGCGGCTGATGAGCTACGGCAACACGCAACCCATCGCTTGACCACTAGCCCTGACCGCCAGCATCCGCTCGGCGCCTTGCAGCATTTCCTGCAAGCGCGTCGGCAGGATGCGCCGGCGGTCGCTGGCGTTGTCATCGCCCTCAGCGGCGGCCCCGACTCCCTGACGCTCCTGCTCGCCGCCGCGCAGATCGCGCCGGCGCTGGGCTATCGCCTGCGTGCCCTGCATGTGCACCACGGCCTGCATGCCGATGCTGACATCTGGGCCGCGCAAGCCATGCAGCAAGCGGCGGCAGTGGCCGTACCCTGCGCCGTACTGCGTGTGCAGGTGCCGACGCAAGCCAGCATCGAAGCCGCAGCACGACAAGTGCGCTATGACGCGCTGGCGCAGGCCATGAGCGGCGACGAAGCTCTGCTGCTTGCGCATCATCAAGACGATCAGGCGGAAACCATGCTGCTGCGCCTGATGCGCGGCGCCGGCCTGCACGGCCTCACCGCCATGCCGGCCATAAGCGAGTGGTCTGCGCAAAACGGGGCGATGATGCCGCGCTGGCGGCCCTGGCTGGACTTGCCGCGCAGCGCGCTGGAGCGCTGGCTGCCGCGTGCAACGGCATGCCGGCACAGTCATTCCCCCGAGCTACCGGCCGGTGCTCTGCAACCGGTACACGACCCCGCCAACCATGACGCCCGATTCGACCGCACCTTGCTGCGCTCCCAAGTTCTTCCGCTGCTGCAAACGCGCTGGCCCGAGGCGGCCAGCCAGCTCGCGCGCAGTGCCGCGCAACTGGCGCAGCAGGCGAGGGCGCTGGAGGCACTGGCGGATGCCTGGCTGGCGCAGCATTGTTCAGCGGGCACCTTGGCTTTGCTGCCTTTGCAGGCGCTCGATGACGCCACTCTGCAAGCTGTTGTCAGCCGCTGGTTGACGGTAGAGGGTGTGCCGCCGCTGCCTGTCCGCTACTGGTCAAGGTTGCGTCGCGAACTGCTACAGGCCCGTGCCGATGCCCTGCCGGAAGTTCGCTGGGCCGAGATTTCCCTGCGTCGTTATCGGCAAACGCTTTACCTGCTGCGGGCGGCTGACCTGTCGGCAACTGGCGTGACGGCTGACTGGCCCGATCCGCGTCAGCCGCTGCAAGTCGCAGATCGATGCTTTCCAGCGATGCGGTTGCCGGATGGCCACCCCTTGCTGGCTCGGCGTTGGCGGCTGGCCCCGCGCACTGGTGGCGAGCGCTGGCAGCCAGCCGGACATGCCCACCATGTCACGCTCAAGCACTGGTGCCAGGAGCAGGGCATCCCGCCGTGGCAGCGACAGGCACTGACCTGTGTTTGGGCGGGTGATGAGGTGGTTGGGGTTGTGTTGGCGGATGGGCGGGTTTATCCGGGGATGCAGTTGCACAAGTCATCTGGCTAGTTCGTTTTTTGCCTGCCACACTGATGCTTGAGCTGAAGCAAAACACTCGGAGGCAAAGGTATGAATCCCTTGTATGCGTTCACATTCATGGTGCTTGCTCTGTTGCCTTTGAGCGCACACGCATCTGTTTGCACACCGGGTGCTGCGGTGGACATTCTCTGGGGCGGCAAGTGGTGGCCCGGTCAGGTTCGTCAGGGGCCTGATGAGCAGGGGCGCTGCTATATTAGCTATGACAATTACAGCAGTACCTGGGACGCATGGATGAAACCTGAGACTTTGCGTGCTCGTGCCAATCCCACTCCATCTCCCGCTGCCTCGCGCCCGGCGAAACCGGCTGTAGCGGCGAGGCTTGCGGTTGCCTTTGTCGCCAAGCGCGATGACTGTGTGTCTGGTGAGCGCATCATGACTCGCGCCGGGCAGGCCGGCACGGTGACCTCCGTGGGCCAGATCGGCTCCTGCTTTGTCACGCTGGATGATGGCGGCAAGCTGGCCGTACCACCGTCGCAGCTGCACTCGCTCAGCAATAATCAAGGGCTGGTCAGAGGCTTGCCGGCATTGACCGTTTATATGTGCAATTCGCCCGAGATCATGATCCGTGCTGATGTCAGCTTCAGCCTGCGTCCGGGTAACCGTTATGTACATTTTGACGGCAAGCGCGGTCAATATCGCTACGACTCCAACACCGCCATGCTGCACATGCTCAGCGGCCCTCTGCGCGGCTTCGCCTATCACCGTTTCAGCGCAAGTGCTTTTTCGCTGATGCAAAATGGCCAAGCGAGTAATGTTTCTTGTGTCAGCTCACCTGTAAAAAATCCGGATGCCCCACCTTGGTAGCGTAGAGCGTTTGTGCGCGCGTTGGTCGGCCTTTCACCACTCTGTCGGTTACTTCCCGTCGTACTCCTCCGCCACCCTCAGCGCTGTGATACAAAAATAAATCCCTGTAGTTCCACCAGGACGGCATGAGGGTTTATGAGCGCAACTACACCGACTCAAGCTGCAGCATCCCGCCCTTCCATAGCCAAGACCTCTCTCTGGTCACGCCTAGCCTTCATCACCGACACCTTCGCCTACCCGCTGCGCACCTCGCACTACTTGGAACTGATCAATCCGCTCTGGGCCAGCCATGCCTTGCAGGCGCGCGTGGTCAAGGTCTGGGATGAAACCCAGGATGCGCGCACGCTGACACTCCGGCCCGGCTTGCGCTGGCGCGGTCATCGCGCCGGTCAGCATGTGCGCTTGGGCATTCCGGTGGCGGGCATGCACTACACCCGCACCTACACCATTTCATCGCCGCCGGAACGCAGCGACGGCTGCATCACCATCACGGTCAAGGTCATTGCCGGCGGGCGCATTTCGCCGCATATCGTGCGCAATATCAAAGTGGGCGATTACCTGCCGATCGGTCTGCCGCAGGGCGAGTTCTATCTGCCCGATGCTCAGCCGGTAAAGCCGCTGTTCATCACCGCCGGCAGCGGCATTACGCCGGCCATGAGCATGTTGCGCAGCCTGATCGCGCAAGAGCGGCTGCCGGATGCCGTGCACATGCACTACGCCCCGCACGCCTTTGATGTGATTTTCGGCAAGGAATTGCGCGAAATGACGGAGCAGCAGGCGCGCTATCGCCTGCATCTGGTCTATACCCAGGAGACGCCGCCGGCGCAGCGTCATTTCAGTGCCGAGCACATCGAGCAGTTCTGCCCGGATTGGCGCGAGCGCGAGGTCTATGCCTGCGGGCCACCGGCGCTGCTGGCGGCTCTGGAGCAGCATTTTGCCGATGCCGGTCTGAGCCGACGCCTGCACAGCGAGCGCTTTCTGGCCGAGCTGGCGGTGGTGCCGGCAGAGGCGGTGGGTGGCCGCGTGCGTTTCGCGCGTAGCGGTGTGGAGATGGATGCCGATGCCCAGACCAATCTGCTGCGCGTGGCCGAGGATGCCGGCATGAATCCGCCGCATGGCTGTCGCATGGGCATCTGCCATACCTGCAATACCACGCTGCTTGCCGGTTCGGTGCGCGACTTGCGCAATGGCAAGGTGCTGAGCGAGCCGGGTAGCATCGTGCAGACCTGCGTTTGTGCTGCCGCTGGCGACTGCCAGCTCGACCTTTGATTCGCGGAGAACATCATGAACAAGGCCCGCTTGCCGGTGAATCTGAGCGATGAGCAAATCGAAGCCTTCGGCCGCGAGCTCGATGCCATGCGCGAGGAGGTGCTGGATTCGCGTGGGGAGCGTGACCGGCGCTACATCCTGCGCGTGATCAAGGTGCAGCGCAGTCTGGGCGTGCTTGGCCGGGCGCTGATTTTTGCCAGCATCCTGGCGTTGCCGGTGTGGGGCCATGCCTATGCCAACGACAATCTGTTCTGGCTGCTGATTGCGCTAGGTACGCTGAGCCTGGGCCTGGGCAAGATCATCGAAAACATGGAGGTGGCGCACAATGTGCTGCATGCGCAGTGGGACTGGATGAAAGATCCGCAAATCCAGTCCAGCTCGTGGGAGTGGAACAATGTGTGCCCGTCGGATCAGTGGATGCAGTCGCACAATGTGAAGCATCACACTTGGACCAATGTGCTGGGCAAAGACCCGGATGTGGGCTACGGCCTGCTGCGAGTGTCGCCAAATCAGCGCTGGAAGCCGTTCTATCTGGGCCAGCCGATCTATGCTTTTTTGCTGGCGGTGCTGTTTGAGTGGGGCATCGCCATTCAGGAGCTGGAGCTGGGCAGGCTCGCCAGCGGCCGTATGACGGTAGACGAGGTGCGCCCGCAATTGCAGCGTACCGGCCGCAAGATTGTCGCGCAGGTCACTAAGGACTATTTGGCCTGGCCGTTGCTCGGTGTGCTGCTGACCTTGCCATTTGCGCTGACGGGGCAGGGCCCGGCGCTGCTTGATGTGTTCTTCACGGTGCTGATCGCCAATGCCGTGGCCAATGTGCTGCGCAACCTGTGGACCTACATGATCATTTTCTGCGGGCACTTTCCCGCCGATGTGCATGTGTTCACCAAGGCGCAGGTGGAGGGTGAGACGCGGGCACGCTGGTATGTGCGGCAGCTGCTGGGCTCCTGCAACATCGGCGGCGGCAAGCTCTTTCATGTGCTGTCTGGCAATTTGTCGCACCAGATCGAGCATCACATTTTTCCAGACCTGCCGAGCAACCGTTACCCCGAGCTGGCACTGCGTGTGCGTGCGCTGGCGGATCGTTACGGCCTGCCTTACAACACGGGTGCATTGAGTCGGCAGTTTGGCACCACGGTGTGGAAGATCCTGCGCCTGTCATTTCCGGGAGGAGCAGCGCTGGCGGCAAACTGATTCACGGTAAGTGATGGAGATGTCTCAAGAAGCCGTGAATCGGGTCGATACCGCCATATCGTCCGCTTACGGCCATGAGGGCTTCAGTCTTGATGCAATCGCAGCAACGCCAAGGCATGGCTCTGACCAGCAGAATTCTACTGCTGGCGCTGGCGTATGTGCTTGCCGGTCGCCTGGCCTTGCTGCTGGCCATTCCACCCGGTTTTGCGACGGCGATCTTTCCGCCGGTCGGCATTGCTCTGGCGGCGGTGCTTATTTGGGGTTATCCGCTGCTATTGGGGGTGTTTCTCGGCTCCACGCTGCTCAATCTGAGTATTTCCGCCGATAGCCTAGCCACGCTTGGCAGCAGTCATCTTTGGGTAGCCAGCGGCATTGCCTTGGGCACTTCTCTGCAATGCCTGACAGCCAGTTGGCTGATTCGTCGCTTGCTCGGCTTTCCCAACCCTTTGGTCGATGAGCGCAGCATTTTCATGCTGCTGGCGATTGGTGGCCCATTGAGCTGCCTGCTCAGTGCCTGTATCGGGCCCTGGGTGCTGTATCAGGCGGGTTTGATTGCCTATTCAGCCTTGCCTTTCAGCTTCTGGACCTGGTGGGTAGGCGACAGCATTGGCGTGCTGATTGCCACGCCACTGATGCTGATTCTGTTTGCCGAGCCGCGTGCCATCTGGCGAAGCCGGCTCACCACGGTGGGATTGCCACTGCTGCTCAGTTGCGTCTTGATGGTGGCGCTGTTTATTCGTGCCAGCGAGGCTGAGCAGAATGAGCGGCGCCATCTGTTTCAGGGCCAAGCCAGGCTCATGAGCATGACATTGCAGTTCCAACTGCAGCTCTACAGCCAGGCCGTCAGCTCCATCGAGCGCTTGCATGTGGCATCCAATCGTGTGGGTGCCGAGGGTTTCCGGCTATTTGTGATGCCGATTCTGAAGGACTACCCCGGTATGCAGGCATTGAGTTGGAGTGCCTGGGTCGATGATGACCAGCGTCAGGTGTTTGAGCGTACACAAAGCCGATTGGTCAGCGGTTTCAGCATCAAATTGCGCGACCGTCACGGCGATTTGGTGACAGCACCGCGCAAGGCCGATTATGTGCCGGTTACCTTCATCGAGCCGCTGGCAGAGAATCGCAGGGCACTGGGCTTTGACCTGTCTTCCGAGGCTGTTCGCCAGACGGCTTTAAGCAGCGCCAAAGGCAGCAATGTGCCGAAAATGACAGCACCGATACAGCTGGTTCAGGATCATCAGCAGAATCCCGGCTTTCTGCTGGTCAAAGCAGTATATGACCGAGATCACACGGGTAAGTCGCTGGAGGGTTTTGCGGTCGCTGTGGTGCGCATGAAGGATTTTATCAGCCATGCATTGGGGAGTTATCCACGCCATGAGCTTCAGATTCGTATCGAGGATGTCAGCACGGCGCAGACGCGGGTGTTGTTCAGCGAAGTCAGTGGTGTTTTGCCGGAGTACGCGCAGAACATGGTCTGGCAGGATGTTTTTGAGTTCGGCGGTCGCCATTTGCGCCTGCAGATCTTACCAAGCAAGCTGTATCTGCAGCAGGCACAAAGCCTTCAGCCTTGGCTGGTACTGGTTGGCGGGCTGCTGATTTGTGCACTGCTTGGCGGCTTCTTGTTGACCATGACCGGGCGCGCCGAGCTGATTCGCCATCAGGTACGCCAGCGCACGCTGGAGCTGAGTGCCATTCTCGACAATGCCGCCGAAGCGATCCTGATCTTTGCCAGCGATGGTCGCATCGATATTGCCAATCCGGCGGCGACTGCGCTTTTTGGGGGGTCCGGCTCCACGCTTATCGGGCGTCAGATCCGAGAGCTCTTACCCAGCCTGAAGCTAAGCCAGCCCGCTGCTCTGCAGGCCATGCTGGGGCAAGGCTGCGAGCGCATGGGGCGACATCTCGATGGCCGTCAGATGGAGCTGGAAATCAGCCTCAGCCATTATGAGCTAGAGGATCGCCAACACTATATCTGCCTTTTGCGCGACATCAGTACCCGCAAGCAGATCGAGCGTTTGAAGAGCGAGTTCGTCTCTACCGTCAGTCATGAGCTGCGTACGCCGCTAACATCGATTAAGGGTTCGCTAGGGCTGCTGGATGCTGGCGTGGCCGGTGAGTTGTCGGAAAGAGGTCAGAGCCTCATACAAATTGCGCTGCAAAATGCGGATCGGCTGGCCGGTCTGGTCGATGACATTCTCGATATTGAAAAGCTGGAGTTCGGGCAGGCCGGCATCCAGCTCAATCGCTGCGAATTGCAGCCGCTGCTGCGTGAGGCTGTGGAGCACAGTCAGGGTTATGCCGACAGCTACCGGGTGCATCTGCAATTGGATACCAGTCTGCTGCCTGCTGGCAGTGCGGTCATGGTGGACAACTTGCGCCTGCAGCAGGTCATCGCCAACTTAGTGTCCAATGCGGTCAAGTATTCGCCACGCGACGGTACGGTCAATGTGATGGCCGCCATGAATAGTGGGCAGGTGCGTGTCAGCGTCATTGACCGAGGGCCGGGTATTCCGGAGGCCTTTCGCAGCCGCATCTTCAACAAGTTTGCCCAGGCCGACAGCTCGGACACCCGCCTGCAAGGCGGTACCGGTCTTGGCCTGAGTATCTGCAAAACACTGTTGGAGCGCATGAACGGATTGATTGGCTATGACACCGAGCTGGGCGTGGGCAGCACCTTCTATTTCGATTTGCCGCTGGCGCGAGATGAGCCATCGCTGGATATTCGGCTATAAACCCTGAAATTAAATGACGCGGATGCCCGCTAAAAGCGTTGCAAATCGGCTGAGCGTCAGGCTACAGGCGGCTTTCAGGGCAGAAATTGTTTTACAAGCTAATTTGACGGATGTGGCAGATAATAGCTGCGTTGCAAACAGCCAATTATTAAAGAGTAGAACATGAGCAAAGGTACAGTGAAGTGGTTCAATGCGGACAAGGGTTTTGGTTTCATCACGCCGGAAGACGGCAGCAAAGACCTGTTCGTACACCATTCAGAAATCAAGAACGGTGGTGGCTATGCCACGCTGAACGAAGGTCAAGCGGTTTCGTTTGATGTCGGCCAGGGCCAGAAAGGTCCTTGCGCCAACAATGTTGTCGCTATCTAACTAGCGCATAGCATGGGTTGCCGAAGCGCTGTGAAGCGATGCGGCAACCGGAAAAATCGGTGGGTGATCGTCAAGATTGCTGCCGATTTTTTTTGCCCGATATTTGGGTTTTTGCTCGCAACGCGGTAGCGTCGGCGGTGCTTTCCTCAAGAGACCCGTGACTGATGCAAGAGATCATCTGCAACACCGTGGAAATGGCCTGCACCCCAGAGCAGCTCTACGCCTATGTCACTCAGCCCTGGCTGTGGCACGAGTGGCACCCCAACTCGCAATCGGCGCAGGCCGAGGTGAGTGTGTTGTGTGCTGGCGACGAGTTCTCTGAAAGCGTTGTCTTGCAGCCGTTGTCGCCGTTGCCGCTGACGCTGCGTCGGGCCACGCGCTATCAGGTGCTGGATGCTGTGCCTGCCAAGTTCTGGCGTGTCTCTGGCAAGATGCGTGATGGCTGGCTACAGATTCAGTATGAGTTCGAGCCCTCTGCCACTGGTACGCGCTTCACGCGAACGCTGACTTTCAGTGCGACCGGCCTCAGTGCGCTGATGATGCCTTTGTTGCGTCGCCGTATGCGTGCGATGTCGGTGGTGGCGCTGGCGAATCTGAAGCAGCGTATGGAAGCAAAATGACGCCCATGAAAAAGCCTCGGCGCGTGAGCGACCGGGGCTTTTTCATGTCCGACCTCGAGGGTCAGGCTGTGCCGCTTAGCGACCGAAAGCAGCGCGCAGCGGAGCCGTGAAGCGCTCCACGGTGCTCTTGCCCTTGACCTTGCCATCAAACGCCAGCACATCATCCTCAATCGCGCCAAAGCGCAGCTGCGGGATGTCGCGCAGGTAGTTCTGATCCACCACCCACGGCGCGCTGGTGCCCTGACGCGGCAGATGGTCAGCCGCACGACGAATGTAGCCGGAGGCCAGGCCGCCAAGTACGGTGTCTTCGCTGAGCGGGTGGTTGTTGGCGCGTGCCACCACGGTCTTGTAGCCGTTGCGATCCATGTGCTTGATCAGGCGGCAAACATATTCCGCGGCGAGATCGGCCTTCAGCGTCCACGAAGCGTTGGTGTAGCCGAAGACGATGGCGGCATTGGGCACGCCGTCGAGCATCAGACCCTTGTAGGTCAGCTTTTCCTTGACCACGATGGGCGCGCTATCAACAGTGGCCTGCACGCCACCGAGCAGCTGCACATTCAGGCCAGTCGCGGTGATGATGATGTCGGCTTCCAGCGTCTCGCCCGATTTCAGCAGAATGCCGTTCTCGGTGAAGCGCTCGATGTGATCGGTATGGATCGACGCTTTGCCGCTGCGCAGTACCTTGAACAGGTCACCGTTTGGCACCACGCACAGGCGCTGATCCCAGGGCGCGTAGGTCGGGCTGAAATGGCTGATGTCGATGTTGGTGCCGGCGAGCTGGCGCTTGATCATGCTCAAGATGAAGCGGCGCACCGAGTCCGGGCGCTTGCGTGAGGCCTGGTAAAGCGTGCGCTGGATGCCGATGTTACGGGCGCGATTGAGCTGGTAGGCGAGCTTGGCCGGCAGCACGGCCTGCAGCGCCTTGCTCACCGGGTCGATGGCCGGCACCGACAGAATGTAGGTCGGCGAGCGCTGCAGCATGGACACATGCGCGGCTTTGTCGGTCATGTTCGGCACCAGCGTGATGGCGGTGGCACCAGAGCCGATGATGACGACCTTCTTGCCGGCGTAGTCGAGGTTTTCCGGCCAGAACTGCGGATGCACGATCTGACCCTGGAAATCGGCCTCACCAGGGAATTCGGGGCGGAAGCCGGCGTCGTAGTTGTAGTAGCCGGAGCAGCCGAGCAGGAAGTTGGCAGTGTATTGCTCGGTCTCGCCGGTGGCGTCGTTCACGGCGGCCACATGCCAGAGGTTATCGGCCGATGACCAGTTCGCGGTCACGACCTTGCGGCCGAAACGAATTTTCTGATCGACGCCATATTCTTCGGCGGTCTTGCGCACATAGCCGCGAATCGAGTCGCCGTCGGCGAGCACGCGGGCTTCGGTCCATGGCTTGAAGTTGAAGCCGAAGGTGTACATGTCGGAGTCGGAACGGATGCCGGGGTAGCGGAACAGATCCCAGGTGCCGCCAACAGCATGGCGGCGCTCAAGGATGGCAATCGACTTGTTCGGGCATTCACGCTTGAGATGGCAGGCGGCACCGATGCCGGAAATACCAGCACCAATAATCAGAACATCTTGATGTTGAACAGACATAAAACAACCTCGGTTAAATAAGCCGAGGCTAAAGCTAAGACGAAAAAGTCAATTCGTCAACTAATTTGACAATGCGCGTTGTAAGAATTGTCATTTCAGGTCGGCGCACGCGGGCAGACGACCTGAAATGACAAGCTTTCACCGCTTGCGCAGCATCTATCAGAGCTTGCGCGGCATCTATCAGAGCTTGCGCAATACTAGCGACGCGTTGGTGCCGCCAAAGCCGAAGCTGTTCGACATCACGGTTTTCAGGCCGGCGTTGTCGATGCGCTGGAGCGCGATGGGCAGGCCGACGGCTTCCGGGTCCAGCGTGTCGATGTTGGCCGAGGCGGCCACAAAGTCATGTTGCAGCATGAGCAGGCAATAGATGGCTTCCTGCACGCCGGCAGCGCCCAGCGAGTGGCCAGACAGCGACTTGGTGGAGCTGATGTGCGGTGCGTTGTCGCCAAATACGGCGCGGATGGCCTTCAGCTCGGCGAGGTCGCCGACCGGCGTGGAAGTGCCGTGCGTGTTCAGATAATCAATTTTGGTATCAACGGTTTGCAGTGCCATCTTCATGCAGCGCTCGGCACCTTCGCCGCTGGGCGCGACCATGTCGTAGCCGTCCGAGGTAGCACCGTAGCCGATGATCTCGGCGAGGATGGTGGCACCGCGCGCCACGGCGTGATCGTAGGATTCGACCACGACCATGCCACCACCACCGGCGATGACGAAGCCGTCGCGGTTTGCGTCATAGGCCCGTGAGGCCTTCGCCGGCGTGTCGTTGTACTTGCTCGACATCGCGCCCATGGCGTCGAACATGCAGGACTCTTCCCAGCTTTCCTCTTCGCCGCCGCCGGCAAACACGATGTCTTGCTTGCCGAGCTGAATCAGCTCCGAGGCGTGACCGATGCAATGTGCGCTGGTGGCACAGGCGGAGGCGATGGAGTAGTTCACGCCCTTGATCTGGTAGGCCGTGGCCAGGCAGGCGGAAATGGTCGATGCCATGGTGCGCGGCACCATGTACGGCCCCACGCGCTTCACGCCTTTCTCACGGGCGAGGTCGGCGGCAAGCACCTGATTAGTGCTGGAGGCACCGCCAGAGCCGGCAACCAGGCCGGTGCGCGGATTCACCACCTGCTCTGGCGTCAGGCCAGCCATGGCGATGGCCTTGCCCATGGCGAGATAGGCATACGCTGCGGCATCGCCCATGAAGCGCAGCAGCTTGCGGTCGATCAGCGCATCCAGATCGAGATCGCGAATGCTGCCGCTGACTTGGCTGCGAAAGCCCATCTCGGCATATTTGGCATTGGCGGAAATGCCTGAACGGCCGTGATAGAGGCTGTCCTTGACGGTTTCCGGTTCTAGGCCGAGGCAAGAAGTGATGCCGAAACCGGTGATAACGACGCGACGCATGGCGTTCTCCTCAAGGGCGGGGCCGTGGCCCGGCCGTTTAGAAATGATCGGTGCTGGTGAAGAGACCGACTTTCAAGTCAGTCGCAGTATAGATTTCGCGGCCGTCTACGAGTACGCGACCATCGGCGATGCCCATGACCAGCTTGCGCTCGATCAGGCGCTTGACCTGTAGCTCGTAGGTGATTTTCTGGTGATGCGGCAACACCTGACCGAAGAACTTGATTTCGCCGGCACCGAGGGCGCGACCGCGACCGGGGTTGCCGCGCCAGCCAAGGAAGAAGCCGAGCAGCTGCCAGAGCGCATCCACACCGAGGCAGCCGGGCATGACCGGATCTGTCTCGAAGTGACATTGAAAGAACCACAGCGACGGGTTGATGTCGAGTTCGGCGATGATGGTGCCTTTGCCGTGCTCGCCGCCATCGCCGCTGATGTGCGTGATGCGATCCATCATGAGCATGTTCGGCTGCGGCAGGCGCGCATTGTTTTCACCAAAGAGTTCACCACGGCCACAGGCCAGAAGGTCTTCACGGCTGAAACTGTTGCGTTGAGTCGGGTCGCTCATAACATCCTTCAAGTCAGTCATTGGTTGCGCGGCATCATAGCAAGCAGGATTTGACAGAAAGCTTACACAGTGACTGCTCAGTTGTTTCCAAGTGTTTCGGACTTGTGTCAGCGCCATGACAATTTTGTGCCCGGTCTGACGCTGGACAGCTAGTCTGGGGTGCGTATGATGCCGTCTGCCCGAGCCGGGTCTTTTGTTGCGAGGAATCATCATGTGGGTTGAGCTGGGTCAGTATGCACTGGTGCTCGCGTTTGTGGTGGCAGTGGTGCAAGGCACGCTGCCCTGGTGGGGCGTGGTGCGTGGCGATGCGCGTGTGCAGGCGCTGGCGCGGACGGCAGCATTTACGCAATTCGGCTTGCTGCTGCTGTCTTTCGTTTTGTTGGCGCTAGCCTTTCTGCAAAACGACTTCAGCGTTGACTACATTGCCCGGCAATCTAATACCTTGCTGCCCTGGTGGTACAAGATTTCGGCGGTCTGGGGCGGCCATGAAGGCTCGCTGCTGCTCTGGGCGCTGATTCTGGCGTTGTGGAGCGCTGCCGTGGCGCGTTTCTCGCGAGCCTTGCCGCTAGACATGACCGCGCGCGTGCTGGCGATTCTCGGGCTGATCAGCAGTGCCATCATCAGCTTTATTTTGTTTACCTCGAATCCGTTCGCGCGCTTGTTTCCGGACTTTCCGATCGAGGGCAACGACCTCAACCCCTTGCTGCAAGACCCCGGCCTGATTATTCACCCGCCCATGCTTTACATGGGCTATGTCGGTTTTGCCGTGCCTTTTGCCTTTGCCATGGCTGGCTTGATGAGCGGTCGCCTAGACAGTGCCTGGGCGCGCTGGTCACGGCCTTGGGCGCTGGCGGCGTGGTGTTTTCTCGGTGTCGGCATCGCGCTGGGCTCGTGGTGGGCCTATTACGAGCTGGGCTGGGGCGGCTGGTGGTTCTGGGATCCGGTGGAAAATGCCTCTTTCATGCCTTGGCTTGCCGGTACGGCGCTGCTGCATTCACTGGCGGTCAGCGAAAAGCGCGGCGTGTTCAAGGCGTGGACGGTGCTGCTGGCCATCATTGCCTTCTCGCTTAGCCTGCTCGGCACCTTCCTGGTGCGTTCCGGTGTGCTGACCTCGGTGCATGCGTTTGCCGCTGACCCCACGCGCGGGCTTTATATTCTGGGCATTCTCGTGGTGGTCGTGGGCGGCTCGCTGAGCCTGTTTGCGTGGCGTGGCGCGTCGCTGCAGCGTGATAGCAACCACGGCCCGTTCTCCCGTGAGATGTTCCTGCTGCTGAATAACCTGTTTCTGCTCACGGCAACGGTCGTGGTGCTGCTGGGCACCTTGTTTCCGCTCATTGCCGATGCGCTGGCGCTGGGCAAATTCTCGGTAGGCCCGCCGTATTTCAATCTGCTCTTTGTGCCGCTGACCTTGCTGCTGCTGTTCCTCATGGGCATCGGCCCGGCCACGAACTGGAAAAAGCAGTCCGTCGATGTGATTTTGCTGCCGTTGCGCAAGGTGCTGCTGGCGGCGGTGATCATTGCGATTGCACTGCCGCTGGCATTTTTCGGCAACTGGCCGTGGCAAGTCGGGCTGACGGTTGGTCTGTGCGCTTGGGTGTTCGGCAGCCAGCTCGTGGATATCGCTCGTAAAAGCCAAAATGCCTCCACGCGCATCAAGGGTCTGTCTAGGCTCACGCGCAGCTACTGGGGCATGCAGCTGGCGCATTTGGGCTTGCTGGTGACGGTGCTCGGCGTGGCATTCACCAGCGCCTACAGCATCGAGAAGGATGTACGGCTGGCACCGGGCGAGAGCATCACGGTCAATGGCTATGCCTTCCGCTTTGACGGCGTGCAGGATCATCAGGGCCCCAACTATGTGGCGCAGCGCGGCACGCTGGAAGTCAGCCATGACGGCTTTGTGGAGGTGCTGCACCCGGAGAAGCGTATCTATCGCGTTCAGCAGAGCCCGATGACTGAGGCGGCGATTACCGGCAACACTTTCCGCGACCTTTATGTGGCGCTGGGCGAGCCGCTGGATGCCGGCGCGTGGGCG
The DNA here is from genome assembly GCA_038043385.1 of Pseudomonadota bacterium. GTDB lineage: Bacteria > Pseudomonadota > Gammaproteobacteria > Pseudomonadales > Moraxellaceae > Perlucidibaca. Next base: position 342,103 of record JBBTCA010000001.1, read on the forward strand.
GTGCGCATCTATCACAAGCCGATGATTCGCTGGATCTGGTTCGGTGCGCTGATGATGGCGCTGGGCGGTTTGCTGTCCATGCTCGACAAGCGTTATCGCTTGAAAGCGGCGGGAGGGCGCTGACATGAAGCCATCGTCAAGAAAAAGCCTGATTTTTGGCTTGCCGCTGGTGTTGTTTGCGGCGCTCGCCGTGCTGCTGGCCAGCCGTAATGGCGAAGACCCGTCATTTCTGCCGTCGGCTCGCCTGCAGCAACCGGTGCCGGCCTTCAGCCTGAGCAGTCTGCAAGACCCCGCGCGTGTTCTGGATGCCTCGATTTTTCAGGGCGAAGTGTCTTTGCTTAATGTCTGGGCAACTTGGTGTGTGTCCTGCCTCGTCGAGCATCCCACGCTGCTGAACATGGCGGCGGACGGCGTGCGCATCATCGGTGTGAACTACAAGGATGACCGCCAAGCTGCGCAGGCTTATCTCGTGGAACGCGGCAATCCGTTTGCCGAGACTGTCTTCGATGAGCGTGGCGATTTGGGGCTGGACCTGGGCGTTTATGGCGCGCCAGAGACTTATCTGATTGATCGTGACGGCCGTATTCGCTACCGCGCCGTGGGTGTGCTCGATGCCAAGGCCTGGCTGCAGGAGCTGAAGCCGCGCTATGACGCGCTGAAAGCGGAAGTTGCGGGAGCCAAATCATGATGCGTCTATTTTTGTTGATTGGGTTGCTGGTCAGTTCGTTGAGCGGTTTTGCAGCCATTGATGTGCGTGATTTCCGCAATCCTGCCGATGAAGCGCGTTATCGCGCCTTGATCGACGAGCTGCGCTGCCCGAAGTGCCAGAACACCAACCTTGCGGGTTCGGATGCCGGGCTTGCGGATGACTTGAAGACGCGTGTGTACGAGCAAATTCAGGCCGGTAAAAGCGATAGTGAAATTCGCGACTACCTGGTGGTGCGCTACGGCGATTTCATCAGCTACAAGCCGCCGCTGCGTGCCAGTACGCTGCTGCTTTGGTGGGGGCCGGGCTTGCTGCTGGTCGGCGTGGCATTCGGATTGTGGCGGCGCAGTCTGCGCAAACCGGCGCGCGTGAAGCCGCTGGATGCCGATGAGCAAGCCAGTCTGCAACGCCTGCTCACCGGCGTGGCGGACAGCCCGGCTCATGCGCTGACAAGCAAGGCATCCGATCAACCATCATCAGATTCGGGATCACGCTCATGATGAATTCGCTTTCGGTGTTGGCACCGATGCTGCTGGTGGCTTTGCTGCTGACTTTGCTGGTGGTGTTTGCCTTGATCTGGCCCTTGCGCGGTCGTGCCGTCGCGACCGGCCAATCGGTGCGCCAGCTCAGCGCGCAGGTCTATCGGGATCGTCTCGATGAGCTTAATGCCGATCTGTCCACCGGGCGTCTGGAAGCGGAGACCTATGCCGCGCTGAAGCTGGAGCTGGATCGCGGTGTACTGGCGGATGCGGCAACAAATGCTCGGACACTCCAGCCCGCAGCAGTGCCGGGTTCGGTACGGCCACTGGCGCTGATTCTGCTGCTGGCTGTGCCGGTGCTGACTTTCGGCTTGTATCTGGGGCATTTCCTTCATGCCGGCGTGACCACTGACCTGAACAATCAGCTGGCATTGCGCAGCAGCATCGATGCCGTATTGGCGGGCCAGGAGCCTGATGCCAATTCGCGCAATACCAGCTTGCAAGACTTCATGCGCGCACTGCAGCGCCGTGTGCAGGCCGAGCCTGGCAATGCCGATGCCTGGATGACGCTGGGCTTGGGCTTCCTGCAAGCCAAGGATTTCGACCCGGCCAAGGTCGCGCTGGCGCGTGCTGCCGAGCTTAAGCCGGAAGACATTCAGGTGGTGATGACCTATGTGCAAGCCACCATCATGACCCAGCAAGGTGCCATGGATCCGGTGGCGCGCGGCATGCTCGGTCGCATCCTGCGTGAACAACCCGAGCATCAGGGCGCCTTGCTGATGCTGGGGATGGGCAATTTGCGTGCCGGTGAACGGGAGCAGGCCTATGCCGTGCTCAGCCAGCTTCAGGCCTTGCGTGCCGTTGAAGCACAGCGAGACGGCGGAAGCCGCGACAGCGAGGCCGATCAACGCATTGCCAGCCTGATTGCCGAAGCCGGGCAGGGCGAGCAGGCGGCCGTTGCCGGTCTGGATGTGGAAGTGACGCTGGCTGCCGATGCAGCGCGCAAGCTGCCGGCGGAAGCGGCGCTGTTCATTTTTGCGCGCACGCCGTCCGGCCCGCCGATGCCAGTGGCAGTGATTCGTCGCCCGATTACGCAGTTTCCGCTGCGCGTGACACTGACCGATGCCGACAGTCTGCAGCCAGAACGCCTGCTCTCGGCGCAGAAGGATCTGGTCTTGCAGGCGAAGATCTCCATGACCGGCAATGCCACGCCGGCGGCCGATGACTGGCAGGCGGTGCCGGTGCCGGTGGCTGAAAAAAACACCGGTTTGATTCGTCTGCGCATCGTGCCGGGTCGCTAGTCGTAGGGCTTTCGTCGCATTTTGCCGAAGCCGTGATACGCCAAGCCTTGTGAGAGCAGGGCGTTGGCGGGTATTCTTGCCGCCTTGCTTTTGGGAGTTTGTTGGATGCGTATTATTCTTCTCGGCGCGCCGGGTGCTGGTAAAGGTACACAGGCTCAGCTCATCATGAACCGCTACGGCATCCCGCAAATCTCCACGGGTGACATGCTGCGCGCGGCGGTCAAGGCCGGAACCCCGCTGGGTGTTGCTGCCAAGCAGGTCATGGATGCCGGCGGATTGGTCTCCGACGACATCATTATTGGTCTGGTGAAAGAACGGATTACTCAGGCCGACTGTGCTCAGGGCTTTCTCTTCGATGGCTTCCCGCGCACCATCCCGCAGGCGCAAGCCATGATCGATGCTGGCGTGAAGATCGACCATGTCGTTGAAATTCGTGTGGAAGACAGCGAAATCATCTCGCGTCTGTCCGGTCGTCGCGTTCACCCCGGCTCTGGCCGTGTCTATCACCTGCAGTACAACCCGCCCAAGGTTGCCGGCAAGGACGATGTGACCGCTGAAGACCTGGTACAGCGCCCGGATGATAGCGAAGAGACTGTGCGCAAGCGTCTCGACATCTATCACAGCCAAACGCAGCCGCTGGTTGGCTTCTACCAGTCGCTGGCCGCACAACCGGGCGCCGCCAAGTACAGTCTGGTGCCGGGTGTAGGCTCGGTGGACGAAATTACCGCTCGCATGTTTGCCGCCTTGGCATAAACGCTACGGCGTTGCAGTGTTGTCAGCTTACGCCGCGCCAGTCGCGGCGTTATGCTTTTTAGTGGTTTATTCAAGCAAAAAGGTAGGGTGAGATGACTGCAAGTTCAGGCCAGACGAGTCGCCAGCGCATCGGCATCATTATGGCCAACCTCGGCACGCCAGACGCCCCCACAGCGCCGGCCGTGCGCCGCTATCTGCGCGAATTTCTCAGCGATACCCGCGTCATTGAAGTGCCTCGGCTGATCTGGTTTTTCATTCTGCGTCTGTTCATCCTGCCGCTGCGTCCGCGTCGTGTTGCCGAGGCTTATGCCAGCATCTGGGCGGATGGCTCGCCGATTCGCACGATCCTGCTGGCTCAGGTGGCTGCCGTTCAGGCGCGCTTGCAGGCGCTGCATCCTGACCTCGACATTACCGTGCTGCCGGGCATGAGCTATGGCAATCCCGGCTTTCGTCATGCGCTGGATACCCTGCGCGCGGCTCAGGTCGAGCAGGTCATTGTGCTGCCGCTGTTTCCGCAGTTCTCTGCGACATCCACCGGGCCGCTCTACGACCAGCTCGGTGACTGGGTGAAGCAGCAGCGTAACCTGCCGGGCCTGCATGTGGTGCGCGATTACCATGTGCATCCGGCCTATGTGAGCGCCTTGGCCGAGAGCATTCGCCAGCATTGGGCCGTGCATGGTCGCGCGGACAAGCTGTTGTTTTCCTTTCATGGCATTCCGCAGCCCTATGCCGACAAGGGCGATCCCTATCCGGTGCAATGCCGTGCCACCGCCGAAGCGGTTGTAGCTCAGCTGGGCCTGGCAGACGGTGAGTGGGAGCAGAGCTTTCAGTCGCGCTTCGGTTTGCAGGAGTGGGTCAAGCCGTATACGGACAAGTTGCTGGAGACCTGGGGTCACGAAGGTGTGGGTTCGGTGCAGATTCTCTGCCCGGCATTTTCAGCGGACTGCCTGGAGACGCTGGAGGAGATTGCGGTGGAGAATCACGACGAGTTCATCAAGGCCGGTGGCAAGCGCTATGAGTACATTCCGGCATTGAATGACAGCCCGGCGCATGTCGAGCTGTTTGTGTCGTTGCTGCAGGGGCCGGTGCAGGCCATGCGCCGCTAACGATTCCGGCGGATCATCCCTGCTGATAGTCACTGCTCTGGTTCAGGTTGGCGAAGCTGTCGGGCGTGGCCTCAATGACCACGCGCACGGCCTGCTCTGCTTGGCACCAGTCGCGCACGCGGCGTTCGCCGGCCTGCAGGCGTTGCTGCAAACCCGCCGCCAAATCCGTATGCACCAGCATGTGCAGCCAATGCGTATCGTCGCCCATGCCGGCCACGGCCATGCGGCTGCCGCTGCCAGCAGCTGCCAATCCGTGCCAGAGCTGCTCGCCGAGGTCGGTCGGCAGTAGCGGCGTGTCGACCGGTGTGATCAGCACCCAGCCTGTCGGTAATGAGGACAGGCAGCTGGCGATGCCGGCCAGCGGGCCGGGATAGTCTGGCCAGTCATCACCAATCACGCCATCCAGCCGGCTGCCTAGCAGCGCTGTGTATCGCGCCGGATCGCGATTAGCGCTGACCCAGAGCTGCTGCACCTGCGGCGTCAGTCGGGCTTCGACCTGCTCGATCAACGGCCGGCCTTGCCAGCTCAGCCAGGCTTTGTCGGCCCCCTGAACGCGACGGCCAGCACCGCCGGCGAGAATCAGGCCGGTCAGCGGCGGGCAGGGTGGATGCAGTGTCGTCATGGCAGGCAAACGGTGAGCTGGCGAGGCCGATATGCTAGCGCGGATCGCCAGCGAAAGCGCCACGCCTTTGCTACACTCTCGACCCTCTCTGTGTGAGCCGCTGTCATGTCTGATGCTGCGCCTGCTGCAACCTCTGCCGTGCGTACTGCGCTCGGCCCGAACGGCGCTTTTGCCCAGCAGATCCCCGGCTATCAGCCGCGCGAGCCGCAGATTGCCATGGCCGAGGCGGTCGAGCAGGCACTGAGCGCGCGCAGCCTGCTGCTGGTCGAGGCCGGTACCGGCACCGGCAAAACCTATGCTTATCTGGTGCCCGCCATTTTGTCCGGCAAGAAGGCCATCGTCTCTACCGGCACGCGCAACCTGCAGGATCAACTTTTTCATCGCGACCTGCCCATGGTGCGCAAGCTGCTGGGCCGTCCGGTGCGAACCGCACTACTCAAGGGCCGCAGCAACTACCTGTGCCCGTACCGCCTGCAGCAGCATTTGGATGAAGGTGAGTTCGAGTCGAAACAGATCGTGCACGACCTGCACCGCGTGGCCGCGTGGGCCGGCAAGACCGAGCAGGGTGATATCGCCGAGCTGCTTGATATCGCCGAAGACTCCATGGTCTGGCCGCTGGTCACCAGCACGGCAGACAACTGTCTCGGCCAAGAGTGCCCCAAGGTCGAGGATTGCCCGCTGATGAAGGCGCGGGCGAAGGCCACGGAAGCCGATCTGATTGTGGTCAATCATCACCTGTTTTTTGCCGACAAGGCCCTGAAGGATCGCGGCTTCGGCGAGCTGCTGCCGGAAGTGGATGCGGTCATTTTCGACGAGGCGCATCAGCTGCCGGAAACAGCAGCGATGTTCTTCGGCCGCAGCCTGTCATCGCGGCAGATTCACGATTTGCTGGCCGATGCCCTGCGCGAAGTGCTGGCTGCGGGTGGCGATCTGCGCGGCATGAACGATCTGGTGTCGAATCTGGAAGTGCGCTTGGCTCACTTCCGTCTGCTTATGGGCGAGGAGTCGCGCAAGGGCGTCTGGGCTGAAATTTCGGAACATGCCGAGCTGCCGGCCGCGATTACGGCGGTGGAGATGGCCATGGCCTGCATCACCGAGGCGTTGTCGCCGCTGAAAGACAAGAGCAAGGGGCTGGAGAGCTGTCATCGCCGCGCCGAGGAGCTGGCCGAGGCGTTCACCGAGCTGACCGGCGAGACCCCTGACAATCAGGTGCACTGGTTCGAGACTTTCCGCAAAGGCTTTATCCTGCAATGGACGCCGCTGGAGGTGTCGCAACCGTTTCGCGAGCTGCTGGATCGCGAGCCCATGGCCTGGGTGCTGACCTCGGCCACGCTGGCCGTGCGCGAAGACTTTCGCCACATCAGTGCGCAGCTGGGCTTGCCGGCAGATGTGGCGACCTTGCAGCTGCCCAGCCCGTTTGCCTATGAGCAGCAGGCGCTGTTTTATGTGCCGCGCGGGCTGCCGGACCCCGGCTCCATGGATTACACCCGTGCCACGCTGGTGGCTGCCGTGCCGATTTTGCGCGCTAGCAAGGGCCGCGCGTTTTTCCTGTTCACCTCGCATCGGGCGCTGAAAGAGGCGGCGGAGTGGTTGCCGCGCCAGCTCGAATACACTTTTCTGGTGCAGGGCACGCAGCCCAAGGCCGAGTTGCTGCGCCGCTTCGCCAATACGCCGGATTGCGTGCTGCTTGCCACGGGCGCGTTCTGGGAAGGGGTGGATGTGCGCGGCCAGGCGCTGTCGCTGGTGATCATCGACAAGCTGCCGTTTGCGTCGCCCGGCGAACCGGTTGTCGCGGCGCGTCTGGATGCGTATAAAGCGCGGGGTCGCAATCCGTTCACGAGCTATCAGCTGCCGGCGGCCATCATTGCCATGAAGCAGGGCGCAGGCCGCTTGATTCGCGATGTGCTGGACACTGGCGTGCTCATGGTCTGCGATCCGCGATTGGTGGGGCGGCCCTATGGCCAGCTGTTTGTGCAAAGCCTGCCGCCGATGCGGCGCACGCGCAGCCAGCAGGAAGTGGAAGCATTTTTCAAATTTATCAATAGCCTGGAGCCGGCATCGACATGACGACTGGCATCAAACTGCTGGCACTGGAAACCGCCACGGAGCATTGCTCGGTGGCTATCTGGCAGCGCGATGGCGCAGGTCAGATGCAGCTTATCGCGCGCCGCCAGCATGCGCCGCGCCAGCAAACTGAGCTGATTCTGCCCATGGTGGATGAGCTGCTGGCTGAGTCCGGTTTGGCGCTGACGCAGTTCACTGCGGTGGCCTACTCCTGCGGGCCAGGCGCGTTCACGGGCGTGCGTATTGCAGCGGCCGTCGCGCAAGGTCTGGCTTTTGGGGCCGATTTGCCGGTGGTGCCGGTATCGAGCCTGCAGACGCTCGCGCAAGCGGCGTATCGGCAGCATGGCGCACGAGCCGTGCTGGCCGCGTTCGATGCGCGTATGCAGGAAATCTACGCCGGTGCCTATGCGCTAGATGCCGATGGCTTGATGCAGGCCATCACGCCCGAAGTGGCGGGTGCGCCGGCGACCTTGCCGGCAGCGTTGGTGGCGGCTTGGGCGGCGCATATAGGCGTGGCAGCCGGCTCCGGCTGGGCCACCTATGGCGACAGCCTGGCGCAGACCTTTGCCGTGCAGCAGATTTACGCCGACCTCGCGCCGGATGCCGAAGATGTGGCCACCCTCGCTGCGGCGGCCGTGCAGGCCGGCAAGGCCGTCGCGCCGGAGCTGGCCTTGCCGGTCTACCTGCGCGACGATGTCTGGAAGAAACTACCGGGACGCTGAACATGACGCCATCGCTGAACTGGGATTATCCCGAACCGCATACCGTGGCGCTGAAAGTGCTGCCTGAACACATTGATGTGATGCGTCACACCAATAATGTGGTCTATCAGCAGTGGATGGAGGCGGCGGCGTGGTCGCATTCGCAGGCCAATGGCCTGGGGCCGGCCGACTACGAGGCTTGCGGGCATGGCATGGTGGTGCGCCGCCATGAGCTGGATTATCTCGCCGCCAGTCATCTCGGCGAAGAATTGCTGATCGGCACCTGGCTGCTGAGTGTTGACAAGCTATCCACACACCGCGTCTACCAAATCATCCGCCTTGGCGATGGCCAGACCATTTTTCGGGGTGCAACCCATCTGGTCTGCATCGAGATCGCGTCAGGGCGGCTGAAGCGCATGCCGCCGCATTTTTACGAAACCTATTCTCGTCTGGTGACCAGCCCGGCGAATGCAAGCCAGACAAATTCAACTGAAGAGACAGCGTGATGGATTGGACATTAGCGTGGCAAGCCGTGGTCATGGGCGTGGTCGAGGGCATTACCGAGTTTCTGCCGATCTCCAGCACCGGCCATTTGATTCTGACAGCGGCCTGGCTGGACTTCTGGACGGAGGAAAAGCGCGCCGTCTTTGAGGTGGCGATCCAGCTTGGGGCCATCCTGTCGGTGTGCTACGAGTATCGCGAGCGCCTTTGGAGCGTGGCCACGCAGCTTGGTGAGGCCGGTGCTCAGCGCTTTGTCATCAATATATTGGTGGCATTCATGCCGGCGGCTTTGCTCGGTTTCTTCTTTTTAAGCACGCTGAAACTGTATTTCTTCAACCCGACCTCGGTGGCGATAGCGCTGGTGGTCGGCGGCGTGGTCATTTTGGTCGCCGAGCGCCGGCAAGTCACCGTGCGTGTACAAACGGTCGATGACATGCGCTGGCAGGATGCCCTGAAGATCGGTCTGGCCCAGTGCTTGGCGCTGATCCCCGGCACTTCCCGTAGCGGCGCCACCATCATTGGCGGTCTGCTCTTTGGTCTGTCGCGTACTGCGGCGGCCGAGTTCTCGTTCTTTCTGGCTATCCCCACCATGTTTGCCGCCACGCTGTATGACAGCTACAAGAACCGCGACCTGTTTGCGCTGTCGGATCTGCCGATCATCGCCATCGGCTTTGTCGTGTCCTTTATTGTTGCGCTGGCGGTGATTCGCGCCCTGATGCGCTTCATCTCGCGCCATGATTTCACGGTTTTTGCCTGGTATCGCATCGCCTTCGGCCTAGCGATTCTGCTCGGTGTCGGCGGCAGCGCGTGGGCCTGACGCGACTCTGTCACGACGCCACAGCATCGCCTGCGCGCATTGCGCAAGCGGCAGCACTGGCGTTGCAGCTGGGCTTGCGGGTAGAGGCGCTGGCCGAGCGCCGGTTGTTGTTGCCGGCGCGGCATCGGCCAGAGGCTGGCTTTAACGAGCCGGTGGCGAATGAAACACCTGCTTTTGAAACAGTCGTCCTCTGGCTCGATGACGCCGGTCTCGGCCTGCAAGCCATCGAAAAGCCCTTGCCGGCCCCCGTGCGTGTTGATTTTGCCTCCGATGCCCTGCGCTGGCGCATGGCGCAGGGCGGTGGCGGCGGTGAGGCCGTGGTGAAAGCCTGTGGCATCAAGCCGGTGGCTGCCGGTGCACAGCGCCTGCGCGTACTCGATGCCACCGCCGGCTGGGGCCGCGACAGCTGGCTGCTCGCGCATGTGGGTGCCGAGGTACAAAGCTGCGAACGATCGCCCATCGTGCAAGCCTTGCTGCGCGATGGCCTGGCGCGGGCGGCGGCCACAGCGCAAACCGCCGAAACAGCGGCGAGAATCCAGCTGCACGAAGGCAGCGCTCAGGATGTCCTGCTGCGATTACGCGATCTGCCCGCTGCAGATCGCCCGGAAACGATCTATCTCGACCCGATGTTCCCGCATCGCGACAAGTCCGCGCTGGTCAAGCTCGACATGCGCCTGTTCCGGCAAGTGGTGGGCAGCGATGATGACGCCGACGAACTGCTGGCGCTGGCGCGGCAGGTGGCCACACGCCGCATTGTGGTGAAACGCCCGCGCCATGCGCCGGACCTGGCCGGCGTGGCACCGCATCAGCGCATGGAAGGCCAGAGCAACCGCTTTGACCTGTATGCGCCGTTGGCTTAAGCCGCCTTCCCCTTCTTGCGTTCCTTGCTCTGCTCCAGCGCCAGCAGCGCGCCAGCCACTTCCTCATCGGTAATCAGCGTGACTTGCAGCACGGCCTGGCGGATGCCGCTGGGCAGCATCTGCAGGGCATCGGTGGCCAGTGCGCTGAGACGCTCGTCGAAGACTAGGCGCTTGCCTTCGTTGATGCTGAGGTAGCCCAGACTTTTCAGCGTATCCAGGAAGTTCTTGAACAGTGCTTTGTCGAAGAACTCCGGCGCGCTGAACTCACGCACGAACGACAGCCGCTGCGCCAGCAGATGGCAGAGCTCTTCCAGCTGCTGCTGGGTGAGCTTGTCGGAGCCGCGCTGATTGAGCACGGTGATGGTCATGTGGTAGCGCACCAGCGTCTGTCGCAGCGCGCGGCTGAGGATGTGCAGGCGGGCATAGTCGGCCGTGTTCGTGCCCGGCACCACCCAGGTGTCGCCCTCGGTGCGCTGCACCAGATTCTGCGCGGCCATGGCTTCCAGCGTCTTCGCGATCACGCCGGGCAGCTCTTCATCGCGCCAGATCAGGAACAGCTCAGAGCGCAGGAAGGGATAGATCGAGCGCACCATCTTCAGCAGCTGCTCCATGCTGGCGTGGTTGTTCTGCAGCAACAGAATGGCCAGCAGCGAGGGCAGGGCGAACAGGTGCAGGGTGTTGTTGCGGAAGTAGGTCATGAGCACGGCCTCTTCCTCCTGCAAATACAGCAGGTCGCCGAGCGGATGTTTGCGGCGCTGCAGAATCTTCAGCTCTTCGCCGTAGGCCACCATCTGCGGGCCGTCCATGTCGGTGATGACGATCTGGTCGTGATAGGGCACGGCTTGGAGCAGGGCTTTGTTGAGCGCGACCTGTTCGGCGAGCTGCTCTTCGTCGATCGCATGCTTCGGGGTAGACAGCAGCACCAGGCTGAGCAAATTCACCGGGTTCACCACGGCGCAGGCGTTAATCTGCGTGGTGATGGCATCGCCGATGGCTTTCGAGGTGGTGACAAACTCCGGGCTGTCAGCGGCATCCGGGTTGGTGCGCCAGCCCGGCATGTTGGCATCCAGCACATCGTTCAGATAAATCGGGCTGCCGAAGCTCAGGTGTACGCGACCGAAGACCTTCTGCAGTTTGCGCACCGACATGGCCAGCGCGAACAGGTTTTCCTTCTGCTTGGGCTTGCCCTGCAATTCGCCGATGTAGGTGCCGCCTTCCATGAGCTTTTCGTAGCCGATGTAGGCGGGCAGGAACACCAGCGGGCGCTTGTTGTCGCGCAGATAGCTACGCAAGGTCATGTTGACCATGCCCAGCTTGGCCGTGAGCAGACGGCCGGTACGGCTGCGGCCGCCTTCCACGAAGTACTTGATCGGGAAGCCACGGCTCATGATCTGGTGCAGGTATTCGTGAAAGACGATGCCGTAGAGGAAGTTGTCGCGGAAAGTGCGGCGCAGGAAGAACGCCCCGGAGCGGCGCAGAATGCCGCCAACGATGGGCATGTTCAGGTTGGCGCCAGCGGCGATGTGCGGCGTGGTGTAGCCGTGAATGAAGATGACATAGGCCAGTAGCAGGTAGTCGATGTGGCTGCGATGGCAGGGCACATAGATGACCTCGTGATCGGCCATGTGTTTTTCGACTGTCTCGAAATGATGCACCTCAACGCCGTTGTACAGGCGCGTCCACATCCAGGTCAGGAATGATTTCAGCGCATTCACCACCGGGAAGGAGTAGTCGGCGGCAATCTCGTTGCAGTACAGGCGTGCACGCGCTTCGGCGACTTCACGGGTGACGCCCTTTTCGCTCATCTCGCGGGCGATGGCTTCTTGCACGGGCTCGGCGCGGATGATTTCGCTGACCAGCGTGCGACGGTGCGACAAGTCAGGGCCAATGACGGCGGTACGCTGACGGCGGAAGTGCACACGCAACACGCGCGATACCTTGCGCAGCGTGCGCTCACTGTCCTGGCCTTCATCGCAGAGCTGGCGCAGCGAAATCGGCGCATTCACGCGCAGGATGGTGGTGCGGCCCTGCACCAGCACGGTGAAGAATTGCTTCAGCGCCGACGGCGTTGCCCAGGAGTCAGCGAGCAGCACTTTCAGCAGCGAGCTTTCCTTGTCTGGCGCGCGACCCCAGAGAATGGTCACCGGCACCAGCTGCACATCCAGCGTGTGGTCGGCCTTTACGGCTTCGATTAGCGATTGCAGGCGCGGTGAATGCTGGTGGCGCGGCTTCATCAGCGGGTTCGGCTGTTCGCCACGGGTCAGGCAGAGAATGGAGTGTTTTTCGCGCAGGCCGTGCTGACGCATCGAGGCCAGCGGGCGCGGCATGCCCAGCGTCATCGCCTCGCTTTCCAGCACCAGCACATTAGACAGCAAGCGGCTTTGCAGCACATAGCAGATCGGTTTGCTGGGATCGATGCCAAGGCCGCGCCAATCGTGCGGCAATACTTGGGTACGCACCCAGAGCATCATGATTTTGCGGATCACCAGACGGATCAAGCGATCCAGACCGAACAGTCGAAACATAGTGCAACCTCAAGGCAGCGGCGCAGTAAAAAGGAGTCAAATTCGCGCCAAACAGTTCCGCGAGTGTAACAAAAGCCTGACAATAAGCGCCTGATGGTTCAGCGTATCTGTCTGGAAATTGCCGCGACGAGAGGTGTTAGATGTCTGCTGTCATGCAAGAGTTGTTGCAGTTGCTCGATCTGGAACCCATCGAGATCAATCTGTTCCGGGGCCAGAGTATCAATCTGTTTGGCAAGAATGTGTTTGGCGGGCAGGTGCTAGGCCAGGCGTTGATGGCTGCTGGTCGCACGGTGGAAAATCGTTTGGCGCACTCGCTACACGCCTATTTTCTGCGCCCTGGCGATGCCACCACGCCGATTGTCTATGCCGTTGAGCGTGTTCGCGATGGCAAGAGTTTCACCACGCGCACGGTCAAGGCGATTCAGCATGGCGAAATCATTTTCACCATGATGGCGTCGTTCTCCATCGCGGAAGACGGCCTTGATCACCAGATGCCGATGCCTGAAGTGCCGCAGCCGGAAGAGCTGAAGAGCGAGCTGGAGCTGCGTCGTCTTGTGGCACCGTTTGTGCCGGAAAAAATGCGCGCCATGATGGAGCGTGATCGCCCGATCGAGCTGCGCCCCATCGACCCGGTTAATCCGTTCGCGCTGACGCCTAAGCCACCGAAGCGGGCGCACTGGATGCGCGCACAAATGCAGCTGCCGGACGATCCTTTCCTGCATCAATGCCTGCTGGCTTTTTCTTCCGACTTCGCGCTCATGGGCACCGCCATGATGCCGCACGCCGTACATTTCATGCAGCCGTCCATGCAGTGCGCCAGCATCGATCACGCCATGTGGTTCCATCGCCCGGTGCGCATGGACGACTGGCTGCTGTACAGCATGGATGCGCCGTCGGCGTCATCGGCCAAGGGCATCAATCGGGGTCTGATTTACAGCCGCGATGGCGTGCTGGTGGCGTCCACCGCGCAGGAAGGCCTGATGCGCCAGCACGAGCTGCTGGAGCGCTGAGGCTCAGACTTGTGGTGTGCGTCTGAAGTTCAGCACCGTGCTTGAGCTGGGTGTATCCAGCTCGATGCCGGGCTGCAGGAAGGCGCGCAACTCGGTTTCGCGTTCCTTGGCCTCGGTGTAACCCAGATCAATCAGCGCTTTCGTGAACGGAGCCTCGAAGATCAGGTAGCTGAGCAGGTTGGAACCTGATTTCTTGAACATGCCGGAGCCGCGCACAAAGAGCTGAATGGATGCTGGCAGCGTGTGGGCATAGCGCGCGGCCAGCACTTCCAGCTTCTCCAGCTGCGGCGAAATGACCATGTACTTGACCGGCTTTAGCGGCGTGGTGGCGAGCAGATCCGGCGGCAGAATGCTCACCGTGTGATTGATGCGATGCATGCGCTCCAGATCCATCTCCAGACTGTCAATAAACGAGCTACTCATGATATGGCCGATGATCTGCGCCAGACTGGGGTAGCTCATCACCGGCGATTTCGCCGCGCTGCCCGTGCCGGTTCCGGCACCAATGACCAGGATGCGACTCGCGCCCAGATGCAGCGCCGGGCTGATTGGCGCGAGCTGACGCAGGGCGCCGTCACCGTAATATTCCCCCGCCACATCCACGGCCGGAAAAATCAGCGGAATGGCGCTGGAGGCCATCAGATGTTCATGGCTTAGCAAGGTGCGGCGTCCACGCCGCCGGGCGCGATGCCAGTCCGTGAGCTGTGGCGCACCCTGATAGAAGTTCACCGAATCGCCGCGACTGTAACTGCACGCCGTGATGCACAAGGCATGCAGATGGCCATCGTCAATCATACGCGGCAGCTGCTTCAGATCCACGATCTCGCGCAGCAGCTGCGCCAGCGGCGCGTTGTTGAGCAGGGACACGGGGACGGTCTTGTTGAACAGCCCAAAAGCCAGATTGCTCAGCCAACGCGCGGCGCTGCCGAGCACGCCGGGCCAATCGGTGCGATACACCTGGGCACTGGAAAAATTCGACCAGACATCATGCAGCTTGTCGACGCCGCTGCCAAAGGAGTCGGCGCAGGTTGCCAGCGCCGCCGCATTCAAGGCTCCCGCCGAGGTGCCGCAGATAATCGGGAACGGGGTGCTGTGCCGGTTCGGCAGCATCTCTGAAATCGCGCGCAAAACGCCGATTTGGTAGGCCGCACGAGCACCACCGCCCGACAGCACAAGTGCGGCTGGCCCTTCATTTGCAGCCCCTTCGAAACTGTTGATATCCGTGACGCTCATGATGGCTGTCCAGGCAGAGTGATCTCAATTCGATCCTCTGCCTGCCGGAAAAACCTCGCAATAGCCTTTCGTCTCTGTTCTACAGACATTTTGCTGTTTACTTGTAGCCGGCTCGGAGGCTTGAGGTAAGCTGCCGCCTTGAGTTTCGGAGTGATGGCATGGTGCAGAGCAAGTGGCACTGGCAAGAGCGGCGCTGGCGAGAGCGGGGCTGGCAGGTCGGCCTCGGCATGCTGGCGGCCGGGCTGATGGCCTTGCAGCTCGTCGACTTGCCCGAGGGCAGTCTCGGTGCCGAAATCTTCTGGCAGCTGCGCCTGCCGCGACTGGCCTTGGCGGCGTTGTCGGGCGCCACGCTGGCGCTGGCAGGGCTCTGGCTGCAAACACTGTTTCGCACGGCGTTGGTTGAGCCCGGCTTGCTCGGTGTGTCCTCCGGTTCGGCGCTGACCGCGATTATCTTTCTCGTGATCTGGCCGGCGGCCTGGGTCTGGATGCCGCTGGCGGCCATTGTCGGCGGCTCGTTGTCGTTGCTGGCCGTGCTGTCCCTGGCGCGACGCTATCAATTGCAAGGCGAGGCGCTATTGCTAGTTGGCATCGCGCTCAATGCCTTGCTCGCCGCCATCATGCAGATGCTGCTACTGATAAGCCCGGATCAGGCGCTGCGTGCCAGCAGCTTCTGGCTCATGGGCAGCTTCGCCTACGCCGAACCGCGTCTGTTGCTGCCGGCGGCGGCGATCCTGCTGTTGCTCACGCTCTGGGGCCTGCGTCGGGCCAGTGCTTTTGATTTGTGGCTGCTGGGCGAGCGCGAGGCTGGCTATCTTGGCCTGCCGGTGGCGCGTTTTCGCCAGCAGGTAATCTGGGCCAGTGCCGCGCTGACCGCGCTGGCAGTAGTGCAGGCCGGCAGCGTCGCCTTCATCGGCCTGATGGCGCCGCACATGGCCAGTCGCTGGGTCGGCTTTAGTCATCGCGCACTAACGCCAGTGGTGCTAATTATCGGAGCCTTGCTGGCGGTACTGGCAGACACACTGGCGCGGACGCTGCTGAGCCCGCTGGAGATTCCTGTTGGCATCCTCACGGCCTTGCTCGGCGCACCGTTCTTTCTGGTCTTGCTGCGTATGCGGTGGCAGCGATGATGCAGATCGCGGCGCAGCCGCTGCTCAGCCCCGATGGCCGCGTCTTGCTGCAGTTGCCCGAGTTGACCTTGCGTGGCGGTGAATGCTGGCTGGTGCTGGGGCCGAACGGTGTTGGCAAATCAACGCTCCTGCGCCAGATGGCCGGCCATGCCAGTGCCCTGGATGGCTGGCGCTGGCAGGGTCGTGCGCTGCCGTCATGGCACGATACCGGCTGGGCGCAACAGCGTGCCTATTTGCCGCAACAGCATGGCTTGCGTGCAGCACTCCGCGTTGAAGCGATTGTGCGCATGGGCGCTTTTGCCTGGCAGGGCGTGCATGCCGATCTGGCCGCGTCGTTCGCGCGTGTTGTGCAGTGCTGGGAGCTTGGGCATCTGCTGCAACGGCCGTGGACAGCCTTGTCTGGCGGTGAGCAACAGCGCGTGCAACTGGCGCGTACGGCGTTGCAGATTCAGCTCGCCGAGCAGAGTCAGGCCAGAGTCTGGCTGCTCGATGAGCCCTTGGCGGCGCTGGATTTGCGGCATCAGGCGGTGGCGCTGAAGGCGATGCGAGTCGAGGCCGAGTCAGGTGCGTTGGTGGTCGCCAGTGTGCATGACATGAATGCGGCGATGGCTGTTGCCACGCATGCGCTGGTGCTGGGCGAGCGCGAGGTGCTGTGGCATGGCCCGGTCGTGGCGGAGCCGTTGCGCGAGGCGTTGTCGCAGGCGTTTGGTGTGAGGCTGGGCTGGGCGGTTTTGGCGGGAGCTGATGTTTCAAGTGCCGAGGCTTCAAGGCCCGGCGCTTCAGGGCAATGGCTGTTGCCACTGCCCTGATCGTCGCGACTTACAGCGCCGTGACCGTACCGGCGAGGTGCGGCTTGCCCTTGCGAGCATCGTTCACACTGAAGTTATAGCCGTTGGCCGTTGCTTCCGAGCTGAACGCAACCTTGGCCGGCAGCAGCACCGGCAGCTTGAACTGCACATCTACGCGATACGCATTCGGCAAGCGGCCATCCAGCGCCGCCAGGCAGGCAGCCTTGCTCCACATGCCGTGGGCAATCGCCTGCGGAAAGCCGAGCAGCTTCGCCGTGGCGGCATAGAGATGGATCGGGTTGCGATCGCCAGAGACAGCGCCGTAACGACGACCGATGTCGCTCGGTACCACCCAGATCGACGACGCCGCAGGCATGCTGCGCGTCATCTTCTCGGCCTTAGCCGGCTTCTCGCCCGCAGCCCCTTCGGTCTTCGCCACCGCCTGACGACGCAGATAGGTGCTGATGTCGATCCAGACCTTCTCGTTGCCCACAAAGGCTTCGCTGACCAGATCAAAGGTCACGCCCTTGTCGTGCGGCTGCAGGTTGCCAACCCGGGTGCGGAAGGTCACTTGCTCACGCACATTGACCGGACGCAGCTGGTCAATCGTGTTGCGCACATGCACCAGACCGAGCAGGGCATACGGGAAATCGGCATCGGTCATCACGCACATCTGCAGCGGCGTGCTGAGCACATGCAGATAAGTTGACGGCACGGTGTCGCGCAGGGTGAAACCGCAGGTGCGGTTGTACTCGGCGAGATGTCCGAGATCGATGCTCTGATCACGCAACACCACTTCCAGATCCGGCAGCGTTTTGCCTTTCTTGCTGAAGCCGCCGAACACGGCCTTGGCATACAAGCCCAAGGCATTCGGCGCAGATTTCAATTCACGAACAGTCATCTTCAATCTCCAGCGCTTAGGCGCCGATCAGGCTCTGACCGCAAACGCGCACGATGTTGCCGTTCACGGCATTCGAGGCCGGGCTGGCGTACCAAGCGATGGTCTCGGCGACATCCACCGGCAGTCCGCCTTGCGACATCGAGTTCATGCGACGACCGGCTTCGCGGATGGCGAACGGAATGGCGGCGGTCATCTGCGTTTCGATGAAGCCCGGTGCCACGGCATTGATGGTGATGCCCTTGGCCTGCAGGATCGGCAGCATGCTGTTGACCATGCCGATCACGCCGGCCTTGGACACGGCATAGTTGGTCTGACCCATGTTGCCGGCGATGCCCGAGATCGACGACACGCAGATGACGCGGCCATTGGCACGAATCGCGTCCTGCGCGATCAGCTCGTCGTTGATGCGCTCTTCCGACGACAGGTTGATGTTGATGACCATGTTCCAGAGCTGATCTTTCATGTTGGCCAGCGTCTTGTCGCGGGTCACACCGGCATTGTGCACGATGATGTCCAGACCGCCGTGAGCGCTCTTCACATGCTCGGCAATGAGTGCCGGCGCTTCCGCCGAGGTGATGTCCAGCGCCAGCACCGAACCACCGATTTCGCCGGCAACCTTGTTCAGATCGGCTTCCTGCTGCGGCACATCGAGGCAAATGACATGAGCGCCATCACGCGACAGCGTCTGCGCAATGGCTTCGCCGATACCGCGCGATGCGCCGGTGACCAGCGCGACCTTGCCGGCCAGCGGCTTGCTCCAGTCCGGTGTTTCGCCGGCGATGCCGGTGGCGGCAATGCGCACGACCTGGCCGGAAACATAGGCCGACTTCGGCGAGATGTAGAAGCGCAGTGTCGACTCCAGACCGGCGTCGGCACCCGGCGCCACATAGACCACCTGAGCGGTTGCGCCTTTCTTGGCTTCCTTGCCGATGGCACGGGTAAAGCCTTCGAGGGCGCGCTGGGCAGTCGCGTGCTTCGGGCTGTCGCAGAGTTCCGGCGTACGGCCGATCACGATGATGCGCGCCGAGCTGGCGAGCTTGCGAATGACCGGGCTGAAAAAGGTGTGTAGGGCTTTCAGGTCGTCGGAACGGCTGATGCCGGAGGCATCAAACACCAGCGCCTTGAATTTCTGGCCATCTTCGGCGGCCGGCGCGTAAGACACCGTCGCCAGACCGGCGGCGGAGGCGAGGCTGTGCACGCTGCTGTCGGCGCTGGCAAAAACTTCGGCCTTGATGTTGGCCAGCACCTGCGTGATGGCGGCGGTCAGGTCGCTGCCGGCAGCGGCACCCACCAGCACAGCACCCTTGACGACGGGGGCTGCCGGATTGAAACGATCCAGCGTCAGCGGCGCTGGCAGGCCGAGGTTCTTGGCCAGCAGTTGGCCAAGCGGGGAGTTCACAAAATCAATATAACGATCGCTCATGATGAGGTCCTCTCAGCAAGTAATAACAGGTAAAACAACCCAGACTTTGCCGCGAAAAGCGACACAAGTCGGAAGATTCTGGCGACATCGGGTCGCAGGTGTGCGGAGACTAGACAATTCAACAGGAATTGGCGAGTGCTGACGCGCGCGCAACAAATCGCTACCATGCCGTCAACGCAGACTAACAAAGGCAGGCGCGACAAAGTTTGCCGCAAGCCATCGCATTTGCTGCATTTCGGCCAATGACCTGTAGCACGCTTGTGCTAGCGTGGCAGGTGTAATCAACAGGAGTTTCACATGACCACCATTCGTCGCGTCGCCATTGTTGGCGCCAACCGTATTCCGTTCGCACGCTCCAACAGCGTGTACGCCACTGCATCCAACCAAGACATGCTGACTGCCGCCCTTGACGGCTTGGTCGATCGCTGCAACCTCGGTGGCAAGCGTATTGGTGAAGTGGTTGCCGGTGCCGTGCTCAAGCACAGCCGTGACTTCAACCTGACTCGCGAGTGCGTGCTGAGCACCAAGCTCGATCCGCAAACCACGGCTTACGACATCCAGCAAGCCTGCGGTACTGGCCTGGAAGCCGCCATTCTGGTTGCCAACAAGATTGCCCTCGGCCAGATCGATTCCGGCATTGCCGGTGGCGTCGATACCACTTCCGATGCCCCGATGGCCCTCAGCGACGGCCTCCGTGGCGTGCTGCTCGAACTCAATCGCGCCAAGACCCCGGCTGATCGCCTCAAGGCCGCCACCAAGCTGCGTCCGAAGCACTTCATTCCGTCGTTCCCGCGTAACGGCGAGCCGCGCACCGGCCTGGCCATGGGCGACCATGCCGCCATCACTGCCGCTGAATGGCAGATTCCGCGCGAAGAGCAAGACAAACTGGCCATCGCCAGCCACCAGAAGCTGGCCGCTGCTTACGAGCGTGGCTTCTTCAACGACCTGATCACGCCGTACCTCGGCCTCAAGCGCGACCAGAACCTGCGCCCGGAAGCCAGCCTGGAAAAGCTGTCCACGCTGAAGCCTTGCTTCGGTGATCGCGAGACCGGCACCATGACCGCCGCCAACTCCACGCCGCTGACCGATGGCGCCTCGGTGGTGCTGCTGGCATCGGAAGAGTGGGCCAACGCCAACAATCTGCCGATCCTGGCCTACTTCATCGATGGCGAAGTGGCTTCGATTGACTTCGTGCACGCCAAAGAAGGCCTGCTGATGGCTCCGGCCTACGCCGTGCCACGCATGCTGGCTCGTCGTGGCCTGACGCTGCAGGATTTCGACTACTACGAAATCCACGAAGCTTTCGCTTCGCAGGTGCTGTCCACGCTGAAGGCCTGGGAAGATCCCACCTTCTGCAAGGAGCGTCTGGGTCTGGATGCTCCGCTGGGCTCGATCGATCGCAGCAAGCTCAACATCAACGGTTCGTCCTTGGCAGCCGGTCATCCGTTCGCCGCTACTGGCGGCCGTATCGTGGCCACGCTGGCCAAGATCCTCAGCGAGAAGGGTTCGGGCCGTGGCCTGATCTCGGTCTGCGCCGCGGGTGGTCAGGGCGTGGTTGCCATCATCGAGCGTTGATGCCGCAGGTGCGCTGCCTTAGGGTGGCGCACCTCGCAAATGCCCAAATAAGAAAACCGGCTTTCGCCGGTTTTCTTTTGCCACTTTTTGTGCTGGGAGGCTCATTGCCTAAGCAAAGAACCTCCCATACTGAAGGCTGATCAGCCTTCGATCTTCAACAGCTCAATTTCGAACACCAGCGTTTCGTTGGGGCCGATCTTCTCGCCCGAACCCTGCGGGCCGTAGGCCAGGTTGCCCGGAATGTAGAGCTTGTACTTGCCGCCGACCTGCATCAGCTGCACACCTTCGGTCCAACCGGGAATGACCTGGTTGAGCGGGAAGGTAGCGGGCTGGCCACGATCATAGGAGCTGTCAAACACGGTGCCATTGGTCAGGGTGCCCTTGTAGTGCACGGTAACAACGCTGGTCGCTGCCGGCTTGGCGCCTGTGCCGGCCTTCATTGTTTCAATCTGCAGGCCGCTGGCGGTGGTGGTAACACCTGCACGCTTGCCATTGTCAGCCAGGTACTTGCTGCCAGCATCGGTGGCTGACTTGCCCTTGGCTTCCATTTCCTTCATTTTCTTTTCACGCAGCTGTTGCGCCATCGTGGTCAGAATCTTTTTGCGCTCTTCATCATTAAGGGCCAATTCGGCCTTGTCCTGCACATCCTGCAGGCCTTGCTGCAAAGCGGCGAGATCGATGTCGTCGCGGATCGGTTCCATGGAGCGACCGATATCCACACCAATGGCGTAGCTGAATTTCTGGGTGTCGGTTTCCAGATCGGCCTTGCCACTGAACGGATTGTTGCAGGCAGCAAGTGCCAGGGAGGCGAGGGCGATAGTCAAGACACGGGGCTGAAACTTCATTTTTTATCCTTTTTCGGGGTGGCAGTTCGTCGGACAAAATACCGAGGCGCTCGATTGAAGCCTAAATTAAGCGGGCTTTCCAGTAGTTGCTGAAATAGTTGCTGCAATTTCTTGCAAGCGCTTGAGCAGGCTGGAAGTATCCCAGCGGCCGCCGCCCATGGCCTGAACATCGCGGTAGAAATCATTGATCTGCGGTGTTAGCGGCAGGTTCAGCCCAAGTCGGGCGGCTTCCGCTTCAACAATATCAAGATCTTTGCGCATCCAGTCCACGGCAAAACCATGATCGTATTGGCCGGCAATCATGGTTGCGTGGCGATTCGCCAATTGCCACGATGAACCTGCGCCTTGGGCCACCAGCCCCATGACCTGCGCCACATCCAGCCCGGCCTGTTGCGCAAACAGCATGCCCTCGGCCACGCCTTGAATGACGCCGGCAACACAGATCTGATTGACCATTTTTGCCAGCTGGCCGCTGCCGGCCGGGCCAACATGGGCCTGCGCCTTGGCATACGCGGCGAGGATAGGTTGGGCTTCTGCAACGGCCGCAGCCGAGCCACCGCAGAAAATACTGAGCTGGCCGTTAATGGCACCTTGCTGCCCGCCGGAAACTGGGGCATCGACAAATTTCTGCCCTGGCTTGAGCCATTCACTGGCGATTTTTCGGGAGATGTCCGCAGAGACCGTGGAGTGATCGATCAGCAGCGCATGGTCGCGCAGGCCGGCCAGAATGCCTTCCGGGCCTTGCAGAACCTGGGCAAGATCTTCATCGCGGCCAACGCAAGTCAGCACAATGTCAGCGGTTCGGGCAGCAGCAGCGGGGCTGGTCGCGACTTGGCCAGCATTTGGGGCGCCGTTATAAGTTGCAGCCCAAGCCTGCGCCTTGGCCGCCGTACGATTCCACACCGTCACAGCGTGACCGGCTCGCTGCAAATGCCCCGCCATGGGGTAGCCCATGTTGCCTAGACCGATAAACGCGATTGCCGCCATGCCTGTATCCTCAAAATGCGCATCATACCCAAGCCCAGCCGCCTCGTGCAGGATGTACTTGCAAATACGAATCCATCTCATTTACTATTGGTATCTGATCTCATCTTGTCTAGGTATCAGTCCATGTATGTTTGCTTGTGTCACGGCATTACGGATCGCACCATTCGCAAAGCGGCGCAGAGCGGCGAGCAGAGCTTTGCCGAGTTGCAGCTGGCTACCGGCCTGGCGACCTGCTGCGGTGCCTGCCGTGACTTTGCCGAAACGGTCTGGCAGGAAGCTTTGACGGAGGATGCCGTGGTTCGCCTGTCGCAAGCTCCCCAACAATGGCAGCCCGTGCTATAAATCGCTGTCGAAAACAGCATCGGGATGCCAAACATGAAAGGCGACAAGGCGGTCATTGCACTGCTCAATCAGCAGCTGAAAAACGAACTCACCGCAATCAACCAGTATTTCCTGCATGCGCGCATGTATCGCCATTGGGGCTTTGAGCGCCTGGCGAAGAAGGAATACGAAGAATCCATCGGCGAGATGAAACACGCCGACAAGCTCATCGACCGCATTCTCATGCTCGATGGCCTGCCCAATATTCAAGACATGCACAAGATCATGATCGGCGAAGATGCGCCGGAGATGATTGGTGCCGATCTGGCGCTGGAAAAAGCAGCGCAAATCACCGTGAAGGATGGTATCGCTGCCGCCGAGCTGGCTCGCGATTATGTTAGCCGTGACCTGCTGTTGCTGATTTTGGAAGATACCGAAGAGCACATCGACTGGCTGGAAACACAACAGGATCTGATCGCCAAGCTGGGCTTGCCGAACTACCTGCAAAGTCAGTCGTTTCAAAGCGAATAAGCTGTCGAGCTAGCCTCAAAAGCCAGTTACAAAAAAGCCGCCTGCTCTCACAAGCAGGCGGCTTTTTTATGACTCGAAAACGCGATCAGCGCTTGGCGACTTCAACAAAGTTACGCTGCGCATAGCCGGTGTAAAGCTGACGCGGACGGCCAATCTTGTACGGACCGCTGTGCATTTCCAGCCAATGCGAGATCCAGCCGACGGTACGAGCGAGAGCGAAGATCACGGTGAACATGGAGGTTGGAATGCCGATGGCCTTCAGGATGATGCCCGAGTAGAAATCGACATTCGGGTAGAGCTTGCGCTCCACGAAGTACGGGTCATTCAGCGCGATACGCTCAAGTTCCATGGCCAGAGCCAGCTGCGGATCGTTGATGTTGAGGGCAGCAAGCACTTCGTCACAACTCTGCTTCATAACCTTGGCGCGCGGGTCGAAGTTCTTGTAGACGCGGTGACCGAAGCCCATCAGCTTAACTTCCTTAGTCTTCACCTTCTCCATGAAGCCGGCGACATTCTCGACAGTGCCGATTTCGTCGAGCATCTTCAGCACGGCTTCGTTGGCGCCACCGTGTGCCGGGCCCCAAAGCGCGGCGATGCCAGCTGCGATGCAGGCATACGGGTTGGCACCGGTCGAACCTGCCAGGCGCACGGTCGAGGTCGAAGCGTTCTGCTCGTGGTCGGCGTGCAGCGTGAAGATGCGGTCCATGGCCTTGGCCAGGATCGGATTGACCTTGTAGTTCACATCAGCCGGCACCGAGAACATCATGTGCAGGAAGTTTTCGGCGTAGTTCAGGTCGTTGCGCGGGTAAACGAAGGGCTGGCCGGATGTGTACTTGTAGCTCATCGCGGCAATAGTCGGAATCTTCGCGATCAGACGGATGGCGGTGATTTCACGGTGCTTAGGGTCATTGACATCAAGGTTGTCGTGATAGAAAGCCGACAGGGCGCCGACGACGCCGCACATCACGGCCATCGGGTGGGCGTCACGACGGAAGCCTTCGAAGAACTTGCGCAGCTGGTCGTTGACCATGGTGTGGTCGGTGACGAGCTTGGTGAATTCGGCTTTCTGTGCGGCATTCGGCAGTTCGCCGTTGAGCAGCAAATAGCAGACTTCCAGGTATTCGGCCTGTTCGGCGAGCTGGTCGATCGGGTAGCCACGGTGCAGCAGAATGCCCTTGTCGCCGTCGATGAAGGTGATCTTGGATTCGCAGGCCGAGGTGGCCATGAAGCCCGGGTCGTAAGTGAAATAGCCTTTGGCCAGCACATCCTTAACATCAATGACATCGGGGCCAAGGGTGCCGGAAGTAATCGGCAGAGTCAGGGTTTCGTCGCCGATAGTCAGCGTTGCGTTCTTGGCCGTCATCACGGTCTCCTAAGAAGGTGCTGCGCTCACAGCGCGCAGTCCGGTGCTGGAAGCGGGGTAGCTTAAATCACGAGGCAGAATTGTCAATGAACTGCTGCACAAGCTTTGCCCCAGCTTCGACTTAAGTACTAGCAAATCTTGTGCCCTTGTCGAGGTTTTGTGTGACAAAGCTATTTGTATTACGGAATGTGCGGGATTATACTTTCGCGGCAATCTCGCAATGCCCATAAAAAATCCGGATTTATTCTGTATTTTCAATGGCTTGCGGGGTAATTTCGCGCCATCCCCAATGGCCGCCAGACCCACCAGACCAACAGGATGCCCTCTGTGAAAAGCAACAGACCGGTCAATCTCTCGCTCGCGACTGTCATTGAAGTCAATTTGAAGTCGCCCGTAGCCATTGCCTCCATTTTGCATCGCCTTTCCGGCGTATTGCTGTTTTTCGTCATTCCCGGCCTGCTTTGGCTGCTGGATTGCTCGCTGTCGTCGGCTGACGGTTTTGCCTGTGTGCAAGCCATGCTCACCGGCATCGTCGGCAAGCTGGTGCTGTTCGTGGCGCTGGCAGGTCTGGCCTATCACTTCATTGCCGGCGTCAAGCATCTGGTCATGGACTGGGGCTTTGCCGAGTCGCTAGAAGGCGGCCGTACATTCGCCAAGCTCAGCCTGATTCTGTCGGCACTGGTCATTGCCGCGCTCTTTGTAGGAGTGGTTCTGTAATGAAAAGCGCAACGAGTTTTTCCCGTTCTGGTTTGTCCGATTGGCTGCTGCAGCGTGTCAGCGCCATTGTTCTGGCTGCCTACACCGTCTGGCTGGGTGGCTGGTTCCTGATCACGCCGGTGGTTGATTACCCCACTTGGCATGCGTTCATGAGCCAGACTTGCATGCGCATTTTCACGCTGATGGCGCTGCTGGCATTTGTTGCACACGCTTGGATCGGCATGTGGACGGTGTTCACGGACTATCTGACCGAGCGTCAGATGGGCCCGAAGGCCAATGTGCTGCGTTTGGTGGTGCAGGTTGCGATGGCGCTGGCCCTGTTCGTGGTCATCGTCTGGGGCATTCAGATTATTTGGGGCAACTAAGTCATGTCTAAAATGCGTACTGTAAATTTTGATGCCGTGATTGTTGGCGGCGGCGGTGCAGGCATGCGCGCCTCGCTGCAATTGGCGCAATCAGGCTTCAAGACAGCCTTGATCTCAAAAGTATTCCCGACCCGCTCGCACACGGTGTCGGCTCAGGGCGGCATTACCTGCGCCATCGCTTCGTCTGATCCTAACGACGATTGGCGCTGGCACATGTACGACACCGTCAAGGGTGCCGACTTCATTGGTGACCAAGATTCCATCGAGTACATGTGTTCGGTCGGCCCGCAAGCCGTGTTTGAGCTGGAGCACATGGGTCTGCCGTTCTCGCGTACCGAAGAAGGTCGTATCTATCAGCGTCCGTTCGGCGGCCAGTCCAAGGACTACGGCAATGGTGGTCAGGCTGCGCGTACTTGCGCCGCTGCCGACCGTACCGGTCATGCCTTGCTGCACACGCTGTATCAGCAGAACCTGAAGTTCAACACCAAGTTCTACATCGAATGGCTGGCGCTGGATCTGGTGCGTAACCAAGACGGTGCCGTCTGCGGCGTCATCGCCATGGACATCGCCAGCGGCGAAGTTGTGTTCTTCAAGTCGAAAGCCACTGTGTTCTCCACCGGCGGTGCCGGTCGCATCTACTCGTCGACCACTAACGCGCACATCAACACCGGTGACGGCGTTGGCATGGCGGCTCGCGCCGGCATCCCGCTGCAAGACATGGAAATGTGGCAGTTCCACCCGACCGGTATTGCCGGTGCCGGTACGCTGGTCACCGAGGGTTGCCGTGGTGAAGGCGGCTACTTGCTGAACAAGGATGGCGAGCGCTTTATGGAGCGTTATGCTCCGAATGCTAAGGATCTCGCCTCGCGTGATGTGGTTGCGCGCTCGATGGCGCTGGAAATCCGCGAAGGTCGCGGTGCCGGCCCGGATGGTGAATACCTGTATCTGAAGCTCGATCACCTCGGCAAGGATGTGCTGCACAGCCGTCTGCCCGGCATCTGCGAACTCGCGATGACCTTCGCGCATGTTGATCCAGTCAAGGAACCGATTCCGGTTATCCCGACCTGCCATTACATGATGGGCGGTATTCCGACCAATGTTCACGGTCAGGCCATCAGCACCGATGCTAGCGGCAAGGACAGCATCATCCAGGGTCTGTACGCCGTTGGCGAAATCGCCTGCGTGTCCGTGCACGGTGCCAACCGTCTCGGCGGCAACTCGCTGCTTGACCTCGTGGTCTTCGGTCGTGCTGCCGGCCTGCACATTGAAGATGCGCTGCGTCAGGGCATGGAGCAGCGTGAGCCGTCCGAATCCGATGTGGCCAAGGCGCAGTCGCGCATGGCCCGCTGGAATTCCACGGTTAGCGGCGAATCCGTACCGTCCCTGCGCAAAGAGCTGCAGCGCAGCATGCAAAGCGCCTTCGGCATCTTCCGTCGTGGTGATGACATGGACGCCGGTGTGGTCAAGGTCAATGAGCTGCGCGAGCGTATTGCTCAGGCTCATCTCGGCGACAAGACCAACTCTTTCAACACCGCCCGTGTTGAGGCGCTGGAGCTGGACAACCTGCTTGAAACAGCAGAGGCCACGGCCATGTCGGCACAGGTTCGTACCGAGTCGCGTGGTGCTCACAGCCGCGAAGACTACCCGGATCGTGATGACGAAAACTGGTTGGCGCACTCGCTGTTCAACACCGAAACCAAGACGGTCAGCAAGCGTGCCGTCAACTTCGCGCCGAAGCAGGTCAAGGCGTTCCAGCCCAAGGCTCGTACATACTAATTTAGGGGTGCAACATGCTTAAAGTCAGCATCTATCGCTACAACCCGGATACGGACAGTGAGCCGTACATGCAGGATTTCCAGGTCGATACCCAGGGTCGCGATCTGATGGTTCTTGATGTTCTGAACCTGGTTAAGGAACAGGATGATTCGCTGGTCTATCGCCGCTCTTGCCGTGAAGGCGTGTGCGGTTCCGATGGCCTCAGCATGAATGGCAAGAACGGTCTGGCCTGCATCACGCCAGTCTCGCTGGCCACCAAGGGTGGTAAGCACCTGATCGTGAAGCCGCTGCCGGGCCTGCCTGTGCTGCGCGACCTGGTGGTGGACATGACCATGTTCTTTAACCAGTACGAGAAGGTTCAGCCGTATGTCATCAACGACACGCCGGCACCGGCCATCGAGCGACTGCAGTCGCCCGAAGACCGTGCCATGCTCGATGGTCTATATGAGTGCATCCTGTGCGCTTGTTGCACCACTTCGTGCCCGTCGTTCTGGTGGAACCCGGAAAAGTTCCTCGGCCCATCGGCGCTGCTGCAATCCTGGCGCTTCATTGCCGACACGCGTGACACCGCGACCATGGAGCGTTTATCCAAGCTCGATGATCCGTTCTCGCTGTTCCGCTGCCGTGGCATCATGAACTGCGTCAGTTCCTGCCCGAAAGGCCTGAACCCGACCAAGGCCATCGGCCATATTCGCAACATGCTGCTGACCCAGGGCTCGTAAGCCAAAAGTCAGTCGCTGCCTGCGAATGCGAGGGCCCGAGTGATGTTTTATCGTCACTCGGGCCTTTTTGTTTCCGTTGGTCAAGAAATCTGCCTCTGCCACTTTCGTAGTGGTTCCGCCTGTCTGGCAATCGCGCTAGTATCAAGCGGTTTCGGGGCAGTGCCAGACGGCTGCAAGGGGTTCACGGTATCGAGCGCCAAGATGCTCGAATTGTGTACAACTGCACGGCGATTTGGCGAAGTTGGTGTGCATATTGCTTACACGCACCGCGCCCATGACAGTTGCTGATTCCTGCACCATATCGGTGAGCTCGGCACTGTCCGCATGTAAGGGATGCTGCTTGAAGTAATGGGGGTCGCGATGCCTCATAAAGGCTCGTGAAAATCTGATTCGATAGTGAAGACCCGTTTTGAGGCCGATCGCCCAGACGAGTTTGCTCGGGAAAAATGACTATGCAAGATGGCCAGATGCTGCGCCAACGAGGAAGTTCGCAACTTTCCGCTGAAAACGCCGCCTATGTTGAGGCGTTGTACGAACAATATTTGGTAGCGCCGCAAAGTATTCCAGAAGATTGGCGCACCTACTTCGAAAAGCTTCCCCGTGTTGCCGGCATCAGCCAAGACACTCCGCATCAAGGCGTCCGCGAGCAGTTCCTGCTCCTCGCCAAAAACTCCAGCCGCTCCCAGCCCATGCCGGTCAGCCGTGTCAGCACCGAGCACGAGCGTCGCCAGGTCGCCGTCTTGCAGCTCATTGCCGGTTATCGCAACCGTGGTCATCAGCGCGCTAAGCTCGATCCGCTCGGGCTGATGCCGCGTCCGGCCGTGCCTGACCTGGATCTGGCGCAGCATGGCCTGTCCCTGGCTGATCTCGATACCGTGTTCAATACCGGTAACCTGGCCTTGGGCCGGGAAGAGTGCACGCTGCGCGAAATGGTCGACGCCATGAATGCCATCTACTGCGGCAGCGTTGGCGTGGAATACATGCATATTGTGGATACCACCGAGAAGCGCTGGTTGCAGCAACGCATGGAAGGCATGCGCGGCAACCCGAATTTCTCCGTGGAAACGCGCAAGCAGCTCTTGCAGCAGCTGACCGCCGCCGAAGGTCTGGAAAAGTACCTGGGCACCAAGTACGCCGGTGCCAAGCGCTTCGGTCTGGAAGGTGGCGAAGCCATGATCCCGATGGTGACCGAGTGCATCCAGCGCGCTGGCACTTACGGCACCAAAGAGACGGTGATCGGCATGGCCCACCGTGGCCGCTTGAATGTGCTGGTCAATATTCTCGGTAAGAACCCGGCCAATCTGTTTGACGAGTTTGAGGGCAAGACCTTCCACGCCAAGGGTTCCGGCGATGTGAAGTATCACCAGGGCTATTCGTCCAACATCATGACCGGCGGCGGCGAAATGCATCTGGCGATGGCGTTTAACCCATCGCATCTGGAAATCGTGTCTCCGGTGGTGGAAGGCTCCGTGCGTGCGCGTCAGGATCGTCGTGGCGATACCAGCGGCAAGACCGTTCTGCCCATCAGCATCCACGGCGATGCCGCGTTTGCCGGCCAGGGCGTGGTCATGGAAACCTTCCAGATGTCGCAGACCCGTGCCTATCGCACGGGTGGCACCATCCATATTGTGGTCAACAACCAGGTTGGTTTCACCACCAGCCGTATTGATGACGCGCGCTCGACCGAGTACTGCACCGGCGTCGCGAAAATGGTTCAGCCGCCGATTTTCCATGTCAATGGCGATGACCCTGAAGCCGTATTGTTTGTGACGCAGCTGGCGCTGGATTTCCGCATGGAGTTCCAGAAAGATGTGGTCATCGACATGTATTGCTACCGTCGTCGTGGCCACAACGAAGCCGATGAGCCGTCCTCGACGCAGCCGGTCATGTATCAGGTCATCAACAATCTGCCGACCACTCGCGCCATCTATGCCGAGCGCCTGCTGGCGGCGGGCGTGATTGCGGCTGGCGAAGCCGATGCCATGGTCAATGACTATCGTCAGGCGCTGGAATCTGGCCAGCATGTGGTGAAGTCGCTGGTGCTGGAGCCGAACAAGTCGCTGTTTGTGGATTGGGCGCCGTTCCTCAATCACACCGTTGTTGATGAATGGGAAACCGGTGTGCCTATTGCTGAATTGCAGGCACTGGGCAAGCGCCTGGGCGCGCTGCCGGAAGGCTTTGTGGTGCAGCGCCAGGTGC
This sequence comes from Pseudomonadota bacterium, assembly GCA_038043385.1. Classification (GTDB taxonomy): domain Bacteria; phylum Pseudomonadota; class Gammaproteobacteria; order Pseudomonadales; family Moraxellaceae; genus Perlucidibaca. The sequence goes on from JBBTCA010000001.1 coordinate 372,421, forward strand.
AGAAAGTGCTCGAAGACCGTCAGCGCATGTGGTCGGGCAATCTGGAGCTGAACTGGGGTGCGGCTGAAGTCATGGCCTACGCAACCTTGCTCGACAAAGACATGCTGGTGCGTTTGACCGGCCAGGATGTGGGTCGCGGTACTTTCTCGCACCGCCACGCCATCATGTACAACCAGAAAGACAACCAGCCCTATGTGCCGCTGCAGCACATCAGCAAGCGCGTGCCTTGTTTCGATATTTACGACTCGTTGTTGTCGGAAGAGGCGGTGCTGGCCTTCGAGTACGGCTATTCGACGACCACGCCGAATGCGCTGATCATCTGGGAGGCTCAGTTCGGCGATTTCGCCAACGGCGCGCAGGTGGTCATCGACCAGTTCATTTCCAGCGGCGAAACCAAGTGGGAGCGCCTGTGCGGTCTCACCATGCTGCTGCCGCATGGTTACGAAGGGCAGGGCCCGGAGCATTCCTCGGCGCGTCTGGAGCGCTTCCTGCAACTCTGTGCCGAGCACAATATGCAGGTCTGCACGCCATCCACGCCGGCGCAGATTTTCCATCTGCTGCGTCGTCAGGCCGTGCGTCCGCTGCGCAAGCCGCTGATCATCATGTCGCCGAAGAGCCTGCTGCGTCACAAGCTGGCCGTGTCAACGCTGGAAGATCTGGCGCATGGCCGCTTCCAGACTGTTATTGGTGAAATGGATGCGATAGCACCGGAGACGGTCAAGCGTATCGTCATCTGTGGTGGCAAGGTTTATTACGATCTGCTGGAAAAGCGTCGTGAACTGGCGTTGGAGGGTGTTGCCATCCTGCGTGTCGAGCAGCTCTATCCTTTCCCGGACAGAATGCTGGTTGATGCCCTGAAGCCATACGGCAGCGCGGCTGAAGTGGTGTGGTGCCAGGAAGAGCCGATGAACCAAGGCGCCTGGTACAACACCCGTCACAACCTTGAACGCGTGATGCGTCAGTGGAAGCCGGAATTGACCATTCGCTACACCGGTCGTCCGTCTTCGGCAGCGCCGGCTTGCGGCTCGGTTTATCTGCATGCCAAAGAGCAGGCGGCGCTGGTTGCCGATGCTCTCGGTGTTAAAACTGCCTAATTTGTTGCGCTACTTGAGCCATTTGTCGAGCTAAAAGGAATCCCAAGATGAGTCTGGAAATCAAAGCCCCCGTGTTCCCCGAGTCCGTCGCCGATGGCACGGTTGCGACCTGGCACAAGAAGCCGGGCGAAGCCGTCAAGCGCGATGAGCTGATCGTCGACATCGAGACCGACAAGGTTGTGATGGAAGTGGTCGCGCCGGCCGATGGCGTGATCAGCCAGGTCATGAAGAATGAAGGCGACACCGTGTTGTCGCAGGAAGTGCTGGCCATCTTCACCGCCGGTGCCGCTGCTGCTCCGGTTGCTGCCGCCGCCGCACCTGCGCCGGTTGCTGCTGCTGCCGCCAGTGCACCTGCTGCTGCCGGCCCTGCCGCGCGCAAGGCTGCTGCCGAAGCCGGTGTAGATATCGCTGCCGTGGCCGGTAGCGGTGTTGGTGGTCGTGTGACTAAAGATGATGTTGCCGCTGCCAAGCCGGCTCCGGTCGCTGCACCAGCGCCGGTCGCTGCTGCTCCGGTGTTGGCCCTGGCCGTCGGCGAGCGCGTCGAGAAGCGCGTGCCGATGACTCGTCTGCGTGCCAAGGTCGCCGAACGACTGCTCGAAGCCAAGCAATCCACCGCCATGCTGACCACCTTCAATGAAGTCAACATGAAGCCGGTCATGGACCTGCGCAAGCAGTATGTGGAGAAGTTCGAGAAGGTCCACGGCGTCAAGCTGGGCTTCATGTCGTTCTTCATCAAGGCCGCTGTCGAGTCGCTGAAGCGCTTCCCGGCCGTGAATGCCTCCATCGACGGCAATGACATCGTCTATCACGGTTTCCAAGACATCGGCGTGGCCGTGTCGTCGGATCGTGGTCTGGTGGTGCCGGTGCTGCGCAGCGTCGAGAAGATGAGCATCGCGGAAATGGAAAAGGGCGTGATGGAGTTTGGCAAGAAGGCCCGTGACGGCAAGCTCTCCATCGACGACATGACTGGCGGCACCTTCACCATCTCCAACGGTGGTGTGTTCGGTTCGCTGCTGTCCACCCCGATTCTGAACCCGCCGCAGACCGCCATTCTCGGCATGCACAAGATCCAGGATCGCCCGATGGCCGTGAACGGTCAGGTCGTGATCCTGCCGATGATGTATCTGGCGCTTTCTTACGATCACCGTTTGATCGATGGTAAGGAAGCCGTGAGCTTCCTCGTCGCCATCAAAGAGCTGGTGGAAGATCCGGCCCGCCTGCTGCTGGAAATCTGAGCGCAAGTCATCTGAGCAAGAGTATTGAAACATGACGCAACAAGCTGATTTGGTAGTGATTGGTGGCGGCCCAGGCGGCTATGAGGCGGCGATTCGCGCGGCCCAGCTCGGGCTCTCGGTCATTTGTATCGAGCGCCGTGTGCACAAGGGCAAGCCGTCGCTGGGCGGCACCTGCCTGAATGTGGGCTGCATTCCGTCCAAGGCCTTGCTGGACTCGTCGCACAAGTATCACGACCTGAAGGCCGGTTACGATAATCACGGCATCAGCACCGGCGAGGTCAAGCTCGACCTCGCGGCCATGCTGGCGCGCAAAGACAAAGTCGTGGATCAGCTCACTGGCGGTATTGCGCAGCTGCTCAAGGGCAACGGCATTACTTGGCTGCAGGGCAGCGGCAAGCTGCTGGCCGGCAAGCAGGTCGAGTTCACGCCGCTTGAAGGTGGTGAAGTGCAGATTCTTCAGGCCAAGAATGTGATTCTGGCCTCGGGCTCCGAGCCAGTGAATATTCCAGTCGCCAAGTTGGTGGACGGCGTTGTGGTGGACTCCACCGGTGCGCTGGAATTTGCCGAAGTGCCCAAGCGTCTTGGTGTCATCGGTGCTGGCGTGATCGGTCTTGAGCTGGGTTCGGTCTGGGGCCGCCTCGGTTCGGAAGTGATCGTGCTGGAAGCGGTGGACCAGTTCCTGCCGATCGCCGATCGTGCCATCGCCAAGGAAACTCAGAAGATTCTGACCAAGCAGGGGCTGGACATCCGCCTCGGTGCCCGCGTGACCGGTACGCAAGTGGCGAATGGCCAGGTCACGGTCAACTTTACCGATGCCAAGGGCGAGCAGCAGGAAGTGTTCGACAAGCTCATCGTTGCGGTGGGCCGTCGCCCGGTCACGGCCGGTCTGCTCAGCTCGGACTCTGGTGTATCGCTGGATGAGCGCGGTTTTGTCGCCGTCGATGACCAGTGCCGTGCTTCGGTGCCGGGCGTGTTCGCCATCGGCGATCTCGTGCGTGGCCAGATGCTGGCGCACAAGGCCATGGAAGAGGGTGTGATGGCGGCCGAGATCATGGCCGGCCACCATGCCCAGTTCAATTACGACCTGATCATTTCGGTGATCTACACGCATCCGGAAGTGGCGTGGGTCGGCATGACCGAAGAACGCGCCAAGGCCGAAGGCTTTGATGTGAAAACCGGCCAGTTCGCCTTCGCGGTGAATGGTCGCGCACTGGCTTCGGACGACAACCAAGGCTTTGTGAAATTTGTGGCCGATGCCAAAACGGATCGTCTGCTCGGCATGCATGTCATCGGCCCAGCCGCCGGCGACATCATCCACCAAGGACTGATTGCACTGGAATTCGGCGCCAGCGTCGAAGACCTGCAGTTGATGTGCTTTGCTCACCCGACCTTGTCGGAAGTAGTGCACGAAGCGGCGCTGGCAGTTGATGGTCGTGCGATCCACGCCATCCAACGCAAGCGCAAGTAACTCTTTTTACAACGAGTGGTGATCTCACGATGAATCTGCACGAGTATCAGGGCAAGCAACTGTTTGCCGAATATGGCCTGCCAGTGTCCAAGGGCTTCGCTGCCTCGACGCCGGAAGAAGCCCGCGCCGCAGCCGAGCGCATTGGTGGCGATGTCTGGGTCGTAAAAGCCCAGGTTCACGCCGGTGGCCGTGGCAAGGCCGGTGGCGTCAAGCTGGTGAAGTCGCTGGACGATGTTGAGGCTTTTGCCCGCGCCCAGCTCGGCACGCGCCTGGTGACCTACCAGACAGACGCCAAGGGTCAGCCGGTCACCAAGATCCTCGTCGAGACTTGCACCGATATTGCCAATGAGCTCTATCTGGGTGCTGTGGTCGATCGCGCGACGCGTCGTATCGTCTTCATGGCGTCGACCGAAGGCGGCGTGGACATCGAAAAGATTGCTCACGACACCCCGGAAAAGATCCTGACCGCAGCCATCGATCCGCTGGTTGGCCCGCAGGCCTACCAGGGTCGCGAACTGGCCTACCAGCTCGGCCTCAGCGCCGATCAGGTCAAGCAGTTCGTGAAGATCTTCATGGGCCTCGGCAAGATGTTCACCGACCTGGATCTGGCACTGCTGGAAATCAACCCGCTGGTCATCACCAGCGAAGGCAATCTGCACTGCCTGGATGCCAAGATCGCCATCGACTCCAACGCTCTGTACCGTCACCCCAAGCTCAAGGCCATGTATGACCCGAGCCAGGAAGACGAGCGCGAGCGTCGTGCCGTTGAGTGGGAACTGAACTATGTGGCCCTCGAAGGCAACATCGGCTGCATGGTCAACGGTGCCGGTCTGGCCATGGCGACCATGGACTTGATCAAGCTCAAGGGCGGCCAGCCTGCGAACTTCCTCGATGTGGGCGGTGGTGCTACCAAGGAGCGCGTGACCGAAGCCTTCAAGATCATCCTCTCGGATGATTCTGTGGAAGCTGTGCTGGTTAACATTTTCGGCGGCATCGTTCGTTGCGACATGATTGCTGAAGGCATCATCGGCGCCGTGAAGGAAGTTGGCGTGAAAGTGCCGGTCGTGGTTCGTCTCGAAGGCAACAATGCCGAACTGGGTGCCGCCAAGCTGCGCGAATCCGGTCTCAACATCATTCCGGCCGCCTCGCTGAACGAAGCGGGCGAGCTGGTCGTCAAAGCTGCTCGTAACACAGTGGGAGCCTGAACATGAGTGTCCTGATCAACAAACATACGAAAGTGATCTGCCAGGGCATCACCGGCTCGCAGGGTACGCTGCATACCGAGCAGGCGATTGCCTACGGCACCAACATGGTCGGTGGCGTCACGCCGGGCAAGGGTGGCACCACGCACCTCGGCCTGCCGGTGTTCGACACCGTGCGTGAAGCCGTCGAGAAGACTGGTGCCAACGCCTCCGTGATCTATGTTCCGGCCTCGTTTGCCAAAGACTCGATCCTGGAAGCTGTGGATGCCGGCATCGAGCTGGTGGTTTGCATCACCGAAGGCGTGCCGACCATCGACATGCTCTTCGTCAAGGAATACATCCTGCGTAAGGGTGGCGTGCGTCTGATCGGGCCGAATTGCCCGGGCATCATCACGCCGGGCGAATGCAAGATCGGCATCATGCCGGGCGCCATCCACCTGCCGGGCAAGGTCGGCATCGTGTCGCGTTCGGGCACGCTGACCTATGAAGCCGTGAAGCAGACCACCGACCTCGGCTTCGGCCAGTCGACCTGCATCGGCATCGGCGGTGACCCGATCCCGGGCATGACTTTCATCGACGCACTGGCCCTGTTCCAGGCTGACCCGCAGACCGAAGCCATCATCATGGTGGGCGAGATCGGCGGTTCGGCGGAAGAAGAGGCTGCCGAGTTCATCAAGGCGCATGTAACCAAGCCGGTGGCTTCCTACATCGCGGGTGTTACGGCTCCGGCCGGCAAGCGCATGGGTCATGCCGGTGCGATCATCTCCGGTGGCAAGGGCACGGCAGACGAGAAGTTCGCTGCGCTGCAGGCTGCTGGCGTGAAGACGGTGTCGAACCCGGCCATGCTGGGTGCTGCCATTGCTGAGCTGACTGGCTGGAAGTAATTCTGGTTGGTGGTTTGGTGAGATGAAAAAGCCCGCCTGCGTTCACGCACGGTGGGCTTTTTCTTTTCTGGAAGGCTGAAATAGTGATCAATCCCAGCTAAGATGGCAAAGTCTGCCATTGCTGAGGGCGCGACCATGTCGCTGAATGTATCGCTACCGATTGAGCTTGAAAACCGAGTGCGTGAGCATGTGGCCTCAGGCTTGTACGGTTCCGCCAGTGAAGTTATTCGTGAGGCATTGCGCCTGTTTGAGACTTATCGCGCTATTCAAATTGATAGCTTGGCGGCGTTGAAAGCAGATATTGCAATGGGTATTGCTGACGCCGAGGCTGGTCGGGTCAGTGCCTTTAATGCTGATGATGTCAGGGCGCTGGCTTTAGCGCGTAGAGATGCAGGAGTGTCTTAGTCATGAAGCAGCTGCGCTACACGGATGTTGCGCGAAATGATTTGGTTGACGCTTGGCTGTATCTGGCTGAGAAGAGCCAGCCGGCTGCTGATGAGATGCTGGCTGCCCTGACCAAAGATGTCGAGCGATTGGCGATGTATCCTCAATTGGGCCGACATCGCGAAGATCTGGTCAAAAGCCTGCCCAAAAGCCTGCATAGTTGGCCAAGCTCAACGGGATACATGATCTATTACCAGCATAGTGAGCGGGAGTTGTTATTGGTGCGCGTGCTGCACCATACAAGAGACATTTTGCAGGCAATGATTACAGATCATCTGGATGAACTGTCCAGCTAAGCCCCAAGCTTCAACCGCCTCTCAATAAACGCAATCATCACATCGCCGGCGGCTTCGATGTATTCGGGCGTGATGGTCTGATGCAAGAAGTAGGAAAACCGAAAACTGGCGGTGCCATATTCAATCGCCAATGCCGCTTCACAAGGATTTTCAGCCAGGTTCAGCCCCGCTTGCTGCAACATGTTGTGCGTGAGCTTGCCGAGTCGGTTGATGGTGTATTCCAGCGAGCGATAGCTTTCGTCGGTGACCGGCCCGCCCAGCAGCAGGATGCAGGCCACGGGCTGTTCGCGATAATAGCCGGCGGCTGCTTCGACCATACGCCGTGTTACGCCGCGCCAATCGGCCTCCTTCATCAGATTTTCAGCCTGGCTGTACAGCGCCTTTTCCAAAGCTTCCAGATGCCGCTCGGCCAGCGTATTGAGCAGGGCATAGGGTGTGGGGAAGAACTTGTAGATGGTCGCGCGGGGATAGCTCAGTTGCTCGGCCAGCACCGGAATCGAGAATCCCGATAAGCCTTCGGCATGCAACAGCCGCTCGGCGGCTTCCAGAATCAGACCGACGCGAAGGCGCGAGCGTTCCTGCAGCGGTGGACGGGCGATCAGTTTCGCGTTCATGGCAGTATCCGGGTTGCCTGTACAAAGGTTTGACATAAATGGTAACTCTTGTTACTTTTTTGCGAAAGCGCTTATCAAGCAAGCGAATATCAATAAGCAGACCTGCTTTAGCAGGCCGGCACTAACGCCAAACCCGGAGGCCGCGATGCGCCTGTCGAAACAATTCCCTGCCTTTGCCCTGACCTTGCTGCTGGCGGCCTGTGGCGATTACAGCGGTGGCACGGGAGCTGCAGGCAGTGGTTCGCCCGGCGAGTCGTCAGGGCCAACGGGGCCGGGTACGGGGTCGGCGCGCACCAACGAGAGCTTCTTTGCCGACAGTGTACAGCCGGGGCTGGGCGTTTGTCGTACCTGCCATGTGCCGGGCGCCACGGCGGCGTTGTCGGAGCAGGGCAAGCGTTTCATGCTGAGCAGCAATCCGGCGCAGGATCTGGCCAATTTTACGGCGAGCTGGTCGGCGCTGGGCGGCGGCATCGATTCGCGAATTCTGAAAATGGCCTCGGGCGATGAGTCGCATTCGGGCGGCGCGCTGTGGCCGAAAAGTGGCGTCAGTTATCAGAATGCGGCGCTGTTCATTCGCTGCCTGGCGGATTCGTCGACCTGCGCGGCCATGCTTGGGGCTGGCAGCACACCGTCTGCCGAGTTGTTGCCGTTGCTGGGCAGCGCGCGCGGTGGCCACTACTGGTTCGACTATTGCGATGGCAAGGCCGACAGCACGCCTGTGCCGGCCGACCCGCGCGAGCTGGTGCGGCCTGGCATCAATCAGGGCAAGGCTGTGCACATGAACGCGTACTGGCAGACCTGCCAGGCCGACAACCACCCCGGCACCTGCGGCGAGCTGCGTCAGCGCGTGCGTCGTGGTTATCCGCTGGTGGCCAGCGATGGCGAGGTTGGCGCAGGGCATTTCTTTGCGGGCAACGCGGCAAGCTCCGGTTTTGCCTTCCCGGCAGACACCTATAGTTCGATGTGGGAAGAAATCTGGGGCTTGTCTGAGCGGCCGGCCAATTTCGATCAGCTGGTGGCCGAGCGCTGGGGCATGCCGCTGTCGCCGACGGCCAATCCGTATCCGCTGCCGGGTGAAGACCCCAACCTCACCAGCGGCGGCAGCGGCCAGCTGCCCATGGGCGTGACGCAGCTGCGCAATGCCGATGGCAGCTGGACCGGCAAGCTCAATGTGACTTGCAGCATCTGCCACGGCGGCAAGGTCGGCGAGGCTAGCGACGGCCCCGGTCTGGGCGCCATGTACGGCACTAACAGCTTGTCTGACATTACGGCGATGTTCACGGATCTGTCGCGACTGGCTCCGCAACAGTCGGCGCTGGCCATGATTTCGCAGAACAAGGTGCGCGGCACCGGCAACATCACCAATTTTCAGCTTTTTGGCACGCTGACGATTACCGACACGGCCGGGCTGCCGGGCTATCTGTCGATCCAGACGCAGCCGTCCACAGGCACCGAAGATCCGCCCGTGTGGTGGAATGCCGGGCATCGTGTGGCGAAATTCTTCGATGGCGGCATGGTGGTGGACGCCAAGCGCATTGAGCTGTCGTTTCATTTTCCGAACACGCCCAACCATAACGACATGGCGGCAGACAAGAAGTGGATCACCGATCATCAGCAAGATAGCGATGCCTGGATTTCGTCGCGCAAGTCGCCAGCTTGGCCGGCGGGCAAGCTGGGTGCGATTGATACGGCGCTGGCCGAGCAGGGCGCTATCCTGTTTCACAGCAAGAATCTGTGGGCTTCTGCGCTGAAGAATCCGGTGACTCAGCCGGCGGGCGGCAACGGCTCCTGCGCCAGCTGTCATGGCGCCTATTCGCCGCGTTATATCAATGACCCGGCTTATCTCGATACGCCGCTGCTGGAAGGCATTGCTGCCAATATCACGCCGATCGAGATCATTGGTACGGATCGGCGGCGGCTCGACGGTAATAGTCAGAGGGTGGCAGAGGCCGCGCGCGACAACTGGTTTGCTTATAGCGATGGCAAGAAGAATGCCGCCGGTGTGTCGCTTTGCGGCGATCAGAACGATACGGCGCTGCGTGGCGAGCGCAAGCTGGGCTATCTGGCACCACCGCTTTATGGCGTTTGGGCCACGGCTCCGTATTTCCACAATGGCTCGGTGCCCAATCTCTGGGAAGTACTGCAGCCGGCTGATAGGCAGCCGATCTGGCGTCGAATATCAAAACCGGCACCGGCCGATCTGACTGGCAAAGTGGTGATGGGTTTTGACGATAGTCTCGGCACGGGCTATGACCGCAGCAATGTCGGCTGGAAATACGAGGCTATGGCCTGTGGCACCAGCACCATTCCCTATCTCGACTGCAATCCGAGTGGGGGAGCCAATCTGCAAGATGCCTTGTCGCTGCTGTGGGCCAATGGCGGCTTGGCCTGGAATCTGTTTAACGCGCCATTGTTGTCGGATCGCCAGCTGGAGGATCGCAAGATTTACAACACCAGCATGTATAGCCAGAGCAACAAGGGGCATGAGTTCGTCAGTGTGCTGAGCAATCAGGAACGGCGGGCGCTGATCGAGTACCTGAAAACTTTGTAGAGGATTTGTCTGGCTTAAAAGTATACAAAATACAATTTAAGTATCATCATGTCTCGCAAGAACAACAAGAACTCGGCGAGATGGGTCATGCGTAAAAACACTAAAGCGCGGCTGGCAAGCGTAACCGCCTTGATTCTGCTGCTGACCGGCTGCGGCGACTACTCGGGCAAGCCGGTTGCGGCCAGTGCGGTCAACGATCCGGCGCCCTCTGCTCCGACGCCGGCCAGCATGGAGGCGCATTTCCGCGAGCAGGTGCAGCCGCGCCTTGGCTTTTGCCGCACCTGCCATGTGCCGTCGGGGCAGGCGGATCGGGAGGATGGCCGGCGCTTCATGCTCTCGTCCAGCCCGGCTGCTGATTTGGCCAATCTGCGCGCCAGCTGGGAGCAGCTCGGGCGCAATAACCCAACTTCGCGCATTTTGCTCATGGCGTCTGGCCAGGAGTCACATACCGGCGGCAGCCCCTGGCCAGTCGGTTCGCCGAGCTATCAGGCCATGGATCTGTTGCTGAGCTGCTTTGCCGACCCTGAGGCTTGTTCGGCGCTACCGGGCGATACAGGCAGCAATCCCGGGAGCGAGCGCCCGTTGCTGGGCAGCTCGCGTGGCGGCTGGCCGCTGCATGACTTCTGTCAGCTCAAGAGCGATGACACGCCGCTGCCGATCGACCCGCGCGCACTGGTTCAGCCGGGCGTGAATGCCGGCAAGGCGGTGTATTTCAATACCTTCTGGAAAGATTGCCATGTGGACCCTGCCAGAGTCGGCGGGCGGCCGCATGCCAAGACTTGCGGCGAGCTGCGGGCGGCCGTGGCGCGTGGCGAGCGCTTGCTGAAAGGCAATGGCGAGGTCGGTGCTGGTGTGCTCTTTCGTGGCAATGACCCCGCTGTTTCCGGCTCAAGCTCGGATGCCCCGGTCTTTCCGGCCAGTGCCTACAATAATCTTTGGCAAATCTGGGGCATGTCGGCGCGTCCGGACAACTTCGATGAGCTGGTGGCCGCCCGTTACGGCACGGATTTTGGGGCTGCCCGCAATCCGTATCCGCTGCCTGGCGAAGATCCGAACACGAGTAATGGCGGCAGCGGGCGACTGCCGGTCTGGTTCTCGCAGGTCCGCACGGCCAATGGCGGCTGGAGCGGCAAGATCGGCGTGACCTGCCAGGGCTGTCATAGCGCGGCCGTGGGCAGCAGCAAGGACGGCCCCGGCCTCGGCATGCTTTATGGCGGTGGCAGCGGCCTGCACGACTACACCTTGTTTCTGCGCGACATGGCACCGCTGGGCTATCAGGCGTCGGCGGCGATGCTGGCCAACCTCAATCGCACCCGTGGCACCAGCAATGCCAGTGCGATCAATCTCGCCTTTATCTTTCAAGAGCAGTACAAGCTCGACGCATCCTGGTTCGAGCTGATGAGCGCCGGCTCCACCGCGAGCATGGACACGCCAGCCTGGTGGAACCTCGGCCACCGGCCGCTGAAGTTTATTGACGGCATCTTCCCCGGTGATTCGGCACGCGTCGATCTGGTGTTCTATATCCCGTTGGCCGGGCTGTTTGGCGACAAGACGGCGCAGGCCTGGGCCAGCCGCCATGCCCAGGATGCCAATGATTGGGTGATGTCGCTGAAAGCGCCGAAATATCCGCTGGCGATAGACACGGCGCTGGCCGAGCAGGGCGCGGTGCTGTTTCACAGCAAGAACCTGTGGGCCGCCGGGCTGAAGAATCCGCTGCCGAAGCCGGCGGGTGGCAATGGCTCTTGCGCGTCCTGTCATGGCGCCTATTCGCCGCGTTTCGTGCATGACCCGGCGTATCTGGATAGTCCGGCGCTGGAGGGCATCGCCAGCTATGTGGTGCCCAAACGCATCATCGGTACCGATGCCGAGCGCGTGGACACCAATAACGAGGGCGTTCAGGAAGCTGGCTCGCGCAACTTCTTTGGCTATCCGGAAACGGCGGGTACGGCTCAGGATTGCGGCATGCAGAACCGCGCTGACCTGCGCGGTACGCGGGAGCCGGGCTATCTCGCGCCGCCGCTGTATGGCGTGTGGGCGACGGCGCCGTATTTGCACAACGGCTCGGTGCCCAATCTCTGGGAGGTGTTGCAGCCGGCGGATCGTCAGCCGATCTGGCGTCGTGTGTCCACGCCGGCGCGCAGCGATCAGCAGGGCAAGGTGGTGATGGGTTTCGACACGAATTTGCAGCGCGCTTTCGATCCGCTCAAGGTCGGCTGGAAGTACGAGGTGCTGAGCTGCGGCGGTACGGGCACCACGCCTTATCTGGACTGCTTGCCGGGGGCCAACGCCGTGGTGGCGCCGGTGCAGCAACTGCTGTCGCTGATTTATGGCAATCTTTCAGGGACTTGGAATGTGCTGCATCCGCCGCTGCTGACTACGCAGCAGATCGAGGAGCGCAAGATCTACAACACGCAGATGTTTAGTCAGGGCAACCAAGGCCACGAGTTTGTCAGCGTGCTGACGGATCAGGAGCGGCGGGCGCTGATTGAGTACATGAAGACGCTGTAGCTGCTTTGGAGGGATTGATGATAAGAATAATAATCACAGGTGTTGCCCTGACGCTTCTGGCGGGTTGTTCGGCACAGCCACTTCACTCGGCACAGCCGGTGCAGCCTTGGCAACGGGCGGCGCTGGCCAGCCCGGCGATGGCCTGGGAGATGGATCCGCTGTTGGCGGATTACAACGAGCATATCCAGGTCAGCAAGGAGGCCGCCAGCGGCGGTGCCTCGTTGGGTGGCGGCGGCTGCGGGTGCAACTGATGAAGACATCTTCCTCGTTATTCATGGCGCTTGCGCCACTCACCGTGATGGCGCTGCCGGCCGTGGCGGCGGTCAATGCCACGCCCTCCGTGGATTATCTCTATAGCCGGTATCAGGAAGCCGATGTAAAGGCCGACAAGACTGCCAGCGGGCGCGACGAAGAGCGCTATGCCATTGACTCGCATCGCTTTCGCGTCAACCTGCCCGCGACGGATCACGACAGCCTTGGCATCAACCTGACTTACGAGAGCATGACCGGCGCATCGCCTTGGTATGTGCTGCCAAATACCGCCGGCAAGCCGGTGCAAGTCATGAGCGGTGCCAGCATCCGCGAGGAGCGAGTCGCGGTGCAGGGCGACTGGAGCCACGAATTGTCGCGCCTGAGCACGCTCAAACTCAGCGGCGGCTACTCCACGGAGGATGACTATCGCTCGTTGCAGGCCGGTCTTGAAGCCGCTTGGGCCTCGGCCAGCCAGATGCAGACACTGACCGTTGGTGCCGGCTATTCGGCCGATACCGTCATGCCCACCGAGGGTGGCAGCGCGGCTTACCCGACGCGCATCGTCGAGGCCGACCGCGATGGCATCACCGCTTTCGCCAGCTTGGAGCAGGTGCTGGGGCCGCGCACGCGCTTGCAGCTCGCCGTCAGTGGCCTTTGGCAGGACGGCTTTCTCAGCGATCCCTACAAGCTTGCCTATGTGACCACGACCACCAGCATGATCGCCGACAGCCGCCCGGAGCAGCGTCAGGGTAGTGCTGTGAGCCTCATGCTGCGCCAAAGTCTGGGTCAGGGCCTCGCGGCGCAGGCCGACTACCGCTATTACCGCGATGACTGGGAGATTGAGGCGCACAGTCTGGCGCTGGGCCTGCTGCGCGCGCAGGGCAACTGGCAGTGGGCCGCGAATGCACGCTGGTATTCGCAGAGCCAGGCCAGCTTCTATGCCCCGTTCTACGCCACGGCGCGGGCCGATGGTCTGGCTTCCAGCGACTATCGCCTGTCGCCTTTCGGCGCGCTCAGCATCGGGCTGGATGTGAAACGCCTGATCGGGCCGTGGACGGTCGGTGGTGGCGTGGGCTGGTACAAGGCGAGCGAGGACTACGCGCTGGGCAAGGTCGAGGTCGCCAACCCCGGTCTGGTGTCGTGGCTCAACGGCCATCTGCGCGTGTCGCGGAGCTATTGAGTGCAGCGCCATGAGCGCCTGTTTCGGGCCATGGGCGGCCCTTGCAGCGTGCAGGTCTACGCTGCCGATGCCACTAGCGCCGACTTTGCGCTGAGTGCCGCCGAGGCCGAGGTGCGGCGCATCGAAAGCAAGTATTCGCGCTACCGCGACGACAGCGTGGTGGCGCGCATAAATGCCGCTGCCGGCAGCGGGCGGGATGTCGCCATCGATGCCGAGACGGCGCAGCTGCTGGCCATCGCGGCGCGATTGCACGAGCAGTCGGACGGACGCTTCGACATCACCTCGGGCGTGCTGCGCCGGGTTTGGGATTTTCAGTCTGCCCAGCCGCCAGCGGCGGCCGCCGTGGCCGATGTGCTGGCGCTGATCGGCTGGCAGCAGGTGCATTGGAGCCCGCAGCATGTGCAGCTCGGCCAGCCCGGCATGGAGCTGGATTTCGGCGGCTTTGGCAAAGAGTACGCCGCCGACCGTGCCGCTGCCGTGCTCGTGGCCTGCGGCATCCGGCATGGCCTGGTCGAACTTGGCGGCGATATCAGCGTGGTCGGCCCGCACCCCGACGGCAGCCCCTGGCTGATCGGCATCCAGCATCCGCGCCAGCCCGGCCAGGTGCTGGCCAGCATTGCGCTGACGCAGGGCGGCCTCGCCACCAGTGGCGACTACGAGCGCTGCATCGTCACCCCGGATCGACGCTATTCGCATATTCTCGACGCCCGCAACGGCTGGCCGGTGGATGGCCTGGCCAGCCTGACCGTTACCGCCCCGCAATGCCTGCTGGCCGGCGCGGCCTGCACGCTGGGCATGCTGCAAGGGCAGGGCGCGACAGACTGGCTGGCGGATTGCCCATACCCTTGGCTGGCCGTGACCCGTGAGCTGAAATTGCACGGCACGCTGGCGGTTGCCGTTGCCGAGGAAAACCAGACATGAAGCAAATGCTGCTGTTAGCGCTGTTTTCAGTTCTGCTGCCAAACACGGCACTGGCGCTTTCCGCCGGCGATGTCGCACCCGACTTCACCCTGCCGGATGCCGCCGGCAAGCCGATCACGCTGTCCAGCCTGCGTGGCCAATTCGTCTATGTCGATTTCTGGGCGAGCTGGTGTGGCCCCTGTCGCCAGAGCTTTCCGTGGATGAACCAGCTCAGCCAGCGAAGCCGCAACACTGCGCCTAAGACCCTAGCGCTCAATGTTCTAGCAGTGAATGTCGATGAACATCGCGCCGATGCCGCCGCTTTCCTGCGCCAGCTGCCTGCCAGTTTTACGGTGGTTTACGATCCGGCCGGCACCGTGGCGGCGAGCTATCAGCTGCCGGGCATGCCGACCTCCTTCCTGATCGGCCCCGATGGCCGTGTGCGCTGGACGCACATCGGCTTTCGCCCTAGCGACGGCTCGACCCTTCAGGCCATGATTTTGCGTGACATGCGCAAGCCCTGAAGCGTACTTTGCGCCATCTGTCCGCTTGTCATTAGCACGGCTCTCGACAACAGTAGGCAGCAGACAGACCCCCCTTGATGGATGCCCGATGAAACTCTCTCTTTTTCTGCTCATGCCGGCGTTGCTCTGCGTATTGCTCATTGTCACTGGGGTTGGCGTGAGCCGTGCCGAGCAAGTCAATCAGCCTATCGGCCAGTTCATCACGGTAAATGGTGTGAAGCTGCACTATGTTATGGCGGGTGATGGGCCGGGCTTGGTGCTGGTGCACGGCGCCAGCTCGAATTTGCGTGAGTTCAACAGCAGCATTTTGCCAATATTAGCCAAAACGCATCGCGTGATTGCCTTTGATCGCCCCGGCTACGGCTTCAGTGAGCGGCCATCCGAGGCAAAAGGTTGGCTGAATCCGGCGCAAATCGCCACGCTACTGCTCGATGCCAGTGAGGCACTGGGCGTGCATAAGCCTTTGATTGTAGGTCACTCCTGGGCAGGCTCCGTGGTCATGTCGGCCATGGTTAACATGCCGGAACGCATTGCCGGCGGCGTTCTTATTAGTGGCGTGGCGGGGCATTGGACGGGCCCGCTGGATTGGACCTACACCCTGGCCGAGCAGCGCCCCTGGCTGAGCAAACTCTTTGCCTGGACGCTGGTGCAGCCGCTGGGCAAATACTATTTGCAAGAAGGTTTGGCCGAGGTGTTCGCGCCGGATCCGGTGCCGGAGGGTCAAGTCGAGCGTAGTGGTATCGCGCTGGCCTTGCGGCCGCAAACCTATCTGAACAATATGCGCGACATGAACGAACTGAGCTTCTACATGCAAACGCTCAGCCCGAATTACGACCGAGTGAAGTTGCCGCTGCTGATTATCCACGGCGAGGCCGACACGCTGGTGCCGTTCTGGAATCATGGTCGCCGTTTGTTGCCGGTCATGCCGCAAGCGCAAGTGCTGCTGTTGCCGAAGACGGGTCATGCGCCGCACCACACCCGCACCGCTGAGGTAAGCGATGCCATCGAGCGCTTTAGCCTGAGCCTGCGCTGAAACCATGACCACGCTGCAGTGTCTGCACTCGCTGGACGAAGTGCCCGCTACCGCCTGGGATGCCCTGGTGCCGGCGGATCAGCCCTTCCTGTGTCACGCATTTCTGCAGGCGTTGGAAAGCACCGAATGCGTTGGCCCCGGCACGGGCTGGCAGCCGGCGCATGCCCTGTTAACGCATAACGATGGCCACTTATTGGCGGCCATGCCCGGCTGGCAAAAGCAGCATTCACGCGGCGAGTATGTCTTTGACCAAGGCTGGGCCGAGGCCGCCCAGCGTGCAGGGCTGCCGTATTACCCGAAATGGCTGTCGGCGGTGCCATTCAGTCCTGTTACCGGCCCGAGGCTACTGGGCACAGCGCATGCTGCGGCTGAGTTGCTGGCACAGCTGCCCACGCACGAGGCCTGGGCGGGCTACAGCGGGCTGCATGTGAACTTCACGGATGCGACCAACGATGCGCTATTTGCCGAGGATGCCCGCTGGCTGCATCGGCGCGACTGCCAGTATCGCTGGCAGAACCGCAGCTACACCGATTTCGAGCAATATCTGGCGCAACTCACCGCTGACCGTCGCAAGAAAATTCGGCAAGAGCGCAAGAAGCTCGCCGCGGCGGGCTTGAACTATGTGTGGCGCTTCGGCGGTGACTGCGATGCCACGCTGCAGCACCGCCTTTACGCCTGCTATGCCAATACCTATGTCGTGCGCGGCCAACAGCCCTATCTCACGCCCGCCTTTTTTGCTCAAATTTTCACCGCAATGCCGCGCGTGGTGCAGGTGCTCTGCGTTGAGCGCCACGGTGAAGTCATTGCCATGGCGTTGTATTTAGCGGGCGACAAGACCTTGTACGGACGCTACTGGGGCGCGCTTGAGGATGTGCCACTGCTGCACTTTGAAGCCTGCCTTTACCAAGGTATCGAGCGCGCCATTGCCGGTGGGTTTCAAGCTTTTGATGCCGGCGCGCAAGGCGAACACAAGCTCATTCGCGGCTTTGAGCCGGTACTGACCAGTTCATGGCATCTGCTTCGACATGCCGGACTGCATGGTGCTGTAGCCAACTTTCTGCAACGGGAAGGGGCGGAAGTGATGCGCTATCAGCAGGCAGCGCGAACGGCCTGCCCGCTGAAAGCGTCTGGTTCAGATGCAACTAAGGCGCCGGCAATTTGATCCTGGCCATCTTGGCGGGCAGGTTTTCGCTAATCACGAACAATTGCTTGTCGTCGCGCCAGTCAAAGCAGCCGCCTTCGATCTGAGTTAGCCGGGGCTGCGAAAAGGCAATCGGTTGCTGTTGCAGCGCCTCTTGCCAAGACTGGCCCGGCGCCCGCGCATAGCGATAACCATGACTCAGCGTACTCACATAGGCCCAGCGACCCGACTCGCTGAAATCCATGGCGGTCACCCAGTTGAAGTACCCGTTGTTGCGATCTGCACGCGGAATGCTGATCGCGCCGAGATCGCTGGCAATCAGCTCGGTCAGCGGACTGTTTTCATCGTGCATGAGCGAGAAACGGTACAGCGTGGGGCGGTTGTCACGCTTAGTAATGAGATAGGCCGCATGCTCAGCGGCATCCACTGCGATGGCCTCGATGTCACGCGGGCCGTTCGGCAGCCGCACGCGGAAGCTGTGTAGCACGGGTGCTTGCAGGGTTTGTGCCGCTTCGGGGTTGGTCGGCAACAATGGTTCTTCAATCAAATACAGCGTGATATTCGGACGCCAAGCAAAATTGTCGCCAACATCGCCAATCAGCAGGAAGTGCTTATTACCCTGGGTGAAGCCGCCCATGGCCTCCCAATCCTGATTGATCGCACCGGCACCGGTCAGCGTGACGGTTGCGAGCAGTTCGCCTGTTGTGCTTAAGGCATAAATGTCGGCATCACCCCCGCTGTCATTGAGCGTCCACAGCACTTCCTTGCTGCGATGCGAGCGAGTCAACGCGCTGGCTTCATTGATCTCACGGCTGGCAATCGGGAGCATGGTGATTTGCGGATCACTGTCGCTGGCAGCCTGGGCATATGTGGCAGGCAGGCAAAACAGGCTGATGAGCAGGCACATCAAACGCAACATATTCAGGTGCCCGTATTTGTATAGAACAGAGGCGGTGAGTTTGGCACTTCTTGTAATCAATCACGCAACAAATCTTGCAACAAAAATGCCCCGAATTTTCGGGGCATTTTTAGCGCATTAGGCACCGCATCAAGCCATTGGCTCAGTGGTGGTGACCACCAGCGCCATGCACATGACCATGCTCCAACTCTTCTTTCGACGCCGCGCGAACTTCCTTCACGGTCACATCGAAGTGCAGGGTCTGGCCAGCCAGCGGGTGGTTGCCATCAACAGTAACCATGTCGCCCTGCACATCAGTCACGGTGATGACCTGCATGCCAGTGCCGGTCTGGGCATGGAACTGCATGCCGATTTCGATTTGCTCAACGCCCTGGAACAGGTCGGCCGGAACTTGTTCGACCAGGCTCTCGTTGAGTTCGCCATAGCCTTCGGCCGGGGCGATGCTGACCTTCAGGCTGTCGCCCACGGTCTTGCCCAGCAGGGCCTTTTCCAGACCCGGAATGATGTTCTGGTGACCATGCAGGTAGGCCAGCGGTTCGCCACCGTTGGAGCTGTCGATGACTTCACCGGCATCGTTGGTCAGGGTGTAGTCGATCAGGGCGACGCTGTCTTGGGCGATTTGCATGCTGAAAACCTTTCAATTAGGAACGGCTGAAGTGCCGAGTCGCGCATATTATCTGATTCGGCGCGTTTCAGAAATAACGAAGCCAGCTCAAGCTGAGGCGATCGTTGTGACTTTCCCGCTGCTCATGTTGCCAGCTCAGGCGCAACGCTTGCGTGCGGTTCATGCCCCATTGCATGCCTAACTCGGTTTCCTGGGTGGGCTGACCACGGCCCAGCAGATACCGGCTATCCACATGCCATTGCAATGCAGCGCGTGGCCACTGTCCGAAGCAGCCCAGGCGCGGCCCGATGCGGCTATCCCAGCCATCCGTGAGGCCAGAGCCAAAGCGATTGGCAACGGCTATCTGGGCATGACAATAACTGCTTGCGGCTACGGCACGGGTCAGGCCAACACTGGCGTCCAAGCTGGGCTGTGTGTGCCAGCGCGAACGCTTGCTATCGCCCAAATGCCGTTGCGCGCCCAGCAAAATGCTCCAGCTCAGCGGCGTGGTGAGGGCGTCCACGGGCGTGAAGGTGTCTACCGCAAGCAGAGTAAAACGGTCCAGACCCAGGCGCTTGCGGCCTGCTTGCGTGCTGCTTAGGCGTAGTGTCGTGTCTAGAATGCTGACCTGTGACCCTGGGCGATACCCCGCCGGATCATCCAGCAAATCGTGGTAGGCCGGCCGGTAGTGCAGCAACACAGCGTGGCTTTGCGGTTCTTGCAGGATGCCTAAGCCCCAGCGCCCGGTGCGGTGGCTCTGATCAGGACGAGTTGTTGGCGTCGGGGGTTGCGGGCGTTGCTCCGGCAGCGCCAGCTGGTTGCGAGCGATCAATAGCTGGCGAAACCAGGGGCCGTAGTCGCTGCGTTGATCCTGATTGAAGCGGCGGTACTGCGCGTCGTGGGCGGTTTCCAGCGCCTGTGCTTGATCTTGGGCAGGCAGATTTTGCAGGGGGATCAGGCTGCGCTCGGTCAGTGACTGTTTCACGGCGGCATTCACTGCCTCACTATTCTGGTCAATCTGTGCATTCAGACGCGTATTGGTCGATGCCCGCCAGCTCACGGAAGTGACCAAGCCGGCCGAAACAATTGCGCGCACGGTATCGGTGGGAATGACCGCACCGGTGAAGCCGGCTTGCAGGTTCAGGCTTGGCCGCGTGGCATCGAGCAACCCCAGCAGTTCGTAAGAGCAGTTTTCGCGAAGAAAGTAATACGCCGTTTTCTGGGCACGCCAGTCCCAGTACACCCGTGCCATCTGGCGGCTTTCTTCGGGGCTGAGGTTCAGCTCGTATTGCCACAGATCGCGGCTTTCGAGGTCGTTGTATTCACGCACCTTGTCGTAATAAGGCAGCAGCGAGAAGCTGCCGGGAAATTGTCCGGTCATGCCTTGAAGGGCGTAGCTCAGGCCACCTGTGCCGCCGCTGTCGGCCGAAAAATTGATGGCGTAGGCCAGCAGGTCATTGCGCTGGTTTTCGCCATCGATGCGCAACAGGGTATGCCCGAACAGCGACGATGGATTGCCGGCGAAATCACTGGCGTAAACCAAGGTGACGCGACCAGGTTTTAGGTCGCGCAGCCAGCTTTCATATTGCGGGCAGCGTGCTTGCGGCCATAAAGCGGCCAAGTCCGGGCGCTGTTGCTTGAGCCAGTGGGCGCGGGCAGGGTATAGGCAAAGCGCATGGGTATTTTCAGCGCCATTATCGGCTGCGGAAAAGGCGGCGAGTGTTGTATTCAATGCTTGCCGAGGTTGACTGGCCTCGCTGCGGAGTAGGCGCAACCAGTAAGCGTCGGCGGCTAGTTCATCCAGGCTTGGATTGGCATGAGCAGGCGAACCAGCCAGTGCCAGGCTGCACATCACCAAGAAAAAGCCCTGCCGAAGCAGGGCTTTGACGAACCGCAACTGGCTTATACCTGAATCAGGTAAGCGGCCAGTTCTGCATCTTTGGCGAGCACGCTGTTCATGGCACTCAGCACATCGCCTGCGGTGGCATTGCTGGGGGCGAAGATGGTGCTGAAGTTGTCACGCGTGGCCTGGAAGAAAGCCGGCTTGTCTTGGCTTTGCACGCCCATCAGATCAGCCAGGGTATTCAGCGTTTCGCCGCGACCCACCGACATGTCGCTAGCCAGCTTGTCGATGTTGGAGCCGGTGAACATGGTGATACGCACCGAAGAGCTCACCACGCCATTGTTGTTGCAACCGAACACGCCGGCTGTGATGGAAACGCTTTGAAAGAAGAAGCCGTTGGTGAATGAAGCCAGCGCCTTGGGCAGCAAGCCTGAATTACCGGCCCACAGCGATGAACCTACACCGCAACCTGCGTCAGGATCTGCGTATGACATGCTGCTGGCACTAGCAAGCAGAGCAACTGCAAGGAATTTCTTCATGGTGAAATCTCTCAGGCTTGAAATGAGTCTTGAGTGTAGCCACTTTCAGGGATGCCCGTAGCCGCCATTTGTCGAAAACTGCCGATAAAAACAGCCCTTGAAATTGATGCTGCTGGCCGCATCTAGAGAGCATGGCTTTGCGGCAAGCAAGGCGGCTTTCACTCAGGAGTTTTTCATGACCACACAAGATCAGACTACCGGTGCACAGGCAGGCGCGCAGAAGGAAACACGCGGCTTTCAGGCCGAGGTGTCGAAGCTGCTGCATCTGATGATTCATTCGCTGTACTCGAACCCGGAAATTTTCCTGCGCGAGCTGGTGTCGAACGCGTCTGATGCCGCCGACAAGCTGCGTTTCGAGGCACTGAGCAACGGCAGCCTGCTGGCGGAAGACCCGGAGCTGGGCATCTGGCTGGAAGTCGATGAAGCGGCGGGCACGATTACGCTGCGCGACAACGGCATCGGCATGAATCGCGACGAAGTGCTGCAGAACCTGGGCACCATCGCCCGCTCCGGCACCGCCGAGTTCGTGAAGAACCTCAGTGGCGACGAAAAGAAAGACAGCCAGATGATCGGCCAGTTCGGCGTCGGTTTCTATTCCTCGTTCGTGGTCGCGGATCGCGTGGTGGTGCATACCCGTCGTGCCGGCCTGGCCAGCAGCGAAGGCGTGCGCTGGGAGTCGGAAGGCACCGGCGAGTTCAGCATCGAAACCGTTGATGTGGCCCAGCGCGGTACCAGCATCACGCTGCACCTGCGCGAGGCATCGAAAGAGTTTGCCGATGGCTGGCGTCTGCGCAGCATCATCAACAAATATGCCGAGCACATTGCGCTGCCGGTGTATCTGCACAAGCCGGCCGAAAGTGAAGAGGGCGAGGCTTCGCTTGGCGAATTCGAGCGCGTGAATCAGGCGCAGGCGCTGTGGACACGCCCGCGCAACGAGCTGAAAGACGACGAATATCAGACTTTCTACAAGCACATCGCCCACGATTTCGAGGATGCCCTGAGCTGGAGCCACAACAAGGTCGAGGGCAAGCTCGAATACACCTCGCTGCTTTATGTGCCTGGTCGTGCGCCGTTCGATCTTTACCAGCGCGATGGCGCTCGCGGCCTCAAGCTGTATGTGCAGCGCGTGTTTATCCGCGACGATGCCGAGCAGTTCATGCCGTTGTACCTGCGCTTCATCAAGGGCGTGGTCGACTCCAACGACCTGCCGCTGAATGTGTCGCGCGAGCTGCTGCAATCGTCCGATATCATCGACAGCATGAAGTCGGCGCTGACCAAGCGTTCGCTGGATATGCTCGCCAAGCTCGCTGATGACCCGGAAAAGTACGCCAAGTTCTACGCCATCTTCGGCCAAGTGCTGAAGGAAGGTCTGGCCGAAGATCACGCCAACAAGGACAAGATCGCCAAACTGCTGCGCTTTGCCTCCAGCACCACCGGCGAAGGCACGCCCAGCGTGGCGCTGGCGGATTACCTCGGCCGCCTGAAGGAAGGCCAGGACACGATCTACTACATCACCGCCGACAACTACACCACGGCCAGCCAGAGCCCGCATCTGGAGCTGTTCCGCAAGAAGGGCGTGGAAGTGTTGCTGCTGATCGATCGCATCGACGAGTGGATGATGAGCTACCTCACCGAGTTCGAGGGCAAGAAGTTCCAGCACATCGGCAAGGGCCAGGTTGACCTGAGCAAGGTCGCTGGCGACAACGCTGAGCCGGAAGTCAGCGCCGAGCAGACGCAACAGGCTGAAGCTGTGGTCGAGCGTCTGCAGAAAGCCCTGAAGGATCGCGTTAAGGAAGTGCGCACCACCAACCGCCTCAGCGAGTCGCCCACTTGCCTGGTGCTGGATGCCTTCGATCCCGGCTTCCAGATGCGTCAGCTCATGGAAGCCGCCGGCCAGAAGCTGCCGGAAGTGAAGCCGATTCTGGAGATTAATCCGACGCATCGCTTGGTCGAGCGCTTGGCAGAAGAGAAGGATGAGGCGCGTTTCAGCGACCTGGCGCTGGTCTTGCTGGATCAGGCCGCGCTGGCAGAAGGCGCGCAGCTGGAAGACCCAGCAGCGTATGTGCGTCGCGTGCAGCGCTTGTTGCAGGGCGTGTAACTGAAAAACTGTCGGGTCTATTGCCAAATCGTCCGACAGAATTCCTTGGCGGGGCAGGGCCGGTCGGTATAATCCGGCCATCTTGCCCCGATTCACCGGGGCGTTCTGTCAGGATGTCTCGATGACTCAAATCCATGTGGCAGTGCTCGGTGGCGGCAGCTTCGGCACCGTCATCGCCAACCTTGCGGCTAGCAACGGCAACCCCACCACACTCTGGTTGCGCGATCCGCAGCAGCTCGCCGACATGCGCGAGACTCAGGAAAACACGCGCTATCTGCCCGGTTTCCAACTCTGCCCCGACCTTCAATTCAGCGATGACCTGCTGGCCACCGTGGCTCAGGCCGATCTAATTTTTGTGTCCATCCCCAGCAAGGCGTTCCGTTCGGTATTGCAGGCGGCCAAGTCGGCCCTGCGCCCTGAGCAGATGCTGGTGAGCACGACCAAGGGCATCGAGAAGGGCAGCTTTTCGCTGATGAGCGAAATTCTGCGTCAGGAAACCGGTTTGGCGCGCATCGGCGTGATCAGCGGGCCGAACCTGGCCAAGGAAATCATGTCCAAGCAGATCGCCGGCACGGTGGTCGCCAGTCTTGATGAAGACCTGCGCGATACCGTGCATGGCGTGCTGTCTTGCCCGTACTTCCGCGTGTTCTCCAATACCGATGTGTACGGCGTGGAACTGAGCGGCGCGCTGAAGAACATCTATGCCGTGGCCTCGGGCATTGCCGCCGCGCACAAGCTCGGCGAAAACAGCCGCGCCATGCTGCTGACGCGCTCGCTGGCCGAAATGAGCCGCTTCGCCGTGCATCTGGGCGCTAATCCGCTGACTTTTCTCGGGCTGGCCGGCGTTGGCGACCTGATCGCCACCTGTTCGTCGTCGCTGAGTCGCAATTATCAGGTCGGTTTTGCCATTGGCCAGGGTCAGACCTTGCAGGAAATCGTCGAGGAGCTGGAGCAGACCGCCGAGGGCATCAATACCATCGAGATGGTCAAGCACCATGCCGACAAGCTCGGCATCCGCATGCCGCTGGTCAGCGGCCTTTACGAAATCATCTTCAATGGTCGCAGCCTGTACGATGTGGTGCTGGCCATGATGTTGGCCAGCCAGAGCAGCGATGTTGAATTCGTGCTGCCCAAGCCGGGCGAGGAATAAGCATGCGCCTGTATTTGTTGCGTCATGCCGAGGCAGCTGCCAACGCAGACGATGACGCACGCGAGCTGACCGAGCTGGGTTGGGCGCAGGCGCAGCTGGTGGCCGATTGGCTCTGCCAGCAGGTGTCCGGCCCGGTGCATATTGTGGCCAGCCCCTTGCTGCGCGCCCAGCAAACGGCGTCTGTGATGCAGCAGGCGCTGGGCTTGCTGACGCTGGAAACGCACGATGAGTTGTCGCCGGATGGCGATATGCTGCGCGCCGAGCAAGTGCTGTCGCTGGCGGTGCGCGAGGGCGTGGATGAGCTCATCGTGGTCAGCCACATGCCGCTTATCGCCTCGCTGAGCCAGTGGCTGAGCGATGGCGTGCTAGGCACGGGCGAGGCATTTGCGCTGTCGGAAGTGCGTGTGCTGGAGGCGCAGGTGCTGGCTCCGGGCATCGCTACCGTCGTGGGTTCCTATGCACCACCAGACACAAGCACGGCGCTACAGGAATTGAAGGCGATGCTGTCGCGCTTTGGTGAAGGCTGAGGGCCGAGAGGTTTAGGGGTTGGCAGAGGGCAGGTTGCTGGTCACGAACTGGCGCAGGCTGATCCCGGCAATGCTGCAGATATTGGCCTGGATGCCGCGTTTCTCGAATTCCTTTTTCAATTCGTTGATCAGGATGCGTTCGACTTCGCCCTCCACATCTTTCACCAGCTTGCCGAACAGGGCCGACAACGAGCCACGGTGTTCACGCACGAGTTCGTCGAGGTTGGTAATTTCAATGGTAATCATGCTGGGCTCCTGAGCGAGCCGGCATCTTACCCTAGGCACAATAGTGCTTGTATAGAGCGCAGGAAGGACGAGCTACATGATTATTTTGCAAATGCTGGGAACGGCCATTCTGTCGAGCATCCTGACCTTGGCGATGGTGCGCTGGTGGTTGCGTCGTAGCGGAGCACCCTTGTGGGAGCAGCAGATCGATGCCCTGCACGAGTCCATCGCGCGGACGGTGGATGTGCGGGTCAAGCGCGCCATTATCGAAAGTCTGTCCGAGGCGGGTCAGGAAGAGGTACTGCGAGAGTCGGGCTGGAAGGCGGCGCGTTCGGGCAGCGATTTGATCAGCGAGAGCTTGCAGGCGTTGCTGGGCCGCAAAGGCCGCGAATAAAGCGCGGGCGGCCTGCCAAGCGAGCTCAAGCGCTTAGTAGCGCGAGCGCCGCCAGAAGCGTGTGCAGACCAGCATCACCGCGAATGCCAGCCAGCTGATTTGCAACGGCGCCATGCCCAGCACGCGCGCGGGCAGGGTGTCGCCGGGCAGCAGCACCAGCGCCGTCGACAGCAACAGCATCAACATCAGTGCTACATCCCAGCGGCGCTGCAAATGCAGCTCGCGAATTTGCACGCGCAGCTTCTGGTCTTGCTCGTCCACATCCTGCCGTAGCACGCGCAGCTGCGTTTGCGCATCGCGCATCAGACTCGGCATCGGCATCAGATCAGACAGCCAGCTCGGGTCGTGACGACGCAAACGAGCCAAAATTTCCGTGATGTTCAGATGCTCGCCCAGCCAGCGCTGAGCCGAGGTGCGGAAATTGAACTCGCGCAGCAGGTCCAGCAGCCAGCTGACTTGGCTTTCATCGCCCCAGACATGAATGCGGCGACCGTCATCCAAGCCATGGCCGCCCAGCAAAGCGCCGGCCAGCGCTAGTGCCGAGCCGCCCACGCGCACGCGCGCAGAGCCAGGGCTATTGGTGGACAATTCAATGCCGTGGTCGGTAAACAGCACATAGAAGACGGCATAGGGATCGGCGGCTTTCACGCGCACGATCAAACCGGCACGCTCGCGGCATTGCGCTTGCGTGTCGCTATCGAGATCGATAAAGGCATTGATCAGGCTTTCCAGCATGCCCAGCATCAATTCCTGAATCAGTGCTGGCTTGCGAGCGTGAAGTTTTTCTTCTGTTTGATATGAGCTCATGGGCCTGACTTTTAGCGGGTTCGGCGTGTGTGTGCAAGTCACCGGCGACCAAGAGGTTCTGCCGGGCTGTTTTGCCGTGGTTTCGGGCAAGAAGTGTATACTCGCCAGCGAATTTTCTCTGCCCGGGTTTTCCTGGCACTGTCGTCTGCAAGGACTGTCATGAACGAATGGCTACTGGAGCTTAGTGCGCGCCCGGACTTCTGGTGGCTCATCAGCATCCCGTTTGTGGCGGCCGCCGTGGGTTGGTTTACCAACTGGATCGCCATCGAGATGACCTTCCGGCCCATCGAGTTCGTCGGCTTCAAGCGTTGGCATCTGGGCTGGCAGGGCATTATCCCGGCCAAGTCCGGCAAAATGGCCGGCATCATGGTGGACAATTCACTGGCTAAACTGGCGTCTTTGTCAGAGCTGTTTCAGCAGCTGGAGCCGGAGAAAATCGCCGAGCACATCAGCCGCACCATTGGCCTGCGCCTAGAAGAATACATCGACGAAGTCATGACCGAGCGCAATGCGGTGCTCTGGGAAAATGTACCGATCATGGTGCGCAACCGCGTCTATGCCCGTGCTCGCCGCCAACTTCCTGAAATTCTGGACAATATTGTCGATGACATGGCGGAAAACATCGAGCAGCTGGTGGATCTGCGCGCCATGGTGGTTCGCCTCATGCGTGAAGATAAAAGCTTGGTGGTGCGTGTTTTCATGGAAGTCGGCGACAAGGAATTGAAATTTGTCGTCAATTCCGGTGCCGGCTTCGGCTTTCTCTTCGGGCTGGCCCAGCTCACTATCTACCTGATTTACCCGGAAAACTGGGTTTTGCCACTGTTTGGCTTTCTGGTCGGCTACCTCACCAATTGGCTAGCGCTGAATGTGATTTTTCGGCCGCTGGAGCCGATCCAGCTCGGGCCGTTGTGTCTGCATGGCCTATTCATGAAGCGCAAGAATGAAGTTGCCGACAAGTTTGCTGAGGTCTGCGCGCGTGACATCCTGAACCTGAGCAACCTCATGACCGAAGTCATGGCCGGGCCGCAGGCGCATCGCAGCAAAGCCATCATCAAGCGCCACCTGCGGCCGTTGCTGGAGTCTGGCGTGGTGCGCACGGCTATCCAGATCACTATGGGGGCCGAGGGTTATGCCAATCTCAAGTCTCAGGTTGCTGACAAGGCGCTGGCCATGAGCTTGCAATCGGTCAATGACGCCCGTTTCAGCCGCGAGCGCTCAGGCGTGATTCACAGCACCTTGAGCAAGCGCATGATGGCCATGAGCAACGCCGAATTTCAGGAACTGTTACGCCCCGCTTTCAAGGAAGATGAGTGGATTTTGATTATGCTAGGCGCTGCGTTGGGAACTGTAGCGGGCTTTGCACAGCTTTTGGTGATGTGGTCCTTGTAAGGCCGAGAGGAGAATAGTGTGGACATGAACGACAGCAAGACGGCGCGTGGCCGCCTGAAAATTGCGCCCAGCAAAGACCTGCGTAAATACACGCAGCAAATCTGGCTTGCTGGTCTGGGTGCCTTCTCGCGTGCCGAGGAAGAGGGCGGCAAGCTCTTCGACAATCTCGTCAAGATCGGTGAAGAGCTGGAGCACAAGACCAAGGAAATTACCGACACCACCGCGCATGACCTGAAAGAGAAAGTCATCGAAAAGGCTTCGGATACGCGCGAAAAAGTCGAGCGCGCCATCGATGACCGTTTGAGCGGCACGCTCACGCGCCTGGGCATCCCCTCGCAAAAAGATATCGAGAGTTTGAGCGAGCGCATGGATCAGCTTACTCGCGTAATCGAGCAGCTGGCCAAGCAGCTGGAAAAGTCGCGCTAAGTGCTTCGTCAGTGTTGACAGCCTTGGGAGCGATGCCTAGAATCCGCGTCCACAGATAAGCGGGTGTAGCTCAGTTGGTAGAGCGCGACCTTGCCAAGGTCGAGGTCACGAGTTCGAGCCTCGTTACCCGCTCCAAATTTCAGAACCCCCGGTGCTCTAGAGCCTGGGGGTTTTGTTTTTAACGGCATTGACCGCTACCATACGCGGCTAACGCAAACGCAGCACAGCTGGTGGAGAGCCGCATGATCCTTGGTAGCCTGGTGGCATTGGTCACCCCCATGAACCTCGATGGCAGCGTGGACTGGGCGGCACTGAAAGCACTGGTGGAATGGCATGTAGCAGAAGGCACGCACGGCATCGTGGCCGTCGGCACCACCGGCGAATCCGCCACGCTGGATGTCGATGAGCATCTGGCCGTGGTGCGCGCTGTTATCGAGACTGCTGCGGGTCAGCTCAAGGTCATTGCCGGCACCGGTGCCAACTCCACCCGCGAAGCCATCGCCCTCACACGCGCGGCCGCTGAGCTCGGTGCCGACGCCGTGCTGCTGGTCACGCCGTACTACAACAAGCCCACGCAGGAAGGTTTGTATCAGCATTACAAGGCTATTGCTGACGCCGTGCAGATCCCGCAGATTCTCTACAATGTGCCCGGCCGTACTGGCGTTGACATGCTCAATGCCACTGTCGCTCGCCTTGCTGGCACACCGAATATTGTCGGCATCAAGGATGCCACCGGCGATCTGCCGCGCGGCCAGGAACTGATCGGCTTGGTTGGCGAACGCATGGCGGTCTATTCCGGCGATGACGCCACGGCCATCGAGCTAATTTTGCTTGGCGGCAAGGGCAATATTTCTGTCACTGCCAATGTGGCACCCGGTGTCATGGCCAAGGCCTGCAATGCCGCACTGGCTGGCATGGTTGCTGAAGCGCGAGCGCTCACGACTTCGGTTGCTGAACTGCACCAAATTCTCTTTATTGAATCCAACCCCATCCCGGTAAAGTGGGCATTAGCCGAAATGGGGCGCATGGGCCTCGGCATTCGCCTGCCTTTGACTGTACTCTCCACGGATGCCCAGCCGCGCGTTCGTGCGGCACTGACTGCCTCTGGAGTGTTGTAATGCGTCGACTTGGTTTGGTTTTGCTGGCAGCCACTGTTCTGCCAGCTTGCTCAGGATATTTCCGCGACCGCAGCCTAGATTATGGCCAGGCGCAGGCCAGTGCGCCGTTGGTGCTGCCCGCCGGTGTGGATACACGCCCGATCAAGCCGCTGTACCCGATTCCGGCTGTGGCAACCACGGCACCCGTATCGGGCAAGGGGTTTGCTGTGCCGTTCCCGCCTGAAATGAAGCCAGTACAGGAAGTCGCCTTGCCGCCGCTGCCGAACAGTCCGGGTCGCACGCCGGTCAAGTTGGGCACTGATGGTAACGGTGTGCCAGAGCTGCGTGTGATCGGGCCTCGCGAACGCATCTGGGATGAGCTGGCGCGCGCGCTCAACAACGCCGAAATCACCCTCACAGACCGTAATCAGGATCTAGGCCTGGTGGATGTCAGCATTTCGGGCCAAAGCTACCAGCTGCGCGTAGTGCGCGCTGCCGAGGCTTTCGTGATCAACTTGCAGCGTAACGACGAATCACTGGCGCCTGTTGCCGTTGCACGCAATTTATTGACTACCCTGCAGGCCCGTTGGCCCTGAGGTCTGGAGACATTTAGATGGAAAAGCGTGATCTGCTCTACACCGGCAAAGCCAAATCCGTGTTTGCCACCGACGACGCCGACCATGTCGTGATCGTTTATCGCAACGACACCTCGGCGTTCGACGGCAAGCGCATCGAGCAGCTCGACCGCAAGGGTGCGGTGAACAACCAGTTCAATGCCTTCATCATGGACAAGCTCTCTGCTGCCGGCATCGCCACGCATCAGATCAAGCTGTTGTCGCCCACTGAATCGCTGGTCAAGCGTCTGCACATGATTCCGGTTGAATGCGTGGTGCGCAACTACGCCGCCGGCTCGCTGGTGCGTCGCCTGGGTGTGGAAGAAGGCTTGGCGCTCACGCCGCCGACCTTTGAGCTATTTTTGAAGAACGATGCGTTGGGCGACCCCATGATTAACGAAGCGCATGCCGTCTCGTTTGGCTGGGCCACGCTGGAGCAGCTCACCGAAATGAAACGGCTGTCGCTGCAGATCAACGACATTCTCAAGGCATTGTTCCTGGCCGGCGACATGCTGTTGGTCGATTTCAAGCTCGAATTTGGCGTGTTCAACGGCGCTATCGTGCTGGGTGACGAATTTTCGCCCGACGGCTGTCGCCTGTGGGACAAGGAAACGCGCAAGAAGCTCGACAAAGACCGTTTCCGTCAGGGGCTGGGTGGCGTTGTGGAAGCCTACGAAGAAGTGGCGCATCGCTTGGGTGTGACTATCGCCTGAATGGACATCGCCTAATAACAATCAAGAGGAGAGCGACATGCAGACGAAGAAGCTGTGGCGCAGTGCGGTAGTGTTGATGTTGGCCAGCAGCCTGAGTGGCTGCTTGCTGACCAAGCTCGTTACCATGCCGATGCGCGTGGTGGGTGCCTCGGCATCGCTGGTGGGTGCGGTTGTATCGGTTGTTCCCGGTGTGGGTGATGCGGTGGATGAGGCGCTGGAGAGCGCTGATAGCGGCATCGATGCCGCTGCCGACACCTTGGATACCGTGCCGCTGTAAGCCGTGTTGCTGTAAGTCGCACAATATTGCCGGTTTTTTCGCCGAGCAGCGCGCGAAAGTATTGAGTTCGCGAAAGGCATCCGTTATCTTTCGCGGCCTTGGAGAAGTGGCAGAGTGGTTGAATGCACCAGACTCGAAATCTGGCATACGGTTATGCCGTATCGAGGGTTCAAATCCCTCCTTCTCCTCCAAATCACGCCCACGCAAGCGGGCAGTACCCCTAGATAACCCTCGCGAAGCCCAGTAATATCAAGGCTTCCGGGGGTTTTCTTTTGCACGGTTGCCCTCGCTTCACCACCGAAAACCACGGTTCACCACAGCTAGTCTGTAGGTATCGCCGTA
Organism: Pseudomonadota bacterium; assembly: GCA_038043385.1. Taxonomy (GTDB): domain Bacteria; phylum Pseudomonadota; class Gammaproteobacteria; order Pseudomonadales; family Moraxellaceae; genus Perlucidibaca. The sequence continues at coordinate 403,711 of JBBTCA010000001.1, forward strand.
GGTACAAATCGGAAGAGGGTCACACGATGCCTACAAATACGCTTTCAGACGCACGCTGCAAGGGTGCCAAGCCCAGCGACAAGCCCTACAAGCTGTTTGATGGTGGTGGTCTGCACCTCTATGTTTCGACTACGGGCTCGCGTACTTGGCGGCTTGCGTATCGTTTGGTCGGCAAGCCGCAGACCATGAGTCTGGGCTCATACCCCGAAATTTCTTTGGCAGCGGCGCGGGTCAAACGCGAAGAAGCGAAGCGGGCGCTGATTGAGGGTCATGATCCGATGGCACCACGGCGCGTCAATCGGCAGGGTGTAACGCTCGCCGAGGCAACCGATACCTACTGGCAAGGCCGCAAGGATGTGTCTTCGACTTATCGCACCAATGCACTGCGTGGCATTGAGCTGCATCTGATGCGCTTGATGCCGAAGCCGATTGGCAGCATCACGCGAGATGACTTGCTGGGCGAATTGCTGCTCATGGATGCCGCCGGCCTGCATGTGTATGTGCGCAAGGTTCGCATGTGGGTTGGGCAGGTGTTCGAGTGGGCGGTTGAAAACGGTATTGCCAACATCAACCCGGCGGCGCTGATTCGCCCGGAGAAAGCATTCGGCCGCGCCAAAGTCACCAGCTTCGCCGCCTTGGCCTTGCGCGAAGTGCCGGAGTTTCTGGAGCGCCTAGCGATGGAGGGCGACTTGCAGAGCGTTCTGGCTTGCCGCCTGCTTGCGCTGACCTGGGTGCGTACCAACGAACTGCGCATGATGGAGTGGTCGGAAATTGATGAGGCTGGCAAGGTCTGGTTGATTCCTGCCGGCAAGATGAAGCGGGATCGCGATCATCTGGTGCCGCTGTCAGATCAGTCGCTGGCCGTGCTGAAGCAGCTGCGAGCACGAAGCCGGCCGGAAGCACGCTATGTGCTGTCGGCTCCGCATCGCATGGATAGGCCCATGTCTGAGAATTCAGTGCTTACATTGATCGCTCGGATGGGCTATCGGGGTCGCATGACCGGCCACGGGTGGCGCTCAGTGGCCAGCACTTGGGCCAACGAAAATGGCTACTCGCCGGATGCCATCGAGCGCCAGCTGGCGCATGTGCCTGACAACAAGATTCGTGCGGTCTACAACCGTGCCGAGTATCTGACGGATCGCAAGAAATTGCTGCAAGACTGGGCGGATTGGCTGGATAGCTGCGGCTTCACGCCAGTTTGATGCCAGCGCGTTCCAGCGTGGAAAGCTTCCAGCCAACAGTCTTCCGAGTGAGGGCAACATCAGGGGCGGGGAGCCGTTTGCCGAGCAGCCAGCGCCGGATGGTTTCGCTACTGACCTGTAGAAGCTGCTGCAGCTCAGGTCTGAAAATGACGCGGTCTTCCGGGTTGGCAACCATCACAAAGCTCCTTCTGTCTGGGTATGACAGGAATCATGGGCTTTTGTGGGGTTGCTAATAACACACGCCAGCGTGCGCAGGCGTAGTCAGGCTGATTCGACGGAAGCCATTAGTTGATCTTGCTTAATTTAATACAGATGTAAACCACGAATAGTACGTAAAGCATGATGCTTACTCCTTGGTCGGTCAGAGGAGTATTTCATCGCACAGGCTCATATTCTGACCTTGCCCTAGGCTATGCTCCACCCATGACAAGAATGGTACGCCTACACATGATTGACCAGCTGCTCAGCAGCCGGGCTCATGTCACCTTGAACGAGTTTCTGGATACCTTGGAGGTTTCGCAAGCGACCTTCAAGCGCGATCTGGAGTTTCTGCGCGATCAGCTGAATGCACCCATCGTGTATGACCGCGACATCAATGCTTATCGTTTCGAGCGGCGCGGCGCGACCGGCCCCAAGTACGAATTGCCGGGCTTGTGGCTTGATAGTTCAGAAGCTTATGCGTTGCTCACCGCCACCAAGCTGCTGGAGAACATTGAGCCAGGCTTGCTTGGGCCACAGATTGCGCCGTTGAAGTCTCGGCTGAAGGCACTGTTGAGTGCTGAAAATATTGACCCTGAAGCCGTCTCAAAGCGTGTTCGCTTGATTCAGAACCAACGACGAGTGTCCTCAACCAAGCACTTCCAAAAAGTCGCTCGGGCCACGCTGGATGGCTTGAAGTTGGTCATCACCCACCTGAATCGCAATACCGGCGAACACACTGAGCGCGAGATCAGCCCGCAGCGTCTCACGCATTACCGTGAAAATTGGTATGTGGAGGCGTGGTGCCATACCCGCGAGGCCATCCGCAGCTTTGGTTTGGATGCGATTGAGTCGGTAATCGTCACGCCGCATGAGTCGATGGTTGTGCCAGATGCAGACTTGGATGCAGTGCTTGGCACGGGCTATGGCATTTTCAATGGCGCTGCAACTCAGTGGGCAACGCTGCGCTTCAGTCCAGCTAGAGCACAGTGGGTGAGCAAGCAGGTCTGGCATGAGCAGCAGCGCACAGCATGGTTAGCGGATGGCAGTTATCAGATTGAGTTGCCGTATAACGATGACCGTGAGCTGATCAATAACATCCTCAGTCACGGCTCTGATTTAGACGTCGTTGCGCCGCCTGATCTCAGGCAGCGCATCAAGCAAGTTTTGCTGGAAGCCGCTAGCCAATACGGCTGAATGCCAGCGCTTACCCCCTATTCGTACAAGGATTTTGTAGATGGCCGATGTGAATCAAAACAGCACCCTGAAAGACTTAGAAAAGACTCTCTGGGCCACCGCCGACAAGCTGCGCGCCAACATGGATGCGGCTGAGTACAAGCACATCGTGCTCGGGCTGATTTTCCTCAAATACATCGCAGACAGTTTTGCTGCGCGTCGCCAAGAGCTGACGGCACGCTTCACCAACCCGGAAGACGACTACTTCCTCTACGACAGCGATGACGAGCTACTCGCCGAAGAGCTGGAAGACCGCGATTACTACCGCGAAGTGAATGCCTTCTGGGTGCCTGAAATGGCGCGCTGGGAAACGCTGCGCGCCAACGCCAAGCAGCCAGACATCGGCAAGCGCATTGATGATGCGCTGAGTGCTATTGAAGCTGAAAACCCCAAGCTCAAGGGCATTCTGGACAAGCGATATGCCCGCGCTCAGCTGCCGGACGGCAAGCTCGGCGAGCTGGTGGATCTGATCTCCACCATCGGCTTTGGCAATGACGCAAACAAAGCGCGTGATCTGCTGGGACAGGTCTACGAATACTTCCTAGGCATGTTCGCCAGCGCCGAAGGCAAGCGTGGCGGGCAGTTCTATACACCAGCCAGTATCGTGAAGACACTGGTGGCTGTGTTGGCTCCTCACCAAGGCAAGGTCTACGACCCTTGCTGCGGTTCAGGTGGCATGTTCGTGCAGTCGGAACGCTTCATTGAGGCGCACGGTGGCAAGCTGGGTGATGTATCCATATATGGGCAGGAAGCCAACCCGACCACTTGGCGCTTGGCAGCGATGAACCTTGCCATTCGCGGCATCGACTTCAATTTGGGTCGCGAGCCCGGCGACACTTTCACGCGCAACCAGCACGCCGATTTGCGGGCAGACTTCATTCTCGCCAACCCGCCATTCAACATCAGCGACTGGTGGCATGGCAGCTTGGAGGGCGACTCGCGTTGGGTCTACGGCGACCCACCCAAAGGCAATGCCAACTATGCGTGGCTGCAGCACATGCTGTATCACCTCAAACCTACCGGCCGCGCTGGCATCGTGCTGGCCAATGGCTCGATGAGCTCCAGCCAAAACAACGAAGGCGTCATCCGCGCGGCGATGGTTGAGGCGGATGTGGTCGAGGTAATGGTCGCGCTGCCGGGCCAGCTGTTCTTCAACACGCAGATTCCGGCTTGTCTGTGGTTCTTAGCTAAGCAGAAGAAGCGCAAAGGCGAGGTGTTGTTCATTGATGCCCGTAAGCTGGGCAAGATGATCTCGCGTGTGCAGTCAGATCTGGATGAAGACGCTATTGCGCGTATTGCCAAGACGGTGGCGGCCTGGCGCGGCGAAGTGGAAGCGGGCGCGACCGTCATCGAATATAAGGATGTGCCGGGCTTCTGCCGCAGCGTGTCGCTGGCCGAAGTTGCGCAGCATGGGCATGTGTTGACACCGGGGCGTTATGTGGGCGCTGAGGATGTCGAGGATGACGACGAGGCTTTTGCCGAGAAGATGCAGAAGCTGACTGCAAAGTTGGGCGAGCAGATGGCTAAAGGTGCTGAGCTGGATGCGCTGATTCGGCAGAAGTTGGGGGGGCTGGGGTATGTGCTCTGAGTGGACAAACACCACCTGGGGAGAGGTTGCAACGCTAGAGTACGGCAAAGCTCTGCGCGACTACCATCATGCAGTGGATGGATATCCGGTCTATGGCACTAACGGCCCTATAGGCTTTCATGACACGGCGCTTTGTAATACCCCTGGGGTAGTGATTGGCCGAAAAGGTGCCTACCGAGGTGTTCACTTCAGCCCTCAGCCATTCTTTGTAATTGACACTGCATTCTATTTGAGACCTAAGTCGTCAATTGACATGAAGTGGGCCTATTACGCCTTGCTGAGCTGCGATATCAACGGCATGGATTCTGGTTCAGCTATACCGTCGACCAGTCGGGATGAGTTCTACAAACTACCAGTGACCGTTCCTCTGTTATCGGAGCAAGTCAGGATCGCAGAATTTTTATCCCAATTCGACGAGCGCATCACTCTCCTGCGCGAAACCAACGCGACGCTCGAAGCCATCGCTCAAGCGCTGTTCAAGTCGTGGTTTGTCGATTTCGATCCCGTGCGCGCCAAGATGGAAGGCCGTGTGCCTGAAGGCATGGATGAGGCCACGGCGTCGCTGTTTCCTGATTCGTTTGAGGAGACGGAGCTTGGGGAAGTGCCGAGGGGGTGGAGTAGGCTCACGATGGAAGATGTCTCAACTGTTGGAATTGGCAAAACACCACCACGCAAAGAGCAACACTGGTTTAGTGAGAATCCAAGCGACATCCGATGGGTTTCAATTCGGGATATGGGGGCGGAGACTGTTTATGCCGCTCAGACAAGTGAGTTTCTGACGACAGAGGCGGTCGAGCGCTTCAATGTCCGGCGTGTACCCGACAACACAGTGCTGATGAGCTTCAAGATGACGATTGGTCGAGTAGCCATAACTGATGGCGAGATGACAACCAACGAGGCAATCGCGCACTTCAAACTGGGGCACGATGCCTTAGTAAGCACTGAGTACATTTATCTGCACTTGAAGCACTTTGATTTTTCGACATTGAGCAGCACATCCTCAATAGCAGATGCTGTGAACTCGAAAACTGTGCGAGAAATCCCAGTCTTGGTTCCGAATCGAGCAGTTTCCACAGCCTTCACGAATAAGGTCTGGGCGTTATTCAGTGCGTTAAAAAACACGGAGCAGCAGGCCAAGACCCTCTCCAAACTCCGAGACTCCTTGCTCCCTAGACTGATCTCTGGCCGAATCCAGCTAGGTGATAAATATGGCGTTGAAAATTCGGTAGATATCTCTGAAATATAGATGAGCAATTAGATATGACGATTATGCGGATTTGGCAAAATTTTCTTGCTCGACTGCCTCACATAGGCGGATTTTTAGCTGTAGTTGTGGCGCTGTTTTCTGCGACTGCAATGGCTCATTTCGGCTACAAATTTATTTTATATGAAGAGGCTGATTCTGCTAACGCATTTACTGGGGCTGGCGCTGTTTTAGCTTCTTGTATCTCTGCATTGGTTGCTTATCGCTCGATTGCAATTATAGAGGAAGAGAGAAGACCATATCCATATCCATTTATTGATACAAAGAGTCGGCATGGTTTGTCATTGTTGAAGCTACGAAATGCTGGAGGAAGCGCTGCTCATCGTATTTATATTGAGTGGTCGGGTGAAGTACCTCTTCTTAAGCAGGGCAATGGAAGTGAGGCTAAGGCAATTAATTTTGCAAATGATGAGTCCAGCTCTATTTCTATTTTAATGCCTGGCGATGAGCACGCGACAGTTTTGGGCGTACATCATTGGTTGGCAGATAGAATTAGAAATCTTGATAGAGAGCTCAAAGGGTATATTTTTTTTTCTGATGCGAGAGGGCGTTGCTACAGAGAGCCATTTTGTATTGATACGAGCTTCTTTGAATGGGCCATTGCGGATGAAACTGAGCTGTTGAAAGCGCAATATGCAGTCACTCAGATTCCTGAGCAGCTAGGGAAAGTTGTAAAAGAGCTACAGAAAATCAGTAAGGAAAGGCAGGCATGAGTTATCAGCCACCATTCACGCTCACCAGCGAGATTGTCTCGCTGGTCGCCGACATTGCCGAAAAGATCGGTCGCTTGAGCGCGAAGCCTGACTTTGACATGAGCCTGAGACTGCGGCGCATCAATCGCATTCGTACCATTACCGGGTCGCTGGCTATTGAAGGCAACACGCTCACCGAAGCGCAAATCACTGCCATTCTGGATGGCAAGTTGGTGCTGGCTCCACCGCGTGAAGTTCAGGAAGCGCGCAATGCTCTCGCGGTATATGAACGACTGAACGAATGGAACGGGTTGAAAGAAGCTGATCTGTTGGCTTCGCATCAGCAACTCATGCTGGGTTTGTTGGATTTTCCCGGAGCCTATCGCCAAGGTGGCGTGGGTGTGATGGCTGGTGACAAGGTGCTGCACATGGCTCCGCCTGCCAGTCGCGTTCCTATGCTCATGGCACAGCTTTTTGATTGGCTCCGATCCAATCCAGAGCATCCCCTGATTGCCAGCTCGATTTTTCATTACGAATTCGAGTTCATCCATCCGTTTGAGGATGGCAATGGCCGCATGGGACGTTTGTGGCAGACCTTGTTGTTGTCACGCTGGCAGCCTGCTTTTGCTTGGTTGCCGGTGGAAAGTCTGGTGCATCAACAGCAGGCCGCTTATTACAAGGCACTGAGTGACAGTACTGCCGCTACCGATTGCGCCCCGTTCATTCGCTTCATGCTGGGCTGCATTCATGAGGCTGTTAGTCGGGTAGTAGAGCGTATAGAGACGCCGGTAGAAGCGCCGGTAGAAACGCCGGTAAAAAAGCTCAAAACTCCGGAGCGCATATTGTTGCTGCTGTGCAAGCAGCCAGAGCTGACGTTGGCCGAAGTCGCGCAGGCCATTGGCCTGTCTCTGAGTGCTGTTGAGCGGGCCGCCATGAAGCTGCAGCAAGAAGGCAAGCTGCGCCATCATGGCTCCAGGAAGAAGGGCACATGGGAAGTCACGGAATGACCGAAGACCAATTAGAACAAGAAACCCTCGGTTGGCTGCATGACTTAGGCTATCGCCATGTATTCGGCCCTGACATTGCCCATGATGGCTCGCAGCCCGAACGCAGCAGCTACCGCGATGTATTGCTTATTGGCCGTTTGGCCGCTGCGATTGAGCGTCTGAACCCGCAAGTGTCCCTAGCTGCTCGTGACACTGCGCTGGCGCAGATCAGGGATCTCGGCACGCCAGCGCTATTGAGTGCCAACCGCCAGTTTCACAAACTGCTCTGCACTGGTGTGCCGGTGCAGTACCAGCGCGATGGCGAAACCATCGGCGATTTCGTGCAACTGATCGACTGGGCCAACCCGGCGAGCAACGACTGGCTGGCCGTGAACCAGTTCACCTTGCAGGGCGCAAAGCACACCCGCCGGCCCGACATCATCTTGTTCGTAAACGGCATGCCGCTGGTACTGCTGGAGCTGAAGAATCCTGCCGATGCCAACGCAGACATCTGGAAAGCCTTCGATCAGATCCAGACCTACAAGGAACAGATCCCGGATGTGTTCCAGTACAACGAGATCCTGATCATTTCCGATGGTAGCGAAGCGCGCATGGGTTCGCTCTCGGCGGATGCTGAACGCTTCATGAACTGGCGCACGATTGACGGCGTGACCGTGGACCCGCTGGGTCAGTTCAACGAGCTGGAAACGCTGGTACGCGGCGTGCTCGCGCCGGAGCTGCTTCTCGATTATCTGCGCTATTTCGTGCTGTTCGAGGACGACGGTCGATTGGTGAAGAAGATCGCCGGCTATCACCAGTTTCATGCGGTGCGCTCGGCGATTCAACAGATGGTCACGGCATCGCGCCCGGATGGCAATCGCAAGGGCGGGGTGGTGTGGCACACGCAGGGCTCAGGCAAGAGCATCACCATGACCTGCTTTGCGGCGCGGGTGATGCAGTCGGTGGCGCTGGAGAACCCGACGCTGGTGGTCATCACCGATCGCAATGATCTGGATGGCCAGCTCTTTGGTGTGTTCTCACTGTCACAGGATTTGTTGCGCGAGCAGCCGGTGCAGATCGCGACGCGGGGTGACTTGCGCGAGAAGCTGGGCAATCGGCCTAGCGGCGGCATCCTGTTTGCGACGATTCAGAAGTTTGCGCCGGGCGCGGATGAAGACAAGTTCCCGGTGCTGTCGACGCGCCACAACATCGTGGTGATTGCGGATGAAGCGCATCGCACGCAATACGGTTTTCAAGCCGAGCTGAAAGCGCCGAAGTCGGAGATGCAGCTCGATCAGGCGGCCGAGGCGCATGCCCGTTATCAGGTTGGCTATGCCCAGCATCTGCGTGATGCCTTGCCGAATGCCACCTTCGTGGCCTTCACCGGCACGCCGGTATCCAGCCAGGATCGCGACACCAGAGCGGTGTTCGGCGACTACATCCACATCTATGACATGCAGCAGGCCAAGGAAGATGGCGCAACCGTAGCTATCTACTACGAGTCGCGACTCGCCAAGCTATCGCTGAAAGCGGATCAGCTGCCGACCATCGACAGTGATGTAGATGAGCTGGCCGAGGATGATGAAGAGGATGTTCGTGCCCGCGCCAAGTCACGCTGGGCGGCGTTGGAAAAAGTCGTCGGTGCCGAGCCTCGCTTGCAAGCTATCGCCGCTGATTTAGTCACGCACTTCGAGGAGCGCAATCAGGCGGCATCCGGCAAGGGCATGATCGTGACCATGAGCCGCGAGATCTGTGTGCATCTCTACGATGCCTTGGTCGCGCGACGCCCTGAATGGCATAGCGACGACCCCGAGCAGGGCGCGATAAAGATCATCATGACCGGCAGTGCTTCAGACAAGGCGCTGCTGCGTCCGCACATTCATTCTGGGCAGATCAAGAAGCGCCTGGAGAAACGATTCAAAGATCCGGCCGACCCGCTCAAGCTGGTGATCGTGCGCGACATGTGGCTAACCGGCTTCGATGCGCCGTGTGTGCATACGCTGTATGTAGACAAGCCCATGAAGGGCCACAACCTCATGCAGGCCATCGCTCGCGTGAACCGCGTGTTCAAGGACAAGCAGGGCGGACTGGTGGTCGATTACATCGGCATCGCCAATGAACTCAAGGCGGCTTTGAAGGAGTACACCGCAAGCAAGGGGCGAGGGCAGCCGACGGTGGATGCTCACGAAGCCTATTCAGTGCTCGAAGAGAAGATGGATGTGCTGCGTTCGTTGCTGCATGGATTTGATTGGTCGGAGTTCCTGACTGGTGGCCATCGCTTGCTGGCTGGCTCTGCCAACCATGTGCTGGGCCAGAAGGATGGCAAGAAGCGCTTTGCCGACAATGCGCTGGCCATGAGCAAGGCTTTCTCGCTCTGCGCTACGCTGGATGAAGCCAAGGCCATCCGCGAAGAGGTCGCGTTCCTGCAGGCGGTGAAGGTCATTCTCACCAAGCGTGACCTCAGCGCCAAGAAGCGCTCGGATGAGGAAAAGGAACTGGCTATCCGCCAGATCATTGGCAACGCCGTGGTCTCTAGTGGCGTGGTGGATGTGTTTGAGGCTGTGGGTCTCGACAAGCCCAACATCGGGTTGCTGGATGAGGCGTTCCTGGCTGAGGTCGCTAACCTGCCCGAGCGCAATCTGGCGATTGAGCTGCTGGAGCGCTTGCTGGAAGGCGAGATCAAGAGCCGCTTCAAGACCAATCTGGCACAGGAAAAGAAGTTCTCTGAGCTGCTGCAGAATGTGGTCACGCGCTACCAGAACCGCTCGATTGAGGCCGCACAGGTCATCGAAGAGCTGATCGAGATGGCGAAGAAGTTCAAAGAAGCCTCGGGCCGTGGCGAAGCTCTGGGGCTGAATGACGATGAGCTGGCGTTCTACGATGCGCTGATGATGAACGAGTCATCTGTGCGGGAGCTGGGCGATGAAATTCTGGCCAAGATTGCGCATGAGCTGACGGCTAGTTTGCGCTCGAATGTGACGGTGGATTGGAGTCAGCGCGAGAGCATTCGTGCCAAGCTGAGACTGATGGTTAGGCGAATTTTGCGTAAGTACAAGTATCCGCCAGATCGGCAGGAGGAAGCGGCCGAGGTAGTATTGCGGCAGGCGGAGACGCTTTGTGAAGGGTGGGTAGGTTTTTATTATGCATGAGTTTAGTAAGCTATTTATCATCGGGAATGGATTTGATTTAAGTAATGGATTAAAGACCTCATATAAAAGCTTTATTAATTCTGATTTCTTTGCAGAATTTAGTAGGCAGGGAGCTGGAATTTTAGACCACCTGAAGAGTGTTTCTGAGAACTCAAGATGGGTAGATATTGAGGCTGAATTAGCAGTGTTTTCAAAGGCTAATAGATTGGATGAAAACTTCAGGACTGATTACGAAGCTTTGAAAAACGCGCTTTTAAATTATTTATGTGAAATAAATAAACAGCAGATTAGTACGGATTCTCCGGCAAGCAAGCTTCTTCTAGATAACTATGATTCAGACTCGAGGATAGTAAACTTTAATTATACTAAGTTTGCTCAAAGTATCACAAAATGTCCTGACAAGGATAGCCATAATATCCATGGTAATGTCGACAAAAGAAAAATTATATTTGGAGTCAATGATGGAGCAAAAATATCAGAAGAGCATAACTTTTTATATAAAAGCTGCGATATAAATTATGGCGGAAGTATTTTAGATTCTTGGCTGGGGCTGGCGGAAAACATATATTTTATTGGGCACTCATTGGGTGAGACTGATAGCTTTTATTTTGAAGATTTTTTTGGGAAACAAATTTTGTACGATAATAAAAAAACCAATATTTCAATATCTTTTTTTGAACAAAGTGGATTTGAGCAAATTGATAGAAGCTTGAGAAAAATCACGCAGAACCAAGTTTCTAAGCTTAAAAATAAAAATTTACTTACTTTTTATGAGTTAAAATAAATTTTATGGACTTTAAATTGACTGATTTTTTGTCTGCGCCCCATTATTTGATTCTTATAGGGCTATTGAAATGACCAATGATATCGATTATGCATCGTGGTTTAGTGCGATAGCAACTTTATTTGCTGTTCTGGTCGCACTTTATATCCCGCACAAGCAAATGGAGCGTGATAGATTATCTAAGTTTAACGAGATTAACATGAGGCTATACCAATCTTCAACCCTTTTCTTTCTTACGGGCGATTGTCTAAAAAAGATTAATATTTTTTTGGACTCAGGCGTTGGGTCGGCTGATTTTATAAGAAACTCTAATGAGTTAATTTCGGATTTAGATTTTCTTATGATTCATATTGAAAATCTTTCAATATATGATATGCCAGATCAGATATCTATTAAATATCTTGCTGTTCTTGTTTCAAGCATAAATAGCTTAAAAGAAAAAATCCTAGGCTTGGGTCAGGAGTCTTGTAAAAGCTCATCTCATGAGGCTGCAGTAAAAAGTTTAATAACTTTAGAGGCAAATAATGCTGCAGAATTTGCTAAAAATATTGATGAGGCTTTTAATAAAAAAATTCAAGAAAACAAAGCTAGCTATAATTCTGGCGGATTGCCATTGGATTTAAAATAAATTTATTTTCGCTAATGTAACATTTTTAATTTCAATAGGCTCAGAACTTTTCTTTTGGCTGTGTATTACTATTAGTGGATGGAGTTTATTATATATTTTTGCCTCCGTTCAAAACATGATTTGAATAATGGGCCCGCGGGGCTGGTATTGCTGCTCCCTGTATCATACCCCGTCGTTCGAGCATTATTCGCCATTCTGATCCCGAACGACCAGCTGGAAGCTCTGTCCACCCATATTCTGCTGCAAAGCACAAAAGCTTAAAAGCGTATCCCTGCCTTCGTTCAAGTCCGTGGTTGAGTAGAGGTCAGTGGGTCGGCCTTGCTGATCCCTTCACCGTACCACACCGTTCTCGCCGTAAAGGACTGCGCGTGCTCCGCATGCTCGCGGCGGTGCCGTCTGCGATCCCTGACTGCTGCGCTGCGATGTGTTCCGCCGGTCTTGGGCAAATCCGCCCGCAGATCGGAGAAAGACCATGTCGCATTTCACTGTCGTTTCGGAAAACACACTCCTCGTGCGTGACGCCAATGGCCAGTATGCCCCGGCATCCATCGAGGTGATCCTCGAGGCTGCTCGTCGGGTCATCGATCACAAGCTGCTGCGAGATGGCCAGTTCATCTCGCCGGGCGCGGTCAAGGACTACCTGCAGGTGAAGCTGGCAGGTCTGGAGCACGAAGTCTTCGCCGCGATGTTTCTCGACAATCAACACCGGTTGATCGCCTATCGCGAGATGTTCCGAGGCACGCTTGATAGTGCCAGCGTGCATCCGCGCGAAGTCGTGAAAGAGGCGCTGACGCTGAACGCAGGAGCAATCATTCTGGCGCACAACCATCCTTCCGGACACCCAGAGCCAAGTGACGCTGATCGCCACATCACCAAGCGCCTGCAGGATTCCTTGGCGCTGGTGGAGGTGAGGGTGCTCGACCACATCGTGGTCGGTGGCTTCACGTCGGTGTCGTTTGCGGAGAGGGGGCTCATTTGAGCCCTAGGGGGCTTTGCCCCCTTTTTTTGCTTCGGCTATTGCCGTGCGCGCATGAATCGCTGGCCCTATGGGTCTGGCTCACTCAATACCAGCATCAAGCCAACACAGGCCTGCCGAATGGCTGGGTAATGTCTAGAGCGTCACCACTGTACTGGAGTGCTCTTGAATGTCTGCGAATACCCCTAGGCTCAACATTCCTCTCGATGTTGCCCGCTTCCTGAACAATGCCGAGGCGGCGGCGTTTCTTCGGCTGTCGCCGCGCACGCTGGAGAAGCGTCGCATGCTGGGTGACGGCCCGCGCTTTCGCAAGGTCGGGCGGCGTGTGATCTACGCGTTGGATGATCTGATCTGCTGGGCGGATGCCCGCAGCTTCGAGGCGACCTTCGATCCGGATTACGGCAAGCCACACCCGGTACAGTGAGGGGCTTGCCATGAAGTTATCCAGAAGCAAGTCAAACGCTGCGCCTGCTGGCGAGCCCCAGCTGGAACTCTTTCGAGCGCTGCCGCCGGTGATGGCTCCGCGTGATGCGCAGGACCTGATGGCGTACCCGTTCTTTGCCTTGGGCAAGTCGCGACGCGTGCAGCCCATCGACTTTCAGTCGGGCGCTGTGCGTGTACGCGTTGAGGGCACGCTGGAGCATGGCCTGGCGACAATCTGGGATGCCGACATCCTGATCTGGGCGGCAAGCCAGATTGTCGAGGCGCGCGATCTCGGCCTGCGCACCTCGCGACTCATGCAGGCCACACCTTACGAGATTCTGACCTTCATCGGCCGTGGTACTTCGCTGCGCGACTACCAGCGGCTGAAGGCGGCGCTGGATCGTTTGCAGTCCACCAGTGTTGCCACATCGATCCGCGAGACGACCGGGCGACGGCTGCATCGTTTCTCGTGGATCAACGAGTGGAAGGAGCTGGCTGACGCTGACGGCAAACCCTTGGGTCTGGAGCTGATCCTACCGGATTGGTTTTATGCCGGCGTGCTGGAAGAGGCACTGGTACTCACGATAGACCCGGCCTATTTCCGGCTGGGTGGTGGCATCGAGCGCTGGCTGTATCGGCTGGTGCGCAAGCATGGCGGCCGCCAAAAGGGCGGCTGGCATTTCGCTTTCCAGCATCTCTACCTCAAGTCGGGCTCCATGGCCCGCTACTCGGATTTTGCTCTCGATATTCGCCGCATCGTGGCGCGTCAGGTCTTACCTGGCTACCGATTGGGTGTGCGTTTGCGGGCTGATGGACACGAAACTTTGACCTTCCAAGCGCATGCGGAGCCGGGTGCTCCAGCGTGCTCTGTCGGATGATAAAACGGAGGATAACCTGTGACCACTATCGTGCTATCAGGCGCAGCTAGGCTCGTGCTATCGGGCGCAAATGACTCGTGCTATCAGGCGCACAACTCGAGCTGCAGCCCTTGTGCCATCTGCGTCTCAGCGCCCCTTAACTTATATAACTATAAAAGAATAACTGTAGTAGGGGCAAAGCCCTGCTGTGGACAAGTCACGGCAAAAGCGAGGTGGCGAGCATGATTATTTCCCTGTTAAACCAGAAAGGCGGCGTCGGCAAAACCACCTTGGCGACCCATTTGGCCGGTGAGCTGGCGCAAGCCGGCCAGTCGGTTTTGTTGATTGATGCCGACCCTCAAGGCTCAGCATTGGATTGGTCACAACGACGAGCACAAAGCGGCTATCCGCGTTTGTTCTCGGTCATTGGCCTGGCGCGAGAGACGCTGCATCAGGAAGCGCCCGCGATGGCGAGAAGTGTCGATCACATCATCATCGACGGGCCGCCCAGAGTCGCGGCCTTGGCGCGCTCTGCGCTGCTGGCCAGCGATGTCGTTCTGGTGCCGGTGCAGCCCAGCCCCTATGACATCTGGGCCAGTGCCGAGATGGTGGGGCTGATTCGTGAGGCGATGATCTTCAAGCCAGCTTTGCAGGCTGCGTTTGTGATCAATCGCCGTGTGGGAGCAACGGTGATTGGTCGCGAGGTGCGTCAGGCGCTCTCAGAGCAGCTGCTAGCGACTTTTGCAGCTGAGGTGCGGCAACGCATCGTCTTTGCCGATAGCGTCGCTTCTGGCGCGTTAGCGAGCGAACTGGAGCCCGAGGGCAGGGCTGCCATGGAGATTCGCATGCTGGCGCAGGAGCTGCTCGGGAGGTCCTCATGAGCAGCCGACGCATGCCCTTCGGTCAGCGGCCGTCTGCTGACCCCTCGCTGGAGGCTTGGGTACGGCAGGGTGAAGCTGCGCCTCTGCCATCTGTCGAACCTGTGAAAGCTGATATCTACACTGCACGCATGACGCTCGATGTCACGCCGGAGATGCGAGCGCGCATCAAGGTCGCGGCCTTCAAGCAGGGCCGCACCGTCACCAATGTATTGCGCGAATTGCTGGAGCAGCATTTCCCGGAGGATCAGCCATGAGCACGCTGCTGACGCGCGTGTCGCTGATCTTCATCCCGGACCGCGTGAACATCTGGCTGCGTTTCGGGCATTCGGTGGCTGAGCATCTGCGGGATGGCCAACGCCGCTTTGCCGACTTCGCACCGGGCGCGCTGCTGTGCCGCATCGAGTGGCAAGCCAATCGCTTTGGCACGACGCGTTGGGTGCTGCGTGTAATGCAAACGGCGAGCGCTGGCGAGGCTGTTCAGGTTGTCGCTGGCGTGCAACCCGGCGCTCAGATCTTGCTGCGCGTCGCCAGCCAGCAGCGCGTGATGCAGGTGCTGGGACTGATTGATGACCTGGAGGCGCAAGGCCACGATCCGTCATGTGTGTCAGCGGATTACTGGCGCATGTTCCACAACCGATTGGCCGCTCATATGCCACTGCCGGCCTACACGCCTGAACGACATGCTGCGTTCTGTGCGCGGGAGGCTGTGCGATGAGCCAACGACTCATTATCGCCAGCGTCTCGATGGCTGTGGCTGCACTCGGTGTGGCGCTGACGGTGTCGCTACCATCGTGTGTGATCTACAACCCGAGTGTTAGTGCGCCACAGGGTTGGTATGCATTGGCCTCGGAAGATCGCTTGCAGGTCGGTGAGCATGTGCTGGTGCGCTTGCCGCCGGCGGCTGCCGAACTGGCTGCGCAACGACGCTATCTGCCGATGAACATTCCGCTGCTCAAACGCATCGCTGCGACTGCGCCGCAAGAGGTGTGCGTGCGTGCAGGCCGTGTGCTGATTGATGGTCGGCTCGCCGCTGTTCAGCGTGCAACCGATGCGCAAGGCCGGCTGCTGCCGCAGTGGCATGAATGCCGTCGATTGCGTGCAGGCGAACTGTTTCTGCTGAGCGAAACCAGTGACGCATCGTTCGACAGCCGCTATTTCGGGCCGATCACCATGGATCGGGTGATCGGCCGTGCTCGTGCCTTGTGGACCTGGGCTCAGCCGAGAGCTGAGCCATGATGAGCGAGCGAATGCGAGCGGTAAAAGCGGAGGGCAAGATAAAAGGGGACGGCACGCTAGCGTGCCTTGAGCACTCCGCCATCAGCATTACAGGCAGCACCGGATGGGGCAGGGTGCGTGCCGTGTTGAAGCGGAGAGCCTTGCAGATGCTGGCTTGGGGGCGTGCCGCCTACGCCAGCTTATGCTGCAATGCGCTGGGGTATGCCTCATGAGCCGGCGGGATGAAGATGGCTTCGATATCCGGCCAGCTGCGCCCAAGGGGCGACATCAGCGTTTTGTCAGCCAGGTGATACGCGAGGCGAGCAAGGCCAGTGGCCGTTCGCTTAACCGGCCGGCATCGCGAACAGGTGCATCGTTGGGGCGAGGGCAGGTGGCTGCGCGAGTGGCTGGGAAGGTGTTTGACCGCAAGGCGAGGCGAGTCGTGATCAAGACACGGCTTGTAAATCTGAGGAAAGCCGGTAGCCGATCCACGATCACACATTTGCGTTACATCGAGCGCGAAGGCGTGGGGCCGGATGGTGAGCCGGGAAAAGCTTATGGGCCGACTACCGACGACGCTGATATGGGCGCATTCGATGAGTGCGTGAGTGATGACCGGCATCAGTTTCGGTTCATTGTTTCGACTGAGGATGCGGTGCAGATTGAAGACCTGAAGCACTTCACGCGTGACCTTATGACGCGGGTTGAGGCTGACCTAGGTTCGAGGCTGGATTGGGTGGCGGTGGATCATTGGGATACCGACAATCCGCATACGCATATCGTGCTGCGAGGTCGGCAGGCGGATGGCCATGATCTAGTGATTGCGCGGGAGTACATCGGCACGGGTATGCGGCAGCGGGCCAGTGAGCTGGCTACGGAGTGGCTGGGGCCACGCACTGAGCTAGAGATTCTGCAGAGTCAGCAGCGGGAGGTTCAGCGGCCAGGATGGACGGCGCTGGATCGGTCGCTACAGCGGTTGGCGAAGGATGGTCAGGTGACACTGAGGCAGCTGCATGAGCAGTGCCGAGATCCGAGGTATCGCAATCTGCTGGTGGGAAGATTGCAGTATCTAGAAGGGATGGGGTTAACAACGACAGTGGTTGGGCGAGGCTGGCAGATGCAGCCAAGTCTGGAAAAAGCCCTGAAGTCTGTTGGCATGGCAAAAGATATTGTCAGAACGAAGAGCCGTGAACTTGAGGTTTGAGTCAGGCTTATTGGTTGCGTGTGAAGCTTGATGATCAAGTGACAGAAACTCCATGGACTGATAATCTGAGCTTATTGTTGTTGGGAATCACTCTCATTATGTCCGTGCGGTATCAAACAGCCATGAGGCGTCGCTGGTCACTATCTCTGATAGTGATCATGCTGCTGCATTGGTCGCTTGGTGCCTGCGCTGCGCTGGCCGACACCATCTGCCTTGAGCCTGATGGCAGGGTGGTCTGGGAGCAGGCTGGCAAGCCATGTGCTGCTGAAGCCTTGGAACAGGCCACGGGCAAGCCCTGCATCGATATTCAGACTCAAGACGGCCATGACGATCACTCGCCAGTCCCCTCGAAGCTGCAACTCGCAGACCTACAGACGCCACACCTGATCCCGGCCCTGACATGGTTGCTGCCCAGCATTCCCGCGCACCATACGGTGAAGCCGGATGCGACCGGGCCACCTATAACACCGTTCTCCGTCATCATTCGCGAAACTGCCTACCTGCTCATTTGATGCTTCCTGTTGACCACTGGAAGCAGGCCTTGGCCTGCGTTCTCTCGTCTGCATGGGAATCATCATGTCTCGTATTTTTGTTGTATTTGTATCCCTCCTAGCCGCGTTATGCGCTGGCCTGCTTCATGCCGACAGCCTGAGTCTGTCGGAAGCCACCCGCCGGGTGCTTGAGAAGAACCCACAGATAGCGGTCAGTTCGGCGTTGCAAGACGCCGCTGCCGGGCGCGTCACGCAAGCCGGCGTACTCCCCAATCCTGAAGTGAACTATCTGTTGGAAGATTTTTCGGGCGACACCAATCGCTCGGCCAGCAGAGCCACAACGACCTACAGCCTGAGCCAGCGCTTTTCATTGCCCGGCAAACGCAGTGCGCGAACCTCTGTCGCGAGCGAAGAGCGCACCCTGACCGTGCTGGAGGCTCAAGCTGAGCGGCTGCGGCTTATTCGTCTCACCCGCGATAGCTATGTCGATGCCTTGGCCAGCGCTGAAAAGCAGTCAGCGGCTGAACGGAACTTGCTTCTGGCGCAACAACTGCGCGATGCCGTTGCGGCTAGGGTGACGGCCGGCAAGGTGTCACCCATCGAGTTGTCACGAGCCACTGTTGCCTTGGCAGGCGCTCGTCGTGCGGTCAATTTGGCGATGCAGGAGAGTCAATTGATGCGCCGGCAGCTAGCCAGCCTGTGGGGTAGTAGCCGGCTTGAAGAGCAGCTGATGGACATATTGGTATTGCCTGAGCAGTTGTCCGAGCCGGCAGACCTCGCCAGTGTGAGTCCCTACCTGAAGCAGGCGGAGGCGCGTATTCAGCGTGAACGAGCTGCCCTGACGCTGGCCGAGCGTCAGCGGTTGCCGGACTTCACACTGTCGGCGGGCACGAAGCGCGAAGCCATCACCCGTGAGCAGAGTGTTCTGCTCGGAATCTCCGTGCCCATTCCCTTGTTTGATCGCAACCAAGGAGCTCTGCGCAGTGCGCGTGCCGAGCTGACGGCTGCCGAAGCCAGCTTGATCCTCGCACAGCAGCAATGGCAACGGCAGCGTGACCAGCTACTGGTGCAGCGCGAGGCCAGCTATCAGGACGCGCTGCAACTACGGGATGAAGTGCTGCGTATTGCCAGCGAGGCCTTGGAGGCAACACGCGAAGGCTACCGCGCGGGCAAGTTCTCGCTGATCGATCTGCTGGATGCCCAGCGCAGTCTGGTCGAGTCACAGGGCGTGTATCTCGCCGCCCGCATCTCCTATCACAAAAGTGAGGCCGCGCTCGATGAGCTGCTGGGCCGCGCTACTTTTTCTGGAAATACACCATGAAAACCGCAATCAAGAAAGCACTGCCGCTGTTGATCGCAGTCTCTGCAGGTGCAGGTATGACTTGGGGGCTGATGGAGTTTGGCCCCGCCCGACATGATCACGAAAGCCACGCTGAGTCTCCGAAACCCGCTGCAGATAAACATGCCGGGGAGCATGAAGAAGAAGGACATGCCGAAGCTATCAAGCTGACAGACGAGCAGCTGATCGCCAATGGCCTGCGCATCGAGACAGCCGCACTTGGCAATTTTGCCAGTGGCCTGTCGCTGCCGGGGCAGCTGGTGCTGAACACAGATCGCGAGGCTCGCGTGTTGTCACCGATTACCGGGATGGTGCGTTCGGCCCCGATTCAGATTGGTGCGCAGATCAAGGCCGGTACGGTGCTGGCTGTGATCGAAAGCCCTCAGCTCTCCGATGTGGCGGCGCGCTATCTGGCTGCCAAGGAGCGGCAAATCATGGCGCATTCGTCATTTGCCCGTGAAGAGAGTCTCTGGCAAAAGAAAATCAGCGCCGAGCAGGACTATCTCGCCGCTCGTCGCGAGCTCAATGATGCCCGTATCGAAACTCAAAGTGCCTTGCAGAGCCTGCTGGCACTGGGCATGAGCGAGCATGATGCCAAAGCACTGAAGCCGGGTGGCCGTCTGGCCAGCTATGCCTTGCGTGCGCCGATCTCGGGCACGGTTCTGTCCAAGGACCTGACCCTTGGCGAGGCCGTGACATCCGACAAGCCTTTGTTCCGGCTGGCGGATCTCTCGACGCTCTGGATTGATCTGGCGGTGCCGGTCACTGACCTGCCCAAGATTCGTGCAGGCCAGACGGTCGTTGTGACTGACAAAGCCGGCATGAGCAGCCAAGGCCGTGTGATTTTCGTACAGCCTGAGCTCGATGAAGCCAGTCGCAGCGGCTCTGTGCGCGTGCAAATCGACAACAGCCAAGGGCTGTGGCGCTCGGGCCAGTTCGTGCAGGCGCAAATCCAGACGGGTGCAGTCTCTCAGACACTCAGTGTGCCGTTATCCGCCATCCAGATGCTGGAGAACCAGCCGACCATCTTTGTGGCTGACAAGGATGGTCTGGAGCCGCGCACAGTCGTGCTCGGTCGGCGCAGTGGTGATCGGCAGGAGGTGATCAGTGGTTTGAAGGTTGGCGAACGGTATGCCAGTGGCAATGTCTTCGTTCTTAAAGCTGATCTGAAGAAGGGAGAGGCCGAACATGAAGATTGATTGTTTGCGCCTGTCGCAGGAGAGAAGCCATGTTTGATCGCGCCATTGGCTTCTCCCTTTCGCATCGTTATCTCGTACTGGTGATGGTCTTGATGCTGGCTGCTTTCGGGATTTTTTCCCTGCAGAAACTGCCCATCGACGCCGTGCCGGACATCACCAACAATCAGGTGCAGATCAATACCGAGCTGGCCGGCTTGTCACCCGAGGACATCGAAAAGCAGGTTACTTTTCCGATTGAAAGCGCATTGGCCGGGATATCCGGATTGGAATCCACGCGCTCACTGTCACGCAATGGTTTTTCGCAGGTCACGGCCGTGTTTCGTGACGATGTGGACATCTATTTTGCCCGCAACCAGGTCACGGAGCGCCTGAACGAGGCCAAGGATGTGTTGCCGCCGGAGGCGTCGCCACGCATGGGGGCGATTTCGACGGGTCTGGGCGAGGTCTACATGTGGGCGGTGAAGTTCGCTCACCCGAGTGGTCAGGGAGCCAAAATCAGCAATGGGCAACCCGGCTGGCAAAGTGATGGCAGCTACCTCACCCCCGAGGGCGAATACCTGCGTACTCCGGTAGCGCAGGCCGCTTATCTGCGCACGGTGCAGGACTGGATCATTCGGCCCCAGCTCAAAGGCTTGCCGGGTGTGGCCGGCATCGACAGCATCGGTGGCTACGAAAAGCAGTATCACATCCAACCCGATCCGCTGCGGCTGAGGGAGTACAACCTGTCCGTCACCGATCTGGTCGAGGCCTTGGAAAAGGCCAATCAGAGTCGTGGTGGTGGATTCGTCGAGCAGCGTGGCGAGGCTTATCTCGTGCGCGCCGATGGTCGCTTGAAGCGAATGGAAGACATTGCCGCCACGGTAGTAGCGACACGAGGCAATACACCGATCTATGTGCGTGACCTGGCCAAGGTCGAGATCGGCGAAGAGCTACGCACCGGTTCGGCCAGCGAAAATGGCCACGAGGTGGTGGTCGGTACGGCATTGATGCGTATCGGCGAGAACTCGCGCACGGTCGCAGTCACTGTCGATGACAAGATGATCGAGATACGACGCAGTCTGCCGCCGGATGTTGAAGCGCAGACGGTGCTCAATCGCAGCAAGCTGGTCAATGCGACCGTGGCTACGGTGATCAAGAACCTCAGCGAGGGCGCATTGCTGGTGATCGTCGTGCTCTTTCTGATGCTCGGCAACATCCGCGCAGCCTTGATCACAGCGGCAGTCATCCCGCTCACCGTATTGCTGATGAGCACGGGCATGGTCAAGGCCGGTATCAGCGGCAACCTGATGAGTCTGGGCGCATTGGACTTCGGCCTTATAGTCGATGGCGCGGTCATCATCGTTGAGAACTGCCTGAGTCGTCTGGCGGCTCGCCAGCATCATCTCGGCCGGCTGCTGAGTCTGGAGGAGCGACTGTCTGAAGTGCTGCATGCCACCCGTGAAATGGTGCAGCCCTCGGTTTTTGGCCAAGCCATCATCATCACGGTGTATCTGCCCATCTTGGCTTTGGAGGGCGTCGAAGGGAAGATGTTCCACCCCATGGCCGCGACGGTGATCATGGCGCTAGTTGCCGCCTTCGTGTTGTCACTGACGCTGATCCCGGCACTCGTCGGCATCTTCTTCACCGGCTCCATCGAGGAAAAGGAGAATCGATTTCTCGCCAAGGCTCATGCGCTGTATGTGCCGGCCTTGAGCTGGGCGATGCGTGAGCATAAAAAGGCGATGGGCATGGCGCTGGGTGCTTTTGCCGTCGCCGTGGTGATCTTCACTCAGTTGGGGCAGGAGTTCGTGCCGACGCTGGATGAAAAAGATGTCGCCATGCATGCGCTACGCATTCCCAGCACGGGCATCAAGCAGTCCAGCAGCATGCAGCTGCAGGTCGAACGCACCGTCGCGCAGTTCAAAGAAGTGGCCTATGTCTTCTCCAAGACCGGTACCGCCGAAATGGCCGCCGACCCGATGCCGCCGAGTGCATCAGACACTTTCATCATCCTTAAACCACGCGAGGAATGGCCGGATTCGAGTCAGACCAAGGCTGAGTTGATCGAACGCATCGAGCAAGCGGTCAGCAAGCTGCCCGGCAACAACTACGAGTTCACTCAGCCGATTCAGATGCGCTTTAACGAGCTGCTGTCGGGTGTACGCGCTGATGTCGCCGTCAAGGTATTTGGGGATGACTTCAACACCATGCTGTTGACGGCCAATCAGATCGCGCAGACTTTGCGAGGCGTACAGGGGGCCAGTGAAATCAAGGTCGAGCAGGTTGAAGGGCAGACACTGCTCGATATCAGCTTTGACCGTGATGCCCTGGCGCGCTTCGGGCTTCGCATGGCCGATGTGCAGGACACGGTGGCGGCTGCCATTGGGGGCCGTCAGGCTGGCGAGATTTTCGAGGGTGACCGTCGCTTCGATGTGATGGTGCGTTTGCCGGAAGCCGTGCGCACCGATCTCGATCTTTTGCGCAATCTCCCCATCCCCGTTCGTGATGCCCAATCGGATCAAGGCTTCATCACCTTGGGCAGTATCGCTACACTGTCTCTGCGCGATGGTCTCAATCAAGTCAGTCGGGAAAATGGCAAGCGCCGTGTCGTGGTGCAGGCCAATGTCCGTGATCGCGATCTGGCCTCATTCGTTGAGGAAGCCGAGCAGCGCATCAATACGCAAATCAAGTTGCCGGCTGGTAGCTGGCTGGTCTGGGGTGGGCAGTTCGAGAATCTGCAGGCGGCCAAGTCTCGCCTCATGATTGTCGTGCCGGCCTGTTTCGCCTTGATTCTGATGCTGCTGTTCATGGCGCTGGGCACGGTACGGCAGGCATTGTTGGTGTTCAGCGCGGTGCCGCTGGCCTTGACGGGTGGCATTCTCGCACTGTGGATATGCAGCATTCCGTTTTCGATCACTGCAGCCATTGGTTTCATCGCGTTGTCTGGCGTGGCGGTGCTCAATGGTTTGGTCATGGTCAGCCGCATCAATCAGCTGCGTGCTAACGGTATGGCGCTCACACAGGCGGTGCAGGAAGGCTCGCTCTCGCGTCTCCGTCCAGTATTGATGACCGCACTGGTTGCATCACTGGGTTTTGTGCCCATGGCGCTGGCCACCGGAACCGGTGCCGAGGTGCAGAAGCCGCTGGCCGTCGTGGTCATTGGCGGTCTGATCACCAGTACGCTACTGACGCTGGTGGTGTTGCCGGCGTTATATCGCATGATTGAGCAATGGCGAGTGGAGAGAAGCAATGTCTGATAGTTGCGGTGATTCTTGTGCTAGCAAGGTGCCGGTCGTTGACCCTCAGTATCGCCGTATATTGGTGATTGCGCTGCTGGTCAATCTGGTCATGTTTGTCGTCGAAATCATGGCGGGTTCGGCGGCAGGCTCTAGTGCCTTGCTCGCCGATGCACTGGACTTTCTTGGCGATGCCGCCAATTACGGCATCAGTCTGTATGTGCTGGGTCATGCCATGATCTGGCGCGCTCGCGCGTCATTGCTAAAAGGCCTGACCATGGGACTGTTTGGTTGCTGGGTGCTGTACGCCACGGTTGGGCGCTTGCTGGCCGGGCAAGTGCCCGAGGCCAGCACGATGGGCATCGTGGGCTTGCTGGCTCTGCTGTCGAATGTGGGCGTGGCTTTGATGCTGTATCGCTACCGCACGGGCGACAGCAACATGCAGTCGGTGTGGATCTGCAGCCGCAACGATGCCATCGGCAATATCGCGGTGATGTGCGCTGCCGGTGGTGTCTGGTTGACGGCAAGTGCTTGGCCGGATGTGGTGGTTGCACTGGGTATGGCAGTGCTGGCCATTTCGGGTGCAACTCAGATCATCCGAGCGGCTTTACACGAACTTCGAGAGGAGAAAGACATCGCATGAGCAGTCTGATTCTGCTGAAAACGCTGGGGCTGTTCGTGGTGACGGCCTTGGCCGAGATCATTGGCTGCTTTCTGCCCTATCTCTGGCTGAAAAAGCAGGGCTCGCCCTGGTTGCTGCTGCCGGCCGCAGCGAGTCTTATGCTGTTCGCTTGGCTGTTGACTCTGCACCCGGAGGCCAGTGGCCGTGTCTATGCAGCCTACGGCGGGGTGTATGTGGTGGTAGCACTGCTTTGGCTGCGCTGGGTTGATGGCGTAATGCTGCATGCCACCGACTGGATGGGCGCAGGCATTGCACTGATGGGCATGGCCGTTATCGTTATGGGCTGGAGATCTGCTGCATGAAAGTCGAACATGAAATCGCGGAAATATTGCGTCAATTGAATGAGCAGCTGACGGTCAATGACCCTCGTGTCAAAAGGGATGCTGCGCATGCCTGTTGCGTGAAGCTGGAGGCGCTGTTGAGCACCGTCGATACGGAGCAGCGGCCATTGGTCGAACAAGCTTGTCTGCGTGCCCGCTGCACCTTTGATGCGTTGCACCAGGACTTGCAGGAGACGCTGGAATGGGCAAGCTCGGCCTCTGTCGATTGATGCTGCGACGATTCGAGTCATTGCCAAGACTGAAAACGAGCGCATAATAGATGCCATGATTGCCGTTCGACGCAAATCCATCTCGCTCCTCATGAGCCTTGTTCTGACGATCTTCTCGATATGTCAGGTACAGGCTTGGGCAGCTGTTTCTGCGCCAGTTGAGTCTGCAAAAGTGGAATCCATGACGGATTGCCATGGCGGGCAAACAGACACGCCTTCTGCTGCGCAGGATTGCCACAATACCTGCCAGCATCTACAACAACACAACGATGTAGCTCAAAAGCTGCCGCTGCCAGATGTCACCCCGGTTTTACTGGCCATTCTCCAGCCATTCGACCTGCCGGACGCCGGCTATATCACCGCATCGGCCTACCGCCCTCCTGATCCTTCCGTCATTCATCCCTCTCCAACAATTCGCTTCCAGCGCTTCCTGAATTAAGCCCTCGTTTTGGCCGGCTCCCGCTTGGCCACATCAGCTCGTATGCCTGCAAGGCATGTGTCGTTCATTCCATTGAACCTGATTGACGAGGCAATACCTCATGAATTTCCGTATTTCCCGGCCAATGGGTCGGGTGGTGCTAGCGCTGATGGCGCTGGTGCCTGCCGCCTTATCGGCGGCATCGCTCAGCTTTCTTGAGGCCCAGCAAGTCGCCTTGAGCCAATCGCGTCAGCTGGTCGCCCAAGATGCTGCCATGACTTCGACCCGTGAGATGGCAGTCGCTGCGGGTGAGCGCCCTGACCCAATGCTGAGCATCGGCATCGATAACCTGCCAGTGAATGGCAGCGACCGTTTCAGCCTCACCCGTGACTTCATGACCATGCGCAAGGTTGGCGTGGCTCAGGAGTTCACTCGTGGCGAGAAACTGAATTTGCGCCGAGAGCGCCAGGAGCGCGAGGCCGAGATTGCCGCTGCTGGCAAAGCGCTGGTGCGTAGCGAGGTCTTGCGCGGCGCTGGCAAGGCTTGGCTGACCAGTTACTTCCTGAGTCAGCAGCGTGTGTTGTTGCAGGAGCAGTTGCAGCAGGCGCGCCAGCAATTGGTAGCCAGTGAGGCCGCCTATCGCGGTGGCCGCACCACATCGACCGACACGATCAATACCCGAGGCGAGATGCTGTTGCTGGAAGACCAGCTGCAGATCATGGATCGCCAGATCAAGCAGGCAAGCGCTGCGCTGGCGCGCTGGGTGGGCAATGAGCAGAGCAGGCAGCCGTTACTCGGAAAACCGGACTTTGATCGTATTCATTTCGTGATCGACGATCTGGAAGGTCATCTGACGCGCCACCCTGATCTGGTCATGCAGGATCGCCGGATCGCTCTGGCAGATACCGAGGCGCATCTGGCCGAAGCCAACAAGCGGGCTGACTGGACGGCGGAAGTCAGCTATGCCCAACGAGGCTCGGCGTTTTCCGACATGGTGTCGCTAGGCGTATCGGTACCACTGCAATGGGATCAGGCACGACGCCAAAATCGTGAGCTTGCCGCTCGTCAGGCGCAAGTCGAGCAGGCCAGAGCTGAGCGTGACGACATGCTGCGAGCCCATGTCGCGGAAGTGCGCGCGATGGTTGATGACTGGCAATCGGGGCTGAGTCGGCTGCAACGCTACCGTGAGCAAATCCTGCCACTGAGCAAGTCACGCACCCAGACCGCTCTCGCTTCTTGGCGCGGCGGTCGAGGCGCGCTCAGTGATGTCTTGGCGGCACGCCGTGCCCTGCTGGATACGCAACTACAAGCATCGCAACTGGAGATGCAGACAGCCCTGACCTGGGCTGATCTCGAATTTCTGCTGCCTAACGAAAGCCGGAGCGCACCATGAGACGCAAAACTTTGATGATTTCCGTGGCTGCTCTCACCTCGCTCGGGCTGGGTGGTTGGGGCCTCTACAGTCTGGGCATGCACCAAGGCATGGCTATGTCAGCGCCTATCAGCACCGAGGCCGGCAAGGCTGAGTCCAAGGTGTTGTACTGGCATGACCCGATGGTACCGGCTCAGCGCTTCGACAAGCCCGGCAGGTCGCCCTTCATGGACATGGATCTCGTGCCTGTCTTTGCCGATGAATCTGCTGGAGAGAATGCCGAAGAAGGCGGTGTCAGGATTGCTTCGCAGGTTCAACAGAATCTCGGTATCCGCACGGCGGAGGTCAGATCGGGACAGTTGTCGTCTGGTATGACAGCGGTTGGCAGCGTGACTTGGAACGAGCGCGCCGTTGCGATCATGCAAGCGCGGGCCTCGGGGTTTGTTGAGCGCCTGAGCGTGCGTGCACCCATGGACAAAGTGCAGCGCGGCCAAGTGCTGGCCGAGCTGTATGTTCCGGACTGGGTGGCGGCGCAGGAGGAGTTCTTGGCGTTACGCGGCATAACCGGTGAAGGCAGTGCTGATTTGCGCCAAGGTGCGCGCCAGCGTATGCGATTGGTTGGCATGAGCGAGGCACAGATTGCCTTGGTCGAGCGCAGTGGCAGAACACAGGCGCGACTGGCCATTGTCGCCCCGGTCAGCGGCGTGGTGGTGGAGCTGGGCATACGCGAGGGTATGACAGTGACACCGGGCATGACCCTGTTCCGCATCAATGGCCTCGATAGTGTCTGGGTCAACGCCGAGGTGCCTGAGTCGATGGCTGCGCAGGTGCGGCCTGGTAGTCGGGTAGAGGCCACTGCATCGACCTGGCCCGGCAAGACTTTCACGGGCCGCGTCAGCGCGCTGCTGCCGGAGGTGGATGCGACCACACGCACCTTGAAGGCGCGCATCGAACTAGCGAATCCGAACGCCGAGCTGGTGCCGGGCATGTTCACTAACCTGCAACTGGCAGGCGCAGTGCGTGCTAATGCCTTGCTGGTGCCTGTCGAGGCAGTTATCCGCACCGGGCAGCGCAGTGTCGTGTTCACGGTTGATAAGGCTGGGAGCTTCCATCCAATAGATGTCACCACCGGTCTGGAGCGTGAGGGAGAGGTCGAGATACTCACCGGCCTAGAGAAGGGGCAGAAGGTCGTTGTATCAGGCCAGTTCTTGGTGGACTCCGAGGCCAGTCTAAAGGGTGTTAGCAGCCGTATGCAGGCTGAAGACATGCCAGCTGGCATGGACGGCAAGATGGACATGCGGGGGATGGGGCAATGATCGCGCAATGCATACGCTGGTCCATCGGAAATCGCTTTTTGGTGCTGCTGGCAACCTTGATGCTCACGGCTGCGGGGCTTTGGTCGGTTAATCGAACCCCGCTGGATGCCTTGCCCGACCTGTCGGATGTGCAGGTAATCGTACGCACGACATGGCCGGGGCAGGCACCACAGCTGATTGAAAACCAGATCACCTACCCACTGACTACCACCATGCTGTCGGTGCCGGGTGCGAAGACTGTGCGCGGCTATTCGTTCTTCGGGGACTCCTATGTCTATGTCCTGTTTGAGGACGGCACTGATCCGTACTGGGCGCGCTCGCGTGTGCTGGAGTACCTCAGCCAAGTGCAGTCACGCTTGCCCTCGCAAGCGCGAAGCGCGCTGGGGCCGGATGCCACAGGCGTGGGTTGGATCTATGAATATGCACTGGTAGACCGGACAGGCCATCTCGATCTGTCGCAGCTGCGCGCCTTGCAGGACTGGTTTCTCAAGTACGAGTTGAAGACGGTGCCGGATGTGGCCGAAGTGGCCAGCATCGGCGGCATGATCAGGCAGTACCAGATCGTGCTCGATCCTGACCGACTGCGGGCATTCAACATCGCCCACACGCAGGTCATCGACGCCGTGCAGAAGGCCAATCAGGAGGCAGGCGGCTCGGTGCTGGAGCTGGCCGAGGCCGAGTACATGGTGCGGGCCACCGGTTATCTGAAGACGCTGGATGACTTCCGCAGCATTCCGCTGATCACCACGCCGGCAGGTGTTTCCGTGCGTCTTGGTGATGTCGCACAAGTGCAGATCGGCCCCGAGATGCGCCGTGGCATCGCTGAACTGGACGGTGAAGGTGAAACTGTGGGTGGCGTGATCATCATGCGCTCCGGACGCAATGCGCTGGCAACCATCGAGGCCGTCAAGGCCAAGCTTCAGTCGCTCAAATCCAGTCTACCCAAAGGGGTCGAGATCGTACCGGTCTACGATCGCTCGCAGCTGATCGAGCGTGCCGTCAGCAACCTGGGCTACAAGCTGCTGGAAGAGTTCATCGTGGTCGCGCTGGTTTGCTTGGCCTTCCTGTTTCATCTGCGCTCCGCGCTGGTAGCGATCATTTCGCTGCCGCTGGGCATACTCGCGGCCTTCATTGTCATGCGCTATCAAGGCGTGAATGCCAACATCATGTCGCTGGGCGGCATCGCCATCGCCATCGGGGCCATGGTCGATGCCGCCGTGGTCATGATCGAGAACGCCCACAAGCACCTTGAAGCTTGGCGTCATGATCATCCAGATCGCGAGCCCGAGCCTGATGAACACTGGCGGGTGATTGGCGAATCAGCGGTAGAGGTTGGGCCGGCACTGTTCTTCTCGCTGCTTATAATCACCTTGTCGTTCATTCCGGTGTTCACGCTG
Organism: Pseudomonadota bacterium; assembly: GCA_038043385.1. Taxonomy (GTDB): domain Bacteria; phylum Pseudomonadota; class Gammaproteobacteria; order Pseudomonadales; family Moraxellaceae; genus Perlucidibaca. The sequence goes on from JBBTCA010000001.1 coordinate 432,973, forward strand.
GAAGCGCAGGAAGGGCGGTTGTTTGCGCCTCTGGCCTTCACCAAAACCTATGCGATGGCTGCAGCCGCTGGCTTAGCGGTGACGCTTATTCCGGTGCTGATGGGCTATCTGGTACGCGGACGCATTCCTGCCGAGCGTGATAACCCGATCAACCGAACCTTGATTCGCTGGTACGAGCCGGTACTGGCTATGGTCTTGCGCCGGCCTGGCCAGGTCATGGCGGTCGCGGCGCTGGTGGTGGTCGCCAGCCTGTGGCCACTGTCGCGTCTGGGTGGCGAGTTCATGCCGCCCCTGGATGAAGGTGATCTGCTTTACATGCCGTCGGCGCTGCCGGGACTGTCAGCCGGCAAGGCCGCGCAGCTGTTGCAGCAGACCGACCGCCTGATCAAGACCGTGCCTGAGGTTGCCAGCGTCTTCGGCAAGGCCGGGCGTGCCGATACCGCGACAGACCCGGCCCCGCTGGAGATGTTCGAGACTACCATTCGCTTCAAGCCGCGCGAGCAATGGCGTGCTGGCATGACGCCGGACAAGCTGGTGGCGGAGCTGGATCGCGTGGTGCGCGTGCCGGGGCTGTCGAATATCTGGGTGCCGCCGATCCGTAATCGCATCGACATGCTCGCCACGGGCATCAAAAGCCCGGTCGGCATCAAGGTCTCGGGAGCCAGTCTGGCCGAGATCGACCGCCTCACTGGGGAGATCGAGCGTGTGGTGAAGCAGGTACCGGGCGTCAGTTCGGCGCTGGCCGAGCGGTTGCGCGGTGGTCGCTACATTGATGTCGATATCAACCGCGACGCCGCTGCCCGTTACGGCCTCAACATCGCGGATGTCCAGAGCGTGGTGTCGGCGGCGATTGGCGGCGACAACATCGGCGAGACGGTCGAAGGCTTGCAGCGTTTCCCGATCAACCTGCGCTATCCGCGCGAGCTTCGCGACTCACTGGAGGGTTTGCGTAATCTGCCGGTGGTCACCGAACGCGGTGCGCAGATCCGTCTTGGCGATGTCGCCGCACTGACCCTCAGCGATGGCCCGCCGATGTTGCGCAGCGAGAATGCGCGGCTCTCGGGCTGGGTCTATGTCGACATCCGCGACCGCGACCTCAAGTCGGCGGTGCAGGACATGCAAGAGGCCGTGGTCAAGAAGATCAAGCTGCCTCCTGCCTATGCCATCTCCTGGTCAGGCCAGTTTGAGTTTCTTGAGCGCGCGACAGCTCGCCTCAAGGTCGTGGTGCCCGGCACGCTGATGATCATCTTCGTCTTGCTCTACCTAACCTTCCGTCGTGTCGATGAGGCAATGCTCATTATGGCGACCTTGCCCTTTGCCTTGGCCGGTGGGATCTGGCTATTGTGGCTGCTCGGGCACAACCTATCGGTGGCCAGCGGAGTTGGCTTCATTGCTCTGGCCGGTGTTGCTGCAGAATTTGGTGTGATCATGCTGCTGTACCTGAAGCAGGCTTGGCAGCGCCGTGTCGAGCAAGGCCGGACCAGCCGTGCCGATCTGCTGGAAGCTATCCAGGAAGGTGCCGTGCTGCGTGTGCGCCCAAAGGCAATGACGGTGGCGGTCATTGTTGCAGGTCTGTTGCCGATTATGTGGGGCACTGGCACCGGCTCTGAGGTCATGCAGCGTATCGCCGCGCCCATGGTCGGCGGCATGCTTACTGCACCTGTGTTGTCGATGCTGATCGTCCCGGTTGCTTTCTATTTCATGCGGAGAAAAGAAACGCGATGAGTAACCGTTCTTTTACTCATTCCACCAAGCAAGTGGAGCAACGCCTCATTGAAGAGCTGAGAGCGGGCAATGCTGCTGCTTGGCGAGAGGCGATGACGCTGTATGGCGGTGCGATGCTGAGCATCGCGCGCAACTTTTCGCCACACCAAGCGGACGACATCGTGCAAGAAGCTTGGATTGCCGCCTATAAGGGCATGGAGCGCTTTGAAGGCCGAGCAAGCTTGAAAACCTGGCTGATTCGTATTGTGATGAATTGCGCCTACAGCTACCTGCGTCGAAAAAATACCGTGCTATCGCTGGAAGGGCTTGAGCCACAGCATGACCCGCTGGACGGCGCATTTCTGGCGGATGGCCATTGGCGACAACGCTTTGAGTCCTGGACGGATGATTCCCCGCAGGCACTGCTCGAATCCCATGCGTTGGGTGACTGCCTTGAGCGCCATTTCGATGCACTCCCGACCGGGCAGCGCATGGCGCTATTGCTGCGAGATATTGACGGCCTGGGTGCCGATGAAATTTGTGAAACACTGAATATCAAGCCTTCGCATTTCCGAGTGCTGCTGCATCGCGCTCGTGTGCGTGTGCACAGCATGGTGTCGAATTTTCAGGCGACTGGAGAGTGCTGAGCGTATCTAGCAGCCAGGGTCAGGCCAGTGGCAGCGTTATCGTGAATTGCGTCATTCCGTGCTGAGAGCTGACCTTAATCTTGCCTTGATGAGTAAATACGATTGAGCGTGTGATGGCCAGCCCGAGTCCGACCCCTTCTTCTGTGCGCTGGCGCGCGCCATCCGCTCGATAGAAACGCTCGAAAAGATGTGGCAGATGCTGCTCGGGAATGGTGTCTCCCACATTCTGGACGGTGAGGCAGGCTTCGATTCCCTGTGTGGAGACAGCCACATGGATGACAGTTTCCGGGTAGGCGTGACGCACGGCGTTAGACACCAAATTACTGATCACCCGACGCAGCATCAGGGCATCACCCATAACCAGTGCTTGCCCACTGGTGTTCAGAGTAAGCGATTTGTCAGCGGCAAGTGCCTCGTAGAAATCCAGCACGGCCGTGATTTCGCTGGCCAGCTGCACGGTTTCACGGTGTGGAATGATCAGGCCATTGTCAGCTTTGGCTAGGAACAGCATGTCACTGATCATGCGCGCCAAGCGCTCGAACTCTTCCAGGTTGGAATACAGAACCTCACGGTAGTCATCATTTTCTCGGGGCTTGGAGAGCAGCACCTGAGTTTGCGTCATCAGATTGTTGACGGGTGTCCGCAGTTCATGAGCTAGGTCGGATGAAAAAGCTGACAGTCGCTCTAGGGAGTCACTCAGCCGATCCAGCATAGCGTTGAATGCATGAGCCAGTGACTCCAGCTCGATAGGGATGGTCTCGATGGCGAGCCGGTTGTGCAGCCGCTGAGCAGAAATACTTTCAGCAACAACAGCCATTTTCTGTACAGGCCTTAAGCCACGCCGAATGGCTACCCAGCCGAACAAGGCCATGCACAACAGACCCCCAGAGCCAATGAGTAGCAGCTCGCGTTCAAAGGCCGCGAGAAACTTTGCATGGTGCAGCGTGTTGATGGCGATGCCGACGCGCCATTCCGGTTTTCCGTCCGACATCAAAATGTCGGTCACTACCAATCGGTACGCTATGGTGCCATCTGACCATGAGCGCAGAGCAAGAGAGCCTGTCGCGGTCATCATGGCGGCATCTGGCAAGCGATCATGCCCTGCCATGAAAACGTCCTGACCTGCGCTGTTCTGAACTCGCACCACCAAATCGTGATGGCCCACCAGCGCACTGCTCAGTTGCCGCTGGATGCGTGTTGTATTGTCGGTCGCTGTCGCGTTTTGGAGGATGTTATTGATGAGCTCCAGTTTGCCAGTGATAACGGTTTGATCCTGCTCGACGAAGTGGCGATTAATCGAAGCTTGAATCACCAGCCCCATCACCGAAAAAACCAGCGCAGCCAGCAGCGTGAAGAGCATGCTGGTGCGTGCGGTAATGGAGTCAGGCAGTAGGCGTATCATTTGTCTTTTCCTCCATGACATAACCCATGCCGCGTAGTGTGTTGATCAGCTTGGTGTCAAAGCCGGTATCAACTTTGGTGCGCAGTCGCTTGATGGCGACTTCGACCACATTGGTGTCGCTCTCGAAGTTCATGTCCCAGACCTGAGAAGCGATCAGCGAACGCGGTAGCACCTCGCCTTGGCGGCGCATCAGCAATTCCAGCAGCGCGAATTCCTTGGCGGTAAGGTCAATGCGGCGACCAGCACGAATGGCACGACGGCGCAGCAGGTCCAGCTCCAGATCGGCGACCTTGAGTGTGTCGGTATCACGCGAGCGCCCACGGCGCAGCAGGGTACGCACACGGGCTAACAGCTCGGCAAACGCAAAGGGTTTGACGAGATAGTCGTCGGCACCTAGCTCAAGACCTTTGACACGATCCTCTACCTGGTCGCGTGCTGTCAGGAAAAGTACCGGCATCGACAACCCAGCCTTACGGATACCGGCCAGCACTTGCCAGCCGGTGATTTCAGGCAACATGACATCGAGGATAACCAGATCATAGTCGCCAACCAGCGCCTGATGATGCCCAGTCAGGCCATCGGTGACCCAGTCCGTGCTGTAGCCGGCTTCGCTCAGGCCCTTTCTCAGGTACTCGCCTGTCTTGGCTTCGTCTTCCACCAGCAGGATCTTCACATCCAGCCTCTCATGCTTGCTGTATTTCAAACGAACAATAGCGGGTTTGCTGAAGATTAAGTAATGCTGACAAAAATGTAATTTTGGGGTCAGGTTGGCGTCCCGAAGCCCACCGCATGATGCACTCATCAAATCGCTGTTGATGAGGTCACGCATGCCGCTGTTCATGTCTACTCAGACACCTACCGCTGCCAAGGTTCTATCAAGCCACTCTGGCATGCGCCTGTTGCCGCTGGTGGCGGTGTTGGTGTTGGCTGGCTGCGCTTCGCTGCCAGCAGATCGTGGTTTGTCCAGCGTCAATGCGCTGGTCAAGGCGCGTGATCCTGCACTGGCTGCTAGGCCAACGAGTATTCATGTTTCGGATGCTGATCTGAATCAGCAGGTGGACAGCCTGCTGTCACAGCCGTTGACGGCTGAACGGGCGGTTGGTGTCGCCTTGCTGCGCAATCCCAAGGTACGCCTGGAGTATGCACGCCTCGGTCTGAATCAGGCGGACTGGGTGGAGGCCAGTAGGCTTTCCAATCCTGTGCTGTCGTTTTCTGCGCTGCGTTCCGATGTTAGCGGCGATGCCACGCGGCTGGGTTATGGCTTAGCGCAGAACTTCACTGACCTACTCTTCATTCGCAGCCGTGGTCGCTTGGCCAAGGCGGAGATGATCAATCGACAGGCAGAAGCAGCCTTTGCGCTGCAAAGCCTGGCGGCTGATGTGAACCAGGCTTATTTCGAGGCGGTTGGCAGTGCCCAGATCGCCCAGATGCGCACCGTGATCGCCAGAGCCGCGCGTGCATCGGCCGAGCTGGCTAATCGCTTTCATGACGCAGGAAACATCAATGCCTTGGAGCTGGCGCGCGAACAGGCGGCGGCTGAGCAGGCCGAGTTGGATCAGGAAGCTGCGCAGGCTGAGGCGGAGTCGGCGCGGGTGTCACTGAATACCTTGATGGGTCTGTCCACCAACACATCATGGCATCTGGAGGCGCGCCTTCCGTTGCCGGTGGCTGATGAGTCGGCGCCACAGGAGCTGATCGATCTCGGTTTGAAGCAGCGCCTCGATCTGGTCGTCGAGCGCATGCGGGTCGAGCGCTCGACGGATGCTCTAGGGCTGGCCAGAGCTTTGCGCTGGGTGCCTTTTCTGGAGATTGGCATCGAGGGCGAGCGTGACTTTGATCGCTCACGCTCTCTCGGGCCGACGGTGGCTTTTGAACTGCCAATCTTCGGCAAGTCCGGCAGTGGTGTTTTACGCGCAGAGGCTTTGCAGGAGCGAGCCAAGGCCGCTGTTGCCTTGCTGGAAGGCGAGGTCGCCAACGGTATTTCCAAAGCTTATGCCCGTATGGTTTCTGCCCGAAGCCGTGTCTTGCGCCACCAGCGTGGGCTCATTCCGCAGCGCGAGGCCATCGTGGCTCGGACACAGGAGCTGCAGAACTACATGATCGTGGGGCAGTTCGAGCTGCTGCTGGCCAAGCGTGAGGAATACAGCGCTTATGAGGGCTATCTGGCGACCTTGCGTGATTACTGGCAGGCGCGTGTGGGATTGGCCAGGGCTGTCGGGGGCGCATTGCCCAGCGATGTTCGTATCGGAGCGCTCAGCATAAGTCCAGTTGTGCTGCCGGAAGACGCCCCTACAGGCGCGGGCCATGCGGGTCACAACATGTCGGCGATGGAGGGCATGAGCATGGAAGGCATGGATCACAGTCAACATGGTGCTTCCACGCCGCCGAAGCCGCCTGTTACGACTGGCCATGACATGAACAGTATGAGTGGCATGAGTCACGGCAGCATGACGGACATGGGCGCTATGGAATCAACCCCAGCACCTGCACCTGAAACAACGCCCACCACATCGCCTCACCAAGGTCATTGAAACGTCACTCACGATAACTGAGCGCCAAGGAGCTACATCTTGAATATCTCAACCCGTACCACACTGATTGCTGGCCTACTGCTGGCCACCCAGAGCGTCTTTGCTCATGACCCCGCCATGCATGCTGCACAAGCGGCTGCCAACAAAGCCGGCCCAGACTGCGCCTCGATGGCCAAAATGGACATGGCAAAGATGGACATGAATGACCCAGTCATGAAGGCGATGCACATGAAATGCATGCCTACTCAGAAGCCAGCCGACGACAAAGCTGCACCCATGGATCACAGCAAGATGCCCGGCATGGGCAATGACATGACAATGCCGGAGCACGGAGGCCACTAATGATTTCTCGACGCGATTTGCTGCAATGGGCGGGTGTGGGCGGTGTCGGCCTGCTGGCAGGGGCTGCTCGCAATGCCTCGGCCCAGCCCATGAGTCATGACATGTCCAGCATGGAGGGAATGTCTGGCATGGGCATGGCCAGTGCGCCGGCAACGGCGAGCCCAGCCATGGCCAAAGCCAAGCGGCATGCCCAAGGTTATCTGCCGGTACGCACCCTCAATGGCTGGACGCTGCCCTACAAGATGAACGGCGGGGTCAAAGAGTTCCATCTGGTTGCTGAAGAGATCGAACACGAGTTCGCACCGGGCTCGCGTGCCAAGTGCTGGGGTTATAACGGCACCACACCAGGACCGACGCTGGAGGTTGTTGAAGGTGATCGTGTCCGGATCTTCGTGACCAACCGGCTGGGCGAACCGACCAGCGTGCATTGGCATGGGATTGATCTGCCTGCTGGCTATGACGGGGTATCGGGTCTGAATCAGCCACCGATCAGGGCCGGAGAGACCTTTGTCTACGAGTTCACACTCAAGCAGCACGGCACCCACATGTACCACCCACATGCGGATGAAATGACCCAAATGGCTTTCGGCATGATGGGACTGTTCATCATCCATCCCAAAGCTGGAGAAGAAGTTCCCATTGATCGGGACTACGCTTTCTTGCTGCACAACTGGGCGATGCACCCAGGCACTTATCGGCCAGATCCTTCCGTGATGCAGGATTTCGACCTTTGGTCCTTCAACAGCAAGGTTTTTCCGGCGATTGATCCTCTGGTCATGCGTACTGGCGAGCGCATGCGCATTCGTATCGGCAACTTGTCGATGTGGAATCATCCTATCCATCTGCACAGCAACCCTTTCTGGGTCACCGGCACTGATGCGGGGCGCTGGCCGAAAGCCCAATGGCGCAGAGAAGTGACTGAAATTGTTGGTGTGGGCCAGATGCGCGACATCGAGTTTGTGGCCACAGAGCCGGGTGATTGGGCGCTGCATTGCCACATGGCTCACCACACCATGGGCCCGATGGGTCATGGGATTCCCAACCCAGCCGGAGTCGATCAGTCCGGTGTCGAGGCTGAGATTCGCAAAATGTTACCGGGCTATGGCGCGATGGGGCGCAATGGCATGAGCGAGCACAGTGGTCATGTCGCCATGGGCCTGAAGGGGCCAGAGAACACACTGCCGATGATGGCGGGCGAAGGTCAGTTCGGTCCCATCGAAATGGGTGGCATGTTCACCATAGTCAAGGTCCGCGATAACCAACCAAGCAACGACTTCACCGATCCCGGCTGGTATCGCTACCCCAAGGACAAGATTGCCCGGCGTGTCAGCAAGAGCCCCGACTTCGGTGAGCCGGTTCGCCGTAATCCTTATGGCACAACTGCCGACAAGCCAGCGGCTACGCCGAACACCATGCCCGACATGCCGGGCATGGATCATTCAAGTCATGGTGGTTAAAGCAGGAGTTGACTCATGAAAACGATGAAGATCCTGTTGGGGCTGGGCGCGCTGGGAGCGCTTGCAGGGCTGGGCTTTCTCTACTCCGGCATCTACTCCATGGGGGCGGATGACGAACACACCAAGCCGGTCTATTGGGCGCTGGAGACATTGCGTGAACGGTCGATAGCGGTGCGCAGCAAAGACATTGCCGTACCACTTCTTGATGATGCTCAGATGCTGCTCAGTGGGGGCGCGGATTACAATGACATGTGCGCGGGCTGCCATCTCAAGCCCGGTGTGAAAAGCTCTGACATGGCCATGGGTTTGTATCCACGACCGCCTAATCTGGCGAAGGGCACCGCTGAGCATGGCCATGGCGGTGATGATCATGGCGATGCAGCAGTCAGTGCTGCCCGCCAGTTCTGGATCATCAAGCACGGCATCAAGGCCTCCGGCATGCCGGCCTGGGGCAAAACCCATGATGATGCGAGGATCTGGGCCATGGTCGCTTTTCTGCAAAAGCTGCCGCAGCTTGACGAGACCCAGTATCAGATTTTGACGGCCCGCGCGGAGCCCGTGAGTGGTCACGCGAAGCATACCGAGGACGGCATGACACCATGAGTCGATCACACAACACATTCTGGGCCATCGGCCTGCTGGTCTTGATCATTGGCGGTTTGGGTGCTCTCAGTCTGCTTTCTGACAATGCTCCCCAGCCAATAGCCCAAGCGGCGGCTAATACCATCGTGGTTCACAAAAGCCCGACCTGCGGATGCTGTGGCAAGTGGGTTGACCACCTCAAGGCTGAAGGCTTTGCTGTCGAGGTCCGCGATGAAGAGGAAATGAATGCCGTTAAGTCGCGCTTGGGCATCCCGGCGCGCCTGGCGTCCTGTCATACTGCCACGGTCGGTGGTTACCTGATCGAAGGGCATGTCGCTGCGGCGGACATCAAGCGACTGCTACAAGAGAAGCCTAAGGCTCAGGGGCTGGCAGTGCCCGGTATGCCGGTAGGTTCACCGGGTATGGAAGTGGGGGATAAACGCATGCCGTACGAGACTCTGCTCTTCAGCGGTGAAGTGGCCACAACTTATGCTCAGCATGGCGAGTGAGCGATAGGTCACCGATTCTTGAGCGGGCTCAGGTGTCAGGAAAGGAAAGCGACTTCACGCCATCAATGACGGCGCAGTCGCTGATCAAGCTATTGTAATGGCGTAACTTCTCAAGGCATACCTGTTGACCTAGGTTGTCTGGATATAGACCTCAACGGTCTTTGACCAGCACCACTCCGACACCGACTCTCGACGAACAGCACGCAGCTCCGCGTGCTGGTTCGCGAGCTTCGGGAGGTCGCCATGCAGGCGTCCGGTGTGCTGGTTGGTCAGGTGCTGCTGGTCCTCGGCATTGTGCTGCTGGGGACTTGGGGCGCGACACAGTATGTCGCCATTGCACTGGCCTATCAGACCCAGCTCGGTCTGCCATGGTTCTTCCTCGCTGATACCCCGATCTACTACCCGTGGCAGCTGTTCCACTGGTGGTACTTCTTCGATGTCTATGCCCCGCATGTCTTCCTGACCGGCGGCCTGATTGCCGCTGGCAGCAGTCTGGTCGCTGTTGGCTTCGCCATTTCTGCATCTGTTTGGCGCAGTCGTCAGTCTCAACTGGTCACTACCTATGGATCAGCACGCTGGGCCACTGAGCCTGAGATTGAGCAAGCCGGGTTGACCGGTTCGGCCGGCGTGTTTCTGGGCAAGCTGGAGTCCAGCTACCTGCGTCACGAAGGTCCGGAGCATGTCATGGCCTTCGCGCCGACGCGCTCTGGCAAAGGCGTTGGCCTCGTCGTGCCGACCCTGCTGACCTGGCCGGGCTCCGCCGTCATCCACGATATCAAAGGCGAGAATTGGAGCCTGACCGCTGGCTGGCGCTCACGTTTCTCGCATTGCGTTCTGTTCAACCCTACTGATGCTCGGTCAGCTGCTTACAACCCGCTTCTGGAAGTCCGTCGCGGTGCCCATGAAGTGCGCGATGTGCAGAACATCGCCGACATTCTTGTAGACCCCGAAGGTGCGCTGGAGAAGCGCAACCACTGGGAGAAGACCAGCCATGCTTTGCTGGTCGGAGCCATCCTCCATGTGCTCTATGCCGGCAGCGACAAGACGCTGCGCGGTGTCGCCAACTTTCTGTCTGACCCGGCACGCTCTTTCGATGTGGCACTGCATCTGATGATGACCACACGGCACCTGGGCGAGGTCGTGCATCCGGTGGTGGCATCAGCCGCACGCGAAGTGCTGAATAAGAGCGAGAACGAGCGCTCTGGCGTGCTGTCCACGGCCATGAGCTTTCTGGGGCTGTACCGTGATCCGACGGTGGCCGAAGTCACTTCGCGCTGTGATTGGCGTATTGCCGATCTGATCAGCGCTGAGCATCCGGTGTCGCTGTATTTGGTCGTGCCGCCGTCCGACATCAGCCGCACCAAGCCGCTGATCCGTCTCCTGCTGAATCAGATTGGCCGGCGCCTCACCGAGTCGCTCGATGGCAGTGACGGCATCGAGCGTAAGCACAAGCTGCTGCTTATGCTCGATGAATTCCCCGCGTTGGGCCGGCTCGACTTCTTCGAGAGTGCGCTGGCCTTCATGGCGGGCTATGGCCTGCGTGCCTTTTTGATTGCGCAATCGCTAAACCAGATCGACAAAGCCTACGGCCCCAATCACGCCATCCTCGATAACTGTCATGTCCGCATTGCCTTTGCCACTAACGACGAGCGCACCGCCAAGCGCATCTCGGAAGCATTAGGTACCGCCACTGAGCTGAAAGCGCAGCGCAACTATGCCGGCCACCGGCTAGCGCCGTGGCTCGGGCATCTCATGGTCTCGCGTCAGGAAACGGCACGCCCACTGATGACACCCGGCGAAGTCATGCAGCTGCCGCCGGATGATCAAGTCGTCATGGTCTCGGGCCATCCACCGATCCAAGCCAAGAAGATCCGCTACTACGCCGACGCCAACTTCATCGGACGTGTGCTGCCACCGCCCGTGCTGACGGATAGCGGCTTTACCGATTCTCCCGCAGCACGACCGAACGACTGGTCCGGTCAGCTCGCGCTGTTCGCTGATCAGGACGGTGCCTTGCTGTCCTCTGGCCTGCCCACGGGCAGTGACCTGCCAGCTCTGACACCTCGCGCCAGCACCGATGTCGCCCTGCTCGATGACGACTCCGCCACTACCGCTTCACGCCCAGCTGCTTTGAAGGCCTCGCGCACCGCGCGCATGGCTGCCCTCGATCCCAATGATGGAATTTCGCTATGAGCCGCGCTCGCCTGAATATCTTCATCGAAACGGATCACGCCCGCCGGCTGGAGGAGTTGGCCGCGCTCAAGGGCTTGTCCAAATCCTCGATCATTGCCGCTGCCTTGGCATCGTTTCTGTCGCCGGATGCCGCTGACCGCCGTGAAGCAGCCTTCGCCAAACGGCTGGATCGGCTCTCCAATCAGTTCGACAAGCTGGAGCGTGATCAGAACATCTTGATTGAGACACTGGCGCTCTATATCCGTTACTTCCTGACGGTGAGTGCGCCGGTGCCCGAGGCCCAGCAAGAGGCCGCGCGCGCCCAAGGCCGTCTGCGCTTTCAGCAGTTCATCGAGCAGCTGGGCCGCAACCTGATGCGCGGCCGCAGTCTGGTTAAAGACATCCAGGAGGAAGTCTTCCCGGATGCCGGCCAGTTCTTTGCCATGGACGATCCGGCCGCACCGGCTTCCAGCACGCCGGATGATGGTGGGCTGGTATGAACAGCCCAGTCGTTGTCTTGCCAGTCACGCTGGAAACCACTGCGATTGAGCGGCGCATTCGCATGCTGCGCACGGCGATGGGGCCAATCATCACGCAGGCCTTGGAAGACCCTGAAGTCGTTGAGGTACTGCTCAACCCGGACGGCTCGCTCTGGCTCGACAAGCTCGGCTCAGGCCGCGCGCCTGTCGGTATCTCGATGACCCCAGCCGATGCCGAACGCATCATCCGTTTGGTCGCTGCGCATGTCCGAGCCGAAGTGCATGCCGGCTCGCCGATTCTCTCCGCTGAATTGCCAGAGACTGGCGAACGCTTCGAGGGTGTTTTGCCCCCGGTAGTAAAAGCCCCGACCTTCGCGATTCGCAAACGCGCGGTGGGTGTGATCCGGCTGGATCACTATGTCACCGACAACATCCTCACGGCGCATCAGGCCAACTTTCTCAAGAAGGCCGTGCGTGGCCGGCTCAACATCCTGATTGCCGGCGGCACCAGCTCGGGCAAGACCACCATGGCCAATGCCTTGCTGGCCGAAATGGCGGTCACCGGTGATCGCGTCATCATCCTCGAAGACACCCTAGAGCTGCAGTGTTCGGCCGAAGACCATGTGCCGCTGCGAACACGCCCCGGTGTGGTCTCGATGAGCGAGCTGGTGCGCTCGACACTGCGCCTGCGTCCGGATCGGATCGTCATCGGTGAAGTCCGAGGGGGAGAGGCGCTGGACCTACTCAAGGCTTGGGGCACTGGTCATCCCGGTGGCGTTGCCACCATCCATGCCGGTTCCGCCATGGGCGCGCTGACCCGTCTTGAACAACTCATTCTTGAAGTGGCGCTGACGCCACCTCGTGCGCTGATCGCCGAGGCGGTCAACGTCATCGTCTTCATTGCCGGACGCGGCCGCGAACGCCGCGTGCAGGAGATTGCCTGCGTCACCGGCTTTGATGCTCACAGCTACTTGTTGACCGCTGCTTCCCTTGAATCCGGAGATCCGACATGACGCATTTACGCGTTTCAGTAAAACCGTTTTTACGCCTTTACCAGTCCGCCGGCTTGCTGGCGTTAAACCTACTGCTGGCCGTCAAGGCCCATGCCGCCGGTTCCAACATGCCGTGGGAGGGACCGCTGCAATCGGTGCTCGACTCCGTGCAAGGCCCGGTGGCTCGCATCATGGCGGTCATCGTCATCATCGTGACCGGCTTGGCATTGGCCTTTGGCGATAACAGCGGCGGCTTTCGCAAGCTGATCCAGATCGTCTTCGGCCTCTCGATTGCCTTTGCCGCCTCGTCGTTCTTCCTAGCCTTCTTCAGCTTCTCGGGCGGGGCGGTGGTGTCATGACACTGCCCATCGCTCAAGGCTTTGAAGTGCCCCTGCATCGGTCACTGACCGAACCCATTCTGCTCGGCGGTGCGCCGCGCACGGTGGCCGTGGTCAACGGCACCTTGGCAGCCGCTGTAGGACTGGGACTACAACTCTGGTTGCCCGGTCTGGCCTTGTGGCTGGCCGGGCACACGCTCGCGGTGTGGGGTGCCAAACAAGACGCGCAGTTCATGGAAGTGTTTGCGCGCCACCTCAAACACAAAAACCTGCTCGATGTCTGAGGTGGTCATGATCAATCTCGCCGAGTTCAGAAAGCGTCCTGCCCAGTTGGCCGATTGGCTGCCGTGGGCAGGCTTGGTCGCACCCGGTGTGGTGCTCAACAAGGATGCCTCCTTTCAACGCACGGCACGCTTTCGCGGGCCGGACCTCGACAGCGCCACCGAGAGCGAGCTGGTGGCTACGACAGCGCGACTCAACAACGCGCTGCGTCGGCTGGGCTCGGGCTGGGCATTGTTTGTCGATGCCGAGCGCCAGCCAGCGGCCGGCTATCCGCAATCAGATTTCCCGGATGCCTTGTCCTGGCTGGTCGATGAAGAACGCCGCGCTGCCTTCGAGGAGGCCGGCAGTCACTTCGAGAGCCGTTATCACTTCACGCTCTGTTATCTGCCACCGGAAGAGTCGCGCGCCAAAGCCGCTCGACTGCTCTATGAACACAGTCACAAGCAAGGCGTGGACTGGCGCGAGCAGCTGGCGTCTTTTCAGTCGGAAGCCGAGCGCTTCTTCAACCTGCTCGATGGCGTTATGCCGGAGCTGGATTGGCTCGATGACAGCCAGACACTGAGCTACCTGCATCGCACCGTCTCGACGCGACAGCATCCGGTGGCCGTGCCCGAAGTACCGTTCTATCTCGATGCCTTGCTGGCTGATGAGCCTTTGGCTGGTGGATTGGCTCCACGACTAGGCGACCAGCATCTGCGCATCGTGTCGGTGCGTGGCTTTCCGACCTCGACCTGGCCCGGTCTGCTCGATGACTTGAACCGACTCGGCTTTGCCTATCGCTGGAGCACGCGCTTTCTCTGTCTCGACAAGTCGCAGGCGGAAAGCGAATTGGTGCGCCTGCGCCGGCAGTGGTTTGCCAAGCGTAAAGGCGTATTGACGCTTTTACGGGAATCCGTGTTTCAGCAAGAGAGCCCGCTAGTGGATTCGGATGCTGACAACAAGGCGGCGGACGCCGATGCGGCGTTGCAGGAGCTGGGCAGCGATGAAGTGGCCTTCGGCTATGTCACTGCCACCGTAGTGGTCATGGACACCGACCCAGTTGCAGCAGACGAAAAGATCCGCGCCATCGAGCGCGTGATTCAGGGCAGGGGCTTTGTCACTATTACGGAAACCCTGAATTCCGTGGATGCATGGTTGTCGTCACTGCCGGGCCATGCCTACGCCAATGTTCGGCAGCCGATAATTTCGACACTCAATCTGGCGCACCTGTTGCCGATCTCGGCGGTCTGGGCCGGTCCAGAGCGCAATGAGCATCTTGATGCGCCGCCCTTGATCGTGACGCGCACCGATGGCGCGACACCATTTCGGTTAGTCACGCATGTCGGCGATGTTGGCCATACGCTTGTGGTGGGACCGACCGGCATGGGCAAATCGGTGCTGCTCGCTACCCTCATGCTGCAATTCCGGCGCTATCCTGGCGCGCGCCTGTTCGTCTTCGACAAGGGCGGTTCCGCTCGTGCCACCGTGCTCGGCCTCGGTGGTGATCACTATGACCTGGGGCAGGAGGACGCGATTGCCTTCCAGCCACTGGCGCGTATCGACGAAGACAGCATGCGCAGCTGGGCCGCCGAGTGGCTGGCCGGGCTGCTGCTGCATGAAGGCGTGGTGGTCACGCCCGAGGTTAAAGATGCGCTGTGGTCGGCGCTCGGCAGTCTCGGCAGTGCGCCGTTGGAGCAGCGCACGCTGACCGGCTTGCTGGTGCTCTTGCAATCCAATCCGCTGCGTCAGGCTTTGCAGCCCTACACCTTGGGTGGCCCCTTCGGTCGCCTGCTTGATGCTGACGCCGACAGGCTCGCCTTGTCGGATGTGCAGTGCTTCGAGATGGAGGAGCTGATGCACAGCCCGGCCGCCGTGCTGCCGGTGCTGAGTTATCTTTTCAAGCGACTGGAAGAGCGCTTCGACGGTCAGCCGACGCTGCTGATTCTCGATGAAGCATGGGTGTTTCTCGATGATCCGGCCTTTGCCGGTCGTATCCGCGAATGGCTGAAGACCTTGCGCAAGCGCAATGTCTCCGTGATCTTCGCCACCCAGTCACTGGCTGACATCCAACGATCCACTATTGCCCCGGCCATTATTGAAAGCTGCCCGAGTCGCATCTTCCTGCCCAACCCACAGGCGGTGGAGCCGCAGCTGCGCGAGATCTACGAAGGCTTTGGGCTAAATGCCCGGCAGATTCAGCTGATCGCGCGGGCGGAGCCCAAGCGCGAGTACTACTACCAATCCCGCCTCGGCAATCGCGTCTTCGAGCTGGGCCTCGGCCCGGTCACGCTGGCCTTTGCCGGTGCGTCGACTCCTCAGCATCAAAAAACCATGAACGCCTTCCAGGGCGTCATCGATCCCGCCGACTTTGCCTTGGCCTGGCTGCGTCATGCCGGGCTGACCTGGGCCGCAGACCTGTTGGCCCGCTATCCCCACGCTTCGGAGAAGTCCTCATGAAAACTCGTCTCGCGTTATCCCTCGTGATCGCACTCGGTCTGTCGCAACCAGCTGCCGCGATCACCGTCTTTGACCCCAGCAACTTCACGCAGAACCTGCTGACGGCGGTTCGGACGCTGGAGCAAATCAACAACCAGATTCGGCAGCTGCAAAACGAGGCGCAGATGCTGAGTAACGACGCCAAAAACTTGCGTGGCCTGAACTACAACGCCAGCGGACGACTGCAATCGACGCTGGCGACCACCAATCGTTTGATTCAGCAGGCGCAAGGCTTGGCCTACGAGGTCTCACAGGCCGACAGCACTTTTGCGCGTCTGTACCCCGAAGCTTATGCCGGCTCGGTCTCGGGCAGCCGCATGGCTGCTGACTCGCGTGAGCGCTGGAGCAACTCGCTGCAAGCCTTGCGCACCTCGATGCAGATGCAGGCGCAGGCCGCGCAGAACTTTGCGGTCGATGAGTCGGTGCTGACCGACTTGGTGGCGCAGAGCCAAGGTGCCGTCGGCAGCTTGCAAGCGACTCAGGCGACCAATCAGCTGCTCGCCTTGCAGGCGCGTCAGTCGATTCAGGCGCAGCAGCTGCAAGTCACGCAGGGACGGGCGGCTGCGCTTGAGCAGGCGCGCACGGTTGCTGCCGAGGAGCGTGCCCGCGAAGTGCGCCAACGCTTTCACAGCGATAGCACGCGCTACACGCCGTTCGCTGTGAACTTCTACAACCGTTAAGGAGCGCCTGATCATGACGAACCGCCATCTTGCGTTGTGCCTGTCTCTTTTCATGTCGGGGGCTATCGGGCTGGTTGGCTGCAGTCAGCCGGCACCGGATATCACGGTGGAGTATCTCGTTGCCCATCCTGAGGAACTGAAAGTACTCCAGCAAAAGTGTCGACTGGAGCGCGACACGCTGGATGAGCGCGTCTGCGTGATGGTCAGTGAAGCGCAGCATCGCCGCTTCTGGGGCGATGGCAAGACACGCTATACGCCGGGTGGCGGAGTCCGCCATGAATGACATCGGGGTCATTGATCGCTTCCTCGATGTCTTCTCGCGTTATATCGATTCGGGCTTTGGCTTGTTGGGCGGCGAGGTGGCTTGGCTCAGTGCCACCTTGATCGTCATCGACATGACGCTGGCCGGGCTGTTCTGGGCCATGGGTGGCGATGAGGTGTTGAGCAAGCTGCTCAAGAAAATCCTCTATGTCGGAGCCTTTGCTTTCATCATCGGCAACTTCAACAGCTTGGCCGGCATCATCTTCAACTCGTTCTCGGGTCTGGGTCTGTTGGCGTCTGGCAGCAACATGACTCAGGCCCAGCTGCTACAGCCGGGGCGACTGGCCGAGGTCGGCATTGATGCCGGCCGGCCGATCATGGCGCACATCAAGCAGCTCTCTGGCTTCCCCGACTTCTTCATGAACATCGACACCATCGCGGTGATGTTCTTCGCGTGGGTCATCGTCATCATCAGCTTCTTTGTGCTCGCGGTGCAGCTGTTCGTGACGCTGATCGAGTTCAAGCTGACCACCTTGGCGGGCTTTGTGCTGGTGCCCTTTGCACTCTGGAACAAGACGGCCTTTCTGGCCGAGCGGGTGCTCGGCAATGTCGTCTCATCCGGCATCAAAGTGCTGGTACTGGCCGTGATCATCGGCATCGGCTCGACGATCTTTGGTGAGTTTCAAGCGCCGCAAGATGCGGAGCCATCGATTGATGAAGCCTTGGCCATCATGCTGGCCTCACTCTCGTTGTTTGCGCTGGGCATCTTCGGGCCGGGCATCGCCAGCGGCTTGATTGCTGGTGCGCCGCAACTGGGTGCTGGTGCTGCAGTTGGTGCCGCGCTGGGCGCAACCGGTATTGCCGTTGGTGCCGGAGCCGCCGCCATGGGCGGGGCCAAGCTGGCCGGCTCCGTCGGTGGTTCGGCTGTGAAGTCAGCCAGTTCGATGGCCGGTGGCGCACGCGATGCCTATAGCGCCGGGGCTGCCACGACCGATGGCGGCTGGCGTGGCGCAGCCGCCGGCATCGCCAATGTTGCACGCTCAGGCGCTGCTGCCGTGCAACGCGGCGTGCGCAGCGCCGTCAGCTCCTCTAGCATCAACGCATCCGACAGCAATCCCTCCTCAGATGGACAGCAAAGCGCAGGTAAATCGCCTGAATGGGCGCAACGCCTGCAACGCAATCAACGCATCACCCAAGGTGTTTCCACCACAGCCCATGTCATGCGCTCGGCCGATCACGGCGGTAGCGGTGCTAGCCCCAGCTTGCGTGACGACTCGGAGAAATGACCATGCGATTCAAACGCGCCCAAGTGCGCTACTCAGAAACCCCCGAATCCGTGACGCCCTATCAGGCGGCTGGTCAGGTCTGGGATCGACGCCTCGGCGCGGCCCGCGTGCAGGCGCATAACTGGCGATTAATGGCCTTTGGCTGCTTATCGCTGAGCCTGATCATGGCCGGCGCATTGGCGTGGCGATCCGGCCAGTCGCTGGTCACGCCTTATGTGGTCGAGGTGGACAAGACCGGGCAGGTGCGTGCCATCGGTGAAGCACTCACACCATACACGCCAGCGGATGCGCAGATTGCCTTTCACCTGGCCCACTTCATCAGCAATGTCCGCTCGTTGGCGATTGATCCAATCATCGTGCGTCAAAACTGGCTGCAGGCCTACGACTACACCACTGACAAAGGCGCGGCCACGCTTAACGAATTTGCCCGCGTGAACGATCCGTTCGCGCAGGTCGGGCGCAAATCCGTCTCTGTGGAAGTCACCAGTGTTGTCCGCGCCAGCGACAACTCGTTCCAAGTGCGCTGGATCGAACGTCACTACGACAGCGGCACGCCCACCGGGCAGGAGCGTTGGACGGCGGTGCTGTCCATCGTGCAGCAACCGCCGCGTGACGAAGCGCGCCTGCGTAAAAATCCCCTCGGCATCTACATCAACGGGTTGAGCTGGAGTCGCGAATTGGGCTCGGCCGACACCGCTACCCCTCGCTAGGAGTCACACCATGAAGCGATCCACTGCGTTTGCTGTTTTGCTGCTGGCCGGCTGTGCCAGTCAGCCACCCGTTCCCTTGGATGATGCCGTGCAGGCTGAACCGCTGCCGGACATCCCTAAGCAAATCCAAATCGTGGAGGTGCCCAAGCTGGTGCCCTTGCCGAATCAGCTCAAGCGTCTGCCGGTAGAAGGCAAGGAAGGCATCAAGGAGCCGCTCGATCCCAAGTCGCGTGTCGCTCGCGCCAATCAGGAAGCCCGCGTGATTCCCTCGCAAGAAGGCTACATCAATGCCATTCAGGTCTGGCCCTATGCCGATGGCGCGCTCTATCAGCTCTTCACCAGTCCTGGCCGCGTTACCGTGATTGCCCTGCAAGAAGGCGAGGAGCTGGTGACGGTCTCTGCCGGCGACACCGTGCGCTGGATCGTCGGTGACACCACCAGCGGCGCTGGCGCTACGCAACGCGTGAACATTCTGGTCAAGCCCACGCGCAGCGGCATCCGAACCAATCTGGTCATCACCACCAGTCGCCGTACCTACCTGCTGGAGCTGACCGCTACCGAAAAAGCCTGGATGGCCTCGGCCTCGTGGGAGTATCCCAAGGACCACATGCTGGCTTTGCAGAAGCAGGCCAGCATCGCCGAGGCCAAAGCGCCGGTCGCGCAAGGTCTATCGCTGGAGCAACTCCGTTTCCGCTACGAAATCTCGGGCGACAAGCCAGCCTGGCGGCCGGTGCGTGCCTTCGATGATGGCGAGCATGTCTACATCCAATTCCCAGCGCGCATCGCCCAAGGCGAACTGCCGCCGCTATTCGTCGTCGGCCCACAAGGTGATGGTCAGCTAGTGAACTATCGCTATCGCGCCCCGTACTACATCGTGGATCGCCTGTTTGGCACTGCCGAGCTGCGTCTCGGCGGGGACAAAGCTCAAGCCGTGCGTATTGCTCGCAACGATTTGAAGGGAGGTCGCCATGACGACAGCCACGATTGATCCCGCTGGCCTGCCTCCGAAAGTTGATCCCGAGAGTCTGGCGCTGCGCGCCCAACCGCGTCCGGTGACAAGACTCAATCGTAAGGTGCTCATGGCCGGAGCTGGCACCGTCTCGCTGGTCTTGCTCGGTGTCACGGCGTGGTCATTGCAGCCGGTGCAGCGCAAAGCCTCCGAGCAAGGCCCAGAGCTGCACAATGTCGAGCGCGTATCGCGTGCAGAAACCATTGATGCCTTGCCGCAGGACTACAACCAGATGCCGCAGCAGCTCAACGGCTTGCCACCCGGCGTGCCGCCCTTGGGCGATCCGCTGCCGGGCGATTTGGCGAAACCGATGCTGGATGCCCAGCGCGCCGGTACCTACACACCGACCTATCAGGGCGGTTCGCCGACGATGGCCAGCGGCCAATATGGTCGTAGTCAGGAGGAGGTCGCCAAGTCCCCGGTGTTCTTTCGGAGCAGTCAGGCCGGACAGGGCAGTGCTGTTGCTTCTGCCGCAGCGCCAGCGGCTACTACAAACTCAGCCAGTCCCTTCGACGCACTGTCGGCACAGCTGAGTGGCGGCACGCAGCAAGCCGACCCCACGGCTATGCAGAACATGCAGGATCAAAAGCAGGCCTTCACCGAGCGAGCCGGAGATACGGAAAAGCGTAATACCGGAAATCTGGAAACGCCGGTATCGCCCTTTCAGGTCATGGCGGGGACGCTGATTCCAGCGGCACTGATCACGGGTATTAACTCTGATTTACCGGGCCAGATCATCGCTTCCGTCACGGAGCCGGTCTACGACACGGCCACCGGCCGGCACCTACTTATTCCGCAAGGTTCGCGCCTGATCGGCCGCTATGACAGCAAAGTGGCCTTCGGCCAGCGCCGGGTGCTGCTGGTCTGGCAGCGCGTCATCCTGCCGGATACCTCCTCTATCTCGCTGGATCGTCTGCCCGGTGTCGATCTCGCCGGTTATGCCGGTCTTGAAGATGGGGTGGACTGGCACTGGGATCGGATTCTGTCTGGCGTAGCGCTTTCCACTCTGCTGGGTATCGGCGCTGAACTGGCGGCACCGGACACCAGCGGTGCAGAGGGCCGAGTCGTCGTGGCCACCCGTGAAAGTATTCAGGAGTCGATTAATACAGTCGGGCAGGAGCTGACGCGCCGCAACTTGAGCATCCAGCCCACGCTGACGATCCGGCCGGGCTTTGTGATGCGTGTCATGGTCAACAAGGATCTGGTGCTCAAACCCTATCAGCCGTTGTTCTTCAACAAGGGGATGCCGCAATGACTGCACTGAGACTCGGGCCGCTGCCCAAGACGGAGACCTTGAAACTCACCATCTCGCTGACGGTGGAGCTGAAAGCGCAGCTGGACCGCTATGCTGAGCTGCACAGCCAGACCTGGGGCGAGACCGTCGATGCGACGGTCTTGGTTCCGCACATGCTGGGGGGCATTAATTGCGAGGAGCGATGATCACGGCAGCAGTGCCACCTGCCACAAGGGCAGGTTAAACAGCCCTTTGATGGTCAGGCGGAGCTGGATTTTCGGCATCGTTGAAGGTCGGTGAGGCGTCCTTGCCGCTGCACGTTAGTCTACAGACAGAAAGCATGTTTGCAGCTACTCCTCTCTAGCTACCATTAGTATGAGATGGCGGCTCGGCCATTGATGAATGGAAAAGTTGACATTTGGTTGGTCGCCCAATATAATTTTCTCGATCCGAATGGCTTGGGACTCTGCCCTTGCCTCAACTTTCCTATGGAGAGTCTCATGAGCGAAATAACAATTCAGCCTCGAAAGGTTGTTTTCGATGTTACTAACGTGCCCCGTCACTGGAACGGTGGAGACCCTGTTCTGACCCGTTTTTTTGATGCGCTGTCAGTACATTTTCCAGAGGGAGAGCGATTTTTTATCCAGTCAGTGCGCAACTTTCAGGATCAGGCTGGTGATGGTCGCCTGCGCGAGGATATCCGCCATTTTATCCGGCAGGAAGGTCAGCACGGTATCGTCCATGACCGTTTCAATCAGGTCATGGCCGAGCAAGGCGTAGATGTGCAGGAGGTCACGAGCAATTTGCGACGCCTTATTCGTGTCACGCAAAACTATCTGCCGAAGAAATATCAGCTGGCGATGACTGCCGCGTTTGAGCACTTCACCGCAACTCTAGGCGAAGCAATGCTTAAGGAGGAGACCGATATGTTTCGGGAGGCAGACCCGGTGATGCGAGCGCTGTTTCTCTGGCATGGCGTAGAAGAAGTTGAGCACAAGGCGGTTGCTTACGATCTTTATCAAACAGCGGCAGGCGGTGGCTATGTTGCCCGAGCGTCAGCTTTGGTGGTCGCGACCTTGATGGTTCATTTGGTGGTCGCGCCAGTATTCTGGAATATGCTCAAATTGGATGGCGTAACTCGTCAACCTGGGGTGATTTTGCGTGGATTGAATCGCCTATACGGTCGGCATGGCATTCTTACCCGCATGCTGCCAGAGTTTATAGCTTGGTTCAGACCCGGCTTTCATCCTTGGGACTCCGGCATGCCAGAGAAGGTGGCTGCTTGGCTGGAGGAATATGCCCGCCACGGTGATCCAATGAAGGCGTCGGCTGCCGTGTACGAGACTGCGCATCTGCAGGCGGCCTGATGCATATTGTCGAACTAGGGGAAGTATTGGGTGTGACCAGTAATGTCTCCCAGATAAATCACTGCCACAGGCCGGGTCAGCATTGTGGCAGCTCGGCAATTCGTGACTTGTTGGAGTTTCATGGCCTTAATCTAACGGAGGCCTTCTGCTTTGGGCTGGGTGCCGGGCTGGGAATTACCTATGTGGAGGTGCCTGACTCGGCCACGCCCTTCATTGTCCATGTGCGCTCAATGGGTTTTGAGGAAAATGTCTTCCGTGCTCTGGGTGTGCCGTTTTCTTGGTCGAGCTATCCGAACAAGCAAGAAGCCACAGCGGACATGAATGAGGCTTTGCGTGATGGCGTGCCTGCGCTTCTGCTCACTGATATTTACCACTTGCCTTATTTCAACAGCAGCACCCATTTTCCGGGCCATGCTATCGTTGCCTGGCAATTGGATGAGGCTCGCGACGAGGTTCTAGTCAGTGATACTGAGCGCCCCGGTTTGATATCTGTTCCGGGAGTCAGTCTTGGCGATGCACGTTTTTCAACGTCACCACCATTCGTTCATTATGGAAACTTGTTTGCTCCTCGTTCGTTGAAGGTAGAGGTCAGTGCAGAGCAGGTGAGGGCAGCCATCATCGAGAACGCCCGAGTGCTCGCCGAGGGTAATCGCAATAGCGGTCTTTCGGCACTGGATACTTGGATCGAATTATTGCCTCGCTGGCGAGAGCAGGAGAATTGGCGTTGGTTGTTGCGCTTTGCATATCAGGTGATTGAAAAGCGTGGTACTGGCGGTGCCGGCTTCAGAGCTATGTATGCTGATTTTCTGCTAGAAGCCGGCGAGATGTTACCTGTAGTGCGTATGGCGAAATTGGTGGAGCTGATGCAATGCTCAGCAATGGCTTGGTCTGAGCTTGCGGCTCTGCTGAAGATAGCGTCAGAAACGGATGTATTTCCCATTTGTGAAATTGAGGCCGCCATTACTCGTATCAAGTTGCAGGAAACGCAGTATGTGCATCAGGTAATAAGTAAGCTGTAGTCTGGATATTTCGTTAGATACCAAAAGAGAAGAGCAATGACGACAGCGCAATCCGAGGCGATGAGCTACATGACCATGGCTAAAACATTCTTTGGTTCCTCACACCCGCTATTCAATGCTTTTGGGATTGAGGTTGAGGAGATTGGCAAGGGCCGAGCTGTGATGAGCATGCCCTATAGCGTTGAGTTGTCTAACCGCAGCGGTTGTCTGCATCGCGGTGTCATCGCCACCTTGCTGGACACCAATTGTGGTCTTGCCATTTTTTCCCGTTTAGGTGATATGCGACCGATTGCAACGATTGATTTGCGGGTTGATTTCATTAAAGAGGCTTCCGTAGGTGAAGGCGTGCGCGGCGAAGTCGAGTGTTACGCAGTCAGGGGAGATATCGCCTATGTGAGGGGGCAAGCGATTGCCTGTTCAGACTCTGCATTGTTGGCTTCGGTGTCCGGATCCTTCGCTGTGGGGACACTCGGTCCGGCGTTCGATTCGGCCATAAGAGCAGGGCTTCAGTGAAATGAGTCTGCCCGAATCTCAGCTGCTACCGGTTTGCCATGCTGGTCTCAATGATCTGCAGAAGCAATTACTTGATGATACGCCCTATGCACACTTTCTTGGCTTGGCGATCAGTCGCTCTGATGAGGGCTCTGTATGCTACCAGCTGCATTTCCGTGAACAGCATATTGGTAATCCGCTGCTGCGCACTTTTCATGGCGGCATCCTCGCCAGTTTTGGTGAAATTGTTGCCGCTTTGCATGTGCTGGAGTCGGTAGATCTTGAGCAGGAGCCGTCATGCAGTAGTATGACTTTCGATTACTTAAGACCAGCTTTTGCCGGAACTATCCGGGCTGTGCCCAGGATAGTTCGTGAAGGTAAGCGCTTTATTGTTGTCTCTGTTGGTATTTTTCTGAATGAAACGTCTGTCTCGATAGGACGTTTTATCTACACACGCTGAATGCCTAATATTTTTAGGCTGGCAAGGGCATCTTTATTTTTATTTCCCAGACCCTGCGTCTGGCCGCTCAGGGCACACGTATCCTGTGTGGCATGGCCAGCATTAGAGGTCTTGGTTGCCACCAAGCTTCCGTGTTGACTGCGCCATTTCCTCCGGATCGTCTTGCCCAGATGCAGGATTAAACGCTGGTTCTCGTCTCGGACTTAGATTCCAGCGCGCTCCCTCCCAAGTTTGCGCATTCTTGCGGATCGCGATCACTGCAGTGGCATCGAGCGGACATACTGATGCGAATGCTGAAGATGAAAAATTAATATATAAAGGGAGGGGGAGATTTCATATCAATCTCGCTGGGCACCACAACAGCTCGCTTTATCACGTTCCAAACAAAGTCACCGATATCTTCTAATGTATAACGCCCTTCGTCACTAAACCAAGTAGCAACCCAATTCAATGCGCCAAGACCAATCAGGCGCAATAAATCTAAGTCAACTTCTTTGCGAATGACACCCTTCTGTGCAAGCGGCGTTAAAATTGCAGCCCAAAGGGCCTCGTAACGATCACGTAACTCAATCATTTCCTTACGAGCATCACCTTGAAGTGCTCGCCATTCAAAAAGCAATACATAGACCATATCGGAGCCAGTAACCAACACTTTCAAATGGGCATTGATACCTTTGTGCAATTGTTCGACAGGATCACTCACCCCGACACACGCCTCAATTACTGCCAGAGCAGCCCGCTCTAAGCCCAAGCGCATCAGATCAACTAGAATGGCTTCCTTCGTCTGATAGCGATAATGCAAACTGCCGGGAAGCATATTGCAAGCCTCTGCAATCTCTTTCACAGTTGTACGCTCATATCCATGAGCTTTGAAAAGACGAGCTGCTGAGGTCAGTACTATCTCTCGATCTAACTGATCAATAACTTTGGTAGGGCGTCTCTTTTTCACGCTCACTCCCTCCATCCCTTAATTTAATTTATTGAATTGTATCAGATATCAACTGCTTAATGATAGTTAACCCACATGGTTCTGTTACATGACCGGCGGCAGCTGTGGCCTTGTGCGTCATGACTAAACCCAGAACAACCCAATATCGCAGCACCTACTGGAAAGGCTACAAGGCTGAACTCAAGGCCAGGGTTTCGCGCCTGGCCTAGCTGGGCCGTGACATGCAGCCGGCATTATCGACCTTCAGCGATGCGGCAATCCAGTTCCGCCTGAGCATCAAGGGGGTGTTTGGCCTGCCTTTGCGACGAGCTGCGCCACTGCAGTGATCGCGACCCGCAAGAATGCGCAAACTTGGGAAGGGAGCGCGCTGGAATCTAAGTCCGAGACGAGAACCAGCGTTTAATCCTGCATCTGGGCAGGACGATCCGGAGGAAATGGCGCACTCAACACGGAAGCTTGGTGGCAACAAAGACCTCTAATGCTGGCCATGCCACACAGGATACGTGTGCCCTGAGCGAGATGGGGGGATCAGCGGGGTAATTCTGCACCGGCGTTCTTGCTACTTAATATTGTTTCAGTTAGTATTTGGTTGACTAACCAACCACTGATGCTAAAGGGCGACGGTACGGCCATGACAACCAGTCATTACATATTCAAGGGCTCGCCCAAGCAACAGTATTCGTCGGTTGCCGATGATCTTAAGCTGCGAGCTAGCCGATATGGCCAGATGACAGCTCTCAAAATGCTGTTCTTATGCGGCGGCGAACAGAGCCCTCGTGCATGTTACATAGCCGCCAGGCTGGGTGGTGCTGGCTGTGGCGCCATTACTCAGGACGCGCGCCGGCATGGCGCAGTGATTGGTGTGCAGAGGGGCGCAACACCTAGAGACTGGTTGCGGATCTCAGCGCCGTGATTCTCTCATTACCTTACACGCCGATCATCGTCGGTCCGCCACGACTGGATTTACAGGGTGTGTGCTGCATCATCGGATTCATGCGCCGCCATCAGGCCGGCCGTGGGATGGCTGACAACATAAACGCCGTCTTTATCGAAGCAGTACTGGATTTTCTGCAAAACATCGGTAGCCCCATAGGCAGTACCGATGACTTGTCTACATTTAATCATGGAGCATCAATATGAGTCACAGCCACCTGGATGTACTGATCATCGGCGCCGGCCTATCGGGGATCGGTGCCGCCTGCCACTTGCAAAAAAAATGCCCCAAGATGCGTTTTGGCATCATTGAGCGGCGCGAACGGATGGGCGGAACTTGGGACCTTTTCCGCTATCCAGGCATTCGTTCGGACTCTGACATGTTCACGCTCGGCTACAGCTTTCGCCCTTGGACGCAAACTAAAATGCTGGCCGGGGGGGAGTCCATTCGAACCTATATTGAAGATACTGCGAAAGACTATGGTATCAAACAGCACATCCATTTTGGCCTGAAAGTTGTTTCAGAAGAGTGGGACAGTGAGAAGAGTCGTTGGACTGTCACCGCGCTTAATGAAGGCACCGGTAAAGAAGAAATCTTTACGGCTGCTTTCGTCTTTAACTGCACTGGGTATTATAAATATGATGTTGGCTACACGCCTGAAATAAGCGGTTTGGAACGCTTCAAAGGCGATGTCATCCACCCGCAACACTGGCCCGAAAACTACGATTACAGCGGCAAGCGGGTTGTGATTATCGGCAGTGGCGCTACTGCAGTGACCCTAGTGCCCGCCATGACAGACAAGGCTGCTCATGTGGTTATGCTACAGCGCTCACCGACTTATGTTGCGACGGTCCCGGAAGAGGATCTGATTTCCAAAAACCTGCGCCACTTTCTGCCTGAAATGGTCGTCTATCGGGCGGCCCGTGCCCGTAATATTCTGCTTCAGCGTGCGGTGTACCGGCTCTCTCTCAGCAAGCCAAAGGCCATCCGCCGATTGCTGCTGGCAGGGGTTCGCAGACAGCTTGGCCCGAATGCTGAAATGCGTCACTTTCAGCCAAGCTACAACCCTTGGGAAGAGCGCATGTGTGCGGTCCCTAAAGGAGACCTCTTCAAGGTCATCCGAGAAGGTAAGGCTTCTGTGGTGACAGATCACATTGACACGATCACTGAGACAGGGATTCGACTCAAGTCCGGCGATCATTTGGAAGCAGATGTAATAATTACCGCTACTGGCCTGAATCTTCAGCTTTTTGGTGGCGCGGTGCTGCGTGTTGATGGCTGCGAAGTCAGCGTAGCAAACACACTGCTGTACAAGGGCTTGATGCTTGAAGGCGTACCGAATATGGCGCTGGTATTTGGTTACACCAACGCTTCTTGGACTCTAAAGGCTGACATCGCCTGCGAGTTTGTTTGCCGTCTACTCAACCATATGCACGATATTGGTGCCACTCGAGTAACTCCCATTGATGCAGAAGGATGTGGTACCGATCTCAACTTCCTCAACCTACGCTCCAACTATGTTCAACGCGCCAGTGATCATCTGCCGCGTCAGGGTAGCAAGGTGCCTTGGCAGAATCTTGATGATTACCTGAAGGATTTCCCTGCATTGCGCTACGGTAGTCTCGAAGATGGTTACCTTCGTTTTGAAGGAAAAAACCTTAGGAAAAGGAAGCAGAGAAGTGTTCTCGGCAATCTGCTCAGTGCCTGATCCATTAGCTTAATCATAAAGGATGCCATGAAAAAATTTTAAGGAAAAGTTGGCGGTTTCAGTGAGGCTGGATCGGGGATTGACTAAGCTACCACTATGAATCTAGTAAAGAAAGGCTGTTACCTATTGCTTTCCGACGTTAGCAAGAAAAAGAGTGGCGAAAATCACAAGTGGGCTCTCTATCCGGTGAAGGTGCTAAAGATGACGTCGATACCGGTGAGCGCTCTACTCATCTATTAGATATCGTCAAAGGCCTGAACGTGCTGATTGGTCGCAATCGGTTTATTTTGAGGATACTGGCATGCACTGAGTTAGTGCGGTGGTAATTTTATTCTGACACGTAGGATTTTCAGAGAGTTTTCAGGATTGGTGCGATCAGTTTTGGTGAAATCTGTAAGTTGCCAATACTTGCAGAGGCATAAAGCCTGTCCCGATCACGTCAGGATTTATGCTATTCAACTAGCAGGCTGATGCATCGAGCTGGCAAAGTCTTACTTTAAGAGCCAGTAGGCTGTCATTGCGGGCACGGAAAATTGTTATGATAATAAGGAGTGATAACATATGAATGAATCTCTGCTTGACTCATTAATCAGAATTTTTCCTGATGTCCCTTTTCAAAAGCTGCTTGGTATTGAAGTCGTCGAGGTCATCGCGGAGCGGGCCATAGTTTGCCTGCCATTCCGTCCTGATTTGACCGGTGGCAATAATACTTTTCACGGTGGGGCTATCAGCAGTTTGCTGGATCTGACCGGTGCCTTGGCAGCTTGGTCTGGACATAATCCTGAAAATGGCATGAGGGCTGCTACGGTATCAATGACGGTGAATTATCTTGCGGCGGCTCAGGGAAAAGACATAATTGCTACGGCGAATGTCGTCAAACGAGGAAAAGAGCTGATATTTTCGGAAGTCTCGATTTATGAGAAAGAATCAAGAAAGCTGATCGCCAATGGCTCGATGATTTATCGTATTACCTGAGTAATACCGAGATTAAAGAGTTATAGCAGTTGTCGGAATTTGCTCAGAAATTATGCTAGAACGTACATGTGGTTATTATTCGCCAATAATTATGCGGCTGGCGCTGGTGTCCCAGCGGATCAACAGCTGGAGATAACCGGATCGACATAATAACCTACTACTAACTGGTAAGAGACTGCAATGCTGCACTCAATACTAGTGCTTCATGTTTGATCTGGCTGGATCGTAACATGCAGCGGCATGGACAGCCAATCGACCTTCAGTGATGCCGTATCCAGTTCCGCTTGACCATTTCAAGGGACTGTTTGGCTTGCTGGTGCGGCAAACCTATAGGCGGGTCTTAATTGGTAAGCGCTCGACTACGGTAGCGCCTGTTGTGAGGAGCTCTGAAATGACCAAAAGATGCTCACCTAGGCCTCTTGCTTTTATTTGGTCACTGAGCCAAAATTGTGTGTATTTCAATTTTGATGTCTTTTTTATGTTGGGTTTTCGGGAGATTTTTATGAACACTATTTCGGTAAAACGTAAGCTTACTGGGGCTTCAGTGGGGATACCTCCTCGTCATGTGACTTTCTCTATGGCTGAGGACTCTCCTAGATACTTCTATGGTAATAATGCAACTGCAACTATTTTCTTTGCAATGCTCTCCGGAGCATTTCCTCCTGGCGAAAGATTTTTCATGGAATCAGTCAGGCGCTTCAGAGATCGTATTGAAGATGATCATCTGAAAGCTCAAGTGTCAGGATTTATGGGGCAGGAGGCTATCCATGGTCGAGAGCATGATCGTCTAAATGCTATGTTGGCAGAGCGTGGATTTGATATGGAGGCTTCGGATAAAATCGTGAAGCTAGGTCTTAAGGTATTTAACCTTATGCCGCCAAGTACACGTCTCGCGGCAACAACTTTTATGGAGCACTTCACAGCACTTTTGGCTGAACAGCTTCTAAAAGATGAAGGTTTTGTTGCGCTGGCTGATCCTGAAATGATAAAAATTTGGCAATGGCATGCTTTGGAAGAGCTTGAGCATAAGGCCGTTGCTTATGATGTTTATGATAAAATCGGAAACTCTAGATTAGAGCGTTTAGTTGCTGCGCTGGCATCATCTCTTGTGCTAATTCCGATGCTCGGCGGGACTTGGGCATGGATGCTTGCAAAGGAGGGGAAGCTAGGTAGTGCGAAAGATAATATCAATGGTATAAATATGCTGTTTGGTAAGAATGGTTTTATCACTAAGACAATTCCGAAAATGCCATTATTTTGCAAGCAGGGATTTCATCCGAAAGATCATGATACTAGTGAATTGGAAAGTGCCTGGCGTGAGATTCTTTTTGGGAAAAATGGGACATTGGCTTTCGATTTTAAAAATAAGGTTGTTTTGCAAGAAAGCATGCACTGATATATATAATTATATTATAATAGAAAGCTCAAGTTGCGATAGCAGCTTGAGTCTTAACTAATTTCTCCGTGGTGATGCTGGACTCTCGAAGTTGTGCGTCGCAGGAATTTCACATCTTGGTGTGATGTCGTGGCTCTGGATGTCCTGCAGCGCTTTTAATAATCCTGTACAGCTACGGGTAGGCTTTGTGCTTGCTGAGTTGGCTGGCCTGAGTCTGAGCAAGGAGTATTCCACGACATGAACTTTACCTTGAATGCATCGCAGGCACTTGCTTCCCGAAGCGAGAGTGATCTGTTCGAATGGCGTGGGTACGGCGATCTGCGGCTGTGCGGTGAGCGCTGGGGTCGTGGCGGCGACGGGCCGGTACTGTTTCTACACGGCGGCGGCCAGACGCGTCACTCATGGGCTGGTGCAGCTCGGCGTATAGCGCAGTGCGGCTATGAGGCGATGACCGTCGATACGCGGGGCCATGGCGACAGCGATTGGGCTCAGAACAATGATTACAGCCTAGATGCGCTTGTCGCCGACTTGGCCGTGCTGCCGGTACAGGACGGCCGCGAGTCGGTGCTCGTTGGTGCCTCGATGGGTGGCATCACGGCACTGATGGGCGTGGGTATAGGTCACTTGACTTGTCGTGCGCTTGTGCTCGTCGATATCGCTCCCCGCATCGAGCCTGAGGGCGTAGCCCGCATCATGGCCTTCATGCGTGGCTATCCGGACGGCTTCGAGTCGCTCGAGGCGGCAAGCGCAGCCGTGACTGCCTACAACCCTTACCGCCAGCAGGCAGGCGACGGCTCAGGCCTGCGCAAAAACCTGCGCCTCTGCCGCGATGGCCGCTATCGCTGGCACTGGGATCCCCGTCTCCTTGAGCATCCGGAGCGCTCTGATCCGAACATGCTGGCGCAGCAGGAAGAGCAGCGTATGGCTGCGGCACGCCGGATCAAGGTGCCGACGCTGCTTGTCCGGGGCACGCAGAGCGATATTGTCAGCGAGGAAGGCGTGCGCGAACTGCGCGAACTCATTCCCCATGCCGAGGTCTTTGAGGTAGCGAACGCCGGTCACATGGTCGCCGGCGATAGTAATGACATCTTTTCGGAGGCCATCTTAGCCTTTATCGGTCGGCATTGACTCAGTTCGGGGCAGCAAGAGAGTAATCAATTCCCTCAAGTAGGGCCTGCACTTAGCCCTTTAGACCACTGAACAACCTGGCCACCATTTATTTACTGGAGAGCGCCGCAGTGCCTATCGTTATGTTGGCACGCGTGTCATCAAGCTGACCTGGTCAATATTGGCCAGCTATGACAACGTTCACATAGGCGATTCCGCCTTGCGCTTTACTCTGAACCACGCGGCGTACATGGCTGGCAGGCTGAGTAGGGTCAGCGCCGTGGCCACTATTAGTCCTCCCATGATGGCTACTGCCATCGGCCCCCAAAAGGCACTGCTCATGAGGGGGATCATTGCCAGAACGGCCGCGGCCGCCGTCAGCATGATGGGTCGGGAGCGGCGTACTGCGGCATCCACGATAGCGGTCCAGCGATCCACCCCGACCGCAATGTCCTGCTCAATCTGGTCGATAAGGATCACCGAATTTCGGATGATCATGCCGTTCAGCGCGATGATGCCGAGGGTGGCCACGAAGCCCATGGGTTTGTTGAGCAGCAGCAGCGTGAATGAAGCGCCTACGATGCCGAGCGGTCCAGTGAGAAAGACCAGTAGGCTGCGCGAGAAGCTTCGCAGTTGTAGCATTAGAAGCGTGAATATGATGAAGAGCATGAGAGGGACCTTAGCTAATATCGAGCTCGTGCCGCGTTTGGATTCCGCCAGCGTGCCAGCGACCTCGATACGGAAACCAGCCGGTAGCTTTGCCCGTAGTGCTTCTAGCTGGTCATCCAAGCGTAATGCCACTGTTGTGCCTTGTATGTTTTCGCGCACATCCCCCTGTACGGTGATGGCGTAGTTGCCGTTATAGCGCCATAGGATGCCAGGCTCCCAGTTGAATCGGGCATGGCTAATCTGCGCCGAGGCGATGGATATTCCACTGGCGGTTGGCACATAGGCGCTGGCGATGGCGGTGATTGTGCTGCGTTCCGGCTCGGGCTGGCGCAGCACGATGGGGAGCTGGCGGTTGTTTTCGCGGTAGAGCCCGATCGGCAGGCCCGCGAGTATGGTTTCGCTGGCTCGAGCTACTCCCTCGTTGTTGACACCAAGTGCCCGTGCGCGAGCCTGGTCGATGTCGAGGCTTAGGACCTTGATCTCTTCGTTCCAGTTGTCGTTGACGCCTCGCATGTCGGGGTCTTGGTGTAGTACGCTCTTCACGTTTTCGGCGATGGAGCGTACCTGCGCTGGATCCGGGCCAACCACGCGAAACATCACCGGGTAGGGTACGGGAGGCCCGTTGGGCAGCAGCTGGACGCGCGTGCGGGCTTCTGGGAACTCCTGCGCTAGCAGGCTTGGCAGCTCGTGACGGATGCGCTCGCGATCCTTATGCGAGGCCGGCAGGATAATGAGCTGGGAGACGTTGTCCTGTGGGAATATTACTTCCAGCGGCAGGTAAAAGTGCGGCACGCCGGAGCCGATAAATGACGACAGCGTCGTCACACCCTTCATGCCGTCCAGCCGCTTTTCGACGCGCAAGGCCAAATTCTCGCTGGCGGCAAAGGACGAGCCTTCCGGTAACCAGAGATCGACAATGATTTCCGGCCGGCTCGAGTCGGGGAAGAACTGCTTTTCGACTACCTGCATGCCTATCACGCCCAATACCAATGCGCTAACGGTGGCACCGATGGTGAGCCAGCGATACTGCACGCAGTAATCCACCGCGCTGCGTATATAGCGATAGAAGGGTGTGTTGAAAACTTCTCCGTGATAGTGCGGCTGTTCGCGTAGGAGCTTGAAGCCGAGGTAAGGCACGAAGTAGATGGAGACGAACCAGGATATCAGCAGAGCCACCGTGGTAACGGCAAAGATGGCGAAGGTATATTCGCCCACCGCGGAGTTGGCGAGGCCGATGGGTAGGAAGCCCGCCGCTGTGATCAGCGTGCCGGTGAGCATGGGCATGGCGGTAGCGCTGAAGGCATAGGTGCTAGCACGCAGGCGATCCAGGCCTTCCTCCATTTTTCGTACCGTCATCTCAATGATGATGATAGCGTCGTCCACCATCAGGCCGAGGGCGATGATGAGTGAGCCCAGCGAGATTTTGTGCAAGTCAATACCGGCCCAGTTCATCACCAAGAAGGTTGCGGCCAGTACGGTGGGAATAGAGAGCCCCACCACGAGGCCTGGTCGGATATCTATGCGCCAAGGATTCTTGTGCAGGCCCAACGCGAGAAAGCTTACGGCCAGCACAATGATTAGCGCCTCGGCTAGCACGCGCAGGAACTCCTGCACCGACAGCGACACGGCTGTGGGCTGGTCTTGTATTTGCTCCAACTCTATATCGGCGGGCAGGCGCTGCCGAAGGTCGGTAGCGACAGCTTTCAGGTCCTCTCCCAACGCGATGATGTCTCCGCCCTTGGCCATGGATATGGCCAACGCGGTGACTTCGCGGCCATTGTGCCGTACCTTCGGTGCGGGCGGGTCTTCGTAGCCACGTGTGATGGTGCCGAGGTCGCCAAGGCGGAAGGTTCGGCCGTTGAAGTGCAGCGGCAGCACGCGCAGTGCCTCGACACTATCGAATTGGCCTTCGATGCGCACCTGCAGAGTGTCGCTGGGCGTTTGCAGCTCGCCAGCGAACTCCACCGCATTTTGTGTGTTCAGAGCGGCAATCATCTCCGGCAGGCCGATGCCGAGTCGTGCGAGCTTGCGCTGCGAGATCTCGACATGGATCTGCTCCTGCTGGAGGCCGAGCAGCTCTACTTTGGCCACATTGGGTACTTGTAGCAGTTGCTGGCGTATTAGATCAGCATGATCGCGTAATTCGGCCGGTGAGAAGCCTTCACCGGAAAGGGCATAGATTACGCCATACACATCGCCGAACTCATCGTTGAATATCGGGTCCTGCACGCCTTGCGGCAGGCGGTGGCGCATGTCGCCGATTTTCTTCCGCACGGTGTACCAAATCTGGGGTACTTCCCTTGCTTGGGTGGAGTCCGTGAGATCGAGCAGAAAAGTAGTTTCACCGGGCTTGGAATAGTTTCGGATCTTTTCCATGTTCGGCATTTCTTGCAGCGTCTTCTCGATGGGATCGGCGACCTGCTGGGCCATCTGTGTAGCGGTAGCTCCCGGCCAGAAGGCCCGGATCACCATGATGCGGTAAGTAAAGGGAGGGTCCTCGTCTTGGCCGAGCTGGAAATACGCGGCGCCCCCGGTAAGGAGTAGTACGATAAGCAGGTATAGCGTGATTGCTGGGTTCTGGATGGCGATGCGTGAGGGATTGAAGCGTTCGGCTACCCGTTGGGCAGCAGTGCTATCTGGGACAGGTGTGTGGTCGATTTTCATGACGGGCTTCTGCACTCAAAGCTTGGTCGGAGTGGTCGGGACGACCTTCTGGCCCTCCGAGAGCACATGCACACCAGCTGTCACGACCTGCTCATTGAGTGCGAGGCCTGTCACGATCATGTCGTTGCCATCAGCGCCAATGATCTCTATCGCCCGTTGTTTCACGGTGGAGGACGTTATGTCGTAGACCCATACCAGCGATCGTCCGTCCTTGCCAAACACTGCAGCCATGGGCAGGCGTGAGCCGCTGCCTTTCAGTGACGGCATCGTCAGGTGTAGCGTTGCGGACTGACCGAGGGCCAAGGCATCGGCCGGAGCTTTCACGGTATAGCGAGCGCGGAAGGTTCGTGTTAGCGGATCAGCGGCGGCGGAAAGTTCGCGTAGCGTGGCTGGCAGCCTCGCGTCGGGCTTCGCCCACAGAGATACTTCTGCCCGCGTCGCCCTTGCCAGATCCGTGCGATTTTCAGGGAACTCCACTTCGATTTCGCGCGGGCCGTCCTGCGCCAGGCGTATCACCGGATGGCCTGCGCCGACCACCTCACCGACATCCCCCAGCACGACCATGACGATGCCGTCTCCGTCGGCGCGTAGCACGGTGTCAGCAAGACGGTTCTGTTCCAGTGAGCGGTCGCTTTTCGCTTGCTCGCATTGGGCTTCGGCGGTTGAGAGATTTAAGCGCATACGTTCTAGCTCAGTGGCAGAGACGTAGCCTTTCTTTTCTAGCTCAAGGAAGCGATTGTATTCGGCGCGGGCATTCTTGAGTCGCGTCTGGGCAGCAATTAACAGCGAGGCGGCAGCCTTGTGTGAGAGCTGATAGTCGCGGGGGTCAAGGCGAGCGAGCTCATCGCCGCGGCGTACGTGCTGACCGGTTTCCACCTTGCGTGAAATGATCTTGCCATCAACTCGAAAGCTTAAGCCTGACTCCACGCGGGCGCGCACGTCTCCGGCAAGTTCGGCCGTGATGGCTCCGCGGGTGTCACCTATCGTCATCAGCTTGATCGGGCGAGGGGGGGCGGCGGCAGGCTCCTCGCGACAGGCACATAGGACGATGGCGGCAGTGACGATAAGCAAGGAAGGTGCAAGTTTTCCATTCA
The DNA here is from genome assembly GCA_038043385.1 of Pseudomonadota bacterium. Classification (GTDB taxonomy): domain Bacteria; phylum Pseudomonadota; class Gammaproteobacteria; order Pseudomonadales; family Moraxellaceae; genus Perlucidibaca. The sequence goes on from JBBTCA010000001.1 coordinate 468,899, forward strand.
TTTACGTTTTACTCTGATCATCAATTTTATTGAAAGGCAAGCGTCTGGCCTTGATTGCAACATGTAGGCGCTGGAGCAAAAGTAGACCTTGTGCTCAGACACAGCGCCCAGATCACAGTAATTAAGGACATCTGGACCAAGCTGCCGACAGGGATCAGCACGGCGGAGATGGCATGACAATACTCGTATGCATGACTAAGTTGGTCGTACGGCCAATTTATTGTAATATGTTGAATGTCATTACTAAAAGCAAGCTCAACTTGAGAGTAGATAACGCATTTGTGGCATTGCAGCTGTCGTGTGGCTGATCGAAATGGCGACCATCAAGAAACTCAGGAGCAGAAGTATCGTGTTTGGCTGGTGTTCCGACCAAAGCTGGAGAGCTTAGCTGCACTAGCTGGGGGATAAGGTCTCGATAGCTACGGCACACGCATTCCGCCGGCAAAGGACATCCCCTGATCCTATATGCTGCGCCTACAGTCGAAAACATCTTGTTGGCTGTGGCACACCGCACCATTGAACAGTCGGGCGCCGAGTTGTAGGCGACCGACTGCCTATGCCGTCACATAGTAGTGCGATCTTCTAGAATGAACCGCGCGCATTTCTCGCCGATCATCATGCACGCGGCATTAGTATTGCCGGCGATTAGGGTGGGCATGATAGAAGCGTCGGCAACGCGCAGACCACTGATGCCACGCACGCGCAATTGCGGGTCCACCACGGCCATGGCGTCCACGCCCATGCGGCAGGTGCCAGCGGGGTGATAGATGGTTTCGGCGCGCTGCCTTATGTCCGCAATGAGCTCATCGTCAGTCAGTACCTGCTCGCCGGGTGAGTCTTCGCCGCCGTTTATAATACTGAACGCCCGGGTCCTGAATAGCCGCCGCGCCCAATGGGTTGCTTGTAACAGTGCCTCCACGTCGTCGGGATGTGACAAATAATTAGGCTGGATGCGTGGTGGTGCGAGCGGATCAGTGCTTGTCAGGCCTATTTCGCCGCGACTGCGGGGACGCAGCTGGCAGGCGTGAATTGTGCAACCGTGGCCGAGGGTAAACTGGCGTCCATGGTCACGCAGATACGACGGAATGAGATGCAGCTGGACTCCAGGACGGCCGGGTGGATCCACGGGCAGATGGATGAAGGCACCTGTTTCTGCTGCGTTAGATGCCAGGAAGCCACGCCGCGAAAGAAAGAAGCGGAAAACATCCGCAATCAGCCTAGGCAATGCTAGCAGGGACAGGCCGATCGACTGCGCCGTAGTGTCGTTAATGATGATGGTGGTATCTAGATGATCCTGAAGATTCTGGCCGACGCCTGGCAACTCATGGCTGACTGGGATATGGAATTTTTCCAGTTCCTCTCGAGGCCCGATACCTGACAGCATAAGCAGTTGTGGAGAATTGATCGCACCGCCGCAGAGGATAATTTCTTTCCGACAGTAGAGAGTTTGGCGAGTGCCGTTCTGCACGACTGACAAACTGACGGCCCTGTCGTCAATCAGGTCAATACCGGTTGCCTGTGTCTCCGTCATAACGGTCAGGTTTGGCCGGCTCATAACTGGCGTCAGGAAAGCTTTCGCGCTACTGACTCGCATTCCATCTTTCTGGGTGAGCTGGTAATAGCCGACACCTTCCTGTTCGGGGCCATTGAAGTCGGGGTTAAAGGGTAGCCCGCACTCGCGAGAGGCCTCAACGAAGACTTTCGAGAGAGGATTGATGTAGCGCCCCTCAGCCACATTCAGTTCTCCGTCTGCGCCGTGCAGGGCGGAGTTTCCCCAGGTTTCGTTGCACTCCAGGTCCCGGAAGACCGGCAGTACATCCTGCCATCCCCAGCCTTTGCATCCGCTTGTCGCCCAGTCATCATAGTCAGCGGGATTGCCACGTATGTAGACCATCGCATTGATCGAACTGCTGCCGCCCAAGGTCTTGCCGCGTGGCCAGTAGAGACGGCGATTGCCGAGGTGTGACTCGGGCTCAGTGTTGTAGCCCCAGTTGTGACGGCCTTCACGAATGAGCCCTATGATGCCGAAGGGGATGTGAATGAGCGGAGATTTGTCTGGCGGCCCAGCCTCGACAAGGCAGACCGTTGTTGCGCCGTTAGTGCTCAGCCGGTTGGCTAGTACACAGCCGGCGGAGCCGGCACCCACTACGATGTAGTCATACGTATTTTTCATTGTACTCACTTATCAGTTCCTCAAGGTGCAATCCGCACGACCACTCGTCTCTATGCAGATGGGATGGGCGCGGCACAGGCCGGGGATGGCTATTCACATTTTTTTGTGGCACCGCTGCTGGGTTGTTACTGGCCTTCTATAGGACTGAAGGCCTTACTGTTAGCGTTTGGCTGAACGACCAAGAAAAGTTAACACAAATTAGTTTATTGACCAAATTATGTCTCTGAGGAATAGAGATGCATTGATGATGAGGGGGTAGCCAATGCCGTGCAGGCTTATTCTGCAATGACAGAGCGCCCCAGCTGCTTGCGGGCTTTTCCGGCATGGCAGCCACCTACTGGTGTACGGTTGTGGATGTGGCGGTTGCCGAATCTGCCATCTGCGGCACTGGTATCTCTGTGCTGATGGAGGGCGTTTTTCATTTGGTCGGCTCATAGTGAGAAGTGCAATTTTGCGGTTGACAATTGCTGATTCCCAGTGCAAATTCGGTTGGTCAGACAACTAAAAGAAGCGGACGATGAAGCTAATAATTATTTTAACTATGATGTTTGCGGGTCTTGCAAAGGCGGGCGGCATTGACTTACCTGCTATTTCTGCATCGCAGCAGGGTACTTCGAACTCGAATGGAGCGGAGGCAGCCGATGCTTCCGTGCTTTACTATAATCCAGCTGGTATGACTTATCTCAGAGGGCGACAGAACTCCATTAGTGGGACGCTTTTGGCGTTCAGAGGAAAAGTCAAGGATAAAGGGTCCACAGGGACGCCAGAGCCATTTGATAGTAGTAGTGAAGAGGGTAGGCCATTGGGGCCTGATGGCGTCGATCCCTATGCGGCTGGCAGTTCAGGAAGTTTCTGGCCAAAAATTCTTGGATTGGGCTCTGTATTCTATACGGCTCCATATGATGATAATATAACTATTGGGATTGGTGTATTTTCTCCTGGTGGGGGAAATGTCAACTATAAAAGTAATTGGTCTGGCGCATATCAAGTCGATGCTATTGCTCTAGAACTTGTAAATATTAATCCATCTATTGCCGTAAAATTTGATGCTAAGCATAGCATTGGTTTCGGTGTGTCTGTTGTAGGTGGGCACTTGAGGTATCGAACGCAGTTAGATGCAAAGGGGCTTCAGCCCTACCTTTTACAAGAGGCATTGGGTAATGTTAATGTTAATACATTAACTGTGACCCCACAGGTTCAGAGTATAATAAACTCTGTCTGCGATATTCGACTGCTAGTAGATGTCATATGTGGAATTGAAGTTGGCGATGTATTGCCTAGGCCAGTAATAGATGCACTATCATCCCCCTTGGGGGATATTATTGTGGATCCATCTAGTACTGGGTCTGGCCTGATTGAAATGTATGGATATGGTTTAGGTTATAATTTTGGATATATGTATGGAATTAATGAAAAATCAAGAGTCGGATTGTCTTTCCGATCTGCGACAAAAGTTAATCTAAGAGGGCGATCTGAATGGGATTTAGATAATCTCAAGGCTAGGCCAGTGGTTGGGACTACTATTGTTAGTTTGTTGAATGATGGCGGAGACTCAGATCTGGGAAATTTTCTTGGAGACTATTTGTTACCTGAAACTACTACAAAGGCAGTTTTTAATATTCCGGCCAGATTTTCCCTTGGGTACTTTTCTGAAGTAAATGATAAATTTGATTTGATGTTTGACTATACATTCATAAAATCTTCAGTTATGGATGAGCTGTCCGTTGGTTTTGGTGTTGAAGAGGATTCTAATGGTAATAGGGTGGTCCTTGCTAATGCAGCAATACCACTAAAATGGCAGGACTCTTATAAGGTTTCCTTAGGATTAAATTATCATTTTGATGATAAAACAACCTTTAAGACTGGCTTTCAATATGATAAAACACCAATTCCATCAAAAGAATTTAGACATCCTGCGCTCCCTGAAAGCGATAGATATATGGCGTCGCTGGGCTTCAATCATAAAATAAATAAAAAAATATCAATTGATGGTGCATATAGTTTGTTGGTTTTTGCAGATTCTGAGTCTGAATATAGAAATAAATGCAGATATAATCAGCCGGAGGATGATGCGGGCTCATGCACTGGAATTGGTGGGACTTTCAGAGGGGAATTTAGCGATACGTACGCTAATATTTTGAGTCTGCAAATTAATTCTAAATACTGAACTCAAGGCTAGGGTTTCGCGTTTGGTCTGAATGGATCGTGACATGCAGCGGCATGGATGCCGCAATCCAGCGCCGCCTGACCTTGTGGCAGGCGGCGCTGCAGCTGTGATCGGTACTCGATGAATGAAAAGAGTTGACATTTGGTTGATTGACCAATATAGTTTTTCTGCTCTATCCGCTAGTCAGTGCTTGATAAGAGAAATGGTAAATTAGGCGTAGAAGGCCACAAGAAACGCAAAAGGCGTATCAAAAAATTGATCAGCCTTGGTAGTGGCTCAAAAAATGGGGGCTTAGCGTCACCAAGAGCCAGCGCGGCTGGGGCAGTTTTTTCGCCAGCCAGTTATACGCGGGCTAGTAATGAACTTTATGATCCCTTTAATTTGGTTGGTTGGCCATTCATTTTATTGTGAAGGCTGTGTTAAATGTACGCACAAGAGCTTGGCACATTTTAGACAAAATGTATTAGGAGACAATATATGTCTGCAGCAGCAAGAACAATCGGCTACGACGTGGTGGTTCCTCGTGATCTTCATTTCAGTATGAGCACGGAAACGGTTGCTCGTCACTGGTTCAACGGTGACCCTTGGACCACCCAATGGATGAACGCAATTCTTTCGGCTGTTCCCGATGGCGAGCGTTGGGTAATGAACTCAGCTAGGGCGCAACTAGACAATCTAAAGGATCCGGAGGTTCGTCAGGCAGCAATAAATTTCTGCCGGCAGGAGCGGATACATGCCCGGGAACATGACGAGATGAATGCCGCATGTGTGGCGCAGGGCGTGCCCATTGACAAAGTGGAGGCTGTTTTCACCAAAATCAGGACGGTTATGCAAGGCCGACTCAGCCTGGATATGCAAAGTTCAATTGCGGCAGCGTTCGAGCATTTCACTGCAGTTATCTCGTCGGTGATGTTGGAGAATCCGGATTTATTCGATAAAACAGACCCGGAATTGCGAGCAATGCTTTTTTGGCACTTTGTCGAGGAAACAGAGCACAAGGGCGTCAGTTTTGATGTTTTTGTCGCCGCCAGCGGCGGTGGCATAAAGGGGTATGTCAAGCGCGTCGGTGGCATGGCACTCGCCACTGCCATTGGGTTGCCGATCATGCTTGGCAACCAAGGCTACCTGCTTTACAAAGACCGGCAGTTGACGAACTGGCGGTCGGCCATTCGCATGGCTGATATCCTCTTAGGAAATCCAGGCATCTTCACCAGAATCTTTAAGTCCCACTATTTTCCTTATTTTAAGCCTGATTTCCACCCTTGGGATGATGATAACCGGGAGATTATCCAGGTTTGGAAGCGTGCCTACGACGAGTCAGCTGATACGCACAAAGCATTTCAGGCACTAGTGACTTGGCATCAGAGGCGAGACATTAAAAGCGTGAGTAAATTACGTCACATAACTAAGGCCGCATAAAAAAACGGAAACACAAAATGACGAAGAGAGAACAGAAGTTGTCATATGGCTCTGCCGCTGTCGTAACAGGTGCTGGCAGCGGAATAGGCCGAAGCTTTGCCTACGAGATAGCGCGCCGAGGCGGCGCTGTACTTTGCGTAGATCTGCGTGAGGAGCGGGCTGAGGAAACTGCAGAGGCTTTGAGAGAGCTCGGAGCTCATGCAGTCGCCTATACATGTGACGTCGGAAATGCCGCACAGATGGCGCAGCTCGCGGAAACATCGGAAGCGCTACTAGGTCGCCCAGTGACGCTGGTCGTCAACAATGCAGGGGTCGGCCTGGGAGGCCAGATTGGCGATGTGACGCTGGAAGAGTGGCACTGGTGTATGAACGTCAATCTCTGGGGCGTAGTACACGGTTGTCATTTTTTTGCACCGCGCCTGAAGGCACTGGGATACGGCGGGATCATTAATGTGGCTTCCGCTGCCGGGTTCGCGGCAGCGCCCGAGATGAGCACTTATAACGTGACTAAGGCCGGCGTAATGTCGTTGTCGGAAACACTATCCTCCGAGTTGACGGGCACGGGTGTCAAGGTAACTGTGCTTTGTCCGACGGTCGTTCCTACCAACATCGTAAATGACGGAAAGCTGCCATCTTACCGCGCGGAATTCGCGAAATCGGCGATGACGAAATTCGCGCTGACCAACAGCGACGAAGTTGCCCGAAAGACGCTCGATGCGCTAGACAAGGGTCAACTCTACATGTTGCCTCAGATCGATGGTCGTATTGCCTGGATGTTTAAGCGAATAGCGCCTCGGATGTATGCACGAAGCTTGGGTGAAGCCTATCGGTTGGTGGCGCCCTGATGGCATCTCTACAAGCAACTACTCTGAAGTTTTTCCTGCGCCTGTGGGTAAAGCGTGATTTGGATTCAAAGGCAGCGCTGGTTCGCCATTTGCGCAGCGCGATGGACTCCCGGTTATTTCCGAGCCCGTTGCCATCCGGTGTCAGAATGCAGCCGGGAATAGTAGCCGGGGTTCCTGGCGAATGGCTGCATGTAAAAGATCCTCGCATGACGCTGCTCTATCTGCATGGCGGTGCGTTCATTGGCGGCAAGCTGGCCACTTACCATACGTTCTGTGGCGAACTCGCGCGACGTTTGCAAGCGAGGGTTTTCCTGCCTGATTACCGGCTAGCACCGGAGCATCCTTATCCTGCAGCGACCGACGATTCATTTCTCGTCTATCGGCAGTTGTTAACGGAGCTTGCGGGTAAGCACCCGCTGGTGTTAGCTGGCGACTCGGCTGGCGGAAATTTAACGCTGGTAACACTACTACGCGCTAGGGACGAAGATCTACCAATGCCAGCCTGCGCGCTGACGCTCTCCCCCGGTGCTGATGCCACTGGCACTTTGATGTCGCTTGCGGCCAACAGCGACAGTGACGCTATGTTGTCAAGAAAAATGATCGACATGGCTGTCGATATCTACCTTGCCGGCGCAGATCCCACACACGCTTACATATCCCCTTGTCGCGGAAACTACACTGGGTTTCCGCCGCTGATGGTGACTGTCAGCGAACAGGAGTGTCTGCGTGACGATGCCTATATCGTTGCCTACAAAGCGCGTCAAGCAGGCGTGACGATAGAAATGCTGTCGCGGCCGGACATGCCGCATGTATGGCCGATATTTCACTTGTTGCTGCCTGAAGCGAGGCAGGACATGCATGCTTTGGTTCGTTTCATCGCAGAGCACACGGGTGACGGCAGGACGCAGGTGAGAGTCGGTGCAATGCGCAGCCGAACTGTAGTCCATCAAAACAGCATCCATCCGGAGACACAGATATGAATATTGCCGTTGTGCAGCCTGCCAAACTCGCAAATAAGCCTGCGCTAACCGTGCACCCGGATCATGAAGTCGTGATAGTAGGGGCTGGTATCTCTGGACTGGGTATTGCTATCCGCTTGAAGGAGAAAGGAATTGAGTCGTTTATCATTCTCGAGCGGGCTGATCAGGTTGGAGGCACGTGGCGCGATAATCGTTATCCGGGCATAGCCGTAGACATTACATCATTTACCTATTCGTATTCTTTTGAGCAAAATCCGAACTGGTCGCGTATTTTTGCTCCAGGCAGCGAGCTGCAGCACTATACAGAAAGGGTCGCCGCCAAGTACGGCATCTACCCCCACATTCGCTTCAAGGTTAGCGTGTGCCGTGCTGAGTTCGACGAACAGGACCATTACTGGCGAATTGAAACTGACAGCGGCGACGTGATTACCGCTCGACATCTGGTGTCGGCGACCGGTGGATTGATCTCACCAAAAATGCCAGACATTAAAGGCATTAGTGATTTTAAAGGAAAGATAATTCACACTGGGCATTGGGACGAGAGTATAGAACTTAAGGGAAAGCGCATCGCCGTGATTGGTACCGGCGCGACGGCAGTCCAGCTGTTGCCTGAGATCGCGCCACTGGCGAAGAGGCTAGATGTATACCAGCGCACTCCTATCTGGCTGCTGAAAAAGCCTGATCATGCGCTGCCCGGATGGCTGAAGAGCACGTTCCGGCTTCTGCCCGCGGCCCAACGCATCGTCCGCGCAGGTACCGATGTGGTTAGTGAGTCTCTGATGGTTGTGTCCGCGATCTATTATCGCCAGGCACCTTGGCTTGTGCGCCGGTGTGAGGAGGCTGGCATCCGCAACATGAAAGAACAGTTGCCGAACCGACCGGATCTTTGGGAGAAGCTCACGCCGAAATATGGATTCGGATGCAAGCGACCCTCATTTTCAAACGAGTATTTTAAGATATTTTCCCGTGAAAATACGGACCTGATAACGGCACCAATCGATCGAATTACCGAAAAAGGAATACAGACCAGTGACGGTGTCGAGAGAGAGATTGATGTCCTGATACTGGCGACCGGCTACCGGGTCTTTGAGAAGGGTAATTTGCCTTCTTATAAAGTACTCGGGCGCAAAGGCCAGGAGATCGGAACATTCTGGGAAGAGAACCGGTACCAAGCATACGAGGGGCTAACGGTTCCTGGATTTCCGAACTTTTACGTCATGCTTGGTCCATATGCGTTGATCGGTACGTCTTACTTCAAGATGGCGGAGGGAAACGCCATTCATGCGGTACGATGCATTCAGGAAGCAATGAAACGGAAGGCAACTTGCGCTGAGATTCGCCAGACAGTTCACGACCTATACTTCGAGGACATTCAGAGGCGCCAGAAGAATACGGTATTCCTGAATCACAACTGTTCACTTTCAAACAGCTATTACTTCGACAAGCATGGTGATGCACCGATGTTGAGGCCATCAACGTCTGTGGAAATGTTGTGGCGGGCAAAATATCTACCAATGGACAACTATCGTTTCAGCCGCGTAGAAAATAACGGCTGAATCAAAAAACGATAAATGTTGGGAACATACATAATGATGAATAGTATAGTGTCGGTTCGGCACCAATTCAAAGAGTCAGTTCATGCCGTATTTAGAGCATTGTATGACCATAACCGTCTCGGCGAGGTACTCGGCGTTCCGGTCCGACGTATTCGTGATGGTGAAGATAATGTAAATGGAGTTGGCTCTGTCAGAGCGCTCGGATTCTGGCCAATTCTTGCCGAAGAAACGGTGACCTCCGTCGAGGAAAATAAATTCATTTGCTATCGGATTACAAAAGGTGGGGCACCACTCCGAAATCACCGTGGTCGCGTGGCCTTTAGAGAGAATCCCGCAGGCACAGAGGTTGAGTGGACAATCACCTTCGATGCACCACTAATCATGGGGACGTTGGTATGCAAAGTACTGACGGCAGGCATCACGATTGGCCTAACCAAGTTGTCGAGAAGTCTTCAGCGTCCTTAGTAGGGCGTTTCTGCTCGGATTGAACAACGAACTAAAATGAAATAAATTGAGAGCTGCCAATGTATCTTACCCAGACACTCCGACGTGCCGTCCAGACCAGCGGCAACAAGATCGCCACGGTTTTTGGCGAGCGCCGACAGACGTGGAGGCAGTTCGAACAGCGTATCGCTCGGTTGGCAAGTGCTTTCCGTGCAATGGGTATAAAAGATGACGACCGCATAGCTATCCTGTCACTCAACAGCGATCGTTATGTAGAATATTTCTATGCGGTAGCCTGGGCAGGCGCTGCTGCGAACCCGGTCAATATTCGTCTTGCCGTGCCAGAGATTGCGTACACACTTGACGATTCTGCTAGCTGTATTTTGCTAGTTGACGATGCCTTTGCGGCGCTGCTGCCGGTGTTGCGTCCGCTGCTCACCAGCGTCAGGCATATCGTATATATGGGCGATGGCGAGACCCCCGATGGCTGCGAAAATTACGAGGCGCTGATCGCGGCAAGTGCCCCTGCGCGAGACGCGAATGCTGGCGGCGATCGGTTGGCAGGATTGTTTTATACTGGCGGCACCACGGGAAAGTCGAAAGGTGTAATGCTATCGCATGACAATTTGATCTATAACGCGCTCAATGTCATCCCGGTGATGGGATACAACGACACATCAGTCTATCTGCATGCCGGACCCATGTTTCACCTCGCAGACATGGCGAGCACATTCGCAGTCACCATGGCGGGGGCGACGCACTGTGCCGTAGCCCGATTCGGTGTCGATGCTGTTCTCAGCGCGATACAGAGGGAGCGTGTTACACACGTGCTGCTGGTGCCCACAATGGTCAATCTACTGGTTTCCTCTGGAAAAATCGCCGCGCACGATACTTCCAGCATACAGCGAATGCTATATGGCGCCTCACCCATGCCAGAAACCGTTCTTGTCGAGGCCATGCGGCAAATGCCGGACGTAAGATTCACCCAAGGCTATGGGCAGACTGAAGCTTCGCCGATCATCACGACTTTGGCACCGGAGTGCCATGTCATTGGTGGTCCGAAGTTGCGCAGTGCTGGCCGCCCCGCTTTCGGTGTTGATGTGGCTGTGCTCGATGTGGAGGACCGCGAGGTCCCGCAGGGTACTGTCGGTGAGGTTTGCGCGCGCGGCCTCAATGTGATGCGGGGGTACTGGGGGCTTGAGAAGGAGACACGTGAAGTCTTGCGTAACGACTGGTTGCACACTGGTGATCTCGGTTACATGGATGAGGATGGGTTTGTGTTTATCGTCGACCGGGCTAAGGACATGGTGATCAGCGGCGGCGAAAATATCTTTTCGGTCGAGGTCGAGGGTGCTATTTACAAGCACCCTGCGGTGCAGGAGTGCGCAATCATTGGTATTCCGAGCGATCAATGGGGGGAGTCGGTGCATGCCATCGTAGTTCCGAAGTTCGGAGCGTGCATTGCGCCTATGGATATCGTTGAACATTGCCGCAGCTTGATTGCGAGCTATAAATTGCCGCGCAGCGTTGAAATTCGAACAGAGCCGCTACCTGTCAGCGGCGCTGGAAAGATTCTCAAGAATGAGTTGCGTAAGGTGTTCTGGGAGGGCCATTCGACAGGTGTTAACTGACTATTCCCACTCCGGATGCCCAAGGCTGGAGGTCGAATAGATTGGCTGGAGCTGAAGGTAGGCTTGGTGTCTTGGGGAAATAAGGAAGGTGGTCAATATAGATATTTTCCCCGCTGAGCGCAGGTCCCCCTGCTCGCTCAGGGCGTGTGGCTTGGCCAGTAAGTCTAGCGTTCTACGTGCTCTTGTTTATCGCCAAGAGCGCGCTAAGGGGTATCTGTTCGTTGGCCAATTGGCTGGCGTCGATCATTAGGCTGTCTGAGATGATTCTTTTGCTGAAGACAAAATCTTGCGGCCTGTTGATGCAGTCAGCGGCAATCATCCGGTCGTTGATGAAATAAAAGCAGGAAAAGCTGCGACCTGTGATGTGGTCGCCTCGGATTATAACTTTGTTATGCCCTTGGTTCAGACCGGAAATTTGCAGCTTGATATCGAACTGATCGGACCAAAACCAAGGCAAACCGCTGATTTCCCTTTTTTTATCGCACATCGTGGCAGCCGCTACTTTTGCGTGCTCTCCGGCATTTGGAACAGATTCCAGACGGACACGACGTTCATAGTGGATGCTGAAGTAATTGGCGCAGTCACCCGCAGCTACGATGTCGGGGACACTGGTTCGGCCATGTCCGTCAATGATGATGCCATTACTCACTTCAAGGCCGGCGGCCTCCGCAAGTTCGGTGTTCGGTAATACACCGATGCCGATGATGACTATATCGGCTGGGAAAATCTCCCCATTACCACAACGCACGCCTTCCACCAGATCGCTGCCAACGATAGCGGTGATCGCAGCGAGGGTATGCAGTCGCACGCCCGCCTCTCGGTGGACTCGGGCATAGAAGTCCGAAACCTGTGTGGCAGTGACTCGCTGCAATACACGCTCCGCCGTTTCCAGAATCGTCACTTCTATACCGAGTGACCGCAATGAGGCTGCCGTTTCGAGACCAATGTAACCACCACCGATGATAACTGCACGACGCGTGCTGCCGAGCTGGCTTTTGATTGCTTCAATATCGCCAGCGGTGCGCAAATAATACACACCAGCAAGGTTGGCACCAGGAATCTTCAGTTGCCTAGGCCGAGCGCCCGTGCAGAGTGCGAGCTTGGCATATTCGATCTCGCTACCATCACTCAATGTGACTCGATGCGCCACCGAGTCGATGGCGGTTACTCGTGCGCAACGGATATTAACGGCTTGTTTTTCATAAAACTCTGGCGTGCGTATCAGCAACTCCGTCATGCTGACTTTGTCGGCGAGATAGGTCTTAGACAAGGGCGGGCGATGATAGGGCAAGCTAGGCTCATCGCTGATCAACAAAATCTCGCCTGCCCAGCCTTCTTGGCGCAAGCTGGCGCAGAGTTGTGCGCCAGCGTGACTACCGCCGATGATGATAGCTCGTGAGCTTTCCATGTTCGCCTTTACTCCTGCTGCATCAGGCCTTTTTTGTGACCTTGACCATCATCTTCGAGTAGCCTCTCACAAAATTCGATTGCACGATCTCTGGTTCGGAAACCACTTCGATGTTGTCGAACCGCTGAAGCAGCTCTTCCCAAAGAATACGTAGTTGCATCTCTGCCAGTCGGTTACCCATGCATCGATGTACTCCGAAACCGAAGGAGATATGGTTGCGCGCGTTCGCGCGATCAATGATGAGGTCGTCAGCTCGCTCGAACATCGTCTCGTCGCGGTTGCCGGAGGCATACCACATGACCAGCTTGTCGCCTTTGCGGATGAACTGGCCGTTGAGAATGGTGTCCTGTTTAGCGATGCGGCGCATGTAGGCCAGAGGGGTCTGCCAGCGGATGACCTCGGACACCATGTTGGGGATAAGGCTTGGATCTGCCTTGAGCTTTGCGTACTCCTCAGGGAAGCGGTTGAGCGCCAGCACGCCGCCAGTCATGGAGTTGCGGGTGGTGTCGTTGCCACCGACGATCAGCAGCGCCAAGTTGCCAAGGAATTCCATCGGCCGCTTAATGAGGTCTTTTGTGGCCTCATGCGATTGCAGCAGGGTGATAAGGTCGAAACCGGGCTGCTCGCCAGCAGCCGTTCTTTCCGCCTTGTCGTGCCAGAGTGCCGTGAACTGTCGCGCCATATCGGCAACACCGATAAACATTTCGTCTGTGTCTGAAGGGCCGCCAGTGGTTTCCGCGCTGGCCGCCGCCATATCAGACCAGTACACCAGTTTGTGGCGCTTTTCGTAGGGGAAGTCGAGTAGAGTCGCGAGCATGCGCGCAGTAAGCTCGATTGATACATGCTGGACCCAGTCGAAGGGCTGATCGACGGGTAAATTATCGAGTACATCAGCGACACGTTTACGGATCAAGCCTTCCATTTCTTTGAGATTTTTCGGTGCAACGACGCTTTGTACGGCTTGGCGCTGGATGTCATGCTTGGGCGGGTCCATGGCAATAAACATTTCTACGCTGAGCTCTTTCGGTGCGTCGCCGAGCACGATGAAGGGTTCGGCAGAAAAAAGTTCGTGATTCTTGTCAACAAAGAGAATGTCTTCGTAGCGTGTGATTGACCAGAAAGGTCCAAACGGACTGTTCGCTTGATAGTGCACCGGTGCTTCATCACGCAGACGCTTGAAATAGGATTGCCAGCGATTCTGTCGATACAGGAAGGGACTGCTTACGTCAATTTTTTCTAGTGGCAGATCGGCAACATCGGGCAGCTGGTGCTCCACGAAGACTGGCGGCCTAGCACTTTCGAATGCGGCTCTTCTCACTTTATTATAAATATGAGCTCCGCGAATTTGCAGATCCATAGGGATTGTTGCCTGTGCTTTGTTGATGGCTTGATCTAGTATTTTCATGAAGCCTCCTGCTCTGCGATGATTAGAAAGAATGTCTGGAGTCACATCTGGAATTCGGGAAGATGAACCGTCATTCCGTCCATTTGTGCTGTGACCTTGATTTGGCAGGCCAAGCGCGAGGTTGGCTGTTTTTCCGGTGCCATATTGAGCATTTGCTCTTCATCTTCGTTGCGGTTTCCTACCGCTTCCTGCCACTGGCTTTCTATGATGACGTGACATGTGCCGCAGGCGCAGACGCCGCCGCAGTCGCCATCAATGCCTGGTACGGCGTTTTCCGTGGCGATTTGCATGAGGGATTTGCCCGCGCTGATCTCGGCTTCGTGTTGGAGGCCATCATGTGTCGCAAAAATGATCTTTCCCATGCCTGTTTTCCTGATCTATGATGAATGTCTGTTTTTCTTTGATGTATCTTGTGTGTTGCCTGATGAGTAGACTATGTTTTGTAAGATCAAAATTTTGTGAAATCAGCTCACGTGCTTTTTCCCTTCTCGTCTCAAGAGCCAAGCATACCAGGCCATATCTTCGTGCAACTGCTTGAGTCCGATGTCCTAAGTGAGGAGGCGGTGGCAAGGTTCCGTGCTCTTTTGGTCAGCGAGGGGGTGGATTTCGCCACGATGCGGACGCCGGGAGCCCAAGCTCCTATGCGCTGGCTCCGTGATGCGTATCCAGCTATTGATGTTGATCAGGCCTCATTCTTGGGCTACTTCGCCGGTGAGCAGGTACGCCTGACCTCCTACAGTCTGCTCAGTTTGCCCTTGGTGGGTGCCAGCTCAGTCAGCGAAGTGCTTCGACTACTGGAGTTTATACCGCTTATCTCGAATGCCATTAGTGCTAGGTTTTTTGAGCGATCCGATGCGGTACTAATCATGCTGACAGCCAACTCAGGTGATCTGGTGCTGGATCGCATCCCAGTATTCTATTGCGCTGCTGCGATCGTCCATCTGCTGAGAATCCTGTCCGGCGATCCGTTGGATCTGACTATTCATGTCGCTTGTCCTCAGCCGCCCAGTCTGGCGGGGCATCCCGAGTGCGCCGCTGGTAGGCTGCGCTTCAACGCACCCATGCATTACATTATTGTGCCGCGCTCGACTCTGGAGGCGGTCTGCCGTTTCTCCGATCCGCTCGCCTATCAGAATGCTATCGCGAATCTGCAGACAATGATGATTGGTTTGGGTACGCCCGATGAGATTGCCGTGCGCGTCAAACATTTGATCGATGGCGGCCCCGGTCTGCTCCGAATCGATGAGGTTGCCAAGCACCTGAACCTCTCTGTCAGCACGTTGAAGCGTCGGTTGGCGGAGTCAGGCACGAACTTCAGCGAGATAATGGAGAGAACATTGAGAGACCGGGCGATGCTCATGCTCATGGATGCGTCGATGACTCTGGAGGCTATCGGATGGGCGCTGGGCTACAGTGATTTGGCAAATTTCTCACATGCCTTCAAGCGCTGGACGGGTGTTGCGCCAGGGATTTTTAGGCGGCGATCAACCGGTCAGTGGCATTAATGATTAAGAACAGGCTGCTCATGAAGCGTGTTTCTATAACCTGTCTTTTTCGGTCCTAGGCTTGTTGTGGTCAGAAGAACCGGGTAGGTTCGTGTTCTCTTATGAGCATGCATTGAGGGGTCCGGTCAATATCAGGTCGACTTCGTTGCTAGCTCAGCTTTAACGATGTTTATCTGAGTTTTGAACGTGCTTAGTTGTCTTCCAGCAACTT
Source organism: Pseudomonadota bacterium (assembly GCA_038043385.1). GTDB lineage: Bacteria > Pseudomonadota > Gammaproteobacteria > Pseudomonadales > Moraxellaceae > Perlucidibaca. The sequence goes on from JBBTCA010000001.1 coordinate 484,643, forward strand.
CATGAACGGTAGCACCGCCCCTGGAATTTCTTGCGCGTGATGCAGCATGTAGGTCGTGGTGACAGGGGAGTGGCCAGTCAGTGATTTGATCACCACATCAGCATGCCCATGGCCACTGAGCTGAGCCATTGACGCAAACCCAATGCCTAGACCTGATGCGACCAGCGTAATCATCAAGCTGACGCTGTCGGTCAGCTGTACGACATTTAAATGCTTGTTGGTTTGGCGTACCAGGCGATGAATTTGCGTATGCACTGAGTTCATGCCTTTGGCGGCCGGCAGGATGAGTGGATAGCTGCTCAGCTCCGCTAACGAAAACTCATCGCTGCGCGCGAGAGAATGATTTCCTGGCAACAGTACGCAGAGACCGTCATGCCATAACGGAGCTGACTCGATGCGCACATCCTCGGGGGCATGCAGTGCGAGACCCAAATCAATCTCGCGACTATGAATGGCCTCCTGCAGCTTTGCGGCTGTCATCTCGTACAAGCGCACATCCAGCTCGTTGTTGAGCTTGCGCTGCTTGTTAATCAGCATGCTGACGCGATGCTGCGGTACACCATCTGTGATGGCGATACGCAGCTGTTGGCTGTAGCCCAATGCAGCTGATTTTATGGTTAATTTGGCCAGCTCAACCGAGGCCAAAATTCGCCGAGACTCAGCCAAGAAAATCAGACCAGCTTTGGTGATGGTAGTGCAGCGCGTTGTGCGCTCAAGCAGCCTGACGCCGAGATGGTTTTCGAGGTCTTTGATGGCACGGGATAACGGAGACTGTTCGATGTGCAGTCGTTTGGCGGCACGCTGAAAGTGCAGCTCTTCGGCAACGGCGACAAAGTAGCGTAGGTGGCGCAATTCCATCGGCAATGCCTCCGATCCTTGGATTATTGAGTAAGTAATGTCATATATTTGTAATGTAAGTGTTTCTTGTATAAGACAATCCTATGGACTTTGGTTGCTTTGCTTTGCGGGCTTTGTGTAATCCATGTGTGGTTGATTCGTAACGGCTGCGCGATTCAGTACGCTGGGGTAAGGGATTAAGACCTTGGGTGTTTGAGTGGCTATCGGCTACGCGATCTCAGGCCCATGGCAACGGATGGGATCCGCGAATTCAGCCGCGTTCTGGGGCTTATTATTTTTTCGCACCATTTTGCAGTTGCCAATTGGTGTTACAGGTAGATATAGAGAAGTCACAACAGTATTGTTTCTTGAGTAGGTAGCTGCCCAGAGTTTCAGCCAGAACTTAGGACTGCAATCGAGCAAGCAGCAAGTGATCCAGATCTGCAGGGATGCCGCCGATGGCGATGCCGAAGAGTTTTAGGTTGGGTGCATTGGTGGGCTGAGCAGCAGCGAAAGTGCAAGCTGTCTGACGAGATTCATGCTCCATCTCCTTGGCTGGCCAGCATCTTGCCGAAGAGGTTGCGCAGCAAACTCTGCACGAAGAGGAGTTCACGAGGCATCTTGAAGCGTGTGACCTGCTGCTTGAGGTAGCTGCGCGGCTGATTGGGCTGTCGTCGACTGCGAGGTTATAAGTCGAAATGATCGGGGCGGCATTCCAAACCAGCGCCGACAGGCACGGTTGAAGGTGCTTTGCTCTGCATAGCCCAGCAGACCAGTAATTTGGGCCAGGGACAGCCGTTTTTGGGCCAGATATCGCGCAGCCAGCACGCGCCGCTCGCGGTCCAGCAAGTCTTCAAAATGCCCCTGACCCTCAGCCACTAGGGTGCGCTGGAGGGTTCGTTTGTGTAGGCAAAAGTGCTCAGCTACCGTCTCGATTCTGCATTGGCCGGTCGGCAGAAGTCGCTTGATGAGTTGAGCCACGCGTTCGGAGAGCAGGCCAGCATCGATGCTTAATTGCGATTCTAGGTAGTTTTTGGCCAGTCGATTTACCTCCGGATCGGCATCTCTGATTTTCTGACCCAGAAACTCCAAGGGAAGCACCATGCCGCAAAATGGCTGGTTGAAATACACCGGGCAGCCGAAGAAGTCGCGGTATGTTTTCTCGTCAGATAACGGTTCATGTGGCAGGTGTGCTGATAACGGTCGTATCGCAGAGCCGCCCAGCAAGCGGAGGATATGCAGCCCAATGCCCATCCCGTTTTCTTTGATTTGTGCGGCCTGATGCAGGCTGGGCTCGATAATATCCAGCATCAAAGGCACTGACCGGTGATCTGGCTGCCCCACACTGAGGTGAAGCGCCGGGCTGTGACTCTGCAGGTATCGCGTGAGAGCAAGCAGTGCAGAGCTGATTGAGTCGGCATTGCGAATGAGCACGGCGATCGGCCCCAGAATGTCTGCACCTTGCCGTTTTGCCAGACGCAAGCCGAAGTCCGGGCAGTTCAGCACCTGAGCGCTCAGCTCATGCAGGGCAGCCACGCTGCGGATCGGCACAAACGCATCTTCCGATGACGCCATCTCGACTGAAATTCGAAAGCGGCTCAGTAGTTGCCCAGCGTCACCTCCGAGTGACAGTGTCAGCTCCTCATACCCTCGCAGCGCGGTACTTCGCACGAGCGCTTCCATGTGAGCGGCCTCTAGGTTTAGTCATCAAATGATAATTAAAAGTCACTAAAAAGCAATTTTTTGTCGGAGGTGCCTGTCTACAGTGATTCCTTAAGGCAAGGATCAAGTCGTGAGTCTGGTCCCGCGCTTTTTCAACATCACTCTCTGCTGTGGAGCCTAGGTATGCTTTTGACTCATTTGCCGTTCAGCATCCAGACACAATTCTTTCGCCGGCGGATGCATGGCTTGAAGCTGCTGATCAAGGTGCTGGCGCCTTTCACGAACAGGCCCGAGGTGTTTGTGGGCCCGGGCTCTTCCTTGCTGCTTTGTGATGCGATTGCCAGCACGGGTGTGAAAAATCTGCTGTTGGTGACCGATGAGGTACTGGTTCGCATCGGTCTGATCACGCCCTTGCAGCAGCGGCTGAGTCAGCAAGGCGTGAGCGTGAGTGTGTATGACGGCGTATTGCCCGACCCTGCTGTGGAGCAGATTGAGCTCGGGCTCATGCAGCTCCAGCGCGATGGCTGTACTGCGGTGCTGGCGGTCGGTGGCGGCTCATCGATTGATGCTGCCAAGATGATCGCGGCCCGTGCCACGAATCAGCGCAGCATCGAGAGCATGATGGGAATTCTGAAGGTCAGGCAGACCCCGTTGCCGGTTTTTGCGTTACCCACCACCGCTGGGACAGGTTCCGAGGTGTCGATCGGTGCCGTGGTGTCTGACCCGGTGAACAAGCGCAAGATGCCCGTGATTGATCTGAAGCTGATGCCTCAGCTGGTGGCGCTGGACGGCAGCCTGATGACCGGCCTGCCGCCGGCCGTGACCGCAGCTACGGCCATGGATGCGCTGACGCATGCGGTCGAGGCCTATCTGTCGGCCATCGCGACGCCGGAGAGTGACCAGGCTGCGCTGGAGGCGGTGACGCTGATCATGAAGCACTTGCCGCGCGTGATGACGGACGGGAACGATGTGACATCACGGCAGCACATGGCCTGGGCGGCCTATCGCGCCGGGATCGCACTGAGTGGCGCCGGACTGGGGTATGTGCATGCCATCGCTCATACCTTTGGCGGCCATTACCATGTGCCTCATGGCATGGCCAATGCCATCGTGCTGCCGCATGTGCTCGAATATTCCAAGCCGGCTTGCATCGAGCGTCTGGCTGAGCTGGCGCGTGTCAGCGGCCTAGACGCTGGTGAGCATGACTCCGCGCTGGCTGACAAGTTCATCGCACACATCCGCAAGCTAAAGCGTAACTTCAACATCCCCGAGCAACTGCCGGCACTGCAGCAGGCCGATTTCCCAGCCATCATCACAGCCGCTCTGGAAGAGGCGCACAGCACGTATGCCGTGCCGCGCTACATGGATGCACGAGGCTGTGAGGCGATATTGACCGGGATGCTGGCCTATCACCGCTAATCTGCGGATGTGGCGCAACCTGCTCGTATGTCGCTGCAGCGGGCTGGCTCGCCGGAGTGTTGTTTGAAGTCAAATGCTGACCGGAAGCGAAAGCTCATCCGGTCACGCCCGAATTCGCCATCGAGCGCGGTGAGCTGCTCATCCGCGCTGAAGAAGCCGCTTTCAGCCATCGGCTGAACCAGGCCACCACGGCATCAACGGGATGGGTGGTATCCAGCTGGCCCGGTCAGGGATCGGCGCCGGGTGCGCCGTAGCCCTGTGCCACGGAAACTGCAATAGCACCCAGCGAGTGGCCGGCAAGATCGAGACGCTCCAGATCCAACAAGCCGTGCTCTGGATGAAGGCTGTGGTCTCTGTGGCAAAGGAAGCTGCGCAACGCGGATTATTGGGCGCAACATGCATGGGTTACGATCTGAAGAAATCAATGGCATCGACCAAGCCCAGCCAGAAAACACTGGGGGGGGTATTGGTGCCAGCGCCGCCAGTCGGCTTCAGAAAAGTCGGAGCGACCCTGACCGCGCTGGTCGAAGGTCATTACCTGATAGCCAGCACGGATGCGTGCCTGTGCAGATCACCAGTAAGATGGCTCATGGGCCTGAATGGCACCGTTGTTGATGCCGATGCCGGGCAGCTTGCTCGGGCGTTCCTGGGTCGCCAGATCTTGCCGGTGAGCCGTGCGCAATCCCGATCGTAGAACACGATCGGTGTCACGACTGCTTCATTCTCGTAGAAACTGATGCCATCGATGCCTGGCGAATCCGGAAAGCGATATGGGTCACGGACCGCAGGCCCGGTATCGCTCCCTGTGCATCATCACGCTAGGCATACCAGGGACACCTGCCTGCGTACGAGAAAGGGGCGGGTGGTGTCTTCGCAGCTACGCGGGAACATGTTGAGATCGCAAGCCAACGCGCTAGGCATTTGGCAGAACAATGCACGGCTTACTTTGCGCCGGAGCCCTACACAGGCATGGCTGATCTGGTTGAGTTGCTCATTCAGCTGCGCGGTTGAAGCGGATGGTAGTTAAGCTTCAACAAGGCGGGCCTTGTTGAAGCGTGTTAAATGCCCTCAACGAGCCTTGTTGGATTGGGATACCAAAGAGCCTGCAAATGCCTTCGTTTCGGCGCTGTACTTTTCACTACGCAGCACGGTAGAGGCGATAGTCTCTATTTTCTTGCCGGTCTGATTTGCTGAGTTGGCTTGTGACATAACAGAGCCTGCGAGTGTTTTCTTGATCGCAGAAGCATTGGGGTCACGCAGCGTGGTTGCAGCTTTGGTGGCCAGCCCAGGTGAGCTAGTTTTTTTGGTCATGTTTAAATCTTCCAATTGCGCAGATCTGGATTCATCTGCAACCTAAGAGAGGCTAGATGTCAGATCGGGTGGAGCTCCGATCAGTTGAAACGTGGCTGGCGGCTCCGCAATACCGATCTCCAGCCGTCATGTGTTCTGCTTTGACCTCACCACGGGTCATTCATTTCTACCGCTCCATGAACAGAGCATACAACTGTTCTTATGGACAGCAATAAGTGTCGGGTGTTTGCAGATCAAAAAGCAAGCTTTTTTGGAAAATCGCAAGATGTAGTGGTTTTAATTTAAAATTAATCTATATGATGGTTGTTGATCTTAGGGGTCTGAGCTCTTAGGCATCATTAATACCCCAACAGGATTGAGCAACTTCAAGAGCATGTCTGGAGCATTTCGAGTTGGCCTATGCCGTGATGCCGAGAAATATTTGAATGTGAAGTGCGTCTGTGATGTAGGTATTTTTGGTGGTATATATACAGATAATGTCTATAAGACATTGATTTATATAGTGTGGTGAATCCCTCCTTCTCCTCCAGATAAAGCTAAAGCCCTGACCTAACCAGTCGGGGCTTTTTGCTATGTGCGATAAGCAACGGGTATATTCATCCCAGTATTTGCGTCAACTCAATCCGAAAGACTAGGAGGTCCTTTGAGCGATCTGGCTACAGCCCCGGAATCAGCAATATTTTCACTGGATACCTCGCGCCAATTTGTTAGTTGGCTGGCCGAGCAACAGGTCAGTCTGGCCTTCACCACCTATCAGGCGGGCAAGCTTTACCTGATCGGCCACAAGCCGGATGCAACGGTATCGGTTCATGAGCGCAGCTTCGAACGCTGCATGGGCGTGACCGCACACGGCAGCAGCCTCTACCTTGGCGGCTTGTATCAGCTCTATCGTTTCAACAATGTGCTGGAGCGCGGGCAGCAGGCGCGTGATGGTGTGGATTGCCTGTATGTGCCGCAGCAGAGTTGGATCACCGGCGACATTGACCTGCACGATCTCGCCATTGATGCCGATGGCCGCCCGGTGTTCGTGAATACGCTGTTTTCCTGTCTGGCCACGGTATCGCCGGGGCACAGCTTTGCGCCGCTGTGGTCGCCTCCGTGGATCAGCAAGCTTGCCGCCGAAGATCGCTGCCATCTCAACGGCCTGGCCATGCGCGATGGCCAGCCGGCGTATGTGACGGCCGTGTCGGAAACCGATGTGCATGAAGGCTGGCGCGAGCATCGTCGCGATGGCGGTGTGGTGGTGTCGGTGGCCGATAGCGAGGTGGTGTGCCGGGGTTTATCCATGCCGCATTCGCCGCGCTGGCATCAGGGCAAGCTTTGGCTACTGAATTCGGGCGAGGGCGATTTCGGTCATGTGGATCTGACCACTGGCCGGTTCGTGCCGTTGACCTTCATGCCCGGCTACGCGCGTGGCCTGACCTTTGTCGGTGACTTTGCCATTATTGGTTTGTCGAAGCCGCGCAAGGTCAAGACCTTCGATGGTCTGGCCCTGCAAGAGCGCTTGGATGCCAAGCAGATCAGTGCCCGTTGTGGCCTGATTGTGGTGGATCTGCGCAGTGGCGACATCGTGCACAGTCTCACGCTCGAGGGTGTGGTGCAGGAATTGTATGATGTGGTGACGCTGCCTGGCGTGCGTACACCCAGCGCGCTTGGCTTCAAGACCGACGAGATTCGTCGCGTGTTGTCGCTGGGCCCGGCGCAGGCGCTGAGCGCCGCTGCGCTGCCGGCTGGCACTGTTTTGAATGGCGCAGCCTGAGCCAGTGGCGGTCTGTTACTGGCTTACCGGGCTGTCGGCCGCCGGCAAGACCACGCTGGCGCGGCAGTTCCACCAGCGTTTGTGCGAGCAAGGCATAGCCGCCTATGTGCTGGATGGCGATGAGGTGCGCTTGGGCCTCAACGCCGATCTCGGCTTCAGTCGCGCTGATCGCGCCGAAAATACCCGCCGTCTGGGCGAAGTAGCCCGCCTTATGGCCGATGCCGGTCTGGTGGTCATCGTGGCCGCCATTTCGCCTTATCGCGACGATCGCGCCAAGGTCAGCCAGCGCTTCGCGCCCGACTGCTTCGTGGAAGTGTTTGTGGACGCCGATCTGGACACCTGCGCTCGTCGTGATCCCAAGGGGCTGTACCGGCGTGCACGGGCGGCCGAGTTGGGCAATCTCACCGGCGTGAATGACCCCTATGAAGCACCTGAGCATCCGGCGTTGCACATCAATAGTATGACGGATGCCGTGGCTCACAATGCCGATCGGCTGCTAGCATGGCACGATGGTTTGACTGGCAGGAGTCGTTCGTGAGCAAGACACGCATCTCAACTCGTTTTAGAACGCGGCTGGCAGCTTGCGCATTGTTTGCCGGGCTGGTGTCCGCTCTTGCTGGCTGCGACGATGACAGCACTGTCGCGACGCCAGGTGCCACCACAGGTGCCGAATACACCGAGGTGGATCGCCCTGAGCCAGGCTTGCAGGGGCAGATTCCTCTGGCCAACCAGCAAAGTGGTGATTCGGCGCTGGGTTATCGCAAGGGCCTGAAGCTGATCGGCCAGAACACCATCATGGATCGTGGCGCGAACTTCTCCATGGCGTGGATCGACGACTGCGCTTATGTGACCACTACCTCGCCGGGGCAGATTTTCGGCCCGCTGGCGTCGCCCTATGCCGATGCCAAGTTCAATCCGCTCAACGGCTTGGCGGTGATTGATGCCGCAAACCCGGCCAAGCCTATCCTGCTCAATATCCTGCAAAGCCCGGCCATGCTGGCGCCGCACGAGTCGCTGCAGGCCAATCAGGCCCGCAAGATCATTGTGGCTACTCGCGGCGGCGGTACGGCTTTCGATGTGTACGATGCCCGCGATTGTCGCAATCCCAAGCTGACTGCTTCCATCAATATTGGTGCCGGCCTGACGCTGCCGCAGCTGCCGGTGTTGTCAGAAATTCTGCAAGGCATTCCCGGCGGCCTCGACAGCCTCGACCTCGGCCTGCCGTTTGCCGGCCATGCGCTGTGCCTGAGTGATGACGGCCGTACCGCCTATGCCACCAGCTCGACCAGCACCAACGCCGCCATCAATCTCGATGACATCGCTAACCCTTCGCTGATTCAGCTGTTTGCGCCAGCCGGCCACGATTGCGGCCTGAACCCGGACGGCACGCGCCTTTACCTAGCGCAGTTCGGTTTTGTTGCACTCGGGCTTGGCCTGCCGAACGGGCCGGCCGTGGGCCAGAACGGCATGGGTATTTACGATGTGTCGGCCATTCATAATCGCAGCACGCCACCAGCGCCTTTCATGATTGCCCAGGCCCCGGCGCAGGTCGGCTTTCTGCCGTGGACTAATGTGCTGATTGGCGAGGCGCCTACGGCTGGTTCGCATACGGCGCGCTGGTTCCGCAACAACGGCCGCACTTACCTGTATTCCAGCGATGAGTGGCCTACGGCCGGTGTCTGCCCTTGGGCGCACGGCCGCATCATCGATATCACCGATGAGACCCAGCCGGTGAAAGTTTCCGACATCAAGCTGGCCGTGAATGAGCTGGCTAACTGCGCGCAAACCGAACCTGATGTGGCGAATTATTCCGCGCATTATGTGGGCTTTGATGATGTGCAAAACGCCACCAAGCTCTTCACCACACATTACACCGGCGGTCTGCGCGTGTGGGATATTCGCGATCCGGCCAAGCCCCGCGAGATAGCCTACTGGCATCCGGTGCCGAATCCGCGCACGCCCACTGTGCCATTGTCTGAGTTCTTTGGCAGCTCGGCGGCGCGCTGGGATGCCGTGCCCACCTATGTGCGCTATCGCCCGGAAACCGGGCATATCTGGATCGCCAGCTACAGCGCCGGCTTCCAGATTCTGGCCCTCACGCCATCGGCAAAATGATTACTGGGCGGCGCTGCAGCGGGCTGGCCGTTCTGTGCCTGTTGGCAGCGCCGGCTCAGGCGCACTCGTTCGGCAAGCTCTATACCTTGCCCGTGCCGTTTTGGCTTTACGGCTGGGCCTCGGCGGCGGCCTTGCTGTTGTCGTTTTTGGTGCTGGCGTGGTTTTTCAGCCAGCCCGGCGCACGCCAAACCACACCGGCTGTTGCGCCGATTTATCGTGACTTCCCGCGCGGTCTGCTGCTGTTACTCAAGAGCCTTGCACTGCTGGCTTTGCTGCTCTGCATCGCTGCCGGTTTTCTGGGCACGCAAGACGCCTATCGCAATATCAACATGACGCTGTTCTGGATCGTGTTCGTGCTGGGCATGACCTATGCCACGGTGCTGGTTGGCGATGTCTTTGCGCTGGCTAATCCGTGGCGAGCTTGGGCAGGTGGTCGCTATGCCTATCCGCGATGGCTGGGGCATTGGCCGGCGCTGCTGCTGTATGTGGGCTTTGTGTGGTCGGAACTGTTTGCCGACTACAGTCCGCAATCACTGGCGGCGATATTGCTGGGCTACACGCTGCTGAACCTGTTGGCCGCTTGGTTGTTCGGAGCCAGAGACTGGTTTCACTACGGCGAGTTTTTCAGCGTGATGTTTCGCTTGCTCGGCAAGATGGCACCGCTGGCGTACCGCGATGCATCCGAGACGGACGCTTCTGATGTGCCGGGCTGGCGTTGGCGCTGGCCGGGTGCGGGTTTGCTGGCATCGCGACCAAGCAGCCTGAGCGAAGTGCTATTCATTCTGTTCATGCTCAGCTCCACCGCTTTCGATGGCTTTCATGCTACTCAAGCCTGGGCGCTGGTGTTCTGGCAGGATATTTTCGCGCTGCTGTCACCGTGGCTGGGCAGCAACATTGTGACTGCTTATGCCACATTGAAGCCGCTGTATGTGCTTTATCAGACCGTCGCGCTGTTGCTGTCGCCTCTGCTGTATCTGGCCATTTTTGCGACCTTTCTGTGGCTCATGAAGCACATTACGGCTAGCGCCTTGTCGCTGGATGAGCTGATTTGCCGCTTCAGCTACTCTCTGCTGCCGATTGTGGTGGTGTATCACTTCACGCACTACTTCACGCTGTTGCTGGGGCAGGGCTCGCAGATCTTGCACCTGCTGTCGGACCCGTTGGGGGCAGGCTGGAATTTGCTGGCGCTAGATGCTGCAACGCCGACCGGCCTGCTGCTGAACATGGCTTGGGTCTGGCATATTCAAGTGGCGGCTATTCTGCTTGGTCACATCGCCAGTGTGGTTGTAGCGCACGAGATGGCGCGGCGGCTTTTTCCGACGCCCTCGGCGGTCTGGCGGAGTCAGCTACCGCTGCTGATCCTGATGATGGCGTTCACAGTGTTCGGATTGTGGATTCTGGCGCTGCCGCTCAGTACCGAAGTGCTGCGCTAAGCAAAAAGGCCCAGACAATCACTTGTCCGGGCCTTTTTTCATCAACTCAGCTTTCGCTGAAACGCTGACTCAGCGGGTACCGGCGCGACGCAGGCCGTTCGGCGAGAAGTCCGCATCTGTCCGTTTGATGATGGTGTACACCGATTTCTCATCGTTGCGCAGGCCCATGGCGAGGTAGCGACCCGACTGCAAATCGTAGTGCACTTCGATGCTGGGTGCCTGCATCGGGATGTCGGCATAGTTGATGTTGTGCTGTTCCGAGCTGCGCCAAAGTTGGCCGCGCGCATCGTACTTGTCGGTCAGCACAACCATCCAGCTGTCTTCGTCGATGTAGAAGGTGCGCTTGGTGTACTGATGGCTGGTGCCCGGCTTCAGCGTTGCTTCCACAACCCAGACGCGATGCAGCTCGTAGCGGGCGGCATCCGGGTTGACATGACCCGGCTTCAGCACATCCGCCATTTTCAGGCTGTTGCCGCTGATCTTGTAGGAGTTGTACGGGACATACATTTCCTTCTTGCCGGCCAGCTTCCAGTTGTAGCGGTCAATCGCACCGTTGTACATCAAGAAGTCATCGTTGGTGCGCAGGCCGTCGGCAGCCGTGCCGGGGTTGTCATAGGCCACATTCGGGGCAAGACGCACACGGCGTTGGCCGGGGTTGTAGGTCCAGGCGCGTCGCGGTGTGCTGACCTGATCCACAAACTCGTGCACGAGCAAAATCTGACCGGCGAGACGAGCAGGGGCGGTGACTTCCTGCAGGAAGTTGAAGATCTTCATCTCGCCGCCACCGGCCCGTTCAGCCTTGGATTTCGACAGATTGCCGTAGCCGAAATCGTACTCGTACTCGAAGCGCACCGGCGTGTAAGAGCCATCACGCGTCACGGCGGCTTGGCTCCATTGCGTGGCATAGGTATCGCCGCGATAGCGCAGCAAATGGTTCCAGATCGCCTCTTCGCCATTCTGCGGGATGGCAAACGGAATGCCGCCATCAGTGCCGATCACGCCGTTGCCGCCCGGAGCCAGCTTGGCCTTGGTCGCGTTAGCGATGGTCTCGTTGTAATGCGCCTGTGGGAACGACGCCGAACGCCGTGTTGGGTACACATTCAGCTTCCACGAGGGATACTTCTTCAGCATGGCCAGCTGGCCTGCGCTGAGGCGGCTCTTGTGCTGGTCGGCATTGGCGCCGGTAATGGTCAACACCGGCTTGTCGGCGGCATAAAGGTCTGGGTAGTGACCACCGGCCTTGTAGCCGGCACCGGGGCTTTTCACGCCACCGGTCCAGGCCGGAATGCTGCCGTCGGCGTTGCCGGCGGCTTCAGCACCCATCGGGGTCAGGTTTTTGCCAAGCTGGGCGGCATCGGCAGCGCTCACGGCGGCTTGGGCATGGCCAGCCAGGGCGGCGGTAACCGCCAAGCCAATCAGGGTTTTGGATAAGGCTTTCATGGTTTTATCTCTCTTTAGCCAATGAGGTTAGAAGGCATAGCTGACGGTGGCGGCAATGAAGTCGCGGTCAGCCAAGGCTTGATTTGTGGATTTGAAGGCGGACACATTGTTAGTTGCACCAATGGTTTCGCCTGCAAAGAAATTGGTATAAGAAATGTCGGCGGAAATATTGTTCTGGTATTCAGCCGTTACGCCCACAGTAACGGACTGGGTGTTGTGCGTGAAAGTCGGGCTGGTACCGCGCAGGTCATGCTGAAAAGCGACACGAGGTGACAGGTTAATGGCACCAATGGCGTTGTTATAGGTGGCTCTCAGCAAGGCACGATAACCGTAGGAGTTCTTGGTCAGGATGCCTCGGTCAGAGCTGATAACTTGAACGCCGTTGGTATTAAGCCCGTTTGTTAGCAGCGGTGTGGTGAAATCAACGCCAGTACCGTTGAAGTCGATACCTTTGGGCAAATCAAGGTAGGTGTAACCGGCTTCGCCCAGCGCAATGATTTGCGACGCACCAAGGTAGCGACCCAGCGTTTGGGTTGCGGTCATCTGGAACTGATGCATCTTGACCTTTTTGTAGCCAACTACTTCAGCATTCGGACCAATAGCGCCAATGCCAGTATTAAAACTACTGCCATTTTGGGCAAGAAGTGCATTCAAGGTGTTATTGGCAACCAGATTCAAAGGCTGATTGGGCCGATAGGAGTATTCGCCTTGAAGAGCAACGCCCAATGGGCCGAGCGTATTGAAGCTGATGCCATACAAGCGAATGTCTTCGACATATTCAGCATTATAAGTTGCCGTTGTTGGCATCCCACCCGGAAATGGCCCAGCCACTGCTCCTGTTCTGCCAGCAATCGATGGCGCGGAGGAGTGATAGTTCATGGCATACAGGCCAAATTCCGTATTGTTAAGCTCCGGTGAAAGCATTCGGAGTGCAACAGCATATTGACCAGTATCTTTCGCTGTCTTATCTCTTCCACGAGATATCCTTACAGGGCTAGCTTCATTTGCACCACCTGCTTGCAACAGAACTTTTGTGCCACCCGGTGACAGAAAGTCATTGGTGCTGAAGTATGAGCCGTTGGGCTCAGGTCTTGATTCTCGAAACTGGAACTTATTAATGAGTTCGACACTGATGTTGTCAGTCACATCAAAGGTGACTTGCAGCATTTGTGTTGGCAGGAATGCTTCTTTCAGTTCAGCACCAGGCGTTCTCAGCTTGCCCACATCGACCGGATTCAAGGCATTCAAACCGTTGGGAATGAAGGTGCTTTCACCCAAGCTAATAACCTGTTTGCCGAGGCGCACACCCACATTGCGATCAAGCATGTTGAACTTGCCGCGCACATAGGCATCGTAAATTTCGTAATCATGGCCTAGGCGGCTGCGGATGACTTTCTGATCGGCCAGCAGCGGGTCGAAATCCTTGTTCTGGATGGCGTGATCGTAGAACGAGCTGACGCGCACAAATGCACCGAAGTTCTTGTAATTCACATCCAGGTCATTGGAGACACGGAAAATGGATGAGACCAAGTCGCCACGATCATAGCCGGCATTGCCATTGTCATAGTTGGCGCTGTTTCTGTCGCCGCCTTTTGCTCTTGCCAGCAGTCGGGAGTCCTTGCCCGTTACGCGCCACAGTGCGCCATAGCTGAGGGTGGTATCGAGCGCGCCGGTGACTTCGCCATCCGCCAGTTCAAACTGGACTGCCATGACGGTGACGGGCGTACAGAGCGCGGCTCCGACGGCTAGGCTCAATAGGGATTTTTTCCAGCCTTGTGCGGGCAGGCCTTGATGTGTCTTTTTCATTTGCGTATTCCTCGTTCAAGCCAGGCTCTTGATGGCCTTGCCTAGAGTTAAAACACAAATGACGGCCGTCTATAACCAGACGAATGTCTAATCTGACCGATGGTCTATATGGCGGAACCAGCGGTAGGTTTTGTTGCAGATGTGTAAATGAAAAACGCCGAGCAAGCCCGGCGTTTGAAGAAGACAGCGGTTATCCGTGCCGATGCATCGGCTCCTGCAACAGCGCTCGCACTTCGGCTTCGTGCCAGTTGTGCGCCTTGCGCTGCAACAATCGCGCCACACATTTTTGCAGCGTCATGCTGATTTTGGTTTGCACGCGAATCTGGTCGATCTTCGGCCAGGTCGCGCGTTCGCCCTGCTGACGGAACCAGATCACCGATTCCTTGGTCGGATTCTGCAGCATGTGCTGGTAGTGTTTCAGGCCGTATTTCGGTGGCGCGATGGTGGCATCGCCGTGATAGCTCTGCGAAATCATGGTGTAGACATGGCTGAGCATCTGGCGCAGCGCTTCGTTGCTGACGCTGTCGTGCACGACTTGCAGCGAGCCCATGCTGAGCAGCTTGGCCTGAGTCTTCACAATGCGTCGTGGCAGCGAGCTGATCTTGTCGTTCTGGCGCTTCTTGCGCTCGCTTTCCAGTAGCGGAACGATGTGCGGATTGACCTGGCTGGCAATGAAATAGTTCACATTGTAGAGACGCATCAGGCGGCGACGCGGCATGTCGCTGCGCATCGAGCCATCGACCCAGCGTTCCAGCGGCATGTAGGGCGCGTGATTGCCATCGGCCGATTTTGTGGTGAGCGTGACCGGCGGAAACAGCAGCGGCACGGCGCACGAGGCCAGCACGGCGCTCCACACCAGCAGGTAGGGCGAGGTCAGCTCGTTCATTAGGCGCGATTTCTGGTTGGCGCCGGTCGGCGAGATGCTGACATTGATGTGGCGACCGGTTTTCTCGAAGGCTTCTTGGAACGACAGTTCGCCAACATTCTGGCGAATGAAGGTTTCCAGCTGTTTTTGATTGGCGAAGCCCTTGCCGCGCAGGCCGTCGCTGATCTTGTTCCAGCTCCAGGCGTGCTTGTACAGGGCATCGCCATCGTAATAGGCGTCCATTTCGTCGCGCGTGTGGGTGCCGATCATGGAGGCGACCAGCGAGCCGGCGCTGGAGCCAGAGATGACGCTGGGCAGCAGACCTTGTTCATCCAGCGCCTTGCACACGCCAACATGGAACATGCCAAGCGTGGCACCGCCCGAGAGCTGCAGGGCGGGCTGGCCGAAGCTGCGCGCGATGTCTTCAAAGAGGGCGAGCTTTTCGTCGTTGCTGAGATGCTCGATCTGAGCGTCGCAGAGGTAGTCAAGGCTGGCGCAGACCTGATCCACATAATCTTCGATCAGGCGCTTGGTGCCCACATGGGCGCGGCCGTAGAGCTTGGGGTTGCCCATGTTGCCGAGGTCGTGGTGCAGACCTTCGCGCAGGGCACGAATCAGCAGCTTGTGGTTGTGCGAGTGCTGCCACTGGCGCAGCGTGAGCAGGCGTTCGCGCAGCAATTCGTGGTGATAATTGTCGGATGCCGTCTCGATTTTCCACAGATCCAGTCCGGAATGAGCATCCAGTTCCAGCGAAATCTCGCGCCACTCATCGTAGCTCGTGGCCTGCCGACGGGCGGCCTGCAAGACTTCGATTTTCATGTTTCGTGCCATATCGCCCACTTCCTGCCAGCGGCTATTACGCCATCGCGATCAATCAAGGACGCGACTGTAGCATGCAATGACCGCTTGTCTAGCCGATGAGCAGTTTGTCGGGTTTGGAAAACGGCGCGGTCGTCCCCATAATCAAGACATTCGTGTTGGCCTGACCACGCGACCCTTTGAGGAGAATGTCTTGTCTGCGCTGTATCCGGCCCACCCCCGTTTCGAGTCGATCCGCACCGTTGCCTTGCCAGCCTTGCAGGCCACGCTCTGCGAGTACCGCCACCGTGTTACCGGCGCGCGCCATCTGCACTTGGCCACAGACAACCCGGAGAATGTGTTTCTGGTGGCGTTCAAGACCATGCCCGAGGATTCCACCGGTGTTGCGCACATTCTGGAACACACCGTGCTCTGCGGCTCTGAACGCTTCCCGGTGCGCGACCCGTTCTTTTTGATGATCCGGCGCTCGCTCAACACCTTCATGAATGCCTTCACGGCCAGCGACTGGACGGCGTATCCGTTTGCCAGCCAGAACCGTCAGGATTTCGACAATCTTCTCCAGGTGTATCTGGATGCGGTGTTCTTCCCGCACATCCATCCGCTCGATTTCGCCCAAGAGGGCATTCGCATCGAGCTGTCCGCGGATGCCTCGGCGCTGGTCTATAAAGGTGTGGTATTCAACGAGATGAAGGGCGCGCTGAGTTCGGCGCACAGCATCCTGAATGAGTCGCTGAACAAGTACCTGTTCCCGACCACCACCTATCACCACAATTCCGGCGGCGATCCGGCGCATATTCCCGACCTCACGCACGATGCGCTGAAGGCGTTTCACGGCAAGCACTATCACCCGTCGAACGCGGTATTCATGACCTTTGGCGACTCACAGCCGCTGGATCTGCAAACTCGTTTCGAGGACTTGGCCTTGACGCGTTTCACCGGCGTTGCTGAGCCGGTCAATGGCCGCGACGAGAAGCGCTATGTGGCGCCGTTGCGCGTGGAAGAAGCCTACGCGCCGGAATCGGAAGACGGCCCGCAGACGCATCATGTGCTGGCCTGGCTGCTGGGTCCGGCGGCTGATGCCCGTGCGCGTTTCGAGGCGCATCTGCTCAGTGGCGTGCTGCTGGAAAACTCGGCGTCGCCGCTGCGGCAGGTGCTGGAAACCACCGAGCTCGGTGAGTCGCCGTCTGCCTTGAGCGGGCTCGATGACAACAATCGCGAGATGGCTTTCGCGGCAGGCATCGAAGGCTCGCAGCCGGAACATGCGGCGGCGGTCGAGCAGCTGATTCTGGACACGCTGACGCAGGTCGCCGAGCAGGGCGTGCCGCTGAGCGAGGTCGAGGCTGTGTTGCATCAGTTCGAGCTGAGCCAGCGCGAGATTGGTGGCGATAGCTATCCCTATGGTTTGCAGCTGCTGCTCAACGGCCTCACGCCGTATTTGCAGGATGCTGACCCCTTGTCGGTCTGGGACATCGAGGCCGAGCTGGCGCATCTGCGTCTAGCCATTCAGGACGCGGATTTCGTGCCGGGTCTGGTGCGTCGCCTGCTGCTCGACAACCCGCATCGCGTCCGCCTGACCTTGCGCCCGGATGCCGAACTGGCGGCTCGTCGTGATGCGCTGGAGGCGAGCAATCTGGCGAAAATCCACAGCCGCCTGAGTGCCGATGAACTGGCTCAGCTGAAAGTGCAGGCCGAGGCGCTGGCCGCACGCCAGCTGCAGGAGAACGATGCTGCGATTCTGCCGAAAGTGACGCTGGCCGATGTGCCGGCCAAGGTGAAGTCGCTGGCGGGCGAGCCGGAAACGCTGTTTGCCGGTCAGCCTTCGGCGCTGCCGGTGACGCGCTACGCCCAGGGCACCAACGGCTTGCTGTATCAGCAGCTGATCGTGGACTTGCCCGACCTGAACGCTCGCCAGACCCAGCTGCTGCCGCTGTACACCTCGCTGTTCTCCGAGCTCGGCGTGGGTGCGCAGGATTATCGCGCCATTCAGCAGCGTCAGTCGGCGGTCAGCGGCGGTCTGCGCATGAGCCTGTCTGGTCGCACCACGCTGGATAACAAGCAATCGGCGCAGGCGCATCTGGTCATTAACGGCAAGGCGCTGGTGCATCACCAAGGCGCGTTTCAGCAGCTCTTAAAAGATACTTTCTTCGATTTGCGTTTCGACGAATCGGCGCGCGTGCGCGATCTGGTTGCGCAAATGAAAACGCGCTGGGAAGGCAGCATCACCGGCCAGGGCCATGCCTTGGCGATGGCCACGGCCGCGCGCGGCTGCAGTGCACTGGCGGCGTTCCAGCAACGACACAGCGGGCTGGTCGGTATTCGTTTCTTCAAGCAGCTGCACGAGCAGCAGAGTCAGGCAGGGGCCACTGACGCGCTGCTGGCCGAGCTGGCCGGCATCCATGCACTGGTGCTGCAAAGCCCGCGTCAGCTGCTGCTGATCAGCGAGGCCGAGGCGCTGGCGGCTGTGCAGGCAGAAGTGTCGTCGCTATGGGCGGATGCCCCGCTGGCGGCTAACAGCCAGAGCATGATCTGGACACCGGCGGAAGGCCGTGTGCAGGAAGCCTGGCTGACACAGACGCAGGTGCAGTTCTGCGCCAAGGTCTACCCGGCGGTGCCGGCCGGCCATGCCGACGCACCGGCGCTGATGGCGCTGGGCAGCTTCCTGCGCAACGGTTTCCTGCACCGCGCGATCCGCGAGCAGGGTGGCGCGTATGGTGGCGGTGCAGCCTACGACGGCAATGCCTGCGCCTTCCGTTTCTATTCCTATCGCGATCCGCGCCTGGCCGAGACGCTGGCCGATTTCGATGCCAGCTTGGATTGGCTGCATAGCAGCAAGCATCAGCCGGATCAGCTGGAAGAAGCCTTGCTCGGCATTTTTGCCGACATGGATAAGCCGCTGTCGCCGTCGGGCGAGGCGCGCCAGGCGTTTCACAATCAGCTTTATGGCCGCACGGTGGCGCAACGACAGCAGCTGCGCGAGCGTTTGCTATCGCTCACGATTGCCGATTTGCAGCGGGTTTCCACCACCTATTTGCAGCCGACAGCAGCCTCCGTGGCGGTGGTTGCGCCTAGCGCTCAGCGCGCGGTGACGGAAGGTCTGGGTCTGGAGACACAAACGCTATGACGGTTTTTTCAGCAGAACATTCAAGCCAGCAGCCCCTGCTGCATTTCGCCCACGCCAACGGCTTTCACAGCGACTGCTATGTGCCGTTTCTGGCCGAGCTGCGCGAGCACGCCCGCGTTATTCGCGTGCCCATGCTCGGCCACGACCCGCGCTATCCGGTCGCGCCGAACTGGCACGGTCTGGGCGAGCAGCTGGCCGACTCCATTCGCAGCCAGGCCGGTGGCGAGCCGGTCATCGGCGTCGGTCATTCGCTGGGCGGCATGGCCACGCTGATCGCTGCCACGAAATATCCCGAGCTGTTTCGCGGCGTGATCCTGCTCGACCCGGCCTACATCAACCCGATGGCCGGCTTTGGCGTGGGGCTCTACAAGCTGCTCGGTCGCATCGACGAAGTCACGCCGGCCGGCCGCAGCCTGGGCCGGCGCTCGCATTGGCCAGATCGCCAGGCCGTGCACGACAGCCTGCGCAACAAGGGCCTGTTCAAGCCCTTCACCGACGCCAGCTTTGAGGGCTATCTCGAGCACGGGCTGGTGCAGAAAGAAGACGGCGTGCATCTGCGCTACGAGCCGGCCGTGGAGGTCGAGATTTTTCGCCACACGCCATCGGATGCCTGGCGCTATCGCAAGCCTTTGAAGTGCCCGGTCGCGGTCATCACCGGCGAAACCAGCGATTTTCTCAAACGCGGCACCATGCACAAGCTGGCGAAGGCTCAGCGCGTGCCGCTGCAGATCATTCCGGGCGGCCACATGTTCCCGTTCGAGCACCCGCAAGGCACTTCTGCGACGGTGCTGGCGCAAGTTCAGGCCATGTTGAGCGCGTCAGCGAAGGCTTCCGCATGAGCCTCGGTACTAATATCGCTGCCAGCATCGGCGCAGCTGCCGAATCCCGCATCGACCTACCGTTCGGGCGCGGCCGCATCGCGCTCAAGACCTGGCATGCCCGCGCACGAGGCGTACCCATCGTGGCCCTGCATGGCTGGATGGACAATGCAGCGACCTTCGACCGCATGGCGCCGCTGCTCGCCGAGCATCCGTTCGTGGCCATGGATCTGCCCGGCCACGGCCTCAGCGACGCGCGTCCGGCTGGATTCCGCTACCACAATGCCGACTATTTCGATGATGTGCTGGCTGTGCTCGACGCGCTGTATCCGCAGCAGAAAGTGATCCTGCTGGGCCACTCGCTGGGTGCCGGCATTCAGATGATGCTCGCCGGGCTGCTGCCGGATCGCGTGCAGGCGCTGGTGATGATTGAAGGGCTGGGGCCGCTCACCGCCGACCCGTCCAGCTATGTGGACATGACGCGACTGGCGCTGGCCAGCTATCGCGACTTCCGGCCGGGCCGCAAGCCGATTGCCGACGAGGCACAGGCCGTGCAGGCGCGCATGAACGGCCTCACCGGTACGCTCAGCGAGATGGCATCGCGCATTCTGTGCAGCCGCAGCCTGGCGCGCAACGCCGACGGCGAGCTCTACTGGCTCACCGACAAGCGCCTGCGCCAGAATTCTCTGATGCGCTTTAGTGAGGCTCAGGTGCTGGCCTGCATCCGCGCCATCACCGTGCCGGTGCTGCTGATTCGCGGGCAGGATGGCGCGCCGTTCGAGCAGGCCGCCGGCAAGGCGCGGCTGGAGGCGTTCGCCGATCTTCGCCAAGTCACCGTGGCCGGCAAACATCATCTGCATTTAGATGAGTCGCCGGCCGAGGTGGCCGCTCAGATTCGTGCATTTCTCGGATGCTTAACCCCCCGCTGAGCCACTGCCGTGAGCGGGTCTTCCGGCCACGGATGCTTGGGGTAGCGGCCGCGCAAATCCTTGCGCACTTCCGGGTAGCCTTGTCGCCAGAAACTGGCCAGATCGGCGGTGACGGCGGTGGGGCGTCGCGCCGGTGACAGTAGGTGCAGCGTGAGTCGCAGACGGCCTTGCGCCAGCGCCGGTGTATCCAGCCAGCCGAACACTTCCTGCAGTTTCACGGCCAGCACCGGGTTGCCTTCGGCGCAGTAATCGATCTCGATGCTGCTGCCACTGGGAACGGTCAGGTGCGTTGGCAATTGCTCGTCGAGCTGCTGCCGTTGCGACCAGTTGAGATGGGCGAAAAGCGCATCTTGCAGGGGAAAGCGCGACATCTCTTCGTGCCGCGATAGGCCGGTGAGCCAGGGCGCGGCCCAGTCCTCCAGCCCGGCCATGAGCGCGGCATCCGATACATCGGGCCAATCGGCGGGATGCCAGTTGTTTAGGCGTTGCACCCGCGCCTGCCATTGCCGCAGCGCAGGCGTCCAGGGCAGAGCACAGGCCACTGCGCCCACGCCGGCTCCTGAACCGAGTTGACGCAGCCCGCCGATGAACACCGGTAGCAGGGTTTCCGGGCGCGGCCGTGGCAGCGGCAAGGTATCCAGAATGAGCGCGGCAAAACGGCGCTGGCGACGACCGGTGACGCTGGCGCTGCTGCTGTCCCATTGCAGGATTTCTTCCTGCAGCACGCGTTCGGGATGCAACTGTTCGAGCATGCCGAGGTCGAAGGGCAGGGCCAGAAACAGCTTGGCGTCGCGGGTTTGCGCATCCAGGCTGACGGCGATCAGGCCGGGTTCGCCGGCCAGAGCATCGTCGTTGCGCAGGCTGCAGCCACGGCCGTTGGCGAGCAGGTAGCGACCGTCGCCGCCGGGGCGTTTCTGCGCGATGGCATCGGGCCAGGCCAGCGCCAGCAGCTCGCCCAAGGTCAGCGGCTCAGCAAGTAGTGGTTTAGGCACAGGCAGCGTGCGCAGCCGATCCATGAGCTGCCGCAATTGCTCCTTCACGCGCTGCAAGCGGCCACGATCGGCGCTGCCGCTGTGTGCATCGCCCTGCAAAATAGCCAGCCGCGCGCGCAGATCGCTGCCGGCAGCATCGCGCGCTGGGCCGCTGAGCAGGTCACGCTCAGACAGCAGCGCGGCAAATTCAGCCGCGAGCCGGCCCTGACCGCGCGCCTGCGCCAGCACCAGCAAATGCGCCAGCCGTGGCGACAAACCCAGCGCCAGCATATGCCGGCCATGCGCGGTGATGCGACCCTCGGCGTCCAGCGCCTGCATGTCGCGCAGTTGATCCTGCGCCTGCGCCCAGGCAGCGGCAGGCGGCACATCCAGCCAGATCAACTGCTGCGGATCGCGCACGCCCCAGCCGGCCAGCGTCAGCGCCAGATCGGCGAGATCGGTCTGGCAAATTTCCGGCGTGGCAAAGCGCGCCAGTCGCTGCTGGGCATCCTCCGACCACAGCCGCAGGCAATGACCGGGCTCGATACGACCGGCACGACCGCGCCGCTGCTCGGCATTGGCCTGCGATACCGCCTCGGTCATCAACCCGGATAGCCCCGTATTCGGGTCAAAGCGCTGGCTGCGACGCAGGCCGCTGTCGATCACCACGCGCACACCCTCGATGGTCAGACTGGTCTCGGCAATCGCCGTGGCCAGCACGACCTTGCGCTGCCCACTGGCGGCTGGTGCAATTGCAGCATCCTGCTCGGCCTGGCTGAGTTGGCCATACAGCGGGCAGAGCTGGGTATCGGCCGGCAACCGGTTTTGCAGCAGCGTTTGCAGCCGGCGAATTTCGCTTTCGCCGGGCAGAAACACCAGCAGCGAGCCGCTTTCGCGCTGCAAGACTTGATGCACCATCTGCGCACAGTGATCCAGCAGCGGTGTGCGCCCCGGCGGCGCATAACTCACGCCGACCGGGAACTGCCGGCCGGGGCAGCTCAGCATCGGGGCATCGTCCAACAGGCGTGACAGCGGCTCGGCATCCAGCGTGGCCGACATCAGCAGCAAGCGCAGATCGGGCCGGAACACGCTCTGACATTCCCGGCTCAGCGCCAGCCCCAGATCGGACTGCAGATTGCGCTCGTGGAACTCGTCGAATATCACCCCGCCATAGCGCGACAGCTCGGGGTCGTCCTGCACCATGCGCAGCAAAATGCCTTCGGTCACCACCTCGATGCGGGTGGCGGCGCTGATTTTGCTGTCTAATCGGGTGCGATAACCAACGCGCTGGCCGGCGCTTTCGCCAAGCAATTTCGCCATGTAGGCAGCCGCCGCGCGTGCGGCCAGCCGGCGCGGCTCCAGCATCAGGATGACGCGTCCGGCCAGCCAGTCCGGTTCGGCGTCCAGCAGCGCCAGCGGCACCCGCGTGGTCTTGCCGCTGCCGGGCGGCGCTTGCAGGATGGCCGTGTTCGTGCCGGCCAGCGTGCTCAGCAGCGTCGGCAGAATGTCGATGATGGGCAGTTTACCCAAGGGCAATTTATCCAAAAGTAGTTCGGTGGCTGCAAAGACGGAAGATTCGGTCATTATTGTCAACTGTACAGCCGGCGTGTCGCGTAGTCTGACTGAAAGCTTATGGTTTGATGTATTTCACAAGAGCGCTTCATAGGCGCTTTTTACAAGAACAAGAAAGGAAGCAGACATGCAGACATCTCGAATCCTCATCACGCTAATGACCGGGCTGGGCTTGTTCATGGCGACGCTGGCTGCCCATGCCACGCCGGCCAAGCTAGTGCCGGTGAAAGCCTGCATTTTCGACCCCACCGGCGCCAACGGCCCGTTCGCGCAATTATCGCGTGATCTGGCGGTCGAGGCCCAGCGCTATGGCATGCGCCTGAATGTGAAAATCTACCTGCAAGAGCAGGTCGCGGCCGAAGACTTCAAGGCCGGCCAGTGCGATTTGGTGGGCATGTCTACGCTGCGCGCGCGGCAGTTCAACAAGATGGTCGGCAGCATCGACTCACCGGGCAATCTGCGCACCTATGGCGAGGTCAAGTCGCTGCTGCATGTGCTTGCCAATCCAGCGTTCCAACCCATGACCATCACCGGGCGCTACCAGGTTATTGCCGTCATGCCGATTGGCGCGCTGTATGTGATGACCCGTGATCGCGCCATCAACTCCATTGAAAAGGCTGCCGGCAAGCGCATTGGCGTACTCGACTGGGATGCCTCGCAATCGAAGATGATTTCGGCGCTGGGCGCCCAGCCGATTCCCTCCGACATCACCAGCTATGGTGGCAAGTTCAACAACGGCCAGGTCGATATTATTGCGGCGCCGGCCATCGCCTATGAGCCGTTGGAGCTGTACAAGGGTATCGGCAAGAGTGGCGGCGTGATCCGCTTTCCGCTGCTGCATGCCACCGCCACCATCATGATTCGCCGCGACTTTCTCATCGAGAAAATGCCCGACCTGGACAAGCGCATCGAGCAGTTGCAAGCCTACGGCTTGCGTTTTCTCGACGGTCATCTTGAGCGTTTGAAGCAAGCTGAAAAGACCATTCCTGCCGCCGCTTGGATGGAATTGAGCGCCGATGAAAAGAACAAGTACTCACGCATGCTGCGCCAGGCGCGCATCGGTATGACCAAGGACGGCGTGTATGACACCTCCACCATGAACCTGCTCAAGCGCGTGCGCTGCAAGCATGACCCCGCCAACGAAGAATGCAGCTTGTTTGATGAATAAGGATGACCTCATGAATTTTCTCAAGCGTTCGCTGACCGTCTGCCTGTTGACCACCGGCTTGTGCGTTGCCCCGGCCTTTGCGGCCGATGTCATGCCCGACTTGCCCAGCCCGAAAACGGTGGGTATGCCGGCACCACTGCCAAAGCCGGTGAAGGTGCGCTTCTGCATTTTTGATCCACTGGGTTCCGGCGGAAAAATTATCACCGCCGCCCGCGAGCTGGCCAAATTTGCCGCCGAGTGGAATTTCATCGCCGAGATCAAACCCTACACCGACGAGCGCGTCGCCACGGAAGACTTCAAGGCCGGGCAGTGCGAAGCCGTCGCCATCTCCACGCTGCGCGCCAAGCAGTTCAACGCCGTGGTCGGCAGCATCGACTCACCGGGCAATCTGCGCAATTACGACGAAATGAAAACGCTGCTGAAGATGCTGTCCAATCCGGTGGTGGCGCAGCTCGCCATCAATGGCCGGTATCAGGTCGCGGCCATCATGCCGATTGGTGCGATATTCGTGGTGGTCAACGACCGTCAGATCAATTCGCTAAGCAAAGCCGCCGGCAAACGCGTGGTGGTGCTGGATTGGGATCCCGTGCAGTCCAAGATGATCTCCGGCCTTGGCGCACAACCTGTCCCGGCCGATTTCTCGACCTATGCCGGCAAGTTCAACAACGGCCAGGCGGACATCATTGCCGCGCCGGCATTGGGCTTCAAGCCCATGGAGCTGTACAAGGGCATCGGCACGAAAGGCGGCGTGATCCGCTTTCCGCTATTGCAGGCCACTGGCACCGTGCTGATTCGCCGCGATTTGCTGCTGCCTAAGATCCCGGACCTGGATCCGCGCTTGAATCAAGTGCGCCAGCTCGGCTTGCAGCACATTGATGGCCTGATCAACATGCTGAAAGAAGCGGAGCGCGATGTGCCGGATCGTCTCTGGATCGATTTGCCGCAGACCGAGCAAGACAAGTACTACCAGATGCTAAGAGAGGCCCGTATTGCGCTGATGCGCCAGGGCATCTACAACAATGTCATGCTCGGCATCATGAAGCGCGTGCGCTGCAAGCATGTGCCGAATGATGCCGAGTGCAAGACTTACGATGAGTAACTCGGCATAAAAAAGCCCCCGCCGTCCTTGACCTAGCGGGGGCTTTTTTATGCGCGTTGATTCAGTCCCGAATCAGCGCCAGAAACTCATTCCGCGTCTGAGCGCTATCGCGGAATGCGCCCAGCATTATCGAAGTCTTCATCACCGAGTTCTGCTTTTCCACGCCGCGCATCATCATGCACATGTGCTTGGCCTCGATGGTCACCGCCACGCCCTTGGCGTTGGTAACCTGCTGAATAGCATCGGCAATCTGCTTAGTCAGGTTCTCCTGAATCTGCAGCCGACGCGCGTACATGTCCGCAATACGAGCCACTTTAGACAACCCCAGCACCTTGCCGGATGGGATGTAGGCCACATGCACCTTGCCAATGAAGGGCAGCAGGTGGTGCTCGCACAGCGAATACAGTTCGATGTCTTTCACCAGCACCATTTGATCGTTGTCTGACGGAAACACGGCGCCATTGACTAGGGTGTCGAGGTCTTCCTCGTAGCCCTTGCACAGGTACTTGAACGCCTTGGCGGCTCGTTTCGGGGTATCGAGCAGGCCGGGTCGGCCCAGATCCTCACCAACACCTCGAATAATGTCCGCGTAAGCGTTTTCCATGATGGTTCTCGTGTTTGGAAGAAGAAAGACTGACCGTAACGACGCACTTGGCTACATTAAAGAGGCGCGTTGCTAGGGTAAAGAGGACAGCGCCGGCATTTTGTCTTCTCGCGGCCGTCGCAGCAAGACCATCACTGCACCGGTGCCACCATGGCGCGGGTCGGCGCTGACAAACGCGAGCACTTCCGGGAGCTGACGCAGCCAGCCGTTCACGGCGGTTTTCAGCATGGCCTGACCATTGATCTGGCCTTTGCCGTGCACAACTTTCACCACCGTAATGCCCTCGGCTTTGGCTTCGACCAGCAGCTGCAAGACAGCTTCCCGCGCCTGTTCCAGCGTGCAGCCATGCAGATCCACAGCATGTTTCCACGGCAGCAGGCCGGCCTTGAGCTTGTCGAGCTGACGCTCCTGCACGCCGTTGCGCTTGAAACTGAGCGTGGCGTCTGGCGCCACCCCTTGCAGCAGCGCGACGGTATCCGACAGCGCAATGTTTTCGCGCTCCGGGTCACCCTCGGCGCGGGCGCGCTTGAGCAGCGTCAGCGCATCTGGCTTTTTCGGGCGCAGCGGGCGGGCAGGGGCGGCGGCATCCGTCGCAAGCTTGCGCGCGCCGCGCGTGGCCTGGGCAAACAGCGTGGCATCGTCCAGCTCGGGGTCGGGCTCGCGAGCCGGCGCAGGTTTAGCGACCTTGGCCGTTGGCAGTGGCGCTTCGGCTTTCAGCTGGCGTTTCAGCGCGGTCAGTTGCGGATCTTTCATGCGTGGTCTACACCATAGGCAGGTGGCGAAATTATAGTGTGTATGGACGAGCAATGAACGCGAACAACAGTTGTGCGAACGAAGCGATGAGATCTATCATAAGACCTGTTTTTGGATCTTTAGAAAGGTCTTTCATGGCGCATCTCATTTTGGCAGACACCACAGTTAGCGTATCAGAGCTGAAGAAAAACCCGATGGCGGCGGTGGCGGCCGGCGAGGGCTTTCCGGTGGCAATCCTGAATCATAACGAGCCGGCGTTTTACTGCGTGCCGGCGCGGGCCTACGAGGCGCTGATTCAGCGCATTGAAGACCTGGAGCTGAATGCCTTGGCGGATGCCCGCGCCGGCCAGGCTGAAATCACGGTAACGCTCGATGAGCTATGAGCTGCGCTTCAAGGAAGAAGCGCTGAACGAGTGGCGTCGTCTGGATGCCATGATCCGTGAGCAGTTCAAGCGCAAGCTGGCGGAGCGTCTGATGATGCCGCAAGTGCCTTCGGCACGGTTGTCGGGGCATCCGCATCGCTACAAAATCAAACTGCGTGCCAGCGGCTTTCGGCTGGTCTACGAGGTGCGCGAGCAGGAAATCGTGGTGGTCGTGATTGCGGTCGGCAAGCGTGAGCGCAATGCCGTCTACAAGGCGGCAGCGGGGCGATAGGCTGTTGTACGAAATCTGGCTCAAATTATGAGCAATTGCTATATGATATGCATGAATCCTCAATGAGAAATCATGCATGCTATCTGTTGCCAAGGCGTCAGAGACTACCGGCACGGCTCTGGATGTTGTCAGCCGTAGCCTCAAGCCGGGCCATGTATATCGCCGGGAAGACCTGGCACGCGTTTCGAATGCAGTAGACAGGCATCTGCGCGAGCTGGTGAGTGCCGGGCAGTTAAAGAAGTTGGCGCAGGGGCTGTACTACGCGCCGCGCCAGTCGGTCTTTGGCTCATTGCCGCCAGAAGATGCTGAGCTCGTGCGTGGCTTCTTGCGTGACCGGCATTTTCTGGTCTTTTCGCCGTCGGCATACAACACCGTCGGGCTAGGAACAACGCAGCTCTACAACCGCACAGTGGTCTATAACCACAAGCGCCATGGCGTATTCATGCTCGGTAATCGGCAGTTCGATTTTCGAGTGAAGCCGCGCTTTCCAGAAGCGCTGACAGCGGAGTTTCTTTTTGTGGACATGCTCAACAATCTTGATGCGTTGGCAGAAGATGTAGGTGCGGTCTGGCAGCGTGTAGCCGCCAAGGTGCATGACTTTCAGCCGACGCTTCTGCAAGAAGCTGTGATGCAGTACGGCAAAGCAGCGGTCAGAAAGAAGCTGGAGGACTTGTTGCATGTCTCAGCTGCTGCATGAGCGCCTCGATTTTCACGATCTACTGAGACTGGTTGCCGAGGAGCGGGGTATTGATCCGGTACTGGTCGAGAAGGACTACTGGATCATGCATTGCTTGTGGGGGCTGCAGCAGCAAGGCTTCCACTTCGAGCTCAAGGGCGGCACATCGCTCTCCAAGGGCTTTGGCGTGATCCAGCGCTTCTCTGAGGATATTGATCTTCGTATCGAGCCTGCTCTCGGCCAGTATGTGAAGATGGGCAGGAATCAGAACAAGCCAGCACATGTCGAGAGTCGCCGAAATTTCTATGACGACTTGAGTCGGGTCATCAATATTCCGGGCATTGAGCAGGTGGTGCGTGACACCGATTTTGATGATTTGACTCATCTGCGCAGTGCAGGTATCCGCCTGAATTATGTAGCGAGGACGGGCTCGCTGGCGGGTGTGAAGGATGGCATCTTGCTGGAGCTGGGTTTTGATGACACTGCGCCCAACAGACCCGTGACCATCTCCTCATGGGCTTTGGAAAAGGCTATGTCGGTGGGTGTGCATGTCACGGATAATCGGGCACGAGATGTGCTTTGCTATGCCCCTACGCATACTTTTGTGGAAAAGCTGCAGACGATTTCCACGAAATATCGGACCCTGCCTGCAGGTGGTGCGATGCCGAGGAACTTCATGCGGCACTACTACGATGTCTACTGCCTGCTCGCGATGACTGAAGTGCAGGACTTTCTGGGTACGGCAGCTTATGAGCAACGCAAACAGCAGCGTTTTCGCCAAGAGGATGAGCTGGTTATTGCCAGAAACCCTGCGTTTCTGTTGACTGACTTGGCTCAGCGCGAAGCATTCAGAGTTGCCTACCAAGCCAGCTCGGCGCTGTACTACCAAGGTCAGCCAGATTTTGATCAGATACTGCGGTGCATTCACGAAAGCCTGCCGCTGATGTGAGCAAGGATTTCTCCCGAACGCCGTCGCCGCCGTGTAAAATCGCCACACTTTTTCTTGTTGAAACTCGGAGTTCCCGTGAGCGATGCGCTGCCTGCCCTGACCTTGTCTGCTGACCTGCTGGCAGAAGCCGAGCGTGAACTGGTCACCATTCGTGACTGGATGCGCTTTTGCGTGAGCTGCTTCCGGGGCTGCGATGTGCATATCGGCCACGGCACCAGCGATCCGTTTGCCGAGGCGTCGGCGCTGGTGCTGCAAACACTGAATCTGGAATGGTCGGCAGATGAAGAAATTCTGTCCGCGCGCCTGCTGCCGAGCGAGCGCGCCGCCATCGCCGAGACCCTGCGCAAGCGCGTCAACGACCGTACGCCACTGGCGTATCTGCTCAATCTGGCCTATTTCAACGGTCTGCCGTTCTATGTGGACGAGCGTGTGCTGGTGCCGCGATCGCCGATTGCCGAGCTGATTCAGGATCGCTTCCTGCCCTGGCTGAAAGATGAGCCGCAGCGCATTCTCGATCTCTGCACCGGTTCCGGCTGCATCGCCATCGCCTGCGCGAAAGAATTTCCCGATGCCGTGGTCGATGCCAGCGATTTGTCGCTGGATGCGCTGTCGGTGGCGGCCATCAATGTTGAGCATCATGACCTGCAGGAGCGCGTTGGCCTGCTGGAGTCGGATGTGTTCAGCAAGTTGCCGGGCCAGCGTTATGATCTGATCGTGAGCAATCCGCCGTATGTGGATGCCGAAGACATGGCCGATTTGCCGGAAGAGTTTCTGCGTGAGCCGGAGATGGGCCTGGCGTCTGGCGCGGACGGTCTCGACATCACCAAGCGCATCCTCGCCGAGGCAGCCGATTACCTGACCAAAGACGGTGTGCTGGTGATCGAAGTGGGCAATTCGCAGTGGGCGCTGGAGCAGACTTTCCCCGATGTGCCGTTTGTCTGGGTCGAGTTCGAGCGCGGTGGCAAGGGCGTATTTGTGCTGACAGCGGCTGATTGCCGTGAGCATCAGGCGGTTTTTGAAGCGAGCATCTGAGATGGCCGGTAACAGCATTGGACAAGTTTTTCGCGTGATGACCGCAGGCGAGTCGCATGGCATCGCCCTGACCGCGATTGTGGATGGCGTGCCGCCGGGCATCGCGCTGTGCGAGGCTGATTTGCAGGGCGATCTGGATCGTCGCAAGCCGGGCACTTCGTCGTTTGCGACTCAGCGCAAGGAAGAGGATCAGGTCAAGATCCTGTCTGGCGTGTTCGAGGGTCGCACCACCGGCACGCCGATCGCGCTGGTGATCGAGAACACCGACCAGCGCTCCAAGGATTACGGCAACATCGCCGACACTTTCCGCCCGGCTCATGCCGACTACACCTATACGCACAAGTTCGGTTTCCGCGATTATCGTGGCGGCGGTCGCTCCAGCGCGCGCGAGACGGCCATGCGTGTGGCGGCAGGTGCCATTGCCCGCAAGGTGCTGGCTGAGCAGTTTGGCGTCAGTATTCGTGGCCGCGTGTCGCAGATTGGCGATATCAAGGCGCAGACCTGCGATTGGGATTTCGTGCGCGAAAATCCGTTTTTCTGCGGTGATCGCGAGGCGGTGCCGAAGATGGAAGCGCTGGTGCTGAGCATGCGCACCGAAGGCTCCAGCATCGGTGCGGCGGTCGAGGTCTTTGCCTCCGGCATGCCGGTGGGTTGGGGCGAGCCGGTGTTTGATCGCCTCGATGCCGACATCGCCCACGCCATGATGAGCATCAATGCGGTCAAGGGTGTGGAAATTGGCGACGGCTTTGCGGTAGTCGCGCAGCGCGGCGAGCAGCATCGCGACGAGCTGACGCCGGAAGGCTTTCTGAGCAATCACGCGGGTGGCGTGCTCGGTGGCATCTCCAGCGGGCAGGATCTGATCGTGCGTATCGCGCTGAAGCCGACATCGAGTATCACCACGCCGGGTCGCAGCATCAACCTCAAGGGCGAGGCCATCGAGGTGGTCACCAAGGGCCGTCACGATCCTTGCGTGGGTGTGCGCGCGACGCCGATTGCCGAGGCGATGCTGGCCATCGTGCTGCTCGATCATGCGCTGCGGCATCGTGCCCAGAACGCGCTGGTTCAATGCAGCACGCCGGTGATTCCGGGCAGCGTTGCGGGCGGCAAGCGCTGAGCGGCGCGTGCAGCCTGAGCCGAGCGGCGTGAGCGCGGCCCGCATTCCCTACCTGCCGCTGGGCGCGTTCTACTTTTTCTATTTTGCGGTAATCGGCGGCTTCATGCCGTATTGGGGGCTGTACCTGCAGTCCCTGGGCTTCGATGCCGAGGCCATCGGCGAGCTGTCGGCCATTGTCATGGCAACGCGCATCATCGCGCCGAACTTCTGGGGCTACATTGCCGACAAAACCGGCCAGCGTCTGCGCTTAGTACGGCTCGGTGCCGCCATGATCACCCTGGGCTGGCTGGGCGTTTTTGTGGCGCGGGAGTTCTGGCCGCTAGCGGCTGTGTTGCTGGTATATGGGTTTTTCCAGAATGCCATCCTGGCGCAGTTCGAAGCGGTGACGCTGGCGCATCTCGGTGAGCAGCGCGAGCGCTACAGCCAGATCCGGCTCTGGGGTTCGCTGGGCTTTATTGCCACGGGCACCGGGCTGGGGCTGTATTTCGAGTATTTCCCGGTCGCTCATTTGCCGCTGGCGCTGCTGGTCTGCGCGCTGGCAACCTGGCTGGCTAGCGCCTTCGTGCCTGATATCGCTACGCCGAAGCGCCTGCCCGGTTCGCAAGGGTTTCTCGCCATCCTCGCACGCCGATCGGTGTGGATATTCTTTGTCGCGCACTTTCTGCTGCAGCTTTCCCATGCGCCTTACTACACCTTCTACAGCATCTATCTAGAAAGCCACGGTTACAGCCGCAGCGACATCGGTTGGTTGTGGGGGCTGGGTGTGCTGGCGGAGGTCATCCTGTTCATGCTGATGCACCGCGTACTGCCGGCGGTGGGCGAGCATAGGCTGATGCTGTGGAGTCTGGCACTGTCGGCCGTGCGTTGGCTGATGATCGGCTATGGCGTGGACTATCCCGCCGTGATCTGGAGCGCGCAGCTGCTGCATGCGGCGAGCTTTGCGACTTTTCACGCGGCAGCGATGACGCTGATTTATCGCCATTTCGGGCAGGGTTCGCAGGGCCAGGGTCAGGCTGTCTACAGCATGCTCTGGGGCACGGGTGTGGCGCTGGGGGCATGGGCTGCGGGCACGGTGTGGTCCGTCGCCAGCGCCCCCGTAATTTTTCTCATCGCCGCGATGCTCTGTGTGGCGGCGCTGGTGTTACTCGGTTTTGGCCGGGGGCACGGTGGCTGTGAGCAAGGCGCGGTAACGCGCATCTAGCGCCGGGTCGCTGTCTGGGTAATCCGGTGCCAGCTCCTGCAGCTGCTTGAGCAAAATGCCGGCCACGGCAGCTCGTGCATGCGCCTTGTTGTCAGCCGGGATCAGATGCCACGGCGCCGCTTCGCTGCTGGTGGCTTCGACCATGTCGGCCATGGCATCCAGATACGGTCGGCGTTGCGCGAATGTATCTAGATCGGATGGATCGAATTTCCAGCGTTTGCGCGGCTCGTCCAGCCGTTTCAGCAGGCGCTCCTTCTGTTCAGCCTCGGACTGATGCAGCCAGACCTTAATGATGCGGGTGCCACTGTCGTGCCAGTGCTTCTCGATGGCATTGATGGTGCGATAGCGTGCCTGCCAAAAGCGTTTTGCATTTGGCGCACCC
Organism: Pseudomonadota bacterium; assembly: GCA_038043385.1. Taxonomy (GTDB): domain Bacteria; phylum Pseudomonadota; class Gammaproteobacteria; order Pseudomonadales; family Moraxellaceae; genus Perlucidibaca. The sequence goes on from JBBTCA010000001.1 coordinate 517,152, forward strand.
TCTAGCAGGCGCTCGGCCAGCACGGCTTCGTAATGACTGCGATTGAAGGCCACGACATGGCCATGTGCCGGCAAGCGCGGAATGACGCGCCAGAGAAAGTCATGTGCGGCTTCCTCCGCCGTGGGGCGGCCAAAGGAGTAAACCCGGAAGCCGGCGGGGTCCAGACCTTGCGCCAGCGTGCGCAGCAGGCTGTCCTTGCCGCTGGCATCGAGCCCTTGCAGGATCAGCAGCACAGCGTGCTGGCCATTGGCATGCAGCCGGCGCTGAGCCTCACCGAGGGCATCGAGGCTGCTGGTCAGATCGGGCAGGTCGGCAATTTCCGATTTGCTCATGGCGGTTGCGAGCTTGTCAGGCTCGGGGCGACCATCCGTCCATTGCCAGGGTGAGTCGGCGGAGTTGCTCATTGGCTGCTGGTTCTTGCGCAGACCACACGCACCACATTGACGCCACGCGGCCTGCAGTCCGGCAGTTGCTCGCGGAAATCACTCGGTTTCAGCAGCACGCCCTGGCTGAAGCCGGCCTTGCTCAGCGCCTGTTCGCCCGCCGCGACATCCTTGAAATGCAGATGCACACTGCCGCCCACAAAAGTCGACAGCATGCCCATGAAGCCTCGCGTGGCAACACCGGAGTTATTGGCTTTCACATGCAGGTCAGACAGATACAGACCGTGCTTGAAGCCCGACAGCACCTTGGCAAATCGCGCCCACATGGCCTCTACGGTCGGCGTGTCGAAGTAGTTGATCAGGCCTTCGGTAATGATCGCCAGCCCTTGCGACGGGTCGAGCTTGGAGGCGATTTCAGCCAGGCTGTCGGCGCCGGAGTCGGCGAGGGCATTGATGATGCGCACATGATGCTGGTCCGTGTTCAGGCCGCCCGCTTGCAGCAGGTGGTGCTTGTACTTGGCCATGTCCACCAGATCGGCTTCGATGTAGGTAATGCGTTCGCGATGACGCGAGGCAAAGCGCCAGCCGCGCGGTGACAAACCCGCTGCTATCTCGATGATCTGCGTGATTTCACCGGACTCGATGGCCTGTTCCAGCTGCAGATCAATGAGGCGATGCCGCGCCAGCAGAAAGGCTTCCAGCGTCGGCCCGCCCAGCGTCTTGGCCAAGGCCATCGGCCCCTTCAGGGCATAATAGAAGGCTTGGCCCTGCAGCGTGGCAAAGGCCGGGTGTGAAAGCCCGTGTTGCAGCCAGACGGTGCCGGTGTAGTGTGCGGTCGGGCTGATCAGTTCGGGGTTGGCGCGGGGCATGGCAGGCAGCTCTTGTTCTGAAGTGCCCCGAGATTACTTGGATGGCGTGTCTTCTGTCATCCACGATGTATTGCGCACCATGGTGCCCCATTTTGCTTCTGTGCCGCGCAGCCAGTGCCAGGTGCCTTGCAGGCGCCACCACGAGTTCATCTGGCGATACCCAAAGTTCTCCAGCACGGCCCACAGAAACAGTGTGGCGGTATCTCGGAAGCGTGGATAGACATGAAAGCTGCGCTCTTCCAGCACCAGTGCCAGCGATGACAGTAGCAGGCCCATGCCCACCGACGCCGCCAAAAACAGCAGGCTGGCATCGGCATTGAGGTAGCCGAAGCAGCCCAGCAGAATAGTGAAGATCAGGCCCAACACTTCGATGATCGGACTCAGCGCTTCCACAATCAGCATGAACGGATAGGCCAGCCAGCCAACACGCCCCGAGCCCTTTTGAAAGCACAGCGCACGATGCTCATGCAGCGTTTCCAACAGGCCGCGCTGCCAGCGGATACGCTGCTTGCGCAGGGTCGGCAGGTCCTCCGGCGCATCGGTCCAGCACACGGGGTCGGGCACGAAGTTGATGGTGTAGGGCTGTTTGCGATCCAAGGCATAGCGATGCATGCGCACCACCAACTCCATGTCTTCGCCGAGGCTGGTGGCCAGATAGCCACCGGCCGCAATCACCATGTCACGCTTGAACACGCCAAAGGCCCCGCTAATGATGAGCAGAGCCTGCAGCTTGGACCAGCCCAGCCGGCCGAACAAAAAAGCGCGCAGATATTCAAGCACCTGGATCTTTGCCATCCAGCTTTTTGACAACCCGGTCTTGATCAAACGACCGTTTTGCACCTGGCAGCCATTGACGATGCGCACGCTGCCGCCAGCGGCGATGGTGTTGGGTTTTTCCAGGAAGGTACGAACTACGCGCAGCAGGCTGTCGCGATCCAACACTGAGTCGGCATCCATGCCGCAATACAGCGGCATGCGCGCCACATTGATGCCAGCGTTGTTGGCATCGGCCTTGCCGCCGCCGTTGGCTTTATCGACCATGATCAGATTGGTGTTAGTTCGTGAGCGATAAACCTGCTTGATCGGGCTGCAGGGCAGGGCGTACTCGAAGGCGTATGGGCAGGGGTACATGTCGAATTCGCGCTGCATCACGCCTAGGGTGTTGTCACTGCCGCCATCGTGAATCACGACCAGCTCGAACAGCGGGTAGTCGAGCTGCAGCAGCGAACGCACGGAGGTGGCAATCAGCTGCTCTTCGTTATAAGCGGTGAGCAGGATGCTGACGCCGGGCAGGCTGCTTTCGTAAACTCGTGGCATGTGCAGATCCTGACCGCCTCGCGTGCTGCGGCGCACCACAAACAGTGCAATCAGGTTCAGGGAAATATAGCTGCTGCCCACAATGATCTGGTAAATCAGAAAAAACCAGAACAGACCATTGATCAGCAGGCCTTCCCAGCCATGACCGATGGCGGCCGGCGCAACCCAGTACCATTCAGCCATGCGCGGCCACCTGCTCATGCAGAAGACGATTGGCGGCAGCCCAAGATGCCGGGTCAGGATTTGGCAGCCATCCCTTCTCGAACAACAGCTCGGTCCAGTGTTGCTGGGCCGAAATGGATTGCAGCTGTCCCAAAATGGCCTGTGCCTCGCTCGCGCTGTGAATCAGTGCGATCAGGCTTTTCGCGGCAGCTTGCTGATTGAGCCAAGTGTCACTGTTGAGATGGTGCATCAGGCGAGCTTGCTCTTCGGCACCACCCAGGCGACCCAGCGCCAGCAGACTTTCGTTGCGTAACTCAGGTGCAGCACTTTGGCAGCTGGCGCGCGCCAATGGCAAAAACTGGGGGTCAGCCGTGTGTTTGAGTACGGTTTGAATGAGCGATGCATGATCGGGAAAGCGCCGCAGGCAGCCCTTGGCAACTTCGGAGGACTCGGAGGGCGCCAGTGCAAACACCAGCTCCATGAGGTGCGGCAATTGCTGCTGCGACAGCGTTTCAGCGGCCACGGCCAGATACTGTGTTTGCAGCTGTCGCGGCGCCGAATGCAGCAGCTGGCGCACGCGTCCCATGGGCCAGCCCGGTGTATCAATGCGCTTCATCAGCTCGGGCAAGCCTTCCTCTGGCGCGATGTCCATGAAGGCTTTCATGGCGGCCAGTGACAGCAAGGGATAGGGGACATCCAGATTTTCGCGAATCACCGGCAAGGCGCGCCGTTCTTTCAGCAAGCCCAGCGCCATGATTGCCAGTAATTTTTCGTCGAGACTTCTGGATTTCAGCAGCGGCAGCAGGCGATTGGCAAAGTCCAGCCATTCACCCAGCCGAATCAAGCCCTTGGCCGCATCAGCACCGCGTATGCGATCGAAGGTTTGCAGCCACATTTCGACCACATCATAGAGGTCGCGCTGATTCATGGGCGGTAGATTGTCGAGCTCATCCGTCATCAATGCCTGAAAGCAAAGTTGGCGCCACTCGCTTTCCACGCGGGCAGTTCGCTTTTCATTTTGCAGCCGTTGCTGACGCATCGCGAAGCAAAACAGCAAAGAGCCTGCACTGGCGGCAAAGAACAAGACAATTAAGTAAATAACGCCATTCAAGGCATGATCAGAACTGGTAGCGAATTCCAACACGCGCTCCCTGTTGGCGATACACATTGCCTTGATCGGTCTGCTGCAGCTGCCACAGGGCCTGCCATTGACTGGCCACGCGGTGTTCGCCGGCGAGGAAGTAGCTGCGTACCGGTGTTTGAATGACGACACCGGTATCCAGCACTTCCTGGTCGTCGCCGCGAGCTAGACCGGCGCTGAGCTTGTTGTTGTCGCCATAGAACCAGTCTGCTTGCAGGCGATGGTTGATGGCGTTTTCGTCATTCAGTGTGACGCGGGCGGCACCATAAGCGAAACGATAGTTCTGCCAGTATTTCTCGATAGTCACACTGGCTTTTTCAACATCGACGGTGTTGTAGCTCGTCCACTGATAGCCCGGCTCCACGGTCCACCCCGACGGTAGCGCCTGGTACCAGCCAACATATTCCTGATGCTCGGGCTTGATCAGCGGATCGGCTGTCCAGCTGCCTTCAAGATGGAGTTGGCCGCTGGCGGTCAGCTGCTGATAAATACCCAGCTGTATCGGCAAGTCGTGAGCATCGCCCCGTTGGTAATCGCTGATCTCGCCATACAGTGTGCGTGTGGCCTGCTTCAGCGAGCCGGCCATGGTGTAGGTCTGCGCGGAGCTGAAGTTCTTGCTGTAGTCCTGAAAGTCGGCACTCAGCTCAATCCAGCCGCTATCGGCCGTGGCGATTATGGGAGTGCAGCAGAGGGCGATAATCAGCGCTTTCATGCGGGAATCCGGATCATGCGTTTCAGGCGTGCAGTCAGTTCGGCTGGCTGGAATGGTTTGGCGATGAAATCATTGGCGCCGGCATCCAGCGCCTTCACGATGTCTTCCTCGCGCGACTTGCCGGTGAGCACCAGTACCGGTACCGATGCCCAGGTAGGGCTTTTGCGCACGGCATCGAGTACGGTCATGCCATCTACAAACGGTAGCAACCAGTCCAGAATCAGCGCGGCAGGCGGCTCGCCATTAAGCAGATTCATGGCTTTCTGGCCATCGGCAACATGCTCGAAGGCATACCCTTGGCGTTGCACGAGGAATCGCAGCAGCTCGGCAGACATTTCGTCATCTTCGACTAGTACCACTCGCGGCGCGCTCATGGGGTTCCTTTCAATCTTTGTAGATCAGCAAGTGTCTGTTTTTATGCCATATCTGGCAAGAAACAACAGTACATTTTCTGTCACCAAGCGTTGATCGTACTGCACATCTGGAGCGCCCAGACCGAGCGTGGCCCGCAAATGCGGCCTGCCTTGAAACAGTGACAGGAACTGGTCGCAAGCCATTGAGATATCGTCAATATGCAGATGACCAGCAGCCACGGAGGCAGCCAGAAAATTCTGGACCAAGGCGTTGACGCGCTCGGGACCAGCCTTGAAGTAGCCGGCGCAAACTTCGGGATGCACCGTTGCCAGGCCATAGAGCATGCGATGCATGCGAATCACATCCTCGGCTCGCATCAGCGTGAGAAATTGCTGGCCGATCAGTGTTAGGCCTTGCTTCGGTTGTGCCGGATCAAGCTGGCTCTCATGAAAGGCCTCGAACATGACATCGGTACGACAGCCCACGCAGGCTTCGAGCAGCAGGCTCTTGCTCGGGAAATAGTTGTACAGCGTCATTTTCGATACGCCGGAACTCTGCGCTACCGCTTCCATACTGGCGCGATCGAAACCTTGCTCGAGAAATTGCTGCGATGCGCTGTCCATGACGCGCTTCATGCGTTCCGGGTCGCGGGGGCGGCCGCGCTTACTTTTGATGATGTCTTCCATTTCTTTACTTGACAGTCCAGTAAATCGGCAATATTACTATACGCCTAAGTCCATTTAATGGTCAAAGCATGCGTACTGCTCTTTTGATTTGCAATGTTTTTCTGCTGGCTGCCTGTTCGGGCACGCCGTTGCAGCCTGCGGTGAAGTTGTCGCCGGCGTATCAGCAAGCGGTGGATGGTTCAGCGGCCGTGGCCGGCGACTGGTGGCGGGTATTCAACGACCCGATGCTGGATCAGCTCATCGCCCGTGGTCTTGCCGGTAATCATGATGCTCGGCTGGCGCTGGCCCGTGTGCAGCAGGCCAAGGCCGGTACCACGGCGGCGCAGTCACGGCTGTTGCCATCGCTGGCGCTGACCGGCTCGGAGTCTGATAGCCGCAGCGGCTTGCCAGCACCGTTCAAGAACGGTTCGCCAGATACGCAGAGCACGCGCGTGGCGCTGGATCTGAACTGGGAGCTGGATTTGTTCGGGGCCGCACGGGCGGCACGGCGCGCAGCCGGCAGCGATCTGCTGGCGGCGGAGGCGGGTATTGATGGCACGCGGCTGTTGGTGAGCAGCGAAATCGCCCGGCAATATTTCATCCTGCGTGGGGCGCGTGAGCGTTTGCTGCTGCTTGATGACATTCTTGGCACTTTGCGCAAGACCGAGGAGCTGACGCGCAAGCGCTTTGCCGTGGGCATGGCGAGCGAGCTGGATGTTGAGCTGGCGAGCGGCGAGCGGCTGAATACCGAAGCGTTGCAGCCGCAGTTGCAAACACTGGTGGTGGCCACGCAGGCGCGGCTGGCCGTGCTCATGGGGCAGGACCCTAGTCAGCCAAGCCATAGTCAGCCCGGCATGACTCCGGCGGCAGCCACAACAACGGCTGCGCTTGCTGCCTGGCCCGATCTAGGGCCTGTGGCTCCCGGCCAGCCGGTGGAGCTGCTGGCACGACGCCCGGATCTGCGCGCGGCTGAGCAGCAGCTGGCCGCCGAGAGTGATCGTCTCAAGGAAGCGCGCCTGAATTATCTGCCGAAATTCTTTCTCAATGCGGTGTTTGGCGGCCAGGAACTGACGCTGAACAGCATTGCGCTTTCGCCGGTGCGTTACTCGAATGTGGCGCTGGCCTTCAGTGCGCCGCTGTTCAATGGCCGCGTGCGGGCCGGCATCGAGGCGCAGACCGCGCGCGAACAGCAGGCGCTGATCAATTACGAGAAGCTGATCCTGACTGCTGTTGAAGAGGTCGAGGTCAGTTTGGCCGCCTTGAGCGATGAGCGCCGCCGTAACAGCCTGCTGACCGCCGTCGCGGCGGCACGCCACAAGGCGCTGAAGCATGGCGAAAGTCTGTATCGCGCCGGCCAAATTGATCTGCTGCAGCTGCAGACCTTGCAACGCGCAGCGCTGGCTGCTGACCAGACGCTGGTCGAAAGCTCAGCCCAGCGCGCCCTCAATACCATCCAGTTGCACAAGGCGCTGGGTGGCAGTTGGCAACCGCCTGCTGCCGCCACACCCGCTATCCAGACGAGTACCCAGTCATGATGTTTGCCCGCCAGCGTTCCCTGACCGTTTTTGCCGCCAGCGCCTTGACGGTCGCTTTTTTGAGTGGATGTTCCACGGAAGCGGCGCCACCGGCCCCTGCACATCCGGTGTTGGTCATGACCGTGAAAAGCCAGGCGGTGTCGGATGCGCGCAGCGTGCCCGGCGTGGTGTCGGCCCGTTATGCCACCGAGATCGGTTTCCAGGCGGGTGGGCGCATCGGAAAACGGCTGGTCGAGGTGGGCCAAGTGGTGCGCCAGGGTCAGGCGCTGTTGCAGCTGGATGCCAGTGATTATGCGCTAGCGCTGTCGGCAGCCGAGGATCAGGCAGCAGCAGCCAAGGTCGATGCCGATCAGGCGGGCCTTGATCAGCAGCGTTTCGCGGCGCTGGTCGCCGATGGTGCCGTCAGCGTGGCTGATAACGAGCGCCAGAAAGCCCGGGCCGATGCCGCCAAGGCGCGTGCCTTGCAGGCTGGCCGTCAGGTTCAGCTGGCACGCAACCGCGCTCGTTATGCCACCTTGGTTGCGCCTTACGATGGCGTGGTGACGGCGATTCGCGCCGAAGCCGGGCAGGTTGTGGGCGAGGGCCAGCCGATTGTGGCCATGGCGCGTCAGGGTGAGTTCGAGATTTCTGCGGATATTCCCGAGGCGCTAGTCGCTGGACTGGCAAAACAGCAGGCGCAAGCCGAAGTCTGGGGCACGCCATCGGGACATTTTGCGGTGACGCTGCGTGAGGTTGCGCCGTCGGCGAGCCAGCCGCTGCGTACCTATCGTGCCCGTTTCAGCCTGCGCGATGTGTCGCCGGAAGATCGCGCCCAGCTTCGTCTTGGCATGACTGCTCAGGTCACTTTTGCCGGGCATGCTTCTGCAACCAGTGCGATTCGGCTGCCGGCCTCGGCACTGATGCAGGTGCAGGGTCAGACCACGGTCTGGGTGGTGCCGGCGAAGCAGTCACGGCTGTCGCGGCAGGCTGTGCGCGTCTTGTCTTACCAGAATGACACGGTGACGGTGACCGGTCTGCAGGATGGCATGCAGGTGGTGATTGCCGGCACCCAGAAGCTGGATGCGAAGATGCCGGTGCGCGCGGTAGAGCGCAGCGGCGCCGGGCTGGATCTTGGCGCTGATCGCGGAGCCGCAGGAGCGCGCTCATGAAGGGCTTCAACCTCTCCGAATGGGCGGTAAATCATCGTGCGATGGTGATTTTCCTGATGATCTCCTCGCTGGTGGCGGGGGTGTTCTCGTTCCGTCAGCTTGGCCGTTTGGAAGACCCGAATTTCAATGTGCCGGCGATGACCGCCGTGGTGGTCTGGCCGGGCGCGACTGCGCAGGAAGTGCAGGATCAGGTGCTGAATCGCATGGAGCGCGCCGTGCAGGAGCTGCCTGGCCTGCAGTATGTGCAGAGTTTTTCCCGCCAAGGCTATGGCGGCATGACGCTGGCTATTAGCGGGCGTAACTCCGGGGATGAGCTGAAAGCGTTGTGGTATCAGGCGCGCAAGAAGATCGGCGATGCCCGTGGCGACTTTCCCGCCGGCGTGCGTGGCCCGTTCTTCAATGATGAATACACCGATGTGTACGCCACGCTTTACGCGCTGCGTGGCGATGGCGTGACGCAGGCTGAGCTGCAGGAATTTGCTGAGCAGATCAAGCGCCGCCTGCAGACGGTGCCGAATACCAACAAGGTCAATATTCTCGGCAAGCAGGACGAGAAGATCTATGTCGAGCTGTCGAGTCGGCGTTTGGCCGCGTTGGGGCTGCCGGCGCAGGCTGTGTTCGAGGCCATCGCGCAGCAGAATCAGGTGAAGCCGTCGGGCTTTGTGGATACCGGCAGCGACCGTCTGTTCACTCGCATCGACGGCAGCCTGCATTCGGCGAAAGACATCGCGGAGGTGAGCATCGAAGCTGGTGGCAACCTGATTCGCCTCGGCGACATCGCCAAGGTGTATAGCGGCTACGAAGACCCACCGTCGTTCACGATTCGCCACAACGGTCACCCGGTGCTGGCTATCGGCGTCACGATGGCGCCCAACGCCAACATCCTCACGCTGGGTGCGGATTTGGATGCCGAGCTGGCGAAGATTCGCGCCGACCTGCCCGCGGGCATCGAGATCGATAAATACGCGGATCAGCCCAAGGTTGCCGGCGATTCGGTCTGGGAGTTCGAGAAGTCCTTCCTGGAGGCGCTGGTGATTGTGCTGGCGGTGTCCTTCCTGTTTCTGGGCTGGCGTACCGGCATTGTGGTGGCGTTGTCGGTGCCGCTGGTGCTGGGCATTGTTGCGGTCATCATGCTGGCGTTTGGCTGGCACCTCGATCGCATCACGCTGGGCGCGCTGATCATTGCCCTCGGCTTGCTGGTGGACGACGCCATCATCGCCGTGGAAATGATGGTGGTGAAAATGGAGCAGGGCTGGGATCGCGTCAAAGCAGCGACCTTTGCTTACAGCTCCACCGCCTTCCCGATGCTGACGGGCACGCTGGTGACCATCGCCGGCTTCATGCCGGTGGGTTTTGCCCAATCGACTTCGGGCGAGTACGCCGGCGGCATTTTCTGGATTGTTGGCATCGCGCTCATGGTGTCGTGGTTCGTGGCGGTGGTATTCACGCCGTATCTGGGCGTGCTGTTGCTGCCGAAAGACTTGGCCGAGAAGGCGCATCACGACCCTTACGACAAGCCGGTGTATCGCAAGCTGCGGCAGCTGGTCGATTACTGCGTGCTCAATCGCAAGCGCGTGCTGCTGGCCACGGTGGGGCTGTTCGTGGCCTCGGTGCTGGGCATGAAGCTGGTGCAGCAGCAGTTCTTCCCCACGGCCTCGCGCCCGGAATTGCTGGTCGAGATGCGTCTTAAGGAAGGCGCGTCGTTCCAAGCTACGCAGACCGAGGTCAAACGACTGGAAGCGATTCTCGCCAAAGACAAGGACATCGAATTCTTCACCGCCTATACCGGCCTCGGCTCGCCGCGCTTCTATATTTCGCTGCAGCCGGAGCTGCCGAATCCGGGTTATGCCCAGTTCGTCATCAAGACTGGCAATCTGGAGGCGCGTGAAGTGGTGCGCAAACGCCTGCTGGATCTGTTTAATGCTGATCAGGTGTTCCCGGCCGTGCGCGGGCGTGTGCTGCGCCTGGAGTTCGGCCCGCCGGTCGGCTTCCCGGTGCAGTTCCGCGTGGCCGGGCCGGATGCCGGCGAGGTGCGTCGCATTGCGCACGAAGTGCGTGACATCGTGAGGCAGAGCAAGCTCGTGCGTGACACCCAGCTGAACTGGGATGAAAAGGTGCGCTCGCTCAAGCTCGATGTTGATCAGGACAAGGCGCGCCTGCTCGGCATTACCAGCGCCGACATCTCCGACATCGTGCAGACTGTGCTTTCTGGCGCGCCGGTGACGCAGGTTCGCCGTGGCGAAGAGCTGATCGATGTGGTGGTGCGCGGCACGCCGGAAGAACGCCTGGCGGTGAATGGCGTTGGCGACATTGCGCTGTTCTCGCGCACCGGCGGTGTGGTGCCGCTGAGCCAGATCGCCAAAGTCGAGCCGACTTTCGAGGAGCCGGTGCTCTGGCGTCGTAATCGTGCCACCGTGCTGACCGTTCGCAGCGATGTTGCTGATGGCGTGCAGGCTCCCTATGCCACCCAGCAGATCTGGCCCAAGCTGCAGCCGCTAATCGACAAGCTGCCGCCGGGTTATTACCTGGAGCAGGGCGGTTCCATCGAGGAAAGCGTGAAGGCCAACAAGGCCTTGGCGGTCATGTTTCCGGTCATGTTCATCGTGATGCTAACCGTGCTGATGATGCAGCTGCAGAGCTTCTCGCGCATGTTCATGGTGTTCATGACGGCGCCGCTGGGGCTGATCGGCGTGGTGCCGGCGCTGCTCATCTTTCAGGTGCCGTTCGGTTTCGTGGCGCTGCTCGGCGTTATCGCCCTGGGTGGCATGATCATGCGCAACTCGGTGATTCTGGTCGATCAGATCGATCAGGACATCGCGCAGGGTCACGACCCCTGGAATGCTATTGTCGATGCCACGGTGCGGCGTTCGCGTCCGGTCGTGCTCACCGCTGCCGCCGCCATTCTGGCCATGGTGCCACTGTCCGACAGCGTATTCTGGGGCCCGATGGCCATCTCCATCATGGGCGGTCTGGTGGTAGCCACGGCACTGACCTTGCTCTTTGTGCCAGCGCTTTATGCGGCCTGGTTCAAAGTGCAGCGGCCGGCATCGCCGTGAGCTGCAGCTCCATCGCCACATAATGGCTGAGCATTTCCGATAACCCCTGCACCAGCTCATCAATGCTGAACAGGGGTGACGGGTCGGCCAAGTGGCGCAGCATCACGAAAATGCTGCCATTGATGAAGATATGGCTCATCGTCGCCAATCTGCGCATCCGCATCAGCTCCGGGTGGTGCATCACATAGTTCATGACCAGCTCCTGCAGCACCCGCGTGACCGGCTCCAGACCGATCTTCATCTCCAGATTCATGGCGCTCTGCGCATACCTCAGATAGCGCGCGTCATGCTCGCTCAAGAACTCCTGCAAGCGGCCGATGATGGTGGTGACCGCGCCATGAATGTCCTGTTTCACAATAATCGCATTCAGCGGCTGCAGCATCGCCACCAGATCGGCCACGAAGCGGTCGTGCATGGCGGCGTAGATGGCCTCCTTGTTCTCGAAATACTCGTACAGCGAGCCCACGCCGATGCCGGCAATGTCGGCGATATGGCGCGTGGTTGTGCCCGCCAGACCGTGGCTGGCGAGGCTGATGAAGCCGGATTCGATAATGGCATCCACCGTGGCGATGGCGCGTTGCTGGCGAGGGGCGCGGGGCATGAGCAGTATCCGAGTTGAATCCGAACAGTAGTTCGGAATAATTTCTCATGGTCGGTTGTGCCAGTCAACAATGTAATCATCACGCCGCTTGGAGAATCATCATGTCTGCAACTGTTCAAGCCACCACCCGCCTGCTCAGCGGTGCTCAGGTCGGCATTCCGCCGCGTCACATGAACTTCAGCTTTCCAGCTGATGCGGATCGTTACTTCTTCTTCAATCAGAACCCGCTTGCCAGCCTGATGTTTGTGGTGTTTTCGGGCATTTTTCCGCCCGGCGAGCGATTTTTTGTGGAGTCTGTGCGTCATTTTCGCAACCAGATCAGCGACCCAACGCTGAAGGCCCAGGTCGCTGGCTTCATCGGCCAAGAGGCTCTGCATGGTCGCGAGCATGACCGTCTCAACAGCTTCTTTGCCGAGCGCAAGCTGGCCGTGGACATCCCCGAGCGTTATGTGAAGTGGGGCCTGCGCCAGCTCGAGAATTTTTCGCCACGCCTCCAGCTGGCCTGCACCACCATGATGGAGCACTTCACCGCGCATCTTGCCGAGCAATGGCTGACCCACGAGGAGTTCCGCAACAGCTCGGATGGCGAGATGCTCAAGCTCTGGTACTGGCATGCGCTGGAAGAGCTGGAGCACAAGTCGGTCGCTTACGATGTGTTTGAGCAGATCGGCGGCACGGTGGCCGAGCGGCGGATCGCGCTGGGCCTGATCATTGCGCTCATGGCACCACCAATTATTGCCAGCTGGGGCGTGTTGCTGGTGAAGGAAGGCCAGCTGCTTAATGTGCGCGAGAATGCCCGTGGCCTGCGTGCGCTGTTCGGTAAGCGCGGTTTTATTTCCGGCATCCTCAAGCATATGCCGGCGTATCTGAAGCCGGGCTTTCACCCGTCCCAGCAGCAGACGCAGGCGCTGGAGAGTCAGTGGCGCGAGAAGCTGTTTGGCCAGTATGGCGAGCTGCTGGAAGAGTTTGGCAATCGCGAGGCGCTGGCCTGCGCTTGAGCGAACACCAAATTTATGTACTAGAGTTATTGCACCAAGGAGCCTCAAGGATGAGCCCGAAAAATGCAAAGGCCTGCGCGATCAGTTTGGCAAGGATTTCCTGATGTTGTGATTCATGCGGAAGAGTTGGCTGTCAAAAAGCATGCTTTTTATGCTGCCGCGAAAGCAGGGGACTCTGACTCTGCTTTCGCTCTAGTCAGGGCTACGCTTTCCAATTGGGCGCTTGAGCAAATCAGATATTTGATTGGCCATCGCTCACCGTTTCTAGCCTCTGCTCATGCGTTTGAGCGAATGGGTGTTAATGCAATTCCTGAGGCCTTGGCGGATGAGTTGGCGCTGCATTTGAGCTTGCGTGTTGACCCTTCGATTGTGCAGACCAATATTGTTGGGCATACCGGTGCCAGCGGATTTGTCAGACTGGCAAGGCAAGCCCTGTTTGATGGCGTAATTAAGCCGGGAGCTTACTATTTTCTGGTCGATGACTTCATCGGCCAGGGCGGCACCTTGGCAAACCTGAAAGGTTTTATCGAGTCGCGTGGCGGCCGCGTCATCGGGGCTACCGTGTTGACCGGCAGATCTTACTCGGCCAAACTGAACCTATCTTCCGAGCAATTAGCGGCGTTAAGAGCAAAACATGGACATGAATTTGAAGTCTGGTGGCGCGACCGATTCGGTCACGGCTTCGACTGCCTTACTCAATCAGAGGCTCGCTACCTCGAACGCTCCCCGGATGCTGAGCGAATCCGAAATAGCCTTGTTGAGATTGAGCAAGCAGGAAATCGCAGCTCGGCATAAGGCTCTCCAGAAATAGCGCCTGAGTCACCTCAGATACTTCGCCCCTAACCCCACCAGCAGGCAGGCCATTGCCACCAGATCAGCGATATACACCCGCTGTATCTGCGCATTACTGCCTGCCGTGCTGCGCACCAGCCCCAGAAACGACAGCACGCTGACAAAACCCGCAATGAACGCCAGCTCATGCAGTGCCGGCGTGAAGGCCGCATAAATCAGAAATGCGCCCAGCAAGCCAAACAACACGGCACGATGACGCATGAGAATGGCCAGATTCGGATCGCTGAACGAGCGCCCGTAAAGCGCCGTCAGCCGTGTGCTGCCGAGCACGCCGGTAACCGGTAGCACATGAATGATGCCCACAATGATGAACATGGCCGTGATCAGGTGATCCATGGAAGCCTCGTATCGGTCAGACTGAGTTCTATCATGCCTGCCAATGTCGTTCGGGGGGAGTGGCAAATTACTGTCTTTAATGACAGTATTGCCGGCAAGCCCACTCGCCGAGCTGCCCGCATGATCGAGCCCTCGTCATCGCCCCTGCGACGAATCGCCCATCTCGACATGGATGCCTTCTACGCGTCAGTCGAGCTGCTGCGCTATCCGCAGCTACGCGGCCTGCCGGTGGTCATCGGTGGCGCGCGCCGCCCGGCGGATGCTGTGCTGCTGCAGCAATATGGGCAGCAGACACTGGCCGACATCCCACCCGATGCCTTTCCCCGGCTCGGCGACTATGTTGGGCGTGGTGTCATCACCACCGCCACCTATGCTGCGCGGGCTTTCGGCATAGGCTCAGCGATGGGCCTGATGAAGGCTGCGAAGCAGTGCCCGCAAGCGATTCTGCTGCCGGTCGATTTCGATCAATATCGGCGCTATTCGCGGCTGTTCAAGGCTGAAATCGTCAACATTGCCCCAGTCATGGAAGATCGCGGTGTGGATGAAGTCTATATCGACCTGACTGATGTGCCCGGCGGGCAGGAGGCGGGCGGGCGCGTATTGGCCGAGCGCATTCAGATGGCCATTCTGGCCGCGACCGGGCTGACCTGCTCCATCGGCATCGCGCCCAACAAGCTGCTGGCGAAGATGGCCAGCGAGTTCGACAAGCCCAATGGCATCACGGTGCTCTACGAACACGACCTGGCCGAGCGCATTTGGCCGCTGGCGTGTCGCAAGATCAACGGTGTTGGCCCCAGAACCGATGCCAAATTGCAGGCACTGGGCATAGCCACGATTGGCGAGCTGGCGGCCCGCCAAGCGGATTGGCTGCAACAGGAATTCGGCACGGTTTACGGCCGCTGGCTGCACGAGGTGGCGCATGGGCGTGATCAGCGCAATCTGCAAACGCACAGCGAGCCGGTGTCGGTAAGTCGGGAAACCACCTTCGAACGCGATCTGCATGCGGTTCATGACAAGGCCGAACTGAGCGCCATCTTTACCAAGCTTTGCGAGCGGCTGGCGGATGACTTGCAGCGCAAGGGTTACGCTGGCCGCACCGTCGGTATCAAGATTCGTTACGACAACTTCAAGTCGGTCACGCGTGACCAGTCATCCTATGAGTTCACCGCAGATGCCCGCACGATCCGCGAGCTGGCCGGGCAGTGCCTGAAGCGCGTGCCGCTGGATCGGCGCTTGCGCTTGCTGGGCGTGCGCATGGGAACGCTGGTGAAACCGAGGGAGGTGGCAGTGACGAGATCGCTGCTGGCCGTGTGCGAGCCGGCGGTGCCGGCTCAGCTGTCCTTGCTGCTGGCCCACTAAAATCACCAGCGCCAATCCTGCCAAGATCACGATACTGGTATCGGCGCTAGCGATTTTAGAGGCTCGATGCCTGCTTAGATGGCGCTACTCCGCCGTTGTGGGATCAATGATGGATGTGACTTGTGACACGCGGTTTGCAGGAAATCCGCCTTGCCTGGCGTGCTCCCTGACCAGCTCCTCGTTCGGGGCGATATACACGCAGTAGACTTTATCGCCAGTGACATAGCTGTGAAGCCACTGCACTTGAGGGCCTAGCGTGTTGAGCACCCCGCAGGATGTTTGCGAGATCGATCTCAACTCCTGATCCGTAAGCTTTCCCGCGTCTGGGATCTCGCGTTCAATGACGAATTTTGGCATGACAGCCTCCATTTCGCAGATGTGACGGGGACGCTGAGTCTCCCCACACATGACCTGCGTCCCGGAGGCCATGCTTGACCCCACTCTACTCCGAGATGTGAGCTTACAACACCTCTGCCACCGGCTTCGCATACTTCGCCAGAAGCTCCTCGCGGCGCTCCGGATCCATATTGACCTTGCTCAGATCGCCCTCATAGTGATCCACCACGCGCTGATCCATCATGCCGAACCACCACGATGGGAAGTAGGCCGGCAGCAGCATGGAGGCGTAACCGCCGGGCAGCTGCGGTGCGTGCTCGAAGTGGCGCAGTGCCTGAAAGCTGCGCGTCGGGTGCGCGTGGTGATCGCTGTGTCGTTGCAGCTGATACAGGAACAGATTGCTGACGATTTCGTTACTGTTCCAGCTGTGCTCCGGCAGTGTGCGCTCGTACTTGCCGTTTTCGTTCTTCGCGCGCTTCAGGCCGTAATGCTCAATGTAGTTGATGACTTCCAGCAACGACGCGCCGTAGGCGGCCTGACCCACCAGGAACGGGATGGCGCGCGGGCCACCGACAATCGTGGCGGCACCAAAGAAACCGGCGCTCATGGCCCAGCCCTGCAGCAGCTCGTTCTCCAGGCACCAGAAGCTTTTGCCCTTGCGTTCCAGACGACGCTTCTCGATCTCGTAAGCCGACTTGAAGCCGCCGATGACCGTGCGCGGCAGAAACTTCCAGAAGCTCTCGCCCATGCGGCTGCTGGCCGGATCTTCCGGTGTGGCCACGCGCTTGTGATGCCCGAACGGATGCTCCACGGCGAAGTGCGTGTAGCCGGTCGGCGCCAGTGCCAGCATGGAGAAGAAACGGTCGAGCTTGTCATGCTTGTGCGACAGCTCATGGCCGGTGTTGATGGCGATGCCATTCACTGCACCAACGGTCAGGGTCAGGCCCAGATAATCCGTGAGCGGCATATCCTTGCGGCGGCCCACCAACCAGGTGGCCAGAAAAGTGGTGGCGTACTGGGCTGGAATGAAGGCTTTTACAATCGCCTGATAGTACTTGTCGTTTTCCAGTTTCTCGATGACTTCTTCTGGTGGATTGCTGGTATCCGTACCGACCAGACGATCCAGCGCCGGGATGATGCCGTGCACCAATGCTGGGCCCGCCCAAGACAGCGCGCGCAGCTTCTGCGGCGCAATGGCATAAGCCGACACAGCCGCCAAGCCAATCGCCGGTAGGGCCGGGCTGAGCAGCCAGAGATAGCGCTTCGGGTCTTTCCAGTCCGGCGCGTTGCTGGCGGTGCTTTGGGGGGCGGATTGCTGAAGGAGATCGGCGGAAACCTGGGCATTCATGGCGAGTTGCTCTCTGCTCTGTAGATAATGTGACATTCTCGACAGACAAGGTTCTGTGACCAGTCGTCCAACACCGGGTTTATCTCTTGAAACGCCGGCTGAGACTCACGCATGACTTGCCAGATGCTGCGAATCCTGCCAAAAACGCGGTTTTTACACCTTAAGAAGAGAACGCAACATGACTCAGGAATTGCAAATCGAAGATCTGGTAGCGGGTGACGGCAAGGTCTGCATCAAGGGAGCACTCATCCACGCGCATTACACTGGGTGGCTCACGGATGGCACGAAATTCGACTCCTCGCACGATCGCGGCCAGCCGTTTCAGTGCGTCATCGGCACCGGTCGCGTCATCAAAGGCTGGGATCAGGGGATGATGGGCATGCAGGTCGGCGGCCGCCGTCGCCTGCGCGTACCGGCGCATCTCGCCTATGGCGAACGCCAGGTCGGCCCGCTGATCAAGCCGAACTCCGATCTGGTGTTTGAGATTGAGCTGCTGGCAGTGCTCACGCGGGATGAGTGAGTGCTGATTTTTATCTAAAAATTCGCGCTTTGGCGATTCATGAACCATAACTAGGGAGTGAGTTTATTCAATCAATATGGGCATCCGTCATTGACGGATAGTTGTCGTATGCTTACAGTTATTGAAACGCCTATTTTTTCATCTGATGCCGAAGAAATATGGCATGAGGACGAGCGTCAGGAGTTTGCCGTCTGGATCGCGGCCAACCCGTTGGCGGGAGATGTCATTCCTGGTAGCGGCGGATGCCGCAAGGTGTGCTGGGGGCGTTCTGGTATCGGCAAGCGAGGCGGAGCTCGCATCATTTACTTCGCTAGGCTTAACAATGGCGAAGTCTGGTTATTGCTGATGTATGCCAAGAGTGTGCGTGAAAACATTCCCGCGCATTGGCTCAAGAAGGTTAGAGAGGCATTAGAC
The DNA here is from genome assembly GCA_038043385.1 of Pseudomonadota bacterium. Classification (GTDB taxonomy): domain Bacteria; phylum Pseudomonadota; class Gammaproteobacteria; order Pseudomonadales; family Moraxellaceae; genus Perlucidibaca. The sequence continues at coordinate 535,258 of JBBTCA010000001.1, forward strand.
AATGCGTGATTACACGGCAGATGAGTTGGGGCGCAAGCTTTTTGAATCTGTGCGCCAGATGCAGTCCGGGCAAATAGGGCGCTCAACGCTGGTTACGCCGAATCAAGTGGCTGAGGCACGGCTTCGCACGGGGCTTTCTCAGACGCAGTTCGCGCAAGCGTTGAATATTTCAGCACGCACACTGCAAGAGTGGGAGCAGGGGCGGCGTCAACCATCTGGTGCCGCGCAGGCATTGATCAATATTGCCTTCAAGCACCCTCAGGTCATTGTGGATGAGCTGGGTCAGTGCTGAGTCAGCCCGCCACATGGCGCGCAAAGTTATCCAAAATGGCCTTCCAGCCTTCTTGCTGCTGCTCCACGGAATGCGTGGTTTCGGCCTCGAAGCTCACGCGCACCGTCGTGCCATCCGCTGCCGTGATGAACTCCACCCGCGCCGTGCGGTCGCCAAAGCGATATTCCAGTAGCTGCTCGGGGGTCACCTGGGTATAGGTGCCGGCGAAATCGAAACCGAAGCTGCCGTCTTTCGCCTCCATGCGCGATGAAAACGCGCCGCCGACGCGCAGATCGACGCTGGCCTGCGTGGTGTGCCAGTCAGCCGAGGCCGCGTTCCACTGCACGATGTCTGCCGGCGTGGTGTAGGCCAGCCAGACGCGAGCGGCCGGCGCGCTCACATGCGTTTCAACGGTGATCGTCATGGGCGAGTCACACATCACGCCCAACCACCTACTGACTCCACAGCAAAATCAGGTGATATGAAAACTAGCCTGACACAGTAGAGCTACTCGGCGATATATTTCGGAAGACTTTTTTATTTACTCATTTGGAATATAATTAATTCCGTCGCAACTCCCATAATTGGGCTTAACATTAATGAGTTTTATTTCTTTTATATGTGCAGCCATACAAATACAAATGCCTCTTCCATGCCCTGATCCTGACTCTGCATTTGATGATTTTCCTACTAGCAGAGCTGTATTTTCATAGGTTATTGGTTGAAGTGCTCTGTAGATTTCATCATAAAATGTATCGGTATGAGGATTATGGCAAGCTTTCGAAATAGTTTCTTCAGTGACATCGGGCAGGTCTGATATTTTTCTAATTACATTAAGAGCAATTTCGTACTTAATAGTTGTTGTAGATGCATTTGAGTCTTTGCTATTAATTAGCCCGTTTGATTTGCCCATATCTATAAGGCAAGATGTTATTTCTAGGCATTCAGGATTCATTTCTTTTGAGTTGCAATTTTCGATGTAATTGCTATAATAAGTATTGCAATCTCCGACTTCAGGTTTTTTTTGCGCATAAAATACCAAGAAGGCCAATATTGTAATGGCGATTAATATTGATACTGTTGTAATGAATGCGCGACTATCTTTCAGGACTTTATCATTGCCATGTATTGACTTTAGGTGGGTTGTCAGTGTTTCGAACTCTGAAATGTTTTCCTTGTGTTTTTTGCGTTCTATCCCATAAATTAAAACTATTGCGGAAATCATAAAAAAAAGACCGAAATTTATTTGTTCTGCATCCCTGCTTAATATTAGTGCAATTGAAATTGTCGAAGCGCCCAAGGTCATTATTATTAATGAGCTAAAAGGACTGAATCTGAGTAATGTCTTTAATTGTAATTTTTCCATTAGGATGAAAAACAAAGGTGTAAATAGTAACGATACTAGCTTTAGAATTCCGACCAAAAAAATGGCTGATAAAATTGGAGATAGAAAATTTCTCGATGTTTTTTGTGTTTTTTCTTCTGCATGGGATAGAGTTTCCCAGCGAGCTTTTTCATTTTCTTGCGCATAATCAGATATTTGTCTGGCGAACTCAAGTTTTTCATGGTTGGTTTCGGCATACAAGGGGGTGCATATTAAAAATAATATAAAGAAGATGTATTTCATTTTATAGCTCGAAATAAGGATAAATTGATTTGCTAAGCAATTAATTAGATATTTATTTTCCGTTCAATGTCTTGAAAAAGTGCGAGAACAAAATCATCCCTAGCAATATTTTTGCATTCTCCATAAGCACGTGGCTCCTTGAATCGATTGCCTTTGAACCGAAATATTTGGAGTGCTTCCAGGCCCTTTAGGTCATGAAGCTCAAAATCGATAGTTTGCAGCATAACTGGTATTGATGGGGTGCGATCGCTACCAACGAAGTGAGAGAGTTCATTCTCGCAAATAAATTTTGACCCCAAAAAAGATGGACTAACAAGAATCAGCCCAAAATCACATTTGTCACGTGCCTCAAGTATTTTATTTTCCCACTCATCGCCAGCTAATATTTTAGAATCCATCCAAAGGCTATAGTCATGGCTCTTCGATGAGCGAAAATGATCCGCGAGTTTATTTATTAGACTTTCTGCGAGTTGCTGATTTCGATGTGCATAAGAAACAAAAAATCTGACTCTCTTTTTTGAGTTATTTTGCGGCTTATTCATATGGCATCTAGCTCGTTAAAGTAATCACGACTACATCATAAATCCTGACGGATGCACTACAGGGATTGAAGGGAGAAAACGCTAAATTTTTTCACTTGAAAGGCCCCTAAACAAAGTTTTCTGCCGACTAACGCCGCAAATTTACAACTGTTTAGCATGCCAGCCGGGCCATCTGCCGGCAACCCTTATTCGCAGCTATCAGCCACCATTTATCCCCCCAGCTTCCTGCTCCAACAACCCCAGCATCGCCTGCGCCGCCCGCGACAGCACTCGCCGAGGGTGATGCACCACGCCCAGATCGCGGCTCAGCGCCACACCTTTCAACGGCACGGCCACCACATCGGCGTCGCAGAGATTGGCCGGCAGCACGCTCCAGCCCAGCCCGATCGACACCATCATCTTGATGGTCTCCAGGTAGTTGGTCTCCAGATGCACCTGCAATTTCAGGCCCTCGCGCCGGAACATGCCCTCGGCGATCTGGCGCGTGAAGGTGTTGGGCGAGGGCAGGATGGCCGGGTGCTCGGCGAGGTCGGCGGCGGCAATGCCCTCAGCGCCGGCCGCGCGCGAGCGCATCGCCAGCGGATGCCCAGCCGCCACCACAAAGGCCAGCGGATCAGGCCAGATCACTTTGGCCACCAGCCGATCATCCGGCGCCGGCGGCAGCGTCACGATGCCCAGCTCCAGTTCGCCAGACAGCACGGCGTCGTAAGCCTGTTCGGAGTCGATGAAGCGGATGTCCAGCCGTACCTGCGGATGCGCGGTGCTGAACGCGCGCAACGCCGGCGGCAGGCGATGCAGCCCGATGTGATGACTGGTGCCGACCGTGAGCGTGCCGGTGAGCTGGCCGGTCGCAGCCTCGGAGTAATCGCTGACTAGGCGGCGCAGGTCGTCGAGGTCATGCAGCCATTGCCGGGCGCGGGGCAGCAGGGCGCGGCCGGCCTCGGTAAGTGTGACGCGACGACCGACGCGATCGAACAAGGATGCTTCCAGCTGTTCTTCCAGCACCTGGATGCGCTTGGTCACGGCGGGCTGCGTGAGGTGCAGGCTTTCGGCGGCCTTCGAGAACGACTCGTGGCGGGCGACTTCAATGAAAGCCTTGAGGACGGCGGTATCCATGGGTCAGGGCCTCGCATCAATCTGGGCGAAAACTTGTGCGAACTCTGCGATTCGGCTTTGAGTCAAGCCTGCCGCCAGTCCGTGCGTGGGCCAATCGGCTACGGCACTTCTGACCTCGTCAATAATGATCTCTGGCCTTGCAATGCCATGCCTTTTGGCCACTTTTAGCATGTCGCTCCGTTTTGGTAGGCCGCTGCCATTCACGGAGGTGCTGTGCTGCGCCTGATAGCCGGTCGTGCTGTAGGTCAGGTCGTATGCGGGTGACAGGAACCAGCGGCCATCTCGGAACATAAACGAGAAGTTTTTGGCGTGGTCGTCCCGGTTATGGGTGAGCACATTGAACACCATGAGCCGGAATGCTTTCAGCATTTCCTGATGGTCCCGCGTGATCATCATGGTGGCGCCTAGCACTTGATCGTAATCCAGACTGGGTTCGCGGAAATTGGCATAGGCATATCCCGCCAGACTCAAAACATGAATCTTGTTGTTGCCCACACGATCAAAGCGCTCTACTGCAAAGATGCGTTCGGGTTGATCCAGTGCCACATCCAGCAAGGTGGTCCTGGGCACGATCAGCCCCGCAGCGCTGGCCATGCGGCTGTATGCGTATTCCGTGGCACCCATGTCGAGGGGGTCATGCTGGCCTCGAAACTTGACCAGCCAGTGGCTGAAGCCAGGTTGCAGAGCTTCAAGGCTGGAATGGCATTCACGCAAATCAGGGTTCAGAGCAATAACGACCTTGGGGCGTGCGCCACCGGGTGATCCGCCATGTACCCACAAGGCTGTCAGCACATCACCCGCCTGACCGGACAGAACCAACTGGGCCTCCATACCCATGCGCTGCAGTTCGGCCCAGTCAACGGGCGATGCCTCCTCCTGAATGGCTGGCCGATACTCCAAGGCTCCCATGCCACGAGCGCCAATATAAGCCAATCGGTCGAGTGCGCCGATTTCATGAGTTTGCCAGTCGGTTCGCTGCCGGAGGGCGCGGTCCATGAGCAGTAGCCCCCAGCCATCTGGCAAGGAGTCTGCAAAAACACCGTGCAGGCCCTTGAACAGTGGGATGTTTCGGCAGGCTTGTACTTCGGAGGTGAAGCGGATATCGCTGGGTGCGATGTCGAAGCCTGATCGCAGCCAGCTTTCGTCGTACTGAAAGAGAATGCCTGGCGTATTCCCTCGCGCCAGCTGGCCCACACGCTGTCCGGCCATCAGCACATCCAAGCGCTGTGTGTGGTTCATTTGCGGCCTCGTTGGCGTGTGTTGAGCGTCAGTTGATCCAGGCTGACGACGGCTTTTTCGGGAAACAGGTTGCCGAATTCGTCGCTGGCTTGTAGTGCTACGGCAAGCTGTATGAGGTCTTCCAGCTTGATGGAGCCCGATGTTTCGAAGCGTTTGATGGTGCTCTCAGACACCCCAGAGCGCTCCGCCAAGGTTTTGCGAGACCAGTTCTCGGCTAGGCGCCTCGCTTTGCAGCGGGCTGCCAACTGGTCAGCTATGTAGCCTGGAGATGAAAATATAAAGGTTCTCATATGACCAATTGTAGTTGAAAATTACTTTGAATGGTTCATTTATAACCCATTGTATAGAGATAACACGCTCCAGCACTTAGAGGTGCTTGCTCATGGCCGGCTGGGTCAGGGCTCCATCAGCCAGATGTTTTTGGCGTGGTAGCGCACGCCGGGCAGGTCCTTGAAGTGGGCATCGCAGGTGATCAGTTCGGCCCCTTGATCACGCGCGGTGGCATAGATGATGGCATCGGCCGTGCTGAGGCCATGTTCGCGATACAGGTCGGCAGCCAGTAGTGCGATGCGGCTATCGAGATTGATGACGACGCAGGTCATGCTGAAGGCAATGATCTGATCGGCGCGCGCTTCGCCCAACTCTCGCGTCAGCCATTTGCTCAATTCAAGCTGCACGACGCTAGGTACCAGCCAGTTCGCCTCGGCAGGCAGTTCAGCGGCGAGCTGTTTGCCGGTTGGCGAGTCGATCAGCCATTCAATCCAAGCCGATGTATCAACGACGCGCATCAATAGCGATCCTGCCGGTCACGATAATTGTCCGGACTGGCTCCGCGCGCGATGCCTTGCAGTGTGTTGCGTGCCGGCACCGGCATGACGAGCACGCCAGCGCCCTTGGGAATGAAAACGAACTCTTGGCCAGCCTGCCATTTCTGCTGTTCACGCACGGCTTTGGGGATGGAGATTTGAAATTTGCTGGAAAGCGTGGCGGTGGCAGCCATTTTCGTACCTTTTTTATGTCGATTCCAATTTCGTAAGAGTATGCCTCGGGAACTTTTCCAGCAAGCGCCCCTAGCGATTCTGAAAATTTGTCCTATGCTTTTTGCACAGCAGATCTTTCCCCCAGCTTAAGGAGGTATATACTCATCGTGCATACATACAGGGAGTATCTCGACATGGCCTCAGTTTTTGCTCGAGTTTTTCAGTCTGGCAACAGTCAGGCAGTGCGCCTGCCGCGCGAGTTTCGGTTCGATGTGGATCGCGTCGAAATATTCCGTCGCGGCGATGAAGTCGTACTGCGCCCGCTGCCGGCCGACGCCAGTTTCATTGCCGATGTGCTGCGTGAAATGCCGGCCGATTTCATGGTCGATGGCCGCGATGACACGCCGCCGCAGGAGCGGGACTTCTTCTGATGCCTCGCTACCTGCTCGATACCAATATCGTCATCTATCTGGCCAAGGGCCGGCCCGGCAGCGTGCGTGAACGGCTGGCGCGACACGCCAGCGATGACATCGCCATCTCCGTAGTCACGCTCGGCGAGCTGCGTTTTGGTGCTGAAAAGAGCCAGTCGCGCGAGCAGGCGTTGGCGGTCATCGATACCCTGAGTCAGCGCATACGAGTGCTGGCGCTGCCCGAGCCGGCCGGCGCGCATTACGGGCAGATTCGTGCCGCGCTGCAGCGCAAGGGCCAGATCATCGGCAATAACGACCTGTGGCTGGCGGCGCATGCGCGTGCTGAGGGCCTGATTTTGGTGACCAACAACGAACGCGAGTTTGTGCGTGTGCCGGGGCTGCTGGTGGAAAACTGGGTGGATGGCTTGAGCCTATAAATTCCAATAAGTAATTTATAATATAAAAACTATAAATTGGATTTATCTAAAGCATCGCATTAGTCTTGCCTCATCCGAAAAGCGCCCGCTGCGTCTGCAGTCGGCGACAACCGTTGAGGAGGCTGTGATGGCCGGCAAGACCCTGTATGACAAGTTGTGGGATGACCATCTCGTAACCCAGCGTGATGACGGCTCCTGCCTCATCTATATTGATCGTCAGCTGCTGCACGAAGTCACTTCGCCGCAGGCCTTCGACGGCCTTCGCCTGGCCGGTCGCAAGCCCTGGCGCATCGACGCCAATGTCGCTACGCCAGACCACAATGTGCCGACCGACCGCGAAGAGCGCGCCGGTGGCGTTGCAGCCATCGCCGACGAGACCTCGCGCATCCAGGTGCAGACGCTCGATGACAATTGCCGCGATTTCGGCGTGGTCGAGTTCACCATCAATGATGTGCGTCAGGGCATCGTGCATGTGGTCGGGCCGGAGCAGGGCCTGACGCTGCCGGGCATGACCGTGGTCTGCGGCGATTCGCACACCGCGACCCACGGCGCGTTCGCCTGCCTCGCGCACGGCATCGGCACCTCGGAGGTTGAGCATGTGCTGGCCACGCAATGCCTGATCCAGAAGAAGAGCAAGAACATGCTCGTGCGTGTGGACGGCGTGCTGGGTGCCGGCGTGACTTCGAAGGATGTCGTGCTCGCCATCATCGGCAAAATTGGCACCGCCGGCGGCAACGGCCATGCCATCGAGTTCGGTGGGCAGGTTTTCCGCGACATGAGCATGGAAGGCCGCATGACCGTGTGCAATATGGCCATCGAAGCCGGTGCCCGTGTTGGCATGGTCGCTGCCGATGACAAGACCATCGCCTATTTTGACGGCAAGCCGTTCGCGCCGACGGGCGAGCAGTGGGCCGGTGCAGTGGCCTATTGGCAGACGCTGCACTCCGACGCCGACGCGGTGTTTGACACCGTCGTGGTTATGGATGGCGCAGCCATCGAGCCGCAGGTGAGCTGGGGCACCAGTCCGGAGATGGTGGTGCCGGTCACCGCCACCGTGCCGACGCTGGATGATGCGGAAGATGCCGTGGAGCGCAGCTCGTTTGAGCGCGCCTATCAATACATGGGCCTCAAGGCCGGGCAGAAAATCACCGACATCCAGCTTGATCGCGTGTTTATTGGCTCTTGCACCAACTCGCGCATCGAGGATTTGCGCGCGGCGGCGGTCGTGGCCAAGGGCCGCAAGGTTGCCAGCACGATCAAGCAGGCCATGGTGGTGCCGGGGTCGGGTCTGGTGAAGCAGCAGGCGGAAGCCGAAGGGCTGGACAAGATTTTCCTGGACGCGGGCTTCCAGTGGCGCGAGCCGGGCTGCTCGATGTGCCTGGCGATGAATGCGGACAAGCTGGGCTCGGGCGAGCACTGCGCGTCCACATCCAACCGCAATTTCGAGGGTCGCCAGGGCAACGGCGGTCGTACTCACCTGGTCAGCCCGGCGATGGCGGCAGCGGCAGCGATTGCCGGCCACTTCGTTGATGTGCGTTCGTTCTGAGGGCTGAATTATGCAGAAATTTACGGTAGTGAAGGGCCTCGCAGCCCCGCTGGATCGCGCCAATGTGGATACTGACCAGATCATCCCGAAGCAGTTCCTGAAGTCGATCAAGCGCATCGGCTTCGGCGTGAACCTGTTCGATGAGTGGCGCTATCTCGACGAGGGCTATCCCGGTCAGGATTGTTCGAAGCGTCCGCTGAATACCAAGTTCGTGCTCAATCAGCCGCGCTATCAGGGCGCTAGCGTGCTGTTGGCGCGGCAGAATTTCGGCTGTGGTTCGTCACGCGAGCACGCGCCGTGGGCGCTGGACGAGTACGGTTTTCGCACGGTGATCGCGTCGAGCTATGCCGACATCTTCTTCAACAATTGCTTCAAAAACGGCATGTTGCCGGTGATTCTTGAGGAGGCGCAGGTCGATCAGCTGTTCCGCGAATGCTTCGCGAGCGAAGGCTACGAGATCACGGTTGATCTGGAAAAGCGCCAGGTCATCACGCCCAGCGGTGAGGCTTTCGGCTTCGAGGTCGATGACTTCCGCCGTCACTGCCTGCTCAACGGCCTCGATGACATCGGCCTGACTTTGCAGGATGGCGATGCCATCAAGGCGTTTGAAAGCAAGGCGCAGGTGGCTCGCCCGTGGGTCTTCAATAGCTTGCATCGTGCTTGAATAAACGAATTTAAGAGATTGATTTAAATGACTAAACACATTGTTATTCTGGCCGGTGACGGCATCGGCCCGGAAATCATGGCGGAAGCCGAGAAGGTGCTGGCCAAAGTCAACGATCAGTTCGGCCTGGGCCTGAGCTGGAGCCACGAGCTGCTCGGCGGCTGCGCCATCGACAAGCATGGCGTGCCGCTGCCGGATGTTACGCTGGATGCGGCGCGCAAGGCCGATGCCATTCTGCTCGGTGCCGTCGGCGGCCCGAAGTGGGACCAGATCGAGCGTTCGATCCGCCCGGAGCGCGGCCTGCTGAAGATCCGTTCCGAGCTGAACCTGTTCGCCAACCTGCGCCCGGCCATCCTGTATCCGCAGCTGGCGCATGCGTCGTCGCTGAAGACCGAGCTGGTTGCGGGACTGGATATTCTGATCGTGCGTGAGCTTACCGGCGGCATCTATTTCGGTCAGCCGCGCGGTATCCGCATTCTTGAGAATGGTGAACGCCAGGGCTACAACACCGATGTTTACAGCGAGTCCGAGATCCGCCGCATCGCCCATGTGGCTTTTCAGCTCGCGCAGCAGCGCAACAAGAAGCTGCTCTCGGTAGACAAGGCCAATGTGCTGGAAGTCACCGAGCTGTGGAAGCAGGTGGTGACCGAGATCGCGCCGGAATACCCGGATGTGGAGCTGTCGCACATGTATGTGGATAACGCCGCGATGCAGCTGGTGCGTCGCCCCAAACAGTTCGATGTGATCGTGACCGGCAACCTGTTCGGCGACATTCTCTCGGACGAAGCCGCGATGCTCACCGGTTCCATCGGCATGCTGCCGTCGGCATCGCTGGATCAGCACAAGAAGGGCATGTACGAGCCTTGCCACGGGTCGGCTCCGGATATCGCCGGGCAGGGCGTGGCGAATCCGCTGGCCACGATTTTGTCGGTCGCGATGATGCTGCGCTACACCTTCAAGGCTGATGCCGCTGCGCTGGCCATCGAGGCCGCCGTCGGGCGTGTGCTCGATCAGGGCTTGCGTACGCCGGATATCTATAGCGAAGGCACGACCAAGGTTGGCACTCAGGCCATGGGCGAAGCGGTCGTCGCTGCGCTTTAACGAATTCTCAGGAGAACGAAAATGAAAGTAGGTCTGATCGGTTGGCGTGGCATGGTGGGTTCGGTGCTGATGCAGCGCATGGTGGAAGAAAACGATTTCGCCGTGATCGATCCGGTGTATTTCACCACCTCGAATCCGGGCGCTGCGGCCCCCAGCTTTGGTGGCAAAGCCGGCGGCATGCTGCAAGATGCCCACAGCATCGACGCCCTGAAGGCGATGGATACCATCATCAGCTGCCAGGGCGGCGACTACACCACCGAGATCTTCCCGAAGCTGCGTGCGGCCGGCTGGAATGGCTACTGGATCGACGCCGCCTCCACGCTGCGCATGGAAGATGACGCGGTGATCGTGCTCGACCCGGTCAACGGCGGCCTGATCGAATCGGCGCTGGCCAAGGGCGTGAAGAATTTCATCGGCGGCAACTGCACCAACTCCATCCTGCTTATGGGCGTGGGCGGCCTGTTCCGCGAAGGGCTGGTCGAATGGGTCAGCTCCATGACCTATCAGGCAGCATCAGGCGGTGGCGCCAATCACATGCGCGAACTGCTCAAGGGCATGGGCGTGATCAACGCGGCCGTGGCGGACGAGCTGGCAACACCGGCGTCGGCCATTCTGGAGATTGATCGCAAGGTTGCGCAGACCATCCGCCAGGATGTGCCGCGCGAGTACTTTGGTGCTCCGCTGGCGGGCGGCCTGATCCCGTGGATCGACAAGCAACTCGACAACGGCCAGTCCAAGGAAGAGTGGAAGGGTCAGGCCGAGGTCAACAAGATCCTTGGTACTGACGCCGTGATTCCGGTGGACGGCCTGTGCGTGCGCATCGGTGCCATGCGCTGCCACAGCCTGGCGCTGACGCTGAAGCTCAACAAGGATCTGCCGCTTAGCGAGATCGAAAGCATCATCCAGTCCGGCAACGACTGGGTGAAGTGGGTGCCGAACGACCGCGACATCACCGTCAACGAGCTGACCCCGGCGAGCATCACCGGCGGCCTCAAGATCGGCGTTGGTCGTGTGCGCAAGCTCAACATGGGCCCGCAGTACATATCAGCCTTCGTGATCGGCGATCAGCTGCTCTGGGGCGCTGCCGAGCCGCTGCGTCGCATGCTGCGGATTCTGTTGGCACGCGATAGCCAGAATAATGCAGGTACGGCAGCCTGATGGCCGCTATCACGCAGTCCATAGGTCTGTTTGGCGTGACCGGCGAGCTCGGTCGCGCCTTTTTTGATGCGTTGGAAGAGCAGGGGGCCTTTGTGGGTCGTCTGCGTCTTTTTGCCAGCGCGCGCTCGGCGGAGGAAAGTCGCGTGTTTCGCGACAAGCCGCTGGCCGTAGAAGAGGCCGATACGGCCGATTTCGACGACCTCAACGAAGCCATCCTCGCGGTGCCGGCGGATGTTGCCGATGAGCTGGCCGGTCGTCTGCTGGCGCGCGGTGTGCGCGTCTGGGATGCCAGTGGCAGCTTGCGCTCGCATCCGCAGGCGGTGAGTCTGGCCGATGCCGGCCCGGACAGCCTGCTGATCGTGCTCGATGAGCCGCTGGTCAATATTCTGTCGCCGCTGGTGCAGAAGCTGAATGCGGCATCGTTGTTGCAACGACTGGATGTGACTGTCTTGGCACCGGTGTCGGCGCGCGGCCAGAAGGGCGTGCGCGAACTGGCGCGACAGACCGGTGAGTTGCTCAATGGCCGTGGTATCACGGTCGAGACCTGGCCGCAGCAGATCGCCTTCAATGTGCTGTCGGCCGATGGTAGCTTTGATCCGGCGGCTGGCACCTTGCGCGAACGACGCCTGCTGGTGTCGTTGCAGAAGCAGTTGCCGGGCGTGCAGGTGCGCGTGCGCCAGTTCATCGTGCCGGTGTTTTACGGCGCTGTGCTGGATGTGCGCTGGACACATATGCAGGCTTTGCCGCGTGCCGATGTATTGGCGGCGTGCGCGTCGGTCGCGAACCTTGAAGTTCACGAAGCGCGCGATGGCGAAACGCTGCCGACCCCGGTCAGCCAGGGCGTGAGCAACATCACCGGCAGCTTGTCGCGCCTGCAAGTCGAGGCGCATGACGCCATGGCCTGTGTGCTCGCCGACCCGTTGCGCGTCGGGATTGTGCAGCCGCTCTTGGCAACGCTCATGGTTCAGGGTTAACTCAGCGCAGAAGTTGCTCGACGCAAATACAATCGGCACCATTTTCACCGGCACCACTGGGGCCAAGGGAGCGGGGATGAACAATCGCATCGTGACATGGGCCGCCGTGGCCTGCCTGAGTGCTTATGCCAGCTCCGTTGGCGCCGTGGCCTTGGGCGAGATGCGCGCGTTGTCGGCCCTGGGCGAGCCACTCAAGCTCAGGTTGGCGCTGACCGATCTGGCGTCGGTGAGCTCCGCCGATGTGCGCGTGATTCTGGCCCCTGCCGATGATTACACCCGGCTAGGCTTGATTCCGCCGCTGGGAGCCGAGCAATGGCAAGTCGCCATGCAGACAGACAACGGCTTGTCGGCGGTCATCAGCAGCGATGCGGCTCCCCAGGATCCGAACCTGAGCTTTCTGGTGCAACTGGTCTGGCCCGGCAATATTCGTGTTCAGCAAGTCACGGCTGTGCTCTTGCCGGCAACCGTGGTGGCTGCCGAGCCAATCATGGTGGTACCGACGCTGCCCGCCGTCATTCCGGGCACTGAGGAGATAGCCGCAGGATCTGCATCGGTGGCAGTGCCGTCCACGCCAGCAGACAGCAAGGCGGCTGAAATCGAGGAAATTGCGACAGAGCCGGTCACTGCTCGTGTTAAGGCTGGCGATACCCTCAGCGGGCTCGCAAGAAGCTGGTATTTGCCCAAAGCAACGCTGCAGCAGCGCCAGCAGGTGTTGGCTGAAAGCAATTCACATGCGTTCATTGCCGGCAACATCAATCAATTGAAGCGTGGAGCCATCATTCGGTATCCGCTGGCACACAGTTTGACCTTGCCGGATGCCGGGCAGGCGGCAGACTGGCTCGCAGCGCGACAAGTTGCTGCTGCTCAGGCCGGTGAGGGCGCGCTGGATGCACCGGCGTTGTCTACACAGGCGGCTTCCGGGAGTGCCGCCGCCGATCAGGAAGTGACATTGACGCTGGTCAGCCCTGACAGCGCCAGCCGAACGGCTCAGGCAACAAGTGATGAGGCCGAGGCGGCCGGTGAAATGAGCCGCTTGCTGGCAAAGAAAAATGCCTTGCTGGCAGACCGTGCGGCCTTGCAGGCCGAATTGGCCGCGCTTGAAAAGCAGGGCGGCAGTCAGGATGCCCGCTTGAAGGTACTGGATGCGCGTCTGGCGCAGCTGAATGCCCCGACCACGGCAACAACACCGGCATCCTCCGGCAATGCGGATGCCAGCAGTGCTGCTGATGCGAGCGGATGGCGGTCTAGCTGGGTTGCAGCTGCTGTTGGCTTCTTTCTGGCCTTGCTGCTGGTCATGCGTCGGCGTGCGGCGGCAGCATCGGCTGCTGCAGCGGCCGCGCGCACCCAGCCGCAGGCCGCGCCAGAAAATGATTATGCGGCGTTCGAACCGCTGGAAACATTGCCTGTCCCGGCGTGGAGTGCAGCCGATTCGGCTGGCGCCGCGCCTTATGCGGGCATGGCTGCTGCAGACCCTGACGAAGAGTACGACTTCCTCTCTGACGCGGAGTCAGCGGCCCTGCAAACGCGGCTGGATCTGGCACAAGCCTACATAGACATGCAGGAAACCGAGCTGGCCAAGGAGTTGTTGCGTGCCGTGGTGGCACGAGGCAATGCCACGCAGCGCAGCCAGGCTGACGCACTGCTGACCAGTCTGGCCTGACATGGGCGAGACCATATCAGCCCCGGCTACACGCTGGGCGCTCGGGGTTGAGTTTGACGGTCGCGCCTTTCGCGGCTGGCAAACGCAGCAGGCGGGGGTGGCCAGCGTGCAGGAAGCGCTTGAGACGGCCATCTCGCGAGTCGCCAATCACAAGGTCATCGTGCATGGTGCCGGTCGCACCGATGCTGGCGTGCATGGCTCCGGCATGGTCGCGCATTTCGACAGCGCAGCAGCGCGCAGCGACTACAACTGGCTCATGGGGATCAATACCTTGCTGCCGGAGTCGATAGCGGTGCGCTGGATCAAGCCGGTATCGCCCGACTTTCATGCCCGCTTCAAGGCGATGGCGCGTCGCTACCATTATTTCGTCTACAACCACCCGCGTCGCTCGGCGCTGCTCGCTGGCCGTGCCACCTGGCATCATGCCGCGCTGGATGTGCAGCGCATGCAGCTGGCGGCGGATGCACTCGTGGGCCGGCATGACTTCAGTGCCTATCGTGCCGTTGCCTGCCAGTCCAAACGCCCGGTGCGCGATGTACATTTCCTCCGCTTGAGCCGCCGTGGCGATCTCATTCGGCTGGATATCCAGGCGGATGGCTTTCTGCATCACATGGTGCGCAACATCATGGGGGTTTTGCTGGCGGTGGGGGATGGCCGCGCGGATGTTGCCTGGGCAAGGCAGGTGCTGGAGTCCTGTGATCGCACACAGGCCGGTGTGACCGCTCCCCCGGACGGCCTCTATTTTGTGGAGGCGCATTACCCGCCTGAATTCCCGCTACCGAAAGATTCGATTGGCCCGTCATGGGCCGCCGCTTGGTCGGAATAACGCCGATGGCGGCAGTTTTTGTCGCTTTTGTGTAAAAAAGCATCTTGGCAGCGTCAGCCGAAACAGCTTTACTCACCGTCACTGCAAGACACTGATTACGAGGATAAAGTCATGCTCCGCAATTCTTCCCCCCGCACCTTGCGCCACACTGGCGCGCTCGCATTTTCATTGCTGTTGGGTGGCATGGCATTGCCCGCGCAAGCCATTTCAGTCGACAACATGGTGGTGTGGTCAGCCAGCAGCAAGCCTTTGCGCATGGATGTCGAACTGGTTGACCTGCAAGGCACGGATTTGCGCGATGTCAGAATTGAAGTTGCCTCAGCTGCAGAGCATGCGCGCATGGGTCTGACTCGCCCTGAATGGGCTAGCAATGTTCGTTTCAGCGTGATTTCGCTGGACTCCGGCAAAGTGATTGCCCGCGCCGCATCGGATGCCGCCATTGACGCTGACTTTGTCAGCTTCCTCATCAGCATTCGTGGCTCGGGTCTGGCGCAGTTGCAGCAGGTAGCCTCGAAGGTATCGGCGGATGGTGCCGAGCCGTTGGCATCCCCCAAAGCTCAGCCTGTTGCTGCTCGGCCGGCAAAAAAGGCCGCTGCGCCTACAGCCTTTGCCGACAAACCGGCAGCAACGCCTGTGGTTGTTGACCTGAAGCCGGCCCCTGCTGCCGCGCCAGCCCCTGTCGCTGCCGTCAAGCCGGCGCCGGTTGTGAAAGCGGCTCCCGTCGCTGCAGCGCCTGTGGCCGCCGCGCCAGAGCCAATACCTGCGCCAGCCGACATGGTTGCCGCTGCCGAGGCAGACAATGCCGAGGTTCTGGCGGATGTAGGTGCCGAGCCGACACTGGAGTCGCTGCAGGCCGAGCGTACACAGCTGCTGCAGCAAGTCACGGATCTGCAGACGCGCCTCACCGAGCTGGACCAGCAGATTACGGCGTTGAACCCGGATGCCATGCCTGCCACAGAAACACCAACAGCACTCGCCGAAGCGGAAACATCGCCGGCCGAACCTGTTGAAGCCAAGCTGCTGGGCTACAACTACTTTTCCAATGTGCTGCTGGCCCTGCTGGCGCTGTTCATGACTGGCATGATCGCACTGGATCGCATGCGCGCCAGCAAGCGCTGATTTACGACCAGAAGCGGCACATAAAGGCAGCGTCCGGTGCAAGTTCACCTGACGCTGCCTTTTGCCTTTGCTACACTGCCAGCCCGGTCAAATTCCCGAGATTAACCCCACTTGTCCAGTCGATCTGCACCCCGTGTGCGCGTCAAGATCTGCGGTATCACCCGTATTGAAGATGCTCTTGCAGCGGTCGTGGCGGGGGCGGATGCCATCGGTTTCGTCTTTCATCCAGCCAGCCCACGGTATGTAACGCCTGCGCAGGCCGCAGAAATTGTGGCTGCACTGCCGCCATTCGTGACCACGGTGGGTCTGTTTGTGGATGCCGATGAGCAGCGCATTCGCGACACGCTGGCGCAGGTGCCGTTGAGCTTGCTGCAATTTCATGGTGATGAAACGCAAGCGCAGTGCCGAATTTACGGTCTTGCGTGGATCAAGGCCCTGCGTGTGCAGCCGGGCCAGGATGTGGCGGCGCTGATGGCGGGCTGGCCAAGTGCCTCGGGCATCTTGCTGGATGCCTGGCACCCCACACAGCACGGCGGCACCGGTCTTCAGTTCGACTGGTCGTTGGTGCCGAAGGCCAGTGCAATGCCGATCATTCTGGCTGGCGGCCTCACGCCGGCCAATGTCGCCGAGGCCATCCGCAGCACGCGACCCTATGCGGTCGATGTTAGCGGCGGTGTCGAGGCGAGCAAGGGCGTGAAAGACGCCGACAAAATTGAAGCCTTCATGGCAGGAGTTCGCTCAGCATGAGTCAACCGGTAGATTATTCGCAGTTCCCCGATGCGCGTGGCCGTTTCGGCAAGCATGGCGGGCGCTTTGTGTCGGAAACGCTGATGGAAGCGCTCGATGACCTCGACAGGCTCTATGCCAGCCTGAAAAATGACCCGGCTTTCATGGCCGAGTTTGATCACGACCTGGCGCATTATGTGGGTCGGCCGTCGCCGCTGTATCACGCCGAACGCCTGAGCCGCGAGCTCGGTGGTGCGCAGATCTATCTCAAGCGTGAAGACTTGAACCACACCGGCGCGCACAAGATCAACAACACCATCGGTCAGGCCTTGCTCGCCAAGCTTTCCGGCAAGACCCGCATCATCGCCGAGACCGGGGCAGGGCAGCATGGCGTGGCCACGGCCACCATCGCCGCCCGATTGGGCATGGAGTGCGTGGTCTACATGGGTGCCGAGGATGTGAAGCGCCAGGCGCCGAATGTGTATCGCATGAAGCTGCTCGGGGCCACCGTGGTGCCGGTCACCTCCGGCTCAAAAACACTGAAAGATGCCCTCAACGAGGCCATGCGCGACTGGGTCACCAATGTCGACAACACCTTCTACATCATCGGCACCGTGGCTGGCCCGGCGCCGTACCCGATGCTGGTGCGCGACTTCCAGTCGGTGATCGGCCGCGAAGCCCGTCGCCAGTGCCTGGCACAGACCGGCAAACTGCCGGATGCCTTGGTGGCCTGTGTCGGCGGAGGCTCCAATGCCATCGGTCTGTTCCATCCCTTCCTCGCCGATGAATCGGTGCAGATGTACGGCGTTGAAGCCGCCGGTCACGGCATTGCCGCCGGCGACGGCCAGCACTCGGCACCGCTCAACGCCGGTCGCATGGGCGTGCTGCACGGCAACCGCACCTATCTCATGGCCGATGACAACGGTCAGATCATCGAGACCCATTCTTGCTCGGCCGGCCTCGATTACCCCGGCGTCGGGCCTGAGCACAGCTGGTTGAAAGACATTGGTCGCGTCGAGTATGTCGCCATCAACGACAAAGAGGCGCTGGCCGCCTTCCACACGCTGACACGCAAGGAAGGCATCATTCCGGCGCTGGAATCCAGCCATGCCGTGGCCTATACGCTGAAGCTGGCGCCGACCATGCGCCCGGACCAGACCATCATCGTCAACCTCTCGGGTCGTGGTGACAAAGACCTGATGACGGTGGCCGAACTTGATCAAATTGAGGGTTAAGCCGTGAGTCGTCTCGCTGTTCGATTTGCTGCGCTCAAGGCGCAAGGCCGCAAGGCACTGATTCCCTACATCACTGCCGGTGACCCGGAGCCGGGCGTGACCGTGGGTGCGCTGCATGCCATGGTCGCTGCCGGTGCCGATGTGCTGGAGCTGGGCGTACCGTTTTCCGACCCGATGGCCGATGGCCCGACCATCACCTTCGGCCATGAGCGCGCGCTCAGGCATGGTGTTAGCCTCAAGCATGTGCTGGCCATGGTCAGCGAGTTCCGCACGCAGGATGCCACTACGCCGATTGTGCTCATGGGCTACCTCAACCCGGTCGAAATCATGGGCTGCGCAGCCTTTGCCGATGCCTCGGCGGCGGCTGGTGTGGATGGTGTGCTGACCGTTGATCTGCCGCCGGAAGAAGCCGACGAGCTGGGTGCCGAGCTCAAGCGCGTGGGCATCGACCCGATTTTTCTGCTCGCGCCAACCACCTCGATGGCCCGTGCCAAGCTCATTACCGACGCGGCCAGCGGCTATGTGTACTATGTGTCGCTGAAGGGCGTGACCGGCGCTGCCACGCTCGATACCGATGCCGTTGCCGCCCGTATCAACGAATTGCGCAACATCACGCAATTGCCCATTGGCGTTGGTTTTGGTATCAAGGACGCCACAACGGCAGCAGCCGTGGCGCGTCACGCCGATGGCGTGGTGGTGGGGTCGGTTCTGGTTCAGCGTTTAGGTGAGCTGGCCGGCGATCCATCGGCCATTCCTGCTGCCTTGACCGCGATCCTGGCTCCCATGCGAGCCGCGATTGATCAGGCCTGAGGGCCATGCGAACTGCCGCGATCCGGCGGTTCTAAGGAGTCAACATGAGTGCTAACTGGCTGGAACGCATCCTGCCTAATGTCGGCCAGCAAGGTCCGGCCGATCGACGCGCTTCAGTGCCGGAAGGCCTGTGGCGTAAATGTCCGAAGTGCGAGTCCGTGCTTTATGAAGCCGAGGTCGAGCGCAATCAGCATGTCTGCCCGCGCTGCCAGCATCATCTGCGCATCGGGGCCCGTGCCCGCATTGCGCTGACGCTGGACCCCGAGGGTCAGGAAGAGTTGGCGTCGGATCTCGAACCTATCGACATCCTGCGCTTCAAGGACTCCAAGCGTTACGCCGACCGCCTCACCGACGCGCAAGCGGCTACCGGCGAGAAAGACGCGCTGGTGGTGGTGAAAGGCTCGCTCAACGGCTTGCCCGTGGTGGTTGCGGCGTTCGAGTTCGACTTCATGGGCGGTTCCATGGGCTCCGTGGTCGGCGGTCGCTTCGTCGCGGCGGCCGAATACTGCCTGATCCACCGCATTCCGTTCATCTGCTTTGCCGCCTCCGGTGGTGCCCGCATGCAGGAGGCGCTGTTCTCGCTGATGCAGATGGCGCGCACCTCGGCGGCGCTGGAACGCATGAAGCAGGCCGGCGTGCCTTACATTTCCGTGCTCACCGACCCGGTCTACGGGGGTGTATCCGCCAGTCTGGCCATGCTGGGTGATGTCAATGCCGCCGAGCCCCATGCCCTGATCGGCTTTGCCGGCCCGCGCGTGATCGAGCAGACCGTGCGCCAGAAGCTGCCGGAAGGCTTCCAGCGCTCCGAGTTCCTGCTCGAGCATGGCACGGTCGACATCATCATTCATCGCCACGAAATGCGCGATACGCTGTTCCGGCTGCTCGCCAAGTTCACGCATTTTCCTGTGTGAGCTTGCTGAGCAAAGCGGCCTGGCTGCAAATCCTGGAACAGCGACACCCCAGCGCCATCGACATGGGGCTGGCGCGTGTCGGTGTGGTCGCTGACCGGCTGAAAGCCCGTGAGTTCGCGGCACCGGTCATCACCGTGGCCGGCACCAATGGCAAGGGCAGCACGGTCGCGACGCTGGTGGCTGTCGGCCGTGCCGCCGGCTGGCGCGTGGCGCATTACACCTCGCCGCATCTGGTCGACTTCAATGAGCGCATCGGCATCAACGGCGTGCTCATCAGCGATGCCGAGCTGGTGCAGGCGCTGGATGCCGTCGAGGCCGTGCGTGGCGACATCTCGCTGACTTACTTCGAACACACCACGCTGGCGGCACTCCATTGGTTTCAGCGGCAATCGCCGGATCTGATCGTGCTCGAAATCGGCCTGGGCGGCCGGCTGGATGCCGTTAATCTGGTCGATGCCACGGTGGCCGTGATTACCAGCGTGGATCTGGATCATCAGGACTGGCTGGGTCATACCATCGCCGAGATTGCTCGCGAGAAGGCTGGCGTGATGCGCGCACAGCGCCCAGTCATTCTTGGCGAGCGTGAGCCGCATTCGGTGCTGCTGGAACACGCGCACAGCCTGGCGGCTTCGGTCTGGATCAAGGGCCGTGACTATTCCTTTCAAGCGCCTGACTTTAAAGAGCATGCTTCCCGCGAAACGAGCGGCGGCTGGCACTGGCAGGGTCGCGACGGTGTGCAGTGGCCGAACCTGCCCTTGCCACGCGTAGTTTGCGATAACGCCGCGACGGCGCTGGCCGCGCTGCAAGCCTTGAGCCAGGTCAGCGCCTTGCAAATTGATCTGGATGCCGTGCGCAGAGGCCTGCCTGACGCTTTTGTCACTGGCCGCCTGCAACGGCTGCCCGGCCTGCCCGAAACATGGCTGGATGTGGGGCACAATCCGCATGGCGCTCGCTTTCTCTGGCAACATCTACCCAAAGCCTTACCGCAGCAGCGCACGCTCGCAGTCTTCGCCATGCTGCAAGACAAAGATGTAGCGGGTGTGATTGCCGCCTCGCAGGCATTTGTGGATAGCTGGTGGCTGGCCGGACTGCCGGGGCCACGCGGCCTGACCGCCGCGCAGCTGGCCGAGCGGGTGAATGCAGCGCTGACGGATGCTTATGTAGCCGATGACGGCTCTGCTGCCGGTGCTACAGCCATCCATCAGCATGCTGGCGTTGAGGAAGCTCTGCAGGCGGCTCGCCAAGCGGCGCAGGGCAACGATAGAATCATTGTTTTCGGGTCATTTCTAACGGTCGCGGCCGTATTGTCAGCAGGTGGTTGAGGCATGGATATCGCAGTGAAGCAACGCATTCTGGGCGGCGTGGTGTTGGTTGCTGCCGCGATCCTGTTTCTGCCGGTGGTGCTTGAGGGGGCTGGCGTGAAAGCCTTGCAGCCGCCGGCACCACCAACGCCGCCGACCACCCCGACCACGCAGGATCTGGCACCGGCGCTGCAGCAGCAGGCGCAGGGCTTGGCGAAAGACATCAGCGCCAGTCATGGCGAGCCCACTTTCTACCCGGTTGAGCCAGCGCTCAGCGAAGAGGCGGCACCGACGCCAGCAACGGAAGAGCAGTTTCGTCTGGTTGAGTCCACTGGGGCCAAGCCGGCTGTAGCAGCCAAGCCAGCCGCAGAGGTCAAGCCGGCTGCAGTAGCTACCGCGCCAGATGACAAGCTGGCCGAGCAGCAGTTAGCCGCCAATCAGGCCGCTGAAAAAGCGGCTCAGCTCAAATTGCAGACGGCGGCAGAAAAGAAAGCCGCAGCCGACAAGGCCGCTGCGAGCAAGCTGGCGGCCGAGAAAAAAGCGGCTGCAGATAAGCTGGCGGCAGAAAAGGCAGCAAAAGCAGCAAAAGCAGCGGCTCAGGCCCAGCCCGCAGCTGCACCGAGTGCAGTCGCAGCATCCGCCGATCCTGACCCTGCGCTGCCACAGGCCTGGGTGGTTCAGGTGGCGCGTGTGAATGCACTCGCCAAAGCCGATGCCTTGGCTGCCAAGTTACGCGCTCGCGGTTATCGCGCCACCGTGACCGGCAGTGCTGAAAGCTGGCGCGTGATTGTTGGGCCGGAGCTAGACAAGACTGTTGCCGAATCGATTAAGCAGCGTCTGGCGGAAGATCCGCAACTGAAATTGAGTGGCTGGATTCAAGCCTATCGCCCGTGATCTGCATGACGGGCGGGGTTTGGTCTTGCTATCATGCGCGCCCGGATTGCTACCCCCTTGAAGAGCGCTGCCTTGTGAATAGGCAGACCAGCGAGCCTTATGCATCCTGCTGATCTCGTGATTCTGGCAGCCTTGGCGCTGTCACTGATCTTTGGCTTTACGCGCGGCCTGGTGCGTGAGGCATTCGCGCTGGCCGGCTGGGTGCTGGCTATCGTGATCGCGCGCAGTTTCAACGAGCCGCTGGCTGCCTGGCTGGCCCAGTGGGTGAGTACCCCGTCTGTGCGCATGGTGTGCTCCTATGGCAGCCTGTTTTTTGGCACCTTGTTGACCTGCAGCCTGCTGGGCAGCGCCTTTCGCCAGCTTATTCACAGCGGCGGCCTGAGCCTGACCGACCGTGTGCTCGGCGGTATTTTTGGCATTGCGCGTGGCGCCTTGCTGGTGCTGATTGCGCTTATGCTGGCTGCGCCGTTCGTCAAGCACGATGGCTGGTTCCGTGATGCCATCCTGCCGAAAGCTATCTTGCAATATGAATCTCTGGCGCGTTCGCTGCAGCAGCAGGCGCTGGAACTGGTTCGTCCCATCCCTTCGGCGTCATCGTCGTCGAAATCGTCACACTGAGAGGTTGCCATGTGCGGAATTGTTGCCATCGCCGGTAAAGCGCCGGTCAATCAGGCGTTGTATGACGCCCTGACGGTATTGCAACATCGTGGCCAGGACGCCGCCGGTATCGTTACCAGCGAGGGCGGGCGCCTGTTCCTGCGCAAGGAAAACGGCATGGTGCGCGATGTCTTCCATACGCGTCACATGCTGCGTCTGGCCGGTAACTTCGGTATCGGCCATGTGCGCTATCCCACGGCGGGCTCGTCTAGCTCGGCGGAAGCGCAGCCGTTCTATGTGAACTCGCCTTACGGCATCACGCTGGCGCACAACGGCAACCTGACCAATGCTCTGGAATTGGCGAAAGACATCTTTCTCACCGACCTGCGCCATGTGAACACCGACTCCGATTCGGAAGTGTTGCTCAATATTTTTGCCCACGAGTTGCAGGCGCACGGCAAGCTCACGCCCAGCGTGGATGATGTCTTTGCCGCCGTCAGCGGTGTGCATAAGCGCTGCCGTGGCGCTTACGCCGTGGTGGCGATGATCACCGGCTACGGCATCGTTGGTTTCCGTGACCCGTTCGGCATTCGCCCCATCATCTTCGGTGAGCGCGACACGCCGGATGGCAAGGAATACATCGTGGCCTCCGAGTCGGTGGCGGTGACCTCGCTGGGTTTCCGCGTGGTGCGTGACCTGCTGCCGGGTGAGGCGGTGTTCATCAACGACGCCGGCGAGTTGTTCACCCGCCAGTGCGCTGAAAACCCGATCTATTCGCCGTGCATTTTCGAGCATGTCTATTTCGCGCGCCCGGACTCGATTATCGACAAAATTTCGGTCTACAAAGCTCGCCTGCGCATGGGCGAAAAGCTCGCCAACACCATCACGCGCGACTATCCCGATCTCAGGATCGATGTGGTCATGCCGATTCCCGATACCAGCCGCACGGCCGCGTTGGAGCTGGCCAATCAGCTCAATGTGAAGTATCGCGAAGGCTTCATGAAGAACCGCTACATCGGCCGTACCTTCATCATGCCGGGGCAGGGCCAGCGCAAGAAGTCGGTGCGTCAGAAGCTCAACCCCATCGAGCTGGAATTTAGCGGCAAGAATGTGCTGCTGGTAGACGACTCGATTGTGCGCGGCACAACTTGTCGCGAGATTATCCAGATGGCGCGCGATGCCGGTGCCAGCAAGGTCTATTTCGCCTCGGCAGCGCCGGCAGTGAAGTTTCCCAATGTTTACGGCATCGACATGCCAGCCAAGGACGAGCTGATTGCCCACGGCCGTACGGTGCAGGAAGTCTGTGATCTGATTGGTGCCGATGCGCTGATCTATCAGAAGCTGGACGATCTGATTGCCGCTGCGCGTGAAGGCAACCCGGACATCCAGCAGTTTGATTGTTCGGTGTTCAACGGCGAGTATGTGACGGGTGACATTGACGAGGCCTACCTCGATAACTTGCAGGCCTCGCGCAGCGATGCGGCGAAGAAGCAGAGCCGTCACGGCTCGACCATGGTGGATCTGGCCAACGGCTGAGGGGAGTAACGACATGTCTGAAACTGAGCCTTTCGATATAGCCGGCTTCGACACATTGGCCGTGCGCGCCGGCAATTATCGCTCGGGCGAGGGCGAGCACTCCGAGTCCATCTATCTGACCTCGTCGTTTGTGTTCGGCAGCGCGGCGGAAGCGGCGGCGCGTTTCGGCGGCACTGAGCCAGGCAACATCTATTCGCGCTTCACCAACCCCACCGTGCGCGGCTTCGAGGAAAAGCTGGCCGCGCTGGAAGGCGGCGAGCGCGCCGTGGCCACCAGCTCCGGCATGGCTGCCATCCTCGCGACCGTGCTGGGCTTGCTGAAAGCGGGCGACGAGATTGTGGCGTCGCAAAGCCTGTTCGGCACCACCAATGTGCTGTTCGACAAGTACGCGCGCAAGTTCGGCGTGACCACGCGCTTCGTGCCGTTGGCCGACATCGCCGGCTGGGCTGCCGCCATCACGCCGGCGACAAAACTGTTCTTCGTGGAAACCCCGAGCAACCCGCTGGGCGAGCTGGTCGACATCGCCGCGCTGGCTGCCGTTGCGCATCAGCACGACATCTTGCTCGCAGTCGACAACTGCTTCTGCACGCCGGCGCTGCAAAAGCCGCTGGCGCTGGGGGCGGATCTGGTCATCCACTCCGCGACCAAATACCTGGATGGTCAGGGCCGCTGCCTAGGCGGTGCCGTGGTCGGCTCCAACAAGCTCATGGAAGAAATCTACGGCGTGGTGCGCACCTGCGGCCCGTCGCTGAGCCCGTTCAATGCCTGGGTGTTTCTTAAGGGCCTGGAAACCTTGCGTCTGCGCATGGAGGCACACTCGACGCAGGCGCTGAAACTGGCGCAATGGCTGGAAGCGCACCCGACCATCGCTGCCGTGCATTACCCCGGCTTGCTGTCGCACCCGCAGCATGCGCTGGCCAAGCGCCAGCAGCGCGGCTTCGGCGGCGTGCTGTCGTTCGAGCTGGCCGGTGGTCGCGAGGCGGCGTGGCGCTTCATTGATGCCACGCAGGTTATGTCCATCACCGCCAATCTGGGCGACACGCGCACCACCATCACGCATCCGGGATCGACCACGCATGGCCGTCTCAGCCCGGAAGCGAAGGCGGCGGCGCGCATCAGCGAAGGTTTGATCCGCATTGCGGTCGGGCTGGAAGATATTGATGACCTGATCGCCGACTGTCAGCGCGGCCTCACGGCCCTCGGCACCTGAGCCTCATGATCGCCAAAAGCACGCTGACCTCTCTATTAACAGGCTTTTTGCTGGTCTTCGCGCTGGTAGCTCATGCCGTGCCACGCGAAGAGCGCTACCTGGGCTATGCCGTCGATCAGGTCAGTGGTCGTTACCTGTATACCGAAGTGCATCGTCACCAATACGACGGCTCGCGCTGGCTTGGCGGCAACATTCGCTACATCGCCCCAGACGGTGAGTTGCTGGGCGAGAAGCAGCTTGATTTTCGCGCTAATCCCTATGTGCCGGTGATGCGCTATCAGCTCAAATCGCCGCCGTATGAAGAGCTGATTACCAGCGTTGATGCCAAACGCTTTGTGATGGAGCAACGCAAGGCTGGCAAGGCCGAGCGTGCAGCGCAGGCGGTGATCGCTAATCAAGCCGCTGACTCCGGCTTCAATGCCTTTTTGGTCGATCATCTCGATGACTTTGCGGCGGGCAAAGAAGTGCCTCTGCGTTTCGCCGTGATTGGCCAGCTCGATCAATATCGCTTTCGGGTCAAAGCCGTGGCACGCCTGACGCTGGCGGGCGAGCCGGCACTGCGCTTGCGCGTTGAGCCAGACTCCTTGCTGCGCCTACTGGTGGACCCCATCGAAGTGATTTACGGCCTGGAATCACGACAGCTGCTGAATTATCGCGGCGTATCGAATGTGCTGAACCCGGCGACCGCCAAGGCTTATGTGGTCAATATCAGTTACCGCGAAAAACCGAAATCAGCCCCCGTGAGGTTGCCTGCGCCATGACACCCCAACCTGCACTCAAGTTCAAAGACAAGCTGTCGCTGGTATTGCTGCGTTTTTTCGCCAGTCTGCCGCTGTCGTTTCTGCAGCGCCTGGGGTATCTGATCGGGCATCTCGTGGGCCATTTTCCGCGCTCGGGCATTTACCAGACCATTCTGCGCAACTTACAACTGTGCTACCCGAAGCAAACGAATGCCTGGCACCAGGCCACCACAAAAGCGTCCTTGCGCAGCACCGCGATGACCGCATTCGAGTTTGCCAAGACCTGGGGTTCGCCGCCGGCTTACAGCCTGAGCCAGATTCGTGAAACCCATGGCATCGACATTTTTCAGCAGGCGCTGGCTGCCGGGCGCGGCGTCATCGCCATCGTGCCGCATTGGGGAAGCTGGGAGTTCATGAACGCCTGGATCAATCAGCACACCGCACCGGTCATCATGTACAAACCGGGCAAGCAACCGGGGGTGGACGCCTTTGTGGCCGAAGCCCGTGGCCGCCTGCACGCCACCGTTGTGCCTACCGATGACAGCGGTGTGCGGGCGACCTTCAAGGCCTTGCGCAAGGGCGGCTTTACCGCGATTTTGCCCGATCATATTCCTGGCGATAACGGCGGGGTGTTTGCGCCATTCTTCGGCATATCCACCTGGACCGGCGTCATGGTGCCCAAGCTCGCGGCAAAGATAGGTTGCTCTGTGATTGTTATGGGCTGTGTGCGCCGCAGTGATGGCGATGGCTTTGATCTGCATTTTCAGGCCGGTCATCCCGACATCAATCACGAGGATGTGCAAACAGCGGCTGCCGCCATGAATCTGGCCATGGAGCAATTCATCAACCTTGCGCCTGAGCAATACCAGTGGAGCTACAAGCGCTTCAAGCGCAGCGAGCACCTGCGTGACCTGTATCGCGGCGTTGGTTTGACTTATACGGTCGATCACATGGCCTCGGGCGAATGAAATTGCCGGCTTTTTCAGCAGTTGTGCGTGCTGGTGGTTGTCAGCGGCGAGTCGCTTGAGTATCATGCGCGCCACTTCAGGATGCACTGAAGCGATTTAGACGCTTAGCTCAGTTGGTTAGAGCACCACCTTGACATGGTGGGGGTCAGCAGTTCGAGTCTGCTAGTGTCTACCAAATTACGGAACCCGCGAACCCTTACCGGTCGCGGGTTTTGTGCTTTCTGGGGCTGAGTTTTTTCACTTTCTGATGAAGGTTGAAAATGATCCGGACCAAATCTGGACCATAAATTGACCAAACCGTGTGTCTAGAAAAGTAGGGGTCGAAGCTTTTTTGTTATAGATGCGGCTAAAAAATGATCAAAAGTGACCCCCACTCCAGCGGGATTCAAATTTTCCTGACTGGATTACATCAGCTCGGATACGCTCACCGATCAAGGGCCGAGCGGCGAGGTCAACACCTATTATCGCGCTCAGGTCATCTTGCTGCCGGGGGCGCTGGCCGCAAGCCCGAAATTGGCCAAGATCGAGCTCAAGCCGGGTATGACCGCGAGTGTTGATATCCGTACCAACAGTCGCACAGTATTGCAGTACCTGGCTAAGCCCATTAGCCGTGCCTTTGGTGGCGCAATGAAAGAGCGGTAGTGCGTTGGCCGCGCTTTGCGGGTCAGATTTCATTTCAAGCAGGATTGCTTTCCTGTGTCTATACTGGTTTTAGGCAGGCAACAAAAAACCCGCATAAGCGGGTTTTTTGGTTTTTTCGTCTGTCCTCGGGGGGAGGCTTTCGCCCGCAAGTCCCGTGGCTAGTGAACTTAGCATAAGGAACATGCCAAATGTTGTCAACGGTGAGCGAAATACAAGCGGTTCGGCAGGCACTTTCAGTTGCTCGAATGAGTACCTATGAAAGAGAGACAAAATGGTCATTGCCTAATGACCCTTCTGCGTTGAATTTATATGCATGGAATGCACAAATTTCAGCAGCATTGCTAGTGCCTTTGCACATCTGTGAAGTCGTTATCCGAAATACAGTGTCAGATGTGCTAGTAGCAACATATGGCCCGGAATGGCCATGGGACAAGACATTTGAACGCAGCCTGCCTGTGGCTACCAAGAGTTACTGTCAGGTCAGAGATCTTCAAATGGCTCGGAAAGGTGCTGATACAGTTGGGAAAGTCATTCCTGAGCTCAAATTCATGTTCTGGCAGAAAATGTTCACTAGCCGACATGATGTTCGCCTTTGGGACAGGTACTTACATGGCGTATTTCCCAATGTACCAGCGGCAGCCTCTGTAAGCTCAGTTCGGAAAACGATGCATGACAACCTAGGGCAGATTCGGTTGCTGCGAAATCGCATAGCGCATCATGAGCCAGTATTTTCGAGAAACCTTAGCGATGATCTCAATAGAATCAAAAGCATAATCATGCTCAGGTCCACGGATACCGCCGCTTGGGTTAGTCATTTCGAACAAGCTACTGACTTGCTGGCAAGCAAGCTCGGCCCAACCACAGGGCCAGTGATCCGCACAAGCTAGCGCGCTGAGCAGATTGGCTGCTCATCCCCCATAAACGCGAATTGAATGCGAATCCAAATTCGTATTAGTCTCGTGACCTCATAGTCACAGCCTTGCACCCCTGGAGCATTCAATGACCGCCGCCATGCCATCCGCCGCCATGCCGCTCGCCAGCCTGCGCACCGCCCGTCGCTGGCGTGACCCGCAGCCCTCGCTGCTGCTCAAGGCGCTGGGTATTGGCCTCGATGATCCGCGCTTTGTTCGTCTGAAGCAGTCGCTGTGGCAGGGCGACCCGCTGGCCGATGCCGTGGCCGCTTGGGTTCACGCCAACAAGGGCGGCTGGCAGCTGTTTCAGCAGGCGCTGGAGCAGGGCGTGGCTAGCCTGGAAGCACCGCCGGAGCCGTTTCGCGCCTTCTTCGCGCATATCGAGCAACGGCCGGTCTGGGTTGATGATGCCCTGATGCGTCGCGGCGCTCATGCCGTGCTGCGCTCGGGCCTGCTCGGTACCACCGCGCTGGGCTCGGTGTCGCTGATGATCGGTTACGCCGCCGATGCCGCCGTGAAGCCGCTGGCCATGACCGGCAACCTCAGCGGCGGTGCCAAGAAGCGCCTCAGCGAGACCTCGCGCTGGACGATTGATTGCGCGCTGTCGCAAACTCTGCCGCGCGATTCCGAGGGTTTTCGCAGCACCGTGCGCGTGCGCCTGATGCATGCTTTCATTCGTGGCAGCCTTCGCCAGCGCCCGGATTGGCGCTTCGAGGACTGGGGCGATCCCATCATGCAGCTCGATATGGTGGCCACCCAGCTCGAGTTTTCGACTATTTTCATGGCCGGCTGTGCGGCTCAGGGGCTGGTGTATGACCGCGCCGAGCGCGAGGCCATCATGCATTACTACCGCTACATTTGCTGGCTCATGGGCGTGGATGAAGACCTGCAGCCGCGCACCTTCCGCGAGGGGCTGGAGATGATGGCCATTCTGTATGCCACCAGCGACATGCAGCCCGATGCCGATAGCGTGGCGCTGACGCGCGGCCTGTTTGGCGCCACCCGCGAGATCATGGCTGAGCAGGAGGGCGGGGAGTGGTTCAAGGTGCTTATGGGCTATCGTGCGGCGGCGCTGTCGCGGCTGATGCTGAGCGACCGCGTGGCCGATTACATGGAGGTGCCGAAAGCGCCGTTCAAGCTGTCATTGTTCGCCGGCAGCGCGGCTATTTTCACGGCAGACAAGCTGCTGGGGCTGACCGCGACTACGCGCGCCTGGCGCGACCGCCTGGGCCACGAGCTGTTCCAGCAGGCGCTGAAGCCGGAGAATCGCGGCTTTATTCCCACCATCGCGGGCAGAGCGGTGGTCAGGGATAGCGTGGCTTGAGGCGAGCGGGCTCTTGGGTCGCGTGAGCTGACTAGCGAGCCGCTATCGCCGAGCCAGCACCGAAAGATCAACCGCCTCGGCCAGCTTGCGATAGCCGGCCGGGTTGAGATGCACCTGATCGCCGCTGTCGTACTGCGGGTCCCAGCCGCCATCGGGGGCGCGCACGGCGGCATCAAAATCCACCACATGATCAAACACGCCGCCAGTGCGTATCCACTCGTTGATCACAAGGCGATCCCTTTCTGCCAGCGGGCTGAAATGGAGGTCGATGCGTGGAATCAGCGTTGCGCCAATCACCTTGATGCCTTTGGCGTGAATGCGCGCCACAACCTCTGTGATGGCTGCCTTGAGCTGCGCCGCGTTGCAGAAATTGGCGAGATCGTTGGTGCCTTCAAACAGAAATACCGCGCTGATGCCGGACTTGCTGAGCACATCGCGATCTAGGCGATCGACCGCGTTCGGGCCGTCTTCGGGAAGGCCTAGCGGGCAGTCGATGCTATTGCCGGTCAGCCCTTCATTGACCACCGAGCGGGCGATGCCTGCTTTTTGCAGACGGCCGGCGAGCTGGTCGGGCCAGCGGTCGTGGCCGTCGAAGGTCGAGCCCACACCGTCGCTGAGCGAGTCGCCGAGCACGATGATGGCACCAGCAGTTTTCGGGGCCAGCACATCAATGCCTTCCAGCACAGGTACGGCGCTGTTCTGCTCGGTGAAGGCTGCGCCGCTGTCATCGCTGCTGGCGTCGCCCGCGCCTTGCGGCGTCACATAATTGGTCTGGAAGGCCTGCGCGTGAACGGAAGGCGTTAGCGATATGCCGGGTAAGTAAAGGCTCACTGCCACATCGGAGCCGGCGTCGGTGGGCAGGGCTATCGGATCGCTGATGAGCTGCGCACCGGCCGGAATCACGACGCTGCGGGCGCCGCTAAAGGTCACGATCCGCGAGCTGCCGGGCTTGATGGCCGCACCGGGAGCAGCTGCTTTTCCGCTGGCCGCATGTGTAGCAACAGCATCCCGCAGACCCACGCTGACGGCCCCGATGCTCAGCGGCAGCAGCCCGGCCTGATTGCTCAGGCGCAGGCGAATGGCGCGGCCGCCCAGCGTGGTTCTGGCGATGAGCCGGAAGGTGTGCTCCACGCCCGGTGTATTCAGGCGCGTCGCCGCATCCGTGTTGTAGCTGATCGGATACGCCGCCGTGGTGGCCGCACCCCAGCTCGACACCCAATGCTGGCTTTCAGCCTGAGCATCTGCCTGATTTGCGCTACTGTTTGGCTCGCCATTGCCGCAGGCGTTCAGCAGCAAAAGCAAGCACAGCCCCGAGATGACCGCGAGCCAGCCGCGAGCCGCGTAAGCACGATGCCCAGCTTCAGCACGACTCATGGCGCAATCGCTGTGGCCGGCAGGAAGGTATCGCCCGCCGTGGCGGTGATGCCGCTGCCGCTGGCGATGCCGCTTAGCAGTGCTTCACCGTTGGCATCGGTCTTTTGCGTCTTGCCGCCGATCTGGATCACGGCTTTGGTCACCGGCCGCACATCGCCAAAAATATCGGCCGTCACACGGACTTTGATTGCCGAGCCCTGGCGGCTGGTAGCGATTTTCAGCGCGGACGGTTTCGGGAAGCTGTCTGGGCAGGCGGCCACATCGGGCAGGCCGTTGGCGGTCTGGCCCTTGTACGCTGCCGAGATGGTGCCGCTCTTGGTCGATGGCGGCTCGCCGACGGCCGGCGCCGGAATCTTGTTGGAAAAAATCAGGTTCGCTTTCAAAAAGCCGGTCGGCTTCTCGTCGGCATCGCTTGAGGTGAGATCGGCGTTGTAGAGCAGAGCGCCGCGCGCCGGGCTGCCGGTGGTGATTGAAATACCGTCGAGAAAGTTTTCGCCGTCATCGGTGAAGCGATCATAGAGCACCGTGAAATTACCGGCGGCCACATTACCCACATAGGTGATCAGCGCCGTGCCGCCCTTGTTGCCATTGACCAGCGCCACGCCGGGTAGGGCATAGGCCCCCATGTGGGTCGTCGGCGTTTTTGCCCAAGCTCCGGGTTCCGACGACACCACGGGTGCGGGCGTGGTCGGTACGCGATCCAGCCGGGCAATCAGCAGGCGATTCGGCGCGGTGCCCTTTTGCTTCACATAAGTGTTGGCGTTCGCCGGGATGTCTGACAGCTGGCGCTCCTGCACCAGGATGCGCGTGCTGTCTGGGCTCCAGAAGCTCAGTGCTGCCAGGTTGTTGCCGGTGATGGTGTTGCCGCCGCGATACGGGGCCACCGGCTGGCCCATGGTCTTGCCGCCCAGATCGCCTTTCGCGGAGATCAGCCAGGGCTGCAGGTCGCAGGCAAAGCCCTGGTGGCTAGACACATAGTAGATCGCCACGGCAGCAGCGGCCGGGTACTGCGTGAAGGGGCGGGCCAGCGGCATGATGCTGAAGGCGTCGAGGCGATTCATGCCGCGCCAGGAGGCGACCAGCAGGCTGCTGTTGTCCGGCGCGAAACTGCCGTCTTCATCCCAGTCCGGGTGCGTGGTCAGACGCGTGGTCTTGCCCGTGGCCAGATCAATTTTCAGCATGTCGGCGTTGCCGTCGGTGGGTTCGCCCACAATCAGCGCCGCCGCGCCGCCATCGGCAAACGACTTGAACTCGTAGAGCTGGCCGGCATTGGCCCAGTTGTCGGCGCTCATGTCGGTGGGCCCGGTCGGGCCTTGCGGGTTGATGACCTTGTGCCCGACGGCGGCATAGCCGGTCGCAGTCTTCTCCAGCCTAGACACCATCATGATGAGCGAGTCCAGCCGCACCATGGAGTAAGCCAGATGCTCGCCATCCGGCGCGAGATGGAAGGTGCGCCGACCCAGACTGGGCGCGGTCAGCGGCGTGTCTTTCGTGAGATCAATCGCTAGGTATTTGTGCGTGGTGCAGTCAAACAGGCTGGGTGCGCATTCCAGCACATAGGCCAAGTCGCCCAGTTCGTTGGCAATGAACATGCGCTTGTTGTCGGGGAAGACATACGAGAACACGCCGACCAGCGTCGGCCGGTCGGTCATGTCGCAGGTCAGGCAGACGGGCTTGCCGTAGTCGCTGCCGGATTTGACCTCCACAATCCACTCGTTGCCGCGATTGTCGTTGTAGTCGGTGAACAGGATGTGTTTGCCATCGGGCGACCATGTCGGAGCCCAGGGCATCACGCCGGCGGGCAGCGCAATCACATCATGATAGATCGGCTCGAAATTCAGGGCAGCGGCGGTGCCCGGCTGCGATGGCGTTGATGCCGGCGGCTGGGTTGATGGTGAGCCCTGACGAGTCGGCGAGCCAGAGCTGCCGCAGCTGCTGAGCACCATCATGGCGATGGCGTAGAAAGCCAGTCTTGTTTTTGAGGGCAGTTTTTTAGGCGACTTTTTGGGCGACATGGTCTGGCTCGGGCAATGCTGTAAAAGAGACATTATGCTATATGTGTCTCTTTTACAAGTCACCACTGTATTTGTGTCTTAAATGAAACATCTCTATAGTTTGTTCAACTTCTGATTCAGGCTGCACCATGTCCATCACCTTGCCGAACCCTACCGATTCAGCAGAAATATCCCCGGCATATCTCGCAGCCTTGGCCGAAAAGGCCGATGGCCATTCACGCAAACGCGCCACAGCGGCCGATGCCTTCCGGCTGGCTCGCGTCATGTTCGATGCCGGCAAGCCGCTAGACATGGTGGCGCTGGCCCGAGAGCTGGGCGTGGCCCGTGGCACGCTGTATCGCTGGGCGAGCAATCGCGAACGCCTGCTCGCGGATGTGATGTGGTCGCTGGCGGAAGAGCTGTTCGTGGAGTCGCTGCATGTGCCCGACGGCAGCGGCGCCGAGGCGATGGCGCAAGGCATCAGCCATTTCATTCGCGGACTGGCCGGCTCCGAGGCTCTGCGCGCCGCCATCCGGCAAGATAACGAGGCGGTGATGAGCATTCTCACGCGCCGTCGCGGCAGTGGCATCCAAGAGCGCGCGGTGGCGATGCTGCAAGCCGCCATCGAAAACATGGTCAAGCACGGGCTGTATCAGCCGCGCCTGACCCCAGACTTGCTGGCTTATGCCATCGTGCGCCTGATCGAGGGCTTCATTTACCACGATCTGTCCGCCGGTATAGAGCCCAATCTGGAAGCGACAGATCAGGTCATTCGTACGCTGCTTTGAGGCGCGAATCCATCGATCTGTAACCCGACTGACTTCAAGCCTTCACAAAGTATGGCCAGATTTACTTGGATCAATTCTCCAGGAAAATCTCGATGCAACTGCTCAACTCTGTTTACGCCAGCAAATCATTCAAGTTCACGCTGCTCGCCACCGTGCTGGCCGCCGGGACCCTGGTAGCCTGCGACGAATCAGGCTCATCTTCTGCATCGAAAGCATTAACACCGGTTACCCTGGGGCTTGAAAAAATTGGTGGCTTCCAGCATTTGGCAGCCGATCCGACCAAGCCGGGCGCCGCCGAAATCAGCGCGTATGATCCGCTCAGCAAGCGCTTGTTTGTGGTCAATGGCGCGCAGGGTTCGGTGGATATTCTGGACTTGATCAATCCGGCAGCGCCCGTGCTGCTGGGCACGCTGGCCTCGGCTGATCTGGGCAGCGGTTTGGGCGGCGCCAACAGCATTGCCATTTACAATGGCATCGTGGCGATTGCCGTGGAGGCAGCCGTTAAACAAGACAACGGCAGCGTGATTTTCTACCGGGCATCCGATCTAACACGACTCACGGCGGTCACGGTGGGTGCCTTGCCCGACATGCTCACCTTCACACCAGACGGCAGCCGAATTGTGGTGGCCAACGAGGGCGAACCGAATAGCTACGGCCAGCCCACTTCGGTTGATCCGGTCGGCTCCATCAGCGTGATCAGCGTGCCCGGCCTCACGCCCACAGCGACCAGCATCAGCCCGGTGGTCACCGCCATTACCTTCGACAGCTACAACACTCAGCAGGACGCCTTGCGCGCGGCGGGTGTTCGCCTCTTCGGGCCGGGTGCCACGGTGGCCCAGGACCTAGAGCCGGAGTATGTGACCATCTCGCCTGATGGCCGAACCGCTTTTGTGACTCTGCAGGAAAACAATGCAGTCGCCGAAGTGAACCTGGTGAACAGCACGATTGCCTCGATTCGCGCGCTCGGCACCAAGGACCACAGCCTCAGCGGCGCGGGCATGGATGTGAGCAACGAGGACGGCAGCCTGAACACCAATTCGGGCACGCCGGCGGTGAAGATTGCCCAAGTGCCGGTGAAGGGGTTTTACATGCCCGATGCCATCGCCAGTTATAGCGTGAAAGGCACTCGCTACCTGGTCACCGCCAACGAAGGTGATGCGCGTGAATATACCGGTGTGAATGCTGCTGGCCGCGAAGATCCGCGTGTTCGCGAATGGTGCACCAACGGTTTGGATCCGGCAGCTTTTCCGGACGCGGCAAACATGATTCTTGACTCCAACCTGGGTCGTTTGCGCGTCACGGCGTTCCCCAATGGCAACAGCACCGGCAAAAATGCGGCGGGCCAGTGCAGTGAGCTGTATTCGTTTGGCTCCCGTTCGTTCTCGATCTGGAATGCCACCACCATGACGCGCGTGTTCGACTCGGGTGATCAGTTCGAGCAGCGCACGCAGTCATTGCCCAATGTGTTGTTCAATGCCAGCCACGACAACAACACGCTGGACGACCGCAGCCCGGCCAAAGGCCCAGAGCCTGAGGGCGTGATCGTGACTACCTTCGGCAGCAAGACCTACGCATTCATTGGTCTTGAGCGTGTTGGCGGCGTCATGGTCTACGACATTAGCGAGCCTACGGCGGCTACCTTTGTGACCTACCTGAACACGCGTACCGCGAATACCGGCGATCGTGGCTCCGAGGGTCTGACCTTTGTGGCTGCTGACAAGTCACCCAATGGCAAGCCCTTGCTGGTTGTGGCTAACGAGATCAGCGGCACCACCGCCATCATGCAGATCAATCTCACTTATTAATGGGTCAGAACAGCCTGATTTGGCTATGATGGTGTCTTTGCCAGCCGGTGCTGCCACTCAGCGATCGGCAGCCAATTCGAGGACACAATCATGGCCAATTTTGATGTGGTGGTATTCGGGGCAACCAGCTTTGTGGGGCAGATTCTCACGCGCTATTTGTGGGACCGTCATGGCCTGAACGGCGAGATCCGCTGGGCCGTTGCCGGACGCTCAGCCGCCAAGCTGGCTGAGCTGAAAGCCGGTCTGGGCGATGCCGCCCGCGAGCTGCCGGTGATTCTGGCCGAGGCTCACGACGAAGCCTCGCTGCAGGCGCTGTGTGCGCAAACCCGCGTGGTCGTGTCTACGGTCGGGCCATATGCGCTGTATGGCTCCGAGCTGGTCAAGGTTTGTGCCGAATCCGGCACCGACTATTGCGACCTCACCGGCGAGCCGCAGTGGATCGCGCGCATGCTCGCGAAGCACGAAGCGGCCGCCCAGCGCAGTGGCGCACGCATCGTGCATTGCTGCGGCTTTGACTCGCTGCCCTCCGATCTGGGCACTTATTTCCTGCAAGGGCAGTCGCAGGAACGCTTCCAGGCAAGCTGCTCGCGCGTGAAACTGCGCGTGAAAGCCATGCGCGGCACTTTCTCTGGCGGCACGGTAGCCAGCATGATGGAAATGCTGCGCGAGGTCGGCAAGGATCGCTCCATTCTGAAAGTGCTGCAAAACCCCTACGCCTTCTGCGCCCAGCAGCTCAAGCTACGCCAGCCCAACCCGGCGCCCGTCTCGTTCGATGACGATGCCAAGTCCTGGCAGGTGCCGTTCATCATGGCGGCGATCAATACCAAGGTGGTGCATCGCAGCAATGCCCTGCAGGGCTACCGCTACGGCGAAAACTTCTGCTACGACGAAACCCAGCTCACCGGCAACGGCGTAAAAGGCCGCCTCGGCGCGATTGCCTTTGCCTCCGGCCTTGGCGGCTTCATGGCCGCTGCCGCGCTGGCACCCACGCGCAGCCTGCTCGAACGCTTCGTGGTGCCGAAGCCGGGCGAGGGGCCATCGCCCAAGGCCCAGCGCGAGGGCTATTACGACATTCGCTTCTTCGGCAAGACCGATGCCGGCCAAACCCTGGTGGCAAAAGTCACCGGCGACCGTGATCCGGGCTACGGCTCTACCGGCAAGATGCTCGGCGAAGCCGCCACCTGCCTGGCCATGGACATCAGCAAGACCGACAGAGCCGGCGGGTTCTGGACGCCAGCCACGGTCATGGGCGATGCCCTGATTGCTCGCCTGCAGCAGCATGCCGGCCTGACCTTCAGCGTGGTGTCGGCGTCGTGACGGATTTTCTGCAACCGGTCAGAGATTTTCTGGCCTGCGCGACGCCGCCCGAGTGGGTGAGCGCCGCCGTGCAGGATGTGCCCCTGCTGCTGCAAGATCATGCCAATTGCGAGAAGAAAGCGGCCAGCACGGCCATGAACCTGCTGTTTCGCTACAACGAGCGCGATCAGTTGCAGACCGAGTTGGCGCAGCTGGCGCGTGAAGAGCTGCTGCATTACGAGCAGGTGCGCGAGCTCATGCAGAAACGCGGCATCGGCTATCGGCCGCTTTCGGCGGCGCGCTATGCCAATGGTATGCGCCAGCATGTGCGCACCTCCGAGCCGGGGCATCTGGTCGATCTGATGATCATCGGTGCCTTTGTGGAGGCGCGTTCCTGCGAGCGGTTTGCTGCTGTTGCACCGCACCTGGATGACGAACTGAAGCGTTTCTATACCTTTTTGCTGCGCTCGGAAGCGCGCCACTTTCAGCATTACCTCGGCCTGGCTGCGGCCTACTCGCCCACCCCAATCGATGAGCGCGTGGCATTTTTCCGCGACATCGAGCGCGAGCTGATCGAATCGCCGGATGTGGAGGTGCGCTTTCACAGCGGCCTGCCGCCGGCTAATGCACTGATCAGTGCGTCGGCTAATGTGCCGACCCGCGTGAGCACTCACAACAGCAGTGAGCGCGCCACATGCTTGAACTGATCTGTCCGCTTTGTCGGGCAGCGCTGCAAACGCCGGCAAAAACTTGGGCTTGCGCCAACGGCCATACCTTCGATGTGTCTCGCGAGGGCTATGTGAATTTGCTGCCGGTGCAGCACAAGAAAAGCCTGTCACCTGGTGATACGGCCGACAGCGTGGCGGCGCGACGGCGCTTCCTCGCCGCCGGGCATTACCAGCCACTGCGCGACGCAGTAGCGACACTGTTGCGTGGCCTGCAGTCGCAAACCCTGCTCGATCTCGGCTGCGGCGAGGGCTACTACACCGAAGCCATGCGCGCCGAAGTGCCGGTCGTGTGCGGGCTGGACATCGCCAAGCCGGCCATCCAGCTCGCGGCTCGCCAGCAGAAGGCCGTGACTTGGCTGGTTGCCAGCGGCTCGCTGCTGCCCTTTGCCGATGCCTCGCTGGATGTTGTCAGCAGCCTGTTCAGCCCCTTGCCGGTCGCTGAAATGCAGCGCGTGCTGAAGCCGGGCGGTCATGTGCTGATGGTTACGCCCGCGCCGGACCACCTCTGGCAGGTGCGCGAGGGCTTGTTCGAGCAGGTGCGCGCGCACGAGCCAGACAAGTTTCTGGCCGCATTCAGCGATGGCTTTGTGCTGCAGCAGCGCTTGCGAGTTGAAGCTCCGTTATCGCTTTCGCAAGCGGCCCTGAAAGATTTGCTGGCCATGACGCCCTATGCCTGGAAAGCCACCGCCGAGCGCCGGGCACTACTGGAAGCCAACGAAAGTTTTCAAACCTTGGCGGCATTCGATGTCATGCTGTTTCAAGTCAAGTCGAGGGAACTCCCATGACGCAACTACACGCCATCAGCTATGCCGAGTTCGGCCACAACTTCATTCAGCAGGTGGTCACCGCACGCCGTCTGGGCAGTGAAATAGAAGCCTTGCTGGAGCGCACCATTGCTGGCTCCATGCGCAAGCTGCCGGCCGATATGCTGATGATTTCCTATGTGTTCAAGCTTGGCGACATCAGCGTTGATCCCTTGCTCAGCCACTTGCCCAAGATCGCGTTTATTTTGTCGGTGCGAGGTGATTTGCAGCTCGATGTGGAGCTGTTCGGCATCGACCTCAAGTTCGCGCTGGCGGTGAACATTCAGGTGCAGATTGATGTAGAAACCTATGCGCCGGTGATTCTGCGGCTGGTGCCGCATCCCGTGTCGGGCCACAGCATCCGCATTGATCTGGTCGGCGAAAATCTGCCTAGCGATGTGCTGGACAAGCTCAATCTGGTGAAGCCGATTGTGCGCGATCAGATCGTCAAGGAAGTGAATGCGCGCATCAATGATCCAGCGATGCAGGCGGCGGCCAACATCGATGTGCTGGCGTTGGTGGCGCAGGTGAAGATGTCGGGCTGAGGTCAGCCAGGCTTCAGGGCATCTAGATTCAGCTGGCAAGCTGCTGTTGCCAAGCGTGGATCGGGATGGATCATGAAGCTGCCGGCTTCTGCAGGCAAACCGAGCAGCCGGCCGGTTTCGTGACGGAAAATGCTGCGATACAGATGCAGCATGGAAAGCGTGCTGTAAATCCTGCCATCAAGCAAAATGACAGGCTCATCATGATCGTTTTTCATGACGCGATGCCGGAATGCTGAGGCAATGCCATCTTCGGTATTGCGCAGACTCAGCACTTCATAGTTCGGGCAGCCGGCCTTGTTGAAAACATAGAGGCTGGCAAAGCCGCCGTGAGTCACCTGCAGGTCATTCGCGTTGAAGCCAGAGAGCCGGAAGGCCTGCTTGAGCGGAAGATCCAGCTCCAGCGCCCACTGCTTGTGGTCGTTTGCATATTTGACCTGCTTTAGCGTCAGCGATACCGCCAAAATCAGCAGCAAACCCAGAGCATGCAAGATATGCCGGCTCATGTTTGTCGCTCGGTTTGCGGGCGATTGGCATGAAGCAGAAAGGCCATGAGCAGCAGAATCTGCAAGCTGTCAAACAGCATCATGCCGGCTGGCGTGTGCGTCATCTCGTAGCAGGCTTGCGAGTGAGCGCTCAGCGTCAGTCGGATGTGATTGACCAGGAAAGACGCCAGCATCAGCAGCAAGCCTTGCTGGTAGGTAAAGGATCTCGGTGCGTTGGTCAGCAGCAAGGCCAGCCGGTAAGCGATGACCAGCAGACAAGCCGAGCGCACGCCGGTGCATCCCCACAGAATCACGCCGGAGTAATTTCCGACCATGAGCAGGTTATCTTCCCGGATAACAGATTCCACGAAAGGCAGCAGGCTAAGGCGTACCAGCTCGGCATCCAGTATTAGCAGCGGCGTCAGGCTAAATTTGAACTTGGTCATCAGCAGCATGCCCAGCTCGGTCATGCCTAGCCAAGCCAGGCAGATCATGGCGGCATGGCTGCGCATTGCAACGCCTGAAAAGCGGCTGATCTGCATGGCCAGCACAATCAGTGCGAGCCAAGTTGCTGCGGCAAAAGGGACTAACAGAAGCAGAATGCTGACACTGTAGAGCAACAGGTCTGTGTTGCTTCGCATGCGCGCTTGTCGCACTTGAGGGTCGGCTGCGGCCAGCGCAAGGGTGGTCGCCAGAATGCAAATGGCAAGAACACTGAGTTCTTGCCATTTGAAGACCGCAATATTGACTACGGCGATGAGTGCCAGCAGCAGAGAGCTCATCGGGAGCCCTCGTTGGTTAGCGTGCTCAGGTGTTGTTTGCGCGCAGATTGCGGCGGCGCAGCATCAGCATGACGCCAGCGAGGGCCAGCAATGCCGGGCCGGCAGCGTGCATTTCAGGGCCGGGCAGGGCGTTTGACGGTGTGCCTTCATCGCCAGCGCCGGTCACTGTGCCGTTGCCGTTGCCATTACCGTTGTTGCTCTTGTCTTTGTCCTTGCCGGATGTACAGCCAGCTTGGAATGACGCATTGCAGTTTGCATGCTGGTAGGCGCTGTCACTCGGATCGGCATTAGAGTTGGCCATGCCTTGTTCGCTAGCCGCGAATACAGGAGCGGAGACGGCCAGCAAGCCGGACAAAATAAAGGCGTTGATAAATGATTTTTGCACGACGGTTCCAGTTCGTTGGAAATTTCAGCGAATTATAGGGATTTTTTTAACGATTTCCAGTTACAGAGTTGATACAAATGACCTTTTTGTGACTGCAAAGTCGGCTTTATTCAGCCTTTTATTCGGCCACCAATAACAAGCCTTCGCCATCAATATCAACCATTTGCAGCTCCAGCCTGGCCTTCGAGAACTCGAAGCTCTGCAGCTTCGGCGTTTCCAGCGCATAGCTTTCGCCCGCTGATTCGTAGTGCACAATCAGCAAATCCAGGTAGGGCTCCAAACTGACAAGCTTATAGCTGCGCTTGTCACCAAATTCCGGGTACACAAAAATCTCTTCGCCTTGCTTGGCCGCTAGTGTTTGCAGCTCTTCAATGGCTTTCTGCAGGATGCTTTTCGCCATGATTCAGAACCGGTACTGCACAAGCTCGATACCGTCCGGTCGCGCCCAAGCGATCACCGCTTCGCCCGCATCTTCGCGCCAGTCACCCAGCACCAGTCGCTCGCCGGCCATGTCGCCGGGCAGTTCCACGGCATGGCGCATCGGGCGATGCGTGTGGCCGTGAATGAGCAGCTCCACATTGGCTTCGGCCATGACGCGCACGACCTCTTCCGGCGTCACATCCATGATGTTTTCCGGCTTGTTGCTGTTCGCGGCCTTGCTCTGCATGCGCCACATCTCGGCCACCATCAGACGCTGATCCAGCGGTTTGGTCAGCATCATCTGCTGCCATTCGCTGCTGCGTGATTGCTGGCGGAAGGCCATGTAGGCGGCATCCAGCGTGCACAGCTGATCGCCGTGCATGAGC
This sequence comes from Pseudomonadota bacterium, assembly GCA_038043385.1. Lineage (GTDB taxonomy): Bacteria > Pseudomonadota > Gammaproteobacteria > Pseudomonadales > Moraxellaceae > Perlucidibaca. The sequence continues at coordinate 576,521 of JBBTCA010000001.1, forward strand.
AGGGCGGGCGTGCCGAACAGGTCGACGACCTCCGACTCGGCCATCATGCGTCCGCCGGCCAGCTCGGCAAAACCGGGCACGCCAGCGGGGCCGCGTTCGAGCAGGAAATCGCGATTGCCGTGGCAAAACACCAGCTCAATGCCGCGCGCCCTGACGCTGCGGAAACTCTCGTAGATGCTGTCGAGGTAGGGCGTGTGCAGATCGTCGCCGACCCAGACCTCGAACAGGTCGCCCAGCACATAGACCGCCGAGCAATCGCCCGGCAGTTCGCGCAGCAGGGTTTTCAGGCCCTCGCTGCAGCGCGGCAGATCAGGCGCGAGATGAACATCCGACAGCAGCAGGGCGCAGGCCACGGCTTACTCCGCGATGATTTCAGCAGTTTCGATGACGACCGCTGTGCGCGGCACATCCTGATGGCCGCCGGCATTCCCGGTCGCCACGCCCTTGATCTTGTTGATCACATCCATGCCTTCAACGGTCTTGCCGAACACCGCGTAGCCCCAGCCCTGCGGATTCTTGCCGCTGTGGTTGAGGAAGGCGTTGTTGCCAACATTAATGAAGAATTGCGCGGTGGCAGAGTGCGGGTCGCCGGTGCGGGCCATGGCGATGGTGCCGATGTCGTTCTTCAGGCCGTTGTCGGCTTCGTTTTGGATCTGCGTGCCGGTGGATTTCTGCTTCATTTTTTCATCGAAGCCGCCACCCTGGATCATGAAACCGTCGATCACGCGGTGAAAAATGGTGCCGTTGTAGTGGCCGCTTTTCACATATTCAACGAAGTTGGCAACGGTCTTGGGTGCCTTGGCGGCGTCGAGTTCCAGCACGATGCGACCTTGATTAGTGTTCAGTGCAACTTTCATGCGCGGATTCCTGCGTATTTATGAATGACAGCGAGCCTGTATAGCCCGTATTCGGTTGAGAGCGTACCCCCTCGGGGCGTACACTCCAGCCTTTAATTTTGCCTGCTAGACCATGATTGAAGCCAGAGATTTCATCCGAACGCGTGTGCTTGCCGATATTGATCGCAAAATCAGTGACAGCAAAGCCCATACCCAAATCGTTACCCGATTCCCGCCGGAGCCGAACGGCTACCTGCATATTGGCCACGCCAAATCGATTTGCCTGAACTTCGGACTGGCTCAGGAAGCCGCCACCCACCCCGGTGCCGATGGCCTGTGCAATCTGCGTTTCGACGATACCAACCCCGAGAAAGAGTCGCAGGAATACATCGATGCCATTCAGCGCGATGTGCACTGGCTGGGCTTCCAGTGGGCGGGCGAAGTGCGCTATGCCTCGTCGTACTTCCAGGCGCTGCACGACTTTGCCGTCGAGCTGATCCGCGCCGGCAAGGCCTATGTGGACTCGCAAACGCCCGAGCAGATTCGCGAGACCCGTGGCTCGTTGAGCCAGCCCGGCTCGAATTCGCCGTACCGCGATCGCTCCATCGCCGAAAACCTCGACCTGTTTGCCCGCATGAAGGCGGCGGCTTTTCCGGACGGCACTCATGTGCTGCGCGCCAAGATCGACATGGCCTCGGGCAATATCAATTTGCGTGACCCGATTCTTTATCGCATCCGTCACATCGAGCATCACCAGACCGGCAACGCCTGGTGCATCTACCCGATGTACGACTACACGCACCCCATTTCCGACGCGCTCGAAGGCATCACGCATTCGCTGTGCACGCTGGAGTTCGAGGCGCATCGGCCGCTGTACGACTGGCTGCTGGATCAATTGCCGTCGCTGCCGCATCCGCAGCAGATCGAATTTGCCCGCCTCAACCTGAACTACACCGTGACCAGCAAGCGCAAGCTCAAGCAGCTGGTGGACGAAAAACTGGTACACGGCTGGGATGATCCGCGCATGCCGACCATCTCCGGTCTGCGTCGTCGCGGCTATACGCCGGCCTCGATCCGCAATTTCTGCGACCGCATTGGCCTCAGCAAAAGCGATGGTGTGATCGATGTGGCCATGCTCGAATTCTGCATCCGCGAAGACTTGGAGCTGAGCGCGCCGCGTGCCATGGCCGTGCTACGGCCGCTGAAAGTGGTGCTGACCAATCTTGCCGATGATCATCACGAGATCCTGCGCACCATGCGCCACCCGAATGTGGACATGGGCGAGCGCGAGCTGCCGCTGACCCGCGAAATTTTCATTGATCGCGCCGATTTCGAGGAAGTGCCGCCGAAGGGCTTCAAGCGCCTCACGACTGGTGGCGAAGTGCGTCTGCGCAACGCCTACATCATGCGTTGCGATGAAGTCATCAAGAATGCCGCCGGTGAAATCACCGAGCTGCGCTGCTCGCTGGATACGGCCACGCTGGGCGCCAACCCGGTCGATCGTAAGGTCAAGGGCGTGATTCACTGGGTTTCGGCGTCGCATTCGCTGCCGGCGACCGTGCGTCTCTACGATCGCCTGTTCAACGATGCCGCGCCGGATCGTGGTGATGCCGACTTCAAGTCGTTCATGCACGGCGCGTCGCTGGAAGTGCTGAGCGAAGCCCGCGTCGAGCCATCACTGGCGACCGCTGTGGCCGAAGATCGCTTCCAGTTCGAGCGCGAAGGCTATTTCTGCGTCGATTTGAAAGAATCGACGCCGGAGCATCTGGTGTTTAACCGCACGGTTGGCCTGCGCGACTCCTGGGGCAAGCCGGCATGAGTTTGTTGTCTGCACCTGGCCTGAGTCCGCTCGCCGCCAGTTTGGTCATCCACAATTCGGAGGCGCGCGCCAAGGCCGTGTTCGTGCCGCGCAAGGCTGGCGAAATCAGCCTTTATGTTTGCGGCATGACCGTTTACGACTACTGCCATATCGGCCACGCCCGCGTCATGGTCTCGTTCGACATCATCGCGCGCTGGCTGCGCCAGTTGGGCTTCAAAGTCACCTATGTGCGCAACATCACCGACATCGACGACAAGATCATCGCCCGTGCCAACGAGAATGGCGAAAGCATCGAGGCGCTGACGGCCCGTTTTATCGCCGCCATGGATGACGATGCCGCCGCGCTCGGCACCCTGCGCCCGGATCTGGAGCCGAAAGCCACCGATCATGTCGATGACATCCTGCGCATGGTTGGCACGCTGGTGAGCAAGGGAAATGCCTATCCGGCGAAGAATGGTGATGTTTATTTCTCGGTGGCCAGTTTTCCGCGCTATGGCCGCCTGTCCAACAAGAAGCTCGATGATCTGCAGGCCGGCGCGCGCGTCGAGGTCGATGACATCAAGCAGAACGCTATGGACTTCGTGCTCTGGAAGTCGGCTAAGCCCGGCGAGCCGTCGTGGCAGTCGCCCTGGGGCAATGGCCGTCCGGGCTGGCATATCGAATGCTCGGCGATGAGCACCTGCTGCCTCGGCAACAGCTTCGACATCCACGGTGGCGGCGGTGACCTGCTGTTCCCGCACCACGAGAACGAGATCGCGCAGAGCGAGGCCGCCACCGGCGAGACCTATGTGAACACCTGGATGCATGTCGGTTTCGTGCAGGTGAACGCGGAGAAGATGTCGAAGTCGCTGAACAACTTCTTCACCATCCGCGAAGTGCTCAAGCAGTACCACCCGGAAGTGCTGCGCTACTTCATTGCCGCCAGCCACTACCGCAGCCCGTTGAACTATTCGGATGCCGCGCTGGATCAGGCGAAGCAGGCGCTGGAGCGTTTCTACACCACCCTCGGTGCGTTTGCGCGCGCTGATGCCGGTGAGCCGGCTTCTGTGGCCGATTACGAAGCCCGCTTTGCCGCCGCCATGAACGATGATTTCAACACGCCGGAAGCCCTGGCCGTGCTGTACGAGCTGGTGCGCGAAGCCAATCGCTGCGACAAAGCTGGCGATGCCAACGGTGCAGCGCAGTTCGCCAACCTGCTCAAGCGCCTCGGCGCTGTGCTCGGCCTGTTGCAGCACGAGCCGGAAGCTTTCCGCCAGGCCGGTGCCGGCGATGCCGACTTTGTGGCCACGGTGGAAGCGCTGGTGGCCGAAATCACCGCCGTGCGTCAGGCGAAAAACTTTCAGCGCTCCGACGAAATCCGTGCCCAGCTGCAAGGCATGGGCGTGGCGGTGGAGTTTTCCCGCGAAGGCGTGCGCTGGCGCAAGGCGGACTAATCTGCTTTTGTGTGGCGGCTGCTGGCGGCCCTCGCTAGGGTAAAGCCGCATTGGCATGTATCATGCACCACTTGCGGCGATCCCTCGCTCCCGGCCACTAGCCGCCGCCTTCTATGGACATACTGCTGATTCTGTTTTTGATTGCCTTCAATGGTCTTTTTGCCATGTCGGAAATCGCCATCGTGTCATCCCGTCGTATTCGTTTGCAGCAAATGGCCGACACCGGCGATCTGGGCGCAAAAGCCGCGCTCAAGCTGTCTGAACATCCGACCTTTTTTCTGTCCACGGTGCAAATCGGCATCACCCTGATCGGCGTGATGAGCGGTGCCTTGGGCGAGGGCGCTATTACCGACCGTCTGCGACCTGTATTTGAAGAAATTCCGCTGATTGCACCCTATGCCAAGATCTTGGCCACGGCCTGCATGGTCATTCTGATCACCTATTTCTCGCTGATTGTTGGCGAGCTGGTGCCCAAGCGCTTAGGCATGCAGTCGCCCGAAAAAATTGCGCGCATCGTGGCCCCGTTCATGCGCGGCGTGCTGTTTCTCACGCATCCGGTGGTGCGCTTTCTGAGCTGGTCTACCGAGCGCGTGCTGGATCTGCTCGGTGCCAAGCGCACCGATGATTCGCCGGTGACCGAGGAAGAAATCAAGGGCCTGATGGCCGAGGGTGCCGAAGCCGGCATCTTCGAGCATGCCGAGCGCGAGCTGGTGGCTAATGTGTTCCGGCTCGATGACTGGAATCTCAGCCTGATCATGACTACGCGCCCAGACATCGAATGTCTGGATCTGGATGAGTCGCTGGCCGAGCAGAAAGCCCTGCTGGCGCAGACCAGCTACAGCTATCTGCCGGTGTGCCGTGATGGTATGGCCAATATTGTCGGTGTGCTGTCGCTGCCGGTGCTGTTGCAGCAGCAGCTTGCCGGCAATGGTGTGTGGGACATCGAAGCGCTGGTGAAGCCGGCGCTGTTTGCGCCCATGGGCCTGTCTCCGCTGGCGTTGCTTGATCTGTTCCGCACCAAGCGTGAGCATCTGGCGCTGGTCGTGGATGAGTACGGCGAAATTCAGGGCCTGGTCACACTAACCGATGTGCTAGAAGCCATGGTCGGCGAACTGCCGTCGGATGCCAGCTCGCACGACCCGGATGTGGTGCATCGCGAGGATGGCTCCTGGCTGCTCGACGGTGCGCTCTCGATCGAACGCTTTCGCGACCTGTTCCCGATGGAGTGCGACGAGCTGGAAGGCAGCCGCGACTTCCAGACCCTGGCCGGCCTTGTGCTGTTCGAGCTGGGCAGCATTCCCAGCACGGGTCAGCTGCTGAACTGGCAGGGTTTGCGCATGGAGGTTATCGACATGGATGGCATGCGTATCGACAAGCTGCTGGTCAGCCGCCTTAAGGTCATCGACGACTGAACAAAAAAGCCCCTTCCGGGGCCCTTTCATGATGAGCGGCGGCGCTCAGCCCTTGAGCTGTCGCTCCGCCGCCTGCACCGACTGTTCGATCAGCGTGGCGATGGTCATCGGGCCGACGCCGCCGGGCACTGGCGTCCACGCCGCCACACGACCGGCCAGAGGTTTCAGCTCGATGTCGCCAACACCACCGGGGTGATAGCCGGCATCCACCACCACAGCACCACCCTTGATCCATTCCGCCTTGATGAACTCCGGGCGTCCGACCGCACCCACCACAATGTCCGCCTGTTTGATCAGTGCCGCCAGATTCTGCGTTTTCGAGTGGCAGATGGTGACGGTGCAATCGGCCCCGAGCAGCATCATCGCCATGGGCTTGCCGAGGATGGCACTGCGCCCGACGACCACGGCATGCTTGCCGGCCAGCGCCACACCATAATGCTTGAGCAGTGTCATGATGCCCGCCGGCGTCGCCGAGCCGTAGGCGCGCTCGCCCATGGCCATGCGCCCGAAGCCCAAGCAGGTCACGCCATCCACATCTTTTTCCAGCGCGATGGCATCGAAGCAGGCGCGCTCGTCGATCTGATGCGGCACCGGATGCTGCAGCAGAATGCCGTGCACATCCGGGTTGGCATTGAGCGTAGCGATCTCGGTCAGCAGCTGCTCAGTCGTGGTCACGCTAGGCAGCTCAAGACGAATCGACTCCATGCCGACGCGCTGGCAGGCCTTGCCCTTCATGGTCACATAAGTGGCCGAAGCGGGGTCATCGCCAACCAAAATGGTGGCCAGAATCGGCGTGCGACCGCTGACGGCCTTGATGTGTGCCACGCGCTCGGCGAGCTCGGCTTCCATTTTTAGCGACAGGGCTTTGCCATCGAGCAACAAGGCAGACATGAGATCTCCGGGGCGAGCATTGAACGGGGCGCGCATTTTCGCATGCGCCGGTGTGACCTGTCAGTGCCAAGCGAGATGAGCAGCGATGATGCATTGTTTGAAAAACAAAACTGTTCAGTCACAAATCACTTGCGACCGAGCAGTCGCGCTTGTATAAACGCGGCTGGCTGCGAGACCGTTTGGTCATTCTCATGAGGTTCGCAGTCGTTTTTGACTATTTCCGGAGTGGTTCGCCATGAGTTTGAATGTTCCCAATCCTATGAATGCCATGATTCCGCGCACGATTTTCAGCGCCGAACATGAAGATTTCCGCCGTACCGCCCGCCGTTTCTTCGAAGAAGAGCTGGCTCCGCATCGCGAGAAGTGGGAAGAGCAGCAGCACATTGATCGCAATCTGTGGAACAAGGCCGGTGAGCTGGGTCTGCTGTGTCCGACCATGCCGGAAGAGTACGGCGGCTCGGGCGTGGATCGCCTCTATAGCGTAATCATGATGGAAGAGCAGGCGCGTGCTGGCGACTCCGCCTCGGGTTTTTCGCTGCACTCCGACATCGTGGCCAACTACCTCAACAACTTCGCCAGCGAAGAGCTGAAGCAGAAGTGGCTGCCGCTGATGGCCACGGGTGAAGCCGTGGGTTCGATTGCCATGACCGAACCCGGCACCGGCTCCGACCTGCAGGCCGTGCGCACCAGCGCGATTGCCGATGGCGACGACTACATCGTTAACGGCTCGAAGATTTTCATCACCAACGGCTATCTCTGCGACATCTCCGTGGTGGTGGTGAAGACTGGCGACCCGAGCAAAGGCGCGGAGAGCATTTCGCTGCTGCTGATCGAGGCTGATCGCCCCGGTTTCAGCAAGGGCCGTCCGCTGAAGAAAGTCGGCATGAAAGGCCAGGACACTTGCGAGCTGTTCTTCGACAATGTGCGCGTGCCCAAGTCCAACCTGATCGGCATGGAAGGCATGGGCTTCATCATGCTCATGAAGGAACTGGCCTGGGAACGCCTGATGATTGCCATCATGTGTGCGTCCGGTTGCGAGCAGGTGCTGGCTCACACGCTGGCCTATGTGCGCGATCGCAAGGTGTTCGGCAAGCCTGTCGCGGCTTACCAGAACACCAAGTACAAGCTCGCCGAACTTCGCTCGGAAACGCAGATTGCCCGCGTTTTTGTGGATAAGTGCATCGAAGAGCAGATCAAGGGCACGCTGCAGGTGGATGCTGCTGCGGCCGCCAAGTACTGGGTTTCCGATCTGATGTCCAAGGTTGCCGACGAGTGCGTGCAGCTGCACGGCGGCTACGGCTTCATGCTTGAGTATCCGGTGGCGCAGGCTTACATCGATACCCGTGCCAACCGTATCTATGGCGGCACCAACGAGATCATGAAAGAGCTGATTTCGCGTACTTTCTAAGCATCAAGTTTCAAGCGGCAAGAGGAGGGCGCTCAGTGAGAACTGAGCGCCCTTTTTCATGAGGCTTGCGCTTTGCTGGCCAGAACGGCTGGGCTTACCGCCTTAATGAAGCGCTGGATATTGTGCTCAATATCGTGCTTTTGGGCTTCATCCTCGGCGATTTTGCACATGTCAGCGTAATAGTTCTGATCGTGCCATAGGCGCTTGATCTCATCCAGCCACGGGCGCAAATCATCCTCGCAGACATGTATTTCGGCCATTTTTGACCTAGCGGTCTCCGGGAGCGAGAAAAGCCGGCCACCTTTGCCAACCATTTCTACGGAGCCACCCAAATTGCTCGCCAGCACGGGAATGCCATTGAGTTGTGCTTCGGCAATGACTCTGCCGCCACTCTCGTGCCACAAAGAAGGCAGCAGCAGCGCTCGCGTTTTTGCATATACCGGGCGCATATCGGTCTGATGACCAATAACACGCACATTGGGGAAGTCTTCAGGCTTGAATTTCAGCACACTGAGCGCCTTATCCCAGCGACCTCGACTTTGCACGACCAGGAATTTGACTTCCGGGCATTCGCTGGCTGCCAGTTTCGCCAAAGGCATGAAAACACTCACGCCCTTTTCAAAAGAGGGGTTAATGAATGTAATGAAGTCTGGGTTGGGCGGCGTGCTTGCAATAACAGAGGCTTTGTCGATGAACTTTCCCAAAGGTTGCAACTCAAGCGCGAGTCTTGCCTGGTAAAGATCGGCGGTTGCCTGTGAGTCGGTAATGATGACGGATGCATCTTTGAATACAGACTTGTCTTGGTAGCCTGCATTAGCCAAATAGAAAACGATAGGAATGCCCGCATCGCGTGCCTCGCGCATCATGGCTCGTTCCAGCACCAAGCTGCCCCACAGCAGAATCATGTCTGGGCGTCGATGTTGAAGCTCGCTCATGAAGACTTTGAAAAACAGATCCTCCTCCTGGCTGGTCATGTCTTTTCGATGCGTCGATGCTGTTTTGGTGATCAAGTGCTCAACACCATGCATTTCACACCGCCAGATCGGCTTGTCTTTTTGCGACTCAATGGCTTTGGCGAGCTGCTCGCTACCGTGTGGCGAATCAAAAATGCTCGCTTGCAGTGCAACTGTGCGCCAGCCTTTTTTGGCAAGGGCAGCGAGTATGGTGCGAACGCTTAGCGCCGCGCCGTTGGTAATGTCTAGCAAGCTAGGCGGGCAGCAATACAGGATGCTGGGTTGAGCGGTTGTCATTGTGGCAATGCCTTTGGGTCGAACTGCCGAAAGTCCGGCTTGCGCTTGTCCTGAAAGGCCGTAAACGCTTCGATAGCTTCCGGCGAGTTGAGCCGTGCCATGAAATGTCCGCCCTCGAATTTCATGTGCGCTGCCAGCGCGTCATGGGGAGCCTTGCGCAACAGCGACTTGGTCAGCAGCACTGCCGCCGTGGGCTGGTCGGCCAGTTGTCGTGCACGGGCCTGCGCCAGTGCCGGCAAGGCTTCCGGGCTCACCACTTCATTGACAAGGCCGATCTCGCGCGCTGTTTCCGGGCTGAAGGGCTGGCCCAGCATGAGCAGCTCGGCGGCCTTGCGATGCCCGGCCATCAGCGGCAGCAGATAGCTGGAGCCAGCCTCCGGGCAGAGGCCGAGGTTGGCAAACGGCAGCTGAAAGCGTGCCGTGGTATCGCAATAGACCAGATCGCAGTGCAGCAACAGCGTGGTGCCGATGCCCACCGCATGGCCGCTGACCGCCGCCACAATTGGCTTGCGCGCATGCAGCAGTTTGTCCAGCAATACCATGACGGGCGCGTTTTCATCCTGCGGTGGGTGCTGCAAAAAATCCTGCAGATCGTTACCGCTGGTGAAGCACTGGCCAGCCCCCGAAATCATCAGCACGCGCACGCCCGAGTCGGCTTCGGCAGCCGAGACGGCCTCGTGCAGCGCGGTATACATGCCATGCGTCAGCGCATTCTTGCGTTCGGGGCGACTGATCAGGATCTCGCAGATGCCATCGTGCTGGCTGACTTCAATATTCGGGCTGGACATGTATAAAGGCTCTGTAAAGCAGATGGGATTCAGGCGTCATCGACGCTTTGCAAAGGCGTTGTAGCGTGTATCCTGCTCGCCTACAACCGCTGCGAGCTTTCGCATGAAAACGCCGATCTCTGCCGATGCCGGCTACCTCTACGCCGCCATCACGCTGCTGATCTGGTCCGGTTTTGTGGTGGTCTCGCGCATTGGCTCCACCGGCACGCTCACCCCGTACGACATCGACGCTTTGCGCATCGGCGTCTCGGCGCTGGTGCTGGCTCCGTGGTGGCTGCCGCGCCTGCTGCAAAGCGGCCTACGGCAGCTGCGCTGGTACCAATCGCTCACGCTGGCCATGTTGGCCGGCATCACCTATCCGCTGGCCAGCTACACTGGCTTCCAGATCTCGCCGGCCAGTCATGGCGCGGTGCTGATCTCCGGCATGCTGCCGTTCTTCACCGCGATCTTTGCCGGCCTGCTGCTTGGCGAGCGCCCGAATCGAATCCGCCTGCTGAGCCTGGCCCTGATTCTTACTGGCGTGATGACGCTGCTGTTCACCAGCATGGCATCGTTGCCGGCCGGGCAGAGCACGCTCAGGGGCGATCTCTTCCTGCTCACCGCCAGCTGCTTGTGGTCGTTGTTTACCGTGCTGCTCAAACTCTGGCAGGTCAAAGCCTTCGATGTCACGCTGGGCGTCGCGGCTGTGTCGGCGTTGGTCTATCTGCCGGTGTTTGTCTTGTTCCTGCCCAGCCACCTGAGCACGGCAAGCTGGCATGAAATTGCGCTGCAGTCGTTCTATCAAGGCTTTGTCGTGGTCTGTGTCGCCATGTGGACCTACGCCAAGGCCGTCGAGCTGCTCGGCAGCATGCGCGTGGTCATCATGATGTCTGGCGTGCCGGTGGTGGGTGCGCTGCTGGCGGTGCCTATCTTGGGTGAGACTCTGACCGCCGGCACCGCGCTGGGCGCTGCGATTGTCTTTCTCGGCGCGCTATTGGGCGCGATGGCTCGGCCGGTGCCAGCGACTACTGCAACAACGAAGTGATTAGAGAGCTGCTGATCGCAGACTTTTACTCGAAAAGCTCGGCGTGCGTTCCTGCACGCGTAAAGATGATCAGCTCCGTCTTTCCGCTGTCATCCAATTTGTAGGCCAGCAGGAAGTCACCGCCAATATGGCACTCCCGATGTCCTGCCCAATCGCCGCCCAGAGCGTGATCAAGCCACTCAGGCCCGAGCGGCCCATTATTTGCTATCAGTAGCAACATGGCCTCTTTGAGCTGAGACATGTCGTATCGGCCTGAGCGGGATAGTCGCTCCCAGTCCTTCAGAAAGCATTTTGCATAATCAGCTGCTCGCGGAAGCGTTGCACGCTTACTGGCTACTATTCTTTTCGAGGTCATCAAACAACTCGCTGGCGCTTTCAAAGCGCACATTCCTTGCGCGCGCGATGTCATCGGCTTCGATCATCGCGGTCCTGGTTTCGGCATTGGGAACCTTAAGAGCAAAAGGCATTTGCTGGTCGGCCACCACGCGCATCAAAAAGACGCGCACGGCGTCAGAGACAGAAAGCCCCATCGCCGCCAAAGCCTCAGTGGCCTGTGTCTTGATATGTTCATCCACGCGGACATGAACCATTGTTGTTGCAGCCACGGCGGAGCTCCTGATCTCAATCGAGATACATTCTGTCTCAATCTGTCTCAGCAGGCAATCGTCTTCCTAGATGTCATAGCCAAACCAGCCTAAAGCGCGTTCAGCCGTCCGCGTGTCTGCGCTGCCTGCTGCGCAATCGCTGCCTTCGCCTCCGGCGTCATTTTCTCCAGCTGGCGATACACCATGCCGAGGCGAGGGTTCTTCGCCAATGTGCCGGCATGGCGAGCATGAAAGTCCCAGTACAAGGCGTTGAACGGGCAGGCTTTGGCGCCTGTGCGCAGCTTCTTGTCGTAGCGACAACCCTTGCAGTAATCACTCATGCGATCAATGTAGGCCGCACTCGACACATACGGCTTGGTCGCCAGCAAACCGCCATCGGCAAACTGGCTCATGCCCACGGTATTGGGCAGCTCCACCCACTCGAAAGCATCAATATAGATACCTAAATACCATTGATGCAGCTGCTGCGGGTTCAGCCCGGCGAGCAACGCAAAATTGCCGATCACCATGAGTCGCTGGATATGATGGGCATAGGCATGTTCCAGTGACTGCCCGATGGCGTGCTGCAGGCAGCGCATCTGTGTCTTGCCCGTCCAGAACCATTCCGGCAGATCAAGGTCATGGCCAAAGTGATTGTGCTGCTCGTAGCCCGGCATGTGTGCCCAGTACACGCCGCGCACATATTCGCGCCAGCCGAGAATCTGGCGGATGAAACCTTCAGCGGCGGCCAACGGAATATCGCCCGCGTGCCAAGCTGCCTCCGTGGCCATCACCACTTCTTGCGGGCAGAGCATCTTGGTGTTCAGCGCAAACGAAATCAGGGCATGAAATAACCGCCAATCCTGCGATGACATGGCATCCTGGAACTGGCCGAAATGCGGCAAGGCATCACGCAGAAAGTGTTCGAACTGCTGCAACGCCTCCTGCCGTGACAGCGGCCAGCGAAATTGCGCCGCCTGCGGATGACCAAAGGATTTGACGCCCGCCGCTTCAATTTCTGCCCACAGCGCACGGTGGTCATGACAGGGGCGATGATCCATGGCAACCGGCGGCTGGCCCTGCCAGCGCTGGCGATTGTCATGATCGAAATTCCATTGCTCGCCAATCGGCTTCCCAGCTGTCGTCATCAAGACCCGATGACGCTGACGCATGCTTCGGTAAAAGCGCTCCATCAGCCATGATTTCTGCCCACGAAACAGCTCGGCGACCTCCGTGCGATGGGTGTAGAAATGCTCGGAATCCATCATTTCAACCGACAGCCCGCGCTGCCGCAGCGCTTGCCCATAAGTCGCCAGTTGCTCATCCAGCCGCCATTCATCCGGCGCCTGATAAACTAGTCCGGTCGCTCCATAACGCTGAATTAGCACATCCAGATTTGCACACAGCTGCTGCTTGTTCTCAGCATCGCTGATGCGCAGGTAATGTACGCGATGGCCGGCAGCCTCCAGCTCACGCGCAAATGCACGCATGCCGGCAAAAATGCCGAGAATCTTCTGAGCGTGATGCAGCACATAATCCGTTTCCTGACGCATCTCCATCAGCACATGCACTACGCTCTCATCCACCCGCGAAAACCAGCTGTGCTGCGGGTTGAGCTGATCGCCCAGAATCAGGCGCAAGGTCGTCATGAATGGCTCCACACATGGCGATACTCACCGGCAGGGTCGTGCTCGCGCGTCTGCTTTTCAGGATTGAAACGACGACCACCACGCGGGTCTGTGCCACGCCCGGCGATGTACAGCCAGTTGCCTTGATTGCTGTACACATCGTAGTCCAGCAGCTGCGCCTCGAACCACGCCGCACCGGCGCGATAGTCACCGCCCAGATCGTGGATCAGATAACTCGCCACCAGCTGCCGCAAGCGATTCGACAGGTAACCGCTGGCCGCGAGCTCCCGCATGGCGGCATCCACCAGCGGCTCGCCCGTATTGCCGGCGCACCAGCGCTTGAAGCCACCCACATTGTGGGCTCGGCTCGGCGCGCCTGAGCTCAGACCGGTGGCCGTATAAAGCCGCTTTCCGTGTTGCAGATGCAGAAAGCGGAAATAGTCTCGCCACAGAAGTTCGAACCAGATCCAGTAAGTGCTGTCATTGGCCCCTTGCGCCTGCTCGTGGGCCTTCAATGCAGCATGAATTTGTCGTGGCGATAGCGCACCAACCGCCAGCCACGGTGAAAACTTGGTCGAATAGTCGCTGCCCATCAGCCCATTGCGGGTGACTTTGTAGCACTGTGGCAAATTACTCTGGAAATAGTGCTGAACATGCGCCAGTGCTGCGCTCTCAGCTCCCGAAAAGGCCGGCTGATGATACGGAAACGATGACCGAGGCTCGATCACCGGCGATATCTCAGCCGCTTGCTCGGGCACTAAGGCGCAGGGCAGCAAAGGGCAGGGCGGCAGCTGTTCGGGCGTCGGCAAGGGCTGATCCGGCAGGCAGGCCGCACGCTCAAGCTGATTTCGGAACTGGCTGAACACTCCCGGTAGCGCTTCTGGCTTAAACGGCAACTGTTCCGGCATCAGCAGGCTGGACTGCCAGTGCGACACTACCGTCAGGCCATGAGCCCGAAGTGCAGCCACTTCCGCCTGCTCTTCCGGCGCGGCAATGTCTTCACAAAACACTTGCTGGATGTTGTAGTGGCGGGCGGTATCGACCAGCGCCGAAACCGCATCGCTCGGCAAGGTCAGCAGGTTGCTGCCTTTTGCCCGCAGCGACTCGCGCAAGCCTGTGCGTGCCTGCTCAAGGAATGCTCGGCGATGTGACCCGACCCGTTGACTCAGCCAGTGCGACGGCTGCTCATCCAAAGCTGTGCACACTGGCAACAGCGTGTCAGATTTCGCAATGGCGTTGAGCAGGGCAGGGTTGTCATGCAGGCGAAGGTCCTGCCGAAACCAGTAAATAGCAGCGATCATGAACTTTCTCTGGGTGCGGGCTGGTGACGGCATCGTTCCGAACAATATTTAACCTGATCCCAGTCCCGCGCCCACTTCTTGCGCCAGACATAAGGGCGCAGGCAGGTCACGCAGATCTTCTGCGGCAGGTCAGCTTTTTTGCGCATGCTCACAGCTCCCAGCTCAACTGTGATGAGTCTGAGGGTGTGGCTACGGACTTCGCCCGTCGAATCGGTGTTTTTTTGCGCGATGCATGTCGCTCGATAATCGCGGCTTTGCTGGCCCTAACCTCAGGCTGGGCGCGTCGTGACAGCAGCCTGGCCTTCGCCGTGCGCGTCGCCTCCGACAAGTCCAGCACCGGTTCGGGAATCTCTAGCCCAACCGTCAAACCACAGCGCATTTGCAAAGACTCGGGCATGCGCCAGGGCTCAAACAGCCAGCTATCCGGCACGCGCCGCATGGCGGGCAGCCAGCGCCGCACAAAATGGCCGTGAGGGTCATGATCCTGGGCTTGCTTGATGGGGTTGTAGATACGCGGCGTATTGATGCCGGTGGTGCCCGACTGCATTTGCAGCTGACTCCAGTGGATGCCCGGCTCGTAGTCGAGAAACTCACGAGCTAGCCACTCGCCGACAGGCCGCCAATGCAGCCAGAGCGGGTAGGCCGCTACGGACACCAGCATGGCGCGCATACGAAAGTTCAGCCAGCCGGTGTGGTGCAACATCATCACGCAGGCATCCACCAACGGCCAGCCCGTTCTGCCACGGATCAGCGCCTGAAAATGTGCCTCGTTCCAGTCGTCCTCACGCAAACCATCATAGCCGCGATGCAAGTTTTGCCACTCCAGCGCCGGCTCGCTTTCGAGCTTCTGAATGAAATGACAGTGCCAATAAAGCCGGCTGATGAACGCCTCCAGGCCACGGCGCTGCTGCAAGGCGCTGGCCGGCAGCCGCTTGATCTGCAGATGAGTCGCTTGCACAACCTCGCGCAGGCTAAGGCAGCCAAACGCAAGGTAGGGCGATAGCCTTGAACATGCCGATGTGGCTGACAAAGGTGACGAAATACCGCCGCGATATTGCTGGCTGCGGTCGTTAAGAAACTCATTCAGCACTTGCAGCGCCAAGCTGCGCCCACCGTGTTGTCGCTGCCGAGGCTCGTGCGCTGGCAGCTGCAATTGGTCGGCACTGGGCAGCGGCAGTTGCGCCAGGGGCAGCGCAAAAAACTGCAATGTCTCGGGCAAATGCAGCTGGCTGGCGGCCATGTGGCGCTCCCAGCCCGCTTGCCAGTCGTTGCGATTACTCAAGCCGCGCAGCACACCAAACTGGCGCGACTCATGCCATGGCAGCGAATGTGACTTGCACCAAGCTTTCACCGCCAGATCACGCTGATAACTGGCGTGGTTGCCCGTCTCTTCATGTGAAAAAAGCGCAGCAAACGGCGCGATGGCATAAAGATGAGACAAAACCTCGACGGCTTCGCCCACAAAAACACGCAAGTCGCCGCCCAGCTGGCGCAATGCCACAGCAAGGTCCTGCAGGCTTTCACGGATAAAATGATAGTGCTGTCTGGCTGCATCGGCCTGAGCCCACAGCGTGGGCTCGACGATGTACACACACAAGATCGGCCCTGACCGCGCGGCGTCGATCAGGGCTGCATGGTCGTGGCAGCGCAGATCACGCTTGAACCAGACCACGCTGTAGCGATTGCCCGTTTCAGCGCGGGCCATGCGCGATGCGCCAGTTTTTCACGGCCTGACGAATACTCGGCAAGTCATGAAAGAACTTCACCGCTTCCACGCTACGCCGCGTCGAACGCAACGACGCACCACCGCCCCAGATTTCGACGCTCAGTGGCAAGCGGAAGCGCAGCTCTTCCAGATACTCGATCGCCTTCGTGGTCGGGTACGACGCGCTGAACGACAACGCCACGATATTCATCTTGTGCCGTTGCACCGCCTGCACGATGTCCTTGATCGGCATCTGCGCGCCATAACAAACCGCATCGGCATCATCCAGTCGCAGCAGCGCCTCCACCATCAAGATGCCCTGCGTATGCGTCTCTTCCGGCGGTGTGGTGAGCAGGATGCGCGGTGGCCGATTGACCGCACGCAAATTGCCGATCGCCTGTCGCACGATGTTCTGCACCTGCTCGGTAAACAGATGCTCCTCGTGAATCTCCACGAGCCCGCGCATCCAAGTATCACCCACAATCATGTTGGCATGCTGGAGAAACTCAATGACAAAGTTCTCCAGCCCCAGCTTCAGCAGATTATGGGCAAGGTAGTCGCGCACCTGATTAACATCATGCGTCTTCAACACGCCCAGCAGCTCTTTCTCCAGCTCGGCTGGAATCTCATGACGCGCCTGCGTTTGCGAGCGAAGCATGTGCTCCAGCGCGGCGGTTTCCAGGTGGATGACCTTACCCGGCCGAAACCCCGCATCCAGCAAGCGCCGCAGCAATCGTAGCTTGGCGATTTGCGCCAGCGGATAAATGCGATCACCTTGCGAGTCACGCTCGGGCGCCGGAAAGCCGTACCGACGCTCCCACATGCGCAGCAGCTCTTTGGTAATACCGGTTTCGCGTTCGACAGCATTGATCGGCAGCAACACCGGTGTCTCTGTGGCGAAGGCGGGGTCAAGCTTCACGGCGACATTGGCATTCATTCTGAACCTCTCATGCAAATCGGCTAGTCGATTTGTCTAGGACAAAGATGAGGCTGTGTCGCGTGAGTTTGTATTAGACAAAAATCAGACAAAAGTATTCTTCGAAAATATTTATCGAAAAATACTGATGGAGTTTGGGTCTAGGCGTGATTTTTAGGTGAGAGCTCTTAGGCCAGAGCTTCAGACTCAACAAACACAACGCCCGGCGCAGTGTTCTTGATGCCAGCAATCAACCCGCGAGCAATCGCCTCGGGCGTTACAGCGCGGTAGCGTGCCGGAATGAGCGGGCGTGCAAAGCGCATAAGCACGACGCCCACATGCTCCATCGGGCGCTGGCCCTGGCGATCAGAGTCAATCAGCGAGGGCCGCACAATCACTGTTCGCGCAAAGCCCATGCCTATCAAAGCCTTTTCAACAGCAGCTTTGGTACGCAAATAGAAGCTGCCGTTGGCGCTAGCACCCAACGAAGAGTTCAAAGCAAAACGCTGAGCACCGCCCGCTTGCGCCAGCCGTGCGAGCGACAGCACCAAATCCTGGTCAATAGCAGCAAATGCAGCCTTCGAGCCGGCCAGCTTGAGCGTTGTACCCAAGGCGCAGACCACGGCATCGCAACTAAATGCCTGTTGCAGTGCCAGACTGGCGCCGTCATAGCGCAAGGGCAGGTTATCGAAGTCCAGCAGAGGATTGATCAGCTTGGGATGGGCGGGCAGTGCGCGGCGAGTGGGCGCAATGACTTGCAAAATAGCGGGATCGGCCAGTGCTTGTGCCAAGGCAGCCTTACCAACAGCACCCGTTCCGCCCAACAACAACAATCGTTCAATCTTCATAAGGTATTGATCCAGCAATCAAGGATGACTGCCGGATCATAACAAGTCGACGACATTCATGTTTTGCCAGACGACCTTTGACGCGCTCACGCCAGACTTTGTAGCTTCCGGACTTGAGCTGCTGTTTCATGAGCGCGATCACTTCCGGCTCGGTCAAACCGAATTGCAAGGAGATTGCTTCAAATGGCGTGTCATCACACCAAGCCATTTCTATGATTAAGCTGATGTCAGCTGTATGTAGTTCATTACATTTCATGCTCGATACTTTAAACCGACCAATGATGCTGTCACTGCTACAGTAATGTGCCGGACTGCCGAAACTTTCGGCACTTGGCCGGATTCTTTGCCGGCCCTGTGTTGACTGGCCTGCATCGGCTCCGTATGATGCGCCCTCGCAACGAGGTAAGCTGTTTTCGAACAGTGAGTCGGCGGAAAATTCGGGGTATAGCGCAGTCCGGTAGCGCGCCTGGTTTGGGACCAGGATGTCGGGAGTTCGAATCTCTCTACCCCGACCAATTTTCTGTTGATGCGAACTTCAACCCTGCGCTCGTAGCTCAGCTGGATAGAGCATCGGCCTTCTAAGCCGAGGGTCGCAGGTTCGAGTCCTGCCGGGCGCACCAGCCTCGTAGCGAATGTTTGTGGTGGCTGTAGCTCAGTTGGTAGAGTCCCGGATTGTGATTCCGGCTGTCGTGGGTTCGAGTCCCATCAGCCACCCCACCCCTTTCTCTGCTGGTGAGAAAGTTGTTGTAACCCGCTTGCGGGCCGTTAGCTCAGTTGGTAGAGCAGTGGACTCTTAATCCATTGGTCGAAGGTTCGAATCCCTCACGGCCCACCATTTTTGTTGGTGTAAGACTGTTGTAAGAGCTTGAAGCGACCCTAGTGGTCGTTTTTTGCTTTCTGGCATTCTGATTTTCACCACGCCCCACAATCTCCCTCGGCTCGCTGGCAATCTGCCCGACTTTCACTATAATCCTGACCCTCGCGTTTCGGCTGCGTACGGCCGTTTGCCACTTAATTCATCGATTCTGTTGAGGTTGTCATGCAAGTTAGTGTTGAAACCGTTTCCACGCTCGAGCGTCGCGTCAAAGTCGTTGTTCCTGCTGCCAAGATTGAACAGGATGTGCAGGCTCGCGTCGTCAAGGCCGCTCGCACCATCCGCATGGACGGTTTCCGTCCGGGCAAAGTCCCGATGTCGCTGGTGCAGAAGCGTTTCGGCGCATCTATCCGCCAGGAAGCGCTGGGCGAAATCATCCGTGACAGCTTCTATGAAGCCGTGACCCAGCAGGGCATCAACCCGGCTGGCTTCCCGAGCATTGAAGAAGTGTCCGACAAGGCCGGTGAAGACATGACCTTCACGGCGCTGGTCGAAGTTTACCCGGAGCTGGTGCTGAGCAGCTTTGCCGACATCAAGGTCGAGCGCCCGGTGGTTGACATCGGTGAAGCCGATCTCGACGAAATGATCGAAAACCTGCGCAAGCAGCGCGCCACCTTCGAAGACAGCACCGATGCCGCCGCTGACGGCGACAAGGTCACGCTCGATTTCGCCGGCAGCATCGACGGTGAAGCCTTCGACGGCGGTACTTCCACCAACTTCGAGCTGGCTCTCGGCTCTGGCCGCATGATTCCCGGCTTCGAAACCGGCATCGTTGGCATCAAGGCTGGTGAAGTTCGTGACATCAATGTCACTTTCCCGTCCGATTACCAGGCTGAAAACCTGCGCGACAAGGCTGCCGTGTTCAAGATCACTGCGCACAAGGTCTCCAAGGCCGTGCTGCCAGAACTGAATGACGAATTCTTGACTGCCTTTGGCGTGAAGGACGGCGGCGTTGAGAAGTTCCGTGAAGATGTTCGCAAGAACATGACGCGCGAACTCAAGCAGGCCGTGAAGAACAAGGTCAAGACTCAGGTCATGGACGCGCTGCTCGCCAACAACACGGTTGAAGCACCGAAGGCACTGGTCGGCAACGAAATCAACCGTCAACGCGAAGCCATGTTCAAGCAGTTTGGCGGCAACGCCAAGATTGACCCGAACATGCTGCCGGATGACCTGTTCCGCGAACAGGCTCAGCGCTCAGTGGCTCTTGGCTTGCTGATCAGCCAGATCATCAAAGACAAGGCCGTTGAAGTCGATCAGGCCCGCGTCAAGGCCGTGATCGAAGAAGTGGCTGAATCCTACGAAACGCCGGAAGAAGTGGTGAGCTACTACTACGGCAACCGTGAACAGCTGGCCCAGGTTGAAGCCATGGTGCTGGAAGATCAGGTTGTTGATACCGTGCTGGCCGATGCTCAGGTTACCGATGCGGCCGCCCGTTACACCGAAATCGTGCGTACCGGTCGTTAATACCACAAGCATACGCTCGTGGCCTTGACCGCGAGCCATTGCAGACACGACACTCCCAGTGGTTGGCAACAACACTGGGAGTTTGTCTTTCTGGTCCCGGTTTTTGGCGTGAGCCTTATCTGCACAAGGTGTACTTCATGAGAATCGATTTATCGCAACATACCGCTCCGACCAACCTTGGCCTCGTGCCGATGGTGGTGGAACAGTCGGCTCGCGGCGAGCGCGCCTTCGACATCTATTCGCGCCTGCTGAAAGAGCGCGTGATTTTCATTGTCGGCCCCATCGAAGATCACATGGCCAATCTGGTGGTGGCGCAGCTGCTGTTTCTGGAGTCGGACAATCCGGACAAGGATATTCACCTCTACATCAATTCGCCGGGTGGCTCGGTCACGGCCGGCATGGCCATTTACGACACCATGAAGTTCATCAAGCCGGATGTATCGACTATCTGTGTCGGTCAGGCCGCGTCCATGGGCGCCTTCCTGCTGTCGGCAGGCACCAAGGGCAAGCGTTTTGCCTTGACGCATTCGCGCGTCATGATTCATCAGCCGCTGGGCGGCTTCCAGGGCCAGGCCTCGGATATTGCCATCCATGCCAAGGAAATCCTGAAGATCAAGGGCCAGCTCAACCAGTTGCTGGCAGATCATGCCGGCCAGACCATCGAAAACATTGAACGCGACACAGATCGCGACAACTTCATGGCCGCCGACGAGGCGCAGCGCTATGGTCTGATCGACCAAGTGCTGACCAAGCGTCCGTGAGCCGTATAACAAGTATTTGAGAGGATCAGCATGACCGACGAAAGACGAGGAGGGGACAGCAAGCTGCTGTTCTGTTCCTTCTGCGGCAAAAGCCAACACGAAGTTCGCAAGCTGATTGCGGGCCCGTCGGTGTATGTCTGCGACGAGTGCGTTGATCTCTGCAACGACATCATTCGTGAAGAAGTGCAGGAAAAGGCCGACGAGAAGTCGTCTGACCGCCTGCCTACGCCGCGTGAGCTGAAAGCCTCGCTGGATGACTATGTGATCGGCCAGGAGCAAGCCAAGCGTGTGCTCGCCGTGGCGGTCTATAACCACTACAAGCGTCTGCGTGCGGGCATGAAGCGTGCTGTCGGCGCGCGTGCCGGGGCTGAGGTCGAGCTGTCGAAGAGCAACATCCTGCTTATCGGCCCGACCGGCTCGGGCAAGACGCTGCTGGCGGAAACGCTGGCGCGCGTGCTCAATGTGCCGTTCACCATCGCTGATGCGACTACGCTGACGGAAGCCGGCTATGTGGGTGAGGATGTCGAGAACATCATCCAGAAGCTGCTGCAGAAGTGCGACTACGATGTGGAAAAGGCGCAGACCGGCATCGTCTACATCGACGAAATCGACAAAATCTCGCGCAAGAGCGACAACCCGTCGATCACGCGCGATGTCAGCGGTGAAGGCGTGCAGCAGGCGCTGCTCAAGCTCATCGAAGGCACCGTGGCCAGCGTGCCGCCGCAGGGTGGCCGCAAGCACCCGCAGCAGGAATTTCTGCAGGTCGATACCTCGAATATCCTGTTCATCGTCGGTGGCGCCTTTGCCGGGCTGGACAAGGTCATCGCGCATCGCGCCGAGCCGGGTGGCATCGGCTTCAATGCGCAGGTGAAGAGTCTTGCCAAAGCCCCTAGCGTTGGCGAGCTGTTCCAGACTGTGCAGCCGGACGATCTGGTGAAGTTCGGCCTGATTCCCGAGTTTGTGGGTCGTTTGCCGGTCATCGCGTCGTTGACCGAGCTTAATGAAGCCGCGCTGATCCAGATTCTGACCGAGCCGAAGAATGCGCTGACCAAGCAATACGCCAAGTTGTTCGATATGGAAGGTGCGTCGCTGGAGTTCCGCCCGGATGCGCTGAATGCCATCGCCAAGCGAGCGCTGGAACGCAAGACGGGTGCTCGTGGTTTGCGCTCGATTCTCGAAGCGATTCTGCTCGGCACCATGTATGAGCTGCCGTCGCTGGAAGGCGTGAGCCGTGTCATCGTGGACGAGAAGGTGGTGCTGGGTGAAACCGAGCCGCTGCTGGTCTACGACAACCCGGAAACGGCGCGAGTCATGCCTGAGTAATGTGACAATTGCTTGATAAAAAAGGGACCATCGGTCCCTTTTTTGTTGGCTTTTCGCTCAACTGGCCTTGAGTCACCTTGTAATCTGTCGCCGTCTCCCCCAGAAAGAAGACAAGAGCAAATGCTCATCCTGAATCTGGAGCGTCATGACATGACTGAAGGCCTGAAGTTGCCCCTGTTGCCCTTGCGCGATGTGGTGATTTATCCGCATATGGTGATTCCGCTGTTTGTCGGGCGCGAGCGTTCCATTCAGGCGCTAGACATGGCCATGAGTGCCGACAAGCAGATCTTTCTGGTGTCGCAGCGCGATGCTGCTGAAGATGATCCGCGCCAGACAGGGCTCTACACCATTGGCACCGTGGCGCAGATTCTGCAGCTGCTGAAGCTGCCGGATGGCACGGTGAAGGTGCTGGTGGAAGGTCTGCGTCGCGCTGAGTTGACCGACCTTACTGAGTCCGATGGTGCTTTCGTGGCCGTGCTGGCCGAGATTCCGGGCGAGAACCTGAGCCGCGCCGACGCCGATGTGTTGTCGCGCACTTTGCTCAACCAATTCGACCAGTATGTGAAGTTGTCGAAGAAAGTCGCCGCTGAAGTGCTGACCTCGGTCACTGGCATCGAAGATCCGAGTCGTTTGTCCGACACGATTGCGGCGCATCTGTCGCTGCGCCTGGAAGAGAAGCAGGCCATCCTCGATATTCTGCCGGTGCAGACGCGCGTTGAGCACCTGATGGCGCTGATGGAGTCGGAAATCGACATCCTCAAGGTCGAGAAGCGCATCCGTGGTCGCGTCAAGAAGCAGATGGAGAAGAGCCAGCGCGAGTACTACCTGAACGAGCAGATCAAGGCGATTCAGAAAGAGCTGGGCGACCTCAACGAGGGCGGCGAAGACGAGCTGTCTGAGATGGAGAAGCGCATTCAGGCTGCCGGCATGCCGGTGGACGCGCGCAAGAAAATCGATGCCGAGCTGAAGAAGCTGCGGCAGATGTCGCCCATGTCGGCGGAAGCGACGGTGGTGCGCAGCTATATCGACTGGATGCTCGGCGTGCCGTGGAAAAAGCGCAGCCGCGTCCGCATTGATTTGAAGAAGGCGCGCGAGATTCTCGATGCTGATCATTTCGGTCTGGAAGAAGTCAAGGATCGCATTCTGGAATACCTCGCCGTGCAGTCGCGCGTGAAGAAGCTCAACGGCCCGGTGCTTTGCTTGGTTGGCCCGCCCGGTGTCGGCAAGACATCGCTGGGGCAGTCCATTGCCAAGGCGACCAATCGCGAGTTCGTGCGTATGGCGCTGGGCGGCGTGCGCGACGAGGCCGAGATTCGTGGCCATCGCCGTACCTACATTGGTTCGATGCCCGGCAAGCTGATCCAGAAGCTGTCCAAGGTCGGTGTGCGTAACCCACTGTTTTTGCTTGATGAAATCGACAAGATGGCCTCCGACATGCGCGGTGACCCGTCGTCGGCGCTGCTGGAAGTGCTGGACCCGGAGCAGAACAAGGCCTTCAACGACCACTATCTGGAGGTTGATTACGACCTGTCGGAAGTGATGTTCCTGTGTACGGCGAACTCCATGAATATTCCGGCGCCGTTGCTGGATCGCATGGAAATTATTCGTCTGCCCGGCTACACCGAGGCCGAGAAAATCGCGATTGCCTTGCAGTATCTGGTGCCCAAGCAAATCGAGGCGGCTGGCTTGAAGGCGGCGGAAATCAGCATTACCGAGTCAGCCTGCCGCGACATCGTGCGCTATTACACGCGGGAAGCCGGTGTGCGTGCGCTTGATCGCGAGATCGCCAAGATCTGCCGCAAGGTGGTGAAAGAGGCCGTGATGGGCACGCGCCAGGGTGCCATCGTGGTTGATGATGCGCTGCTGGAAACTTATCTGGGGGTGCGCAAGCACAACTACGGCAAGGCCGAAGCCGAAGATCAGGTCGGCCAGGTCACCGGTCTGGCCTGGACATCGGTGGGCGGCGAGCTGCTGACCATCGAGGCGATTTCGGTGCCGGGCAAGGGCGGCCAGCTCATGACCGGCTCGCTCGGCGATGTCATGCAGGAGTCGATTCGTGCCGCCATGACGGTGGTGCGTTCTCGTTCACGCACGCTGGGTCTGTCGCCAGATACCTTCGAGAAGCGCGACATTCACATTCACATGCCCGAAGGCGCCACCCCGAAGGATGGCCCTAGCGCCGGCATCGGCATGTGCACGGTGCTGGCCTCGGTGCTCACCGGTATTCCGGTGCGTGCGGATGTGGCGATGACGGGCGAAATTACCTTGCGTGGCCAAGTGCTGCCGATTGGCGGCTTGAAGGAAAAGCTGCTGGCGGCGCACCGTGGTGGCGTGCGCACGGTCATCATCCCGGAAGAGAATGCCCGTGATCTGAAGGACATTCCCGAGACCGTGAAGGCGGCGCTGGAGATTCGCACGGTGAAATGGATCGACGAAGTATTGGCCATTGCACTGACGCAATCGCCGAAGCCGTTGAGTGACGAAGCGTATGAAGCTGGCCTGGCGCGCGTCGAAAGACGCGATCAGCCGAGCGCAAGCCATCACTAATGCGGCGTCAAGCTAATTTTTTCTGACCAAAACAGGGGAATTAACGGAGTTGTGCTTGATTCCTGTTCCCCTGCGATTTATAAAACAACTCACTTGCGTGGCCCTTAGTGCCTGCAGCTGAACAACTCCAATAATCAAAATGGTTTTATCCAAAAGGGGACGCCTGTGAACAAATCTGAATTGATCGATGCCATTGCTGAAAAAGCTGAACTGTCCAAGAAGGATGCCGGCAGTGCGCTCGACGCGATGGTCGCTGCCGTTTCGGCTGCGCTTAAGGGTGGCGATGCCGTGACGCTGGTTGGCTTCGGTACTTTTGCTGTGAAGGAACGCGCTGCTCGTACTGGCCGCAATCCGCAGACCGGTATGGAAATCAAGATCGCTGCTTCCAAGACACCATCATTCAAGGCCGGCAAGGGCTTGAAGGATGCCGTCAACGGTTAATGCCTGTGGGCGTGTTGTAACGACATACCTTGAAAGCGCGCCTTGTCTGGCGCGCTTTTTTTTCCAGCACCTTCCGGGTGCAACAATTTAGCGTGTGGGTTGCTCATGCAAGCGTTTCGTGATGTGGTTCGTGGCTGGTTAGGCAAAGTGATGCTGGGTTTGCTGGTGCTGCCACTGGTGCTGGTTGGCATGGAGTCGTACTTCGGTGGCAACTCGGAAGTCATCGTGGCAGAGGTTGATGGCCACGAGATTTCGCAGACGGTGCTCGACAAAGCCTTCGAGAACCAGAAGCAACAGCTGCTGGCGCGCTCAGGGCCTGATGCCACGCTGACCGATGTGCAGCAAAAGCAGTTGCGTGAGCGTGTACTTAACAGCCTGGTGCAGCGTCAGCTGTTGCTCGATTCGGCAAAAGTGGCCGGCTATCAGGTATCGGATGCGACCATTCAAACCTTGATTCAAAGCACCCCGACTTTCCAGGAAGCCGGCAAATTCTCGCCAGCGCGTTATGCACAAGTGCTGAGCCAGATTGGCGAAACGCCAGCCTCGTTTCCGGATCGCGCGCGTGAAGAGATCCTGACCTCGCAGCGTGTGTCTGGTTTGCTCATGAGCGCTTTTGTGACATCGGCAGAGCTGGACCAGCTCAGCAGCCTCGACAGCCAGCAGCGCGACATCAGCTATGTGCTGTTGCCGGCCAGCGGCTTCATGGCGCAGGCCGTGGTATCCGATGCTCAGGTGAAGGCTTTCTACGATCAAGAGCAGAAGCGCTTCAGCCGTCCTGAGGTGGTTAGTGTCAATTATCTGAGCTTGTCTCGCGATGCATTCAGCGCGCAGGTCAAGCTTGATCCGGCCTTGGTCAAGACGCGTTACGAAGAGCGTATCAAAGCCTTGTCGGCCGCTGAGGAGCGCCAGGCTGCGCATATCCTCATCGCCATCGACGACAAGATCAAAGATGCAGACGCGAAAGCCAAGATTGATGCCTTGGCGAAGCAAGTGGCGGCGGGTGCTGATTTTGCCGCCCTGGCCAAGGCTAACTCCAAGGACCCCGGTTCGGCTGCCAATGGCGGTGATCTTGGCTTCACGGCTCGTGGTCAGTTTGTGCCTGAGTTCGACAAGGCCTTGTTTGATCTGGCTAAGGCAGGTGATGTATCGGCCGTGGTGAAGTCGCCGTTTGGCTATCATCTGATCAAGTTACTGGCCGTCAAGCAGCCTAGTGTTCCGAGTTTTGCCCAGTTGCAGAGCGAGCTGGAGCAAGAGGTTCGTGTTGCTCAGGCCGATGAGCTGTTCACACAGACGGTCGAGAAGCTGGATGCCGCTGTGTATGAGTCGGCTGATCTGCAGGGCCCGGCCAAGAGCTTCAACCTGAGCGTGCAGACCTCGCCGGTGTTTGATCGTCAGGGTGGCGACGGCTTGTGGCGTGAGCGCAAGATTCTCGACGCGGCCTTCAGCGATGACCTGATTAAGGAGCGCAAGAACACTTCTGCGTTGACGCTGAAGGATGGCACGACGGTCTGGTTGAGCTTGGCTCGCCATGAACCATCGCGCAAATTGCCTTTGGCTGAAGTGACGCCGGTGATTCGTGCCAAGTTGCAGCTCGATCAAGCCGTGGCACTGGCTGTGAAGGCTGCCGATGCCATTGCAAAAGCCAGCGCCAGCACCAGCTTTGCCGCTGCAGCTGCGAACGCAGGTCTGACGGTACAAACTAGCGCAGCGGTGACTCGTCGTGATGCCACGCTCAATCCTGAGCTGCTGCGAGAGGCGTTCCGTGTTGCGCCACCAACGGCCGGCAAGGCTCAAACCGCCGTAGTCAAGCTGGGCGATGCGGCAGCAGTAGTGGCGGTGACGGCCGTGAAGGCAGGTCCGCTACTCGCTGACTCGCAGCGTTTGTCGGCACAGACCATGCTTGGCGAGAATCGCGGCCAGCAAGAGTTGCAGGATGTGCTGGGCTATCTCAAGGCCGAGGCCAAGGTTAGCTTTAAGGCTGTTCAGCCTGCTGAATAGTCCTTTTCACAGGCAATAAAAAACCGCGCCAGCTCAACACTGGCGCGGTTTTTTTATTTCAGCCTCAGCGTTAGATGGCATCAAGGGTGGGCATGGCCACCGTGTTGAAACCGCCATCCACATAAAGAATTTCACTGCTGATGCCCGAGGCCAGATCTGAGCACAGGAAGGCGGCGGCGTTGCCGACTTCTTCGATAGTGACATTGCGGCGCAGCGGCGTGGCGGCTTCGTTGTACGACAGCATCTTGCGGAAATCCTTGATGCCGCTGGCAGCCAGCGTGCGGATCGGACCCGCCGAGATGCCGTTGACGCGGATGCCATCCGGGCCGAGGCTGGCGCCGAGGTAGCGCACATTGGCTTCCAGCGAAGCCTTGGCCAGCCCCATGACATTGTAGTTCGGCACCACGCGCTCGGCACCGAGGTAGGTCAGGGTCAGGATGCTGCCGTTGCGGCCGGTCATCATCGGCTTGGCGGCCTGAGCCAGCGCGCCGAAGCTGAACGAGCTGATGTCGTGAGCGATGCGGAAGCCTTCGCGGGTGGTGACATCGACATAATTGCCTTCGAGCTCGTGACCGGGCGCGTAGCCCACGGAATGCACGAGTACATCCAGGCCATCCCAATGCTGGCCGAGCGCGGCGAAGACGCCGGTGATCTCGTCATCGGAGGCGACATCGCACGGGAAGGTCAGCGTGGAGTCGAAGCTGGCTGCGAAGCCTTCCACGCGGGCTTTTAGCTTTTCGTTCTGATAGGTGAAGGCCAGTTCGGCACCTTCGCGACGCATGGCCTCTGCGATGCCGTAGGCGATGGAAAGTTTGCTGGCGATCCCTACGATGAGAACGCGCTTGCCGGTCATCATGCCCATGTCAGGCTCCTGTTATGTGAGTGTTCGTTTGTGAGAAGTGGCAAAAGTATAGGGGCTTTTGCCGGTATTTGGGGTCATGTCGGGCTGGCCTGAGGCGAAAGGCTGAGTGCCATCGCGGCCAGCAAGGCTTTGGTATAGGGGTGTCGGGGCGCGTTGAACAGGCGCTCGCTGTCACCGGTTTCCACGATTTGCCCCTGCTGCATAACCAGCACACGATGACAGAGCGCGCGAATCACGCGCAGGTCATGGCTGATGAACAGGTAGCTGATGCCGCGCTCGCGTTGCAGCTCGCGCAGCAGCGCGACGATCTCGCCCTGAGTATGTCGGTCCAGTGCGGATGTTGGTTCATCCAGCACCAGCACGGCGGGTTTCAAGATCAAGGCGCGAGCCAGCGCGATGCGTTGGCGTTGGCCGCCCGAGAATTCGTGTGGGTAACGATGACGGCAGGCCGGGTCGAGCTTGACGGCTTTTAGCGCCGCACACACCGCGCTGTCCAATGCTTCGGTACTCAAAGGCTGGTGTGCGCGCAGGCCCTCGGCAATCAGCTCGCCCACGCTGAGGCGGGGGCTGAGGCTGCCATAGGGGTCTTGAAACACCAGTTGCAGCTGGGCGCGCGCTTTGCGCAGGGGTTCGCCAGACAGACCCAGCCAGTCCTGGCCGAGCAAGACCACGCGGCCTTGTGCCGGCACCAGACGCAGCAAGGCTGCCGCCAGACTAGATTTGCCCGAGCCGGACTCGCCAACCACGCCCAGTGCTTCGCCCTGCGCCAAGGTCAGCCCGACGGCTCTGACCGCTTCATGCCATTGCGCCACGCCGCCCCACCAGTGCTTGCGCAGCGGGTAGCGCACATGCAGCTGGCTGACGCTGAGTCGAGGTGCGGCCGTTTCGTTGCGCGGGCTGTTTTCTCCGCTGCGCGGGCAGGGGCCAGCATCGGCAAAGGGCTGCAACAGCAGGCGTGTGTAGTCATGCTGTGGTTGGGCAAAGACGGTTTCCGTATTGCCAGCCTCCAGCACACACCCGGCTTGCATGACCAGGATGCGATCAGCGTAGCGCCGCACCTGCGGCAGATCATGGCTGATGTGCAGCACGGCCAAGCCGCGTCGGCGTTGCAGGCTCTTCAGCAGATCAAGAATCTGGTTTTGCAGCAGGGCATCAAGCGCGGTGGTGGGTTCATCGGCGATCAGCAGCTTCGGTGAGTTGGCCAGAGCCATGGCAATGACCACGCGCTGGCGCTGGCCGCCAGACAGCTCATGCGGCCATGCCAGCAGCCGGCGCTCAGGCTCGTCGATGCCGACTTCCTTGAGCAGATTGATGGCTTTTTGCCTAGCCATCGCCGGTTGCAAGGGCTGATGCAGCGTGATGGCCTCCAGCAACTGCCGACCGATGCGATGCAGCGGGTTCAGTGCCGTCAGCGGCTCCTGATAGACCATGCCAACATCGCCGCCGCGCAGCTTTTGCAGCTGATTCGGCGTGAATTGTGCGATGTCCTTGCCTTGCCAGCGTACTTGGCCTTGCTGGCTCAGTCCGGCCGGCAAAAGTTGCAGGCAAGACAGCGCGGTGAGCGACTTGCCGGAGCCCGACTCGCCAACCAGCGCAACCCATTCGCCGGTATCGACCTGCAATGACAGCTGGTCGACAAGCACCGTGCCGGCACTGCTGCGGATGCCCAGATTGTCGATCTGCAGCAGGCTCATCGCGACACCGCCACATGGCGCGGATCAAAGGCATCGCGCAGGCCTTCGCCAATAAATACCAGCAGGGTCATCAGAATCGCCAGGCTGAAGAACGCGGTGAGACCCAGCCAAGGTGATTGCAGATTGTTTTTGCCTTGGGCGATGAGCTCGCCCAGCGAAGCTGAGCCCGGCGGCAGCCCGAAGCCGAGAAAGTCCAGCGAGGTCAGTAGGCCGATGGCTCCGGTAAAGATGAAGGGCAGCAGGGTTAGCGTCGCCGTCATGGCGTTGGGCAGCACATGACGCCAAACCAGCACAGCAGGCTTCACGCCCAGTGTGCGCGCTGCCCGGACATAATCGAGCTGGCGTGTACGCAGAAATTCGGCGCGCACCAGCCCGCTCAGGTCAGTCCAGCTAAACAGCGCGAGCAGGCCCAGCAACCACCAGAAGTTGGGTACGACCACACTAGACAGGATAATGAGCATGAATAGCACCGGCAGGCCCGACCAAATCTCGATGAAGCGCTGGCCGATGAGGTCTGTCCAGCCGCCCCAGTAGCCTTGGATAGCACCGGTGCTCACGCCCAGAATGACCGTTGCCAAGGTCAGCAGGCCGGCAAAGGCCAGCGAAATGCGGATGCCGTAGATCAGACGAGCCAGCACATCGCGCCCCTGATCGTCGGTGCCCAGCCAGTTGTCAGGCGAGGGTGCAGAGGGCGTGGGCTCGGCGCGCTCGAAGTGGATGGTGTCGGCGTTGAAGCGAATGACGGGCCAGAGCATCCAGCCCTGTTGTTCAATCAATGCCTGCACTGCCGGATCGCGATACACCGTGGTGGTATCGAAAGCGCCGCCGAAATGCGTTTCGGGCACATCTTCCAGCAGCGGCACGATCCATTCCTGCTGATACCGCACCAGCAGCGGCTTATCGTTAGCGATAAGTTCGGCACCGAGGGTGATGCCGAAGATGACCAGCAGGCTCAGCAGCGACCACCAGGCTCGGCGGTTGCTGCGGAACTGGGCCCAGCGGCGCTGGGTCATCGGTGACCAGCGTGATGACGACATCATGAGCTCACCTGCTCGAAGTGAATGCGTGGATCAACCCAGCGGTAGCAGAGGTCGCCCAGCAGGCGCAGCACCATACCCATCAGCGTGAACAGGAAGAGCGTGCCGAAGATCACCGGGTAGTCGCGATTGATCACAGATTCGTAGCTGAGCAGGCCCAGGCCATCCAGATTGAACAGAATTTCGATCAGGAAGGCGCCGGTGAACAGAATGCCAAACAAGGTCGCCGGCAGTCCGGCAATCAAGATCAGCATGGCATTGCGGAAGACATGCCCGAGCAGCACGCGGCGCTCGCTGGCTCCCTTGGCGCGGGCGGTCAGCACATAATGCTTTTGCAGCTCTTCCAGAAAGCTGTTGCGCGTGAACAGGGTGAGGGTGGCCAGGCTGCCCAGCGTCAGGCAAATCGTGGGCAGAACCATGTGATGCGCGTAGTCGAGCAGCTTTTCCCTAGCAGACAGCGTAGCGAAGTTTTCCGACACCAGCCCCTGCATGGGGAACCATTGCCAGTAGCTGCCGCCGGCAAAGACAATGATGAGCAGCAAGGCAAAGAGAAAACCGGGGATGGCGTAGGCAATAATGATGGCTCCGCTGCTCCAGACATCGAAGCGGCTGCCCGGATGCAGTGCCTTGCGTATGCCCAGCGGCACGGCGATCAGATAGATCAGCAGCGTGCTCCACAGCCCCAGCGACAGCGATACCGGCAGTTTTTCCTTGATCAGATCCAGCACCGGCATGTCGCGATAAAAGCTGGAGCCTAGATCAAAGCGCGCAAAATCGGTGAGCATTTTCCAGAAGCGCTCGGCGGGCGGCTTGTCAAAACCATACTGTTTCTCAATGGCGGCGATCAATTCGGGGTCCAGTCCCTGACTGCCGCGATAGCCGCTGCCGGACTGCGTGCTGGTCACGGTGATATCGCCGCTGCTGGCCAGGGCCGAGCCGCTGAGGCCTTGCATGTGCGCGAGGGTGCGATCCACCGGCCCGCCGGGTGCGGCCTGAATCACGAGAAAGTTAATCAGCAGAATGCCGAACAGTGTCGGCACCATCAGTGCCAAACGGCGCAGGATATAGCCGGCCATCAAGGTGCCTCCGAGGTGGCGCGACCGCCAAGTTTCGCGGCCTTGGCGGCATCAAACCACCAGGCATCCAGCCCGTCACCGTAGCGCGGCGGCCGAGGCGGGCGGCTAAAGCGATTCCATGCAGCAATGCGATACACCGGGGTGTGATAGTGCGGTACCACCAGCCACTCGGCGCGCAAAATACGATCCAGCGCACGCACGGCGGTGACCAATTCCACGCGATCCTTGGCACCGGTAATGCGAGTGATCAGCGCATCGGCGGCGGCTGATTGCAAGCCGGTCAGGTTGCGACTGCCGGGTGTCGATGCCGCTGCGCTGCCCCAGAAGCTCCAAAGCTCGTTGCCCGGCGAGCTGGAGGCCGGAAAGCCACCGACGGTGAGGTCATAATCGAACTGACGCAGGCGCTCGACATACTGCGCGGCGTCCAGAATACGGATGTTCAGCGTGATGCCGAGGCGCGCCAGGTTGCGTTTGAAGGGCTGGGTAATGCGTTCGAATTCAGGCTGCACCAGCAGCATTTCCAATGCCAGCGGGCGGCCTTGGGCATTGACCAGCCGAGTTTTGTCCAGATGCCAGCCAGCCGCCTTCAGCAGAGCTTGCGCCTTGAGCAGATTGTCGCGGTTGTAGCCATCACCCTGACTGACCGGCGGCAGCACGGCCGGGCCGAAAACACGGGTCGGCAATGAAGCCTTGAACGGTAGCAAGAGCCGTCTTTCGGCTGGCGATGGCAAACCGCTGGCGGCCAGCTCCGAATTGTCGAAGTAGCTGTGCGTGCGCCGATAGGCTTGATAGAACAGGGCGCGATTGGACCACTCGAAATCAAAGGCTTGGGCGATGGCCTGGCGTACGCGAATGTCATCCAACGGTGAGCGGCGGGTATTGAACAGGAAGCCCTGCATGCCGCTGGGATTTTCATGGTCCTGTTCGAGCTTGAGCACCTGGCCCGACTTTACGGCGGGAAACTGATATTCCGTAGCCCAGGTCTTGGCCTTGTTTTCCAGGCGGATGTCGTACTGATCGGCCTTGAAGGCCTCGAAGGCCACGCTGCCATCGCGGTAGTAGCGGTAAGTCACTTCCGTAAAGTTGTTCAGGCCACGATTGACCGGCAGCTGCCAGCCCCAATAGTTCGGGTTGCGGGCGTAGGTGATGCGTCTGCCCGGATCGATACTGGCGATGGTGTAGGGGCCGCTGCCCAGCGGAATCTCCAGGCTGGTCTTGTCGAAGGCATGGCGCTGCCAGTAATGCCGGGGCAGGATGCTCATTTCACCGACAATCAACGGCAGCTCGTGATTGTTTTTGCTGCGGAAATCAAAGCGTACCGTCAGCGGTGTCAGCGCCTTCACACTCACCACATCGGCAAAATAGGCTTGGTAGGCCGGTGCGCCTTGGCTTTTGATCAAGCGAAAGGTTTCCACCACATCAGGGGCGCGCACCGGAGTGCCATCGCTGAATCGTGCTTGTGCGCGCAGGTGGTAGATGATCCAAGAGGCATCGCTAGGGTCGCGCTCGATGCGTTCGGCGAGCAGGCCGTAGCGGGTAAAAGGTTCGTCCGGTGAGGCTACGGTGAGGCTGTCATAAATACGGTTCAGACCGTCGGCTGGCACACCTTTGTTGATGAAGCCGTTGAGGCTGTCAAAAGTGCCGGTGGCATCCAGACGCAAGTGCCCGCCAACCGGGGCGTCGGGATTGACGAAAGGAAAGTGTTTGAACTGAGGCATCAAAGCCGGCTTGCCATGCAGTGCAATGGCGTGGCTGAACTCGATGCCGGCCTGGCTGGCTCCGGCAAGAGCCAAGAGCCCTGTGGCCACTAAGGCGTGACAGGTAGCGCGCAACAAACCCACGCGAAACTCCCGGTGTTAAAGCGCTTTCGAATTAAGAACGCTGGGCAGGACGCGCAAGATCAGTTCCTGACCGACCTGCAGAGTTTGAAGGCTGCCATTCCAGGCACGCAGCTCGGCCAGCGTGAGTTGGTACTGGCGAGCCAGCGAGGCCAGCGTATCGCCCTTCACGACGCGACGACGAACCTCGATTCGGGCATCCGACGCGACGGTATCAGCCACCGTGATGACATCGGAGCTGGGCATGCTGATACGGCGTGTGGTGGGCACGGACAGCTCTCGGCCAATGCTCAGGGTGTCACCCTGCTGGGAGAAATTGGCACTCAGGACAGTGTTGGTACTAAGCCCGAACTGGCGTGCAATCGAGCTCCAGGTGTCGCCAGGCTGAACCAGATAGCGCGTGCTTTCTGTGCTGTAGGTGCTCGCTGCAGCAACAGTCGCGGGTTTGTAGGCGACGGTTGCGTAGTTGTCGAGCGGTTTTGTTTCGATCGGGGCTGCTGCCGCAACACGAACGCCACCAGCCGATTGCATGAGCTGATTTTCCAGAGCGACATCGAGGCTGGCTGGCAAATGCCACTGGTAGGGGCCTTGCGGGGCATTGCTGTCGCGGCGAAGCGCCGGATTCAGCTCACGCACCAGTTGTGGCGACAGACCGGTCATCTCGGCGACTTCGTTCAGCGTCATCGGCCCCGGTGTGGTGATGGTTCGGAAATGCGGCCGGTTCGGGATGGATGCCAAGCGTACATTGAAGTTGTCTGGCGATTTGAAGAGTGCCGCCACGGCCAGAAAGCGAGGCACATAAGCCATGGTTTCGGCGGGCAGCTTGAGTGACCAGTAGTCGGTACCCAGCCCTAATGCCTTGTTGCGCTTGATGGCGCGTGAAACCGTTCCCGGTCCGGCGTTGTATGCCGCCAGTGCCAGCTCCCAGCTGTTGAACATGCTGTTGAGCTTAGTCAGATAGTCATACGCGGCTTTTGTTGATGCGAGCGGGTCGCGACGGCCATCGTAATACCAGGACTGCTCCAGACCATAAAGCCGGCCGGTATCTGGAATGAATTGCCAGAGACCGGCGGCCTGCGAACGCGACAACGCCATTGGGTCATACGCACTTTCGATCACCGGCAGCAGGGCTAGCTCGGTTGGCAATTGCCTTTGCTCGGCCTCGCTGACCGACAAATACATGTTGCGCTGGGCTCTCGACAAAATGCGGTCCAGATAGGCCTGCTTGCCCATGAGCAACTGTTTCTGTCGGAGCAGACGCTCTTCATTCTGTTCGGTATCCATTGAAAAGCCGGCACGCATGCGGCTGATCAGATCATTGCCATTGGTTTCCGCATAGACAGGGGCCTGGCTGTGCGGCACCTCTGCTTTTTCGGCCAAATTAATGACAATAACTTGACCGTTACTCAGCGTAACGGTTTCGGCGATATTTTCAGGGAAGGCGAATGCGGTCGTAGACATCGCAATCGATAGAAGCCAAAGGCCATGCCGCACAAAGACTGATTTCTGAACCATGTTTACCGGCATATGACGACTCAGTTTTATGGGCTGGGGAAGTAAGAAAATGAAAATCCCGGCCAGAAAATGACAATGGACCGATAGTAGTCAGAGATTGTGTTGCTTGGCAAGCCTTGAGATGTGTTCAAAGTTTTCCATAATCAACAGCTTGCTGTAGGTAATGAAGGCGAAGCAATAGCTCAGAATTGATCTTTCCAGAGGCGCAGCAGCCGCAATGTTTCCAGATCGCTGTCAATCGCCAAGCCTGACCATTGTGCGACCTGTGCTCTGATCTCGTGACTGTGTGTACGCAAAAAAGGATTGATACTGCGTTCTCGCGCCAAGTTGGTTGGCAAGCTGGGCTCGCCTTGCTGCCGTAGTGCCTGCACCTCTTTTTCGGCTTCGGCCATCGCAGCATTGCCAGGCTCAACATGGCGTGCAAAGCGCAGGTTGCTCAGGGTGTACTCGTGCGTGGGGAACAGCAAGGTCTCGGCCGGAAGCGCATTGATGCAGGCCAGTGCAGTTTGCAAGTCAGTGGCCGTGCCCTCGAAAAGTCGGCCGCAGCCGGCACTGAACAGTGTGTCGCCACAAAAAAGCCAGCCTGGGCCGGGCAAATAGTAGGCAACATGGCCCCGTGTATGCGCGGCCACAGAGAGCACTTGCACGGGGCCAAGCCCGTCCAACATCAATAGCTGCTGGTCATCTACGGCCTGGGTTCGCCATTGGCGGCATTCATCTGGCCCCCACACAGGGCAGTTGCCGAGCTTGCTGAGCTGTTCTGCGCCGCCGGTATGATCGGCATGATGATGCGTGAGCAAGATGCCAGCGAGCTGCTGTTGCTGGCCTTCCAGCCAGTTCATCACTGCTGTGGCATCGCCGGGATCAACGACCCAGCAGCCCTGATCGCCGGGCAGCAACCAGATGTAATTGTCGGTGAAACTCGGTAGAGCAACGGGATTGCGCATGAGTGCGTGACAGCTTGCCTGCGAGTCTCAATAATAGCGCTAACTTACGCTGATGGTCTGCCATGAATGCGCTTCCTTTCCTGACCGCTTTCGAGCCGTCTGCCTGGTCCCCGGATCAGGCTAGGCGTGCGCGCACACGCATGCTCAAGCCGTGGCAGCGATACCTGACGCAATGCCACGGTGTTTGGGCCTTGCGCTTCGACAATACTTTGGCGGATGAGCCCGATTTGTCGTTGCAGTCATTGCGTATGGCTCGTGTTTGGCATTTCGGCCAGTCATTCCAGGCCAGCGCCACTGGCTGGCCTATTCAGCCAGCCAGCCTTGATTTGGTGATCTGGCGCTTGAGTGCTGCCGATATTGCAGAGCTTCCGGCCCTGATCGGGCAGATGAATCTGGCGCTGGGACCTGCTGCTCGGATATTGATCTGGGTGGAGGCACCATTGCTGAATACCTGGTGCCAAGTTGGCATGCCGCTTTGCACGGGGCACGATTGGGCCTTGCGGCAGGCTGACTGGGGCGATGCTCGCGCACTGACTTGGCTGCCGCCACGCTGGTCATCGCGCTGGTCATCGGGCTTACAGATATGGCTGCCCCATGGCGCGCACTGGAGTGTGCAACTGTGGCAGCGCGAGAGTTTATGTCCGACGGCATCGGGGCCGAAGCAGCGTGCCGGCGCGCAAATGGCGCCCGGCCTGCGCTGGCAGCCGCAATCCACCCTTGACCATCCAAACTGAGCGAAAAGCGGTATGTCTGTTTCTTCTGTTGTTATTCACACCGATGGCGCTTGCCGTGGCAATCCCGGCCCAGGCGGCTGGGGGGCCTTGTTGGTCGCCGGCGAGCACCGCAAGCAGCTTTCCGGGTTCGAGGCGCTGACCACCAATAACCGCATGGAGCTGACGGCCGCACTGGAAGCCCTGCGCGCCTTGAAAACGCGTTGTCAGGTGACTTTGTGGACAGACTCCGAATACTTGCGCAAAGGCATGAGCGAGTGGCTGCCGGGCTGGAAGGCCAGAGGCTGGCGTACTGCCGCGAAAGCGCCAGTGAAGAATGCCGACATCTGGCAGGCGCTGGACGCCGAGGCGCAACGGCACGACATTGACTGGCGCTGGGTCAAGGGCCATGCCGGCGATCCGGGTAATGAAGCGGCAGATCAGCTCGCCAACGAAGCCATCGACCGAGGTCTTAAAACTGCATGAGACAAATCATTCTCGATACCGAAACCACCGGCCTTGATCCAGGCTTGGGGCATCGCATCATTGAAGTCGGCTGCCTGGAGATGATCAACCGGCGCCTGACCAAGCGCAGTTTTCATCACTATCTGCAGCCTGATCGTGAGGTCGATGCCGGCGCGATGGCCGTGCATGGCATCACCAATGAATTTCTCCGTGACAAACCGCGTTTTGCTGACATCGCCGAAGCTTTCCTGCACTTTGTGAACGGGGCCGAGCTGGTCATTCACAACGCCAGCTTCGATGTCGGCTTCCTCAATGCCGAGCTGGCGAGATTGGGCCTGCCGGTCATCACCGAAAAATGCACGGTGCTGGATACGCTGCCGATGGCACGCGCCAAGCATCCCGGCCAGAAGAACAATCTCGATGCGCTGGCGCGGCGCTACTTTGTGGATCAGCGCGACAGAACCTATCACGGCGCCTTGCTCGATTCAGAGATTCTCGCCGAGGTCTATCTGGCGATGACCGGTGGCCAGGTTGGCCTGTCGCTGGGGCATGAAGATGAGGCCAATGACGCCGGCGATGGTGGCGGCGAAGTGATTCGGCGCTTGCCTGCATCGCGCCCCAGGCTGCCGGTGATTTCGGCGGATGCCGCCGAGCTGGCGGCACATCAGGCGCGACTGGCGGTGCTCGACAAGGCTGTGGCTAAACCCAGCCTGTTCCGTGTGCTCGACGAAACTGTACCGGGAGCGTCAACATGAGCGCGCAATTCACGCCGGGGAGTGTCTTCACCGGCTACATCCCCTACGAGGCTCGCGTCTTTGCCTTTTCAGGCGCGCAGTTGCTGCTGTGCCCGCGCAGCTACACAGTGCCGACCTACATCGAAGTGCTGACCTGCACCGCCGAGAATGTCGAATGGCATTTCCTCGGGCATCTGGATGGTCAACCTTGCTTTGCTGTGGCTCTTGCGGAGCCGCTGAGTGCTGCTTTGCCGGATGGCTTCGAGCTGCTGCATTTGCGTATGCTCATCCTGGCCCCGGATGTCACGCTGTTTCAGCTCGCCGGTCGTGCCGCGCAGATTCTCGATTGGGCGCGCACGCATCGCTTTTGCGGGCACTGCGGCACGCCCACGCAGGCGCACGCTACTGGCGAGCGTGCACGCGTCTGCCCTCGTTGCGAGCACAGCGCGTATCCACGCATTAACCCCTGCGTGATCGCGGTGGTGGTTCGCGGTGATGAGCTTCTGCTGGCGCGCTCGCATCGCTTCACCAACGGTATGTTCAGCGCTCTGGCCGGCTTCATGGAAGCGGGCGAGTCGGCGGAAGACACGCTGGTGCGCGAAGTGCGTGAAGAGGTCGGTGTGGAAATCACCAATCTGCGCTATGTGACCAGCCAGCCGTGGCCGTTTCCGAGCAATCTGATGCTCGGCTTCATTGCCGACTATGCCGGCGGCGAGCTGCGCTTGCAGGAAGATGAAATTGCCGAGGCCGGCTTCTACCGCTACGACCAGCTTCCGTTTGTGCCGCCGCCGGGCAGCATTGCGCGCCTGCTGATTGATCAGGTGGTGCGGGAACGAACCCATTTTCACGAACAAAACCAGTGAGTAAGCAGTGATGGAGTGGTTTGCAGAGTACGGCCTGTTTCTGGCCAAGGGTGTTACCGGTGTAATTCTGCTGGCGCTGCTGCTGCGTCTGATCTCGCGTTCGCGTCAGGATGGCGAGGGCTTGCAGGCAGGCTATCTGGATGTTGAGGCGCTGAATGATCGTTATCAGGCCGAGGCGGATGGCCTGCGCACGCTGGTCTGGGATGATGCCGCCTGGAAGGCCGAACGCAAACAGCGCAAGATCAAGGCCAAGGCCGACAAGTCTGCAGCCAAAGCGGCGTTGAAAGCGGCCAAAGCTGAGTCGGCCAAAGGCGACGCATCTGCTGCCGAAGCAGATGCCACACCTGTCGCCAGTGCCCAGCGCGCCCGCATCTATGTGCTGCAATTCTCTGGCGACATGGCAGCCTCGGCCGTGACCCATTTGCGTCAGGAGATTTCCGCTTTGCTGGCCGTAGCCGATGCCGGCCGCGATGAGGTTGTGTTGCTGCTGGAAAGCCCCGGTGGCGTTGTGCATGGCTATGGCCTGGCGGCTTCGCAGCTGGCGCGTATTCGCGATGCCGGTTTGTCTTTGACCATTTGTGTGGACAAGGTCGCGGCCAGTGGCGGCTATATGATGGCTTGCTTGGCTAATCGTCTGCTGGCGGCACCGTTTGCCATCATCGGTTCGATTGGCGTGGTAGCGCAGATTCCGAATTTTCATCGCCTGCTGAAGAAAAATGACATTGATGTGGAGCTGATGACGGCAGGCCAGTACAAGCGCACGCTGACCCTGCTCGGTGAAAATACCGAGGCCGGTCGTCAGAAGTTCCAGCAAGACATCGACGACACGCACCTGTTGTTCAAAGACTTTGTGCAGCAGTGGCGTCCGCAGGTGGATATCAATGTGGTGGCCACCGGCGAGCATTGGTTCGCCAGCCAGGCGCTGCCGTTGCAGCTGGTGGATGCTTTGCAGACCAGCGACGACTATCTGCGCCAACGCGCCAAGGATGCCGACCTGTTTGCCTTGCACTGGCGTCAGCGCAAAACTTTGGGGCAGAAGCTAGGACTGGCGGCGGAAGAGAGTGCTGAACGCGTACTGACACGCTGGTGGCAGCGGGCGACGCAAGCGCGCTGGTACTGACTCAGGGGGCTGGCGGGCTTACAGGGTAGGCTCAACATAGTCCTGCAGCCAGATCCAGATGCTGCCGATGATGATGCCGGTCAGAAAAATCCCCGAGAGCACGAAAATTTCCGCGCTCTCGGCGTTTTCGTCCAGATCCACTTGCTTCAGGCCGGCGACATTGAAGCCGGAGCGCAGAAAGCGACTCACGGCTTGACGCCATCTTGGCTTGGGCTTGGGCCCGCCAGGTGGTGTCGCGTGACCATACCCCTTTTGCACTGCGAATCTCCGTCTGCTGACCCGCTCTATGTGGCGGCCGGTCACGACGATGCGTGCCGGGTGTTTAATTTCTGTCCGGATCATACCCCAAATTCGGCGCCAGCCAACGCTCGGCCGTCGCCATATCCCAGCCCTTGCGGGCGGCATAGTTTTCGACCTGATCGCGATCGATCTTGCCCACATTGAAGTAGGTGGCCTGCGGGTGCGCGAAGTACCAGCCAGACACGGCTGATGCCGGCAGCATGGCGAAGTGTTCGGTCAGTACCATGCCGGCATTGCCGGGAGCATCGAGCCAGTTGAACAGCTCGGCCTTTTCGCTGTGCTCGGGGCAGGCGGGATAGCCCGGTGCCGGGCGGATGCCGAGGTATTTTTCGGCAATCAGGTCAGCGTTTTCCAGCGTTTCATCCGGCGCATAGGCCCAGAATTCCTTGCGCACGCGACGGTGCAGGTACTCGGCCAGACCTTCGGCAAAACGGTCGGCGAGGGCTTTGATCAGGATGCCGTTGTACATGTCGCCGGCATCTTCCCATACCTTGGCCAGCTCGTCGGCGCCATGCACGGAGACGGCGAAACCGCCGACATAATCAGTAACGCCACTGTCTTGCGGGGCCACGAAGTCGGCCAGCGAATAATTCGGCTTGCCGCTGACCTTTTCGCTTTGCTGACGCAGGCAGTGGATTTCACCGAGCACATCCTGGCGCGCGGCATCTGCCCAGACGCGGATGTCATCGCTGCCGACGCGATTGGCTGGCCACAGACCGATGACGCCACGGGCACGCAGAGTCTTGTCGGCAATCAGCTGCTTGAGCATGGCCTGAGCGTCAGCAAAAAGGCTGCGTGCGGCCTCGCCAACGACTTCATCCTGCAAAATCTTCGGGTACTTGCCGTGCAGGTCCCAGGAAATGAAGAACGGTGTCCAGTCGAAGTAGGCGACCAGTTCTTCCAGGTCGATCCGCTCGGTGCCGGCAGTCGGATGGCTGTCGAAGACCGTGATGCCGAGTTGCTGCGGCTGCACCGGTGTGGCGGCCGCCCAGTCGGTGACCACGCCTTGCGCTACGGCTTTGGCATAGGGCACGCGCTCGCCACGCGGCTGGCGGTTGTTGATGCGCTCGCGAACCTCGGCATATTCCGCGCGCCGTTCGGCAATGAAGGCCGGCTTCATCTCTTTGCTGAGCAGCGTGGTGACCACGCCGACGGCGCGTGAGGCATCGGCCACATAGACCACGGCATCGTTCTTGTACTGCGGGTCGATCTTCACCGCCGTGTGCGCTTTCGAGGTCGTCGCGCCGCCGATCAGCAGCGGAATATGAAAGTCCTGGCGCTGCATCTCTCTAGCCACATAGACCATCTCGTCCAGCGAGGGCGTGATCAGGCCGGACAGGCCGATGATGTCGACCTTCTCGTCGCGCGCCACCTGCAGGATCTTTTCGCACGACACCATGACGCCGAGATCGACGATGTCGTAGCCGTTGCAGCCGAGCACCACACCCACGATGTTCTTGCCGATGTCATGCACATCGCCCTTGACCGTGGCCATGAGCACCTTGCCCTTGGCCTCGACCACGCCATTTTTTTCCTCTTCGATGAACGGAATCAGATGGTTCACCGCCTGCTTCATCACACGAGCGGATTTCACCACCTGCGGCAGGAACATCTTGCCGGCACCGAAGAGGTCGCCGACCACATTCATGCCATCCATGAGCGGGCCTTCGATGACATGAATCGGGCGCGCGACTGACAGGCGAGCCTCTTCCGTATCTTCCACAATAAAGGTGGTGATGCCTTTCACCAGCGCATGTTCTAAGCGCTTGCCCACCGGCAGACTGCGCCAGGCGGCATCCTCGACCACG
Source organism: Pseudomonadota bacterium (assembly GCA_038043385.1). Lineage (GTDB taxonomy): Bacteria > Pseudomonadota > Gammaproteobacteria > Pseudomonadales > Moraxellaceae > Perlucidibaca. The sequence continues at coordinate 618,744 of JBBTCA010000001.1, forward strand.
GCCTTGCTGCCGTCTCCTCGGAACTGTTCGGCGATTTCCAGCAGCCGCTCGGTGCCGTCATCGCGCAGGTTGCGCACCACATCTTCCACGCGCGCTTTCAGCTCGGCGGGAATGTCTTCGTAGATGGCGAGCTGGCCGGCGTTGACGATGCCCATGGTGAGGCCGTTACGAATCGCGTAGTACAGGAAGACCGAGTGGATGGCTTCGCGCACCGGCTCGTTGCCACGGAACGAGAACGACACATTGGAGATGCCGCCGGATATCTTCGCGTACGGCAGCTCGCGCTTGATGAACGCGCAGGCGTTGATGAAATCGACGGCGTAGTTGTTGTGCTCCTCGATGCCGGTCGCTACGGCGAACACATTCGGATCGAAGATGATGTCTTCCGGCGGGAAGCCGACTTCATTGACCAGAATGTCGTAGGAGCGCTTGCAGATCTCGTTCTTGCGCGCCTCGGTATCGGCCTGACCCTGTTCATCGAAGGCCATGACGATGACCGCCGCGCCGTAGCGCATGCACAGCTTGGCGCGGGCGATGAACTCGGGGATGCCTTCCTTCATCGAAATCGAATTCACCACCGACTTGCCTTGGATGCACTTCAGGCCGGCTTCGATGATCTCCCACTTCGACGAATCGACCATGATCGGTACGCGGCAGATGTCCGGCTCGGTGGCGACCATGTTGAGGAAGGTGACCATGGCGCGCTCGGAGTCGAGCATGCCTTCGTCCATATTGATGTCGATGATCTGCGCGCCGGCCTCGACCTGCTCGCGGGCAATCGCCAGCGCTTCCTGATAGTTCTCTTCGCGGATCAGGCGGGCGAACTTCTTCGATCCGGTGACATTGGTGCGCTCGCCGACATTGACGAACAGGCTGCTCTCGTCAATCGTGAACGGCTCCAGCCCGGAGAGCTTGCAGGCCGGTGTGAACGATGGCACTCGGCGGCGTGGATGCTTGGCGACCGCTGCCGCGATGGCTTTGATGTGCTCCGGCGTGGTGCCGCAGCAGCCACCGACGATGTTGAGAAAGCCGCTGGCAGCAAATTCTTCGATGATCGCTGCCGTTTCGTCAGCGGTCTCGTCGTACTCGCCAAAGGCATTGGGCAGGCCGGCGTTTGGATGTGCGCTAACAAAGGTGTCGGCCTTGATCGCCAGTTCCTGCACATAGGGCCGCAATTCCTTGCCACCCAGCGCGCAGTTGAAACCAATCGAAATTGGCTTGGCATGACGCACGGAGTTCCAGAATGCCTCGGCCGTCTGACCGGACAAAGTACGCCCTGAAGCGTCGGTGATGGTGCCGGAAATCATGATCGGCAGCGTGTAGCCGAGGTCGTCGAACACGCCTTGCACGGCAAAGATGCAGGCCTTGGCGTTGAGCGTGTCGAACACGGTCTCGATCAGGATGATGTCGGCGCCGCCATCGATCAGCGCAAAGGTCGCCTCGCGATAATTCATTACCAGCTCATCAAAGCTGACATTGCGGAAGGCCGGATTGTTCACATCCGGCGAGATCGAGCAGGTGCGCGAGGTCGGGCCAAGCACGCCGGCCACGAAGCGCGGCTTGTGCGGCTCGCGGGCCGTCCACTCATCCGCGACACGGCGGGCGAGGGCAGCGGCTTCGCGATTGAGTTCGGTGACCAGCGACTCCATGCCGTAATCGGCCATGGACACCTGGGTGCCGTTGAACGAGTTGGTTTCGAGAATGTCGGCCCCGGCCGCGCAATAGGCATCGTGAATGCCAGCGATGATGCCCGGATTGCTGAGCACCAGCAGATCGTTGTTGCCCTTCACATCGCGCGGCCAGTCGGCGAAGCGCTCACCGCGATAATCCGCCTCTTCCAGCTTGTGGCGCTGAATCATGGTGCCCATGGCGCCATCGATAATCAGGATGCGCTCTTGCAGCGCCTGCTGAAATTGCTGGACTCGGGCGTCGCGTACTGTGCTGCTAGGGGATGTGTTGGACATTGGAGAAGGCATCTATCCAAAAAAATGGATGGATAGTGTAGCAGAGCCATCAGCATGAGTCCTGTCTTGCTGGCGGCTCAAGCCTGCTATAATCGGCCGCATGTTGAATTCCGCCTACCAGTCACTAAAAGGGGCTCTTGATGAGTGATGTGATGAGCGACGCCGTGTCTACCGAAGCACTTCCTGCTGCCGCACTTTCCACGGAAGTGACCAGCAACATGGTGATTACCGAGTCCGCGCAAGTTTATCTGCGCGAGTTGCTGGGCAAGCAGAACAGTCCTGGCATTGGCGTACGCATCTTTGTTGAAAACCCCGGCACGCCGCGCGCCGAATGCTGCATGGCCTATTGCACGGTCGGCGAAGAGAAATCGGAGGATGTGCGCATCGATTACGAAGGCTTCCCGGCGTATGTCGATTTCCGCTCGGTGACTTACTTGGTCGATGCCGTGATTGACTACAACAAGGATCGCATGGGCGGCCAGCTCACCTTCAAAGCCCCGCGCTCCAAGGTTCCCAACATCTCGTCGGACAGCCCGATTGAAGAGCGCATCAACCATGTGCTGTTTTCGGAAGTGAACCCCGGCCTGGCTGCGCATAACGGCAGCGTCAGCCTGCTGGAGTGTTACAACGACCCGGAGGAAGGCTGGACGGCCGTGCTCAAGTTCGGCGGCGGTTGCCAGGGCTGCTCGGCGGTAGACATGACGCTGAAGCAGGGCGTTGAAACCACGCTGAAGGCGCAGATTCCTGAGCTGGCGCGCGTCACCGACAGCACCGACCACAGCAAGAAAGACAACGCCTACTTCAAGTAGTTTGGTTGCGCTAAGCGCACAAAAAAGGCGCTGGGGGTTCAAACCCCCCAGCGCCTTTTTTATGGCCTGATTCGGCCGTTTAGCTGCGTCTTGTCGGCAACACATCCTTAAGCTTGGCGTGCATGGACAGCACGGCCTTTTCGGTCGTTTCCCAGTCGATGCAGCCATCGGTCACGGACTGGCCGTAGACCAGTTGCGACAGATCCTTAGGAATGTCCTGACGGCCGAACTTGATGTGCGACTCGATCATCATGCCGATGATGGATTTGTTGCCCTCAACGATCTGATTGGCGACATTGTCCATGACCAGCGGCTGCAAGGCCGGGTCCTTGTTGGAATTGGCGTGCGAGGCATCGATCATGATGTTCATCGGTGCTTTCGCCTTTTCCAGCTCACGCTCGGCCAGCGCCACCGACACCGAATCGTAGTTCGGTTTGCCATCGCCACCGCGCAGCACGACATGGCCGTACTGGTTGCCGGTGGTGTTAATGACAGCGACCTTGCCCTGGTTGTCGATACCTAAAAAGCTGTGCGGGTTCTGCACGGAAAGGAGGGCGTTGGTGGCGACTTTCAGGCCACCATCGGTGCCGTTCTTGAAGCCGACCGGCGACGACAGGCCCGACGACATCTCGCGATGCGTCTGCGATTCCGTGGTGCGCGCGCCAATGGCCGACCAGGCGATGAGGTCGTGCATGTACTGCGGCGACATCGGGTCGAGTGCCTCGGTGGCGCAGGACAAGCCCATCTCGTTGAGCTCAATCAGCAGTTTGCGACCCACATGCAGACCTTCCTCGATGCGGAAAGTGTCATCCATGCGCGGGTCGTTGATCAGACCTTTCCAGCCCACCGTGGTGCGCGGCTTCTCGAAATACACACGCATGACCAGATAGAGCGTGTCGCTGACCTGCGCGGCCAGCACTTTCAGGCGCTGCGCATAGTCGTGAGCTGCTTTGATGTCATGGATGGAGCAGGGGCCGATCACCAAAAACAGGCGGTGATCCTTGCCATCCAAAATGTTACGGATGACCTGACGGCCTTCGACCACGGCGGCGCGCGCGGCCGGAGTCAGTGGCAGCTCACGCTTGAGCTCTTCAGGCGTGATCAGGACATCGATGGAACGAATATTGAGGTCGACGACAGTATTGTCAGCTGGGTTCATAGCGGTCTCCACGCAAGCCCGCGATGATAGCGCAAAGTGGCAAAAAGCAAAGTTCAGAAGAAGATGAACTTTATGCTCAGCAGCATCAGCGTGGTGCCCAGAATCGGTCGGATGCGATCTTCCGGCATGCGCGAGCTGAGATTGGTGCCGATCACGATCATCGGCAGCGAGCCGATCAGCAGCAGGCCGAGCAGATGCCAGTCCACATTGCCCATGCTCAGGTGGCCCAAACCGGCCACCAGCGTCAGCATCACGGCATGGGTAACATCGGTGCCGATGACGCGAATCATGGCCAGCGCCGGGAACAGCGTGACCAGCACCATCACGCCAAACACGCCGGCACCGATGGACGACAGCGTGACCAGCACGCCGAGTGCGATGCCCATGGCGACCGTGGCGGCCGTTTGATGACGCGCCAGAAAATCCCGAACCGGCGTGCCGGCACCCACCGGCTTCTGCATGCGGCGCTGTATCCACGGGCGCAGCAGCAAGCTCAAGGCCGTTACCAGCAACATGAAGCCCAGCGCATGCGTAAGAACGCCCTTGTAGGCGCTGGCATCCGGGAACCAGTTTTTTAAGCCCCAGACCGTCAGGAATGCGGCTGGCAGGCTGCCCATGGCCAGCGTTAGCGTGATGCGCCAGTCAATATTGCGATTGCGATGATGCACGATGGCACCGCCAGTCTTGCTGATCGACGCATACAGCAGGTCGGTGCCGATTGCCGTGTGCAGCGGCACACCCATCATAGTCAGCAGCGGTGTCATCAGCGAACCGCCGCCAACGCCGGTGAGGCCCACCACAAAACCGACGAAGGCACCGGAAAGAATAAACAGCAGGTCGTGTGGAGCGATGGACATTGCAAATAACACCTAAGCTGGAGCAGGTCGCGAAAATAGTGAGTTTCGTCGGATGAGGCCAAGAATTTTTTCAGCTATCGATATAGCATCAGGTTATATAAAAAAGGTGGCCTCATGAAACTTCAGCAGCTGCGTTATATCTGGGAAGTATCCCAGCATGAACTCAATGTATCGCAAACCGCGAATGCACTGTTTACCTCACAGCCCGGCATTAGCAAGCAGATTCGTTTGCTGGAGGATGAGCTGGGCGTGGAGATTTTTGCGCGTAACGGCAAGCATCTCACGCGTGTGACGCCGGCCGGGCAGGCGATACTCAAGCTCGCTGGCGAAGTGCTGCGGCAGACCGAATCGATCCGGCAGGTCGCGCTGGAGTTCAGCGATGAAGCCAAGGGAAGCCTGAGCTTGGCCACCACGCATACGCAGGCGCGCTACCGCTTGCCGCCGGTCATTGGCGAATTTCGCGACAAGTTCCCGGATGTGGCGCTGCACATGCATCAGGGCACGCCGCAGCAGATTTCGGAAATGGCCGCCGATGGCACCGTTGATTTTGCCATCGCCACGGAGGCGCTGGAACACTTCACCGACTTGGTGATGCTGCCGGCGTATCAATGGAATCGCGCCGTGGTGGTGCCCAAGGGGCATCCGCTGACCCAGCTCGACAAGCTCACGCTGGAGGCGGTAGCGGCATTCCCGATTGTGACCTATGTGTTTGGCTTTACGGGCCGCTCCAAGCTGGACGAGGCATTCAGCCAGGCCGGGCTGGCGGCGAATGTTGTGTTTACCGCGACTGATGCCGATGTGATCAAGACCTATGTGCGGTTGGGGCTGGGCGTGGGGATTATTGCCAGCATGGCGTTTGAAGCAGAGAGAGATAGTGGTGATTTGGTGGCGCTGGATGCTGGGCATCTGTTCGAGCCGAGTACGACGCATATCGGATTCCGGCGAGGGACTTTCTTGCGTGGATTCATGTTTGATTTTATCGAGACTTTTGCGCCGCATTTAACGCGGAGTCTGGTGGAGTCGGTGCTGAATCGGGGCGATGCTAGGGCTGAGGTGGATCATTTGTTTAAGGGTCGGGAGTTGCCGAGTTTTTGAGGTATTTGTTCCATAGCGATTTCGCGTTGGTGAAAATCAACATCCTTGATGCGTAGCTGGCAACACTCCATGAGCCTCATGCCAGTGCCATAAATCAAGCGTGCCATCAGGCCGGTCACGCCGCTCATATTAGCCAGCAGTGCGCTGACCTCCTGATGCGACAGCACTACGGGTCTTCGCTCGCGTGGTTTGGCACGCGTCACCCTGTCTAGCCAAGGTAGTGTTAAGCCCAGTACTTCCTTATAAAGAAATAGTAACGCCGCCAGTGCTTGATTCTGTGTTGAGGCCGACACCTCGCGATCAGTCGCCAGCCACGACAGAAACGCTTCGACCTCGGGTGCAGCCATCTCGGCAGGATGCCGCTTGTTGTGATGCAGGATGTAGCGCTTGATCCAGTGCGTGTAAGCCTGCTCGGTGCGTCGGCTCAGGTGCTTGGCGCGCACACGACGACGCACTTGCTCCAGCAGGGGTAGCGGGGCAGGGTTGCGGTCTTTTTCAGGGACGGGTGATGGCATGATTTTCCGCTTCCTTGTGGAATCATATGCTTAAGCTTAGTAACGATTTCCGCATTTCGCTAGTCAGTTTTTTATGCAGCAAGATTGCCACCGGCATAGCCGCATGGCATGCTTCACTACAGAAGATATGCGGTATTTGTCGGCAAGGAGTGCTGCGTTCAAGTTGCCAAGGTGTTGAAAGCCTTGAGCTTCTCCCCAGCTCCCCCGCCTTATGCAGCAAATCAAGATAATTACACCGCAGTGTTGCGGTATAAACTAAGTTAGGTGTTTATGCCCAGCAAGCGTTATCGCCCACCGAAGGTTTTAAAAGAATGGATCCGCGATGAGTCGCAGGGTGATTTATGCCAACTCATAGTTTTTGATAATGAGTCGGTTTGCTCTGCGATTGGTAGTTTGGCGCATAGTTCTGGTTCAAAGTCTTGTTCTTGGAGTGCATTTACCAAAGGTGAAATGCACGAGTTAGTTATAAGCACTGTTGGCTATCAGGCGCTTAATGAGGCAGTCGAATTTATTTCCAACCAAACTAAAGCGAAGGAAAAAAAATGGTGGAAATTTTGGCGCTAAATACACCTAACAAGTCGCTCAAGGGCGTTCGCATGCGCTCACTGGACAGCCCCAATCGGCGCATGCTTCGCATTATATGCGCCGCTTGTGTCTGCTCCTTAGCTCTGCGTTGGGCATCATGAACAGCGATACATTGATCGACGAGTTGAAGAAGGCGCACGAACTAGCGAGCCAATTTGCGGGCGGTTACTCAGAGCGATTCATGAGCGCAGAAGCGTTTTCTGACGCGCTCGGTCAGGCAATCATCAATCTTGAAGCCGGAGATACGACGGTTCTCCTACAGCTAGACCTTTGGTTTCTTCCGACAAGTGACTGGGACAACTTTATTAAAGTCGAGGGCATAGAGCTCGGCCAGAGAATTTCCGACATGCTTCGGTCGCACGCATGAAGCCCAACAATGCATTCAAGCGGTCGGGCTTCGCCCGCCGCTTAATTTGAGCGTTATGCACTCAACAGCTAAGGAGCGCTCATGAGAAAAGCAATTGCCCTAACGGCGATTTTGTCCGTGTTGGCCGGTTGCGCAACCACTGCCAATTACGAAAAAATCCTAAGTTCTTGGGTTGGCTCTACCGAACTAGATCTCGTCAGGAAATGGGGGCCGCCTCAACAGGCTTATGAGGCAGGAGGCAGAAAATTCCTGGTCTATTCGTCCTCTCGGAATGTCTATCTTCCTGGCACCGCGCCCTCATACACAACGACCGTCATTGGCAACACCGCCTACACAAACCGTGTTGGCGGCACTCCCGGCCAAAACATTGGACTTAGTTGCCAAACCACATTTGAAATCTCGGGCGAACGAATCATGTCATGGCGTTGGCAAGGTAATGACTGTACGGCGCGTGAATAATGCATATCGGCAGGGCCATGCATAACATGGCGCGCAACCTCGCTCCCTTCGGTCGCTGGACGCTGCGCGATAAAGCCGCGCCGCGCCGATTAGCTCTACGTTAGATGAATGGCAGACGAGATGATCACAGTTGCTGGTCGCCTAATGTTCTCTGAGCATGCTTTTATCGTATCGACTGCACTATGGGTAGTGATGCTGTTGGCAGCGTGTGTTGGAGTAGAGCTCGAGTCTTGGAAAGCTAAAAATCTTGCAGAGCTTGGGTTTTGGCTTACTCCATTCGCTCTTTTGGCTCTAGCATCTAGGATTCGTCCATCGCGTCTGCGCACAAAAAGCATGATTGCCTCCGGCATTCTGCTAGCTCTTTCTGTCTTGCCTGCGAGTTGTTCAGGACTCAATGTTTTATTTCAGGGTGAAGGCGACTTCGACTCGAGTTTTGAGATCATATCCAAGAAATCATTTGGTAACAGGCATTCACGGCCCCAGTAGTGAGCACTGCTGCAGGCCTCCATGGCGACGATCATGCCTTCGGGGTGCTCGGCAAGCCATTGATGAAACCCGTTTCGGCGAAGCTCACGGCGGCCGGTTACATGACACATTGCCAGCATGCTGGGCCAAGCAGGCTGATCTGACTATGCGTCACCAAGATGTTGACGCATAACTACATTGTAATTACATTATGCGAATGTCTACACTGCGCTTCGAATGGGATGAGCAGAAAGCGCTCACCAATGCAAACAAACATGGCGTTTCGTTCTAAGAGGCCAAATCCGTCTTTCGAGACGATCAAGCACGCCTTATTGACGATCCAGACCACTCTGAAAACGAAGACCGTTTCGTTTTGCTTGGTTTGAGCAGCAACCTCAAGTTGCTGGTCGTTTGCCACTGTTATCGCAGTAAAGACAATGTCATTAGGATCATCTCGGCAAGAAAAGCAACTTCCAGGGAAGCGAAGCTCTATCCATAAAGGTGCCTACTATGCGTACAGAATATGACTTTTCACAGGCTCGCAAAAATCCCTATGCGGCTCAGCTGAAGAAGCAAATCACCATCCGCCTCGATGAGGAAGCCATCAGCTACTTCAAGTCGGTATCTGACGAGGTTGGCATCCCGTATCAAAGCCTCATCAATCTGTATTTGCGCGATTGTGCAGCCACGCATAAAAAACTGAATTTGAGCTGGAAGTAACTGTCGGCGCATCTTTTGCCTGCGCTAGAATCCGCCTCCTGTCTTCCTGCCATGACTCCCGAGGCCGCCATGTCCCAGCCCGTCGATCCCGCCGCCCAGCGCCTGGTCCAGGAGCACCTGGCTCATCTGCATGAGATTACGGACACGCACACGCCGGCCGAGAAACTGGCCCTGCGCGAGCGCATCAAGGCGCTGCTGAAGGCGCGCGATGCCGTGCTGGTGGCGCATTACTACACCGACCCCGAGCTGCAGTCGCTGGCCGAAGAAACCGGTGGCTGTGTGTCTGATTCGCTGGAGATGGCGCGTTTCGGCAATGCTCATCCGGCGAAAACGCTGGTGGTGGCGGGCGTGAAGTTCATGGGCGAAACCGCGAAGATCCTGAATCCGGAGAAGCGTGTGTTTATGCCCACGCTGGAGGCGACCTGTTCACTCGATCTGGGCTGTCCGGCCGACACTTTCACGGCCTTCTGCGATGCGCATCCTGACCATACCGTGGTGGTTTACGCCAACACCTCGGCGGCGGTGAAGGCGAGGGCAGACTGGGTGGTGACCTCCAGCATCGCGGTGGATGTGATCGATCACCTGGCCGGCCTCGGCGAAAAAATCATCTGGGCGCCAGACAAGTATCTTGGTGCCTATGTGCAGAAAGTCACCGGGGCCGAGATGATTCTCTGGGACAGCTCCTGCATCGTGCATGAAGAATTTAAGGCCAAGGGCATCCTTGACCTGAAGAAACAGTTCCCGGATGCCGCCGTGCTGGTACACCCCGAGTCACCGGCGTCGGTGGTGGATGTCGCCGATGCCGTGGGCTCGACTTCACAGCTCATCGCGGCGGCAAAAAACCTGCCGAATCAGCACTTTATTGTCGCTACCGATCGCGGCATTTTCTACAAGATGCAGCAGGCGGCACCGGGCAAGACCTTCATGGAGGCACCGACCGCCGGCAATGGTGCGACCTGCCGCTCCTGCGCGCATTGCCCGTGGATGGCCATGAACGCGCTAGACAATCTGGCTCATGTGCTGGAGCACGGCGGCCAGGAGGTCTTTGTGGATGAGTCTGTGCGGGTGAGGGCGATGCAGCCCTTGCAGCGCATGTTGGATTTCGCCGCTACGCTGAAGCGCTGAGCGCATCGGTCACTAGCCTGCGCTTCAGCGCTTGAATTCGGCGTCTAGGCTGCGCATGTCGGCCAGGCGCTGATTCAGCTGTGCGCTCAGCGAGTAGTTGTTTGAGGCCAGACGCAGCGCATTCTTCAGCTGTTCTTCAGCCTCTTTCTGGCGATTGTTCAGGTAGAAAATTTCGGCGCGGGCGCGAAATATGGCAAGTGCGTCCTTTTGCTGTGCTGCGCAATCGGCCAGCAAGCGCCAAACGACGGTGTCGTTGGCGTGGGCGCGTACCGCTGTGTCCAGCAAGGGTCTGACACGGCTTGCCTGCTTCAGTGCCAGTGCCGCCCGCGTATAGCTTTCCAGAATACTGCGCTGCCCTGGGTAAATGCTCCACGCTGACTGGCTGAGCGCCATCGCTTGGGTGTAGTCCTGCCGCTTCATGGCAATATCAATTTCGCTGCTGCGATACTCCAGCCGATTCGGGTCTGCCTTCAGCAGTGGCTGTAGCGTCGCCAGCGCTTCATCCAAGCGTGACTGGCGTAAATAGGCCAGGCTCAGGCCGTAACGCATCGCCGGAGCGGCATCGCCCGCGTTCAGTACGCTTTCAAAGGCACGAATCGTCTCATCGAGCTGTTCGCTATAGGCGATTTGCAAGCGCATCTGCAGCAATCGAAAGTGAGGCGCTACCGGTTTGATATTGCGTTTCGCTTCACTGACGCGCCGTTCCAAGTCAGACAGTCGGCTGCTGCTCAGTGGATGCGTCAGCAGGAACTCCGGAATGTAGCCCAGTTGTCGCGTGCTACGGTCCAGCCTGGCAAAGAAGCTGGACATGGCACGCGGCTCATAGCCACTTTGCGTCAAGGTCTGCATGCCGATGCGATCGGCTTCCTGCTCGTAGTTGCGGCTGTAGCGCAGCTGATTCTGCGCCGCCAGCGATTGTGCCGATGCACCAATCGCCATGCCGATGTTGCCGCTTTGCGACCCGCCGGCCGAGGCAGCAGCAATGCTCGCAAGCAGGCCGCCCAGTGCCAGCCATTGGTTGTATTTGTTGGCTTCCTGCGAGCGTGCGAAGTGTCGTTGGCTTAAATGCCCCAGTTCGTGCGAGAGCACGCCAGCCAGCTCATCTTCGGTTTCTGCGGTGAGCATGAGCCCGGTGTTTACGCCAATGACGCCACCGGGTACGGCAAAGGCATTGACCTCGCGATCATCCACCACGATCAAGGTAAACACAGGGTCAATCAGAGCGCTTTGTGCGGACAGGCGATAAATCAGATTTTCCAGATACTCGCGCAATAGCGTGTCGCCGTGCAGGGGCGTGCTGGCGCGCAGCTGGCGCAAGAATGCCTGGCCAAGTCGGTTCTCGGTGGCACTGTCGGCAATCAGATCCGCCGGTTGGCCCAGCTCGGGTAGACTGGCAACATAAGCAGTATCGCTAGCGATGCTTTTTTCGTTGCCGGCAGCTGGGGCATATGCTGCTAGGCCAAAAATCAACATGCCGAAAGCGATCCTGCAGGGCCGTCCTGCAGGATAAAATCTGTCTATATGTGTCTTTAACTCAGGAATCTTCAGAGTATGTCTGCCTTGACCGAGCCGCTGGATTTTCGTCACTTGCGCTGCCCCATGCCGTTATTACGCCTGAAGCAGGCCTTGCATGCGTTGCCAACGCATGCGGTGGTCGAGGTGTTGACCGCCGACGCCGGTGCAACGCGCGATATTCCCGCATTTCTGCGTCAGGCCGGGCACCGCCTGGAGTCGCAAGTCACCGATGCCGCCGGTGTCACGCATTTTCGCCTGGTCAAGATGACTTAGCGCAGGGCCTCTACAACGCTCAACACTTCTGCCGCATGGCCGTCGGCCTTGACCTTGCGCCATTCGTGACGCAGCACGCCTTGGCCATCAATGACAAAAGTGCTGCGCTCGATGCCTTGTACCTGCTTGCCGTACATATTCTTGGTCTTGATCACATCAAACAGCCGGCACAGCGCTTCATCGCTGTCGCTGAGCAGCTCGAACGGAAAGCATTCATTGCTGCGAAACTTCTCGTGCAGCTTCAGCGTATCGCGTGATACCCCAAAAATGTCGCAGTCCAGCGCCTGGAAGCGGGCATAGAGGTCGCGAAACTGCTGACCCTCCAGCGTGCAGCCTGGCGTGGCATCTTTCGGATAGAAGTACAGCACCAGCTTGCGACCGGCAAGCTGGCTCAGGCTCACCACCGGGCTGGCTCCCGTGCTGGCAACACTGAACTCGGGAACGGTCTGACCTACTTCAATCGTCATGCGAATCTCCGGCTCAGGCCTTGAATGGTTCGATGATGGCGTCGAGATTGCGATCATCACAGAAAATCATGAAGCTCTCGCGCAGGCTGGCAATGTGCACGCGCGCCGGAATGTTCACGGTCATGGATAGCGCGAACATCTGCGAGCCGGTGTGCGGTGCGGCGTAGGTATTGGTTTCCATGGCCTCGATGTTGATGCCCTGGCTGGCAAAGAAATTGGCGATTTCATGCACGATGCCGGGGTTGTCGAGCGCAATCACATGCACATTGTAGGGAATGGCCTGCTTTTGCGGTGCGCGTGATTCGGTGCGCTTGGAGATGACCTCCAGGCTGAGGCGACGACCCACGGCCGGCAGCTGCACTTCGAGCTTGGCGATGGCGTCCCAGGTGCCGGAAACCATCATGATGATGGCAAATTCTTGGCCCATCACGATCATGCGCGAATCGGCGATATTGCAGCGGCAGTCGCTGGCGACGCGCGCCATTTCGTCCACGATGCCGGTTTTGTCGGCACCCAGTGCAGAGATAACGAGGAAGTGTTCGGAATCAGGTTTCATGACAGCCACTCTTTGACAGTTGCCGAGAGTCTAGACGCCGCGCAAGGTGCTCGCTAGGGGCAGACTATCGGCAGACGAGATTAAAACGGGTTATTTTGATAGCGCGTGGGATCGGTCACACCAGCATCGTCAAAGCCCTTGCGGCGCAGGCGGCAGGAATCGCAGCGGCCACAGGCACGGCCATCCGCATCCGCCTGATAGCACGATACCGTGAGGCTGTAATCCACGCCCAGATCTTGGCCGAGCCGGATGATGTCGGCCTTGGTCAAATGCATCAGCGGGGTTTCCAGTTTCAGCGGCTGGCCTTCCACGGCGGCCTTGGTGGCCAGATTAGCCATGTGCTCGAACGCGGCAATAAATTCCGGCCGGCAGTCTGGATAGCCCGAGTAATCCACGGCATTGACGCCAATGAAAATATGCCGCGCCTGCGTGACTTCCGCCAAACCCAGTGCAAACGAGAGAAACACGGTATTGCGCGCCGGCACATAAGTCACCGGGATGCCGCTGGTCTCGGTTTCGGGCACGGCAATGCGGCTGTCGGTCAGCGCCGAGCCGCCCATCTGGCCGATCTCCAGACGCATCGTGCGGTGATCCGTGACGCCCATGGCCTGCGCCAGGCGCACAGATGCAACCAGCTCGGCATTGTGGCGCTGGCCGTAATCAAAGCTCAGGGCGGTAATCGAATAGCCTTGCGCACGGGCAAGGGCGAGGCAGGTGGCGGAGTCCAGACCGCCCGACAACAAGACAATCGCATGCGGCATGGTTCAGTGTCCGGGCGCGTTATTCCAAAGGTATTTGTGCAGCTGAACTTGCAGCCTGACCGGCAGGCGATCAGCCAGTATCCATTCGGCCAGCAGGCGAGGCTCAAGCGCTTCATGTCCGGGCGAAAACAGCACATCGCTGACACGCGTATACAGGTCGTACTGGTCGCATTGCAGGCGCGCCCAGTCGTAATCCTGCTTTGAGCAAATCACGAACTTGACCTGGTCATTGGCGGTTAGGTGCTCGATGTTCTCGTAGCGGTTGCGATGCACTTCGCCTGAGCCGGGGGCTTTCAAGTCCATGACTTTCACGACCCGCGCATCAACGGCATCGACGGCGAGGGCCCCGCTGGTTTCTAGCGATACCTCATAGCCGGCATCACACAGCGCGCTCAGCAGCGGCAAGCATTCCGGCTGCGCCAGCGGCTCGCCGCCGGTGACCGTGACATAGCCTGCGCCGTATTGCGCGACTTCCGCCAGAATTGCTTGCAGTGACCATAGCGTGCCGCCTTGAAAGGCGTAAGCGGTATCGCACCAGACGCAGCGCAGCGGACAGCCGGTGAGGCGCACAAACACGGTTGGGCGACCCACGGTGCGCGCTTCACCTTGCAGCGAGTGAAATATTTCGGTCAGGCGCAGCTGTGGCTCTGTGGCTGATGCCGGCAGACTTGAATGCGTCACTTGGCCGGATTCTTTTCTAGGAATGCCTGCGCCAACTGAGCTTCCTGGCTGTTTGGAAATTGACTGATCAATTTCATCATCCAGTCACGCGCGATTTTGCGCTTGCCTTGCAGGTCGGCAATGGTGCCGAGTTTGTAATAGGCAGACGCGACTTTCGGGCTAGCACTGTAATCGCGCAACACGCGCTGAAAATTGGCTTCGGCGCTGATGAGGTTGGCGGGCTCCAGCGCTAGCTGAAACTCACCCAGCCAATAATAAGCATTGGGTGCAAATACGCTGTTTGGAAAGCTCTCCAGAAAGCGCGCCATGGCTGCAATGGCAGGGGTTGCGCCATCTCGACGAAAACTTTGGTAGGCAGCGAGGTAGGCTGACTTTTGCCGATTCAGTTCTTCCGGTGAAATTTCAGCTGGGGCGAGTACGGGCACGGGTGCAGCCGCTGGCGCAGATGCTTCAACCACTGGCGCAGGCGCTGCTGCCGGCACCGGCGTGGCGGCTGGTATTGTAACAGCAGCAAGAGGCGCAGGCGGTACCGGCTTTGCCAGCTGCTCCACGCGCTGATCCAGATCGGTGTAGCGGGTGCGCAAATCGGATTGCAAGCGTTCAATCAGCTGTTGCTGCTCTTCCACCGTGCCTTGCAATCGGGAGATGCTGCCGCGCATTTCCTCGATTTGCTGGAACATGTCCCACGCCGGGTTGCTGGCCGCAGGAACTACCGCTTTCACGGCCAGTGTCGGTGCGGCTGGCGCTGCGGGTTGCGGCTGAGCGGGAGCGGGTGCCGGTTTGGCCGCGACTTCGGTCGTGCTCAAGGGGCGTTGTTCGATTTCGACGGCCGGCAGCACGGGGCTGGCGACCAGGCAGGCCAGTGCAAGTGCCAATGGCAGCCGTGCAACGGTGGTAATGCCGGTGTTCATGGTATCTCCGGGTGTCAAGACAGGGGGCTCAAACGATAAACGGGCCGCAGCCCGTTATCTTGACGCAAAAATGCAGGTTCGGATTACTGAGCGGTGTAATCGAGCTCGACGCGGCGATTCTTGGCCCAGGTTTCTTCGTCGCTGCCATCGGCTGCCGGCTTTTCCTTGCCATAGCTGACTACACTGAGCTGGCCAGGCTGAACACCCAGACCGACCAAGTAGCGGGCAACGGCATTGGCGCGTCGTTCGCCCAGTGCCAGGTTGTACTCACGCGTACCGCGCTCGTCGGTATGACCGCCAATCTGGAGTTTGGATTGCGAATTGCCTTTCAGGTACTGGGCATGAGCATTCAGGCCACCGTAGGACAGCGCCGTAATGTCGCTCAGGTTGGTGCCGAAGTAGAACACACGAATCTTCAGCAGATCATTGAGGCTGCCAGCACTGTTTGCAGCAGGTGCTGCCTGCTGAGGCTGGGCTTCAATCACGGAGCCTTCAATCGGGCTGCCGAGGTTGGCGGAGCCGGTTTCCGGTGCTTCAGGTGCGGTCTCTGCGATGGTCGCAGGTGCTGCAGACTCGGGCTCAGGGGATGCCGGGATGGCTTCTACCGCCGGAGCTGGGGGCAGGTTTTCAAACTGGCTGTCATCTTTCGGGTCAATGGCACGCGGGCCACGAAATGTGGAACAAGCGGCCATGGTGATGGCGAGTGTTACCACGGTGACCAATTTCACTGACTTCTTCATATTCACAGTAAGCTCCTTAGGGCTTTTATTCTAACTTTATACATGTTCAACAATGATGTGGACGGTAGCCGACTTGCGCATCAGCGTAAATAGGGAGACCACACTGGTTCTCTAACTTCTCCATCAACAGCAGGAAGTCGCAGCTTGAAACGGCCATCTAGCGACATGATGCCCAACACGCCTTTACTGCCCTTGCGGGTGGCATAGACGACCATTTTGCTGTTGGGGGAGAAGCTCGGAGACTCATCCAGGGGCGTATCGGTCAGCGTGCTGAACACGCCGTTGGCCAGATCCTGAATCGCAATCGTGTAATTGTTACCACCGGCCTGATGCACCATGGCCAGGTGACGATCATTTGGGCTGATGTCGGCGCGGGCATTGAAGCTGCCGGTAAAGGTCAGGCGCTTGGTGTCGCCGGTGGCGATATTCAAGCGATAAATCTGCGGTCCGCCACTGCGATCCGAGGTAAATACCAGTGACTTGCCATCGCTGGTCCAGCGTGGCTCGGTATCGATGGCCGGGTTGTTGGTCAGGCGGGTCAGCGCGTTGTTTTCAAGATCCATCACATAGAGTTCGGGGTTGCCATCGCGTGACAAGGTCATGGCCATGCGCTTGCCATCAGGCGACCAGGACGGTGCGCCGTTGAGGCCGCTGAAGTCGGTCAGCTTGGTGCGTTGGCGAGTGGCTAGGTTCTGCACAAAAATGGCGGGCTTGCGGCTTTCGAACGACACATAGGCGATCTGGCGAGCGCTGGGCGACCAGGTGGGCGACAAAATAGGCTCCACCGAGTCCAGCAGCGTGATCTGACGGGCGCCATCAATATCAGATAATTCAAGGCGATAGCGTTTGCGGCCATCTTTGCTGTACTGATTCACATACAGGATCTTGGTCGAGAAAATGCCCGGCTCGCCGGTGGATTGCTTGTAGATCTTGTCGGCAATGTAATGCGCGGCATCACGCCAGCGGCCATTGTCTACCGTGAAGGTTTCGCCCATGACGCGCTCCAGCCCGCCGCGCTTGAGCAATTCATAGCGAAAGCTGAGGCGACCATCGGGCAGGCGACTGACGCTACCGACCACAATCAGATCAGCAGGCACATTTTGCCAGGTGCTCGGCAGTATCTCTGCGCTGCTGCTAGGCAGCGATGGCAGCTGACTGCGTTCAAGCACATTGAAAACGCCGCTGCGATCCAGGTCAGCACCAATGATGCTGCCTGTGTTGTCGGTGTGCTGCACGCCGCCAAATGGCACGACGGCCACGGCGGTGGCTTCGTTCAGGCGCTGAGTGATCTCGATGGTCAAGGCGGCCTGAGCAGTCACGGCATGGCTTAATGCGGTGATCAGGCAGAGCGAAAAGCCGTACTGGCGAAAATTCATCGTCATTCCTCCGGCTTGAACTTTAAAAGCAGAACCTTGAACTGCTCACGAAACAATGCAGGGTCAGCGGGCACAGGTAGCGGGTTGGCGCGGCTTACAGCATCCTTGGCGCTTTCATCAAACGCTTCACTGCCACTGGATTTAACCACGACAACCGAGGCAACTTCACCGCCGGGCAGTAGTGTAATGCGTAATTCGGTGACTAGCTTGCCGGAAACCGCTGCAGGGCGGCGCCAGTTGGCTTTGATTTTCCGATTGATGGCGAGCTGGAACTCGCCAATCTGTGCACTCATGCGGCGAGCGCGTTCGTTGGCGGCATCAGCAGCAATCGCATCGGCTTCGGCTTTCAATGCCTCTGCTGCCGCCTTTTGACGCAGTTCGGCCTCACGCTGCTTGCGTGCAGCAGCCTGTTCATCGGCAATGCGCTTGGATTCCTTTTCCACGGCGATCAGCTCGTCATCTTCCACAGGCAGCGGCTTGGGCTTGACGACCTCGGGCTTGGTCGGCACAGGCTTGTTGACGACCGGCTTTTGTGGCTCGGCAACGGGCTTCTTCGGTGGCTCAGGCTTTACCGGCTTCGGCTTTTCAGGCGCTGGCTTGGGTAGCTCGGGCTTAGGTTGGGGCTTAGGTGGCACGGGCTTGGGCGGTACAGGTTTTGGCTTTTCAGGCTCGGGCGGAGCGGCCTTGGTTGGTTCTGGCGCTACTGCTGCTGGCGGTGCCGGGCGGCTGGCGCCGGTGGGTGCCGTCATGAGGATGGCCTGCATGACCTTGGGCGGCTCCGGCAGCGTCGCTGGCTTCGCATACACCCACAGCAGAGCGATCAGAACGCCGTGCAGAATCAGGGAGATGAGTACCGTAGGCAACGACAGCTTCATATCAAATCGTCACTTGGCGGCCGGCAATTCGGTGAGCAGGCCGACCTGCTTGACACCACCTTGCTGTAGCGATGACATCAGCTCGATAACGCGGCCATAGCCGACCTCACGATCGCCATTGACCAGCACCGGCACATCGCCGCGAACCTTCCGCAGGGCACGAATTTCAGCAGGCAGACTTTCTGCGGTGACGGCTTCGCGAGTGTCAGGGTCTGTTTGCAGCCAGAAGCTGCCATTGGCCTTGACGGTCACAATGAGTGGTTGCTGATCCTTCAGGCTCAGGGCTGCGGCATCTGCCTGCGGCAGATCGACTTCAATGCCTTGCGTCAGCATGGGCGCGGTGATCATGAAAATGACCAGCAGCACCAGCATCACATCGATGTAGGGCACCACATTCATTTCTGCCATGGGGGCTTTGCGTTCGCGCCGGAACTGGCTTTTCAGGCTCATGGTCAGCGTCCGGCGTGTGCTTCGCGATGCAGAATGGTGCTCAGCTCTTCGGCAAAGATTTCATAGCGCGAGAGCAGGGTGTTGCTGCGTGCGGCAAAGCGGTTGTAGGCGAGCACGGCGGGAATGGCAGCAAACAGCCCGATGGCGGTGGCAATCAGGGCTTCGGCGATGCCTGGCGCAACTACGGAGAGCGTGGCTTGCTGCACTTTGGCGAGGCCGATGAACGAGGTCATGATGCCCCAGACGGTGCCGAACAGACCCACATAGGGGCTGGTGGAACCGACGCTGGCGAGAAAGGGCAGTTGTGCTTCGAGCTTGCTTTGTTCGACGCTGAGTGAGATGCGCAGCGCACGCGAGACACCTTGCATCAGCGCATCGGCATCGGCGCGTTTGTCGCGCAGGCGCTGAAACTCCTGGAAGCCGGCACGGAACAGGTTTTCGCAGCCGGAATCCGGATTGGGTTGGTGATTGACCTGATCGTGCAGCTGCTGCATGTCTACGCCCGACCAGAAGCGCTCTTCAAAGGCTTTGCTGAGGCCATCGGCGCGATGAAAAAAGCCGGAGCGCTGAACAATAATGGCCCATGAGATGACGGATGCCAGTGCCAGCAAGAGCATGACGGCCTGCACGACCGGGCTGGCGTTGACAATGAGGGAGGCGACGGTCATTTCGGGAGCGGCTGTCATGTCACGGTTTCCAAGGCAGTAGTCAGCAAGGCCGACAAGGTAGAGGGGAGTGCGCGCGGTTTCAAGCTATTGCGATCCACGCAGGCGACTTCGATCAATCCGCAGGCTATTTCCACGCCCTCGCGGAGGATGCGTTGACGAAAATGCAGCGATGCACGGCCGATTTTTGTGACTTCAGCGCAGGCTGTCAGCGCATCGTCAAGACGAGCCGGTTGGCGATAACTCACTTCGGCATGACGAACCACAAAAAACACAGGTTCGGCGCTGACGAGGTAGTGATCGAAGCCCAGGCTGCGCAGCCATTCGGTGCGTGCCCGCTCCATGAATTTCAGGTAGTTAACATAGTAAACAATGCCGCCAGCATCTGTATCTTCTATGTAAACGCGGAGCGGGAATTGGAATTCGGGCAGCATCAGCCGGCTCCATTTTCTGGCGGTTTCAGGCCCAGCAGCAGCCAGCCTTGGGCGCTGGCCATGCGGCCACGAGCCGTGCGCAGAATCAGGCCCTGCTGGATCAGGTAGGGCTCGATCACATCTTCCAGCGTGCCGGCATCTTCAGACAGCGCCGCGGCCAGCGATTCAACACCGACCGGGCCGCCGGCAAACTTGTCGATGAGCATGTGCAGGAAGCGCCGGTCGAGGCCGTCGAGACCTTGCGGATCGACATCAAGCATGGCCAGTGCGGCGGCAGCGACGGGCTGGCTGATGATGCCGTCGGCCTTGAATTCGGCGTAATCACGAACGCGCCGTAGCAGGCGATTGGCGATGCGTGGCGTTCCACGGGCGCGACGGGCGATCTCGGCGGCGCCGGCCGGGTCAATCTGCAAGTTCAGCAGGTGCGCCGAGCGCGACACGATGTGCGTGAGGTCGGCGACATTGTAGAACTCCAGGCGTTGCACGATGCCGAAGCGATCGCGCAGCGGCGAAGTCAGCAGACCGGCGCGCGTGGTGGCGCCGACCAGCGTGAACGGCGGCAGATCGAGCTTGATCGAGCGCGCAGCCGGGCCTTCGCCGATCATGATGTCGAGCTGGTAGTCTTCCATCGCGGGGTAAAGAATTTCCTCGACTACCGGTGATAAGCGGTGAATTTCGTCGATAAACAGTACATCACCGGCTTCGAGATTGGTCAGCAGCGCGGCGAGATCGCCGGCGCGCTCCAGCACCGGGCCGGAGGTCGAGCGCAGCTGGCCGCCCATTTCGCGTGCGATGATATTGGCCAGCGTGGTCTTGCCCAAGCCGGGCGGGCCGAAAATCAGGGTGTGATCCAGCGCTTCACCACGGGCATTGGCTGCGCCGATGAAGATTTCCATCTGCTCGCGCACAATCGGCTGGCCCACATAGTCGGCCAGCCGGGTCGGGCGGATGGCGCGATCAATCAGCTCTTCTTGGGGCTTGCCCTGGCTGGTGATGAGGCGATCCGATTCGATGCTCATTTCAGCAGGCCTTTCAGCGCGGCACGAACCAGTTCGGCAGTTTCAGTGTGCTGTCCAAGCACCGCCTTTACGGCTTTTTGCGCCTCCAGCGGCTTGTAGCCCAGCGCAACGAGCGCACTCTCGGCCTCTTCCTGCGGGCTGGCCGGTTCCACAAACAGTGGTGTGGCAGGCGCATTCAGCGTGACTTTCTGCACCAGTTCGAGCTTGCCGATTTTGTCGCGCAGCTCGATCACCAGGCGCTCGGCGGTCTTCTTGCCGACGCCCGGAATCTTGGTCAGCATTAGCACATCTTCACGCGCGATGCAGCCTCGGAAGGTGTCGATGTCCATGCCCGAGAGCAATGCCAGCGCCAGCTTCGGGCCAACGCCACTGATCTTGATAAGCAGGCGGAACACTTGCAGGCTGTCGCGATCGTGAAAGCCGAAGAGCTGATGCGCGTCTTCACGCACGCTCAGGTGCGTCCACAGCGTGGCGGATTCGCCCAGCGCCGGCAGCTGATAGAAGGTGCTCAGCGGCACATCCACTTCATAGCCCACGCCGTGCACATCCAGCACCACATGCGGGCTGATCTTTTCAACTAATACACCCTGCAAACGCGCAATCATGCCAACTCTCTTTCTTTTAAAGGCATCAGGGGGCTTCTTGGTGGCTTCAGGCTTGATGCCAGCTTGACGGCGGTACGGTTTAACGCCCGCGACCGCGACGCAAACCCGATAAATCCATTCTAGCCAGATTCGCACTGGCATGGGCGTGACAAATTGCCGCAGCCAGGCCGTCGGCGGCATCGGCCTGCGGGGCTTTGTCCAGCTTGAGCAGGTGCATGACCATGTGCTGCACCTGCGCTTTCTCGGCGGCACCGGTGCCGACCACGGCGAGCTTGATCTGGCGCGCGCTGTATTCGGCAACGGGGATATTCTGGCTGACCAGCGCCGCCAGTGCGGCACCGCGGGCCTGGCCGAGCTTGAGCGCCGAGTCTGCATTATTGGACAGAAATACCTGCTCAACGCTGGCCTGCGTCGGCTGCCATTGCGCGATCAGCTCGATCAGGCTGGTGAAGATGGTTTTCACGCGGTCGGGCAGGGCCTGCTCGGTGTTCATGCGGATGCAGCCGCTGTCTACATAGCGCCAACCGCGACCTTCTGCCGCGATGATGCCGTAGCCGGTAATGCGCGAGCCCGGATCGATGCCGATGATGATGCTCATGTCATTGCTATCGCGAGTGACATGAGCATCAGTCCGGCGTCAGGCATTCAGCGCCGCCATCACGGCATCGCTGAAGTTGGCGTTGGTATAGACATTCTGGACATCGTCCAGATCTTCCAGCATGTCGATCATCTTCATCAGCTTTTCGGCCTGCTCGATGTCGGTGATCTCGGCATCGGTCGATGCTTTCATGGTGACTTCAGCATTTTCCGGCTTCAGACCGGCGCTGGCCAGCGCATCCATGACGGCACCGAAGGCTTCCGGCGAGGTCACGACGGTAATGCCGTCGGCATCGCTTTCCACATCATCGGCACCCGCTTCCAGCGCGACTTCGATGATACGGTCTTCATCCGTGCCAGCCGGAAAGCTGATCTCGCCGCGCTTGGCAAAGAGGTAGGCGACTGAGCCGTTGGTGCCCAGGTTGCCGCCATTTCGGCTGAAAGCATGGCGCACTTCGGCGACGGTACGGTTGATGTTGTCGGTCATGGCCTCGACCAGTACCGCCACACCACCGATGCCATAGCCTTCGTAGGTCAGTTCGTCGAGCTTTTTGTCCTCTTCACCGCCGGCACCCCGTTGGATGGCGCGGTTGACGACATCGCGTGTCATGTTCGCGCCCAGCGCCTTGGACACGATGGCGCGTAGGCGCGGGTTATCGGCTTCCGACGGGCCGCCGAGGCGAGCCGCTACCGTGATTTCACGGATGAACTTGGTGAACACCTTGCCGCGCGAGGCATCGGTACGCGCCTTTTTGTGCTTGATGTTCGCCCATTTGCTGTGACCGGCCATGACTCAGGCTTCCTTCTTTACTTCTTCGCGCTTTACTTCTTCGCGCAGACGGATGCCCAGTTCGCGCAGTTGCTTGTTCTCGACCGGGGCCGGCGCGTGCGTCATCAGACACTCGGCGGTCTTGGTCTTCGGGAAGGCGATGACATCGCGGATCGAGGTTGCGCCGGTCATCAGCATGACCAGGCGATCGAGGCCGAAAGCCAGGCCGCCGTGGGGCGGGGCGCCGAACTTGAGGGCGTCGAGCAGGAACTCGAACTTCTCGTTGGCTTCTTCATCGCTGATGCCCAGCGCCTCGAACACGGCCTTCTGCATCTCCATGTTGTAGATACGCAGCGAGCCGCCGCCGAGTTCGGTGCCGTTGAGCACCATGTCGTAAGCCACGGAGAGCGCCGAGCCCGGATCGGTCTTGAGCACCGACACATCGCACTTGGGCAGCGTGAACGGGTGATGCACCGATGTCCACTGGCCGTCACCGACTTCTTCGAACATCGGGAAATCCACGACCCAGAGCGGTGCCCACTCGCAGGTTTGCAGCTTCAGATCGTGACCTACCTTCACGCGCAGCGCGCCCATGGCGTCGTTGACGATCTTGGCCTTGTCGGCACCGAAGAAGATCAGGTCGCCGTTCTGTGCGCCGGTACGGGCAATGATTTCGACCAAGGCTTCCGTTGGCAGGAACTTCACGATCGGGGATTGCAGGCCGCTGCCTTCGCCGTTGTGGATGTTCGAGACATCGTTGACCTTGATGTAGGCCAGGCCCTTGGCGCCGTAGATGCCGACGAACTTGGTGTAGTCGTCGATCTGGCTGCGCGGCATGGTGTTGCCGCCCGGTACTTTCAGCGCCACGATGCGACCCTTGGGGTCTTTCGCCGGGCCGGCGAAGACCTTGAATTCGATGCTCTGCAGCAGGTCGGCGACATCGACCAGCTCCATCGGAATGCGCAGGTCAGGCTTGTCGGAGGCGTAGCGGCGCATGGCTTCGTTGTAGGTCATGCGCGGGAAGGCGTCGAACTTGACGCCGAGCAGTTCGTCGAAGAGCTGCACGATCATCTTTTCGGTCAGACCCATGATCTCTTCGTCGCTCAGGAACGAGGTCTCGATGTCGATCTGGGTGAATTCCGGCTGACGGTCAGCGCGCAGGTCTTCGTCGCGGAAGCACTTGGCGATCTGGTAGTAGCGGTCGAAGCCCGAGACCATGAGCAGCTGCTTGAACAGCTGCGGCGACTGCGGCAGGGCGAAGAAGCTGCCCGGCTGGGTGCGCGACGGCACCAGATAGTCGCGCGCGCCTTCCGGCGTGGCGCGGGTCAGGATCGGCGTTTCCACATCGAGGAAGCCGTTGGCATCCAGATAATTGCGGATCAGCGAGGTGACCTTGGAGCGGAAGCGCATGCGCTCCAGCATTTCCGGGCGACGCATGTCGAGGAAGCGATACTTGAGGCGGACTTCCTCGCCGACATTGGTGAAGTCATCGTTGAGCGGGAACGGCGGCGTTTCCGACTGCGCCAGAATTTCGATGGCCTTGCCCAGCACTTCAATCTGGCCGGACGGCATGTTGGCATTTTCGGTGCCGGCATAGCGCTGACGCACACGACCGGTGACCTTCAGCACGAATTCCGAGCGCGACTTGTCGGCCAAGGCAAAGGCATCGGGGGTATCGGGGTCGATCACTACCTGCACCAGACCATCGCGATCACGCATGTCGAGGAAAATCACGCCACCGTGGTCGCGACGGCGGTGAACCCAGCCGCACAAAGTCACGGTCTGGTCGATATGGGATTGGTTGAGGCTGCCACAGTAGTGACTACGCATGATGCCGGCTTCCGCTGTAAAAAGGTGGGCCAAAGGGAGTCTGGCCAATCGAGCCGGCGAGTATAGCCTTCCTGACAAATATCTGAGAACCGTCTGCGTTAACGCTTTGCCTCTTTACAGCGGAAAAATCTTCGCGCTATGTTGCGTCCACGGCGCGGTGACGCCGAAAAGTCTGTGTTTACTTGTGGATGACGAGGACATGGGGATGGAAGAAGGTTTCCTGGACGAGGCGGCAGAGCCTGAAAACGAGCCCGCGAGCAAGGCGCAGGTGATCAAGAACACGCTGGAGAAGCGGCGTTTGCTGGACGATGTGCTGATTGAGCACAGGCTGCGTCGCGAGCTCAAGGATTACGATTTCAATCTGGACGACTGACTGCCGGTATTTGATGCGTTGCCGGCTTGCACCTACGCCTCGTGTGGGCATAATGGCGTCGCCCTGCGATTTGTCGCACACATTCATGGTTTAAAAGGATACCGATATGGCTATTGAACTGCCGGCTCTGCCGTACGAAAGCACCGCTCTGGAACCGTTCATCACCGCTCACACGCTGAGCTTTCACCACGGCAAGCACCACAACGCCTATGTGGTGAACCTGAACAACCTGATCAAGGGCACCGACCTCGAAGGCCAGAGCCTGGAAGCCATCGTCAAGGCCTCCGCTGGCGACGCCGCCAAGGCCGGCATCTTCAATAACAGCGCCCAGGTCTGGAACCACACTTTCTACTGGAACAGCATGAAGCAAAACGGCGGCGGTCTGCCGACCGGTGCCGTTGCCGCCAAGATCGACGCTGATTTCGGCTCCTACGACAAGTTCGTCGAGCTGTTCAAGGCTGCTGCCACCACGCAGTTCGGCTCCGGCTGGGCCTGGCTGGTTGTGGGTGCCGACGGCAAGCTCGCCGTCACCAAGACCGGCAACGCCGACTCCCCGATCGTGCACGGCCAGAAGCCGCTGATCACTATCGATGTCTGGGAACACGCCTACTATCTGGATTTCCAGAACCGTCGCCCGGATTACATCAGCACTTTCCTCGACAAGCTGGTCAACTGGGACTTCGCCAACGCCAATCTGGCGGGCTGAGCTTCAGTTGCGGCTGATGCAAGCTGGTTGATGTGAGCAGAGCAGGGCACCTTCGGGTGCCTTGTTTTTTTGAGCCGTGCTGAAAAGCTGAGCGATGCAGGTGCAACATGCCCGATGTGATGCGGCGAAATCTGGCCGAGCTGTGCTGGCTGCGCACGGCATTGATGGCCCTGTTCGGGCTGACGCTGCTTTACGGCCAGCTCACCGGCCTCGCGCTCGCGGCGGCGTTTCCGTCACTCCTGCTTATTTTCGGTCTGCTTTTGCTAATCAACGGCCTGACCACCTTGCGCCTGCGCCAGCAAGAGCCGGTCGCCGATGACGAGCTGTTTTTGCAGCTGCTATTCGACCTTTTGCTGCTGACCTGCCTGTTTCGCGTCAGTGGCGGCAACAGCAACCCGTTTGTGACCTACTACCTGGTTCCCCTAGCGATAGCAGCATCAACGCTGGCCCTGCGCCAGACGCTGCTGCTCGCCGGCCTGATGCTGGCCTCGTATTTCAGCCTGTTTGTGTGGCCGCCAGCCGCTCAGGGCGTGCAATGGCCTTGGCAGACTTATCAGGGCCACCTCATGGGCATGATGGTGAACTTCGCTATCAGCTCGCTGTTGTTGGTGTTTTTTCTGCACCGCATGCATCGGCGTTTGCGCGATCAGGAGCGCTATCTGGCCGAGCAGCAGCGGCGGCAGCTGCAACGCGATCAGGCCGTGGCCATGGGCACGCTGGCGGCCACGGCTGTGCATGAGCTGGCGACGCCGCTGGCCACTGTCTGCCTGATGGTGGATGAGCTGGAAGAGGACATGCCGGCGCAGATGCAGCCGCTGCAAGCGCAGTTACAGCGCTGTCGCGACACGCTGGCGCGCTTGCGAGAACAAGCTGCGCAGCCGTCGCAGCTGCCAAAACAGGCACTGTCGGCGCATTTGCAGAATTGCTTGCAGCCGGTTCAGGTGGCATTCCCGGCGCTGCATTTCGAGTTGCAGCTGGATGCCGAGGCTGCACAGGCCGTTGTGTTGCCCTGGCTTTTGCAGCAGGCGTTGAGCAATGTGCTGCGTAATGCGGCGGAGGCTGCCAGCTCCCGCGTGCGCCTTGCGGCAGGCAAGCAGCAGGGCGAGTGGTATTGCCGGATTTGCGACGACGGTGCCGGCTTTCAGCCCGGCCTGCTGGCCAGTGTCGGCCAGCCTATGCTCAGCAGCAAACCGGAAGGGATGGGCATAGGCCTGTTTCTGGCGCAGTCCACCTTGGCGGAGTTGGGCGGCACATTGAGTCTGGAGGTCAGCGAATGGCGCGGCGCCAGCGTGCTGCTGCGCTGGCCGGATGACTGGGCGCAGCGGGAGCAGGCATCATGAATGTCTTGTTGATTGATGATGATGCAGTGTTTCGCCAGACCCTGGCGCGTACATTGACGCGTCGCGGCTGTGTCTGCTTCGAAGCTGCGGACAGCGCGCAGGCCTTGCAGCAGCTGCAGGCGCATGCACTGGATGCTTGTGTGCTGGATCTGCGTATGGGGGATGAGTCGGGCTTGCAGCTATTGCCGCAACTGCTGGCCATCAATGCCGAACTCAATGTGCTGATGCTGACCGGCTACAGCTCGATTGCCACCACCGTCGAAGCCATCAAGCGCGGTGCCGTGAATTATCTCGCCAAGCCAGCCAGTGCCGATGACATTTTGCGTGCCCTGCAGAACGCCAGTGCGTCGCTGGAAGTCGAATCGGCCACGGCCGGCAACGATGCACTATCCGTAGATAGGCTAGCCTGGGAGCATATTCAGCGCGTGCTGCTGGAGGAGGATGGCAATATCTCCTCGACGGCGCGCCGCTTGAACATGCACCGGCGCACGCTGCAGCGCCGCTTGAGCAAGCGCCCGGTCGCGCAATAATTCACGGGCGGTGCAATTACTGACAGTTGCTGGCCCATTCTGCAGCGCCTGTATCGAAACTACGCGCCTTGAGATAGTCGTCAGGATCGCGCAGATAGTCCTGCCGGGGCGGATTGGGCAGTGACATCAGAGCCTGAGTCCATTGCGTTTCGTAGGCTGTGGCGCCACCGCCGATGACCGGAAACCAGGCATCGTGATGGTTGGGAATAAAGAGTTTGGGCTTGGCGGCGGCCACATAGGCTAGGGCATCTCGATATGCGCTGGTCAGCATGCCGAAGCCGACAATCGCGCCCAGATGCACATCCACACAGTCAGGCAGGCTCGCCAGAGCGGCACTCACCGCCTCGGCTGTCTGTTCACCTTCTTCCATGCTGCCCGTGGAGTCGTTCCACAGAAGACTGAAATTGCCGACACGGAACTGGTAGGCCCAGGTACCGCCTTCCGGCTGTCCGACGCCGCCATCATTAGGCAGTGATTGCAGGAATGTCAGGGTTTCGTTGAGGTCGGTGTTCAGGTTCAGCAGGAAGGGCAAAATCTCTGGCGTGTAGACCAGCGGCATGCCACCCGTGGTCAGGCTGGCCGGGTCTGCCGCCGAATGCGTGTGCTTGATGATCTGCACGGCCGGCATGTTGGCAAAGACGCGTGTGGAAAACACGCTGCCGGCTGGGTTGTCAGCCTCCAGACCCAGGCGTAAACAGCGAAAATCAACGGCCTCGGGATTGTCGGCGGCGGCTGTGCGAGCCTGATCACACACGGAGTCGCCGGCAATCAGCGCCGCGCCGGTACGACTGGCGATGTATCCCGCGTCTGCGGCGTGATCGAAATGCCCATGTCCGATAAAAATGGCCTCGGGCTTGAGCGCCACCAGGTCATCTCGCGTGATTGGCACATAGCCCTTGTGAACGCCCACAACCTCCCAGGCGTCCAGCAGAAAAAGATGCCCGCCGGCGGCCATGATGAAGCTGGACACGCCGTACCACCAGACTTTGACCTGGCCGGCATCAAGCGCGTCTATGCCGAGAATGCGCTGGCGTGCTTGCCGGGTTTCGGCGCTGATGGTGGCGTTGGCCGGCAATGGCTGCCAGTTCGCCGCCGTGCCATCACGAGTCTGCAAAGTGGGTGGACGCGCGGCAGTGTCATCCTCCGTGCTGCCGCAGGCGGTGAGCAGACAGGCCATCAGGCTGAAGGTAGCTAGAGCAATGCGCATGATGTCTTGTCCACTTTTTTATTATGAGGATGTTTTTTGTTGTCGTGCCTTGATGGCTGCAATCACGCCCGGCATGACACTCAGGCCGATAATGGCAAAAATCACCACCATGAAGTTGTCTTTGACCACGGGCAGGTTACCAAAGCCGTAGCCCAGCGCAATAAAGCTGCCGATCCAGACCAGACCGCCGAACACATCGATGGTGAAGAAGCGGCGATAGGGCATCTTGCCAACGCCGGCAACAAACGGCGCAATGGTGCGGATGATCGGCATGAAGCGGGCGAACACGATGGTTTTGCCGCCGTGGCGATCAAAATAGCCCTGGGTTTTGTCGAGATGCTCTCGTTTGATCCAGCGCGAGTTCCAGTCATAGACGCGCTGGCCGATGTTGCGTCCGACCCAGTAGTTGCAGTTGTCGCCCAGCACGGCGGCGAACCAGAGCAGGAAAAACAATAGCCACGGGTCCATCACGCCAGTCGCCGCCAGTGCGCCGGCGGCAAACAGCAGGCTGTCACCCGGCAGAAAGGGCATGACCACAATGCCGGTTTCAACAAAGATGATGAGAAACAGCAGGCCATAGATTAGTGGGCCATGGGCGCTGGCAAACTCTCTTAGATGAACATCTACATGTAGAATAAAATCAATCAGTTCCATGCGTTTTTTACACTCGATTCAAAGGTTTTTTGATTGCTTTCGCCCATCAGGCCAGGTTGTTGCCGGCCTTGGGCATTCCAGAACAGAAAGGCAGGTGGGCCGATCAGTTTTTCACGCTGCATCCAGTTCAGCTGAGCTTCTGTTGTTTCGGTTATGTCGAATTTGATGCGCACACCGGGTGCCAGCAGGGCTTGTATCTCCGGCAAAATCAGCACCTTGCGCTCCATTTCAACACAGCTGACACACCAGTCGGCAAACACATCAACAATCACCGGGCGCTGTTCGCGGGCGGCCTGGGCGATGGCGGCATCCACGGCAGCCGGGTCGCTGAGCTTGAGAAAGCCGGTGGCTGTTGCGGTGGGTGTGGCTTCTTTCTCTGCTAGTGCTGTCCACGGTGTCCAGGCGGAGTCACCGCCGCGTGCGGCAGCAAAGACCACCAGCATGGCCCAGATCACGCAGAGCAAGCCTGCTGCTTTGGCCGATGCCGGTGAGCGAGCCACCAGCCAGCTGCCAGCGAGCGTGAAAAAGCCGGCCCAAAGCAGCATTTGCGCCAGCGCTGGCAGCAGGCGATTGATTAGCACGATGGCAACGGCCAGCAACATGGCCGCAAACAGGCGCTTGCTGGCATCCAGCCAGGGGCCGGAGCGTGGCAGCCAGCGACCACCGCCGATGCCAAGCAGCAGCAGCGGCACACCCATGCCGATGCCGAGAGCAAACAGGGCGCTGCCGCCCAGTACGGCATCCTGAGTGGTGCTTATAAAGAGCAGAACGCCGGCCAACGGTGCCGATACGCAGGGCGACACCACCAGACTGCTGATGGCTCCCATGGCAAAGACCGAACTGTAGGCGCCGCCTTGCTGCTGTGATTGCCAGCGTTGCAGCGGTTCCTGCAAAAATGCCGGCAGCGACAAGTCACGGCCTTGCCAGAGCAAGCCGGCGAGGATGACAAATAGCAGGGCGAAGGGAATCAGCACGGCGGGCTGCTGCATCCAAGTGGAGAGGTTGGCGGCGGCACCAAAGCGGGCAATGAGCAGGCCGGCGAGGCTGTACATGAGTGCCATGCCCAACACATAGCTCAGCGCGAGCGCAAAACCACGGCTTGCAGACGGGGCTTTGCCATTCTGGCCAGCGATGATGGCAGACAGAATCGGCAGCATGGGCAATACGCAGGGTGTAAAGGCAAGACCTAAGCCGAGTGCAAAAAATGCCGCGATGATGGCCCAGAAGTTGGCCTGGGCCAGCCAGCTCGCGATGCTATTGGCATCATCGCCATTGAGCGCGGGGGCGGTATTTTCCGTGTTCGCCGAGGCTGCGGTCATGGCAGCCGGCACTTGCCATTGCTGTGGCGGATAGCACAGGCCAGCATCGGCACAGCCTTGATAGCGAACGGTGAGCATTGCGCCGGCTTGTTGAAAGCGAGTTTGTTGTTCGGCCGTCAGGGCCGGCAGTTTCACCTTCCAGTCCAGACTATCGCGATAGATCTTCACGCGGCCGAAGCTGGGGTCGTCATGCCAGCTGGCGTTTAGCTCGTTGGCTGCAAAGGCGGGCAGCCCAGGAAGGTCGTCCAG
This sequence comes from Pseudomonadota bacterium, assembly GCA_038043385.1. Lineage (GTDB taxonomy): Bacteria > Pseudomonadota > Gammaproteobacteria > Pseudomonadales > Moraxellaceae > Perlucidibaca. The sequence goes on from JBBTCA010000001.1 coordinate 649,766, forward strand.
GCCTTTCGGCCAGCTTAGGCGAAACTGCTTGGCATACAGGTAATGCTCAGGCGTGATGTCGAAATGCAGCACGATGCCATCCGCCTGCGTGCTGGCGGTTGTCTGGAATGCTTGCTCGACGGGCAGAAATTCATGCTTACCGCTGCTAAACAGACCGCTAGCCGACGCCGTGAAGCTGATGAACAGACATAGCGCCAGCCACCAGTGCAGGGCAGGGAAACGCAGAGGCGATGGATGCGGATTCATTAGGCGGCTGTCTGGCGAAAAACCGCCTGATTATGCGTGATGCCTGTGATGACGGAAAGCAGACAAGCGCACTCAAATCGAATGCGCTTGCCGTCCTGCCTTAATAGATCAGATGCAGGCAATAAACAGCTTCTGCGTCAGGCGTTCGGTGAAGTTGCTCGGGTTATCTAGCTGCATGCGCTCCAGCCAGCCCGCCGGAGCCTGCTTGCCACGAGCGGCCCAGAGCGCCTTGGCAATGGCCAGTTTGTCATCTTTGATGGCTTTCATGCGCTGCAGCACCTTGGCGATCTTCAGCTCATCCGGGGTCAGGTCGCAGCTGAACGGGAAGTCCGGCAGCAGGCCCTTGTCCTTGAACGGCTTCAGTTTCGCGGCCAGCACTTCCGGCAGGTTGTAGCGCTGCTCGGCCGGAATTTCATAGGCCGGGTCGAGCTTGCCATTGGCTTTTGCCTGCGCCATCAGGGCATCCTGGAAGCGCGTATCGGTGATGGCCAGCAGGCGCTGCACCACTTCATTGTCGGTACGGCCGCGCAGATCGGCCACGCCGTACTCGGTGATGACGATGTCGCGGAGCTGGCGCGGAATCGTGGTGTAGCCGTAATTCCAGACGATGTTGGAGTTGGCACCGCCGGCGGCTTCGCGACTGGCGCGCAGCATCAGGATGGACTGCGCGTCGGGCAGGGCATGCGACATGGCGACGAAGTTGTACTGGCCGCCCACGCCGCTGACCACGCGACCGCTTTCCAGGCCGTCGGATACGGCCGAGCCGAGTAGCGTCATCATCATGCAGGTGTTGATGAAGCTGGCGTCCTTGCGCTGGGCGCGGCCGAGGTCGTCCTGCCCGTAGAGCTGGTTGATGAAGCCGATGGCGGTCATGTTGATTTTGGCGCGATCTGCGTCGCTGAGGTCACGCAGCGCCTGGTAGAAATCGCGCGGGCCGAGGAAGAAGCCGCCGGTCATGGTGTGGCCGCCGATCAGCGTGTTGCCAAGGCCGTCGCTCTGCAGCGTGGCACGGGTGATCGGGTCGTCCAGTCGTGCCGGCATGGCCATGCCATTGATCATCAGCGTGTTGCCAGCAAGATTCACGGTATCGCGCACGATGCCGAAGCGGCGCAGCAGGGCGACATCGGCGTCGTTGAGCGCGCTGCGGATGGCACCTTCGGCGACCAGCGCATCGAGCATGTCGAGGTTGACTGTTTCCGTGATGCGGCCTTCATTGATCAGCCGCTGCAGGCCGGCGTGATCGTAGACCGCACGCCGGATGATGCCGGCACGCATCAGCTCCATGAAGCCGTTGACGAACATTTCGCTGCAGCCATACAGGCCCTTGGCAAACGGCCCGAGCTGGGCCGGCGTCTGTTGGCTGCGTAGCGCCTGCAAGATGGCTTGATAGTCATCGTTCTGGCGGTCGCGCAGCAGCAGACCTTGGGTGATGGCATCGCCCAGCGAACCGATGCCGATCTGCAGCGTGCCGCCATCGCGTACCAGCGACGACGCATGCAGGCCGATGGCATATTCGGCCAGGCTGACATTCATGTTCGGCGCCGAGAACAGCGTGTGCGTGCCTTCGCTGCAATCGACGATGGCATCGACCAGATTGAGGTCGGCAATGGCGTCGTTTTCCATGAACGGCAGCTCATGGTTGATGACAAATACGCGAAATAGCTGAGCGCCGGTGGCAGCAAACAGCGGCAGCAGATCCAGCGTCACATCCGGATTGCACGACAGTGAGTACTCCTTGACGCCATCGCGCTCGCGCACGGCCACAGCCTGTGCCACCACATTCACGCCCTGCAGCAGCATGTCGCGGGCGGCATGGGTGTAGTGCGTTGCCATATATTGACGCTGGGCATAGTCGTTGCGCAGGTAATCGCCAGACTTAAGGAAGAACTCGGACACTTCCACATTGGCCGGCAGGCTCTGCTTGCGCATGTCGGTCACATAGTCGAGATCGGGGTAATTGCCGAAGACACGGTCAATAAAAGGGCGCAAAAATGACTCCTCCAGTGCGCTGCTGGTTTGCGGCTTCTGCAATGACAATGCGGTGAGGATGCGCAGGCGCTTGGCCGGGTCGGCCTTGATGCGGGCATAGAGGCGATTCAGCAAGGCATTCGGTTTGCCGATGCCCAAAGGCGTGCCGATCACGACGCGCTCGCCGGCAAAGGCCATGAGATCGTCCAAGCAGTCATCCAGACTGGTGTAAATGCGGGGCATGTTGCATCCTTTTCTATTCTTGTGATGTCGGATTGCGGCAGGCTAGAGGCCGCGAGGCAGCCGGCGTCTGTGCAAGTAGCGTTGGCCGATCATAAGAAAAATGAACGCATTGGGCTACAATGCGGCGATAAAACCGGACATGGTGCTCACTTTTTCACGGAGGCGGTCAGTGCTGGAACTGCAAAATCTGGAAGCCTGGCGAGATGACCGCTGCCTGTATCAGGCCCTGTCATTTACCTTGCAGCCGGGGCAGGTGGCACAGGTGCTGGGCCCGAATGGCGTTGGCAAGACCACTTTGTTGAAGCAGGTCGCGGGCTTGAGCAGTCTCATGGCTGGCGATATTCGCTGGCAAAACCTCTCTGTTGCCGCCGACTGCCAGCGTTTTCAGCGCGATGTGTTGTTTCTTGGCCATCTCGCCGGCATCAAGTCCGCTCTTACCGTGGCCGAAAACCTGCAAATTCTTGCAGCCTGCCGTGGCACGCCATTAAGCGACGACCGGTTAGCCACGGCGCTGACCCGCGTCGGCTTGGCGGGCTATGACGATACGCCGGTGGCGCAGCTGTCCGCCGGCCAGAAGCGCCGTGTGGCGCTGGCCCGGCTGTTCACCGAAGCGCCGCTGCTATGGCTGCTCGACGAGCCGTTTACCGCCATCGACCAGGCTGGCGTCAGCGAGCTGGAAGGCTGGCTGGCCGATCACGCCGAGCAGGGCGGCATGGTGCTGCTGACCACGCATCATCGCCTCAATATGCGCTGCCCGGTGCTGCCCATCGAGTTGATTCCAGCATGATCTGGCAAGCGGCGGTGCAGGTATTTCGGCGCGACCTGCGGCTGGGGTGGCGCCAAAGCGGCGAATGGCTGAATCCGCTCATCTTCTTTCTCATGGTGATTACGCTGGTGCCGCTGGCCATCAGCCCGGAGCCGGCACGGCTGCGCGAGCTGGCCGGCGGCATCATCTGGATTGCCGCGTTGCTGGCGGTATTGCTGGCGATGGACGGGCTGTTTCGCAGCGATTTCGATGACGGCACGCTGGAGCAGCTTCTGCTCACGCCTGCGCCGTTGCCGCTGCTGGTGCTGGCGAAAGTGCTGGCGCACTGGCTGCAGACCGGCGTCGCGCTGGCGTTGCTGGCCCCGCTGGCCGGCGTGTTGCTGAATTTGCCGAGTTCAGTGCTTGTGGTGTTGGTGGCGTCGCTGCTGTTGGGCACGCTGACGCTGAGCCTGCTCAGTGCCATCGGCGCGGCGCTGACCGTGGGCCTGCGCCGAGGGGGCGTGCTGGTGCCGCTGATCACCTTGCCGCTGCATATCCCCGTGCTCATTTTTGCCACGGCCAGCGTTCAAGCCGCACTGGCAGGCTTGCCGGTGGACGGATATTTGGCTTTACTCGGCGCCTTTCTGGTGCTGGCGCTGTGCTTGGCGCCGTTTGCCGCTGCTGCCGCCTTGCGCCTGGCCGTGAGTGGCGCATGAAAATTTGCAGGAACATTTTGCAGGAGAAGCACGGGTGATTGAGTGGCTGCGTCGCCTCTGGGCGACATTTGAAAGCACGGTGAGCCCGCGCCATTTCTACCAGCTCAGCGGGCGCTGGCTGCCGTGGTTTGCCTGGCCGGCGGGCGTGCTCATTGCTGTCGGTCTGGTCTGGGGGCTGGCTATCGCGCCGGCGGACTACCAGCAGGGCAACAGCTATCGCATCATCTTCATTCATGTGCCGGCGGCCAGTCTGGCGATGGGCGGCTATTTGCTGCTGGCCATCTGCGGTGCCATCAGCTTGATCTGGCGCGTAAAGACGGCGGAGATGGTGGCCAAGGCTGCCGCGCCGGTGGGTGCGCTGTTCTGCCTGCTGGCACTGGTCACCGGCTCGCTCTGGGGCAAGCCGACCTGGGGCACCTACTGGGTCTGGGATGCGCGGCTGACCTCCATGCTGATTCTGCTGTTTCTGTATCTGGGCGTGATGGCCTTGCAGAATGCCTTCGAGGAAGTGGCGCAGGGCAGCAAGGCGGCGGCGCTGCTGGCGCTGGTCGGCGTGGTGAATCTGCCGATCATCAAGTACTCGGTCGAGTGGTGGAATACGCTGCATCAAGGCTCGACCTTCCGCATTACCGAGCGCCCAACCATGCCGCCGGAAATGTATCTGCCACTTTTGGTGATGTTTCTGGGGCTGTATGCCCTGTTTGCTACGCTGATTCTGCTGCGCAGCCGTCAGGAAATTCTGCAGCGTGAGCGCAGAAGCCAGTGGGTGCGCAACCTCGTTACGGAGCAGGCATCATGACCTTCTATTTCGCCAGCTGGTCTGAGTTTTTGGCCATGGGCGGCCACGGTCTTTATGTCTGGCTGGCCTACGGCCTCTTTTTTGGCTCCCTTGGCGTGCTTACCTGGCAGAGTGTCCGGGCCCCCAAGCGCTGGCATCGTGAACAACAATTGCTGCTGAAGCGTCAGCAGCAGAACCGGTCGGAGTAACCATGCATCCCCAGCGTCGTCGTCGTTTAATGTGGATTCTTGTGCTGATTGCTGGCATTGGCCTGGCTGTGGGCCTGGCCAGCTATGCGCTGCGTCAAAACATCAACCTGTTTTATACGCCCTCACAGTTGCTCGCCAAGGAAGCGCCGGAAGGCACGCGCATCCAGGTTGGCGGGCTGGTGGTACAGGGTTCGCTGCAGCGCTCACCGAATTCGCTGGCGGTTCGCTTCGCGCTGAGCGATCTGAAGCAGACGGTCATGGTCGATTACGAGGGCATCCTGCCCGATCTTTTTCGCGAGGGGCAGGGCATTGTTGCCAATGGCCGCTGGCAGGATGGCGTGGTCAAGGCCGATGAGGTTTTGGCCAAGCATGACGAGAACTACATGCCGCCGCAGGTGAAATCAGCCATCGAAGAGGCGGGACATCCCGTTAAACGCTGAGTGAAATCTCCCCTGCCGGTGCGTGATGGCGTTGGTGCCAGCCGGCATGGCTTGCCGCCGGGGCAATGGCCGAATCTGTTTGTGTATCTGTTGCAGCGCTTTCCGGGGGTTGCAGAAGCCGAATGGCGGCAGCGTTTTCTCAACGGTCTGGTGTGTGACGAGTCTGGCCACGCACTGACCATGGATAGCCCCTATCAGCCGGGCCGCGTGGTGTTCTACTACCGTGATCTGCCGCCTGAGCCGGTGATCCCGTTTGCCGCGCACATACGCTTCGAAGACGAGCATCTGCTGGTTGCCGACAAGCCGCACTTCCTGCCCGTCACGCCAGCTGGCCGCTTTCTCTCGGAAACCCTGCTGACGCGTCTGCGCCGGGACACTGGCAACGATGATCTGGTGCCCCTGCACCGCATTGATCGCGAGACAGCAGGCCTGGTGCTGTTCTCCAAACGCCGTGACAGCCGTGAGCAATACTCGGCGCTGTTTCGCGAGCGGCGCATCGAAAAAGTCTATGAGGTCATCGCGCCGCTCAATACGGCATTGAGTTTTCCGCTGCGTTACTGCTCGCATCTGCAGGCTGGCACGCCCTTTTTCCGCATGGAAACGGGCAGCGGCGAGGCCAATAGCGAGACCGGCATCGAGCTGTTGGCGTCTCAGGCTGGCTGGGGACATTTCCGGGTACGCCCGGTGACCGGCCGCAAGCATCAGATTCGCGTCCATTTTGCCGCCCTCGGCATGCCGATCCTGTTTGATGCCATGTATCCGATACTGGCCCCTGATACCGATGCCGGACAGACGGCTTATGATCAGCCCTTGCAGCTGCTCGCTGCTCAGCTGGCTTTTGCTGATCCGTTGACGGGCGAGCAGCGCACCTTCAGCAGCGCGCGCCAGCTGCTCGCGCTCAACGATCCATTGCTGCTGCCAAGGATATGACAGGCCATGCTTGAAATCGTGCGGGGGATGCTTCTGCTGCTGATCGCGCTGCCTCTGCCGGTGCTGGCCGGATGGCAGCTGTCCGTCACGCCTGAGAATCTGCGCGATGAAGTTGCGCTCAGCGTGGCCGAGCTGAGCCCGCCTGCTGCCAAGGATACCGAAGCGTTCATCGCTAGCAGCGTTGAGACGGTCAGGCAGACCTTGCAGGCTCTGGGCTACTACGATCCGGATGTCGCGCTGGTCGTCGAGCAGGACACACTGCGCCTGACGGTCAACGCCGGCCAGCCGGTACGCTTGCGTGTGATCAATATCCAGCTCGTGGGCGATGCCGAACAGGATGCCCGCTTTCGCTTGCCGGCATTCCCGCAGGCCGCGGGCGATGTGCTCAATCACGGGCAATATGATGCCTTCAAGCAGCGTCTGGAGGATCGCGCACTGGAGCGAGGCTATTTTGACAGTCGCTGGCTGGTCAGCCGCATCGAGGTCAACTTGCAGGAGCGGGTGGCTGATGTTTATCTGGGCTTTGACAGCGGGGCACGCTACCAGTTTGGTCCGATCAGCTATCGGGAGGCTGACGGCAAACCCTTGCGCGCGCTGAATGCACTGCAACTAGCGCGTCTGACGCCATTCAAGACGGGCGATGCCATCAATAGCCGACAGCTTTTCCAGCTGCAGAAAAACCTGATTGAAACGCGCTATTTCCGCGAGGCGCAGGTGTCATTCCGGCGCGACCAGACCAGTAACCGCCAGGTGCCCATCGAGGTCGTGGTCGATAGTCGCTTACCCAGCCTGTATTCCTTCGGCCTCGGCTTTGCCACCGATGTTGGCCCTAAGCTGCAGGCCGAGTGGCAGCGTCCGCTGTTCAATCGCGATGGCCATGGCGTGCAGCTGACTACCGAGCTGGCGGCACAACGGCAGAGCGGCGAAATTCGCTATCGCATGCCGTGGAAGCATCCGCTGGAAGACCGGCTCGAGTTTGCCCTGGGCATCCAGAAAGACCGTATTGATGACACCGATACCGTGCAAACCGTGGCCAGCGTGCAGCGCGTGCTGGATCCGCGCCGGGGCTGGCAGCGCAGCTTTGGTGTGCGTCTGTTCGATGAACGCTTTCAGCGCGATAGCGGCATCAAAGGGGCTGAGCGTATTCTGGCTCCGTACGCATCCTTCAACCGGGTGCAAAGTCAGGGCGGGATTGATCCTAGCAGTGGCAACCGGCTGTTTTTCCAGACCGAGGCCGCCAGTCAGGCGCTAGTGTCGACCTCGGACTTTGTCTCGTTGCGCGCCGGCTATCGCTGGCTCAACACCTACAGGGATCGCCACATGCTGCTGTTGCGTGGCGATGCCGGCGCCATCCTCAGCCCCGATTTCGCGCGGGTTCCGCCCAGCCTGCGCTTTTATGCCGGCGGCGATAACAGCGTGCGCGGTTTTGATTACCGCAGCCTCTCACCGCGCAACACCCTCAATGAAACCATCGGCGGACAGTATTTGCTGGCGGCATCGGTGGAATACAACTGGCGCTGGCGGCCAACATGGCGGCCGGCTGTCTTCATGGATGTCGGCAACGCCTTTACCAATGCCAGCGATGCCAGTCTGGTCGCGGGTCTGGGTGTCGGTATCCGCTGGATATCCCCCGTCGGGCCGATTCGAGTCGATCTGGCCTCGGCTGTTTCCGAGCCCGGCAAGCCCTTGCGTCTGCATCTGACGATAGGGTCGCCGCTATGAGTGCTCCCGCGATCGCCCGCTTTCTGCTGCGCTGGAGCCTGCGCTCGCTGTGGATAGTAACCATTCAGTTCTTTCTGGCGCTGATGCTCCTGCTGGTCTGGCTCGGCGCCAGTGAAACAGCGCCGCGCTGGCTCTGGCAGCAGTTCGGCGAGTCAGTCCCAGCGCTGACCATCAGCGGCATTGAAGGTCGATTTCTGACCGGCGTTTCCGTGGCTTCACTGCAATGGCAGAACGACAAGCTGGGCATCGCGGCAACCAACATCGAGCTGAGCTGGCTGCCGACCAATGTGCTGCATGGCAGTGTCGACATTGCTCAGGCTCATGTCGGGCAGCTCGTGGTGCGCCAGTTGCAGCCGCCGGATGAGACGCCCGAGCCCTTGGCTGCCATCAATATTGACCTGCCATTTGCCTGGTTTTTGCACGATGTGCGGGTGCGCAAACTGACCTGGCAGGGCTGGGATGCCGAGCCTGTCGAGATCGCCAATCTGGCGCTGAGCGCCTCGGGCTCAGGCTCCAGCGTACAAATCGACACCCTCGCGCTGGCCGCTTTCGATACCCGCTTGACGGCATCGGGCCAGCTCACACTGCAAGATTTCGTGCCCATGCAGCTAGCTCTGGCCGTCACCAGTGATGCCATTCCCTGGCGGCAGCAGGCCGTGACCGTGCAAGGTGACCTGAAAGCCTTGCAGGTGATGGCACAAGGCCCGGCGAAATGGCCGCTGGCGCTCGCGGCCACCCTTAATGTTGTGCCTGCATCGCCGACATTCACCGCCAAGCTTGCCTGGCCGGCCTGGTCGGTTGCAGGCCAGCCAGACTGGCAGATCCAGCCCGGCAGCTTGCATGCCGCCGGTGATGCGCAACAAGGCTCGGGCAAATTGGATTTGACGCTGCGCTTGCGTAACGGAGCCGCGCTGCCCTGGCCCAAGGCCTGGCCTCGGCTGGCGCAATTGGCCGGCCCCTATGCCTGGCAGCTTGAAGAGGGCTCTGCCACAGCCAGCGTGGATTGGCTGGGACGCTTTGGCGGCATGCCCTGGCAGCTGAAAGGACGCTACCGGCAGACTGACCCGGCCGGTGCCGAACTGGCCATGCGCCTCGCAGATAGCAGCATCCGCATCACCGGATTGCCGGCAGCGGGTTCGCGCTTCGAGCTGAAGGTGCCGGCGCTGCAGCGCTTCCAGAGTCAGTTCTCCGGCGCTGTGCAGGCCAGTGGTCAGTGGCGGGGACTTGCCGATGGCCGTGGTCAGATCACTGCGCGCCTTGATCAGGTCAGAAACGGCGATCAGAGCCTTTTGCGGCAACTGGATATTGGTATTCGTGGCAGCCTGAACGATCAAACCACAGACATTCGGCTCATCCGCGATGATGTCTCGCTGCAGTCCGTGCTGCGTGGCCGTCTCGCCGTGAGCAAACAGGCGGAATGGCAAGGTCAGCTGATGCAGGCAGAGGTCGATACCCAGGCTGCCGGTCGCTGGCGATTGCTGTCGCCAGCGGCGCTGCGCTTGTCTGCCACGGCGCAGAAGCTGTCGCGCCAATGTTGGAAGCAGCAGCCCTATACGATCTGCGCCGATGCCAGTCTCGATGCCGAACGCTGGCGTGCCCAAGTGGCGCTGGATGGCGGCAGCCTAGGCAATGCCGCGCTGACCCTGCGCCGCAACCCCAGGCAAGCAGAGCCGCCGCTCGATGCCGATGTCGTCATCAATGCACTGAACCTGGATGCCTTGCCGATCACTCTGCCGCAAGGTTTGTCGCTGGCGGGCCGTGTCACCGGCAAGCTGACGCTAGCAGGCAGCCTGAAACAGCCTCGGGCTGACGGTCAGCTGGCCTGGCTGGATGGCGCGGTGAAGCTGCCGGAGTTCGCCATCGATTGGCGCCCAATCGGTCTGAGGGCGAATTTCAGCGGTGATCGTGTGAGCTGGATCGGTGATCTGCGCGATCAGGAGCAGGGCAGTGCCCGACTCACCGGCGATGCGCGGCTCAGCAAGGACTGGCAAGCCGCCTTGCGCATTCAGGGCGAACAGCTAAGCGCAGGGCTGAAACCCATGGCCCGCCTGCGCTTCAGCCCTGACCTGCAGATCGATGCCAGTGCCAAAGCGGTAAAGATCAGAGGCCAGATTCTGGTGCCCTATGCCCGCATCAAGCTTGAAGACATCAAAGCGACTGCGGCCAGACCGAGCTCGGATGCGGTCATCGTCATGGATCGCAAAGGCCAGGATCCGCGCCTGAAAACTACGCCACTGGAAGCCGTCGCGGTGGACGCCTATGTCACCATCCTGATGGGGGATGATGTGCGCGTCAGCGGCCGTGGCCTGGAGACATCGCTAAAAGGGCGACTGGCCTTGACGCAACGGGCGGATACCTTTTTGGCGGCCAATGGCGAGCTGAATTTCGGCTCGGACGCCTATTTCGAAGCCTACGGCCAGCGCCTGAGCATCCGTACCGGGCGCTTTCTCTTTGCCGGCCCGATCGGACGACCCGACATCAATCTCGAAGCCATCCGTGTCGTCGATGAGGTCACAGTCGGTCTGCGCATCACCGGCCGCTCGCCGAATACCAGCGCCGCCTTGTTTGCCGATCAGAGCATGACTCAGGAGGAGATGCTGTCGTATCTCGTGCTGGGCCGCTCGCTGAGTAATACCGGCACGCCAACGCAGGCCGAGCAGCAGGCGCTGGCCCTAGGCGCGGCGCTCAAGCTCACCGGCCGCACCGGCATCTTCGATAAGCTCGGCTCAAGTCTGGGTATTCAGGATTTTGCATTGAGCACGGAAGGCGACAGCAGCGACACGAAAGTAGCCATCTCCGGCAACCTGACCTCGAAGCTGTTTCTCAGCTTTGGCATCGGGCTGTTTGACCAGTCACAGGCGGTAAAGCTGCGTTACAAGTTGTCGCCCAAGCTGTCGCTGGAGGCACTGAGCTCACTGGAGTCTGCCATCACCCTGTTTTACACCTTCAGACGCTGAGTTTTCGCACACGCTTTTTTGTGCCGGCTTTTTTGCGCTGAGATGGGGCTTTCGCTACACTCCAGCGCTTGATTTCGCGCCCGGCCTTGGGCGCTCACCAGAACAGAGGACATACCATGCCGGTCATTACCTTGCCCGACGGCTCGCAGCGCAGTTTCGATCATCCGGTCAGCGTGACCGAGGTCGCAACCAGCATCGGCCCCGGTCTGGCCAAGGTCACCCTTGCCGGCAAGGTCACCTACGCCGGTGCCGAAGCGCGCCTGATCGACGCCTGCGACCTCATCACCGACGATGCGTCCCTGCAGATCATCACGCCGAAAGACGAAGCCGGCATCGACATCATCCGCCATTCCTGCGCCCACCTCGTCGGTCACGCGGTCAAGCAGCTGTACCCGACCGCGAAGATGGTCATCGGCCCGGTCATCACCGAAGGCTTCTATTACGACATCGCTTACGAGCGCCCGTTCACGCCGGACGACCTCGCCGCCATCGAAGCGCGCATGAACGAGCTGATCGCCAAGGACTACGATGTCATCAAGAAGGTGACGCCGCGCGCCGAGGTCATCGCGACTTTCCAGGCCCGTGGCGAGGACTACAAGCTGCGTCTCGTCGACGACATGCCGGATGAGCAGGCCATGGGCCTCTACCATCACGAAGAATATGTAGACATGTGCCGTGGCCCGCATGTGCCGAATACGCGCTTTCTCAAGGTTTTCAAGCTCACCAAGTTGTCTGGCGCGTACTGGCGCGGCGATGCCAAGAACGAGCAGCTGCAGCGTGTCTACGGCACCGCCTGGGCCGACAAGAAGCAACTCGCGGCCTATATCCAGCGCATCGAGGAAGCCGAAAAGCGCGACCATCGCAAGATCGGCAAGGCGCTAGACCTGTTCCATCTCCAGGAAGAAGCGCCGGGCATGGTGTTCTGGCATCCCAACGGCTGGACGATCTATCAGCAGGTTGAGCAGTACATGCGTCGCGTGCAGCGCGAGCACGGCTATGTGGAAGTGAAAACGCCGCAAGTCGTGGATCGCGTGCTCTGGGAGCGCTCCGGCCACTGGGGCAACTACGCCGAGAACATGTTCACCACCAGCTCGGAAAATCGCGATTACGCGGTGAAACCGATGAACTGCCCCTGCCACATCCAGGTCTTCAATCAGGGCCTGAAGTCCTACCGCGATCTGCCGCTGCGCATGGCCGAATTTGGTGCCTGCCATCGCAACGAGCCGTCGGGCGCGCTGCACGGCATCATGCGTGTTCGCGGCTTTGTGCAGGATGACGCGCATATTTTCTGCACCGAAGAGCAGGTGCGTCAGGAAGCGGCCGACTTCATCCGACTGACGCTCAAGGTCTATGCCGATTTCGGCTTCTCCGATGTGAGCTTGAAGCTGTCAACTCGCCCGGCCAAGCGCATCGGCAGCGATGAGCAGTGGGATCGTGCCGAAGGCGCGCTGGCGGCGGCTCTCGACGAATCCGGCCTGGACTGGCAATACCAGCCGGGCGAGGGCGCCTTCTATGGCCCCAAGATCGAATTCACGCTGCACGACTGCATCGGCCGAGCCTGGCAGTGCGGCACGCTGCAATACGATCCCAACCTGCCGGAACGCCTCGATGCCAGCTTCATCGCCGAAGACAGCAGCCGTCAGCGCCCGATCATGCTGCACCGCGCCATCCTCGGCTCTTTCGAGCGATTCATCGGCATGTTGCTGGAAAACTATGCCGGGATTCTGCCGGCCTGGCTGTCACCGGTTCAGGTTTGCGTGATGAATATCACCGACAAACAGGCCGATGCCGTGCAAAACATTGAAAAAGCCTTGAAATCTCAAGACATTCGCGTCATTAGCGACTTGAGAAACGAGAAGGTTGGCTATAAAATCCGCGAGCGCACGCTCCAGCGCATCCCCTACATGTTAGTGGTGGGCGAGCGTGAGGCAGAACAAGGTACTGTGGCGGTACGCACACGCAAGGGCGAAGATCTCGGTGTTATGACCGTAAGCGCGTTTGCCGAGCTGCTGGCTGCAGACATCGCCCGTAAGGGTCGGACTGTGGAGAACGAACATTAAGCCGGAAAAGCAGCAGGGTCGCGATAAGCGCGCACTCATTAACGCGGACATCAAGCACCGTGAAGTTCGACTGATTGACCAGAATGGTGAGCAAGTAGGTATTGTTGCCATTCGCGATGCGCTGACAGCCGCCGAGTCCGTCCAGCTGGATCTGGTTGAAATCGTCGCCGATGCCGAGCCGCCTGTTTGCCGGATCATGGACTACAACAAGTTCGTGTTCGAAAAGAAGCAGCAAGCCAAGGAAGCCCGCAAGAAGCAGCATCAGGTGCAGATCAAGGAGATCAAACTCCGTCCTGGTACTGAAGAAGCCGACTACCAAGTCAAGCTGCGCAACATCGTGCGTTTTCTTGAAGACGGCGATAAGTGCAAGATTACACTGCGTTTTCGCGGTCGCGAAATGGCGCATCAGGAGCTGGGTCTTAAACAGCTTCAGAGAATCGAGGTCGATCTGGCCGAGATCGGGGTTGTGGAACAACACCCGAAACTGGAAGGGCGCATGATGGGCATGCTCATCGGCCCCAAGAAAAAGCGGTAAGTCAGCCGGACGCTGATTTGCAACTTACCCCCAGGTCACCCGAACGCTATCTGCGGATCGTTCGGCAAGGGCTAAAAGGGTCACTAACGAGGTAGATATGTCTGCAAAGATCAAAACCCGTCGGGGCGCTGCAAAGCGTTTCTCGAAGACGGCGAACGGCTTCAAGCGCAAGCAAGCTAACAAGCGCCACATCCTCACCAAGAAGTCGGCGAAGCGCATTCGTCAGCTGCGCCCAATGTCCATGGTTTCGGCCGCGGATACGGGTCGTGTGCTGGCAATGTTGCCGAACCTGTAAGCTGACGGAGGATAGAAAATGGCTCGTGTAAAGCGTGGCGTAGTTGCCCACCGTCGTCATAAAAAAGTTCTGGATCGCGCCAAGGGTTACTACGGTGCCCGTTCACGCGTTTATCGCGTCGCGTTCCAGGCGGTCATCAAGGCTGGTCAATATGCCTACCGTGACCGTCGCCAGAAGAAGCGTCAGTTCCGTGCCCTCTGGATTGCCCGTATCAACGCCGCCGCGCGTCTGAACGGTCTGTCCTATAGCCGTCTCATCAACGGCCTGAAGAAGGCATCGATTGAAATCGACCGTCGTGTTCTGGCAGATATTGCCGTCCATGATGCCGCCGGTTTCAGTGCTATTGCCGAGAAGGCGAAAGCCAGCCTCGCAGCCTGATGCGGTCAGTGTTGGTCAATGCGCTGTGATGGCGCGTTGACTGCACGCACGAAGGGGAAGGGCATTGCGTTCTTCCCCTTTTTGTTTTTTCAGACCCTGCATTTTTGATGTCGTATTTGAGGAAAGAGTCGGTCATGACGGATTTGCAAACGCTGGTAGCACAGCTTCAAGGCGATGTGGCACAGGCACAAGATGCCGCTGCCGTTGAAGCCTTGCGCGTTCAGTATCTGGGCAAGAAAAGCCAGCTCAGTGACTTGTCCAAGCGCATGGGTCAGCTTGGCGAAGACGAGCGCCGTGCCTTTGGCGCCGAGCTTAACGCCGCGCGCGAAGCCATCACCAGCAGTCTCAATGATCGCAAGAATACTTTGGCAGAGGCGGCCCTGACGGCGCGTCTGCTCGCCGAGCGCGTGGATGTGACCTTGCCCGGCCGTGGCCAGTTGCCCGGCGGCCTGCACCCGGTGACGCGCGTGATGGAGCGCATCGAGGATTTCTTCACCCGCGTCGGCTTCACCGTGGCTGACGGCCCGGAAGTGGAAGACGACTTCCACAATTTCGAGGCGCTCAACATCCCGTCGCACCACCCGGCGCGCGCGATGCACGACACCTTCTATTTCGATGCCAACCGCCTGCTGCGCACGCACACCTCGCCAGTGCAGGTGCGTGTCATGGAAAGTCAGCAGCCGCCGATCCGCATCGTTTGTCCGGGTCGCGTCTACCGTTGCGACTCCGACCTCACGCATTCGCCGATGTTCCATCAGGTCGAAGGCTTGCTCATTGACGAGAATGTCAGCTTTGCTGACCTCAAGGGCGTGATCGAGGATTTCCTGCGCGTGTTCTTCGAGAAGGAACTGCAGGTGCGTTTCCGCCCATCCTATTTCCCGTTCACGGAACCGTCGGCGGAAGTCGATATTCAGTGCGTGATGTGCAATGGCGCCGGCTGCCGTGTCTGCAAGCAGACCGGCTGGTTGGAAGTGCTGGGTTGCGGCATGGTGCATCCGCAGGTGCTGAAGAACTGCGGCATCGACCCGGACAAGTTTCAGGGCTTCGCTTTCGGCATGGGCGTGGAGCGCTTCGCCATGCTGCGCTACGGCGTCAACGACCTGCGTCTGTTCTTCGACAACGATGTGCGATTCCTGCGCCAGTTTGCCTGATATTAGTTTCGTAATTTATTGATATTCATGATTTTGTCTGACTGATCAGACTAGCGAGCCTGCCATGCAATTCAGCGAACAGCGCCTGCGCGCCCTCGTCAATCCTGCCGTCGATACGGCCACGCTGGCACACCAGCTCACCATGGCCGGCTTGGAAGTGGATGCCATCGTGCCGGTCGCTCCAGCCTTTAACGGCGTGGTGATCGGCGAGATTCTCAGCGCCGAACAGCACCCGAATGCAGACAAGCTGCGCGTCACCTTGGTCAATATCGGCGCTGAGCAG
Source organism: Pseudomonadota bacterium (assembly GCA_038043385.1). Taxonomy (GTDB): domain Bacteria; phylum Pseudomonadota; class Gammaproteobacteria; order Pseudomonadales; family Moraxellaceae; genus Perlucidibaca. The sequence continues at coordinate 665,422 of JBBTCA010000001.1, forward strand.
CCGCTGCAGATCGTCTGTGGCGCGGCGAATGCGCGTCCGGGCATTCGTATTCCGGTCGCCACCGTGGGTGCCGTGTTGCCGGGCGAGTTCCGTATCAAGGACGCCAAGCTGCGCGGTGTCGACTCCTTCGGCATGCTCTGCGCCGAGCAGGAGCTGGGTCTGGCCGAATCTTCCGATGGCCTCTGGGAGCTGCCGTCAGATGCGCCGATTGGTCAGGATATTCGCCAATACCTGCAACTCGACGACAATCTGATCGAACTCGGCCTGACACCGAACCGTGGCGACTGCCTGAGCATCCGTGGTCTCGCTCGCGAAACGGCAGCGGTTTTCGGTCTGGATCAGCAGATAACGGCCATTCCTGCTGTGCCGGCCACGAACGAGCGCCAGATTTCGGTCAGCGTCGAAGCGGCTGCGGCTTGCCCGCGCTATGTGTCGCGCGTGATTGACGGCATCGACAACGATAAGGCCAGCCCGCTATGGCTGATCGAAGCGCTGCGCCGTTCGGGCGTACGCAGCCTCGGCCCGGTCGTGGATGTGACCAATTTCGTCATGCTCGAGCTGGGTCAGCCCATGCATGCGTTTGATGCCGCACAGATCAATGGTGGCCTGGTGGTTCGTCAGGCACGCGCTGGTGAGGCTCTGACGCTGCTCGATGGCCAGACACTCAGCCTGCGCGAGCAGAGCCTGGTGATTGCGGATCAGACGCAGGCGCTGGCCTTGGCCGGCATCATGGGCGGCCAATCGAGCGCCGTCAGCAATGCCACCACCTCGATTGTGCTGGAAGCAGCCTTTTTCCAGCCCTTGGCGCTGGCCGGCGAAGCGCGTCGCTACGGTTTGCATACGGACTCTTCGCATCGTTTCGAGCGTGGCGTTGACTTCGAGCTACCACGACTGGCCATTGAGCGCGCCACGGCGCTGCTGCTTGAGCTGGTGGGCGGTGAGGCAGGCCCGGTGGTGGAAGTCAGCGATTCGGCTCAACTGCCGGCTCGTGCGGCGATTACGCTGCGCGCTGACCGTATCAAGCAAGTGCTGGGCTTCGCTTTGGCGGATGCTGATGTTGCGGCCTATCTGGGCCGTCTGGGCTGTGCTGTTACAGCAGCAGAGCAGGGCTGGCAGGTTGTGCCACCCAGCCATCGCTTCGATTTGACCATCGAGGTCGATCTCATCGAAGAGCTGGCGCGCCTTTACGGTTACAACCGTCTGCCGGTAACAGCACCGATGGCGCCGATCCGTCTGTTGCCGCAGCCGGAAAACCAGACTTCGCTGCGCCGCCTCAAGCGTGCGCTGGTGGACATGGGCTATCAGGAAGCCATCACCTTCAGTTTCATCGAAGCCGGCCTGCAGCAGCAGTTTGATCCCGGCATCAGCCCGTGGGCACTGGCCAACCCCTTGTCCGCCGAACTGGCCGTGATGCGCACCAGCTTGTGGCCGGGCCTAGCGATGGCCGTCCTGCATAACCAGAGCCGTCAGCAGAGCCGCGTGCGCCTGTTCGAGGCTGGCTTGCGTTTCACGCCCACGGCCGATGGCTTGGAGCAGGTGCCGATGCTGGCTGGCATCGTCAGCGGCGATGCCTTTCAGGCTTCGTGGAACAACCCGAAGAATTCGCTTGATTTCTTTGATGTAAAAGGAAATATTGAGTCCTTGCTGCAGCTTTGTGGTGTGGCTGGCGAGTTTTCGGCGACAACACATCCTGTGCTGCATCCGGGCCAGTCCGCCGAGATTTCTGTTGATGGCGTGGCGATTGGCTATATGGGCGCGTTACACCCGACGGTGATTGATGCCTTGGGCTTAAGCGGCCCGGTGTATGTGTTCGAGCTACAGCAATCAGCGCTTTTGCAGGGCAGTCTGCCGGCCTTCAAGCCGCTCTCGCGCTTCCCGGCGGTGAGTCGCGACTTGGCCTTGCTGGTGCCAGACAGCGTCGCGGCAGCTGAGATTTTGCGCGTGGTGCGCCAGAATGCCGGCGATGTGTTGCGCGACCTGAGCGTGTTTGATGTTTATCGCGGTCGCGGTGTGGCGGATCAGCATTACAGCCTGGCGCTGTCGCTGACCTGGCAAGATCCTGAGCGCACCTTGCTGGATGCTGAAATTCAGGCATTTGTGGAAAATATTTTGCAATCTGCATCAAGTACTTGCGGTGCATTGTTGCGTAGTTGATGATTAGTTGCGTAGTTGATTGAGAGTCAGACATGAGCGCATTGACCAAGGCCGAAATGGCCGAACGGCTGCACGAGGCTTTGGGCTTGAACAAGCGTGAAGCCAAAGAGCTGGTCGAGCAGTTTTTTGAAGAAATTCGCCAGGCTCTGGTCGATGGCCATCCGGTCAAATTGTCCGGCTTCGGCAACTTCGAGCTGCGCGACAAGCGCCAGCGTCCGGGCCGAAACCCGAAAACCGGTGAAGAAATTCCCATCACGGCGCGTCGCGTGGTCACATTCCGTCCAGGCCAGAAACTCAAGCAACGGGTAGAGGGTCATGTCGGACATCCATCTGCCTGATAGCTCACTGCTTGCGATTCCTGGCAAACGGTATTTCACTATTGGTGAGGTCAGCGACCTTTGCGCCGTAAAATCGCATGTGCTGCGGTATTGGGAGCAGGAGTTCACGCAGCTGAAGCCGGTAAAACGGCGTGGTAATCGGCGTTATTACCAGCGCCAAGATGTGCTGCTGATTCGGCAAATTCGCGATCTGCTGTATTTGCAGGGCTATACCATCCAAGGCGCGCGTCAGCAGCTGCTGGATCCGAAAGCGGCCGCGCAGCCTGTCTCTGCGCGCCAGCCAGAGGCCTCGCCCGCCATGGATCATGGGCTTATCGATGAGGGTGAAAGCCTTGCAATGTCGGTGCCGAGCCTAGGCAGCCAGACGCCAGATACGGTCTGGCACCTGGCCGTTGAAGAAATGATTACGGACTTGCAGGAAGTTGCTCAGATGTTGAGCCATCCGCGCTGATTCGGTCTGGACAAGTGCAAGCATTTCAGTATCATGCACGCTTCGTGAATATGTCGGGGCATAGCGCAGCTTGGTAGCGCACTTGCCTGGGGGGCAAGGGGTCGCAGGTTCAAATCCTGCTGTCCCGACCACGAATCAAAGCCTTGAAACCGTTGCGGCAGTAATGCTTCAGCGGTTTTTTGCTTTTCGCGGTACAGGTCGCTGGCACAGATTGGGCACACTTTGGTTTTAAGCGACGCCCAGCTTGAGCTTTTTGATCTCCTCGCGGTCCTGATCTCCATTCAGCCATTTGGCGTAAGTCGTGGTGAACATGACAACGCTGTGGCCGAGCTGGGAGGCGCAGAAGGCGAAGTTCAAGCCTGCCATCAGCATCATGGTGGCGTAGGTGTGGCGCGTGTTGTAGCAGGGCCGGTGACGCATCTGTAAGCGACGCAGGGCTCCGGCAAACGCATCGCGTGGCGGCTTCTCAGTCGCCCAAGCTTCACCGGTGCGGGGCGATCGGAAAACCTCTGCGTCGAGTAGGCGAGTGTGCGGCTTCATTTGCTTGAGGGCATGGATGGCGCGTTCGTTCAGGATGACATCGCGAATCTTCGAGGTTTTGGTTTGCTCATTCAAAACCCCTTTGCTCTGGGCCTTCTCAACACGGGCTGCTGCGGCAAGGTGCGTCGGGGTCGGCGGGTAGTGGAGGGCTATGGCCGTCTGTCGGCCAGAACAGATTCGCAACACGATAGGGGTACTGTGGGGTAGCAGGGGGCAGGGGATTGGGGTAAAACAGGCATGTGGCTGTGGATTGTTCTGTGGATAACTTAGAGGTACACTCCGCGCCCAAACACGAAAACCATAGGATAGTGCCTGCTGATTGATGTCAGTGGGCCATAGTCACGAGAGAGATCATGAGCAACGCGCTCAAGAAAGACATGAAGTTTGTGCCTCCTCGCCGTGGCAGCGAAGTCGTGCGCCCACGCCCCGTAGAAGGTGATCACAAAACTCAGCTCGATAACGCATTTGCGAAGACATTTGAGCGCTATGAGCGCGCCCTAGAAGAGCTCGCTAAGGTCTAAGTGTAGATGCCAACCGATGGCTGCATAGGGATTCGCTACCTTTCTGTTGAAGACCTGATTCAGATAAACAGGCGTCTCATTTTTATGCAAACACCAGGCGAGCAGCATGGTGTTTTGAAAGAAAATGAGCTCGCATCTGCACAACAGAAGCCGGCAAACCATAGATACTATCGTCAGACCGATGATGTCATAACCTTGGCTGCAGTGCTTGCACATGGATTGGCGACCAATCATGCCTTTTGTAATGCAAATAAGCGTACGGCGGCAGCAGCAGTCGCTGTTTTCCTTGCGCTTAACGGCTATGAGTTGACGGGTCCAGACCGAGACTTGGTTAAAGTCATTGTAGATCTTGTAAATAATGAGATTGAAGTTGAAGACCTTGAAGACTGGATATATTACTGGCATCGCCCAATGGACGCGTCTGACCTAAATGCGAGTGATGCATTTGAGCGATTGAAGGATCGTTGGAATGGACCCCTTGAGTAGCAGGCAGAGACCAATAAAGCCTGCCACCACCACCTGGTACTTCTTCCCGCCAACCTCAAACAATCCATGCCCAGCCTCCTGTGTGCAGAAAGCGTAGGACATGGATTGGGGTTTCGCTAGATTGGAGAGAGATTTCAAACTTGATTTGTAAGCAATCGTCAAAAAATGACCGCTTGTCGGTGTTTGCTTCTCTTTTGAGAAAGCACGGAGCTTTATTGAGTTGTCTTATGGAAAGAGGCGGCGGCCATGAAATTTAGCTTTGCATTACTCCCTGTTGTAAGTGCGATTGTCCTTAGTGGATGCGTCTCATCGTATGTCTGGCGTCCAACGCCTGTTGCTATGTCGAAGATAGATGCCGATGAGAGAGTTATCCTCACGAATATTAACAGTGGCCGTGTCTGCGCGGAGCCTCCGCCTGAGACTCAGGTGACGAAGTCGAGCATATTCAACTCTCTACTGGGTGCCGCTGATGGTGAGGGCAAGGAAGCAAGGGCAGAAATCTATTCAAGTATTGCTCAGCAATTAACTCAGTTATATAAAAGATCGCATTCTAATCAAATGTATCGCGATGCGTCTTATTATCTCTGTCAGGCTTATATAAATGGCGCACTAACAGCGCAATCTGCATCTATTTATGTCAATGCCATCACCACTGCATCGAGCATTTCTAGGCGCTTGAGTGATGATCAAAAAGAGAAATACCAGGGAATTGCAGATCAGATTAAGGCGATGCCAGCAGATTTGAAGGAGTCTGATGGCGCATACCTGATTGCGCAGATGGCGCTGACTATGCTGGCATTTGAAAGCTTGGGAGCTGAAATTTCTGAATTCTATAAAAAAGAGGCGTCTGAAGGGGCTTATGCAAAAACAGAAGTTGCTGGAAAACTCACGGCCATTACTACTGAAATTAATGAGATTAAAGGCAAGGTTGCCGCGAGCGGCAGCGCGGCAGGAGAGATCAAGGATAGCTTGGCGCCCACTAAAGCGAAGCTGGATGAAATTCTCACGGCCGTGAAATCTAAGAAGGGAGAGGGTGCCGATCAATGATGTGAGTCGATCCCTTCCCTTGCCCATATGTGAACAAGGGAGGGCGATTTCGCTAGCGTAGGTGCAAGAAAAGGCCTGCACTTGGCGGCCCTTTGGCTTATTTGGTGCCTGCTGCCTGTGGCGCAGGAAGCGGGGCAACAAAGCTTGGTGGGAGTATCGGCATGGTCATTCCTGGCAGCCCCATTTTTTGCAGAGAGCTTTGAACGAACTCGCGCCAATACGGCCAAGTATGGAGAAGCACATTTCTTCCCCCCCAAATGTTTAAATATTCGTTTGGCGGCTCGATAAACTCATTAAGAAGGTATTCAGAAATTATTTCTGCAGTTATCTCTACAAGAAATTTACTATCAATGCCCCCATTTCCAGACTGATTTTGTTCTGGTGTTTGGTATCGAAATGCATAAGTAGTGTTGTACTGAATAATATGCAAGTCTTTGGACCCACCGCTTTCATCTAGTGTTTGAGCAGTTTTTATAAGGTAGCCTTGACTTGCAATTCTGAAGCTACCAACTAGCTCAATGCCAGGGATTGTTGGGTCAAAGTCATCAGAAAAAGCAGTCTTGCTGTTTCTAAAGATAATTGTATTTATCGTGAATTTGGGTTTTTTTTCGGAGCTCATGATTATATGCCTTGATTGGCAAATCGGATAAATGCATTTGGATCGTTGGCGGAAATTTCTGACTTTACAATGTGTAAAGGAGGACTTTTAACTAAGGTTAGTTTCTTGCCTGATCTGGATGCCGGCTGCCAGTCGCTATTGATTGGGACAAGAACGCGCTGAGTTGCGATGTCCGCAATCGATTCTTCTCGGCTTGCAACTTTAAGCCGCTCTGGCTCAAGGTTTGCGACATCAAGAATGCCTTCGCAAAAAGAGTTGTAAGTGACATGCAGGTTGACATCAAAGGCCTCGCTGAACTTCAGCAGAGACTTCAGGGTCAGCGAGGTAAAGTCGGCGCTTTCGATCTTTGAAACGCGCTCTTGGGAGATGCCGGCCTTCTCTGCGAGCTCTAGCTGCGACCATCCCCGCTGCTTGCGAAGCGCGTGGATTTGGGCGGCAATGCGAGAAATGAGGTGGCCCTCCATATAGCCATGGGCATAGTCTTTGTCTGCAAACTCATTTGCTAAAAGGTTAACTAACGCGCTCATGATCCTTTCTCCTGTTCTCTGGGTCGGCACCAACTTCAGCTTTCCGCTCATCTGCTTTGTTCGGCGCGTTGGCGGGCTCTAGTTCTCCACCCACTTCAGTCGCTCCACAAAGCAGCGTGAACTCTGTGTCGTGAGCAATCGGCCCATGACATAGCATGGGCCGAAGTTCAACATTGCCACGAACTCGCAGTTTTTGTATTCCTGCTACCGGAGAGCCTGTCAAAAGATACGGGTACAGTCCCTCTCCGTGCTTTTCAAGAGAGTCTAGCTTTTGGTTGAGCTTGGCGCGGTCACGCTTTTGCAGGCCTTCAGTCCACTCTTTGAACGGATTCTTTCCTGATGCATCGATGTAGTCAAAGAGCTTATAGGTCATAGTATATCAAAAAAAGTATGTTGTAAGGTCCGTATAGACGAATGGTCGTTGCCTTTCAGCCGCCTGCTCGACCTGAGCGCTCAACTACGCCTGACTTCACGACGCAGCTGAACTGCAGCTCAACGCGGGGATAGTTGCCGAGGATGAATGGCGGCTTGGATTCATCGTAGGCCACTTGGCTCATGTCCTTGTCCATGGCGCCGCAGAACGAGACAGCTTCCTGCACCACCTCAGCCTTGAGGCTGCCGATGCCAAGGAAGGCATTGCCTGTCTGCTTGGTGATCATGAACTTGCCCTGGCTCATCGGGACGATGCCTGAATGGGAGGCGCAGCCGGCGAGGAGGGCGGTCAGTGCTATTGCGTATGGTTTCATGGTGAGTCCTTTCTATGGCTTGATTTGAGTCAGCATCAGCTGCGGTCAATCCAGTTTGTTGATGATGTTATCCAGCCGCACACGCGCGAGCTGAACATCCGCCGGCCCGGCGTCACCTTTTTTACATGCCTCGCAAGCGGCTATGTAATTTTCGAGAGCATCACGCCATTCGTCATATTTTGGGTTTTCTTCAACGGCCATTTTCTTGTCCTTATGGTTGAGCGTCTCAATTGCTTGGTCGTTCTTCAGCTTGCACCTGTGGCGAAAGCGCTGTCACTTGTCGCCATTGATCAGGTTGATGCCGCCTAAGCTCATGGCCGGTATCGGCAAAGCTTTCGGGTAGGAGACAGACATAGACATTTCTGACCTGACATACTCCTCGCGGTCGCCTTGTTTGAGCGTGATGAACACACCCTGACTGCCTTCAGGCAGCATTTGATTGATCCATTCTGCTGATGCCAAGCCAATGCTGAGCTGAGTGAAGTTGCTTGGCCAGACGGTCTTTAAATAGCGGCCATTGGGCAGAATGACATCGGGCGCACGAATCATGTTTCGCTGGGAAATGATCACTCCCTCAGCCATCAGCCCGCCGTTGGTTTGACCAGCTTGCGTGTAGTAAGACCGGTTCCAGTCAATCTCGACGGGCCTGTCAGTCTTGTTCTGCATTTCCAATGAGAAACCGTAGCAGTAGGAGTTGCTGCAGGCTGGCTTGATCTGCGCATCAACAAGCGAAAGTGATTGCGATGATGATGGTGGGGTCCAAGTTGGAACGGCCGTTGCGCAGCCAGTCAAAAATATCACGAGCAGCAGTGCAGCTTTTTTCATGTTTCTTCCTTGATCTATTTTTGTTTTAGTTATCGGCCAGAATGACCGTGGCAAATGGCCGTGCGGCCTCTTTTATTTCCATGTCTCCATGTGCAACTTGGAGCGTGACATCGTGCTTCTTGGTGGCAAAATCCAGCTCCTCGGTGTAACTGTCTAGCAGCTCAGAATGTGCTTTGTTCAGCTCTGTAGCCGGGGCCCAAATGCCCAAAATCAAGCTGTCATAGCGGTGACCCAGCGATGGCATATCGCGAAGCCTGAGCAGTTGATTGATCTTGCGCTGAGCGACGGCGCATTGGTGGGCATGAGAGCTGCCAGTGGTGTCGAGCGTGGCGAGGTTCATCGCAAGGCTTGTTCCCACATAGCTGAGCGTGGTGTTTTGGCCGTAGAGCTTCATCTTTGCGTTGAAGCGCCGTGAGAAGTCTTGCCGTGTTGTCACCACCAGGTCACGGATCGTGGTCTGGAACTTCGATGATGCACGATCAGCGGCCTCATCCTGAATTTCATCATTGAGCTTGGCGCTGAACAGCGACGAGTGGGTCAGGGCTGACTGGATGATGCTTTCTAGGCCGGTGTTCTTGGTAGGCACGATCTGGCCAGCGAATACACCTTGCAGGCTTGGCTGCCATGATTCCAGCGCGCCGCCGGTGGCGAGATAGGCCTGAAGCTCAGCCGTGACCATGCCGGCTAGGTTGTAGAGCTGCGCGCCGTAGCGCCCGAACACGGCGGTCATTGGCTCAAGAGCTAGAGTGGTGATAACACGCGGTGCGCTGCTATCTGCCGGCACCACCGCTACGGCTGCGGTGATGCGCTCGCCAGAGAAGGTAATTGGCTCAAGCAGCACTGCCATCCATCGTGCTGAAAGGCTTGCACGCTCAGCCTGGCCGCTCAGGAACCTGCCGGCAGCATCAAACACGCTTGGCCTATGTTCAGACGACGGCATATCAGTGGCACCATGTGGTAGAGGCGGGCGCGAAGAAACTGGATGATCTCTTGGCGGTCGGTTGTAGGGTCGATTTTGGCGAAATGTCCATCAAGGTCAAGATCATCCAGACACAAGGTAGCGCATTGTTTGGCCAAGTCGTTGGCTCGCTCAGCGGCCTTTTTCTTTAGGTGATCATCCCATACCTTTGCGGCATTTTCTGCAAGAACATTCCCGACGGATACGGCAGGGTCGGATAGCCCCCAGAGCTTCCAGTAGCTGCCCGTGAGCGCTCTGCCGTGGTCGATGAGCCAGAATTTCCGGCTCTCCGGAGAGAACATGATGTTGCCGAGGTTTCGATCATCATTCGCTATCAGCTCGTCAAAAGCGATAGCTGCCGGCATGTCGAACTGTGCTTCCAGTGCGTCGGCGACTTGGGCGCCACAGTCATTGAAGCCGCGCTCAAGGCTGTAGCTGCGCTTGCTGGTTTGTTGACTGGCGAAACAGATCATGTGCCCTTTGTGGGCAAAGGCGGATCGAAACTCGGGGCGCAAGTCAGCGGTGTCTAGGATGGCCAGCAAGGGGCGCGGGACGCTCAGGCCTAGTGCACGCCCGAGTTGAGCAGCAGCGAGTTCAGCAATCAGCTTTCGAGGATCGTCGGTGAGTTTCAGATAGCCGGTGATGCTTCGGCCATCCTGGTCGATCAGCTCTACTTTATAGGTTTCCGCGTCTCGACCTTCCGTGGTTTGACCAAGAATGGTGACCACTTGGGCCGTTTGGATTGGCTCAAGACTTTTGGGTGTTGAGTTCTTCAAAGCGCGCTGCAATCCCTTCTAGGAGTATGAGGTCGGCTTCCTTCAGTCGCCCCTGCTTGGCTGCCTGCTCGATCTTGTCGAGCGCTGCGATGCTTCTGGGTGTCGCCCTGCCTCTGAGCTGTGAAAGCGCTAGCAGGTTCGGGTTAGACAGAATCGGCTCGTCCGAGGCTTCTGCGCTGATGGCAGTCTCATGCTCAATTATTGAGCTCAGGCGAGGGCAAAAGTCACGGACTTTGCAATCAAGAAGCCTTGAGAAGCCAATAGCTGCTTGTAAGTTGAGTGCAACTTTGCCGTTCAGATACTGGGAGACAGCCCCTTGAGTCTTGTATCCAAGGAAGTCGGCTGCCGATTCCTGCGTCAGTCCGGCATCTCTTTTGCGAAGAAGAAAGATGCTTTTAAGTGCTGCGCACTCTTCCTTTTCAGACTTTGTTAGCTCTCTTTTCATATGAATCACTTTATTAGCTGAGCTTATTGAATGGCAAATGGCCGGGCTGATATTTTGGCGAGCACACTATCGGAGCTGCTGGATGACCGTGATACGGACCCAGTTTCCTACCGATTTGGCAGCAGCTCAACGGTTTTCGGGCTTCTGAATTTCACGACAGGGAACGACGAGGCTGTCGTTAACGCAAATTACCATCTTGTACTGAGAGCATCCGCCTGATTTGGAGCCCAATGACTTCGGCACACTTTTGGGCACGCTCAATGGGTAGCGTAGTGTTAAACAGGGGGATGAATGCACAATATGTTGTGGTTTAGCCCCCATGCAACCCCTCTAAATACCACTTTTGCAGGTTCAAATCCTGCTGTCCCGACCACGAATCAAACTCAAAAGCCTGTGCTCTGCACGGGCTTTTTTGTTTTCTGACCTAGCGAAATCATGATTCCTGTTCTAGAACATTAAGACATTCTCATGCCGAGGATGACGAGTGCCTGTCCGATCTTGGGCATGTCACACGCTTTTTGAACAGGAGTTCATCATGAAGAAATGGATTGTCTTGAGCGCATGGGTCCTTGGGGCTAGCTTTTGGGCTGCGCCGTCATATGCAGTGCCTCAAGCCACAGCAAAAACCTCCGCTGTGGCGGCAGATGCTCGAAAATCACTGCCTCGGATCAATATCAATACGGCGGATGCAAAAACGCTGGATGAGGGCCTTCTGGGGGTCGGCCCTGCCAAGGCACAGGCCATCATTGACTGGCGCAAGCAAAAGGGCCCGTTCAAGACGGTTGCCGGGTTGATGGCGGTGAAAGGCATGGGGGCGTCCTTGATCGAGCGCAACAAGGATCGTTTGAGCGTCCGCTAGAGCTGTAATTTTGCAATCCCGCTGCGGCATGAATTTCAGTGTCGCAGTGGCTAAAGTCAGGGCTTTTTGCCGAGCTCTGACAGAGATATCCCTGACTTCTAGTAGCGCATGACAATAACACTTCAAGGACTTAGCGATATCCGACAAATTCTTCTACATGACAGAGTTGACAAAATTAAGTTATTGAATATATTCAATATATTCGGATTGTTCAAAAAACAACCAATGCGTGTCAAAGCCCTGATTCTGGTCGTTACAAAGCCGCTACAAACGAGCTATCAACAGACTTATCCACAGCTTTTGTGGACAACTGCCGAAACCCTTGAGTAGTCTGGAAGTGGCACGAAAAAATGAAATAAACAGCGCTAAAACCCGTGCTAGACGACAAGAAATCACTAGGATAGGCAACGAAAGTTAAACGGTAGTTTTTGAGCGACGAATGGCAGAAAACAGCGCTCAGTCCATGACAAAGTGCTGCCTGAGTCATCCCGAGTCGCGGCGGCCAGCTGTGGAGAGTTGAATGTGTTAAATGCGTTGTGGCTGTTCTTTTTTGCAATCTCGGTCGCAATGACGGCTTATCACGGCTTCTGGCTAGGTGACATGGACAGTTTCGGCCGCCTGGTTCAGTCCTGGTTCAATGGCGCCAAGACCAGTGTCGAGATCAGCATAGGCCTGATCGGCATCATGACGCTGTGGCTGGGCCTGTTCAAAGTAGCGGAGCACGCGGGCTTGGTACGAGTGCTAGGGCGCTGGCTGCAGCCGCTGCTGAGCCGCTTGATGCCCGAAGTACCGCCTGGGCATCCGGCTTTTGGTGCCGTGACCATGAATCTCTCGGCCAATTTTCTCGGCTTGGATAACGCTGCGACGCCTTTGGGCTTGCAGGCCATGCGTGAACTACAGACATTAAATCCGGAGCCTGAGCGGGCAACCAAGGCGCAGTCGCTGTTTCTGGTACTGAACGCCTCTTCTGTGACGCTGATTCCGGTTTCCATTTTTCTCTATCGCGCCCAGCAAGGGGCGCCTGATCCTGCCAGCGTATTTCTGCCTATTCTGATGGCGACCTCGGCATCAACCATTGCCGGTCTGATTGCCATTTGCCTGATGCATCGCATCCGCCTCTGGGATCGTGTGGTGCTGACTTATGCCGCAGGTTTTGCGGTGGTTATGGCAGGCATCATCACCATGCTCACGCGCCTGCCACCGGGGCAGATGGGGCCGATGTCTGGTGCTCTTGGCAATACCTTGCTGGTCGCCATCATTGCGATCTTCCTGTTTACCGGCTATGGCCGACGGCAGCCTGTCTATGAGCAGTTCATCGAAGGTGCCAAAGAGGGTTTTCAGACAGCCATCGGGCTGATTCCGTATTTGCTGGCCATGCTGGTGGCCATTGCCGGTCTGCGCGAAAGTGGCGCGATGACGGCAGCGCTCGACGGCATTGTCACTATTCTGGAGTGGTTGGGCTGGCGTACGGAGTTTGTGCCGGCGCTAACGACGGCGCTGATGAAGCCGCTGTCGGGCAGCGGTGCCCGCGCCATGATGCTGGAAACCATGCAAACCTACGGTGTTGACAGCTTTCCGGCGCTGGTCGCGGCCATTATTCAGGGATCATCTGAAACCACTTTTTATGTGATTGCGGTTTATTACGGCGTGGTGGGCATCAAGCGTGATCGCGGTGCCTTGGCGGGTGGTTTGATCGCCGATCTGGTGGGGGTGGTGACGGCTATTCTGGCGGCTTACTGGTTTTTTCCGCCAAGTCTGTAAGTCGGCGGCGGCGCTGGGCTAGAATCGCGCAGGTTTTCAGGTTCAGTGAAGAGGAAGTGTCATGCGTCGCGTGGTTTTTAATCAGAAAGGGGGCGTTGGCAAGTCCAGCATCACAGTGAATCTGGCCGCCATCAGCGCCGCATCCGGCCGTCGCACGCTGATTCTGGATCTCGATCCGCAATGCAATGCCAGTCAGTACCTGCTGGGCGAGGCTGCGGTTTACGAGCGTGACAAACCCGAGCTGACGCCCAATATCGGCCAGTTCTTTGCGCAGTCGCTGAGCTTCAAAAGCAAGGAAAAGCCGCTGTCGGAGTTTGTGCACCCGACGCCGTTCGAGAACCTGTTTGTTATTCCGTCGAATCCTGAGCTTCGCGAGATCGAGCATTTGCTGGAGTCCAAGCACAAGATCTACAAGCTGTCGGCTGCGCTGCAGGAGTTGACGCATAGCTATGACGAGATTTTCATTGATACGCCGCCGGCCTTTAATTTCTACACCTTGTCGGCCTTGATTGCCGCCGAGCGCTGCCTGATCCCGTTTGATTGCGATGCCTTTTCGCGGCGCGCGCTTTATACGCTGATGGAGAATGTGCAGGAGACCTGCAGCGACCATAACAAGGAGCTGCGCATCGAAGGCATCATCATCAATCAGTTTCAGCCGCGCGCGTCGCTGCCGGTGAAGCTGGTCAACGAACTGCGCGCCGAAGGGCTACCGGTGCTGGATCCGGCGTTGTCGTCGTCGGTCATCATGCGCGAGTCACACCAGCTCTGCCTGCCGCTGATCCATCATGCGCCCAAGCACAAGCTCACGCAGGAGTTTGTGGCCTTGTTTGAGCGCCTGACCACGGGGCTTTCTCACGCATCAGTCAGCGGTGCCAGCGCCTTGAATTGAGCCAGTGTGTGCTCCCGCGCCTCGGCATGATCCACGATGGGGCGCGGGTAGCGTGCAAACAGCGGGCTGACGCCCTTGCTGTGCGGCTCGTGCAGTAGCTTGCCGGACAAACCTTTCAATTCAGGTACAAACTGCTGAATAAAGACGCCGCTGGGGTCGAATTTCGGCCCTTGCAGGCTAGGGTTGAATATACGGAAGTAGGGCGCGGCATCATTGCCGGTTGAGGCAGCCCATTGCCATCCACCGTTGTTCGCCGCCAAATCGCCATCGATCAGATGCTGCATGAAATAGCGCTCACCCCAGCGCCAGTCGATGAACAGGTCCTTGGTCAGAAACATCGCGACGATCATGCGCAGGCGATTGTGCATCCAGCCGATCTCTTTGAGCTGGCGCATGGCGGCATCCACGATGGGATAGCCGGTGCGGCCATCGCACCAGGCCTGGAACAGCGCGTCATCGTGACGCCAGGCCAGCGCATCGGTTTCGCGCTTAAAGGCTTGGTGGCGACAAACATGCGGGAAGCCGACCAGAATGTGCTTGTAGAAGTCACGCCAGCACAGCTCGCTGATCCAGACATCGATCCCGTTTTTGGCTGCCGCGCCTTGATTCGCGGCCTGTTGTGCCATGACCAAGCATTGCCGCGCCGACAGCACGCCAGCCGCCAGATACGGCGAGAGCGTGCTGGTGCCGTTGATGGCCGGAAAGTCGCGCTGCCGGTCGTAGCGGCCAATATCGCTGCTGATGAAGGCCTGCAACCGGCTCCAGGCTTCTTGTTCGCCCGCCGGCCAGAGGTGGGCGCAAGTTGCCGCATCCACATGATTGGCATAGCCGCCCCAGTCTGCCGGCAGGGCATCAGACTCGACTAGGCGCTGCTTGCGTGCAGCCGGCTGTGCACGCAGGCGGATCGGCCGGTCGGCCAGCTGTGCCAGCCAGTTGCGCTTGAAGGGTGTGAATACCGTGTAGAAACGGCCATCGCCGGTGCGTACGGAGCCTGGTGCAACAATGCACAAGTCCTCATGCCATTCGCAGGCAACGCCTCGCGCAGCCAAGGCAGTTGCCACGGCGTCATCACGCTTGCATTCATTGATTTCGTACTGCCGGTTGGCATGCACGGCGGTGATGGCATGGGCGCCACACAGGCTGGCGATGCGCTCCGGCAAATCTGCATAGGTATCGGCTACCACAATTAATAGCGGAATGTTGAGTGCAGCCAGATCGTGCTGCAGCAGCGCCAGATGTCGCCGCTCGAAATCAATGCGCACGCCGGCCACATCATGCTGCTGCCACTGCATCGGGGTGATGCAATAAAGTGCCGTTACGGCAGCCTCGCTGTCGGCGCAGGCTGCTGCCAGCGCTGTGTTGTCGGCACACCGTAAATCCTGACGCAACCACACCAGCTTGTGACTCATGAAAATACTCTATGCTCGCGACGCCAATTGTTGACGGCCACCCGGACGGATGGCAGATCGTGGAAGAAGCGCACCGCCTCCACGGTTTTCCGAGTGGATCGCAACGACGCACCGCCTCCCCAGATTTCCACCGACAACGGCAGGCGGAAGCGCAATTCTTCCAGATAATCGATGGCCTTGCTCGTTGGATAAGATGCGCTGAACGAGATCGCCACAATTTGCATCTTGTGGCGCGCCACGGCTTGAGCCACATCGCGTACCGGCATTTGCGCGCCGTAGCAAACGGCATCGACATTATCCAGGCGTAAAATAGCTTCAACCATCAGGATGCCCAGCGTATGCGTTTCTTCCGGTGGTGTAGCCAGCAGAATGCGCGGGGGCGTGTTTGCTTCGCGCAGGCTGCCGATGGCCTGACGCACCAGCGCCTGCACCTGCTCGGTGAAAAGATGCTCCTCGTGGACTTCCAGCAAGCCGCGCATCCAGGCATCGCCCACCACGAAATTGGCATACTGCAGAAACTCAAGGACAAAGCTTTGCAGGCCCATCTTGATGAGCTGATGTGACAAATAGTCTTTCAGTTGCGAGGGGTCGCGGGCTTTCAGAATGCCCAGCAGCTCCTTTTCGAGCTCGGGCGAGGTGTCGAAATTGGCCTTGCCTTGCGTGCTCAGCAGGCGCTCCAGCTCTGCGCTGGCGAGCATGATGATCTTGCCCGGCCGAAAGCCGAAGTCGATCAGGCGCCGCAGCAAGCGCAGTTTCGCCACTTGCGGCATGGGGTAGATGCGATCGCCTTGCTCGTCGCGCTCTGGCACCGGGAAGCCATAGCGGCGTTCCCACATGCGCAGCAGCTCTTTGGAGACACCGGTTTCGCGTTCCACGGCATTGATGGGCAGCCGGATGGTGTCTTCTTCAGGCAGCGTTGTGGTCATTTCAATTACTGCGTCGTTCATCATGGTCATCCCTGGGCTCGTTTTTTCAATGCCCTCAGCACAAAGCCGATGACGGGAAGTTTTTCGTAAAGCTCCTCTGAGGCATCCCAGTAGTCGCGGTGGTACTCGACCAGGCCGTCGGCGTTGAAGCGCAGATGTGAGCTGCCCAGAATGCACCAGTCCTTGCCGCGCCACTGAAACAGAAAATGCCAGGTCAGCAAGGCTTGATGGCCGTCGCAGAGTTGTTCCTGAATCACAAAGCGCGGCTGCTGAAACTGCACAAACATGTCGCTGAAAATGTGCTCAATGCGGCGGATGTCGCGCACTTCGTTGAACGGGTCTTTGAAGTACGCGGTGCCGGTGTAGAACTGAGCTATGGTTTTCAGGCTGTCCGGGCTGAGCGTCTCGAACCACTGGGCGAGACGCTGAAGTGCAGGGCGTGTGTCGAAACTCATGTCAGTGCTCATGTCAGCTCTCAGGATTGACTGGCGATGCGCGCCAGCACCGCCAGCCGCAGACGATCAGGCAGGCGACGAATCAGGCGCAGCGTACGCGTGAAGCGCTTGGGAAAATGCAGCTCGTAATCGCCGCGCTCCAGGCCTTGGATGATTTCCAGCGCAGCCGCTTCCGGGGTCATCAACGCTGGCATCTCAAAATCGTTCTGCGCCGTCAGCGGCGTGGCAACGAAACCGGGATTGATGATGCAAACATCCAGCCCCTTCGGTTTCACATCCAGATACAGGGATTCGGCAAAGTTGATCAGCGCGGCCTTGGTCGGGCCATAGACCAGCGATTTCGGCAGGCCCATATAGCCGGCAACACTGGCCACCAGCGCAATGCCGCCAGCGCCTGCGGCCAGCATGTCCGGCAGCACGGTGGCGACGCCGCGCAGGGTGCCGGTGAGGTTCACATCAATCAGCTGAGCTGCGCGGTCGCGATCCAGCTCCCAGGCGCGCACCGGCGTGTAATCGGCTGCGCAGAAAACAACCCAGTCGATACCGCCCCAGGCTTGCTTGATGTCTGCCCAGGCTCTGTCCCAGTCGATGTTTTCGGTCATGTCCAGCGGCAAGGCCAGCGCACCATCACCGTGGCGGGCGGCAAAGGCTTGCAGCGGCTGGGCGCGTCGGGCACTCACGGCAACGCGCGCACCGCGAGTCGCCAAGGCTTCAGCCAACGCCAGCCCGATGCCCGAGCTGGCCCCGACGACCCAGATGCGTGTTTGCGCCCAATCACGAACGGGCTTGTTCAGGCTCATGGCAATTCCTTGCGAAAAAATAGGGTGATGTCGGCTAGGTGAATGCCGAATTTGCTCATCTTGGCGCGATTCACCAGTGTTTGTGGGTCGTGCAGATACATCCAGTCATTGAAGGCCACCTCGTAAGTCTTGCCGTCCACCGGCAGCAGCAGGGTGTAGCGCCACTGCAAGGCATTGCCTTGGGTCACGCCCTCGGCATGACCCACAACATCATCGGCACGCCCTTCATAGCGGCCCTGACCCAGATCGGTCAGTCGCCAGATACGTTGCTGTTTAGTGCCATCGGCATACACAAAGTCCTCGGTGAGCACACCTTTGTCACCCTGCCAAACACCCACGAGCGTGACCTTGAAACGCTTGATGACCTTGCCGCTGCGATCCTGCACCTGGCCCCACGCATGCACGGTGCGATTGAAGTAGTCGCGCAATGACAGCGTTGGCTGTACGCCAGCATAATCATCAATATGAGCCGTACTACAGGCGCTTAGGCTTAGGGCCAGCGCACTGCCCAAGAGAGCCGCTCGCAATGTGGAACGCAGGTTAAACGGCATGATTTATGTGCTCTGAGTAAGTGTCATTTGTCCGCACGCTGCATCACGACCTGACAAACACCGGTGCGATCCGAATCAAAACCGGCTTCGCAGTAGGTGTAGTAGAAACGCCAGATGCGCAGGAAAGCTTCATCGAAACCCTGCTTGCTGATGGCCGGCAGCTGCGCTTCAAAGTCGGCACGCCAGCGGCGCAGGGTCTCGGCGTAATCGCGGCCAAACTCAAAAGTATCGGTGATGCTCAAACCAGCTTGCGCGGCCTGTTGCGCCAGAATTTCGGGCGACAGCAACATGCCGCCCGGAAAGATGAACTGCTGAATAAAGTCGGTATTGCTGCGGTAAGCCTGAAAGCGCTCATTGGCGATGGTGATGGCCTGGATGCCAGCGCGGCCGCCGGGCTTGAGCACATCGTGAATCTTGCTGAAGTAAGACGGCCAGTAGCTTTCACCAACGGCCTCGATCATCTCGATGGAAGCCACCGCGTCGAACTTGCCGGACACATCGCGATAGTCCTGGAAGCGGAAGGTACACAGCGCCTCGGCGGGTGTGCCCTTGACGCGCTTGCGGGCCCAGATCAGCTGCTCTTTGGAGAGCGAGATGCCGGTAACACGCACCCGACGCGTGAGCGCAGCGTGCTCGGCAAAGCCGCCCCAGCCGCAGCCGATTTCGAGGATGTGATCGCCGGCCTTCACATTGAGCTGATCCAGCAGGCGCTCGTACTTGGCGGTCTGCGCCTCGGCCAGCGTGGTTTCCGGGCTGGCAAAGATGGCCGAGGAATAGGTCATCGTGCGATCCAGCCAGAGTTTGTAGAAATCATTGCCCAGATCGTAATGGGCATGGATGTTCTTCTTGCTGCCCTTGCGCGTGTTGCGGTTAGACACGAAGTGCTTGAATTTATAGAACAACTTGCCCCAGAAGCTGCCGTAGAACGCCTGCGTCAGCGCATCTTCGTTCTCCATCGCCATCAGCAGCAGCGCGGGAATGTCCGAGATCTCGATGAGCTTGTCGCGATAGGCTTCCGCGAGGCCGATGTCGCCAGAGCGCAAAATCAGGCTGCAGGCCGCCCAGTCGTTGATCTCGATAAAGGCATTGTGGCCCGGCTGCTTGCCGCCATAGACCTGATGGCCGCCGCCGGGAAAGGTCACGGTCAGCGTGCCGATCTCCAGGCGCTCGAAGAGCTTGAGCAGCAACTTGGCCATGGCCGGCGCTCGGGTCAATTCAATTGCGGTACTTTCAGACATGCTCATCGGGAAATCTCCATAACAGGGGGTACGGGCTTGCGGTGAAAGGTCACCCCTTGCCGCCAAAGCTTGAGGGCTTGCCAGTGAATGCGCAGGACGACCATGAGGGTGGCCCAGCCCAGTTGAATAAAGGTTTTCAGCAGGTTCTTGTCGGTCATGGCTAGGGCCGTGCCGGAGACATGGGTCTTCAGCGACAGCTTGCCGTCCTGCCAGTAGTCGATCTGTACGCGGCGGAAGTCGCCTTTTTGCGCGAACTGGAACTGGTACTCGCCGTTGACCGGATAGAACGGCGACACATGAAAGACTTTTTCGCTGTGCAGCGTGGTGTCCGCCGAAATCACGCCCTGCTCGGCGGCGGTGAGCAGGTAGCAGTGGCGCTCGCCAAAGGTATTGCGGACTTCGCAAAGCACGGCGCGCAGCTGCTGCTGGCTATCGTGGCAATACCAGAAGCTGACCGGATTGAAGACAAAGCCGAGAATTCGGGGCAGGGCGTGCAGCCAGATGTCGCCATCGGCTGAAGTCACGCCGTGCTCGCTGAGGATGCCGCGAATCCAGGCTTCCGGGTCGCGGCCATCGCCATGATCGGCATCGTGGTAGCCAAACAGATTCCAGCGGTTGTAGCCGAAGAGCTTGCTGGCCAGCTCGCGCCGCTGCTGCAAGGGAAAGCAAATAAACAGGCTGTCGTAGGCAAAGGCGTGGGTCTTCGCGCCCAAACGGGCGTGACCGACCTTGCCGCGATAAAGCCAGGGCTTGATCATGCCGCCGCCTCAAGCGGGCCTTTCGGCGACGCGCTTTCCGGCGATGTGCTTTCCCAAGGCGCTGTAGCGCCCAGCAGACGAGCCACGGCCATGCCGGCCTTCAGTCCATCTTCATGGAAGCCGTAACCGGTCCACGCACCGCAGAAGTAGACACGATCCAGCCCCTGAATGGCGGGCAGCGCCTGCTGCGCGGCATAGGCAGCGGTATCCAGCAACGGGTGCGCGTATTCGATGACCTGGATGGTCTTGTCGGCGCGTGGCGGCACCGGCGGATTCAGCGTCACCATCACATCCTGCTTGAACGGCAGGGGCTGCAGCAGGTTGATCCAGTAGCTCACGGCCACCGGAAACTTGCCGTTCTGCACAGCACCGCTGTAATAATTCCACGATGACCAAGCTGCGCGGCGCGCCGGCATCAGCTCAGCATCGGTATGCAAATAGGCGGTATTAGGCTGATAGCGCACGGCCGCCAGCACATCGCGCTCGGCAGGCCGGGCATCTTGCAGGATGGCCAGCGCCTGGTCGCTGTGCGTGGCAAAAATGACGCGCTCATAGCTTTCGCTGCCGACATCTGTCCTTACCAGCACGCCTTGTTCCGTGCGTACCACCGAGCGTACCGGCGTGTTCAGGCGAACTTCACCGCTGGCGTCAGTAATAACCGCCACCAGCCGTTTCACATACTCACGCGAGCCGCCGCGAATGGTTTTCCACTGCGGGCGGTCATTAACCTGCAGCAGGCCATGATTGATGCAAAACTGAATAAAGGTCTCGGCCGGAAAGTCCGCCATTTCATCCATAGGGCTGGACCAGATCGCCGCGCCCATGGGCAGCAAATACCAGTCGCGAAACTCGGCACTATAGCCTTCACGCGCGATCAGCTCGCCCAGTGTCAGGCGGCTGCCGCGCAATTCTGCGAGCAGGGCATGCGAGCGCTTGTTGAAGTTCAGGATGTCGCGAATCATGCGCCAGAAGCCGGGGCGGATCAGATTGCGTTTCTGCACAAACAAGGTGCGCAAGTTCGCGCCGGCCCACTCCAGATCCAGATGTGGCAGTTTCACGCTGAACGACATGTCGCTGGCGGGCGTATCCAGTTGCAGCAGCTTGAACAGCGCGATCAGATTGGGATAGGTGCGATCGTTATGCACCAGAAAGCCGGTATCCACGGGCGCGGTCAGGCCATCCAAAGTCACATCCACGGTATTGCTGTGGCCGCCGGCATAATCTGCCGCTTCATAGACCGTGACCTGATGCGACTTCGACAGCAGCCAGGCTGCGCTCAGACCTGCAATACCAGAGCCCACAACCGCGATTTTCATACTTGCTATCCTTCCCTTGCATCAGGTTTAGTGTGGTTTTGTGATCAACTTGTTCTGGACAAAGTCGTTAAAAGAGCCATCTTGTCCGCTCGCTGTACAAGCAATCACGCGTGATAGACTGGCTAAAGGAAGTTTTGTTACAGCCTTGATCCGACTTTTTTCGTTATTTAGTGAGGAATTTGCAGAATGTCCGCCGCACTGCAGCTCTCTGGCGTTACCAAAACCTATAAATCCGGTGTTTCAGCCCTGAAAGGCATAGACCTCACGGTCGCGCCCGGCGACTTTTTCGCCTTGCTCGGTCCCAACGGCGCTGGCAAATCCACCTCCATTGGCATCGTTAGCTCGCTGGTGAAAAAGACTGCCGGGCAGGTCAGCATTTTTGGCTACGATCTGGATCGCGATACCGAAGCCGCCAAGCGCCAGCTTGGCGTGGTGCCGCAGGAGTTCAACTTCGGTCAGTTCGAAAAGGTCATCGATATTCTGGCCACGCAGGCCGGCTATTACGGCGTGCCGGTGAAGAAAGCCTATGACCAAGCCGAGAAATATCTGCATCAGCTCGGCTTGTGGGACAAGCACGATCAGCAAGCGCGCATGCTGTCTGGCGGCATGAAGCGCCGCTTGATGATTGCCCGCGCGCTGGTGCACGAGCCGCGCCTGCTGATTCTCGACGAGCCGACGGCTGGCGTGGATATCGAGCTACGGCGATCCATGTGGGACTACCTGAGCAAGCTCAACGCCGAAGGCACCACCATCATTCTCACCACGCATTATCTGGAAGAGGCCGAGTCGCTGTGTCGCAACATCGCCATCCTCGATAAAGGTCAGGTCGTGGAAAATACCGACATGCGCTCGCTGCTGGCCAAGCTGCAGCAGGAAACCTTCGTGCTGGATTGCAGCGGCGACATGACTTCGCTGCCGGTGATCGGCGGATATGTGTTGCGCATGGACAAGCCCGGCGTGCTGGAGGTTGATATTCAGCGCGGGCAGTCACTGAACGCCGTTTTCGAGGCGCTGAGCAGCGCCGGCGTGCAAGTCACTAGCATGCGCAACAAGAGCAATCGTCTGGAGGAGCTGTTTGTGCGACTGGTCGAGAAAAATCTGTCGGGAGCCGCCGCATGAGCCTGTTTTCACCCCCGAACCGGGTTGCGCTGCAAACCATCGTGCGCAAGGAAATTCGCCGTTTCACCCGCATTTGGGTGCAAACCCTGCTGCCGCCGGCCATCACCATGACGCTGTACTTCGTCATTTTCGGCAATCTGGTCGGGCGCAACATCGGTGACATGGGCGGGCACAGCTATATGCAGTTCATCGTGCCCGGCCTGATCATGATGAGCGTGATCACCAACTCCTATGCCAATGTGGTGTCGAGCTTCTTCGGCGCCAAGTTCCAGCGCAGCATCGAGGAATTGCTGGTGTCGCCGGTGCCGCCATCCATCATCCTGATCGGGTTTGTGCTGGGCGGTGTGGCTCGTGGTCTGGCTGTGGGTTTGAGTGTCACGCTGCTGTCGCTGTTTTTCACGGACCTGTCGCTGCATCATGCCTTTGTGATGGTCTATAGCGTATTCATGACCGCCGTGCTGTTCTCGCTCGGCGGCTTCATCAATGCCGTCTACGCCAAAACCTTCGATGATGTCTCGATTGTGCCGACCTTCGTGCTCACACCGCTGACCTATCTGGGCGGCGTGTTTTACTCCATGGATCTGCTGTCGCCATTCTGGCAGGCGGTGTCGTACCTGAACCCCATCGTCTACATGGTCAATGCCTTCCGCTACGGCGTGCTGGGTCACAGCGATGTGTCTATCGTGGCATCGCTGACCTTTATTACCGTGCTGGTGGTGCTGCTTTATGGTGTGGCTCTGCGCTTGTTGCAGCAGGGCACGGGCATGCGCGAGTAAGTCATCATGGATTTGCATACGCTCACCCAGCTCGGTCAGGCCACCGAATACCCGGATGGTTACGATGCCCAGCTCTTGCAACCGATTCCGCGTGAGCTGACGCGCGCCACGCTGGGTCTGGACTCGGACGCGCTGCCGTTTCAGGGCGTTGATGTGTGGACGCATTACGAGCTGTCTTGGCTGAACAGCCAGGGCAAGCCCGTGGTGGCGATTGGTGAAATCAGCGTGCCAGCAGAATCGGCTAACCTGATCGAGTCGAAGTCGCTCAAACTCTATTTCAATGGCCTGAACTTTGCCGCGTTCGCCACACCCGCTGATTTTGTGGCACAGGTTGAAGCAGACTTGTCTGCCGCCGCCGAAGCGCCGGTCACGCTGGTACTGCTGCCGGCACACGAAGCCTTAACGCTGGCCGACTTTCCCGGTCAGTGTCTGGATGATCTGCCGCTGCAAACCAGTAGCTATCTGCCCGATCCCAGCCTGCTGAAAATTGACGCGGATACTCAGGTGAACGAAGTCTGGCACTCGCATTTGCTGCGCACCAACTGCCCGGTCACCGACCAGCCGGACTGGGGCAGTGTGCTGATTCACTACCAGGGCCCGCGCATCGTGCCGGAAAGCCTGTTGGCGTATCTGGTCTCGTTTCGGCGTCATTCTGACTTCCATGAGCAATGCGTCGAGCGTATTTTCTGCGACCTGCAGCAGCATGCTGGCGCGGAACTTTTGTCGGTTTATGCGCGCTACACGCGGCGCGGCGGGCTCGACATCAACCCATTCCGATCCAACTTCGAGCAGCTCACCACGCGCTGGCGAACCGCCCGACAGTAAGGCTTGCCAAACGCCATGAGCGTCGCCAAGATGCGAGCCTGTATTCCCTTTCATGCCTATCAGGATTTGCCATGAGCGCCTATTTTTTCTCGTTTCCACTGGATGCCAAACTGCAGCAAACGCTGGATGACCTGCTGACCAACCACGCCAAAGGTCAGTACGCCGACCCGTCTGTGAGCGTTGCGTTGGCCATCGGCACCACCGATGGCGTGATCAAGGCCATGGCGCTGGATGTCATCGATATTCTCAAGAGCGGCGGTGAAGGCGCAGGCATTCTCGGTGCACTGGCCAGCCTGATGAAAAGCACCATGCATATGCTGATCAAGCAGATCATGGGCAAGGTCAGCAACGCCGAGCAAGACAAGCTGGCGGGCTATTTGTCGCGTCGTCGCGTCATCGTCAATGGCGTCACGCGCTTCGGTTTCGGCATGCCCGATGCCATCGGCAACCGTTTCGACAGCGTGCTGGCGCGTATTGCTGCCGGCAACATGGCCAACAGCCGCGAAGACCTGACCGCTGCCATGAATGACTTTACCGACATCGCTACCGTCAACTTCTACGACGAGTTCACTGGCGCGCTGGAGCTGGGTTTCGTCAAGCAAAAGATGGTCAGCATGGGTCGCGGCGCCATCGTCAAGGGCAGCCACAGCGCCGTCGGCAAGCTCTTTGCCGGCATGAACGATGACGACCTGAAGCGTGTTTGCGCGCATTACTCGTCGATGTTCGTAAAGGCCTGAGAGGAGAGCGCGTCTTGAGCAAGTTGTTTGCCTTTGCGGCATCACCTGCGTTGCAGGAAGATTTCCAGGCTGTCATCGCCGCCTATGCAGACGGCAATATTCCCAAGGCACCGCAGTCAGCGCGCATTGTGCAGTTGGCTCAGCGCTATGCTGACGAAATTGTAGATGCCTTGGTGCTGAATCTGCTCAATGGCGCGGAGGCAGATAGCGCCGCACCGAAAGCGCTAGAGACGGTGGCCAGCCTGATTAAAGGCACGGTACACACGCTGATCAAGCAAGTGCTGAGCAAGCTCGACAACAAGGAGCTGCAGCCGGTGGCGGCCTATGTGGCCACTCGCCGTACCATCCTCAAAGATGCCGAAGGCGGCGAGCGCGACTACATCAGTTTTGATTTGAGCGATGCCGACTTTGCCCGCTTTGATGCGGTCTGGTCGGCCAATGCTGCCGGCCAGATCGACAAGGCTGCGCTGAACGAGACCATGCTGCGCTTCTCGACGCTGGCTATCGCTGCTTTCTATGAAGACTCGGCGAAGGCGCTGAAGCTCGGCTTCATTGCACGCAACTTGTTCAATGTGGGCCACGGCGCCATCGGCAAAGGCTCGCAACTGGCCATCAACCGCCTGATTCCGGCCTTGCGTGAGAAAGAGGTTCGCGATTTCGCCGCGTATTTCCACGGCATGTTGCGGGCGACCTGAACGGATTCAGGCTACTGCACGCCTGAGCATCAGCTCGAACAGCTGATGCTCAAGCAACGACCCCAAGCCGGAGCCTCACCGGCATAGCCTGCCCATTCCAGGCGCTCCACAAACGGCGCTTGCAGCACCGTCAACAGAGTTTCCAGCGGTTCTGAATTGCCGGCTTCAGCAGCCTTGATCGCGATTTCCGCCAGATAGTTGCGCAGCACATAGGCCGGCACCGCAGCCAGAATACTCGCCTGACGCACCAGCTCATCCGTCGCCTCGCGCAGCACACGCGCCTCATAGCGCAGCAGCCACGCACGGGCTGCTTCAGCATGGATGCCCCAGTCGGCATCCACTGTATTCAGCTGCGCCACGATGCTGCGCTGGCCGAGGCTGCGACTGCGAATCGGGTAATCAGCGTTAGCCGCCCGCAACAGATCCAGCCAAGCTTGCACCAGCAATTTGTCGTCGGCCTCGGCCTGCTGCAGACCTAAGCGATGCCGCATGCGCGTGTCGTAATGCGCCGTCAGCATCGGCTCATAGGTTTCCAATGCCGCGCGCAAATCCGCGACACTTACTAGCGGCGTGAACGCCTGCGCCAGCGCATTGAGATTCCAGAAGCCCACCGATGGCTGTAAATACCAGGCATAGCGGCCATTGTGATCGGAGTGGTTGCAGATCAGGGACGGATCGTAGCTTTCCATGAAAGCGTAGGGGCCGAAATCCAGCGTTTGCCCGCTGATGGAGAAGTTGTCGGTGTTCATTACGCCATGAGCAAAGCCCACGGCCTGCCAGTCGGCCATGAGCCGCGCCGTGCGCAGCACGATCTGCCCGAACAAGGCCGCATTAGGCTTTTCAGCTTGCGCGCAATCCGGGTAATGGCGAGCAATCACATGCTCGGCCAGCACCGGCAGCAGATCATGCTGCTGGCTGTGGCAGAGCCACTCGAAGTGGCCGAAGCGAATATGGGAGTCGGCAATGCGCAACAGCGTCGCTCCTGTTTCGCGGCGTTCGCGCTGCACGGGCTCGTCCGAACTGACCAGCGCCAGTGCGCGTGTGGTCGGCACGCCCAGCGCATGCAGCGCCTCGCCGGCCAGATATTCGCGGATGCTGGAGCGCAACACGGCGCGGCCATCGCCCATGCGCGAGAACGGCGTCGGCCCACTGCCTTTCAGATGCAAGTCCTGCCGGCGACCGTGACGATCGATGATTTCACCCAGCAACACACCGCGACCATCGCCCAAGTCAGGGTTCCAGCCACCGAACTGATGGCCGGCATACTTCATGGCAACAGGGTCGGCACCGGGCCAGACGGCATGGCCCGACAAGCCGGCGAGGGCATCGGCAGAGTGCAACCACGCCGAATCCAAGTTCAGCTCATGCAGCAGCGGGGTGTTTACAGCGAACAGGCGAGGATTGCGCAGCGGGGCGGGCAGTTGCCGGCGCCAGAAGGCGGCCGGCAACTGGATGAAGCGATTATCGAACGCGATCACGCTGCGCTGGGCACCTGTGCGGTGAGCAGGCGCAGACGCTTACGCTGCATCTTCAGGCGATATTCAATTTCCTGGAAACGGGTACGGAAGCTGGCTTCCTCCCACTTCTGCAGCAGTTCCTGCTTCTTTTCGGCAAACCAGGTTTCGCGCAGCGTGCTCCAGTCATTCAGCACCACATTGAAGTGCTCGTATTCCTGAGCCAGCTTGGCTTTCCAAGCTTCCAGCTGAGCATGGCCGCTGGCCTGCAGCGACAGCTTTTCCTCGGCATACTTGAACTGCATGGTGAGCTTGGCCTTTTCAATGGCGAACTGCGGGCAACGCTTGAGGTTGCGCGTCAGGCCGATCCACGACAGGGCAAAGATCATCCACTTGGTGGGATCAAACTGATACCACTGGATGCCGTTGCGGTAGTCGTACTGAAAAATGTGGTGATAGTTGTGATAGCCCTCGCCGTAGGTCAGCAAGGCCAGCACCGGGTTGTCGCGCGCGGTGTTTTCATCGGTGTACGGGCGCGTGCCCCACATGTGCGCCAGCGAGTTGATGAAGAAGGTGGTGTGATGGCTCCAGACCAGTCGTAGCAGGCCGCCCAGCAGCAACACGCCCCACAGATCGCCAGCCAAGTAGCCGATCAGGGCCGGAATACCGATGTTTGTCAGCAGCACCAGCTTCAGATAGTGGTTGTGCTGGAACATGACGATCTTGTCGTTGAGCAGATCGGGCGCATTGCGGAAGTCATCGCGACCCGACTCGTACTGACGCAGCATCCAGCCGATGTGCGAGAACCAGAAACCGCGCTTGGCGGAGTAGGGATCGTGGTCTACATCATCGATATGGCGGTGATGCGTGCGGTGGCCCGAGGCCCAGACCAGGATGCTGTTCTGGATCGCCATGGTGCCGAAGATCATGTAGATCAGACGGATAGTCCAATGCGCTTCATAGGTGCGATGCGCCCAGAGGCGGTGATAGCCACCGGTGATGGCCATGCCGTTGGCGCCGGCGAGCAGCACAAAGCTGACCCAGGCCGCCGTGGAGAATTCGTAAGACAGCGCATACCACGGCAACAGAATCATCGCGATAAGCGGGGTGAGCAGCAAAACAATCGCGCCAGGCCAATTAATGGGAGGCTTTGCGGTTGCGTCGGTCATAGAGGCTCTCGTTTGAGTGAATGAGTGTTCACGGAGTTGATTATAGCGGAACTATATGACAGGAGTAAATTCATTGCCGCTTCGCCTGCATAGAGATGGTGCCCAGCAACATCGCCAGCGCCGGCAGATGCGTGCCGATCACGGGCTTGCCCGAAGTCAGCATCGATACCGAAATATCGCGCTCGGGGTCGGCCCAGCAGAAAATATTGGAGAAACCGAGGTGGCCGAAGGCTTTTCCGGTCATCGGGCCATAGAGGCCGACCGGATTGGCACCCAGCATCATGCCGTGGCTGTAGCGCAGCGGGGCCAGCAAGGTGCCGTCGAACTGCGGTTTGCCGGCTTCCAGCGTGGCGCGTTTGATGGTCAGCGGATCGAAAATGCGAACGCCGTCGAGCTCGCCGCCACGCATCAGCATCTCGAAGAAGCGGCAGGCTTCATCGGCGGTGGCAAAGATGTTGCCGGCCGGGCAGATGATGTCCATGAAGCGCGGGTCGTTGCTGAGATTGACGACGGTATCGAGATCGCCGCCCAGCGCGTGTTGCAGGAACCAGTCCACGGCTAGCACCGGCTTCAGGCCGGTGGCATAGCCGACGGCCTCGGTGCCGCGATATTCCGGGGCCAGGCCGTAATTGAAGTGCTTCATGCCCAGCGGTGTGGTGACCAGCTGCTGCAGATACTGGCGCGCATCCATGCCGGTAATTTGCCGAACCAGCTCGCCCAGAATGTAGCCGCCGGTCACGGCGTGGTAGGCCGCTCGATGACCGGAGCGCGACATTGGTTTGGCCTGGAACAATATATCAACCACCGCCTCGGTATCGAACAGCAGGCTGGTGTCGTATTTGCCCTGAATGGTCGGGATGCCGGACCGGTGCGACAGCACATGCGCCGTGGTGATGTGCTGCTTGCCATTGGCGCCGAACGCCGGCAGGTAATGCGCCACCGGTGCCAGCAAGTCGATCTTGTGATCTTCTGCCAGCTTGTGAATCAGCATGGCGGTGATGACTTTCGAGGCCGAGAACAGGCACATCGGCGTATCCGGGTGCGCGAGCTCCTTGGGGGTGTCTGGCGAGTCGGCAGGGCCGTTGCCGCGACGGTGGCCCAGCGAACGGTTCAGAATAACCTTGCCGCCTTTGCGCATGCAAAATGTCACGGCAGGGGAGATGCCGGTGCGGTAGAGGTTTTCGACGCCAGTCCAGATCAGATCGCGCTGATGACCGGTCATGCCGACATCTTGCGGATCAACTTCTTGGCCAGGGATGGACTGCGTGAGGGCCGACAGATCCTTGGGAACAGCGATGGTATTGGTAGAAAAAAGCTTCACGGGATTACTCGCAGATAACGATCAAGAAGCATCTTTGTTGTTGGATGGCGTGTCGCGACTGTCCTGATAGGCCTTAATGAACGGCATCAGGCGGCTAATCCAGTTCGGGCCGGCAAACATGGCGTCGATCTTTTTAACCGTGGGCGTGATTTGCGACAGGGTTCGCACATCTTCAGACATGCGGAAGACCACCAGCAGAAACTCGGTGGTGGCGCGGCAGGCCGAGGCCCAGACCAGCGCGGCGACCGGGAAGGCCAGCAGATAAATCAGGCCGCGTTGGGGGCTGTGCGCAAAGGCATCAAACACCAATTGCACGATAACGCCGAGACCACCGATGACCAGCACCACATAAAGCAGCGGCAAGAGCTGCACGGTGAGGTAACGATCGAACTTCAGATCGAACAGGATGCGTAGATAGTCAACAAAGAGCTGGGCGATATTGCGCTTCGGCGGCAGGCTGCCGGGCTTCTGCTTCAGCGTGATTTGCGGCACACGGGTATTTTTCGACATATTTCTTGGCGACTCCTGGTTCGGCGTGTCTGGTCGAGCGGCACGACGATTTTCACGATCGGGATGGCCGGCGGGCAGCCGGCGCTGTGGGTTTCGCGGACGACGATGGGGCATGATCCACCAATTAGAGTAAAGACTTACCAGCGAACAAACTGGTCTTCAACAAAGCCGGTCAGGCCCTGCACGGTATAGCACGCGCCATCAATTTCCACACGCCCCTGAAAGCGCCCGAAAATTTGTCGGAAATGGCTTTTCAGCAAGGGCAGCTGGAGCTTTTCCTTGTGCAGGCCCAGCGGGGTGAATTCCAGCTGCACACGGCCATCGAGCGTGCTGACTTGCCAGGGTTTGAGCACATCCTGGGCATCGAACACGAAATGCGCGGAAGCCAGGCTGATGCACTGGCCATCCAGCCAGAGGCAGTTTTCGCTGTAGGTGGTTTCGTTCACCCCGGTGGATATGTTCAGGCCCAGCGCATGGCTTTGGCCCTGGCTGTCGTGCGCGATGCCAGACAGGCAGGCCCAGTTCCACCAGGTTTCGCGACGCATGAAGCCGCAGGAGAAGTCGTGGTGGCCCATGGCGCCCAGCTCGGCCAGATCGTGGCGCTGGCCGCGCCAGACCAGCTCGCCATCCAGCGCTAGGCCAGCGGTCTTGTTGGCATAGACCCAGCCGTGATAACCGGCGCGAGTACACAGCGACATCGGTTCGAAGCCGGTCTCGGGCATGCGCGCGGTCAGGCTCAGCTCATCGCCAATGCGCAGGCTCAGGCTCTTGCAGCGCGGATCGGCGTCGTAGGTTTGCTCAACCGTCAGATCGCCCGCTTGAAAGCGGCTGACCCCGGACACCGGGCTGGATGACAGCGACATGCCGAGATGGCCCGGCCGTTTCACGCTGCGGCTGAACAGCTCGCCGCTGGCGGTATCGAACAGATAGGCAAAAACCGTATTGCAGTAGCCCAGGTCAACCAGCGCACAGCCGAAGATGAAGCGCTCGCTCATGCCGCCGAAATACTGGAACTGCTTGTATTGCAGCGCCTTTGCCAACGCCGATCTAGGCTGGCCGAAGGCATCGGGCGAGGCGTCTTGCCTGCCGTCGGCATCTGCCAGGCTGTCGGCAAAGAAGCCGAATTGCGGCAGGCCATCCAGCAGAAGTTGCCGGGCCGGGAGTTTCACGCGGTGCCACTCAGCAGTTGCACGAACTCGTCAGACTGTGGGTGCTCGCGGAGGATGTCGAGCAGGCTGCGGCCTTCAAGATTCTTGGCATGAACATCGCGCCCGGCGGCGGTGAAGACTTGCAGCAGGCGCTGGAAATCGTAGGCGCGCATATGCTTGTAGGCGGTCATCAGCACATGGAAGTCGGCGTTTTCACCGGCGGGCGGCAGACGATCCAAATAAGACGCGATACGCGCATCGTTCCATTCTTCGCCAAAGTGAGCGGGTTGTGACAGGGCCATAGCGATACCTTTATGAATTGAGCAACTCGTTGAGCTTATTGTCCTTGTCTTGCCACAGGCTGCCAATCCATAACTGGAAGCTGTCGCGAAATTTCGCATCATCCTCGTAGTGGCCCTGGCAGAATTCGGCCGGAATCGGACGCACCTGAATATCAATCACGATGTGGCGTATGCGGCCGCAGCACAAATCCCAGAAGCTCGGCACACCCTGCGGATAGGCAATGGTCAAATCCAGCAGACATTCCATTTTCGAGCCCAGAGCATTCAGCACAAACGCCGCGCCGGCGGATTTCGGCTTCAGCAGATGTTGATACGGCGAGCGGGTCTGCTCATGCTTGTCCGGCGTGATGCGCGTGCCTTCCAGGAAGTTCAGCACGCTGACGGGGTAATGCTGATACTTCTCGCAAGCCTTGCGCGTGGTCTCCAGATCTTTGCCGCGCAGGTGAGGGCGCTTGGCCAGATACTCGCGGCTGTAGCGCTTCATGAACGGATAATCCAGCGCATACACGGCTATGCCCACAATCGGCACATAAAGCAGTTCCTGTTTCAGAAAGTATTTCAGCGGTGGAATGCGGCGATTAAGAATGTGAAACGACGCCAGAATATCCACCCAGGTCTGGTGGTTGGCGATCACGAAATACCAAGTGTCCAGACGCAGGTCGGCCTGGCCACGCACATCCCAGTGAATGGGCGGCAGCAAGCGAAAGATCGCTGAATTCATGGCCGTCCAGTTCTCCTGGCAGCCAGAGAGGATGGCGCGCGTCCACGGGGCGAGGGCGGGGATAAATCGCGCCAGCAACTTCAGCGGGCTGGCCAGCAGAATCAGGATGGCGGAGAACACGATGCAGGCCACCAGCAGCGTGCCCATGATCAGGCCCAGCAGGGGCGCAGGGAGAAAAGCCAGCATCCGCAAACATCCTTCAAAGTAGTTTTCTGCAACGAGTATGGTGGCCTGACGCTTGGCTCGCAATCCTTCTGGCGCTTGCTTCAGATGAATTGTGACACTTGCCGTCAGGTGCTTTGAGCCATTAGGTCATTGGCGCTGATGGCGAGAAGTCGCTAATCTCGCGACCCATCAGTCACGCACTTTTGGAGTTGTTATGTCCGGTCCGCTACAGGGTTTGAAAGTTCTCGATTTCTCGGGTTTGCTGCCCGGTCCGTTTGCCAGCCTCATGCTGGCCGATCTTGGCGCCGATGTGCTGCGCGTCGAAGCGCCATCCCGCCCGGACATGGTTCGCCTGATGCCGCCGTATGCCACTGATGGCACCTCGGCAGCGCATGGCTATCTGAATCGCTCCAAGCGCTCGATTGCCATTGATCTGAAGCAGCCGGAAGGGCTGGCCATCGTCAAGCAGCTGGTCGCGGAATACGACATTGTTATCGAGCAATTCCGGCCGGGTGTGATGGACAGACTGGGCGCGGGCTATGCAGCGCTCAAGGCCGTCAACCCGAAAGTGATTTACTGCTCGATCACCGGCTACGGCCAGACCGGCCCGTACAAGGATAGAGCCGGGCATGACATGAACTATCTCGCCATTGCCGGCGTGATTGGCTACAACGGCCGCAAAGCTTCCGGGCCGGCACCGATGGCCGTGCAGGTCGCCGACATTGCCGGGGGTTCCTGCCATGCCGTGATCGGCCTGCTGGCGGCGGTGATTCATCGCCAGGCCACGGGTGAGGGTCAGCACATCGACATCTCCATGACCGACGCCGCGTTCAGCCTGCACGCACTGACCGCGCCGGGCGCGCTTATGGCTGGTGACCAGCCGACGCTGGAAACCACGCAGCTCAATGGCGGCACTTTCTACGACTGCTACGAGACGGCGGATGGTCGTTATATGTCTGTGGGCGGGCTGGAGCCGCAGTTCTTTATGCAGTTCTGTGCTGCGATTGGCCGACCGGAGCTGGCACCGGAAGGGCTGGTGATGCTGCCGGAGCGCGTTGCAGCGCTGAAGCAGGAGATTCGTCAGGCGCTGAAGTCTAAGACTTACGCGGAGTGGTCGGCTGTGTTCGCCGCGATGGATTCGTGCACGGAGCCGGTGCTGAGCTTCAGCGAAGCCTGCGAGCATCCGCAAATGCAGGCGCGCGGCATGCTGGTGGATGTGCCGCAGCTCGATGGCGGTCGTCAGCGGCAATTGGCGTCGCCGTTCAAGTTCTCGGCGACGCCGCCCAGCTATCAATATGCGGGCGTGATCTTGGGGCAGCACACGGATGAAGTGCTGGCGAAGGCGGGGATGGCGGCTGGTGAGATTGCGCAGTTGAAGAGTAAGGGCGTGGTGGCTTAAAGGTAGGTGGGGGCGCTGGCGGTGGCTTGGGCTGCTGCTGGCGTTTGGTTGTGTTGCTACAGCGACCTTGCCGTTAGCGTCAGCGCCATGCAAACTGAGGCTACGGATTAGCAGCCACGGAGAAGCTCATGCTGAATGCAGCCCTCAAAACCGAAATAAATGCGTTGCCGCTTCAAGACAAACTGGAAATCTTTGAGGTCATCCGCAGCAGTGTGATGCCGCCTTCGGAACACGGCTTCCCCGAACTATCTGCGCAACAGCAGCAGCAGTTGTTGTTGCGTGCCGAGCGTGCAGCGGCCAATCCTGGCGCTGGCCGTTCATGGTCAGAGGTAAAAAAGCGACTCGGGGCGTAGTCGGTGCCCGGTTATCAGCTTGTCATCACAGATGCTGCAGAGCTTGACCTCGTTGAGGCGCGGCAGTGGTATCAGGAGCAAGCAGCTCTCGGTTTGGCTTTCATCGGCTGCGTCGGTGAGCAGTTGGAGCTTATTGAGCGGCAGCCATCTGCAAACCCCGTGATTGCCCACGGTATCCGTCGCGCGGTCGTTACTCGTTTCCCCTACAACATTTACTACGCCATCAACGGCCAGTTCATTAGCATTCTTGCTGTTTGGCATGGCAGCCGCGATCAGCATCGCCTGTTGTCACAACTGACGGGTATTGATGGCGACTAGCCAATCCTGTAATGACCCACTGAAATCCTGCACAGCTTATATTCGTCTCTTTCCGGAGTTAGGCCGGAGCGTTGCGTTGGCGCCAGAGCCCAATGTCGTGCGCGACGCGGTATTCGGGAAATATAGTGTTCGGTATGCAGCTCATACGGCCGCAATAGTCATTCTTCGAATCTGGCATTATTACGAAAATCGATAGCCTCTTTCAAAAGCTCATCCCAGTCATCGTGCAATTAGGTATGCAGCCCGCATTCCTTCTTTGTGGCTTCCTCCCACCACCAGCGCCCCTCGCGCTCGTGCTGACCGGGCAGCACTGGCCGCGTGCAGGGCTCGCAGCCAATGCTGATGAAGCCCTTCTCGTGCAGCGGGTTGTACGGTACTTCCAGCGCGCGAATGTAGTCCCAGACTTCGCCAGATGACCAGTTCGCCAGCGGATTGAATTTCACCAGCGCGCCATCGTTGCCGGTGAAGCTGGTGTCGAGCTGGATCTGCGGCACGCTGTTGCGTGTGCCGGGGCTCTGGTCCTTGCGCTGGCCGGTCATCCACGCGTTGGTGGTGGCGAGCATGCGCCGCAGCGGCTCGACCTTGCGGATGCCGCAGCATTCCTTGTGATCGTCCTGATAAAAGCTGAACAGACCCTTTTCATTGACCAGTTGCTGCACGGCAGGCGCATCCGGGTACATGGTTTCAATTTTGATGCCGTAGTGCGTGCGAACCGTGTCGAGAAAGCGATAGGTTTCGGCGTGCAGGCGACCGGTATCCAGTGTGAAGACGCGGAAGGGCAGTTTGCTCTTCACGGCCATGTCCACCAGCACCACATCTTCGGCGCCGCTGAAGGAGATGGCCAGGCCGGGGAAGGTGGTGAGGGCGAATTTGAGCAGAGTTTGCGGGCTTTTGCCGTCGTATTCGGCGGCCCAGGCGGCGACTTGTTCAGCGGAAACAGGCATGGATGGCATCCTTGAAAGCAGGCGGCGTCAGGCGCCGGTTTAGGCGCGAAGCATAGCAGCAGTTATCGCTGCGAGTCAGTTCGGGCGTGCTGGTGTGACAGGCAGCGTCAGCGTGAAGGTCGAGCCCTGATCGAGCTGGCTGTCTACACGGATGCTGCCGCCATGTGCTTCCACGACGAGCTTGCAGAACGACAGCCCGAGGCCGGTGGAGCTGCCGAGGTGGCGCGCCGTGCAGCCGCTGTTGAACTTGTCGAAAATGCGCGCGATCTGTTCGCTGGGAATGCCCAGACCGTTGTCGCTGACCCGGATTTCGATGCGACCGTCTGCTAGCAGGCCGGCGTTGAGGCTGACGCTGCCGCCGGGCGCGGTGTGCTGGATGGCATTGGCGAGCAGGTTGACCAGCACGCGGCGCAGCTTGTCGGCATCGAGCAGGCAGGTGGGCAGGTCGCTGGCGCAGTGCCGGGCCAGCTGGATGCGGGCGCGTTCGGCGAGGCTGCCGACTTGTTCGCTGGCGGCGCTGAGCAGGTCGGGCAGATGGATTGTGCTGTAATCGAGCTGCAGGTGCCCGGCCTGGTATTTGCTGACTTCGAGGATCTCGTTGACCATGCGCAGCAGAGCATCGCCGCCGCGTCGGGCGATCTGCAGGGCTTGGGTTTGCATGGGGTCCAGTGCCTGCATGTCGTCGATCAGGTGCAGGCCGGCGAGCAGCGAGGTCAGTGGGTTGCGCAGGTCGTGCACGAGCATCTGCGCCATGTCATCGCGTTGCAGTTCGGTGGCGCGCAGCTGGTTGTATTGTGCCAGCAGCTTGCCGGCGAGCAGGCGCAGCTCGATTTCGGTCATTACGGTAGCGGCGAGGTCGCGCATGATGCGGATGTCTTGCTCGCCCCAGAAGTGCGGCTGGTCGTCCACGGCGCAGAAAGTGCCCAGCGTCTGGCCGTCGGGCGTGATCAGCGGCATGCCAATGTAGGCGATGGCGCCGTCTTTCACCGCCGGGTTGTCGCGCACCAGGCTGTGCAGGCGCGCATCTTCGATGATCAGCGGTTCGCCGCTCTCCACCACATGCTTGCAGAACGATCGCTCCAGCGGCGTTTCGCGGGTGATGGCGAGTTCGTCGTCGAGGCCGACCTGGCTTTTGAAGAACTGGCGGTCGCGATCGACTAGGGTGACTAGCGTGAGCGGGATGCCAAGCAGGGCGCTGGCGAGGCGAGTGAAGCGATCGAAAGACTCTTCGGCAGGGCTGTCGAGCAGGCCGGTGGCGTGCAGCTCGGCAAGACGAGCCGGGTTCTGGATGGCACTGCCCGAGTGGCTGTGCGCGGCGGCGATGTTGGTCATTATGCTGTTTTCCGCAGTCACGATGGCATACGAATATTTGCATGGTAGCAGCCTTGCCAGTACCCTTGGTGCGCTTTTCTGCCCGATTGTTGTTGTCAGCCTGTGAGGTGTTGCGATGGAACTGGTGTGTCTCGATCTGGAAGGTGTTCTTGTCCCGGAAATCTGGATCAATTTTGCCAAGCGCACAGGCATCAAGGAGCTGGAGGCCACCACGCGTGATATCCCCGATTACGATGTGCTGATGCAGCAGCGTCTGCGCATCCTGCGCGAGCATAAGCTCGGTCTGCCGGACATTCAGGCGGTCATCGCCGAGATGGGCCCGCTGCCGGGCGCGCGCGAATTTCTGGCCTGGGTGCGCGATCACTTTCAGCTCATCATTCTGTCCGACACCTTCTACGAGTTCGCCAAGCCGCTGATGGAGCAGCTCGATTTGCCTACGCTGTTTTGCCACAAGCTGGAAGTTGCCGATGACGGCACCATCACCGATTACAAGCTGCGCCAGCCGGATCAGAAGACGATGGCGATCAAGGCGTTCCATTCGCTGAACTACCGTTGCATCGCCGCCGGTGATTCCTACAACGACACCGGCATGCTCAGCGAAGCCGAGCAGGGCATTCTGTTCGATGCGCCGGAGAATGTGATTCGCGAGTTCCCGCAGTTCCCCGTCACGCACAACTACGAAGAGCTGAAGGCTGAGATCCGCAAGGCGTCGCTGCGCAAGATTCCGTAAGGGTCAGCGCTGAGACGAAAAAAGCGCCTTTGGGCGCTTTTTTTATGTCTGCAGAGCAGGATTCAGCGCTGTTCCAGCGCGCGCATGATGCCGCCCATCTTGTTGCCGCATTCTTCCCACTCGCTCTGCCACTGCGAATCCAGCGTGATGCCGCCGCCGGCCCAAGTGCGCAGCGTGCCATCCTTCAAGACCAGCGTGCGGATGGTGATGTTGCTGTCGAAGTGGCCGCTGGCGTCCCAGTAGAACAGGCTGCCGCAGTACAGGCCGCGCGGCGTTGGCTCCAGCGCTTCGATGATCTCCATGACGCGCTTTTTCGGCGCGCCGGTGATCGAGCCGCCGGGGAAGGCATCGCGCAGCACGCTGGCGATATTGGCGTCGGCAGCCAGCGTGGCCTCAATCGTGGTGACCAGGTGATGCACCTGGCCAAAGCTTTCCAGCGCGCAGAGCTGCGGCACCTGCACGCTGCCGATGACGGCGTGCTTGCTCAGGTCGTTGCGCAGCAGGTCGGTGATCATGATGTTTTCGGCCATGTCCTTGGCGCTGGCGAGCAGCGCGCTGGCTTCGGCGGCATCGGCGGCAGCATCGGCTTGGCGGCGGCGCGTGCCTTTGATCGGGCGCGTGGTGATGCGCTGCTGGTGGATGCCGAGAAACTGCTCCGGCGAGAGGCAGAGTATCTCGCCCCAGGGTAGACGCCAGTAGGCGGCATAA
The DNA here is from genome assembly GCA_038043385.1 of Pseudomonadota bacterium. GTDB lineage: Bacteria > Pseudomonadota > Gammaproteobacteria > Pseudomonadales > Moraxellaceae > Perlucidibaca. The sequence continues at coordinate 703,543 of JBBTCA010000001.1, forward strand.
GGCGCCAGTGCAAGCGGACGCAGCGTGCTGTAGGCCGCCCACAATTCGCCTTCGCAGCGAGCCTCATAGGCCTGCGTGTAATTGACCTGATAGCAGTCGCCGGCGCGGATGAAGTCGTGAATGCGGGCGATGTCGGCGGCGTATCGCGGCTGCTGGGTCAGCGCCTGGAACGAGGTTTGTAGCTGCAAGGATTGGCAGGCTGACGGCGCTGCTGCCTGCAATCGCGCCAGCCAGTCTGGCCAGGTCTGCGCATTCAGGCTCCAGGCGAAGCAGCGGCGCTGCTCGTGATCCCAGACGCAGCCCTGATCGTAGTAGGCGAGGATGGCCAGCGGCCAGTCATCGTGGCGTGGTGTTGGCAGGCCGCGCTCGCTGGCGCTGGCGTAGCCGAGGCAGCCCATCACGCCGTGCACGAAGGGCCAGTCCTGCGCCGACTCAGCACGCGGCAGCTCCGGGCCGCCCCAGTCCTGCAGGGCTTGCATCACGGCAAAGGCATCGGCGTTAGTGGCGAGATCAGCGGCCGGCCAGTGCGCGTGCTGCCAGCCATCGCCGGTCTGCCAGGAGTGGGCACGCGGGGCCGCAACGAGGATGTCCCAGCGGCCGGCCGCCTGGCTGTCCAGCAGCAAGGGCCAGGGCAGGTCGCGAACGGCGGCGAGTGCTGCTTCGGGCGAGTCAGTCCAGGCCAACTCGTGGATGAGCATCAGGCGGTGCCATTCTCGTTGCTGTTTGCGCCGTCAACGGGCAGCCAGAAGCCGGCGCTGATGTCATCGGCGAGCCAGCTCAGCACGGCTTCCGGCAGTGCGGCCAGTGCGGCGGCGCTATGGCGTCGGCCGGTTAGCAGCGCGGGCAGATGCGGCTTGACGGCATCGGGCACGGTAACGGCTTCACCGTTGCGCCAGAAGGTCTGCGTTTGCGACTCCCAGAGCCAGCGTGAGGCTGGGTCGCGGAGCAGATCGATGCCATCGCTCAGTGCCGCGCGCAGGTCGGCCAGCGTGCAGGGCTCACCTTCGGGCTCGTAGTCGTCGTATTTGGCTTCGCTGAGGAAGGGCGCGAGTGCGGTCTGGAACAGCAGCGGTTGCTGCAGCCAGCCCTGCAAGGTGGTGGCGAGCGTGGTGACATCGCTGAGGCCGAGTTCGGCGGGATGCACCGGCAGGGCGCGGCCGGCATCGCCATAGAGGTGGTCGGTGCCACGGTCGAGCAGCACGGCATCCACCACCTGCTCTAGGATGTGACCGAGAGACGGGGCGCGGAAGCCGACGGAGTAGGTCAGGCACTCGGTCTGCGCGACGCCGTGATGGCCGAGGCCGGGCGGCACATAAAGCAGGTCGCCGGGGCCGAGAATTTCGTCGAAGCTCACTGGCATGTCGGCGATCAGGCGTAGCTGGGCATGCTCCAGGCGCGGGGTCTGGTCGTTGCATGGTTCGCCGAGCTGCCAGCGACGCTGGCCGGGGCCTTGGAGCAAGAACACATCGTACTGGTCGAAATGCGCGCCGACCGAGCCGCCGGGCACCGCGTAAGACACCATGACATCGTCGATGCGCCATTCCGGCACGAAGGCGAAGTGGTCGAGCAGGTCGGCCAGCGGCGGCAGGTAGTGGTCTACGGCCTGCACCAGCGCCGTCCACTTCTTGCCCTTGAGTTTGCGCCAAACTGTGGAGTGGAACGGGCCTTGGCGAACTTCCCAAGGCTCGGCGCCATCTTCCACGATGACGCGGCTCTCGGCCTCTTCGGTTTCGGCCAGTTCGAGCAGCTCATCCGGCTCCAGCAGAGTGGCCAGATCGGGGAAGGCATTGCGCACCAGCAGCGGTTTTTTCTGCCAGTAGTCGCGCAGGAACTCGCTGGCGCGCAGGCCGCCGAGCCAGGGCAGCGGGGCATCAGCCAGGCAATCGGCAACAGCAGTCGGGTTCAGCAGCATGGCGGTTCCTGTTTATGCAAAAGTAGTTTAAACGCGCTTCGCTTGCGCAACGGCATTGCCGATATAGCTCGCCGGCGTCAGCGCGCGCAGCTCGGCTTTCACGGCTTCCGGCATGTCCAGCGTGTCGATGAAGACCTGCAGGCGTTCGCGGTCGATGCCCTTGCCGCGCGTCAACTCCTTCAGCTTCTCGTACGGCTTTTCGATGCCATAGCGGCGCATCACGGTCTGAATCGCTTCGCCCAGCACTTCCCACGACGCATCCAGGTCATCGGCCAGCTTCTGCTCGTTCATTTCCAGCTTGCCGATGCCCTTCAGCGCGGCATCGTAGGCGATGGCGCTGTGCGCAAGGCCGACGCCGAGGTTGCGCAGCACGGTGGAGTCGGTGAGGTCTCGTTGCCAGCGCGAGATCGGCAGCTTCTCGGCGAGATGACCCAAGATGGCATTAGCCAGGCCGAGATTGCCTTCCGAGTTCTCGAAGTCGATGGGGTTGACCTTGTGCGGCATGGTCGAGGAGCCGACTTCGCCTTCCTTCAGCTTCTGCTTGAAGTAGCCCAGCGAGATGTAGCCCCAGACATCGCGATCGAAATCGATGAGGATGGTGTTGAAGCGGCGCACGGCATCGAAGTATTCGGCGATGTAGTCGTGCGGCTCGATCTGCGTGGTGTAGGGGTTAAAGGTTAGCCCCAGCGAGGTCACGAAAGTCTCGGCATTGGCCTGCCAATCCACTTCCGGGTAGGTCACCAGATGTGCGTTGTAGTTGCCCACGGCACCGTTGATCTTGCCCAGCAGCGGCACAGCCGCGAGCTGTTCGATCTGGCGCTGGAGACGGAAGGCGACATTGGCCATTTCCTTGCCGAGCGTGGTCGGCGATGCGGTCTGGCCATGCGTGCGTGACAGCATGGAGACATCAGCATAGCGATGCGCGAGGCCGCGAATGGCGTCGGTGACGGTCTGCATCTGCGCCTGCACGACATCGCGGCCGGCTTTCAGCATGAGCGCGTGCGAGAGGTTGTTGATGTCTTCCGAGGTGCAGGCGAAGTGGATGAATTCGCTCACGGCGGCCAGTTCCGGCAGCGCTTTGACGCGATCCTTGAGGAAGTATTCGACGGCCTTCACATCATGGTTGGTGACGCGCTCGCTATTCTTGATCCACTCGGCATCGTCCAGCGAGAAATTGCTCACCAGCGCATTCAGGAACTGCTGCGCTTCGGCGCTGAAGGCTGGCACTTCGGCCACGCCGGGCAAGTCGGCCAGGCGCTGGAGCCAACGCACTTCGACTTCGACACGGGCGCTGATCAGGCCAAATTCGCTGAAAATCGGACGCAGGGCATCGACCTTGCCGGCATAGCGGCCATCGACCGGTGACAGGGCGGTCAGCGTGGTGGATTGAGTGAATTGCGCCATGACGGGCTCCGAAGCGGCAAAGAGAAAGAGGGCATTTTTAGGGCGCGAAGTTTACACCGATTTGGCGATTTCGCGGATTTCCCGGAGGATTTGCCCGCGTGTGAAGATCAGGTGCCAGCGCCGGCCACCGAGTCTTCGCCAGAGCCAGGCGGCGCGCACGCCGGCGAGCAGAATGGCGCGAATCCGTTCGGCCATGCCGGCGGCCTGCAGCTGCTTGGCATCGCCGCGAATCTGCACGCGGAAACGCAGCTGACCGAGGCTGTCTACATATGCCGAACCGAGCAGGTTGTTGAGTTCACTCGTGCTCATGTCCGGGCTCATCACGCGCTGCCGGTTGATCGAGTCCAGTCGCGTGCGCAGTGTGTTCTGCACGGCGGGGTTGTCATTGAACTGGCCTTCAACCTGCACCACGCCAAGCGCAATGCGGATGATCTCGCTGGCATTCTGCAAGCCACGACCCTGCTCCATCAGGCAGCCTTCGAGCCAGCGCAGGCCGGGCTTCAAACCCTGCGGATCGGGATAGATGTCGCCGGGCGCATCGGTGTCCATGACCAGTACCGACTGCTTCAGGAACGCTTCGGCGTCGGCATCGGTGCTGCCTTTGCGCGCCAGCTCGTTGGCCAGCCCCGCAGCCTGGAAGATGGCCGCCAGCGCCAGTGTCTTGTCGCGATTGAGTTGGCTCATGCCGGAACTGTCTCCTCGATGACGCCGCCGCCAAGGCAGACATCATCTACATAAAAAACCACAGATTGGCCGGGCGTGACGGCGCGTTGGGTGTCGGTGAAATCGACGCGATAACGCTCGCCATCATGACTGACCACGCAGGCTTGATCGGGCTGGCGATAGCGCGTCTTCGCAGTGCAGTGCAGGGGCAGTGCGGGCGCGCTGCCGGCAACCCAGTCGATGGTGCCGGCAAACAGCGCCCGGCTCATCATCAGCGGATGCTCATGGCCCTGGCCGATGACCAGCACATTGCGCACAAGATCTTTGTGCACCACATACCACGGCGCTTCTTCGGCATTTTTCTGGCCGCCGATGCCGATGCCCTGACGCTGGCCCAGCGTGTAGTACATCAGGCCCTGATGCTCGCCAATGACCGCGCCGGCATCGGTCTCGATGCGGCCCGGCTGTGCCGGCAGATAGTGCGCCAGAAAGTCCTTGAAGCGGCGCTCGCCGATGAAGCAGATGCCGGTCGAGTCCTTCTTGGCCGCAGTGGCCAGCCCCAGCTCGGCGGCGATGCGGCGCACCTCCGGCTTTTCGATGTCGCCCACCGGAAACAGCGTGCGGGCGATCTGCGAACCGGCGACGGCGTGCAGAAAATAGCTCTGATCCTTGTTGCCATCGCGCCCGCGCAGCAGCTGCGCCGGATTGCCGGCACTGCGTCGGGTGTAATGGCCGGTGGCAATGAAGTCGGCACCCAGGCTCAGGGCATAGTCGAGAAAGGCGCGGAACTTGATTTCCTTATTACACAGGATGTCCGGGTTGGGCGTGCGTCCGGCCTTGTATTCGTCAAGAAAATGCTCGAACACGCGGTCCCAGTATTCGGCGGCAAAATTGGCCTGATGCAGCTTGATGCCGAGCCGGTCGCAGACGGCCTGGGCGTCGGCCAGATCCTCGCGCGCCGTGCAATAGTCGGTGCCGTCATCCTCTTCCCAGTTCTTCATGAACAGGCCTTCCACGGCATAGCCCTGCTGCATCAGCAACCAAGCCGAGACCGACGAGTCGACGCCGCCGGACATGCCGACGATGACTTTTTGGCCTTGGGCAGGGGCTGCAGGGGGGAGGGCGTGTGAATCTAAGCTCATATTGGGCTGGCGCAATGCACGGCATTTTCGGAAACTAGGGCGCTTATGTTAACGGATTGGCCGCACCCATGACATCGAAAGGCATGACATCGAAAGGCATGACAGAAACACTGACCCATTTGGACGAACACGGCGCTGCCCGCATGGTCGATGTCGGCGACAAGCCGGACACGGCGCGCGAGGCCATCGCCACGGCAGCCATCCGCATGTTGCCGGCGACGCTGGCGCTGATTGTGTCGCAGGGGCATCCCAAGGGCGATGTGCTGGCGGTCGCGCGCATTGCCGGCATTCAGGCGGCGAAACGGACCTGGGAGCTGATTCCGCTTTGTCACCCGTTGATGCTGACCGGCGTGAGCGTGACGCTGGAGGCCGACGACAGCCTGCCCGGTCTGCGCATTCGAGCGCGCTGCAAGGTCAGCGGCCCGACTGGTGTGGAGATGGAGGCGCTGACGGCTGCCTCGGTAGCGGCGCTGACGGTGTATGACATGTGCAAGGCGGTGGATCGCGGCATGGTCATCGAGCAGATTCAGCTGGAAACCAAATCCGGCGGGGCCAGCGGCACTTGGCAACGCAACTGATTTTCAGGAACTAACTTTTTCAGGAATGAGCTTTTTCAGGAATTAAAATGGCACCACGCATCACGATTCGTTATTTCGCCCGCATTCGCGAAAAACTCGGCCTCGCTGAAGAGGTGGTCGAGCTGCGCCCGGACATGCAGACGCTGCACAGCCTGCGGGCCGATCTGGCGCTGCGCGGCGAGGCTTGGGCCGAGCTTGTCGGCCCCAATGCATCTCGCTTGATGGTGGCGCTGAATCAGAACCTGCTCAATATCAGCACCGATGTTGAGCTCAGCGATCATGACGAGGTGGCATTTTTCCCACCGGTGACTGGGGGCTGACATGGCTTTTAATATCGAGATCGCCGCTGGCACCATCGCGCCGCATACCGATGCCGTGGTGCGCTGGCAGCTGCTGCCCGGCGTGGGCGCCACGGTGACCTTCACCGGCCAGGTGCGTCGCGACAGCCAGGCCGGCGATGTCTCGGCAATTGATCTTGAGCATTACCCCGGCATGTCCGAACGCCTGCTGTTGCAGCTTTTGCAGGATGCCGCCGCGCGCTGGGGCATCGTGGCCGGCGAGATCGTGCACCGCATCGGGCTTGTGCCGGCGGGCGAGACTATTGTTCGTGTCAGTGTCGCCTCGGCGCATCGGCGCGAAGCTTTCGAGGCGGCTGCTAGCATTATGGATACGCTGAAAACATCGGCCCCGTTCTGGAAACGGGAGTGGATCAACGGCCAGGCGCATTGGGTGGATGCCGTAAAGCACTGAGCCTGTGTTAAGGCCGGAGGCGTCAACCTAAAACGGCGCGAGCCTCGCTCGTCGGCACCTCGCGCCAGCTGCCGGTGGCCATGTCATCCAGCCGCCACGGCCCTATCGCCACGCGAATCAGTCGCAGCGTCGGCAGGCCCACGGCAGCGGTCATGCGCCGCACCTGCCGGTTTCGGCCCTCATCCAGCACCAGCTCGACCCAGCTCGTCGGTATCAGCGCGCGATGACGAATCGGCGGCATCCGCTCGCCAATCCGCTCGTCAACAAAACAGTTAGTCAGGTGCTGAGCACTGATGGCGCACGCCGGGCCATCATTGAGCACCACGCCGGTGCGCAAGGCCGAAAGTGCCTCGTCAGTGACCACACCTTCTACCTGCGCCCAGTAGGTTTTCCGCAATTTGTAGCGCGGATGCGCTACGCGCGCCTGCCACGGCCCGTGATTTGTCAGCAACAACAGGCCTTCCGAATCAAAATCCAGGCGACCGGCCGGATATAGGCCCGAAAATTGCTTATCCGCGCCGCGTTGCCCCAAATAGAGCACATCGGCGAGTGTTTTTTTGCCTTCATGCGCACTGAACTGACACAAAACCTGAAACGGCTTGTGCAGCAACAGCAGCCGGGCAGGCTGCTGGGCCTCGGCAGGCTGCGACTTTGGTCGATTTTGCCAGTTTGACGGTGTGCGTTTGAGCATGTGGCGCCTTGGGAGCAACAAAGCGGATGAGTATACTCGGCCGCAACTAGAACGATTTCATCAATCGCACTTTGGCGCTACCCGCGCCGCACTACATCACGGAGTACCTGCAGAATGGGTTACCAGAAGATCACGGTTCCGGCCGATGGCGACAAAATCACCGTCAATGCCGACCTGTCACTGAATGTACCGAATTACCCCATCATCCCCTTTATTGAAGGCGATGGCATCGGCTTTGATATCACGCCGGTCATGAAGAAAGTGGTTGATGCTGCCGTGGCCAATGCCTACGGCACCAAGCGCGCCATCTCGTGGATGGAAGTTTATTGCGGCGAGAAAGCCACCCGCGTTTACGGCCCGGATGTGTGGATGCCGCCCGAGACTTTTGAAGCCCTGCGCGAATATGTTGTGTCGATTAAAGGCCCGCTGACCACGCCGGTCGGTGGCGGTATCCGCTCGCTGAATGTGGCGCTGCGTCAGGAACTCGATCTGTATGTCTGTATTCGCCCGGTGCGCTGGTTCCCCGGCGTGCCCAGCCCGGTGTCGCACCCGGAGCTGACCGACATGATCATCTTCCGCGAGAATTCGGAAGACATCTACGCCGGTATTGAGTGGAAGGCCAACAGCCCGGAAGCCATCAAGGTCATCAAGTTCCTCAAGGAGGAAATGGGTGTTACCAAGATCCGCTTCACTGAAAACTGTGGCATCGGCATCAAGCCGGTTTCGAAGGAAGGCACTCAGCGGCTGGTGCGCAAGGCCATCCAGTACGCTATCGATAACGATGAATCTTCGGTGACCCTGGTGCACAAGGGCAACATCATGAAGTACACCGAAGGTGCCTTTAAGGAATGGGGCTATGAGCTGGCCGCCGAGCGTTTCGGTGCCAAGCTGATCGACGGCGGCCCGTGGATGTCGCTGAAAAACCCGAAGACCGGCAACCAAATCATCATCAAGGATGTGATTGCCGACGCCTTCCTGCAGCAGATTCTCATGCGTCCGTCCGACTATTCGGTCATCGCCACCCTGAACCTGAACGGCGACTACATCTCCGACGCGCTCGCGGCTGAAGTCGGTGGCATCGGCATCGCGCCGGGTGCCAACCTCGGTGGATCGGTTGCCGTGTTTGAAGCCACTCACGGTACTGCGCCGAAGTATGCCGGCCAAGACAAGGTCAACCCTGGTTCCATCATCCTCTCGGCCGAGATGATGCTGCGCCACATGGGCTGGAACGAAGCCGCCGACCTGATCATCCAGGGCGTTGAGCGCGCGATTGTTGCCAAGACCGTGACCTATGACTTCGAGCGTCTGATGCCGGATGCCAAGTTGCTGCGCTGCTCTGAGTTCGGTGACGCTATCATTAGTCATATGTAAGCGTGTGACTGGCGAGCGTTAAGCGCCGTAAAAGAAGCCCCTGACGCGAAAGTGATCAGGGGCTTTTTTTCGCCACGGATTCTCGGTTTTTTTCACACTGAACACTTGTCGGCAGGGCGATCTCTTCTGTTAAAGTCTTGTTATGCAGACACGCTTTGAAGAAATCCTCACGCTCGCTCCCATGAACTTATCCATGTCGCTTTCGCACCCCCGGTTGCTGCCAATTCTGGCGGCGTCCGCGCATGACGACGGCGACGAGGGCGATGTGCTCGGCCAGGCGCTGGCCGTCGTTGAAACAGCAAAGCCGGAGCTGAAACAGCCCCGGCGCTATCAAGTTGTCATTTTAAATGACGATTACACCCCTATGGAGTTCGTGATTGAGGTGCTGTTGCGCTTCTTCGGGCTCAACGCGGATGCCGCCACGCAGCTGATGTTGCAAGTGCATCATTACGGTCGTGCCGGCGTTGGCAATTATTCGCGGGATGTAGCGGAAACCAAGGCGACACTCGTCGTCGAATATGCACAGCAGCATGAACACCCGCTGCTGTGTCAGGCAGAGCCCATGCTTTAAAGCAGCGGCAAGGAGTGGCAGGCATGTTAAGTCGTGAACTGGAACTGACCCTCAATTTGGCCTTCCGCGATGCACGCGGCAAGCGTCATGAATTCATCACCGTCGAACACCTGATGCTAGCGCTGCTCGACAATGAGTCGGCCGTGCAAGCCTTGAAAGCCTGCGGTGCCGAGATGATTTCCTTGCGCCGCGAGCTGCAGCAGTATGTTGATGAAGCCACGCCGTTGTTGCCGGTGCCGGACGGCGGCCGTGAAACTCAGCCGACGCTGGGCTTTCAGCGGGTGCTTCAGCGCGCTGTGTTCCATGTTCAGTCTTCCGGCAAGCGCGAAGTCAATGGCGCCAATGTGTTGGTGGCGATCTTCTCCGAGCAGGAATCGCAGGCGGTGTATCTGCTGAAGCTGCAGAGCATCAGCCGACTGGATGTGGTCAATTTCCTGTCGCACGGTGGTCAGCCGGAAGAGGAATCGCGCGATTCTGACGCCAGCGAGCACGAGGCCGCTCCCGAGGCTGCGGCCGACAGCGCTTTGGCTAATTACACCGTCAACCTCAATGAAATGGCCAAGAAGGGCAAACTCGACCCGCTCGTAGGTCGTGAGCATGAGATCGAGCGCGCCATTCAGGTGCTGTGCCGTCGCCGCAAGAACAACCCAGTGCTGGTTGGCGAGCCGGGCGTGGGCAAGACGGCCATTGCTGAAGGCTTGGCCTGGCTGATTGTGGAAAAGAAGGTGCCGGAAGCGATTGCCGATGCTGTGGTGTATTCGCTGGACATCGGCGCTCTGCTGGCCGGCACCAAGTATCGCGGCGATTTCGAGAAGCGCTTCAAAGCGCTGATCAATGAGTTGACCGATCAGCCCGGTGCCGTGCTGTTCATCGACGAAATTCACACCATCATCGGGGCTGGTTCGGCCGGTGGCGGCGTGCTCGATGTGTCCAACATGCTCAAGCCGGCGCTGACCAATGGCTCGCTAAAGTGCATGGGATCAACGACTTACCAGGAATATCGCAATCTGTTTGAGAAGGATGGCGCACTGTCACGGCGTTTCCACAAGATCGATGTCTCCGAGCCGACGGTGGACGAGACTTATCGAATCCTGCGTGGCCTCAAGTCGCGCTTTGAAGAGCATCATCATGTGCGCTATGCCGACAAGGCGCTGCAGATGGCCGCGACGCTGGCAGATCGCTACATCAACGAGCGTTTCCTGCCGGACAAGGCGATTGATCTGATCGACGAGGCGGGCGCCTACCAGCGACTGCTGCCGGTCAGCCGTCGCAAGAAAGTCATCGGCGTGGCTGAAATCGAGGAAATGGTGGCCAAGGTCGCCCGCATTCCGGCGAAATCGGTGTCGTCTAACGACAAGGAAGCGCTGCGTAACCTTGAGCGCGACCTGAAAATGACCGTGTTCGGCCAGGATGAAGCGATTGATGCTCTGAGCGCGGCCATCAAACTTTCGCGTGCCGGCCTGAAAGCACCGGAAAAGCCGATCGGCAGCTTCCTGTTTGCCGGCCCGACCGGCGTGGGCAAAACCGAAGTCACCAAGCAGCTGGCGCGCACGCTGGGCGTCGAGCTGGTGCGCTTCGACATGTCGGAATACATGGAGCGACACACCGTATCGCGTCTGATCGGCGCGCCTCCCGGCTATGTCGGTTACGACCAGGGCGGCCTGCTCACCGAGGCCGTCGTGAAAAATCCGCATTGTGTACTTTTGCTCGATGAAATCGAGAAGGCGCATCCGGAAGTGTTCAACCTGCTCTTGCAGGTCATGGACCACGGCACGCTGACCGACAACAATGGCCGCAAAGCCGACTTCCGTCATGTGGTGGTGGTCATGACCACCAATGCCGGTGCCGAAATGGTGTCGCGCTCGAGCATGGGCTTCACCTTGCAAGACCACAGCACCGACGGCATGGAGGCGCTGAAGAAGACCTTTACGCCGGAGTTCCGCAACCGCCTAGACAGCATCATCCAGTTCGCTTCGCTGGATCCGTCCACGATCGTCAGTGTGGTCGACAAGTTCCTGGTGGAATTGCAGGCGCAGCTCGACGACAAGCATGTGCAGCTCGATGTGGATATCGATGCCCGTGCCTGGCTGGCCGAGCGCGGTTACGACAAGCTCATGGGCGCTCGCCCGATGGCACGACTGATCCAGGAGCAGCTGAAGAAGCCGCTGGCCGAGATGATCTTGTTCGGCGCCTTGGCCGACAAGGGTGGCCGCGTGCATGTGTCGGTGAAAAACGATGCCTTGCAGTTGGATGCCGAAGCGGTAGAACGGCGCGAACCGGCGAAAATGCACTGACTTACACGATCCGCTGCTTGAAACAAAACCGCCGGCATCTTAGCCGGCGGTTTTGTTTCAAGCAGCGGTTTCCCTGAGCCAGGCGCTTTCCTTTACTGATGCAGCTTCACTGACGCAGCGAAGCGATCGCTGCATTGAAAGTGGCACTCGGACGCATCACGGCATCAATCTTGAGCGGGTCAGGCAGATAATAGCCACCGATGTCGGATGTCATTCCCTGCACGCTCGCCAATTCATTGATGATGTGTTGCTCATTGGCAGCCAGCGTGTCGGCCAGTGGCTTGAAGCGGGCGGCGAGATCGGGAGCGTCACTTTGCTCCGCCAGAGCCTGAGCCCAATACAGGGCGAGATATAAGTGACTGCCACGATTGTCGAGCTGACCTGTCTTGGGCGACGGGCCCTTGCTGTTGTCGAGCAGCTTGCCGGTAGCCTCATCCAGCGTCCGAGCGAGCACCTTGGCCTTGGCATTGTCGTGCTTGAGACCCAGATCCTCCAAGCTTACGGCCAGCGCCAGAAACTCGCCCAGGGAATCCCAGCGCAGGTGGTTCTCTTCCACCAGCTGCTGCACATGCTTGGGTGCCGAGCCGCCGGCGCCGGTCTCATACATGCCGCCGCCGGCCATCAGCGGCACCACGGACAGCATCTTGGCCGATGTGCCCAGCTCCATGATGGGGAACAGGTCGGTCAGGTAATCGCGCAGGATGTTGCCGGTGGCGCTGATGGTGTCGAGGCCACGGATCACACGCTCCAGTGTGTAGCGCATCGCGCGCACCTGGCTCATGATCTGAATGTCGAGGCCGCTGGTGTCATGCTCCTGCAGGTACAAGCGCACCTTGGCGATGAGCTGGGCCTCGTGCGGGCGGTACGAATCCAGCCAGAACACCGTAGGCATGCCGGAGTTGCGCGCACGCGTTACGGCCAGCTTTACCCAGTCGCGGATGGCGGCGTCTTTGGTCTGGCACATACGCCAGATATCACCGGCTTCCACATTTTCGCTCAGCAGCACCTCGCCGGTGTCCAGGTCGGTGATGTTGGCCACGCCGTCTTCAGATATTTCGAAGGTCTTGTCGTGCGAGCCGTATTCCTCCGCCTGCTGTGCCATCAGGCCGACATTGGGCACGGTGCCCATCGTGGTCGGGTCGAAAGCGCCGTGCCATTTGCAGAAGTTGATTATTTCCTGATAGATGCGGGCGAAGGTGGATTCCGGCATCACTGCCTTCACTTCTCTCAGGCGGCCATCGGCACCGTACATCTTGCCGCCGTTGCGGATCATGGCCGGCATGGAGGCGTCGACGATCACATCGTTCGGGGAGTGAAAGTTGGTGATGCCCTTGGCCGAGTCGACCATGGCCAGCTTGGGCCGGTGCTCGTGACAGGCGTGCAGGTCCTGCTTGATCTCGTCCTGCAGGCTCTGCGGCAGGGTGGCGATCTTGTTGTAAAGGTCGACCATGCCGTTGTTCACATTCACGCCAATCTCGTCGAACAGCTTGCCGTGCTTCTCGAAGGCTTCCTTGTAGAAGATGCGTACGCAATGGCCGAACACGATGGGGTGCGAGACCTTCATCATGGTTGCCTTCACATGCAGCGAGAACATCACGCCAGTCTTATGCGCGTCCTCGATCTCCTTCTCGTAGAAGGCCACCAGCGCCTTCTTGCTCATGAACATGGAGTCGATCACTTCGCTGTCGAGCAGGGCGACCTCAGGCTTGAGCAAAAGGGTCTTGCCGCTGTTCGTGATCAGCTCCATCTTCACCCTGCGGGCGCGGTCCAGGGTCATGGACTTCTCGCCGTGGTAGAAGTCGCCCGCGTGCATGTGCGAAACATGCGAGCGCGAGGCTTGGCTCCATTCAGCCATGCTGTGCGGGTGCTTGCGTGCGTAGTTCTTCACGGCCGCCGGGGCGCGACGATCGGAGTTGCCCTCGCGCAGGACTGGGTTTACCGAGCTGCCGATGCACTTGTTGTAGCGTGCGCGAATGTCCCGCTCTTCGTCGGTCTGCGGCGTCTCGGGGAAGTCGGGGATCTGGTAGCCCTTGTCCTGCAGTTCTTTGATGGCGGCCTTGAGCTGCGACACCGAGGCGCTGATGTTAGGCAGCTTGATGATGTTGGCTTCCGGCTTCTGCGCGAGCTTGCCCAAGGCATCGAGGGTGTCGGGTACGCGTTGCGACTCGGTCAGGGCTTCCGAAAACTGGCCAAGGATGCGGGTCGCCAGCGAAATGTCGCTGGTGACCACATCAACGCCCGCTGACGCTGCAAAAGCCTGCACGATGGGCAGGAGCGATGCCGTGGCCAAGCGCGGGGCTTCATCGGTGAGGGTGTAAATGATCGTAGGTTGTTGCGTGCTCATCTCGTCGTCTCGAGGTTGAGGAGGGAAAATGTCATTACCTGATACCGTACCACCAACTGACAAACACCTTGATGAAATTCAGTCGAAAGTCCGATAAGGCGGTGCTGGCTGGCGACAGCCAGTTCATGGCTACAGTGATTTTCGCTGAATGCCCACGCTGGCCATGATGCGTGTTGAGATCTCTTCGATCGACGCATGCGTCGTCTTGATGAAGGAGATGCCCTCGCGATTGAAGATGGCCTCTGCCGCGCGCACTTCCTTCTGGCACTGACTCAGCGACGAGTAGGGCGAGTTGGCCCGGCGCTCGTTGCGTATGGCGCTGAGGCGCTCCGGGTCAATGGTCAGGCCGAACAGCTTGCTCTTGTACTCACGCAGCGAGGCGGGCAGGCGCAGGTCGTCGAAGTCATCTTCAGTGAGCGGATAGTTCGCCACATGCACGCCAAATTGCAGCGCCATGTACAGCGAACTCGGCGTTTTGCCTGAGCGTGACACGCCGACCAGGATGATATCGGCCTTGTCGTAGTGCTTGGTGCGTGCGCCGTCATCGTTGTCCAGCGCGAAATTCACCGCTTCGATGCGCTCGTTGTAGTTGGCACTGTTGGCGATTGAGTGCGATTTGCCCACGGCGTTCACGGCCTTTGAGCACAGCTCGGCCTGCAGCTTGTCCACGAAGGTCTCGAACACATCCATCATGTAGCAGTTGGCCTTGCCGATAACATCGCGAATGCTCTTGTCTACGATGGTATCGATGATGATTGGGCGAATGCCGTCTTCTTCGGCGACGCGGTTGATTTCCAGCACCAGCTCTTCGGCCTTCTCGACCGTATCAATATAAGGCAGCGTGTTTTTGCTGAAGCTGACATTCTCGAACTGAGCCAGCAGGCTGTGGCCCAGCGTTTCGGCGGTAATGCCAGTGCCATCGGAGATGAACATGACGGAGCGATTCATGAGGCGATTTCCAGATCAGTCAAAAATGTGCCTGAAGATTGTTCAACAGGTGTCAGGAATTCCATTTATACAATTTATGAATTAAAGATATTCATTTTATGAATGCTTATGCGCTCGGCATGCAGTCATTTTTCAGGCTTGATTCTGATTATTTATCAGAGAGAAAACAATCATTTAAGCCATTATTTTAGCCTGAAAAATGGCTTGGAAGTTGCGCAAGACCTTGGTATTGGTCGCCGCCCGCTGACACAGCTTTTGCCATGGCCATCGGGTAGAATCCTTGGCAGATGTCGCATCCGTGTGATCCACGGCGACACTTTTCATGACTAAAAAAGTCTCTATCCAAACAAGGAGCACCACCTTGGACAATCTCGTGATCAAGTTCCAGAACTTGGGCAAGCATGATGTGGAAATCGTTGGCGGCAAGAACGCTTCGCTCGGCGAAATGATCAGCAATCTCGCCAATGCCGGCGTCTCCGTGCCGGGCGGTTTTGCCACCACAGCTCAGGCCTATCGTGACTTTCTGGAGCAGAGCGGCCTCAACAAGCGTATCCATGATGTGCTTGATCACCTGAATGTAGAGGATGTGCTGGCGCTGGCCGATGCCGGCCGCAAGATTCGTCAGTGGGTTGTTGAAACGCCGCTGATTCCGGCGCTGGAGCAGGCGGTTCGCGCTGAATTTGACCTACTGACCGGTGGCAACGAGCTGATGCCGCTGGCCGTGCGCTCATCGGCCACCGCCGAAGACTTGCCGGATGCGTCTTTTGCCGGCCAGCAGGAAACCTTCCTGAACATTCGCGGCTTCGACAATGTGCTGATCGCCATCAAGGAAGTTTTTGCCTCGCTGTTTAACGATCGAGCCATCGCCTACCGCGTCCATCAGGGCTTCGAGCACAAGCTGGTGGCGCTATCCGCCGGCATTCAGCGCATGGTGCGCTCTGAAATCGGTACTTCGGGCGTGTTGTTCACACTCGACACAGAATCCGGCTTCCGTGATGTGGTGTTTATTACCTCGTCGTATGGTCTGGGCGAAATGGTCGTGCAGGGCGCGGTCAACCCGGACGAGTTCTATGTGCACAAGGGCACGCTGAGCGCTGGCCGTCCGGCGGTGCTGCGTCGCAACCTCGGCACCAAGGCTCAGAAGATGATCTATGCCGACAGCGGTGCTGCCGGTCGTTCCACGCAGATCGTGCCCGTAGACAAGCTGGAGCGCGTGAAATTCTCGCTGACCGATGCCGAAATCGAAGAACTGGCACGCCAGGCGCTGATCATCGAGAAGCACTACGGTGCGCCGATGGACATCGAGTGGGCGAAAGATGGCGACGACGGCAAGCTCTATATCGTGCAGGCGCGCCCGGAAACGGTGAAGAGCCGCCAGAACGCTGGCACCATGGAGCGCTACCTGCTCAAGCAGAAGGGCAAAGTGGTCTGTGAAGGCCGCTCGATCGGTCAGCGCATCGGCTCCGGCGTGGTTCGCGTGGTGCGTTCGATCAAGGAAATGGACAAGGTGCAGCCGGGCGATGTGCTGGTCTCCGACATGACCGACCCGGATTGGGAGCCGGTCATGAAGCGCGCCAGTGCCATCATCACCAACCGTGGCGGCCGTACCTGCCACGCGGCCATCATCGCGCGTGAACTGGGCGTGCCGGCCATCGTGGGCTGCGGCAATGCCACCGATGTGCTGAAGGACGGCATGGAAGTCACGGCATCGTGTGCTGAAGGCGATACTGGCTTCATCTACGAGGGTCTGCTCGACTTCGAGATCCAGAAAAACACCATCGACGCCATGCCCAAGCTGCCGTTCAAGATCATGATGAATGTGGGCAACCCGGATCGCGCCTTTGATTTCGCGACACTGCCGAACGAAGGCATTGGTCTGGCGCGTCTGGAATTCATCATCAACCGCATGATTGGCGTGCACCCGAAGGCGCTGCTGAACTACGACACGCTGCCGCGCGACATCAAGCAATCGGTGGATCAGCGTTGTGCCGGCTACGCCTCGCCGGTGGATTTCTATGTGGAGAAGCTGACCGAAGGCATCGCCACGCTGGCGGCGGCGTTCTATCCGAAGAAGGTCATCGTGCGTATGTCCGACTTCAAGTCGAACGAATACGCCAACCTGATCGGCGGCAAGCTCTACGAGCCGGAAGAAGAGAACCCAATGCTGGGTTTCCGTGGCGCCAGCCGCTATGTGTCGGACAATTTCCGCGACTGTTTCGACCTGGAAGTGCGTGCGCTGAAGAAGGTTCGCGATGTCATGGGCCTGACCAATGTCGAGATCATGATTCCGTTCGTGCGTACCACGGGTGAGGCCAAGCGCGTCATCGAGCTGCTGGCCGAGAAGGGTTTGAAGCGTGGCGAGAACGGCCTGCGCATCATCATGATGTGCGAGCTGCCGACCAACGCCTTGCTGGCCGAGGATTTCCTCGAGCATTTCGATGGCTTCTCGATCGGCTCCAACGACTTGACGCAGCTGACGCTGGGTCTGGATCGCGACTCCGGCATCGTCTCGCACCTGTTCGACGAGCGTGACCCGGCGGTGAAGTTCCTGCTCTCGCGCGCCATTCAGGCTTGCCGCAAGGCTGGCAAGTACATCGGCATCTGCGGTCAGGGCCCGTCGGACCATCCCGATCTGGCCAAGTGGCTGATGGACGAAGGCATCGATTCGGTGTCGCTGAACCCGGACTCGGTGCTGGAAACCTGGTTCTTCCTGGCCGGCAAGCACGGCAAGTAAGTCAGGTTGATGTAGCAAGGAAGGGCGGGGAAACCCGCCTTTCTGCTATCTGCAGTTTTGTCAGCATGTGTGAGGCAGGTTTAACATGGCATTCCATGCCCTTGAAAAATTGATGTTTTTGGAAGATGGCTATCGCCGTGAGTTCGTCATCGACGGTATTCCGCTGTTGCTGATTCAGGAGGATGGTCAGCGCCACTTGATCCGCAACCAGTGCCCACATCGTGGCAATTCGCTCACCGAGGGAGCGATCCAGCAAGGGGCGATCCGCTGCCCCCACCATGGCTGGTCGTTCAATCTGGCGGATGGTCAGTGCCGCTTGCCGGCACCGGGGCCGTGTTTGACGCGCTATGCGTTGATTTATGAAGGGACGCAGATTGGTGTGGAGCTTTGACCGGGTTCGCTATTTAGTAAGCAGCTTTAGTTAGCAGCAACTTTAGTTAGCAGCAACAACGCCACCATAAAGCCGGGTGTAGCGCCCGGTGACGCGCTCTACATAATCCTGCGTTTCCGCAAACGGTGGGATGCCGCCGTACTTGTCCACATTGCCTTCGCCGGCGTTATAGGCCGCCAAAGCCAGCGACAAATCACCATAGCGTTTCATCAAATAGCGCAGATGCTTGGCGCCGGCATTGATGTTTTGTTCCGGATCCCAAGCGTTGCTGACTTTATAGCGCTTGGCGGTGGCCGGCATCAGCTGCATCAAGCCCTGAGCGCCGGGGCCGGAGCGTGCCTGCGGGTCAAAGCCTGACTCCGTGTGAATTACCGCCTTGATCAGCCCGAAATCCAGATCGTAGCGCTGCGCGGCCAGGCGGATGCTGTCGTCGAAGGCGTTGCGGTTCTTGCTGGCACTGGCCTTCACGGCAATTTCGGTTTTGCCCCAGTTGCGGTAGCTGTGCACATTCGTGTCGGGATACCAGGTCACTTTCACCAGCTTGCGGTATTGCTGTTTGTCCTTGTGCAAAGGCTTGCGCTGGCTATCGACCTGATTGGTCAGCAACATATTGCCGTCGGCATCCTGAAAGCGATAAAGCTGGCCTGCGCTGGCCGTATTTGCGCCTAGCAAGGCTGTGCAGATAAAAGTCGCGACAAGCAGGCGTTTCATGGAATCAGCTCTGAGGTAGACAGAAATTGTCGCACTCGGCCTTGGCAGGGTAAAGTCACGACTTCGTTTTCTGTGTCTGGAGTGTTGGTCATGTCGTTTGTTACCTGCGACCTGTGTGATGATTTTCCCGAAGCGGTGCGCGTCTGCGAGCCGATGTTCGCCAATTATGGTGGCCTCAATGCCTTCGGTGGCGCCATCGTGACAGTGAAGTGTCACGAAGATAACTCACGGGTGAAAGAGCTGCTGGCCACGCCGGGGCAGGGTCGTGTGCTGGTGGTGGATGGCGGCGGCTCGCTGCGCTGCGCCTTGCTCGGCGACCTGATCGGTGCCAGCGCCGTCAAGCACGGCTGGGCTGGGGTCATCGTGTATGGCTGCGTGCGTGATGTGGATGCGCTGGCCGAGCTGGATCTGGGCATCCAGGCCATCGCCGCCATGCCGTTGAAGAGTGTGCGCAAGGGTGTGGGTGAGGTGGATCTGCCGGTGACATTCGCCGGAGTCACTTTCAACCCCGGCGAGTATGTCTATGCCGACAACAATGGCGTGATTGTTTCGGCTCAGAAGCTGATCTGAGCTCTTTTGTGGGCAAGCGAGCTTACATCCAGCCCGCCGCCCGCAGCGTCTTGTGCAGCTTCAGGCAAGCCAGGCCGGTCAGCACCAGCACCGTCGGGTAGGCATACTCGAATTGCAGCTCCGGCATGTGCTCGAAGTTCATGCCGTAGATGCTGGTGATCAGTGTAGGCAGGGCCAGCAGGGCGGCCCAGCCGGCCAAACGCTTCACAACCTCGTTCTGCTTCACCGTGACCAGTGACAAATTGACCTGAATGGCAGAGGTGAGCAGTTCATTCAGCGCATCGATGGCCTCATTGATGCGCGTGCAGTGATCGGCAATATCGCGAAAATAGGGCTGTATGGATTCGTGGATGAAGTCATCCTGGCCATGACTCAGCTCCTGCGCGATGTCTTGCAGCGGCGATGACGCTAAGCGCAGCGTGATCAGCTCACGCTTCAGCTCATACAGGCGCTTGATGGTGCCTTTCTTGTACTGCGGCTGGAAGATGTCTTGCTCCAGCTTGTGCAGGGTTTGCTTGAAGTCGTCCACGATGGGCGCGTAGTTATCCACGATGAAATCGAGGATGGCGTAGAGCGGGTAGCTCGGGCCGCAGCCGAGCTGGCGTGGCCGGGCTTCCACGCGCTGACGCATATTGGCGTAGGTGTGCGACGGCCCATGGCGGATGCTGATCAGGAAACGGTCGCTGATGAACAAGTGTGTCTCGCCAAAGACGATGCAGCTGCCATCGCGCTCGGCGGTATGGGTGACGATGAAGCGAATATCGCCATAGGTCTCGATCTTCGGCCGCTGATGCGCGCAGAGAGCATCCTCCACGGCCAGCTCATGCAGGCCGAACTGCTCCTGAAGAATGCTGACCATTGCTGCATCGGGCTCGTGCAGACCTATCCACAGAAACGATTCCGGGTTTTCCAGCAGAAATGCCTTGGTATCGGCCAGTTCGACTTTGGCGATGCGGTGACCTTCGCGATCATAGGCGATGGAGTTGATGATAGCGCCGGACATGCTGGTTTCCTGTGATGCTGCTGCAATCGCGTGAGCATGCCATGCCTGCGTTTGATCGGGGTGGTTGCTGGTCAGAATTTTCGGGGATGGGTTGGTCAGATGTGAAGTGCCTACTCCCCAAAAAAACAAACCCGCCGAAGCGGGTTCATTTTCAACACAGCATTTTCAACACACTAACGCTTACGGCAGCAGGTGCTTGACGCCTTCGCGCTCTTCCAGCAGCTCGTTCAGCGTGAAGTCCATGCGCTCACGCGAGAACGCGTCAACTTCCAGACCTTCGATGCGGGTGTATTCGCCGTTGGCACAGGTCACTGGCACGCCGTACATGACTTCAGCCGGGATGCCGTAGGAGCCGTCGGACGGAATGCCCATGGTGACCCACTTGCCGTTGGTGCCCAGGGCCCAGTCGCGCATGTGGTCGATGGCAGCGTTGGCGGCCGAGGCAGCCGACGACAGACCGCGCGCGGCGATAATGGCGGCGCCGCGCTTGCCCACGGTCGGCAGGAACACATCGCGGTTCCAGACATCGTCGTTGATCATGGCCTTGACGCTTTCACCGTCGATGGTGGCGAAGCGGTAGTCAGCGTACATGGTCGGCGAGTGGTTGCCCCAAACGGCCATCTTCTCGATACCGGCCACGGCCTTGCCGGTCTTGTCGGCGAGTTGCGACAGGGCGCGGTTGTGGTCCAGACGCAGCATGGCGGTGAAGTTCTTGGCCGGCAGATCCGGTGCCGACTTCATGGCGATGTAGGCGTTGGTGTTGGCCGGGTTGCCGACCACGAGCACCTTGACATTGCGTGAGGCGACGGCGTTCAGGGCCTGGCCCTGGCCAATGAAGATCTTGCCGTTGACGGCCAGCAGTTCCGAACGCTCCATGCCCGGGCCACGGGGACGCGAGCCGACCAGCAGGGCGTAGTCGGTGTCCTTGAAAGCGGTCATCGGATCGCTGTGCGCTTCAATGCCCACCAGCAGCGGGAATGCGCAGTCCTGCAGCTCCATGATCACGCCCTTGAGCGCGTTCTGGGCCTTCTCGTCGGGGATTTCCAGCAGCTGCAGGATCACCGGCTGATCCTTGCCGAGCATTTCACCGGAGGCGATGCGGAACAGCAGGGCATAACCGATTTGGCCGGCGGCGCCGGTGACTGCCACGCGTACGGGCTGCTTCATGATAAAACTCCTGGTGGGGCGTTTGTTTGTGCTGCTGGTGGCCCCCGGGTCGGGGATGGCGCAGCGGCAAAAGGTCCGGTGGCGATTCTACACGACGCGTTTATGAAGATGCGACCGAAAATGCCGCCGTTCAGCGCCTGATCAGCCCGCCTTTTTGCTAGAATGCGCGTCTATCCTGTTATCGAGCTGGCCTTTTCATCATGCTGATTCGCAAGCTGTTTCGCTTCGAGAATGCCCACATCGTGCGCAATTGCAGCAGTGATCGTTGCCGCCGCTCGATCCACGGTCACAGCTATCAGGTCGAAATTCTGCTTGAAGCCGATGCGCTGGATCAGGGCCAGATGGTCTACGACTTTGGCCTGATGAAGGGCGACATTCGCACCCTCATCGACAGTTTTGATCATGCCGTGGCGTACTGGGATAAGGACGATCCCGAGTATCTCGATGCCTGTCGCAAGTTCAGCGCACGCTGGATTTCGCTGCCGGTATCGCCATCCGCCGAGCAGTTCTCGCGCGTCATGTTTGTATTGGTGGATCGCGTGCTGTCACTGACCGACATGGCTAATGGCGAGCAGGATGTGCGCCTGAATTCGGTCATCGTGCACGAAACCGCGACGGGCTACGCGCAATGCTTCCGCGCCGACATCGAGAACCCGCGTATGGGCGAGATCGCGCTGGAGCGCATCGTGTTCTCCGAGCAGGTGCAGGCCGAGTGGCCGGATGCGTCGTTGTGGCAACGGCTGCTCAGCGGCCAGCGCCAGCGCAATCCGGCGGTAACGCTGCAGGTGCAGCCGGGCTGATCCGTCGGGCAGGAAACCTTGTAAAGCCGTCATAGCACTGTCATCTGAATCTGTTTTTCTGCGTTCACACCTAAGAACGAAGAGAAGAGAGAAGATCATGGATATGGAACGCGACGATTTTGCAGATGCCTGGTTTGATGCCGAACTTGAAGGCGACTTCGAGGCTCATGGTGACGCCACTGAGCTGTAACACCCTTTCCGCAAAGGCTGGCAACGGCTAGACTGCCGCCATCTCAAGAGATGGTTCGCTCATGGAATGGTTCCGCAATATCGGCCTGATGGGCCGACCCGGTAACACCGCCGTCGCTGATACCCTTCTCGATGTCCAGCGCTTCCTGGAGAGCCAGGGCCGGCATGTGATTTTCGATGAAGACACGGCCAAGCTGCTGCCATCCCGCAACAACATCCAAGTGTGTTCGCGACAATCGCTGGGCGAAGCCTGCGATCTCGTCATCGTGGTCGGTGGCGATGGCTCACTGCTGCACGCCGCGCGCACGCTGGCGCGCTCGAATACGCCGGTGCTTGGCATCAACCGGGGCCGTCTCGGCTTTCTGACCGATGTGGCGCCGCTCGAAATCGAGGCCAAGGTCGGTGCCGTGCTGCGTGGTGACTTCGTTGAAGACAAACGCTTCCTGCTGCATGCCGAAGTTCGTCGCGATGGCGAGCCGCTGGGCGACATGCTGGCGCTCAACGATGTCATCTTGCATACCGGCAAGACCGTGCACATGATCGAATTCGAGCTGTATGTGGAGGGCGAGTTTGTGTATCGCCTGCGTTCGGACGGCCTGATTGTGTGCACGCCGACCGGCTCCACGGCCTATGCGCTGTCCGGCGGCGGGCCGATTCTGCACCCGCGTCTGGATGCGATGGGTCTGGTGCCGATGCATCCGCATACGCTGAGCAGCCGCCCGATCGTGGTCGATGGCGACAGCGAGATCAAGATTCAGGTGCTGTCCGACATTCCGCCGCGCGTCAGTGCCGATGGCCAGCCCGGCCAGATGCTGGAGGCCGGTGACTGGGTCTATGTGCGCAAGCATCCATTCAAGCTGCGCCTGATTCATCCGCCGGGCCATGATTTTTACGCGGCTTGCCGCACCAAGCTGGGCTGGAACAGCCACCTCAGCAACGGAGACCATTGATGAATGAAGTGTTGCTGGCGCGCATGCTGGAAGTCCTGACGCCGGAGGTGGTGGGCAACTTGCGCAAGGCCATCGAGCTGGGCAAATGGCCGGATGGCAAACGCCTGACCCGCGAGCAGCTGGAGACCAGCCTGCAGGCGGTCATCGCCTGGGAGAGCAAGCATCTGCCAGAGGCCGAGCGCAGCGGCTATATCGAGAAAAAAGAGAAAGAGGGTGAGGTTTGCGACACGCCGCATCCAGAGCATAAGCCCGTGAAGTTCCTGCACTGACTGCTTTCACGAGTCTGCTGTTTACCAGCGATATTTGTTCCAGTTTTCCGGGTTGGCCCAGAACCTCGGGTTGAGCCAGTCCGGCACGGCTTTGTAGGTGCGGATGTCGAAGCTCCAGGCCTCGACCAGCTCGCCGTCCTGCTCGAAGCGCGCCTGTTGCTGCAGGCCCAGCGCGCGTAGCTGATCGGGCTGCCAGTGGCTGTCGGCTTGCTGCCAGGCGCTGACGGGGACGAAGGCCAGCAACTGTCGCGCGTGAAGATCGCGCAGGGCGGACAGCACATGCAGGGCATCGCGCCAGGGCAGATCGCCGGTCAGCCAAGCGATGGCTAGGTCGTGGCGTTGTTGCCACGGTGTGCTGAGCAGCTGCTGCGGCGTTGATTCGACCCAAGTCATCGTGCCGAGAAGCTCCGGGCGTGCGTGTTCGCTGACCCAGAGGCCGTGCTGGCCGGCGGTATCGGCGAGCGCGGTGGCGATGAGGTGTTGCGCGGCGAGATCGAGCATGTTTTTCAACTTTTAATGACCAGGTGAATCGCTGATGCGCGGTACTGTAAGGAAAATGCAGTGTGAACGGAATGCAGCGAGCGCAGATGCGCTGAATTACTTCCTGCCGCTGGACGATGTGCTGCTGCCGATGAACGGCCTGATTGGCAAGCGCCTGGAGATTCGCGCCAGCGAGCGCATTACCTGTGTGAGCTGCGGCAAATCCAGCAACAAGTCGTTCAATCAGGGCTATTGCTACCGCTGTTTCATCAAGCTGGCGGCCTGCGACATGTGCATCATGAAGCCGGAAACCTGCCATCACCACCTTGGCACCTGCCGCGAGCCGGACTGGGGCACCACGCATTGCATGATTGCGCATGTGGTGTATCTGGCCAATTCGACCGGCCTGAAGGTCGGCATCACCCGTGAAACGCAGATTCCCACGCGCTGGATCGATCAGGGCGCGGGTCAGGCCCTGCCGATTTTTCGGGTAGCGACGCGGCGCTTGTCTGGCCTGATCGAAACCACGCTGGCGGCGCATGTGGCCGACAAGACTAAGTGGCAGGCGCTGGTGAAAGGCGAGTATGCCGACATGGATCTGGCGGCCGAGCGGGATCGCCTGATGACGCTGTGCGCGGCTGAACTGGCGGCGCTGGAAGCAGAGTTTCCCGGTCAGATTGAGCGCGTGCAGGCCGATGTGCTGAGCTTGAGCTATCCCGTGCAGCAGTTCGCCGTGAAGGCGAAGTCGTTCAGCCCGGACAAGGAGCCTGCGGTGGGCGTGCTGACCGGCATCAAAGGTCAATATTTGCTGTTTGATACCGGCGTGCTGAATGTGCGCAAGTACACCGGCCATGAGTGGGAAGTGACTGTGCTATGAAAATCGAGATGCCCGCTGGTGGTGAGAAAATCTATCTGAAGGATTATCAGGTGCCGGCCTATCAGGTGCTGCAGGCCGAATTTACCGTGGAGCTGCTGCCGGGCTGTGCCGAAGTGCACGCCACGCTCAAGTTACAGCGACACCCTGACGCACCCGCCGATGCGCCATTGGTCTTGCTTGGCGCGGATCTGGAGCTGCTGGCGCTGGCCTGGGATGGTCAGCCGCTGACCGCCGGCGACTGGCATTGGGCCGGCGAACAGTGGGTGTTTCCGGGCGCGACGGATGCGGGCGTGTTCACCAGCACGGTGCGTATCTACCCAGACAGCAATCTCGCACTGGAAGGGCTGTATCGCTCGCATGGCCTGTATTGCACGCAATGCGAGGCCGAGGGTTTCCGCAAGATCACGCTGTACCCGGATCGCCCGGATGTGCTGGCGCCGTTCCGCGTCACCGTGATTGCCGATAAGGCGCAGTGCCCGGTGCTGCTGTCTAACGGTAACTGCGTGGCGCGTGGCGAGCTGGACGCGGGCCGTCATTTTGCCACCTGGGAAGATCCGCACCCGAAGCCGAGCTACCTGTTTGCGCTAGTCGCCGGCGATCTGGCCGTGCTCGAAGATCGCTTCGTGACTTGCTCCGGGCGTGAAGTGACGCTGCAGATTTTCACGGCGGCTCAGGATCAGGACAAATGCCATCACGCCATGGCGTCGCTGCAGGCCTCCATGCGCTGGGACGAAGAGAAGTACGGCTGCGAATACGACCTCGACATCTATATGATCGTGGCGGTGTCGCACTTCAACATGGGCGCCATGGAGAACAAGGGTCTCAATGTGTTCAACACCAGCTGCGTGCTGGCGCACCCCGCGACCACCACCGATGCCGGCTTTCAGCGCGTTGAGGCGGTGGTCGCGCACGAGTACTTCCACAACTGGAGCGGCAACCGCGTGACCTGCCGCGACTGGTTCCAGCTTTGCCTGAAAGAAGGCTTCACGGTCTTCCGCGACCAGCAGTTCTCCGCCGACCAGCTTTCCGCCGCCGTACAACGACTGGAGGATGTCGCCTTCCTGCGCACCCACCAGTTTGCCGAAGATGCCGGCCCGCTGGCGCATCCGGTGCGCCCGGAATCGTTCGTCGAGATCAACAACTTCTACACGATGACCGTGTACGAGAAGGGCGCTGAGATCGCGCGCATGCTGCACACCGTGCTCGGTGCCGACGGTTTCCGCCGTGGCACGGACAAATATTTTGCGGACAACGATGGCCGAGCCGCCACGGTCGAGGACTTTCTGATCGCGCTGGGTGCGGCTAATGGTCGCGATCTGGCGCAGTGGCTGCCGACCTGGCTGCGCTGGTATCGCCAGCCGGGCACGCCGGTGGTCACGGCTACGCCAGTCTGGGATGCCGCCGCTGGTGAGCTGCGCCTGACCCTGACGCAGACTCAGGTCGCGCTGGACGGGCATCCGCAGCCGGAGTCATTGCCGATTCCGGTGCGTCTGGGCCTGATTGGCGAGCACGGTGCGCTGAATGTGGGTTTGCAGGGCGAGCTTGCTGATGACTTCCTGCTCATGCTCGATCAGCCGAGTCAGACCTGGGTGTTCTCGGGTGTTGCCGAGGCACCCGTGCTGTCGCTGTTCCGTGACTTCAGCGCACCGGTGCGCGTGGATTACGCCTGCGATGACGCCGCGCTGGCCCGACTGGTGCGCGTCGACAGCAATGGCTTCAATCGCTGGGCCGCCGCGCAGGAGCTGGCGACCCGCGAAATCGTCGCGCTGGCGGAGCTGATTCGTCGCGGCGATGTGCGTGCTCGTGCCGGGCGTTCCAGTGTTCTTGCCGATGCCCTCGCGGCCATGTGGCCGGCACTGGCGGTCAGCGATCCGGCCCTGGCCGTGAAGCTGCTGGAGTTGCCGAGTCTGGGCTATCTCGCCGAACAAGTGGCGGTGTATGACCCGGCCGCGTTGCATGCCGCTCGTGAGCAGGTGCTGCTGGCGATTTGCACTCCGCTGGCCCCGGCGCTGCGGAGCATTCTGGAGCGCGGGGTCATGCTGCAGGCTTATGTGTACAACGCTGATGCCATCGCCGGTCGCTCGCTGGCACGAACCGCGCTGGATGCGCTGGCGCGGCTTGAGCCGGCAGAGGCGGGAGCTATCGCTCAGCAGTGGCTGAGTGCAGCGCCGCACATGACGGCGGAGCAGAGCGCACTGAGCCTGCTGGTGCATCATCAATTGCCAGGTGCCGAGCCGGCGCTGGCGCAGTTCCATGCGCGCTGGCGACATGAGCCGCTGGTGCTGGATCAGTGGTTTGCCACACAGGCTGCATTGCCCGCGCCGAGTGCAGTTGAAATCGCGGATGGTTTGCTGGTGCATCCTGACTTTGACCGCACGGTGCCTAATCGCGTTCGTGCGGTGGTCGCGCAGCTGGCGGGGAATAATCCGGTGGCGTTTCATCGGGCGGATGGGGCAGGGTATGCGCTGCTGGCGCGCGAGGTGGCCGCCATTGATGCTCGGAACCCGCAGTTGGCATCGCGATTGGCGGGTGCTTTCGGGATTTGGCGGAAGTTGGATGAGGGGCGGCAGGCGTTGGTACTTGCTGCATTGGATGGATTGCTGGCTGGCGAACTGTCATCCGACACTCGCGAGACGCTGACACGGATCGCTGCGAATTGAGCTCTGTTCACGAGCCAGGAATTACCCTTGGAAAACACGCCGCAAGTACATCCATGTAGGCTCTCACGCGCCATCCATGGCGCGTGACGGTTTTCCAAGGGTAATTCCTGACCCACGGACGGCGTGCTTTGAACTCAAGTCAGCTCTGGCAAGAAGATGGCCTCGGAGAAATCTATTGAGGCCTTGACGAACTTTAGTTCACTTTATTTAAAGCTCGTGGAGGCAGTTCGAGACCTACTGGTCTGCTAGGTCAGCTTGAGTGCTCCGTTGTTCGCCAGATCCTGTAAGTCCCAAACGCGGCGGGCGTCGGAGATTTCGTCGGCACCCATCTCAAGTGGCGAGAACTCGGTGCCGCTTCTGATAAATGCAAGCACGGCCGTGGCACACCAATCCGCACGTCTGATCATCTCGTTCCGAGGATCGTCACCGACATCTGCTGACGCATAAACAATGTCGAACTGCTCGGGCAGCTTGAGGTCACTGTAGTAAGGAAGTTTTCGATCGTTAATAGCGCGCAACTCTCCAAGGTGAGCGTCCACGATCAGGCAGTAGCGCTTCGTGCTGTCGAATCGTGGCGACCTCATGAAATTGAATAGGGCCCAGTGCCAACCAAATTTCTCCGACGGAGCCCTAGATGTTCGCAGTTCGAGCGCGAAGCCAGGGTTGATCTTCGGCTCCAAAGTCGAAAGATCGGCGGTAACGAACATGGTCGTTCCGGTGACTGTAATACGGACGCCATCGATATCGGCAGTGTTGCTGTCTACCGCAATACAGAGGTCGTAGAGCAAGAGTGCCCGCAAGAGATCGAAGTGAGGGGCGTCTCCGTCCACGAGGGCGGTGGTGTTCACCTTCTCGCCTTTGGCTCGGGAGTAGTTGCGCTCGATCTCGACTTGGTCGAGTGGAATCTGCCCATCTTCGCCCTCTACCCCAATATTCCTCGAGAAAGGGTCTAGCATGACTATTAGCTGTGGGGTGTCTCCAGCTCGTATGGAGATCGGCGCTGCCGGACGAAGCGTGATTTTTTCCTGCCGCGGCTTCGAGTCGATTGGTGGCGGAGCGCCATGGCACTTCTTGTACTTCTTTCCAGACCCACAAGGACAAGGCGCGTTCCTGCCTTCGGCGGGCTGATTGATTACTGGTCGAGTTGCCGGCATCTGAATCGACAGCTCGCGAATCTCAGCTATCGGTGACGGCTCCACCTCATGGTCGGACTTCTTCATAGCTGTGAGCTGGTCCTCGATTGGAGCGGAATTGGTCGAAGTACGGATGGAGCTTTCGCGTTTGGATTTCGTAGGCGCCGTGAATCATCTTCGGTACAACTAATGGAAGCTCATGTGCGCGCATCTCATTGGTCTGTTGCTCATTAATGCCTATTTCCAGAGTGAAATTTTTTTGCGGATGCGTTGAGCTTCAGCCATATTCAAAAAAATGGTGTCATTTTCATGTCAGATAAAAATTGAGAAACTGATCGATGCATTCGATCATTGATACTTAGTGTTGTTTCTTCAAAATCAAGAATTTCGTGCAAGTCGTGATCTAATTCGCTGTCATACACATATGCATGCAAAGGCTGTATATTTATTTTTTTGGGATTGAACCAGAGCTCATCAAAAGCTGCAGCTTTTGATGCTGCTTTAATCGTGTTGATACTTAATGAGTTCGAGTTGCCGAAAATTACTTCGCCAAACTGTTTGTAGTTGCCTGCATCACGGTACATGTAAGTCAGCTTGATATTCATGAATGCTCCTTATCCAGCAAAAATTTCAGTCCTGTGCCTTTCCAAAAACTCCTGAGCCGGGTAGAAACGCTCTGGCAATACAATCGACTTCCCTTCAAAAAAGTGAAAGTTTAGCGCGATATATTCATCTTTTGACTTTTTTATCTCTCGCGACAATATGACTTCATATTGATCTGAGAACGTTATCAGTCCGCGATCAAAAGCCTTGTCGTGCAGGCATGACAGACTCAGTCCATTACGCGGATTGAGACGATTCTGTGTGTCTTTACTCCACGGCACGATGTGACTGGCTACCAGTAGGCGCTTATCCGAAATACCTGTTATGCAGCACTTTTCATTATAGCTACTCAATACGGCACGACGAAAGAAATTCTGCTTCACGCGTTGCTCTGTCATTACCATGCGAGATGCTCCCTGATAATTTTGAGGGATTTCATCTTCTGGCACTTCAGGTGTAGTTTCCTCTACAGGCAGGTTATGTGTCCTGCGCGCTTGCTCGTAAAGTGCTGCACACTTTAGCGCCATACCTTCCCAGTCGTTGTTAAATTCAGTCCAAATTTGTCGATCCGCCGCTGACGCGTTTTTCATGCCACTACGCCCATTCGAAGTAATGGCGGGGTCAAGACTCGAGAAATTGACGAGTTTGAGTGCAATCGATCCCGGTGTTCTATCCAGAATTTTCGCAAGCGCCATGATGGCTTTATTGCGGCTATGTAGCTTACCGAAGGGGAGCTGGCAGTAAAGATGAAAGGCAAGCTCTAGCTCAGTTGGTACCCATCGCCGGCTTTTTGGTTTTTCGCTTTCAGTCACCAGCTCTTCCTTGCGAAGTTTTATTTTTGGGCTTTCACATCTTCAAACAATCATACCCAGGCCAGACATGAGCAAGCAAGGCAAGTGGCTGCACTTTGCCCTATGCCGCATCTGCCCGGAAACAAGGATCATCAGCCGAGTCGGCTCAAGGGCAGCATCCTGATGGCCCCGGACTTCGATGCATCACACTGATGCGACACGATCCTCGCCACCTGAGCGCTGTTCACGAGTCAGGAATTACCCGTGGAAAACCGTCACGCGCCATGGATGGCGCGTGAGAGCCTACATGGATGTATTCACGGCGTGTTTTCCACGGGTAATTCCTGGCCCGTGGCGGGCTCGGACTCGCGTATAATCGGAACATTGTCCCCGTAGAGACTCCCCGAATGTTGTACCCGTTAGCGCGCGCTGCGCTCTTTCAGCTGGACCCGGAAACGGCCCATCACTTCACCCTGAACAACCTCGCGCGTGCCGAACGCTTAG
This sequence comes from Pseudomonadota bacterium, assembly GCA_038043385.1. Classification (GTDB taxonomy): domain Bacteria; phylum Pseudomonadota; class Gammaproteobacteria; order Pseudomonadales; family Moraxellaceae; genus Perlucidibaca. The sequence goes on from JBBTCA010000001.1 coordinate 734,043, forward strand.
GCTTGCTCAAGTGCTTACCGAAAGTGCCAGACCAACCGGTAGAGCTACTGGGGCTGACCTTCCGCAACCCAGTGGGCCTTTCAGCCGGCCTCGACAAAAACGGCGACTACATCGACGCCCTAGCCGCGCTCGGCTTCGGCTTCATCGAAGTCGGCACCGTCACGCCACGCCCGCAGCCGGGCAACCCCAAGCCGCGCATGTTCCGCCTGCCGCAGGCCAACGCCATCATCAACCGGCTCGGCTTCAACAACGAAGGTGTGGATTACTTGATTCGCAATGTTGAGCGCATGCGCTACGACGGCGTGCTCGGCATCAACATCGGCAAGAATTTCGACACACCGGTCGAGCGTGCGGAAGACGACTACCTGATCTGCCTGGAAAAGGTCTACGAGCACGCCGACTATGTGACGGTGAATATCTCGTCGCCGAACACGCAGGGCCTGCGCAGCCTGCAAAGCGAGGAGGCGCTGACGCGTCTGTTGGCGGCGCTGAAGGAGCGCCAGGCGCAGCTCTCCGGCGAGCACGGCAAGTATGTGCCGCTGTTGGTGAAGATTGCCCCGGATCTGTCGTTGGAGGAGGTCGAAATCATGGCCTCGGTGTTCAAGGCGCAGGAAATTGATGGCGTGATTGCGACCAATACCACCATCGCCCGCAGCGCCGTAGCGGGCATGACCCATGGCGATGAAATGGGCGGCCTCAGCGGCCGCCCGGTGCGCGAGTCATCGACACGCGTGTTGCGCGAGCTGCATGCGGCGCTGGATGGCAGCCTGCCGTTGATCGGTGTTGGTGGTATTGATGATGCTGCGTCGGCAGCGGAAAAAATTCAGGCGGGAGCCTCTTTGGTGCAGATTTATACCGGTTTTATTTATCAGGGGCCGGGTGTTATCGCTCGCGCCGCCGCTGGCGTTGCCCAGGCGCGTGCCGCTAGCAGCCGAGGTTCAGCGTGAGCAACGCTCTGGAGAAGACCCGCGAGTGGGTGATCACGGGCGCTGACGGCCTCGATGACCTGCTGGTGGACGAGCTACTGGCGTTGGGTGGCAGCGAGCCGCGTCGCCTGAAGGGCGCGATTGCCGTGCAGGGCGATCTCGCCGCCGGTTATCGTTTCTGCCTGTGGTCACGACTGGCGTCGCGCGTGCTGATGCCGTTGCTGGCGGTGCCGTCGGGCAATCCCGATCGCATGTTCGATGATGCGCTGAAGTATCCCTGGGAGCAGGTGCTGCGTCCGGGGGCGACCTTTGTCATCCGCTCCGCTGCTGCTAAAGGCGTGAGCACGCATACGCACTTTGCGGCGCTGCGTCTGAAGGATGCCATTGTCGATCGCTTCCGCCAGCGCACCGGCGAGCGGCCATCGATCGATACTGAAAATCCCGATCTCAGCCTGCACCTGTTTATTGAGGCGCAGCAACTCACCATCAGCCTGGATTTCTCCGGCGACAGTCTGCATAAGCGCGGCTACCGCTTGGCTCAGACCGATGCGCCGCTGAAGGAAAATCTGGCGTCGGCCATGCTTATGCAAGCCGGCTGGCCGGAGCGCGGCGAGGGTCGTTTGTTCGATCCGCTCTGCGGTTCGGGCACGGTGCTGATTGAGGCGGCGCTGATGTGGGCCGATGCCGCGCCGGGTCTGCCGCGCATTCATTTCGGTTTCGACGGCTGGGCCGGGCATCAGGCTGAGCTGTGGAAAACCATTCGCGATGACGCCGTGGCGCGTCGCCTCGCTGGGCTGCAGAAGCCAGCCCCGCGTCTGGTCGGCTTTGATGCCGATGGCGAGGCGCTGGCCTGTGCGCATCGCAATGCCGAGTCGGCGGGCGTGTCGCAGTGGATTACCTTGTCGCAGCGCAGCATTGCCGAGTGGCGCTCGCCAGCGCTGAACAGTGTTGCGTCCTGCCTGCCGGCGGAATGGGCGGCGGATGTGACCGGTGCTGGCCAGAATTACTCCGTGCCGGGCCTGGTCGCGACCAATCCGCCCTACGGCGAGCGATTGGGCGACGAGGGCAGTGTGCGCTATCTCTATCGCGCCATTGGCCGTCAGCTGCGCGAGACGCTGCCCTGCTGGGATGCCGTGGTGCTGGCCGCCGACATCACCCATGCCGATGCGCTGGGGCTGGAGCACAAGCACACGCTGCGTCTGTACAACGGCGCGCTGCCGATCTTTGCCCGTCACGGTCGCATTTTGCCGGCAGAGCCGGAGCTGCCGCTGGCCTTCGAGGGCAGTCTCGACGACTTGCCGGAAGAGGGCATGGACTTTGCCAATCGCCTGCAGAAGAACCTGAAGGCGTCGCTGAAGCTGGCGCGCGAGCAGGATGTGCGCTGCTTCCGGCTTTACGATGCCGATTTGCAGGAATACAACATCGCGATTGATGTCTATGAAGGGCGCTTGCAGGTGCAGGAATATGCGCCGCCGAAGACGGTAGACCCGGCCAAGGCCGAGGCGCGTTTCAAGCTCGCGCTGCAGATCATCCGCAAGGTCATGGGCCTGCATCGCGACAAGGTCTTTCTCAAGGTGCGCGAGCGCCAGAGCGGCAAGCAGCAGTACGAGAAGCAGGGTAAGGCCGGTAAGTTCTTTGAAGTGCGTGAAGGCCAGGCAACGCTGCTGGTGAACCTGACCGACTATCTCGATACCGGCTTGTTCCTCGATCACCGCCCGATGCGTCAGCGCATTGCCGCCGAGGCGGCGGGCAAGCATTTCCTCAATCTCTATGCCTATACCGGCACGGTCAGCGTGCAGGCCGCGCTTGGCGATGGCGTGCATGGCGGTGCTGAAACCACGACCACGGTGGACATGTCGGCGACCTATCTGGGCTGGGCCGATCGCAATCTGGCGCTGAATGGTTTGCCGGACTCGCATCATCGCCTGATCCAAGCTGATGTGATGGCCTGGCTGAAGGACGAACGAGACCTCTACGACCTGATCTTTGTGGATCCGCCGACCTTCTCCAACTCTAAGCGCATGGACGGCGATTTTGATGTGCAGCGTGATCACGGTCATCTGATGCGCTTGTCGATGTCGCGTCTGGCGCCGGGCGGCACGCTGTATTTCTCCAATAACTTCCGCAAGTTCGTGCTGGATGAAGCGTTGCAGGCGAAGTTCGAGGTCACTGACATCAGCGCCGAGACCATCGGTTTCGACTATGAGCGCGACCCGAAGATCCATCGCTGCTGGCGCTTCCGGCATCGCGGCTGAGAGCAGTGCTCATGCCCGCACTGACGCTGTACGGCACGCCCGGCTGTCATCTCTGTGATGTTGCCGAGGCGCTGCTGGCACCGTTGGCCAGCGCTCGTGGTGTGTCGTGGCAGTACATCGACATCGCGCTCGATGAGGCGCTGGTGGTTCGCTACGGCGAGCACATTCCCGTGCTCTGCAACAGCGCCGGCGACGAGCTGCGCTGGCCTTTCTCCTTGCTCGACGCGCTAAAGCTGGTACAACGCTAGTACCTTTTTTGCCCCGAGTTTCATGCCATGAAGAAGATCGCTCTTGTCGTGCTGCTGGCGCTGGCCGCGCTGCTGTGGACATTCATGCCGTCGCCGCTATCGCCGATTCCCACGCTCACCGCTGAGTTGCCGGTGGCGCATCCGCCGGCCGGCATGAGTCTGTCGGCTATTCCGACTGGCGTCATGCATTCCAAGGCGGTGCTGGCGTATCGCGGCGGCAGCTTCACCGAGGCGCGCGACTTTTCCATGACGCCGATTCTGGTGCGTCACCCGAAAGGCAATCTGCTGTTTGATACCGGCCTGGGTCAGCAAGTCGATGAGCAGGTAAAAACGCTGCCGCAGCTCATGCAAGCCACCACGACCTACACCAAGGGCGTGCCGGCGGCCATCCAGCTCGCCGCTGCGAAGCAAAAAGTGGATGGCATCGTGCTCACCCACGCGCACTGGGATCATGTTAGCGGGCTGGACAGCCTGAAGAACATCCCGATCTGGATCTCCGCACCGGAGCAGGGCTTCATTGCCAGCGATGACGAGGCGGCCGCACTGGCGCACAGCTTCGGCAAGCTCGATTACCGTCTCTACGATTTTACCGACGGCGCCTACCTGGGCTTCCCCAGCAGTCACGATGTTTGGGGCGATGGTTCCGTGGTGCTGGTGCCTGCACCGGGCCATACGCCGGGCTCGGTGATTGCGTTCATAACGCTGCCGTCCGGCGCACGCTATGCCTTGCTGGGCGATCTGGTCTGGCAGAAAGAGGGCATCGATCTGCCGGCCGAGCGGCCGTGGATTGCCCGTCATCTGATTGGCGAGGACAGCGTGAAGGTGCGCGAGAACATTCTGCACATGGCTGCCATTCAGCAGAAGTTTCCGCAGATCAAGCTGCTGCCGGCGCACGATGCTCGGGTGATGGCGACGCTGCCGGTGTTTCCGGCTTCCGCTCAATAAGTATGCGTTGCTGGCTTACTGCCCCCGCAGCGCCAGCAACACCTTCATGCCACCCCGACCAGTCACCGGCTGACCAAGCTTTTCCTGCTCGATGCGGATGGCGCTGCGGCTGCGTTCGCCCAAGCGGCCATCAACCTCGCCGATATCGTGGCCACGCTCTAGCAGCAATTGCTGCAATTCACGGCGCTGGCTGCGTGACAGCGCTAGGTCATCCGTGGGCCAGGGCGTGACAAAGTCGCCGCCACCGGCAATGCGATCGGCAAGATGCGCTATGGCCAGGCCGTAGCTTTCGGCGGCGTTGTAGCTGTAGAAGGCATCGAAATTGCGCATCACCAGAAAGGCCGGGCCTTGCACGCCGGAGGGCAGCAGCAGGCCGGCCAAAGTATCGGCGGTGATGGTCGGGTTGTTTGCCACGGGCGGGGTGGTGGCTGCTGTTTCAGGCGTGGGCTCAGCAGTTGTTTCTGCAGTTGGCGTGACGGCGGTAGCAGGTGTTACCACCAGCGGCATACCGTCAACGCGCATAACGCCGCGCTGCATCCAAACGGACAGACTGCGCTTGTTGCGACGATTCTCGCCGGCAGCATCGAAGCCTTCCGGCAATTTTACTTCGATGCCCCAGGGCTGGCCCGTGACCCAGTTCGCTCGCTTCAGGTAGTTCGCGGTGGAGGCGAGGGCGTCGGCGGTGTTGTCGATGAGGTCGCGGCGGCCATCGCCATCAAAATCGACGGCGACGCGCTCGAAGGTGCTGGGCATGAACTGAGTCTGTCCGAAAGCGCCGGCCCACGAGCCTTTCAGACGATCCTCACTAAAGTCGCCAGCCTGCAGAATGCGGAGCGTGGCAAAGAATTCGCCGCGAAAGAATGCCTGACGACGCCCCAGGCAGCTCAGCGTGCTGAGCGAGCGCAGCAGCGGCAGGCGCCCAGCATTCTGGCCGAAATTGCTCTCGATGCCCCATATCGCCACGATGGCTTCGCGCGGCACACCGTATTGCGCAGAAATCTGAGTCAGCTCTTTGTCATAGCCGGCCATTTTCGCTTTTGCCAGATCAACGCGCTCGTCATCGACCAGTCCGGCGAGGTAGTCCCAGATCGGCTGGCTGAACTCGGGCTGCTTGTTCAGGCGCGGCAGCAGGCTCATATCGGGCGATAACTTGGCGGTGTACTGCTGCCAGATGGTCTCGCTGATGCCAGTTTTCAGCGCCGCCGGGCGCAGGCTGTCCAGGCATTGCTGAAACTCTTCCTGATTGCTGAACACGGGAGTTTCTGACTCGGCTGGCGACGATGTGGTTGGCAGCGGCGGTGTGACGGGCGCCTGAACCGGATTTTGAGCGCAGCCGGAAAGCAGCAATAGCGTGGCAAGAACAGCAGCAGAGGTGTTGCGAAATGGCAGGCGCGACATCGAAAACCAACTCGAAAAATGATGTTGAAACCCTATCATGTTGGCCGCCTGCGAGAAAGGTTAGACTCGGCAAAACCCGCCTGCTACCTGTGTTTGAAAGGATGACCTATGACCACTCCTGTCGCTCTTGCTCCGAAGCGCGAAATCGTTGGCTGGGCCATGTACGACTTCGCCAATCAGGCTTATACATTGCTCATTATCACGGTGATCTTCGGCGATCTGTTCACTCGCGTGATCGTCGGTGATGGCCCGGATTATCGCCTCGGCAACCTGCTCTGGAGCATCGCCATTGCTGTCAGCTGCCTGGCGGTGGCGCTGGTGAACCCGATTTGCGGCGCGATCATGGATTACACCGCCACGCGCAAACGCTACCTTTTCGCGACCTATGTGCTCACGGTACTTGGCACGGCGCTGCTGTATTTTGTGGAGCCGGGCTGGATCGCGCTGGCGATGCTGCTGATTATTATCACCAACTTCGCCTTTGCGCTGGGCGAGGGCATCATCGCCAGCTTTCTGCCGGATCTTGGCCCGCGTGATGCGCTGGGTTGGATCTCCGGCCTTGGCTGGGGCCTCGGCTACATCGGCGGCCTGGTCGCCACGGCGTTTTCGCTGAGCTTTCTCGGTGAAGTGAGCCTGGCCAATTACGATGCCGTGCGCTGGGTCGGGCCTTTTGCAGCGGTGTTTGTGTGTCTTGGCTGCATCCCGACCTTTTTATGGCTGCGCGAGCGCGGCATTGCCCGGCAGCTTCCGGCAGGCGAGTCCGTGGTGCAGCGCGGCCTGCTGCGTTTGCGCGACACTTGGCGGGAGATGCGTCAGTTCCAGGACTTGCGCTGCCTGCTCATTTCAATTTTCTTCTCGATGGCCGGTATCGCCATTATCGTCAGCTTTGCCTTCATTTATGGTGCGCAGGTCATCAAATGGGATGACTCGGTGCGCACGCTGATGTTTGTCATCGTGCAGTTCAATGCGGCGATCGGCGCGATCGGCTTCGGTATTTTGCAAAGCCGCATTGGCTCGCGCTTCACCTATATGTTGTCGCAGGGGTTGTGGGTGCTGGCGATTCTGGCGATATGGCTGACGCCGGAGATTGCTGCGTTGGCTCGTGAACAACTGGGCGTGAACTGGCAGGCGCAATATGTGTTCCTGTTTGCCGGCTGCCTGGCGGGCCTCAGTCTGGGCTCGGCGCAATCGGCCGGCCGTGCCTTGGTTGGTTTGCTCACGCCAGCTGGCAAGTCGGCGGAGTTTTTCGGCTTGTGGGGCACGGCGGCCAAGCTGGCGGCGGTATTCGGCATGGTTGGCTTGGGCATGTTGCAGCTTTGGTTCGGTCTGGCCGATGCGATTCTGTTCTGCCTGGCGCTGTTTGCGGTGTCGATGTGGGTGGTGTCCAGCGTGGATGAAGCGCGGGGCAGGGCGGCGGCGGAAGGGTGGCGAGAGCCGGTGTAGGTTGTCTGAATCGAGCAGCTTTGTAGACAAAAGTCTCCCCATCTCGGTTGACCACTCGGTTTCAGAGGCGTATCGTCGCGTCACCTCGCAGATTGTCGACAATTCGAGCCTTTTGCATGACCGAGACGATATCGCTTCTTCACGATGCACCTCAGGCCGCCGTCAGCGGTCTGGCGCTGCCATTAGTGAGCGGATCGTCGCTGAATCCCCGTCTCACCCTCGCCGACAAAGTCTTTGCCCAGCTCCAGGATGCCATCGTGAAAGGCGAGCTGGCCGCAGGCTCGCGCGTGTCCGAAGCCGAGCTGGTCGCGCGTTATGGCGTGTCACGCGGGCCTCTGCGCGAGGCGCTGCGCCGGCTTGAGGGCCGTCAGCTCATCACCCGAATCCCGCATGTGGGCGTGCGCATCATGGCCTTGTCGCTGGATGAGCTGCTGCAGATCTATCAGGTGCGCGAAACGCTGGAAGGACTGGCCTGCCGCCTCGCCGCACAGCACATGAGCGATGCCGAAATCGCCGGCCTGAAAGAGCTGCTGGCGCGCCACGAGCAGCAGATCGCTGAGCACGAAGGCCGCGCTTACATCCAGGAAGAAGGCAATGTCGACTTCCACTATTGCATCATTCAGGGCAGCCACAACGCTGTGCTGATCCAGATGCTCTGCGGCGAGCTTTATCATCGCGTGCGCATCTATCGCGGCCAGTTTTCGGTCACCGAGGGCCGCCCGGCGAAGGCGCTGGATGAGCACCGTCGCATCGTGGAAGCCATTGCCGCCCGCGACGGCGAACTCGCCGAGTTCCTTATGCGTCGTCACATTGCTACCGCCCGCGCCAATATCGAGGCGCGGGTTTCACCGTCTTTACCAACGCCGGATGCCCCGGCCAGGAGCGCTTGATGTCTTGCCAAGACCACCCACACACCCACGCCAGCAGCGCTGGTCGTCGTTTCCGTGATGCCATCGCCGCCGAGAAGCCGCTGCAGGTCATGGGCACGGTCAATGCCTATGCCGCGATGATGGCGACCAAGGTCGGCTACAAGGCTATCTATCTGTCTGGCGCGGGCTGCGCCAACTACTCCTACGGTCTGCCGGATCTGGGCATTACCTCGCTGGAAGATGTGCTGATTGATGTGCGCCGTATCACCGCCGCCGTGGACACACCGTTGCTGGTAGACATCGATACCGGCTGGGGCGGGGCGTTCAACATCGCGCGGACGGTGAAGGAAATGATCAAGGCCGGCGCCGGCGCCGTACATATCGAAGATCAGGTGGCGCTGAAGCGCTGTGGCCATCGTCCGAACAAGGAAATCGTGCCGATCGGCGAGATGGTCGATCGCGTGAAGGCCGCCGTGGATGCCAAGACCGACAGCGAATTCGTGGTGATGGCGCGTACCGACTCGCTGCAGAAGGAAGGCCTGAATGGCGTCATCGATCGCATCAGCGCCTATGTCGAGGCCGGTGCCGATGCCATTTTCGCCGAAGCCATGACCGACATCACCATGTACCGCAAGGTCTGCGATGCTGTGAAGGTGCCGGTGCTGGCCAACATCACCGAGTTCGGCGACACGCCGTACTACACCACGAGTGAGTTGGGCGAGCAGGGTATTGCCATGGTTCTGTACCCGCTATCTGGCACGCGCGCCATGCAGAAAGCGGCGCTGGCCGTGTACGAGACCGTGCGTCGCGAAGGCACGCAGGTGAATGCGCTGGATTTGATGCAGAAGCGCAAGGAACTCTATGAGTTCCTCGACTACCACAGCTACGAAGACAAGATCGACCAGCTCTTCAACAAGACCAAATAAGCCTCATACAACCGAATTCGATCAGGAGAATGACCATGACTGAAGTACAACAAACGCTGCCGAAAGCCAAGAAATCTGTCGCCCTGTCCGGCACTGTTGCGGGCAATACCGCGCTCTGCACCGTCGGCCGTACCGGCAATGATCTGGCCTATCGCGGCTACGACATTCTCGATCTGGCTGCCACCAGCGAGTTTGAAGAAATTGCCCATTTGCTGGTACACGGCAAGCTGCCGAACGCCGCCGAGCTCAAGGGCTACAAAGCTAAACTGAAGGCGCTGCGTGGTCTGCCCGCCGCCTTGATGACAGCGCTGGAGCAGCTGCCGCCGTCGGCGCATCCGATGGATGTGATGCGCACAGGCGTGTCCGTGCTCGGTTGCCTGTCGCCGGAGAAGGACGATCACAACCATCCGGGCGCGCGTGACATCGCCGACAAGCTCATGGCTTCGCTGGGTTCGATGCTGCTGTACTGGTACCACTACAGCCACAACGGCAAGTGCATCGATGTGGAAACTGACGATGACTCCATCGGCGGCCATTTCCTGCATCTGCTGCACGGCGAAGCGCCGCGCGAAAGCTGGGTTCGTGCGATGCACACCTCGCTGATTCTGTACGCCGAGCACGAATTCAATGCCTCCACCTTCACCTCGCGTGTGGTCGCCGGCACCGGTTCCGACATGTTCTCGGCCATCTGTGGCGGCATCGGCGCACTGCGCGGCCCCAAGCACGGTGGTGCCAACGAAGTCGCGTTCGAGATCCAGAAGCGCTACGACAACCCGGACGAGGCTGAAGCCGACATCCGCGCCCGCGTCGAGAAGAAGGAAGTCGTGATCGGCTTCGGTCACCCGGTCTACACCGTGAGCGATCCGCGCAACAAGGTCATCAAGGAAGTGGCTCGCGAGCTCAGCATCGAGGAAGGCAACACCAAGATGTACGACATCGCCGAGCGTCTGGAATCGGTGATGTGGGAAGTGAAGAAGATGTTCCCGAACCTGGACTGGTTCTCGGCCGTGAGCTATCACATGATGGGTATTCCGACCGCGATGTTCACGCCGCTGTTCGTGATCGCCCGCACCAGCGGCTGGTCGGCGCATGTGGTTGAGCAGCGCATCGACGGCAAGATCATTCGCCCGAGCGCCAACTATGTGGGCCCGGAAGACCAGAAGTTCGTTCCCATCAAGGAGCGCAAATAATCATGAACAGCGAATTCCGCAAGCCGCTGCCCGGCACCAAGCTCGATTACTTCGATGCTCGTGCGGCGGTGGATGCCATCAAGCCGGGTGCCTGGGCTGGTCTGCCGTACACCGCCCGCATCCACGCCGAGAACATCGTACGCAAGGCCGATCCGGCGATCATCACCGAATGCCTGACGCAGCTCATCGAGCGTAAGCGCGAGCGCGACTTCCCGTGGTTCCCGGCGCGCGTGGTTTGTCACGACATCCTCGGTCAGACCGCGCTGGTCGATCTTGCCGGCCTGCGCGATGCCATCGCTGATCAGGGCGGCGACCCCGCCAAGGTCAATCCGGTGGTACCGGTGCAGCTCATCGTCGACCATTCGCTGGCCGTCGAGTGCGGCGGTTTCGATCCCGATGCGTTCCAGAAGAACCGCGACATCGAAGATCGTCGCAACGAAGACCGCTTTCACTTCATCAACTGGACCAAGACCGCCTTCGACAATGTTGATGTGATCCCGGCCGGCAACGGCATCATGCACCAGATCAATCTGGAGAAGATGTCGCCGGTCATTCACAACCAGAACGGTCTGGCCTTCCCGGATACCTGCGTGGGCACTGACTCGCACACGCCGCATGTGGATGCGCTCGGTGTTATCGCGGTGGGTGTGGGCGGTCTCGAGGCCGAGAATGTCATGCTCGGTCGCGCATCGTGGATGCGTACCCCGGACATGGTCGGCGTCGAGCTCACCGGCAAGCGCCAGCCCGGCATCACCGCGACAGACATCGTGTTGGCGCTGACCGAGTTCCTGCGCCAGTCCAAGGTGGTCGGTGCTTATCTCGAGTTCTACGGCGAGGGTGTTCCAGGCCTCACCATCGGCGACCGTGCCACCATCTCCAACATGGCCCCGGAGTACGGCGCCACCGCCGCGATGTTCTCCATCGATGACCAGACGCTGACCTATCTGCGCCTGACCGGCCGTACCGATGAGCAGGTCGCGCTGGTCGAGACCTACGCCAAGGAAGCCGGCCTGTGGTCGGACACACTGGCCAAGGCTGAATACGAGCGCGTGCTCAAGTTTGACCTGTCTTCCGTGGTGCGCAACATGGCCGGTCCGTCGAACCCGCACAAGCGCCTGCCGACTTCCGATCTGGCGTCACGCGGCATCTCCGGCAACCTGGCTGCCGCGCGCGCTCAGGAAGCTGAAGGCCTGATGCCGGATGGCGCGGTCATCATCGCCGCCATCACCAGCTGCACCAACACCTCCAACCCGCGCAATGTGATTGCCGCCGGCCTGATCGCGCGCAATGCCCGCCGCCTTGGCCTGCTGCGCAAGCCGTGGGTGAAGTCGTCGCTGGCACCGGGCTCCAAGGTCGTTGAGCTGTATCTGAAGGAAGCCGGTCTGCTGGAAGACCTGGAAGCGCTGGGCTTCGGCATCGTGGCGTTCGCCTGCACGACCTGCAACGGTATGTCGGGCGCGCTGGATCCGAAGATTCAGGAAGAGATCATCGAGCGTGATCTTTACGCGACGGCCGTGCTCTCGGGCAACCGCAACTTCGACGGGCGCATCCACCCGTATGCCAAACAGGCTTTCCTAGCCTCGCCGCCGCTGGTCGTGGCCTACGCCATCGCCGGCACCATCCGCTTCGACATCGAGCAGGATGTGCTGGCGGTTGTTGACGGTCGCGAAATCCGCCTCAAGGACATCTGGCCGTCGGATGACGAGATCGATGCCATCGTGGCACGGTCCGTGAAACCGTCGCAGTTCAACCAGATCTACATCCCGATGTTCGAGAAGCAGGATGCCGAGAAGGCCGTGTCGCCGCTCTACGACTGGCGCGAGATGAGCACCTACATTCGTCGTCCGCCGTACTGGGAAGGCGCGCTGGCCGGCGAGCGTACGCTCAAGGGCATGCGTCCGCTGGCTGTACTGCCAGACAACATCACCACCGACCATCTGTCGCCGTCGAACGCGATCCAGATGAACTCGGCGGCGGGCGAGTACCTGCACAAGATGGGCGTGCCGGAAGAGGACTTCAATTCCTACGCTACGCATCGCGGCGATCACCTGACCACGCAGCGCGCGACTTTTGCCAATAAAGAGCTGATCAACGAGATGGCCGTGGTCGATGGCCAGGTCAAGAAGGGTTCGCTGGCGCGTATCGAGCCGGAAGGCAAGGTCACGCGCATGTGGGAAGCTATCGAGACCTACATGGAGCGCAAGCAGCCGCTGATTATCGTGGCTGGTGCCGACTACGGTCAGGGCTCGTCGCGTGACTGGGCCGCCAAGGGCGTGCGTCTCGCGGGTGTGGAAGCTATCGCGGCCGAAGGTTTCGAGCGTATTCACCGCACCAACCTCATCGGCATGGGCGTGCTGCCGCTGGAGTTCAAGCCGGGCACCACGCGCCTGACCTTGGGCATCGACGGCACTGAAACCTACGATGTGGAAGGCGAGCTGACGCCGCGCGCTACGCTGACGCTGGTGGTCAACCGTCGCAATGGCGAAGTCGTGCGCGTGCCGATGACCTGCCGTCTCGACTCCGACGAAGAAGTGTCGGTGTACGAGGCCGGCGGCGTGTTGCAGCGCTTCGCCAAGGACTTCCTGGAAGCGACCGCGACGGCTTGATGCCCGTTGGTAGCGGTGCTAGATTGCTTTGGCAAAGATTGCCAAGGAGATCGTCATGGATGACGCAAGCACCGCGCGGGCACCCGGCCTGCCAGCAGACTGGAACACCATCATGGCGACCATGAACATATCGCTGACCGATCCGCTCAAGCAATTCGTGGACGATGAAGTCCGCGAAGGCGGCTTCGCCAGCACATCCGACTATATGCGTGACCTGATCCGTCAGCGCCAGCGCCGCAAGGCTGAAGAGACTTTGCGGGCGCTGATCGCTGAGGGGTTGGCATCGGGGCCGGCCGTGCCGGTGACGCCAGAAACATTCGATCAACTGCGAAAGCAGTTGCGTGAGCGGATATCGAAGTGAAGGCGCTGCTCTGGCGAGCTGTGGCCGAGCGTGATGCTGCCGAGGCTGCATTCTGGTATGCAAAGCAGGGTGGGCTGATCCTGGGCGAGGAATTTTTCGCGGAGGTCGAGGCGGCACTTGCGCATATCGCCGCGCATCCCGGCATCGGCGCTGCACGGCATGCCAACTATGCGCCTGACCTGCCATTGCCCCTGCGCTATCTGGCGGTAAAGCGGTTCGAGCGCTACCTCATCTACTATGTCGAAATGCCGACACATGTTGATGTAGTGCGTGTCTGGAATACAGCGCGCGGACTGGATGCGCTGATGTCTGATGTGACCGAATAAGCAATCACAGATTTTTTTACAGGTAATTCAAACATGACCCATGCCCCTCAAATAAAAGTCCCCGCCACCTACATTCGTGGCGGCACCAGCAAAGGCGTGTTCTTCCGCCTGCAAGACCTGCCGGCAAGCTGCCAGCAGCCGGGCGCGGCGCGCGATCAGCTGTTCATGCGCGTGATCGGCAGCCCCGACCCTTATGCTGCGCACATCGACGGCATGGGCGGCGCAACATCGAGTACCTCCAAGTGCGTGATTCTGTCGAAAAGCAGCGTGCCGGATCACGATGTGGACTATCTCTACGGCCAGGTCTCCATCGACAAGGCTTTCGTGGACTGGAGCGGTAACTGCGGCAACTTGTCTACGGCGGCGGGTGCGTTCGCGCTGCACGCCGGTCTGGTGGATGCCGCACGCATCCCCGAGAACGGCACCTGCGTGGTGCGTATCTGGCAGGCCAACATCAAGAAAACCATCATCGCCCATGTGCCAGTGACCAACGGTCAGGTGCAGGAAACCGGTGATTTCGAGCTGGATGGCGTGACCTTCCCGGCGGCCGAGATCGTGCTGGAGTTCATGGATCCATCCGACGATGGCGAGGAGGGCGGTTCCATGTTCCCCACCGGCAATCTGGTGGACGACTTGGAGGTGCCTGATGATGTTGTGAAGGGCGGCACGCTCAAGGCCACAATGATCACTGCCGGCATTCCGACTGTGTTCGTGAATGCGGCAGACATCGGCTACACCGGCACCGAGCTGCGCGAAGCCATCAACACCGACCCCGCAGCGCTCAAGCGCTTCGAGGCTATTCGTATCGCCGGCGCGTTGCGCATGGGCCTGATCAAGACCCCGGAAGAAGCAGCCACTCGCCAGCACACGCCGAAAATCGCCTTTGTGGCACCGCCAACCGACTATGTGTCGTCCAGCGGCAAGCAGATCAAGGCGGGCGAGGTCGATCTGCTGGTGCGTGCGCTGTCTATGGGCAAGCTGCATCACGCCATGATGGGCACGGCTGCAGTGGCCATCGGCACGGCGGCAGCGATTCCGGGCACGCTGGTGAATCTGGCTGCTGGCGGTGAAGCGCGTGAAGCGGTGCGCTTCGGGCATCCGTCCGGCACGCTGCGGGTGGGCGCGGCGGCCAAGCAGGTCAACGGCCAGTGGACGGTGACCAAGGCCATCATGAGCCGTAGCGCGCGTGTGTTGATGGAAGGCTGGGTGCGGGTGCCGGGTGAGGCGCTTTAGCGCATATCGTCATGTTTCGTTGGTGCTGAAGATCGACCCGCCCTGGATGCGGGTCTTTTTTTGCCTCATTAACGATAAAGATTCTCATTTGCGTTGACATGATTTGTGAAACTAAAGAAAATAATGAGAAGCGTTATCATTTGATCGCTAAAGGCGAGCCATCGTCACTACTTTTCATTTCTTGTCGGATGCCCAACCATGTCATCAAGTCTGTACTCATCGACGCTTTCCGGTCGCAAAGCCCCGTCCAGCCTGCGTATGCAGGCCACAACAACACAGCCGAACTGGCAGCCCACCGCAATGGCGCTGGCGCTAGCTTTGGGCGGTGCCGGTCAGGCCAGTGCCCAGGAAGCCGTTACGCTGCAAGCCGTTCAGGTTGAGGCCAAGGTTTTCGATGCCAATCCGTACAGCGAAGAGGGAGCGCCTTACAAGGCCAAGATTTCCGGCGATCAGCGTCGCGTCAAGGAGCTGGCAGAAACACCGGCGACAATTTCGGTAATCACCCAGACGGCTGTGAAGGAGTCGGGCAAGAGTGATCTGCGCTCCATTCTCGGTGCCCAGCCCGGCATCACCATTGGTACAGGTGAAAACGGCAATGCCTTTGGCGATCGCTACATCATTCGTGGTCACGAAGCGCGGAGCGATGTGTTTATTGACGGCCTGCGCGATCCCGGCATGACCACCCGTGAAAGCTTCGCGGTAGATCAGATTGAAATCACCAAAGGCCCGAGCTCGACCTTTGCTGGTCGCGGTTCCACCGGCGGCGCCATCAACAGCGTGACCAAGCAGCCCAACTCCGACAAAGATTTCACCGAGATTGGCGTCGGTTTCGGTACCGATGACTACAGCCGTACCACGCTAGACACCAACAAGGTCATCAACGACCGTGCTTCCGTGCGTCTGAACCTGCTTTCTGCTTCAGAAACCGTGCCTGACCGTGACCCAGCCGACAAATCGCGTCGCGGTCTGCTGCTGTCGGGCAAGCTCAAGGCCACTGACCAGCTGGATTTGTCTGCCGATTACTACCACCTGGAAGCCAAGGACACGCCGGATCTGGGCACCTACTTCAATACCACCACGCGCAAGCCGGTGAAGAACATCCCAGTCTATCTTCAATCTGGCCGCGATCATCTGGATACGGATGTGGATACGCTGACCCTGAAAGCCGCCTTCCGCGTCAATGACAAGCTCAGGCTGCAAAACTCCACGCGTATCGGCAAAACGGAAAACAGCTACATCACTACCGGTGCCCGTGGCGGTACCCGTAATGCCAACGATGCCACCGCACCGCTTGCACCCACCATCACGCTGACCACGCATCAGGGCTATCAGGAAGTGGAATATGTGGTGAACCGTCTGGATGTATTCCTAGACAGCAAGATTGCCGGCATGAATCATCAGTTCGTGTTCGGTGCCGAGTTCAACGACGAGAAGGTCCTGAATGGCGTGCATGCGGTCGTTGCTGGCAGTGCTACGCCGAACTGTGCGACCGGCACTTCGACCACCAACAACAGCTACTGCGCGTTGGATGGCAGTGGCCAACCGGTCGCTAATCTCAACCGCCTGCTGCCAGCGTATGTGAAAGGTGTTTCCGACTCCGACTATCACATCCGCACCAGCTCGATCACCGCCATGGATACGGTGGACTTCAATGAGCAGTTGAGCGCGTTTGCCGGTATTCGCTATGACCACTTCGACTACGAAAATGTTGTTGGTACTGGTCTGACTTCGCCCAAGGTCACGCACAAATACTCCGACGGCTTCGTTAACGGAAATCTCGGCCTGACCTACAAGATCAACAGCCTCGGCAATGTCTATGCTTCGGTCAGTTCGTCTACCGACATCAACGGTGGCGAATCGGATGTAGGCGGCAGCTGTGGCTACGGCGGTATTTGCTTACCTCCCGCCACCACGGGTGTCACCATCGCTGATTCCAAGCCCGAAAAAACCTTGAATTACGAGATCGGCACAAAGTGGCAGCTGTTGCAGCAAAAACTGCTTGTCACGGCAGCCTTGTTCCGCACCATCAAGTCGGATGTGCAAGAGCAGGCTGCGGCCAATGCGTACACGACTATCGGCACATTTAATACCGGCAAGAATCGCGTGCAGGGCGTTGAGTTCTCAGTCGTGGGCAACATCACGCAGAAGCTGAGCACGCAGCTTGGCGTCACGGTCATGGATTCCGAGGTGCTGGAGTCGTTCACGCCTGCTAATAAAGGCAAGCAGCTGAGTAACTTTGCGCGCAAGCAAGCCAGTGCGCAGCTCAAGTATCAGTTTGCACCCAAGTTTGCGCTTGGCGGTGCCGCGACTTATCAGAGCAAGATGTTTGCCGGTCAGCCCGATACTGCAGCTGGCTTTAACACCACCACAGGGCTGTACAATATTGTTGTGCCGTCTTACACGGTGTTCGATGCCTTTGCCGAGTACAAGTTCAACGACAAGCTGAACGCGCGTCTGAATGTGAACAATGTCACCAACAAAGACTACTACCTGGCGGCTTACCAAAGCGGTTCGTTCATGTATCTTGGCGACAAGCGTAACGCTCACATTACCCTGACCTACAAGTTCTGATCGAGAGTACCGAATGCCTGATTACCCGTCGTTTCTATGCATGGCCGATATGGCCGAGGCGGCGGGCAGGCATTGGGGGGATGCGCTCACGGCGCATGTCGAGGAGGGCGGTGGCGCTGATCAGACGCGCCAGGCGAACGAGGCTGCATTCGATCGTCTACGTATCTGGCCGCGTGTGCTGGCGGATGTTCGTCAGGGGCATACGGCATTGACGCTGCTGGATGAGGCATTTGCCCACCCGATCCTACTCGGCCCGCTGGCTTACCAGACGGCGCTGCATCCCGAGGGTGAGCTGGCGACCGCCGAAGCCGCGACAGCGATGGACGCCGGCATGGTGCTGAGCACCTTGTCGTCGTGCTCGCTGGAGGCTGTGGCCGCGCAATTACCGTCTCGCAAATGGTTTCAGCTGTACTTTCAGGCCAGCCCTGACGATACGCTGAGGCTGCTACGGCGCGCCGAAGCTGCCGGCTATTCAGCCCTAGTGGTCACGGTGGATGTGCCGGTTCATGGAGCCCGCCTGCGTTCGCAGAAAGCGGGCTTTGTGATGCCTAAGCAGGTGAGGGCGGTGAATCTGGAGGGGCTGTCGGCAGCGCAGACGCATTATCTGCAGGCGCAAGACAGTGTCATTTTTCAGGGCCATATGGCCGCCGCGCCGCGTTGGGAGAGCATCGCCTGGCTGCAGCAGCAAACCACGCTGCCCATCATTCTAAAGGGCATTCTGCACCCGCAGGATGCCTTGCAAGCCAAGCGTCTTGGCCTTGCTGGCGTAGTCGTCTCCAACCATGGTGGTCGAGCCCTTGAGGGCAGTCCGGCAAGCCTTGCCGTGTTGCCTCAGGTGCGCGCTGCCGTGGGCGATGACTTCATGCTGCTGCTCGATGGCGGCATTCGGCGCGGCAGCGATGTGTTCAAGGCCCTGGCCCTGGGTGCGCAAGCCGTATTGCTCGGTCGCCCTCAGGCCTATGGCCTGGGTGCCGCCGGCGCACTCGGTGTGGCGCAAATGCTGCGCTTGCTGCGGGAAGAGCTGGAACTCACCATGGCCTTGGCAGGCTGCGCCACACTGGCAGACATTTCATCGGCCTGCCTGGTCAATCCCAACGAGTTTTCATCATGCTGATCATCATTGAAAAAGTCTGCTCCGATGAGCTGCTGACGGCTTGCCGGCAGCAGTTGGCCGAAGCGGGTTGGCAGTCTGGCAAAGTCACGGCCGGCCCACTGGCGGTATCGGTCAAGCACAACCAGCAAAGCGTGGAGTCGCCAGCCATGCTGGCCTTGGCGGACCTGATCCGGCGCACGGTGAGCCAGCATCCGAAGTTCATTTCGGCGGTATTGCCGCTGCATATCACGCGGCCGCGCTTCAATCGCTATGCCGAGGGCGGGCACTACGGCCTGCATGTGGATGCCGCACTGATGGCACAAACAGACAGTCCGTTGCCGATGCGCAGCGATGTCTCGGCGACCCTGTTTCTGAGCGCGGCCGATGACTATGACGGCGGCGAGCTGAGCATCGAAACACCGTTTGGCGCGCAGCAGGTCAAGCTCGATGCCGGCGATCTGGTGATCTATCCCGCCAGCAGTCTGCATCAAGTCGAGCCGGTCACACGCGGCGAGCGGCTGGCGGCGTTTTTCTGGGCGCAAAGCATCGTGCCGGATGAGCGTCGGCGCAGCCTGCTGTTTGATCTGGATGAGTCCGTGCAGGCGCTGATGGCCCGGCCCGGCGGCAGTGATCCCGAGGCCGTGAGGCTGTCGGCGGTGTATCACAACCTGCTGCGACAGTCGGCGCAGACCGTTTGAGCGACTTTATGTCTGCGCTCCTTGCGCATGCGCAAATTATCTTTATGAGATTGATTCTCATTCATTGAGTCTGCACGGATTTGCCCGTACAATTTCGCCCATGAAAAATGCTTATTTCTCCGATGATCCGCTGCACGAACACGCTGATTCGGCCTCATACCCGGCGCTGGCGGGCATCATCGCCGTGCATGCCTTGCTGCTCGCCAGCCTGTTCTGGCTCCAGCATGTCAGCGACCCCGTGCGTGTCGACATTCTGTCGGTGCGCTTGCTGCAGGCATCGCCACCCGTAGAAGCGCCGGTCAAGCCCGTGCCGGTGAAGCCGGTTCCGCAGCCATTGCCCAAGCCCAAGCCGGTGATTCAGCGCGTGGTAACAGAGAAGCCAGTGGCGGCGCCAGCCCCCGAGCCCAAACCGCTGCCCATACCGCCGCAGCCGGCCCCCAAGCCGGTCGAGCAGCCGCCCGAGCCGGTATTGTCGGCACCGGTGGTGCCGCCGCGCTTTGATGCCGCCTATCTCAATAATCCGTCACCGAGCTATCCGGCGCTGTCACGGCGCAATGGCGAGGCGGGCAAGGTCATGTTGCGCGTGCAGGTCAGCAGTGATGGCAGGCCGCAGCAGATCGAATTGCAGCGCAGCAGCGGCTACAGCCGCCTCGATGATGCCGCGATGGCCGCTGTGCGCCAGTGGCGCTTCATTCCGGCCAAGCGCGGCGACGAAAATCTGACGGAGTGGGTGCTGGTGCCCCTCGTCTTCAAGCTAACCAATTAATTAAGGCTGAACATCATGGGTTTTCAACATTTCATGGATCAGGCCGATGGCGTTGCACTGTCCATCCTGGCCATTCTGTTTGTTATGTCGGTGGGCACTTGGTACTACATCGTGACCAAGGGCTGGCGCTACTGGGGCGCGCAGAATCGCTCGCGTGACTTCATTCGCGGCTTCTGGGCCGCGCCGAGCCTGGAAGCGGTGGCGCGCAAGCTGCGCAGCACCGGCATTACCGATCCGTTTTCGCATCTGGTGCATCATGGTTTTACCGCCGTCGAGCAACATCAGTCGCGCCAGCACAACTCGCTGGTCGAAGCTGGCTCGGCGGAAGACTTTCTTACGCGCTCGCTGAAGCGTGCCATTGATCAAGACAAGGCTAGGCTGGAAGGCGGATTGACCTTTCTCGCCACGGTCGCGTCGAGTGCGCCGTTTGTGGGTCTGTTCGGCACCGTCTGGGGCATCTACCATGCGCTCATGGCGATCAGCGCCAGTGGTCAGGGTGGTCTCGATCAAGTCGCTGGCCCGGTCGGCGAGGCCCTGATCATGACCGGCCTAGGCCTGGCCGTGGCCATCCCCAGTGCCGTCGCCTACAATGTTTTTGTGCGCTTGAACCGCAATACGCTCGTGCAGCTCAACTCTTTTGCGCACGATGTCTTTGCCTTCCTGTCCACGGGCTTGGCCACTGGCGCGCTGCTGCACGATGTGGAAAAAACTTCGGATCGCATGATCTCCCGCATCCAGCAATCGCGCGATAACCAGGAGTAAGCCTGATGGCCTTCGGATCGTTTGAGCAAGGCGATGAAATTGAAGCCAATGCCGAAATCAACATGGTGCCGTTTATCGACATCATGCTGGTGCTGCTAATCATTTTCATGATTACGGCGCCGCTGATGAGCCATGCCGTCAAAGTGGACTTGCCGCAGGCGTCATCAAAGCCGCTGGCGGCATCCAGCAAGCCGGTGGATATTGCCGTGCTGGCCAATGGTCAGCTGCAGGTTAATGGTCAGGTGGTGTCACTCACGGAGTTGCCGGTTTTCCTGAAGCAATTCAAGTCAGACAGCGAAGTGCATCTGCGTGCCGACAGAAAGACTGACTACGAAATCGTGGCGCAAGTATTATCGGCGACTGTTGAAGCGGGTCTGGCAAAAGTTGGTTTTGTCACGGATCTGCCCCCACAAGCCTGAGGAAGAGTGATGTTGAAAACCACTTTGTTGCGTTTGCATGCCTGGCTGGGCATCAGCGCCGGTCTGGTGATTGCCGTGGTCGGCAGTACCGGTGCGATGATGGCCTTCGAGCCGCAAATTCTGCGCCTGCTCAATCCTGGCATTCTGAGTATCGAGCCGCAAGCCGGGCAAACACTGCTCAGCCCGCAAGCACTTTATGGCCAAATTTTGCTGGCTCAGCCGGCGCGGCCGGTACAGGCGCTGACGCTGAGTGGCGAGCCTGATAGACCGGCGCAGGTTGTCTTTTCGTCCGCCAAGAACCCCAAGGGCGAGGCCGTTCTGGTGCAGCCTTACACCGGTGCACTGCTCCCAGAGCCGCGTGGCGAAGAAGCCTTCGAGTGGATCGAGAATCTGCATCGGCGCTTGCTGGCCGATGATATCGGCAAGACGGTGACGGGTATTTCAGCTTGTACGCTGATCTTTATGTCGCTTAGCGGCCTGTATCTGCGCTGGAGCCGCCGCCCGCGCGGTGTGCGCGGCTGGCTGGGCTATCGTCGCGGCTTGCAGGGCCGAGCGTGGTATTTTCAGCTGCACAGCGTTGCCGGCACCTGGTTGTTTGCGCTCTTTCTGTTTTCGGCCGGCACCGGTTTGAGCTGGTCGTATGACTGGTACAAGGAAGGTGTTTATCGTCTGCTGGCCGTAGAAATGCCAAAGAAGCCGAAGCCGGGGCCGCAAGATCTGGTGAGCGTGGCGCAATTCGAGCAGCATCTGGCACCGGTATGGCCGCGCCTGCAAGCGGAGCTACCCGCCTATGACAGCGCGACCATCGTGTTTGG
Source organism: Pseudomonadota bacterium (assembly GCA_038043385.1). Classification (GTDB taxonomy): domain Bacteria; phylum Pseudomonadota; class Gammaproteobacteria; order Pseudomonadales; family Moraxellaceae; genus Perlucidibaca. The sequence goes on from JBBTCA010000001.1 coordinate 755,893, forward strand.
CAGTCTCGGCAGCGATGCCATCAAGGTCGAGTATCTGGCCGAAAATTCTCCGCACATTCGGGCCAAAAATACGCTGACCTTCAGCCCGTCCGGCGAGCTGTTGTCGCACAAGCGTTTCGCCGAGAAGCCGTGGGGCGAGCAGATCACATCCGCCTGGAAAATGCTGCACACCGGACAATACTGGGGTTGGTCGGGTCAGCTCATGATGATGTTGAGCAGCTTGTCCTTGCTCGGGTTTGCGTGGCTTGGCATCAGCCTGTTTCGGTCACGAACTACTCCTCGTTAAAAGCCGTCCTCGTTAAAAGCAGCCGCGCTAAAAGATGCCCACAAAAAAGCCCTCAGATGAGGGCTTTTTTGTGCTGAGGCAACTGGCTTCTTAAACAGCGCGGCGCAGGAACAGCGGCTGCGGCTGGTCCGCCGAGGCGTGATAGACCTCGCTGAAGTCTGCCAAGCCTTTCAGCGCCACTTCAGCATCCTTGTCATCGCGGATGGCAAAGGCATCGAAGCCGACGCGGGCTTGGTAGAACAGCGTGTCCTTGAACACATCGCCCACGGCGCGCAGTTCGCCCTTGAAGCCGAAGCGCGTGCGCAGCAGATAGGCCGTGGAGTAGCCACGACCATCGGCAAACGCCGGGAATTCGACGGCGACCAGATCCAGCTGGGTTACGAGGTCGGCAATCTGCTCGGCAAACTGGTCTGGCTTCAGCTGCACGCCCTTGCGACCGGCATGCGCCAGCACTTGTGCGTGGTGCGCGAGCAGCGTGTCGAGGCCGACCAGAATGTCGCCGGCGGGCAGCGTCAGAGCGCCATCAACCGCATCGACGCGGGTGTAGGTGTCGGCTGCAATCGCGCCGGACTTAATCAGCGTTGGCATAAACGCGCTCCTTGAAGACGGCAATGCCGACACGACGGTAAGTGCTGAGGAAGGTCTCGCCGGGCTGACGCAGGTCGAGATAGGTGTTGAGAATTTCCTCGATGATTTCAGCCATGTCGCTGGCCTCGAACGATGGGCCGAGGATGTCGCCGATGCTGGCGTCGTGACCGGCCGAGCCGCCCAGCGAGACCTGATAGAACTCCGCGCCTTTCTTGTCCACGCCGAGAATGCCGATGTGACCAACATGGTGGTGACCGCAGGCGTTCATGCAGCCGGAGATGTTCAGGTCGAGCGGGCCGAGGTCATAGACTTCTTCCAGATCCTGATAGCGACGCTGGATGGCTTCGGCGATGGGAATTGACTTGGCGTTGGCGAGCGAGCAGTAGTCACCGCCGGGGCAGCAGATGATGTTGGTTAGGAAGCCGATGTTGGCGGTATCGAAACCCAGCGTTTTCAGCTCAGCATGCAGCGCCGGCAGATCGGACTGTTTCACATCCGCGAGCACGATGTTCTGCTCGTGCGTGGTGCGCAGCTCGCCGAAGCTAAAGCGATCGGCCAGCGTGGCCACGGCCTCCATCTGCTCGGCGGTGATGTCGCCCGGTGCAATGCCGACCTGCTTCAGCGACAGCGTGACGATGGCATAGCCCGGCACCTTGTGCGCCGACACATTGCGATGCAGCCAGTTGTCGAGCACGGCGTCGCCAGCGCGGGCGGCAGCCAACTCGGCCGACACCGCCAGCAGCGTTTCGTAAGCAGGAGCCGTGAAGAAGCTGGCCAGTCGTGCGAATTCAGCGGCCGGCACGGTCAGCGGGCCATTCTGCAGATGCTTGAACTCGGCCTCGACCTGCTCAGCAAACACGGCTGGCGTGATGGCTTTCACCAGAATCTTGATGCGCGCCTTGTACTTGTTATCACGACGACCGTGCAGGTTGTAGACGCGCAGCACGGCATCCAGATACGCGATCAGATCCTGACGCGGCAGGAATTCGCGAATGATGGAGCCGATGATCGGCGTGCGACCCAAGCCGCCGCCGACCATGATCTTGTAGCCGACTTCGCCCGCCGCATTGCGCACGATGTAAACGCCAACATCGTGTACCTGCGTGGCAGCGCGGTCGATATCCGGCAGCGCGTTCACGGCAATCTTGAATTTGCGCGGCAGGAAGGCGAATTCCGGGTGGAAAGTCGACCACTGGCGAATCAGCTCGCAGGTCGGGCGCGGATCTTCGATTTCACCCGCCACCACGCCGGCAAACTGGTCGGTGGTGGTGTTGCGAATGCAGTTGCCGCTGGTCTGGATGGCGTGCATCTCGACCTGCGCCAGCTCGGCGAGAATCTCCGGCACATCGGCCAGCGCCGGCCAGTTCAGCTGAAAATTCTGCCGCGTGCTGACATGGGCGTAGCCACGGTCGTAGTGACGCGAAATGTCGGCAATCTTGCGCAGCTGATCGCCAGAGAGCATGCCGTAAGGCACGGCTATGCGCAGCATGGGCGCATAGCGCTGCACATACAGGCCGTTCTGCAAGCGCAGCGGGCGGAATTCGTCCTCGCTGAGCTGGCCGGCGAGATAGCGCTGGGTCTGGTCACGGAACTGACTGACGCGGTCGTCGACAATCTTTTGGTCATACGCATCGTAGCGATACATGCGGGTTCATCCACAGGGTATAGAAGGCGCGCAGAATAACAGCGCGGACTCGTCAGGGAAAATGGAAATTGCTGACCTTGATTATCACTTTTACTGCTAACGGCACTCATTTGCGCGCAGTTTGTCCAACAATCGACGAACGCACGGGCAACGGCAAAAGCCTGTGCTAGGATGCCGCCAATCGTAGTTTGCTTGCACTCACTAAATGACTTTTCGCGCCCATGACAGCCTCGCCGAGCAGATTGCTCACCACCTCGAAGGTCAGATCGTTACCGGCGATCTGGTCGAGGGCGAGCGCATCCAGGAAATGCGCATTGTGGCCGAGCTGGAAGTCAGTCGTGGCTCGGTGCGCGAGGCGCTGCTGATTCTGCAACGGCGGCATCTGATCGATATTTTTCCGCGCCGGGGTGCGGTGGTCACCGAGCTGACACCGGCGCTGGTGAAGAGCCTGTACGAGGTGCTGCTGTTGCAGCTCGATTTGCTGGTGCGGCGCTGGGCCGAGGCCTGGCAGCAGGCCACGCTGGCACCGTTCATCGATGGCCTACAGACGATTCAGGATGCCGTCGATGAGGAAGACAGCGAAGCCTTTTTCGATCGCAGCCTGGCCTGGCTTAAAGACACGCAGGTGTTTGCCGCCAACCCCTATCTCGATCAGCAGCTCAAGGACTTGCAGCCGTCGGTGCGCCGCGCCTATTTTCTGGCGCTGCAGATCAACAAACGCGAACTCGACGAGTCTTTCGGCTTCCTGCGTGGTCTGCTCGATGCCGTGATGCTGCGGCAGGCCGATCGCGCCGCCGAGCTGGTTGAGGAATTCATTTTGCATCAACGAAATCTGGTCCTGGAATCCCTTCTGCGCGTCAAGCAGATCGAGATGGCCTGGGCCCGTCGTCACCGCCGCTAAGGAAATGTCATGCGTCTGAAATCCATCAAGCTGGCGGGCTTCAAATCCTTTGTGGATCCCACCACGGCAAGCTTCCCGACCAATCTGTCGGCGGTTGTTGGGCCCAATGGCTGCGGCAAATCCAACATCATCGACGCGGTGCGCTGGGTCATGGGCGAAAGCTCGGCGAAGAACCTGCGCGGCGAGAATATGACCGATGTCATCTTCAATGGTGCCGTGGGTCGCAAGCCGGTGGGCCAGGCCTCCATCGAGCTGATTTTCGATAACGCCGATGGCTCGCTGGGCGGCGAGTGGGCGCAGTACGCCGAGATATCCATCAAACGAGTGGTCACGCGTGATGCCCGTTCTGATTATTTTCTGAACAACACGCGTTGCCGTCGCAAAGACATCACCGACATTTTCCTCGGCACCGGCCTTGGCCCGCGCTCTTACGCGATCATCGAGCAGGGCATGATTTCTCGGCTGATTGAGTCGAAGCCGGAGGAACTGCGCGTTTATATCGAGGAAGCGGCGGGCATCTCCAAGTACAAGGAGCGCCGGCGCGAAACTGAAAATCGCATGCGCCACACGCGCGAGAATCTGGATCGCCTCAACGACATCCGCGAAGAGCTGGGCAAGCAGCTGCAGCATCTGGAAAAACAGGCGCGGGACGCGGAAAAGTACAAGGAATGCAAAGAGGAAGAGCGCACCTTGCGCGCGCAGTTGCATGCCTTGCGCTGGCGTTCGCTGGATCAGCAGGTGCAGCAGTATGAGGCCAGCATCCGTGATCTGGCGGTGAAGCTGGAGGCCGTCATGGCCTCGCAGCGTGAGTACGAGGCCGCGCTGGTGCGGGACCGTGAAACGCAATTCACACTCAGCGACGAATTCAATCAGGTGCAAAGCCGGTTCTACGCCCTGGGCAGCGATATCGCCCGGGTGCAGCAGGCGCAGCGCTATCGTCAGGAACGCATAGGCGAAATTCAGACCGCGCAGGCGGCCTTGGAGCGACAGGCCGAGCAGGCGCGGCAGCTGCTTGAGCACGACCGTTTCGAGTTGGAGCAGGCCGAGGCCGAGCAACTGACGCTGGAGCCGCAGCAGGCGCTGCTGGAGGCCGAAGCCGAGTCTACCGCCGAGCAGTTGCTGGCCGCCGAGCAACGGTTGTCGGACTGGCAGCATGAGTGGGATGAGTTCAGCCTGCGCTCGCAGGGGCCACGCCAACGCGCCGAAGTCGAGCAGTCGCGCATCCAGCATATGGAGCAGGCGCTGCGCCGCAGCCAGGAGCGGCAGGGTCGCCTTGAGCAGGAGCAGGCGGCGTTGAACGCCGGCCCGCTAGAGCAAGAGCTGGCTGACCTGCACGAGCAATCTGCCGAGCAACAAATGGCGGTGGAGGCCAGCGAGTCGCAGTTGCAGCAGGCTGCCGATGCTTTGCAGGGTAGCCGTCAGCAGCTGTCTGAGCTGGGCGTGCAGATTGATCAGCAGCGCCAGCAACTGCAGGCGTTGCGTGGGCGTGAAGCATCGCTTGCCGCGTTGCAGGAAGCGGCGGAGAAAAGTCAGTCGTCGGTGAATGCCTGGCTGCAGGATCGTGGCATTCGGGGTCAGGCGCTGGCGTCGCAGCTGCGCGTGAAGGTGGGCTGGGAAACGGCTGTCGAAACCGTGCTGGGGCCGCAGCTGCAAACGCTGGAAGTGTCGTCGCTGGCCGTGGTCGCAGAGCATCTGGCGAGTTTGCAGGCCGGGCAGGTAGTGTTTGCCGAAGCCGGGCAGGGCATATCCAACTCCACTTCGGATCGTGACTGGCCGGCATTGTCGTCGTGCCTAGAGGCTGCGCCAGCGTGGCTGAAGGCGCGTTTGAGCACCGTGTATCTGGCCGATGATCTGGCCCATGCGCTGACCCTGAAGGCGCAACTGACGCCGCAGGAATCCGTGATCACGCCGGAAGGCTATTGGCTGGGCGACGCCTGGCTGCGCTATCAGGCTGGTAAAAATGATCCGACGCAAGGCCAGCTCGCCCGGCGTCGCGAACTGGCTCGCGTGGAAGAAGAGATCGAGCAGCTCACCGACTCGCTGCAAGCTTTGCAGCAGCAACAGCAAATGGCCCGCGAAGCTCTGCGTGATGGCGAGGCGGCGCGCGAGCAGAATCAGCGTGAGCTGACCCTGCGCAATCGCTCGTTGGCCGATATTCAGGCGCAGATCGGTGCACGACAGGTGCGATTGGAGCAGTTTCTGGCACGCCGTGAGCGCATCGGCCAAGACATGCAGGAAGTGGCGCGACAGGCGCAGCTCGATCAAGAGGCGTTGGCCGAGTCGCGCATGACGCTGCAGGATGCCATCGACCTGATGACGCACGACACGCGTGAGCGTGAAGCCAAGATGACCGAGCGTGAGCAATGGCGCGATGCTGTGGATCAGGCACGGGCGCGGCAGCGCGAACGGCGCGAGGCGCTGCACCAGTGCGCCTTGCGCAGCCAGACCTTGAATGCGCGCTTGCAGGGCTTGCGCGCCGGCTTGCAGCGCCTCGACGAGCAGAGCGAAAGCCTACGCGAGCGCCGTGAGCAACTGGCCATGCAGCTCATGGAGCTTTCAGCACCGGCGGGTGAGGATGGCGAAGAGCTGGAGCAATTGCTGGCGCAGCATCTGGAGGCCGAGCAGGCGCTGTCGCAGGTGCGCAACCAAGTCGATGTGATTCAGCAGCAGCTGCGTGATGCCGAGGCTGGTCGCAGCCGTGCCGATCAACAGGTGCAGATCACCCGCGACAGCCTGCAAAGCACGCGCCTGGAGTGGCAGAACGCCGTCGCCAAACGCGAAGCCCAGGTCGAGCAGCTGCAGGAAAGCGACGCCGTGCTGGAGCAGGTACTGGAGCATCTGCCGGCGGATGCCACCGATACCGGCTGGCAGCTGTCGCTGGAGCGCGTGGCCATTCGCATTACGCGTCTCGGGGCCATCAACCTCGCGGCCATCGAGGAGTATCAGGCCCAGGCCGAGCGCAAGAACTATCTCGACATGCAGGATGCCGACTTGCAGGAAGCGCTGGAAACCCTGGAAAACGCCATCCGCAAGATTGATCGCGAAACCCGGGCGCTGTTTAAGGAGACCTTCGAGAAGGTCAATGCCGGGCTGCAAGCCCTGTTCCCGAAGGTCTTCGGCGGCGGCACGGCGTATCTCGAACTCACCGACGAAGACATGCTGGAAGCTGGCGTGACCATCATGGCGCGCCCGCCGGGCAAGCGGAACTCGACCATTCACCTGCTCTCGGGCGGTGAGAAGGCGCTGACGGCGCTGTCGCTGGTGTTCTCGATCTTCCAGCTCAATCCGGCACCGTTCTGTATGCTCGACGAGGTCGATGCACCGCTCGACGACGCCAATGTTGGCCGCTTCGCACGACTAGTCGAAGAGATGTCTGCTCAGGTACAGTTCATCTACATTACGCATAACAAGATCGCCATGGAAATGGCAAAACAATTGATGGGCGTCACCATGCAGGAACCTGGTGTGTCACGATTGGTTTCGGTCAATGTTGACGAAGCCGCGGCGTTGGCCAGCCAATGACCCCAGATCATGGTAAAACGCTCACACGAAATGAGAGAAGGTCCGGCGCATGATGCATGAACAAATGCTGATGGCAGCACTGGCAGTATTGGTGGCTTTGGCCGTTTTGCTGCTGCTTAACGGAGCACGCAAGCGACGCCTCAAGGTCAGGATCGAGCCGGTGCCGCCAGAGCGCCTCGACAACACGCCGGTGCGCTCGGAGATTCTCAGCGAAGTGCGCGTGCGCGAGCGTGCCGATGCGGATGCCGCTGCCTTGCAAGAAGATGCAGCGCGAGATGAAGCCCCTGAAGTTGCCATGCTGACTGAGACTGCTTCCGCCGCCGACCTGCCGGATGTCAACGCAACGCCCGATATTGCTGCCGACATCGCTGCCGCCGAGCCTGAGCCTGAGCCTGAGCAGCCATCGCCGAAAAAACTGAGTCAAGCCGACCTGTTCCCTGAAGACATCCAGCCTCCGAAAGTGCCGACGAATGTCGAGCCAGTTGAAAACGCCGCACCTGATCTGGCCATTGATCGTGTGGTGTCTGTGCATGTGATGGCGACCACGCAGCTCATCCAGGGGCGCAAGCTGCTTGAGTTGCTGCTGCAATACGGTCTTCGCTACGGCGACATGCAGATTTTTCATCGCCATGAACATCCTGCGGGGCAAGGCGATATCTTGTTCAGCATGGCGCAAGCCATCGAGCCCGGCACCTTCAACATCGACACCCTCGAGCGCGATCTCGTGCCAGGCGTGAGTTTCTTCATGAGCTTGCCAGGTGTGAAAAGCACACTGGCCTTTGACTTGATGATGGATACGGCGCGCCGCCTCGCACAAGAGCTGCAAGCTGATTTGCTGGATGCCCAGTCGCAACCGCTGAACTCTGTTGTGCTTGAGCAATGGCGTGACGAAGTTGTGGCTTACGAACGCCAACACCTGCAAGCGCTGTGACCATGCTTTCCGCGTCTGGCGCAGCGCAGCGCCTTGAATCGTTACGCGTGCAACTGCGCCAGCACGCGCATGCCTATTACACTGCCGATGCGCCAATTTTGCCCGATGCCGACTATGACGCGCTCTATCAGGAGCTACTGGCGCTGGAAGCTGCTTTCCCCGAGTTGGTGACCGAAGATTCGCCCAGCCAGCGCGTTGGCGCTACACCAGACTCCGCGTTCTCCAGCGTCCGCCACGAAGTACCCATGCTCTCGCTAGACAATGTCTTTGCCGAGACTGAGTTGCAGGATTTTGACCGCCGTCTTCGCGAACGACTGGGCTGGGAGGTCGCGGTCGGCCTGCCTTATGTCTGTGAACCCAAGTTCGATGGCCTGGCGGTGACGCTGCATTATCGCCATGGCAAGTTGGTGCAGGCGGCCACGCGCGGTGATGGCAGCAGCGGCGAGGACATCACCGCCAATATCCGCACCATCGCCAGTGTGCCTTTGCGCCTAGCCGGCGAGAGCTGGCCGGAGCAAATGGAAGTGCGCGGCGAGGTGCTGATGCCGCGAGCCGGCTTTATGGCTCTGAATGCTCGCCAAGAAGCCGCCGGCGAAAAGCTTTTTGCCAATCCGCGCAATGCTGCGGCCGGTGCCTTGCGCCAGCTCGACCCGCGCATCACGGCGCAACGACCGCTGGCGTTCTACGCCTATGCACTGGCCGCGCTGCAAGGTGCGCCGTGGCCGGGCACGCACAGTCAAACCCTGCGCTGGCTGGGCCAGTTCGGCTTTGTCATTGCCGATGAAGTCTCTCAAGGCCACGGCCCGACTTTTGTGCAGCAAGCCTGGCAGAAACTGCTCGATGCCCGCGAGCACTTGCCGTTCGACATCGACGGCATGGTGGTCAAGGTCGATGATCGCCGCCTGCAGCAGGATCTCGGCTTTGTGGCGCGCGCGCCGCGCTGGGCCGTGGCCTACAAATTCCCGGCACAGGAAGCCAGCACGCTGCTGGAGGCCATCGATTTTCAGGTCGGCCGCACCGGCGCGCTAACACCGGTGGCGCGATTGCGCCCGGTCAATGTCGCCGGCGTGGTGGTCAGCAACGCCACCTTGCACAACATCGACGAAGTGCATCGCCTCGATTTGCGCCCCGGCGACACGGTGGTGATCTACCGTGCCGGCGATGTCATTCCCAAGGTCATGCGCCGCCTTGACGATGCCGGCCACGACGCCCGCCCGCAGGTTCAGCTACCGGACTGCTGCCCGGTCTGCGCCTCGGCGGTGATGCGCCCGGAAGGCGAAGTCATCGCCCGTTGCAGCGCCGGCCAGTTCTGCCCCGCGCAGCGCAAAGAGGCCATCCGCCACTTTGCCAGCCGGCGCGCCATGGACATCGAGGGTCTGGGTGAAAAGTGGATCGACCTGATGGTAGATGCCCGGCTGGTCAGCTCCACGGCGGATATCTATCGCCTCACCAGCGAGCAGCTGCTGACCTTGCCGCGCATGGCCGAGAAATCCGCCAGTAATCTACTGGCATCGATTGCGCACAGCCGTGCAACCACGCTGGCGCGCTTTCTGTTTGCGCTGGGCATCGCCAATGTTGGCGAAGCCACGGCCGAAGCCTTTGCCCGGCAGTTCGGCAGCTGGCCGGCATTGCAAGCTGCTGATGAAGCCGCGCTGATGGCGACGCCCGATGTTGGCCCCGTGGTGGCGCAATCGGTGATGAGTTATCTGCGCGAACCGCATAATGTGGCCGTGATCGAAGCACTGATCGCTGCCGGCGTGACCTGGGCTGATCAGGCCGCTGCCCAAGATCTGCCGCAGCCTCTAGCTGGCCAGACTTGGGTGCTCACCGGCACCTTGTTGGCCATGAGTCGCGATGAGGCTGGTGATCGCCTGAAAGCACTGGGCGCGAAAGTCAGCGGCAGTGTCTCCAAGAAAACGCATGTGGTGGTGGCTGGCGAAAGTGCCGGCTCGAAACTGGCGAAAGCCCAGGAGCTGGGCGTGACGGTCTGGGATGAGGCGCAGTTGCTGACATTTTTGCAGGAAGTGACATGAGCGGCATGCTTCGCCTGGGGCTGCTGAGTGCTGTGTTCGCGATGCTGACCGCCTGCAGCGCGATGCCATCACCGCCGCGCAATGCGCTGAATCTGTGCTCAGTCTTTGCCGAAAAGACCGAATGGCGCAAGCCCACGCTACGCACTGAAAAGCGCTGGAACATTCCCGTCAGCGTGCTTATGGCCACCATGTTTCACGAATCGTCTTATCGTGCCGATGCCCGCCCGCCGCGCCGTTACTTCCTCGGCTTCATCCCCGGCCCACGCCCGAGCACCGCCTACGGCTATGCGCAGGCACTGGACGGCACCTGGGACGAATATGTGTCGCGCAATTCCCGCTGGTTTGCCAATCGCGATGACTTTGATGACGCCATCGACTTCATCGGCTGGTACCACAACCTGAGCACGCGCGAGATTGGCATTCGCGCCGACGATGCCGTGAATCTGTATCTGGCCTATCACGAAGGCCGTACTGGCTTTGCCGGCAACAGCTATCTCGAGAAGCCCTGGCTGGTGCGATACGCCGATAGGGTCAGAGAGACCGAGCTGAGCTATCGCAGCCAGTTGGCGGGCTGCCCGTTGGTGAAGTAGGTCAGGCTGTGCACAAAGCTGATTTGTACATATGCTTTGCATATGGCTATTGGCGTCGCTAAGATGCTTAGGCAAGACATATGCAGGGGAAACGATATGCGCACAGTCTCAATTTTCAAGAATGGTACAAATCAGGCGATCCGCTTGCCTGCCGACATGGCCTATGAAGGCGTAGGCGAGCTGGAGATTATCCGTAGCGGTGACATCATCACTCTGCGCCCGGTACGCCCTGGCTGGCTTTCACTGGCAGGGCTACCCAAGGCTGGTTCGGACTTTCTGGAAGAGCGTCCAAGCATTGTTAGTGATGAAGGTAGGTTCAAGCTGTGACCATGTACATGCTGGATACCTGCATTTGCTCGTTCATCATGCGCGAACGCCCGGAGTCAGTTTTGCAGCGGCTGGCGGACGCGGTTGCCAGAAATGATCAAATTGTCATTTCCGCGATTACTTACGCCGAAATGCGGTATGGCCAAATCGGCAAGAAGGCATCACCTAAGCACAAAAAGCTGGTCGATGAATTTGTAAGTCGGCTAGACCAAGTCTTGTCATGGGGCCAAGATGCTGTAGATGCAACGATCGAGGTTAAGCGCCAGCTCTCCAAGGTGGGAGCGAGCATTGGTGATAACGATACGGCGATTGCTGGCCATGCGATAGCATCAGGCTGTATTTTGGTGACTAACAATGTCCGCGAGTTCAGCCGCGTTCCGGGGCTGGACTACGAGGACTGGGTTCACTGAAGTGAGCTCTGGTATACCTATGATTTCTGAACTGTATGAGGCAGCTGGCCGCGCTTCCAAGCTTTCAGCAGAAAGCGTTCAGGCCGCAGGCGCTCGCGTAGCGCGGTATGAGCACTTTCTGCATCAACATCAGCATCTTCAGTATCCATCTCCAGCGCCCGGCACAGCACATCAGCAGCCAGCCAGGCCTGGCTGAAGCCCTTAGAACCGTGCCCCAGCGAAACGCCCAACTTCGGCAACTTCTGCACAGCATCCGGCTGAGGACGGCTCGGCGAGCGCGTACTCAACAAGGCTTCATGCTGCGATGGCCAAGGCAGCCATCCGGCCAGCGGCAGGTAATCCGGCGTTTGCCAGCGCAGGCTGGCGCGAGCCTTCCAGGCGCTGTGCTGATCTGGCCGGTGAAGCTGCTCAGCCAGATCAGGTAAAACCTCGATCAAGGTCTGCCAATTGGCCTGCTGATCGTCGCTGCTGGGTGAGCAATCCTCGCGGCCCGGCTGAAAAGTCGCGCCCAGCACATGCTGGCCGCGCAGGGCAGGGGTCAGGTAGCCGCCATAGCAGAGCGTAGTTTGCAGCGGCAGGCTGGCCGGTAGTTGCGATATCTGCCCGCGTACCGGCTTCATGGCCAGATGACGGCTTTGCAGCAGGCCGGCGCCGGCACCGGCGGTAGCCACAACCAATGTCTCTGCTGAAAACACTGTCTCCGTCTTATCAGAGCGCCGACGCACCTCCAGCCGCCAATGCTGGCCATCAGGCTCGATGCGCGTGACCTCATGCCCGCCCAGTAGCTCGATATTCGGATGCGCAAAGATCGCCGCGAGCAGGCCGGCAGGGTCAATGACGCCGGCATGCGGCAGCCAGAGCGCCGGCATCGGAATGCGAATGCCAGCCTTCGCGCTGGCTTCCTCTGCCGACAGCGACCAGACCTGCGTCTGCCACCACGGGTGTTCAGCCGTGATATCGACTCGCTGCTTGCGGGTTTGCAGCCAGAGCACGCCACTGGCCTGATAGTGCGGAGCCAGTCGAGGGTCGGCCAGCACCTCCAGCGTGCGCAGAAAGGCTAGCGACTGAATATGGCTGGGTGTCAGCTCGGCGCTGACCAGCTTCGGATACAGAATCGCCGCCGCATTGCCGGAGCCGCCGGCCCCTGGCTGAGCGACATCCAGCACACGCACCTGCCAGCCCCGATTAGCCAGCAGCCATGCCACGCTGGCACCGGCAATGCCGGCACCAATCACTGTTATCTGGCGAGGAGCGATCTGGCGCGTCGTGCCTTCAGCGGCAGGGAGGTTCAGGGCAGCGTCTTGCGGAATGGTTTAACGGTGACACGACTGTAGACGCCGGCGGCCACAAACGGATCGCTGTCGGCAAAAATCTGGGCATCGGCCAGCGAGGCAAACTCGGCAATCACTAGGCTGCCGGTGAAACCGGCGGGGCCGGGATCTTCGCTATCGATAGCCGGATGCGGGCCGGCGACCAGCAGCCGGCCTTCGGCATGCAGGGCTTGCAGACGCGCCAGATGGGCCGGGCGATGAGCCATGCGCTGGGCGAGGGTGTCGGGAGCATCTTCAGAAATGATGGCGTACCACATGAGTGTCTCCAGAATTAGTGCGTGGGTGTGTCTTTCAGCGCGCCCTGACGGGCCAGCCAGATGCCTTGCGCGATGATGAACGCGAATGTCAGGCCGAGGCTGCCGAAGAGCTTGAAGTCGACCCAGAGCGCGGTGTGATACAGCACCACATAAGCATTGGCGGCGGCGCAGAACAGAAAAAACACGACCCAGGCGGCATTGAGCTTGCGCCATTGCGCGCTGGCCAGTTGAATCGACTCGCCCATCAAGCGCTCGATCAGCGGCTTCTTGCCGATGACGGCGCTGCCGGCAAACAGCAGTGCCAGCAGCACATTCACGGCCGGTGCCTTCCATTGCAGAAAGGCTTCGTCGTGCAGAATCAGCGTCAGGCTGCCCAGCAGTACGGTGGCGCCTAGTGTGATCCACTGGCTAGTTTGCAGCTCGCGCTCGCGCCACCAAATAAAGCCGTAAAGCACGACCACGCTGGCCATCAGCACGGCGGCGGCAACAAACACCCCGGCGGTCTTGTACGCCACAAAAAACAGCACCAGCGGCAGAAAATCCAGCCACGCTTTCATCCGTGTTACCTCGGTCGAATCTGTTAAAGTCACGCATCTTAATGTACCCCGCGAGCACTATCCATGCCGGTGATTGATCTGCACAGCCATAGCCAGTGTTCGGACGGCAGCTTGTCGCCCGCCGATCTGGTGGCACTGGCCGTGCGTGCCGGCGTGAAAGCGCTGGCGCTGACCGATCACGACAGTGTTGATGGCATCCGTGAGGCGCAGACCGCCGCCGAAGGCACAGGTCTGACGCTGATTGCCGGCGTCGAGCTGTCCGCCATCTGGGGCGTGCACAATATTCATGTGGTGGGTTTGCAGGTGGATATCGAGCATCCGATCCTGAAAGCCGGGCTGGCACAGCAGGCCGGTGCTCGTGCTGAGCGCGGCCGCCAGATGGGCGCGAAACTGGAAGCGCTGGGCCTCAAGGGCGCTTACGAAGGCGCGCTGGCGCTGGCCAGCAGCCCGGATGGCCTGAGCCGCACGCACATGGCGCAATGGCTGTTCGATGCCGGCCATGTCAGCACCATCCAGCAAGCCTTCGACAAATACCTCGGGCCACGCAAGCCCGCCGCCGTGCCCATGCCCTGGGCCAGCCTGGCCGATGTCGTGGCGTGGATCAAAGCCGCAGGTGGCGTGGCCGTGGTGGCGCATCCCGGCCGCTACGACATGAGTCGCACGAAAATGCGGCAGCTGTTGGCAGACTTCAAGGCAGTCGGTGGCGATGGCATGGAAGTCGCCACGGCCACGGAAAAGCCCGACATGGTGGCCTATCTCGGCCGGCTCTCGCAGCAGCTTGAGCTGCTGGCGTCGCAGGGTAGCGACTATCACGGCAAGCCGGCCCCGTGGATTGCCCTCGGCCGTTTCCCCACGCTGCCTGCCGGCTGCGTACCGATCTGGACGGCCTGGGGCTGGCCGGCAACGAATACCGAATCTGTTTTTGATGTGGAGCTGAGCGCGTGACGCAGCATTGGCATTTGCACCCGGACAACCCTCAGCCGCGTCTGCTCAAGCAGGCCGTAGACAGACTCAAGGCCGGCGAGCTGCTGGTCATGGCCACCGACGCCAGCTATGTGCTGGTCTGCCACATCGGCGACAAGGCCGCGCTGGAGCGCCTGCGCCGCGTGCGTGGTTTGGACGATCATCATCATCTGACGCTGCTCTGCCGCGATCTGTCCGAGATCGGCACCTACGCCAAGGTCGACAACAGCGTCTTCCGCCTGCTCAAAGCGCACACGCCCGGTGCCTACACCTTCATCCTGCCCGGCACGAAAGAAGTGCCCAAGCGCCTGTTGCACCCGAAGAAACAGACCATCGGCATCCGCATCCCGGATCATCCGGTGGCGCAGGGGTTGCTGGAGCTGATGGGCGAGCCTTTGCTGTCTACCACCTTGCAGATGCCCGGCGACAGCGAGCCACTGAACGATCCGGAAGACATCGTCAGCCAGCTGCAGAAGCGAGTCGATGTCATTCTCGACTCCGGCTATGGTGGCTTGATGTCCACCACGGTTGTTGATTTCAGCGATGACAACCCGGTCGTGCTGCGTGAAGGCCTGGGCGATCCGGCACCATTTCAATAATGGCATGTCGTCAGTAGGGTATTTCGCCACTGCCGTGGCTATAATTCCGTTTTGCGGTTCAGTCTGATAGTGGAGCGTCGTCCTTGAGTTCAGTGGCATCCCCCCAGCGCGTCTTGTCCGGCATGCGGCCCACCGGTCGCCTGCATTTGGGTCATTATCATGGCGTGCTGAAGAACTGGGTCACCCTGCAGCATGAGTACGATTGCTACTTCTTTGTGGCCGACTGGCATGCGCTGACCACGCATTACGACGACCCCAGCCAGCTCGAAGCCAGCACCATGGACATGGTCGTGGACTGGCTGGCGGCCGGCGTCAACCCGAAAGCGGCGACGCTGTTCGTGCAATCGTCCATGCCCGAGCATGCCGAGCTGCATCTGCTGCTGTCCATGATGACGCCGCTGGGCTGGCTGGAGCGCGTGCCGACCTACAAGGATCAGCAGGAAAAGCTCAAGGAAAAAGATCTCGCCACTTACGGCTTCCTCGGCTACCCCTTGCTGCAGGCGGCAGACATCCTGCTGTACCGCGCCGGTCTGGTGCCGGTCGGTGCCGACCAGGTGTCGCATGTGGAACTGACCCGTGAAGTGGCGCGCCGCTTCAATCACCTCTTTGGTCGCGAGCCCGGCTTCGAGCAGGCTGTGGAAGCCGCCGTGGTGAAAATGGGCAAGAAGGCCGCCAAGGTCTACAGCGATCTGCGCAAGCGCTATCAGGAAACGGGCGATGCCGCCGCGCTGGAAACCGCGCAGGCGCTGGTGCGTGACCAGCAGAACATCACCCTCGGCGACAAGGAGCGCCTGCTCGGCTCCATCGAGGGTTCGGGCAAGATCATCCTGCCGGAGCCGCAGGCTCTGCTCACGCCGGCCGCGAAAATGCCGGGTCTGGATGGCCTGAAGATGTCGAAATCCTACGGCAACACCATCGCCCTGCGTGAAGCGCCGGACGATGTTGACGCCAAGATCCGCAAGATGCCCACCGACCCGGCGCGCGTTCGTCGCACCGATGCCGGCAACCCGGATGTGTGCCCGGTCTGGCAGCTGCACGAGGTTTACTCGGATGAGCAGCGCAAGCAATGGGTGCAGGAAGGCTGCCGCAGTGCCGGCATTGGCTGTCTGGAATGCAAGAAACCGGTGATCGATGCCATCAATGCCGAGCTGGTGCCCATGCGTCAGCGCGGTCGTGAATTCGAGCAAGCGCCTGACATGCTGCGCAGCGTGCTGGCTGACGGTGCCGAGCGCGCCCGCGAAACAGCCGCTAACACATTGGCCGATGTACGACAGGCCCTGGGGCTTGCTTACCGGCGCTAAGCCGGTTGTAATGCCCCTTACCGCTGAGAAGCGGCAAGCAGAGAGCGCACATGAGCGAAAATATCGCAGCCGATCCGGTCACGGAGCCGGCTGACATAACATTAGAGACCGCCCCCGTGGTCGCTGTCGTACCCGAGCCGCTGGTGACCGCACCCGCTGAATTGCTCACGATCGCGCGCGTGAAAGGCGAGCTGATCACCGCCTTGCCGGATGATCTCTACATTCCCCCTGATGCCCTGCAGGTCTTTCTCGAAACCTTCGAAGGCCCGCTCGATCTGCTGCTGTACCTGATCCGCGCCCAAAACCTCGATATTCTCGATATCCCGGTCGCCCGCATTACGCATCAATACCTCGATTATGTCGAGCTCATGCAGCAGCTTAACTTCGACCTCGCTGCCGAGTATCTGCTGATGGCCGCCTGGCTGGGTGAGATCAAGTCGCGTCTGCTACTGCCGCGTCTGAAGACGCCCGATGGCGAGGAAGAAGTGGATCCGCGCGCCGAGCTGATTCGCCGCCTGCAGGAGTACGAGCGCTTCAAGCAGGCCGCGGCCCATATCGACAGCCTGCCCTGCGAGGGCCGCGATTTCTTTGTCGCCGTTGCCCAGCAGCCCGACTTCAGTCGTCAGAAGACACCACCGACCGTGGAGTTGCGCGAGCTACTGCTGGCCTTGCAGGATGTGTTGCGCCGGGCCGATCTCTACGAATCGCACCAGATCTCCAAAGAAGGTCTGTCCATGCGCGAACGCATGAGCCAGATGCTCGACAAGCTGCGCGGTGGCGGCTTCCTGCCGTTTGTGTCGCTGTTCACGGTGGAAGAAGGGCGGCTCGGCGTAGTGGTGTCGTTCATGGCGATTCTGGAGTTGGTCAAGGAAGGCTTGATTGACCTCGTGCAGACAGAAGCCTTTGCCGACATCCATGTGCGTGCCCGCGTCGGCGATGCCCAGGGCCATGCCATAGACCTGGGCGAAGATTTCGAATCCGAGCCCACCGATCTTGATGAGGAGGCTGCTTTCGATGACGCCTGATGAACTCAAAGCCATTGTGGAAGGGGCGCTGTTTGCCGCAGGCCGCGCACTCAGCATCGAGCAGTTGCAAGCGCTCTTTGACGAAACCGCGCGGCCCGATGCCGGCAGCCTGCGCGCCATCCTGAATGCACTGCAGTCCGATTACAGCGAGCGCGGCGTGCTGCTACAGCAAGTCGCTTCCGGCTGGCGTTTTCAGGTACGCACCGATGTCGGCCCCTGGGTCAGCCGGCTTTGGGATGAGCGTCCGCAGCGCTATTCGCGAGCCTTGCTGGAAACACTGGCGCTGATTGCCTATCGCCAGCCCATCACGCGCTCGGAAATCGAGGATATTCGCGGCGTTACCGTGAGTACGGCCATCGTCAAGACCTTGCTCGAGCGCGAGTGGGTGCGCGTGGCCGGCCACAAGGAAGTGCCCGGCCGGCCGGCGCTGTTTGCCACCACGAAAACCTTCCTCGACGATTTCAATTTACAGGGCCTGGCAGATCTGCCGGCCCTGGCCAACCTTCGCGATCTCTCCGAGATTGCTGCTGAACTGGAACAAGCAAACCATGAGTGAAAAACTACAGAAAGTCCTCGCCCGCACCGGTCTCGGTTCGCGTCGTCACATGGAGCAGGCCATTGTTGATGGCCGCGTCAGCGTCAACGGCGCCATCGCCAAGCTGGGTGATCGCATCGAGGAGAAAGACGAGCTGCGCCTCGACGGCCGTCTCGTGCATTTCTCCGTGGTCAACGAGCTGCGTCGTCGCGTCATTGCCTATTACAAGCCGGAAGGCGAGATCTGCTCGCGCCATGACCCGGAAGGTCGCCCGACCGTGTTCGACAACCTGCCGCGCATCAAGGATGAGCGCTGGGTCATGGTCGGCCGTCTCGACATCAACAGTACCGGCTTGCTGCTGTTCACCAACGATGGTGAATTTGCCAACCGCCTCATGCACCCCTCCAGCGGCATCGAACGAGAGTACGCCGTGCGTGTGATGGGCACGCTGACGCCGGATATGCAGCGCACGCTCTGCGAAGGCGTGGAGCTAGATGATGGCCCGGCCAAGTTCGAGAGCGTCTCAGAACTGGGCGGCGAGGGCTTCAACCGCTGGTGGCAGGTGGTGGTTAAGGAAGGTCGCAACCGCGAAGTTCGCCGTCTGTTTGAATCGCAAGAACTGAAGGTTAGCCGCCTGTTGCGTACCCGTTACGGCACGCAGAAGCTGCCGCGCGAGCTGCGCACCGGGCGCTGGATCGAGCTCGACAAGCCGGATATCGACAACCTGCTGGGCGCGGTCGAGCTGCGCCCGCGTCGTGGCGGCACCGGCTTGTTCGGCATCACCAAACGACGCGTCGAGAAGCAGAAAGAGAATCCGCTGCCGGCGCGTCCGGTATCGCAGCAACGCCAACGACGCACGCCGGAAGAGGCAGCGAAGAGCGGAGAGCGCAGCAAGCCGTCGCGGATTTCGCGTCCGCAAAGCAACACGCAAACCACGCCAGATGCGCCACGCAAGGGCGGTTACCTGCGCCAGCAGAAGCGCGATGGTCGCAAGCCCGATGATTCGTCCGACAACAATCGTTGAGTTGAACCATGGATATTGAAGTCAGTACCCCTTCAATTCTGTTTCCGGCGATTTCCCTGCTGTTGCTGGCGTTCACCAACCGTTTCCTAGGGCTCGCCAGCCTGATCCGCAATCTGCACGATCAGTACAAACAGCAGCCAGACCCGCAAATCCTGGCGCAGCTGGGCAATCTGCGGAATCGGCTGCTGCTGATTCGAGACATGCAGGCCTGCGGTGTCTGCAGCCTAGCGATCTGCATCCTGTGCATCGGCTTGCTGCTGCTCGGCTTCAAGGGGCCGGGTCTGGTCGCCTTTGTGCTCAGTCTGCTGCTGATGTTTCTGGCGCTGGCACTGTCATTGCGCGAAATTCTCATCTCGTGCCGGGCGCTGGAAGTGCATCTGGCGGACATCGAAGAGCTCAAGCCACGCGATGAGCCGTGGCACAAGCATCTTTGATCAGGGGCGGGAGTCAGGCTGGCGGGCGCACCGGCTGAGCATCAAAGGACTGACCGCTGATGCCGGTGCTGTCTGGCCCTAGCAGGTACAAGTAAAGCGGCATCAGCTCTTCCGGCGTCTTCACGGTCTGTGGGTTTTCACCGGGATAGGCACTGGCGCGCATATTCGTGCGCGTGCCACCGGGGTTGATGGCATTGACGCGAATCGCCGAAATCGCCGCCAGTTCGTCCGACAGCATCTGCACCAGACCTTCGATGCCGCATTTGGAGATCGCGTAAGCGCCCCAGAACGCGCGAGCACGACGACCGACACTGCTGGTGGTCATCACCACGCTGGCATCCGGCGATTGCTTGAGCAGCGGCAGCAGCGCCTGCGTCAGCACAAACGGCGCGCGCAGATTCACATTCATCACGAAGTCCCAGGTGTCCGGGTCGTACATTTCCAGCGGCGTGATTTCGCCGAGCACAGCGGCATTGTGCAGGATGCCATCGAGCCGGCCGAAGGTGGTTTCGATCACATCGGCCACCTCTCGGCAGCTGACGGCGCTGGCCTGACTAAGATCCAGCGTCAGAATGGCCGGCGTTGGATGTCCGGCGGCGACAATCTCGTCGTAGACGGCATTGAGCTTGTCGTTGTCACGCCCAAGCAGAATCACTGTGGCACCGTGCGCGGCGCAGGTGAGGGCGGCAACCCGGCCGATGCCGGCACTGGCACCGGTAATCAGCAGAACACGATCTTTCAGCAGATCAGCGGCGGCTACATAGTTTTGCATCGAAGCACTCTCATCTTTAAAACGAAGTTTTGTTCACTGGCCGGCGCTTCAGCAAGCGTCAGGCAAGACGCCCTTGCAGCCAGCGCAGGAAATCGGCCGGGGTATCGCAGACCACATCGGCATCCCAGGTGGTGTGGCTATCGGGTTCTGGCAGATAGCCCCAGCCCACGGCGACCGTGACCATGCCGGCACGACGCCCGGCTTCGATGTCGCGAGCATGATCGCCCACATAGACGCACTGGCTGGCCTCAACGCCCGCCATGCCGGCAGCTTTGAACAGCGGCTCCGGGTGCGGCTTGCTGTTCACCACTTCATCGGCCGATACCGTGGCAGCACTGCGCACAGCCAGCCCCAGCGCCTGCATCAACGGGCGGGTATAGGTGCTGGATTTGTTGGTGACCACGCCCCAGACGATGCCTTGCGCTTCAAGCAGCTTGAGCGACTCGTCGAGGCCGGCAAAGACCACCGAGGTATCGGCCAGATGCTCGATATAGTCGGCAAGAAAGGCCAGACGCAGCTGCTCGGCGGCATCGCTGTCGGCGGCAACATTCGGAAAACCGGTACGCACCACGGCCTTGGCGCCTTCAGACACCACCGCCCGGATCGGCTCGTAAGCCATCGCCGGCAGGCCATGGGCCAATCTCAGCCGGTTGATGCCGGCATGAAAGTCCGGCGCGGTATCCACCAAAGTGCCATCCAAATCAAAAAATACCCCGGCGATGCGGCTCATGCTGACGCGAACTCCGCTGCGGGCTTGGTGCAGGCGATCATGTAATTGACATCCACATTCGGTGCCAGCCAGTAGCGACCACTGAGCGGATTGAAGTGCAGACCGGTCATTTCATCGAGCTGCAGGCCGGCGGCTCGCACCCACTGACCGAGCTCGGACGGGCGGATGAATTTCTGATAGTCGTGGGTGCCGCGCGGCAGCATGCGCAGCACATATTCGGCACCCACGATGGCAAACAGCCAAGATTTCGGGTTGCGGTTGAGCGTTGAGAAGAATACGCGGCCACCTGGCTTCACCAGCCGCATGCAGGCGGCCACGATGGCAGCCGGATCGGGCACATGCTCAAGCATTTCCAAGCAGGTCACGGCATCGAAGCTTTCCGGCTGCTCGGCGGCCAGTGCCTCCACGGTCACCTGGCGATAGCTAACGTTGGTCACGCCCGCCGTTTCCGCATGCAGAGTGCCCACCGCCAGTGGCGCTGCACCCATATCGATGCCCAGTACTTCTGCACCTCGTCGGGCCATGCTTTCCGACAAAATGCCGCCACCGCAGCCCACATCCAGCACGCGCTTTCCGGCCAGGCCGGTGCGCGCGTCAATCCAGTTCAAACGCAGCGGATTGATGTCATGCAAGGGCTTGAATTCAGAGGTGTTATCCCACCAACGGGCGGCCAGCGCCTCGAATTTGGCGATTTCGGCCGGGTCAACATTGGCAACAGGCATTTCGGGCTGATGAGACATGAGTGCAGTCGGTCACGAGAGAAAACGGATGCGCAGTATAGCGGCATTCGAAGCGTCTCGTGACTACGGCAAAGCCAGCACATGTGCTAGACTCCAGCGCTTTGCAACGCCCCAAAAACAAGAGAAAACTGCATGTCCGAAGGCGCCATGGAAATCCTGCCGGTCAATATCGAAGACGAACTTCGTCAGTCCTACCTCGACTACGCCATGAGCGTGATTGTCGGGCGTGCGCTGCCGGATGTTCGCGATGGCCTGAAGCCCGTCCACCGCCGTGTGCTGTTTGCCATGCACGAACTTGGCAACGACTGGAATAAGGCTTACAAGAAGTCGGCGCGTGTCGTCGGCGATGTCATCGGTAAGTACCACCCGCACGGCGACACCGCCGTTTACGACACCATCGTGCGTATGGCGCAGCCGTTCTCGCTGCGCTACCTGCTGGTGGACGGCCAGGGCAACTTCGGTTCGGTGGATGGCGACAACGCTGCCGCCATGCGTTACACCGAAATCCGCATGACGCGCCTTGCGCATGACTTGCTGGCTGATCTCGACAAGGAAACCACCGACTGGGTGCCGAATTACGACGGCACCGAGATGATTCCGGCGGTGATGCCGACGCGCGTGCCGAACCTGCTGGTCAACGGCTCCAGCGGCATCGCCGTGGGCATGGCGACCAACATCCCGCCGCACAACATGACCGAAGTCATCAACGCCGTGCTGGCGCTGATCGACAACCCGGATCTGGATGTTGACGGCCTGATGGAGCACATCACCGGCCCGGATTTCCCAACAGCGGCGATCATCAATGGTCGTGCCGGCATCGTCGAGGCGTATCGCACGGGTCGTGGCCGCATCTATATGCGTGCTCGTCACCATATCGAAACCGACGCCAAGACTAACCGTCAAACTATTGTTTTCACTGAAATTCCGTATCAGCTCAACAAGGCTCGTGTGATCGAAAAGATCGCCGAGCTGGTGAAGGATAAGAAGCTCGAGGGTATTTCCGAGCTGCGCGACGAGTCCGACAAAGACGGCATGCGCATCGTCATCGACCTCAAGCGCGGCGAAGTGCCGGAAGTGGTGGTGAACAACCTGTTTGCGCAAACGCAGCTGCAAAGCGTGTTTGGCATCAACATGGTCGCCATTGAAGACGGTCAGCCCAAGATCATGAATCTCAAGCAGATTCTTGAAGCCTTTGTGCGTCATCGCCGCGAGGTTGTGACTCGCCGCACTGTGTTCGAGCTGCGCAAGGCCCGTGAACGTGGCCATATCCTTGAAGGTCTGGCGGTGGCGCTGGCCAATATTGATCCGGTTATCGCGCTGATCAAGCAGTCGCCAAGCCCTGCGGAAGCCAAAGAGCGGCTGATGGCCGAAACCTGGCTGCCGGGTGCCGTTGAAGGCATGCTCGAGCGCGCCGGCGATATTCACGCCTGCCGCCCGGAAGGTTTGTCACTGGCTTACGGCTTCAACAACGGCCGTTACTCGCTGTCGGCGGAGCAGGCGCAGGCCATTCTGGACTTGCGTCTGAACCGTCTGACCGGTCTCGAGCAAGACAAGCTGGTTGCTGAGTATTCGGGAATTCTCTTGAAAGTCAGTGCTTTGGCGCTGATTCTTGCCGAGCCTGAGCGTCTGCTCAATGTGATTCGTGACGAACTTCGCGACACGCTGGCACTGTATGGCGACAAGCGTCGCACTGAAATCATTGCCACCCGCCTTGATCTGACACTGGAAGATCTGATCAGCGAAGAAGATGTGGTGCTGACCATTTCGCATACCGGTTACGCCAAGATTCAGCCGATCACCGACTACCGCGCGCAACGCCGTGGCGGTCGCGGCAAGTCTGCCACCAGCATGAAGGACGAGGACTATATCGAGCATCTGCTGGTCGCCAGCACGCACGATACGGTTCTTTGCTTCACCAGCGCCGGCAAGGTCTACTGGCTGAAAGTCTACGAATTGCCGCTGGCCAGCCGTGGCTCTAAGGGCCGTCCGCTGGTCAATGTGCTGCCGCTGGCGGCCGACGAGCGCGTCACGGCGCTGCTGCCGATCGACCTTGCAGCTTATGCCGGTCAGGATGTTGGCGACGACGAAGAGCTCGACGAAGCAGTTATTGATGCACTGCCGGAAACCGAAGAAGACGAAGGCGATGATGCTGCCGACCTCGCGCTGACCGGCACTGACGAGCCTACCGGCGACTACATCTTTATGGCCACGGCCTCCGGTACGGTGAAGAAGACCCTGCTGTCGCAGTTCAGTCGTCCGCGCAGCAACGGCCTGATCGCGCTGCGTCTGGACGAGGGCGACACGCTGATCGCGGTTGCCGTGACCAATGGCGCCAGCGAAGTCATGCTGTTCTCCGACGGCGGCAAGGTCATTCGCTTCAAGGATAAACAGGTGCGTACCATGGGCCGCACGGCTCGTGGCGTGCGCGGCATGCGTTTGCAGCCGGGCCAGCGCCTGATCTCCATGATTGTTCCGCAGTCGGGCGCGCAGATTCTCACCGCCTCCGAGAATGGTTTCGGCAAGCGCACAGGTCTGGCCGAGTACCCGCGTCGTGGCCGTGGTGGTCAGGGCGTCATCGCCATGCAGGCTTCGGATCGCAACGGCGCGCTCATCGGTGCCGTGCAGGTGGCTGATAGCGACGAGCTGATGCTGATCTCGGATCAGGGCACGCTGGTGCGTACCCGCGTCGGCGAAGTCTCCGTGCTGTCGCGCAACACGCAGGGTGTGACGCTGATCAAGCTCGGCAAGAACGAGAAGCTGGTTGGCCTAGTGCGCCTGGATGAGGTCGAGGAAGACGATTTCATTGAGGGCGAAGTTACAGGCGAGATCGCAGAGCCGACTATTATTGAAGACGCAGCAGATTCTGCTGAAAATTTGACCACAGACACATCGGTGCAAGATGACGAGAGCGTATAACTTCTGCGCAGGCCCGGCAGCATTGCCGGAGTCCGTGCTGCAACAAGCCCAGCTGGACCTCGTGGATTGGCAGGGTCGCGGCTGTTCCGTCATGGAAATGAGCCATCGCGGTGCTGACTTTGTCGGCATCGCCGAGCAGGCTGAGCAGGATCTGCGTGATCTGCTCAATATTCCGTCGAACTACAAGGTGCTGTTCCTGCAGGGTGGCGCAACGCTGCAATTCGCTCAGGTGCCGCTGAATTTGCTGCGCGGTCATGCTTCGGCTGATTATGTCTGCACCGGTGTCTGGTCGGAAAAGGCTATTGAAGAGGCGCGCAAGTACGCCGGCGTCAATGTTGTGGCGACCGATCTGGCGAACAATTTCCGCAGCGTACCGGCGTTCAACACCTGGCAGCTCGACCCGAATGCGGCGTATCTGCATTACACGCCGAACGAGACCATTCACGGTGTCGAGTTCGACTTTATCCCGCAAGTAGGCTCTTCATCGAAAGAAGTGCCATTGGTGGCCGACTATTCGTCCAGCATCCTGTCGGAACCGCTGGATGTGTCGAAGTTCGGTCTGATCTATGCCGGTGCGCAGAAGAACATCGGCCCGGCCGGCATTGTCGTGGTCATCGTGCGCGAAGACCTGCTTGGCCATGTCAAGGCCGGTACGCCGACGCTGCTGGATTATGCCGTGGCGGCCAAAAATGGCTCCATGTACAACACGCCGCCGACTTACGCCTGGTATCTCGCCGGTCTGGTTTTCCAGTGGCTGAAGCAGCAGGGCGGTCTCACCGCCATGGCTGAACTCAATGCCCGCAAGGCTGGCAAGCTCTATGCCGCCATTGATGGCTCGGACTTCTATGCCAACCCGGTGGCGATTGCCAATCGTTCGCGCATGAATATTCCGTTCACGCTGGTCGATGCCAAGCTCGACAAGGCTTTCCTCGCCGAAGCCGAACAACTGCGCTTGCTCAATCTGGCCGGCCATCGCTCGGTAGGCGGCATGCGCGCCAGCTTGTACAACGCCGTGCCCGAAGCGGCGGTGGATGCCTTGATCGACTTCATGGGCGATTTCGCCCGTCGTCATGGCTGAGCCGGACTCAGGAAGACAGTCAGCATGAGCGAAAAATTGCCCAGCTTGGATACGATCCGCGTCGAAATTGATGGTATCGACGCCGAAATTCAGCGCTTGATCAGCGCGCGTGCACGGTGTGCCCAGCAAGTCGCGGAAGTGAAAAAGGCCACGGAGCCGGATGCCACGGTGTTTTATCGCCCCGAGCGCGAAGCGCAGGTGCTGAACAAGGTCATGGCGCGCAACGAAGGCCCGCTGCATCCGGAAGAGATGGCGCGTCTGTTTCGCGAAATCATGTCGGCCTGCCTGGCGCTGGAACATCCGCTGCGCATCGCCTTTCTCGGCCCTAACGGCACTTTCACGCAGACCGCCGCGCTCAAGCACTTCGGCCACTCGGTTGAAACCGTGCCGCTGGCCAATATTGACGATGTTTTCCGCGAAGTCGCGGCGGGTGGCGTCAACTACGGCGTGGTGCCGGTCGAGAACTCGTCCGAAGGCATGGTCAGCCACACGCTGGACTCCTTCCTAGACTCGAATCTGCGCATCATTGGCGAGGTCGAGCTGCGCATTCACCACCACCTGCTGGTATCGGAAGGCACGCAGCTGAAGTCCATTTCGCGCATCTACTCGCATCAGCAGTCGCTGGCTCAGTGTCGCAAATGGCTGGATGCGAACTTCCCGAAGGCCGAGCGCGTCGCCGTGTCGAGCAATGCCGAAGCCGCGCGCCGTATCAAGGGCGAGTGGCATTCGGCCGCGATTGCCGGCGAAACGGCCGCCGAGCTGTATGGCCTGAACAAGCTGCACGAGCGCATTGAAGACAATCCCAACAACACCACGCGCTTCTTGATCATCGGTCGCGAGTCGGTGGCGCGTTGCGGCGACGACAAGAGTTCAATCATCGTTTCCGTGCGCAATAACGAAGCCGGCGCGCTGTACAGCCTGCTGGAGCCGTTCTACCGGCGTGGCATCAACCTCACGCGCATCGAAAGCCGGCCGAGCAAGCATGATGTCTGGACCTATGTGTTCTTCATCGACTTTGAAGGCCATCAGGACGATCCGCTGGTCAAGGAAGTCATGGCCGAGCTTGAGCCGCGCATGCGCCAGGTGAAATGGCTGGGCTCATACCCGCGCGCCGTGCTCTGAGGGCTGCCAGATGACGCAATTTCTTCAACAGGCGCGACCTTGTGTTCAGCACCTCGCGCCGTACCAGCCGGGCAAGCCGATTGACGAGCTGCAGCGTGAGCTGGGTCTGACGCGGGTGGTCAAGCTGGCCAGCAACGAGAATCCGCTGGGGCCGTCGCCGAAAGCACTGGCTGCGTTGCAGAAAGCGGTGCAGGGCGATCCGGTCGAGCTGGGTCGCTATCCCGATGGCAACGGCTTCATCCTCAAGCAGGCGCTGAGTCAGCGTTTCGGCCTGAGTCTGGAGGGTATTACGCTGGGCAACGGTTCCAATGATGTACTGGAGCTGGTCGCCAGAGCTTTTCTGGGCGAGGGCGACGATGCCATTTTCGCCGAACATGCCTTTGCCGTTTACCCGCTGGCTGTGCAGGCGGCCGGTGCTCGCGGCATCGCGGTGCCGGCCTTGAATTTCGGCCATGATCTGCCCGCGATGGCGGCTGCCGTCACGCCGGCCACGAAAGTGATTTTTCTGGCCAACCCGAACAATCCCACAGGTACTTGGTTTGAAGCGGCCGAATTCACGGCCTTCATGGCACAGGTGCCGACGCATGTCGTGGTGGTGCTGGACGAAGCCTATGGCGAGTTCGTGACTGCCACTGATGCGCTGGATGGCCTGAAAGAGCTGCCGAAATACCCGAATCTGATCGTCTCGCGCACGCTGGCAAAGGCTTATGGCTTAGCGTCCCTGCGCGTTGGCTATGCCGTAGCTTCTGCTGAAATTACGAATATTATCAATCGAGTACGCCAGCCATTTAATGTTAATAGTCTGGCGCTGATCGCCGCCGCCGCCGCCATTACAGACGATGAGTTTGTGGCGAAGACGCGCGCCCTGAATCAGGCCGGCATGCAGCAATGGCTGGATGGCCTCGCGGCACTGGGCTTGAGCGCCATGCCATCGCGCGGTAATTTCCTGTGCGTGGACATGCAGCAAGAGGCCGCGCCGTTGTTTCAGGCCTTGCTGCGCGAAGGCGTGATTGTGCGTCCGGTTGGCAACTACGGCTTGCCGCGACACCTGCGCATCTCCATCGGTCTCGCTGAAGAAAATGCGTTCGCACTCAATGCCTTGCAGCGTGTTCTTGCTGCCAGCCGGGCTGCATCATGACGCGCTGGCCTCTGCGTCAGGTCGCCTTTGTCGGCTTCGGCCTGATCGGCTCCAGCTTGGCGCGCGTGATGCGCGAGCAGAAACTGGTCGAGCGCATCACGGCCGCCAGTCGCAGCAGCCAGACGCTGGCCACCGCACGCCAGCTCGGACTCATCGACATCGGCTACGCCGACCCGGCCGACGCTGTGCGCGGGGCCGATCTGGTCATTCTGGCGATGCCGGTGAATGCCACCGAAAGCATCCTGCGGGCGATCAAGCCGGCGCTGTCGGCACAGGCCGTGATTACCGATGTCGGCAGTACCAAAGGCAATGTCGTGGCTGCCGCCGAAGCAGTCTGGGGGCAGGTGCCCGCGACTTTTGTGCCGGGCCACCCGATTGCCGGCTCCGAGCAGAGCGGCGTGCTCGCCGGTCGCGCCAATCTCTTTGCCGGTCACAAGGTTATCCTCACGCCGCTGCCCCATACGCAGGCGGATGCCATCGCGCTGGTCACCTCGCTCTGGCAGCGCGCCCAGGCCGATGTGCTGACCATGAGCGTCGAGCGCCACGACTCGGTGCTGGCGCGCACCAGCCATCTGCCGCATTTGCTGGCGTTTTCACTGGTCGATACCCTGGCCCGCGAGTCGCACAACCTCGATATTTTCCGCTACGCCGCCGGCGGCTTTCGCGATTTCACGCGCATCGCCGGCAGCGACCCGACCATGTGGCACGATATCTTTTTGGCCAATCGCGACGCCGTGCTGCAAGCGCTGGACGGCTTCGAGGCCGGCACGCGCGTGCTGCGCGAGGCCATCAGCAGCGGCGATAGCGAAGCCCTGCTCGGTATTTTCACGCGTGCCCGTGTGGCACGAGAACACTTCACCCACATGTTGGCCGGAACGGCCTATGCGAAACCCATGACTGCCGAAAAAGAACTGACTTATACCGTCCAGCCCGGAGGCCGCATGAACGGCCGTATTCGTGTACCGGGCGACAAATCCATCTCGCATCGTTCCATCATGCTCGGCTCGATTGCCGAAGGCGTGACCGAAGTCACTGGCTTCCTTGAAGGCGAAGATGCGCTGGCGACCCTGCAAGCATTCCGTGACATGGGCGTGGTCATTGAAGGCCCGGAGCGCGGCCGCGTGCGCGTGCACGGCGTCGGCCTGCATGGCCTGAAGCCCGCGCCAGGCCCGCTTTATGTTG
This sequence comes from Pseudomonadota bacterium, assembly GCA_038043385.1. Classification (GTDB taxonomy): domain Bacteria; phylum Pseudomonadota; class Gammaproteobacteria; order Pseudomonadales; family Moraxellaceae; genus Perlucidibaca. Next base: position 784,830 of record JBBTCA010000001.1, read on the forward strand.
GTAATTCAGGCACTTCCATGCGCCTGTTGTCCGGCATTCTGTCTGCACAACCGTTCGATACCGTGATGACCGGCGATGCCTCGCTGGCCAAACGCCCGATGGAGCGCATTGCCAAGCCGCTGCGCCTGATGGGCGCTGACATCCAGACCACCGGCGAGCGCGGCACACCGCCAGTCAGCGTGCACGGTGTCAGCACCGCAGCCAAGGGCGGCCTCAAGGGCATCCACTACGACATGCCAGTTGCTAGCGCCCAGGTGAAGTCGGGCGTCTTGCTCGCCGGCCTCTGGGCTGACGGCGAAACCAGCGTCACCGAGCCGGCCCCGACCCGCGACCACACCGAGCGCATGCTGAAAGGCTTCGGCTACGAAGTGAAAGTGCAGGGTGCGACGGCCTCGTTGCGTGGCGGCGGCAAGCTCACGGCCACGAAAATCGATGTGCCGTCGGATATCTCCTCGGCAGCGTTTTTCCTCGTGGCGGCGTCGATTGCGCCGAATTCCGACCTGACGCTGGAGCATGTCGGCATCAACCCGACGCGCGTGGGGGTCATCAACATCCTCAAGGCCATGGGCGGCAACCTGGAAGTCTTCAACGAGCGCGAAATCGGTGGCGAACCGGTGGCTGACATTCGCGTGCGCTCGGCGCAGCTCAAGGGCATCAATATCCCGGAAGATCAGGTACCGCTGGCGATTGACGAATTCCCGGCGCTGTTCATCGCCGCCGCCTGCGCCGAAGGCACAACCGTGCTGACCGGTGCCGAAGAGCTGCGCGTGAAAGAGTCCGACCGTATTCAGGTCATGGCCGATGGTCTGGCCATCTTGGGCATCAGCGCGCAACCTACACCGGACGGCATCGTCATTGAAGGTGGCCAGCTTGGCAGCGGCGAAGTGGTCAGCCACGGCGATCATCGCATCGCCATGTCGTTCTCCATGGCCGGTCTGCGTGCCAGCGGCCCGATCGTGATTCGCGACTGCGCCAATGTGGCCACCAGTTTCCCGGACTTCCTCGGCTTGGCGAAGCGCTGTGGCCTGGCCATTGCGGCCAGCGAGTAAGTCATTTTCAAGTTTTGTTGAGCGTATTCATGAGTGCTGAAATCGAAAAGTCCCCGCAAATCCTGCGCGCGCCGGCCATCACCATTGACGGCCCCAGCGGATCGGGCAAAGGCACTATCGCCCACCGTGTAGCCACACGACTGGGTTTTCATGTGCTCGACTCGGGCGCTTTGTACCGCCTGTTGGGTGCAGCCGCCGAGCGCCATGCCGTGGCCGTGACCAATGAGGCTGCGCTGGAAGTGCTGGCTGCACATCTCGATGTGCAATTCCTCTTCGATGGTTCCGGCGAAGCGCAGATTCTGCTCGAAGGCGAAGATGTGACGCACAGCATCCGCACCGAAGAGGCCGGTCGCGCCGCCTCGCAAGTCGCTGCCTTGCCGCGTGTGCGTGATGCCCTGATGGCGCGTCAGCAGGCGTTTCGCGAAGCGCCGGGCCTGGTCGCCGATGGCCGCGACATGGGCACGGTGATTTTCCCGGATGCCGAGCTGAAGATTTTCCTCACCGCATCCGCCGAGGCCCGCGCTGAACGGCGCTACAAGCAATTGCTGGAAAGGGGCTTTAGTGCTAGTCTCGCCGCCCTAATCGATGACATCCAGGCCCGTGACGCTCGCGACACGCAGCGAACGGTCGCGCCGCTGAAGCCGGCGGATGATGCCATCGTGCTGGACAGTACCGACTTGGGTATCGATGCCGTGGTGGCGCATGTGTTTGAAGCCGCCAAGCTGATTCCGGGTATTGCCCGATATATGTAATTTAATCCGTGACTTGCGTCTCGTATTAAATAAAAGACTAACGAGCATGTGTCTTGCCCTAAGGCACATGTTGTTGGGGGTTTTTCGACTCGCGTCCACCAGCTTGGCGAGTTGAGAGACCAATAAACCACAACGCCTCCTGAGCTGGTCAGGTGGATTTACATACAAGTGCCATCCCGGCACTGGAAGGATTACATGACTGATTCATTTGCCGCCCTATTTGAAGAAAGCTTAATTTCCCTGGATGTCGAGCGCGGTGCGCTGATCCGCGGTACCGTCGTTGCTATTGATAACGACTGGATTACTGTTGATACCGGCCTCAAGTCCGAGGGTGTTATTGCCCGTGAAGAGTTCCTGAACGATCGCCGCGAGCTGGAAGTTGCCGTGGGTGACGAGGTTGATGTTGTTGTTGACGCCCTCGACAACGGCATGGGTTACACCGTGCTGTCCCGCGAAAAAGCCAAGCGTGCCGAAACCTGGATCCGTCTGGAGAAGGTTTTCGAAGCCGGCGAAATCATTCGTGGCATCATCTCCGGCAAGGTCAAGGGCGGCTTCACCGTCGATGTCGGTTCCATCCGCGCGTTCCTGCCGGGTTCGCTGGTCGACATCCGCCCGATCCGTGACACCGCGCATCTGGAAGGCCGCGAGCTGGAATTCAAGCTCATCAAGCTCGACGCCAAGCGCAACAATGTCGTGGTTTCGCGCCGCGCCGTGATGGAAGCCGAGTCGTCCGCAGAGCGCGAACAGCTGCTCGCCAACCTCCAGGAAGGTCAAGTCGTTAAGGGTATCGTCAAGAACCTCACCGACTACGGCGCATTCGTGGATCTGGGCGGCATCGACGGCCTGCTGCACATCACCGACATGGCCTGGAAGCGCATCAAGCATCCGTCCGAAATCGTTGAAGTTGGCACCGAACTGACCGTTAAGGTTCTCAAGTTCGACCGCGAACGCAATCGCGTCTCCCTGGGCCTGAAGCAGCTCGGTGAAGATCCGTGGCTGGCACTGATGGGTCGTTACCCGGAAGGCACACGCGTCAACGCCAAGATCACCAACCTGACCGATTACGGCTGCTTTGCCGAGATCGAAGAAGGCGTGGAAGGTCTGGTGCATGTGTCCGAAATGGATTGGACCAACAAGAACATTCACCCGTCCAAGGTCGTTCAGATCGGCGACGCCGTGGAAGTTATGGTTCTCGACATCGACGAAGATCGTCGTCGCATCTCCCTCGGCATCAAGCAGTGCCGTGAAAATCCGTGGGATGCCTTTGCGCGTCAGCACGAGAAGGGCGAGAAGGTCTCCGGCAACATCAAGTCGATCACCGATTTCGGTATCTTCATTGGTCTCGACGGCGGCATCGACGGTCTGGTTCACCTGTCCGACATCTCCTGGAACGAAGCTGGCGAAGAAGCCGTGCGTCGCTTCAAGAAGGGCGACCCGATCGAAGCCACCATTCTCTCGGTTGATCCGGAGCGTGAGCGCATTTCGCTGGGTATTAAGCAGCTCGAGCGCGACCCGTTCGGTGACTTTGTTGGCAACTTCGACAAGGGCTCCATGGTCAAGGGCGTCGTGAAGTCGGTTGACGCCAAGGGCGCCACCATCGACATCGACGGTGTTGAAGCCAGCCTGCGCGCTTCCGAACTGAGCCGTGACCGCGTTGAAGACGCTACCAAGTTCCTGGCTGTCGGCGATGCCGTCGAAGCCAAGATCATCGGTATCGATCGCAAGACTCGCGTCATTTCCTTGTCCGTGAAGGCCAAGGATGAAGCTGAAGACCGCGAAGCGATTGCCTCGCTGAAGGATCAGGGTGCTGAAGCAGCCGGTCCGAAGACCATTGGTGACCTGATCAAGGCACAAATGGGCAGCTAAGCGTCAAACAAGCTGTAAAAAAGAACGGGGATAGTTGTCTATCCCCGTTTTTTTATGTTTAAAATCAGCCTCTTGTTTCTTGATCTGTTCATGAACAGTGGTTGAGGCGTTGCCATGTCGCTTACTCGCTCCGAATTGATTGACCGCCTGGCTGCGCGCCAGACCATGCTCACCTTAAAAGATGTCGAGCTGTCGGTGAAAACCATGGTCGAGCATCTGTCTGAAACGCTCTCGGATAGCGAGCGTATTGAAATTCGTGGCTTTGGCAGCTTCTCGCTGCACTACCGTGCGCCACGACTGGGTCGCAACCCCAAGACCGGGGAATCGGTGCAGCTTGAGGGCAAGCGCTCACCGCACTTCAAGCCCGGCAAAGAGCTGCGCGACCGCGTCAATGATAGCGCCAGCCATACCCCCATTCAGGAAGGAGAGGCCTGATGCCCATTCTCAAGCGCGTTGCCTTCACGACTGTGTCTGCGTTGGTAGCCTTCCTAGTGCTGTGGATGGTCATCGTTAACGATCAGGCCATTGCGCTGAATCTGATCTTTGTTCAAACGCCTTCGATCAATGCCGGTCTGGTGATCTTGCTGGCGCTGTTGCTGGGCCTGCTGATGGGCTTTTTGCTGGGCCTGCTTCGCGCCCGCTGGTCAAAGCCGTCAGTTTGATTTTCTGTTTCTGGACAAGTACTTATGTCTGTTGTCGTCAAGTCTCCAGTAATTGCCTCTCCAGTAATTGTTGCGCTGGATTTCACCTCTGCCGATCAGGCTGTGTCATTCGCTGAGCGCTTGTCTCCGGCGGATTGCCGTCTGAAAGTAGGTAAAGAGCTGTTCACCTATGCCGGGCCTGAACTGGTTCGCGCTTTGCAGGATCGTGGTTTCGAGATTTTTCTCGACCTGAAATTTCATGACATCCCCAATACCGTTGCGGGTGCCGTTGCCGCCGCTGCCGATCTCGGCGTGTGGATGGTAAATGTGCATGCCCAGGGCGGACGACGCATGATGACTGCCGCACGCGAGCGCTTGCAGCAGGGGGGATATTCCACGCTGCTCACCGCTGTCACCGTGCTGACCAGTATGGAAGCGGAAGATCTGCACGAGATCGGTATCGCGCGCACGCCGCTGGAGCATGTGCAGGCACTGGCCGGGTTGGTTGCAGATTGCGGCTTGCATGGCGTGGTTTGTTCCGCACAAGAGGCGCCTGTATTGCGCCAACAGCTTCCCAGCGAGTTCATGCTGGTGACCCCAGGCATTCGCCCCGCCAACGCAGTGGCAGATGATCAACGGCGCATCATGACGCCAGAACAAGCCATGACAGCCGGTGTCAATTATCTGGTTATCGGGCGTCCGATTACTCAGGCAGATGATCCATTTGCAGCATTGCAGAAGATCAATGCGTCACTAAGAGGCTGATCTCCAATCGCGGGTTTACACGAGACAGCAGTTTTAGGACAATTCGCGCCTCTCCATGAGGCGCTTTTTATGTCTATCTTTCCTGAGTTTCAGCCACCAATCAGCGATTCGCAACCTGTTGCGACATGGTCTCCCGAGCCGGATGAGCCAGATGCCGCTGAGTTGGGGGTGAGCAAGGAGGCCGCTCGAAAACTCCGCTTCAACAAGCTGCAGAAGCGCTTGCGACGCCTGACCGGACAAGCCATCGAGGATTACAACATGATCCAGGATGGCGACAAGGTCATGGTCTGTCTGTCTGGCGGCAAAGACAGCTATACCATGCTGGAGATTCTGCTCAGCCTGCAAATCAGTGCGCCGATCAAGTTTGAGATCGTGGCCGTGAACCTGGACCAGAAACAGCCTGACTACCCGGAAGAGGTATTGCCGGCATATCTGACTAAGCGTGGTGTGCCTTTCTATATTCTCGAAAAAGATACCTACAGCATCGTCAAGGAGCTGACGCCGGAAGGGCAGACCTATTGCGCCGTTTGCAGCCGTTTGCGTCGTGGTAATCTCTATGCCTTTGCGCAAGAGATTGGTGCCACCAAAGTGGCCTTGGGGCATCACCGCGATGACATCATGGCAACACTAATGCTTAATCTTTTTCATAATGGCCGCTTGAAAGCCATGCCGCCCAAGCTGCTTTCAGATGATGGCAAGAATATTCTGATCAGACCACTGGCCTACTGCAAAGAAAAAGATATTGCGGAATATGCTGCCTTAAAAGAGTTCCCGATTATTCCGTGCAATTTGTGCGGCTCGCAGGCGAATTTGCAGCGTGCCATGGTCAATCAAATGCTGAGAGATTGGGACAAGCAATTCCCGCAACGCCTAGACAGCATGTTTACGGCTATTCAAAATGTGGCACCGTCACAATTAGCCGACTCCAATTTGTTTGATTTTGTTGGACTGGATAACAAGCGCGTCAAAGTGCAAGCACGCGAAAGGCAGGCGAATGAGCTGGAGCTGGTCAATATAACGATCTGAATGCGCTACAAATAAAAAAGCCGGCTCGAAAGCCGGCTTTTTTATGCGTGAAGTTTGATTAGAACTTCTGGTTCATCTGGATGCCCAGCGTTTGAATCGAAGTATCGGAGAAGCGGCCGCTGAATTTGCCACCGTTACCCGTACAGGACTCACCATTCGGATTATAGGTACCATCTTCGTCATCACGATTGGTGGTACGGCAACGATCCGTATAGTTCGACTCGGAATCTTCCAGGAAAGTGACGCTATACGCAGCATCCAGCGTCAAATTGCGCTTTACCTTGTAGTTTGCGCCAAACGAAAACATGTAGCGATCACTATCCGGCGCACCTGGGTGACGGAATTCTGCCGATGGAACTGGAGTCTTGTCGTACTGGAAGCCTGATTTTAGCGTCAGCTTGTCGTCGTAATGGTAGTTGCCACCCAGAGACACCTTGAACGAGTCTCTCCATTTGGTATCAATACCGCCAGCTCCTTGCTTGATGGTTTTGCCATTCTTTTGAACATCCAGAAACTGAACTCGAATTTTATCAACGGCCGAAGTTTCAATGAATGTGAAGTCTGCCATGACATCAATTTTGTCATTCAGCTTGTGAAAGATATTTGCCGATGTACGCGCTGGCAAAATCAAGTCGCCTTTGGTTTTTGTATCCGGGCGCAGTGTGTCCTGCAAAAACATCTTCAGTGCATCATCGCCAGAGTAACCACCGGTTGCAGGACCAATGACATTATTGAAGAGTGGCGTACCTTTAACATCGTCAAGATCCCACTCGAGGGTGCCGCGAAGCTTGATGGTGGATTCCGAGCGATACGCCAAACCAGCACGAGTATTCTCATTGAAGTTGAACATATAGCCTGCGTTAAATCCGAGGCCATAACCGTACATTTCAACCTGAGCGCTACCATTGCTGCCTTCTGCAACTAATGCATCGCCAGCAACATTATAGCCTGCAATACAGGCCGCGCTGATAGGGTTTGTACCGCAAGGTGAAAGCAGAGTGGATAGCAATGGGATTCCGCCAACATCAACGGCTCCGCTATCAACAGCGCTTTTCAGCAGGAATGGCTTTACACCTTCGATATCAATCTGTGTTTTCTGGCGAATATGACCGCCAATCACCGACACGCCAAAGCCCACACTGTGCTTGTCGTCAAAGCGAATACCGATGGAGGGATTGATATTGATCAGCTCAATGGCAATGCTATCGATCTGATAAGCACCGGCCCAATTTGACTTGAAGTTCAAGTTGCCGCCACCCGGTGCAAAGATGCCAATGCCGGCAGTAACCATGTCATCGATCGGCAAGGAAACGAATGCACCGCCTGCAGCCAGAACGGCTGGCCAAAATGTACCCGCTTTGCCATTCGTTGCCGTGTCATTCCCGATGGGATCGCCTTCGTCAGATTTTTGAGTAGCGTCTGAGGCACCGTGACGCGTTTCATTTCTGTCGGCTTCAACCTTGCCATTGAGAATCAGCACAGAAAAACCTTGAGAAACTTGCAGGCCGCCTTTCAGTTGTGCCAAACCCGCCGGGTTGTAATAAAGAACCGAAGGGTCATTAGCTTCAGCGGCATTGGCGTTCGAAGTGCCTTGGTGGCTGGCCGTGATTGATGGCAGATCCAGACCACCGGCGAAGGTGTGACCGGCAGCAAGGCAAAGCATGGAAAAGGTGAGGGCGCGTAAAGCAAATGCAGATTGGTGCGACACCATGAGTATCCTCATTGTTCTTGTTTTCGTGACTCGGGAGTGTCCTATAGAGGCTGCTTTGCAGCAAGCCTCATCGGACGAATACCAAAGAAAAAGGCCGCAAAAGCGGCCTTTTTCAAACAGCTGAGCGGGATTAGCCGCCGAACTGGTTCATCGTGTTCTTTGCGTCGTCACCGGCCTTGAGAGCCTGTTCGCCAGCAAAGATTTCCTTGTGGTCATCGCCGATGTCCGAACCGGCCATGGCCTGGTGCTTAACGCAGGCAACGCCTTCACGGATTTCCTTGCGCTGAACACCGGCCACATAGGCCAGCATGCCCTGGTCGCCGAAGTAGCCCTTGGTCAGCTCGTGCATGTGCAGAGCAGTCGTGTGGTAGGTCGGCAGCGTGATCAGGTGATGGAACACCCCGGCTTCACGCGACGCATCGGCCTGGAAGGTGCGGATCTTTTCATCAGCGTCCTTGGCCAGTTCGGTGTTGTCGTAGTCAACGCTCATCAGCTTGGCGCGGTCGTAGGCGGAAACATCCTTGCCTTCGGCAACGAAGCGGTCGTAGGACTGCTGACGGAAGTTCAGTGTCCAGTTGAACGACGGGCTGTTGTTGTAAACCAGCTTGGCGTTCGGAACCACTTCCTTGACGCGGTTAACCATGTGGGCGATTTCGGCAACATTCGGCGTTGCAGTTTCGATCCACAGCATGTCGGCGCCGTTCTGCAGCGATGTTACGCAGTCCAGCACAACGCGGTCGATCTGCGTGTCGGCACGGAACTGGAACAGGCCGGAAGCGAGACGCTTCGGACGGTGCAGCTTGCCATCACGCTTGATCAGCACTTCGTCATCCTGAGCTTCGGAAATGTCGATTTCCGTGGTGTCGAGGTAGCTGATGTACTGCGAAGCCAGGTCACCCTTGGTCTTGGAGACCGGGATCTTCTGGGTCAGGTCGGCGCCTTCGGAGTCGGTACGGGCAACGATCACGCCCTGGTCAACGCCGAGCTCGATGAATGCGTAGCGAACGGCATTGATCTTGGCCAGGAAGTCTTCGTGCGGAACGGTAACCTTGCCAGCCTGGTGGCCGCACTGCTTGGCGTCCGACACCTGGTTTTCGATCTGGATACAGCAAGCGCCAGCTTCGATCATCTTCTTGGTGAGCAGGTAGGTGGCTTCTTCGTTGCCGAAACCAGCGTCGATGTCGGCAATGATTGGCACGATGTGCGATTCGAAGTTGTTGATCTGAGCTTCGATCTGAGCAGCCTTGGCGCTGTCACCGGCCTCCTGAGCTTTCTTCAGGTTGCGGAACATGTCGTTCATTTCCTTGGCGTCGGCTTGACGCAGGAAGGTGTACAGCTCTTCGATCAGGGCCGGAACGGAAGTCTTTTCGTGCATGGACTGGTCCGGCAGTGGGCCGAATTCCGAGCGCAGTGCAGCAACCATCCAGCCGGACAGGTAGAGGTACTTCTTTTCGGTGGTGCCGAAGTACTTCTTGTTGGCGATCATTTTCTGCTGGCCAACAAAACCGTGCCAGCAACCCAGCGACTGGGTGTACTTGCTGGTGTCGGCATCGTATTCAGCCATGTCGCGACGCATGATGGCGGCGGTGTACTTGGCGATGTCGAGGCCGGTCTTGAAGCGGTTCTGCATTTGCATGCGAGCTGCGTCTTCCGGGCTGATAGCGTTCCATGAAGTGCCGAACTGGGCTTTCAGGGCACGAACAGCATCAATAGCAGAGGTATACGTAGTCATGACGGTTTCCTGTCGCTGGGTGGGAAAAGTTGAAGCGCCCATACAAATAGCATAGGGGTCGCTTTAACAGTGGGTGCAGTCTAGAGTTCATGGCATAATTTTCAAAATTTATAGTTTTTATTTTCGGTATTCATGCAATGAATCTAGAGCGCGTCGATCTTAATCTGCTGGTCTATCTGGATGTGCTGCTGCAAGAGAAGAATGTGACTCGTGCAGCGGCACAATTAGGCATTACGCAGCCAGCAATGTCCAATGGACTCAAGCGCTTGCGCGAGCTTTTCAACGATCCTCTGATGATCCGTTCCAGTAGCGGCATGGCACCTACCGAGCGCGCGCTGGAGCTGGCACCACTGGTGCGCCAAGCACTGTCGGCGGTGACAGAGATTCTCGAGCCCAAGCAGGATTTCCGACCGCTGACATCCAAGCGCGTGTTTCGCATCATGACATCCGACTATGCCGAGGCCACGCTGATGCCGGCGCTGGTGAAGGCGCTGCGCTCGGAGGCACCGGATGTGGTGCTGGATTTTCTCACACCTTCCGATGTCAGCATACAAGACATCGAGCAGGGCAAGGTCGATCTGGCCATCAATCGATTTAATGAAATACCGCTTTCATTTCATCAAGTTACGCTATGGTCTGATAGCTTTTCCTGCCTGCTTAATCGCAGCAATCCGGCGGCGGTGCGCTTCAATTTGAAAACCTATCTGGAGTCGCAGCATATCTGGGTGTCGAAAACCGGCATGGGCATCGGCTTTGGCATGAATCCGGATCGTGGCGGCATGGGGCAGATTGATGCCGCTCTGGAGCGCATCGGCCAACGGCGTCGCATCACCATCTATACGCGCCATTACCAGATGCCGGCGCTGGTGGCGCACAAGGCGGATCTGATTGCGACGCTGCCAACGCGCATTGCGCGTTTGCAGAACGATCATCCGCAATTAGTCGTGAAAGAGCCGCCGTTTTTCATCCCCGAATTTGAGCTGAAGATGGCCTGGGGTGCGCTGCTGCATCACAGCCCGGCACATCGCTGGTTGCGTCAGCTCATTCTTTATGTGGCGCGGCAGATCACCGATCAGGAGCTGCGCGATGAAGAGAAGGCCAATTGGGTGCCGAAGCGACGCAAGCGCATTGATCGGGAATGACCGGCGTGGAAGTTTTCGCTAGACTAGCTGCCACTTTTCGCAACGCCTGCTTTCTATTATCTCTGTAGTAGGCAGCGCACCTTATTTAATTTACCCACGAGCACGAGGCTGATGCACATGACTGAGCAGCGCATTCAACACGGCGAACTCGCTATCGCCAAATCCCTGTACGACCTGGTCAACAACGAAGTGGCTCCGGGCACTGGCGTTGAGCCCAAGCATTTCTGGGACCAGTTCGAGCAGATCATGGCCGATCTCATGCCGAAGAATCAGGCGCTGCTGGCCAAACGCGACGCTATCCAGGCCAAGATTGATGCTTGGCATCAGGCGAATCGCAATGCCGATTTCGCGGCTTACAAGACATTTCTAACCGAGATCGGCTACCTCGTCCCGGAAGGCCCGGATTTTGCCGTGAGCCCGGAAAATGTGGATGACGAAATTGCGCGCATCGCCGGCCCGCAGCTGGTGGTACCGGTGAAGAACGCCCGCTATGCGCTGAACGCCGCCAACGCCCGCTGGGGCTCGCTCTACGATGCGCTTTACGGCACCGATGCCATCTCCGATGAAGGCGGCGCCGAGAAGGGCAAGGGCTACAACCCGGCTCGCGGCAACAAAGTCATCGCTTTCGCGCGCAACTTCCTCGATCAGGCAGCGCCGCTGGCTTCCGGCTCGCATGCGGACAGCACCGGCTACGCCATCGTTGGCGGCCAGCTGCAGGTCACGCTGAAGAGCGGCGAAACCGTTGCTCTGGCGCAGCCGGAGAAGTTCGTCGGCTACACGGGCGACATCGCCAGCCCAACCAGCATCCTTTTGAAGAACAACAACCTGCATGCTGAAGTTCAGTTTGATCGTGAGCATTCTATCGGCAAGACCGACGCTGCCGGCATCAAGGATGTGAACTTGGAATCGGCCATCACCGCGATTCAGGATTGCGAAGACTCCGTGGCAGCCGTTGATGCTGAAGACAAGGTTGAGGTCTACGGCAACTGGCTGGGCCTGATGAAGGGCACGCTGAGCGAGTCGTTCGAGAAGGGCGGCAAAACGCTGGTTCGTACTCTGAATGGCGATCGCACATTCAAGACCGTGAGCGGCGGCGAACTGACGCTGCACGGCCGCGCGCTGCTGCTGGTGCGCAATGTGGGTCATCTCATGACTAACCCGGCCGTGCTCTACAAGGGCCAGGAAGTGCCGGAAGGCATCATGGACTGCCTGGTGACCGTGCTGGCCGCCAAGCATGACCTGCTGAAGACCAACAAGGTATCGAACTCGCGTGCCGGTTCGGTCTATATCGTGAAGCCGAAGATGCATGGCCCGGAAGAAGTGGCGTTCGCCAACGAGATCTTCGGTCGCGTTGAAGACGCGCTGGGTCTGGCCCGCAACACGCTGAAGATGGGCATCATGGACGAGGAGCGCCGTACCACGGTGAACCTGAAGGAGTGCATCCGCGCTGCTAGCGCTCGTGTGATCTTCATCAACACCGGCTTCCTTGACCGTACCGGCGACGAAATGCACACCTCCATGGAAGCCGGCGCGATGGTGCGCAAGGCCGACATGAAGGCCGCGAAGTGGATCGCCGCCTACGAAAACTGGAATGTCGACATCGGTCTGGCCTGCGGTCTACAGGGCAAGGCCCAGATCGGCAAGGGCATGTGGGCCATGCCGGACCTGATGAAAGGCATGCTGGAGCAGAAGATTGCTCACCCGAAGGCTGGTGCCAACACCGCTTGGGTGCCGTCGCCAACCGGCGCCACACTGCACGCCACGCACTATCACCAGGTATTGGTGCAGGATGTGCAGAACCAGCTCAAGTCGCGTACTCGCGCTTCGCTGGATGACATTCTGACCTATCCGGTCGCGGCTAACCCAAGCTGGTCGGCGGAAGAGATCAAGAACGAGCTCGACAACAACGCTCAGGGTATTCTTGGCTATGTGGTGCGCTGGATCGACCAAGGCGTGGGTTGCTCCAAGGTGCCGGACATCAACAACATCGGCCTTATGGAAGACCGCGCGACGCTGCGTATCTCCAGCCAGCATGTGGCCAACTGGCTGCGTCACGGCATCTGCACGCAAGAGCAGGTCGTGGAAGCCTTGCAGCGCATGGCCTCGGTGGTCGACGCCCAGAACGCCGGTGACGCCCTGTACCAGCCGATGGCGCCGAACTTCGCTGCCAGCGTGGCCTATCAGGCCGCTGCCGAGCTGGTGTTTGAGGGTTGCGCACAGCCGAATGGTTACACCGAGCCGGTGCTTCACCGTCGTCGTCGTGAGCTGAAGGCAAGCTTGGCTGGCTAAGCCTGTGTGCCTGCGTTGAAGAAGCCGCCTGCTTTGGAGTAAAGCAGGCGGCTTTTTTCATGTATTTCCACATGGCTAGCTAGTGCTGAGCCAGCAAATCGATCTGCAGGAGGCAGTATGAGTGAGCTAACCTCGTCGGCTGAAAACGACCAGCCATTGCAAGTATTGCTGAGCCATCTCGGTGAGTTGATTCGGCTGGCGCGCCAGCAGGCGTTGCGTGCTGTTGATACTCTTCAGGTGCAGACTTACTGGGAGCTTGGTCGGCATCTTGTGGAGTTTGAGCAAGGTGGTGGGGCTCGTGCAGCCTATGGCAAGCGATTGCTGCCGACTTTGGCCGAATCTTTGACAGCCGAGTTCGGCAAGGGCTTCGATGCCTCAAATTTACGCTATATGCGGCTGTTTTATATGGCATTTCCAATTCGTGACGCATTGCGTCACGAATTGAGCTGGACGCATTACCGCACGCTGCTCAAGGTCGAAAGCAGCAGCGCTCGAAGCTGGTACATGGCAGAAGCCGCTACTCAGAATTGGACTACTCGCGCCTTGGAGCGCCAGATTGGCACGCTTTACTACGAACGGCTGCTGGCCAGCCAGGATCGTGCTGCCGTTGAGAAAGAGGCCATTACCCATGTTCAGGCGCTGAGCAAAAGCCCGCGTGAGTTTGTCCGTGATCCGGTACTCTTGGAGTTTCTTGGCTTGCCCAATACCGGCACGCTGCTGGAGAGTGATCTGGAGCAGGCACTGATCGACAAGCTGCAAGGTTTTTTGTTGGAGTTGGGTAAGGGTTTTGCCTTTGTTGCTCGCCAGCAGCGCATCAGCACCGAGAGCAAGGACTTCTACATTGATCTGGTGTTTTACAACTATCTGCTCAAATGCTTCGTGATTTTTGATCTCAAGCGTAGCGAGTTGACACATCAAGACATCGGTCAGATGGACATGTATGTGCGCATGTACGACGAGCTAAAGCGCGCGCCGGACGACAACCCGACGGTGGGCATTATTCTCTGTGCTACCAAGGACGCCTCTGTGGTTCGCTATTCAGTGCTACATGGCAATGAGCAGTTGTTTGCCAGCAAATACAAGCTGGTGTTGCCCTCCGAGGAAGAATTGCGCATCGAGCTGGATCGCGAGCGGGCCATGATTACTGAGCAACGCTTGTTTGAAAAGGATAGAAGTTGAGTCATGAGAACAGCACAAACCGGCATTTTGGCCGACATTCCGGGCCACGCGCTGTATGTCAGCTATCAGCTTGCGGATGTGACAGCGCTGCCGGCGGCCTTGCGTAGCTTGCAGGCCGAAGCGGATGGCGATCGCTGCGTGGTCGGCATCGGTGCATCGTTGGTGGCAGCACTCAACGCCAGCATTCCCGGCCTGCGTGACGGTTTCGACATCCCCGGTGCGCTGGTGCCATTGCCGCAGCAGCCGATTGCGCTGTGGCTCTGGCTGCGTGGCGAGGATCGCGGTGACTTGCTGCTCGCCGAGCGCGCTTGGACGCAGCGTCTGCAGCCGGCATTCGTGCGGCATCAGTGGGTTGACGCCTTCCGTCATGGCGATGGTCGCGATCTGACCGGCTACAAGGACGGCACGGAAAATCCGGTGGATGAGCTGGCTGTTGCTGCCGCCTGTGTTTCATCGGCCAATATCGATCTGGAAGGCTCAAGCTTTGCCGCCATCCAACAATGGCTGCATCAGTTCGAGCGTTTCGATGCGATGAGTCCGGAGGCGCAGGATCATGCCATCGGACGACGGCGTAGCGATGATGTGGAGCTGGAGGATGCGCCTGAGTCGGCCCATGTGAAGCGCACCGCGCAAGAGGATTTCGAGCCGGAAGCCTTTGTGTTGCGCCGTTCCATGCCGTGGTCAGCGGGCAATCGCGCAGGCTTGATGTTTGTGGCGTTTGGCCATTCGTTTCAGGCCTTCGAGGCCCAGCTCACGCGCATGTCGGGAGCTGAAGACGGTGTGCTCGATGCCTTGTTCCAGTTCAGCCAGCCGGTGACCAGTCATTATGTCTGGTGCCCACCCATGTTGGATGGGCACCTCGACCTGAACTTGCTCTTGTAGCTTACAGCGCCACAAAGTCGACCTTTTCGCGCACGGCGCAATCCGGGCAGGGCCAGTTGTCCGGAATTTTCGTCCACAGCGTGCCCGCCGGGAAACCTTCCTTCGCACAGCCCTTGCTCTCGTCATAGATATAGCCGCAGTCCGAGCACTTGAAGCGGGCATGGCCATCGGTCTGCATATGTGCCGGGGCTCCGTCAGGAATTGGCGACATCTGTGCCGGATTTTCCAGACGCGCACGGTTCAAAGCCGAATTCAAAATCTGTTCACGCTTGGACGGCAGGATGTTGGCCTTGCTCAGATCGCCCTTGTAGTGCTTGGCCACCAGCGGGTCCATCTGACGGAACCACAGCGCCGGAATATAGGCTGGGATCAGCATGGAGGCGTAGCCGGCCGGCAGCTGCGGGCTTTCCTCGAAGTGACGCAGGGCCTGGAAGCTGCGCGTCGGGTGGGCATGGTGATCGCTGTGTCGTTGCAGCTGGTACAGCACCAGATTGGTGACGATGTGGTTGCTGTTCCAGGAATGCTCCGGCATGCAGCGCACAAAACGACCGTCCGGGCCTTTCTGACGCAGCAGGCCGTAGTGCTCGATGTAGTTGATGACTTCCAGCAGCGCAGCGCCGTAGAAGGCTTGCAGCAGCAGGAAGGGCAGTGCGGCCCAGCCCAGCACGGCGGTGATGGCGCCAAAGAACACGACCGTCATCGCCCAGGCCTGAAGATTGTCGTTGTCTAGCGACCAAACGCCTTTGCCGAGACGATTCAGGCGTTCGCCTTCAATTTTCCAGGCAGACAACACGCTGCCGATCATCGTACGCGGCAGGAAAGCCCAAAAGGTTTCGCCCATTTTTGAGCTGGCCGGATCGTCTGGCGTGGCTACATTTTTGTGATGACCACGCACATGCTCGGCGTAGAAGTGACCGTAGGCCACCGGCGCCAGCGTGACCTTGGCCATCCAGCGACCGAACCCGTCTCGTTTGTGTGACAGCTCGTGGGCGGTATTGATGGCGATGCCATTGATAGCGCCAACGGAGCACACCATACCGATAAATTCGAAGACGCTGAGGTCATGATGCACCGCGATCCACGCGCCCCAGATGGTCAGCACAAACTGCGACGGGATGTAGGCATAGACGACATAGCGGTAATAGCTGTCGGACTCGAGCTGAGCCACGGCCGACTCCGGCGGGTTGCTGGCATCGGAGCCGATGATGCGATCCATCAGCGGGATCAGGCCGTAGACCAGAATCGGGCCGCCCCAGAGGGCAATGCTAACGCCGGTCAGTTCGTAGAGCCCGAGTATCATCAGGCCGAGGACGGGTAGCAGCGGGCTTAGCAGCCAGAGATAGCGTTTGCTGTCTACCCAGGGGGTAGTGAGTGTGGCGGTTGTCATGGCGGGCCTCTCCTGAGACAGTTTTATTTCAATTTCAGACAAAAAGCGTTGTTTTCGCTGTGACCGTATCATTGTTCAATGTTAAGGTTGTTGTCTGGCATTAAAAGCCGCTTTTATCTCTTAAAACGCCGGAACACGACCAAATGCAGGACTTTTTGAGCATTATTTTCGATGACTTGCATCTCACGGACGCCGAATACTTCTTTGTTTCGGCCTCCGGTGATTGGGCATTTGGCGTGAACCTGCCTAATCGTTCAATTTTCCATGCGGTCTTGCAAGGGGAGGTGATCATTGAGGTTGGCGACGAACGGCACCACTTGTTCGCCGGGGATTTGATGATTATGCCGACCGGCAGCCAGCACCGCATTTATGCACTAGCAGGCATGGAAAATGCGGTCGTTGATATCAGCGGGGAGTTCGGCCGGCCACGGGAAACACCCATCACGCTGGGCGATGGGCCGTTATCGGCCTACATCCTGACCGCAGGATGTCGTTTTGATGTGGAGCTGGGACAGCCGCTGATGTCGGCATTGCCCTCGGCGCTGTCCATTCTTGGTGTGCAGAAAAGTACGCCAGAGTGGCTGCGTATCGGCATCGAGTTTCTCTTTCTGGAGACGCGAGAGCGGCGACCGGGGCATCAGAGCATCTTGAACCGACTCGGCGACATTTGGTTTGTGGAGATTTTGCGCACTTATATCGAGAATCTGCCCGAAGGCAACGACTCTTGGCTGCGCGCACTGAAAGACCCCGCGCTGGCGCTGGTGCTAAGTGCCATCCACAAGCATCCCGGCAAAGCCTGGACGGTGCCGGTGCTGGCAGAGATGGCCTGCCTGTCGCGCTCGGCCTTTGCCGATCGCTTCCAGAAAATCATGGGCAAGCCGCCACTGACTTATGTCAGCGAGCACCGTATGCGCGTCGCGGCATGGCAGCTGCGGCATACCGCACAGCCCATCTGCCATATTGGCGATGCCGTGGGCTATGCCTCGGAAACTGCCTTCGGTCAGGCCTTCAAACGCAGCTATGGCCTCGCACCGGGCCGCTATCGTGAGCAAATCCGCGCTGAATCCACTGCCAAGGCTGATTAGCACTCGCCATGGCAAGTAAACTTTTGGTATAAGAAAGGTCTGCTTGACGCATCAGTCAGCCCCTATAACAACGCCCCAAAATAATGAAAAGGTAGCCCTCTGATGAGCCGATACGCCTCTCGATCAACACTGATCCACTGTTTCATGCTGTGGGCAGAAACCAGCCCCAATACCGTTTACATGACGCAGCCGCTGGCTGATGGCAAGACGCTGGAAGTCACTTGGGGCGAAGCTGCCAACCAAGTTACTCGCGTCGCCAATTACCTCAAGTCCTTGAATCTGCCGGCAGGCAGCAGCATCGGTCTGCTCGGTCGCAACAGCGCGCACTGGATTCTCGCTGATTTGTCAGTGTGGATGGCCGGTCATGTCACCGTACCGCTTTACCCCACGCTGAACGCGGAGTCGGCCGAGTACATTCTGGAACACTCCGAATGCAAGCTGCTGTTCCTCGGCAAGCTCGACGGCAAGGCCGATGGCTGGAACGATATCAAGACCATTCTGCCGGACAGCCTGCCGCTGATCGGTCTGCCGCTGTCGCCGCGTAGCGATGTTACGCAATGGACAGATCTGGTCGCGCAAAACGAGCCGTTGGCCGAGATCACGCTGCCCGACACCAGCGCCATGGCCACGATTGTGTATACCTCCGGCAGCACGGGCCGCCCCAAGGGCGTGATGCACAGCTTCGGCACCATGTGCACGGTCGCCGGCGGCCTGCGTGACACCTACAAGATCAATCGCGACGACCGCATGCTGTCGTACCTGCCGCTGGCGCATGTGGCCGAGCGCGCCGTGGTCGAAACCGCATCGCTGTATTTCGGCTTCAAAATCTACTTTGCCGATAACCTCGCGACCTTCCAGCAAGATTTGCAACGCGCCCAACCGACGATTTTCTTCTCGGTGCCGCGTCTGTGGACCAAGTTCTACCTGGCCATCAATGAAAAGCTGCCGCCGGCCAAGCAACGCATTCTGTTCAACATCCCGATCCTGTCTGGCGTGATCAAGCGCAAGATCCTCACGCAGCTGGGTCTGGATAAGGTGCGTCTAGCCATTACCGCCTCGGCGCCGTTGCCGCCGAACATTCTGCAGTGGTATCGCAACATTGGTCTGGACTTGCTGGATGTGTACGGCATGACCGAAAACTACGGCTATTCGCACGGTTCACGGCCGGGCGAGGTGCGCGTTGGCTATGTTGGTCATGCCAATCCCGGCGTGCAGCATCGCATTGCCGACACCGGTGAAGTGCAAGTAAAGAGCCCTGGCCAGATGATGGGCTACTACAAGGCTCCGGACAAAACCGCTGAAGACATGACCGACGACGGTTATCTGAAGACTGGCGATCGCGGCGAGCTCGACGAGCAGGGGCGTCTGCGCATTACGGGTCGTGTGAAAGAGCTGTTCAAGACCTCGAAGGGCAAATATGTGGCGCCGGTGCCTATCGAGCAGAAGCTCAATGTGCATCAGAAGGTCGAAGTGATTTGCGTCACTGGCCCAACGCAGCCACAGCCGTTTGCGCTGTTCATGCTGTCGCTAGATGCCATGGCCGAGCTGGCTGATGGTCGTCTCGACAAGAATACGCTGACCGAGGAATTCACGGCCCTGCTGAAAACCGTTAATGCCACACTGGAAGATCACGAGCAGCTGGATTATGTGGTGGTGGTGAAGGATCAGTGGACCATGGAAAATGGCTTCCTGACGCCGACCATGAAGATCAAACGCAATATTGTTGAAGAGCGTTATTTGCCTAATGCCGACACTTGGGTTGGCATGCGCAAGACCGTGATCTGGGAGTAATCCCGGATTACGGAAACGAAAAAAGGGCAGATTATCTGCCCTTTTTCATGTCTGAAGCTACGCTATTCATAACTGCAGCTGCGCTGCGCCAAGCTTAGCGGACGCGGTAGGTGATGCGGCCTTTCGTCAGGTCATACGGGGTCATTTCGACCTTGACCTGGTCACCCGTAAGAATACGGATGTAGTGCTTGCGCATCTTGCCCGAGATATGGGCGATCACGACATGGCCATTTTCCAGCTTCACGCGGAACATGGTGTTCGGCAGGGTGTCGACAACAACACCATCAAACTCAATCTGTTCTTCTTTCGACATGCAGCAATGGCCTCGGCGGCTAGATAATCATTAAAGCGGGCAGCAAGCCCGCAAAGCCGGCGCATTGTGCCCGAAAAGGCGGGCGCTGGCAAAGGCCGTGTTTACAGCTTCAGCGCGCCAGCAGCCATTCACCTTCAATAAGCAGCTCCAGCGGGCGAAACTGGGTCTTGTAGCGCATGCGCTCGGCTTGGCGCACCCAGTAACCGAGGTATAGAAAGGGGAGCTGACGGCGCTTTGTTTCGGCGATTTGCCAGAGGATGGCGAAGGTGCCGAGGCTGCGCCAGGTCTCGCTGGGGTCATAGAAGGTATAGACCGCCGACAGGCCGGTTTGCAGCACATCGGTCACGGCAAGCGCCATCAAACGATCGCCACGACGAAACTCGACGAAGACGGTATCCGCCCATTCGCTGGTCAGAAACTCGCGATATTGGCGCGGTGTGGGCGGATACATATCGCCATCGCGATGGCGTGCCGAAATGTAGCGCGCATAGAGGGCGTAGTGCTGCTCGTTCCATTCCGGCTCGACGCAACGCACGCTCAAGTCCTGATTGCGAGCCCAGGCCCGGCTCTGGCTGCGCTTGGGCTTGAAGGTGGCGACCGGCACGCGCACCGAGATGCAGGCTTGGCAGTCCTGACATTGTGGCCGGTACACATAGTGGCCGCTGCGGCGAAAGCCCATGTCGGAGAGCTGGCTGTAGGTGTAAGCCGTCATGTCAGCTTCTGGGTCGGCAAACAGGGTGACGGCTTCGCGCCCACCGATATAGCTGCAGGCATGTGACGAGGTGGTAAAGAAGCGTAGCTCGCTGGCGCTCATGATGTGCTGCTTTCTGGCGAGGTGGGCTCAAGCAGCGCAAATCCGCCGCGTAGCAAAGCAGCACCCGCGTTTGCCCAGTCATAGCCAGGCAAATCGCGAGCCTGCTCAAGATGCGCAAGATAGACCGTGCGCGGCACCATTTCTGCTCCCAGACTCATCAAATGCGGATTCTCGAACTGGGCATCCACGACCGGCCAGCCAGCGTCGCGAGCGATGCACATGAGCGCCCAGAAGGCGATCTTGGAGGCATCGGTTTTCACGCTGAACATCGACTCGCCGCAAAACAGACCGCCTACCGAGACGCCATACAGGCCGCCGACCAATGCGTCGTCGTGCCAGACCTCGATACTGTGCGCATGACCTTGCTCATGCAAGGCGCAATAGCCAGCGATGATGTCGGGGCTGATCCAGGTCTCATCGGCATAGGCGCGCGGGGCGGCGCAGCTTGTCATGACTTTGGCAAAGGCGTGATCGACCGAAATGCGCCAGGGCATAGTGCGCAAGCTTTTGCGCAGACTGCGCGAGGGTTGGAAATGATCGGGGTAGAACACGCAACGAGGATCGGGCGACCACCACAGAATCGGGTCGGCCTCGGAAAACCACGGAAAGATGCCGTTGCGATAGGCTGCCAGCAACCGCCGGGGCGAGAGATCGCCACCGGCAGCGAGCAGGCCGTCAGGATCACGCAGCGCTTGCGCCGGCGGCGGGAACACGAGGTGCTGATCCAGCCAGGGCAGTTGGATAGCCACGAGTTCGCCGTCGCCGCGTGCTTAGTGAGCTAGCGCGTCGAGGTACTTTTCGGCATCCAGCGCGGCCATACAGCCGGCACCCGCCGAGGTGATGGCCTGACGATAGACATGATCGGCGATGTCGCCAGCAGCAAACACGCCGGCCACCGTGGTCGCCGTGGCATTGCCTTCGCTACCGCTCTTGACCTTGAGATAGCCATTTTTCATGTCGAGCTGGCCGGCAAAGATGTCCGAGTTCGGCTTGTGGCCGATGGCAATGAAAATGCCGGCCACCGGCACGGTCTGATCCACACCGCCGGTGGTCGAGGCGAGCAGGGCACCGGTCACACCGGAGTCATCGCCCAGCACTTCCTTCAGGCTGTGATTCCAGATGATGGTGATCTTTCCAGCCTTTTCCTTCTCGAACAGGTGGTCTTGCAGGATCTTCTCGGACTTCAGCTTGTCGCGGCGATGCACCAGCGTGACATGGTCTGCGATATTGGACAGATACAGCGCTTCTTCAACGGCCGTGTTGCCGCCGCCGACCACCATGACGCGCTGGCCGCGATAGAAGAAGCCGTCGCAGGTGGCGCAGGCGCTGATGCCGCGACCCATGAAGGCCGTTTCGGACTCAAGCCCGAGGTACTGCGCCGACGCACCGGTGGCGATGATCAGGGCATCGCAGGTGTATTCGCCGCTGTCGCCGCTGAGCACGAACGGGCGCTGGTCGAGCTTCACGGCATTGATGTGATCGAAAATGACCTGAGTGCCGAAGCGCTCGGCGTGCGCCTGCATGCGCTCCATCAGCACCGGGCCGGTGAGGCCGTGGGCATCGCCGGGCCAGTTGTCGACTTCGGTGGTGGTGGTGAGCTGACCGCCAGACTGCATGCCGGTGATGACCACAGGCTGAAGATTGGCACGCGCGGCATAGACCGCAGCGGTGTATCCGGCAGGGCCGGAGCCCAAAATAATCAGTCGATGATGCGCACTGGCCATAACAACTCCGTTCTAAGGGTTAAAAGACAGGCAGAGAGTGTAGCAGAGGTCCTGTCATCTTCCGGACAGGTCGCTACAATGTCGCATCACATGATCCGGGAAATTTGCAGTGGCCGCGCCTGAACAAACTCAAGACCCCGCTAAAGCGACCAAGCCCGGTCGGCTCGTGTTGCACCGCGTATTCTGGATCGTGCTGGCGTGCTTCGTCGCGCTCAGCATTTTTACGCACGATGCCAATGACCCGGCGTGGACGCAGTGGGGCTCTGGCCCGACACACAATGCCGCCGGCCAGTTCGGCGCTTATCTGTCCGATATTCTCGGTTTCATGCTCGGCACCGTGGCGTATCTCGTGCCCTTCCTGCTGTTCTGGCGCATTGCGCTGTTCTGGTATCAGCCGCCGCTGGCGCTGACCGGTTGGCGTCAGGCCGCCGCCTGGGTGGTGTCGCTGTTTTCGCTGGCCTCACTGCTGGCCCTGCATCAGTACCAGCCCGGCTTTGGGCTGGACAACGCAGCCGGCGGTCTTTTCGGCCGCACACTGGGGCTGGCCATGTGGCAGGCCACGGGGCTGATCGGCGGCACGCTGATTCTGGGCACCGTGTTTGTGCTGACCTTCACGCTGGCCAGCGGCCTGTCTTGGCCGTTTGTGCTGGAGCGCACGGGGCGTTTGCTGTGGCAGGGCTTGGCGGGCCTGAAGACGCTTTGCCTGCCGATCGTGCAGAACTGGCGCGCCACGCGTCATTCATCGGAAGCTCCGGCAGCGCGCAGCGAAGCGCGTGCGCCAGCGCATAAAGCAGCGGTTCGCCAAGAGCCCGTCATGCGTGAGTCAGCCAAGCCGGCTTTCACGCCACGCGTGCCGGAAACCCAGGCAACGCCGATGGAAACGCCACGGCCCAAGCTGGAAATCACTATCCAGCCGATTGCCGAGGTGAAACCCGCGAAGAAGCCGGAAACGCAGCGCCAGTTGTTCGCGCCGCCACCGGGCGAGGGCAGCCTGCCATCGCTGGATCTGCTTGATCCGGCCGAGCCGCGTGGCCGCAAGGGCTATACGCCGGAAGCGTTGGAGGCGATGTCGCGCCTGCTGGAAATCAAGCTGAAAGAGTTCAATGTTGATGCCGAAGTCGTGGCGGTTCAGCCTGGCCCGGTCATCACCCGTTTCGAGATTCAGCCGGCACCGGGCGTAAAGGTTGCGCGCATCACCAACATCGCCAAGGATCTGGCGCGCGCCATGGCCATGGTGTCGGTACGCGTGGTTGAGGTTATCCCCGGCAAGTCTGTGGTTGGCATCGAGGTGCCGAATCAGGATCGCGAGATGGTGCGTCTCTCGGAAATTCTCACTTCGCAGGCCTTCGAATCGAAGTCCAGCCCGCTGACGCTGGCGCTGGGCAAGGACATCGCCGGGCATCCGATCGTGGCCGATCTGGCGCGCATGCCGCATTTGCTGGTCGCCGGCACCACCGGCTCGGGCAAGTCGGTGGGCGTCAACGCCATGATTTTGTCGATGCTGTTCAAGGCCACGCCGGCCGAGCTGCGCCTGATCATGATCGACCCGAAGATGCTGGAGTTGTCCGTCTACGACAAGATTCCGCATTTGCTGACGCCGGTCGTGACCGACATGAAGGATGCCGCCAACGCGCTGCGCTGGTGTGTGGCCGAGATGGAGCGGCGCTACAAGCTCATGTCCAAGCTCGGTGTGCGTAACCTCGACGGCTACAACAAGAAGGTGGCCGATGCCATTACTGCCGGCGAGCCGATCAAGGACCCGCTGTGGCGACCGGGCGAGAATGTCTTCGAGGAAGAGGCATCCGAGCTGGGCAAACTGCCGTTTGTGGTGGTCATCATCGACGAATTCGCCGACATGATCATGATCGTCGGCAAGAAGGTCGAGGAGCTGATCGCCCGTATCGCGCAGAAGGCGCGTGCGGCTGGCATTCACTTGATTCTGGCCACGCAGCGCCCGTCGGTGGATGTGATCACCGGTCTGATCAAGGCCAATGTGCCCACGCGAATCGCCTTCCAGGTGTCGTCGCGCATCGACTCGCGCACCATCCTCGATCAGGGCGGGGCGGAAATGCTGCTCGGCCATGGCGACATGCTGTTTTTGCCACCTGGCACCAGCTTAACAGAGCGAGTTCACGGCGCCTTTGTCAGCGACGACGAGGTCCACCGCGTTTGTGGTGATTGGCGAGCTCGTGGGCAGCCGGATTACATCGACGAGATTCTTGAAGGCAGCCTGGAAGTTACCGATGGTGGCGGCAAAGGCAGTTTTGGCGGTTTCGATGATGTGGGCGGCGACCCCGAGCAGGATGCGCTCTACGACGAAGCGGTGGCTTTTGTGCTGGAAACACGACGACCGTCGATTTCCTTTGTGCAACGCAAGTTCAAGATCGGCTACAACCGGGCTGCACGCCTGGTGGAAGCGATGGAGAACGCCGGTGTGGTGTCGGCCATGCAGACCAACGGCCAGCGTGAAGTCGTGGTACCCCGACGCGAGTGACGCGTCATTTAGAGATCACGACATGTTAAAGGTACGCAAATTAAAGATACGCCAGTTTTTACCGGCACTGAGCTTGAGCTTGTTGCTGATGCCGGCTTTGTCGCTGGCTGATGCCAGCACAGATCTGGCTGCCAGACTGAAGGCGATTCGCAGTCTGGATGCCGATTTCACGCAAATCACGCAGGCCACCAAAAGCAAGCCCGAAAGCGTTGTGCTGGGTCATATCCAGGCTCAGAAGCCGGGGCAATTCCGCTGGGAAGTGCGCCGGCCCTATGCCCAGCTGCTGGTGTCTGATGGGCGCGAGCTGAAGATTTTCGACCCGGACTTGCAGCAAATGACCATCCGCCCGGTCAGCCCAGAGTTGAGTCAGACGCCGGCACTGCTGTTTGCCGGCAATGCCTCGGCGTTGCAGCAACAGTTTCGCATCAGCCAGAAAAAGAACGGGGCCAGCGTGATTTATGTGCTCACGCCCAAGGCCAAGGATGCGGTCTTTGCTGACCTCAGCCTGCAATTTAAGGGCAATGAGCCATTGTCTATGAGCCTGCGTGACAGCCTTGGTCAGCAAACGCGCATCGAATTTTTCCGCGTCAAGCGCAATGCCGCGCTGCCAGCAGCGGCCTTCAAGTTCACTCCGCCACCCGGCACCGACATCATTCGTGAATGACGCCATGAGCTCGAGCCCGGCCTATCAACCGCTGGCTGCACGGTTGCGCCCGCAAAGTCTGGCTGAGTATGTCGGGCAGACGCATGTGCTGGCGCGGGGTCGTCCGCTGCGCGAAGCGCTGGAGAGCGGTCAGCTGCACTCGATGATCCTGTGGGGCCCGCCGGGTGTGGGCAAAACCACGCTGGCGCGCTTGATGAGCAGTGCCTGCGATGCCCGTTTTCTCGCCGTCTCGGCGGTGCTGTCGGGCGTCAAGGAGATCCGGGCGGCGATTGAGGAGGCACAGTTTTATCGCCAGAGCGGCCAGCGCACGGTGCTTTTTGTTGATGAAGTGCATCGTTTCAACAAGTCGCAGCAGGATGCCTTTCTGCCCTATGTCGAGGACGGCACGCTGATTTTCATCGGTGCCACCACCGAGAATCCGTCGTTCGAGCTGAACAAGGCGCTGCTGTCACGGGCGCGGGTTTATGTGCTGCGCTCTCTATCGTTGGAGGAGTTGTTGCAGCTGCTGCAACAGGCTTGCCACGATCCACGCGGCTTGGGCGAGAGGGCCGTCCGTTTCACCGAGGTCGAGCTGCAGGCGCTGGCGCATGCTGCCGATGGCGATGCCCGGCGCGCGCTGAATCTGCTCGAAATCGCCGCTGATCTGGCCGAGGCCGAAGGCGGGCAGCTCAATGAAGCAAGTCTGGGCGAAGTGCTGCAAGGCTCGCTGCGACGCTTCGACAAAAGCGGCGACGACTTCTACGACCAGATATCCGCGCTGCACAAATCGGTACGCGGCTCCGATCCGGACGCCGCGCTGTACTGGCTGAGCCGCATGCTAGATGGCGGCGCCGATCCTTACTACCTGGCCCGTCGCATCATTCGCATGGCCTGGGAAGACATCGGACTGGCCGATCCCCGCGCCATGCAGATCGCCAATGATGCCGCACAGACCTACGAACGGCTGGGCAAGCCCGAGGGCGAGCTGGCGCTGGGGCAGGCGGTGATTTATCTCGCCGTGGCAGCCAAGAGCAACGCCGGCTACAACGCCTACAACACGGCCCGCGCCTTTGTGCAGCAAGACAGCAGCCGCGAAGTGCCCATGCACCTGCGCAACGCCCCGACCAAGCTCATGAAGGAGCTGGGTTATGGGCATGAGTACAGGTATGCTCATGATGAACCACATGCCTATGCTGCTGGTGAGACATATCTACCTGATGGAATGGAAGAACTAGGATGGTATCAACCAGTGCCAAGAGGTTTAGAAATCAAGATTGCTGAAAAGCTAGCTCTTCTTCGGAAGTGGGATGAGGAAGCAGGTAAGAAATAAGTCTTCAAAACTTGGGGGTTTTGAAGTTGATAGTTGTGCTAGATTTGGATTAAATAAATGAAATTGGTAGATTTTTTCTCAGGCGCGGGTGGTCTGACTTGTGGATTGAACATGGCTGGTTTTCAGTCAATTTTAGGTTCCGACATTCATCCTACCTACGCAACCACTTTTGCAAAAAATCATCCTAAAACTCATGTTGTCACAAATGATATTCGTGAATTATCAGAACACGCAATATTGAAGTTAACAGGTCTGAAGCCGGGTGAACTGGATTTGATTGCAGGCGGTCCGCCGTGCCAAGGCTTTTCAATTAATGCACCAATCAGAACTCTTGATGATCAAAGAAATAATCTTTTTAAAGAATATTTAAGGATTGCAGAAATTTTAAAGCCCAAAGCTATTCTTATTGAAAATGTTCCTGGAATTGTTTCACTTGGAAAAGGCACTGCTGTACAAGCAATTTATGCTCATCTAAAGAAGATGGGATACTCCGTTGATCATCGTATTCTTTTTGCTGGTCATTATGGCGTTCCACAAATGCGTTTTAGAACCATTTTTATTGCTTTAAGAGATAGTACAAGAATTGAGTTTCCAGAGCCAACACACAATGCAACAGCAGTTGCAAATTTTTCTGGTGCAAAAGAGCTTTGCATTAAAGTTCCACCATTATTTGCACAAGGCTTGAAAAATAAAACTACCGTTTGGGATGCTCTTTCTGATTTCCCAGAACTTGCACTTGGGCAGTTGATTGAGGATGTTGAATACACCAATTCAGCACAATCTGAGTTTCAGAAAATTCTTCGTGAAGGCTCAACTAAAATTTTCAATCACGGATGTGCAAAACTAGGAAAAGCCAACCTTGAACGCTTGAAGCATATTCCACAAGGCGGAAGTTGGAGAGACATTCCACATGATTTGCTACCAGCCGGATTGCAACGAGCAAGAAGAAGTGACCATACAAAACGATATGGCAGGCTTCATCCTGATGAGTTGTGTTCAACTATCTTGACCAAGTGTGACCCTCACTGGGGCAGCTTCTTTCATCCTACCCAAGATCGTGCAATCTCAGTTAGAGAGGCCGCCAGAATTCAAAGCTTTCCAGACCATTATATATTCACAGGTAGTTTGACTGAACAGTTTGAACAGGTGGGTAATGCTGTTCCACCTCTGATGGCCAAAGCAATTGGTGAAAAAATTAAAGAGTTGATTTCATAATGACAG
The DNA here is from genome assembly GCA_038043385.1 of Pseudomonadota bacterium. Classification (GTDB taxonomy): domain Bacteria; phylum Pseudomonadota; class Gammaproteobacteria; order Pseudomonadales; family Moraxellaceae; genus Perlucidibaca. The sequence continues at coordinate 812,666 of JBBTCA010000001.1, forward strand.
AAGATAAAACAGGACGATCATTGGTTGAGGTTTTTGGGTATAGTCCAACAGATACAACACCAACAGCTAGAAAATTTTGGCAGTTGAATGCATGTCCTTTCATTGGAAAATCATGCTCAAAATATGACCATACCAACACCATCTGTTATGGAACTTGTTCTGTAACTAATACAGGTCAAAATGTTGTCATCTGCCCTAACAGACTTTATGCAGATGGTTATGCGACTCTCAAAAGAGTTAGCACAGAGGTTTTCGGTTATACTCAATTTATGCTTTTTGATGAATATATCAAAGCAGTAACTAAGCCCGGCGCATCATTAGACTGTGTTGTTGCACTAGGTCAGAACTCAGGAAAAGAAGTTAAATTAAGAAAAATGAGCATGGATTGGGTTCTAGCTCATATTATTGATGGTGCTCTTGTTGGTTATGTGGGTATTGAGGTTCAAAGCATTGATATAACTGGCAACTATCGCGATGCATGGTATGCAGCACGCGATCAGAAGGCCAAGATTCCACCATCTGCACATGGTTTGAATTGGGCCAATGTTCACAAACGACTAATACCACAAATTATCAGAAAAAGTCTGGTTTATTCAAAATCAAGTTTGGTAACACACGGCTTGTATTTCATTGTTCCGGAACCAGTTTATCAGCGATTTGAAGAGATCATTGGCGACGACATTCCGCTTGTTGAAGAAGATGGGAAGGATATTATTACAGTGCATACATACGATCTTGGAGTAGCTACTGCACCTGGAGCAACTAGAGCACTCACTGAAGCCAGGAAATTAAAATTTAAAATGGATGAATTTTCAGCAAGATTTATCGCAGGCCCGAACTTACCATCAGGTGAGGACTTGGATAGCAAGATCAGAGAAATTCTATCCTGTAGGTAGAAAGAAGAATTCTCTGGTGCTTTTTTAAAGCATTAAATGGAGTTTAAGATGAAGCTGTGTGTAGACCTTAGAAACTGCTATGGCATTAGCGAACTGATGCATGAGTTTGATTTCAATATCACTAAAAGCTATGCCATCTATGCACCCAACGGCTTCATGAAAACATCGTTTTCCAAGACCTTTGATGATCTTGCCAAAGGAAGAGAAACAAAGGACTTGATTTTTCCAGATAGAGCATCAAGAAGATTAATACAAGATGATGCAGGTAATGACATTGCCGCTGATTCGGTTTTTGTTGTTGAGCCGTATAATTCAGACTTTTCATCTGAGAAAACATCATTACTTCTTGTTAATAGCAAAGTTAAAAAACAGTATGATGACGCACTAAAGGAAATCGTAGATAAACAGTCGGCTTTGTTTGCAAAGCTGAAGCAGTTATCTGGATTAACAGGTAGAGTGGTTACTCCTGAAACTGAAATTTTGAAATGCTTTGGAAAGAAGTCACTTGCTGAGCTTGTAGATTCAATAGAAGAAAAAGTAAAGGCGGGCACAGCATTACAGCTTTCTGCCGTGGTCTATGCCGAAGTTTTCAACGATAAAACTGTCGGGCTTTTAGAGTCTGGCTCTATCAAAGATCAGTTAGAAGAGTACATCCAAAAATACAACGAATTAGTTTCAAAGTCTGATGTCCTCAGTAAGCAGTTCAATCACTACAGCGCATCAACTGTTAACAAGCAACTCAAAGACAATGGGTTTTTTGAAGCAAAACATACAGTAAATCTCAGAACTAAAGAGGGGATGAAGGAGATTTCTACCGCTGATGAGCTTGCTGAAAAGATTGAAGAAGAACGAAAGAGGATTTTGACCGACAAGAGTCTTGCTGCCAAATTTGATGCAATAGATAAGAAAATTCAAAATACTGAGCTGCGAAAGTTCAGGGATTACCTCTTTGATCATCAGCACATTCTTCCATACCTGAAGGACTTCAAGAAGCTTCAAAAAGACCTCTGGGTTTCCTATCTAGTAGATCAGAAAGATCTCTATAGCGAATTCTTGGATGCTTACAGAGTAAACAAGGTGACTATTGAAGAGGCTATTGAGCAAGCCAAGAGTGAGAGAACAGAATGGGAGGCGGTTGTTGATACATTCAACAAGCGATTCTCAGTCCCGTTCAAGATGAGTGTGTCGAACCAAGATGATGTGATTTTGAAAGGCTCGCAACCATCCATTGCATTCAAGTTTTCTGATGGTGATGGCGAAGGTGATGTTGCTAGAGATTCCTTGCTGAAAGTGCTGAGCCAGGGTGAAAAAAGAGCACTATACATACTTAGTATCTTGTTTGAAATTGAGACAAGAAGGAAGCAGAACTCAACAACCTTTTTAGTAATTGATGATATTGCAGATTCTTTTGACTATAAAAACAAATATGCAATCATTGAGTATCTCAAAGACATTTCCTCTTCAGGTCAATTCCTGTGCCTCTTCCTTTCCCACAATTTCGACTTCTATAGAAGTATTAGTGGAAGACTTGGGTTAAGACGTGATTGCAAGCTACATGCGACCAAGACATGCAGAAAGCTGAAGCTGATTCAAGATAAATATCAAAAAAATCCTTTTAATCACTGGAAAGATAACTTAACAACTCCGGCTTTTTGTATTTCAACAATTCCATTTGTTCGTAACTTGGCTGAATACTGTGGCTTTAATGCTGATTTTCTCAAACTAACCTCGCTACTGCATGTCAAGGCAGATACGGATACCATGACACTTGATGAACTTTGCACAATATATAAGAAAATTTTGGCTGATAAGCAGCAATTGTCTTTGATTCCACAAGCAAAGCTTGTAATAGACTTAATCAACGAAGAAGCTGAGGCTATTTTTATTGCGCAAGAAGAGTCTATAGAACTTGAAGGGAAGATTGTTCTATCAATTGCTATTAGGCTTCTTGCTGAACGGCATATGATTAGAGCAATCAATAATGCTGCTTTTGTAGGGGCTATCACAGAGAACCAAACAATCAAGCTCCTTCAGGAATATAAGAGATTGGACCTTGGTAGAGTGGAGAATATTTTGGTGCTTGAGCAGGTGAACCTGATGACCCCAGAGAACATCCATCTGAATTCGTTTATGTATGAGCCGATCTTGGATTTGGGAATAGCCCACTTGAAGGCTTTGTACTCAGATGTGAAGCTGCTACCATAAAAAGCACCCAACTTGAACTGCCCCCCAGATGTTGGACTGGTACCAGCCCGTGCTGCGCGGGCTGGAAATCAAATTTGGCGACAAGCTGACCTTTTTGCGCTAGTTGGATGCGGCGGCGAGGACGTTTAAACGGCGTTAAGCGTCCTCGCCGCGTGCAGCTTTTTATAGCTGTCGATGAGACGCAGGTGTCTGTCGAGACCTTCCAGTTTCATGCTCGTCGGCGTTAGGCCGAAGAAGCGCACGCTGCCGTTTACCGAGCCTATCGCCGCATCCATGCGCTCGTTGCCAAACATGCGACGGAAATTGGCCTCGTAATCCTCCAGTTCCAGCTCATCGTCCAGTTGCACTTCCAGCACCAGATTCACGGCTTGGTAAAACAACCCGCGCTCGACGGTGTTGTCGTTGAACTGCTGAAAAGCTTCCACCAGCTCTTTCGCTTCTTCAAACTTTTGCAAGACGAGATAAATCAGCAACTTCAACTCCAGAATGGTCAGCTGCCCCCAAACGGTATTGTCGTCAAACTCGATGCCGATCAAGGTGGTGATGTCGGTGTAATCGTCCAACTCACTGTCTTCCAAACGCTTAACCAATGCTTTCAGCGCCTTGTTGCTCAAGCTATGCAAATTCAGAATATCGGCGCGGAAAAGCAGCGATTTATTAGTGTTATCCCAAATCAGATCTTCCACCGGATAAATTTCTGAATAACCCGGCACCAGAATACGGCAGGCTTTTGCGCCGATATGCTCGTACACGGCCATATACACTTGCTTGCCCATGCCTTCGAGAATGCCGAACAATGTTGCGGCTTCCTCGGCATTCGAGCTTGCGCCCTGAGCGGAGAAATCCCACTCCACAAAGGCGAAATCTGCCTTGGCACTGAAGAAGCGCCACGACACAACACCGCTGGAGTCAATAAAGTGCTCAACAAAGTTGTTGGGTTCCGTCACAGCCTCACTTCGGAAAGTCGGCTGAGGCAAGTCGTTTAGGCCTTCAAAGCTGCGGCCTTGCAGCAATTCCGTCAGGCTGCGCTCCAGCGCCACCTCGAAGCTGGGGTGCGCGCCGAACGAGGCAAACACACCGCCGGTACGCGGGTTCATCAGGCAGACGCACATCACCGGGTATTTTCCGCCCAGCGAAGCATCCTTCACCAGCACGGGAAAGCCCTGTGCTTCCAGACCCTGGATGCCCTCGAGAATGCCGGGGTATTTCGCCAGCACTTCCTGAGGAACATCCGGCAAGGTGATTTCGCCTTCCAGAATGTCGCGCTTAACCGCGCGCTCGAAAATTTCCGACAGGCACTGCACCTGAGCTTCGGCCAGCGTATTGCCGGCACTCATGCCATTGCTGAGAAACAGGTTTTCGATCAGATTGGACGGGAAAAAAACCACCTCGCCGTCAGACTGACGCACGAACGGCAGCGAGCATATGCCGCGCGCTGTATTGCCGGAGTTGGTATCCACCAGATGCGAGCCACATAATTCATCATCAGGGTTGTAAATCGCCAGACAGTATTCGTCGAGAATCTCCGCCGGTAACGCATCGTGGCGGCCTGGCTTGAACCAGCGTTCGTCCGGATAATGCACAAATTCTGCGTTGGCAATATCTTCGCCCCAGAACTGATCGTTGTAGAAGAAATTGCAGTTCAACCGCTCGATAAACTCGCCCAATGCCGATGCTAATGCGCCTTCCTTGGTCGAGCCCTTGCCATTGGTAAAGCACATCGGCGAGTGTGCATCCCGAATATGCAGCGACCACACATTGGGAACAATATTTCGCCATGAAGAGATTTCAATCTTCATGCCTAGGTCGGCCAATATGCCCGACATATTAGCGATGGTCTGCTCCAGCGGCAGATCCTTGCCGGCAATGCAGGTGCCGGCACCGGGTGCCGCGTTCGGCATCAGCAATGCCTGGGCATCAGCATCCAGGTTATCCACTTGTTCAATCACAAACTCCGGCCCGGCTTGCACGACCTTTTTTACCGTACACCGTTCAATGGAGCGCAAAATGCCCTGACGGTCTTTATCGGATATATCGGCGGGCAGCTCGACTTGAATCTTGAATATCTGGTTGTAGCGGTTTTCCGGATCAACGATATTATTCTGCGAAAGCCGAATATTATGCGTGGGGATATTTCGAGTCTGGCAATAAAGCTTCACAAAATAAGCCGCACACAGCGCCGATGACGCCAGAAAATAATCAAATGGCCCCGGTGCCGAACCATCGCCTTTGTAGCGGATAGGCTGATCGGCGATCACCGTGAAGTCGTCGAACTTGGCTTCAAGTCGAAGATTGTCGAGAAAATTGACCTTGATTTCCATGCGGGATATACCAAATAGCGAGCCAGACAAATTGGCCGCCATTATCCGGCTTTTCAGTCGCAAGTCTTGTGCTTTTCAGCGCGTGACAGCCGCGACGGCCTGACTCAAGCAACGCTTGCGGGTATCATAGTGCCCATCATCGCTTCACTGACTCAAGGACTCCGATCCATGCTGGACCCGAAACTGCTGCGCCAAGACCTCGACACCGTTGCCGCTGCGCTGGCCAAGCGCCATGTCTCTCTGGATCTTGAGGTCTGGCGCGCGCTGGAGCAGAAGCGCCGTGCCTTGCAAATCGAGGCCGAGCGTCTGCAAGGCGAGCGAAACAGTGGTTCCAAGCGTTTTGGTCAGGCCAAGCGAGCCGGTGAAAATACGGATGCACTGGCCGCCGAAATGGCGCAGGTCAATGCTGATCTGGCGACTGCCGAGCAAGCCCTCACAGCCGTGCAAGGCGAGTGGCAGACGCTGGCGCTGGCCGTGCCCAACCTGCCGCATGACTCCGTGCCAGCCGGCAAGGGCGAAGAAGACAATGTGGAAGTACGGCGCTGGGGCACGGTGCCGACGCTGGACTTTGATGCGCAGGATCATGTGGCGCTGGGCGAAAAGCTGGGCATGGATTTCGAACGAGCCACCAAGCTCAGCGGCTCTCGCTTCACGGTGCTGAAGGGGCCGTTGGCGCGCCTGCATCGTGCGCTGACGCAGTTCATGCTCGATGTTCACACCCAGCAGCATGGCTACGAAGAGCTGTATGTGCCGTATCTGGTCAATGCCGAAAGCCTGCAGGGCACCGGCCAGCTGCCTAAGTTTGCCGAAGACCTGTTCAAGGTGCCGGGCGAGCGCGAGCTGTACCTGATTCCGACCGCCGAAGTGCCGGTGACTAACCTGCATCGCGACGAAATTCTGGCCGCCGACGAGCTGCCGAAGCGCTATACCGCGCACACGCCGTGCTTCCGCAGCGAGGCCGGCTCGTACGGTCGCGATACGCGCGGCATGATCCGTCAGCATCAGTTCGAGAAGGTTGAGCTGGTGCAGTTTGTGCGCCCGGAAGACTCGGATGCCGCGCTGGAAACGCTGACCGGCCACGCCGAAGTCATCTTGCAGAGGCTGGAGCTGCCGTATCGCGCGATGCTGCTTTGCGGCGGCGACATGGGTTTTTCCGCCTGCAAAACCTACGACCTGGAAGTCTGGCTGCCGGGGCAGGGCAAGTATCGCGAGATCTCCTCGTGCTCGAACATGGGCAGCTTCCAGGCGCGCCGCTTGCAGGCCCGTTATCGCAGCCCGGAAACCGGCAAGCCGGAGTTGCTGCACACGCTCAATGGCTCCGGCCTGGCCGTCGGCCGCACGCTGGTCGCCATCCTCGAGAACTATCAGCAGGCGGATGGCAGCGTGCGCATCCCGACAGTGCTGCAGGGCTATCTCGGCGGTCAAACCTTGCTCACGCCAACCGCGTAAGGACACATCATGGATACCTTGCCGCTGGGCTTTCGTCTCAAGGGTCAGCCTTGCCTGGTGGTCGGCGGTGGCGACATCGCTCTGCGCAAGGTGTCGCTGCTGCTGCGTGCCGGCGGCATCGTCACGCTGGTCGCGCCCGAGGTGTTGCCAGCCCTGCGCGCGCAAGTGGAGGCGGCCGGTGGTCAAGTCCATCAGCGGCCTTATGCCCCGAGTGACATCATCGATCAGACCTTGGTGATTTCGGCGACCGATGATGAAGCGCTGAACGCCGAGGTGTCGCAGGCCTGCCAGGCACGGCGCATCCCGGTCAATGTGGTCGATTCGCCGGCGCTGTGCACGGTGATCTTCCCGGCCATTGTTGATCGTTCGCCCTTGCTCATCGGCATCTCCAGCAATGGCGTATCACCGGTGCTGGCGCGCATTCTGCGCGGCAAGATCGAATCCATGATTCCGGCCGCTTATGGCCGCCTGGCCACGCTGCTGGGCGAGTTCCGTACGCTGGCCAAGCAAACCTTTCCGGATACCTCCGCGCGCCGTGCCTTCTGGGAGGCTCAGCTCGAAGGCCCCATGCCCGATCTCGTCTTCAGTGGTCGCGATGACGAAGCGCGAGCGCATCTGCAGCAAGCCTTTGCCGCGCCGCACAAAGCGCAGGCCGGCGAGGTCTATCTGGTTGGTGCAGGCCCCGGCGATCCTGATCTGCTGACTTTCAAGGCGCTGCGACTGATGCAGCAAGCCGATGTGATTGTTTACGACCGTTTGGTGTCGGCACCGATTCTGGATCTTTGCCGCCGCGATGCCGATCGCATTTATGTCGGTAAGGCGAGGGCGGAGCATGCTGTGCCGCAGGAAAGCATCAACGCCTTGCTGGTGCGATTGGCGCAGGAAGGCAAGCGCGTCTGTCGCCTCAAGGGTGGCGACCCGTTCATTTTCGGCCGTGGTGGCGAAGAAATCGAAGAGCTGGCGGCTGCCGGCATCAGCTTCCAGGTCGTGCCCGGCATCACGGCAGCCAGTGGTTGCGCGGCTTACGCCGGCATTCCGCTGACGCATCGCAACTACGCGCAGTCGGTGCGCTTTGTCACCGGTCATCTCAAGGATGGAACGCCGGATCTGCCCTGGGCCGAGCTGGTGCATCCGAACCAGACGCTGGTGCTGTACATGGGCTTGGTCAGTCTCGGCCCCATCCGCGAGCAGCTGCTGGCGCACGGGCTAACGCCGCAAACGCCGGTGGCCATGATTTCCAAGGGAACAACACCCGAACAGCAGGTCATCACCGGCACACTGGAGAATATTGTCGAGAAGCTCGCCGAGCAGCCGTTACCGGCACCGACGCTGATCATCGTTGGCGAGGTCGTGCTGCTGCGGGATCAGCTGAACTGGTTCAATTGAAGCGCCGCCAAACGCGGTAACGGAGCAAGCCATTAATCAAAGGAGTGATATATGGCAGATGAAATGGTTATTGATACCTCATCTATCTTGGCGATGGTCAAGGAAGACGAGGATGCGCAGCGAGAGCTGAATGCCTGTGAAGGTAAAATGCTCTTTGCGCCAGAGTCGGTCAGATGGGAAATCGTTAATGCGCTCAGGCAAGGCGTTTACAAGCGATTCATCACGCCAGATATTGCACAAAATGCTTTTGAGGCTGCATTGGCGCTCCCCATTCAATATATCGAAGTGGATCAAAGAGCTGCACTGAGCATGGCACTCAGCTTTCCCAGGCTTCTTGCCTACGATGCGTTTGTGCTACAGTGCGCAAGAGAGCTTGGAGCTTCGCTGCTGACAAGCGAGAAGGATCAGGCAGGCCGCATGCCAGCCTATGCAAGGCAATTAGGGATTTTGCTGGCAGGAGAAAACAATCATGTCAAAGCGCGATGAGGCATTGATGCTTGCGAGCGCTCAGGGTGAGTCCACTCTGAGGGAAGGCAATCATGTCTATACCATCAAGGCATACAAACAAATCCCTTTTGAGTCTGCCAAGGTCAAGCGAGTCAAAATGCCGGGTGTGACGCTGGAGCAGCTCATTGAGAGTGTTCATGACATGCGCGTGCATGCCTGAACTGGTTCACTCCAGTACCTGCAACTCTCGCGCCCGACTAAACACAAAGCGCAGTTTTTCATATTCGAACGGCGAATTCAGCTGACCATAGCGAAACTCGGTAATTTCGCGCTCGTTGACGATTTTCACCGCGCTGATTTCGCGATGATCACCGCTCGTTTCAGCGACATTAAGCAGATTGACGGCTTCCCCCACGGCAAAATCAACGGCTCGCCCGCTGGCATCCCGCACATTCGACGGCCCCAGGATGGGCAGCATCAGGTAAGGGCCTTGCTTGACGCCGTAAACCCCCAGGGTCTGCCCGAAATCCTCATTGTCCCGGATGATGCCGAGCTTGCTGGCCGGGTCCAAGACGCCGGCTAGGCCCACGGTGGTATTGATCAGCAGTCGTCCGCCCGTTTGCAGTGAGCGCTTGCCCTTGAGCTGCAGCAGACTATTGCTGAAGTTGCTGACATCGCCGAGATTGCCAAAAAAGTTGGTCACGCCCTGACGCAGCAAATCAGGCATGAAAAAGCGATAACCTTTGACGACCGGCACTAGAATCCGCTCATCAACCCGTTGATTGAAATGGTAAAGACGCCTGTTTGCCGACTCCCACGGATCGGGCACATCAAGCAGTTCCAGCGTTGCCTGATTGAAGACAACCACGCCTTTGTCGTGACGCAAGTATTTCAGCGATGCCAAGGGCTGCGTGAAGCCCTCATCAGTGTCAGTTGCCGCCAGCGCCGGCATCGTTGCCAGTGCCATGCCGAATGCAAACCAAAGGTGCTTATTCATGGAAGAACTCCAGCATGTCGCCAACATTGACGCGGTAATTGAGGTTGCCGAGATGACCGCCATGCGGATACACCGTGAGTCGCTGGCCGAAGGTCTTGCGCAGAAAGCGCAGGTCGCCGGGGCCAAGGATTAGGTCGTCAGCATTGGTCATCACGCCGATTTTCGGGCTGGCATGCAGGTAATCGGCGAGGGCATAAAGGCTGGAGTCATGGACAAGCTGGGGCAAGTCGGTGCCGCCAAAGCGATTGCGCCAGAACGGCAATAGCTGTCGCTCCATGTAACAGGCGAAATTGCAGCGCAATGAGGACTGGAAGTAGGGCGTGAGACTGCTGCTTTCGGTGATTTTTGTCTGCAAGGGCACGATGCCACCACGGCGGTTGAGCAGGTCGGAGGTAAAAACGATGTCTGCGGCCGAGAAACGAAATGCGGTGCCGATAAGCATCGCCAGCTCTTCGTTGCTCAGGCTTTGCGGCGACTGCTGGAAGTCGTAGAGCATGGCGGCATCCATCTGGATGTGGCCTTTGGCGCGGAAGAAGGTGGCCAGCTTGGTGAAGATCAAGTCATAGAAGGTCTGATCGTCATTCACTCCCTTGACTTCGGTTTGCACCAGACTGTCCAGATTGTTGACCGAGGTTTGCAGATTGACCGGCGGGTTCAGCAACAGCACGCGCTTGAATGCGAAGGCTTTCTCGGTGTCATCAAGCCGGCTGACAAAGGCTGCATCCAGACCTCCGAGGCTGTAACCCAGCAGATGGAAATCGGTCACGGGCAGATTGGCTTGCTGCTCACGCACGGCTTTCATGACGGCATAGAGATCGCGGGCATCCTCCGGGGTGTAGCCGGGCGTGGCATAGCGCGAGGCTCCGACCATGAAGTCGTAACTGGTGGGCGATGACAGCTGCACAACATGGTAGCCATCGCGATAAAAGACTTTCTTGAGAAAGTCCATGGTGCTGCTGGCGTAGTTCGAGCCTGTGCCGGCAATCAGGAAGATCAGGGGCGCTGGCCCCGGCTGACGGGCAATCCGGTACTTGAGCTTTTGCACGGCCCAGAAATTTTCCGGCAGGCTGAACTCGCGCTCTGGGCGAAGGTTCAGCTCATAGTCATCCTGATCGATATTGCGGTTGGCCGGCAGCCCCAGTGGCAACAAGGCATCCGGCGTGGTGGCAATGGTGGCTTCAAACGGATTGGTCAGCGGGAAGTTGTAGTTACTGGCATCAATGGTCTTAGCCTGAGCAGTCGGCAGGATGACAATGCTGCTGATGACAAGCGCCAAAGCGCTCAAGCGACGAAGAGTCTTGCTGGGCATCAGGCTTCCTGGGGCGGGTCCGTGGATAGCTCCAGACTCTAGCCTAGTTGCAAGGAGTTGCTCAGCAATATCTTCTATTTAACATAATATAAATTATACGCATATCAGGATTACTCGCGCTCGATGCCGGCCACCAGCCCCAGAAACACCCGCGATGTGGCTGAAACCATGATTTCCCGGCTGGCCTTGTAGTCACTGAGCAGCCAGCCCATGGCCGATTGGCTGACAGCGCCGATCACGGCCAGAGCAATGATCTGACCTTCGTCGTCGTTGATGTTCCAGCGCGGGTACAGGTTTCGTGCAAGCCCGAGGAACAGATTGGCAAAGCCGTTGATGCCGGCGTTGTAGATTTGATCGACTCGCGGGCTGACGCCGAGAATTTCCAGCCAGATCACACGGGCTGCTTGCGCATCCTCAACGCCCGCGAAAAACGCATCCAGACCGTCGTTGATCAGCGCGTCAAGATCGCTCGAAGATCTTTCAGCCGAAATGGCCAGCAGCACCTTGCGCTGCAATTCATCCAGGCAGTTCCGGTAGACCTCGACCAGCAAATCCTCGGTGCTGGTGAACGATTCGTAAAAATAGCGATCCGTGAGCTTGGCCTGCTTGCACAGGATGCGCACCGTCGTGGCCCGGTAGCCGATGCTGCCGAACAGCGCCAACCCGGCATCGAGAAATTGCTGACGACGACGCAGCACGCGCTCGCCGGGGCTTTCGCCGGCGTATGGCCGACCTGTCTCGGAGACATCTTTATCTCTTTTCATGGCCACATTTGACATCACTCGTCGTCAAATGTAAAGTGATGTTGTATGTCGTCAAATATGTCGCGCGGGCCGAGTCCGTGCATCCTGGAGTAACGCAGTATGAAATCGTATTCGGTCATCATTATTGGCAGCGGATTTGGCGGTCAATGTGCAGCCATCAACCTGAGCAAAATGGGCATTTTGGACTTCCTGATTCTGGAACGCCGTGACTTCATGGGCGGCACCTGGTGCCAGAACAGCTATCCCGGCGCGGCCGTGGATGTGCAGTCGCCGCTCTACTCCATCTCGTCCGAGCCGTATAAATGGAGCCAGATGTTCGCCGAGCAGGCAGAGCTGGAGGAATACACCAACCATGTCATCGATAAGTACGATTTGCGCGCAAAGACGCAGCTGAATGCCAATGTGCTGAGCGTGACTTGGGATGAGGCCAGCCAGTGCTGGGATGTTGAGACTGCGGCGCAAGGCAGCTTTCGCACGCAGATCCTGATCAATGCCTCCGGCCCGCTGAGCACGCCGGTCACGCCAAACTTCCCTGGCCGCGACAGCTTTCAGGGCAAGACCTTCCACACGAACAATTGGGATCACAGCTACGACTACGCCGGCAAGCACGTGGCCATTATCGGCAGCGGTGCCAGCGCGGCGCAGGTGATTCCGGCGATTGCGGCGGATGTTGGCCAGCTGCATGTGTTCCAGCGCACGCCGCACTGGATTCTGCCGCGTCCAGACAAGCGCTTCAGCAAGGTTGAGCGCAAGCTGCTCGGCGTGGGGCCGCTGCACAAGGTGCTGCGCACGATCATTTATTGGTCGCTAGAGTCGCGCGTAATCGGCTTCAAGTACTCCAAGCGCATGCTTAATCTGGTCGCGCAGAAAGCGGCTCTGCGTCATATCAAGAAGCAGCTTGCTGATCCGGTGCTTCGCGCCAAGGTCACGCCGGAATACACCATCGGCTGCAAGCGCATCATCCTGTCGAATACCCTCTACCCTGCCCTTGCTCGTGACAATGTTTCGCTGCACACCAAGGATGGCGGCATCAAGGAAATCACCGAGACCGGCATCGTGACTCAGGATGGCCAAACGCTCGATCTGGATCTGATTGTTTATTCGACCGGCTATGACGCTACCGATGGCGTGATTTCCTACCCGGTGACCGGCCGTGACGGCAAGACATTGAAGGATTTCTGGCAGGAGTTCCCGCGTGCTTACCTCGGTACCAGCGCTCCGGGCTTCCCGAACCTGTTCGTGGTGACCGGCCCGAACACCGGCATTGGTCACACTTCGGCGATTTTCGTGATCGAGGCGCAGATGAACTACATCATGAAGAGCATCGCCACGCTTAAGCAGAAGAACCTCAAGGCCATTGAAGTGACCGCCGAGGCCGAGGCTGACTACACCAGCATGATTCATCGCGAGATGGAGCAGACCGTGTGGAAGGCCGGTGGCTGCCACAGCTGGTATCAAAGCAAGAGTGGCCATGTCATTGCGATGTTTCCGGGCTTTAGTTTCACATATCGCCAGATGGCCAAGGCGTTCAAGCCTGAACATCACACTTACTCCTGAGCATAGAAAACAACATGAAGAATTTTAAAGACAAGGTTGCCATCGTCACCGGTGGCGGCGGCAATGGCATCGGCAATGCGTTGGTCAACGAGCTGGCCAAGGCTGGCGCGCATGTAGCGTTTTGCGATATCGCCAATCTCGACAAGACCGCGCAGGAGATTGCGCAGTACGGCGTCAGAAGCTACAGCGAGCAGGTCGATATTGGCGACAAGCAGGCTATCAATCGCTTCGTGGATAATGTGCTGGCCGAGTTCGGGCACATCGACATCCTGATCAATAACGCCGGTATTGCGCTTGGCGATCTGACTTTTGAGGAGGCCAGCGAGGCTGACTTCGAGAAGATCACCAACATCAACTACTGGGGTGTGATTCACACGACGCAGCGCTGCTATCCGCATCTGCTGAAGCGACCGGAAGCTGCCATTGTGAACCTGTCCAGCTCGCAGGGCATTTTGGCGCTGCCGTATCTGGTGCCGTATTGCACCACCAAGTTTGCCGTGCGTGGCTTTACCGACAGCCTGCGCGCAGAGCACAAGATTCGTGGCATCAATCATGTCACGGTGCATACCGTGCATCCGGGCGCCGTTGCCACCAACATCACGCTCAATGCCGATCATCACAACGCCAGCACAAAGCGTTTTCACGAAGACCTGCAGAAAGGTGTGTCGCGCTTTCAAGCCGCGCAGACGATTCTCAAGGGCATACGCAACAATACGGGTCGCATCATGATCAGCGATGGCGGCGCACAGGACATTTTGGCTCGGCTCATGCCCACCGCCTATGTCGGCGTGGTTAAACTGATCATGAAGCTGCGCAAGATCGAAGCGCGGTAAGCGCTACTTCCTTATTACAAGAGAGAAAATCCATGCAATACACAGAACAGAACACGCACGCGAAAAACTCGGATATTGTGCTCAAGATGTTTACGGACAAGTCCTATTTTCTGAATAAATACAAAAATGTCGGAGCAACTAATATCGAAGTGCTTGAATGCACTCAGGCGGATGACAAATTCAGCATCACCACCAGCCGCCAGGTCGCCGTGGAAGCGCCGGTGCCTGCGTTTGCGAAGAAGCTGGTGCCGGAGCAGATCACCATCGTCCAAACAGATACTTGGGACTTGAAGACTAAAACCGGCTCGCTGGATATTCAGTTCAAGGGCATTCCGGTCACGATCAAATGCGCCATGTCACTGCACGACAAAGGCAGCGAGTGCATCCAAGACCTGAATTTCACGCTGAAAGTCAGTGTTCCGCTGATTGGCGGCAAGCTTGAGCAACTACTGGCAGATGACCTGCGCCGAAAGTTTGCTGCCGATGGCGCGGCAGCCCGGGAGCTGCTGAAGGATTATTCCTGAGCCTTTCCTGTGCAAATCAAGCCTGTGCAAATTAGGTTCGCCGGCTCTACACTCCGGCGAGCTTAAGCACACCAGGAACACCCGCATGCGTCATTACCAGGCTAGTCTGCCGTTCATTCTGATTACCGTTTTTGTGGATGTGCTGGGCATTGGCCTGATGCTGCCGGTGTTACCGGCACTGGTTGGCGAGCTGGCCGGATCATCTGACCTGCAGTCGTACTGGTATGGCGCGCTCATGGTCACTTTCGGGCTCACCCAATTTCTGGCGATGCCCTTGCTCGGCGCTCTCAGTGATCGCTACGGCCGTCGGCCGGTCTTGCTGCTGTCCATTTTCGGGCTGGGGATAGCCTATTTGGTGACCGCCACCACGGACTCCTTGATTGTGCTGCTGCTGTCCCGCGTGATCAGCGGTGCTACCAGCGCCAGTTTTACGGTTGCCAATGCCTATGTGGCGGACATCACCACGCCAGCCGAGCGGAGCAAGGGTTTCGGGGCCATCGGGGCGGCATTCGGTCTTGGCTTCATCGTCGGCCCGGCGCTAGGCGGGCTTATGGCAGACGGCGATCTGCGTCTGCCATTCTGGGTTGCCGCCGGCATGGCGCTGCTGAACGGTCTCTACGGCTGGTTTGTGTTGCCGGAGTCACTGCCGGTGGAGCGCCGCCGTCCGATGCGACTCAGTCAGGCCAATCCCTTTGGCGCACTCAAGCATCTGTCTGGCCTGCATGGCGTGGGGCTGCTGATTATCGTCTATACCTTGGTGCTGCTGGCGCAGTGGATCTTGCAAACCACTTGGGTGCTGTACACCAGTTTCCGCTTCAACTGGCAACCCAGCGACAATGGGATTGCGCTCTGCCTGGTCGGGCTCATGGCCGTGCTGGCTCAAGGCGTGTTCATGGGGCCTTTGCTCAAGCGTTTCGGTGAGCAGCGCCTGGCGATGATCGGCATCACATCGGCCATGTTTGCCTCCATCGGCTACGGGCTGATCGACCAGAGCTGGATGCTGTATCTGTTGATCACGGCCAACATGCTGTCATTTACCGCGTCGCCGGCCTTGCAAGGCATCATCTCCAAAGCCGCCCACGAATCCGAGCAAGGCCTGACGCAAGGCGCCTTGAACTCGATTGCCAGCCTGACCACCGTGGTGGCGCCGTTGATCGGTACGCCGTTGCTGGGCATGGTGTCGCATTTGCCGAAAGATGACTGGCGCATGGGGGCCACCTTCTTTGCCAGTGCCGCGTTGCAGTTCGCCGCCATTATGCTGGCGAGGCGCCATTTCCGGACGGCGTAACGACGCTGATCTCGCGTGTTTCTTGTGCTGGGCTTGCAAATGTCCTGCGCAAGTACGCCGCTTTTCAGTACAATCCGCGCCATGAACGAGACCCTCACGCCTGCACTGCCCTGCCCTTGCCCGGGTCTCGATTTGCTCCATGTGGATGCCGACTGCGTGGTTCTGCTCAAACCCTCCGGCCTGCACAGCGTTCCCGGCGTTGGCGAAGACAAGCACGACAGCATCCTGACCCGCCTGCAAGCTCACGACCCCCAAATTCATGCTGTCCACCGACTCGACCGCGATACTTCCGGCGTGATGGTTTTTGGCCGCCACAAAGCCGCCATCAGCCATCTCGGCAAACAATTTCAGGCACGCACGGTAGACAAGCGTTATGTCGCCCTCGTGGCCGGCGAGATGCAGCAGAGTAGCGGCGAAATCGAGCTGGCGATGCGTTATGCGCCCGAAATCAAGCCGCGCCAGGTCGTCGATGCAGTCAACGGCAAGCCGGCGCGAACGCTGTGGCAAGTGCTGGAGCATCGTCAGGGCTGCACGCTGGTGTCGCTGGAGCCGTTCACCGGTCGCACGCATCAGTTGCGCGTGCATCTTCAGGCCATTGGTCATCCCATTCTAGGCGATAGCCTGTATGCGCCCGAGCAGTGGCAGCAAGCCAGCCCGCGACTCTGCCTGCATGCCTGCGAGCTGGCGTTTGATCATCCTGCCAGTGGCCAGCGCATGCACTATGCAGCGCCTGAAAATTTCTTATCCATTTTATCTTGAAAGTACGCTAAGCCCATGAAAAATAACACTCCTGCCCTAGGGCAGCGCTGGATCTCCGATGCCGAACCCGAACTGGGTCTGGGCGTGGTCATGGAGGCCGATGCCCGCGCCATGACCATTCTTTTTCCGCGCAGTGAAGAGACTCGCGTCTACGCTCGCGCCAATGCGCCGCTCACGCGCATTCAGTTTGGCGTCGGCGACCGCATTGAGGATGCCGATGGCAAGCACTGGGTTGTGCTGCAGGTGCAGGAACGGCATGGCCTGCTCTGCTACAGCGCGCGCAATGATGCGGGCGAAACCAAGGATTTGATGGAGGCTCGCCTGTCTGCCGATCTGCGTTTGTCGCGGCCGCGTGAGCGCCTGCTGGCGGCGCAGGTGGATGGCAAACAGTGGTTCCAGCTTCGCCTCAATGCTGCTCGCGAGCAGCAGGCGCTGGTGCAAAATCCGGCGCGTGGCCTGATGGGCGCTCGTATCGGCTTGATTCCGCATCAGCTCTCGGTGGCACAGACGGTAGCTCAGCGCCTGAACCCGCGTGTCTTGCTGGCCGATGAAGTCGGCCTAGGCAAGACCATCGAAGCCGGCCTCATCCTGCATGCGCAAGTCCAGCAAGGTCGCGCCTCGCGTGTGCTCATCCTGGTGCCAGACAGCCTCGTGCATCAGTGGCTGGTGGAAATGCGTCGTCGCTTCAATCTCGCCTTCAGCCTGTTTGATCTGGAACGATGCGCCACGCTGATCGAAGGCGGCGACAACCCGTTCATGACCGAGCAGCTGGTGCTGGCACCGCTGTCGCTGCTGACCGACCACCCGAACCTACTGACTTCCGCCGTGGAAGCGCCCTGGGATGTGCTGGTGGTTGACGAGGCGCATCATCTGGCCTGGTCGCCGGATGATGCCAGCATTGAATACGAAGTGGTGTCCATGCTGTCGGCGCATATTCCCGGCCTGCTGCTGCTCACGGCAACACCGGAGCAGCTAGGCGTGGAGAGTCATTACGCGCGTCTGCATTTGCTCGACCCGGCGCGATACCCATCGCTGGATGCCTTCCTGGATGAGCACGACAACTGGCGCGACACCCGCGATCTGGCCGATGCCCTGCTGACTGACGCAGTGCCAGCGGCCATCGCCAAACGCCTGCAACAGATGCTGCCGGACATGAGCCTGGCGCTAGACAGCGACGCCGGTCGTGAGGCCGCCTTGAAGGCGCTGCTCGACCGCCACGGCCTGGGTCGCGTTCTGTTCCGCAACACGCGTGCGGCTGTCGGCGGTTTCCCGGCGCGCACCAGCCATCTGGTCAGCCTGCCGGTGCCGGAAAGCTATGCCGGCTGGATCGCCAAGGGTGCCATCTGGCCGGAAACGCGCGTGGATGAAGACACCTGGCTGGCCGATGACCCGCGTCTGCCGTGGCTGGCGGCCTGGCTGAAATCGCACAAGCGCGACAAATGCCTGCTCATTACTCGCACCGCGCCCATCGCCGAGGCGCTGGAGAACTGGCTGCGCCTGCGCGAAGGCATCCGCACCGCCGTTTTCCATGAGGGCATGAACCTGCTGGAGCGTGACCGGGCTGCCGCCTATTTTGCCGAGCCGGAAATGGGCGCGCAGATTCTGCTGTGCTCGGAGATCGGCTCGGAAGGTCGTAACTTCCAGTTTGCCCATCATCTTGTGCTGTTTGATCTGCCGGACAACCCCGATCAGCTCGAACAGCGCATCGGTCGCCTCGATCGCATCGGCCAGACCGAAACCATTCAGCTGCATGTGCCGTTTTTGGCCGGCTCGGCGCAGGCGCGTCTGCTGCGCTGGTATCAGGAAGCACTGGCCGTGTTCGCCCGCTGCTCGCCCACGGCGCCGACCGTCCACGAGCATTATCTCGACGAACTCAAGCCGCTGCTGCGACCGTCGGCCGCTGAGGCTGATCTGGACGCCCTGATCGAGAAGGCGATTGCCCTGCGCGAAACGCTGGAAGATGAACTGGCCGAAGGCCGTGATCGTCTGCTCGAGTTGCAGTCCTGCCGTCGTGACCTGGCCGACCCGCTCGCTGCCGCGCTGGCGACGCAAGATGCCGACACCCGACTCGACGACTTCATGCTGGCGGCCTGGGAAGCCTTTGGCGTGCATGTTGAAGATCACGGCTCACCGCGCACCTGGATTCTGCAGCCGGGCGAGCATCAGCTCATCGACGCCTTCCCCGGCCTTGATCCCGATGGCATGACGGTCTGCGCCGACCGCGCCACCGCCCTCGCCCATGAGGAATGGCAGTTCCTGACCTGGGAGCATCCCATGGTGCAGGGCGTGCTGGAATGGATGCTGACGGCGCCGCAAGGCAGCGTTCAGGTCGCCGTGCTGCGCAACAAATCCGTGAAGCCGGGCACGCTGCTGCTGGAAGCCTGGTATCAGGCCACCACGCAGGCACCGGCCGGCTTGGCGCTGGATCGTGTGCTGCCCGCCGAACCGCTGCGATTATTGGTCGATAACAAGGGTCGCAATCTGGCGCCGCAAGTCGCGGCGGCATCGCTGGCGAAACAGCTGGATGTGCCGGAAAACAAGCTGGCGCGCACGGTTATCAAGGCGCATCGCGACGATGCAGAAGGCTTGCTCAATGGTGCCGAGAAGGAAGCCAAGTTGCAGGGCACGCAATGGCTGGTGACAGCGCGCGAGGCTTGGCAGCAGCTGGAAGGCAGCGAGTTGCAGCGTTTGCTGGCTTTGCAGGCGGTGAATCCGTCGGTGCGTGCCAGCGAGGTTGAGGCGCAGCGCCAGCGCGTGGCCGATGGCTTGGCGGCGCTGGATCGCCTGCAGATGTCGCTTTATGCCGTGCGTTTGATCATCGCTGCTTAAAAATGCCCGATCACGAATGACGCGCCGGCGCTGGCCAGCACCAGCTCCTGCCGGCCGTCGCTGCCGGTGCGGGGCTGGCCCCACTCGATCATCTGGTAATAAGCATTGCGCCCGATGAGCGCGTGCAGGCGATCGCGCACATGCACGCAGGGATGCGGCTCGCCGTCGCGATACTCCAGCCAGATCGGATGCTCTTCGCCGGCGATCGCCACATCACCGGTTTGCGTGGTGAGCTGCACAAAACTGGCGCCATCGCGCTCGATTTGCTCGACCAGCGTGATCAGAAACGGCGCATCCTCCACGCGAATGCGCACTTTCTCCACCGGCGTCACCAGGTAATAGCAGTCATCATCCTCGCGACGCATGACCGAGCTGAACAGCTTGACCAGCGGCGCACGGCCGATGGGCGTGCCCATGTAGAACCACTGCCCGTTGCGCTTGATCTCCATGTCGATATCGCCGCAAAAGTCCGGATTCCAAAGATGAATCGGCGGCAGTTTCTTGCCGCCGGACTCGCTTTGCAGCAGCCGTGCGATCTGCATGGGGTCGCTGCGCAAGGAAGGATTTTTATCGACACCGGTCATGTTCATGCTCTCGAAAGGAAACGGGCCGCGCTGACCAAGGAGCGTCCAAGAAAAACCGGACAAATCGTGCGGTAAATCATTGGCCTGCGGCAAACACCCCTTTTATACTACGCGGGTTTGATTAAGCGAGCCTGCAAACGGTCTGCAGTTCATTTTCCCGTCAAATCGGGTGCCTTGAAGGAGTACATCGTGGAAAGAGAAGCGATGGAGTTTGATGTTGTCATCGTTGGTGGCGGTCCTGCCGGTCTGTCTGCCGCCATCCGTTTGCGTCAGCTGAGCATTGAAAGCGGTCACGAAGTGTCTGTTTGCGTGGTTGAGAAAGGCTCGGAATTCGGCGCGCACATTCTCTCGGGCGCTGTGTTTGAAGCCCGCGCGATGGAAGAGCTGTTCCCGAACTGGAAGGCCGACGGCGCGCCGCTGAATGTGCCGGTCAAGGGCGATGAAGTCTATTTCCTGACCAGCCAGACCGGTGCCATCAAGACCCCGGACTGGATCATCCCCAAGCCCATGCACAACCATGGCAACTACATTGTCAGCCTCGGCAACATCGTGCGCTGGCTGGCGACCAAGGCTGAAGAGCTGGAAGTCATGCTGTTCCCCGGCTTTGCCGCCTCGGAAGTGCTCTACAACGAAGACGGCAGCGTGCGTGGCGTCGCGACCGGTGACATGGGCGTGTCCCGCACCGGCGAGCACAAGCACTCGTTCACACCGGGCTACGAGCTGCATGCCAAGTACACCCTGTTTGCCGAAGGTTGCCGTGGTCACCTCGGCAAGATGCTGATCAGCCATTTCGAGCTCGACAAGGATTCCGATCCGCAGCACTACGGCATCGGCATCAAGGAACTCTGGGAAATCGATCCGGCCAAGCATCAGGAAGGTCTGGTCATGCACGGCGCCGGCTGGCCGCTGACCGAAACCGGCTCGACCGGCGGCTGGTGGATGTACCACGCCGAAAACAACCAGGTCACGCTCGGTCTCATCACCGATCTGTCCTACCACAACCCCTACCTGTCCCCGTTCGACGAGATGCAGCGCCTCAAGCACAACCCCGTGCTGAAGCAGTATCTGGAAGGCGGCAAGCGCATTTCCTACGGCGCTCGTGCGGTCGTCAAGGGCGGCCTCAACTCGCTGCCCAAGCTGACCTTCCCGGGTGGCTTGCTGATTGGTGACGACGCCGGCTTCCTGAACTTCTCCAAGATCAAGGGCAGCCACACGGCTATGAAGTCGGGCATGCTCGCCGCTGAAGGCGTGTTTGAAGCACTTAAAGCCGGCCGTAGCGGTGGCGACGAAGTCGTTGAATATGCTGACAAGTTTGAAGCCTCGTGGCTGTACGAAGAGCTGTACAAGGCGCGCAACTTTGGCGCCGCCATGCACCGCATGGGCACCTTCATGGGTGCGGCGTACAACTTCGTGGAGCAGAACCTGTTTGACGGCAAACTGCCGTTCAACATCCACGACACCACGCCCGACTACAAGACGCTCGACCTGGCCTCGTTCCACACGCCGATCGACTATCCGAAGCCGGATGGCAAGATCAGCTTCGACAAGCTGTCGTCGGTGTTCATCTCCAACACCAATCACGAAGAAGATCAGCCGATTCACTTGAACTTGAAAGATGCCAGCATTCCGCTGACAAAGAACCTCAAGCTCTATGCGGAACCGGCGCAGCGCTACTGCCCGGCTGGCGTCTACGAAATCGTGGAAGCTGCTGGCGAGAAGCGTTTTCAGATCAACGCGCAGAACTGCGTGCACTGCAAGACCTGCGACATCAAGGACCCGGCCCAGAACATCAACTGGGTTGTGCCTGAAGGTGGCGGCGGTCCGAACTACCCGAATATGTAATTCGGCGATGTAAAGTAAAAAACGGCCTGCGGGCCGTTTTTTATTGAGTTTGTTTCAGCGAATCCGCCGTTCAAACACCCAGCCGCAGCCTGACCTGATTCGTGTTGTTGCTGGCATCGCGGGTGATTTGCGCTTCCAGCACACGAATGCCCTGCCCTCGGCACTGCTGAAAAAAGCCCATCAGCGTAGACAAGCGAACATTGTTCATGGCCAGACGCACCCCGGCCGGGTCCGACTCCATGCGCTCCAGGGCCAAACCGGCATTGCTGGCCAGCAGTTGCACGCGTTGTGGCAAAGCACTGGCAGCCACTTTGGAAACACCAGACAAGCCATTCATTTGCGGCGCCTGTTGGCGAATATCACTCAGCAGGTTCTGCGCCTGCTCATTCTCAAGCACAGCAGCCTGCCGGGCGGCCTGGGTCGGCAGCCACAAGCCCCAAATCAGGATCACGGGAACAGCAATCGCAGCCAGCAGCGTCAGTGCACGACGGTCAGCAGCAGATCGTTGCTGCCAGGCGTTGCTCAGAGCAAGTCGTTGGGCGGTGAACATTAGCGGGCTCCCGAGCTGATGCGTAGTTGCAGCTTGGCCTTGGCGACACCGTTGTCCAGGCGCGCATTATCGATTTGGGTGCTCACACCAGCGGCATTGAGCTGGTTGGCCCAGGTGTTGATATCCGCCAAAGCCGGGCCAGTGATCTCGACGCGCGTGGCGGCGGCATCCTGATACTCCAGCTTGGTGATCTGCCAGTTGGCGTTGGGTGCCGTTTGCGCCAGCAGTTGCAGCAATTGCGCCGGATCTACGGCGCTGCCCTGAGCCTGTTTGGCCTTGAACTGCCGCGCCAGATTGACGATGCGGCGATCATCCGGGAATGCGGCCCGATAAATCGATTCAGCTTCCGCACGAGCGGCACTCGCTTGTTGCTGTAAACGATGCGTCTCGTAGCGATCCAGACCAACTTGAATCAGCACTGCGGCAACGACCAGCAAAGCAACCCAGCTCCAGCGTGATGACCCTGCTGAGGCAGTTTTGTTGGCCATGTCGCCCACTAGCCAATTTTGTGGGTGCCGCAGCCAGTAGCCACTATTTTGCGTTTTCAGCAGATCAGTCCAGTCTTGCCAAGGTGCCGGCGCGGACTGAATTTTGTCTGGCAAGGTCGGCAAGTTTGTACCTTGCGGATAGCGCAGGCGCACGGAGCTCAGCAAGGGTTGGCGGTCCAGCTGAGCCTGCATGAGCGCCGCAATATCGCTGCGTTGCACAACAGCACCCTGCCCCAGCTCCATTTGCCAATAAACAGCCGCGTCGCCAGCCGGCAACCACAGCCAAGTGCCGTGATCTTGCGTGAATAACGCCGATTCGGGGATGGCCGCTCGCACATTCAGCCCGAATGCCTGCAGACGATCGCGCCAGCCTTGCAGCCAGCTCTTGTTGATACCACGCGCCAGCACTTGCTGATCGTCAATGCCTTGCAGCGTCCAATGTAGGCGCTCGTAATCTTCGGCGACCTGATCTTCGGCCAGTGCAACGAGATCAAGCCCAGCCTCGCGGCGCTGTTTGACGGATGCCTGCAGAACAACACCGATGTCCATACCGACGGGTGTAATCAGCACCACCGGCAGGTCTTTCAGGCTTCGCCACTGCTGATCTAGGTCGGCATCAATCGCCCACGAGCCTAGGCGTTGCCAATGGCCCTGACGAAAGCAGACCGTTTGAATGGCCTCAGTTGCCGTCGCCGGCAAACGCAGAAACAACATATCCATCAATTTTCCTTATCCGCTTCGATCGCTCCGAGAGCCGCTGCCTCATTATCCGGCACCCATAAGGGATTGCGCTCACTGGCGATCATTTTCAGTTGCCCATCTTGGCGTGACAGCAAGGACCACTGCAAGCGTTCCCGCGAGACAAAACGAATTCGCGTGTAGAGCTCGAAATAATGCGAGTCGATGCTCAGCAGCTGCTGCAAGCTGGTTTTGACTTCGGGGCTGGCCGAGGCAAACACCGGGTTATCGAGAAATGCTGCAACGGTCTCCCAGCCGTCAATCGGTCGGCGCTGCAGCAACTCCAGCGCACTTCCCGGTGACAGCCCCGGCACCATGGCTTCGAGCAAGCCCGGCGACAAAAAATTCACATTCAGTGTGCGGGCCGACGACGGCAAGACGGTGACATAGGGCGCCAGCTGTCTTAATAACTCACTGTTATAGCCTTTCACCAGCCGCAGCTCGGCGAAGGTGCTGAGGCTGCGGTTTGCGCAACGATACGCCGGATTTTGACGCAGGTAGTAGTCATCTTCGGCGCCGGCGCTGCCGGTGGGCAGGCTGTCGGCATCGAGCCAGTCAACTAGGCTATCCGCGAGTTCGGGCGGGATGGCTAGCTGATTGAGCAACTGCCTGTAGAAGCCCAGGCTGATGTTATCGACCTGATTGTTCTTGATCAGGCTGTTCAGGTTGAAGCGGGCCTGGGCATCACGCAGGGTTGGCATGATCATGCCGCCGGGTACCGGGAATGCTGGGAATGGCTGTGCCCAGTATTCGCCCGGATGATCGCTCTTGTTGCCATCATCGCTATCGGCTTTTAGCGCTGCCATGGCGAAATATTCGGCACCGCGATCATATTCGGCGATCTGATCTTGCTGGAATTGCGCACTGATCTCTGCTTGCAGTCGGCTTTGCCGCCCGATCATAGCCAGAATCAGGGTGGTGGCCAGCGCGGCAATTAGCAGCATGGTGAGCAAAGCCACGCCGCGCTGACGCAACAGGCGTGTCGATTTGGCGGAGTAGGACGGCTTAAATCGCATCATGGCCAGGCAACAAATAAACGCGACGCAACTCACCCCACGGCGATATTTGCATCTGCAGATCAACCACTTCCGGCGCACCTTCGGTCACGATATTTCGGTTCGAGGCATTGGCACCGGCGCTGATCGCCGGCCAGAGTGACAGCACTTGCGCACCAGGGCCATCCTGCACACGCCAGCGCAAGCTCAGACCCTCCGGCCCCAGCGGCGAAGCCAGCGGCTTCTGCCCCGGCAGGCGATCCAGCGTATTCCAGCTCAGGCGCCAAAGGCGCTGGCCACGCATTTCGTAACGAATGCGAATCAAGTCACTGCGCGGCTTGTCCAGCGGATTGCTGAGGCCGCGTCGGGTGAACTCCAGTGCGCCATCCGGCTCCAGCACAAACGGCGGCAAGGCATCGCCCAGTTCATCGCGAATGGGGCGATTGACCCACTGGCTGAGGTCTTGGGCGATCACGCCTTGCAGTCGGGCCACGGAAAGCAGTCGTGCCTGACGCTCCTGCACGCGCACGGCCGTGCTGCTGGTGCTAGACAGAAAACCGTAAGCACCGAGGCTGATGATGGCGAGGATGGCCATGGACACCAGCAATTCGATCAGCGTGAAGCCGCGCTGCCGGCCAAAGCGCGTCATTGCCCAGCTCCGCGCTGACGCAAAAAGCCAACCTCGGTGACCAGGTCATTGCCGGCTTTCGTGCTTATTGGGTCATACGGTGCCACCGAAATGTCGAGATGCCGCACCGCCGGGCTGGGTGTGGTCGATACCACAATGGTGACAAACCAGTCGCGTCCGGCCATGACGGCGGTAGTATCGGTGACGCCCACCTCCAGATATTCGCTGCCTGCCTGAAGGTCAGTCAGCGTATTCAGGGCAATCCAATGAGCGAGCAGTCGATCTTCGATGGCCGCTGCTTGCCGAGTCTGGTCCCGGCTGGTGGTCAGCAGCGTCAGCGCGACGACCCCGAAGATGGCCAACGAGACCAATACCTCGATCAGCGTGAAACCTTGGTCAGCGCGGCGCACGGGCAGCTTCCGTGTCATAGGCCGAGGCTCGTTCGGGCGCATTTGATTTGAGCGACTCTGTCGGCACGGCATCGCCGATGTCGGTCAGCGTCAATGACTCCTGCAAGCCACGACCATCATTGACGGCATCAAAGCGAATAATGCCCGGTGTGGCCTCGCCGCTGGACATCAGCAGAAAGTCGGGTGCGACGCTTTTGGCGGCGGCTTTAGCCACATTAGCGGAGGCTTGCGCATCGGCATCCTGCCAAGACAGCGCCAGCCCAGCGTAGGGCTTGACCTTGAAGGCCGGCTCGTCAGCGATGATTTCCCACTGACGATCCGTGCTGCGAAAGCGCAGGAATTGCCAGGATTCGGGCAGCAGGCGCACGCCAATTTCGAGCTGATCGCGCTCGGCGATGACGCGCGCCAAGGCCAGCTGGCCTTGCATCTGCTCGCGAGCGCGGAGCAGGCGGCGAGCGGGATCTTCCGGGTTGAGACTGACCACGGCCACGCCCATGAGCACGGCTATCAGCACCACCACCAGCAACACCTCGATGAGCGTAAAGCCCCGAGCGTGCCGGCTAAGTGGCCTGCGCTGGATCATTCGAAGTAGATGTCGGCAGCGTAGGCTTCGCCGCCCTCGGCGTTATCGGCACCCAGCGAATACAGGTCGAAAGGCTTGGCATTGCTGCCCGGCGACACATACTGAATCGGGTTATCCCAAGAATCCACGGGCAGCTTCTTCAGATAGCCGCCATCGGGGAATACACGGGCATCTGGCGAGCGGTTGACCAGTGCGTCTAGCCCGGCCTCGGTGCTCGGGTAGGTGTAGTTGTCGAGCTTGTACAGCTCCAGTGCATTGGCCACGGCACTCAAGCTGGCCTTGGTCGAAGTCACGCGAGCCTGGTCATCCTTGCCGACCACATTTGGCACGATGATCAGCGCCAGAATGCCGATGATGGCAACCACGACCATGATTTCGATGAGGGTGAAGCCGCGCTGGGCGCGACGAGCAAATGGAGACATCAGAGTTCCTCAATTAACCAGATTATTCATCTGCACGATGGGCAGCATGATAGCGAGAACAATGACCAAAACCACACCCGCCATCATCAATAACATCATCGGCTCGAACAGGCCGACCAGCGTGGCGATGCTGCCCGTCAGGGCTTTCTCCTGCATCACACCGGTGCGATGCAGCATGTCATCGAGCTCGCCCGAGGTTTCGCCGCTGGCAATCATGTTCACCATCATGGCCGGAAACAGCTTGGATTGATCCAGCGCCGGGGCCAACCGCCCGCCTTCGGTGACTCGTTCGGCGGCCTGCAGCACGGCAGAGCGCATGGGCAGGTTGTCAACCACATCGGCGGCAATGCGCAGGGCATCGACCAAGGGCACACCGCTGCGGGTGAGGATGCCCAGTGTGCTGACAAAACGGGCCGACTGGGCATCGCGCACCAAACGCCCGGCAATCGGCAGGCGCAGCTGAAAGGCATGCCAACGAAACCGGAAGGCCTCGCCCTGCAGCAGGCGTGAAAATACGAAGATGGCTATCAGCAAGAGCAAAGTGAGCTTGCCAATATGCGCACGCAGGCCGTCGCTGGCTGCGATCAACACTTGCGTGATCAACGGCAAAGCCTGGTTCTGATTGTCGAAAACCTTGACGATATCTGGCACCACATAGGTCAGCAGCCCGACCACGATCAGCAGCGACAGCACCGTCAAAATGGCCGGATAAATCAACGCGCCCTGCACTTTCTTGCGGGTTTCATAGCGCGCCTCGGTGTAATCGGCAAGACGGCTCAGCACCAGATCAAGATGCCCCGAACGCTCGCCAGCGGCGACCGTGGCTCGATACAGCGACGGAAATGCCTGCGGAAATTCGGCCAGACTCTGCGCCAGGCTATAACCCTCAACCACCCTCGCCCGGACGGCAGTGAGGATGCGTTTGGTCGATACTTTTTCGCTTTGCTGGCCGACGGCGCGCAAGGCATCGTCCAAAGTAAGGCCAGCCTGCACCAGCGTAGCCAGCTGGCGCGTGATCATGGCCAGATCTTGGGCGCTCAGGCGCGGCTTAAATAAATTGAAGCCGCTGCTGGGGTTGCTGCTTTCAGTATTCTCGGTAGCGGTGCTGACTTGCAGGGGAACCCAGCCTTTATCGCGGATCAGCTGGCGAACATGGCGCGCACTTTCCCCTTCGAGCACGCCTTTGTGGCGTTTGCCCTGCGCATCCACCCCGACATAATCAAAAACAGCCATCAGTCTTCCCGAGTTACTCGCAACACTTCATCCAAGGTGGTCACGCCGGCCAGCACCTTGCTCATGCCGTCAGCGCGAATGCTGGGGCCGTGCAGGCGCGCGGTGGTTTCCAGCTCTTGCTCGCCACAGCGCTCATGAATCTGGCGACGCAATTCGTCATCCACCGACACCACTTCATAGATGCCGGTACGCCCTTTATAGCCGCGCTGGTTGCAGCTGGCGCAGCCTTTTGCGCGATACAGCGTGGGCGGCTGCTGCGAGCTGACACCGAGCAATTCGCATTCGGCGTTATCGGCCACATGCGCCTCGCGACAAGTGTTGCAGAGTACACGCACCAAACGCTGCGCCACCACCCCAATCAGCGACGATGACAGCAGAAATGGCTCCACGCCCATATCGACCAGGCGCGTCACCGCACCAACAGCCGAGTTGGTGTGCAGCGTAGACAGCACCAGATGGCCCGTCAGCGACGCCTGCACAGCCACATCGGCGGTTTCGCGGTCGCGAATTTCACCGACCATCACCACATCGGGGTCCTGACGCAGAATGGCGCGCAAGCCGCGCGCAAAGGTCATGTCAACTTTGGTGTTGACCTGAGTCTGACCAATGCCGTCGAGCTGATACTCGATGGGGTCTTCAACCGTGAGGATATTGCGCGAGAAATCGTTGAGCTCGGTCAGCGAAGCATAAAGCGAAGTGGTTTTCCCGGAGCCGGTCGGGCCGGTGACCAGCATGATGCCGTGCGGCTTGGCGATCAGCTCGCGCAGCACCTTGTGATCACGCGCGCTAAGGCCGAGGCTAGACAGGTTCAGACGCCCGGCTTGCTTGTCGAGCAAACGCAGCACCACGCGCTCGCCGGCGCTGGACGGCATGGTCGACACACGAACATCGACCTCGCGGCCGGCCAGACGCACCGAAATACGGCCATCCTGCGGAACGCGCTTCTCGGCGATGTCCAGCCGCGCCATGACCTTGATACGCGACACCAGCAGCGGCGCCAGTTCACGACGCGGCTGCAGCACCTCGCGCAGCACGCCATCCACACGCAAACGCACAGACAAGCGGCGCTCGAAGGTCTCGATATGAATATCGGAGGCATTCTCGCGCACCGCTTCCTGCAAAATGGCATTGATCAGGCGGATGATGGGCGCATCATCTTCCTGATCCATCAAATCTTCGGTTTCCGGCACCAGATCGGCCAGTTTCTCCAGATCGATGTGGTCGCCAATGCCCTCGGCGGCCTGCATGGAGTCGCCGGCATCGCCCTGATAGCTTTGCGCCAGTGCTTCGTTGAAGTCGGTTTCAGTCACCGGGCGGCAATACACCGGACGGCCGAGCAAGCGGCGCGCCTCGGCCAGCGACGCCAAACGCCAATCTGGGCGTGCCAGCAGGCACCAGTTTTCGTCATCGAGGATTTGCAGAACCAGGCCGTGGCGCTTGGCGAAGCTATAAGGCAGTCGAGAAGCTTGCGGCGGGACGGGCCAGGCATCATCCAGCACCGGCAGAGAGGCAGACATCATGAAAATGGCCATGGTTGTGAGGATTCATCGGAGTCTACTGTAAGGCACCGTGAGTCAAAAGTGGCGTTGTGTAGGCATTTCATGAACGGCTGATGGAGGATTTTCAGCGCATTTCAGGCGCATCGTATAAAAGCTGAGCAGCCAGTGTTTACGCGGTTGACGCACCTGATGCGCATGGCTATGATGCCCGCCTCTCGCAAGAGAGCTCACACCTTTGGCTGGGTGGCAGAGTGGTCATGCAGCGGACTGCAACTCCGTGTACGCCGGTTCGATTCCGACCTCAGCCTCCAAATCTTCGACTCCCGTCTTCTACTTTTGCAAGACTGGCGCGCACCCTCCGCCCGAGTGGTGAAACTGGTAGACACAAGAGACTTAAAAACCCTCGAACGAGGTTTTTTCTGGTTTTTTTCATCTTGTGAAACCCAAGTGCGGCAAGAGATACAGCGGAAGTGATCGTTTTTTGATCTCGTCCGAAAAAAGTGCTAGGAGCCGTATAGGAGCCAAAAATCTCAGCTAGGAGCCAATCCGCTGCCGAAATTTTGCTCGTATGAACAGCGCCCTAGTGCGACTTGTTACGCTTCAGGGCACAATAGAGCCCGCAATGCCCGAGTGGTGAAACTGGTAGACACAAGGGACTTGAATTAATTTGAGCCCTCTTGAGGAAACTCTTGAGGTGAAGCCCGTCAAATTCGGCGAAGGCCCTGGACATTGTCCGAGCTAATACCGAGCCAAGCCCTCCCCTGAAAGTGGGTCGGAAGGTGTAGAGAGCAGACGGCGGGCACCTAAGGTCGCAAGACTATGGTGAAGGCGTGCTCCAGACCACGAACAAGGCGCTGCCTTGGCGGTGAAAACCGAAGTGGTAAGAAAATCCCTCGGCCTAACGGCCGTACCGGTTCGATTCCGGTCTCGGGCACCATATTTTTCTTTATAAATACACCCTCATTCTGTTTGGCGGCGATTGCGCTTGCAATCATCTCCTCACCTCTCATGTCAAAATCGGCACTCGCCCACCGTCACCTGAAAAAGTTGTGGCAACATTTTCGGCCCAGCGTGGCGAAGTCATTGCGCCTCATGGTGCCACTGCCGCCAATGCGCTGGGGCTTACTCAACAAGTACCTATCCGTGAGGCCTATTTGACCTCCGGCCGCACACGCACCTTGAAGCTGGGTCAAACAGAGGTACTGGTGAAGCATGCGCCTGCCTGGATGCTGGCGCTGGGCTCGCGTCCGGCAGGTGCTGCCGTGCGTGCCTTGGCTTGGCTGGGGCCGACACAGGCCCAGCCGTCATTAAGCCAATTACATCAGAGCCTGCCTGCCGAGGAATGGCAGTTGCTCATGACATCGCGAGCCACCTTGCCGAGCTGGATGGCGCGCGCCATTGGTGAGGAATCGACTCGTGGCTGAATACTTTCTGAGTCTTGGTCGCGACGATCAGCGTGAAGTCCTGGAGATTGCCAGCGCTGCCATGGGCCGGTAAAGAAAATGAAAAGCTACTGCTCTGCTATCAGCCGCTCAAGACCGGCACTGGGTATGTCAGCCCTTCAGGACTGAAGCTATAGCGCTTATTAAACGACCACAGAGCGATGTCTTGTCGCCGAGGCCACAAAGTAAAACCCCGGCTCTAGGCCGGGGTGGGTTTTCTAGGTCTTATGCAAAGAGTCGTAGACTTTCGCCCATTGGAACTCTTCACCAACCTTGAAAGTATCGTAGGATTTTGCACCGTGATTGTCAACCTGCCGGCCCATGACATGCGGCTGGGTCAGACGAATGATTCGAGGACGAGAAATGCCAAAAACACTGCAATACCGACCAATTCTGATCGATGGACTCATCAGCAATGAGCGAATCAACAGCTACCAAAGTGTTTTTCAGCCCACCAATGATGTCGAATTGATGGGGGTCTACCTCTGGAACGCGCATGTCAGTGGTGCCATATATCCCATCATCGGCATGGCCGAAATCACCCTACGCAATGCCATCGACCAAGCACTGCGGGCACATTTGGGCAACTTCTGGTGGTCTGGGCAAAAGCTCCGATACAACTCTTTTGTACGCAATACGCCACCGCCCAAATCTGTGCAGACAGTACGCGAGAGTTTTGCAAAAGCAACCCGCAAGTTTGTCGCCGAACAACGCCATCGTCATAACACTGCCGGACAGCCCGTACCTCATCATCACGGTATCGTGGCAAAGACAGAGTTTTCAACATGGGAGTTCATGTTGGATCACGAATTCATGGGCAACCATCTGATCTGGCCAAGCCGCCTCGGCACCGTTTTTGCTGGCCCATGGCCAAGCACGCAAGCCAGCACAGTGCTCACCCACTCCCGTGACCTAGTCTCCACTGTACGTGACTTCAGGAATCGACTTTTTCATCATGAGCCCGCCTGGAAGCGATTTGGCGTACACACAGAAGCCCACGCCCTCCAGCATCTTCAGGAGAAGATCAATAAGATCGAAAGCCTGATAACTCTTATTAACCCAGAGAGCCTGAGACTACTGCAGAAAAATGGGCTTTTGTCAGCCGCG
Source organism: Pseudomonadota bacterium (assembly GCA_038043385.1). GTDB lineage: Bacteria > Pseudomonadota > Gammaproteobacteria > Pseudomonadales > Moraxellaceae > Perlucidibaca. The sequence continues at coordinate 844,751 of JBBTCA010000001.1, forward strand.
CATCGCGCCTGCACCGCTCACGAAATCAGGCGTTTCCAGCATTTAGCGCAAACACACAAAATCAACTCGATTAACAAGCTTGTACAGCTCGCCGATGCGAGCGAGGCAAATAACCAAGTGCTTAAAGTTCGAGCATACCAAGGAAAGAATCAACGCTTCCTTATCAGTCCTCTAAGTACATAGCACGACTCGCCTCGTCTTCCGGCCAAGCTCATGGCGCACACCTCAGCGTACAGCGACATAGACTAGCGTAGGCGGCACGCCTCAAAGCCAGCAGCCACAAAGCTTTCAGCTTCAACACGGCACGCATCCTGCCCCATCCGGTGCTGCCTGTAATGCTGGTGGCGGAGGGCTCAAGGCACGCACGCGTGCCGTCCCCTTTTATCTTGCCCTCCGCTTTTACCGCTCGCTTTCGCTCGCTCATCACTGCTCAGCTCTCGGCTGAGCCCAGGTCCACAAGGCGCGAGCGCGGCCGATCACCCGATCCACGGTGATAGGCCCGAAGTAGCGACTGTCGAACGAGGCGTCACTGGTTTCGCTCAGCAAAAACAGCTCATTGGCACGCAATCGCCGGCATTCCTGCCAGTGTGGCAGCAGCCGGCCTTGCGCATCAGCAGCACGCTGAACAGCAGCAAGCCGACCATCAATCAGCACATGCCCTGCACGCACGCAAACCAATTACGGCGCAGTCGCAGCGATGCGTTTAAGCAGCGGAATGTTCATCGGCAGATAGTGTCGTAGTGCAGCCAGTTCGGCAGCTGCCGACGGCAAGCGCACCAGCACATGCTCACCGACCTGCAAGCGATCTGCCGAGAGCAGTGCATACCAACCCTGTGGCGCACTGACACTCGGGTTGTAGATCACGCAGGATTGCAGCGACACCGTCAGCGCCACACCAAGTGCAGCAACGGCAAACGAGAGGCTGGCAATTATGAGTCGTTGACTCATCGCACAGCCTCCCGCGCGCAGAGCGCAACATGTCGTTCAGGCGTGTAGGCCGGCGGCAACATATGAGCTGCTAATCGGTTGTGAACCATGCGCCAGTAATCCGCTGGCACACATGACGGATCGTGGCCTTGCGCCTATAGATCGTCAATCAGTCCCAGCACCTGCATCACGCGCTGCTGGCTTGAGACGCGCAGCAGAATCTGCGCACCGGGCTGCACGCCTGTGACGATCTGAGCAGCCTTGCCAGCGCTCGCTGTTTGCAGCACGCGCAGCACCCAGCGTGTCGTGCCACAGCTATTGGCTTTCCATTCGAACACGCCAGCAGCGTTGCACCCGTGATAGTGTTGGCGTTCTCTGATTGCAACACAAAGGGCTGGCCCAGAGTAACTCCCACAGGATGTCCGGTTTCTGGAAGTTGAAGCGAAGGGCTTTCGGATTAAAGCCCGCGCCAATGCTGGCTTACAGGGGGGTATGTAAGGGAAAAAATTTATTTTGCTGCACTATTGACAAAAAAGTTTTTTGAATAATAATTAGAAATTAATCTTGGAGATAGCCATGCCCAATCAAACAAATGAAAAAAAATCATATGTCTCTCCCGATATTATTGAGTTAGATGTTTTGAACTCCACTCAAGCTGACCCTAATGCTACTCGTTTCCCTGACGATCTTGGTCTAGCTAGTGACGCATCCTAAATACGGTGTATTTAAAGCTAGTTGTCGCGTGAATCCGTTACGCGGCTAATCGTTCTAGGCCGATTTTCAGGTCTCGCTCCGTTCTGATCAAGGGTAAAGCGGTGGCGAACTGGCATATCGGCCTGCGCCAGAAAAAGAAAAGTCTCGGTCAAGCTAAGTGTCCATTACATAAGTGGATACTTAGCTTGCAGGAATCTTCAATTGATCGCTAGACGGTGGTGGTTGGATGCTTAACATTGAAGGGGGCGTTCTTCTCAGTACCAAGATGGTGATAGTATCTGTTAATAAGCGCAGAGTACCTAATCAGATATCAGGCGTTGCACTTGGTTCTTGAGATCATCGTCATTAGCCTAATTATTTTACAAAATATTGAGTCATAAAAGCACCAATTGAAATTGCCCTACTTATTTTAAAACTAGTAACTATATTTTTTATAGAATCCCCATTTTTCTTTATTATTTCATCCTCATGTAGCTTACAGTTATTTTCAAGCACATCTAGTGCTAGCGAAGCTTTTACAGCTGTATTTTTTTTGAGTTTATCTATTAGTATGTAGACTTTAGGTAGGCTTCTAGATAAATGCTCTACAAAGTCAACTTGCTGCAGGCCTCTGCTTTTTGTTAAATCAATTGACTCCGGAAGCGTTCGCGCGAGCAATCTTTTAGCCAGCCAGCGACTATTTTTTTTTCTACAAAATTGATCTTCTGGTATAGACAAGCAGAATTTAATTAAGCGTAAATCAGCAGTAGGATCTCGCATTTCTATACCCATACTATTAGCATATAAATAATAAGCTGATAAATCACTCTTAATGATGCTATTAATACGCAAATCCGAGGCGAGGTGGCGATTAAATTTTTTGTATTTTACCGCTTGGCGTTTTAAAAAATCTGGATTTATTAAAGAGTATGACTCTATTAAATTGTCGTTACTTTTAAATAGAATTTTAAGAAAAAAATGTAACCGCTCTGGAATAAATGGCAAAAAAGATAAGGAGAGTATTTTTATGGGCTTAGTGCCTGATTTTTTCCATGCAAGTGCTTCTTTTATATATTTTAAAAATTGACCGGATTTTAATAAATAATAAAAAATATTTGATCCTTTATACGATAAAGTCAAATTTCCTAACGAGCCCTTTAGTAAGACCCTCGAGCCTGAGGTTGCTGTCTGTTGATTAATTTCGTTAAACCACATCACATTTGATGAGTTTAAAAATGGAACATCAAGAAGCGCATTAACTTTCTCTATCGAATCAAACCAATCCTGTTCTTGTACATCGACTTTTATATGATCGACATTTCCTAAGTGCTCAGCCACTAAAGAAGCTATTTGAAACTCGTCTGAGTGTAGTCCTATTGGTAAAGAAATTTCGTAACCTGGTCTTGGAACTGCTGTATAGGCAGTAATTCTTTCATTTTTAATTTCTAACTCACGAGATGCGTAATAAGTAACAATCGTGCTATCAAAGCCAGAGCTTAATTGAGTGGATATCGGATAAGCACTACGTAATTGGTCTTTCATTATTTGTCTTAGAATTTTATCTAATTCTTCAACATAGTCTTCATCATTGTCAAAGTATGTTAATGGAGTATTATCTAATGAATGGTGCGGATTATTCGAAACCAAGATACCATTAATAAAATCAATCACATGACCAGGTTCTACACGAGAAATACCAATGAAAAAAGATTCTTGGCCATCATTTTGAAGTAAACAAAGTTGCTCATATAGCCTCTTTTCATCAATAATGGGCACGGTTTCGTTAAATAAAAGCAACGATTTTGCACTGCTGGAGAACGCTATTTGGCTCTCTTTACAGGTCCAATAAAGTGGCCTTATCCCTAGTAGGTCACGAGCTAACCACAATCGTTTTTTTTGAGGTTGCCAGCAAGCAATTGCAAAACTTCCAATAAAATAAGAAGGCGCAAGAGAGTCCCATCTCAAAACTGCTTTCAAAGCAATTTCACTGTCAGAGAGCTGTGCAAGTTCAGTAAAATTTATATCGAGTAGCTCACCTAATTCAGACCGATTATCTAATCGACCATCAAAAAGCACCAACTGTTCTGTATCAGTATCAATTAGAGGCTGATGATCAAATCGATCCTCCGGAGTTATACTCAAAAGTGCCCTTACGAAGTAACCATCACTCCAGAAAATATCGCTCTGATTATCTTTGCCAAAAACTTTGATATAATTAAAAAGCCCCTCAAAATTAAATTGTTCTAATGATTTATTATCGCAGCAAATAACACCAGCAATAGCAGTCATTAAATATTTCTCTAAAGTCTAGATTTTAAATTAGCTAATCCCACTATGTTGTAAATTCTGGCTTTAAACCTGAGAAGCATATACATGCATGCAGCACAAGAAATGGCTGCATATTTTCGTGCGGTATGCTTTGGCCTTTATCATAAATAAAACTGCTATTAATAATACCTGCTTCCGTTGAAGTAGCAGTACAGTAGAAAATTGGCTTTGAAAATCCACCAAATGAGCCTTCAGGCTTTACAGATGTAGGCGCAGTAAGCGGCTGTCTAAGAAAATGGGTATGAGTTGGGCAATGTGTTATATCTAAACTCTCAACCTCGCTTCCTTCTTCTTGTGTGAAGCGCCATTTTTTCCCTATAACAGACGAGCACTTACCCATATTTATTGTTGCTTTATTGCGCAGATCTGGAAGTTTGAAGGAAGTTTTTCCGTCTCCTCCAAATGCTATACCAATCACATCAAACAGATTTTTATATTTCGAAATAAGAACGGCACCCCCTTGACACGGCAAATGCGTATTTGGAATTTCTGAAAAAGAAAAGAAATCGATCTGACCAATAATACAATCACTCATAATTATGTCTCCTCTGATTGTAGATTATAAATTCCCGAAATGCATATCTGATAACATAATGCAATCGTAGGCATTAAATTATTATGTTCTTTATTTTCTCCACTAGATAAAACGCTTCTAGCTGATAAATTTGCAAAGTTTATAACAGAAGGTATGGTGGGTATATAATGAAATGAGCTATTTTGTATGCAAGCAGCAAAAACAGAATGCTCTGAAAACTGCCTTGAATTAGCTTGATCACTTGATGCAACAATTTGGTGATTGTGTGGTGGTAATTGATTAACATTTAATTTGACTGCTTCTGAGCCAAATGACTCTCCTATCCAAAATGATGACGCCCCAAGATAATTTCCTTGACCAAAACTAATAGGAACTCTTCCACTTAAGTCTGGAAGTGCAAAGCTATTCTCCCCATCACCGCCATATATTGTTCCTATTACATCAAATAATTCCGGATAGTCTTGAATTAATAATAACTTGCCGTCACAGATTTTCCAATCCTTCATTTCGCGTGCAAATGCTGTTAATACAATCTGACCAATATAAAAATCTGTCATTATAAATCCCCAAAAGGTGGCATTATGCCTTGCCAAACAATACACAAGGTTATTACCAAAGTAGGTTGCATATTTTGATGAGGAAGACCTGAGCCAACAGTCGAGATATTTTCGGAATTAATTGGCTGATAATTTTTTTTATCATTAACGTAAATATCATAGCTTGAAGATACGCCAGCTGAGCAAATATTGTTGTTAGGAAATGGTGATGCGCCAGAAAGAGACTCACCTCGTAGTTGATGAGAGTGTTTAGGCATCTGATCCAATCTAAGATTTACTTCCTCAAATCCTCCTGAAACTCCTAGGCTAAATTTAGCGTCTAAATAATTACTTCCAATCATCGTACGACCTTGCAAGTCAGGAAGATTAAAGGTGGCGATGCCATCACCACCGTATCTGTTTCCAATCAAGCTAAATAAAGATTTATGTTGTTGAATTTTCAAAGTTTGACCTTTGCACGCCAACAAGTGCCTAGGAATTCTTAACCCTGACCACATCACTATACTTCCAACATAAACAGTCATAATTTTCTCCTTTTTTCGCACTCTAACATAGCATAAGTTTCATAAAAAAAATTTAGATGAGCGGTCGCATATGTCAGACGAATGGCTGCTACTGATTAATTGGAATCAAATTCCATTTTAGCTTAGAGAAGCCATCCAGATTAAGAGTTAATCATATATAAATAGAATTTGAAAGTTGGAATTCTTCGCCTGAAGTTTGGCAAAAAATTAAATTTCTCTGGAAGAATTCGTCATAAAATAAGTAAATGCTAATTAAGCGAAAACCTAATCATTATGGAATTCAGGAAGTTTGCTTCCGACACTAACATCAATGACATCTGCCAGGCGTTGTTGCACTACCCCAGTCAGCGTGTAAGCTACGCGTCATAATAAAGCCCGCTCCCGCTCAATACCGGGCACCACCAACTCTCGTATCGCCGGCTTACATCTACTCGTGCATAGTACCGGCGTGAAGATGCTGGGTGAAGGCGATTGGAAAACCCAAAAGCATGGTGCTGAATACCGTCGCCAGTGGCGCAAGGTTCATCTGGGTATTGAAGACGCTATATGTCTTCCAGTGTAAGGTGCTGTTTCATGCTTGAATGCTCTGCCCGAAAAATGGCGAGTTCTGGCGCAGCGCTGGCCTCTCCCCATCTTCGGCAAGAATGGCGCTTTTAAACTGAGGCAATGGCAAGGCCAGAATTGACCTCCAAGCCACGGCATAACCGCTCCAGCACAATTCATCATGCTCCCACTGACTAATGCGAGCATGAGCATCGGCAAGTAGCTTGGGGCGCTTGCGGTGATTAGCCAGCTGTTGTGCTACCAATTCATGAAAATGCAGACGGCCAAGTTCGATACTCGCTTGACGCAAGCTGCTGTGCTTCGTGCAGTGCCAAGTGACTGCTAGGCACTTGATTGAGGAGCATTATTTACCTTTATTGAAGTAGCTTACCCATATAAGACTAATGGTGTCAGCGCTTACCTTGGTTGTCAAATTGGCTATCCATGTACTGCACAGACTCTGCTTACCGCTCAGCAGTGGAAAATTGACTGTCAGCAGCGGCCACAACATCACTCATAAAAAGTGGGACTGGGCAACCCAGTCCCACAACATGAGGCGCTCGCTCAATCAATTTATTAGCCTTCGGAAAGGAAGGGTTGAAGCCCTAGTATTTTACTCTGAATACGAAAGTCTGCCGTGAAATACGATCCTTTAAATATCCAGTTATATCCTTATCAAAAGGCAAGGCACCAAGGATAAAATAAGCTGGCTCACTCGCTATCAATGCCTCGTGCCTCCATACAACATGCCCCCTATCTCCGTAGATCGTGAGCTTTCCGTGGTTATCCAGCGTCAGAATCACCCCTCCTTTGCCGTGCGTTCCTGTAGCCCAAATGGCTTTTTCGTTGCCATTGTAGAAAACCAAATTCCCATCTTTCTGAAAAACAAGATATCCAGTCATCTTTTGCACCGGAGTTAAGTAAAGCCGCTCGGTAGGGCGCAAATACTCAGAAGGGTCAAGGATGTCGAGTGCGCGCATAGTTCCAGATGCCCAGAGAGGCTTGTCGCCATCATACGCGACAAGATTTCTGTCATTCTGCATGATAAGCCGAACCGGCTTGGAAGAGGCAGATTTGGCCAAATCCACGACTTTTCTGGTTTTTGAGTCGTATAGTTTCAACGCTCCCGAGGGGCTATTAACCAGCATGGTTCCAGCTTCAGCCGATGTCCAGCGACAGAACTGGGTTTTACTTGCTTCGAAGTCGCACACGGAGAAAACGCGCATTTTGTTTCCAGAAAGCGCGATTTCAAATTTGTACTTATTATTGTCAGAGTATAAGTTATCGCCGGCATATTTAAACTGCCCTGCTATTAATTCAGACTGACTAATAATTCGAGCACTGATAAGATATCTGTTTTCTATGAAAAGACTTGCATCACTCTTATACTGAATTGACTTGAAAATTTCATCCCGAAAAATTGACTTTATTGATGAGAACTCAAGAAGCCGGCAATATGCTTGGCCGTGAGGCCCAGCCAATCTAGTAAGACTGCCATCGAACAATGCAGGCGAATCGTGGAAGTACTGCGATACCCCAAAGACAAAACCATAATCAAATGTCCGATCCACTTTAATTCTAATCATTGCCCGCAAAACATCTTCTGTGAAATCAAGCCGACCTTGATGAATAACCATATCATCGTGGTCAGTTTGCCGGTGAAGCAATGTGTACTCCATAGCACGCGGTGAAATATTTTTCGACTTAATGATCAGAGAGGCATTTAACACAGGCAGCTTAATGCTAACTGAGCCAAAGTCTGCTTTCAGGCACATTCCTTCACCCGTGTAAAGCTGCTCAAAGGTTCCATCGAAGTAACTGCTCTCAGTATTTAATATCCTGAAGTTTTGGCGACGTTTTATTTTTTTTTCACTGGCCGGTGACATGAATGCAACCTGATCATCCAGATCAAGCGCCATACGCTGCTCAAAATAAGAAGGATTAAAATCATCGTTGAGGCAGTAGATATTATATCGCCCATCCTCCGCATCAAAATCAGGATTAATTAAGAACTTGGGAACAACCTTCTTGCTTACATTATCAATAAATTCCTGAGTAGTAAGGTCATAAGAAACCTGCTTCCACTTAAGGGAACCGGTATCTTTCTGTTGTAAAGCGAAGCACTTGTCAAATGTAAATTCATCTTCGTTATGCCTATAACAAGACATCTTGTTATACCAGTCGAAATTAGAAAGACCAATCATGTTTGCTCTAATCTGGATACCGATGGTGAACAATGCCGCTCTAACATCATCGTCATTAGCGACATAGTCTACAATGTAATTAACTATTTTTTGCTGCGACTTAATTGTCTTGCCATCATAAGGTAGAATGTAATAAACAGAAACCGCATGAGAAATCAAGGATCTGTTGTAGTTGTAAAGCTCAAATGCGTCCTGACAAATCTTGCCGTGAATACCTAGCAGTTGACTTATAACAGTATAGAAATCACGGAAATAATCAGGATCCTTGCTGCAATCGATTAATCTTCGAACAAGGCTTGTCTTGCTGGGCGTGGGAGCAACCTTGTATTGCTTATCATCAATAGAAGTTAAAGAGACTTCGCCATAAAGCAAGATCAGAATTTCTCGGATTTTGTCAGATATGTCACGATTGCTTTCAAGAAGCCAATCTAGGTCTGTGAGAGTTTTTGGACCCGCAATGACTTCTCTGCATCGGGCGCGACAACTTGCCAGATCAGATATCAAAATATCTATTTTGCTTTCGATCAAGTCAATTTTCATGTCGAGAACGATCTGATCAGGAAGCCCCTTTACTATTCTTTCCAGATCAGCTTTCATACTTTTCAAGTCACTGGATATCTCCTCCAGCTTTGTTGTCATCTTGTTGACGGCATCCTTAATTGCCTCAATCGCCAGCAGAGTCGGATCTTGGGGCTGCGGGATAAATGAACTGAAAATACCCTTTATGAGTCCGGCGGATATTAATCCACCAAAGAATGCATTGGAAATTGTTATTAAACCGGACTGCAGAACGGTCCCCGCAATTCGCCGGCCAGTCATGCCCCAATCAGGCTTCCCTCCTTTTCCAGATACCTCATACCAAATTGACCTTGCCAGCTCACCACCAATATCAGCGAGAACCAGCTTGCCAAACTCCTTGCTGACCGGCCACAACTCTTGCTGCTTTGCGTTGTCCACCAACCAGTCTGAATATGATAGAGCCTTCGTTTTCTCATCAATGAGATACCTCAAAGCCTCTCTCTCATTTTTGATTTTGACATACTCTTCGTAATTTATTGACGCATGCGTACTTTCGCGCTGAAGAAAAAGAACCTTGAATTCATCGTCTTTTTCTCGCAATAACTGTCTGTAGAAATCTATAGACTCTGGATCAGCCAAGTCTTTTTTGTTCTTTCCAGTCTTTACCTTGACGCCTGCGAAAATATCTATTAGCTCGCTGGAAGCAAAGTCCATATTTCGCTCCAGCAGATTTTTAATCTTCTGAAGCCTCAGGAAGTCATGCTCTAGCTCTTTGCTTTTGAGATCTATTTGTGTATGGCAATAACTGTATAAAGCAATCCTTCGCTGAAGAAATATACGCATAAATCTCCAGACTTGATACTCGCAATTAACAAATCCATCTATTTCTTGTAGACTTTTTATAGCTGCACATCTCAGGGCAACCAGATCCTCAACTCCAGGCTCATCTCGGAAGAAATCATTTTGCTGACCAATCAGCTCGAGCACTGCATCATATTCCGCTGGCGTAGTGGCGCAGAAAATTCCTTCAAAGATCTTATTGTTTAATGCCGAATATTTTTGCAGGTTTGCTGAGCCGGAGATCCTGACTGAATTAATAATAGCGAACTCAATCTCATTTATTTTAAGCTCAAGAGAGCTTATTACCGAAAGCGGAAGCTTTCTCGCCTTGTACTTCTCGTCGTAATAACTAAGTGAATGAGAGAAAATTTTTCCGTATGCCGCCAAGTAGCTAATTATTTCTTTGACGTTATCAAGCGCCGCAGCTATTTTTTTCATGGAGACCCTCTTTTTAATTATTTATCGCATCTGCCAACCACCCTTTTATAGAACACGATGGGGCTGTTGCGCAACTACCTCTTTGAGGGCAGTTATCGCTTCGCCCAGCAACCCTAGGGCATGCGTAACGTGTGTTGTGTGCCTAGCTGCGTCACAGATCATCCACGCAAGATGCACTCGCATTTTTGTCTTATGATGCATGGCACAAGCCATTCATGCCCAGCACCTACTAACCGATGACCACTTTGCAAGATCTGCGCAAACTGTTGAAGCAGCTACCCCCCAAAAAGCTTGCCCTGCTGCTTCTACTCATGTTCGCCTGCGGTTTAACCGAAGGGCTGGGGCTTATGCTGCTGGTACCTTGGCTACACTGGATGCAATCAGGCGATATGCCAGCCAATCTGCCTGCATGGCTACCCATGCAGGTCATGCCACTCATGCTTGGTGGCTTGCTACTGCTGGTGGTATTGCGAGGATTGTTGCAGCTTGGCAAATCGCTCCTGGCCACACACTTACAGCATCAACTTGTTGACTCCCTGCGCGAGCGCGTTTTTTCTGCGTTACTGACTGCCGAATGGCGATGGCTCACCACACATCGCCAAAGTGACCATGCCAGCCTGCTCACAACCGATATTCAGCGCGTTGGCATGGGCCTGTATTACACCTTGGGCTTGCTTACCAGCGTAGTCATGCTGGCATGCTATGGGGTAGTTGCTTTTGTGTTGTCTTGGCCCATGACGCTGCTGGCCGTTGCCTCCGGCACGGTCGCCTTTTTGCTACTAGCCCGGCAACGCCGCCAAGCCGTGCTGTTGGGGCAGCAACTCGGCGTGGCATCACGCCACCTGCACGCCACCATCCAAGACAACCTCGCCAGCCTTAAGCTGACCAAGCTGCTTGGCAGTGCCCAAGCTCAGCAACAAGAGCTGGGGGCTAATATGCAAACGCTACGCGCGCGCCAAATGGCGTTTCAACGCAGCAATGGTCTGGCGCAATGGCTGCTGCAGACTATCGCCGCCGCACTGCTGTGCAGCTATATTGCCATTGGGCTGGTGTGGTTGAGCATGCCAGTGGCCGACTTGCTGGTGCTGGTGTTCATTTTTGCCCGCATGACCCCCATGCTGAGCGCCTTACAGCAACAACTGTATGGCAGCCTACATGCCTTGCCGGCGCTGGATTCAACGCTGCAACTGCTGCATCAAAGCCACACACAGGCCGAACCTGCGTCGTTAGCTGCTCCACCGGAACTAGCCCAAGAGTTTCGCCTACACCAGGTCAGCTTGCGCTTTGCCGGGCGCGATGCCCCAGCGCTGAGCAATATCAGCCTGACACTACCCGCCCGCAGCACCACCGCATTGGTCGGAGCCTCTGGCGCAGGCAAGAGCACCTTGGCGGATCTGATTAGCGGCCTGCTGGTGCCCGATCAGGGGCAGGTTCTGCTCGATGGCCAAGCGCTGACGGGTGAGCGCCGCATGGCCTGGCGCAAGGCCATTGCTTATGTGCCTCAGGAAGTCAGCCTGCGCAACGACAGCATTCGCAATAACCTGAGCTGGGGTCTGCCCGATATTAGCGATGACGCGCTGTGGCAAGCGCTACAGCGTGCGGCAGCCGATTTCGTCGCTACCCTGCCGCAAGGCTTGGATACGCTGATTGGCGACCATGGTGTGCGACTATCAGGCGGTGAGCGGCAACGGCTGGGGCTGGCGCGTGCCTTGCTCAGGCGCCCGGCCCTGCTGATTCTGGATGAAGCCACCAGCGCGCTGGATCACGAGCATGAGCAGCGCATTCGCGAGGCCGTGGAAAACCTGCATGGCGACCTCACGCTACTGATTATTGGGCATCGCCTGGCCATGCTGGAACATGCCGATCAGGTGGCAATTTTGTCGGCAGGCCAGCTCATTGGCGTTGGGCCGTGGGCAGAGGTGGGGCATCTCAGCGGCATGCCCTCTTCCTTTGTCGCGGCAAGCTCGTTAAATTGCGAAGCTTGAATCAGGATCGAGAAACACAGCTCATGAGCAAGGAAATTTGCTATATCCGTCGCGACGATTTAGCAGCCGTAGATATGGATGGCGAAACCGTGATGATGGATCTGGCTAGCGGAGCCTATTTTGGCCTAAACGGAAGCGCTGGCCTCCTGTGGGAGGCGTTGGCAACGCCACAGAGCGCCAATGATTTGTGCCAGTGTTTGCTGACTCGCTATGAGGTCGATACTGAAACCTGCCAACGCGATGTGGCCAAATTTCTGGAACAGCTGGAAGGCAAGGGCCTGATCAAGGCCTGCGCATGAGCCAAGATGCCCTGCTGCGCCGCCACTTGCTGGATTGCCTGGCCAGCCAGCTCGGTAGCCTTCCCGTTACGCCGAAGCTTGAACGCGCAGACTGGGACGCATGGCTGGTACTGGTTAGGATGCATCGACTGGGGCCACTGCTGCACTGGAAGCAAGCTCAGGCACAGGGGCATGACTGGCCCGGCTTTATTCTAGATGCACTAGCAGCCTCTCGCCGCCAGCATGTCATTCGCTCCCTGCAAATGCGTCGTGAGCTGCATCATGCTAATGCTCTGCTGCAGGAGGCAGGTATTCCCTGCATGGCATTAAAAGGGGCGTATCTGGCTTGGTACACTTACCCCTCGCCTGAGCTCAGGCCCATTCGTGACTTGGATATTCTGGTACCACCAGAGCACGCATTGCGCGCCTATGACATTCTGCTGGCGAGTGGCTTTGAAAAAGTGGATGAGGAGCATGGCGAGCCGGCAGCTATTTTGGCCGTGCATAAGCATTTGCCAGGCATCAAGCGGCCCGACAGTAGCATCAAGTTGGAGCTTCACGCGCAACTGTTTCACGCCGATGAAGGTGGCGGCTTCGCGCATGAATTATCACGGCAGCCTGGCTTTTGGTCGCGCGCAACTCAGCTCGACCTAGCAGGATACAAAGTGCACTACCCAGCACCGACCGATCAGCTCCTGCATTTGCTGATTCACTCTATTGCGAATCACAAACTCAACAACGGCCCGCTAATTTTTACCGATGTTTATTTTTTGCTCAAAGACCATCACATCGACTGGCCATTGTTTTGGCAACAAGCTAGCACCATGAGGCATATGCCTGCCGCCACACTGGGCTTGCAACTTGCAGAGCACCATTGGGGTGCGTTACCCATTCAATGGTTACACGCCTTAAGAACTCCGCCAGATACCGCGTTGCTGGAGGCGTTGCGCAACTTCAGTCTCCGCGACTTCAATACCGTCTCAGATGTCACCCTGACCTATCGTTTAACATCCGGCTGGGCAGAGCGTTGGTCTGTGGTACGCGAACAAGTACTACCTAGCCCCCGCGAACTGGCTATACGGTACCCCACGCAGCACAAGCAGTGGACACTCCCGTACTGGTATCTGCGACGGTGGTTTGATGTCATCGTTCGTACCATTCAGGCGCTTCGGGTAGGGCAAACGCAAGACATGCATAATGAAATCAAGGTGCTGCGTCAGCTTGATGATTGGCTAGCCCCGCCTACTCCTCAAGGACCAAAATTTTCGTGAAGCTGCTGTTTAGAAAGTGGCACAGCTTCAATCGCTTAGCTTTTGTGGATCGCCTGTTGCTGCTGCCCCTCTGGATCATGCTCGGCATGGCCAGACTCACCATCATAGCGCTACCTTTCCCGCTAGTTCGCCGATGGCTCGGTGGCGAACGCCAATCAACGCCGTGGTTGCATTGCCTGAGTGCTCGTAAAGAGCATCGAGCACGTCGCCTAGGCCGATTAATTCGCTTGATGGCCCGCTACACGCCTTGGACCTCAAATTGCTTTCCTCAAGCGCTAGTCGCCCGCACTGCGCTCACACTAGCCGGCTTGCCACACACCGTTTTCTTTGGTTTGCGGCGCGAGAACGGTGAAATGCAGGCACACGCTTGGGTCATGTCTGGGCGTATTGCTGTCACGGGGGGCAACAGCTTTGAGCAATTCACGATTGTGGGGTGTTTCAACTGGCCAGCAGAACAGGGGCAGCGCTGATGTATCAGTACTTCTGTTATGGGTTGCACATTGCCAGCGAACTGGAAATGCCGGAGATGCGCGTCGCCCATAGCCCAAGTTCGCCCGATGTGTTGATTCGGCTGGGGTCGCTCAGTAGTGATGGGCTTGACGAGTCCATGCGCCAAAAAAGCAATCTCTGGATTGGCACTAATCTACTGCGCTTGCATGTGCCTGAAGTGGCTCGCTTCGAGATTAGCGACGGCAAGCAGATCATTGTGGACGCTTTGCCGGAAGTAAGCCTCGGCGATGTGCGCCTGTTTCTACAAGGCTCGGCGCTGGGTGCCATGCTCCATCAGCGTGGGCACTTGGTACTGCATGGCAATGCCATTCGTTTCGGTGATGCCTGCATGGTCTGCGTAGGGCACTCTGGCTCCGGAAAATCAACCTTAGCCGCCACGCTGCTGCTGCACGGGCACGACATTCTTGCCGATGATGTGACGCCTATTTCGAGCAGTAACTTGGCGCTACCGGGCTTTCCGCGTATCAAGCTTTGGCAAGATGCTGCTAACAACCTGGGGATTAGCACCGCTCCGTTAATGCGCATTCTGCATCGCATGGATAAATACAATTTACCGCTCAGCGTTGAAGAAACGACCGATACGCCATTGCCGATACGCTGGGTCTATGTGCTGGAATGGAGCGATGTAAGCGAGTTAACCTTCGTGCCTGTGGAAGGTGCCGCGCGTTTTGCCCTGCTGCGCGAGCACACTTACCGCCTGCATTATTTAAAAGGGGGCGAGCGATTGCAGCAGCACATGATGCAGTGCGCGCAATTGTCACGGCATATTCAGCTCGTGCGTGTCTTACGCCCGCAAGACAAAACGCTCTCTGCGGAATACACAGCGGCGCGATTGATTGCTCACATCACATAAGAACACACTGATCAGTAGGGTTCGCTGACAGTTTTAGTCATCTCGCGACGTCGGCGCGCGACTAGGTCAGCCGCCTCTCGTACCGGATCATCCTCAATATGCACATACCGCATGAACATGGTCACGGTCTTGTGTGCCGTCAACGCCATGCCGACCTTCACTGGCACGCCGGAGTTGGCAATGTCCGTCGCTGCTCGGTGACGTATGCCATGCGTTCCTATGGGTGGTGCCCCAGCCGCTTTCAGTACCCGTTGCCAGCCCACATAGTAAACACCCTTGCCAATCGGCAAATTGATGTTATCCGGCTGATAGCAAACATACGACGAGCAGCGCCGTTCCCACGCCTCTGTAAGTAGATCAAATGCCTCAGAGCTAATGGGCTTAGACATGTCGCCCGTTTTGCTGTCTGGCCAGGTTACCCGCCGGCTCTTCAAATCAACCCATGACCATTGCAGCTGCGTGATCTCCGACATGCGCGCCGCAAAAGCAAATTGCAGCCGAATAGCCAAGAGCAATGAGGGATGCTCCAGTGCCTCTGCTTGTGCTCGATCGAGGTATTGGTAAATCTTGATCACCTGATCGTCCGTGATAAGCCGTGTTTTCCCCCGCTCGGCATTCTTAGGTACATGCCGGCAAGGATTGGAGCCATCTGGTCTGTATCCCCAGACCTCCGCCATATTGAACATTTTGCTCAGGCACGACATGACACGATTGGCTTGTATCGGCGCGTGCATGTTCTTTTTCATGAAGTCCACGATGTGTTCGCGGGTCACATCCTTAATCTTCACCTGCCCCATGTGGGGAATGACTTTCATGTCGATCTGGCGCTGATAGCTGGCCACACTCGCCGGCTTGTTGCGCATCATCGAATAGTCAGTGATGAAACGCGCGCAGAGCTCCACCACCGTCGGTGCGGTTCGATCAGCCGCCTTTTGTGCACTAGGGTCTTTGCCGCGACGAACATCTGCCATTAGGTCTGAGGCAATCAGCCTAGCCTGCTCCACGCTAAGTTCGCCGAAGCGGCCAATCGACGGTTTGCGTTTGAGACCGGCATTGGTTCGGTACTGCACCATGAAGACTTTACTGCCGGCTGGCGTGACCTTACAGAGAAAGCCGGGCACAATGGTGTCTCGTAGTTCAATATCTTTTGCTTCAGCTTTTGTGCTGTCGATGAGTGTTTTGGTGAGCTTCAGCTTGGCCATGGCAGGCACTCCTATGGCCTGATTCTAGGAGCCATATAGGAGCCACCAGAAAGAGAATCAGGGCGGTGTCAGTCGTACGCCAAGGTATGATGACCTGCCTGCAAACCCTTGTGGAACCTGCGTTGGCGCGCTTTCTCGTACTCTGGCGAAAGCCAGCGTAACAGACCCAGCGCATCTTAAAATCTCTCGACCTAACGGTCGTACCGGTTCGATTCCGGTCTCGGGCACCATCATTTTTAAACGACTCTTTTTCGCCTGACTCAGCTGCCGCTGCTCTCATTAAATCTGCTTGAGGCGAAATGTCAGAAACTGATATATATTTCTGACATGAGAGGTGAGCCATGATCACATTACCCGAAGCAATCCTGCAGCACGCGCGCTCCCTGCCTGAAGGTGGTGTGCTATCGCCCCGTGAGTTTCTGCATCTCGGCAGTCGTGCTGCCGTAGATCAGGCATTTTCGCGGCTGGCCAAGGCCAACGAACTGATGCGTGCTGGACGCGGCACCTATGTGCGCCCGATCAGCAGTCGTTTCGGCACTCGCCCACCGTCACCTGAAAAAGTTGTGGCAACATTTTCTACCCAGCGTGGCGAAGTCATTGCGCCTCATGGCGCCACTGCCGCCAATGCGCTGGGGCTTACTCAACAAGTACCTATCCGCGAGGCCTATTTGACCTCCGGCCGCACACGCACCTTGAAGCTGGGTCAAACAGAGGTACTGGTGAAGCATGCGCCTGCGTGGATGCTGGCGCTGGGCTCGCGTCCGGCAGGTGCTGCCGTGCGCGCTTTGGCTTGGCTGGGGCCGACACAGGCCCAGCCGTCACTGAGCCAATTACACCAAAGCCTGCCTGCTGAGGAATGGCAGTTGCTCATGACATCGCGCGCTACCCTGCCCGGCTGGATGTCACGCGCCATTGGTGAGGAGTCTACTCGTGTCTGAATACTTTCTGAGTCTTGGTCGCGACGATCAGCGCGAAGTCCTGGAAATTGCCAGCGCTGCCATGGGCCGCTCGGCGCATCTGTTGGAAAAGGATGTCTGGGTGGTCTTGGCCTTGTCAGCTCTCTACGCAGAAGGTTCGCCACTAGCGAATGCTCCTACTGGGCAAGCACGAGATGCGCTGGCTGAAGACTATGCACTGATGGTCGCAGACGATGTCATGGTCGGCAAAGCACTTGCTTTTGATGACCTCATGCGGGCGTGCTCCACGCTGGAACAGCAAATCAACAGCGTTTGAAATCACACAGCCCCACCACTCGCCTGTTTACCAACCATGAACAGCAGTTTCGAGATTTTGCGCACCTGCAGCAGCAAGCGCTCCTTGTGATAGGCAACGGGGTCGTGCAGGTGCAGGCGCAACAGCTCTTCGCCCACCACCTGCATGGTGCGAACGACCAGATCAACATCGATCTGGGTCAACTCCAGCTTGCCTGCGTCTTTTGCGATTAGCAGGCTCTGTTCGAGAAATTGCCTGACCAGTTCACGCGATTGCTTCAGACGCTCATGCAGCTCTGGCGGAGCGCCTTCGGGCGGCATCAGAAACAGTCGCCAGATGGCCGGTTCGGCATCTACCGACACGATCAGGTCAGACATGACCGCCACAAACTGCTCCTGATCCCCGACCTGATAGCGCGAAGCTGACTGCAGAAAGCTGGCGATGCCCTTGTTGAACTCACGATCCATCAACGCGACTAACACGCCGGGCAAATTGCCGAAGAGCTGGTAAATCAGGGTTCTCGTCACGCCTGTCTCATGCGCTAAGCGATCCATGGTGACCAGATAAAACCCTTCTGAGACAGCCACTTGCAGTGCCACACCCAATATCTGATCACGGCGCAGGGTGGCGCTCATGCGCTGCTTGATCGCGACTGACATGTGCTGCTCCAGATAAGTGAGCTTGCATTTTATCATGCGCCGAGATAACTTACATATTGCAAGTTACTAACTGAAAGTTAAAAATTGTGTAAGCACACGATGGAGATCAAGGCATGAGCAACGCACTCACTCTGAAGTCACAGACCCCACGCCGACTGCGTCCGGCGCATGTTTCCATCGTCCCAGGGAAGCTGGGTGGGCACTACGGAGCAATTCCGCCAAACTGGTTCGCCGGCAACCCGTTCATCACCGCCAATTTCAATGCCCTGATGGCGCAGTTCCCGGCCGGTGAGCGTTTCTTGATGCAGTCGGCCAGACTGTTCCGTGACCAACTCACGGATCCGCAATTGCGTAAGGATGTTGCCGGGTTTATCGGGCAGGAAGCTCACCATGCCAATGAACACGAGCTCATTAATCAAGAGCTGGCAAAGATTGGCGTACCCACGGAGGTGATCGAGCGGCAGGTGCAATGGGTGCTCGACAGTCTTTGTCGCATCTTGTCGGATAAGGATCAGATGGCTGTGACTGCTGCGCTGGAGCACTTCACCTCAATGCTGGGTAACTTTGTGCTGAGCAATCCCCAGGTGATTGCCGATGTGGACCCTTCCATGCGCCAACTGTTCATCTGGCATGCCATTGAGGAGTCGGAACACAAGGCCGTGGCGTTTGACCTCTATCAGGCGGTGGACGGCAGCTACCCTCGCCTGATGTTTGCCTACCTGTGGTCCACCGCGCTGCTGACCAGCCTGACGCTGTATTTTCAGCTGCAGTTGATGGCCAAGGATCGCTCGCTGTTCAAGTTGGGCACCACGCTCAAGGGCTTGAACTGGATGTTTGGCTTTGGCAAAAACACGGGCTATTTCCGCCGCATGCTGCCCGAGTATGTCGATTTCTTCCGCCGCGACTTTCACCCTTGGGAGCACGATAACAGTGCTCAAATTGTGCATTGGAAAAAAGTGCTTCAGGCATCGATGCAGACGAGCGCATCGTGAAGGAAGCACCAGTAGCCGAACATTTGCCCATGGTGATTATTGGTGCCGGCTTTGGCGGCATCGGCATTGCCGTGAAATTGCGTGAAGCCGGCATTCAGGACTTCACCATTCTGGAGCGCACCGCCGACCTAGGGGGCACTTGGAGCCGTAATACCTATCCGGGGGCGGCCTGTGATGTGCCATCGACCCTTTACAGCTTTTCGTTTGCGCCAAACCCGGACTGGTCGCGCAAGTACGGTACACAGACCGAAATTCTGGCTTATTTGCGCAATACGGCCGAAACGCACGACATTGTTCGCCATATGCGCTTTGGCGTTGAGGTCCTGAACGCGCGCTTCGATGAGGCCGGCCAGCGCTGGCTGATCGAAACTGATCAGGGCTTGATCACAGCCGATATGCTGATCAGCGCAGCGGGCCCGTTTGCTGAGGCGGCGATTCCTGATTTGCCTGGCTTGGCCAGCTTTGAAGGGGCGCAGTTTCACTCTTTGCACTGGGATCATGCCCATGAGCTGAGCAATGAACGCGTAGCCGTGATTGGCACCGGGGCCTCGGCGGTTCAATTCATTCCGGAAATTCAGCCTCGGGTGAGCAAGCTGCTGGTCTTTCAGCGCACGCCGGCCTGGATTGTGCCGCGCATGGACAGAGCGATCAGCCGATTGGAGCAGCTGGCCTATCGCACGCTACCAGCGGCTCAGCGACTGGCACGCAGCAGCTGGTATGCCATGATCGAATCGTTTGGCCTGCCGGGCTTTGTCAGCACCAAATTTCGCCACCCGTTCGAGGCGCTGGGCCGCCTGCAACTGCGCCGCCAAGTGCCCGACATCAAGCTGCGTAAAATGCTGACGCCGAACTACATGATCGGCTGCAAGCGCGCCATTTTCTCGGACAGCTACTACCCTGCCCTGAGTCAGCCCAATGTACAGGTGATTAGCGAGGGCATTGCCGAAGTCAGATCACACAGCATTGTGACGCGTGACGGCCACGAGCATGCGGTGGATACGATTATCTGGGGCACCGGCTTCACCATCATGGCACGCATTGCCGAACACATCATGGGCGTGGATGGCCACACCATGGCCGAGCGTTACCGTGAGCGGCCGCAAAGCTATTTCGGAACGACCAATGCTGGCTTTCCCAACATGTTCACTATCTTGGGGCCGTTCAGCACTGCCGGTAACCAATCGGCCATTTTCATGATGGAGTGCCAGTTCACTTATATTCTGGATGCCATTACGCGCATTCGGCGTGAGGGCATTACTCGCTTCGAGGTTCGCCGTGAGGCTCAGGATGCTTTCGTTGACGAGATGCATGCGCGTTCAGATCGCGGCACCCGACTCAACGGCGGTTGCAACAGCTATTACACCAACAGCAAGGGCATGAACGCGGGCCTTTACCCAAGCTGGTCAATGGAGTACCTGCGTCGGACCCAGCGTTGGGATGTCGAAAACTATGACCTGCAGGGTCATGCCGAGGCTGCCCGATGAAAACACTGGATCTGATGCGCCGCCTGCTTCGTCCGACCACGCAAGACTTGGATGTTGCTGGCAAGGTTGTGCTGATCACCGGTGGCGCCGATGGCATTGGCTTGGAAACCGCACGCTGCCTGAAAGCGCGCGGGGCTTTGTTGGTCATTATTGACCGCAATGAAGCAGCTGCGCATCACGCTGTGGCCCTGCTCGGCGAGCAGAATGTGCTGGCCATTACGGCCGATGTGACCGATCGCGCCGCCATGCGTGACGCCATTGAGCAGACTCTTGCACATTTCGGTCGGCTCGATGTGGTCGTGGCCAACGCCGGCATCACGCCACCGCCAGCCACCATCCGCACCTGCAATCTGGACGACTTCGACCGCGTCATCGCCGTCAATCTGACCGGGGTACTCAATACAGTGCATCCGGCCATCGAAGCGTTAATAAAGCAGCAGGGACATATTGTGGTGGTCGCTTCCTGCGCGGCGTTCTGCCCCCCGGTGGGCGGCGCGTCTTATATGGTCAGCAAGGCTGCCGTAGAACAGCTCGGGCGCGGCCTCAAGCTGGAACTGGCCCCGCACGGCGTTTCAGTGACCATTTCCTATTTCGGCTTGGTCGACACCCAGCTTGCTCGCGCCACGCTGGATGATGACCCCATGGGCAGCGCCATGAAGCAGCAGCTGCCAGCGCTCCTGCGCAAGCGCATCAGCCCGCAGCAAGCAGGCGAAGTCATCGCCAATGCAATCAAAACACGGGCCGAGCACTCCATGGCACCGATGGCCTGGGAGTCGCTATCGCTGTTGCGTGGCTTGGTTAATCCCGTGCTGGATCGCTACCTTGTTGGTGACCCCCATGTTCACGATGTGCTTCGCGAACTTGAAGCCCGCAAAAATATCTGACCCCAAAAAACGGAGAGACACGCTATGGCCCTGCAAAAAATTGAAGTCACCAAAGAGTTCCTCATGCCCGTCGAGGCACTGTTTGCTCATCTGAGCGAACACGAAAACCTGGCAACGATCTTCGCGCCAGCCAAGGTCACGCGTGTCCGCGATGGTAACGACAGCCGCAATGGCATTGGCTCGGCACGCTTGGTCAAGATTCCGCTGGCGCCGGTGATCGAGGAAACGGTAACGGCCTTCAAAGAGGGTGAGCTGGTGGAATACACCATCAGCAACCACACGCCGCTGAAGAATCACTTGGGGGTCATGAAATTCGCCCCAACAGCCAACGGCTCGCGACTGCATTACACCATCACCTTCGAATCCAGGATTCCATTTGCCGGGCCATTGGTGAAAGCCGTGCTGGAAACGGTGATACGCAAAGGGCTCAAAGACATTCGCTAATCTCAACAGCCGGCTTTATGGCAATAAAGCCGGCGCTGACCCAGCGCTCAGTCCAAGATGGATCTGGAGATGATTTCCTTCATGATCTCCGAAGTGCCCGCCAAGATCCGGTGCACGCGTTCGTCCTGGTACAAGCGGCAGATTTCGTATTCCTCCATGTAGCCAGCACCGCCGTGCAGCTGCACCCCGGCATCGACCATGCGGCCATTGATCTCGCTGGTCAGGAGCTTGGCGCGCGCGGCATCCACGGCATCCAGGCCCGTCGCGTTATGGATCTCGACACAGCGGTCCACATAGTCCTGGGCCATATCAATTTCAGCGTCCAGCGTTGCCAGCACAAAACGCGTGTTCTGCAGCTTGCTGAGCGGCTTACCGAAGACTTTGCGGTCTTGGACAAATTTCTTGGTTAATTCCAGTGCCACGCGCGCCGAAACGATATTGCCGCAGGAAGCCATCAGGCGCTCTTCGGCCAGACCATGCATGAGGTGGTAGAAACCGCGATGCACTTGGCCAAGCACATTGGCCTTGGGAATTTTCACATCGTGGAAAAACAGCTCGGCGGTGTCTTGCGATTTCAGCCCCATCTTCTTCAGGTTGCGACCACGCTCGAAACCGGGCATGCCGCGCTCAAGAATGAACAAGGTGATGCCATGCGGATTCTCCGCATGCGTCTTGGCCGCCACAATCACGACATCGGCATTGATGCCATTGGAGATATAAGTCTTGGAGCCATTCAATAGCCAATAATCGTCATGCTCTACCGCCCGCGACTTCATTCCAGCCAGGTCAGAACCTGCGTCTGGCTCTGTCATGGCCACGGCCAAGATGGTTTCTCCGCTGATCGCGCCAGGCAGAAAGCGCTGCTTCTGTTCATCGGTGCCGAAATTGCCGATGTAGGGCGCCACCAGACGGCTATGCAGGCTGATGAAATAGCCGGGGTCACCATGGAAGGCATTTTCTTCGATCAGGACCTGCTCGTAGCGAAAATCCTTGATGCCCATGCCACCGTATTGCTCGTCGGCCCACATGCAGAGATAGCCTTGCGCGCCGGCCTTGAGAAAGGCCTCGCGATCCACAATATTGGCTTCGCGCCAACGCTCGCCATGCGGACGGATTTCCTGCTGGAAAAATTTGCGGGCGGAGTCGCGAAACAACTCCATGTCAGAATCAAAGGGACGGCGCTGCATAACTTAACTCCGGGTTTTCAATAACAGGGACAAGGCGCTTACTGGCCTTTGAATTCCGGCTTGCGCTTGCCCATAAAGGCCATCACGCCCTCTTTGGCATCTTCGCTACGCACACAGTAATTCTGCAGACCGGCCTCGAAAGAAATAGCGTCTGCCAGATCTGTTTGCTGCAGACGGCTCAGGGCTTGCTTGGCAAAGCGCATGGCCAACGGCGCTTGCAAGGCCAGCGCCTCGGCCCAGGCCTGTGCAGCAGCGGCAAGTTCAGCAGCGGGGACAACGCGATTAGCTAGGCCATAGCTCAGGCAGTCCTGCGCAGAAATTCGCGCACCGCTCACAATCGCCTCGAAGGCGCGACGGCGGCCCATGGCGTGCAGCAGCTGCCAGCAGGCTCCGCCATCCGGCACCAGCGCCAGATTGGCAAACGCCATATAGATGCAGGCGTTGTCGGCCATGATGCTGAGATCACAAACCATGGCAAATGCCCCGCCAATGCCCGCCGCCGCGCCATTGATGGCACTGATGAAGGGCTTCGGCGAATTGGCAATGCTCAGCAGTAGCGGTTTGTATTCCTGCTCGATTTGCGGTTGCGGCAGATAATTCGGCACCGTGAGGTCAGCGAAATCGGCCCCGGCACTGAAAATCGGCCCGGCCGCCGCGAGTACCACAACACGAACCTCCTTGTCGGCCAGCGCCTCGGTAATGGCCACAGCCAGCGCTTCACGCATGGCCAGACTGAAGGCATTGCGAGCCTCGGGGCGATTCAGGGTAATAGTGGCCACACGGTTCTGAACGGCATAGGAAACACAGGGAATTGCGGCGACGGCTTCAGCACGATTCATGGCAGGACTCTCGTTTAAAGATGAGCATGGTGATAACACCCGTACAGGCATGCTCACACAGCCATCAACCAGCGATGAGTCCTGAAAGTGACAGATATAGGTTCTGGAAGTGACAGCAAAGCTCAGACTTTGCGCTGTTGCTGCAGATAATCGGCCGGTGCCTGCCCGAGCCAGCGCTTGAATGCCCGCCGAAAAGACGACACATCCTGATACCCCAAGGCACTGGCGACTGACTCCACCGTGTAGGCACGGCTGTCGAGATACAAGCAGGCCAACCGACTTAATTCTTCATCGAGAATGTCTTGGTAGCTCGTGCCCTCGCTTTTCAGATAGCGAATCAGCGTCCTTGGCGAGAGGTGAAAATGGTGCGCCACATCCAGCAGCATCCACAGCCGGCCCGGATTCTGGCGCAGCAGCTGAAGCACCCGGTCTGACCAGCGGCCTGCCGCCAGACGCGCCTGCATCAGCTCTTCACAGCGCGTTAGCGCTTGCTGATACAGCGTTGCGTCACTGTAGGGGTTGGCCCGGCGTGCCAAGGCCAGCGGAACACGCAGCGTGGTTTCCTCGGCATGAAAGCGACAAGCGCAGCGCAAGTACTCGGCGTAACTCGCGGCATGCACCGGTGGCGCATAGGCCAGCTCCACCCGTACCTGATCCATCACCGCCGCGCCGCCCAGCATGAGCACGGCGATGCGCTGCACGCTGAGCAGCACCGACTCACAAATGAACAGCCCGACCTCGTCGGCTGGAATCTGCAGTCGAAAGCTCACCACCAGCTCGTCATCCGTCTCTGTGCAGGCCATGCCGACACTGCTTTCGCGTACCGAGTAGTAGCGGGCAGCCGCCTGCAGCGCAGTCTCCAGATCGGCGCAGGTGCTCATGAGCACACCCAGCGGGCCATGTGCAGACACATGCAAGCGGCTGCCCCAGCGCAAGCCCAATGCCGGATCGCCGGAGATGTGCAGCGCATTGCGCACAATCGCCAGCTGCGTAGCCTCCTCGACCTGCTGATCCAGACAGACCAGCTCCTCGGGCAAGAGCGAAGTGCCGGCCAGCAATCTGGCCTGGCCGGCTTCGTCCAGCTTGAGGACTCTTGCGATCAGGTAGAGGTAGGTGATGGGCATGTTTTAGCGGGGTTGCATACGAATACCGCCATCCACGCGAATGCATTCGCCATTCACATAGGCGTTTTCAATGATGTAGGTTGCCGTGTGGGCAATCTCATCCGGGCGGCCCAATCGCTGCGGATTCAGCACCGATGCCGACAGCGCGGCAATCACATTCGGCTCTAGGCTATCGAACAGCGGCGTATGAATCAGACCCGGCACGATGGTGTTGACGCGAATGCCATAAGACGCGAGGTCACGCGCAATCGGCAGCGTCATGCCGACCACACCGCCTTTGGATGCACTGTAGGCGGCCTGGCCCATCTGGCCCTCATAGGCAGCGATGGACGCCGTATTGATGATCACGCCCCGCTCGCCGTCGACGATTTCATTCTTGGCC
Source organism: Pseudomonadota bacterium (assembly GCA_038043385.1). GTDB lineage: Bacteria > Pseudomonadota > Gammaproteobacteria > Pseudomonadales > Moraxellaceae > Perlucidibaca. The sequence goes on from JBBTCA010000001.1 coordinate 870,165, forward strand.
ATCTGCTCGGCGGCATAGCGCAGCACATTGAAGGTGCCGACCAGGTTCACCTGCAGCACGCGATTGAATTCTGCCAGCGGGAATACGCCTTTCTTGCCCAGTGTCTTGGTGGCGCTGCCGACGCCGGCGTAATTGATGCAAACATGAATGGCGCCAAAATGCTCAGCAGTGGCGGCGATGGCAGCCTGCACAGACTCTTCGTCGGCCACATTCACTTTTTTGAAGATGACCGAGTCACCCAGAGCCGCAACAACGGCTTCGCCAGCCGCTTCATTAAAGTCAAAAATGGCGACCTTGGCACCGGCAGCAACAAGCGTGTCTACCGTGGCGCGGCCCAGACCCGATGCACCACCTGTCACAACAACAACGGAACCTGCAATTTTCATGTGTATCTCCTTAATTTAAATAGTAAGTAGGGATCAGCAGTTTTTCCAGCGCGGGGCACGCTTCTCGACAAATGCCGCAACGCCCTCCTTCTGGTCCTGCGTATCCCAGAGGCGAACAAACAACTCGCGCTCCAGCGCATAGGCACTGGTCAGCGGCTGACGGCGTGCCGCCATGATGAGCTGCTTGCAATAGCGCACCGAGGTCGGGCTCTGCTTTTCGACCTTGGCCGCCAGCTCAAGCGCCTTGATCAAGGCCTGACCTGCCGGCACTACTTCCTGCACCAGCCCGATCTCCAGGGCTTTATCGGCCTTGATGCGCTCGCCCAGCAGAATCATGCGCTTGGCCCATGCCTCACCCACCAGCCAAGGCAGCTGCTGCGAGCCCAGGCCACAGGGCAGCAAGCCCACTGTAGCTTCAGGCAGTGCCATTTGTGCCTGCGCTTCTGCTACCCGGAAATCGCAGGCCAGCGCCACTTCCAAGCCGCCACCCATGGCAAAGCCGGTAATGGCCGCAATGGATACGCCACGATAGTTGGTCAGGGCCTCGAATGCCGAGCCGAACGCTTGGGCAAAGGCAAAAGACTGGCCTTTGTCATCGTGGTTGAAACGGTTGAGATCAGCCCCGGCGCTAAAGAACTTTTCGGAAGTGCTGGCGATGATCAGCGCATAGTTCTCCGCATCATCATTCAACTCCTCCACCATGGACTGCAGCAGCGCTAGGCTCTCTGGCGTCCAAGTATTGGCCGGCAGGTTGTTCATGGTGATAACGGCGGTATGGCCGTGTTTTTCCAACAGCAACAAGCTCATCAATTTTCTCCACGCTTCTACCAGTAAACGACTACAGCCAAACCACCGACTGGCCGGACGCCGACCAAGCTTCGGCCCGATCCATGTAACGATCCTCGATCACATTACGGCGAATTTTCATGGTCGGTGTCAGGAAGCCGTTGTCCATGGTCCACGGCTCGCTGACCACCACCAGACAATCCAGCTGCTCATGCGGATCCAGCTCGTGATTCACCTCATCGAGCAGCACCTTGAGTGCGCTGTCGAGGCTGGCCTTGCTGGCAACATCCTGCTGCATCAACTGCGCTTCAGGCGACAGCATCAGCAAGGCCAGCGGTTGTGCCTGACCACTACCCACCACGCATACGGCCTCCAGGAAGGAGTGACGGCCCAAAAGCTGCTCGATGGGCACTGGCGCCACATACTTGCCCTTGCTGGTCTTGAACAGATCCTTGACGCGCCCGGTAATCTTGAGACGACCCTTTTCGTCAATCTCGCCCCGGTCGCCGGTCTTGAAATAGCCATCAGCCGTCATTTCCTCAGCCGTTTTCTCGGGCTGCTTGAAATACCCCAGCATCTGCGCCGAGCTTTTGACCTCCAGCTCGCCGTTTGCAGCGATACGCGCCTGCACGCCCAGCACCGTGCTGCCCACATAACCAATGCGAACCTGACCCGGGCGACTGAAGTGCGAGGCCGCAAAGTTTTCGGACATCCCGTAGCCGTCCAGCATTTCCAGGCCCAGCTGACGGAACCAAACGATGATGTTCGGTGGCAGCGGTGCAGAACCCGTGACCGTCACGCGGGCATCCTGCAAGCCGAGCTGAGTCAGGATCTTCTTTCGGATCACCCGTGAAAGCAGCGGGATTTTCAGCAGGCGAGCCAGCTTCTTTTCCGGCATCTTGGCGCTAACGCCTTGGTAGAACTTGGTCCACAGGCGAGGCACGGAGAAAAACACCGTCGGACGGGCCCGACGCAGATCCACCGCAAAAGTCTCCAGCGAATTGCTGAAAAAAACCGGAAAACCGCAATTGAAGGAATTGATTTCGACGATCGCGCGTTCGGCCGCGTGGGCCAGCGGCAGGTAAGACAGCATGCGATCGGCAGGCCCCATGCCAAAGCTATCGTGCATAGCGGCACAGGCAGCAGCCATGGAGCCATGACTGTGCATCACACCCTTGGGCATGCCCGTACTGCCCGATGTGTAGATGATCGTCGCCAAAGCATCCGATGCTGGGACATTCACCTGCTGCAGTGGCTGAGTGACCTTAATGATCTCGTCCCAGCGTGGCGCATCGCTGGCTGGTGCCATGGGCAGCGTGATTTTCGGCATGCTGTCTGGAATGGCAAAGCGCATGCTGTTCCAGCCATCACTGATGCCATCCATTTTGCCGATGAACAGAAGGCGAGCCTCGCTATGCTCCAGAACATATTGCGTGGTTTCAGCATTCAGCGTTGTATACAGCGGCACGCTCACAAACCCAGCCATCCAGATAGCAAGATCCGCCATGATCCAGTGCGCGCTATTCTTGCCCAGCAACGCAATCTGGCTGCCTGCGGGCAGGCCCAGCGTTAACAGGTGAGATGCCATGCGGCGAGCCTGGTCGCCCACTTCGGCCCAGGTATATTCGATCACGCTGCCATCCGGAAACGGCTGTGTGCAATAGACCGTGCCGGCCTGCGCTACTTCCCAGTGCAGGAAACGCTCCAGTGGAATAGCGGACTTGCTGGTGTTTTTCATATTCCATTTCCTTTGTACTGATAGTGGCAGCATAAGACCGGTAGCGACAAAATGCGTCATGAAAGCCATAGGTTATGACCTGCTAGTCACGGTATTCAAACATGCTACACGGACAAGTGACATTGACGAAGTTGCGACCAAGATGGACTATATTGCGCAATATCTTTAAAGGTGCTGTTAACTTCACAGCAGGACAGACTCAATCCGCCATGGCATTAGACAGCGAATTTTCGACCTCCAACTGGCCTCTGCCCGCTCAAGGCACTCGATTTCTGATCCCTCAATTTCTGCAAGACATGCTCAGCAAAAACCCGCTTAGTGAAGACTGCTACCCCTTGGCCTTTGGCTACTACCCCGAGGCCAAAGGTCATCAGATGAGGCGTCAACAGCCGCCCAACTACTTGCTGATCTACTGTGTCAAAGGTCGTGGCAAGCTCGAAACCGCGTCTGAGCAGTGGGCAATTGCCATGGGCGATCTCATCGTTCTACCTGCGGCAACGGCGCATGCGTATCGTGCAGATGCCAATGAGCCCTGGTCCATCTACTGGGTACATTTCGACGGCAAACTGGCTCAAACCTACGCGGAGATCCTTGGCATGTCACAACCCATCATCCATATCGGCAATCAGCCGAGCGTAGCGGCAGAGTTCGAAGCCCTGCTTTCGCTGCGACACTCCACCTACACGCTAACGCCATTCCTGCACGGCGCCAGCCTGCTCAAAACACTGCTGACGGGTTTGGCCGACCGTATTTCACGGGCACGGCAAGGGGGTGGCGGCATGGATATCACTGAGCTTGTGGGGCTGATGCAACGACAACTGAGTCGAGAGCTAGACCTAGAAGATCTGGCGCAAGTCGCGCATTTGTCCAAATTTCACTTTATCCGACGATTCCGGCAACTGACTGGAAATACGCCCATCCAGTACTTCATTCATCTGAAAATGCAGCACGCCTGCAGGCTGCTGGATGGATCTGAAGACCCGATCAAGCGCATTGCCGCAGAAGTGGGCTACGAAGACCCTTATTATTTCTCGCGGATTTTCAAGCGGGTGATCGGGGTGTCGCCGCAGCATTACCGGAGTAGTCGGTTGGCTTGATTCGTATTGATCATTTGCGCAGCCTCAGGATCGGCGGCACCCCACTCTACCCCTAGGCATCAAACTTTCGGCCGCTCCCACTCCGGCGGAGCCCAGACATGCTTGAGGCGCAGCCACAGCGGGCCGGGCTTGGCCATGTCTTTCACCATGTCGCGGAATTCGTGGAAGTTCAGCGTGAGGATGTTGTTGCTGCGAACCTGCCGCACGATGCCGTATTCGACCGGCTCATTTTCTTCGGCGAAGGTGCCGAACAGGCGATCGAACAGAATCAGCACGCCGCCGAAGTTTTTGTCGATGTATTGCGGGTTGCGGCCGTGATGTACGCGGTGGTGTGACGGCGTGACGAAGATGTATTCGTACCAGGCCGGCAGTTTGCGCACGGCTTCGGTGTGGGCGAAGAACTGGTAGCCGAGATTGATGGCGTAGAGCGCCATGGTGTATTCGGGTTTGATGCCGATGAGCATGAGCGGCGTGAAGAACAGCCAGTAGCCGGTGAGCGAGTAGAGCATGCTCTGGCGCATGGCGGTGGTGAAGTTCATGCTTTCGCCGCTGTGGTGGACGACATGTGCGCACCAGAACCAGCGCACGCGGTGGCTAGTGCGATGGAACCAGTAGTAGCAGAACTCGACAAGCAAAAACAGCGGCAGAAAGGTCCAAGCATTGAGTTCGACATTGGCGATGCGGTGGTCGTAGAACCAGTTCATCGCGGTCATGAAGAACAGCGCATGCACGATGATCTCAAAAACCTGATAGCTGCCGCCGAGATTGAGGTTGGTGAGGATGTCTTGACCATGAAAGGTCTGGGCCTTGCCGACGCGCCGCATGTACAGCCACTCAATGACAAAGGTGCCGAGGAAGATCGGGGCCAGGCCGATGAGGATGACCTGCTTCCAGTCCACCGGGCCGCCGATTAATTGTTCCAGCGGCAGCACCAGGCTGTGCATGAGGGCGTCCATGTCAGAACTCCAGGGCGCTGGGCAGGCGATGCATTTCGCGGTCGAAGGCGGCCAGCACGGGCATGGTCAGCGGGGTGTGCTGCTGCCAGTCGGCGACGCTGCGACGGAAGTCTTGCAGGATCTCGGTGCGGGCTTCATGGCTGAGATAAGGCACATGGTAGCCCACGAATGGCGGCAGCACAGTCATGCCGGTGTAGGCCAACGTACCTTGCAGCACGGGCATGAGAATGCTGTTGATGTCGCCGTGGATGCCGCCTTCACTGAGCATGTGATCGCGCCCGCCCGTGGTGAGCGCCAACAGTGCGCGCTTGCCTTTCATGCCGCCCTGGTCGTAGAAGCGGCGACCGCCGTAGACGCGGCCGGAGACGAGTACACGGTCGAACCAGCCTTTCATGATAGCGGGGACGGAAAACCAGTAAAGCGGGAAGCTGAAGATGACGAGGTCGGCGGCTTCGAGCTTTTCCAGCTCGGCGACGATGTCGGCGGCGAGCGTTTGGGCGTCGGCGTTGGTGCGCTGTTCCAGCGCGTAGTTCATGTAATCGGCGTTGCCACGGGTGCCGAAGTCGGCTGCGCTGGCGATCGGGTTCCAGTTCATCGCATAAAGGTCGGAGACGACGACTTGGTGGCCGGCGGCAGTGAAGTCGGCGACGGCGGCGTCCTTCATGGCGGTGGTGAAGGATTGCGGTTCGGGGTGTGCGTGGACAATAAAGATATTCATGAATCTGCTCGTCGTTGAGGATGAGCAGATAGTGGTTTGCCGCGCGCGAAATGACAAGCTCGAGCAGGCAATTCAGACCCGGCGGTCAGGCCTGCTCTTTATATCACGCGTAATAATCGATGCCAGAATCGTGGGCGAGCGGCAACCGGATGACATTCCCCGCCTGCAAACCGCCCTCTGCTTCAGTAGCAGCCGAGGACTGACGGGCGGCGTGTTGCGCCTGTTGCTGGGCTGTCTGGCCGCGATCACCTTGCGCGGTGTCTTGCCGTGCCGAGGCGAAGGTCGAAGGGGCATTGAAGACATCCTGCCGATTGCTGATGAGATTCACGCGAGAGTCATCGAGACGCAGGCCTTGATGCTCCAGTGCGGCGGCCAGACGCGGCATGGCGGTTTCGATGAGATCGCTGGTGGTTTGCTGAGAAGTGTTGAATTCGACCTTGGCACCCTGCTCGCTTATGGCGATGCGCACCTGGATCGGCCCCAGTTCGGGCGGATTCAGCTGCAGTGTGGCGGTCTGTGTGCCTTGCTGTGCAAGCAGGGCAACGCGCTGACCAAAGGCATCGGACCAAGCCGGGTCTTGCACGGCGTGAGGCAGCACGGTGGTTAGCACCGGGGCCGTTGCGTTGCCGCTGGCACTGCCAAGGGTTTGCGAAAAACTCATGGCAGATGGCATGCCTTTCGGAGCATCCGTAAGGAGATTAGAGCTGGTGGCGGTGAGCGCGCTGACATCTGTGATGGCTGGGCTGCTTTCGGTGCTGGCGCTCATACTGAAGAACGAGGCCTGCGGTTGCTGCAACCAGGCGTTGCCGGCCTGCATCGCAGATGCGAAGGGTAGGACTTGCGCTGCAGGTGTTACTGCAAGAGTTGATGTCGCTGGCAGCGGCTGGGTCAGCGCTTGCTGAGAGGCTGCGGCGCTTGGCAGCGCGGGATCGGCACTGTCTTTACTGGCTTCTTTATTAGGTTGTGCGGGTGCGAGCGCGGCCAACCATTGCTGCGCTTGGAGTTGGGCCGGCATGATGGCGGGATTCGCCGGCAGCAGAGCCATGCTGGGCAGCGTGGCCGGGCTTTCCGTGATGTTTTGCATAATGCTTTCCGAGAGGCTGTCTGTGCGGCTGGCATCGGTGCTGGCAGGCAAATCGGTACTGCGCTCAGGCGGAGTCGCCAGCTCAGGTTCAGCCGAGCCTTCGCTGAGGCCCAACGCCTGCAACATGGACACCAAGGCAGCGGTGAGTGGGTCACTGCTGTCTGGCAGCGTGGCCTGAGGCAGGCTGCCAAGCGCTGGTTGCGCCGCTGTGCCCGACGCAAGACCTTGAATCACCGCCGCAAACGGACCGCCCGCTTCTGCTGGCATGGGGAGTGTCGGCATGCCGGTTGCGGGCGCAGCTATCGTGGCGTCCAGCGCCGGACTGAGCGATGCCATCATGATGCGACTCCTGTGCTCCAGTCATCCTGGGTGTCGGTGCTTTGGCTGGCTTGCCGCAGCCAGGTCACGCGCTGGCCGGAAAGCTCGTCGGACTGGCGCTGGGCTTGGCGCTCGCGCTGCTGACCCTCTTCCTGCTGATAGCGTTCGGTGAGTTTGCACATGCTTTGGCTGTGACCACGGGTTTTCAGCCAGGCAAGACGCGCCTGGGCAACCAGCTGCTGGCAGCGCCCTACTTCCGCCTGCTGCGCGGCTATCGCGGCCTGCAGTTTGGCCATGAAATGGCGCCTAGCCTGCAGCTGAGCCAGATCCACCAGCCGCGACGACACCACTTGCAGGCCAACCGCATACTCCTGCTGATAGTCCGTGAGCTGTCGGAGCTTGTGGTCGGCTTCGGCGAGCTGCTGCTGGCTGCGGCCATAGGCTTGCAGCATCATATCTTCGGAGCGCTGAGCCACGGCCAGCACCGGTTTCATGCGTTGCGATCGTTTCATCATGATGATCTCTCCTCGGCACCAAATAGCGGGGAGCCAAAGAGCTGGTTGAGCTGCTCGTTGGCGGCATCAAAGCTGACGGCTTCGTCAGTATCTTGCTGCAGATAGCGGGTCATGGTCGGCAACAGCCGCACGGCTTCATCGACGCGAGGGTCGCTGCCGCGCTGGTAGGCGCCAATGGAGATCAGGTCGCGATTTTGCTGGTACAGCGCCCAGGTCTGGCGGAACTGACGGATGCGCAGCTTGTGTTCGCGCACGGTGATGTCGTTCATGGCGCGGCTGACGGATTGCTCGATGTCTATCGCCGGGAAGTGCCCGGCTTCGGCTAGCGCCCGTGATAGCACGATATGGCCATCGAGAATGGCGCGCGCGGAGTCAACGATGGGGTCTTGCTGGTCATCGCCTTCGGCGAGCACGGTGTAGAACGCGGTGATGGAGCCTCCGCCGGCAGGGCCGTTGCCGGCTCGCTCGACCAGTGCCGGCAGGCGGGCAAAAACGCTGGGCGGATAACCCTTGGTGGCCGGCGGTTCGCCCACGGCCAGCGAGATTTCACGCTGGGCTTGGGCGAAGCGAGTCAGCGAGTCCATGAGCAGCAGCACTTGCTTGCCCTGATCGCGAAAGTATTCAGCAATCGCGGTGGCCACCCAGGCGGCGCGCAGACGCATGAGCGGCGAATGATCGGCCGGTGTGGCGACGACCACGGCGCGGGCCATGCCTTCCGGGCCAAGAATGTGATCGACAAATTCCTTCACTTCACGACCACGCTCGCCAATCAGGGCGACCACGACGATATCGGCGCGAGTGAACCGAGTCATCATGCCGAGCAGCACGCTTTTGCCCACGCCACTGCCGGCAAACAGGCCGAGACGCTGGCCACGACCAACAGTGAGCAGGCCGTTAAGGGCACGCAGACCAACATCCAGCGGCTCACGGATGGGCTGGCGCTGCAAGGGGTTGAGCGGTACCGAGAGTAACGGCTGATAGCCGGTGGTCTGCAACGGGCCCTTGCCGTCTAGCGGTAGCGATGAAGCGTCGATGACGCGGCCGAGCAGGCCCGGACCGACCGGTACATCCACCACACGATTGACCGGCAGCACGCGCGCGTTCGGCTCGATGCCGCCGAGTTCGCCAGTGGCCATGAGCTGCAGGCGCTCGCCGCTGAAGCCGACGACCTCAGTTTCCAGCCAGCCGCCGTGGCGGGTTTCGACCAAGCAGCGCGAGCCCATGGCGGCACTGCAGCCTTCGGCCTCCAGCAGCATGCCAACGATGCGACGCAGGCGGCCTTCCACATGCACCGGCGCTGCTTCGCCGAGGCGTGTGCGGCAGGCGTGCAGGTGAGCAGCCCACTGTGCAGGGCCGGTGGCTACCGCCTGCAGATGACTCATGCCACTTCTGCCGCAATCGGGGCGTGGCTGTGCAGGCGCGCCAGAATGTCTTGCAGGCGGGTTTCGAGTCGCGCATCAATGCGTGTGGAGCCCGCATCAATGACACAGCCGCCGCGCGTGAGGCTGGGGTCTTCGATGACTTTCCAGCTGCCGCCTTCATGCGCGTCCATGTGTTCGGCAAGCAGGTGGGCGTCTTCCGGATGCAGATGAATCCGCAGATGACGGTTGCCCGCCGGCAAAGCCGCGATGGCTTGGGTCACGACATCGCGAATCTGTTCTGGCTGCGCGCTCAGCTCACGCTGCACAATCTGGCGAGCGATGGCCATGGCCAGCTGCACCAGCTCATCCTGAACCGCCTCGCCAGTCTGTGCCAGCGGTGACGCCAGCTGTTCGATGAGATGCTGCAGACGATCCGCCTGCAGACGCAGCTCGCCGCGCGCGGCTTGGCGGCCTTCGCTCAAGCCCTGCTCCCATCCCGCCCGCCTCGCCTCTTCACGCGATGACGACAGGGTTTCTTCGGCATTCAAGGGCAGACTTGGCGGCAGTGGCGACGCGACCCGCAGCTCGTCCTGCATTTGCGGCATCTGCCAGCGTGCCCAGGCTTTTGCCGTGTTGTTGGATACCGTGCTGCTGGACCCTGGATTACTGAACATAGTCGTCTCTCCCGCTGGCCAAAGTGATCTGCCCTGCTTCCGCCATGCGGCGAGCAATGGCCACCATGTCTTTCTGTGCTGTTTCGACTTCGCTCATCTTCACCGGGCCGCGCGTTTCCATGTCTTCGCGCAGCATTTCGCCGGCGCGTTTGGACATATTGCGGAACACCTTTTCGCGCATGGGCTCGATGGCCCCTTTCAGCGCCAGCCCGAGCAGATCGCTGGAGACTTCGCGCAAGAGCACCTGCATGCCCTTGTCGTCGAGACTGATGAGATTGTCGAAGACGAACATCAGGTCCTGGATTTTTGTGGTGAGGCTGCTGTCGGCTTCCGACAAGGCGGCAATGACCCGCGCCTCGGTTTCGGAGCCGACGCAATTCATGATGTCGGCCACGGTTTTGGCACCATCAATCAGTTTCGATTTAAACGAGCCAGACAGCGACAGCTTGTTGCGCAGGATGTTTTGCAGCTCGACCAGTGCCGCCTGCGGAATTTTCTCCAGCGTGGCGATGCGCAGCACGATGTCGCCCTGCAATTCAGGCGCGAGCCGGTCCAGAATCATCGCGGCCTGATCTTTGGCCATGTGCGCCAGGGTGATGGCAATGATCTGCGGATGTTCGTCGCGCAGCATATGCACCACGGTGTCGAAGTCTAGCCAGCGCAGGGAGTCGATTTCGACCGGCTGGCTGTCGCCCAGTACGCGATCAGCCAAGGTACGGCCCTGCTGCTCGCCTAGCGTGCCCACCAAAACCTGGCGGACATAATCCGGCACGCCCACGCCCAGCGGCGTTTGCGCTTTCAGGGCGTGGCCGAACTGCGTGATCACGGCCAGCGCCTGATCGTTGTTGACCTCGCGGATGCCGGCCATGGCCATACCAATCTTTTCCACGGCCTCGGAGCCGACATGGCGCAGCACATCGGCGGCGCGATCTTCGCCAAGCATGAGCAGAAGCATGGCGGCTTCGTGGCTGCCCGGCGGCGTTACGACGGGCGCAGAGAGTTCAGGCGTCATGAGGAGTCACCCAGGTTTTAACCACTTGCGCGACCAGGCGCGGATCTTCGCTGGCAGCCAGACGCACGGCGTGCATGCGCTGGTCCAGCTCGGTATTGCTCAGCGCCAGCGGCTGCACGGGGTGTTGTGCCGGCGCAGGCAGACCATTGACACCGCTGTGGCTGAATTGCATTGAGCTGGGGGCATGGCCGTCTGCCGAAGCAGCCATGGCCAATGCCGGGTGTGAAGCCGAGGTCGCAGGGGCAGGCAGCGCGGGAGCTAATGCTTGCTTGAGCAGCGGCCGCAACACGCCAAGAGCCAGCAGCAGTACGGCCAGGCCGACCAGCGCCTGCTTGACCAGGTCGGCAAACCAGCTTTCCTGCCAGAATGCCGTCGTACTTGCGGTGTCGCTGGCGACCTCCGGTACGCTGAAATTGGTGCCGACCACGGTGACGCGATCGCCGCGCTCCAGCACATAACCGATGGCCCCCTGAACGACATTGGTCATGCGCTCGATCTCAGCCGGTGATGGCCCGGCGCGCAGAATCTTGCCTTTGCTATCGCGCAGCGGTGTGCTGTCCACCACCACCGCCACCGAGAGTTTGCGCACGGCACCAGCCGGGGTGTTGGTGTAATTGAGCACGCGCTCGACTTCATAGTTGCGCGTTACCGCCTGACTGCCCGTGGCTGGTGCGGCGACGGCCGTCTGTGCATTGGCCGGTGCTGGCGTGCTTGCTGCTGGCGGCTGATTGCTCAGGGCACCCGGTACGCCGGTGGCGGGCGGCATGGCTTTGTCGCTGCCGGTGGTGGTGATCTGCTCGCTACGCACTACCGTGCCTGCCGGGTTGTAGGACTCGCGACTTTCCTGCAGCGATGAGAAGTCCATGTCGGCAGAAACCTGCACGCGCACCAGACCCGACGGCACCATGGCCGACAGCAGCCGCTCGATGCGATCCTCGTAAGCCTTTTCCACCTGCTGACGATAACCAAACTGGCGGTTGCTCAGCTCCAGGGCATCGTCGCGCTCCACACGAGACAGCAGATTGCCCTGCTGATCGACCACGGTGACCTGTTCGGTGCTGAGCTCGGGAATGCTGGCCGCGACCAGGTTCATGATGGCCGTGACATTTTTTTGCTCCAGCGTACTGCCGGGGCGTATATCGACCATGACCGAGGCACTGGCCGGCTTGCGGTCACGCACAAAAACACTCTGCTTGGGCAGCGCCAGATGCACCCTCGCCTTGTGTACCTGCTGAATGCTTTCGATGGTGCGCGCCAGCTCGACTTCCAGCGCGTGCTGATACTTGCGTGTCTCCATGAATTCGCTGACGCCAAAGCCCTTTTCGGCGCGGATCATCTCTAGGCCAGTGCCATCCTGGGTTTGCACCACACCGCTGCCGGCCAGCTTCAGGCGTGCGTTATGCAGCTCGGCTTCGGGCACCATCAGCGCACCGGTATTTTTTTCCAGCTGATAAGGAATGTTCAGACTGGTCAGCGTATCCATGACAGCCGTGGCGCGCTCGGCCGGCAGGCTGCTGTAGAGCACGCTGTAGGCCGGCTGCTGCGACCACAACACCATGGCCAAACCCAAGGCTACGCTGCCGGCCACGCCGCCGAGCATGAGCAACTGCTTCAGCCAGGCCGGCATGGCTGCGGGCATGAGCTTTTCAGTGAAATGAGTGAGTGTGGCCTGTGCCATGGTCTTGCCCTCGACTGCTCTGCAATCCCGTTAAATCGACATGCGCATGACTTCTTGATACGCATCAACCATCTTGTTGCGTACCTCCATCATGGCTTTGAAAGAAACATCCGCCTTTTGCAGCGACACCATGACTTGCGTGAGGCTGACTTCGCTGTCGCCGCGTTCCCAGGCATTGGCGGCGGTTTGCGCCTGCTGCTGGGTGGCGTTGACGGCCTGTACCGATGACTTCAGCAAGCTGCTGAAATCGCTGACTGGCTCCACGCCTTGCGACGGCTTGAGGCCGGTCAGCGGGTTTGTCAACGGATTGGGTGCACCAACCCCAGCTGCGGCTCCCGGCTGCGTGAGACTGCGCATGGCCCGAATCTGCCCCAGTACCTGATCTACCCCGGAAATGCCTGACATGACCGATCTCCCGAATTAAGCGTTACCAAGCCACCTGCAAGCCGAATTTCTTCATTTTCTCAACCAGCGTGGTGCGCTGCAGACCCAGCAGCTTCGCGGCCTGCGAGACCACACCGCCGACCTGGCGCAGTGCTTCGTTGATGTAGTTAACTTCCAGATCCTGCAAATACTGTTTCAGATCCATGCCCTCGCCCGAGAGCAAGGTCGGTGCTTCCTGGCGCGGCAGCGGAATGCTGGTGGAGATAGCCGACAGCAGCGGCTTGTCGAGCAGCATGGCCTTGGCTTCTTCATTGTCATCGCTGGCCTGACCGACATAGCGCGTGGGCAAATCCTTGACGCGTACCAGCTGACCGCCATGCGTGATACCTAGCCGCTCAACGAGATTTTCCAGCTCGCGGATATTGCCCGGCCAGCTGTAGTGCATGAGTGCCTGCAATGCGCCCTGGCTGAAATCGGCGGCCTGATCGCCATTGGCTTCCTGCTTGCGGCGGAAGTACTGCAGCAGCAGCGGCAGGTCTTCGATGCGCTGGCGCAGGGCCGGCACATGGATCGGGAATACATTGAGACGGAAGAACAAGTCCTGGCGGAAAGTACCAGCATCGACCATGGCATCCAGGTCGCGATGGGTGGCGACGATGATGCGGACATTGCAGCGGATGGTCTGGTTGCTGCCAACGCGCTCGAAGCAGCGCTCCTGCAGCACGCGCAGAATCTTCACCTGCATGGGCAGGCTCATGTCGCCAATTTCGTCCAGAAAGAGTGTGCCGCCCTCGGCCATCTCGAAGCGGCCTTTGCGGGTGGCGACAGCGCCGGTGAAGGCACCCTTCTCGTGGCCGAACAACTCGCTTTCCAGCAAGTCGGCCGGAATGGCACCGCAGTTGACCGGAATGAAAGCCTTGCCGGCACGGTCAGAGCTGATGTGCAGAGAGCGGGCAACCACTTCCTTGCCGCTGCCAGACTCGCCTTGAATCAACACCAGCGTGTTGTGATTGGCAACCTGGCTGATGAGGCGGCGCACTTGTGCGATGGCGGGAGAATTGCCCAGCGGCGATGTCACCACGGCAACCTGTGCATGTAAGGATTCCACTGCGCCCAGACCCATTTTGAACACCCTGCGGGCTTGTGCCCGTCTCTGACTTCCATGTAGCGAATGTCGGATATTTGACGGGGTAGTTCAGTGGTGGTTTGGCTAACAGTTGTGCAGAACAGCAGGGGTTTTGTGGCTTTGTGTAGCGGCTTCAGGCGTTAACGGCATTCTGGGTAATTAGCGGCCTGATCTGTGTTCGGCTACCCGACGCCGATGCTGACGGAAGAGGAACTTTTCCAGCGCGTTCCTCAGCGACAGCGGCAATTCCGAGAGCTGGGCCACGCCAGCCGATTCGATGCGGGCCGGCAGCCGCAGCGGCGCAGCCACCAGCGGGTGCACATAAATCTCGATGATGCCGGACATGCCCGCCTCGGCTGGCAACACTTGCCCGTGCCAGAGAAATTGGCGCGCCGTGAGCGTGACCGAAGCCAGCGGCGGTACCAGCGAATATTTGTCGAGCAGGCGCGTGACTAGGCTGGTGAGCAGGTCAAGCTTGGCCTCGATGCGAAACATGTCTTGATGCAGCAGGCCGCTTTCGTCGCCATCACCTGCCTGCGGCTGGTCAATCACCGCAATGGCATTGAGCAGCATGAGGTTGCCCTCGTGCATGGCGGTGAATTCGGTATCGGTAAAGCCGGCAGGCATGGCGGCCCAGGCTACCGGCAACACGCCTTCCAGGCAGATGGTGTCGGCCAGGTCAGTGCTGGCAGCATCGCTGCCTGGCAGTGGTGATGCGGTATCGGTTGGGTGCATGGTCAGTCTCGGCAACAGTCAGTCGGCAACAAATCAGATGACAACAGGTCACAAACCTTGATGGCGCAAATAGACATTGGCGGCAGCGCCGGCGAGGTGGCTGGCTCGTGCGTCACGCGCCACCTCGTCGCGCTGAGCTGACGCCAGCTTCGCCACTTCAGCATCCAGGGCCAGCATGACACGAATACCATCGGCCAGGGCATGGCGGTCCATAGGCTCGGGATGCGACTGGAAATAGCTTTCCAGCAAGGGCCGGCGTTGCTGCTGCAACACCAGCGCCGCACTCCAATCACCGGCCCTGGCTTGCGCCAGCAGCTCGTGCGTCATGGCCAGCAGGCCATTCCAGGTCAGTCGCTGCGGACTGGCCGAGCGCGGGAAGGCAATCACCTCTGCTTCTTTCATGATCATGCTCCCATCACGGCAGACATGCCTGGCTGAGATTGTGGTGTCATCACGGGCACGCCATGACGATAGCCTTCCGGGATCGCATCCCAGGCTGTTTTCAACTCGCGCAGTAAGGTCGCTGACTCAGCCAGCAAGACCGGGCTGCTTTCCAGATTAGCGCGCAGCAAGCAGCGACAGATGTAATCGTACAGTTGGTCAAGGTTGGCTGTGAGCGGATGATTGACGCTGCGATCCAAGCTCATGCGCAGGCCCTCGACGATGCCGATGGCACGACCGATGTCGTGACCTTTACCCGCGATATCGCCACGGCTGATGTGGCCCTGAGCATTGGCAATGCGATCCAGTGCGCCGTCAAAGAGCATTTGAATCAGACGATGCGGACTAGCGGCCTCGACGCTGGCATGACGACCAATATCGGCGTAGGCACGAGCCCCGAACGCGTGTGCAGATTTCATTTTCTGTCTCCTTGCCAGCACCATTTACATGACTTGTTTATCGGTTCATGGCGGGGAAACTTGAAGGAATTCACAACAATTTTGCCAGCTGCTGGGTCAGGAACGAGCTGGTATTGGCGAAGCCGGACAAGAGGCTGTCGAGCGCGGTGAACTGCTTGCGATAGCGCTCATCGAGGGCGGTCATGCGCAAGTCCAGCGCCTGTTTCTGTGCGCTCAGGGCCTTGGCTTCCGAGCGCAGACTGCTGCTGCGGCTCTCAATGACGCCGGTCGTGCTGGCATAGCCATCGAGCACCTGAGCAAAGCGTGCCGCCAGGCCGGTGCTGCCACTGAACAGCGTCGATACCTCACTCATGCGCATCGACAGCACGGCATCCAGGCGAGTGGCGTTGACGGTTAGCGTACCGGTCTTGGCCTGACTGCTGATGCCAAGCTCGGCCAAGCTGTCGAGGTCGAGTGCTGCCCCCGCGAGCGCAGTATTGATTTCTGATTTGAGCACGCTGGCGAGGCGCTGAGCCACGGCATCGCCTTGCAGCTGCCCGGCCACCTGCGTAGTCGGGTTGTAGGCCGTAAGCGAATTGATTTGCGTTTGCAGCTTGTTGTAACCGGCTACAAATTGGTCAATTGCCTGGCGCGTGCCGGCACGATCTTCGTTGATATTGACCGTGACATTTTCACCGGGCGCGGCCTTGGCCACCACGAGGGTGACGCCATCGATGGCGGTGCTGAAGGTATTGGTCGGCGAGGTCAGCGTGAAGCCGTCGAGCAGGATGCGGGCATCGGCAGCGGGCGCTTGCACTTGCATGGGATTGCTGCCGGCACCGGGAGCAAAATTAAGCTGGCTGAGATCGCCGGTGTCGCCGGGTGGCGTCACGCCGGGAATGAAAATAACAGGCGGCGGCGTCGTCACGGCATTGATGCTGATGCCCTGAGCGCTGCCACTGCCAGCGGCCGTCAGCACCAGATGGCTGCCGGTGGTGGCATTGACCACCGTGGCGCGCACGCCGGGATTGCCCGAGGCATTGTTGATGGCATCGCGAATCTGACTCAGCGAGTCGCTGCCGGCCACAATATTGACACTGAAGTTGACCGAACCGGCAGTGATGTCTAGCCGCCCAGTACCGACACTGGTGGTAGCAGCCGCAAAAGCCGGCGACGCTAGCTTTTGCGTGCTGGCCAGGGCTTCCACAGACAGATTGTAGAGGCCGGCAGCCGCTTGCGAGCTGGCAGATGCCTTGACCAGCGTGTCATTGCTGACTTGCGCGGTACGACCTTTGAATGCGGCTTCGCTTTGCAGCTTCTTCAGCGTTTCCTGAAACTCGGCCACCGTGGCACGCAAGCCGCCATAGGCCGAGAGCCGTGACTGTACCTTGGTGTTACGCAAGCTGATGCGACTTTCAGCTGGCGCTCGCTCGGCCTGGACCAGCTGCGTCACCAAGCTATTCACATCGAGGCCGGAACCAAGCCCGTTGGTGGTCAAACCTGCCATTGTCGTCTCCTTTGCACTCGCGCTCAGGCGTGCGTGCGCAACAAACCGGTGGTGGAGTCAGCCAGCTCGCGCGCCAGCTTCAGCCAGCTTTCGCTGGGCATTTGGCGAATGACATCGCCGGAATCACTGTCGATGACACGCAGCACGGATACGCCGCTGCTTTCGTCGATAGAAAACGACAAGTGCTGCTGATGTACCTGCAGCAGTTTGTTCAGGCCATCGACTTGCTCGGCCGATGGCAATCCGGGCTGCTCTGGCGCTGTCGATCGGATGGCCGAGGCATCATCCTGAGACAGTTTCAATGCCGGCATGACGGGCCGGCTGGCAAGACTGGAAAGCACACTGAGGCTGTCCATGGTGATCTCCGATGCTCATCAAAAAAGCGTCATGCAAGCACAAACAGGAAGCGAACACTGAGCTCGCTCCCTGCCTGTGGGGGAAAAATGCCCGGCGGGCTCGCACCCGGCCGGGAGGTCTGCGCTTAACGCAGCAGACCGAGCACGCCCTGTGGCAGGGAGTTGGCCTGCGACAGCATGGCGGTACCAGCCTGCTGCAGGATCTGACCCTTGGACAGGTTGGCCGTTTCGGCGGCGAAATCGGCATCCACGATGCGACCCCGTGAGGCCGACATGTTTTCCGACGCCGTTTGCAGGTTGGCAATCGTCGACGAGAAACGGTTCTGGATGGCACCGAGGCTACCGCGCGAGGTGTTCACCGACTTCAGCGCTTCATCGATATGCGCGATGGTCTGCTGGGCGTTGGTGAAGCTCGACACGCTGAGCGAGGCGATGCCGGTGGTTGCCGTGGAGGTGCCGACGCTACCGTTGGCGAAGCCGGCCACGGTGGCGCTGTTGGTCGTACCGGCGACGGTCACGGCGGCAGCGCTAGTGAGCGTGACCTGGCCAGACACGGCATCGTAGGAGGCGCCAACGCCAGTGGTTGAAGACACGCGGTTGATGGCTTCGGTGAGCTGCCCGGCGCGTTCCTGGGAATTGCCGGCGGCTGCGATGGCGCCGATGTCGGTGCCATTAATGGTGACGCCGCCTGCGGCGATGCCGGTAGCAAAGCCGGTCAGGGCCGTTGCCGATACCGCTGCCGAGTAGCGCGTGACCGTGCCACCGAGGGCGCTGGTCTGGGCGTTGGCAATGCTGGCGATGGTGATGGTTTCACCGGCATTGGCACCGACCTGGAAGGCCACACCCGAGAACGAACCGTCCAGCAGCTTGGTGCCGTTGAAGTTGGTCTGCTCCGACACACGCTGAATTTCAGCCTTGAGCTGGGTGACTTCCGAGTTCAGAGCGTCGCGGTCAGCCTGAGTGTTGGTACCGTTAGAGGCCTGCACGGCGAGTTCACGGATACGCTGCAGGTTGCTGCCGACTTCCGTCAGTGCGCCTTCTGCCGTTTGTACCAGCGAGATGCCGTCGTTGGCGTTACGGGCAGCCTGGTTGAGGCCGCGGATCTGGCTGCTGAAGCGCTCGCTGATGGCGAGACCAGCCGAGTCATCCTTGGCGCTATTGATACGCAGGCCGGTAGACAGGCGCTGCAGCGAGGTAGCGAGGCCTTCCTGCGACTTGGCGACATTGCGCTGTGCGTTCAGGGAAGCGACGTTGGTGTTGATGGACAGAGCCATGATGTTTCTCCCGAAGGTCTTTATTGACTAGGCGGTAGCGGTCTCTGCCGGAGTGGCTTCATCTCGCTAACACCCTGTTTATCGTTGGCCCCGGATGCTTCTTGAGGGCCTTTAACACAGTCTCGACAATTCACTGCAATTGCTGACACGGAGCCTCTTGATGTGCGGTTTGGTTACAGATAGTTGAACAACGACAACCCTTGAACCTTGGTAAATACCTGCTGCGCGGCCTGAATGCCGGTGAGCTGCTGATTAAGTTTGGCGATGGCATCGGCGTAATCCACATCCTGTAGCGACGACAGCGTGGTCTGCAGTTGCAGGGTCGATGCGCCGCGAATGTCGGCCTGCACATCGAGCTGATTCAGGCGAGTGCCAAGGCCGGTGCGCACATCGGATAGATGCCCGATGTTGTTGTCGAGCCGGGTCAGGCTATCGGCCATGAGTGCGCCGAACTGACTTTGCGTGAGCGAACCGGTCGGCACGGGGATGGTGCTGTCAGAGACCACCGGTTTGCGCAAACCTTCGGCCAGGCGTTGCACATCGGCGAGAAGATCGCTGCGTGATGCGCCACTGCCCTGCTGATACACCGAGAGCGCCGGATCAACATCCGCCAGCGTGGCCGACGGGCCGATGTCGATGTGGCGCTGACCCGTGGCTGTGGGGCTGAAGTCGGCCGGATTCAGGCTGCCATCGGCCACCACGACACCGCCGACCAAGGTCGCCGGCACCAGCTGGCCGCTGCCATCGAGCATGCCGGGAACGCGCTGGCCGGCTGCATTTTCCAGCACGGGAAAGGCCTGAGCGCCCAGCGTCATATAGGGTGGCTTGTCTTCGCCATAGCCGCCGAACAGGTATTTTCCGGTGCCGTCTTTCATATTCACTTGCTGCAGCAGAGAGTCGCGCAGCTGCTCGACTTCGGCGGCGATGGCACCGCGCGTGTCGTCACTTTGCGTGCCGTTATTAGCCTGCACAGCCAGCTCGCGAACCCGTTGCAGCACATCCAGGCTGCCGCCCACAGCGGTTTCCTGCAGACGCAGACGATTTTCGGTCTGCACACTGTTGCGCTCATATTGGCCGAGCTTTTCCACGGCACGGTTTACATCCACCGCGCGGGTGGCCGCTACCGGGTCATCCGAGGGTTTCAGCAAGCGCTTGCCGGAGGCCAGCTGCTGTTGGGTTTTCGCGGCAGCCGCCTGCTGCTCCATGAGGCTGCTCATGCTTTGGCGGAACCATTGGGAAGAGGCAATACGCATGGTCAGGCTCCATCAACGCCGGAAGGTGTCGATCATGGTCTGGAAGATGGTGTTGGCCACGGAAGCGACTTGGGCCGCTGCCTGATAGGCCTGCTGGTAACGCATGAGGTTGGCCGCCTCTTCGTCGAGGTTGACGCCGGAGACCGTGTCGCGGCGAGCCACGGACTGCTCCAGCAGCAGCGATTGCGAGGCCACACTGACCTCGCTGGAGCGCACCGTGGAGGCCATTTCACTGACCAGATTCTGCATGCCGTCGGCGAGGCTGGTGGTGCCACCAAAGAGCACGCGATCATTTTCCACAGCGGCCATGCGCAGGGCATTGCTGTTGTCGCCCACGCCAAAAGCGCCGGTGCCGCTGGCAGCGGCGATCTGTGCCGGCGTGCTCAGGCTCATGGTCAGCCCGGCGGCCACGCCATCGGTGGGTTTGATGAGAAAGGTGTCGCCGGCGGCTGCCGTGCCAGACAAGCTGATGGTCAGCCCTACGCTGGCAGCGCTGACCGCTGTGTTGCCGGGCTGCGTATAAAGGCTGAAGCCGCCGGCACCATCGGCCACGGCGCGATAGTTATCGCCAGTAAGCTGACCGATGCTGGTCACGCTGGCACTGAGGCTGGCACTGCCGGCATTGAGCCCGCTGCTTTGTACCACCACCGGCGGAATGCTGAAGAACGCCTGGCCGGCGTTGCCGCTGAGGTCGCGGCCACTTTGCTGAATACTGTTGATCTGGCTGGCCAGACTCATCGCCAGCAGGCCGACCTGGCTGCGCACCGGTGCCAGCACTTCTTCGCGGAAGGCAATCAGCCCACCTAGGCTGCCGCCCTCCAGGGCATCGGTAATCACGCCGCCACCGGGCAGGGTCACATCCGGGCGGCTGGGGTCGAAGCGATTGGCCGAGACGGTGAGTTTCTGCGGGTTGTTCGACAGCACCAGCGACTGGCCGCTGCCGATGAACACATTCAAGGCACCATCGGCCTGCTCGACCGTACTGACCTTGACCAGCTTGTTGAGGCCGATCAGCGCCTGATCGCGAGCATCGAGCAAATCATTCGGCGGCGATGTGGGGTTGGCCCCGGCAGCCTCCATGATGGACTTGTTTAAGTCGGCAATGCGTTTAGCGAAGCCATTAATTTCATCGACCGAGCTGCGCAGGCGCTGATTGACTTCGGTATCGACCGCCGCCAACTGGCTGTCGATATCACGCACGCGTGCAGTCACGGAGTCGCCCTCGCCCAGCAGCACGCGCCGAGCTGCCAGCGATGACGGATCGGTAGCGACATCCTGCACGGCATTGAAGAAGCGTGAGAGCGCGGAGTTGATGCCGGTAGTGGGGTCAGACACCACGGACTCGACGCGGGTGGCGAGGCTGGAAAAAGTTTCTTCACGCGCAAGGCCAGCGGTATTGCTGCGCACCTGATCGACCACGAAGCTGTCGAACACACGGCGCAGCGAAGCGACTTGCACACCCGAGCCGATGGAACCGGAGCCGGCCTGATTGGCCACGCGCGTGCTCATGTCTACGCGCTGACGGCTGTAGCCCTCGGTGTTGGCGTTGGCGATGTTATGACTGGTGGTCGCCAACGCGCGCTGGTAGGTTGTCAGCGCGGAAAGCGCGGTGCCCATCATGTCTGACATGTTCCACCTCTGCGCGCCACGGCAACCTGACGGTTCCTTGACGCTTTACGGATCTACGGGCCCGGCAGCCGCCGGCAAAACAACGGCCGGTTGACGCAGGGACAGCTGCAACGCCAGTGTTTGTGCGCTTTGCGGCGCGGGCGTGAGCTGCTTCACCATGACTTTTGCAAGGCCTATGCCACCTTGCTCGGCGAGGTTCACCGAGAGCTGGTTATCGAACATGTCGCGATATGCCTTGCCACTTTCATCCGTGAACAAATCACTTTTCGGCACAGCGGCGCGCATGCTTTTCAGCATCATTTGCAGGTACAGCGACTCGAATTGCTTGGCCACCGGCAGCAGCGCCTTGGCCGGATCTTCACCAGCCTCGCGCTTGAGTGCGGCCATGCCGGCGGGATCGTGAAAAAGAACCCCCGTGGAAGCATCGCGAGTGCTGTTCATGATCGTGCTCAAATCACGATCAGCTCGGCGCGCAAGGCACCGGCCTGACTCAGGGCTTCGAGGATGGCGACCAGATCCGAGGGCGATGCGCCCACGGCATTGATGGCACGAACCACATCGTCCAGCGTGTTGCCGGTGTCGAGCTTAAACATGCGCGGCGTGGCCTGCTCGACCGCAATCGACGAGCGTGGCACCACGGTGGTTTCGCCCTTAGAGAACGCATTGGGCTGGCTCACTTCCGGCTTCTCGCTGATGGTCACCGTGAGCGAGCCGTGAGTGACCGCCGCTGGCAAGGTGCGTACCGTGCCGCCAATCACAATGGTTCCGGTGCGCGAGTTCACCACCACCCGTGCCGATGCCTCGGCCGGTTTCACCTGCAAGTTTTCCAGCAAAGATAAAAACGAGATCTGTTTGTCGCTGTCTGTTGGCCCGACCACGGCAATCGAAGTGGCATCCACCGCCCGCGCCACGCCCTCGCCGAACTGGCCGTTGATGGCCTCGACCAGGCGATGCGCCGTGGTGAAATCGGAGCTTTTCAGATTGAGCTGGATGATGCCGTTGCTGGCGACTTGCCCCGGTGCTTGCCGCTCTACCGTCGCGCCATTGGGAATGCGACCGGCGCTGGGCACATTGACGGTGATGCGAGAACCATCCTGACCGGCTGCAGCGAGACCGCCGACCAGCAGGCTGCCCTGCGCCATGGCATAGACCTGGCCATCGGCACCGGTCAGCGGAGCCATGAGCAGACTGCCGCCGCGCAAGCTACCAGCGTTACCGATGGACGACACCGTGACATCAATGCTCTGGCCCGGCTTGGCGAACGCCGGCAGCATGGCGTGTACGGTGACCGCCGCCACATTCTTCAGCTGCGGATTTACATTGTCGGGCACCTTGATGCCGAAACGCGCCAGCATGTTGCGGATGCTTTGAATGGTGAACGGGGCCTGACTGGTCTGATCGCCGGTGCCGGGCAAGCCCACCACCAGACCATAGCCGACGAGCTGGTTTTCACGCACGCCGGTGATCGACACCAGATCCTTGATGCGCTCGGCCTGCGCCGCCATTGGCGCGCTCAGCACCAGCAGCGCGGCCAGCAGATTACGGAAGATGGTCATGATCATGCCCTCGTTCAGAGCGGTGCCAGCACGGACTGGAATAGCCGTGCCAGCCAGCCCATGGCATTGGCATCGTTGAGCATGCCCTTGCCGCTGTAGGTGATGCGGGCGTCGGCGACTTTCCACGACGGCACGCTGTTGTCCGGTGCTACATCGACCGGCCGGATTGTGCCGGCCAGCCGGATAAATTCTTCGCCCTGATTGAGCGTGACCCACTTCTCGCCGCGCACCCGCAGATTGCCGTTGGCCAGCACCTCGGCCACCGTCACGGTGATGCTGCCGCTGAGCCGGTTGCTCTGGCTGCTCGCGCCCTGGCCCTTGAAGTCTTGCTCCGAGCTGAGCTGGGTATTGAGCAGGTCGCGGCCCTTGAAGGTCATCGGCCCGCCTAGCAGTGTTCCGGTAGGGATGGCAACGCTGCTGTCTTTACCGGTGGTGGTGGTGGACTGCTTGCTGGCATCGGTCTTTTCCACCAGATTGATGGTGACGATGTCGCCAACCTGACTGGCGCGATGATCCACAAACAAGTTCGCTCCGCGCCCGGCCTGGAAGATGGCTCCCGGCGTTGCCGCTGCCGGGCTCACAGCAACTGGCGTAGCCGCTTGCCAGGCTTGGTCGCCGGGCTGGACTAGCGCGTTATGCTGGCAAGCGGACAGGCTTAGCAGCGACATCAGTAGCAGCAAGCGATCACGATTCATGACTGACTCCGACCATCTCAAACATTGTTGTTCAGGTACTGCAGCATCTGATCGCTGGCCGAGATGGCTTTCGAGTTCATCTCGTAGGCGCGCTGGGTCTCGATCATGTTCACCAGCTCTTCCACCACATTCACATTCGAGCCTTCGAGCGCGCCCTGCGCCAGCGTGCCGATACCGTTCTGGCCGGGCGTGCCGGTTTGCGGCGTGCCGCTGGCAGCGGTTTCCACATACAGGTTCTCGCCCTTGGGCATAAGGCCGGCGGCATTGACGAAATCGGTCAGCTGCAAGGTGCCGATCTGCGCCGGTGTGGCTTGGCCCGGCAGCTGTGCCGTGACCGTGCCATCGCTGCCGATGGTGACCGACTGCGTGCCCTGCGGAATGGTGATGCCGGGCTCTACAACATTGCCGCTGGCGGTGACCAGCTGGCCTTGGCTATCGACCTCGAAATTGCCGTCACGCGTGTAGGCGGCGGTGCCATCGGCCTGACGCACCTGGAAGAAGCCGCGACCATCGATGGCCACATCCAGGCTGTTGCCGGTTTGCGAGACGGTGCCCTGGGCATGAATTTTTTCGGTGGCGACCACGCGCACACCCGTACCCAGATGCAGGCCGGTAGGCAGGCGCGTCTGCTGCGTTTCCTGGCCACCGGCCTGACGCACATTCTGATAGAGCAAGTCCTCGAACACGGCGCGGTCTTTCTTGAAGCCCGTGGTATTGGCGTTGGCCAGGTTGTGACTGACCACCTGCATGCGTGTCTGCTGAGCATCAAGGCCGGTCTTGGCGACCCACAGTGCTGCGTTCATGGTGTTACTCCTGTTTATTCAAGGCGCACTTCATTCCAAGCGCGCCTTATTCAAGTCGCATAAGCCGCGTGCCGGAATCGGCCATTTCTTTCGCGGTCTGCATCATCTTCACTTGCATTTCATAGGATCGAGACAGGCTGATCATGTTCACCATGGCATCCACGGTATTCACATTCGAGCCCTCCAGGCTGCCGGACTGCAGGCCAATGGCCGCTGATACTTCACCGGCCTTGCCATCCTGCTGACGCATCAGCCCGTCATTGCCTTTGATGACCTGCGCCTGGTCGAGCTTGACCAGCTTGATTCGATCGATAACGGCCAGCGTGTCGACGCTTTGCCCCAGCGGAATCACCGACACCGAGCCATCACGACCGATGGTCAGGCTGCTGTGCGGCGGGATCGATACCGGCCCGCCCTCGCCCAGCACCGGCTGACCTGCGCCATTGAGCAGCTGCCCGCTGGCGGTGATCTGCAAATCGCCGCGACGGCTGTAGGCTTCTTTGCCATCGGCATCCTGCACGGCCAGCCAGCCATCGCCGCTGACCGAGACATCCAGCTCGCGACCGGTCTGCTGAATCGAACCGGCCTCAAGATGACTGGCACGATCACGCGCCACGGTATTGACGCGGGTGGCCAGGCCGGGCCCGGACACGGCCTCGGCCATGAGGTTGTGAAAATCTGCGCGAAAGCCGGCCGTGCTGGCGTTGGCCAGATTGTTGGCGTTGGTGGTCTGCGCCAATTGAATGGCACGGGCACCCGTCATTCCAACATAGAGCATGTGATCCATGGTCTCGTCCTCGCGCTAATCAGCCGTCATCAACGCATGTTGATGATGGTCTGCGTGACTTGGTCGGCGGTGGAGATCATCTGCGCGTTGGCCTGGAAGTTGCGCTGCGCGGTGATCATCTCCACCAGCTGCTCGGTCAGATCCACATTCGATGACTCCAGTGCGCCGGCCTGCAGCAGACCGAAGTTGGAACTGCCGCCCTGACCCAGACGCGGTCCGCCGGAGGTGAAGGTTTCTGCCCACGAGGTATCGCCGAGCTGCTGCAGGCCGTTCGGGTTAGAGAAGATCGCCAGCGCGACCTGACCGAGCAGCTTGAGCTGGCCGTTGGTGAAGCGCGCCGACACCACGCCGGTCTTGTCCACTTCCACGCCAGTCATACGGCCGGTGGTGTAGCCATCCTGAAACAGGCTGTTCACGCCGAAGCCCTGGCCGTACTGGGTGGAGCCGTTGTAGTTGAAGTCCAGATTGAGATCAGCCGAGCCGGTGCCCAGCTGCACACCCGTCACGGTCACGGTGGGCAGTGCGCCACCCAGCGGGGTGGCGAGCTTGCCGGTGGCGGCGTCGAAGCTCAGCGATTGCGGCGAGCCGCGCTCTGTGCCGTCCACAAACAGACGCTGGGTCCAGGTGTTGGCGGCCGGTTCCTTGATGAAATAAATGGTGCTGGTGTGCGGTGTGCCCAGCGAGTCATAGACCGTCATGGAAGTGGCGTGGTTGTAGGTGGCCGGGTTGGCGTTGCTGAAAGCACCGATGGGCACCGGCGCGTTGGCCGGCAGGTTGACCCCGACCTCGATTTCGTTGGTGGCCTGGGGTGGGCTTTCCGTGGTCAGCAAGCGCACATCGCTGAGCGCGCCGGTGGCGAATTCGCCGGTTTCCGACACGGGAAACACCTGCAAGCGCTGCAGGTCGTTGTTCACCACATAGCCTTCACGATCTACGCTGAAGGCACCGGCGCGGGAATACACCGTGCCTTCACGGCCTTTCATCACGAAAAAGCCTTCGCCACTCACCGCCATATCCAAGTTGTTGTTGGTGAAGTCGATGTTGCCTTGGCCGAACTTCTGTTGAATGGCCGAGACTTGCACGCCAGCACCGGATGCCGTGGACGACAGGTCGTTGCTGGCCGTGGCAAAGACATCGGAAAACAGGGCGCGCGAGGATTTGAAGCCCGCTGTGTTGACGTTAGCAATGTTGTGCGCGGTCACATCAAGGTGTTTTGCAGCGGAATTGAGACCGCTCAAGGCAATACGAAAGCTCATGGTATTTCTCCGACTCTGGAATAGGTTGCGGGCTTAGCCCACTTCTTTCACATCCGACAATTTCAAGGTGCCCAGGCCCTGCACTTGCAGCTGCGGGCCTTGACCACCGGTGGGCAAGCTCACGCCGGTGACTGGCGCGCGCATCTGCATCTCAATGGCCAGGCGCTGACCGTCGGTCATGGCCGTGGCCTGTAGCTTGTAGTTGCCGGCGGCCAACGAGGCGCCGCTGTCATCCTTGCCATCCCAGGCAAATTGCAGCGGGCCGGCGGCCTGCGCACCAGACTGCATGCGCCGCACCACTTCACCGGCGCTGTTACGAATTTCGATATCGACTTGCTGGGCCGGCTTGGCCAGATCGATCTGGCCGATCACACCAGGGCTGCCCTCGCTCAGGCTGAAGGTGTCTGACACCACCAGCACTTCGCGACCGAGCAGATTCGAGGCGCTCAAGACCTGCGAGCTGCGCAGCGAATCCACCACATCCACCAACGAATTCTTCATTTCGCTGATGCCGGTGACGCTGCTGAGCTGCGCCATCTGCGCGATGAATTGGGTGTTGTCGGTTGGCTTGAACGGGTCCTGCGACTTCAGCTGCTGCAGCATCAGCTTCATGAAGTCTTCCTGATTCAAGGCGCCCAGATCCTTCTTGCGCGTGCTGGCAGTCGTGGTTGCCGCGCTATTCGTTGCCTGCGAATTGCCGAGGTATGTCGCGATATCCATAGCCTGAACTCCGGCTTACTGACCGAGCTGCAAGGTGCGCAGCATAAGGGTCTTGGTGGTGTTGAAAATTTCGGCATTGCTCTGGTAGCTGCGCGATGCCGAGATCATGTTGGCCATCTCTTCCACTTCATTCACATTCGAGGCGTAGACATAGCCTTCGGCGTCGGCCATCGGGTTGCCCGGCTCGTAGCGCTTAGGCACCGGCATCTGGCTTTCGACCACCTCGGGCACGCTCACGCCGCCCACGGCATCGGGCGAACCGGTGCCTTCGAGAATGGTCGAGAACACGGGTTGGCGAGCGCGATAGGCCCCCTGCTCCGTGCCGCTGACGGTATTGGCATTAGCCAGGTTGCTGGCTGTGGTATTCAGGCGCAGCATCTGCGCATTCATGGCAGAGCCGGCAATATCAAAGATGTTGGCCATGATCAGCGACCTCCGCTAATGACACTTTTCAGACTGGCGAATTTGCTGCCGAGAAACTGCAGCGAGGCTTGATAACGCACCGCGTTATCGGCATAGGCAGCCTCTTCGACATGGGTTTCGACAGTATTGCCATCCAGACTAGGCTGTTGCGGCAGGCGGTATTGCAGTTGGGCACCCAGGGGCGACAACGCTGCACTCGATTCGCTGCCGATGTGGCCGGACCGGGTGGCTTGCAGGCTCACGGGATTCGCCGTGCCTGCTTGCGCGCTGGCCATCGCTGCCCGAAAATCAATGTCGCGAGCCTTGTAGTTCGGTGTATCGGCATTGGCGATGTTGGTGGCCAGAATGCTGTTGCGCTGCGCACGCAGCATGAGTGCTTGCTCATGGATGCCGAGGGCTTTGTCGAAATTTATGGCCATGACCTGATCCGCCTCAAGTTTCTTGCCGTTACACCGATAAAGGCATCGAGAACGACTTCACAAGCGATTCAAGCAAGGCATGTGCCATGTTTATTTATTGTTTATTTTCAATAGTTTATATAATTTACAGGGCATCTTTTCGAACAAATTGACAAGGTCTTGTCGCGGCTGCCAGAAATCTGGCGCGAGCATGGCACAGGCCTTGCGTAGTCACCGTCACAGTCTTGATTGCGGCGGATTTCTGACACCATGACACTGCCCTTGAATAAGCCCCTAAATAAGCCCCTGACATGGCCACTGACCCTGACTGGTCTTCGCCGTGCCATGCTCGGCTTGACCTTGGCAGGCATGACCAGCACGCTGGCCGAAGCAGCCTCCACGCCGGCACGCGAGGATCTGAATGCCTTGAGTTTGCAGGCGGAGCAGTGGCTGCTGGCCGCGCTGGCAACAGCGGGTGATGACGCGTCATCCGGCGACAATGCTCGTAGCAGCAACACCAGTGTGCAGGCCGGCAGGCTCGATGCGCGCCTACAGCTGTCAAAATGCCGACAGGCTATCCACATGGATTTCGCGCCTGGCCAGGGCCTGCGGGCAAAAACCAATCTCAGCCTGACCTGCGCAGACAAGCCCGGCTGGCGCTTGTTTCTGCCCATGACCATCACACAGCGTGCGGCAGTCTGGGTGGCGCGCAACAGCATCGCAAACGGCAGCGCCTTGCAAGCCACACAGTGGCAGCGAGAAATGCGCGATATCGCCAGCCTGCCCGCCAGCGCCATTCGTGATAATGATTTGAGCGGCTATCAGGCACGCATGACCATTGCAGCGGGTGCCGTACTGACGCAGGCACTGGTCGCAGGAAAGACCGTGATCAAGCGCGGCCAGTCACTGAGCCTGCGTGCTAATCAGGGCAACATTGCTATTACCGCCAGTGTCGAAGCGCTGGAGAACGGTGCCATTGGCGATCGCATTCGGGTCAGGAATCCGGGCAGCGGCCGCGTCGTCGAGGCTGAAGTCATCGAAGCTGATGTGGTGCAAGCAATTCTGGCGCCCGCGTCATGAGCATCGGATTTGCTGACAACCGTTTGCTGAAAATCCGTGCTGCGCATGGCCTAAAGTTTTCAGCCAGACAGCCGATAAGCTGCTGAAGACACCCATTTGAGGATAGCGGCCATGATTAACAAGCTCGACACCCTGTCGCCCGGCAAGCTGTCGTCCGGCCCGGTGCGTCGCATCGAATCCGGGGCGGGTGAAAGCCGTTCCGGCACGGCCGCAGAAGCGGCACCCATGCGCGCGGGTAGTAGCCCCGGCAAAACTCTGCTGGAACGCGCCAGCGCCCAGGCTCACAGTGCCCCTGATGTGGATACGGCGCGCGTCAGCGAGGTCAAAGCCGCCATCGCGCGGGGCGAGTTCAGCATTGACCCCAAGGCTGTGGCCCGCGCCTTCATCAACATGGAAAGTAGCTGATCGGGAGATATCCTATGTTTGCATCATCGCCACACATACTCAGTCAGCTGACCTTACTGCAGTCGTTGGTTGCCGAATTTCGCGATTGTCTGGAGCAGGAAAGCCGCGCGCTGGCGCAATGGCCACCGCATGGTCTTTGGCCGGTGCAGGAAGCCAAGGTGCGCCTAGTCAGGGATCTGGAAAGTGCGCACGACACGCTCAATGCCGCGTTGCAAGCAGAGGGTCGCAGCATTCAGGGCATGGATGACTTACCGACTGAAATCGCACAACGCTGGCAAGCCTTGCGTCAGATCATGGCGCAGTGCCAGCGCATGAATGCCACGAATGAGCGCTGCTTGGCCAGACAGCAGCAAGCGCTGAAGCAGTCACTGGAATTACTGGTCTTGAAGCTCGATCAAAGCCTGACCTATGGCCGTCAGGGCAGTCATCAGGGCAGTCGCCGTGTGGGTAATATTGGGCTGGCCTGAGAGTTGTTCTGCCTTTAAATCAGACGGCAATCAGATAACTTACTTGCCGTGCACCAGCACCACCAACCGTGCCTCTGATACAGACAAACCGCACTCTGCCATCAGTGCTTCGGCGCTGGCACCCTGCCCAGCCAGCTCGATGGCGTGATCAAAGGTAGAAAGGCGCTGCACACTTTCTTCACTGCCCGTTGCCGCTGAAGCTGCCGGTTCGGCCAGCGACTCCAGGCGCAGCAGTCGCTCGCCCTGCAGTAGAAAAGCGGAAGACTGCGCCTTCACTTGTGCCAGAAGCGCATCAACCTGCTGTTGTTGCTGCTCCGACAGCCGCTTCAGCACCTTCATGGCCTGCTGCTGCTCCGCCAACTCATTGCTGAGATCTGCCACCAGTCCCAGCAGCACATCGTGCCGGGCCGTCGGCGTACTGACCTCTGTAGCTGCCGGTTCAACCGCTGCAACCTCAGGTGCCGCTGCACTGGTTATCGGCTGCACACCGTAAAGTTGCTGCAGACGCTCCGGGTGCATCTGCACGATCTCCTCGCCCAGCGCATTGCGCTTTACATCGTCTTGGGTCGCGGGTGATGCGACCGGCACGGCTGGCCGTCGCCAGGCGGAAGAGAATGGCAGTAAGGCAAGGATCAGCGAGATCAATCCCAGCCCAACCGTGAGCATCGTCGTGACCTCGGCCCCGAGCAGCTGGTCTAGATTCTGGCTCAGGCGCGCCAAAGCATCGTAAGCGTTCTCGCCGAGCATCTGCAGGCGGGCAATGAAAGCCTCCAGGCCATCGATCTCAGGTGGGTTTGTGTTGTTCATGGTCAGCTTCCTCCGCATTTGCAGGCACAGACTTTGCCGGAGCTGATCCGGCAGGTGGTGCCGGAATAATCAGCTGCACACGGCGATTGCGATTACGGCCCGCTTCATCTTTGTTGCTGGCCACCGGACGATACTCGCCCAGCCCGATCACCGCCATGCGCTGTGGCGACACACCCGCATTCATGAGCAGATGCACCACGGTCGCCGCCCGTGCCGACGACAACTCCCAGTTCGACAAGAACGCCGCACTGCGAATTGGCACATTGTCGGTGTGACCCTCTACTTTGATTGGATTAGGGAATGCTTTCAGCACCGCCGCCAAGCGGCGCAGGATCTCCTGCGCCGATGGCGATAACTTGGCCTGACCGCTGGTGAACAGCAAATCCGTCTGAATCTCTACCTCAATGGCAAAGGGTGTTTGCCGCACCACAATCACTTTCGCCTCAATCAGATCACTGAGCGCATCGCTGAGTTGCCCCGCCATCTCCTTGACCGCCAGGCCGTCGCCACCACTGTCGATGCTGTCGGTGTTGCCGCCATCTGCCGGTCGTTCGGCTTCGGCCAGATTCACATCCAGCTCCTTGCCCTTGGATAGCACCGGAATGCTGCCGATTTGCACCGGCATGGCAGTACGCGGAACGCCCTTGAATGCCTCCGACAGCGACGCCGAGGCCGCCCGAAATTTACCTTCATTGACCGATGAAATGGCGTACATAACCACGAATAAGGCCAATAGCAGTGTGACCAGATCGCCGTAGGGAATAGCCCAGGCCTCATGGTTCATGTGCTCTTCATGTTTATGCTTGCGCGACATGATTATTCCTTGCCCTTGGCTTTGGCATCCGGCTTGGCGGCATGGCCCACAAAGTAGCCCTGCAAGCGCGTCTCGATGTTGCGCGGATTGTCGCCCTGAGCAATCAGTACCAGGCCCTCGATCATCATGGTGCGCAACTTAGCCTGCTCCTTCACATGATATTTGAGCTTGTTGCCGAAGGGCAGAAAGAACAGATTGGCCGACGCAATACCGTAGATCGTGGCGGTAAAGGCCGCAGCAATGCCGGTGCCCAGCTTGCTCGGATCCGCCAGGTTAGCCATCACCGCCATCAGGCCAAGCACAGCACCAACAATACCCAAGGTTGGTGCATAAATACCCATGGCCTCAAAGACCTTGGCGCCCGCCGTATCGAACTCTTCAGAGGCTTCAACTTCAATTTCCAGGATATGCCGGATATTTTCTGGCTCGCCGCCATCCACCAGCAATTGCAGGCCCTTGCGCACAAACGGATCGGCTACTTCATCGATGCGCGCTTCTAGGCCCATCAAGCCGTCTTTACGCGCCACTCGGCTCCAGTCCACCACATTGGCAATCTGTGCATCCGGGTCAATCACGGGCGGCTTGAACAGCCATTTGCTCATCTTGATGGCACGCATGATGACCGGCTTCGGCGTTTGCGCCATGACCGCCGCCGCCGTGCCAACGATGACGATGACAAACGCCGCGCCACCCAGCAAGCCCTTGACGCCAGCGCCCTTGAGGATGCTGCCAAGAATCAGCGCGGTGAAGGCGAGAATGACGCCAATAATGGTCATCAGATCCATGGTTTTATACTCCCGGTATCAGGTGGCTTCCGCCGCCCAATCACTCGCCCAATCGCTTAGTGTGTTGCGCAGGCGACCCACTGCCTGAGCGTGCAGCTGACATACGCGTGACTCGCTCACGCCCATGACCAGACCGATTTCCTTCATGTTCAGGCTTTGCTCGTAATACAGCGCCATGACCATTTTTTCGCGTTCGGGCAGACGGGCAATCTCGTCGGCCAGCGAGCTTTCAAAGCCAGCATTCAGCAATTCGCGCAGCGGCCCGGCAAAGTCGTCGCTGGCCATCACGGAAGACTCCGGATGCGCCTCGATGAGCTGATCTAGGCTGGCCAGGTATAGGCCTTCGCCATCGCTCAGCCAGTCGTGATAGGTCTGCAG
Source organism: Pseudomonadota bacterium (assembly GCA_038043385.1). Classification (GTDB taxonomy): domain Bacteria; phylum Pseudomonadota; class Gammaproteobacteria; order Pseudomonadales; family Moraxellaceae; genus Perlucidibaca. The sequence continues at coordinate 902,965 of JBBTCA010000001.1, forward strand.
ATCCACGGCTAGCTCGCGTGCCACTTCGGCAGCGGTGGCCGAACGGCCCATGCGTTGTTCGACTTTTTGACGCGCGCTACTGATGTCGCGTGCGGATTTCGCCACCGAGCGTGGCGCCCAGCCGCCACGACGCAGCTGATCCATCATCGCGCCACGGATACGGATGGCGGCATAGGTCTCGAAACTGGCACCTTTCTCTGCAGAGAAATGACTGGCGGCTTCGAGCAGGCCGATCATGCCGGCCTGAATCAGATCATCGAGATCCTGACTGGGCGGCAAACGGCCCTTGAGGTGCAGCGCCGTGCGCTTGACCAGGGCTGCGTGCTGCAGCACCAGCTCATCACGGCTACCGCGTTGATACTGCTGATAAGTGGCCTGGGCGCTTAACATGCGATGCTCACCTCGGGCGCGGGTAACATGCGTTCAAAGAAGAATTCGATATGGCCGCGCAGATTGCTAGCCGAGCGCCAATGCGTGGCCGCCGTTGCCAGACGGCTGAAGGCTTGCACCGACTCGGTAGCCGGAAACAGCTCACTAACCGGCTTCTGACGCGCCACGGCCTTGAGCAGAAACTCGTCACGCGGGATCGCTCCCACCAGCGTCAGATGCACATCCAGAAAGCGTTCGGTGACGGCACAGAGGCGCTCGAAAACCTTGCGCGCCTGGGCATCGCTGCTAACCATGTTGCAGACGACCTTGAACTTCTGCACGCCGGCATCGCGTGCCAGTACCTTGATCAAACCGTAGGCGTCGGCCAGTGAGGTCGGCTCTTCGGTAATGACCACCAGCACATGCTGACTGGCACGGCTGAAGCTCACTACGCTGTCGGAAATGCCGGCGGCGGTATCCACCACCAGCACATCGTAATCATCTTCCAAGGTGCTGAAGGCCTGCACCAGCCGTGCATGTTGCGCCGGACTAAGGTCGGCCATGCCACGCATGCCGGATGCCGCTGGAATCAGTGTTACGCCAAAAGCGCCGGTGATCAGGGTGTCACGCAATTCACACTCGCCGGCCAGCACATGCGCCAGGTTTCGCGTGGGGCGCAGACCCATGAGGATGTCTACATTGGCCAACCCGAGATCGGCATCCATAAGCAGCACGCGCTTGCCCTGCCGCGCCAGCTGGCACGAGAGATTGACCGAGACATTGGTCTTGCCAACGCCGCCCTTGCCACTGGTTACCGCAATCACTTGTACCGGATTCATGGTGTCATTCCTTTTTCGCGTTCCAAGGGGCTGTTGGCTTAAGCGGGCATGTTGCGCGTGTTCCAGCGCCAGCGCGAAACTGCCTCGCCGGTCGCGACCTTGAGCGCTGCTGCGGCCGGTAGCGGCGCAGGAAACTCAAGGCCCTGCAGGGTGTGTGTGATCAAGGCATTCTTGTCGGCGGGCAGCCAGGCACGGGTGGCATCACGGCTGATGCTGGCCCCGAACCAGGTCTGCTGCGCCTGCAACAGCCACGACGCCAGCTCACCCGGCAGGCAGAGGCTGTCGCCCCAGGTCAGCATCAGGCCGGCGGTATCGAGTGCGGCAAAGGCAGCCAGTGTTTGGCGCTGGATGTTGCGCTGGCGATCAGCGGCCAGCACCAGCACGCGAAGCTCAACGCCGGCAAAGCTAAGCGCCGCTGCCAAGGTATTGAGGCCGGCCTGATCGTGATGATCCACACCGGCGGTATCGATCAGCACCAGCGTGTCACCAGGGATTTCGGCGAGTTGCTCGCGCAGCGCCACGGCATCCACGGCAAAGCTGACGGGTGTGTTGAGCGCGCGGCCTAGGGCCAGCAACTGCTCACGGGCACCAAAGCGTTGGTTGTCCATGCTGATCAGATGCAGGTGGCGACGACGACCTTGGGCCAGGGCGCGAATCGCCAGCGTAGCCAGCAATTGGGTCTTGCCGGCACCCGGCGTGCCGACCAGCGCCACCGCGCCGCGCTCGGGCAAGGTGGCGGTATCGAGATCAGCCAGGCTGGTTTCCAGCGCCAGGCGCCAGTCTTCCTCTTGCGCGTGCCCTTGCATAGCGTCGGGCAGCAAAGCGTTCAGGCGCTGCTGCAGCTGCTCGGAAAAGCCCTGCTGCTGTAGATGATTCAGCGCCATGCCGCTCACTCGCAGGGATTCGCCCGGCTCGGGCTGCAGGCGCTGCATGTGGCTTTCCAGCAAGGCGCGCATGGAGCCCAGCTCCTGGCGCAGCGTGTTCATGTCGGCATCTTTGGCGCTGTCAATTTTCTGACGCGTGGGAGCAGTGCCTGCGGGTACGGCGACCGGTGCCGCAGCGACGGCCGATGGCAGTTGCTGAAGCGAAGGCGCATCCACAGCAACCACAAATTCGATGCCTTCGGGCACCTGATAGCAGGTCAGGATGCTGGCGTCCGGGCCGATCTCGGCGCGGATCTGGCGCATCGCCTGCTGGCTGTCCACGGCACGAAATTTCTTGATCTTCATGGTCCTGCTCTCCTCGACGACCTTGTCGTCAACCCGCATCAGTTCTGGCTTGCACGGCCTTGCGGGCCGATGCTGGACACCAGGCGCACCTGCTTGTTGTCAGGCACTTCGTTGTACGACAGCACATTCAGCGAGGGGATGCTGCGGCGGATAAACCGCGCCAGCCACGACCGTATGGTCGGTGACACCAGCAGCACGGCCACCTCACCGGCGGCCTCTTGGCGCTGGGCAAACTCAGCCAGCCCCTGCTGCAAGCGCTCGGCCAAACCAGGCTCAAGCCCGACTGCGCCAGCAGCCCCTCTGATGCTATTCAGCAAGATCTGTTCCAACTCTGGATCTAATACGATCACCGGAAATTCTTCATTCAAGCCATTGATTTCCTGAACAATCATTCGGCCAAGCGCCACGCGCACACCTTCCAGCAACTCGTCAGGATTCTTGCTACGCGGCGCCTGCTCCGCCAAAGATTCGGCGATCAGCCGCAGGCTGCGGATCGACACGCCTTCGCGCAGCAAGTTCTGCAGCACACGAACCACGATGCTCAGCGGCAATTGCTTGGGAACCAGGCTATCCACTAACTTGGGATCGCTTTCCGCAAGACGATCGAGCAGCTGCTGCACTTCCTCGTGACCGAGCAGCTCATGGGCATGCTGGCGAATGACTTGGCTGAGATGCGTCGCGATCACCGTGCCGGCATCGACGACGGTATAGCCTTGGGTCTGCGCCTGATCACGCAGGGACGGCTCAATCCACAAGGCCTCCATGCCGAAGGCCGGATCGCGTGTGGGCATGCCGCGCAGGCTGCCATGCACCTGGCCGGGGTTGATGGCGAGGTCGAGGCCGGGCTGGATCTCGCCCTGCGCCACCACATCACCGAGCACCAGCAGGCGATAGCCCGTCGGCGTCATGTCCAGGTTGTCGCGGATGTGCACGGGCTGCACCAGAAAGCCGAGATCGCGCGAGAGCTTTTTGCGCACGCCGGTAATCCGCGCAATCAGCTCGCCGCCCTGATTCTTGTCTACCAGCGGAATCAGGCGATAGCCCACTTCTAGGCCCATCACATCGTTCTGCGTTACATCTTCCCACTGGATGTCGGTGGCCTTGTTGGCAGCGCCTGCTGCTTCCGGCGCACCCGCCTCGCCCGCCGCAATCACATCCGGCAGTAGCGCGCGTTGCTGAACCAGCCAGCCACCACCGAAGCAAGCCGCCGCCAGCAGCAGAAACACCAGATGCGGCATGTTCGGAATCAGGCCGATGAGCACCATCACCACGCCGGCCAGATGCAGCACGCGCGGGTTGTCGAACATCTGCCCCATGACCTGGTCGCTCATGGTGCCCGAGCGCGAAATGCGGGTCACGATGATGGCCACGGCAATCGACAGCAGCAGCGCCGGAATCTGCGCCACCAAGCCATCGCCGATGCTGAGCAGCACATAGAACTCGGCGGCCTGCCCGGCGCTCAGATCATGCTGCATCATGCCAATCATCATGCCGCCAATCAGGTTGATGAACAGGATCAGGATGCCGGCAATGGCATCGCCTTTGACGAACTTACTGGCACCGTCCATGGCGCCATAGAAATCGGCCTCGATGCGGACTTCTTCGCGCCGCGTCCGGGCTTCATCCTGCGTCAGCACGCCGGCATTGAGATCGGCATCGATCGCCATCTGCTTGCCGGGCATAGCATCCAGCGTGAAGCGAGCTGTCACTTCCGACACACGGCCGGCGCCCTTGGTGACGACCATGAAATTGATGATGACGAGAATGGCAAAAACCACGATGCCCACGGCAAAGTTGCCGCCGATGATGAAATGGCCAAAGGATTCGATGACCTTGCCCGCAGCTCCCGGCCCGTTATGGCCTTCGAGCAGCACCACGCGCGTGGAGGCCACATTCAGTGCCAGCCGCAGCAAGGTGGCCAGCAGCAACACACTGGGGAAGGCGCTGAAATCCATCGGCCGTTTCACATAGATCACGGCAAATACAATCACCAGCGACAAGGTGATGTTGAAGGTGAAAAACAAGTCGAGCAGAAACGCCGGCACCGGCAGCACCAGCATGCCCAGCAAGGCCATGATCAAAATCAGGATGCCGAGGCCGTTGCCGGCGAAATCCGTGATCGTGTTGCGTACTGCGTTAGCGCTGACTGCACTCATGGCTGTTTATCCCCGCTCATGGCTGTTTATCCTCTGCCTTCGGCTTCATGGCATGGCCTTTGAGAAATTGTTCGTCCACCAGCGGCTCGGGCGCTTCCGGCATGTCGCCGCCGAGGTCTTGCCACTGCTTGAGCTGGTACACATAGGTAAGAATTTGCGCGACGGCGAGGTACAGACCGGCCGGAATCTCATGATCCAGATCGCAGCTGGCGTACACGGCACGCGCCAGCATGGGCGATGCCACCAGCGGCACCTGATTGGCACTAGCCAGCTCGCGAATGCGCGCCGCCACTTCATCGATGCCCTTGGCCACCAGAATCGGCGCCTTACCCTGGCGGATGTCGTAGCGCAGCGCCACGGCGTAATGCGTGGGGTTGGTGATGATCACATCAGCCGTCGGCACCTGCGTCATCATGCGTTGCCGGGCAGCAGCCTGCTGCAGCGCACGGATCTTCTGCTTGACCTCGGGCCGACCCTCGCTTTCCTTGTGTTCGTCGATGATTTCCTGGCGTGTCATGCGCAGCTGCTTGTGGTGGCTCCACAGCTGCCAGGGCACATCCATAAGTGCAATCAGCAGCAGCGGCAGGCTCACCGCCAGAAAGAACCAGAGCATCATTCTGGCACTGCTGGCAATCGCGGCATCGGCGGTTTGCAATGACAGGCCGAGGATGTCGTCGGTGAGCTGTTGCAGCAGAATCCAGGCGACGCCGCCAATCAGCACGACCTTGGCAATCGACTTGAGCAGCTCGACCACGCTCTGCATCGAAAACAGACGGCCCAGGCCGGTGATGGGGTTCAGTTTTTCGAACTTCAGCGATAGCTTGAAGGTGACGCCACCCAGCATCACCGATGACAAAATAGCTGCGATAAAACTCACCAGCATCAGCGGCCAGGTCAGCCACAGGCCATCCACCAGCACACCCATAAATGCCGCCGGCAAGTCTTCGCTACTGCTTCTGTTCAAGAATGCCGGCGACAGCGACTGGCGCATCAAGGCCATGAAGCCATTGCCCAGGGTATCGCCGAGCAGCAGCAAGGCCGCCGCACAAGACAACATGACCAGCATCGTGGAGAGTTCGCGTGAACGAGCGACCTGACCCTTGTCTTTGGCGTCTTGCAGCCGTTTTGCGGTCGGCTGTTCGGTGCGTTCCTGGCCTTCTTCACCGGATGACATGTGCGCTCTCCAGAATCAGGCTCATGTTGCTGAAAGCAATCGTGATGAGGCGTTGCACCTGCGGCAGCAAGGCCGGCAGCGTGCGCTCCACGACCAGCAGGCCAATCATCAAGGTGACCGGAAAGCCCACTGCAAAGAGGTTTAGCGTCGGTGCGGCGCGGCTCATCACACCCATGGCGATCTGCACTACCAGCAGCGCCACCACCGCCGGCAAGGCGATGCCCAGTGCATTGCGCAACATGCCGCCGATGGCCGTGAGCAGCACGCCAAAAGTCTCGGGCTGAACCACGGCGGTGCCCACCGGCCAGGCCACAAAGCTGTCCGCCAGTAGTTTGATGAAAGCGAGATGGCCGTTCATGGCGAGGAACAGCAGCATGGTAATGAGCATGAAAAACTGGCCCATCACGGCCACGGAAATGCCCTGCTGCTGATCAATCACGCTGGCAAAGCCCAGACCCATGCCGGTGGCAACGAATTGGCCGGCAAACATCACGGCCTCGAACACCAGTTGCAGCATGAAGCCTAAGCAAATGCCGAGAATGAGTTCGTTGGCGGTGAGCAGCACGCCTTGCAGGCTGAGCGGATTGAATATCCCCCCCTCTTGCAAAGGCATCGCTGGCTGCCAAGGCATCAGCAGCACAGCCAGCATGAGCGCAACACCAAGACGAATCTGGCGCGGAATGGCGCGATGGCTGAAGAGCGGCGCCGCCATCATCGCGGCACTAATGCGCACAAACGGCAGCCAGCCAGCGCTGATCCAGGTGGCGATCTGGCTGTCGCTGATGAGCATGGCACTGATCATGTCAGGCGGCCTCTTTCATGCGGGCATGCTGGCCTTTCATGCCGAGATGCCCGGAATCATCTGGAACAGATTGCGCGTGTAGTCGATCAGCAGGCGCAGCATCCAGTGCCCGGTCAGGCCCAACGCGATGACCAGCACAATGAGCTTGGGGATGAAGCTCAGCGTCATGTCCTGAATCTGCGTAGCGGCCTGGAACATGCCCACCAGCAGGCCCACGACCAATGCCGAGATCAGCAAGGGCGCTGCCAGCAGCGCGGTTACAACAAGCGCCTGACGGCCAATTTCAATCACCATATCGGGAGTCATGACGCACCTCAGGTCTGAAAGCTGGCAGCGAGGGAGCCCATGATCAGCGCCCAGCCATCGACCAGCACAAACAGCATGATCTTGAACGGTAGCGACACGATCATCGGCGACAGCATCATCATGCCCATGGCCATAAGCACGCTGGCCACGACCAGATCAATCACCACAAAGGGGATGAAGAGCAGGAAGCCGATCTGGAAAGCCGTCTTCAATTCACTGGTGAGAAAGGCGGCGGCGAGCACCGGAAACGGCACATCAGCCGGCGTCTGGAAGCTCTCGACCTTGGCGATGCCGGCAAACAGCGCGATATCATCTTCGCGGGTCTGCGCCAGCATGAAGGCGCGCATGGGCTCGGCGGCTTTCACCAGCGCCGGCTCAAAGGCCAGTGTGTCGGCCATGTACGGCACTACGGCATCCTGATGCACTTTTTCCAGCACCGGATACATGATGAATAGCGACAGGAACAAGGCGGCACTGAGCAGCACCTGGTTCGACGGCGTCTGGCCGGTGCCGAGCGCGGTGCGCAGCAAAGCCAGCACGATGATGATGCGCGGGAACGCCGTCATGCCCAGCAGAATCGCTGGCAGCAGCGTCAGCATGGTCATGATGGCTAGGAGCTGGATGGAAACGCTGTACTCCTGACCGCCCTTGGCACCCGGCCCGACCGACATCAGCGGCAAGCCCTTGCTTTCAGCCCAGGCGCTGGCCGGCAAAACCAGCAGCAAGGCCAGCAGGCCAAATCCAGCGAGGCCGCGCTTGAAAACGCTTGAATGCTTGCTCAGAAGCCGGCTCATGACCGCCGCTCCGCCAACAAGCGCTTCAGATGCTCCACAAACGGTGCTGTATTCGCCGCTACCGCGGTAGCCGACAAGCCTTGCGGCAATGGCCCCTGCCAGGTGTGCAGCGTGCGAATGCCATTGCCGGTGCAGGCAATCAGAATGTTTTCCTGATCGATGCGCAGCAGCATCACGCGCTCTTTCAGCCCCAGCTGCTGCTGTGCAATTGGTTGCAGGATGCCCGGTGCAGCGGTCTGCAAGCGCTGCAGACGACGCACCAGCCAGGCCGTGCCAAAAAGCAGGGCCAGCACCACGAACAAGCCAAAGATCACTGAAAACACGCTGCCCACCGACAGCGGCGTAACTTGAGTCGTGGCAGCAGCCTGGGCATGGCTAGCCAAAAATGGGCTGGCAGAAAGCAGTATGAGCGCTCGCGTGTTCATGTCGCTCTCCTTAGCGCAAACGCCGCAGGCGTTCTTCCGGGCTCACCACCTCGGTCAGCATGATGCCGAACTTCTCTTTCACCACCACGATCTCGCCACGGGCCACCAGCGTGCCATTGACCAGCACATCCAGCGGTTCGCCGGCCATGCGATCTAGCTCGATGATCGCGCCCTGACTGAGCTTGAGCAGATCATTGATGCTCATGCGCGCGCGGCCAACCTCGATCGACACCGTCACGCTCACATCCATAATCATGTCGAAATTGACATTGGCCATCGGGCGCTCGGTGGCTGCTGCGCCACTCTGCAACTCTTTCAGACCTGCTGCATCCGGTGCCAGACCGGCTTGGGTTTCTTCAAACATGGAGATGTCCTCGTTGATGTCCGTCATGTCAGGCACGACGCAGAATGGGGTTAAGTTGGTGGTTGACCTTGACCGCGAGCTGACCCTGATGCGTGCCGAAAGTGCCGGTCATCAAGGCCAGCTCTTCGATCAGCAGCGTCACGCCCTGAGGCGAATCAATCGGCAGCACATCACCGACCGCCAGGCGCGACACCCGCGACAGCGGCATAGCGGATTCGTTGAGTCGAGCCACCACATTCAGGCTGGTGGCCTCGATGCCCTGCAGCAGGCGCTGACGCCATTGCTCGTCGTGCTCTTGACGGCTGGCACGGCCCTGGCTCTGCCCGCCCAGATGCTCGCGCACCGGATCAATGGCCGCCCACGGCACCAGCATCCACACGCCGCAATCGTGGCCGGGCATGGTCACGGCAAAGCGTGCTGCCAACAGGTTGTCGCTTTGTTTGAGGTGATCCACGAAACGCAGGTCGCTGTGGCGTTCAAGCAGCTCGGGCACAATCTCGACCACGCTATGCCAGGCCTGCCCCAGATCCGGCAGCAAGGCCCGACCGAGCTGCTGCATGAAGCGCGCTTCGGATGGCGAAAAGTCGCTCTGCAAGCGCTTGATGCCGGCGCCACCACGCCCACCAAAGAACTGATCGACCAGCGCAAACACCAGATCGGCTTCAAACACGAGGTAAATCGGTGCGCCCAGCGGCGTGGCCAGAATCACGCTGATGTCGCAGGGCGGTGTCAGCATGCGTTGCAGCTCGCCAAACTTCATCACGGCAATGCGCTCGGCGCGCACGCCCTGGATATCCGGCGAGAGTTGCCGCAGGCGCTGCTTCAAGGCTTCGGAGAATTGTGTTTGCACTAGCGACAGCGCCGGAATCAGACGCTGCACGGCATAGTCTTGAGTGGCAAAGTCGTAGCGATCGCGACCATCGGCAGCCTGCGGCGCCGGGGCATCGCTGCCACGCATTTCATGCATCAGGGCATCAATTTCAGCTGGTTCGAGGATGTCGTTCATGGCTGTCTCCGGCTCACTGCACGACAAACTTGGTGAAGTACACGGCAGCAATGCCTTCCTTGCCGGTCTCTTCTTTCAATACCGCATTGATCACTTCCAGCGCCTTGGCCTGCAACGCTTTCTGACCCTCCACGGTCTGCACACTTTCACGCTGCAAGGAGCCGAAAAGCATGGTCAGCTCGCTTTTCACACGCGGTATGACCTTGTCCAGTCGAGCAAAGGCCGTGGTGTCCCGCGTCATCACATCCACTTCCACCTGCAGGAAACGAAAGCGCGGGCCATCCTGAATATTCACCACAAAAGCAGGATCAATGGTCTTGTAGGTGGCTTCGACCTTGGCAACCGGAGCCGGCGCTGCGGCATGGCCAACAGCTGCCCCAGCACTAGGAGCCGGAGGGATCAGATAGGTCTTGGCAAGAAACAGCGTGCCGACCACCGTGCCAGCAAGCAGCACCACCCCCAGCAGGGCAAAAATGATGACTTTCTTGTTCATGACGGCGCATTCCTCGTAATAGCAGCAGGTCTCTATCACGGGTTTTGCAACTCATGTGCCAAGTATTTATATGTTTATTTTCAATTACTTATATAAATCAATCTGTCATCAAATTGGCAGCTGTCAAAATCCGGTCAGGCATGTTCAGCCTTTCTGTCGGGCGGCTGTCAGCACTTTCTCCGCCAATTCTCCCGGCGTACCCACGGCCACCGATGCGCCAAGCTCGAACGCGGCACGCGGCATGCCATAGACCACGCAGCTCTCGGGGCTTTGCGTCAGGGTCAAGGCACCTTGCTCACGCATGCGCAGCAAACCCACAGCACCATCCTTGCCCATGCCGGTTAGCAGCACCGCCAGTGCATCCGGGCCGACTTCATCCGCCGCCGAATGAAACAGCACATCCACCGATGGCCGGTGCCGATTCACTTCCGGCCCATCCGACAAGCGAGTCTCATAGCGGCCATCGCCACGCCGATGCAAGGTCAGATGAGAGTGCCCCGGCGCGATATAGACCCAACCGGTCTGAATCAACTCCTTGTCTGTCGCTTCCTTCACACGCACGGCACAGCAATCATCCAGTCGTTTGGCAAAACGGGTGGTAAAGCCTTCCGGCATATGCTGCGTAATCAAGACCGGCGGGCATTGCACCGGCAGCATTTCAACAAACTGCTTGATGGCCTCGGTGCCGCCCGTAGAAGCACCCACAAAAATGATTTTTCGACGATCGAACGATGTGCCGACTGTTGTCACCGCACGGCTGTCGACCACCTGCAACGGTGCACGCCGCTGAAACTGGTGCGCATTACTGCCAGCCATGCGAACCTTGGTCGTGACCTCGCGCGCCATGGCGGACAATCCACCTTTGTCGCCCAGACTCTGCTTGCAAATCACATCCACCGCGCCCAAATCCAGCGCACGCAAGGTATGTTCGCTGCCCTGCTCCGTGCGGCTCGAAATCATCAGCACCGGCAGGGGGTTGAGACGCATCAGGCGCTCCAGAAAATCGAGCCCGTCCATGCCTGGCATTTCAATATCCAGCGTCACCACATCCGGCTGCAGCTGCTTGATCAGCTCTCTGGCCGCAAACGGGTCGGGTGCCGTGCCGACCACGCGCATATCGGCCTCGGCATTGATCATCTTTTCCAGCAGCAGCCGCATGGATGGCGAATCATCCACCACCACCACCCGCGTCTGCTGCGCGCGGCCCATGTGTTCGTCTCGCTCAGGAATCGCCATGTCAGGCCTCGTGAATAATGCGTTGGCGATATTCCTGCTCCTCGCGGATTACGCGGGTGCTTTCATCGGAGTGCAGTCGCCGCAATTTGACCCGCCCGGACTCGGGGAAAAAATAGAGTTTGCGCGGACAGGTATCGCCTAGGTCACTGGCGGTAATAGGAATGTTCTGAGCCTGCAAATAATCGAGGGCAAAATTGATGTTGTCGCTGCCGACTTCGCTGTGCGTGAAGCCACGCATAACGCGAGCTCCGCCAAACACCTTGGCCTCGATGCTGTGCGCTAGCGCGCCCGCCGCCAGCAGATGCTGCAGTAGCGTATCCATGGCGAACTGGCCGTAGCGCATGCTATTGGCGCGGCCGCCACCATCGGCCAGCATGAAATGATTCATGCCGCCGACCTTGGTCACTGGGTCCCACAAGCATGCCGACACGCAAGAACCCAGCACGGTGGCCATTGCAATATGCCCCGTGGCCACAAAAAGCTCGCCGGGCATGATCTTCACCACATCACAACCAAACTGGTGATCGTGAAAGCGGTTATGCGCCAGAAAACTGTCGCCTGGCAGCGGCTGACCGCGCACGGCCCGCTGCAGCAGGCGGGTCATGATGCCGCGCCTGATTGGCGCAGCTCGTAGACGGTCTTACCGCGCAATCGGAAGAGGTCCCCCAGATGCAACAACGATTCCGAGTGACCGATAAAAAGCAGACCATCTCGGGTCATCAGCGGCATGAAGCGCTCCAGCACCCTGCGCTGCGTTTCCTTGTCGAAATAGATCAGCACATTGCGGCAAAACAGCACATCGTAGCTGCCGTCCACAGGCCAGTCGGGTGCCAGCAGATTGAGCTGGCAAAAGTGCACCAGCTGCTGCACGGCAGGCTTGATCCTGACCATGCCGGCGCGAGCCCCGGAGCCACGCAGAAAGTATTTCTTGTAGCGCGGGTCCATGCGCTCGATGCGATCTTCGGTATAAACACCCGCTTCGGCCTTCGCCAGCACGCTGGTGTCGATGTCGGTGGCCACGATTTCCACGCGTGATGCCTGTGCGCCCAGCGTCTCCAGCACCGTCATGGCAATCGAGTACGGTTCCTCACCGGTCGATGCCGCACTGCACCAGATGCGAATGTTCTGACCAGCCTTGCGTTTGAGCAATTCGGCCAGAATCGGGAAGTGGTAATCCTCACGGAAAAAGGCCGTCAGGTTGGTGGTGAGGCTATTCACAAACGCCTCCCACTCATTCGTATCTGTTGCCACCAACTGCAAATAATCCGAAAAACTGCTCAGTCCGGTGGCGCGCAAACGCCGGATCATGCGGCTGTAGACCATGTCTTGCTTGGCATCCGACAAGCGGATGCCAGCATGGTCGTAAATCAGTTTCTGCACCGCCTTGAAGTCACGCGAGCTGAAATCAAAGCTGCGTTCCTTGTCCAGAATGCTGACATGCGGCTTCATTAAGGCTCTCCCACTCAGAACTCAGTCCACTCGTCATCGAGTTTGGCTGCTGCCGAGGAACGCGGCTTGGCGCGCGGTGCTGCCTGACGAACCGGCAAGCGCTCCACATTGGATGGCCGCATCACACCGGGCTTGTCGCTGCGACTGGCAATCCTGAACACGCCCACGGCCTGCGTCAGATTCGATGCCTGATCTTCCAGCGACTGCGCCGAGGCTGCTGCCTGTTCTACCAGCGCCGCGTTCTGCTGCGTGGTTTCATCCATGCTGGTAATAGCCTGGTTGAGCTGCATGATGCCGGTGCGCTGCTCTTCCGAGGCGCTGGAAATTTCCGTCATGATGGCCGATACCCGCTGTGTCGATTCCACGATCTCTTCCATGGTCTTGCCGGCGGTTTCCACCAGCTTGTAGCCATTGGAGACCTTGTTCACCGACTCCGAAATCAGCTCCTTGATCTCTTTCGCGGCCGATGCCGAACGCTGTGCGAGGTTGCGCACTTCGCCCGCCACCACCGCAAAACCGCGACCCTGCTCGCCGGCACGCGCAGCTTCCACCGCCGCGTTGAGCGCCAGAATATTGGTCTGGAAGGCAATACCGTCGATCACATTAATGATCTCGGCAATCTTGCTCGACGACTCGGCGATGGCACCCATGGTGGTCACCACTTCACTGACCACGCGACCGCCGCGATCCGCCACTTCCGACGATGTCCGCGCCAGCTGGCTGGCCTTGGTGGCATTGTCGGCGTTGTTGCGTACGGTGTTGGTCAGCTCTTCCGTGCTCGATGCCGTCTGCTCCAGGCTGGCCGCCTGCGACTCTGTACGCCGTGACAAATCGGCGTTGCCGGCAGCAATTTCCTTGGCCGCATTATTGATGGCCTCGGTGGCATCGGTAATGGTGCTGGCGATGCTCTTCAGCTGCGCCACGGTGGCGTTGGCATCGATCTTCATTTGCGCAAAGGTGCCGCGATAATCACGCTCGATGGTCTGCGTCAGGTCGCCCTGGGCAAGCGCATTGAGCACGCGCACCACATCGGCCAGTCCATTGTCGGCGGCTTCAACGAACAGGTTGAGGTCATGCGCCAGGGTCTTGAAGAAACCTTCCTTATCATCCACACGAATGCGCTGCGAGAAGTCGCCGGCAGCCGCCGCTTCCACCATCGCTGCCACTTCTTTCTCGGCAGCCAACTCGGCGGTACGGTCAACCCACTGGCAAACACGGCCCAGGTAAACCCCACGAGCATCAATCACCGGATTGGTCGACAGGCGGATGATGCGATCGCCGACCTTGCCTTCGGCCATCATCGGCCTGTCGAGACGGCCCTTGGTAATGGCCAGCAAAGCAGGATCCGTCAGCGATTCAGCCAGCGGATGGCCGAAGAGCTTGTCCACGGCTGCCGAGCTCTTGAAAATCTGCTCCAGCAAGTTACGAGCAGCCGTGTTGGTGTGGAACAGATTGTTCTCTTCATTCGACAGTGTTACCGGCGAATTGACATTATCCAGCGCGAAACCGATGCGCTGGGCCTCATCGGCCGCCCGCTGGCTGTCGGCCATATCGAAGCGCAGCTTCACGAACATGGACTTGAAGGCATCCGACACATCACCGATTTCATCGGCGCGATCCTTCGTTACCATGAGCGAGAAGTTACCCTGACCAATCTCTTGCATCTGCTTGCGCATGCGCAACAGCGGCTGAGTCGTGGCCGAGTACAGGCGCCAGAGCAGACCGGCAATGAGCAGACCGCCAAGAATCATCGTGGCCAGAATGCCCATGCGTTCGCGACCATGCTCTACGGCGATGGCAGCCGCCATGCTGTACACGGTAGCTTCCTTGACGCCCGCCAGCTGCGAGAACTTGTCGCTGATCGGATCAATGCGGCGATAAAGCGGGCCGTCGAAAGCCGTCAGCTGCCCGGCCACCATGCCCGACGATGCAGCCAGGCGCTGCTTGAGCTGGGCAATATCAAAGGCTGCCTGCTGACGCAGCACATCGGCCTCGGTCAGCAAGGTTGCTGCCTCGCCGGAGTGCTTGAGCGCCTTCAGCGCCTGCCAATCACGGGCAATGCTGGCCTCCGCCTTTTCGACGCGGGCCAGCGCGGCACCTGCACTGCTCATGCCGGCATTGGCCTTGTTCACGGCATCAATGATATCCACGCCATACGCAGCTGAAATCTTGCTAATCAGGGCATTGGCCTGCAGGCGCTGATTGGCAATATCGTCAATATCCCTTTCGGCATTGCCTATGCCTGTCAGACCCAGCGTGCCGACCAGCAGCCAGAGCGCCATGGTCACCATGAAGATGCTGGCAATACGGGTGCCCAGCTTGATCTCATTGAGGCGATCCAGCAGCCCCTTGAAGCCGCCGGAAACAACCCGCCCTTCACTCAGTGTCTCGCTGGTTTCCTTGTTGCGCATCTTGCGGTAAAGCTCGTCAGCAGCCTCGACCTGCTTGCGCTCCGGCCTTGAACGGACTGACATGTAGCCAACCACCGTGCCGTTCTGGAAGATCGGCGATGCATTGGCCATGACCCAGTAATGATCGCCATTCTTGCAGCGATTCTTCACGATGCCGCTCCAGGATTTGCCAGCCTTCAGGGTGCTCCAGAAATCCCGGAATGCCTCTGGCGGCATATCCGGGTGGCGCAACATGTTGTGCGGCTGGCCCATCAGCTCGGCCTCGTTGAATCCGCTCATCTCGATCAGCGTGCGATTGACATAAGTCACCGCACCTTTCAGATCAGATTTGGACAGAATGTACTGGCCTTCGTCCAGATGACGCTCGACGCCGGTCACAGGCAGGTTAGTTCTCATTTTTGCTCTCCGCTTGCTTGCGTAAAAAGTTGCGTACCGATGCCTTTCATACCCATAGGGCATATATCAGGCGGCCTCGGCCACCAGGGCCATGTCCGGGCTGCTCATCAAGGTTTCAATGTCCATCAAAATCACCATGCGCTCATTGAGCGTGGCCAGCCCGCGAATGAAGCGCGTATCTAGCTCGCCATGCAGCGGTGGCGCTTCGCGAATCTCTTCGGGATCGAGCTGAATCACATCCGACACGCTGTCCACCACCACGCCCACCACCCGATCGGAGATGTTGAGGATGATGACCACCGTGAAAGCCGTGTACTCGGCACTGCCCAGTGCAAACTTCAAGCGCAGATCCACAATCGGCACGATGATGCCGCGCAGATTGATCACACCCTTGATGAAGCCCGGCGCATTGACGATATGCGTGACTTTTTCGTAGCAGCGAATCTCCTGAACTTTCAGGATATCGATGCCATATTCCTCGGCACCCAGCGCAAAGGTCAGGAACTCCTGACCGGTGCGCGGCTTGCCATCCTGGGGTTGATGCCTTTCCATGAGATTCTCCTAAACGGCACAGGCCAATGGCGGGCGCTTGGCCAGACGCAACA
Organism: Pseudomonadota bacterium; assembly: GCA_038043385.1. Lineage (GTDB taxonomy): Bacteria > Pseudomonadota > Gammaproteobacteria > Pseudomonadales > Moraxellaceae > Perlucidibaca. The sequence goes on from JBBTCA010000001.1 coordinate 919,019, forward strand.
CTTCCGACACATCGAGAATCATGGACACACTGCCGTCGCCCATGATGGTCGCGGCGGAAATGCCGGGGACCTTGCGGTAATTCGATTCGAGACTTTTGATGACGACCTGGCGCTGGCCCAACAGCTCATCCACAAAGAGCGCAGCGCGACCACACTCGGTATCGACAATGATGAGGATGCCCAGCTCCGGGCGATCCGACAGCGGCGTCAGGCCGAAGACTTCGTGCAGCGCCACCAGCGGTAGATACTCGCCACGCACATAGACCACGCGACCGCTACCGGCCACCGACTTCACATCTTCCGGACGCGGTCGCAGCGACTCGATGATGGTGGTCAGCGGCACGATGTAGTTGTTCTCACCGATGCCGACCGACATGCCGTCCATGATGGCCAGCGTCAGCGGCAGGCGGATGCTGATGGTGGTGCCCTGCCCGGTCACTGAATGCAACTCGACACGACCACCAAGCTGCTCGATGTTACGGCGCACCACATCCATGCCAACGCCGCGCCCAGACACATCCGTGACGGCTTCCGCCGTGGAGAATCCCGGCGCAAAAATCAGCTGCCAAATGTCTTGATCGGTCGGATTTTCCGGCACAAAGACGCCGCGCTCGCGGGCCTTGGCCAGCAGCTTGTCGCGATTCAGGCCACGGCCATCGTCACGAATTTCAATGACCACGCTGCCGCCCTGATGACAGGCCGTGAGCGTCACCAAACCCTTGATCGGCTTGCCGGCAGCCTCGCGCTCGGCTCGGGTTTCAATGCCGTGATCCACACTGTTGCGAATCAGGTGGGTAAGCGGATCGGTGATTTTCTCGATCACGCCGCGATCAATCTCGGTGCCCTCGCCGACCGTGCGTAGCTCGATCTGCTTGTCGAGCTTGCCGGCCAGATCGCGCACCAGCCGGGGAAACCGGTTGAACACCGAGCTCACCGGCAGCATGCGGATGCTCATCACCGACTCCTGCAGCTCGCGCGTATTGCGCTCCAGCTGTTGCAGGCGCTCTTGCAGTCGCTCCAAATCAATCGGCTCATCCGTGACCTGCCCAAGCTGAGCGGTCTGCGCCAGCATGGATTGCGTAATCACCAGCTCGCCAACGAGGTTGATGAGTTGATCCACGCGCTCCACGCTAACGCGAATCGAGCTTTGCTCGCTGGCTGGCGCTGCTGCCTTGCTGGTTTCCTTCTGCACGGTCGCAATATCCACAACCGTTGCTTCAACAGGCATCGTGCCTTCCACAGGCAGATTTGCCTCCACCGGCGCACTCGCCGGCAAGATCGGCTCGTTGCTGTCATCCGCTGCAATCGCGCGAATACGGGCGATGACCTGCTCCACGCGCTCGGCCGGCACCGCATCGCCGCCCTGATGCGCCGCCAGCTGATCCAGCAACACATCACGCGCCACCAGCGTGATATCAATAATGCGCTCCGACAGCGCCAGCTCCTGCTTGCGCACGCGATCCAGCAGCGTTTCCAGATCGTGAGTCACCGCCGCCATGTCGGGAAAGCCGAAGGTCGAGGCGCTGCCCTTGATCGAATGTGCGGCACGGAAAATGGCGTTGAGCTGCTCGCTGTCGGGATGATCCCGATCCAGCCCCAACAGCAGCGTCTCGAGGCTGGCGAGATGCTCCCCCGCCTCCTCGAAGAAGATGGCGTGAAACTCGCTCAGATCATTGTCAAAGTCGTCATCGAAGCTCATCACGCGTACTCCGGAATCAGACAGGCAACAAACAGAGAATCAAGCGGCCTTTGCCATAACCATCAATATCGACCACAAGATCCAGGCAGCGCTCGCTGCTCAGGCTGCCGAGCACGGCCGGCAGCTGCTGGCTCGGCATGACCTTGTCTTGCAGGGTGACGCGGGAATTTTCGTGATGGGTAAACAGCCGCGACATGACATTGAGCACTTCGCCGAAAATCTCGGCCAGCGACTCATCAAGCTTCTGCGACGCCGCCGACTCAGCCGCCACACGCGCCGGAATCAAGGCAAATGCGGCCGACGACGCAGCCGCAAACGCCACATCCGCCATGCAGGCCACGACCTGCTTGCGATTGCCATCGTGATAGAGACCCGCCAGCGGCAAATGGCCATCGCCACCCGGCTTGGCGGCGGTCACATAGACCTCGCGCCGCACAAAGGCCGACAGTGTCTGAGCAACATCATCAAGAGAGGGAAGCTGGTAGGAGGTCATGATGGCGGCCCTCAATCCAGGTACTTTTCAAGAGCACGCTGAAAGTCTTCCGGCGTGAACGGCTTGCCGATCAGGAAGGCCGCGCCCGAATCCTCGGCCAGCGTGCGCATTTCCTGACTGACTTCCGTGGTCACAAAGCCGAAGGGCGTCTTGTCGCCGTCTGAGCGCAATTGCTGCAGGAATTCGATGCCGTTCTTGTTCGGCATGTTCCAGTCCGACAAAATCACATCGGGCCGTTCCTTCTGCACAACATCGAGGGCCTCGGCACCATCGCTGGCTTCCACGATTTGATGCCCGCGATAGCCGGCCTGTCGCAACATGTGACCAATGACCAGGCGCATGGCCTTGCTGTCATCTGCAATAAGTAATTTCATCTGTTATCCCTGCCCTGTTTACGCCATTCAGCATGCAGGCTTTCTCGGCAGGCTTCTGTGGCGCTTGAGTCAAACAGGGGGGGATAAAGTTAGGAGAATTGCTGAGGAGTGTTGTGAGACCGTAGCCAAGCGCAACGCTTCGTAACCACGGTCTGTTTTCGGACGCTTAACGCTGCACCAGTGTTCGTGCCGCCGTTGCAAAATCACTGGCCGCCTTGTCATCGGGCTTACTCAACGCCGGCATGGCGATAGGAACCGTTACACCGTACTGACATGCCGGCCGTTCTTTCATCACATCCATCCAGCGCCGCAGGTTGGCCAGGCCCTCAATATCCACGCCCGACCAGCGATAGGTTCGCACCCAACACCAGTTCGCGATGTCGGCAATCGAATACTCGCTGCCCGCCAGCCACTCAGCCTGGCCCAGTCGCGTGTCCAGCACCTCAAACAAGCGTCGGCACTCGTTCTGATACCGCTCAATAGCCACCGGAATTTTCTCCGGCAAATAGCGCGAAAACACATTCGCCTGACCCATCATCGGCCCCACGCCACCCATCTGGAACATCAGCCACTGCAGCGCCGCCATGCGCTCGCGCGGGTTCGTCGGCAGCAACTTGCCGGTCCTCTCCGCGAGATGAATCAGGATCGCACCAGACTCGAAAATCACCAGATCGTCGGCATCGTGATCGACCAGCACCGGAATGCGGCCGTTCGGGTTCAGCGCCAGAAAGTCCGGCGTTTTCTGGTCATTGGCCAGCAGATTCACCGCCACGGTCTCATACGGCAGGCCCAGCTCGGCCAGTGCCACAGACACTTTCCAACCATTTGGCGTGGGGGCGGTATATAGCGTAAGTCCGGTTTTCTTTGAGGTCATGGCAATTGAGATCATGGTGAAACTCGCTTAGGCGGAAAATCAGGCAGAAGGGATGACATAAAGGCCGATCATGACGCAGTGGCAAGCAGCCCCAGCCGCCACGAACACATGCCAGATCGCGTGGGTATAGCGCACCTGCTTGGCCGCATAGAACGCCGCGCCGAGGGTAAAACACAGGCCGCCAGCCAACAGCAGCCAGAAACCCTCGCGCGGCATGGCCTGCCAAAGATCCTGAATCAGCAGCATCGACAACCAGCCCATGAGCAGATAGGTAATCAGCGACACGCGCTTGAAGCGATGAATGAAGTAGATCTTGAAGACAATGCCAGCCAGCGCCAACCCCCAGACCACCCACAACATGATCTGCGCCGACGCCGTGTGCAGCGTCAGCATCAGCATGGGCGTGTAGGTGCCGGCAATCAGCAGATAAATCGCGCAATGATCCAAGCGCTTGAACAGCGCCTTGGTCTGCACATGCGTGATGCTGTGATACAGCGTGGAGCACAGAAACAGCAGAATCAGGCTGGCCCCGTAAATCGCCACACCGGCCAGCTCGGGTGCTGCCAGCACGGGCATGGCCTTGACCATCAGCAGCGTCGCGCCCACGGTGGCAGCGATTGTGCCGATGCCATGACTCACGGCATTGGCGATTTCTTCGGGCAGGGAATATGGCGTATCAGAAGACATAAAGGGCAAGTCCCGGATGAAGTTGACCGAATCATCGCGGATTGCTGTCGGGCTGTCTTGCTGAAAAGATGCCAAGCGACGAATACCAGCCTCACCTACTCACACACCAGTGTCTAGGCATGATCCGCCAATCGCAAACGCCCGTTCTCATCAAAACGCACGCCCTCGGCCTCCAGCCGCAAGCGCTGTATCGACTCCGACTCGCGCCCGGTCGGGCTGCGCGCACTGATCTCGCCCTTGGCATTGACCACGCGATGCCAAGGCACCTCGCTGTCTTCCGGCAAGCTGTTGAGTGCATAGCCGACTTGCCGGGCCATGCGACCCAGACCGCTGAGGCGAGCGACCTGGCCATAAGTCATCACGCAGCCGCACGGAATGCGACAGACAGTGGCATAGATGATGGCGTTGCGCTCATTCAAGGGTAATCCCCCGGGCTGTAATAGAAATAGTTGACGAGGGTAGCCCTAGGGAGTTGTTAAATGCTTTGCTCGCGACTTTCGTAATGATGCCAAATACGAAGAATGACTACGGCTTCTGCATGAGCGGCATACCTGACAATATATTTTCCGAACACAGCATCACGCACAATTTTGGGCTCTGGTGCCAACGCAACGCCCCGGCCGATTTCTGAGAAGAGACGAATATTCTCGACGCGAGCAATAAGCTCTGCTGCAACCCGCGCTGCTGCAGGTGGATCTTTCTCTGCAATAAATGCTCGAAGACGAACCAGATCAGCAACCGCCTCCTCGGAATAGACCAGTTTCATTGACCCGCCTTCGGGGGCTGCAATTCATTGGAGCTCCCCCAGCTTTGCAGCCAGGTGTGCACAGCCTCGCCGGACACAACCTTGCCATGGGCCACGGACTCCATCGCTTTTAGGGTTTCCTGCCAGCGGGACTGCTCTAGCGCTTGCCGCTCAATAAACTCACTAAGTGCCTGATTAATAAGCCAACTCTTGCTACGCTGGAGCTTGCCTGCCATGGCATTAAGACCTTTTTCAACTTCTGGTTGAAGCCGGACAGTGGTCACACTCATGAGATACTCTCCTTATAGATGAATGCAATGTAATACACTGCATTCATCTGGGCAAGGAGGCTAGAGATGGGGGATTTAAAGCATCAAACATTGGACTTAAGCAGCACCGGTACGGTGTCCGCCTGAAGGAGTAAAATGGACTTTCCCTCCCAAGCGGCAGGGCCACACCGGCATCGAAGTGCCATTATTGAGCGTCGACATTCAATCACAGGAAAAGTGGAAGTCGCCATGGAGGCCTGTGGCAGCGCACATTACTGGGCACGAGAGTGCTTTCGCCTCATAGGCAAACCTGCTGAATAAAAAATTAACTAGCGAATACGCGAATCCTTTCCTACGCTTTAGTTCAGTATTCCTCAAGGATGTGGAACAACATGACTACCATCACCCCCGTGAAAGACAGCAACCCTGCCCCGCTCCTGATGCTGATGCTGATGCATGACAGGCAGCACCCAGCCACACAGAGTGCGCCAGCGGTAGAGACATGCTCTGCAACGAGTCATGGTTTGCGCACACTTGTCACGGCTGTATATGATAGTAATATACGCACATGATCGACTTGACTCAAATATCGGGCTTTGAGTGGGATGAACATAACGCCCACAAGAGCAACCTCAAGCACGGCGTTGGCCAGTTCGAGGCAGAAGAGCCCTTTTTCAACGCGCCGCTTCTGGTGGTTGCCGATGAGAAGCATAGCCAAAGCGAACCCAGGTATCACGCACTTGGCAAAACAACGGCAAACAGGCTCCTGCACATAACTTTTACATTGAGAGCAGGTAATACGCTAATTCGCGTGATCTCTGCCAGAGACATGCACCGGAAAGAGAGGATGGTTTATGAGCAAGCCAACTAAAGCCACACCAACATTCCAAAGCGAAGCAGAAGAGCGCCACTTTTGGGAAGTAAATGACTCCAGTGAATATGTGGACTGGACAAAGGCGAGCCGCGTTGCGATGCCGAACCTAAAGCCTTCAACAAGAACAATCTCGCTTCGTCTTCCTGAGATGCTGCTCGACAGCATCAAAATGGAAGCAAACAAGAGAGATATTCCGTACCAATCCCTCATAAAGGCTTGGCTTGCTGAAGATGTAAAGCAAAGCCGCGGGATCTAGTGGGCCCTAACGCCACCGCCACAGGCGCGCGAAGCGCGTCCAGCCTGCGCAGCAGGCAGTGTGCGCGGCCTTGTTAGGTGTGTTACTAATTGATGGCATTTGTAAGAGCCTTTGTGACTAGTTCAGTAAGGATTGGAGACGATATTTTTTGCATGTCTTCACCAACAGATTTTTGCTCGGCTTGAAGTTTATTTGCATATGGAGATTGTTTTCCATCTACGGCCAATGAGCGGAGCTCATCCGGTGTGAGATGTGATGAATATGCATTTGCAAGATTTTGGTTCCAGCGTACCTGATACACAGGAAGAATTTTTTGAATTTCCTCTGTAATGACTGATTGTGCATTTGATGTGCCATGCTTTTCAGCAACCATTGCGTAAGTATGAGTTTTTTTAGAAACCTGAATTGCCATATGCTCTAAATTTGAACCCATGTTGAAACGCTCTACCATGGCGAGAGCCGGGTTGCTTGCTACTAATGCTTGGTCGACTGGTTTTGCATTGGCGACATCTAGAGGGTCAGCTCCTTTGCTGCATCCAAATGATATGGCAATAAATAAAATTGCAACGAAAGCTCGAATTGTTTGATTTATGGACATAGTTGATGACTCCTTAAACACCTAACCTACTTTATACAGCAATCACTGCTGCGTAATAATTTCAGATTGCTGCATAACATCGGAGGGAGGGAGAGGAGAACTCAGTTTTTTCAACATCCTGAAAAAATCACTACAGCACTCCCTGCCGACAAACACCGCAAACTCACTATGACCGAGCATGGCATGCCCAATCACAGGAAGTAAACCGGCTGATGCCATTGCAAACACCCATCCAATCGCTAAAGCGTAGCACCGGCCAGCGTCCCGCTCTCCAGCAAATCCAGATAGATGAATTCCGGGGCCTTCACGCCCGCCTCCAGCCGAATACGCACCAGCTCCGGAGACTCGAAAAACGCACGGGCATCGGCAATGCTTGTCCACGCCGAAAAATGCACGATGCGGTTGGCGTCGTGCTCGTAGCGCAGCACCTGGTAGCTCCGCTCGCCGGCTGCATGGCGAATGCCAGCCGCACGGTCAAACACCAGCTTCCAAGCCCCGTAATCGGCAACTTCGTGGATGATTAGTACATGTTGCATAACGGTGCCCTTCTCAGCTGAACCGATAGTCGCTCATGGCAAAAGTCATGCTGCGCAAATGCGCCTCGATGCTGGTCGAAGGCCGGAACGGCACATCGCCATGCTTGTCGAAGTAATAGCTGTTGGCCGTGGAGCAGCTGTTGTTGAAAAACACCTGCTTGCCCGTGCGTGACTTCATGTCGCGGAAATAGCGATCGTTGGCCGCTTGCGTGACCTCGATGCGCTTGGCGCCCTGCTTGCGCGCCTGGATCAGGCAGCGCCCGATATGACGCACCTGATGCTCAATCAGCTGGAAATACGACGCGCCGTTGTAGCCATTCGGCCCCAGAATCATGAAGAAGTTCGGGAACGCCGGCACCGTCACGCCCTCGTAGGCCTGATAGCGATTGGCATCCCACCAGCCTTCCAGATCACGACCAGCCAGGCCCGTGACCGAAAACGGCGGCATGTTGCCATTCTCGAACACCTTGAAGCCGGTCGCGCAGATCAGGATGTCGATCTCGTGCAGCTGGCCGTCCTGCGTACGCACCCCGTTCGGCACCACCTCGGTAATCGACTCCGTCACCAGCGCCACATTGTCGCGATTGAACGCCTTCCAATAGGTGTTCGACGCACTCGGGCGCTTGCAGCCGAAGCCGTAGTGCGGCGTCAGCTTGGCGCGCGTCACCGGGTCTTTGACCTGCTTTTGCAGATGATCCAGCGCCAGCTTTTCGTAGCCCTTCGCCAGCGGCACATAGCCGTAGTAATGCGCCGTCAGCACAAAGCCCACTTCCACGATGGCCTGGCTGATGAGCCGCGCCGGCACTTGCAGCAGCGGCACTTTCTTCATCAGCCCCTGCGCCATTGCCGGAATGGCAAAATCCGGCTTGGGGATGACCCAGATCGGCGTGCGCTGGAACACGGTCAGGTGCTGAACTTCCGGCGCGATCTCCGGAATCACCTGCAGCGCCGACGCCCCCGTGCCGATGATGGCCACGCGCTTGCCGGCCAGATTCACGCCATGATCCCAGCGCGCCGTGTGCATGGTCACGCCCTGGAAACTGTCGATGCCCGCAATCGCCGGCTTCTTCGGTTGCGTCAGCACCCCAGTAGCGCCAATCACATGGCGCGCCGTCAGCTCATCGCCCGAGTTCGTGGTCAGCCGCCAGAAGTCGCCGGCCTCATCAAACGCCGCCGCCTTGATACCCGTGTTCAGGCGAATCCGCGAGCGGATTTGATACTTGTCCACGCAATGCTCGGCATAGGCCTTGAGCTCCGCCCCCGGCGCAAACAGCCGCGACCACTCCGGGTTACGCTCGAACGAAAACGAGTAGCTCAGCGACGGAATATCCACCGCCACACCGGGATAGGTATTGAAGTGCCAGGCACCGCCAATGCCGTCACCCTGCTCCAGCACGAGGTAATCGGTGATGCCGATCTCGCTGAGCTTGATGGCGGAACCAATGCCGGAGAAACCGGCACCGATGATGATGACTTCATGGTTTGGAGTTGTTCTTGTTGTCATGAAAAAGCCCTTCGCTGCTGAAAATGGGTTGCTGAGAATAGTGCATATCTGGCAATGCAGGCCCGCATCACTCGCAATCTACATACTCGATATAGCCACGCCCGCTGACGGCCCGTCCCTGAAACTCACCCTCATAGTGATACCCCCCGACATAGCCACGGCAGAGCCCGTAGATGAATGGCGTATCGACCGTACAGTGCAGGAGCGCCAACGATTCAGTGCCATCACTCACCGTCCAAGTGAAAGCTTTAGGCAAGCGCATGGCATGGCCATCAGGTGCAATACGAGGCTCATCGTCGAAGGCGGTGACCTCAAATCGGGCCTGCTGCGCAAAAATCTGACTGGGCTTGCCGCGCCCACGCAGCCAAGCTGACTCTAGGATGGTCACACCACGGCCACCGACCTTGGCTAACATGAGCTGAGTATCGGCATCAATCGCCACGATCTGGTAGCTGAAGAAGTCGGTGGGTATCCTCAGTGCCGGCGGTAATGGCCGATCGAGGATGCCGTAGGGCCCGAGCATGGTGAAGTACTCGTAGGTACAGAGCCCAGCAATCTCGGTCCTCTGCCCCTGGTATTCAATATGCCCGCGATAATCCGCCATCAGCCCGAGGTGCTTGTAGATCGGTGTGCGCGCGAACCAGGTCACATTGTCGTGACAGGCCAGCGCGATATCCAGCGTAAATCCCTCACGCGTGACTTGCAGACGGACATCAGGGTACTGGCCCGTCAGCGTCACATCCTCGCCGAAACGAATCAGGCTGCCATCTGCACGAATCTCGCAGTCGCGATCGATGGAGTACGACCCGAACTGCCCTGTACCCGGCGCGGCCGTCCCGCTGACTTGAGTGGCATTGCGGCTGGGCCGATCGACCAGCATGTGATCGTTATCGATGAAGCGGTTGCCGGGGCTACCAATGATGGCCATCAGCGAAAAGAATCGGAACGGCTCCGGCAGATCGGGAATCATCACACCATAGTGACTGACATTGAAGAAACGCCGGTCCGTGTTGGGTCGAATGAGCGCCGGCTCATGGAACGGTCGGCCCTGCTCGATCTCTGTGCTATCCAGAGCCTTGAAAGCCTGCTTCAGCAGCTGATTTGGCAGTTGTCGCCAAGCAGTGCTCAGCCTTGAAATTGTTGTCACGAGAGCACTCCGGGGTTGTGTAGAAATCGCCAAAAAGCCTTTATTAACTGTCACATTGTTTAATGTAATGGTCTAGGACTTTAAATGGAATTTCTCAGATGCACAACCAAGGCAGCCTCACAAAACCCCCGCCTTGGCAATGTGCTCAATCACCCAGCGCTGCAAGACTTTCGGCTGCAAACGCCCCAGCGTCACCAGCGCACGATTGGCCAGCCCGTTCACATGCATCGGGCGACCCGTCATGCACGCCACATAGCCTTCCTGCGCCACTTCCTCTGCCGTCATGTTGCGCACCAGCGGCACACTCATAGATTTGCCCTCGGCCTTGGCGATCATCTCGGTTTCGGTAAAGCCGGGGCACAGCGCCGTCACCGTCACGCCCCGGCCTTTCAGCTCGATGGACAGTGCCTCGGAGAACGACAGCACGAAAGCCTTGCTGGCGGCATAAGTCGCCAGATACGGCACCGGCTGGAACGCCGAGGTCGATGCCAGATTGAGCACACGCCCCCGCCCACGAGCAATCATGCCCGGCAGGAAATGATGCGTTAGCGCCATGACAGCGCCGATGTTCACCTGCACCAGCTGCTGGTGACTGGCCAGCGGCGTCTCCCAGTACGGCCCCTCAAACAGCAAGCCGGCATTGTTGACCAGGATGTCCACCGTCAGACCACGGCGCTGCACCTCCGCGTGAACCTCCGCCGCCGCATCCGGTGCCGCCAGGTCCTGAGCGATAACTTCGGCGCGAATGCCATGTTGCGCGCTCAGTTCATCCGCCAGTGCCTGCAATTTGCCAAGGCTACGCGCCACCAGGATCAGGTCATGGCCGTGGGCAGCAAATTCGCGCGCCAGCGCCGCGCCAATGCCCGTGGAAGCGCCGGTGATCAGCGTGGTACCGCAAGATGGCTTGTTCATGCCAGAGACTCCAGTTCTGCCAAGGCAGTTTCAAGGTGATCGAGCATGCGCTGTACACCGGGGATGGTGTCGCGGCAGCGTAGCTGCAGGCCCGCGACATGCATCGGCGTTTCGCGGGTTTCCATCATCAGCCAGCCGGAATCCAGCAGGGAGAGTTTCTTTGCCATATTAGTTCTCGTTCATCCTTGCCCATCGTGGGAATCAGCCACGCTGTATGTTGATCAAGCCATCAATGTTCGTCGCCGGCACCATGCCGGTACGGGCAAAGCCTGCCCAGAGCCGGCGCAGGGCGCTGCCCTTCTGCTCGATGTCATCCCATGATTCGTCGGCGATCAGCTGCGCATCGGCCCACGCCGCGCGGTTGCCTAGCAGCAGAGGCAAATCGCTGGTATGCGCTGATGCATAGGGATTTTTCGCGCTGCCCCAGCGCAGGCGGTAGCTGAACGCGCGGCCGCCCGCACGCTGATGGCGGCGCGCAAAGGTCTTCACGCCGGCGCCATAGACCTGCCAGGTGGCTACGGCCACCGCCGCCGAGCACAGTACCTTGCCTATTAACGGGATAGCCCTGATGGTCGACAGCAACGGATCTGCCGAGACAAAAAATGCAATTTCGCATTCCGTGCTGCCGACCAGCACATCAATATCTCTGGCCACAGCACGCCACGCTGCCTCTCTGCCCTTCTCTGCGGGCAACGGATGAAACCCGTATTGCGTGCCAAACGGCATGCCGCCGCGCAAGCCATAAGATGCCGCTTGCGCAGCCACGGCGGCCTGCGCGGCCACCAGCGCTTCTGCCGGCATGTCGGCATCAAGTGAGTCGGCTTCGCGGGCCATCGCTCGGTTCATTCCAGCGCGATTGCTGCTAATCCCAAACGGCGCGCTCTGGATGATCACGCGCCGGAAAAGCCCTTTCGTGCCCTCGGCGATCATCAGGTGAGCGATGGCGTCGCCGCCGGCAGACTCGCCAAACAGCGTGACATTGTGAGCATCGCCACCAAAAGCCGAAATGTTGGCACGCACCCAACGCAGAGCCTCGATCTGATCGAGCAGGCCGAGATTGGCCGGTCTCCCTTCCCAGCCGCCCAAGAACCCGAACAAGCCGAGTCTATAGGTGATGCTGACAACCACGACCCGCTGCTCGCTGACCAGCGCAGCCGGATCATAGATCGGGGCATCGCCTGCGCCATTGGTGTAGGCGCCACCGTGTATCCAGACCATGACCGGCAGCTGTTCGCCGGGCTTCAGATCGCCCGGCATGGTGATCGACAAGTGCTGGCAATGCTCATCGCAAGGGAGTGTGACCATGTATGGCCCCAGCAGCTCATTGCCGAGCGGATCGGGCAGCTGCGGGCAAGCCGGAGCCCGGGACATGGCAACAATCTGCTGCGACGCCGCCGGTTCAGGTACAGGCGGCTCGAAGCGTTCGGCCCAGGCATAGCGTATGCCCGTGGCCCGAATCACCTCGGCATCACGCCAGCCCAGCACCGTCCCGGCCGTACAATCAAACCGGGGCACACGACCCGACAAATCAACGCTCATGCGCGACGACCATGAATCGGCGCAGCCGCCAGTACGCCTTCCAGCCGCGTATCCAGCGGCAGGCCAGTGCTGTTGAGCACACCAGCCAGCATCTCGTAATGACCGATCAGCATAACCACTTCCAGCAGCAGTCGCGGCCCGTAATGCGCCTCCAGCACGGCCCAGCTGGCCTCGCCAATCATGCGCTCGTGATGAAATTCGTCGCAGGCTTGCATCAGCGCCTTCAGGTGCGGCTCCCAGCCCGGCGCATCAGCCCCGAGCGGAATTCGCGCGATGTCTTCGGCACTGACCCCGGCGCGCAGACCGATGTCCACATGCTGGCCCCACTCGTAACGCGAGCGACAGTTCCAGCCCACACGCAAGATGACCAGCTCCGTATCCACACGCGGAACCTGTCCATAGGGCATCAACTGCTTGGCAAACATCAGCCAGTTCCAGAACAGGCGGAAATTGCGCATCAGCATCAAAAACAGGTTGGATGCCTCCAGCTTGCCGACTTTGTTGATCACGCGCATGAGCACGCGCTGGGCACGGGTCGAGGTTTCCGGGGTCAGCGGCGCTAGGCGCACGCGGCCCGGCGTTTGCCAGCCGCCGGGCGGGGTCAGTTGCTCCAGCAAGGGCGTTGTCATTTTTCTTCTCCTTGGGGTGTAGGGGTTGAATTTGTTGTTGTCGTCAGACGCTCAAGCCCGAACTCACGGCTCAGGCGAGCATCGAGCCAGTGCGTGGGCACAAGCTGTCTTGCCAGCGGCAAAAGCGTGCTGTGACGGCCAATGCGAATAACAGCGCGCGGCTGAGCAGCCAAGACTTCAGTGAGCATGCGTTCGGCAAAGTCCTCGGCCGACATCGCGCCGTCTTGCGACGCCTCTGCACGCGCCAGAATGCCGTCTGCCACAGCAGCATAGCGCGAGTCCGCACGCAGGCCAGCACTCGCCGCCTGTGCCGCTGCCGCACCGAAATCAGAGCGGATACCGCCCGGCTGCACGGTCATTACGCGGATGCCAAAAGGCTTCAATTCCATGCGCAAGGCATCGGAAAAGGCATGCACGGCGGCCTTGCTGGCGCAGTAGGCACCGGCGAACGGCGTAGTCACTAGGCCAGAGATGCTGCCGATATTGACGATACGCCCTTGCTGACGCGCCATCATGCGCGGGGCCAACGCCTGGCAGAGCGAAACGATGGCAAAGACATTGACCTCGAACTGGGCGCGCAGGCGATCCGGCGAAATCTCCAGCACCGGAGCAATGGCACCAAAGCCGGCATTATTGATGAGCATGTCCGGGCCAACGCCGTCAGCGTCGAGGCGCGCCACCAGCGCCGCGATGTCAGCGGCGGAGGTCACATCCAGCCGTTGCGTGCGCAGGCCCAGTGCTGCCAGACCAGCCAGCGCATCCGTATCGCGATCGGTGGCATAGACGGTGTGACCGCGAGCATGCGCGTTCAGTGCCAGCGCCCGGCCGATGCCAGATGCCGCACCAGTGATGAGAATAACGATTGCAGACATGATGCCAGTCTCTCAGTTCGAAGACCGCTATTCTGCGAACCCCGACCCTCACAACGCTTGTATGAGATGGCTGTATCATTTGTATGAGGCGGTCAAATCGCGGCATTTCAGACAGATGGTCAGGCCAAAAGTCAGATCATCGGGCAGCGCATCAGCCGTATCTGATCCGCATTGGCGAGTGACGAAGGATTCAATCCAAAGACCTCATTAAAGGCTCGGTTGATGTGCGCCATATCGTGAAAGCCGGTCTCGACCACCACATCCAGCAGCGACATGCCGCGTGACCACAGCCATACCCCCTTCCACACCGCCGACCAGCGGCAATAGTGCGTCAGACTGCAGCCAATCTGCTCTGTGAACAGGTGACGCAGGCGTGAGGGCGACAGGTGTACCTGCTCCGCCAGCCACGGCAACGACACCGCATCCAGCGATGATTCCTCGATCAGCGCCAGCACCTGCGCGATGCGCGGATGCAGCGGCAGTGCCTCCGGCCGCTCGCCAGTAAGCGCAAAAATTAGATTGTCGATCAGCGCCGGCACCCGTTCGACCGGCAGCTCGGCCTTCTGCGCCAAGGCGATTTCATCATTCAGGCCCGCGAAACAGGCAGCATCCAACACGGTCACATCATCGCCACCGAGCAGCGAGGCCACGGCATTGAAGTGCGGCGTCGCCACAGACAGGTCGCAAATCATCAGGTCGCTGTCCACCGCCACAATGCGTCGCCTCAGCACCTTGGGCGCAATCAGCACAGCGCGAGCCTCGGTCACCGTGCCATCACCGGTCTCGATGACAAACGGCTTGCCAGCGGCATACATCAGGGTGGCAGAGAGTCGGCGATAGGGTTTGTCTTGACGCTCCAGCACAAATGTCGGCGCCAGCATGAGAAAGCCACGATGCCAGTAATAACTGGTAAAAACAGGCGTGACCGGCGAACTCAGCCTTTCCATACAAACTATCCTTGCCGCAATTAACATTAAATGCAGACCAGAAGTATGCCCTAGCCCGAGACTGCCATGATTCTAAAAATAAAAAGTCCGATGAACCCCCTGCGACGCATGCTACTGGTCTTGATACCGGTACTGGTCATGGCTGGCTGCGGCTCTTCCGAGAACAGTGACTCCTCTTCAGCGGCCGCTGCCCGCGACGGCCTGGTCGGCGCATGGTCAGCCGCTCCTTACGGCCCCTATCCGCTGGGGCCACTCACCATGGAAACACCTATCGGAACCACACCCGGCTCCATCACGGTGGCACGCTTCGACAACGATCAGGCCCGCGACCAAAGCTTCCGCATGATCATCAACCCGACCATCAGCGGCACACAAGCGCGCATCCGGCTGTCTAACCTCAAGGGCGACAGGCCGGTCAGGTTCGAGTCCGTTAGTTTGTCGCAAGTGCTGCCGCAATTGCCGGTGCTCAGCGGCGAGCGTGTCAGCCTGACCTTTGGCGGCAAATCGTTTGTTATCGCGCAGCCTGGCGAAGAAGTTATCAGCGATGTCGTCGATTTTGCGTTGAAAGCTCAACAAGACCTGGCCGTGAGCTTCCATGTAGCCGGCGAGTCCGGCCCCATGACCTGGCATGCCCTCAGCTTCGGCCCACAGTACATCAGTGCCCCCGGCAGCGGCGATGTCACGGATGACATCATTGGCCTGTCATTCACCGGCGTCTCCCTCGGCTGGTTCTTCATCTCCGGTCTCGATGTGGTTAATACGCAGTCGCCCGGCGCACTGGTCGCCATCGGCGACTCCATCACGGACGGTGCCTATCAAGTCCTTAATCAACGCTGGACAGACCGCCTCGCCACACGCCTCAACAGTGCTGGGCAGCATATCGGAATTCTTAACCAAGGCATCAACAGCAATACCGTGACTGAATTGCCACAAGAAGAGCCCTTCCGAGGCAGCCCGGCCGTGCTTCGCTTTGATCGCGATGTGCTACAGCGCTCAGGCGTTAAGGGCGTGATCATTTTCGAGGGCACCAATGACTTGGGCGCTGGCGTAAAAGCCGAGCCCGTGATCGCCGGCCTGCAAGACATGATCCGGCGTGCTCGAAGCGCCGGTCTGTGTGTGTTCATGGCCACCATCACGCCTCGGGCCGATGTCGCCTTCGGCTGGTTTCCCGACGGCCCTACCGTGAAAGAGCCCGAGCGCATCAAGATCAATACTTGGATTCGCGAGCAGGCACCGGTGGATGGCGTCATCGATTTCGACGCCGTGCTGGCATTGCCCGGTCTGCCGGCCATTCCAAACATCGCGCTGTACTTCCCAGACCTGCTGCACCCAAACCCTGTGGGCTTCCGGCAGATGGGCGATGCCATAGACATCGACGCACTGCGGAGCAAGTGTGGTTTGTGAGGCAGGCCGGATGCGTCACTTTTTACCTTTCCGGCAACCCCGCCCACGGCTGAATACGCTGAATAGCATCACCTGCCGCCTGCTCAGCCAGTTGCAGCTCGAACTGGCTTTGCAAATTCAGCCAGCTCTGCACATCCGTGCCAAAAAACCGCGCCAGCCGCAACGCGGTATCCGCCGAAATGCCCCGCTCTTCGCGAGCAATCTCGTTGATGCGAGCCGCCGTGACGCCCAGCGCACGAGCCAGCGCATTGCTCGACAGGCCGAGCGGCAGCATGTATTCCTCTCGCAGAATCTCGCCAGGATGAACCGGCGACAATTTTTTGCTCATGGCCTTAATCCCCCTAGTGATAATCCACCATTTCAACTTCAGTCGGGCCGGATACTGTCCAGACAAAACACAGCCGGTATCGGTCATTGATACGCATGCTGTATTGACCCGCCCTGTCGCCCGAAAGCAGCTCCAGCCGGTTACCCGGCGGTGCGCGCAAAAACGCCAGTGACTCCGCTGCATGTAACTGCGCCAGCTTGCGACGCGCGACCGACTCGATGTTGGCCCAGCGCAAAACACGATGGCCTTGATGCAACGCCTCAGTGTCTTTGCAATTGAACGACTGGATCATAGCACGACTCCTTATCGATAAACGATATAGTCGTGCAAGGTTTTCATTGCACAGACCATCCTATGGTCTAGCAACGCTTTCCACACTCCGCTACCTCATCCCCGAAAAAACCTGCCGCCGAGAACGATATTGGCTGGGGAGCTCCCCAGTCCATTGACGAAATGCACGCGTGAAGTTTGCCGGATCACCATAGCCAAGCTGGCTTGCAATCTGCTGTAACTCCAAACTGCTGTACTCAAGCAAATATGAAGCAACGCGCTTGCGCTCCTCCTCCAGGAGCTGCGAGAAGGAGCAACCCTCTATCTGGAGTTTGCGCGCCAGGTTGCGGTTGGACATATGCAGTTGGGCCGCCATTTGATCCTGCTTGGGATAACAACCCAGTGTGCTTGCCAAAACTGTGCGCACTTGCTGACTAACCGACTCATTGATGCCTCCGACAAGTGCCAGCTCCTGTTCGCATCGCTCCATTGCCTGTTGTGATGCAAGGGCATCTGCCATATGCGGTCGCAACGCCAAAACACTGGCGCGAAATCGAAGACAATTGGTCGGCTGGTCAAATCGTATGGCAGGCAGTCGCTCACGGTAATCCCAGTGATAGTCTGGCTCCGGCCAGTCGAAACAAAGCTCTGCGCCTCCCGGAAAGCCATCGAGTTGCAGCATGCTGGAAACGCCCTTGACGATACCAATCATCAAGGCCTCGTACATGAAAGCCCTCACCGGCGCTATTGGATGCCCCATGGATAGCGGGTGCAGCTGGGTCATTTCGATGACACAGGTCTCTCCATCCGTTGTCTGGCACAGACTCAGATTGCGTTGGCGCGACTGAAAGTAGCGAACAAGAATATCGAGCGCATCTCCCAGCGAGAGGCTGCTCATTGCCGCGTAACCCAGAAAACCATGTACGGAAAGCCGCATCCGCAGGCCATATTCATAACCCAGCCCCCAGTCTCCGGAAGCCTGAAGGGCGTTGGCAACAACCAAGCCCCACTGTGCCGCTGACATGCGTGCCTCGGACCGAGCCGCCTGCTCTATCGATATCCCTGAGCCTTCCAGCAAGGCATCAATGCACATGCCGCGCTCGGCCATGATCTCTACCAGCAATTGGAGGTAGGACATGGGAATGGCGGGCTCAAACAAGTCTTTAGCGAGCGACTTCATGGCAACTCATGCCTCGCAATCAATGGCTGATAATGACAAGCAACTTTGCCGACCAGCATCTCACGGGCGTTCTTGTCGTCTGCACATACTAGCAAGCACCCAGACCCTAAGTCGGGCCTCACCTATCAACATCCATGAAATAGCCTCAGGAGCCATTTGAAATGGATACAAAAACGCAGCCCATTGATTTGACCGGGCCGGGATCTCCGCTTTACGAGGTTCTCAGCGATGGCTCAGCCATCTATTCGCTATTTCCTGCATTTGTCTATGTTGTTCTGAGCGCTGAAGGCGGCAAAGGCGTAGACGATCACGATCGGGTGGCAAAAATCACCGCCAGGGAGACGGTCAGATTTGAGGACATGCTGATCAGGCTGTCGGATACGCTTGACCTCGTTGTGGGTCTGGTATTCGCCGGGGAAGAGCGTGGAGCCGTGGCACACGCCATCAATGAATCGCATCGTCACATCGAAGGAAGGCTCGATGACGGCACGCGCTATCACGCCTGGAACAAGGATGTATGGGCCTGGACTTGGGCCGGCATTCTCAAGCCCATCATGGATACGCACGAGGAACTTCGTGGCTTTAAATCACCGGCATTCAGGCAGGATGTATACACCGGCTTCCTGCAACTGGGCGCGCTTTTTCGTGTGCAGGGCCTGCCTCCGCGATACAGTGACTTCGAAGTGTATTGGCAGGACATCTGGATTCCCCGGGCGCAGAACACCGGGACAGGACAATTCCTCATGGATCTGGCCAGAAAGCCACTCATGCCAAGATTCGCACCGTGGCTGCCGCGCCCTGTCTGGAAGGGAATTACCTGGCCTTTTCGTCATCTGCTGTGGACGGGCCTGCTGCTGACCATTCCGCCGGAGATTGAGAGGAAACTGGAAATCACCCGGACGCCCGGTGACCGCATAGCACTCCAAGCTCATCGCATGTTCTGGCATCTGTTGCCACGCGCAGCCAGCAGCGGCTGGGTAGCAGCCTATTTTCATGCCCGCCTGAAATACGGCAACCCTTCGTGGCGCGGTCATTACTCGGCCGAATCGCTGGATCAGTACCGTATTGCGGTCAAGCAGGCCAAGGCAACCGGGGCAGCTCTTCCGCCACGGCCCTCGGCACGAGATATCCACGGGGAGGCTCACGGACCTGAGAAGCGCTGCCCGATTTGAGCGGGCCTTGGCTTGATTTAGCCACTATCAAACGAAACTTCTGAACACCAGAAAGCACAAAATTCGCGGCCAGTGTTCGCAGTTTTGCACCAAAATGGCGTCCCCACAGGGATTCGAACCCCGGTTACCGGCTTGAAAAGCCGGCGTCCTAGGCCGCTAGACGATAGGGACGAATGACCGGCGCGATGGTATCAGCGAGTGCTTCGCTGTCAAGCCGACGCCGCGCGCAATCGAGCCAGCAACTCATCGCCAGACCACGCTTGCCGCGCCGCGCCCGCCTGCTCCGCCTCGCGAATCAGCGCCACCAGGCAGGCACTCACCGGCGCGATAGCACCCAGCTCCGCCGCCAGCTGCACGACCTCGCCCTGAATCCAGTCCACCTCGGTGCGTCGCCCGGCTTCCAGATCCTCCCACATCGACGATCGTGCCAGCGGGTCCATGGCCAGCATGCGCTGCGCCAGACGCTGAAACAGCCAGTCTGGCACCGTCAGCAGGCGCGCCAGCCAGCGTGGCGGCAAGGCCGTAAGCTGCATCGGCGTGATGCCCGCCTGCGCATACAAACCCAGCGCCTCGCGCTGCGCCAGCGACAGGCAGCGGCGGTAAGCACGCTGGCTCAGCTCCGCCTTCAACGGCACGCCAGACAAGGCATTGATGGCGTTATTCAAGTTCAACAGTAGCTTGCCCCAGAGCACGGCGCGCATGTCGGCCTGCTGACTGAGCGGCAGCCCGGCGCGCGCAAACAGCGCCGCACAACCCGCCAGGCCAGCATCCGCCGCTACATCCAGCACGCCGGCAGAGCCCTGATGAAAGCGGCCATCGCCACAGTTCAGCACATTGAACGGCACCATGCCGGCCAGCACCGTTTGCGCTGGCATGGCTGTTCGCAGCACCTCGGCATTGCGCACGCCATTCTGAAAACTGATGACCAGCGTACCGGGCCGCAAATGCGCGGCCAACACGGCCGCAGCCGCTGCTGTCGCTGCCGATTTCACCGTGACCAGCACCACATCGCAGTCGGCCAGAGCGTCAGCGGTGGTCGAGAAATTCAGCGCAGCAGCATCCAAATGATGATCCCGCCCAAGATAATCGGTCAGCCGCAAGCCGTGCGCCTGTAGCGTTTGCGCCATAGATGGCCGGCCCACATAAACCACTGTCGCGCCCGCCGCCTGCAGGCAGCCGCCGAGATACATGCCGATGCTGCCGGCGCCGAACACACCCATTCTTTGCATTGCCTTGCCCTCTGCTAAACTCGCCGGCGTAAACTTGGCGACAATAGCGCGTCTGCCATGATGGCAACAGCGCCCGCTGCTCACCGTGAAGAGGATGATCCAACCCATGCAACGACAAATTCTGGTTACTGGCGGCAACAGCGGCATCGGCCTGGAGATGGTTCGCGCTTTCATTGCACTTGGTCACGAAGTCATGATCGCCGCGCGCGATCTGGGCAAGACCCTGGGCGTGATTCAGGCGCTGAAGCTGGAAGCGCCGGGCGCTCGCCTGCACGCCGTAAAGCTCGACCTCGCCGATTTCGCCAGCATCGACGATGCCGCGCGCGACATCCTTAACACGCTGACCCAGCTCGACACCGTCATGGTCAATGCCGGCAGCTTCACAAAAGGTCTGCGCAGCCAAGCCAACGGGCTGGAAAGCATGATCGGCAGCATGCACTTCGGTCACTTTCGCCTGATGCAGCACCTGCTGCCGCAGCTCAAGGTCGCTCCGGAAGCGCGCGTGGTGGTGACGGCCTCCGTCATGCATTGGACAGGCAAGATCGACGAAGCCGCGTTCACCGATTACAGCCGCTACAGCTCCGATGCCGTGGCTTATGGTTCCGCCAAGCTGGCCAATCTGATTTATGCCCGCGAGCTGGCTCGTCGCGTGCAGGGCAGCAATATCCGCGTCAATGCCTTCCATCCGGGCGGCGTGGCGACGGGCATCTGGCGCGAAATGCCGGGCCCGATTCAAAGCATCGTGGATAAAGTGCTGATTACCCCGGCCAAGGGCGCGGATACGGCGATCTGGCTGGCCACCAGCGATGCCGCGAAGCATCACAACGGCGGCTATTTCACGCGCCGCAAGATTGACTTCAGCAAGCCATCCAGCCGTAACGAGAAAGTTGCTGCCAAGCTGTGGGCGGCGAGCGAGCGCATCGCGGGGCTTTAAGCCAGCGCCTTCTCGATGTCCTTTACCAAATCTTCGGGCTTGGTGGTCGGCGCATAGCGATCCAGCACCGTGCCATCGCGCGAAACCAGAAACTTGGTGAAGTTCCACTTGATCTTCTGGCTGCCCAGTAGGCCCGGCGCCTCAGCGGCCAGATGCTGGAACAGCGGGTGAGCGCCCGGCCCGTTCACATCGATCTTGGCAAACATCGGGAAGCTCACGCCGTAGTTCAGCGAGCAGAATGAGGCGATCTCGGCCTCATTGCCCGGATCCTGATTAAGAAACTGGTTGCAGGGAAAGCCGAGCACGGCGAAGCCTTGATCCTTGTACTTCTCGTAAATCGCTTCCAGACCAGTGAATTGCGGCGTAAAACCGCACTTGCTGGCCGTATTCACGATCAGCAGCACCTGCCCTTTGTAGTCGGCAATCGGGCTCACCTCACCGGTGATGCGCGTGGCTTGGTATTCGTAGATATTGCTCATATTTGTCTCTTCCTGAAATTCTCTTGTATCAAACGGCGCTCAGTGCGCCTTAGGCAGCAGCTTGAGCGATGCGGAATTGATGCAGTAACGCAGGCCCGTCGGCTTGGGGCCATCCGGAAACACATGCCCTAGGTGCGATTGGCAATGCCGGCAAGTCACTTCAGTGCGAATCATGCCATGACTGATGTCTCTGTGCTCATTTACGGCATTAGCCGCCATCGGCGCATAAAAGCTGGGCCAGCCAGAGCCGGAGTCGTATTTCGTGTCGGCATCGAACAGCGGCTCGCCGCAGGCGCGGCAGCTGTAAACGCCATCGTCGTGACAATTCCAGTATTCGCCGGTGAAAGCGCGCTCGGTGCCTTTTTGTCGGCAGATGTAAAACTCGTCGGGGCTGAGCTTCTGTTGCCACTCGGCATCGGTTTGCGGCAACGCCGCTGCAGACTTGTCAGTCATCATGAATTCTCTCTTTATTATCGCTTCAAGCTGTTTTCAGCCTAGCAACAGCGCATGACACTCACAAGTCTGCAGCGCAATCCACCTCGGCTTTCCGTTACACTTGGGCGCTTCCCCACAGGCCCTTGTGCAGGCCAGACCTGCGTTGAGACGATCATGGACATTGCCAAATCCGACAAGTTGAAAGATGTTTGCTACGACATTCGCGGGCCGGTGCTAAAAGCCGCCAATGCAATGGAGGAGCAAGGTCACCGCATCATCAAGCTCAACATCGGCAACCCGGCGCCCTTCGGCTTTGAAGCACCGCAGGAAATCCTGTCGGATGTCATTAGCAACTTGCCGAATGCCGTCGGTTATTGCGATTCCAAGGGTCTGTTCGCGGCGCGCAAGGCCATCGTGCATTACTACCAGACCAAGGGCATGCTGAATGTGGATGTCAACGACATCTACATCGGCAACGGCGTGTCTGAACTGATCGTCATGGCCATGCAGGCCCTGCTCAACAATGGCGATGAAATGCTGGTGCCGGCACCGGACTACCCGCTGTGGACGGCTGCCGTGACCTTGTCGGGCGGCACGCCAGTGCATTATCTCTGCGATGAAGATCAGGGCTGGTTCCCAGATCTCGCCGACATCGAGCGTAAAATCACGCCGAATACGCGCGGCATCGTGGTCATCAACCCGAACAACCCGACCGGCGCTGTCTACTCGAAGGAAGTGCTGGAAGGCATCGTCGCCCTGGCTCGCAAGCATGGTCTGATCATTTTCGCAGACGAAATCTACGACAAGATTCTCTACGACGAAGCTCAGCACACCTCAATTGCCACGCTGGCACCGGATCTGCTGTGCGTGACCTTCAACGGTCTGTCGAAGAGCTATCGCGTGGCCGGCTTCCGCTCCGGCTGGCTCATGGTCAGCGGCAACAAGCGCATCGCTAAAGACTATATTGAAGGTCTGGACATGCTCGCCTCCATGCGCCTTTGCGCCAATGTGCAGGCCCAGTTCGCCATTCAGACCGCGCTCGGCGGCTACCAGAGCATCAATGACCTGATTCGGCCCGGCGGCCGTTTGTACGAACAGCGCGAGCTGGCGCACAAAATGCTCACCGCCATCCCCGGCGTGACCTGCGTGAAGCCGGCCGGCGCGCTGTACCTGTTCCCCAAGCTCGACGCGGAGATGTATCCCATCGAGAACGACCAGGCGTTCATTCTGGAGTTCCTGCAAGCCGAGAAAGTGCTGCTGGTGCAAGGCACGGGCTTTAATTGGCCGAAACCGGATCACTTCCGTGTCGTGTTCCTGCCGCATCGGGAAGAGCTGATCGAGGCCATTAACCGCCTCGCGCGCTTCCTGGAGAGCTATCGCAAACGGCATGCTGGAAAGTGAGCTCCTTCATTTTGCATGAGGGTGTCGACTTGAAATTGTCACGCATTGCCCATAGATTGTTTATGAAACCAACCCAAGGAGCTTGAAAGCCCATGTTACGCATCGTTTTGTTTCTGTTGACCAACCTCGCGGTCATGCTAGTGGCCGGGGTCGTACTCAGCCTGCTCGGCGTCGGCTCGACGCATGGAGCCGGAAACACCCTGCAACTCGGCAATCTGCTCGCCATGTGTTTTGTCTTCGGTACTGTGGGTTCATTGATTTCACTGCTGATGTCGAAGTGGATGGCGAAACGCTCCATGGGCGTGCAGCTGATTGAATCGCCGCGTACCGGTGAAGAGCGCTGGCTAGTCGATACCGTTGCCGAATTGTCGCAGAAGGCTGGCATCAAGATGCCGGAAGTCGGCATCTTCCCGAGCTATCAGTCGAATGCCTTTGCGACCGGCTGGAACAAGAACGCCGCGCTGGTGGCCGTGTCGGCTGGCCTGCTGCAACGCATGACACGCGATGAAGTGCGTGCCGTGCTCGGCCACGAAATCGGTCATGTTGCCAACGGTGACATGGTCACGCTGGCGCTGGTGCAGGGCGTGGTCAACGCCTTCGTCATGTTCTTCTCGCGCATCATCGGCAACTTTGTTGATCGCGTGATTTTCAAGAACGAAGACGGTCCGGGCATGGCTTATTTCATTACCAGCATCGTCGCCGACATCGTGCTGGGCATTCTGGCCTCGACCATCGTCATGTACTTCTCGCGCTACCGCGAGTTCCGTGCCGATGAAGCCGGCGCCCAGCTTGCTGGTCGCCAGGCCATGATCAATGCCCTGCGTGCCCTGCAGCGTGAACAGGAAGTTCCGGATCAGATGCCAGCCGAAATGACTGCTATGGCCATCACCACCGGCAAGCGCGAGGGCTTCAGCTTTGCCTCGCTGTTCATGTCACACCCGCCGCTGGAAAAGCGTATTGAAGCGCTGCAGAACCTGCAGATCGCCTGATCAATATCTGTGTAGTAAATCGGAAAGCCCGCGCAATGCGGGCTTTCTGCTATCAGAGCGCCGGCTTTTTTCGTGATGCCTGTTTCTGGCTGGCCTCACGAATCAGCGGCCAAGCCAGCTCCAGCAATTTCGGCTGAGCCTTGGCATTCGGATGAATGCCATCTTTCTGCATCAGCGCCGGCACACCGCCCACGCCGGCCAGAAAAAAGGGCAAAACCGCAACACCTTCCGCTTTGGCTACCCTCGGAAACACGGCGGCAAATGCCTCGGTATACGCCCTGCCGTAATTCGGCAGCATCTGCATGCCCAGAATCACCACGCGCGCACCCGCTTGTCGCGACAGGCGAATCATGGCAACTAGGTTGCGCTCCATCAGTGCCGGAGGCTGGCCACGCAGGCCATCGTTGGCTCCCAGCTCCAGCACCACCACATCCGGTTTGTGCTGCTTCAGCAACGCCGGCAAACGGCGCAAGCCACCCGTGGTGGTCTCGCCACTGACGCTGGCATTGATGACCTGATGCAATCCGGGGTCGCGCCGCTCCAGACGCTTGTCGAGCAGCGACACCCAGCCCTGTTCAATGTCCATGCCGTAAGATGCACTGATACTATCGCCAAAAATCAGCACAGACGCCGCCGACGCCGGCATCATGGCTAGGCAAAGCAAGGCTCCACACACACTTCGTATCCAGGTAGGCATGACTACAACATCTCCGTGGTTGATTGAAACCCGCCAGCTAGGGCAGTCGGTGCCCATGCAGGATGGCTTTCTGCCCATACTGCATGACATCAATATCGCCATCAACGCCGGTGAAAGCGTGGCCATTACCGGCAGCTCAGGCTCTGGCAAATCTACGCTACTGGGCTTGCTGGCGGGACTGGACATCGCCAGTCAAGGTCAGGTCTTGCTGGCAGGCCATGATCTCGGCACCCTCGATGAAGATGCCCGTGCGGCACTGCGTCAACGCCTGATCGGGTTTGTGTTCCAGAACTTCCAGCTGCTGCCGCATCTGAGTGCGCTGGAAAATGTGATGCTGCCGCTGGAGCTGGCCGCGCGCGGATCGATTCGCGGCGATATACGCGACAAGGCCAGGCACTGGCTGACCCGTGTTGGTCTGGGCGCACGCGAAATGCACACGCCGCGCCAGCTGTCCGGCGGCGAGCAGCAGCGCGTTGCCATCGCGCGCGCCTTTGCCACCGAGCCCAAGCTGCTGCTGGCCGATGAACCCACCGGCAATCTCGACAGTCAGACCGGCGCACGCATCATCGAGCTACTGTTTGAAGCTCATGCTGATGCCGCCACAACGCTGGTGCTGGTCACTCACGATGAAGCGCTGGCGTCGCGCTGCCAGCGCCAGCTGCACCTCGATGCGGGCCGTCTGGTGCGCGGAGCGGGCGCATGATGCTGGCCTGGCGACTGCTGAAGCGCGATATCAGCGCCGGTGAAATCTGGCTTTTGTTGGCGGCCTTGATACTCGCCGTCGCCGCCACGACCAGTTTGCGTTTCTTCAGTGCCAGTCTGGAGCAAGGGCTGACGCGTCAGGCCGCCAGCCTGCTCGGTGCCGACCTCATCATCGACAGCAGTCGCCCGTTACGCCCGGCCGTGCTGCAGGAGGCTCGCGAGCGCGGCCTGCAACACGCGATGGTGACCGAATTCTCCAGCATGATTCAGCGTCAGGATCAATTTCAGCTGGCGGCCGTCAAGGCCGTGACACCCGGCTATCCCTTGCGTGGCGAGCTGCTGGTACGCCGAGGCAGCACGATACTGCCCGCCGGCAGCCTGCCAGCTCCCGGCACCCTCTGGCTGGATCAGCGCCTGTTTGGCCTGCTTGCCGTGTCTCTGGATGATGAAGTGCAGCTCGGCGATATTCGCCTACGCGTGGCTGCGGTGCTGGTCAACGAACCGGATCGCGGCGGCAACTTCTCGGCCTTTGCGCCGCGCGCCATCATCCATGCCGATGATATCGCCGCCGCTGGCATCATCCAGCCCGGCTCGCGCGTGCAGTACCGCTTGCTGCTGGCCGGATCAGCCCAGGCCATCACAGACTTCAGCGATGACCTGAAGCCACAACTCGCCGTCGGCGAACGCCTGCTGGATGTGGCCAGCGGTCGTTCGGAAATCGGCACGCCACTCGCGCGCGCCAGCGATTATCTGAGCATCGCGGCGATTGCCGCCGTGGTCTTGTCAGGGCTGGCGGTGGCGCTGGCAGCGCGCCGTCATGCCGAACGCCATTACGACACCCTGGCCTTGATGCGCTGCCTCGGCGCTAGTCGCCGCCGGGTACAAGGCATCTATCTGCGCCAGCTCGGCCTGATATGGGCTGTGGCCATCGTGCTGGGTGCCGCACTCGGGGCTCTGGCCTCGCAATTCCTGTTTCAACTGCTTGCCAGCATGATGCCGAACGCAGAGCTTGATTTTGCCTGGCAACGGCCCGTGCTAACCGGCATTGCCACCGCCACACTGACCTTGCTGGGATTTGCCCTACCAGCGTTGATCGGTTTGTTTCGGGTGTCGCCCTTGCGCGTTATTCGCCGCGAGCTGGCGCCCAGCTCACCCGGCCTCATCGCCGTCACCACCCTAGCGTTGTCCGCACTGGCCGGGCTGCTCATGCTAGAGACTGGGCGCTGGCAGCTGACGCTACTGCTGCTGGCCGGCGGCAGCGCCCTGGTCATTCTGCTCACGCTACTGTTGCGCAGCCTGTTCACTCTGATGCGCCGGGTGCTGGCAGAACGCTCCCTGCCCGCTCCGCTGCTCGGGCTGCGCGAGCTCTGGCGCCAGCCTCAGGCCAGCACCCTGCAAATACTCGGCTTGAGTATCGGCATCACAGCCATGCTGCTGGTAACCAGTGTTCGCGGCGAGCTCATCGCCGCCTGGCAAAACAAGCTGCCGAGCAACGCCCCCAATCAGTTTGCCCTCGGTATCGATGCCCAAGACACCACCGCGTTTCGCCAGACGCTTGCCGCCGCCGGCATTTCGCTGGATGCCCTGTACCCGGTGATCCGTGGCCGCCTGACAGCCATCAATGGCCAGCCCGTGGTCACCGCCGTCAGCAAAGATGGTGAGGATCAGAGCGATGAGTCCTTGAATCGCGAGCTGAACCTGACCGTTTCCGACACCTTGCCGCATGGCAATGAACTGCTCGAAGGCCAATGGTGGACAGCTTCCGTCACAGCACCTTGGCCTGTTTCCATTGAAGCCCGACTGGCTGAAAAACTGGGTATTGGCCTCGGCGACCGTCTGTATTTCACGCTAGCAGAAGGCGATGTTGAAGCCACCGTCACCAGCCTGCGCAGCGTGGACTGGGACAGCTTTCAGCCGAATTTCTACATGGTCTTTCCACCGGCTGCGCTAGCTGCCTTCCCTGCCAGCTACCTCACGGCGTTTCATGTGCCCGCTGAACGGCGAGACATTCTGAACACGCTGGTCAAGCGCTTTCCCACCGTGGTGCTGATTGATGTTGATGCCATCATGACGCAGATACGCAAGCTGCTCGATGATGTTTCACGAGCGATTGAGTTTGTGCTGATCTTTGTGCTGGTTGCGGGGGTGATGGTGCTGCTGGCCTGCATTGCAGCCGGTCAGGATCAACGGCGGCACGAGGCCGCGCTGCTGCGTGCGCTGGGCGCCAGCCGGCGTCAGCTCATGCAGCGTGGCTTGTCGGAAATGATGCTGCTGGGCGGGATTGCCGGGCTGCTGGCCGTCGCCTTGACCGAGCTGCTGGCAGCCGCGCTGTACCTAACGGTGCTGGACCTGCCGCCCACCTGGCATGGTCAGCTCTGGCTGGTCACGCCCGTGCTGGCAGCCTGCCTGACCGGCGCTGCCGGTATGGCCGCGACGCGCAAGGTGTGGCGAACCACACCCGCGATCGTGCTCAGAGAGGTCTGAACAGTCCGGCTCAGGCTGTCGCTAGTGCCGGATAGTCCGTGTAGCCCTCGGCACCACCGCCGTAGAACAGCTCCGGGCGCTGCTCGTTGAGCGGCGCGTTGTGCTGCAGGCGCTCCACCAGATCCGGATTGGCGATATAGGTGCGGCCAAACGCAGCGCCATCAATCAGATCCTTGCCCAGCAAATCATTGGCCTTGGCCGCCGAGTAATTGCCGGCACCGATCAGCGCGCCGCTGTAGCGTGAGCGCAGGGCTTGGCGAAAGCTGTCTGGCAGTACCGGGCCACCGGCCCAATCCGGCTCAGACAGATGCAGGTAGGCAATGCCGCGCTGCTCGAACTGCTCGGCCAGATACAGGCCCATGGCCTCGCCCTCGATGTCATCGAGCGCATTGAAATTGCCCAGCGGCGAGATGCGAATGCCAACACGACCCGGCTCCCAGGCCGCAATCACAGCATCCAGCACTTCCAGCGTCAGGCGCGCGCGATTTTCCAGCGAACCGCCGTAGGCATCCGTACGGTCGTTACTTTCCGTGGACTGGAATTGATGCAGCAGATAGCCATGAGCCGCATGGATTTCGACCAGATCAAAACCGGCTTCGCGGGCATTCTTCGTGGCCTGCACATAGGTTTCGATCAGCGTCGGCATTTCATCGATGCGCAAGCCGCGCGGCACCGAGCAGTTCACGCGCTCAGGGCGGCCATCGGCACCGAGCACCGTGGTCTTGGTGCGCGCCGGCAGGTTCGAGGCAGAGACCGGCTCCTGGCCATCCGGCTGCAGGCTGCTGTGCGAAATACGCCCCACATGCCAGAGCTGGATGGCAATGCGCCCGCCCGCCTCGTGCACGGCCTGGGTAACCTGCTGCCAGCCGGCAGTCTGCTCGGCACTGTAGATGCCCGGCGTCTGCATGTAGCCTTTACCCTGCGGCGACACCTGCGCGGCTTCGGTAACGATCAGGCCGGCGCTGGCGCGCTGACGGTAATATTCGGTCATCAACGGTGTCGGCACATCGCCGGGGGCTGCGCGCATGCGCGTCAGCGGTGCCATCAGCACGCGATTCGGCAAGGTAACGCTGCCCATTTGCAGGGGCGAAAACAGGGTATTGCTCATGTCACTTTCTCCAGATTTGCTGCCGGAATTAGACCGGTCAACTTGATTCAACACAAAAATTTAAGCGTTTTTTAGGGGCTGATAGGCCGCAGCCAGGCCTGCGTCTGCTGCAAGGCACAGGCAAACGGCTCACCGTCACGACGCACCTTGGTCAGCAATTCAGCGCCGACCCAGAGCTGATACAGCGCACCGGCCAGCTCATCAGCCTGCAAGGCAGGATCAATCGAGCCATCCGCCTGCCCTGCCGCCAGCGCCTGCGCCAAACGATGCGGCACCTGCTCCATGCCGGCCACCAGCACTTCGCGCATGGGCTCCGACAGATCCGACACCTCGGCCGACAGTTTCACCGCCAGGCAAGCCGTGGCGCGCGCTTGTGCGTCGCCATGATTACAGCGAGCCGCCCAACGACCGAAATAATGCAGCAGGCGCTCACGCCCGGTGCCCGGCGCATCCATGAGCAAGGCGCGCAGCTCTTCATCGTACTGGCTGAAATAGCGCGTCAGCATGTCCACGCCAAAGCCTTCCTTGGAGCGGAAATAGTGATAGAACGAGCCTTTCGGCACGCCGGCAGCGGCCAGAATTTCAGTCAGGCCGACCGCCGTGAAGCCCTTGCCGCGAAACACGGCTTCGCCGGTCGCCAGCAGGTGCTCTCGGGTATCGGAAAATTCACGGGGCTTGGTCATGCAGCGAAATGTACTAGACCGGTCGTCTAGTGTCTAGCAGAATTTGCAATCAGCCTTGCACGGCATACAGCAACTGCTGCTGATAGCCGCTATGTACGGGCCACCAACCTGACCAGCTGCGATCCAGTTCGGCATCGCCGGTATCCAGCCGCAGGGGCCGCCCGGCCAGTGCCGCGAGCTTGCTGCGCGTGGCCAGCACCCAGATCCTGTCGCGCCCCAGACTATGGAGCAATGCTGGCGACAGCTGCTGGTTGCCACGACCGATCAGGCTGCCCTGACCGCCGGTGGGCGTAATGATGACCGTCAGCTCGGCACTTAACGCCCACTGCTCCAGCTCCGCTGCCGCCACATCGGTCGCCACACAGCGGCCATCGCAAACGATATCGAAGCCAAGCAAGGTATTGGGCAGCTGCAAGGCAGCCATCACAGCCGCCACGGTGGTGCCGGCGCCCAGCGCATAGTGCTGACCTGGCTGCATCATCTCGACGATCCCGGCTGCGATCTCGGCCTGCACCAGCCCTTCGTCTTCGCGGCCCGAGCATTTCACTTGCTGCACATGGCTGTCCGACACCGGCACGCGCATGTCGCCGAAATGTCGCGCCCGCACTCGCCCGCCGGCCAGCGCCTGCTCATCGATATCACGGACCTCGGCCAGCTCCATGGCCACCAGTTCGCCGGCACAGAGACT
Source organism: Pseudomonadota bacterium (assembly GCA_038043385.1). Classification (GTDB taxonomy): domain Bacteria; phylum Pseudomonadota; class Gammaproteobacteria; order Pseudomonadales; family Moraxellaceae; genus Perlucidibaca. The sequence goes on from JBBTCA010000001.1 coordinate 950,157, forward strand.
GCGCAACAAATCTGCAGCAGCCTGCGGGTTGATGGCAAACACGCCCGAATGCATCTTCACGCCAGCAGGCACGCCGAGCACCGGCAACCGATCACCAATCACGGAGCAGACATCGCGCGCGGTGCCATCGCCACCCACGAAGATGAGCAGATCCAGCCCGGCCTGCAGTAAAAGTGCCGCCGCGCGTTGTGTGTCTTCAGCGGTGGATGGCGTATTTGCCTGGAAATCCAGAATCTCGACATTGGGTTGGCTGTGCTGCCCCATGGCATCGGATACCGTGACCCAATGCAGCGGCAGGTCTTGCGTTGCTGCCAGAAAAGTGGCGCAGCGTTGCTGGGCACGGGACTGGCCTTGCTGAACCGATAGCAGTGCCGCTTGGCGCAGCTCATCGCTGACATGATCGCTGCCCTTCAGCGCCAGCGGGCCGCCCAGCCCGGCATAGGGATTGATCAGCAAACCCACCCGTAACTGCGCGGAAACATTCAGCAATGATTTCATAGTTCGTTACAACTTAGACGCGAAAGTGGAAGACGCAGCGATTTGGCCTTCCTATAGTGAGCTCATGGAAATGCAACTTGAGGTGCAACATGACCAACACTAATCTGGAGCAGAGCATGAACGAGACCCGCGCACTGGGCAATCCGTTTCATTTCGCCATCCTTCTGGATGACCAGGGTACTGAGCTGGCCATCACCGAAGAAATGATTCAACAGGCTTGCGCCGATCTGGCCAAGCGTTGCCAGTTCCCGGAGCGTCGGCAAGCTGCCTGACCCCGTGCACTCTGCTTCACTCAAGCCGGCTTGATGCCGGCTTTTGTTTGCCTGCGATTTGCCGAAAGACACTTCAGATGCTGGCGCTCTTCGGTGCCAGACCGTTCCACAACATGGCCACGATCCGTTCCACCAGCTGATCATCGGCAAAGGTTTCGGGCTTCATAACCCAAGTCAGCATAAAGCCATCAATCAGCGCACACCAGAAGATGGATACCGTATCGGCATCCAGATCAGGGTCGGTGATACCGGCCTTGACCAATCGCGTCACCATTTCTTTCGCCAGCAGGCGGCCATGATCGTACAAATGCGCCATGCTGCTGGCAATCTGCTCATCGCGCGTGCGAGACACAAATTCGAGGTACAGGCGCGGCCAGTCGGCATTGTCGTGGAAGCGATTAAGCATATCGCGCAACATGGCGGCGATGGCTTGCTGACGCGCCTGCGCTGTTGGCGCCGCTAGGGCTCGCTCCAGATCATCCGCCAGCGGCGCGGTATGTTGCTGAAAACGGTACTGAAGCAATGAACTGAACAGGTCGTTCTTGCTGCGAAAATGCCAGTAGATTGCCCCTTTGGTCAGCTCGGCCTCGGCGGCGATCTCGTCGAGACTGGCGCGCTGGAAACCCTTGCGCGCGAAGACGCTGACCGCAGCGGCCAGAATACGCTCACGAGACTCGCTGGGCTGCTCGCGACGGTCATCCACAACACGCTTTTTGCTACACAAGGACATGGGCTGGTTCCGCGATGACATACCGGCAGTATGCCATGACTTGCGAGGCTCTCCGTAGTATCAGAAAAACAACTTCTGAATCGGGACAATATCTTTCAGCTTATTGTAGGGATCAACTTGGCCCCATTCATGAAAACTGCCAATAGCGCCCGCCAACATGTCAGCAAACTGAATCTCTTTGCATGATGCGCTATTCGTGTGGCGGCAGTGAAGCGTGGTATCGGCATTGGCCGTGTAGAGCAGCTCTGTTTGCAGGTAGTCCTTGAAGGTATTCCCGCTCTCGACCTTGATGGATCGCACATCCGGTGCAAGATAGACAATTCGGTGATGAGACATCTCATCCAGCAGCAGCTTTTTGGTCATGAAGTTGTAGAGCAGATTGGAGTCTTCCCTGCGTCGCTCAATCACACCCTCTTTGCGGGCCACAATCGCCATGCATCGAATGTGCGGCGAATGCTTTCTCAGCATGTTAGCCGTTGCTTCTGCAAAGGTTTGCCTAGCCTTGGCCGTCATGTCGACCCACTTTTTTTCCTTGCCTGCGGGCCAGCCAAATGTGTTGTAAAGCTGACGAATCAAGCGCTCAACATGCTTGATATGAGTTTCCGGCACAATTAGCGCCGCAATTACCAAATAACGACTGGAGCCTCCCTTTTGGTAAGGCAGGCTCAGAGACCATCCTAGGTCACCACTTTCGTCCAGATAAATGTGCATTTTTCAGCCAAAAAAATAGCTCCTCTAAAGGAGCTATTTGTTGAATTTGGTGGCAGTCCCTAGGTCCGGCATCGCTTAAAGCGCGCTTACGATGCCCTTGCAATGGGGCCTCGCGGTTGGCATAGGATTTACCTGCCTGCGTAGGAATTATTGCGCATCTATCAGGTTTCGGCAACCTGCCAAACCGCATACCCCGCTGTGAGCGTGACGGCTGCCCGACCCTCTTCGACGATGGCCACTTGCAGATGCGCGCGCGCCTTGCCTTTGCTGCGAATTTGCACCGCCGTGGCGGCCATGTCTGCAGGGTCAGGCAGAACCGCCGTCGCTGAAAAGTCTTTGCTGACCGGGTAGCGATACTTGATCTCGGATTCGTACACCGCCACATGGCAGGCGCCCAGATGCTCGCGTGACCAGAGCATGAGTGCGGCCCAGCCGGTGACTGTCACCAAGCTGGCGAGCGCGCCGGCAAAGGCCGTGCTTTTGTCGTTGATGTTGGGCTGCAGCGGTGCTTTCAGGGTCAGCGAATGGCCATCCCAGGCGACGGCTTCGAGCTGCATGAAGGCGGCCAGCGGAATATCACGATGCAATTCGGCCATGAAGGCCTGGGCTTCGGCAAGACGCGTCATGCCGGTACACCTGTCCAGGCGGAAAACAGGGATTCGGGGCGTGCCGGGGCGGCTTTGCTGCCGGCGGCCGTGCCAACATAAATGAAACCGCCGATCTCTTCGTTTTCTGTCAGCCCCAGACCTTGCTTGACGGCGCTCAGACCGGTCAGGTCGCCGGTACGCCACATGGCGGCAAAGCCTTCGGCATGCAGCGTCAGCAGCAGATTTTGCACGCTGGCACCGAGGCTTAGCCATTGCTCCCAGTCGGGCACTTTGGCTTGATCCTGGCGCTTCAATATCGCCACGATGATCATGGGCGCGCGCAATGGCATCTGCCGTAATTTGCTCTGTTCTTGCGCGGCTCGTTCGGGGTTGGCCTCTAGCATGGCTTGATAGAACAGCTCGCCCAGCGCCACAAGGGCATCACCTTGAATGGTCAGGTAGCGCCAGGGCCGCAGCAAGCGATGGTCCGGTGCTGAGCCGGCGGCGTCGAAAGCGCGGGACAACGCACCGGCGTCCGGGACCGGCAAGGCCAGTTGCGCGATAGAACGGCGCGTCAGAATGGCTTCATGTAGCTGCATGGCATTGCTCCTGCGCAGACTGCTCTTGCGAATGTGGTTTCTGAGCATTCGGGCACAGTCGCGCCGCCTGCACTTGCTGTTGTGCTGCATCCGCCTCGGCGACCAGCCGCTGCATGAGCACGGCACAGGTCGGGATGTCATGAATCAGGCCCTGCGTTTGCCCGATGAGCTGGACGCCGCGCACCTGATCGCCCTCCAGAATGGCAAGGCGGATACGCTCGACGGCAGCACCGAAATAGCTCAGCTTCAGCGTGTTGGCGAAACCGTGCTCGCGCCAAGTCGCCAACACTTCTTTCAAACTGGTGCCCTGCTCGCGCATGAGCTGCAGCGATTGCCAGATGGCACGCCAGAGCGTTAGCGGCTTGCGAGTAACCTCAACGCTAGTCGGGGTGCGCATGATGCGGCAGGGCATGCCGTCGAAATTGCGGGTGTAGAGCGTGTCTTCTACGGCTTTCTCCAGCACCATCGCTTGGGTTTTGGCGTGCAGCGGGCTTTCGGTGGTCATCGCCCAGCGCGTGCCCATAGCCACGGCATCGCCGCCGAGTGCGAGGGTGGCGACCAGCCCGGAACCCTGCGCGAAGCCGCCAGCGGCAATCAGCGGCAGGCTGGTCACGGCGCGGATAGCCGGCAGCAGGACCAGCGTGGTGACTTCGCCGCCATGTGCTGCAGCTTCGTGGCCGGTGACGATCAGGGCATCGGCACCATCACGCTCGGCGGCTTGCGCATGCTTGGCGGTGATGACAGTAGCGATGGTCTTGCCGCCGTAAGCCTTGGCGCGCTGGCATAGCCAGTCGCCCTTGCCCAGCGAGTAGTTGATGACCGGCACCTGCTCGTCCAGCGCCACTTCGGCGTTTTCACGCGAGCCCGGCATAAGCAGGGCCAAGCCTACGCCAAAGGGCTTGCGGGTGAGGCTACGCGCCAGCCGGATCTCGGCCCTCGCCTGCTCCGGCTTGAGATGGCCGATCTGGATCAGACCCAGACCGCCAGCTTCGCTGACGGCGGCTGCGAGCTGGGCGTTAGACACATAGGTCATGCCGGAGCAAATAAAGGGATGCTCAATGCCGAGCAGTTCGGTGATGCGGGTTTGCCAGATCATGCGTCAAGTCTCGCGTGCAAAGCGGTTTCGATAGATTGCCAGGGTTGCGACGGCAGCAGCCAACGCTGGGCCATCTGCAAGCACTGCCCGGTGGCGGGCACCAAGGCCGGCTGCTCAGCCATGGCATCCCACTCCGGCGCATGCGCCAGGCCGATGGTACGGCGAATCAGCTCGACCCCGGCGAATGCCAGGCTGTCTTGCAGCAGCTCTTGAATATAGGCGGCGATGTAGGCTTCGCTCTGCCACTCGCCGGCCACGGCCTGGGTTCGCGCCAGTTCGGCAAATTGCTGGCTGAAAATCTGCCAGATTTCGGTCGTCAATTGCAGCATGTCCATGCCGGGCGCTGTTTTGTCAGACGCGGCTTTCGCTGAGGCCACTTTTGCGAAAACCGGCTGGCAAACATGGCCGATGTACAAATGCGCGATCAAGCAGCCCAAGTCATAGGCCATAGGGCCGTAAAAGCCAAACTCGGGGTCGAAAACACGGGTATCGGTGCCGGTCACCAGCATCGAGCCGGTGTGCAGGTCGCCGTGCAGTAGGGCTTCCGCCGAGGTCATGTAAAGCCGCTTCATGCGCAGGACGGCGGCATACAAGGCGTCATCACGGCGCAGGGCATCTGCCGTGGCGGCTAAATCCGGGTGGCAATGATTGTGCGCGTGCTGCTGCAAAGGCTGCGTGAAGCAGACATCTTCCTGCGCCTTGACCAGCACCGGATTGATGAACTCGGGCACGCGCGCCTTCTTTTCGCCCGATGGCAGCGCTAGGTCCGAGCTGAAAAATAGCGATTTGGCGAGAAACTCGCCGAGGTGCGCGGCCAGCAGCGGATATTGCTGCTGAGCTTGCAGGCCGGCGCGCAAAATCACATGCGGACGCAAGTCCTGCATGATGCAGACAAACATCGTGGCATCGAAGTGATAGACCTCGGGCACGAACGCCGGGCAATGCGCCACATAACTTTGCAGGATGCCATGCTCACGCACGGCGCGATCCAGTGGCAGCTTGAAGTCCGGATATTTGCGCGCCCACGGCAGCGATTGCTTAACGATGATCGAACGGCCAGCCGAATTGCTGACGCGGAAGACCAGATTGACATTGCCGTCGGCCAGGTCCTCGCAGCGAAGGTCGGTTTGCGTGCCCAGCAATTGCTGAGCCAGACCGGTTTTCTGCAACCACGGCACAACCGTATCCGTTTCCAAGGCGTAATAATTTTCTGAATAAAGCACGCCAAGCTCCTGAATTAATGTCGTTTTAGGATTTTTCTGGCCAGACTCATGCGATGCACTTCGTTAGGGCCGTCGTAAATTCGGAAGGCGCGGGCATCGCGGAAAATACGCTCGACGATGCTCTCGCTGGTCACGCCACGGCCGCCCAGTACCTGCACACTGCGGTCAATCACGCGCCAGATCGCCTCCGAGCTGATGACCTTGGCCATGCTCGACTCAACATTGCCCTGCTCGCCCTGATCCAGCACCCAGGCGCAATGCTGAATGGTCAGCCGCGTGCTGTGGATGTCCATTTCGTTGTCCGCCAGCTGGAAGCCGACGCCCTGATGCTCGAGCAGCTTGCGCCCAAAGGATTCGCGCTGCTGCGCATACTGCGTGGCGACTTCATGCGCCCGCCGCGCTGCACCCAGCCAGCGCATGCAGTGCGTGAGACGCGCCGGCGCCAGACGCACCTGGGCATAGCGGAAGCCTTTGCCGATTTCGCCGAGCACATCCTCGGCCGGCACATACAGGTCTTTCAGCGCGATGACGCCGTGGCCGCCGCTGAAGCAGGAGTCCAACGAATCCATCATGCGTTCGAGGTGAAAGCCGGGCTTGTCAGTGTCAGACAAGAACATAGTGGCCGAGCCATCCGGCATTTTCGCCATGATGATGGCGACGCTAGCGCCCTCGGCCCCGGTGATAAACCACTTGCGGCCGTTGATGCGATAACCGTCGCCATCCGGCGTCGCCGTAGTGGCCAGCATGCTGGGGTCGGAGCCGGCGCCGTCGTCGGGCTCGGTCATGGCGAAGCAGGAACGAATGCGGCCATCCACCAGCGGCTGCAACCAGCGCCGCTTCTGCGCCTCGTTGGCGACGACCTCCATGAGGTGGATATTGCCTTCGTCCGGCGCATGAATATTGAGCGCAATCGGCCCCAGCGGCGAGTAACCGGCCTCTTCAAAGACCACGGCCTTGGCCAGATGCGACAAACCCAGGCCACCCAGCTCCACCGAGGCATGCGGCGTGAGCAGGCCGGCGGCTCTAGCCTTGGCGATCAGCTCGTTGCGCAGCTCGGTCGTGGGGCCGTGCGGCGTCTGGCGGGCATCGCGCTCGTAGGGAATCACTTGCTCAGCAATGAAATGGCGAACCTTGGCCTGCAGGGCCAGCAAATCGTCGGACAGGGCAAAATTCATCACTACTCTCTTTTCAGATCATTATTTTCAGGGTTGCCGGATCATGCCGAAACTCGCTGCTTCATGCGAGTCTTCATTCGCATTCGGCCCGAGCGACGGCCGCGCTTGTTGCCGAAACTGTCGCGGCGTCTGGCCCAGCCAGCGCTTGAAGGTACGGCTGAAATTCGAGGTATCAACATAGCCCAGGCGGCTGGCGATGACCTCGATGCTCAGCTCGGTCTGGCGCAGCAGCCAGCAGGCGCGCTCCTCACGGACCTCATCGAGCAGCTGCTGATAGCGCTGCTGCTCGGCCGCCAGCCGGCGAATAAAGGTCCGTGCAGACATATGCTCATGCGCCGCCATGGCATCGAGCGATGGCATCGCGCCCTCAGATTGCGCCAGCTGCAAACGCACGCGATGGCTCAGTGAACCGCCGGCTTGCAGGCGCTGCAACTGCAGCTCGCAGTCACGCACGGCCAGCTGCAGCGTCTCTTCATCGGCGGCCAGACTGGGGCTGGTGAGCAATTCGGCGTCGATGCGGATGCGCAAACACGGCGCGCCGAAAGCATTCGTGCGGGCCAGGCGCTGATACTGCTCCGCCCACGCCGGTCGGGCAAAGGGCCATTCGATGCTGAGCGCGGTCTGTAGCTCGCGCCCGGTCAGCGTGGTCAGCAGCTGCGCCAGGCCGGCGACCAGCATGCCGAGCAGATACTCCCGGATGCCGCCTAGGGCAACCAACTCCTCCAGCTCAACATGAAAAGTCGTGTCGAACTTGAAGTGAATGACCGCCATCTGCTGACGCATCGGCGAGAAGCGCTGAACCAGGCACAGGGCATCGCTCAAGTTGCGGCTGGCAATCATCGCCGCGCCGAGCGCGCCATGTGCCGATACCTGGGTTTGAAAGCCAACATCCATGCCCAGCCAAGGGCATTGCGAGAGCTGCAAGCATTGCCCGATGAGCCGGCGCATGGCCTCAAAGCTGAGAAAGCTGTTGTCTTCATGCAGGCGTTGCCAGTCCAGCCGCGTGCCGGCGAGGATGGCGTCGGGAGCAAATCCACGCCGCCGCATTTCAGCGCAGAGCAGGCGCGCATAGACCGGGTGCAGCGCCGGTCGCAATGGCCAGAATTCGTCTTTCACACGCAGCGCTCACAGACTTTGGCAACTAATGACGATTTAATGCCAGAAATCGCGGTGTTTTACCATGACTAATCGGTCTAATTTTAAATCTCACTTTGTCAGGAGGCTGAAATGCCTGCATCTTCTACTCATCCAAACACCCTCTCGACTTACACGGACAGCAAAAAAGGCTTGTGGTTACTTTCCACCTTTGCGCCGGCGCTGGGGCCGTTAGGTCCGTATCTCTATTTGCAAACCGGAAACACGCTCTGGCTGTGGATTTTCCTGGCCTTTTTCTACTTGGGCTTACCCGCCTTTGACGCCTTGGTAGGTGAAGACAAACAGAATCCACCGGAGTCTGCTGTACCGGCTTTGGAGCAAGATGCGTTTTATCGCTACATCACTTATGCCGCAGTGCCGATCATCGCTTTCGGCTTTATTTACAATGTGATCTTCTTGGCCACGCATAGCTTGAGCGCGTGGCATTGGCTGGCTGTTGCCATCACCACCGGCAGCCTGCTCGGCTTCGGCCTGAATCTCAGCCATGAAATGGGCCATAAAAAGCGCGGTTTGGATAAAGTTTTGGCGCTGATCACGCAATCGCTGGGCGGCTATGGACACTTCTCGGTCGAACACAATCGCGGCCATCACCGCCATGTGGCCACACCGGAAGATCCGGCGACCTCACGCATGGGCGAAACCATCTACGGTTTTGTGCTGCGCGAGATGCCCGGCGCGTTCTTCCGTGCCTGGGAGCTGGAGAAAGAGCGACTGGGCCGTCTCGGCAAAGGCGCATGGCATATCCAGAATGAAATGCTGCAAGGCGGCCTGATTACCGCCGCACTCTATGGCATGCTGATCACGCTATACGGGCTGCCGATGCTGGCGACCCTTGCCGTGGTTGCGTTCTGGGGCGCGTTTCAGCTGACTTCGGCGAACTACATCGAGCATTACGGCCTGACCCGGCAGAAGCTCGCCGACGGTCGCTACGAGCCCTGCCAGCCGCATCATTCCTGGAACAGCAACCACCTGATCTCGAACCTGATGGTGTTTCAGCTGCAACGCCACTCCGACCACCACGCGCACCCTACCCGCAGCTATCAGTCCCTGCGCGACTTTCCTGAGCTGCCAACGCTGCCGTCAGGCTATTTCGGCATGTTTCTGGTCGCTTATGTGCCGCCGCTGTGGTTCCGCGTGATGAACCCGCGCCTGCTAAAAACCGTTGGCCATGACCGCCGCAAGATCAGCTTCCTGCCCCGCAAGCGCGAGACGCTGATTCGCCAGTACGGCATCGCATAGGGTCACTGCTGATCAGCCATAGCGGCCAGGCTGCGTGAACCGCTGATGATCATCTTCAGCATCAGCGCAGTCTGCTCCAGCGTTTCGCGTTGCGCCTCCGCGCCCTGATCGGCAGCACTCGCCCCCATCACAAACACCAGCCGCGTAATCGCTCGCGCCACCAGATCGGCGCGATGCAGCTTGTGCCCGTTCAGGGCCTCTAGGCGCAGCAAGTCCGTCATCAGCTCCGCTTCGAAGAACACCAGCTGCTTTTCCACCGCCTGTTTGAATGCCTCTGAGCCAACCTTGCCCTCGCGCAGCAGCAGGTCAAGATAGCCGGCCTCGGCGTTGAGCTGCTCCATGAACACTTCCAGCGAAGTGCGAACCACGCTGCGCTCACTGCTGATGCGTTGGCGAGCCTCGCTGAAGACGCGGCGCAGGCTGCTGCCGGCCAGCTCGATCAGGGCAATAGCGAGGTCATCGATATCGCGGAAATGGCGGTAGAAGCTGTTCGGCGCGATGCCGGCAGTCCGCGCCACTTCGCGCAGGCTCAGCGTGGATACGCTGCGGGTCGGGCCCAGCAAGGACATCGCGGCGGCAATCAGCTCATCACGCGAGATCACAGCCCGGCGACCTTGCGGCCCGCGCGCCAGGCGCTCAGCCGCCAAAGTTGGCAGTTCTGGAGGGTTATTCATGCCGTAACACTCGTTTGAGATTGTCATTCTTATGGCCGGAGTATACGGCGAATGTGTCTGCACGCTCATAAATACAGTCATATGGACATATGTCTATACATATGTATAATAATTGCATTCCCAGACAGACCGGATGCCGATCTTGACCACGAATACGCTTGCTTCCTCACCGCGCACTGCCCCTCTGCGCGATGCCGTGTTCAGCGCCGACACCTTCGACTTCTGGTCGCGCAAGGTGCATCCGCTGTGGTCATGGCAGCAGCCGCTGGCGCAGATCGTGGCCCGTCAGGCGGAATCGGCCGATAGCGTGACGCTGGTGCTCAAGCCCAATCGCCATGTGGGCCGCATCATTGCCGGCCAGCACATCAATATCAGCGTTGAAATCGATGGCCGTCGCCTGAGTCGCAGCTACAGCCCGCGCTACAGCGCTAGCAATAAAAGCAACCAGGCCGATGGCCGCATCGCCATCACGGTCAAGCGCATCGCAGGCGGCAAGGTCAGTCACTGGCTCTGCGATCAGGCCAAATTGGGCGACACCGTGCTGCTGACCGCGCCCTACGGCGACATGACCCTGAGCGAAAAACCAGACCATGCCGTGTTTCTGGCCTCCGGCAGCGGCATCACACCGTTCATCAGCCTGATTCAGGCGCATGCCGCACAGGGCCAGCGCATGTCGTTGCTGTACTGGGTGCGGGATGAAACCTCGGCGTGCTTCGCTGATGCGCTGATGGTGCTGGCGGCAAAGCACGCCAACCTGACGGTGCAGCTGCTGATGACGCAGCCGAAGGCCGGTGTCGCCGCCAGTCGTATCAGCCTGGAACAGGTGCAGGCACTGGTGCCGGAGTTGGCCAACGCACAGCTATATGCCTGTGGCCCGGCCGGTTTTGTCAGCAGTGCCTCGGCCATTGCTCAACAGCTTCAGCGCCCGTTTCTCGGCGAAGCCTTTTCCTTGCCAGAGCTGGTCGCCGGCAGCGGCGAGCGCGTGCAGATTCATCTCGCGAAAAGTCGCAAAACCATCTCTGTGCCCGCCGGCGAGCCACTGCTGAGCGCCTTGGAAGCGGCCGGGATTCAGCCGGCTCACGGTTGTCGTCGCGGCATTTGCAACACCTGCGCCTGCCCGAAAAGCAGCGGCACAACGCGCAATATTCTGACGCAGGAAGAACAGCACGAATCGGTCTCTGGCTTGCGTCTGTGCATTAGCGCCGCTTGTTCAGACTTGACCATAGATATTTGATTTATTTCAGGAATTACATGATGAAAGCTTCATTAAAACGCACCCTCTCCGCCCAGGAACTCGACCAGCTCGCCGCCGAGCTGGATGCCGTGCGCGCCCGCGCCATGGCCGATGTTGGCGAGAAGGATGCGCGCTATATCCGCCGCGTGGTGGCGCTGGTGCGCTACAGCGCCTTTGCCGGTCGTGCCCTGCTCATGCTCAGCTTCTTCCCGCCGGCTTGGGTCCTGGGCACGCTGCTGCTGGCGCTGTCGAAGATCGTGGAAAACATGGAGGTCGCGCACAATGTGATGCACGGCCAGTACGACTGGATGGGCGACCCTAGCCTGAACGGCCAAACCTATGAGTGGGATCTGGTCGGCACCAGCGACAACTGGCGCACCTCGCACAACTTCATGCATCACACCTACACCAACATCAAGGGCATGGATGACGATGTGGGCTACGGCGTGCTGCGCCTGTTCCCGGAGCAGCGCTGGAAGCCGCACTACCTGTTTCAGCCCGTCTATGCTGTGATTTTTGCGCTGCTCTTCCAGTGGGGTATCGCCATTCAGGAACTGCGCCTGGGCCAGCTCTTCAGCGGCAAGAAGTCCAAGGAAAAGTTCGCCGAAGAGTTCGCGCCGGTAAAACGCAAAATGCGCCAGCAGATGCTCAAGGACTATGTGTTCTTCCCGCTGCTTGCCGGCCCGTTCTTTCTGCCGGTGCTGGCCGGCAACTTCGTCGCCAACGGCATCCGCAACATCTGGACCTATTCGATCATTTTCTGCGGTCACTTCACCCGTGATGCCGAGATTTTCCCGAAAAGCGTGCTGAAAGATGAAAGCCGTGGGCACTGGTACATGCGCCAGATCAAGGGCTCCTCGAATCTGGAGGGCGGCAAGCTGCTCAATCTGCTATCTGGCAACCTCAGCCACCAGATCGAGCATCACCTGTTCCCGGATGTGCCGGCCTGGCGTTATGCAGACATGGCCAAGGATGTGCGTGTGATCTGCCAGCGCCACGGCCTGCATTACAACACCGGCTCGTTTGTGAAACAGGCCGGTCAGGTGACCTGGCGCATCCTGCGCTATGCGTTTCCGTCGGGGGCGGTGGCGCCGGTCTACTCCAGAGCCTGAGCCGGCAGCACCGTAGTCACGACGCCTTGGCGTACCGGCGCTCAGCGAGCACAGCTGCCTCACGCGCCATGAAGACCGGGTAAGCCTGCAGCTCCGTGGCAATGATCACGACTTGTGTACGATTAGTGACCGACAGCAGCCTCATGATGGCCGAAACATGCGTTTTGACGGATGACTCGGAAAGCCCCACATCCCAAGCAATTTGCTTGTTGAGCAGACCTTCGCGCAGCCCCATGAGTACGCGAAAACGACGCGTAGACAGCCCGGCCATATTGCGTGCCAGCTCAGCATGACGCTCCGCTTCGCACGGCACAGACGCTGCCGGCAAACCTCCCGGCAAGCGACACGCACCTCCCAGCAGCTGGTTCATGGCCGCCAAAAAGTCCCCACCCTTTGATGTTCGGGTCATGAAGCTCACTGCTCCGTGCAAGCGTGCATGATGCCCCGTCGTCGCGTCGTCCTTGTCGGCTATAACCAGCAGCGGCAAGTCCGGATAGAGCGCATTGATCTGCACCAGGCCGGCAAGACCGTTAGCCTCTGGCAGGCTGAGGTCATAGACCAGCAGACTCGGCAGGTCGCCGGCTTGCAAATGCTGAATCAGGGCGGCATGGCCATCAACAAACTCAGCCTGAAAAGCCTGGGTCTGCTGCTGCAGAAGTCCTGCAAAGGCCTGGCGAAACAGGGGCTGACTATCCGCAATCAGAACACGCATGATAACTCGCTCACTTTAATAGGGGTCATGGTAGACCTCAATGCGGGCCGTAGTGTCCCCCTTCTCTCAGCGATTGAAAAACCCGAAATTGTTACTAATGGTGTGAAAGAACTTCATGCGACATGAGGCTGAAAAAACCACCATTCATGCCCTCAAAGCCTTGCGGCGCCTAGTTATAGCTGTTCATGAAAAAGGCGTTGGGGGCGTTGATCCGCCCATTGAATGGTTCGCCATTGAGCGCGATCAACTGACTATTTTCAAAAATTGTGACCAATTAGTCACGACTCAATGAGCCGCGCCTGGCGCACCTGAGTCGGAGTCTGCCCCGACCAGCGCCGGAACGCGCGGGTAAAGTTTGCCGGATTCTCGAAGCCGAGCCGCGCAGAAATAGACTGGATGTCGAGGTCAGATGCCTCGATCAGCCGGCGCGCATCCCGATAGAGAGCCTCTTGCAACAGATTGGAATAGCTGGTGCCCTCCGCCTTCAACCTGCGCTTGAGTGTGCGGGTCGAAATGCGCAGCGTTTCCGCCAGAGCCGCCAGCTCCGGATAGCCTTTCTCGCTCAGGACCAGCTGCGCGCGGGCGCTGCTCACGAAGCTGTCAGCGTCCTGCCAGACCGCAACATATTCGCGCTCCAGCTGAACCAGCGCCTGCTGATGCGCGGCACTGTCGGCCAGCGGCAAACGATGATCCAGATGCTCGGAGGGAAAAGACAGGCCGTTTATCGTGCTCGAAAATTCCACCGGCGGCAGGCGGTCGCGGTAGCGCTGGTGATAGGCGGGTTCCGGCCATTTAAAATGGAGCCACAGGTTGCGCGGCGCCTCGCCGTGCAAAAAAATCAGGCTTTGCAGGATAGAGATCAGCGCCTGCTCGACGGGGAAATGATGTTCGAGCAGCGCCAGAGGCTGTCGCGCGCGCAATTCGATCAGGATTCGGCCGGCCCGCTCGGTGGAGTGCAGCGCATATTCTTGGGTGCGGGTCCGCAAGTAGCGGGTCGCCACTACGAGTGCTTCGCGTAGCGTCTGTCCGGCCATCGCGGCGTAGCCGAGAAAGCCATGTGCGGTGAGCGCAGAGCGCAGGCCGAGCTCACAGCCGAGACCCTCATCGTTGCACAGCGCTATGGCTCGGAAGCAAATCTGCGCCCATAGAGCCGGCGGCAACCGCCGCTCCGCCTGTTCGAGCAGGCCGGGCTCCAGCCCAGTCCCGTGCAAGACGGTATCGCGGGCGAAGCCGCGTTCTTCAAGGACTTTGAGCAGTAAGCGGACATAGGCCACCGGCACGGTCGGCAGACTCAGGGCTTGACGGTCTTCGCGGTGACTCATGCGTGAGTGGCCTCCAGGGACAAGCACTTTGGCACGCGTCCATCTTACGCTCAAGGGCCGCATTAGCTTATTAATACTAAGTTAAGAAATGCTCATCGAGCACAGATATTTAAGGACGAACCACATGGCACACTCCACGCTCCTGACACACTCCACTCTCCGGGCGGGCGTGACCATGCTGGCGCTTCTGCTGATTGCGGGTTGCTCCGACAGCGGCTCGATCAGCAGCTCGTCGACCACACCGGCGACCATTCCTGCAGCCAGCGGCGGCACTCCGCAGTCCACCTGCGAGCGCCGCTCCTGGGTCGCGGGCAGCACCGAGTTGTGCAAGGGCAAGCTTGTCTATCTCGACTATGTCTACGACGACTACGGCGCTGACGCCGGACTAGTGTCGCTCGATCCGGTGGTGCTGAATGTGACCACGCGCTTAGGTCATCACCTCGGCTCTCCGCTGGCCACCACGCCAGGTCTGCTTTCGCCTACCGCTGGCGACAAACGCTATCCCGTCGGGCTGGAAAATACCGCCGATCTGGTCAGGCTGACGCTGGCCATCGAGGGCAACGAGCTGGTCGCGGATTTTGAGCTGAACACGCTGTTCAACGCCGACGACGCGCTGGCTGCCATTACGATTGACACCGACAACAATCCGCTCTCCGGCGGCGGCTCCTGGACGCCACTCCAGACCTCTAGCCAGGGCTGGGAAGTGCTCAAGATCTTCGATGCGGGCAACCCGGACACCAACCACATCATCGGCCGTCTGCCGCTGCCGGCGGGCACGATCTGGCGCGTGCAAGCCGCTGTGGCGCAAAAGAATGGCACGGTGATGAATGTGGCCTTCCGTGGCATGGATGAAGAAGCCGATGCTGACGCCTTCGCGACGCACGCCCTGCCGGGCAAAGGTAACTTCTGGGAAGACCTGCAGGCGGCGGCGCTGGCTAGCGGCGACATCTCAGCATTTGGCGCAGTGGTGAACCTCGCCGATCTGCGCAAAGGCGTAACCCGCGCCGCGCCGCGGCCTACCGGATTCCATCAGCGCGTCTACACCTCGGCCTATACGCTGGGCGAAGGCGTCCTGTTGAACGGCATGCCGGGGCGGCATGGCGATACGCGCTTACCCTGCGAGCAATACTTCCACTATCTCGGTAAATACCAGCCCTACGGTATCTACTTGCCGAACCAACCCGGCCCGCATGGGGTGCAACTGGTCATGCACGGCTGCGAGGCGAATCACGCGAGCCAGATCAACCAGCCGAACATGCAACAACAGTTCGGCGAAAATCTGAATCGCATCTTGGTCGCGCCGCTGGGCCGCGGCCCCTATGGTTTCTACTCCGGGATCTCCGAGCGCGATGTGCTGGATGTGCTCGACGATGTCGAGACGACCTACGCGACTGACAAGGAGCGCGTGTTCAGCGGCGGCTACTCCATGGGCGGCTACGGCGCTATGCGCATGGCATCGCTCTACCCCGACCGTTTCGCCGGAATGGCCAACTGGGTTGGCTACACCGGCGACTTCGGTAACTCGCCATTGCCGGGCAACCCGCTACCGGCTGTGCTTCAGCAACTGGGGGCGGCTTCCACCATTCCCAACCTCGTCAACGGGGTCCGCATCGGCGCAGCCGAGAACATCATTGATTTCCTCGGCAACCTGCGCCATGTGCCCAGCGCCAATATCTATGGCGGAGCCGATGAACTGGTGCATATCGGGACTTCGTCGGCCCTGGCCCAGCGTTTTGACACGGTGGGTGTGCCTTACCAGATTTTTATCCACCCAGTCGCCGAACACATCACCTTCATGATCCTGGATAGCTGGCAGAAAGAGGCCAATGCCACCAAGGATTTGGTTCGCGTCAAAAACCCGCCGCGCGTGACTTACCGCACCGACCGAGCCTACGACTTCCCCGAATACGGCATCAAACACGACCGCGCTTACTGGGTTTCTGACATCAGCGCGCGCACAACGGGTTATAGCGATGTGGACCTGTTCGCACCCGGCTGCGGCGGCAGCGAGTGGATCTTAACGACGGGCATGGACGCCGGCGCCATGCCCGTGCCCTGGATTGGCACCCAGCGCCTGATTACCGGCAGCAAGCCGGTAGCTGCCGCTAATGTCCTGCAAGGCACCCTCCGCAATGTCGTCAGCCTGCAAATTGATACGGCGGCAACCTGCTTGAACGGCAAGGCTGTGGCCTACTCGATAGACAGCGACGGCCCAGTCACGCTGCGCCTGGATGATGGCCGCCGCCGAGAGCTGCCGGCGGGGATGAGCCAGGGCACGCTGTAATGGGCAGTTTCCGATAGAGATCCAGCAACATCATCATAACGGCAGTGTCTATCTCCTGCTGAGCCAGCGTACCTATCATCAAAGTGCGGATGTATACCTGCGCCTGCTCACGGATTGCAGCTCGTTGATCGGGCTGCTCCAAGTAGTCTAAGGCCAGCGCCAGCATCTGCTGACTGATCAGTGCCGCAATACCATCTATCCGTTTGTCTTCCAGTAAAGGCACCAACTGCAGGTTACGCAGGTCTTCTGCCATGTCGGCTGTACTTGCCGCCACAAAGGCTCGCAGTGCCGCCCGCATTGCGGGTGAGGCGCCATGCAACTCGCGCATGACCAAGGAGATCGCATCGGGATTTTGCTCCACAAAATCAAAAAGCAAGCGTACGGTTTCTGAGTTGACGCGCTCTGCACGGCGCACGGCTAACGCAAGAAAGTCGCTAATCAAGACCATTTCCTTGACCTCAGCCATGGCAACCCCTGCCGCTTGCTGGCGCAGCCTCCGCATGGGCTGACGCAGCGACTCGTCGAGCGTGGCAATCAGGGTCAGTCCCAGATCACTCATGTTGTCGAAATGCTTATAGAAGGTATTCGGGTTAAGTCCTGCCTCACGGGCCAGCTCACGAATTCCAATTGCACTGATGCTCCGGCTGGTACGCGACAGGCGCAGGGCTGCCGCCATAAAGCTGCGTTTTCCTTCAGCCATGATTGGCTTGTAGTCCCCCATGGAGGTCTCCTTCAGATCGTGTATGCCGCTAATCATAGCGGACTTGACCTCGGAGGCATACAAATGTATATAATTGGGATACAATCGTATGCCTACTGCAAAAAGCCACCACGAATGGAGACATCCATGAGGACCATAGCAATGACAAAAGTAAAGACGACACCAGGTTTAGCCTCCGAACATCATGAAGCGATCGTGATTGGTGCCGGCTTTTCAGGCATCGGCATGGGCATCAAGCTGGACGAAGCAGGCCTTGGCGACTTCCTCATTCTGGAACAGGGCGACGGTATCGGTGGCGCTTGGCATTTCAATACCTATCCTGGTGTTGCGGTTGATATTCCTTCGCTGAGCTATTCCTTCTCATTCGAGCGCAACTCTCACTGGTCGCGTGTGTTTGCTCCCGGTGCTGAGCTCAAGGCCTATGCTGAACATTGCGTGGATAAATACAGGCTGCGCTCGCGCATCCGCCTCAATACCAGCGTGGTCAACTGCGTGTTCGATGAAAAATCCGATTTCTGGCAGATCAGCACTAGCACGGGGCAGGTCTTCACAGCTCGGTTCCTGGTCGGGGCCACCGGGGTGCTGACCCAGCCCAAGAATCCCGACATCGCCGGCATCGACAGCTTCAAGGGCGTGACCATGCACACCGCGCGCTGGGATCATGGCGTGGATCTCAAAGGCAAACGCGTGGCCATCATCGGCACCGGCGCCTCGGCCCTTCAGGTTATTCCGGAAATCGCGCCAGAGGTAAAACATCTCACCGTGTTCCAGCGCACGCCAATCTGGGTCATGCCCAAGCCCGATACAAACATCAACCCCTTGCTCCAAACGGCTCTGGAAAAATCGACGCTATTGCAATGGTCAGCCCGGATGCTCAGCCAGGGCATCGTCGAATTCGGCTTCGTGCTAACCGCCCATTACCACCGTTATTTTAAACTCGCCAAGATCTATGAGCGCCTAGGACGGGACCACCTGCAAAAGCAGGTAAAAGACCCGGTCACACGCGCAAAACTCACGCCGAATTACGGTTTCGCCTGCAAGCGCCCGAGTACTTCTAATACCTATCTGCAGGCCTTCAATCGCGACAATGTTGCTCTCGTCACCACGCCTATCGATGCCGTGACGGAGCACGGTGTCCGCACACAGGACGGCACCGTGCATGATATCGACATTTTGATCTGCGCCACGGGCTTCAAGGTGTTCGAGAGCGGCAATATGCCGCCCTTCCCAATCGTGGGCGTGGGTGGCCGCGACTTAGAAGGCTGGTGGAATGAGTACCGCTATCAGGCTTATGAAGGCGTCTCCATGCCGGGCTTCCCGAATATCTTCATGATTCTCGGGCCGAATGGCTATAACGGCGCTTCGTATTTCCAGCTCATCGAACTGCAGGCACGCCATATTGTGCGCTGCCTGAAAGCGGCGCAGCAAAAAGGCGCGAGCCGCGTGGAAGTTACGCGCCAAGCCAATGATCGCTATTTCAAGGCGATGAAGGCGCGCAGTGACGCCCAGGTGTTTTTCAACAACAGCTGCGGCACGGCGAACAGCTATTACTTTGACAAACACGGTGATGTGCCTTTCCGGCCCGCCACCAGCGTGGAAGCGCAGTGGCGCAGCATGACTTTCCCGATGAGTGACTATGAGTTTTCCGGCAGCACGACTATCGGAAAGTAAATCGCTACCGGCAAGGAAAACCCCTTACGCAGAAATTCGATATTTAATGACGGCTTGAAATTGCAGAAGGAATATTTAATGAGCGAATCAAAATACCCAGCACAGATTCTCATTACGGGCGGTGCCGGATTTATCGGCTCCAACATCGTCAAGATCCTGCGCGAGCGCTATCCGCTGTCCAAGCTTCGTATCCTGCATCTGCCCCAAGAGAATCTACTCAACCTCAATGGGCTTGATGGCCTTGAAATGATGAGTGGGGATATTACCAACTCGGCCGATGTGACACATGCCGTGAACGGCTGTGATGTAGTGTTTCATCTGGCGGCTGTCTATGCCTTCTGGCTTCCAGACATGTCTATCATGCACCGCGTGAATGTGGGCGGTACTCGCCTCGTGCTAGAGGAGTGCCTTAAGCAGAAAGTCCAGCGTGTCGTCTATACCAGTTCCATTGCCCGCTTTACCGGTCAAGGCCTGGAAACAATCAGCGACGAAAGCTCGCCGTTTTCAATGGGCGAGTCGGTGTACTCGCAGAGCAAATACGATTCACATTTAGTGGCCGAAGAGTTTGCACGCCGTGGACTTGATGTGGTGATCGTCTGTCCAGCCGTACCCATGGGTCCGGGCGATGTCGGCCCCACACCATCGGGGCGTATGGTCACGGATATTTTCCGCTTCCCAGCACCGCTGGCCGTGCGTTCGGAAATCAATATCATTGATGTACGGGACTGCGCCATGGGTCATGTACTGGCGCTGGAAAAAGGGCGTACTGGCGAGAGCTATATTCTGGGTGGCGAGAATTACACTTATGCCGACATGCTGCGCCGTGTACTACGCTTGTGCGGCATAAAGCGACCCATTATCGAGTTGCCGCCTGTCATTCTAAACCCGATTGCCGTAGGTCTAACGCTGATTGCCAGCATAACTGGCAGACCACCACTGGTGACGCCGGTCGAGGTAAGTCTGGCCAAGAGCGGCATGCTTGTTAATGCCGAAAAGGCCCGCCGCGAACTGGGTCTGACCGTACGCCCTTTGGAGCAAACTCTGCGCGATGCCTTGGCCTGGTTTACAGCCAATGGGTATATCAAGGAGTCTGTGGCCAGAATGCAACGCCAATAAATCAGTAGTTCTGATTGCTAAAAAACTTTAAACCCCAGTAATAAACGAGAGACGCCCATGAAAATTTTTACGCATAAAGTAGCAGCAATAACAGGTGCAGGGTCAGGCATGGGGCAACAATTGGCTGTGGAGTTAGCCAAGGAAGGCTGCCATGTCGCGCTCTGTGATATTAAACAATCAGGTCTTGATGAAACCATTGAGCTTTTAAAGCCTTATGGCGTTAAAGTTACATCGGCAGTAGTTAATATAGGAAAACAAGATCAAGTCTATGCGTGGGCCAAATCAGTCAAGAAAGATCATGGAAAGGTTAACATGATTTTTAATAATGCAGGCATTGGGATGGCAAACTCTGTTGAAAATCATACCATTGATGACTATGAGCGCATGATGGCTGTGAATTTTTGGGGAGTAATTTATGGCACAAAGGCATTTCTTCCCTATTTGAAAGAAACCGCCGATGGGCACATTATAAATACATCAAGTGTTTTTGGGCTTATATCCTTCCCAGCACAGAGTGCTTATAACGCAAGTAAATTTGCAGTTCGTGGATTTACTGAATCCTTACGCCAAGAGCTCGATATTATGAATTGCGGCGTGAGTGCAACATGCGTGCATCCAGGCGGGGTTCGCACCAACATAAGTCAAACTGCAGAATTAAGTGAAAATGTATCGAGTCTTGGCGTGGACATCAAGCAATCAAAAGAATTTGCTGAAAAAATCATGCGGATGCCCGCAGACAAAGCGGCCAAGATCATTTTGAACGGCGTCAAAGCTAATAAGCGTAAAGTCTTAATTGGGCCAGAAGCCTATGCTATTGATTGGGGACAACGCCTGCTTTCTACAAATTATCAGCGCCTTACGGTATTGGGTATTAAAATATTCAAATAAATTATTAAAGCATAGATCATCAGTTATCTGGCAATACCGGCTAAGTGGGGCTGCGCGTGAATATGGAAAGCGACAGACTGGCGCGTGCTTACATCGAGGAGGTGGCGCCGGCATACTTGGCTCTTACGCAGGAGTCAAACCACCGGCAGATTAGTGAGTGGCGGCATCGTAACTTCATGCCCCTGCTACACCGACTGCACAGCACGCTGACCGGGCTACACAGCCATCACCGGCAGATCGAGGGACGCAAACTGGTATGGCTACAAGGCGGCAATCCGGCAGGTGAGCCCGTGCTCCTACTGCATGGCTTTGGCGCCACCAAGGAAAACTGGCTGCCTCTGCTGCCGTTTCTGGCTCGCCATTATCATCTTTATATTCCCGACCTGCCGGGCTGGGGTGAAAGCCAGTTCAACGCCGAGGCGCTCTATGGCCCTGACCACCAGGTGGCGCGGCTGGCCACATGGGCACAGCAGATACTGCCCGCCTCGGCCCATGTGGTGGGCAGCTCCATGGGTGGCGGCATTGCCGGCCTGCTAGCCGCACGCCACCCGGAGTTGGTGGCAAGTGTCACCCTCATGAATGCGGCCGGAGTTGGGGGCTGCGAGACCACCAGTTTTGAGCGTGGTCTGCTGCAAGGGCGAAACTGCCTGATCGCCCACAATATGAAGGGTGTAATGAATCTACTTACCACGGCCATGCAAAACCGGGCGCTGGCACTGCTGATAGCGCCAGTCATGTTCTGGGAGCTGGTCTCGCGTCGCCATGTAAATGCACATATGTTCCGGCACCTGCTGCAATACGCGCCCCGACCGGAGCTGCCCGGCTTTTCCGCGATTACTGTGCCTACCTTTATCCTCTGGGGCGAGGATGATCAGGTCTTGCATGTTTCTTGTGGCGATACATTCCGGGCACTGATTCCGCAGGCACGCTTCAAATACCTGCACGGCGTGGGGCACCTGCCCATGGTGGAGTGCCCACGCGTGACAGCCCGGCTACTGCGTCGTTTCTGGCGGGAAGCCCGGATATAGGTTGGCGATCAGTATGCTGATACAGCCAACCACAGACGCTTATTGAAATGACGCGATTGCAGAACTACTCTTCTTTGATGACCGTGCTAGGACCATTGGCCTTCACCGACTCAATGCCTTTTTGGCGAGCGGCAGCACTGGAATACATTTCACTCTGACCAATGACTTGACCATTTGTGGCCTTCAGCACAAACCAGAAGTTTCCTTTATCCGACTCCTTGGACTCATAGCGACCGTCACTCGTGGAGTTCTTCTGTACCGAAGCAATCCCGGCCTCGGCACTGGTTTTTTGCTTGTAACCCTCTGATTTCAGGATCTGTTCATGATTGCCGGCATACAGACCGAAATACCATTCCTGATTCTTTTCGCTTTGCTTGAGCTTGTAATAACCCGCCATTGCCAATCCCTCAACTGATGATGTGTATGAAATACGACTCAACGCCATCACTATCGATGAGCAAACTCATTTAAGCAACAGCCACTGATCAGCCGCCAAGATGCAACGATTAAATTGCGTTCGCAGCGATTGCTATCCATAATCACCGCATGAAATACAGCGATTACACCTACATCTGGCAAGCCCCCGACTGGCCGCACTGGCGCTACGACTTGCAAGTGCTCGTCCAGCCACTGGCAGAAATCAGCCATGCACAAGGCCTGCTGCTCGGTCGGCTGGCCGATGTCGGCTTGAGCTTACGCAACCAAGCCAGCCTGACCACCTTGACCGACGATGTACTCAAGACCAGCGAGATCGAAGGCGAACAGCTCAACGCCGCCTCGGTGCGCTCATCCATCGCTCGCCGTCTGGGCGTAGACATCGGCGCGCTGGCACCTATTGACCGCCATGTGGAAGGCATCGTGGATATGGTGCTGGATGCCACTCAGAACAACACGGCGGGTCTAACAGAACAACGGTTGTTTGGGTGGCATGCGGCGCTGTTTCCGACCGGCTACTCTGGCATGAGTCAGATCACTATTGGTGCTTGGCGTGATGATGCACACGGGGCGATGCAAGTCGTATCCGGCCCCGTGGGTCGGCAGCGCGTGCATTTCGAGGCTCCGCCGGCCGCGCAGCTGTCAGCAGAAATCACCCGACTTCTGGCATGGCTGAATGTGCCCTCGCCCAATGAGCCTGCCCTTATAAAGGCGGCGCTTGGCCATCTCTGGTTCATCACCCTGCATCCCTTCGATGACGGCAATGGGCGTATCGCCCGTGCCATCGGTGATCTACTGCTGGCAAGGGCCGACGGCAGCCCGCAACGCTTCTACAGCTTGTCGGCGCAAATCCAACGCGAGCGCAAAGCGTATTACGAGATTCTGGAACGCACACAGAAAGGTGATTTGGATGTGACCGAGTGGCTGCTGTGGTTCCTGCGCATGCTCGCAGAAGCCGTCCAACAGGCACACCAAACGCTAGATGCCGTACTGCATAAGGCACACTTCTGGCAGCGAGTATCTGGCGCATCGCTCAATGAACGGCAAGTGAAGGTGCTCAATCGCCTGCTGGATGGCTTCGAGGGCAAGCTCACCAGCAGCAAATGGGCGGCGCTGGCCAAGTGCTCTGGCGACACGGCGCTGCGTGACATCAATACGCTGGTGGAGCTGGGGGTGCTACGACGCGGGGAATCCGGTGGACGAAGCACTAACTACGAGTTGGTTCATTAGCGCCCCAGATCGCGGCAAAAATTTTTGGGTGAGCCCAGCATAGGCTAAATCCCGATTCCGCACCCTGCTGCCACATGAGACACTAGACGGCATGAACTTAGAACCGAAAATGCTGTCCGTCGCGCCTATGATGGACTGGACAACCCGCGCCGCCCGCAACTTTCTGCGCCTGTGCAATCCGCATGTCCGTCTCTACACCGAGATGGTCACCACGCAAGCGCTGGTCTACGGCGATGTGCCCCGCCACCTGCGCTTCGAGGCCGAAGAGCATCCGATCGCCCTGCAGCTCGGCGGCAGCGACCTGAAAGATCTGGTGCATTGCGCCAAACTCGGCGAAGACTGGGGTTACGACGAGATCAATCTTAATGTCGGCTGCCCGTCTGATCGCGTGCAGCAGGGCCGCATTGGGGCCTGCTTGATGGCCGAGCCGGCGCATGTCGCCGAGGTCGTGGCGGCGATGCAAGCGGCCGTGAAGGTGCCGGTCACCGTGAAGCACCGCATCGGCATCGATGGCCTGGAGCATTACGACGACATGCTCAATTTCGTCGATACCGTGGCGGCTCAGGGCTGCCCGCATTTCATCGTGCATGCGCGCATCGCCATCCTCGCCGGCCTCAGCCCCAAGGAAAATCGCGAAGTGCCGCCGCTGCGCTACACGGATGTTTATCGCTTGAAGCAGGATCGCCCCGATCTCACCATCGAGATCAATGGCGGCATCAAGACCGTGGACGAGATCGTCGGCCACTGGCAGCACACCGACGGCGTGATGATCGGCCGTGAGGCCTATCACAACCCCTACCTGCTGGTGCAGGCGCAGACGCTCTGGGGCGTCACCGAACTGCCGTCTCGCGCGGATATTCTTGAGGCGTACATGCCGTTTGTGGAAAAAGAACTGGCCCGTGGTGTTCCTTTGAATCAAATCACACGGCATATTCTGGGACTGTTCCTTGGCGTGCCCGGTGGCCGCCGTTTCCGCCAGGTGCTGAGCACTCGCGCGCATTTGCCGGGGGCCGGCCTGGAGGTTTTGCGCGATGCCTTCGCGCAGACCGAGCTACTTATCTGACGAGTCCGTGCATGAATCCGCTACAACAATTACAAGCCTGCACCATCGTTGTTGCCGACACCGGTGACATCGACAGCATCCGCCGCCTGAAGCCGGTCGATGCCACCACGAATCCGTCGCTGATTCTGAAAGCCGCCAGCGATCCGGCCTATGCCGATATCCTCACGCAGGGCATCGCCAGCGCCGCCAAGCTGGCTCCCAGCCAGCGCCTGACGGCCGCCATCGAGGCCGTGTCGGTGGGCTTTGGCGTGGAGATCCTCAAGCACATTCCCGGCCTGATCTCGACCGAGGTCGATGCCCGCCTGTCCTTCGATGTGCCGGCCACACTGGCGCAGGCACGGCGCCTGATTCAGCGCTATCGCGATGCCGGTGTGCCGCGCGAGCGCGTGCTGGTGAAGATCGCCAGCACCTGGGAAGGTATTCAGGCCGCACGCCAGCTGGAGCAGGAAGGCATTACCTGCAACCTGACGCTGCTGTTCAGCTTTGCGCAGGCGCAAGCCGCCGCCGAAGCCGAGGCCACGCTAATTTCGCCGTTCGTGGGGCGCATTCTGGATTGGTACAAGGCCAAGACTGGCGAGGACTACAGCGCCGAAACCGACCCCGGCGTAGTCTCCGTGCGCGACATCTATGCCTACTACAAGGCTTGCGGGCACAAAACCGTGGTGATGGGCGCGAGCTTTCGCAACACCGGCGAGATTCGGGCGCTGGCCGGCTGCGACAAGCTCACCATCGGCCCTGCCCTGCTCGATGCGCTGGCGCTGGAAACCGCCCCGCTGCCCACCGTACTGGATGCCTCCACGATTGCCGCACAGCCGCGTCGCCCGGTGTTGACCGAGGCCGCATTCCGCTGGCAGCTAAATCAGGATGCGATGGCCACCGAGAAGCTCGCCGAGGGCATTCGTCTGTTCTCGGCCGATCTGGTGAAGCTAGAAGATTTGCTGAGGCCAAGACTGGCCTGAGAGAGGCGGCAGTGTCAGTGACGCTGCCGTTGTTCGTTTTCCAAAGCATCCACCAAGCTGCGAAACGACAGCTGATTGCTCTCGTTCAGGCTCATCAGCGTGCGATGCGCATCAATCACGCTCTGCGTGACTTCATCTTCCGACAAACACTCCACCGGCAACTCGGCGAGCTTGTCACGCAAGGCGGAGGTGGTTTGCAGAATGCGGAAGACCTGATCGAAGCCCATGCTGAGCAGAATGCGGTCGATGTCTGGGCTGATGCAGAGAATCACCGGCTTGCCGAGCTTGCGTGCTTGCAGCGCCACGGCGATACGCGCAAGCAGCCCGAGCGCGGTCGAGTCAATGGCGTCGGTTTCGGTGAGATCAATCCAGACCGAACGCAGGCTCGCGTCATTGAGCAGGTAGTCCTCAACAAAACTTTCCAAGGATGTACACAACGGGACGCGTACATCACCCCGAAGCTTCAACACATAGGTGCCGTTATGTACGGCATATTGCATTTTGCAGGCGTCCATTTTCACTCGTCACGCTGAATCATGAGCAACGCAATATCATCCGGGACGTCACGCACCAAGGGCAGCCCCAGGCGCTCGACCAATACATCGAGCTGACCATCCGCTGCCGCAACTTCCGCGCGCAAGAGCGCCTCCTTGGCGACCAGATCACTGGCGGGAAGAATCTCTAGGATACCATCGGATGCCGCCACAAGCGAAAAGCGTTGCTGCAAAGCCACCACATGTTCTTCGTATTTCGCACCGGGAAACAGGCCCAGCGGCAGGCCGGAACCCGCCAACTGCATGACTTCATTGCCATTACACAAAATCGGCGGCGGATAATGCGCGCCCACGGCATAAGTCAGTGTTTGCAAATTGACATCAATAACGCCACAGAAAACGGTGAGATGCTTGCCCGTATCCAGCGCGCGCAGCTCTTCGTTCATGGCTGCCATGATGCGCGCCGGCGACAGCAGCGACATGGAAGTGCGCTTTTCGAAGTGCCGGCGAATGCGGTTGGTCAGCGTTTTCAGAAAGACCGTAACGAAAGCGCTGGAGGCGCCATGCCCGGAAACATCGGCGAGATAAAACGCGGTGCGACCCGGCCCGAGGCTGAAGTAATCGACAAAATCGCCCGATAAATACAGCGATGGCAAGGTGAAGTGACTCAGCCGCAGGCCGTTACTTTCATGCGGGGAAGGCGGCAGCATGCGGCTTTGCACCTTGCGGCCGGCGCGCTGATCCATTTCCAGCAGCTGCAGGCTGTGTGCCAAGCGCTCGTTGGATTTTTCCAGCTCTAGGCGCACGCGCTGATTTTCCTGGCGCAGACTGAAGCGTTCCATGGCGCGATGCACGGAAACCCGCAAAATATCGTCATTTAACAAGGACTTGATGAGAAAGTCGCTGGCGCCTTCTTGCAGCGCATTCACGGCCTCATGCAAGGACGCCGATTCGGTAATGACAATCACCGAGGTTTCCGGCAGCTCATGCAAAAGCGCGCGCAGCAGTTGCGAGCCGTTGGCCAAGGCCAGCACTAAATCGCCCAAAATCAACGCCGGCTTAAGGTTGCGGGCCAACGCAAAGCCAGCGTCGGCAGCGGCAGCGCTGACCACTGCAAAGCCGTCGAGCTGCAGCCAAGCGGTGATGCGCTCACGCTGAGCGGCATCGGTGTCTATCACCAGGATGGTGCCTGGCGATGAGCTATCCATGATCAGAACGAGCCCGAAGCGGCGTCGTTCTCTAGGGCATCATCGAGAAACTCGTCTTTGGCCACCACGCCGTCAGCAATCACAAAGGCGCGTTGTTGCAGGTAATAGTCGCGAATAAACAGGTAGCGATCACCTTCGATGGCTTTTTCGGCCACCAGTAAATCGGCACGGGTATCGGTGATGTCCAGGGCCGTCATAGCAAAGCGTGCTGGTTTGTTGACATAGCTGCGCGGGTCTGTGCACATGTCGATAACACGGCCGCCGGCATCGCGAATCGTGCTCGGGCCTAGCAGCGGCAGCATCAAGTATGGGCCGGAACGAGTGCCCCAGACCGCCAGCGTCTGCCCGAAATCTTCTTTCTGGCGAGGCAAGTCCATGTGCTGGGCAATGTCAAAAATGCCGGCAACACCTACCGTGCTGTTGAACATGAAGCGTGCGGTCTGGCCAGCGGCATCGTGCGCCTTGCCTTGCAGCAGTTGGTTCACAATGGTGATGGGCGTGGCGAGATTGTTGAAAACGCGCGTGATGGCATCGTCAACAAATTCAGGCGTGATGGCCTGGTAGGTTTTCGCTACCGGCTTGGCCACATAGCGATCTGCCGTCTCATTGAAGCGGAAAACGCCGCGATTGAGCGACTCCCACGGATCTGCCGGATCGCGTGGGATGGTGCCGGCCCATGCCGAACCGGTACAGGCCAACAGGGCCAGAACACCTGCGCGCTGAATGATTTGACGCATGACCAACTCCTTGTTCAGTAGGTCTGAAACTCAGCAACGACGCACAATGACGCTGCCGATCGAATAGCCGGCGCCAAAGGAACAGATGACGCCGACATCGCCAGCCTGCAAGTCACGGCGATACTTGTGGAACGCAATAATGGAGCCAGCCGAGCTGGTGTTGGCGTACTCGTCCAGAATGACCGGCGAATCTTCGCGGCTGAACTCGCGACCCAGCACGCGCTTGGAAATCAGTTCGTTCATGCTCAGGTTGGCCTGGTGCAGCCAGAGGCGCTTGAGGTCGCTGACTTCCAGGCTCAAGGATGCACTGTGCGCCACAATCTGCTCGGCCACCATCGGACAAACTTCCTTGAAGACCTTGCGACCCTCTTGGCGGAAGAGCTTGTCGCGAGTACCGATGCCGGACTCGTCGCAGCGATTTAGGAAGCCGAAGTTGTTGCGAATGGCGTTGGAGAACTGCGTTTGCAGACGCGTGCCGATGATTTCGAATGCGCCATCCACCGTGCAGGTGTCGGCGGCTTCAACGACCATGGTGGTGGCCACATCGCCGAAGATGAAATGGCAGTCGCGATCGCGGAACTCTAGGTGCGCCGAGGTGATTTCCGGGCTGATGACCAGTACGCAGCGGGCGGAGCCGGAGCGAATGGCATCGGCAGCGTTCTGCAAGCCGAAAGTGGCCGACGAACAGGCCACATTCATGTCGTAGGCGAAACCGCCGCAACCTAAGGCTGCCTGCACTTCAATGGCTACGGCTGGATAGGCGCGCTGCATGTTCGAGCAGGCCACGATGATGGCATCGACATCGGCTGGGGTCTTGCCAGCTTGAGCCAGCGCTTCGCGGGCGGAGATCACGGCGATTTCAGCCTGGATGCCGATCTGGTCATCCGGGCGCTCGGCGATGTGCGGAAACATGCGGGCCGGATCAATCACGCCGGACTTGTTCATGACATAGCGCGACTTAATGCCAGAGGCTTTCTGGATGAACTCGGAGCTGGATTCAGCCAGCGCGGTCAGGCTGCCATCGGCAATGGCGGCCGCGTTAACCGCGTTGTAATTCTGCACATAGGCGTTGAACGCCACCACCAGCTCGTCATTGCTGACGGATTCGCTGGGGGTAAAAAGGCCGGTTCCGCTGATCACGACGCGTTGCATAAAAACCTCGATTAAACCTTCAGTTCTGACCACAGTCGGTCGAGTCGTTCCGCCGACACCGGCACTGCGGTCTTTAACGGTTGCGAGAACACGGAGATACGATACTCCTCAAGCAACCAGCGATACACAGCCAAAGGCGCAACATCCAGCCCCCGGCGAACTCTGTCTTCATGCGCCTGTCGCAATTTCAGCTCACGCTGCTGCAACTCGGCGCTGCCTTTGTCGTCACGCAGCAGGTTGTTGGCGAGCTTGTCTAGCCGCAACAACATGCCTTTCAAATAGCGCGGATACTGCTGCCAGCGCTCGGCAGGCAGCTGTTTCCAGCACTGCGCCAAGTTCAGGCCATCAAGCTGCGTCTGCAGGTCTTGGCGCGCCAACGCATGCACAGGCTGCTTGAGCTCACCCAAGCGTACGCGAATCTGCTGCGCCAAGCTGAAAATCTGTCCGACAATCGCCGCCATCCGTAAGCCGTCCGGCACCAGCCGAGGTCGTGTTGCCAGCAAAGCGGCGTCGAATTGTAAGCGAGTGTAAACCAGCGCGGGAGTTGCCTCCAATATCGCAGCCACCACCGCGCGTCCGAAATCCGCCTCAAGTGCCTCGCGCTTGAGCCAGTGTGCGGATTGCAGCATCAGACCGGGCTGATCAGCGAGCGCCTTTTTCAGCGACTTCATTTCGCTCGTGCACTGCTGCCGAATCAGCTCGGCCACGCCTTCGCGATGCGCCTGTTCGGCATCTTGCTGGCGCGCCAGCAGCTTCAGCGCCAGCCCTTGCGGTGTCAGTTGCAGCGCAGGATAGGCCCGGCTCGGCAAGCCCTGGTTACGCGTCTCGATGACCGTTGGCAGGTCGTCAAAATCCCATTGCGTGATACCGCTGCGCTCCCACTGCCGTCGCGACTGGCTGTCACCCACCGACTGCGCCTGTGGATGTTGCGTGAGCTGTACGCGCAGGCGGCCAAGGTCGCGGCCTTTTGCCAGCACCTGATCGCGCTCGCCAAGCACGCGAATCTGCATGAGGAAATGTGGCTCCAGGGCATCCTGCGCCCAGTCGCCGGGCTGGATGACCACGCCACGACGCGTCAACGCCTGCGACAGCACCGGCAGCAGCTGGCCTTCGCCGAAGCGGATCTGATCCAGCACCATCGCTACCGTGTCCGGCAGCGGCACCATTTGCCGGCGCAGGGATTTCGGTAAGGCGCGCAGCAGCGCGTCGATTTTGTCGGCGATCAGGCCGGGCACCAGCCAGTCCAGCTTGGCCGCTTCGATGTCTTGCAGCAGGCCCAGCGGCACCGACACCGTCACGCCGTCATCGTCGTGGCCAGGCTCGAAAACATAGCTCAGCGGCAGCTCGTGGCCGGCCAGGCGCAACGAGTCCGGGAACAGATGCGCGGGATGCTCAGTGGATTTCGCCAGCACATCGTCGTCCTGCATAAAGAGCAGGCGTGGATCTTCTTTTTCGCTGCGATGACGCCAGTCCTCGAAGGTCTTCTGGCTGGCGATGTCTTCCGGCAGGCGGGAGTCGTAGAACTGGAACAGGGTTTCTTCATCGACCAGCAGATCGCGACGGCGAGCCTTGTCTTCCAGATGCTGGACTTGCTCGACCAGCGCCTGGTTATGTTTCAGGAAAGCGGCCTTGAGGTCGCAGTCGCCCGCAACCAGCGCCGAGCGGATGAATATCTCGCGGCAGATGACGCGATCAATTTTCTCGTAATTGACCTTGCGCTTGGCGTGCAGAATCAAGCCGAACAGGGAGGTCTGCTCGTAGGCCATGACCCTGCCCTGCCGCCGCTCCCAGTGCGGCTCGGCATAGCTGCGCTTGAGCAGATCGCCGGCCAGATGCTCGATCCAGGCCGGTTCGACGCGCGCGGTCAGGCGCAGGTAAACGCGCTGCAATTCGACCAGCTCGGCGGCCATGATCCACGGCGGGCCTTTGCGCGCCAGCACCGAGCCGGGAAAGATCATCGCCTTCAGATTGCGCGGGGCCAGATATTCGCGATCCTCGCCCTTTTGCGCGATTTGCGACAACAGCCCGGTGAGCAAGGCGCGGTGCACTGCCTCGTAGGGCGCTGGCTCGCGATTGATCGGCAGCTTCAGCGTCTCGACCATCTGCACCAGCTGGCGATAGGTCTCGCGCCATTCGCGCAGGCGCAGCCACGACAGAAAGTGCTTGCGGGCGAATTCGCGGCGCTCGCGCTCGGTCATGGACTCTTTCTGCGCCTGCAACACCTGCCAGAGCTTCACGAAAAACAGAAAATCGGAATCGGCATCGCGGAACTGGGCGTGGCGCTCATCAGCGGCCTGCTGCTTGTCGTGCGGACGGTCGCGCGGGTCTTGCACGGACATCGCCGCGACGATGATCAGCACTTCCTGCAAGGCACCCAGCGGTGCCGCTGCCACCACCATGCGCGCCAAACGCGGGTCCAGCGGCAGGCGCGCGAGCTGTCGGCCAATCGGCGTGATGCGGCGCTGGCGATCGACAGCGCCCAGCTCATCAAGCAAGCGGTAGCCGTCGTTGATCAGGCGTGAATCGGGCGTGTCGAGAAACGGGAAGCGCTCGAGGTCGCCGAGCCCCAGCGTCTGCATCTGTAGGATGACCGCCGCCAGATTGGTGCGGTGAATTTCCGGGTCGGTGAACTCGTCGCGCGCGAGAAAATCGGCCTCGCTGTACAGACGAATGCACAGGCCCGGCGCGATGCGGCCGCAACGACCGGCGCGCTGATTGGCACTGGCGCGCGATATCGCCTCGATGGGCAGACGCTGCACCTTGGAGCGATACGAGTAGCGGCTGAGCCGCGCAAACCCGGGATCGATAACAAAGTGGATGTTGGGCACCGTCAGCGAGGTTTCCGCGACATTGGTGGCGATCACGATGCGCCGCCCCGTGCCTCGGGCAAAGACCTTCTGCTGCTCGCTCACCGACAGCCGCGAATACAGCGGCAGAATCTCGGTGTGCGGCGGGCCGTACTTGCGCAAGGTATCCGCCAGCACACGAATTTCGCGCTCGCTGCTGGAGAAAATCAGGATGTCGCCGCGCCCGACCTTGCCCTTCTGGCGCTCGTAGTGAAGACACTCTTCCACCGCCGCCACCACCGCTCGCGGGATGGCCTCCTCGATATCGTCGAAGCCTTCGTCTTCGCTACTCGCCGCCGCTTCGAGGGCAATAGGGCGATACAGCATTTCCACCGGATAGCTGCGACCCTGCACCACAAACACCGGCGCATCGGCAAAATGCTTGCTGAAGCGCTGCACATCGATGGTGGCGGAGGTGACGATAACCTTGAGGTCGGGCCGCTTCGGCAGCAGCGTGCGCAGATAGCCGAGCAGGAAGTCGATGTTGAGGCTGCGCTCGTGCGCCTCGTCGATGATCAGCGTGTCGTAGGCTTTGAGCAGACGATCGCTGGCCAGCTCGGCCAGCAGCACGCCGTCGGTCATCAGCTTGAGGTAGGTGGTTTCAGCGGTTTGATCGGTGAAGCGCACCTTGTAGCCGACGCCGGCACCGAGGCTGGTGCCCAGCTCTTCGGCGATGCGCGTGGCCACCGTGCGCGCCGCAATCCGGCGCGGCTGGGTATGGCCGATCAGGCCGTGACGGCCACGACCGGCCGCCAAGCAGATTTTCGGCAGCTGCGTGGTTTTGCCGGAGCCGGTCTCGCCGGCCACGATGACGACCTGATGCTGCGCAATGGCGGCAATCAGCTCATCGCGTACCGCCAGCACCGGCAGGTCGGCCGACCAGTCAATCTCGGTCGGAACATGGCCGGCACCTTGGTACGCTTTAACCACGGGCCTCAGACGCCGCGCAGCTCGCGGCGCAGGATCTTGCCGACATTGGTCTTCGGCAAGTCAGCCCGGAAGACAATCGTACGCGGCACCTTGTAGCCGGTGAGGTTGGCGCGCAGATGCGTCATCAGCGCTTCCGAAGTCAGCGCCGGGTCTTTCTTGACCACAAACAGCTTCACCACTTCGCCCGATTTTTCGTCCGGGATGCCCACCGCAGCGCTTTCCAGCACGCCTTCGTGCATCGCGGCCACATCTTCGATTTCATTCGGATAGACATTGAAGCCCGACACCAGAATCATGTCTTTCTTGCGATCCACAATGCGCAGATAGCCATCCGGTTGAATCACGGCCACATCGCCAGTCTTCAGCCAGCCATCGGCATCGATGGTTTCAGCGGTGGCTTCCGGGCGCTGCCAGTAGCCTTTCATGACCTGCGGGCCACGCACGCAGAGCTCGCCGGCATCGCCGATGGGCGTGGTTTCGCCATCGTCGGTAATGGTTTTCAGCTCGGTGTTGGGCACCGGCATGCCGATGGTGCCCAGGCGGATGGCATCCAGCGGGTTCATCGTCACCACCGGCGAGGTCTCGGTCATGCCGAAGCCTTCGCAGATGCGGCAACCGGTCAGCGCTTCCCACTCTTCCGCCGGCTTCATCTGCATAGCCATACCGCCAGCCACCGTCATTTTCAGCGACGAGAAGTCGAGCTGACGGAACTCAGGGTTGTTGAGCAGCGCCACAAACAGCGTGTTCAGACCCGCCATCGCGGTGAACGGCCAGCGCGCCAGCTCTTTCACGAACGCCGGCACATCGCGCGGGTTGGTGATGAGAATGGAGTGACCACCCAGCTCCATCATGCCCAAGCAGCACACGGTGAACGCGAAGATGTGATACAGCGGCAGCGGAGCAATCATGATCTCCTTGCCGGGGTTGAAGCTCGATGTCAGCACGGCGCGCATCTGCAGCAAATTCGCCACCAGATTGGCCTGCGTCAGCATGGCACCCTTGGACACGCCGGTGGTGCCGCCGGTGTATTGCAGTACGGCGATATCCGTGGGCACGGCCGTGTGATCCACGCAAGGACGACGCTTGCCCTGGGTCATGGCGGTGGTGAACGGAATGGCGGTTGGCAGCGAGTACGCTGGCACCATCTTCTTCACATGCTTGACCAACGCATTAATGACCTGCCGCTTGGGCGACGGCATCATGTCGGCCAGTTCGGTCATGAACAGGTATTTGATGCCGGTTTGCGGCAGCACTTCCTGAACCAGATCGCCGAAGTTGGCCAGCGCCACCAGCGCCTTGGCACCGGAGTCGTTGAACTGATGCAGCATCTCGCGGGCGGTATAAAGCGGGTTGGTGTTGACCACGACCAGGCCGGCACGCATGGCACCGAAGACCACCACCGGGTATTGCAGCAGGTTCGGCATTTGCACCGCGATGCGGTCGCCCGGCTTCAGATCGGTGTGATGCTGAATGTAGGAGGCAAACGCATTACTCAAGCGATCCAGATCAGAATAACTCATGGTGCGGCTGGCAAAGGCCACGCTATTGGTGAACGCCGGGGCATCGCCAAAGCGATGGCAGGCCTCATGGAATACTTCCAGAACCGAGCTGTAGGCGGCGGTATCAACCTGAAACGGCACCGAAGCCGGGTATTTGTCTTTCCAGAATTCAGCAGACATGGGTCACGCTCGCGTCATTTTTGTTGTGGGTGGGTCATTACAGCGATTCAGCAATACTTGGGGTCAGCAACCAGCGCTCGGCAGCCTGACGATCAGCCATGTCGGCCGGCCAGGGCAGCACGCAGGTATCCAGCGGCGCGGCGGCAATCTGGCAGGTGGTTGCCAACCATTCATCTCGGCGGAAAGCATACACCGAGATGCGCTCGCCTACAGCCCGTTGCTGCAGGCGTTTTTCCCAGGATGCCTGATTTACGCGCAATTCATCGATCGCCACGATGACATCACCGGCCGAGAGCCCGGCTGCCTCGGCAGGACTGCCAGCCTGCACGAACGATAATTGCACACCGCCTTCGCTGGCCTGGGTGCGCACACCGATCCAGGATCGCGGCAAGGTCGCGGTGCCGGCACGACCGCCGGTGTCGCTGGCACCCTCGCTGGCGCGCAACTGCACCGTCAGGCCGAGCTCGGTCAATAACGCCTGCCAGGGCAGCTCATCGGTGCTGTGCAGGGCGGTGTCGAAAAAGGCGTCCAAGGTCGGGCCGACCAGCTCGGTGACGACCGCGCGAATATCGGCTTCGACTATGCCCTGCCCGCCCTGCCCGCCCTGCCCGCGCAGCGCAAAAGGCAGCGCAAAACGCTGCCAAAGCAGGCGCATCACGACATCCAGACTGCTGCCTTTCTGACGCAGCTGCAGATCCAGGCACAAAGCCACCAGCGAACCCTTGATGTAATAGCTGACCACGCTGTTCGGCGTGTTCTCGTCGCTTTTGTAATACTTAGTCCAGGCATCGAAGCTGGATTGCGCCACGGTCTGGCGCTCGCGGCCTGGCGTGCGCAGATGTCGTGTGATTTGCTGCGCCAGCAGCTCCAGGTAGCTAGCCGGACTGATCAGCCCGGTGCGAACCAGAAACAGATCGTCGTAATACGAGGTCACACCCTCGAAAAACCAAAGCAGCTCGCTATGCACTTCGCGACGCAGGTCATAAGGCACGAACTCGCGCGGCTTCAGCTGCTTCACATTCCAGCTGTGGAAATACTCATGGCTGCACAGGCCCAACAGGCCGCGATAACGCTCGCCTGACTTGCCCTCCGATTCACTCAGGGCGGGCAGGTCGTCGCGACTGCAAAGCAGGCTGGTCGAGCTGCGATGCTCCAGACCGCCATAACCTTGCCCGACGACCATGAATTGAAAGAGGTACTGCTGAAACGGTGCCGGCGCGCCAAAAAAGGCAATCTGCGCTTCGCAAATCACTTTGAGATCGCGCACCAGCCGTCCGAGGTCCGCATGGAAGCGGCCGGTGACAGCAATCGCATGCGGCACACCAGCAGCCTCGAACTCAGCATAGGCGAAAGTGCCCATTTCGACTGGGTGATCGATCAGCTCATCGTAGCTGGAAGCACCATAAAGGCCGAAGCCCAGCGCTTCCGCGCCTTGACGCGGCAGGGTCGTGGCTACACGCCAGCGTTCAGCGCCCGCCACATCCGCCACCCCGGCCGGGCAGCAAAGCTCGACCGTCACGGCATCCGCCTCCTGCCCCGCCACCGCGAGAAACAGCGAAGTACCGTTGAAGTAGCCATGATGCTGGTCCAGATGCGCCGTGCGTACTGACAGATCCCAGGCATAGACCTCGTATTGCACCGTCAGCGGCCCGGTTGCAGGCGCGCATTGCCAAGATGACTTGTCCAAGGCGTGGCAGGCGACGGACTGCCCGTTGGCATCGACCACGGCCAGCCCGCTCAGGTTGCGGGCAAAGTCGCGAATCATGTAGCTTCCCGGTATCCAATCCGGCAGCCACAGGCGTTGGCCTTGCGCGGCCGGTTGTGCGATGGTTAGCGTGATCTGGAAACGGTGGGAGGCTGGCGTTGCCGAGGCAACCCGGTAGTGAACGGCTGCTGGCATGCCGGCAAGGCTCCTGCTAAAAATACGAAAACACCGAGGTTGGGCAGCATAATGAATATCGCACCTGCTGAACATATCAGCGCCACCGAAGCCGTCGGCGTGGAATTTCTCATGGCCGAAGACGGTCACGCCATTCCGCTGCGCCACTGGCCGGTGGCACATCCGAAAGCCCTCATTCATATCGCGCACGGCATGTCCGAGCACAGCGGCCTTTATGCCGATGCCGCCGCCACGCTGAATGCCGCCGGCTATGCCGTGATGGCGCATGATCATCGCTGCCACGGCCTGTCGGTGCCGATCGCCCGGCTCGGTGAAGTCAGCGAGAAGCAGCACTGGGAAGCGGTTTGCGCCGACATGCGCACCGTCAATGTGCATGGCAAGTCCATCTACCCGGATGTGCCGTGGATTCTGCTCGGCCACTCCATGGGCTCGTTTATCAGCCTGTCGTTTGCCGAACGCCACTCGCACCTGATCGACATTCTGGTGCTGCAAGGCACCAACTACGAAGCCCCCTGGTTTACTTGGTCGGCGCATCTGTTTGCCGCGTTTGAATGCTGGCGACAGGGCATTAACGCCCGAAGCCCCATCATCCATGCCCTGACCTTCGGCAAGTTCGCTCGCGCCTTCAAGCCCGGCAGCGACTATGACTGGCTGTCACGCGATCAGGCCTTTGTGCAACGCTACCTGGATGATCCGCGCTGCGGCGTGACCTGCAGCAACGGCTTCTGGCGTGACCTGCTGGAAGGTCTGAGCCGCACCCAGCGCATGAGCAATCTGCAAAAAATCCGTAAAGATCTGCCGGTATACTCGTTTGCCGGTGCCAAAGACCCGGTCGGCAAGGAAGGCGTGTCTGTTGCCACCTTGGACGACAAGCTGGAAACCGCCGGCATGATGGATGTGACCTTGAAGATCTATGAAGAGGCCCGTCATGACCTGTTTCACGAAATCAACCGCGACGAGGTGCTGACCGACCTCGTGACTTGGCTGGATGACACCCTGCTGCGCGTGGCTCAACCCGCCTGTGTGCTCAAGCCCGCCCATGAGCCGGCCGCTTGGCTGGCCGGTTCGGCCTGATCCTTTTAATATGACCCGTCTGGAGTCTGCCTCAATGCGTCTGACCACCCGCTTCACCGCTGTCTTCGCCCTGCTCGCCACCCTGCTGCTGAGCAGCTGCGGCTACAACACGCTGCAGGCGCAGGATGAAGCCATCAAGGCCGGCTGGGCCGAAGTGCTGAACCAGTATCAGCGCCGCAGCGATCTGGTGCCCAACCTGGTCAATACCGTGAAGGGCTATGCCGCCCAGGAAAAGGATGTGCTGATTCAGGTCACTGAAGCTCGTGCCAAGGTCGGCAGCATCCAAATGAATGCCGACAGTGCCAACGACGAAGCCGCGCTCAAGCGCTTTGGCGAGGCTCAGGGCGCGCTCAGCTCGTCGCTGTCACGCCTGCTGGTGGTTACTGAGAATTACCCGCAGCTGAAGTCGGATGCCCTGTTCCGTGATCTGCAAGCCCAGCTCGAAGGCACCGAGAACCGCATTACCGTGGCGCGCAATCGCTACATTCAGGCTGTGCAGAGCTACAACACCACCGTGCGCTCGTTCCCGAGCAATCTGACCGCGATGGCCACCGGCCTGCAGGTCAAACCCAGCTTCACAGTGGAAAACGAAAAGGCCGTGAGCACAGCACCCGCCGTGAATTTCGGCCAGTAAGTGCGCTATCTCTCGTTTCTGCTGTTGTCGCTGAGCCTGCTGCTGGGCTCGGCGGCTGCCTTTTCGCAAGATGCCCCTTCGCAAGAAGCACCGGCTGCCGGCGAAATCGCAGTTCCCACGCTGAAAAGCCGCGTCACTGATCTGACCGGAACGCTCAATGCCGCCGAGCAGCAAGCGCTGGAGCAGAAGCTTGCGGCCTTCGAGCAGCGCAAGGGCAGCCAGCTTGCTGTGCTCATCGTGGCAAGCACCGGCAATGAAGCCATCGAGCAATTCGGCATTCGCGTGGCCGAGCAGTGGAAGCTGGGCCGTAAAGGCACGGATGACGGCCTGCTGCTAATCGTCGCCAAAGCTGATCGCACGATGCGCATCGAGGTCGGTTATGGCCTGGAAGGCGTGATCCCGGATGCGATTGCCAAGCGCGTGATCAGCGAAATCATCGTGCCTAAATTCAAGACGGGGGATTTTGCCGGCGGTATTGATGCCGGGATGACCCAGCTGATGGCCTTGGTTGATGGCGAACCGCTGCCCCCGCCCTTGCGTCAGGAGCAGCGTCAAAAGCAAGGCCAGGGCGGCGATAATCCACTCGGCATGTTGCTGATGGCGGCTATGGTCGGCGGGCAGGTGCTGCGCAGCCTGCTCGGCCCGGTGGTTGCCGGTGGCGTGGTCGGTGCCGGCGTATTCGGCGTTGCTTGGCTTATCACCGGCACACTGGGGATGGCGCTGCTGCTGGGCCTCGGCGGCTTTTTCGTGACGCTACTGGGCATCATGGGAATGATCGGCAGCTCAGGCCTAGGCGGTGGTGGTCGTGGCGGCTTTGGTGGGATGGGCGGCGGCGGATTCGGCGGCGGTGGTGGTGGTTTTGGCGGCGGAGGCGCATCCGGAAGATGGTAATGCAACGATTGAAGCGCATGTTGCGCCATGGCCTGAGCAGCGACTGGCAACGCCGGCGTCTGTTCAGTAATGAAGTGCTGGCAGCTATTGAGCAGGCCACGAAGGCTTGCGAATCACGCCATGCTGGCGAAATCCGTTTTGCCGTGGAAACGGCTCTGCCCTTTCAGGCGCTTTGGCATAACCGTAGCGCGCGCGAACGCGCCATCGAGATCTTTGCCCGTGAGCATGTCTGGGATACCGAGCACAATAATGGCGTGCTGATTTATGTGCTGATCGCCGAACGGGATGTGGAAATCATTGCCGATCGCGGCGTGGGCAATGCCCGCGTAGCTCAGGCGGAATGGGAGCATTGCTGCCAGGTGATGGAGACGCACTTCCGTCAGGGCGCATTCCAGGCCGGCGCGATTGCCGGCATTGAAGCGGTGGCGGATGTGCTGCATCGCCACCCGCCAGCGCAGGCTGATGCCGGCAACGAGCTGCCGGATCGGCCGATTTTGCTTTAAACGCGCTCAGAGCTGAGCGCGAATCGCCTCGATACGCTTGCGATTGGCGCCCAAATCGCTGTAACCCAGCCGCGATGCCGAACGCAGGTGTACCACGCCATGCTCGGCATCCAGCGCAAACTCCACATCATCCACATAGCCCATAAGCGGGCTGGTGAATTCGGCATACACATACGACGGGGTTTGCTGAACGATCCTGGCACCCTTCTGCGCTGCCACGACCGCAACCACGCGGGCAAAGAACGCCAGGGCCTCACCCTGCACCTTGATCGGCGCAATCGCCGCATAATTACCCGATGCGGCCTGGCTGTTGACCGAGTTCGGCTTGCTCGACGCCGGTTTCAGATAGCCGTTGTGATAGCCCAGATCCGTCGGTCTGCTGCCTGCGAAGAGTCCCATTGTGTTTCCCCAAGAGTTGGCGCTGAGGCAAAGCATCAGCAGGAAAAAAAGGCCGGTACGGCGAGTTGTCATTGTTTTTATGTGCTCAACGCTTATTTACTGAGATAGCGCATGGCATCTTCGATGCCTTTCAGCGTCAGGGTATGCATGCGGTTGTCCAGCAGCTGCAAAGTCATTTCGGTCGATGGCGTCATCTTCCAGTGCTTTTCCGGCTCCGGGTTCAGCCACACCACCTTCTGGAAATGGTTGGTCAGTCGTTGCATCCAGACCGTGCCCGGCTCTTCGTTGAAGTGCTCGACCGAGCCGCCCACCGACTGAATTTCGTAAGGCGACATGCTGGCATCGCCAATGAAGATCACACGGTAGTCCGAGGCGTACTTGTGGATGATGTCGTAGACCGAGGTGCGCTCGCTCCAGCGTCGGAAGTTGTTTTTCCACACCGACTCATAGAGAAAGTTGTGGAAATAGAAGAACTCTAGGTGCTTGAACTCGGTCTTGGCGGCCGAAAACAGCTCCTCGCAGACACGCACATGCGGGTCCATGGAGCCACCTACATCAAAAAACAGCAGCACTTTCACCCGGTTGCGTCGTTCTGCCACCAGCTTGATGTCCAACATGCCGGCGTTGTGCGCGGTGTGGCGGATGGTGTCATCGATGTCGAGAATTTCTTCCGCACCCTGACGCGCAAACCGGCGCAAGCGACGCAACGCGAGCTTGATGTTGCGGATACCCAGCTCGACATTGTCGTCCAGATTGCGGAACTCACGCTTCTCCCAGACCTTGACCGCGCTCTTATTGCGCGATGGCCCAGCCATGCGGATACCTTCCGGGTTAGCCCCGTAAGCACCAAACGGCGAGGTGCCGCCGGTGCCGATCATCTTGTTGCCGCCCTGATGGCGCTTTTCCTGTTCTTGCAGGCGCTCCATGAACTTCTTCAGCAGCTCTTCCAGCGAGCCGGCTTTCTGCAGCTCGGCCAGTTCTTCCGGCGACAACTGCTTTTCCAGTTCCTTGCGCAGCCAGTCTTCCGGGATCTGCTTGCTCAGGTCATCCAGCGACAAACGATCAAGGCCGTCGAAGTAGGCCTTGAAGGCGCGATCGAACTTGTCGAAATGGCGCTCATCCTTGACCAGCGTGAGCTTGGCGAGCTGATAGAACGCCTCCTGATCGGCATAGACCAGGCCCGTCTTCAGCGCGGCATTGAGGTCGATGAGCTCGCGGATGCTGGTCGGCACCTTGAACTCGCGCAATGTCTGGTAGAAATTGACCAGCATGAGGACGCCCTCGCCTTATTGTGCGGTTTCGCGACGATTCATGAAGGCCAGACGCTCCAGCAGCGCCACATCGGCTTCGTTCTTCAGCAGCGCGCCGTACAGCGGCGGAATGGCCTTGCGCGTGTCGCGGTTGCGCAGAATGTCTTCCGGAATATCGTCCGACAGGATGAGCTTGAGCCAGTCGATCAGCTCCGAAGTCGTCGGCTTCTTCTTCAGGCCCGGCACCTTGCGCAGGTCAAAGAAGATATCCAGCGCATCTTTCAGCAGCTGCGCCTTCACATCCGGGTGATGCACGGCGACGATGGCCTTCATCGTCTCGGCATCGGGGAAGCTGATGTAGTGGAAGAAGCAGCGGCGCAGGAAGGCGTCCGGCAGCTCTTTTTCGTTGTTCGAGGTGATGATGACAATCGGGCGCTGTTTGGCCTTGATGGTCTCGCCAGTCTCGTAGACAAAGAACTCCATCTTGTCGAGTTCGGTCAGCAGGTCGTTGGGGAACTCGATGTCGGCCTTGTCGATCTCGTCGATCAGCAGCACCACACGCTCGTCGGCGTCAAACGCTTCCCAGAGCTTGCCCTTCTTGATGTAGTTGCGAATGTCGTGGACGCGCTCGGTGCCGAGCTGGGAGTCACGCAGGCGCGACACCGCATCGTATTCGTACAGACCCTGCTGGGCCTTGGTGGTGGACTTGATGTGCCACTGAATCAGGCGCAC
Organism: Pseudomonadota bacterium; assembly: GCA_038043385.1. Taxonomy (GTDB): domain Bacteria; phylum Pseudomonadota; class Gammaproteobacteria; order Pseudomonadales; family Moraxellaceae; genus Perlucidibaca. Next base: position 992,320 of record JBBTCA010000001.1, read on the forward strand.
ACCAAAGGCTTCGGCGACCTGCTCGGCCAGCAGCGTCTTACCGGTGCCAGGCTCGCCCTTGATCAGCAGCGGCTTCTGCAGCGTGACGGCAGCATTGACCGCAAGCGACAGCTCCGGCGTGGTGATGTAACGGTCGGTCCCGATAAAAGCCATGATCTATCCTCGAAAAAAACCCCGAAACAGGGGGAAAAATGCAGACTAACGCGATGTGCGGCGCGTGTCAGCCAGAGTTGCAATCTTTGCTGTCAGATTCAGCCAGCCTCAAGTCGGCTCGCGACGCCGGCGCGCGGCATCCAGCACCAGCGCCAGCCCGCCAAACAGGAACCACGGCAGAATGGCCTTGAACATGCCCAACGGCGACTTCATCAAGATCTGCAACAACAGCAGCATCAGCGCTGGCGCTACGCTCAGATTGCCATTTTCGGCCAGCAATGCCGGGCTGAACAGTGTGACAAGAAAGAACAGGCGCGCCTGGCGCTCGCTATTGGGAAACCAAACCGCCAGATGACCCACAATATAGACGCGATACAGCACGGTAGCTGCCGCCAGATAGGCCAGCCAGCACAAGCCATAAATCAGCATGCTCATGTTGATGCTCCCGGCTCGTTGTTGCTCAAGGTATCGCTGGTGTCGGCGGCATCGGCCGCCGAACGACGCCGCCAGGCTGGGGCATCCTGTGCATGCTCGCTGAAATACTCCGGCTGAGGTGGCATCTGCAAATAAAATTGCTGGCTGGCGAGTTTCTCCAGCACCTGTGTGATGTCGGCGCGGGCCAGCTTGCGCTCGGGCGTGAGAAACATGTCGGTGACATGACGCGGCGTACCGAACATCTGCATAAGTACCTCCGGCACCGGCTTCAGGCCGCTGACCTTGGGTACATACAAGTACATTTCATCTTTCTTCGAGCTTTTGTAGATCGAACACAGCACACGACTCATCAGCCATTCCTCGCACGCGACCAGTTTTCCAACTCGTCGCGATGACTATGTAACACTCGCTCCAGCACCGGCGTCAGCCAGGGCGTGCGCCAGCCGTGAATCTGGCTGATACCGGCAGCGATACCTTGATCTACCGTCGCCAGCACGACTTTGTCGGCCAAACGCTTGCGCCAGAGGATGTCTAGCGGCAACTGAATATCGGCAGCAACGCCGGCCAGCGCCTGCTTCAGCGCATCATAAACGCTACTGGCCTCGCGCGGCAGTGGCTGCGGCAAGCGTGGCGGCAGCTCGTTATCCGCCAGTGCCCGCGCCTGACTGATCAGCGCCAGCAGCTCAGCCCCATCACGCCGCGCCACACGCGGATTCAGCTCGGGAATATCGTGGAAGCCGGCGGCATTGCGCGGCTGACGACGCGCCAGCTCGAACAGCGATAACGGCTTCAACAGATGTCCGCGCGGCACATCGCGAGCCACCGCTTCGCGCTCACGCCAGGCCATCAGCGCCTGCAACACGGCCAGCTCGCGCGGCGTCAAACGCCAGGCGTTGCCGTGATCCTGGTAGCAGGTATCGGCATTGACCGGCGCCGGCAGGCGACAGACTTCGGCGCACTCGGCCTCGTAAGTCGCCACCAGATCACGCGCGTGCAAACGACGCATCAGCTCGGCATGCAACGCCGGCAGATGCCGCACATCAAGCGCGGCATAATCGAGCTGATGCTGCGTCAGCGGACGCTGCAGCCAGTCCGTGCGCGAGGCATCCTTGGGAATTTCGATGTTCAGCACCAGTTGCAGCGCCTTCTGATAGCCGACCTGCAGCCCTTCACCGAGCATCGCCAGCGCAATTTGGGTGTCGTGGATAGTGCCCAGACCGTGCGTGGTCAGCGGCGTCAGCACTTCCAGGTCTTCCGAGCAGGCGTGCAGAATCTTCAGCGGGCCTTGCGGGCCGAGCACGGCATCGAGCATGCGCAGGTCAGGGATGGCGACTGGATCGACCAGGCCCTCGCCCTGCCCGTCGCCGAGCTGGATCAGGCCGATTTTCGGGTAGAAGGTATCGACGCGGATGAATTCAGTATCGAGCGCGAGCGGCCGGGCTTGAAGCCAGCGCGGCAGGGTCGCTTGCAGACCCTCCGCGCTGTCGAGGTAAATCGTTTGTGCAGCAGGTTGGGTCACTAGAGTTCCAGTTGTTTGGCAATCACTTCGTTCATGATCTCGTAAGTGCCGCCACCAATCGAGAGAATTCGGTTGTCACGGTAAAGTCTTTCGACCAGTGACTCCCGCATGAAGCCCATACCGCCGAAAATCTGCACCGCCTCGGTGGTGACAAAGTCGCTGGTTTGGGTCGCGAAGTTCTTCGCCATCGACACTTCCTTGATGGACGGGATGCCCTCGGCGATGCGCGCGCCAACGCGATAGGTGAATTCGCGGCTGGCCTCGATGCGCGTGGCCATGTCCGCCAGCTTGTGGCGGATGATCTGCATCTGGCCCAGGTACTTGCCGAAAGCCTGTCGTTCACGCGCCCAGCGCAGGCTCTCTTCCAGCGCCAGTTGCGCGGTCATGTTGGCCATCACCGCCAGATTGAGCCGCTCCATCTGGAAGTTGCTCATGATCAGCAGGAAGCCGGCATTTTCGCTGCCGATCAGATTTTCGGCGGGCACAATCACATTATCGAAAAAGATCTCGGCGGTGTCGGACGCCCACCAGCCCATCTTCTTCAGCGGCGTTCCGGTGGATACGCCAGCGCGCGACCGCTCGATCAGCAGCAGGCTGATGCCGGCATAGCCCGGCCCGCCGGTACGCACAGCAGTCACATAGAAATCGGCGCGGATGCCGGAGGTAATGAAAATCTTGCTGCCGGTGACCACATAGTGATCGCCATGCTCATCGCTGTGGCTGCGCACGGCGCGGGTCTTCAGGCCGGCCACATCGGAACCGCCGGACGGCTCGGTGATAGCCAGCGCCGCAATCATGTCGCCGGCCAGTACCGGCGGGATGAATTTGTCTTTCAGCGCCTGGCTGCCCCACTTCTCTAGCGGTGGCAGCGCGATGTCCAGCGAGCCCAGGCTGGCCGCGAAGCCGCCGGAGCCGCAGCGCATCAGCTCTTCGGTGACAGCGACTTTGAGAAACACATCCTCGCCCGTGCCGCCGTAGGCTACATCGTGACCGACGCCAAGCAGACCGGCATCGCCCGCCTTCTTGTAGATTTCACGCGGAAAACTGCCGGCCTCTTCCCAGTCATTGATGAAGGGCAGCACTTCGCGTTCATTGAATTGGCGGGCTGTGAGGCGGGCTTGCTCGTGGATATCGTTGAAATAATTCGTGTACAGACTCATGAAAAAACTCCCAGACGCCGCGAGGAATAGCGGCGTGACCGGGCGGTTCTATCATTGCTGCGAGAGCGGTTCAAGGAGTTTGTGCCAAGACAGAATCAGAAACAGCACCCCCAGCACCGCAGCCCCATAAATCACCCCCAGCGACAGCGGTGATGTGAAGGTGTAAAGCGGCTCGGTGCTAAGCCGGTAATGCAACCCGGCATGCACCACAGCAAAGGCTGCTAGGCTGATTTGCGTGCCCTGGCGAATACGCAGCGATGCGTGCTGCGTCAGCCACAGCAGCCCGGCAAACAGCGGCACATGCAGTAACACAAACCAAAACTGGCCATCGGCGGGCGGCAAGCTCCGCAGCACATAAAGTAATCGCCACTCCGACTGCGCCATGGCATCCAGCTCATGGGTAAACAAGCAGGCCAGCATCAGGCAGAACACAGCATGGGCAAATTTCATGGGCGGTCTCCAAACCTTCACGATTTGCGCGTGAGCAGATACAGCAGCGGCCCGAACGAGCCCGTGGTCAGCGTGGCGACAATCCAGGGCCAGATATTGCGGCCGCTGGCCTTGGCATCACGCCACATCCAGACCATGACCAGCGTCAGTGCAATCAGCAGATCGGCGAAAATTTGCAAGCTCGCCATATTTTCCAACGGCGACATGAAAATGCCGAGATAACCGAACTGCTTCATCGCGATAGCGCTCAGCGCACCAAACAGTGCCAGGGTAATGAGAATCAGCGTGCGTTGCATGGTCGTGCTCCTGTGTTTAGGTAAACCGACTATCCCGGCATCAGGTCATGCCCGCAATTACCTCGGAGGTCATTGAATTCATCAGTGGCTGTGCTTGAATACAGCCATGAGCGCTCTTCTTAACAGCAGTCTTAACAGCAGCCTGACCAGCAGCCTGACCAGCACCCTGCAACACGCCCGCAAGGCGCGCCGCTATAGCCAGCTGGAGCTTTCGCTGCGCTTGCAGATTTCGCAACGACACATCAGCTTTGTGGAAAGCGGCCGCGCCAAACCCAGCCGCGAGCTGCTCATGGCTTGGCTGCAGGAGCTGGATGCGCCGCTGGTGGTGCGCAATGCGGCCATGCTGCAAGCCGGCTACGCGCCCGCCTACAGCGCCGCGCCGCTGAACGATCCGTCGCTGGCGCAAGCTCAGGATGCCCTCGTGCAGCTGCTCAACGCACACGATCCGATGCCGGCGCTGGTTATCGACGCACACTGGAATTTGCTGCACCTGAATCGCGGCGGGCAATGGCTGACCGCCACGCTGATGCCTTGGGCCGCCAACCTGCCCGCCGACATGCCGGTGAACATGCTTGATGTGCTAGCGCACCCGGAAGGCCTGACCAAGCACATGAGCAACCTCGCCGAAGTCGGGCCGGCGCTGCTCGCCCATCTGCGTGACGACGCGAGCATGCAGCCTAGCATCGCTGCCAAAGTCGAATCCTTTGCCGAGTTGCTGCGCAGCCGCCTGGGCACGCAGCACCTGCACAGCAGCACCCGCCTCAGCGCCCCCGTCCTGACCACCCGCTTCAATACGGTTTATGGCGAACTGGCCTTCTTCAGCATGTTCACCACCTTCGGCACACCGCACGACATCACGCTGGCCTCGCTGCGCGTGGAGCATATGTTTGCGGCAGATGAGGCGACGCGAGCGGTGGTCAACGCGCAAGTAAAGTGAATGTCATGAGCCTGTTCGCACCGCGCTTGGCGTACGGCCCCGGCAGCGGCGGAAGGCGCGGGCAAACGCGGCCGCATCCTTGAAGCCGGTAATGTCGGCAATCTGGGCGATGCTTTTGCTCGTTTCCAGCAGCAGCGTCTCGGCATATTCACAGCCGACCTCCGTGCGCAGCCGGGGCAAGGTGCTGCCTTCAGCATGCAGACGCCGGCTCAAGGTGCGCTCCGATATCGCCATCCTCTCCGCCAATATGCCGGCATCCAGCATACGCCGGTCGCGCATGGCTTCCTGCAAACGCTGCCTGACCTCGCGCGTGACCGACTGATTCTCCACGGCCTGCGAGCGACTCTGCTCCTCCAGCGTCAACTGCATCATGCGATGAGACGCCAGGCTGGGCGCCAGCAACGGGATCGCCAGCGCCGATTTTGCAATCACTAGCTTGTTCTGGCTGCTGTTGAACAAAAACGAGCAGCCCAGCGCCTGCTCATAGTCTTCCGCACGGCCCATCGGCGCATGGGTGAAATGCACCACCGGCATCGGCTCGGGCTGCCGAGCTAGGAACGGCGCTATTTTCAGGATGGCCGCCAACACCGTCTCCGTCACGAAATCATGGCTGGCCCCAAAATCCACGCCGGCCTCGAACACCAGATGCGTCTGATCAGCCAGATCATGGCGCTGCACCGTGTAGGCCGGCATAACCAGGGGGAAATACCGCAGCAGTCCGTCCAGCGCTTCGCCCAGCGTTTGCGCGGTGATGGCCAGCATGCCGATGGGGCCGTGGCTGGTGACCGGAAAGTGGCGCAGAAAAGTCACCAGCGGCGGGATGCCCGGCGGGCTGATCGACAACAGCCATTCGTCCGAGCGGCGGAGCTGGCAGCCATTGATCGTCTGCCCCGGTAACGACGGGTCATAGGGCGCGACGCCGCAGTAGCGATAGTAGCCCTCGACATCCGCCCCCAGCGCCAGTGTCATGGCCTCTCCCGCCTCCAGGTACTGGGCAGGAAAAAACAGGTGACTCAGGATTTGATCAGGCGTTGGCATGGCCGAACCCTAACGATACGGCAGGGAAACATCAATCGCAGCTTGGCGGATCAGGCACGGCATTGGCGGAAATACAACAAGCCGACCTGCCGATAATGCGCTCGCAAACACCCCCCAGCCGGCACATCGCCCACGGGATGCTGACCACGACAGAGATCAACTGCATGAACAATAAAACCCTAGAGATCATCGGTGCCTGGAGCGGCCTGGCGTATGTTCTGACTTTCGGACTGGGATGGGTGATGCTGGCGCATTGGCTGCCACCCATTTCACCGACGGCGAGCGCCGCTGAAGTCGCTGCCCTGTATCAGGAGCGCCGGATTCCGCTGATGCTGGCCAGCATCGCCATGATGGTGTCAGTTCTGCCCTTGCTGCCCTTTACCGCCACACTCCTGCTGGTTATTCAGAAAATCGAAACCCGCATCGGGGTGCTGACCTTGACGCTCGCCTTCTCTTCCATTCTGGGGATGGTACTCAGCTTCTACACGCCATTTTCGTTTGCCGTAGCCGCCTTCCGGCCCGAGCGCAGCCCCGAACTGATTCAGCTCATGAGCGACTTCGGCCTCATGCAATTCATGGGCGGCATTCCGATGTTCATCATGGGCTGGGTCGTCACCGCCTATGCCGCACTGGTCGCCAGCCCGCGTGAAAACCCGATCCTGCCGCGCTGGTTCGGCTATCTGAACTTGTGGATCGCCATTCTCTACATCCCGGAACTGCTGATTTTCCTGTTCAAGACCGGCCCGTTTGCCTGGGATGGCGTCATTGGCTTCTGGATTCCGGCGATCTTGTTCACCGTTTACTGGTGGGTCACGCCGTTTGTGCTGGTCCGTGCAGTCAAGCGCCACCTCTGAGCCATGACCATGAGCAAGGCCATGAGCAACGCTGGCAAAACCGCAACAACGCATGTGCCCGGTGAATCGGAGCTGTGGATCTTCATCCTCGGTGACATGTTCGTGTTCGCGCTGTTTTTCACCGTTTGGAGTGTCAACCACGCACTGCAGCCGGAGCTGTTCAGCGCCGGCCATGCGCAGATAAATCAGGCGCTGGGACTGACCAACACCCTGGCGCTACTGACCAGCTCGCTGTTCGTGGCGCTCGGTCTGAACAGCGCCAAGGCTGGCCTGTTCCGGGCGGCAAAGCGCTGGTTTCAGGGTGCTTGGGGGTTAGGCGGCGTGTTTGTGGTGGTCAAGTGCTTCGAGTATCGCGAGAAAATACAGGCCGGCGCGGATGCCCTGAACAACGAATTTTTCATGTACTACTTCGTGTTCACCGGCATCCATCTGCTGCATGTGCTGGTCGGCATGGTGGCCTTGCTACTGATGATGCGCCGTTGCAGCCAGCCTCGCGCCAACTTGGCCGACATCCCGTTTCTCGAAGGCGCCTCCGTGTACTGGCACATGGTCGACATCCTCTGGATTGTCTGGTTCCTGCTGATTTACCTGATCTGAGCGATGCCCCGAATGAACAACAACTTCGTCAATCTGCCGATGCAGCATCGCAAGACTGTCCTGATCTGGGCCGTCTTGCTGCTATCTATTCTGATTTCTTGGCTATGGGTGGAGAGTGTGGCATTGCTGCCCGGCATCATTGCGCTGACCGCCGTGAAGGTCTGGCTCGTGGTGCATTACTACATGGAGGTCGGCCAAGCTCCGCGCTGGCTGAGGCTGATCTGCAGCGCGTGGATGATGCTGGTGTTCAGCATGATTCTGGGGTGCTACCTACAGCCTCAGCTCTTGCATCACTTCTTCGGCGAGCAGGTAATGTTGTAGAAACTGCCGCCGTCCATGTTCAGGCCGATTCTGGGACCAGCCATCAACTTGCCATTGGCCGCCGCCAGCGACCCGCTCTCAAAGACGATCTTGCCCGAGGTTTCCAGACGATACTTGCCGGATTTGCCACTTTTGTCGCGATAGGTATTCGCGCTATCGATGCGAATGTCGATGAACGCATAGTTCGTCATGCCGCCCGCCAAGGTGTAGCACTGGTACATGCCCTTGCCCAAGGTGTCGGATGTTTGCGCCGAGGCACCCGCAGGGCGCAAATACCAGTGCATGTAAAAACGCGTCTGGCCGTCTGCATCTTTGCGTACTTTGCACATGCCGTTGTTCAGCTCGACAATCACGCCCTTGTTGCCCTCGCGATCGACGACCCGAACACCCGCTACGCATTGCGACGCCTTGCTGAACTCGGCGGCCAAGGCTGCTTCAGTTGCTCCGACGAGCAGCAATACCGCCATGATTTTATGCAGGCTGCTTTTATTCATTTAAGTCGCTCCGGTTGCCAGTCCAGTCAAAGTCCATCTGCCGCGCGGTGAGCAGCGCCAGCTCGCGGCCGGCCAAGCGCTCGACTAGGTGCAGACTCATGTCGATGCCAGCGGAAATACCCGCCGATGTCACAATACTACCCTCATCTACCCAACGCTGATCCGCAACGACGCTGATCATCGGATAGCCGGCTTGCAGGTCCGCGATATCCTCCCAATGCGTGGTCGCGCTGAGGCCATCGAGCAAGCCCGCCTCGGCCAGCAGGAAAGCCCCCGTGCATACCGAAGCCGTGAGCGCCGCCCTGGCCGAGGTGGCCGCCACCCAAGCGATAACTTCTGGCGTATCCATCTCAGCCGTGACCACGCCGCCGGCAATCAGCAAAACATCAATCGGTGGATGGTTAGCAAAAGTGTAGTCGGGCTGAACAACCAGACCGGCCCGGGCTTTCACGGTTCCCGCCTCTCGCGCCACGGTGAAGACGCTGAATGGCTCGAGCAGCGACGGGTTTTCGCGCTTGAACACACGAGATGCCGTAGTGAACACCTCGTAGGGGCCAGCGAAGTCGAGGACTTCGGCATCGGGGAAAAGGTAGATGGCGATGGATGTGGTCATGCGATGGCCTGTCCCTAAACCGGCCGCCTGCCGCTCAGTGCATGCGTCAGCGTGCTTCCGCCCAAATACTCCAGCTCACCGCCCACCGGCACGCCCTGAGCCAGGCGCGTGACCATCAGCGGCAGGCTGCGCGTGGCTTCGCGCAGATAGTGCGCAGTCGCTTCGCCTTCCACGCTGGGGTTGGTGGCGATGATCAGCTCTTCGATCTCAGGCTCAGCGCGCAGGCGCTCGATCAGCGCCGGCAGGCCGAGCTCGTTGGGGCCGATGCCATCCAGCGGTGACAGGCGCCCAAGCAGCACGAAGTAGCGGCCACGATAGCTGCCGCTCTGCTCCAGCGCGATGACATCCATGGGGCTTTCGACGACGCAGAGCAGGTTCTGCTCGCGGCTGCTATTGCTGCATATGTCGCACACCGTTTGCTCGGTGAGGTTGCGGCAGATGCTGCAGTGCTCGACATGGTGCAGCGCCTGTTCGAGCGCGCGCGCCAAGCGCAGGCCGCCGGGGCGCTGGCGTTCCAGCAGGTTCAGCGCCATGCGCTGCGCCGATTTCGGGCCGACGCCGGGCAGAATGCGCAGGGCGTCGATGAGTTCGCGCAGCAGCGGGCTGGGCATGACTTAGAACGGCATCTTGAAGCCGGGCGGCAGGCCCATGCCGGCGGTGGCGGAGCCCATGGCGTCCTTGCTGGCGGCTTCGACCTTGCGCACGGCGTCGTTGACGGCGGCGGCGATGAGGTCTTCGAGCACTTCCTTATCTTCGCTGAGCAGGCTGTCGTCGATGGCAACGCGCTTCACATCATGCTGACCATTCATGGTGATTTTCACCAGGCCGGCACCGGATTCGCCAGTCAGTTCGGCTTTGGCCAGGGCTTCCTGCGCCTGGGCCATTTTCTTCTGCATCTGCTCTTGCATGCGCTGAGCCTGTTGCATTAATTGCTGCATATTCATTTGGTTATCTCTCGTAGCTAATGCGTTTAAATAGGTTAATCAATGGGGCAAGGTGATGGAGTCGGCGACCAATGTGGCGTCAAAGGTGCTGATCAGCGCTTTCACCACGGGGTCTTGGCGCAGAGCCGCTTCGGCGTTGTGCAGGCGTTCGCTCTGCAGGCGTTGGCGTCGTTGCGCCGGGGTTTCATCGCCCGGTTCAACAAATTCCAGCGGGATGTTGCGATCCGGGAAGTGCTGCGTGAGCTTTTGCTGCAGCTGCGGCAACGCCTGGCCACCGGCAAGCATCTGGTGCCGTGGCGACAGTTGCAGCTCCCAGCGCGTGGGCGTGCGCTCGACCAGCAAGGCATTGCGCGCTAGGTTGATGGCCGCGCCGGTGAGGCCGGAATGCTCGACCCAGTCGGCCCAGCGCTCGGCGGTCCAGCTGGAAGAGGTGGCAGCTACGACAGGCGGCTCCACTGAAATAGCGGCGACAGGTGTCGCTGCTGAAGCGGGCGCTGTAGTCACGACCGGCTGCGACATGAAGCTGGGCACTGAAACTGCCGGCTGCACAGAGGCAGGCGCAGCAGCAGCGCTGCGAGCCAGCACAGCGGGTACTGCCGGCTCGCTTGGCGTCGCCGACACCAGCCCACTGCCAGCAGCTCCCGCCTCACTGCGCTTGACCGGCGCACTAACTGCAACACCACCGCCGCCCGCCACCGCTGGATTCAACGGCCGGAACGCCAGCATGCGCAGCACCGTCATCTCGAAGCCGGCGCGTGGGTCTACCGCCAGCGGCAGGTCGCGCCGACCCTGAATCGCCATCTGGTAGTACAGCTGCAAGTCTTCGGCGGTCAGCGCCGCCGCCAGCGTCAGCAGGCGATCGCGATCACCCTCGGCGTTGTCGATGGCATCCGGCACCGCCTGCGCCACCGCCAGCCGATGCAGCACAGTAATGATCTCGCCCAGCGCGCCGGCAAAGTCGATGCTCTGCTCGGCCATGCCCGCCACCACTTGCAGCAGCGCAGCGGCATCACCGGCATGGATGGCGTCGAGCACGCGAAACACCAGATCACGATCAATGGAGCCGAGCAGGCTGCGCACCTCGGCTTCGCGCAGCTCGCCCTGCCCGAAGGCAATCGCCTGATCGGTCAGCGACAAAGCATCGCGCATAGAGCCCTGAGCGGCGCGCGCCAGCAGCCACAGCGAGCCGTCATCGCTGGTGATGGCCTCGGCTTGCAGCACATGCTGCAAATGCCCTACCACGCGCTCGGGCGTCATAGGCTTCAGCGCGAACTGCAAGCAGCGCGACAAAATGGTGATGGGCAGCTTCTGCGGGTCGGTGGTGGCGAGCAGGAATTTGACATGGGGCGGCGGCTCTTCCAGCGTCTTCAGCAGCGCGTTGAAGGCAGCCTTGGAGAGCATGTGAACTTCGTCGATCAGGTAGACCTTGTAGCGCCCCCGTGTGGGCAGATACTGTGCGTTATCAATAAGTTCGCGCACATTGTCGACGCCGGTATTAGAAGCCGCGTCGATCTCCAGCAGGTCGGCAAAGCGGCCATCTTCAATCTCGCGACAGCTGCTGCATACGCCGCAGGGCGTGGCGGTGATGCCGGTCTCGCAGTTCAGGCATCGCGCCAGAATACGGGCGATGGTGGTCTTGCCGACACCACGCGTGCCGGTGAGCAGGTAGGCATGGTGCAGACGGTTCTGCTCCAGCGCATGGCTGAGCGCGCGTGCCACCACATCCTGCCCGACCAGCTCCTCGAAGCGGCGCGGACGGTACTTGCGGGCCAATACCTGGTAGCTCATGCGAATATCCGTGGCAAATAAGAACGGAGCCTATCGTAGCGGATGCGCCGCGCCGGCCCAAGCCATTGCAGCCGCGAAAGCGCCGTCATATAGAAAAAGCGCAGCCATATAGAAAAAGCGCCGCCACAAATAAACTGACATCTCACGCTTGCACAATGACTGCCGAGTCGGATAGCTTCGCGCTTACATAAACTTACACAAGCCGCCCATGCCCTCTCCCGCTCAACGCGTTTCCCGCATCGCCAACCAGACTTATCAGCACGCTGCCAAGGTCATCACCTACCAACCCTGGTGGCAGAGCCTGCCGGAAGACTTTGCCGACTGGCAGGACAAGTTCGAGCTAGACACCGTGCCGCGCCTGATGGTGCAAGGCACCTCGGCGGTAGATACCGTGCTGCGTACCGGCCTGGCCACCCTCGCCGGCCTGCTGGCCATTCCGACCACGCTGCGGCCAAGTTCGGTGGCACTGGATCGCGACAATCGCCAGTTCTACCAGCGACTGGCCGCCGAGGGCGATGCCGTGCGCTGCTATCCCAAGCCCGAGCGCGGCGTGACCATGACGCAGCACAAGCCGGGCCTGCTCGACTACCGACCCAAGGTCGGCCGTGTGGATGTGTTGTCGTTCGAGAGTGCTTTCAAAACGCTGAACCCGGCGCTGCAGGCGCATTACAGCAAATTCACGCGCAATCGCACGGCCTGGGCCGAACATTGGCAACATGGCGACCACCCGCGCCCGACGCTGATCGTGATTCACGGCTTCACCGCCGATCCGTACTGGCTGAACAGTCGCTTTCTGGCGCTACCCTGGTTCTACGAACAGGGCTACGACATTCTGCTGGTGACGCTGCCGTTTCACGGCCGTCGCCAGGAGCGCACATCGCCATTCAGCGGCCACGGCTGGTTCTCGCACGGTTTCTGCCACATGAACGAGACCATGGGCCATGCCATCCACGACATTCGCGTGTTCATGGATTACCTGGAAGATCTCGGTGTGCCACAGATGGGCGTGACCGGGATCAGCCTCGGTGGCTACACCACGGCGCTGCTGGCCTCGGTGGATGAGCGCCTGAGTTGCGCCATCCCCAATGTGCCGGTGGTGAGCATCATGGACATCGTGCTGGAATGGTTTCCGGCCGGCTGGATTGCCCGTATGGGCATGAAGCTGGGCGACATTTCGGTGACCGAGGCGCGCGCATCCGTGGCGATTCAGTCAGCGCTGAGCTTCAAGCCCACTATTTCAAAAGATCGGCTGATGCTGATTGCCGGTGCCGGTGACCGCTTTGCGCCGCCGAAGCACACGCATCTCCTGTGGGAACACTGGCAGCGCTGCCGCCTGCACTGGTTTCCGGGCAACCACCTGATTCATCTCGATCAGGGTCGCTACCTGCACGCCATGCGCAGCTTCATGAAGCACATCAAGTTCGTGCCCTGAGACCCCTGAAGTACCAGACAGGGCACGAAACGCAACAGTCTCAGGCAATAGCACTGGCCGACTGCAGCTGCTGGCGTAGCACAAACTTCTGCAATTTCCCGGTGGATGTCTTCGGAATCAGCCCGAACACCACCGCTTTCGGCACCTTGAAGCCGGCCAGATGGCCACGGCAGAAGCTGATCACCTCGGCCTCCGTGGGCGCAAAGCCGGCGCGCAGCTCAACAAACGCACACGGCACTTCGCCCCACTTCTCATCCGGCTTGGCGACCACGGCAGCGGTCACGATGGCCGGATGCCGGTACAGCACCTCTTCCACTTCCAAACTGGAAATGTTCTCGCCACCGGAAATGATGATGTCCTTGCTGCGATCCTTGATCTTCACATAGCCATCGGCCTCGCGAACGGCGAGGTCGCCGGTGCGGAACCAGCCCCCGGCAAACGCCTCTCGTGTCGCTTTCGGATTCTTCAAGTACCCTTTCATCACGATGTTGCCGCGAAACGCCACTTCACCCAGCGTCTCGCCATCTGCCGGTACTTCCACGCCGGTCTCTGGGTCGATCACCGTGGTCGCTTCCTGCAGATGATAGGGCACGCCCTGGCGACCGTTGAGCCGGGCACGCTCGCCGATGTCCAGCGCATCCCAGCCGTCTTGCTGCGCACAGATCGCTGAGGGCCCGTAAACCTCAGTCAAACCATACACATGCGTGATGTTTATGCCGGCCAGTTCACAGCCTTCGATGATCGCTGCCGGCGGTGCGGCACCAGCCACCTGCCCCTGCACAATGTGCTCGATACCCTGGCGCAACTCGACCGGTGCATTGATGAGCATGCCGTACACAATCGGCGCGCCGCACAGGTGCGTGACACCATGCTCGCGAATCAGGCTGAAGATCAGCGCCGGATCGACCTTGCGCAGGCAAACATTGACGCCGGCATTGAGCGCCATCGCCCAGGGGAAGGTCCAGCCGTTGCAGTGAAACATCGGCAGCGTCCAGAGATAGGTCGCGTGTTGCGGCATACCCCAAGACAGCAGATTGCTGACGGCATTGAGGTAGGCGCCGCGATGATGAATGACCACCCCTTTCGGGTTGCCGGTGGTGCCGGAGGTGTAATTCAGCGCAATCGCATCCCATTCGTCCGCTGGCAGGCTCCAGGCCGCTGCTACATCACCACCGGCGATGAAAGCCTCATAGCCGATCTCGCCGAGCAGCTCGCCGGGGTTGTCGCAGAGCGGATCATCCACATCAATCACGCGCGGCTTCGGGCCGGGCAGCAGTGCCAGCGCCTTGGCGATGGTCGGCGCAAATTCGCGATCAGTGATCAGCACCTTGGCTTCGCCGTGGCCCAGCATGAAGGCAATCGCATCCGGCTCCAATCGCGTGTTCAGCGCATTCAGCACGGCACCGGTCATGGGCACACCGAAATGCGCTTCCAGCATTTCCGGGATGTTCGGCAGCATGACCGCGACCGTATCGCCACGGCGGATGCCCCAGTGCTGCAACGCCGCTGCCAGCTGCCGGCAGCGCGCATAGGTCTGGCCCCAGGTCTGGCGGCGGCCGCCATGAATGATGGCCAGCCGTTGCGGATACACCGCAGCCGTACGAGCGATAAAACTGAGCGGCGAAAGTGCAACGAAATTGGCCGCATTGCGGTCGAGGTCAGTATCGTAAGCAGTGGTCATGAAAGCAGACTCGGCATGAAAGATGCCGAAGAGCATACCGGCTAGTGCCGGTGACGAGACATACGACTTTGGCAGAAAACGGTGGGCCGTTTCAATAAAGCGGGTTAAACGCAGAAAGTGCCGGCCTGCACCTGATGTGCTGGCCGGCAGCAACGCTTACGGCTTCAGGCGCTCGACCAGCGACTTCAGCGTGCTGGTGGCTTCGCCAACCAGACCTTCCACCGTGGTCTTGATGTCATCGACCTTGCTTTCGCCGACAGAGCGCAGCTCGTCGAACTTGCCCTGGGCTTCGGCCTGCAGCGACTTCAGCTGCTCCAAATGATTGCTCAGCTCGATCTTCATGTCGGCGCTAACACCTTCAGCCTTGGCCTTCAGCACATCGGCCTGAGCTTTCCATTCGTTAAGCTGGGCCTGCAGTTTTTGCTGGTATGCGTCTAATGCACTCATGGTGAACTCCTGTTTTCATGCTTGATATGACTGATTTGCAGCGAATGCGTTGCAACAGTTGGCCTCGACTTATAACGCTGCACGCCAGAGACGGTAAAGCCCTCACCGACGAGAGGTCGTGGCTGACAAGTCAGCCACCGAATCAACCAGCCACCGAATCAGCCAGCCACCGAATCAACCAGCCAGCAAGCCCGCCAGCCACTCCGCCGCTGCCAGCCCGGCCACGCGCCCCGTGGCCCAGCAGGCCGTGAGCAGATAGCCACCGGTAGGCGCCTCCCAATCCAGCATCTCGCCGGCACAGAACACACCCGGCAGATCGTTCAGCATCAGGCCCGCCGTCAGCGCCGGCCAGGTCACGCCACCGGCCGAGCTGATGGCCTCGTCCAGCGGTCGGGCCGCCAGCAGCGTCACCGGCAGCGCCTTGATTCGAGCCGCCAGTTGCGCGGGATCGGCCAGTTCGGTCGCGGTGACAATATCGCGCAGCAGCGATGCCTTCACGCCCTCCAGCCCGATGCGCTGCCAATGCCGCGCCAGCGTGAGCTTGCCGCGCGGCTTTTGCAGAGCACTCAATAGCTGAGCCGCCGGCATGTCAGGCAGCAGATCCAGCACCGCCCCTGCGCTGCCCTGACTGGCGATGCGGTCGCGAATGGCTGCCGAGTTGGCATAGATCAGGCTGCCTTCGAGCCCGGTCTGCGTCAGCACACATTCACCCTTGCGCGCCGGCATCGCCAGCCAGGGCAGATGCAGGCTGATGTTCTTCAGCGGCGAACCGGCGCGCTGCTGCAAGATCGGCGACCACGCCGCCTCGAAGCCGCAGTTGGCCGGTCGCAGCGCCGATAGCGCCACGCCACGCGCCGCCAACCAAGGCATCCACGCACCGTCGGAGCCGAGACGAGCCCAGCTGCCGCCGCCCAGCGCCAGCACCGTCACGCCCGCACGCACACGGCGCTCGCCCGCCGGCCCGGCAAAGACCAGATCGCCCTCGCCGCTCCAGCCGTTCCAGCGATGTCGCGTGTGAATCTGCAAGCCCAGCCCGCGCAGGCGCTGCAACCAACGGCGCAGCAAGGGCGCAGCTTTCATTTCCTGCGGAAAGACACGGCCGGAACTGCCCACAAAGGTCTGCACGCCCAGGCCATGCACCCACTCGCGCAGGGCTTGGGCATCGAATGCAGACAGCATGGGTGCGAGCTGAGGGGATGCGTCGGCATAACGCGCCAGAAAGGCCGGTGCCGGCTCGGCATGAGTGATGTTGAGGCCGCCGATGCCGGCCAGCAGCAGCTTGCGACCCAGCGATGGCATGGCATCGAAGAGATCGACACGATGCCCGGCGAGCAGCAGCTGCTCGGCTGCCATCAGGCCCGCGGGGCCGCCGCCGATGACCACCGCACTCAGGGCATCAGCGCCCTGCTCTGCCACGACCTCAGGCATCAGGGGGTGCAACACGCTTGAGCTCAGCCAAACGCACAATCACATAAGCAATCAGCGACACCACGAAGAACACCAGCAGCATCCACGCGATGCCTTGCAGCGTTTCGATGACGGTGCGGTACAGCTCCAGCACCCAGCGCTCGGTGGTGAGCGTCAGGATCATGGCGTCCTTGTCACCGACCATCGGCGAGATGTAGCGCTCCAGGTCGTAGATCCGCACGCCAGACGAAATGCCGACCACGAAGATGGCGAACTGCATGTAGCGCTGCCAGGCCTGATAAATGTCATCGGCAATAAGGCGTTGCAGGATGCGTTGCAGCGGTTGCGCAAAGGCGCGGGCAGCGAGCAGGGAAACCAGTGCCGAGAGCACGAGGGTGACAAACAAGAGGGTCAGAAACATGATGCCTCCGCTAGCGATTAAAGCGGGGTTGGGTGGCAACCCTACCAGCCCGACCTCGGCACAGACTCCACGGCGACCGTTGCTTCCTTCCGGACCTGGCGGGATTGACCATTTCACCTTGCGAGGAGACCGGCAGGGTCACCATAGCGTCGCTCATAGCTGAGCGAGCGCGCAGTATAGAGAAAAGCCCCAGCCCTGCAAACGCCGGCGAGGGGCTTTTCCGGCTCAAACGCGCTGAAACGCGCTCAAACACCCGAATTGCTCAATTTCCAGAATTGAAAGCATCGAGCTCCTGCTTCAGCACGCGCATGACTTGCGTGGAGTTGACCATCTCCATGTGGCCCACGCCCGGCAGCGTGATTTCGCGGCCATAGTGTGCAGCCACACGCGCGTTGTTCTGCGGCGCAACAATGCTGTCGTGCGGTGACCAAATGGCAATGAACGGGATCGGACAGGGCTGCGCCTCGACTTCCGCCGTGAACGCCGTTGCCCAGGCATTGCCGTTGGTGAGCTGCGCCACAATCGGCCCCATGTTTTCCTTGCCCTCAGCCAGCACCGTGCCCTTCAGCGGAGAGCCAACCGCAATCGCCAGCGCGGCTTTCGCCAGCCCGCCAAAACGGTGCAAATACAAGCGAATGACCAGACCGCCCATGCTGTGGCCAATCAGGATCACGCGCGGCGCGCCGGTCTCGGCCAGCACTTCATCCACAAAACGGGCCAGATGCTCGGCATTCGGCTCGACACCGGCAAAAATCGGCTCCGGGCTGACGCAGTAGACCTTGCCGTAGCCATTGCGCAGCAAGTACTTGCGCCAGGCATACAAGTAGCCGCGATTAGTGAAGAAGCCGGGCACCAGCACCACCGGCAAACCCTTGTGCGGCAAGCCCGCCGGCGGATTGTTCGGCACCAGCCAAGGCTCAAAGGCAAACAGGAAGGGATAGGTCAGAATGGCGGCCCACCACTCGCGCAGCAGCATCGCCACGGTGGCGGCGCAGCCAATCTCATGCTCGGCGCGCTTGGGCGAGCGATTTTTCCAGGTCGGCAGCCAGTTACCCAGCGTCAGAACGAAGCGCAGCGACACGAATACCAGCAGTGAAATCAGCACCACGCGCAGCGGCGGCACCCCATGCGACATCACGGCATAGCTGCCGATGCTGAGATACAGCGCGGCCTCGATCAGGAAGGCTTTGAAGAAACCACGGCCATGTCCGGTAAAACCTTGCTCTTGCACGCCTTGCTGTTGCACACCCTGCTTTTGGCTCATGGGGCGCTGACTCCTGTTTTTGTTCTTATGGGAAATTCGGATGCGCTAGGATAGCCGACACCCCTCGTCATACAAAGGCCAGACCATGACTCTGCGGTATCGCGATCTGAACAGCCCCATCGGCCCGCTGCGCCTGCTTGCGGACGATACTCACTTCACCGGCCTGCAGCTGCCTTTTCGCCGTCGTCAGGGTGAACTAAAGCCGCTGAGCCCGCCTGAGCCTGACTGGCAGCCGGCGCCCGATTTACTGCCATCGGTGGCCGCGCAATTAAAAGCCTACTTTGCCGGCGAACTGCGCGATTTCGACTTCGATGCCTTCGAGCTGCCCTGCGCCCTCGCCGGCACCGAGTTCCAGCGCGAAGTCTGGCACGCGCTGATCCGCATCCCCTACGGCAAGACCTGCTCTTACGGCGACCTGGCACGACACATCGGACGCCCGAAAGCCGTGCGCGCCGTCGGTGCAGCCAATGGAGCCAACCCCATCCCTATCATCGTGCCCTGCCATCGCGTGATTGCGGCCGATGGCTCACTGCACGGCTTCGGCGGCGGCCTCGACACCAAACAGCGGTTGCTGAATCTGGAGCAAGGGCAGCATCAGGATTTCATGCTTACCTGATCGGCACCTAGCTTAACTTTACAAAAAAGCTTAGTGGCCGTCCGGGCTATCCGCCAGTGTCTCGCGCAGCGCAATCTGCACCTGCGAATGCCAGCGCACCACCGACGGCCAGACCGTCAGCGCCAGCAGCATCGCCAGCACCAGCACCGCCACAAACAGATGCAGTGGCGGCAGCAGAATGGAGCTGAGGCCGGCAATCAGCAGCAGCATCGCCAATAGCGCCAGCACTGGCAGCACGCGGGCCAGCAGCTGACGCAAACGGAAGCTCTGCAGGCCAGCCGCCGGCCCGCCCACCGTGAGCTCAGCCAGAATCAGGCTCAGCGCCTCCAGCTTGCGGAACGCCGCCACCATGAACGGTACGGACAAAACCAGCGACAACAACCAGTACGCCGTGTTGTGCCAGGCCGGCGAAATCTGCGGCAGGTAACTGCTGAAGCCCGACTCACGCAGCAGGAAGGCACCGGCCAGGAAGATGCCGGCAATCACGCAGAAATTCAGCAGCACATGCACCAGGATGCGGCGGATGATGGCGGTCATCTGTGCCTGATCGGCGCTGGGGCCAAGGCCGCTCAACCACGCGCTGTAGGCTGCCAGGCTGTCGTGCCAGCTGCTCGGGAAATAGCGACGGCAAACATTAGCCAGCGGGTCAGAGGCGCGAATCAGATACGGCGTGAGCAGCGTCGTCAGCACCGATACCGCCACCACAATCGGGTACAGGAAGGAGCTGGTCACGCCCAGCGTCAGCCCCAGCGTGGCGATGATGAACGAAAATTCGCCGATCTGCGCCAATCCCATGCCGACCTTCAGCGAAGTGCGAGCATCGGTGCCGGAAACCAGCGTGCCGACGGTGCAGCTCACCACCTTGCCCAACACCACCACCACCGTAATCACCAGAATCGGCTGCCAGTACTGGCTGATCACCGCCGGGTCCACCAGCATGCCAATAGTCACGAAGAAGATGGCGCTGAACATGTCGCGCAGCGGCTCCACCAGTGTCTCGATCTGCTTGATCTGCCGCGACTCGGCCATGATGGCACCCATCACGAACGCACCCAGCGCCATGCTGTAGCCAATCTCCACGACCAGCAAACAGAAGCCGAAGCACAGCCCGAGCACCGTGATCAGCAGCATCTCGCGGCTCTGGTAACGCGCCACCAGCGCCAGCAGGCGCGGCACCAGCAGCAGGCCCGCCAGCAACGCCACCACCAGGAAGATGCCTAGCTTGCCCAGCGTGCCCACCACGGCACCCACACTGACCTCGCCGGTCACGGCCAGACCAGACAGCAAGGCAATCAGCGCGATCGCCAGAATGTCTTCAACAATCAGCACCCCGAAAATCAGCTGCGAAAACCGCTGCCGCTTCAGGCCCAGCTCCTCCAACGCTTTCACGATGATGGTCGTCGAGGAGATCGACAGCATCGCGCCGAGGAACAGCGAATCCATTTCCGACCAGCCAAAGGCCAGACCGATCTGATAGCCCAGCCAAATCATCAACACAATTTCAGTGATGGCCGCCACCACGGCCGTCAACCCCACCGCTTTCAGCCGCTTCAGGCTGAACTCCAAGCCCAGCGAAAACAGCAGAAAGACCACGCCCAGCTCGGCCAGCGTTTGAATCGTGGCGATGTCTGTGACCAGCGGAATCGGCGGCGTATGCGGGCCGACTATCATGCCGGCGAGCAGATAGCCGAGTACCACCGGCTGCTTGAAGCGATGAAAGATCAGTGAAATCAGCCCCGCGATCATCATGATGATGGCGAGATCTTTGAGAAATTCGGTATGCGCCAAAACGGGTGGCTCCTCTCAATGTGTTAATAAGGCAAGCCCCGAGTTTAGGGCAAAATTCACGCTTTGCGCGTTTGAACAGGTGGCATGCCATTGAATTAGCTGCAATATGCTGTCACTCACAGCTGCGATGACGACCTTCATGCCACTCAAGTATTTGCTGCTTCTCGCCAGCCTTGCCGGTCTGAGCGGCTGCCAGACACACAACGCCCAGTACGACAGCAGCAAAGCGCATCACACCCCGGAGGGCTTCCACAACAACTATCCCGGCCGCGAGCCCGACATGGGCGACTTTTTTCGCTGGCAATGGAACCGCTTGTTGCGCGACGAGCCCGAGCAGCGCGCTGACCTGGTGCCTTGGCAAGCGGTTGATTTGGCACAGCTGAATACAACTCAAGGTTTGTCGGCCACTTGGCTGGGCCATGCCACCGTGCTGCTCAACAGTGCCGGCGTGCGCGTACTCACCGATCCTATCTTTTCCGAGCGCGCCTCGCCGGTATCGTGGCTGGGTCCGAAACGACTCACAGCGCTACCGGTTGACCCGGCCAGGCTGCCGTTTGTGGATGCCGTGGTGATCTCGCACAACCACTATGACCATCTCGACCTGCCCAGCCTGCGCTTACTCAATGCTCAGGCCGGCGGCCCGCCGTTGTTCATCGTGCCGCTGGGCAATGCCGCGTTGTTGCAGAGCGAGGGCATCACGCATGTGAAAGAGCTGGACTGGTGGAGCAGCGTCACCCTCAAGGATGGCCTGCGCATCACGCTGGTGCCCACGCAGCACTGGAGCAAGCGCCGCCTGCTGGGCGATCGCAACGAGGCGTTATGGGGCGGCTATGTGCTGCAACATCAGGGCCGGCAGGCATTTTTTGCCGGCGATACCGGCTATTCGAAAGACTTTGCCGATATTCATGCGCGTTTCGGGGCCATGGATTTCGCCATGATCCCGATCGGAGCCTACGCCCCGCGCGACTTCATGCAACGGCAGCATATTGATCCCGCCGAAGCGGTCAGGATTCATCAGGATGTGCAGGCCCGGCTCAGCCTCGGCATCCACTGGGGCACTTTCATCCTCACCGACGAAGCCATTCAGCAACCGCCGCTGGATCTAGCCGTGGCCTTGCAGAAAGCTGGCGTGGCCGCAGCGCAATTTCCGCGCTGGGCCATCGGCGAGACGCGCCGGCTTCCTTAACAAGAACCCTTTTAGAAGCTCAGTCCTTCACGGCCTTCGGCTTCACCGCGCGGTGAAAAGCGTGCTGCTGCGGCATGCGATTGTGGTCCGGCAGCGGGAACAGCTTGGTATTGAGCGATGAACCGCCGTCCACACAGAGGCAGGCACCGGTCATGTACGACGCCGCCGGCGACAGCAGAAACACGATGGTGCTGCTGATTTCATCCTCATCACCCATGCGCTTGGCCGGGATCAGGCCGCGCATTTGCGGAATTACCGTCTCGGCAAAGGCCGGGTCGTAGCGATCCATGCCGCTGGATGCAATGAAGCCGGGCGCAACCGAGTTCACGCGCACACCGGCAAACGCCCACTCCACCGCTGCCGTTTCAGTCAGGCTCATCATGCCGGCACGCGCCGCACCGGAGTGGCCCATACCCGGCATACCGCGCCACATGTCGGCAATAATGTTCACGATGCTGCCACCATTGGCCAGCATGTACTGGTTGAACACCTCGCGGGCAAACAGGAAACCGCCGGTGAGATTGCTGTTCACCACCGCATCCCAGCCCTTCTTCGAGATGTGCATCAGCGGTGACGGAAACTGGCCGCCAGCATTGTTGACCAGCCCGTGGATAGCTCCGCGCTCGGCCAGCACCTGCGCCACGGCATCCTTCACCGCCTGCTCTTCACGAATGTCGAGGCTCACATACGACGCCGAACCGCCGTCTTCCACAATCTCGGCCACGGTTTTTTCCAGCCGTTCCACCGAGCGCCCGACCAGCACCACATGTGCGCCCAGCGAGGCCAGTTCATGCGCGGTGCAACGGCCGATGCCGGAGCCGCCGCCGGTGACAATATGAGTTTGACCCGCAAACAGGTCGGAGCGAAAAACAGAACGATAAGACATGAGAAATCCCTAATACATAAGCAAGCAGAAAATGCCCGCACATGACACAAGAGCATGACCGTAAAGTCAATTACGAATATGCGGGGATTTCAGGCCTTCTCTGGCAACCACCCTGCCCTAGGATTTCAGCTGATTAACAACAAAGAGCAGCACGATCGCCCCGATCAATGCCGTCACAAAGCCGCCGGCGGCAATGCCGACAGACTGGAACACGAAGCCGCCGATCACCGAGCCCAGCACGCCAACGACCATATTGCCGAGCAGACCCTTGCCGCTGCCTTTCATGATCAGACCCGCCAGCCAGCCGGCAATGGCACCAATAAGCAGAAATCCGATGATATGCATGACGCATGCTCCTGATAGATGAATCGTTATTTTTGCACGCGCATCAGCGCGCATTCGGCCTGAGGATACTCAAGCGATTGCCATACGGCGATGAAGTATCGCCAATGATGCCTTTCTGCGTGATCAGCACATCGCCGGGCGCAAACAGCGGCCCGTTGGTCAGGCGCACGCTAGACGGAAACGCCAGCCCCAGCGGATCGGTCTGCTGCAGAATGCTGCCGTCAAAGCCGACCAGCGCCACACTGCCCTGCACAAAAAGCGTCACCAGCAAGCCCTCACCAACCACGCTCAGGTCATCAGCAATGGAAGGCAGCGAGGCGATGACCTGGCGCTCGCCGGGCAGGCCATCGCTGCCGATCAGGATGCGCTCGATGCGGCCCAGCGCCGGCGGCATGAGGCTGCTGTCTGTCACATAGAGTTCACGGCCGCGAATGGCGATGCCATTCGGCGCGGTCAGGCCGCTGACCAGCCAGACTTCCTGACTAATCACCTTGAACGGATCGGCCGAATCCAGCACCACACGCACGATCTTTGGATCGGGCAGCGCCGTCGTCGCCAGCGGGCCATTGGTCAAATACAGCGCGCCATCCGGCCCGGCGGCCAGGCCATTGGGCGCTGCCAGGCCATACTCGTGAATCGCTTGCAACTTGGGCGATGCCGTCAGACGAGCGGCATAGAGCCGGCCATCGAAGCAGTTGGCGTAAAGCACATCCCCGCGCTGGGCCAGCCCGGTGAAATTGCAGGCGGCATCGTTAATCGGCGCTGCTGTATACGCATCGCCGCTGCGAAGAATTTCAAACACCCCCGTACCGCCCGATACAAATACTCGGCCATCCGGCGTGGTCAGCGTGTTTTCGGCATCGGGGATAGTGGCAATGTCGATCACCTGACCGCAGGCGTTGGACACGCACAGCGGCATGATGGCCGCCGTATTCGGTGCCAGCGAAGCCGGGATATCGCTCTCATTGCCACAGGCAGCGAGCAGCAGGGGCAGCAGGCAGATCAGTCGTCGCATCATGGTTATTCTTCTTGTTGTAAAGCAATCGTATGCCGATGGTACATTCAGGCAGTCCATTTTCAGAAACTCATTCTTTCGCGAGGCCCGCATGTCTGCCGAACTCTTCACCCTGCCCGTCGCACCGTCCACCGCATCAACTTACGCCGTGCCCGTGCGCTGGTTCAACAGTCCCAAAGCCAATAGCGGCGCTGTCATCCTGCTGATGCCGGCGCTGGGCATCCCGGCGCGCTACTACGATCCGCTCGCCAGCGCCCTGCAGGCCGCCGGCACCTCCGTGCTCATCATGGAACAGCGCGGCCACGGCGACAGCGGCCTGCGACCCTCGCGCAGCGTCGACTTCGGCTACCGCGAAGCGCTCGATGAAGACATTCCCACCCTCCTAGCCTGGCTGCAAAGCCGCCAGCCCGGCCAACCCATCGTGCTCATGGGCCACAGCCTCGGCGGCCACTATGCCAGCATGACCGCCGGCCGCAGCCCCGAGCGCATCGCCGGCGTCATTCTCAGCGCCTGCGGCACCGCCTGCTACGAGGCCTTCGAGGGCAAGGTGCGCAACCAGCTGCGCGTACTCATCATGATGATCCCCATGCTGACCCGCGCCTTCGGCTACTACCCCGGCGACAAGGTCGGTTTCGGCGGCCGCGAAGCGCGCCGGCTCATGCAAGACTGGCTGCAACTGGCGCGCCACAACCGCTACGCCGCCATCGGGCTGGATGAAGATCTGGAGGCCGGCATCCGGCGCTTCAACAAACCCCTGCTGATGCTGCGCATGGCCGACGATGACTTTGCCCCGAAAACCGCCATGGACGCCATGCGCGCCCGCTACAGCAGCGCCCAGGTCAGCGAGCGCGTGCTCGATGCCGCCACGCTGGGTGATCGCGCCGATCATCTGC
Organism: Pseudomonadota bacterium; assembly: GCA_038043385.1. GTDB lineage: Bacteria > Pseudomonadota > Gammaproteobacteria > Pseudomonadales > Moraxellaceae > Perlucidibaca. Next base: position 1,017,300 of record JBBTCA010000001.1, read on the forward strand.
GCTGGGTACGCACGCCACAAGCCGTGGCTAGGGAAGTCCGTGATTGGCTGACCAGCCACGCTTGGCAATAACGGCGAGCAATCAAGCCGCCGGAGCCTAAGCCGGCCCCAGCATCTGCTCCGGCCGCACCACGCGGTCGAACTCCTCAGCACTGACGAAGCCGCCAGCGACCGCCTCCTCACGCAGCGTCGTGCCGTTGTGATGCGCGCGCTTAGCAATCAGCGCCGCGTTGTCATAGCCGATCACCGGAGCCAAGGCCGTCACCAGCATCAGCGAGCGCTCGACCAGCTCAGCAATGCGCGCCTCGTTGGCGGTCATGCCGCTGATGCAATGATCGGTGAAGCTGCGTGCGGCATCCGCCAGCAAGCGGATGGACTGCAGCACATTGTAGGCAATCACCGGCTTGAACACATTCAGCTCAAAATGCCCCTGAGCCCCGGCAATCGTAACCGTCACATGGTTGCCCATGACCTGCGCGCAAACCATGGTCAGCGCCTCGCACTGGGTCGGATTGACCTTGCCCGGCATGATCGACGAACCCGGCTCGTTCTCCGGCAGCGCCAGCTCGCCAAGCCCGGAGCGCGGCCCGGAGCCGAGCAGCCGGATGTCATTAGCGATCTTGTTCAGGCTGACCGCCAGCGTGTTGAGCACGCCCGACAGCTCGACCAGCGCATCGTGACTGGCCAGCGCCTCGAACTTGTTCAGCGCCGTCACAAACGGCAGCCCGGTGCAGCGCGCCACCTCGGCGGCAAACAGCTTGTCGAAACCGATGGGCGCATTCAGGCCGGTGCCCACGGCGGTGCCGCCCTGCGCCAGCGGATACAGGCGCGGCAAGGCATCGTGCACGCGCGCCAGCCCCAGCTGCAGCTGCATGGCATAGCCGGAGAACTCCTGGCCCAGCGTCAGCGGCGTGGCATCCTGCAAATGCGTGCGGCCGATCTTGATGATGTGCTGCCAGCCCTCGGCGCGCGCCGCCAGCGCCTGCTGCAAATGCCGCAACGCCGGCTGCAGGCGGCCATGAATCTCCTCGACCACGGCAATGTGCATGGCCGTCGGGAAGCTGTCGTTGGATGACTGGCTGAGGTTGCAATGATCGTTGGGATGCACCGGCTGCTTGCTGCCCATCACACCACCCAGGCGCTGGCTGGCGAGATTGGCGATGACCTCGTTGGCATTCATGTTCGACTGCGTGCCGGAGCCGGTCTGCCAGACCACCAGCGGAAAGTGCGCATCCAGGCTGCCATCCATGACTGCCAGCGCGGCCTCGGCAATGGCCTCGCCCAGCTGAGATTCGATGCGACCCAATGTGAGGTTGGCGCGCGCGGCACAATGCTTGACCATGCCCAGCGCACGAATCAGCGGTGCTGGCATGCGTTCACCACCGATATCGAAATTCTGCAGCGAACGCTGCGTCTGCGCGCCCCAATAGCGATCCGCCGGCACCTCGATGGCGCCGAAGCTGTCGCTCTCGCGACGCGTGGGTTGCCGACTCATGAGCAGCGCATCAAGGCATTGAGCTGATCCACCGCCGATGCCCAGTCCGAATCCTCGCGCATGGCATCGCGGATGAACTGCGCCTGCGAGGGTGTCCAGCATTCGGCGCGATGCAGCAAAACATCCGAACGCAAACGATGCTGATGCGCATACGCTGAAATCGCGTCATCCGTGCTAGCGAGGCCCATCTGGGCAAAGAGGTTGTTGAGGCTGTGAGTCGAGGTATCCATGACGAGCTCCTCATGGCGAGAGGCCATGAAGAACATCATGAACTTGCCGGACTTTTAAAGCAAAAAGCCAGAAAGCCAGCGCCCTGAAAAGCAAAAAGCCCGGTCATTGCTGACCGGGCTTTGCTGTTTGGTGACCCCACCGGGAATTGAACCCGGGTTACCGCCGTGAAAGGGCGATGTCCTAACCGCTAGACGATGGGGCCGTACTTGGTGGAGCTTAGCGGGATCGAACCGCTGACCTCTACAATGCCATTGTAGCGCTCTCCCAGCTGAGCTAAAGCCCCACGATACCGAACGACATCTGGGTGTGTCGTCGTTCAGTGGCGCGAATCTTAGGGATGCCGGCCAAAGCTGTCAACACGCTTGTCACAAAAAGATGGTTGTCTGCGCAAGGATTGCTCAAGTTGCCGAAAAACCGGCCAAAATTGCCGACACATCGAGCATGCGGTTGGCAAATCCCCACTCGTTGTCATACCAGGCACAGACTTTCACCGTACGCCCGATCACATGCGTCAAGGTGGTATCCACCGTGCAAGACGCCGGGTTGTGATTGAAATCGATGGATACCAGCGGCTCATCACACACACGCATCACGCTCGCCAATGGCCCCGCAGCAGCCTCAAGCAACAGTTCGTTGACCTCTGCCACACTGGTCGCGCGATCCAGCGTCAAGGTCAGATCAACCAGCGATACATTCAATGTAGGCACCCGCATGGCATAGCCATCCAGGCGTCCGGCCAATTCAGGGATGACCAGCGCGATGGCCGCCGCCGCACCGGTGCGCGTCGGAATCATCGAATGCGTAGCGGCACGAGCCCGGCGCAAATCGCCCTGATACACATCGGTCAGCACCTGATCGTTGGTCACCGAATGGATCGTGACCATCAGCCCCTGCTCGATCCTGAAAGCCCGATGCAGTGGCAAAATCAACGGGGCCAGGCAGTTGGTCGTGCAGGAGGCATTGGAGATGATGCGGTCACTGGCCGTCAGCAGATGATGATTAACGCCATAGACCACGGTCTTCACATCCGTACCCGCCGGAGCCGAGATCAGCACACGCCGGGCACCAGCCGCCAGATGCACCGAGGCCTTGTCTGCCGATGCGAAGCGGCCAGTACACTCCAGCACCAGATCAATGTCCAGCTCACGCCACGGTAAGCGTTGCGGATCAGACTCGGCCAGCAGACGAATGCGCTGACCATTCACCACCAGATAGTCTTGGCGCATCCCCGCCGCATCCTCGCTAAGGGTGCTCACGGTCCCGGCAAAGTGTCCGTGCGTGCTGTCATGGCGCGTCAAATGAGCATGCGTGACCATGTCACCCAGGTCATTGATGGCCACAATCTGTAGCGCCGCGTTATGGCTGCTGTGCTCATGCAAGGCTCGCAGAATATTGCGCCCGATTCGGCCATAGCCATTGATGGCGATGCGCAGTGGCATACATGAACTCCGTCAGACTCAGAGATAACTCAACGGCAATGCGGTGGTATCGATCACTTTACGCATCACGAAGCTCGAATGTACGCCACTCACGCCCTCGATGCGCGTGATCTTGTCGAGCAGAAACGCCTGATAAGCATCCATATCCGGCACCACGACCTTGAGCAAGTAGTCAGCACTCTGGCCGGTGATGAGATAGCACTGCTGCACCTCTTCGTAAGTGCGCACCGTGGCCTCGAAATTCTCGAAGCGCTCCGGCGTGTGGCGATCCATGCTGATCTGGATCAGCACCGTCAGACCCAGGCCCAGCGCCTTGCTGTCCAGCAGTGCTGCACGGCCGCGAATCACACCCGCCTCCTCCAGCTTCTGCACACGGCGCGAACAGGGCGATGGCGACAGGCCGACGCGTTCAGCCAGCTCCAGGTTAGACAGACCGCCATCCTGCTGCAAGGCGGCAAGAATCAGTCTGTCATGACGGTCAAATTTCGCTAAAGATTCATTCATCGCAATAATTCACTTTAATAATCTATTTAAGTGAAATTTATCACTCATTAATGGCGAAATCACCCAATCATCGCAAACACATTGCGCAATGCCCTGCCTAGACTGTGCTCATGTTCAGATCCTGCTCAAAAGGAGCGCCGCCATGGCCTACGATTTCCGCAAATACCGCCCCACCCCCGTGGTAGCCCGTCCGCAACGGCGCTGGCCCGACCAGGTCATCATGCAGGCTCCGCGCTGGTGTGCCGTGGACTTGCGTGACGGCAATCAGGCGCTGGTCAAACCCATGACCGTGGAGCAGAAGACCCGGCTGTTTCTGTTACTGGTCAAAGTCGGCTTCAAGGAAATCGAAGTCGGCTTTCCCGCTGCCTCGCAGCCGGACTTCGACTTTGTGCGCCAGCTCATCGAGCAGCGGCAAATCCCCGACGATGTGACCATCCAGGTGCTCACGCAGGCGCGCCCGGAGCTGATCGCACGCACTTACGAGTCGCTCAAGGGCGCGAGCAAGGCCATCGTGCATGTTTACAACTCCACTTCGCGCACCCAGCGCGAGCAGGTCTTTCGCACCGATGCAGAAGGCGTAAAAGCCATTGCCGTAGCCGGTGCCCGCTGCGTGGCCGAGCATGCCGCCCAGCAGCCGGAAACCCAGTGGACATTCCAATACTCGCCCGAGAGCTTTACCAGCACCGAGCTGTCGGTAGCCGCCGAAGTGGTCAATGCCGTGATTGATGTCTGGCAGCCGCAGCACGGCCAGCCGGTCATCATCAACCTGCCGGCCACGGTCGAGGTCAGCACGCCGAATGTCTTTGCCGACAGCGTGGAGTGGATGCTCGAACACATGCACCATCGCGAACATGTCACCGTGTCGCTGCACACGCACAATGATCGCGGCTGCGGCGTGGCGGCGGCTGAGCTCGGCGTGATGGCCGGTGCCGATCGCGTGGAAGGCACCCTGCTCGGCAATGGCGAGCGCACCGGCAACATGGATCTGGTCACCATGGCCATGAACCTCTACAGCCAGGGCGTGGACCCGACGCTGGATTTCTCCGACATGCGCAGCGTCATCGACACCGTGGAAGCCGTGACCGAAATTGCCACGCACCCGCGCCATGCCTATGCCGGCGAGCTGGTGTTCACAGCCTTCTCCGGCAGCCATCAGGATGCCATTCGCAAATGCCTGAACAACCAGATCGAGGCGGTCTCGGCCGAACACCCGTGGGATGTGGCTTACCTGCCGATTGATCCGCGTGACCTTGGTCGTCGCTATGAAGAAGTGGTGCGCATCAATTCGCAATCCGGCAAGGGCGGCGTGCTGCATGTGCTGGAGCAGCAGTTCGGTATCACCCTGCCGCGCTGGCTGCAGATCGCGTTTTCCCGCGTAGTGCAAAACGATGCCGAGCGCGGCGGCGGCGAAGTCGATGCCAGTCGCATTCACGCGCTGTTTCAGCAGCACTATGTGGCCACGCCGGAGGGCTGGCGCCTGAAGGGGTATACGCTGGATCGTGCCGATGACATCGTGACCGCCAGCATTACGGTCAGCCAAGGGCCGGTATTACAGGGCCAAGGCAGTGGCGTGGTTGGCGCACTGATCGCCGCGATCAGCCAGCAAACCGGGCTTTCTCTGGAAGTAGAAGGTTTCGACGAATTCTCACTCGGCGACAACACCGGCGCAAAAGCCATGGCCTGCGTGCGCATTCGTCAAGGCGAGCATCTCGGCGAAGCGGTAGCCTTGGCCGAAGACACCACGGCCGCCGCCCTGCAAGCGGTGCTATCAGCCGTCGGACGCGCTTTGAAAATCAGTTAATTTTGTATGGATAATCGAATTATTTCCGACTATCCATACAGAAAAGACATTCCATACCTCAGACCTGTGCTTCCAGCAACAGCTTCAGCGCCGTCAGGTCACGGATGACCCATTCGGCATCAGCCTCGAAACGCTCGTCGCTCATGTTCTGCTGCCGGAACAATGTCAGCAGCACTTCACTGCCACTGCCGTTGATCAGCACCCGCATCGGCACGAACAAGCTAGCACCCGAAGTCAGCGTAACAACATGATCGAGCACGCCGAAATCATTGATCGGCGAGAAATGAATGGTGATGGAGCCCTGCTCGGTTTCGGCAATCCAGCCCTCATCAGCACTCGCGCCCGCACGAATACTGTTGCCTAGGCCGGAAGCCCATAGCGGCAGGTTGTACGGATTGGCCATGAACTCATAGACCACCGTCGGACTTCGGCGGATGCACATGCTCAGCGTACGAGCCTCGGCAGTATGCATCATGCGATATCTCCTCTAGCATTACCGCTAAACAGCTTAATCTTGATGAAAGGGCGCAGAACCTCTAGGTATGTATCACCGCTTTCATCCATGTAAGCAAGAGCGCTCGTCACAAGCGTTTTTCTCCAAAAAAAATGGCCCCTATCAAGGAGCCATTTTCACAATAAATTGTGGTTATGCCATGCAGACCGCGCGTTTAGACCGCGCTTAGGACGACTAAGCTTGAAAGCTTTTTCCTCCGGTTATTGCAGTGGACTCACTCAACCACAAAACAATTTTGCACCCTTGTTGACAGGCTCGTCAATAGCAGTGCAGCACTCAGCAACTCATCAAGCACCGGGCGACTCCGCCACCAGCGATTCGCCGCGACGAAATGCCGCGAGCTGCTTCTCCAGCGCCTTGGTCTCATTCTTCGACACGCCGCCCAATACCGCAATAGCCTCGCGCAAGCGCGCCCGCGTCATGTCTGGCCCCATGATGGCCATCGCCTCCATGACCGGCGGTGCCGACGGCGAACCCGCCATGCTCACGAAGAACGGGGCCATGAAGTCACGCAGCTTGATGCCCAGCGCACCGCTCAGGCGTTGCAGCAACTCGCTGATGTGCGCATGCTCCCAGTGCCGCAGCGCCTCTAGCTCCCACAGCGCTAGCTGCAGCAGGCTCTTGATTTGCTCGGCGCTCAGATTCTTGTGCGCAAAGCTCTCTGGCGTCAGCGCGACCTTGCCGGCAAAGAAGAAGCCGGCTTTGTCTACCGCTTCCGACAGCGTAGAAACACGCGTCTGAATCTGGCTAGCCACGCGCGCCAGGAATTCCGGCGATGCCCAACGCTGAAACGCCGCCACAAACTGATCCAGCGGCAGGCTCTTCAGCCACTGACCATTGAGCCAGGCCAGTTTCTCCACATCAAAGATCGGCCCGCCCAGCGACACACGCTGCACATCGAAATTCGCGATCATCTCAGCCAGCGTGAACTGCTCGCGCTCATCCGGCATGGACCAGCCCATGCGGCCCAGGTAGTTGAGCAGCGCCTCGGGCAGATAGCCCATGCGCTCGTAATAGGTGATCGAGGTCGGATTCTTGCGCTTGCTCAGCTTGGACTTGTCCGGGTTGCGCAGCAGCGGCATGTGGCAGAGCTGCGGCATGTCCCAGCCGAAGTATTCGTAGAGCAGCTTGTGCTTGGGTGCGGAGCTGATCCACTCCTCGCCGCGCAACACATGGGTGATTTCCATGAGGTGGTCATCCACCACATTGGCGAGATGATAAGTCGGCAGGCCGTCGGCCTTCATCAGCACCTGCATGTCCACTTCTTTCCAATCGATGCTGATGGTGCCGCGCAGCAAGTCGTTGACCTCGCACACGCCCTCTCTCGGCACTTTCATGCGGATCACATGCTGCTCGCCGGCGGCCATACGGGCCGAGACTTCAGCCGCAGACAAACTCATGCAATGCCCGTCATAGCCAAGCGCACCCTTGGCGGCGGTCTGTTCGGCACGCAGCGCATCCAAACGCTCGCCGGTGCAGAAGCAGCGAAAGGCATGCCCCTTGTCCAGCAGGATGCCAGCGTGCTTTTTATAGATGTCGCTGCGCTCGCTCTGACGATACGGTGCATGCGGGCCACCGATGTCCGGGCCCTCGTCCCAGTTCAGCCCCAGCCACTTCAGCGATGACAGAATCTGCTGCTCTGACTCCGGCGTGGAGCGCACCTGATCGGTGTCTTCAATACGCAGAATGAACTGGCCGCCGTGCTGCCGCGCAAAGCACACATTGAACAGCGCCACATAGGCGGTGCCCACATGCGGATCACCCGTAGGCGATGGCGCAACGCGGGTACGAACGGGTTTGGTCAGGGCAGTCATGGGCAGGGCTTCACCGAAAAATCACGAGGCGCGCAGTATAACTGCTTCGTCATAAATCCGGCCTCAAGCCACCGCTGATTTCGCTGTCAAAGCGAGGCCCATGGCCTTCATCACCGCCAAAGTAGTTTTCAGTGTCGGGTTTCCAGACGCACTGAAAGAGCGATAAAGCTGCTCTCGCGAAAGTCCGGTTTCACCGGCAATTTGCGCCATGCCCTTGGCTCTCGCGACCACACCCAAAGCGTGTGCAATATAAGCTGCATCACTGGTATGAAATGCCTCAGTCATGAACACTTCCATTGCCTGCTCGGAGAGCAAGTCTTCAGCAGGGTCATACCGCGTCAAATTTTTAGACATGATCATTACTCCACTGTGCAAACATCTTGCGCGCTTTTTTAATGTCGTCCACTTGGCTGCTTTTATTGCCGCCACAGAGCAGGACAACCAAGGTTTGGCCTTGCCGGCTGCAATAGATCCGATAGCCGGGGCCATAGTGAATACGCAACTCGCAAACACCATCACCAACAAACACCACATCGCCGAAATTACCGAAGGCAAGGCGATCCAATCGCGATGCAATCAAGGCTCTTGCGCAATCATCCCTGAGTGACTCACGCCACTTCTTGAAAGCAGCTGTCTGTTTGATTTCAAGCATCATAAACCATCCGTAGTTTATAAATCACAGCATAGCCGACATCTCCTGAAATAAAAAGGCCGCACCCCGATCAAAAATCGAGGTGCGGCCTGCGTTGGTTTGCGAGGATCAGTGCCTCGCGCCTATCAGTGCTTGCGCAAAGACTGCTCGCGACGCTGATCCGCCGAGCTCATGCGCGGCGAGTTGCGGAAGCCGTTCATGATTGCCGTGAGCTGATCCGCCGACAAGCCGCCGTTACGGGCGGTCGCCTTCTGCAACTGGCTGATCACCTGCAGCAGCTCGCCCGGCAACAGCTCGGTCACCAGCAGCGGCAATTCGCTGTCGTTGCAGTTCTCTTCGTTCTGCACCAGCGAGTCGTCCATGCTGTTCACGGCCGAGAGCTGATTCTGCACCCAGTCATTAACCAGTGCGGAAGCCTCGCCATGCGTCACGGTACGCGCGATGGATGGCATGCGAATGCCAGCCTCGGCCGAACCCACACGGAACGGCAGAATCGACGAGCCGGCCTGGCCCAACACGATGTCGTGCTTGAAGCCGCCCGAACCACGCCCAGCCGCAACCGGCTTCTTGCAGATGCCATAACGCTTGTCGACCGTACGGAAGCTGTCCAGGAACAGGCCGGAGTTGGAGCCGCCACCATTCGGGTTGTGGCAATGCATGCAGTTCACTTCCAGGTAGGCACGCACGCGCTTATGCACATCCATCGCCGAACCTGCCGCCTCACCGCTGCTGCCCGGCAGATCCCAGACCGAGAGCTTGGCATCGTGCGTGACCGGCACTTCGTTGAGCCAACCCTTGCGCACCATGAAGGCCAGCTGGTTTTCACCGCTCAGATCCTTATTGATGCCGCGATCCATGTTGCGCGCTTTCGGGCCAATCGGAGCCGAACCTGCCTCGCGGTCATCGCCACCATGACAGCTAATGCAGTTCAGAGCCGCCGGAATGGTGTACTGGCTGGCCGTGCCGGTATAACGCGCACGCGCACCGTTCTTCTTCACATTCGGATTCGGGTCCAGATAGTCCCAGCTCACCGCTGCCGAGCCACCAGCCAGGCTGAGCACAGCCTTGGTGTTCTTGCCGGCGGCATCCTTCTGCCAGATATACGGCAGGCCCACCCAGTTCACGCCAGCCGTGGTTTCGCGCTTGATCAGCAGGCGCGTCTCCACCACATTTTCGCTGATCAGCTTGCCGGCCGAGTCTTCCTTGCGGAAGCTGAAGGTCTTGGCAATCACCGTGCCCACCGGGAAGTCCAGCGTGGCCGTAATGCCCTGACGGCTATCCTGATACTTGGCCGGCAGCGGCGCACCACCCGCCGTGGACGGCAGGAAGATGACGCGATACTTGCTGGCGTAATCGGTAAACAGCGTGGAGTTCAGGTCGTAGGGCATGACTGCCCCGCCGGTTGCCTGACCCGTACCATCCGACAAAGGATTGTTCGGCTCCGAGAACAGGCCGTACTGGCTCAGCTCAGGGCAATTGAACTTGGCCAAAGCCGCCCAATTGATCTTGCCTGCCGCCGCCGCCGAACACGCCTTCTGCACCTCTGAATCCGAGGGTTTCTGCTCTTCGGCCTTGATCTTGTACGGCAGCTTCAACACCGGCACCGGACGGGCCGGCAGATCGCAGTTATGCGGCGCAAGATCCGTGCTACCCGGCGACACCAGCTGCTGTGCCGTTTCCGGCGTCAGGTCGGTGCGGGCAAGCTTGGCATTCAAGAACGGCGTGGTCAGCGGGCTGCCATCATGCTTGTTGTTGCTAATGCACAGACCGTTTTCCGGCTTCTTGAGCTGGCCCTGAGCATTGAACTTCCAGGCGTTGTACCGGCAAGTCGGCTCCTTGTCTGGCCGATCAAAGTTCGGGCGGCCACGCTCATCTACACGCGCTTCGTAGCGGCCCTTCTCGTTCGGGTTCGCTTCGTTCAGCGGCACGCCATCTTTGTCACGCGGATACTCGGTGCAATCGTTCGGCACATCTTCGCCGCCATCCCACACAATATCTGCGCCACGGCCGAAATTCTTCAGGCGAAGAATGAGCGGCAAGGCCGACGCCACGCCACGGTCAGCACTGGGCAATTGCGGGTTGCTACCATTATTGGCAAAGGTGTTATCGCGAATTTCCACGCCTTCCGGGAAGAAGTCATAGCGCTGGTCCGGGTACTTGTTGTCTACCAGGCCAAAATTCACCATGGCGATGCCGATGGTGTCGTTGTCGTAGATCTCGTTGCCGTAAATTTCCAGCTGGTCGGATGCCAGAATCAGCATGCCGGTACCGCGCGGCGTCAGGCCCACAATATTGCCGATAGGTGCGAAATTCTCGGTGTTGTTGCCATAGCTCTTGTTGTTGCGAACAATGTTCTTCTCACCGTACTGACGCAGGTCAGGCAAGTCGAAAATCAGGAAGCCGCCAGTATTCTTGGTCGCCACATTGTTTTCGAAAATGGCGCGATAGGTATTCTCGAACTCGTAGCCGGCCACATTGTAAGTAGCCAAGCAATTACGCACGATGATGTCGCTGGACTGGCCCACATACACGCCAGCATCCGACGCACCATGCGCCTCGCAGTTCTCCATCAGGATATGCCGCGTCTCCACCGGGTACAGCGCATAGGCGCCCACATCCGAACGCGGCGTATAGCCAGGGTCGGTCTCGTCGCGACCAGCCAAATCATGCCAGCGCGCACGCACGCCCTTCATGGTGATGAAATTGGAGCGGAAAATACGAATGCCGTTGCCCGGCGTATCCTCAACCGTGAAATCCTGCAGAATCAGGCCGTCGGAATAAGAGGCATTGATGCCCTCGGCGCTGTCGCTCTTGGCAAAATTCAGAAAGGTTTTCTTCATGCCCGCGCCTTTCAGCGTCAGACCCGGCTTGCTGTTGATCAGCAGGCCCGTCGGCATGTCGAACTTGCCTTCGCAAAGCAACACGGTATCGCCGGCGCTGGCCTCGAAGATGGCCGTGAGAATGTTGTTGCGGGCATTCGCATCTGGCTTGATGCAGGCACCGTTATTGACGCGTGGTGTGGATGACGAACCGCCATCGTTGCTATTGCGCGAACAGCCAGCCAGAACACTGACCGATAAAATCAATGCATAGGTAAATGCACGCGCCACTGGAATGCTCATAGGCAACTCTCGTTTTTATAAAGGTGAAGATCGCGATCAACGCGACTGTTACGAAACTACTACAAATACCGTTTGTCGGGAAACGGCAAATTGTAAATGGCTGTCAACGCAGAAGGTGGGCTGAGCATTGTTAAGGGTGAGATCAAACAAGGAGACTCACCATGTTGAAACGAGCAAGCGCAGTATTTCTAACACTGGCTCTGAGCGGCGCGGCCCAGGCAGGTTCATCCGACGCCGTGGTCGGTGCCATCGTGGGCGCTGGCTTTGGTGCTGCCATTGGTCACAGCATTGATGGTCGCCAGGGCGCGCTGCTCGGCAGTGCCATTGGCGCGGTAGCCGGCACAGCAATTGCCAACAACGACTCAAACGACAATCGCAACTATCGCGGTCATGGCAACGGCTACGGTCAGCATGGTCGCACCCAGGTGAGCTACGGGCCAGCCAACCAGCCGGTCTATGGTCAGCCTGTTTATGCCCAGCCCGTGGTCTACTCGCAGCAGGTCGTGTACGCACAGCCCGTCTACCAGCCGGTGTATACACAGGCTTACTACCCCGCCAAACCGGTGCGCGTGATCTACAACCAGGGTCACTACCACAATCATGGCTGGAAGCAGGATCGTCGCGAATGGCGCGAAGAGCGTCGTCATGACCGCCGTGAGTGGCGAGAAGACCGCCGCGATGATCGTCGCGACCGTCGCTGGGACTAAGCCAAAACAATGAAAAAGCCCGCTCAGTTTCCTGAGCGGGCTTTTTCATGTCACATCAACAGGGCATTAGCAAAACAGCATTAGCGCTGAATCACCAGCTCCGTACGACGGTTTGCAGCACGGCCAGCCATAACAATACTATTACGCATCTGGAATATCTTTAGCTGTGGGTTGTGCCGGCGGAGCTGCATCCGGCGTGGGAATCAGAATCGGTGGCGGCACCAGAGTGCTAATTTGCGACACAATAGGCGCGGCAAAACCACCAGCGAACGCACTACCCGAAGCAGCCAGCAGAATAAGTAAAGCTGAAAAATTACGCATTAGAATTTCCTCCGTTATCAGAAGCGGTAAAGGTAGCCAATGCCACCAGCGAATTCGCGCGACAGACCTTCCTGCTCCTGCAGGTTCACATAACCCAAGGTCAGTGTGATTGGCAACGAAGCGAATGGCACCACCGAAACTGCTGCATTGGTGTCGATACCGGTGTAATCCACCACGAACGACAAACGATCGGTCGGAATAACCGCAATGCTGCCGAATACGCCCGTACGGCTAGTGTCGGTGTTGCTGGCAAAACGGTTGGTGCCAGCACCTAGGTTCAGCACTACCGGCATACCGGGATTCACCACCGTAGTCACGGCGCCATAGGAGCTGATGCGACCTTTTCGTGCTGCACCCCAACCACCAAAGCTTTCTGCACCAACTGCTACTGATGTGGTCGCATTGACCATACGGTGAGCTTTGGCGTTGAACGAACCGTCTTCACCCAAGTTATTGCGCAAGCTGATGATGTTAGCCGTAACCTCAAAGCCCAAAGAGTCGGCAGAGTTGCCAAAGCCAACTGCCACACCCATAGAACCGTCGAAATGATTAGCACCTGGAGCATCGGTGGTTTGTCCGCCAATACCTACGGCCAACTGGCCATTGTTCAACCCAAAGCCGATCGGCGAACCAAACGCCACCGCTGGCGACGCTTGGGTTGCCGTGGGCTTTACCCCAGCCGACGCGAAAGTAGCCTCACGCTGTGAATCCGGCGGCGTGATCAGATCGGTGGTAGGGCCCAACGCGAAGGCAGAACCTGCGGCCATCAATGTTGTTGCAAACATGCCGCAACCTGCGGCCTTTGCGAAGATTTTTCTCATTCCTTGCTCCATTTTTTGCTCTTGTAGTAAAGAGCATAAGTGCCTTAAAAACCTTGTTTACAATGCGGGATAGCATGACTAAGGTCAAGCCATCCAAGCCACCTTAAACCGTCATGTTATGCTTGAAACGCGACATCAACAATCGCAGAGCCAGCACCACTCTCTGTACCGACCTCGAAAACAACACATACCCCAGCAGTGCCATCATAAAAATCAGAAATAGCCATCTTTCATGCATGCCCAGCTGCCAGCCCAGCAAACCACCACCAGCAAACAACAGCGCCAGTGCTGCCAGCAACAAAGCCGTGAGCGGCACCGAAAAGCCAGCATCCAGCAAAATGTGGTGCAGGTGATCACGCCCCGGTGTAGCCGCAGATACGCCTCGAAGACGACGACGCAACATGACACCCACCAGATCCAGCAGCGGTAATGCCAGCAGATACAGCGCCAACACTGGCGGAATAACATCTTTAACTGCCAGCGCAATGGCGAGCCAAGCCGTATTAAAGCCCACCATCGTACTGCCAGCATCGCCTAGGAATACGCTGGCATGATGTACCCACGGAAAGCGAAAATTGAACATCAAAAATGCGATCAAACCCAGAAGCAAGCAGCCCGCCAATGCAGTCTCAAAAGCCAGTCCGGATCGCCAAGCCAGCCAAAACATAATCGCCAACGGAACAGCCGCAACCAAGCCCAGCAAACCATCAATACCATCAAGCATGTTCATGCCATTGATCGCCGTGGCAACGGCAAATAGCGTAAGAGGCGCGCCCAACCAAGCAAGCTGTAGCAGGTCAGGCCCCAGCAAGTAGCCCAAGTCACTCAGCACCAGCCCCGCCGGCAGCAAAAACAAGCCAGAAATCACTTGGCCTAAGAATTTTTGCAGCGGGGTGATATCCCATATGTCGTCGGCCAAACCCACAAAAAGTAGCAATATACTGGCAGCAAACCAGCACAGCACCGAAATCGAATAGGCTGGAAACAAGACCAGTAAAGGCAAGAGGCCAATACTAATGGCCAAGCCACCAACCACAGGGGTATGACGCGCATGATGCTTGCGCCCGCCAGGGCTATCCATGAGGCCCATCATCGGGGCCAAGCGAATCAGAATCACTAGGCTTAGCAGCGTTAGTGCCAACGATGGAGCCAGTATAAGTAGTGCTACATCCATGTCATGCCCCAGAGTAATACCAGTTGATCCAAGTCTTTAGCGTACGCCTGCATGACAAAATTTCTGTCGAACTCGTGCACAACCTTTGTAATGCTTGGACTTGCCGAATATCTCATTGTAAACATAATTCATCACTTGTCGGCAACTGAACGCCTATCATCACGAGTCAAGTTTTTCATATCCAAAACCATCAAAGTCACATCCGTAGCGTTTTTTTACCAAAGCGTATGTTAAATAATCATAGTAATTATGCTTTTGATAGGATGGTGAAGTATTGAATCGCTCAAGTGACGGCAACTCAAACCGCGCCATCAAATCTGCGTAAGAAAATTTGATGCTCTCCAAACGCCCAATATAGTCTAGCGGGCGCGTGTTTTTCTGAAACAACCAATAGGTCTGTGATACAAAATGACGATCTGAAAGCTCATCAGGAATCATGAATATCTTCATGACGAACACTGGAAATGAATCAGTTCGCTTGAGGAAACCACCCAAATAGTTCTTGAATTCGAAATTATCATCATTGATATCTGCGCCATTGAACTTATTCAGCCAAGCAGACAGTAGCCGCGAGTAGGGATCGCGCACATAGGAAAAAAAATAACCGTCAAAATCCACTTCATCGGCACGGTAAACAACATGATCCAGCATCGCTGGATGGCTATGCACTTCATGATAGCTCGAAAAGCCAACATCTAATCCGTCCGTCCGTGCCAATGCAACCTTTAATGACGAGCAAGCTACTTTAGAGTTCACGACATATACGAGCTTAGCATTTTTACAGAAAAAATACTCAGGCTTTTCGATAGCGTATTCCTTGAACGTCTCCATCAACTGGTTCAGTTTAAGCTTTCTACCTTTTTGGCCGAAAATAATGCTAACAAAACACATCGCAAAAAGAACGCTACTTTTCAAAGACATTGGAAATCACACCTTGAGCAAAATAGTCAACATCACCCGAAGATAAATCCAAAACCATAACCGGACTCTCCGGTGGCTCATATGGCGAATCCAAACCCGTAAAATTGCTCAGTAAACCCAATCTTGCCTTTTGATAAAGCCCTTTAACATCCCGCTGTTCACACACTGCCAACGGAGTAGAGATGTAGACCTCTCTGAACGCATCAATACCGACAACATCTCTCATGATCATTCGAGACTGCTTCGAGGGCGCAATCATTGACACAATCACTGCTACGCCAGACTCAACGAGAATCTTGGCTACTTCGGCAACACGCCGTGCGTTCTCCTGTCGATCAGCGAGTGACATGCCCAAGTCACGACAAAGCCCGGCACGAATCACATCACCATCCAAAACAACGGTTGGTGTATTTTTTTCCCGTAGCAGACGCTCCAACGAGTGGGCAAGCGTGCTTTTTCCAGCGCCGGACAAACCCGTCAAGAGCAAACAAATGCCTGTGTCAGATATCAGGCCTTGCACCAAGCCCTGCAAGAGTGCTGGTGGTGAGTCAATCCGCATGAGTTCATACATAAGGTCACTCTCGTGATACAGATGCAAATGCGCCCTCAACACATGTCTGGGCTAATCCACATTAAAGCTGACAAAGGAATGCGTTTTTCTGCTTATAATTTAAAAGCACAATTAGGAGATCGACCGTTGCTGTCGTGTTGAAATTTGTCAGCCAATGTTGGTCAAACGCTGCAGCCTTAACATGAATCACAGACCAAGTCCTTGGCTATAGCTTCTGAGTCACTTCGTCATTTTTTGAAAAACTGAGGTATCTTGGAGATGTTCTTGAGCAGTACTGTCCACCAACCGCCCAACTTGTGACGATGAGCGATATCGGCATCTTCACAGGATTTTTGCAACAGGTTGCGCAACGATCGGTTACTCGCACCGCCCGTCTGCATCCGTACCAATACATGGGGCAAATAGACGATTGAAACCTCGGCAGCCAATAGCACACGCACCATGAGGTCATAATCTGCAGCAATACGGTAGCGCACATCAAAGCCACCAGTTGACTGCAGCAAGGTACGGCGCACATAAAAGGTTGGATGCGGTGGCATCCAGCCAGAGCGCAGCAGAGCGGCTTGAAACGGACGACTGGTCCAATAGCGCACCACTTGCTGCGGCCGGGAAGCGCTCACATAGCAGAGATCACCGTACACAACACCGGCGCCTTGACGGGCAGCCTCAGCGATGCGCGCAATTACTTCCGAATCGGCGAGCACATCATCGGCGTTGAGAAAACCGACTACTGTTCCTGTGGCCAGCGCAAGTCCCTTGTTCATCGCATCGTAAATACCAGCATCAGGCTCAGAGACCACACGACGCCATGGCTGCGGGTAGCGGGATACCACGGCCAGCGTGTCGTCTGTGGATGCGCCATCAATCACCAGATGCTCAATGTCTGGCCAGGATTGTGCGTCGACCGAGTGCAGAGTGTCTGCAATGCTGCGGGCACTGTTATAGCAGACGGTGATGAGCGTAACTTTCAAAATAAACTCTCGAAGGGGATTCTACCCCTGAAGATGAAAACACCGGTAAAATTTTATACACTAGCGACTTAACTGTGCAGACTTCGTTGGCCCATTACAAAAGAGCGCGGGTCCACGGATATGACGCAATCCCGGTGCGGACAGCAGAATCGCTGGGTGGTGTTGGCGGCAGGATGGACTGCTCGCTGTGTCCGGCTGAAGTAGTGGCAATGGCTTGAGTTTTGGATTTGTCAAGGGTGACTTGTTAGGTGGTTTTTTATGATAAATCCAGTTGTTATTGTTCCAGTACACAAAGAAATCCCGTTGCCCTTGGAGCGTGTATCACTTAGTAGATGTGCGGATGTGCTAGGTGCTTATAAAATAATTTTAGTGGCGCCAAAAGGCTTGAGCCTCGATATTTATAGCGAGATTTTGCCGATGGCTTCGTGCTTGCGAATTGATGAAAAATTCATGGCGAACATTAGCGCTTATAACTCCATGATGATCTCGCCGGTGATCGTGAGCCAACTTGATAGCTACTCTCATATGCTAGTTCATGAGCCAGATGCAATTGTTTTTAGAGATGATCTATATTATTGGTGCTGGCAGCCCTTGGATTATATTGGCGCTCCTTGGTTTGAAGGTTATGACAACGCCAAATTTGATGCCAAAATAATTGGTATTGGAAACTCTGGATTTTCATTGCATAACCTAGACGCACTTAGAAGAATAACCTCATCTAAGCATCGATGGTATCCTTTTAAAGAAATTTTAAGTGATATTATCCAAGGTTTTAAAGGCGACTTAAGGCGCTTGCAAAAAGGGCTTAAAGCGATTGGCTCTGCTGGTCAACTTAGAGGTGCGTGGAAAATTTATGATGGTAATTGTGACTTATATTGGAGCAATATCGTACCAAAAGTAGATTCGAAGTACCGAGTCGCAATAATATCAGATGCTCTAAATTTTTCATGGGAGGCGCTACCATCGCGCTGTATGGAGTTGAATAGCAACAAACTTCCATTTGGCATGCATGCATGGGCGAGGTATGACATTGACTTTATTAAGCCATATTTAGTGGCTACAGGCGTTAACTTTGATGTTTAAAAATTATTTAGTCGTTTCACAAGCTCGGTCAAATGCAGCTCTCAAGCCCAGCTGATAAGTCGCGCAGTGATATCGGGCACAAACTAGTGCCATTACATCATTGATCATATCGAGCAATTCATCGTCCGGCATCGACTCCAGGGACTGAACTGCAGCCACAATCGATGCTGGGGAAATCTCCGGCAGCTTTATACCTCTACCCTCAAGTTCAACGCCAGTCATGCGCGACAAAATAGGATAGCCGCCAGCATGGGCTAAGGCCGTGAGCACAGCGCCCGATACACCTTCGGAGATACTGGGGAAGACCAACAGACTGGCTCGTGCCATCAGCGCGCTAAACTCAGGACTGCCCACTCTCACAAAACCATGGTCTGTTACTCGTGGCATCACATCCGCGAAGATTTCATCAATATGGAGCATAGATCGCTCGACGGGACTGAGTCCCCCTAAATGAAGCTCGTAGTCGGGCAGTGAACGCATTGCTTCCAGCACATCAATCAAGCCCTTGTGCACGCAACCAAACGATCCGAACCAAAGCAAGCTCTTTCGGTGACTTATTTGGGTACGGGGTTTCTGAGGGCCACCACCGCTCAAGAACAAGTTGTGCAATGAATGAACCCGGCCTCGGTAGATAGCTTGTTGATAAGTTTCAGCTACCGCGTCATCACCAAGCACAAGGTATTCATCTGAAACTACAAACTGCAATGGCATCGTGAAAGTCGCTAGACGCATTCCAACTCTAGGCCAGAAATGGTAGCGCCGCTCAAAGTCAAGCAGCTTGCGAATCGCTACATCTGTTTGAAATGTCGGGTGACAGCCCGTCGCATAGTAGAAGAAGCGCTGATTCGGCTGTCGCCGTTGGATCAACTGCTCATAAGGTAGGCCGAACCCGCACACCAACTCGTAAGGGCGGTCCAGCCCTCCAAAGTTAGGCTCATCGAAATCAACCACATCCACGATGTAGCCCCGCTCATGAAGCAACTCCGCCCAAGCACGAGCCTCAACCTGCTGGCTGTGCCTCAGCGGAGCTTCCGGCATCTCTTGAAAGGGATAAGTGATGTAGGACAGCAGCACTCTCCGGGGGAAATGCGTCTGAAAAAGATTCTCCCGACCAATGAAACCCTGTCGGGATACATGTAACTGTAGACCGAACAGACGATGGCCAAGTGCTGCATACTTACGAGTAATCAGGCGCAGAAGCGCTGCCCAAAAGCCGAGCATAATTATAGGCATTACGAAAAAATCCTGAGTAACTTCATCGTATTACTGAAGCACCATAGCATATGGCAAAATTTTCTTGTTGCAAAATACGGCCGCAGAATCAGAAATTGGCGATTTCTTACCCCTGCACCAGGGTATAATCTCTAGCATTAATTAAAAGTAAGTCAGATAAAGGCTTAGAAAAAAACTTAGCCACAACCGGCAACTCTTTTTTATCTAAATCGGCCAAAGCTACTAATCGAACACCATATTGCTCAAGCCCTTCTGCCTGAAAATAATCACTTATGACTAACTGTGGCAAACCACACAAGTTCATCTCAATAATCCGCGTGAGCATTCCAGTTGTTTGCTTTTGATTAATCAGCATGGCAGTACAACGACGGACAACATCCAGAAGATCATTATCACTCACTGCGCCTAGAATTTTTATACGATCCGAAGCATAGCAAGAAAACCTTTCTGTGCCAAAACCCACTATTGAAACACGATAGTCTCCATCAGAGACTCGGATTACTTCCAACATATCCCTGATGCTGATAAAGGTTGGCGTATAGTTTGATGTTCCTAAAATCAAGTACTCATGCACATCACCTTCTTGATACTTACTCGTACGAACATCTGAGTAGATGTCAATGTCAGCTTTACTTGGAAAGTAGCTAAAAACTGAGGCATGAAGCCCTCTACAAGAAAGAATCGCAGCATCAAATCTTGAAATAGCAAATATCTTCAATGCACCGTGATAGCCAGACAACTCTGCATGCATTGACTTTTTCGCACTACGAAAGCATGCAGGGGCGTTGTTAGGCACCAGAAATTCTATATTATGCGGGAAGCAAACATATTTAATATTAAATATCTTCAAGAGAATCAAGAGAGCAATCGAAATTCCATTGTTAATTTCCAAATAAACAATTGGATTTCTCATGTCCGCCAACTTAAACCTTACTTCTAACCAACAAGCAACAAGCTCGCGCAGTACAGAAAACCTAAGCCCATGAGTCAGACATAACAATATAACTACGCCACAGAAAAAGCCCCTGTAGATCCAATCGAAAATGGATTGATGCTCGGAAAAAGTACGAGAGTTAATATTAATTGTTTTGCCACCAATTTCTCGCACAGCTTCTTTTAATTGATCACTTCGACGCACTCCACCCGTTCTTGAAAGATCACCTGCCAGAATACTGATATGCAAAATATCATATTTTTCATTCATTTATACTTAACCCACATCAGTACATGCCATGTAAGAGTTTTCCTGAGCAAATCTCATAATTTTTTTTGAAAAGTCATGCCAATTTTCAGAAGCATACCTCTCTCTAATAAAAGCTTCTTTCTCAGATAAAGCATCTTCATGTGTAGCATAAAATTTAATCCACTCGAGCCAAGACAAGGCATCATGTGGATCAATATGCATACATCCAATGGCTCCTGCATCGGCTAGGCCACCACAGCCGGAGATCAAGCAGAACTTGCCCAAAGATAATGCCTCACTCACTGGCATACCCCAACCCTCATAAAAGGATGGATATACCGTGAACAGGCAACGACGATAAAGCAGTGCTAGCTCGTGATCACTGGCCTCATGCAAAAAAACAATGCTATCGATTACTCGTGGATCATGACACATGTAATGAATTTGATCGTCAATTAGCCAGCCTTGACGACCAAGGCAAACCAGCTTTGGTAATTTTATGTCCTGCTGATGAGCCTTCACATAAGCACGATATAAGACATCATGATTCTTACGCGGTTCGATGGTGGATACATAGAGAATGAAGGGCGACTCAAGCACTGCTTGTACATCAGAAGAAACGCTTCCGTTCGGCAGAGGCAACAAATCTCCTACTGCAGGATTGATGATCGTCTGGGGCATCCTGGCCATCGGGTAATGCGTCTGGAAGTCTTCTTGAGATGCGCGAGAATTAAACATCAGGCCAGTCGCTGTTTCCGCCAAAACCTTCAAATATTGGCCAAAAGCAATGACATAATCTATTCCGACATATTGAGGGAAGATAATCGGAATAATATCGTGACAGTAAAAAAAATTCTGTACACGATCCTGCATCGCCAAGGATCTCAGGAGCTTCAATTTAGACGCATCTGCAGAGATGCTCATCCAAATTAGCCGGTCGCCAGCTCTGAATTTAATCGAATCTTGCACAGGCGCTTTAGGTTGTCTGCGCAGCATCCATCTTGGTCGATTTAATCCCGCGAACAGCCGGGGAGGAAGCCACGGCCGGAGTTGCTGCTTTAAACGACTGAGCCTAGCGCGAGGTTGAGAAGCGTTCGTAGAGGATGTTGGTAATGCGCCTGCACCAAACTGACGAATGTCCTCTTCAATCCGCTGCGTAGACACATGCACATAAGCAGCTAAAGCGCTCTCATACCTACAAAAACTTACCCACTGCTGCTGTGCTAGACAATAGCGAGCCAGCTCAAATTCGATTCTTGAAATACCCACTGGGCTCTTGGACCAATCTGTCAGCGACGATACATCCAAGTAAACCTGTGACTTAAACTCCATGACTGCCTGCAATTTTATGGGTGCAAAATTTTTCATCGATAGCCTCTGCTCCAGCGCAGGCTAGGCATCTCAATCAGACGATGCCAGAGACGGCTGACGATCCACGACACAACGACGGCAATAACCACTGCCACTACTTGCAAAAAGGGTTGTGACACATCCAATCGCTTAAGCAGATTGATGACTCGCCCACCGATGGGCACATGCACGAGGTAGATGCTGTAAGACGGCAGGCCCAACCAACTCAGCCGTGCCAGCAGAGCCGGCAGTCCGTAGATTAGCGCCAGAGTAGCCACCACCGCCAGCAGCACCGGCATGCCATGATTGAGACGAATCAGTATTAGCAGCAAGATCGTGAGCGGTAACATACGCTGAAAGGGCAGATGACCGATCAGGTGCAGCCCAATCAACCAACCCAGCGTGAACAAGGAAAGATAGCCGAAGATGTTACCCGACTCCACACCGACAGCAGTAATACTGACGAGGACACAGAGACTGACCAGCAGGACGAGATGACGAAAGAACCAAGGCCCGAGGAGCACCAGCAGTAGATACCACTGAACTTCTAGGGCCAGCGTCCAAAATACCGGCGACAGCCAGCCTGTTGTCGTGAAGTCTGCTAGATAGGTGAGGTTTGCCAGCAGTTGCCAGATATCCAGCACATACGGGGCACCTTGATAAGCAGGCATTAACGCGGACAGATAATTGAGCGCCACGGTAAGCAATACAGCCGCAAAAAATGGCGGATAGAGGCGCACCACTCGCCGAGCCAGAAAGCGCGACACTCCAGAGTATCTAACCAGGTCATTACGACAGGCCAGCGGCATAACAATCCCAGACAGCACGAAGAACACTTCAACACCCAACCAGCCATAGCTGAAGGCGGACTTCAGAATGCCATCCGGCAGTTGACTGGTGAAGTGAAACAACATGACAGCCGCTGCGGCCAAGCCGCGCAGACCATCTAAATGAGCGACTCGCATAGATTAACTCAGTCCTTGAACTCGCGCTGCTTCAAGATCTGCACCGGGTTGCCGCCGACGACCATCCACGGTGGCACATCGCGAACCACGGTGCTGCGGGCCGCAACCACACTGCCCTCGCCAATCACAACTCCAGGCCCTACAAATACATCAGCCGTAACCCAGGCATGGGCACCCAGTGTGATAGGCGCAACCATGAGCGGATGGCTTCGGAGCGTGTAATCATGACTGGCCGTGCACAAGTAACTGTATTGGCTAACCACCGCGCGTTCGTGCAAAGTAACGCGTGCGACATTGTAACAATTCACATCATCGCCGAGGCAGCTGCCCGCTTTCATCTCCAGGTTCCAGGGTGCCCAGATACGCACCGATTCATACACCTTGACTCCCGGTTCCAGACGCGCGCCAAAGAGCCTCAGCAGCATGCATCGCCAGGCGTGAAATGGCCTTGGTGTGGGGCGAAAAAGCAGCAGCCACGCCACGCTCCAGAGGCCGCGTAGCAGCTTGTTGGCTGGAGTAATGACCAGAGGCGAAAGTGAATGCCGTGATGCACTCATGACCCAGAATCCAGTTTGCGCGTCTTCATAACCCGCGACTCCATGAGCTTCAACGACAAGATCGATTCGGCAGCCCCGCGGTGTAGTGCGTAATACACGCCAGCCCAACCATCCAGAAGGCCCCTCCCTACGGTCAGACAGTACAGGGGAACCAGCCAAGGCGTGATGAGCATCATTCGGCGCAGGCGATCCTGCACACTCAGCTCACGCCACGGGGTGGCACGTAGCAAGGCGCATTCGAGCTGAGCGTACTTCTCCTGAGCCGACAGCCAGCGGGCTAAAGGCTTGCGATCGTCATGACTGATGCGTGCCTGCAACGGCAGCACCTCGCCCGGAATCTCAAGCCGCTGCGTGTGTCCATCTTGTCGGTAGTGTCCACGGTCACGCCGGTACAACACGGTCACCGGCGGATACAGCGTAGCTCGCAGAGGATGCCCTTGCACGCAGTACACAAAAGCGGCTTGGTAGCCATTAGTGACCGGCTCGGGCTTGAGCGAAGACAGCTCCGTGATCACATCGTCGCTGAGCACATAGTCGGCATCCAGCGCCAGTACCCAAGGGGTGGTGATTCCCGTGTCATGGACTGCGAAATTCCATTGGGTCGCATGGGCATCGAAAGGCCGCGTGACAACCCGCACCTGCGGGTACCGAGCACAAATTGCCAGCGTTTCATCAGTGCTGCCGCTGTCTACCACCACGACCTGTTTGAAATGCCGCAGCGGATGAAGCGTACGAGCCAGATTGGATGCTTCGTTGAAGGTCAGAATCACCGGGGTAATCTGATCCAGGAATGCGCAGGCTGGTTGGGGTTCGTTCGTTGCTTTTACCACAGAGCAATCCCGAAGGCAGTCTTTGAAACGCTGAACCGCCACCGCACGCGATAGGTGCTGATCAGCAAACTGAATAGCCTGCCTGCTGATGGCACGCTCCAACTCAGGATCTGCAATCAGCCTCTCCAGATGGGGCTGCAGATCCGAAAGATCACTCTTCACAGGCACAAAATGCACCCATGGAACAAGATGTTGATAGTAGAACTCATGTGAGTTCCGCTCCTGAATAAATACCACACGCCCGGTGGCCAACAGCAGTTTCAGGCGAGCAGAATATCCGCGACCCTCCAGATCAATCAGATAGCGCCAAGTTTGCTGCTGCTCGTCGATGGACAGAAATTGAGCTGCCGTGAGTCGGTCTGGATTATTTCGAGCCCAATTAATCAGGGCCACATCAAAGCCTGGGCAACCCGCAAACTGTTCTACGAAGGCACGACGAATAGGGTGAGTCTCAGCGCCGCGCCAGCCCAACACATCATTCGTAGGCGAGCTTCCCGCCTCTGCCATGAGTTGTCGCCGCTTGGTTTCATAGTCATCCAGTTGTGTCTGTCGCCAATGATCAAACACAAAATCGGGACACGCTAATTCGTAGCGTCCGGGGGGCACCGCGTAAGACAGCACGGGCAACCCTCGGTAGCTATCACCCTCATAGCGGTCATCAGTGTTGATCAGGCGCCAAGAAAAATCAGATAACCCCAGAGTTTCATTTGCTTCCTCAATAAGGGCTTGCGTCGATTCGTTGCGTGTTTCGTAGTTTTGGAAAAAGACAAACTCGAGCTGACCGCGGCGCTTGCGTACCAACATTGCATTGAACGGAGGTTTCGTCATCTTCGGAAGCCCGCGAAGGCACATTGATACTCTGAAGCGCCAGTGCCGCAGACGCGCCCGATTAAACCAACGCATTGATTTCTTCCGTGAACAACAGCGCCTTTTCAATGATATGGTGCATGTCATAGTAGCGATATTCCGCAAGACGCCCCCCGAAATGGTACTGCGATAGCTGGTCGGCCAGCGCTCGGTATCGGGCGAAGATAGCGTTGTTCTCGGCGTCGTTTACAGGATAGTAAGGCTCGTGCTCACCGGCCTTATAAGGCTGTGGATACTCCCAGGATACCCAAGTGGTTTTGCTGCCCGAGTCGTCGAAGTGCTTGTGCTCGATCACGCGCGTGAACGGAGTTTCTGCGTCGGTATAGTTCATCATTGCTACACCCTGATGATTCTCGACCTCCAGACGAACATGCTCGAAGCGCGTAGTCTTGTACTCCAGCGCACCCTCACGATAATTAAAGAACTCGTCGATGGGTCCGGTGTAGATGATCGATTCGGCTTGCTCCTCCCAAGCGGCACGGTCACTCAGGAAGTCTGTGTCGAGGCGCACCTCGATTCCAGTCAGGAGCTGCTTGAAGATAGCCGTGTAGCCACCGATAGGAATGCCTTGGTAGGTATCATTGAAGTAATTGGCATCAAAACTGAAGCGTACGGGCAATCGCTTGATGATCTCTTTTGGCAGAGAGGTCGCTGGGCGCATCCACTGCTTTTCGGTATAGCCCTTGATGAGCTTCTCGTAGACATCGCGCCCCACACTCTTGATGGCCTGCTCCTCAAGATTGGTCGGCTCGGAGATGTGCGCCGACTGCTCGGCAATTATCTGCCGAGCCTGCTCAGGTGTGGTCACGCCCCAGAGTTGATTGAATGTCCACATATTAAACGGCAGGCTATAAAGCTCACCTTTGTAATTGGCCACCGGGTGCAAACGAAATGTGTTAAACCGTGCAAATCGATTGAGATAATTCCAAACGCGCTCGTTGGATGTGTGAAAGATATGCGGGCCATACTGATGCAGATGAACACCATCGCGCTCATCGGTGTAGCAATTGCCCGCAATGTGACCTCTCCGGTCTAATACTAAGCAGTTATAACCTTTGTCTGTCAGCTCACGAGCACAAATAGCACCATAGAAGCCTGCGCCGACGATGACATAGTCGTATTTTTTCTTGTTCATTTACGATTCATCCAATTCCAAGCGGTCTGCACCATGATTTCCAAGTCGGAGTGAAGTGGCTGCCAGCCAAGCAACTCCTTGGCGGCTTGTGCTTGACCGATCAGGCAGCCCGGGTCACCCGGCCTGCGTTGGCCTGCCCGATAACGAATGTCTTGGCGGGTGACGCGGCGACAGCAGTCGATTACCTCAAGCACGCTATAGCCGCGATGATTTGCCAGATTAAAAGCAGAGGCACCGTGCAGTCGGCCGTCTTGGAGTGCCTCCAGTGCCAGCAAGTGCGCTTGGCATAAATCAGCAACATGCACATAGTCGCGCACGCAACTTCCATCTGGCGTGTCCAGATCAAGGCCATGCACAACCAGTTGAGTCTCTTCAGGCAATCCGCCCTGCTTGACGCGCATTGCTTCTTGAAGCACTAGCGGCAAAAGGTGAGTCTCCGGATCGTGGCATTCGCCTGTTCGCCCCTGCGGATCGGCACCTGCCGCATTAAAGTAGCGCAGGCTGACGCTGTTTAGGCCCTCGGCCACAGCCATGTCGCGTAGCACCTGTTCAATGATCAGCTTGCTGTGCCCATACGGGTTGATCGGTCGCTGCGGATGCGATTCGTTTATTGGCAGATATTCAGGCTCACCGTAGGTGGCGCAGGTGGATGAAAAGATCAGTTGCTTTACTCCACTTGCCTGCATGGCATCCAGCAAATTTAGCGTGCCCGCCACATTATTTTGATAATACGCAGACGGCTCACGGACAGACTCGCCAACATAGGCCAGCGCCGCAAAATGGAATACGGCCTCTACGGAATGCTCAGAGAGGCATGCCTTGATCTGGATTGCATCACGCAGATCGCCTACCACCAGGGGGTATTGGCCGACCGCTTTGCGGTGACCTCGGGAGAGATTGTCAAAAATAATCGGATACAAACCAGCGGCTTCTGCCTCTAACACCAGTTGCGAGCCGATATAACCTGCCCCACCGACCACGAGAATTTTTTTCATAGAATCACTACCTTGTGAGTTAAGCGTCTTCATTTTTCCAGTGCATCACCAAACGCTGACGGCAAAGGCGCCAAACCAAAGCCGACAGCCAGCCTTGCTGCAAAGTATTCGGCTTGAAAAAAGGCATCGCATGATGCTGAAAAATAGCAGCCATTTCCTCTTTGGGACTCATGATCGCACCACCAGATCCGGCACTACCCACCGGCCGTGTATGCTCGATCATTAAGTGGTCATAAATGAGAAAGCTTTCACCTGGAAAATCTGTACGAGCCCGCGCAGCCCATAGCCATTCAAGGCCCCAGCCAGAGCTATTAATCGCAAATGTCTCAATGATATTTTTCAAAAAATCTGTACGAATGCATGGGCACATGATTTCCACAAAGTTGACATGGCGTTTCACTGAAAATGGGCGCGCCAGCGTGACTTCATGTGAATAATAGCTATTTCGGGTCAGCGCCGGCTGGGCCAGAAGAGGGCGATCCTTCAGTAGAGCCTTGGCAAGCCGATTAATAGTTTGAGTAGTGCCCACCAAGTCATCGTCAAAAAAGCCAATATACGCGTAACGATCCAGCACATCAGGGTGCTTATACAAGTACTGCTGAATGCCAACCCACTTTGCACCAAGCTCAAAAGAATGTGAGTCACTGGAGTCAGAGTATGGAAAATCCGTTTCTCCATAATAGCTAACATGCACATCAAAGAGTCGATCATCCCCGATGCCCCACGATTGGTGCAGTGATTGCCGACCTGCACGAACCAGGAATAGAACTTCTCGAGTCATCGGTTTGCCCATGTTGATTTGAGGTTTTTAATTTTCTCAGACACTCGCCGGTCATCGTCGTTCAGCAGCCACCAACGCTTAAACACCAAAAACCAGAAGCGCACACTTAACATGCCAAGACGCGGTGTTTCTTGCTTGTAGTTCATCCAGCGATCATAGGCAAAAAGCACCTGCTCTGAGCACTTGATGCCTTCGAGCAAGCGACCTAGATAGACCCTGTTGGTGCGTTGCTCAGGAATAAAATGCTGAAACACCAGTCGTTCGTCATACCAGAGGTCAAAGCCGAGCAGCACGAACCAGCGACACAGCTCGGAGTCATCTCCGGCCATCATTTCGTTACCCGAGCGGCCAGTTAGTAGGAGGTCAATACCCTGCTGTGCCGCATGCAAGAGTACATCGCGACGATAAAAGCAGGCTGCGCCCCACAGCCATCGTCGCGAAGTCATGCTGCCAGACTCCAGTGCCTGGATGCCGACCGCAAACGAGGTGGCATGCGTTAAAAACCAGTTGGGCATGACCCCGGTTTCAAACCAAGGCTCGCCCTGACCCGCCAAGGCACCGATTGACGGATGCGCACATAGAACGGTGTGGGCGACGGCCACATAGTCTTCTCGGAGGCGATTATCATCATCGCAGAACAGCAAGTAGGGGTGCCGGGCGGCCAGTACGCCGGCACGGCGGGCATGGCTGAGCCCTTGTTGCGGCTCATCCACCACCCGAAAAGTCACCGCCGCCGCCAGCCGATGCCAGCAATCAGTAGCCACACGAACGGTGTCATCGGTGCTGGCATTGTTCACTAGGATGATTTCTAGCTGCTCAGCGGGATAGTCCAGATGAGCCAGCGACGCCAAAGTGTCTTCAATGCGCTGCGCCGAGTTGTAGCAGCAGACGATGATGGAGAAAGATGTCAATGAAGGATTTTTCATGTCTTGAGCGAAAGCTTGGTCCAGACCCAGGGAAACTCAAAATCCACTCGATGGGTTTCTTTGAGGCGCGCCATGATGTCTCCGACATCTGCCGATGCTGTGGGCGAGAGGTCATGGAATTGAATGAAGAAGCATTTGATGTTTTGCTGCAGTTGGCAGTCAATGAGGCGCCGCAGAATTTCGTACTCACCGCCTTCACAATTCAGAGCTAGCAGATCCACCGAGCCGACCTCGCGGATGACATCCGCCACATCGATTACATCAATCACTTCGAATGTGTCTGAAGTTTCTGCGCCTTTGCTCAGTGAAGAGGCCCCAGACCCGAGGTAAATTGAGTCTTGGCGACTGGAGCCCCCCAAGGCCTTGTTGATAAGCGTGAAGGAGCTGTTTCTGCCAAAGCGATTAACCAAGCCATTGAAGTAGGAGGAAACTGGTTCAAAGATCATCATCCGAGGCTTGTGGCGCACGAACAGTTCTCCAGCGAAATAACCCTCAAAGCCGCCAACATCAATCACCAGCGATGACTCGCTCAAATCAAAATCGTATTTCAGACGGTATTCACCGCCCGCTTCATGCCAGAGGGCCTCACGCTGAAGGCGTAGAGACAACACCCGCGTATCCTCCGTCAACCTCCAATGCGCCACCCACAGCACGAAGCGGCGCACCCATCGCACTAAACGACGCTCCAAGGCATTCAAGAAGCGCATCAAAGTCATCTGAACTCTCTCCCAAAATGAATCACATCGCGATACAGCTTTATAAGGCTTGACGCCATCGCCTGCGCTGAAAATGCCGACATCGCCAGCACACGCGCTTGCCGGGCGGCATCCGTCCCTCGAGACATATCCGACGCATAGAAAACAATGGCCTCCGCCACTGCCTCGGGGGTCGGAGCCACGGCCCGTCCAGCGCCGGCAGCCTGTACTTGAGCCGCGATCGCGACACCCTCGCCCAACACACACGGCAGACCCGCTTGCAGGGCTTCAGCGGCAGCGATGCCGAAGTTCTCTGAAAACGACGGCAGCACAAACAACGACGCATCGGCCAGCACGGCCGACTTGAGGGCACCATCCAGAAATCCGGTCCAACACACGCGCTCGGCGATGCCTAGGACTGCTGCGAGAGTCTTCAGCTGAGCCACATATGCTGGGCTACCCTCGCCCACTACTACCAGCGTTAAATCTGGATACTGGGGCTCCAACAGCGCCATAGCCTGCAGCAGGGCTTCGAGGTTCTTTTTGGGGTCCAGACGCGACAAGAACAGCAGGTAGCCAGGTATCGGCATAGTTGGGCACTGCCGGATCAAACCTGTCGGATCGGGTGGTGGCAATTCCTCCACCGCCAACGGGATCACCACGGGTTGCAGCGAAATACCTAGGGCCAATGCCTCGTCTCGCTCAGCATCCGCGGTAAAGTGCACGGCTGCTGCGTGACGCAGCATCGGCCCCTCCAGCCAGCGCAGTGACAATTGCTTGAGCCAGGGACGCCGCTGGGTGACGCCATAAGTAGTCAATGTGCCCAGTGGCCGCACTATATAGGGCACGGCTGCAATGCGCGCAGCCCAAGCTGCCGCTAGACTGGAAAACGAGAACAAGGCATGCAGATGGACGACATCGTAGTCGGCCACATGCTGTCGCAACCAACGAGCCAAGCCGGGCGACACCTTGTAGAACTCGCTGCGCTTCGGAAACACATGCCAGTGACCCGCACCCTCCGCGATCAGCGCGTGGCGTGCTTCTGGCGTACAGCGTCGCTTCGGGCCCGCATCATCGGTGGTGGCAATGTGAACAATCGCCCCTTGCTGCTGCAGGGCTTTGGCCATGAGCCTAATCGCTCGGCTGGGACCTCCGTGTGCCAAATCCAGCGAAGGAATAACATGCAGCACCCGCAGAGGGCTCATGCTGGCGGTCTCGAAGTACTCAAACTAAGCAGCCAGGGCGCAAAGCGAGGCAGCACAAAGCGCATCAGAAACCAACACAGTAACGCGCCTAGTACCAGCGCGCCCATCGATTTGGTGACACTGGTCTCGAACAGCAACACATTAAGCAAAATAGCGGTGGCTATGGCCATGCCTGCCAAACCCTGCACCGCCGACCGATACGCCAGCCAGCGATACAGCCAGCCCATGAATGCACCGTACAATGCCATCAGCAGCAGCCCCCCGGCCACGCCGCCATCGATATATGCCTCGCCCAGATAGCCGATGCTGATCGAAGTTCCCCTATCGGCACCCGCCACAGTGACCCCAGAATACTGCGAGGTGCGAGCCGAGTCTTCAATAATGGCCTTGCCCGGAAACAACAAACGAGGCATGAACGGACGAGTCAGCGCATCCCACCACATTGCACCCCCGGTATGTGGCTGATGAGTTGGTACATAATCCATCGTGGAGGCCAGAAAATCGACATATGACAAACGCGCCAGACCCACATCAATCGCTTTGTTAAAGCGGTCGGCATCCACCTCAGCAAGCATATTACCTAGGGCGGCTACGCGCGCGCCGTAGTCCACCGTCACTGACTGATTGGCCTCACCACCGCTGACAAAGTTGCGATAGTCAACTTTGATGGCTGTCCAGAACACATTCAGCACAAACACCAAAACCAGCAACACCACCAGACCAAGCGCACGCCCCACGCTGAGGCGAACACCTGCCGCCGCTAGCGCCAGCAGCGTGATGAAGAAAACGGTCTTGTAGTCGGCGAAGAAACCGCCCACACCCATGGCGAACTCCACCATAAAAGCCAGCGCAAACGGCCACTTTGCACGATGCGGCACACTAAAGGTGACATAGCTCAGCATGAAAAAAGCGGCCCACTTCACACTAGCCATGGCCAGCAAAGGTTGCGAGAGACCGGGGATGGTGTAAGCACTGCGTTCAGATATGGCGGCTAGAATCCAGGCCCCGATATACAAGCGCCACCAAATTCGTGGTGGCAAAGCAACAATCCAGGCGCGAACAGCGAACAGTCGCCACTGCTGAGACGGCCCGACCACCACGCGCATGGCTAGCGCTAGCACGGCCAGCGCCATCAAGGCAAAGGTGATGGCCGGAGCTAGTTCGGCGCTGAACTCTGCCAACGCCTGTACCGGTTTATCGGCACGGTTTGCTAGCCACAGCTTCACGGTCACCTGCAACCACTGCATCAGAAAGATGAACAGCAGCACCATGGGCTCACCGGGCCGCCAGAGCAGCGCTAGGCCCAGCCAGAGCACAATCAAGGCCAGAAGACTGAGGCCCGGATTGGCAAATACTCCGAAGAAAAGCATCAGAAACAGGGTCACAACAAGGCCAATAGGTAATACTGACATCTGAACTGGATGAACCATCCTCATATTTTCATTTTTCCAGACAATAAGCGTGACCATTGATGGCTCGGCTTTTCAATCAGTAAATAAAAAGCTCGAGCCATGCACACTGTTACAACAACAATACATAAATCCGCAAGAAAATGTGAAAATACACCTAATGCAATTGCCTCTTCTCTAAATCTAATCATCACGTAACAAGCAATTGGAACATGAACCAAGTAAAGAGAGTAGCTTATACTTCCACCCCAAGAAACAACACTCTCAAAACGAGACCCATTAAGCGGAAGCCTGAAAAAAGCTATAAATACCAGCGCAAGAAAAATAGCGCCAACTTTAAATACCTCATTCAAATATATAGAAAGTGCTGCTGTTACAATAAAAAGCCACCACGATCGATAATGCAAAACCCTAAACAAAGCATACCCCAATAAGAAAACAGGGTAGTGTATAACCCAGCATAATGGCTTTATTGAATACCCACTAACTAGCAGCGACCAGTCAACGGCATTTATCCAAAAAAGAGGTAAAATCAGCAAAATCAGACGCAATTTTTGTCCAGTCAAGCAAATCGAGAACCAAATATAAAAAAATACCTCAACAATCAGACTCCAATAAACCCAATTTATACCCTGCACCGAAGTGGCTGGACTTACCAGCATGAGCCCAGTCATCAAAGCAGACCCAATACTTTGAGGTAAAGTGATAGCATCATTAACTCCAGTCACCAGCTTGATACCGAGCACACATATAAAAACAACTAGAAGGGAAGCTAAATAAGGCGGGTAAATTCTTGCCAGTCTCGCCAATAAGAACCGAAATGGTGTTGACTTATTCTCAATCAGCGCCATGCAATAACCACTGATAACAAAAAAAACCGGAACTCCCAAATATCCGAACTTGCAGAATGTAGTCCACCAACTCGGATTGAACACGACCGGCTCGTTCATATGAAAAATTACGACATACACGGAAGCCAGAAACCGTAAAAGATCCAGCTGATGTAAATGATTAACGCGCATGACGAAGATTCCGGACGAATTTAGTGGCCTGCCGAATGCCCAAAGCCGCCATGGGCACATCGTGGCGGGCGGCTACTTCGGCCAGTGCTGCATGATCACGCCCCAGCGCTAGTCCACGCGTCAGTGCAACAGCGAGGGCCGGCACATCGCCCAGCGGAAATACAGCACCAGATACGCCTTCGCAGGCGAGGTCGGGCGCGCAGCCTACCGCATCCGACACCACCACGGGTGTCCCGCAGGCCAAAGCCTCGTTGCAGACAAGGCCCCAAGTTTCACTGCCATCGGATGGCAGGCACAGCACATCCGCCAGTACATAGGCTTCAGGAAGTTGTGTCTGGTTGCGAAAGCCTAGGAAGCGAACAGGCAGACCCAATGCCTGAGCTTGCGCCTCCAGCGCTCCGCGCAAGGGACCATCGCCGGCAAGCACCACACACACATCTCGCTGTTGCGCCAAGCATGCGGCAGCCGCCAGCAAGTCGGACGGTCGCTTACGATCAAGTAACTTGCCCACAAACAGGATGACCGCCGTGTTATCGCTGATGCCCAGTGCAGCGCGAGCGGCCACGCGTGAAATCATTGCCGCTCGATCCGCGAAAAATCGATTGTTGATGCAATGCGGCGAAGAAAACAGTTGCTGATTCGGCAGGCCATAGTGACGGTAGTAGGCTCGATTGTGCGTGCCCACAGGTAAGGCAGCCGCGAACTGACGCATCAGCAGCGGGTATAGCAGGGCCTTGAGCCAACGCTTGAGAAAATTACGCGGGGTGGACAAATGCGAATCACCACGCACCAACAGCGGCACGCCCTGGCGACGACAGGCTACGATCGCCTGCAGGTGACTTTTCAGGTACCAGCCCATCACCAGAAAGGCATCGAATTCACCGACAGCGATATGCCGCACAATGTCAGGAGTGTCGCAGCCCGAGAATCGATCCGTAGACGGATCTCGGGCACAGTTGTTCAGAAAAGTGTGGTCATGGCTCGCCAGCAAGTCCACATCCCACTCGAAGGCCACACCAAAACCTGCCTTGGCCTGCGCGGCTGCAGACTGGCGATGCGCATAGAAAACATGAACATCCAGATGCCGCGAAAGCTCTTGATACAGTGGGGTGTAATACTGCACCGGGTGACTGGCCAGAATACCTAGACGCAACTTGGGCGACAAAGTCATGCCAAAATCTCTCTGAACCAGCCCGCCAGCTCGTGAGCCTGGGCCTGGGCCGTCCAAGGATAAAAGCGTTCAGTATCTAGCGGCACAGGCTGCTGCCAGGCATGGGCGTTGAACCACTGCTCGCAGATTGCCAGCGCCAGCGCTTCGACCGAAGTATTCTCGTTGAAGGTCACGCACACTCCGCCGCCCACCGTGCGCATCAGTGGCACAACCGAGCTGCGCTCGTGAAAGATAGCCAGCAGAGGCCGGCCAGAAAGCAAGTAGGGGTATATCTTGGAGGCCGTGTAGGCTGGATCATCGGAGCCGAAAACTACCAGCGCACCACTGGCCCGGAGGGTACGGAGCAGATCGGAATATCCCATGCGCTGAGGCTGCTCGCTGACCCAGCCAGCCACGGGCAGGTCAGCTGCCAGCGGCGCCAGCGTGGCCGCCCCTTGCGACGAATATGCGGTGCCGTGCGCTTCGAAGCGAACCGAACTCAAACCCGCAGCAGACCAAGCTAGGAAAAAGGCTCGCGCCGCCTTCGCCATATCAGCCCCACCGCGCCCGATATAACGCCAGCTGGTGGCGTCAGGCTGCACATCTGTAAAGGCCAGCAGCTCGGCTGGCTCACCCGGAAAACTCAGCACTCTGCTGGGGCGACGCGCCATACCCGCCCCGTAACGCCGCGACAGGTCGCTCAGGTAGTCGGCCGAAACAGAGAGAAAACCACCCGCCTCGCGAACTACCCACGCCTCCATCACACGATGCAATCGGTCAGCAATCGCATACTTGAGGCGGCCACCCGGCGGCACCACTTCTGGGTTGCGTCGGTAGTAGTCGTTAACCCAAGGGTCTTGGTAATCCATGCAAAAGGGAACGCCATGGCGTCGCCGCCAGAGCGGGCCCAGCAAGTGCATCGCGAACTCGGTGGTACTAAAAAACACCAGATCAAAGCGACCGGTAGCCAACAAGTGGTTACCCGTACGCCACAGACTGAGCAAACTACGCTGTGCCAAGCCGTTCAGCCCCCAGCCGCCGGAGGCTCGTGCGGCCACGCGGTGAACCATCACCGAAGATGGCAAACGGTCGACCAGCCAAGGGTCTACGGGGTTGTCTACATCTTCGGGCCTTACAGCCAGAATCTCGAGCTGCCAGCCAGCTGCTTCGGCATGCACTGCCAGAAGCCTGAGACGATGCATGTCTGCACCGTTGCTGGGGGCGAAACGCGGACTGATGGCTAGGATGCGCATCGGCCTCATAGAGAAGTTACCAATGCGCTCTGCACAAGCGTCAGCAGCTTCTGCTGCTCCTGTTCCCAATTGTAGCACTCACGACCCAACCGCCATGCGACTTCGCGAGCCTCTGCGAGACGCTGCGGGTTACCTATTAAATGGTCGATATGCGCTGCCAACTGTTCGATGTCATCTTGCTCATAAAGATGGATTGCGCCAGTACAATCCGCTGCAAGCTCGACTTGAGCACTCGTTCGCGTAGCCAGTACCGGCAATCCCGCCAACAAATATGTAAAAATTTTATTACTTAAACAAATGTCATGATTAAATGTATCGGATTGTTCACTGGCTAATCCTGCACTGTGTTCAGCTGCAAGACGCATCATTTCAGATGGCGCTGCGGGAGGCTGAAAGCTCAAGAGATGGGCAACCCCAAGATCAGCAGCAAGTTTTAATAATGTATTTCGGTAGGCCTCAGTGACTTGCCCTCTCAGAACGAGTCTAGGGCGTGTGAGCGAAACGGCTATAGCTTTCAATGCGGACTCAAGCCCTCGGTCAGCACCCAAGGTCTGAGAGAACCAATATAGCGATGGCGGTATTTCAACACGGCTCGGCATAAGCGGGGCATCTGCCAAAGGAAACACATTCAGGATGACTTCAGGCTTAGGAATATGCAACGCCTCCATATATGCCCTTGCAATACCCGGAGATGCCGCCGTGAGGTAATGGCACTGATGAATATAGCGCGACTCTAGCAAGCTGATATGCTGCTTCAACAGTGCATTTTGCCCATCTTCATGCATTACTCCTCGATGAAAATCCTCGGCATCGAACGCCAGCTTGGCATTATGTCGTCGAGCAGCACGGTAGGCGGCAGGTAAAGCTGCCAAATTGTGTGCAATATACAAATCTGCTGGCACCGCACAGGCTTTTCGAGTCAAGGCAGGAATTACAGGATGATATGCCAACTCGGCACCATAGCCAGTCAATCGAAACCAAAACGCAAAGCACTTTTGACGCAAGGCCTGCCCAATATGTTTTGGGCGTCCTGCCAATGGGCCAAACACAGTTTTGACCACTCGCCATGGCCGGATCTCGAATTCACGATCTGCGGCATCAGCCCAAGCAATGAAGCGCGATGCCACCACGGTGACTTCAAAACCAGCCGCACTCAGAGCATCCGCCTCCTTAACCAAGCGCGGATTCGTGGATAGATGACCCGGTGTGACCAGGCAGATACGCTTAGTCGCCATGCTCAGGACTTCAGTATTCGCTGATAGACACCTAGATAGCCATCAACCACCGCCTCGCCCGAGAACAGCGCTTCCGCACGAGCGCGGCAGGCCAAGCGCGACAACTGCGGCAGCTGCGCGATACATGCCACCAGCTCATCGACGGTATCGGTGACAAAGCCGGTCACGCCATCGTCCACCACCTCAGGCACTGCACCACGGCGCAGGCCCAGCACTGGTGTGCCGCAGGCCAGGGCTTCGGCCATAACGATGCCGAACGGCTCTTCCCAGAGAATAGGCATGAGGAAAGCAGCTGCTTCGCCGAGCAGACGGTTTTTCTGAGTATCATCCACCGGGCCGATATAGCGAATATTCGTATCATCGAGGTGCGGCCGGACCTGCGACTCGAAATAATCTTCGTGACCGGCCGGGATGTTGCCCGCGATGATCAGCCGACGCCCGGTGCGTTGAGCCAGTTCAATGGCCAGATGCGTGCCCTTGATATGCTCCACCCGCCCCAGAAACACCAACGGTGCATCCGCCGCCACAACCGGCACAAATGTGTAGGTGGTCATGGGCACGCCATTGTAAACACGGTGCCACTGCGCCATGTCGCGGGTTTCCTGCATCATCCAGTCGCTGATAGCGCAGAACTGTAGGGTCCCGCGTGACAAACGATGCCCCCACTGCACAGAGCGCGGGGTAACTTCGCGCTGATAGGTCATCAGCTTGGGTGGGCCCCAAGGCAGCAACGGCGCCAGGTAAGCGACGCGTCCGAAGCTGTGCACCACATCGGGTTGGGTGGTCCAGACCGCGCGAGCCACCGTGAGGGTATTGCGCAGCACATCTGCCGCCGCACGACTGCTCAGCCCCGGATAGGGCACCAGCTGACCGGCACTTTGACTGTCGCGGTGGGCCACCAAGGTAACGCGGTGGCCGCGTGCCTCCAGACCTTGGGCTAGCAGATCAACCACACGCTCGATCCCGCCATAAAGACGCGGGGGAACTGGCAGCTCAGGGTCTGCCGTAATAAGAATATTCACCGATTAACCTTGTTTAGTCATACATCAGAGAGGATTAGATCAAGACCCACGACTCAGGAATCAAATGCTGAGGCTGCGGATCTTTGGCAAACCAGCGTCGAGGTGCAATAACCCGCTTGTCGACCCGTTTATTCAACCAAGCGCCCCACCAGCTGAAGGTGCTGTTGGCCAGAATATGCCCCTCACAGCGAGACATTAAATACATGTCCCGATAGCTGTCTTGCCCCCGGTTCCAATCCACGATAACAAAGTCCTTGCCTTGGAAAGTCGATGCGGCAAAGTCGAGGTCGTCACTGAAGATCATGAACCGCGGATGGTGCAACCAACCTCTGAAAGATGCGACCGCCTGAGCGTAATAAGCCTGCAGTGGCACTCCATGCAAGGCGGCACTGTGCGCTGAATAGTAATCACCCCGCCGCACATGCAGAGATACCAGTGGACGGTCGGTATAGACCTGTAGCCGCTCGTCGAGCTGCGGGGCCGGCACAAATTGATACAGGGCTCTGATCGCGTCAGCATGCGCCGAAAAATAGCGCTCGGACTGCCAGAAGCCATCCAGAATAACCGACATCGGCAGTATTGACAGGTCCTGCACTGCGAAGAAGTCCGGCTCTGTATAGCGAGGGCCGCGCAGGCAGCGCTCCAAATACGCGCCCACGCGGCCCCGGCGTGCGAAGTCGGTCGCACTGATCCGTGCGTGCGGCGCGATGGAAAACAGCCTGTCAAGCTCAAAGCCCTGATGCGGAGACTGTCTGGCATAAGAAGATATGTCTAGCTGCAGATCAACGCCCCGCGTACGCGCCAGCGCATAGGCGGCCGCGAACTGGAACATCTGGTTGCCGAGGCCGCCCTGGATGACCACCGTAATCATGCCGACTCATCCACCAAATCGGCTTGGCTGATGCACAAAGTGATCTTGGTAATACGACGCGCTGCGGGCACGCAAGCGATCTAAATCACCATAGACCAGCGCCGATAGACAACGATAGACGCGATCCACCGGAGCCGTTGCTTTGAACTGCAGCAGGCGATCATCTTCAGGAAAGCCGCACTCATCCGACACAAATGGGATGCAGCCACTCTCAAGCGACTCCAGCACAGTACTGACCTGCCCCTCCTCATGAGACCACAGGAAAGAGAATGTCGAAGCCTGATACAAAGCGCGCAACTCATCCGGTGTCGTCCAGTCCACCAAATGAACATGTGGATCACTGCGGATGCGGTCATACTGCGCTTGGTAGTGCGCGTCCAGCCCGCCAACCAC
The DNA here is from genome assembly GCA_038043385.1 of Pseudomonadota bacterium. Taxonomy (GTDB): domain Bacteria; phylum Pseudomonadota; class Gammaproteobacteria; order Pseudomonadales; family Moraxellaceae; genus Perlucidibaca. The sequence continues at coordinate 1,056,517 of JBBTCA010000001.1, forward strand.
CACAAACGACAACGGCTGAGCCTGCTGTTGGTTCAACTCAAGAAGCTGCAACAACTGGATCAAGCCCTTGCGCACGCATAGGTAAGATGTGGGATAGATCACATCATAGCGACGCTCCACCGCGCCGGGCTCGGTGTAGAAATCTGCAACAACATTCGAGAACACATGCGGCTTTCTGCCGTAGAGCGCCATGAATCGCTGACCGCCACGCTCGTTGCCCAGCAACATGATCGTGCTGCACGCGCGGATGATGGCCACCTCCGACGAAGCGTCAGCCAGCTCCATGGCAGACAAGCGAAGGCCACCTTGATGAGCTAGGCGGTAAAGCGCCGCATTCCGGTAGGGAATCGGCTGGTTCACCGCCAAATACAGATTGTTGGCTCGAGGATAAGCCTTCATGGCGGCTACTGTGAACGGCGAGTTAATGCCGATGATCTGTTCATAACCGGCACCTAGATCCAGAGCCTGAAAAGGATCTGTCATACATCGATAATCCACATGGGTACGGCCTATCCAGTCGAGTATCGCCAGGATCACTCGCGGACCACCTGTCAAATCAAGGCCATGCTTGTCTTCGTCCGAGAACGGATCGAGATGGCGGCGGGAGTAAATGATCAAGGTCTTGACTTGCCGCTTCAGCTTGAACGGCTCGTCAGGCCGCACGCGCACGATGCGGCGGTGAAACAGCTGATGTGTCCACCACAAGGTCAGCTCGGCACGCAGCCCATCGCTCAAACCTCGTGTCCAGAGCGCACGAAGCAGGCGTTTGAGGCGAGAAAAAACCCGCCGCGCCAATGTGATCATAGTTTTATCCTTGCAACAGGCTGCAATGGAAGCGAGCCAAGCCGCTCAAGCAAGCGATCCGAGCCCGATTTATTGATCGATAAAAAATCGAAGATCAGCTGATTTTGTCCGGTTCTGGCTTGGCGAGTAGATCCATCCTGCGGCAGGCAATAAACATCGCAGGGCAGATAAGCAGCTCGCAAGCCATATTTCTGGCGGCTAAAATTGTAGTGATGATCATCATCGCCCAAAAAGAACTGTGTGCTATCCAGCAAACCGTAATGCGGACATTGAGTATCGAGCACCCAGGGGCCGCGGCAATTCGTGTCTACATGCCAGAAACAGGTCGTGTCGACCCGAGCGGGACGCTGAAACACCTTGGTACCAGTAAGGCCGACTTGATAGCGCGAGGGTTTGAGTGGACGCCTATGCCAAGGCAGGCTCAGTAGAAGATCCCAGGAATGGCCGGCGCGCCCACTCAACGAGGAGATGCCGCCATGGGCGAACACCCGCTCCACGCGCGTGAAGAAAGTGGCATCGTGCAGGCGCAGATCGCTTTGAAAATCGCACACATAGCGCCCGGTCGACAGCGCCGCACCCAGGTTGTGGCAAGCCGTCTCGTAGAGCGGAGTCTCGTTGGTCAAAAGCAAAGCATCACAATTAGCCTGACGCAAACGATGCGTCAGTAACGCGTGCGTCTCATCGGTCGACGCATCATTGATAAACACGAATTGAGACTGCTCAGGCACCACAGCCATGAGTCGATCCAGAACCTCGTTCAGGATGTCGGCTTTGTTGAATACCGGGATCACAAAGGAAAATAGAGGGCGCACAATGCGCTGGCCGAAAGCCTGCAATACCACCGCGCCAGCCCAGGGATGCGGGTCCGGCAAACCCGTAATGCTCATATAGGTAGATCGGGTGATACCCGACGAATCGAAGCGGCTCATGGTCGGCCCGACCAAGTCTGAAGCCGCCGCGCAAAGCGCCAGCCAATCAGCACGGCAAGCAGCTTAAATACCCTCCCACCATCTGGCTTGAGTCGCACGGAATGCAGATGGTGCGCACGCTGAATCGCATTGTTAGCCAAGCGCGGCACATAGGGGTAGCTGGCCTGGGCAAATCGTTGCCAGAGCAGCGAGCAGACGCGACGGGTACGGTCGCTGGTTTCGCGTTGCAACAGGTATGTTTCGCAGAGTGTCAACACGCGCTCTTGGGAGCGCCAACCGCGCTCCGATTTCAAACCAGACAAACTCCCCGTCAATCCGGATCGGTAATAAGTCCGGGCACCGGCGCTGAATAGCACACGACGGGCGGCCAGCACAGCACGGGTGAAGTAGTCGGTATCGTTAAGCAGATTGAGCGACTCGTCCCACGGACCTATCTGAGACACTAAGGCGCGCGGCATCAGCCATAGCGCTGGATACATCATGCCGCCACCTTCGTGCCAATTTCGCACCAGCCAATCCACCGGCTCATGATCCTGCCAGCTTTCAGCCGGCTCAAACCGAGCTTCATCCAAGGCGTGCTGAAAGCGTGCCCATTCGCCAAGGGCGATCGCGTCGGGCTCGACCTGCAAGCGCTCCATCTGCAGCCTGATTTTGTCCGGAGACAGCAAATCATCCGCATCCAGGTATTGAATGAAGTCACCACGGGCATGCGCCAAGGCCGTGTTCAGGGCCGCTGTCTGTCCCCGATTTTGCTGATCCACCACGCGCACACCACGCGATTCATAATGGGCAAGTACCGCCCTAGAGCCATCCGTGGAACCATCGTTCACGACCACGATGTCTAGGTTCGGCCATGTCTGCGCCAGTACTGAATCCAAGGTTTCAGCCACCCAGCGCTCAGCGTTGTAACAGGGAATCAACACCGAGACTATCGGTTCAGACATCATGTTTGCGTCCTGAATGGGGCTTTGCCGGAACAGGAAAAGAGGCTCTGACACGCTCAAGAACATGCCGCCAATATTCAGCCTGGCGGTCCGTGTGTAATCGCTCCATCAGGGATGCGCGAGCTTCTCTGCCCTGCTGTGCGGCCAAACTTGGCTGATCCCGATACGCCAACAACTGACGCGTCACAGCGTCGGGCGTGGCCTCTTCGACCACGAACCCGTCCACTCCGTCGAGCACCAACTCGGCAATACCACCGCGATGAAGCACCACTGACGGACAACCAGCCTGCTTAGCCTCGATGACTACTAGACCATATGCCTCAGATCCAAGGGATAGCGCCACATGCGCATCACATTGGACGAAGAATCCATCGATGTCTTCCACCGCCCCATGGAAGAAAATGGCAGATGCACATGCCAGCCCCTCGCAGCGCATCTTGAGCTGCTGGGCAAACACGGAGTCCAGTGGACCGGCCAGCGCAAGTCGAACCGCCGGCCAAGTTGCATGCAGCAAGACGAAGGACTCGATGAGCAGTTCAAGACCCTTAGTCACAGATATCTGCCCCACATAGCCCAGCACAAACAGACCATCGCCCTCGTCACGCTGCCAGGCGCAGGGCTGGGGTTGATGCCGGCTAGGTGCCTGCGAACGGATAACGCTGATCTGAAGCTCGGGCACACCGACATCACGAAGCGTACCAGCGATGTAGTCGCTCTCGCCCACGAAGGTGTTAACACGCCGCGCTAGGACTTTCCAGGCCCAGCGATAGAACGCATTGTGCTGCTCTGGAGCGCTGTTGACATAGAAAACCGACGGCAAGCGCGATAGCCACAGCCAAGGTAGCAGGCAGATAGTGCTGAACACGGAGTTCAGTAACACCACATCGGATCGCTGGCGATGTGCTACACGGAAAGCGCGCAAATTCAAGGCAATGAGAAAGAATGGCAGCAAAAAAAGAACACGCAGCCAGTATTTTGGATATGCCATCGAGGGGTAGTCAGGAAAGCGGGCAGTGTGCCAGCGCAGTGATCGCTGTTGAAGCTGCGCTCGCAGGTGCAAGTTCTCTTTCCAAGGCTCGTGGCGAACCAGCACTTCCACTTTCAGGCCAGCACGCTGCATCAGATCCAGCACTTCGAGATTCGCGCGCTCGGCACCGAAAAAGCCTCGACTACTTAGAATGGCAAGCAAATTACGCACGACGAAAAAACCGACTCAGTCGATGCCGTAGCAGCTTCTTAGCGGAAACTTTCTCAAATACAAACTGTTCATCATTTTTCAACAGCCTATCCAAAGCTGATCCAGACACAAGCTGTCGATCATCATTCATGGTCTTGCTTGGGTCATCGGGATGCATAAATACAGGCTCAAAGTAAAGCTGTATCGGCGAGGCTTCCAGCAGCTCATACCAATCATCTGATCGATAGAGCCCTTGGTCATGCTTTTGAATCAGGGCTTGTGCTGCTTGGGGTGTCACTAGATAGGCTGCGGCATAAAACATGTGCCTGTTGACTTTCAAGACAGCGCGCCCCATCACTGAATCAAATGCAAGATGCTCGGCGTTATCATAGGCATATTGAAACCGAGGGGCAGAGGCTAAAATCATCAAGCGATGTCCGGGAGCCATTGCCATGGCACTAGCATGCGATAAAAAATTACCCATCAGCACGGCATCATGCTCAAGGATCAGACCCGTACGCTGGCTATCAACAATATGTTGCAAACACACCAGATGGCTTAGCGCACAACCGACCTCACCAGGTGTTAATAACTGGCCGGCGCGACTAAATGCATACTTAGTGTGATCAAAGTAATTTCGCGCTGACATATTCCAGCCATCGATTGCTGGGATATGCTGAACCAGCCCCGTAAATCCTGAGCGCCTCAGACTTCCCTCAAGTCGATCGGCATTGGGGCGCTCATGTGCCAAGGCAATCACATACGCAACAAAAGAATATTCCGACATCATGAGTTCCGTAGGGAAGGCTTAAACGCGCGGATAAGTCATCGCGAATATAAATAGCTAGCATCTGGTGAAAAAACTATGCAGATAACTTTCTTTCAAAGAAATTAATTACTTCCGTTAATAGCTTAAGATAAATTCGCCTTACCAAAGAAATCTTTACGACTGGACTTAGTAGTTTTGTATAATGTTTCTTAAAAAGAAATTCATGACCATGCTTGTTGGCTCGGTAGCCATCAACTTCATAAATGCTATATACCAGCCCCGTCTCTCTATAGTTCGTATACTTTTTAACATTAAAATCTTTCGTATCAATTTTATCATGAAGTGACAAGGTATAAGCTATAGGCCCCGTAACTCTTAATACGGCATCCTTGCCAAAACCATCAAAAGATGGATTATATTTATCTATATTATAAAATATGCGCTCAATTGCATATCGCATCAATGGATGGCCTGGAGCCGAGCATATAAACCATTGTTGAAACTCATAGCCTGGTATATGTGCGATTTCGGAATGTTTTGCCCAGCCAAATTCCGGTGAGTCAGGATCCATGTTATGCCACTGAGTAACATAAAAGCTATGTCCTGTTGAAAAATAATCATTTAGTGGTTTTTTGCATGAGCTCTTGATGTCTAAATAGACGCCACCAAACTTATACAGCGCGAGATATCTAAATAAATCAGCTCTTGCAGGGCCATACTCAGGATTAATTTTTTTATAATAATTCAATACCTTACTATTATAGTTTTTTGTTATAAAGTCACATACATCGTTGTCGTCTAAAATATTAAAATCCCAATCAGAATTCATGGATTTCATGTAATTTATATTTTCAGAGATATCATCCGGCAATAACTTTGAGTGGTATGTCTGGTAAACCACTCTTGGTATTTCATCGCAAAAATCAACCTCATCAAGAACATTAATTCGCAGCCCGGTATTAAGCCTTGTTTTCATTTATAAATAACCATTTTTAGTTTATATATATAATATATATATCACATTTTTCGAAGTGAGGGCTTCAACGCAAGGATCAACCATTCACGAACATAAATAGCTAACACGGGGTGAATACCCACGAGGCAGCGGAAGATCAAACCGTGTGTTCGATTCGGCATAGAAATAGAACGCGCCAGTTGCACCGAATGTCGCGCATTAGACCAATCGCCCGCGGCCGCCAGTAAGCCGGCAACGCGCCATAGCTTGTCGGCCACATCAATCAGATAGGCATGTGCTTTAGGCTGATGCACCAACCGACGCATCACTTCAAAATGAGCTTGGTAGCACTTCAGCTTGTTAGCACCAGACATGGAGCCATTGATTCGATAATTGATCAGAGATACTTCCTGCTCTGCACCAAAACTCAGACCGTGCATAGCCATTTTGATATGAAAGGCCACATCTTCATTGTAAAGAATCAAGGGGTCAACATCATAACCACCAGCACGGAGATACGCTTCCCGGCGATATAAGCCACAAAAGGGGTTTATTTGCTCCTGAATGGCGTATCGAATAGGGTCTGCAGCCAAAGCCTCATGATCAAAAACCCGCTGCATCAAAAGCTCATTGGTATCATTGTCTCGATACAAATAATTAAAAAGAACGATATCAGGCGGGTTTGATTTGATCCACCGCTGAGCCAGCTCAACAAAATTCGGCAGCAGCTCATCATCAGCATCGTGAAAATGAATCCAATCGCAATCCACACGCGCAGCCAGCGCATTTTTTCCTGCACTACACCCCTTGTTAACCTCGCCTCGCATGACTTGCGCACCAAATTCACGCGCCACATCGGCTGTATTGTCCGTCGAGCAATCGTCATAAACCCAAATCTGATCAAACGGAACCGATTGCGCCTGCGCCGAGCGCAACAAGCGGGGCAGATACGCGGCGGCATTCCAAGCAGGAATTAACAAAGCAATCGTTGACATAAAAATACTTGAACAGTTATTGGAAAATCTTGGCCCACAACCGCTGTTTGGCTTCAGATAACAGCACCTTCAGGGGTATTTGATTCAACATCTGCCAGTCTGGTGTGGCAGGCTGATCGGGAGCTCCCCAGGTGCGCAACCATGAAGATACAAGGGGAGCCTTTGGCTGTGTCAAGCATCTCTCGAAATGGGCGATGCGCTCGAGAGCAATTTTCTCAGGATTCAGAAGCTCACAGACAGTATCGTACGCGCGCGATGCCAAATTCATTCGCGACTCTTCCGTCATACTCTCTAAACGCCGCATTGCGTTAATCAAGGACTCAGTATCCTCGGCTTTAAACAACAAGCCGCTGACCCCATCCTCAATCAAATCACTGGCCCCTGCACCAGTACTACAAATCACTGGACGACCCGATGACATAGCTTCAACTACTGTAAAATTGAAGACATCCCAACCAGACGGAATGATATTTGCCAATGCTGAGGATTGTAATTTATAGACAGAAGTCTGAGGAACAGGACCATGACGCAGCAACTTCTTACCAATAACCCCTGGATATTTCTCCTGAATCGCTTCAGTACTCAACTTATCAGAAGTACCATAAGCTGAATCACGCCCAAACCATTCGACTTGGCTCGTCTCTGAAAGCTGGCTTAATGCTTTTGACATAACATCAATACCTTTCCATCTCTGGAAACGGCCAAAAACCCTGAATTTCTGATCAATAACTCGATGATATTCATTTGGAAAAATTTTAAGTGCTGGTTTGATAAGTGAGACAGGCATTCCCAGATGCTTTTGCCAAAAAGCTTGATTGCTGGAAGAGCATGTCAGTCTATCGACTGCGAATGGTAAAGAGGCAAGCTCAATTGCTTGAATCAATACAGCGGGAACTTCATCACCCAATATCGGATCAAAATAAGCGATCTGACCGCAACTTCCATGAAGCTGCACCACAGTTGGAGTGGTCTGCTCAAGCACCCACGGCAAGAAAAGCAGCCCCCAGTCGCAAGCCTCCACGATATCGGGGGCCAGAGTTAGGCCGATATCATGCAGCGCCCAAGCAGCAGCCAAGTGATTACGGAGCATTGGGAAAGCTGAGTAACGAGCAAAGCACTGTTGGTAGTGCACGAATCGCTCTCGATCCAGCGAGTGATAGGTCACACCGTACTCATCCTGCTCGATGCTAGGCGCATCCACAACCTCAGTGGCACTTCCGCAAAGCACATGGCACTCATGGTCTCGTGCCAAAGCCGGCAACAGTTCGCGATAGAAAGTGTGTATTCCACCACCACTGCCACGAGCTTCGGGCACCACGAAGAGTACTCTCATAAACGAGTATCAAACCATTTTTTAAGCGCAGCTGCTTTAAACAATAAAGACTGAGGCGCATACAAATTCAAGAAATAACTAAATGATGATTCGGGCACAGCTCGTCGAGCAGAAAACTGATGTGCTGTTTTGAAAAACCATTTCGCCTCTTTGAAGCAACCCCGAAAGCGCGCGTGTCGACCGTACATCCATAAAATCACAGAAAAATTCAAACCCGCATCTGAATCTGCCAATCGCACAACTGAATTTGCAACCTCTGACATTTGATATTGTCGGTCTTGAAAATAGCGCATATCACGCACAGAAGCAGAAAGACGATCTCCATCATGATGAACTACCAAAGAGATGACTTGTTTCTTAAAAATAAATACATATCCCAATGCCAAGATGCGCAGACACAGCTCATAGTCTTCACCATTGTGAATACGCTCGTTGAAACCACCTGCCATGACAAATGTATTTTTCCGGAATAACACCATGGGAGCCGCAAAACTGAAGTTCATGCACTGAGCAGGCGTCATCACCGCCTCCGGCCAATCACTCGGAGGGTTAAGATCACACAATCTTAACGGCCTGAGTTCGCTATCAAACGCCTCAGACAGACCCACCGGGAGCTGTCTCTCTGGCAACTCATCGGCCTCCGAAAGAAAAAGAACCAACTGATCCACAGGACATAAATCGTCTGAATCGACGAACTTGATCCAATGATGGCTGGCCAAGCGTACACCCGCATTTCGTGCCGCACTGACCCCCTGATTCTCCTGACGCATCGAGCGAATACGGGGCGCGTGATGAGCAATCACCTCTGCTGTTGCATCGGTAGAACCATCGTCGACTACAATCAGCTCCCAATCTGCCGGTGCACGAGAACACAGATCAGTCAGCAACCGGTTCAGCAAAGAAGCACGGTTGTAGGTCGGAATGACTAGAGTCAAGGACAACTAAACCACCAAACTTCTGAGATACGACGAGCGATACTGATCATCGCCCAGTAGCGCAGTTAAATTGGTTTGACGATTGAGTAACGCACTAAAGAGATGAACGCCCATTGTTTCGGAGTGATTAACATAAATCGGTGCCCGACTTCTAATCCTCCGATACCATGAGTACGCTATCAGTCGATATTTTGGCATCACGACTTTGGCAATATCATAGTAAGAAATCGGATTGAAAACATAAGGCTCAGCGACGCAATCCAGTAAACTATGGGCTTGCACCAGCTTGAATAGCAGTGTTGGCCCAGTTTCGGCATGCTCAACGGCACTTCCGCGCTGCTCGCAGATCGCAATAGCATCCCGGAAAATATCTTCCCCCGCCGATGCCGAGAAAATGACATTATTATTGACACACTTAAATATTTTCGGCTCCCAGTTAGAGGCGAAGCAGAACCTCTGCGTCGACACGAATGGTTGCACACAAATCACATCGATGTCTGACCACCATCCGCCTTGATCAAAAAGTAATTGATATCTGAACCAGTCTGAAAATCCGGACAGATGGCCTTTATATTCGCCATGAGCATAGCCAAATATTTTATCTGCACTGAGAACATCCTCTGCATTGCGGATTACACAATTCGGTGGTGCCTTGATCTCAAGGTTGTAGGTCCAGAGATGCACTGAGTGGCCTTGCTTGAGAAACGACTGGATAGAAGCAGTTGCGTAACTAGGCAAGTCGCCATTTACCCACAACATGTTGATAACACTCATTATCACAAATTACCCAGTGTATTTTTCATGAGCATTCTCACCGGATACCTCATTCTGAACCAGTGATAAAAATAGGGAATCAAAAGAGATCGCTTTGTTTCCCAGAGAACCCGAAAATTTTCATAAATCAAACTGTTTTTGCTGGATATTCCATCTCGATAAAATCGAGACAAAACAGTTGGCACGGAATGATAATTAATACCATTCATATTGGAGATCTGGCACGCCAGTTTGAAGTCGGCACACATTCGGTAGGTCTGGTCATAACCTGAAAGCCTGCGTATCACATCGGATGCAACGATGAGTCCTGCATGATGAAAGCTTGGAATCGAAGTTTTGGAGAACTTAGCAGAAGCGCTCCACAGAGAGGTCGAGGTATCTGGGCTCACTTCTTCGACCGAGAATTGAATGCAGTCATGTCCTTTACTCAGAAGAGTCAACAGCGCCTCTGCATCAACATCCGCCAGTTCATCACCACTGTTGAGCCACAGATAATACTTGGCTGAATATCTCAAGGCCTTATTCATGGCTTCATAAATGCCATCGTCACGCTCAGCCAGAATCTGCTCGACAGGCCAATATTTCCGTGCAATCTCAAGACTGTTATCCTTGCTCAACCCATCAATAAACACGCAGCCAATCTGAGGGTTACTCATCACCGATTTCAGACTTGCAGCTGTACGCTCAACACCTGCCGAATTATTGAGATTGATGGTGCAAATACAAAGAATCATGCCTGGGCCTCTTGAGCACCTGCAATTCGTCTAAAGTCCGCGCTGATCTCCCAAAGCTCTTGATATGTACCCATCGCGATAATCTGTCCAGCCTGCATCAAACAGATACGGTCACACTTTTCCACGGTACTAAGCCGGTGCGCCACCATAAGAATGGTCTTCTGGCCATGCAAAGCATCGATGGCCGCCATGAACTCAGCCTCAGTGGCGTTATCGAGCGCGCTGGTGGCTTCGTCAAGAACCAACACATCCGGCTGGCTGTAGAGCGCGCGGGCAATGCCCAAACGCTGGCGCTGACCGCCCGACAGTTTCACGCCACGCTCGCCCACTTGGGTATTGATACCCTCGGGCAAGTCGCGGATAAAAGACTCTAGGCGAGCCGAGGTCAACGCCTGCCAAGCCCGTGCTTCGTCGATTTCTTCGTCGGGAAGGCCAAAGGCCACATTGTGGAGGATACTGTCATCAATGAGATAGATGGCTTGTGGGACATATCCGAGCCGCTTTCGCCAAGCGGGTAGCAGCAGTTGCAGAGGCTGATCATCAATTAACACTCGGCCCGATTGCGCGGGATAGAGACCAAGAATCAGATCGATAAGGGTGGACTTGCCCGCACCACTCGTACCGACAAAACCAATAGTTTCGCCGGCGCGGATTGTCAGGCTGAGTTCGTTGAGCGCAAGCGGTAGGTCGGGGCGATAACGGAACGAGACCTGCTCGATGATTAATTGTCGGAAGGGCTGAGGGAGCTGACTCATCGCTTGATCACTTAGCTCAGGTCGCTCAAAGTGTACGCGATCCTCAAGGTCCTCAGCTACCAGTGCCAGTCCGTATCGGCAATAACGCAGCTGCGTTGACGCCATTAGCAGGCGGTTGATACAGGGCATGAGCCGGAAGGCAGCGGCAGCATACAGCCCCATCACCACCAACAATTGATCAAGACGGCCTTGCCAGGCCATTACTGCGCACAGCAGCAGCAGCACTAATACCGTAATCAACTCCAGCAACACACGCGGTGCGTTGCTGTACAGCTCGGAAGTAGCTAACAAGTCACGGGTAATAACTTTCTGCTCGCGATGCGACTGCTGAAAGTACGCTTCGCGCTGATGCATGATGATGTCTTTGATGGCATTAATGCCGGTGTGCATGTACTTTCCGGAAAGCTCGCCGTTTCTGTACTGCCGTTCAGACAGTTTAGCCATGCGATGCCTGAGGTAACGGTAGATGAAGAAAGCGGGCAAGCCCATGCCAACCACACTGGCCAAAGCAGCGGTGGGGTTCACGGCCACCACTAACATTAGAATAAGGCTAGCGGTAAGGCCCTCTACAAATAACTGCTGTGTATTGCTAATGGTATCGCGAGCCTTGCTCATGGCGTCACCCAAGCGCGCTGAGAAAAAAGCAGGTCCACGCTCAACATGGTAGGCGTAATCACGGCGCAGGTAACGCCGATATAGCTTGTCTGACAGCTCCAGACTCAAAGTGCCTTGCAACTGAGCTTGGTACCAAGCGTTCAGCATCATTACCCCAGCACGCAGCAAGTAGATGGCTCCAAACAAAGCAGCACCCGAGAGCACCAACAAAGAGCGATCTTCAATAAGTGCTTGTGGCAAATACAGCGCAAGCTGAGGATACTTAATGAATAGATCGGAGCGACTAACAACTGCCACGAATGGAATGATGGCGCCCACGCCGATCATGTCGAGCACAGCACTGACAATCATAAGCACAAATGTGATTATAACTAGACGCCGAGCCTCCGGGCCGCTGGCAGAAATCACAACGCGCAATTCATGAATCATGGATGTTGAAGCAGGTGACGACATCAAAAATCAACCTTACAAATCAATGTGAAAACGAACCGACGGCATCATGCACGCGGCTCTGAAAAGAAGGCCAAGCAAATCGCGACAAACTTGGCGGAATCTGCCGAGGCAGCAACAGAGCCTCACGAATGGCAACCACCAACTGCTCGGGCTGGTCAGGATCCACCAGAGTGCCCAGCTGACCGTCGGCTAGCGCATCCTGACTACCATCGAGCCGGCTGCCAATAACCGGCACGCCGCAGGCCATGGCCTCCAGATACACGATCCCGAAGCCCTCTCCCCGCCCCGGCATCACAAACACATCGGCCAGACGCAGCACATCCGCCTTGTCGCCTTCCGTGACATATCCGACAAAACGGACTCGCTCAGCCACACCAAGCGCTTCTGCTTTCGCCTGCAAGCGCGGCTGATCGTCACCGGATCCGGCGATCAGATAAATGAGGTCGGGATTCCGGCTCAGTAGTTCAGGAAAAACCTGCAGTACCTCGTCGATACCCTTGTAACGCTCGCGCGAATCCAACCTAGCAAGCGTGAGTAAAACGCGCGCCTCATCAAGGCCATAGCGCGCGACCAGCGCGGGATTTCGCGGTGCCAGACCGAATTGCTCCAGACGGATGGTGTTGGGAATGATTGTGTAGCGCGTCGACGGCAGGCAAGCCCAGGCGTTCATACGGTCGCGGGTATAGCGACTGACACACCAGATGCTATCTACATAGCTCAGCCAGCGTGTCGCCGAAGGCCGGCGTGGCTGCCACACCTCAATGCCGTGCACCTGCAGGATCAGCGGCTTGCGTCGCAATACCTTAATGATCATCGCCAAAGGTAGCAAATGAAGATGACCGCAATAGATCACATCCACCGGGGCGAACAGCTGGCGCAAAAAGGCAGTAACAAAGGCCGACAAGCCGCCGGCTGCCGAGGCGACCCAAGTGATGCCGTCGGGCACCAAATAAGATTCCTCCATCACCACGCGCGGCAGCACAACCAAGCTGGTCAGGTCGGGAGCACTGGCCATGGCTTCCAGTGCTTGCCGGTTATACATGGCAATGCCACCGCGACCGCCAAACGCATCGGTTACCAGAGCCAATACCCTCATTGGACATCCCGCAGACTAGACACCTGCTGCTGCCAAACCCAATGCTGCCAGCCCGTCAGGCCACGGCCCTGAGCCTCGGGCGGCAGCCGGCTCATCATGAATTCGCGCAAGGGCACGGTGAAACCAGTCTTCTCGCGCAACACAATAGCGTCGGGCAGTGGCCGCAAGGGAGTGTGGGCCAGAGACTGCTTGTTAAAGGGCTGGCCGTGGCGTCTTGACCAAGCCATGTAGCGAACCAGCTCGGTATCCACCAAGGGAACCCGTAGCTCAAGGCTGTGCGCCATGCTGGCCCAGTCCGAATCCCGCAGCAGCTGATGGCGCATGTACTGCGTCGCCTCAAGCCAGGAGACGCAGCTGTGGTCATCGGGCAAGTCGTTCGGCTCCGATGGCAAGGTAAAGACCTGACCCGGCTTCAGTCGCCAGGGCATGCTCAGTCCGCGTCGCAGCAGATAGGCACCAGACCAAGTGCTGCCATACTCCAGAAGACCGGCATACTTCTCGTTGGTGAGGCGGCCTAACCAAGGCGTCATGGTCCGACGCAACACCTGCCCCAACCAGGGAATGGGCGCAAACAAACCTGCCAGGCGGCGCATCTGAGGCAGCTGACTGAACGAAGGATAGCCTCCGAAGAACTCGTCACCCCCCAGACCTGAAACCACCACTTTGAGACCGACAGAAGCTGCAGCGCGGGATACCAGCCAAGTGTTCAGGCCGTCCAGAGTGGGTTGATCCATGTCACGAAGGAAACTCTCCAGCGACGCCTCGAATGCCTGCTGACTGATCCATACGGTGTGATGCTGAGTACCAAGTTGCTGAGCAACAAGCTCGGCTAACGGCGTTTCATCCGCCTCGGTGCCGCGATAAGGCTCGAACCCCAGCGTCACCGAGGTCAGTGGCTGGCCGGTTTCTGCCATCAGCGCCGCCAATGTGGACGAATCGATGCCCCCGGACAGAAAGACCCCCACCGGCACATCGGCCTCCAAATGGTGACGAATGCTGTCCAGCACCGCGTCGTGCAGGCAATCGTAGGCAGTGGCTGGCTGCTGCTCGCCGCGCAGGAGCGCCTCTACGCTTCCGAACGCTCCCGATGTTGTAGCGCCATCGCGCTGCCAGCATCGCCAGCCTCCAGCGGGCAGACTGACGACATCACGGATCCAGGTGCCCGGCTCAGGCAGATGCCCCCAGACGGCAAACTGGCTGGCTGCATCAGGATCCACCTCAACAGGAACACCGCCACTGGCCAGTAGCGCCTTGACCTGCGAGGCGAAACGCAACACGCCATGCTGGTCGTGAAAATAGAGCGGCTTAATGCCAAAGACATCGCGAGCAGCAAACAGGGTACCTTTCAAGGCGTCCCATATGATCAGGGCAAACATGCCTCGCAGCTGACTGCAGAAGCCAACACCATCGCGGGCATAGAGATGCAGTAGCACTTCGGTGTCGGAGTGGCCACGAAAGCGCACTCCTTCGGCCTGCAGCTGAGCGCGCAAAGCGCGGTGATTGTATATCTCACCATTAAACACGACAGTGTAGCGTCCGTCGTCGGTGTGCATGGGCTGAGCGCCAGCTGGCGAGAGATCAATGATAGCCAGCCGTCGATGCACCAAGCCGAGTCGCCCGTCATCGCTGACCCAGCGACCAGCACCATCCGGACCACGCTGCCGCAGAGCATCGGACAGACGCGACAACTCATCCTCCAATGCAGCCGGCGCGATAGCCGCATACGAAAAAACCCCGCCCAACCCACACATGGAATTATCCTTGGTTGTCTATCGCTTTAGCGGGATTCGCGCAGCAGCTGATCGAAGAAAGCAATCGTTCGGGTCAGACCCTGATCAAGCTGAATGGTTGGAGCCCAGCCCAATTCGCGCGTGGCAACCGTAATGTCTGGACGGCGCTGCTTGGGATCATCAGCTGGCAGAGGCTGATGCACCAGCTCTGACGACGACCCGGTGAGGTCGATGACCTTACGGGCTAGCTCGATCATGGTGAACTCTCCCGGATTACCCAGATTGATCGGACCAGTTACCCCTTCCGGGCTGCCCATCAGGCGCACAAAACCATCGATCAAGTCGTCAACATAGCAGAAAGAGCGCGTCTGCATGCCGTCGCCATAAAGTGTAATGGGCTCGCCGCGCAATGCCTGGACAATAAAATTTGATACCACCCGGCCGTCGTTGGGATGCATGCGCGGCCCATAGGTGTTGAAAATACGCGCCACTTTGATGTCGAGACCATGTTGCCGTTGGTAATCGAAAAACAGAGTCTCGGCGCAGCGCTTACCCTCGTCGTAGCAGGAGCGCATGCCAATCGGATTGACCCGTCCCCAGTAAGCCTCAGGCTGCGGATGCACCTCCGGATCGCCGTAGACCTCGCTGGTCGAGGCCTGGAAAATTCGCGCCTTGGTGCGTTTAGCCAGACCCAGCAAATTAATAGCACCTAGCACGCTGGTCTTGGTGGTTGCGACCGGATCGAATTGATAGTGAATTGGTGAGGCCGGGCAAGCCAGATTGTAGATTTCGTCGACTTCAACATAGAGCGGGAAGGTCACATCATGACGCATCAGCTCAAAACGCGGGTTATCAAGCAAATGAGCGATGTTGCGCCGAGTGCCGGTAAAAAAATTGTCGACGCAAAGAATCTCATGGCCCTCTGCAAGCAGACGCTCGCAGAGGTGGGAGCCGAGGAAACCGGCACCGCCAGTTATCAGAACACGCTTGGTTGTGACATAGTTTTTCATTAAAACACTCAGCGATCAGAAATCAGAACAAAACAGTTTGCACATCTAGAGCAATAACTGCGATGAAGAGGCAGTTAGCTGCTTCCTTCCTGTTTACCTTCATGGCTGCGATAACTGTAGCTGTACTGGTAGCCGTAACCATAGCCATAACCGTAGGCTCCGTGCTTCTGCACATCGTTGAATACGATGCCACGCAGATTGATGCCGGCTTGCTGCAGGCGCTGAGCGGCCAGCTCTAGTTCACGCAGCGGCGTTTGCTCATAGCGCCCCACTAGGAGCGTGGTACCCACAGCACGGCCGATGATGGCACCGTCGGTAACCGCCAGCAGCGGACCAGAGTCGAAGATGACTTGATCGAACTGTTCGCACAGCTCACGCACCAGCAGGTCAAAGCGCGGGTGCAGCAGCAATTCAGAGGGGTTTGGCGGGATGGCGCCAGTAGTAATCAGCTGCACATTTTCTACTTCGGTGACTTGCAGTACATCGGCCAAGCTCAGGCGGCCGGCCAGATAGTCGCTGAGGCCATTCTGGCGATCGGCAATGTCGAAGAAGTCATGCAAGTGCCCGCGACGCATGTCGGCGTCGATAATCACCACGCGCTGACCGGATTGCGCCAGCACCACGCCGAGGTTGGCGGAAATAAAGCTTTTACCCACATTCGGCGCGGGGCCGGCGATAAGCATGGCTTGGTTGGTAGCTTCCAAGGCGGCGAACTGCAAGGCTGTACGCAAGCTGCGCAGACTTTCCACGGCAGGATCCTGACTATCCGCCACCGAAAGTAACGAGCTGTGTTTACGACGGCGCGACGGTGCCAACGCGGCATCGGCGCGCGGCACGGTGGCATAAACGGGCAAGCCCAGCGCCTGCTCGATAGCACGGGCATCCTTGATACCAGGCTTGAGCAGCTGCATAACCAGCACGATAGCCACACCCACGCTCATGCCCAGCAAGACATACATGAACAGGATCTTGTTCTTCTGCGGACTGATGGGTCCGCGCGGCAACGAAGCTGAATCGATAATCCGAGCATTACCGACTGTGCCAGCCTTAGCCACTTTCAGCTGCTGTGCATTGTTCAATAAGCCCACATACAGCTCATTGGCGACTTTAACATCACGCATGAGCTGCAACATGCGCTGCTCCAGCTTAGGTAGCGAACCGACCTGGCCGTCGGCCTGCGAAACCTGTCCTTGCAGAGCCGCCAGCTGACCATCAATACCCCGAATCATGGGGTGTTCGGCAGTGAAACGCTGCATGAGCTCTTTGCGCCGTTGCTGCAGCATGCCTAATGCCGTTTGTGTTTGTACCGAGCGCTGCAATAGACTTTCGCCTTCGGCGGTCACATTCAGCGTACGGTTGGTGGCACGGAAGGCATTAAAATTGCTTTCAGCAGCATCAAGCTGACTTTTCAGGTCAGGCAGCTGAACATCCAGAAACTTCAGCGTTTGATCGGCTTCTGCCGATTTACGCTCTACATTTTGACGCAGGAAGTTGTTGGCAATGCCGGTAAGAATACGCTGAGCGGCAATCGGGTCAGGGTCATTGAAGCGCAAATCCAGTAGTCCGGTGCTCTTGCCACGCTCACTTAGCGAGAGTTGCGATTGCAGGCCGCCAATCAGCGTATCTACGGGCTGACGAACCAGCGTGAACTCGGTGCCGGGACGTGCCTGCAAGGTGCGTAGAAAGAACGCTACATCACCATCGACCGTACTAATAATCAGCGACTCGCCTACTCCGTAAGGACGAGACCAGCTGCCACCGGGTGGTTTAAGGCGATACTTGCCGCCCGCCAGAGTCTGCATCAGAAAACCACGACCTCGCCAGCTGGTCGGCATGTCGAACTGCCCTACTTCTACAAGCTCGCCGCCCCAAGCAAAATGCCGAAACCCAAACAAGGCGGGCTTGCTCAAATCCCCTGCAGAGGCATCACGCGCCAGCCACCGCCCGATTACCGGAAAGAAATGGGGATGTACCTGAATGTCCAAGCCCAAATCTTCAATGGTTTTTCCCAGCACCATGCGCGAACGAATGATCTCAATTTCTGTTGCCGTAGAGGACTTATCCTCAAGAACGCCACTCATCTGGATAGTAGCGTTGGCGACCTTATTGGATTCGAATTGCAACAGGGCATCAGATTGATAAATAGGTGTAGCTAGCTGCGAATTGATCACGCCCAGAATCAGGCCAATGAGCAGGCCACCCATGATCCACCAGCGTCCCTGCAACACGATGCCTAACCAGTACTGCCAATTTACTTCGGACTCAGGCTTCCAAAGACCGGCTGGGGACTGCAGTGTTTCTTGTTTCATTTAGCTCTCTGTGGGTTGATCAACGCCAAGCGCGGCAGCCAGGACTCCACACCCTGTTGAATCAGCTGCTGCACGGCGATATGAAATTCACGACTTTGGCGATACGGGTCGGCTATATCTTGCTTGATCCATTCACCCAAACGAAAAACGCGGCCCCGCGCAAACGGGAACCGCGTGACGACTTCGCGCTGTTGCGCCTGCGACATAACCAGCACCACATTGGCCTCAACGAGATCTTGTGCCAGCAACTGCTTGCCACGATGTGCCGACAGGTCCACACCCTGCTCTGCCGCCAGTTCTAGCACCAAGGCATCAGCCGGATGGTCGATGACGGCTTGCAGACCGGCAGAACGAACTTCCACGCCCAGCAGGTTGCGCTCTAGCAACGCCGCCGCATACGGACTGCGACAGATGTTGCCTATGCAAAGCACAATGATACGCATGATCGCTGAAGCCGTTCTGTGTGCCCGCGTTAAAAATTGTTGTAAATCAGAAAGCTAGAGGCAAACGGAACAATCTGCGACATCACGCGGTTGAAGCGCACCACCGGCGCGGCGGTCACATACACGAAGTCACGCTGCTGCAACTTGAACTGGTCGGCCAAAATATAAGCTGTGGCGTTGCTGGCATCGAGCTGAAAGACCTTGATGGAGCGCTTGCCTTCGGCATCGACTACACCGCGCATAACAAATACGCCGGTGGCCTTTGCTGTGAGCTGGTTAAGGCCGCCAGCCTGCGCCAGTGCAGCAGCCAAGGTCAGGCCATCGGCGCCAATGTTTACACGACCAGCAGTGCCCTGACTTGAGCTACCGACTTCACCCAGCACAAACACCACGCGGTCCAAGTTGCGGCTGAAGTTCAGTACATCACCTTGGCGCAGCAAGACATTCTGGCTGGCATCACCAAGCTTGAACAAACGCTCCAGCGAGAAGTTGCGGCGCTCACCATTGCGCACCAGCACAACGGTTTCCAAGTCTGGCGTGGGGGCCAGACCAATGCGTGTCACGGCGTCGAACAGCGTGAGCGGCTCGGTGGTCAGGGGCAGTACGCCGGACTTGCCGATGTCGCCTGTCAGGTACACGCGCTGCGAGTTGAACGATTGCACAGCTACATCTACCTGTGGCTTCTGAATGTATTTGGACAGAGCACGGGTGATCTGATCACGAATAGCCGGGACCGACTTGCCCGCCACATTGAGCTTGCCGGCGTAGGCCAGAAAGATCGTGCCATCGCGCTGAACTTGAACGCCAGAGGCGCGGGTGGATGTGGGCGTTTCGGGCATGGGTGCCGTAGCCGCTGTAGCCGGAGCCAATGCCGACAGATTGCTGTTACCTGCCGCCGTGGACACCACGCCGGTAGATACCGATAGCGAGAACTCCGGGTGATCCCATACCGAGACCATCAGCACATCGCCAAGCCCCACACGATACTCGTATCTGGCCAAGGCATCGGCCAGCTCCAGATTCGACTCCGGCGATGATGGCGCAGGCGGGGCCGGTTGTTCGGCAATGATAGCTGGCGTGATCGGATAAACCGCCACCGGCAGCTCCGTTGGGGTATCGGCCGCAGGGGCCACTACATCTTCATCATCGTAATAAAGATGGGTGCCGGGAATAAAGGCACAGCCACTCATGCTCAAGGTCAGACCCAAGGCGACGCTGGCAACCGATTTATTCATTATGGTTCTCTTGATGGCAGATTGATTCGACTTGATTCAGCGATCTGACACGCTACCGCCCCAGGGGATGATGCCATTTCCTGAGAGCATGAACGAGCAGATTGAAAAACCGACACAGCCGCTAACGGCAAGCTACGGAAATGTAGCCTGAGATAGGGTCAGTTCGGAGACAAAACAGGGTGTTTTTACAGAAAAATACAACTTACCGATCCTTGGCCCGACATTTGTTGGCAATCATACCGAAAGTTGGTGACGATGCCCACTTCAAACAAGGGTTAGCGATTGATCGAGCTGGTAACCAAGTTTTCGCGCCGACGAAAGCAATGCCATCTCTGAGTCCATGACGGCAATTTTGCTGCGCAAACGACTGATGATGACAGCAAGATTGCTGCGGTTCAGCGTTTGATTGAGCTCACGATTGAGGGTGGCCAGCAGAAAATCTGCGCTAGCGCGACCTTCAGGCTGCAGGGTCAGCGTTTTTAGCAGGCAAACCTCCGTGCTACTGAGACTACAGGTTTGACCTTGCACGGTAATCAGGCAGCGTTTGCGCATGTTGAGCGTTAACTGACGCACCAGCAAGGGCCTGAGCCGACAGGCAAAGTTGCGAATAGCGGCTTCCAGCTCTTCGGTGTGCGTGGGCTTGGTCAGGTAAATGTCGGCACCTGTTTTATAGCCCATGACGCGATCGCAGGGACGCGTGCGGGCTGTGAGCATGATGATGCCGATGTCTGGGTGCGACTGGCGGAGCCGGCCGGCAATGCTGTAGCCATCTTCATGCGGAAGATTAACATCCAGCACGACCAGATCCACCGGGTGCAGAGTCAGCAGCTGGTTGAGCTGCTCGCCGCAATCGGCACCATGCGTGTCCCAACCTTGCTTGTTGAGAAAGTCGCAAAGCTCGTCGCGCAGTAGCGTGTTGTCTTCAATCAACGCTATCGTGAATTTGGTAGACATAGCGTAATTACCACCGAATCATTGTGATTAGCATGCCGGATGCTGCCCTTGAGCATACGAGTGACTGTGCCGACCCAATATAGCCCAAGCCCCATGCCGCTGACGGACATAGCCCGAGGGGAGCGATAGTATTTGCTGAACATTTGCTCCGGCTCCGGCAGCCCATGCGACGAAACATTGCTCACCTGCAGGGAAAACTCGTTTTCATGCGCGGCCATGTTGACCAGAATATCACTGCCCGCAGGCGAGTACTTGACCGCATTATCCAGCAGATTTCTCAGAATAAGCACGAGAATATCGGCATCTACCGGTGCTGTTAGCGACCCTGGCAGGGTCAGCTTGAAGCGCTCGCTATGGGCGTGGTCGAGGCAGAATCTCTCTACCACTGCCGCCACATTCTGCACCTGCAGCAAGGGCTGAATGGCTCCGCGCTCCAGCGCATCTACATCCAGGCTGCGTTCAAGCACATTGTCGATATTATCTACCGAGGTTTTGATGGCCTTGGCGCGCCGGACCATGACCGGGTCGTGCGCGAGGTCTAGCTCCAGATTGCTGGCCGCCGTGCGAATGAAGCTGAGCGGGCTTTTGACCTCGTGCATGATCATGCCCAGAAAGCCTTCGGTTTCAGCCTGCCGGGCCCGGCTCGATGCCAATTGCAGCTCGGTTTCCCGCTGTTGCAGTTCAAGAGTGTACTGATCATGAATTTGCAGCTGGGTATGCCTGACCATGATCAGCGTTAGCATGATTAGGGAGAACATGTTGATGGGCATGGCCGGATAGAGACTGACAAACGACTCTACCGGCTGGCGCATGACCAGCGGATACACCCAGTAGATCATGTAGCTGGTCAGGCCGGTGAGACTGACACGAAAGGCTAAATTGAGCAGTTTGTCTTCATGACTGCCGCGTTGCGCCACCAGCAAGCCCCAGGCGGAAATGACTAAAATCAGCAGGTTGTTTAGCGCCAGTGCTGGTGCCGATTGGCCAAGCCCGATCAACAGGAGTTGCACAGGCAGCACATAGAGCGAATAACGATACGGTCGCATGCAATAGGCCGGCATTCTGAACAGCTGCATGATGCGCTGTAAAAAAAGCAGAAACAGAAAGACAAAGAAGCAGTTCCCGATAATGACCAATTGGCTGGCCAGCGCTCCGTTATCTGGCAGGATGTAGCGTGACAGCATGCCGGTTTGAAAGACGGTGGCAGCAATTGCGCCCAGCTCACAGATCGCACTCCAGCCCCAAAGTGTGTCACGCGTGACCAGATACGCCATGAGGCTGATCATGAACACCATAAAAGCCACGCCGATATAGGAGCCCACGATGTAGTGGATGAGCGTGTTGAATTCATTGGCACTGCTCAGCGGCACGGCACGCACCAGTGAAATGGCCGAGGTGGAGTGGATGCGTGCATAAAAAGTGGCGCGGCCCGACTCTGGCAAATAGATGGGTGCCGTGAAGTTCAGGTAAGGCAGTTCGCGTGTGCTGAAGTCGAGGCGACTGCCGCCTTGCTGCAGTTGCCACTGACCTGCTGCGTCTTTGCCATACAGCTGGATGTCTTGCACATGTGCGGGCTGGATAAGCATGGCCAGCGGGCGCTGCTGCTGACAATCCACCTCTAGCTTCAGCCAGATGGCCGAGGCGCTGTTGCCAAGCGATAAGGCACCCTTGAATTTGGTGTAGGTCAGCCCTTGCGCCGTGTTGAAATCGATCTGCGCGCCCGGATCTTCGTAATAGCCCTTGCTAACGATGACATCGTCATGGGTTTGTCGGGCCAGCGGCGCGGCCAGCAGCCAGTTGATCAGCAGAATCAGTCCGGCACCGATGAGCAGCGGCAGCAGCAAGGTGGAGCTGGCACGCCGGACCTTGGCATAGTGCATGGACGCCGGACGATTCGAGGTCATGGCAGGCGCAGCCTCAGCGTGGTGCCAAAAATGCGCGGCTCACCGGCGTAAGCCCCGTAGGCCCCTACCCCGTAAAGCGACTGAATGCTCGCGATATGGTCTTGATCAAACAGGTTGCGCACCCAGAACGACGCATCCCAGCCCTGTTGCGATGCCAGCCCGAGGCGCGCGCCGGCTATGCCATAGCCTTCCACGAAACTGTTTCTGCTGCGCTCGATGGTGGTGTTGTAGCGCGAGCGATAGTGATAATCGAAGGCAACATAGGCCGCGAGGCCTTGCTGCAAGGCCCACTGCTTCTGCACGCCAACATTGCCGCTCCAGGTGGGTGCATTGACCAGCGGCTGGCCGCTGAGATCGCGGGTATTTTTCAGCGAGTCTTCATCCGGCGCGTTGGTGAATTCTTCGGTGATGGCGCGATTGTAGGAAATGCCCCCGCGCAGACCGATTGCATACGGCAAAGCCGCCTGGAAATCGAGGTCGGCCCCGGTAAGGCGCACCTTGCCAACATTGAGCAGGTTATTCAGGCGCGGATTGGGCAGCACCGTGGGGCTTTCGTCGAAGGTCAGCGCCTGATAGTCCTTGACCCAGGTATCGTAGATCGCGAGGTTGAGCAGCAGGCGATCAGACCAAAGCAGCGACTTCAGGCCCAGCTCGACCGAATCAGCAATTTCCGGGCGAAAGGCGGGCTTCACACGCTCCCCGGTCACACCGAGGTTGACGCCGCCACTCTTCACACCACGGCTGTAGGTCAGGTAAGTCATGACCGAGGGTGTCCAGCGCCAGCTCAGGCCGGCGTTGCCGGAGAGCGCACCCTCCTCCACGGCCAGATCACGATGAAATTCGCCGCCCACGGTGTCGTCGAGTAGCTGGTTGAAGGTAACCGCGCCCAAGTCCACGCCAATGAGCTGGCTGAGCGGCGTGAGGTTATTGGTGAGCGCGAGCGGGCTGGCATTGGGGTTGCCGCCAGAGCGCATGCGGTCTACCTGCGTGCTTTTCCACTCGTGGGTGTAGCGCAGGCCGGCCACGAGATCGAGCTGGTCGGTGGCATGCCAGTTTAGCGAACCGAATAGGCCTACGCTGCTGGCGCGCTGCTCGAAGGGCGTATCCACCCGCATGCCGGCGAAAGTTTCCGGGGGAATCAGCAGGTTCAGCGCCGCGCCGGTATTGTTGCGATTTGCAAACGGCAGTTGCTCGCGAATCAGGCCGCCGAAGACCCATTGCGAAATATCCTTGCCGAGCAGGCCGTATTCGGCACCGCTGGTGGTCTGGTCAAGAACATACAGCCCCACGACTGATTCCGCTTTTTGCCAGCGCGAGTCAATGCGCAACTCTTGGCTGAATTGCTGATGCGCGCTGCGGGTGCCGCCCTGCACCAGATCCAGCGAAGTGTTGTCATCTGTGAGTGGCTGAAAGCGGAAATCACGCCAGGCGGTGAGGCTGACCAGGCGATGGCGCAGGGCAAAGTCCCACTGAGTCTCGCTGGATAGCGCGTATTGCTCGGCCTGCGAGCTTGGCCGCACATCGAGGTCGGCGATGCGATCGAAAGGGTTGCCAGATACGCGATCGTAGAACACATATTCGTCGCGCGCCTTCACCGTTGCCGACGGCTCGCCCTTGAGCGGAAAGCCGCAGCACTGCTCATCTACGCTGCTGTATTCGGCAATCACACGGGTAGACAGCCTGGCCGTGGGCACCCAGAGCAGCTGCCCGCGCAGGCCGTCGCGATTGCGGTCGTTGTAATAGTCGCCGTTGAAGCGATTTTCCAACAGGCCATCCCGCGAGGTTTGCCAGCCAGTGAGGCGAAACGCCAGTGTGTCTGACAGCGGGCCGGTGATGCTGCCGCGATACTGCTCGGTGCCTTCGCTGCCCACGGTGGCGTCCAGCAGTAACTCGCTGCTGAATTGCGGCTTGCGGGTGATGACATGGATAGTGCCGGCGGTGGCGTTCTTGCCGAACAGGGTGCCCTGAGGCCCGCGCGCTACCTCTACACGCTCGATGTCGATGAGGTCGCCG
This sequence comes from Pseudomonadota bacterium, assembly GCA_038043385.1. Taxonomy (GTDB): domain Bacteria; phylum Pseudomonadota; class Gammaproteobacteria; order Pseudomonadales; family Moraxellaceae; genus Perlucidibaca. The sequence goes on from JBBTCA010000001.1 coordinate 1,081,383, forward strand.
ATGCTCATGCTCTGGCGGCCGAGGTAGATGCCATCGATGAATAGCGCGACACTGCTTTCCAAACCTTCGTTGAACGAGCTGGAGCCTAAGCCGCGCAGGGTGAATTGCGTAAGTCGCGGGTTCGCCACCGACACCTGCAGGCCAGAAACCACCTGCTGCAGCTCTTGCGCAGTGGTGATGCCGGATTGCTCCAGCGTTTTACCGGTGACATTAACCACCGACACCGGCACTTCCTGAGCAGACTCTTCAAGGCGTCGTGCCGTGATGATGAGCGTGGCAGGCGTGTTCAAGGTTGCAGGAGACTCCACGAAGGCATTGCTGGTGTCATTGGCAAAGGCAGGCTGACCGACGAACACAACGGTCGCCTGCAGCAATGAGCGAATAAGCAAGCGCCTGCATTGCTGCAGGCGCTCTGGGGTGACTCGCACACTCAGCAAGATCAGCTGGTAGCGCCGATGTCGAATGGAATAATGGGGTTGTAGTACATCGCCACCACCTCTAGTGACAGCGTGGCCGCAGCAAGACCACCTTCGCCATCGGTGATGCCATAGCTGAAGACTTCCGTGGCAGAACTGCCATGCGGCAGGTCGAGATAGTCTTGGTCGTAGGTATCCAGCTCGTAGTAATAATCGCCATTGGATTCGATATAGAGCGTGCCGTAGGTACCCTCTACCGACGCCTCGTCACCATCGGATGGCACCGAGGAAAACTCGTCACTGCCTCTGGCAGCGATGACAAAGAGGATGCTTCCAGTGTCTATATCGCTGTCGTTGCTGAGCACATTGCCGAAATAGGAGCCTTCGTCATTGACCGCGATGGGGTTGTTGTTGCTGCCCGTAACCGTCACGGCCAACGAGGCATCGTCGAAACTGTCGCCATCGGTGACGACATAGCTGAAATTCTCGGTGTCGGTAGCGTCTTTGCCCAGCTCCAGGTAGTCCTCATCAGACTTGTCTAGCGTGTACACAAAGCTGCCATCAGCCTTGATTTGCAGGCTGCCGTAGCGGCCATCGAGCGTGATGCCGGTGCTGCCCGAGGGCACTTCTTGCGGGTCGAAACACCAGTCATCTTCGTTGAGAACTTCTACCACTCTGAGCATATCGGCGGTGTCGAGATCCACATCATTGCTCAGCACATTGCCGCCGGGGGTCGTCTCGCGGAAATTTGCCGAAACTTGGTCGTCTTTCGCTTGCACCAAGTAGTTAAGGCCCGTGACCGTTATGCCCACCGTGGCGGTGTCGAAACCGCCCTGGCCATCGCTGACCTGGTAGCTGAAGCTTTCGATGGCGGTTGCATCGCGTGCCAAGGTGTGGAAAGCACTGCCTCTAGTATCGAGCCGATAGGTATAGTCACCATTTGAGAAAATTATCATGTCACCGTAGCTGCCAAGAAGTAAGGGGCCTGTTGAGCCAGAACCATGCGGGATCAATTCAGGGTTACTGATTTCTGCACCTATACCCGAAGCAACTACTTTAAGCAGGTCGCCCGACTCAGCGTCGGTGTCGTTAGTCAGCACATTCGCGTTGATGAACGGATGATTCACAGCAGCAAACCCTACATCATCAACCGCCACTGGCGCGTGATTGGCCCCCGTAACATCAATCGTGATGGTGGCCTTGTCGCTAACACCACGACTGTCGCTGACTTGATAGGTGAAGCTTTCCGTGGCCGACTCGCCTTTCGCCAACGCCAGGAAGTCCGCATCTTCGGCATCCACGCGATAGGAGTAGCTGCCGTCGGCGCTGATGGCCAGTGTGCCGTAAGTGCCAGTCACCGTTGCGCCGGGCAACAGGCCGAATGTGCTGACATCACCCGGGGCTTGCTGCTCAAGTACCGGGCTCAGCACGGGATTGGTCAGCTCGGCGCCCTTGCCGGCGGCCGTCACGCTCAGGGTATCGAGCGCGTCCGCATCGCTGTCGTTCTCCAGCACATTGCCGATAGCTCCAGAGTCGTCCATCGCCACGGGCTGATGATTGACGCCGGTGACCCTGATGGCCAGCGTGGCTTTGTCGCTGCTGCCCTGGCCGTCGCTGGCCTGATAGGTGAAGCTCTCGGTCACGGTGACGCCATTGCCCAGTGCTCTGAAATCGGCGTCTGTGGTGTCTAGCGTGTAGGCGTAGCTGCCGTCTGCCTTGATCACCAGCGAGCCGTAAGTACCGAGCAGCGTGCTGCCAACAGTGCCCGATGGCACCGCACTCGGCGCAGGATTGGACAGCTCAGTGCCCTTGCCAGCAGCGGTCACGGTGAGCATGTCGGTGGCATCCAGATCACGATCATTGCTCAGCACATTGCCGGAGGCCGCCGTGTCATCCACGCTTTCCAGCCTGTCATTGAGACCGGTGACCTTGATGGCCAGCGTAGCCTTATCGCTACCGCCCTTACCGTCGCTAATTTGGTAAGTGAAGGTCTCGCTGCCGGTAACGCCCTTGCCCAGCGCCTTATAGTCAGCGTCGGTGGTGTCTAGCGTATACACATAGCTGCCGTTGGATTTGATGACCAGCGTGCCGTAAGTGCCGATCAGCGTGGTGCCCTTGCTACCCGCCGCCACTGCGTTCAGCTCGGGGTTAGCCTGCTCGGTGCCCTTGCCCACGGCGGTCACGATCAATCGGTCGCCAGCATCCACATCACGATCATTGGTCAGCACATTGCCGATGCTGCCACTGGCATCATCTGTGGCCTGTGGCCCGTGGTTGGCACCGGTGACCTTGATTTTCAGTGTGGCCTTGTCGCTGCCGCCATTGCCGTCGCTGACTTGGTAAGTGAAGTTGTCTAGCGCGGTGGCACCGCGTGCCAAAGCCTGGAAGTCGGCATCGGCAGCGTTCAGCGTATACACATAGCTGCCATCTGCCCGGATCAGCAGTGTGCCGTAGATGCCGGTTAGCGTGATGCCACTGGCGCCCGAGGCCACCGGGCTCAACAACGGATTATTCAGCTCGATGCCTTGGCCTGCGGCGATCACCGTCAAGATGTCGCCTGTATTCGAATCGCGGTCATTGCTCAGCACATTGCCTGTGGCATTCAGCAGCAGCGTGGCAGCGCCGTTGTCATTGGCCGCCACCGGCGCTTTGTTTGGCACGGCGACTCGCTGAGCCGTGGTAGCGGGCGTGGTTCCTTTGGATTTTGCAGAGATCGGAGCGGCCATGATCAAGACACCTCTATTAGCTATTTTTGTATGTTCAGGCTTGGCGAAGCAGGCTCATGCCAAGGCACACGGAATCAAACCTGAAACTATCATGCGAAGGCTGGAAAAAATCCAGCAGATACGAAATTAAAAACCTGAAGCTGCCTGAATAAGCGGCAGTCGCATCAGGAATGCTTGCTCTGCTGCCATGCAGACCCTACAATACGCGCCGCTTGCGGGGCTATGGCCTAGCAAGTGATGCGAAAGCATAAGGGTCGTTAGCTCAGTTGGTAGAGCAGTTGGCTTTTAACCAATTGGTCCTGGGTTCGAGTCCCGGACGACCCACCAAATTAGTGTACGGCGAGAGCCGAGAAAGACCTGAAACCCGCCCAGTGCATAGCTCGGCGGGTTTTTTGTTGTGCGGGGGATCTATCAGGCTGGACTTGCGTGAAACTTCAGCCCCAGAGCCTGAGTCACCTTGAGGATGGTGGCAAAGCTGGGATTGCCTTCACCAGACAGCGCTTTGTAAAGACTCTCGCGCCCAAGGCCCGTGTCTTTAGCCAGCTGCGTCATGCCGCGAGCGCGTGCGATGGTGCCCAGCGCCTTGGCGATGAACGCGGCATCGTCACCGGCCTCTTCAAGGCAGGCATCAAAATACAGTGCCATGTCGAGTTCGGTCTTGAGGTGCTCGGCACTATCCCACTTGCTTAGTTTTACACCCATGCTCATCTCCTACAGTTCCCGCGCCAGTGCCAGAGCGGATTTGATGTCTTTGGCCTGAGTGGCCTTGTCACCACCCGCCAGTAGAATCACCCATGCCCTGTCGCGCTTCATGAAATACACCCGATAGCCAGGCCCGTAGTGAATCCGCATCTCGGAGACGCCTTCACCTATGGGTTCGCAATCACCAAAGTTCCCGTCTTCTGCACGATCAATGCGCGCCTGAATCCGGGTAGCAGCTCGTCTGTCCTTGAGACCGGAGAACCAAGCATCGAATACATCGGTGGTTTGAATAGTTACCATGAGCTTGATTGTATTCCTTGGGATACATACAGGCAATCCTTGCCGCGAACAATCATGCAAGAGCGATCACGACACCGTGTATCGCTGAGCCTCCGCGCTTAGCTCAGCCGCCAGCCGCTGCAATTCAGGCAGCAGCGCCCTGCTCGGCCCTTGGCTGTCCCACTGTTGCTCGATGGCCCGCGCCAGATCGCCCAGCGCTGCCTGCTCGACCAGCGCTGCCACGCCGGCCAGGCCATGCAGGCTGAGCTTGAGGTCGTCGCCCCAACATTCGGGCGCTGTGGCAGCAGATGCGGCCCAAGCCTGCGCAAATGCGGGGGCGCGCTTCAGCCAGAAATGCGCTTTGAATTCGGCGAGCATGCGCTGCCATTCTGCGTCGTCTACTGCGTCGGGGGCCATGACTGCCTGCACATGTGCGTAGGGTAATTAAGCCACCTATGCTAACGCACTAATTTGACTCCGCCACTACTGCCGCAGCTCAAGGTCGCGCCAACATCCGTTTTGGCCAAATCAATGCCAAGGTTGTTGATGAGCATGGTCAGCAAGGGGTCGAGTATCGGCGACAAGACCGTGCTCACCGCCTGCTGAAGCAGCGCGATGACGGCATTCAGAGTGGTGCCGGCACCGGTCAGCAAGTTGCCCAAGCCATTGCCTGCACCATTTGGCTGATACATTTCGATGGTCGGACCGGCAAGCGTGGCGGTCAGGCTGTTGATGATGTTTTGCGACGATACGGACTGCCAGGCCGGCACTTCATTGAGCTCCGGCAAGCTGGTGGCCAATGGTGCCTGATAGGTCAGCACGGCGGATGTTTGTGCGACCGGCACATCGGCTTTGAGGCCAACACCGCCACCCGCGTAGGGCGTGCGCACGCAGCTGCTGGTGCTGCAGATGCCGAGCACGCAGGTCACCGTGCACTGTTTCTTGCCGATGTCGATAAGCGCGACCGGAGCCACAGCAGGTGCGGATGTGGATGCAAATACCAGGGCCTGAGCATTGGCGGCACTGCTGCCCATGCTGCCGAGGCGTAAATTGGTGGCTGCCGTCTTGGCGTTGACGGTGAGCGACTTGCTGGCGCTGTCACAGGCGTAATCGGTGACACGCGCTTCGCCAGCCCCCACATCGAGATTGATGTCGAAGCGGAAAGTGGGCGGCAGGATCAGTGTGTCAACAAAGGTCTGCTGGCAGCCGACGCATAGCAGGGTACCGAGCGCATCGTTCAAGTTCAGTGACAACAGGCTGTTGAGCAAAGTGGTCAGCGGAGCCGCCACACTGTTGAGCGTGCTTTGCAAGGTGCCGACCAGAGATGTCAGCGTACTGGACAGATCAACCGAGATCAGCAGGCGCACCTGGGCCGAGCGCACATAGATCCGGTTCGGGCTGTCGTTGACCGGCAGATGCGCTTCGGCTCTGGCCAGCTCAGGGTCGCCAATGGCAGATAGCTGCGGCGGTTCTATCACTTTCAGCTTCACGCTGATGGTATTGCCGGCAACAGTAATCGGGATGCTGACCGTGACCGCGTTGTGCTTGTTGGCCAGCTGCAGAATGCCTTGCACCATGTGAAAGAGCTGCAGCCGGGCCGACGCACCTTGATACGATCCCCCGGTTTGCAAATGAATCAACTCGCCCACATTCAAGTTGGTCGGCGCCACATGGGATGCCACCAGAATTTCATCGAGCGCCACGATCGCGTCGAGTGCCTTGAGTGTTGCATTTGGCGTACCGTTCTGATTTTCCAGCACATCAATTGCAGCTTGAATTAGCTCGCCGGTGGTTACATTAGTGGATAGGACTTCATCGTATTCACCGGCCGACAAACCGACATTGATGGCGAGCTGGTCGAGAAACTCGAAGATGTCGATGTCGGTATGGATGAGGCCGTTCCAGGCGCCAACAGAGATATTCAGGCTACCGCCAAGCATGCCGCCAAAGATGCTGCTGAGCAGCTGCGCGCGACTGTTTTGGGTGATGTTGACATTGAGCAGCGTACTTTTCAGGGTCAGGGCCGCCAGCCCCGAGCCACTGCTGGTGGAAATCGCACTGGCTTCCAGCAGGATGCGATCGCGGAATACGCCGCCAACCACGAGGCTGGCCACCACGCTTTCGCGCACCACAATACGAATTGCCGTATCGGTGCTGCCAACAGCGCTCGCCACCAGGTCACGCAAACCGGAGGTGACGCCGACCTGACCACAGCTCACGATCAGCGTCTTGTGGGCGCCCAGCACAAAATTGTTGCGCGCCAGGCTCTGCTGGGCATATTGCGTTGCCGTCTGGTCATCGCAGCGACCATTGCGCGCCAATACCTCGATGGCGGCCATGTCGGCCACACGCTGCAAATTGCGCTTGGCCACATAGAGTCGGCCGGTATCCACGACCAATGCCAAGCTCATCACGGCCAGCATCATGAAGCCAACCGCCATGAAGAGCACAGCACCGCGCTGGCCTTGCCGGAAAGCCGTTGCTCTGCTGCCGAGGTCAGTGCGCCAGCGTGCGTTCATGCCAGCGCTCCCAGCAAACTCGGATCTGACCCGGCAACAAGGCCGGACTGAAAGGCTTAGACAAAACATCGCTGATGCCCAGCTCGTGCCAGCGCTTCACTTCGGCGGGATGCACCTTGGCAGTAAGAAAGCACACCGGCGTTTGCTCGAAGCCGGGCATGGCGCGGATGGCCTCGAAGGTCTGCACGCCATCCATGTCCGGCATCATCACATCGAGCACGATAAGGTCCGGCTTGTGGCCTTGCTTGAGATAGCTCAAGGCCCCCTGCCCCGATGGCTCAGCGTGCACATCCAACCCACCCAGGCGTGACAAGGTCATGGTCACCAACAGGCGAATGTCACTTTCATCTTCGACCAGCAAAATATTATGCAGGCCACGGGCTGGCGCATTCATTAGCTCACCTCGCGAAGCTGTGGCGCTGCCGGCCGCTGCAAATCAGCAGGCCTGCAGGGCAAATCAAGATAGAAAGTACTGCCGTGAGCCGGCTTGCTGATGCAGCCAATCTGGCCTTTCATGGCCAGTGCCAGCTCCTTGGAGATAGCCAGACCCAGGCCGGTGCCGCTATTGCGACGCCGATCAGAGCCATCGCCTTGAGAGAAACGCGTAAACAGGCGGTCTTTGAAGTCGTCTTTGATGCCAGGGCCGAGGTCTCTGATGGCAATACGCACCATCTCGCCGACCGGCATGACGGAAATGTCGACCTCACTGTTGAACGGTGAGAACTTGGCGGCATTGGACAGGAAGTTCGCCAGAATCTGGTGCAAACGACGAACATCAACATGAACCCAGCAGTCGTAGCTCGAACTCAGCGCCAGACTGACGCGATATTCGGCGGCAAAGCGCATATTCAATGCGATGGCATCTTCCACAATCGGCATCAGCGACTGGTCACGCAGCTCCAGCTCAAGCTTGCCGCAGGCCAGCTTGTCGAGATCGAGCAGGTCATTAATCAGCGATGCCAGTCGCAAGGTATTGCGAATAGCCACATCCATAATCGGCTTGACGGTTTCGTCTACCTCGCCAACGGCCCCCAGACTGATCAGCTCCAGCGAGCCTTTAATGGCCGTGAGCGGTGTGCGCAGCTCATGGCTGACCGTAGAGACAAATTCCGACTTCATGTGCTCCATGCGTTTGCGCTGAGTGATGTCACGCAGCACCACTACCGATTTTTGCGCACCATCAATGACCAAGCCGGAAACCTGACACTCCAGCTCGAACAGGCTGCCATCCAGGCGCTGGCCTTGCAGCTCCAGCCACGATGCAGCCTGCCCGGCATGCAGTGACTGGGTTTGACAGGCCTCGCGAAAGCGCTCGGCATCGTCGTGCTGCATGAAATTGAATATCGACAAGCCCGACATGTCATCTTGCGAGCAGGCAAGAATCTGGCTGACCCCCGGATTGGTGGTCTCGATGCAGTAATTCGCGTCTAGGGAAATGATGCCGTCGGCCACGGTATCTACCACCAGCTGCAGGTACTTCTGACGAGATTGCGACTGCAATTCCGCCGCTCGCTTGTGGGTGAAATCCTGGATCTGCGACACAAAGTAGATCGGCACCCCGGCTGAATCACGCACCAGCGAGACACTGAGCAGGGCATAAATCAGGCTGCCATCGGCATGGAAGTAGCGTTTTTCCATTTGATAGCTGGGAATGTCGCCGGCCAGCAGCTGGTTCACCATATCGAGGTCGCGCTGCAAGTCATCGGGGTGCGTGATGGTCTGGAAATCGAGCAGCAGGAGCTGGTTTTTTGAATAGCCGAAAATCCTGCATAGCGACTCGTTGGCATCCAGCCAGCGGCCCTCGACAGACACCAGCCCCATGCCATGGGCAGCGGAATGAAAGGCATCGCTGAAGCGCTGATCGCTGATGAGCAGCGCGCTTTCCAGCGAGCGTATCTTGGAAATGTCTTGGGCAATGCCCATATAGCCGATGATCTGCTGATCGCTGTCGCGCATGGTGGTGATGGTCAGGTTCACCGTGAGCCGCGAGCCATTCTTGCGGATATAGCTCCACATGCGCGCCTCATGCCCCAGGCGCTCAGGCTCGGTGACAAAGACGCGGAAGCCGGTGATGACTTCGTGATATTTTGCCGACAGCGCGCTGCCGTAGGTTTCCACCTCACCGACATCGTGGAAAATGGCCGGGGAAGTTCGGCCGATCATCTCCGCCGCCGAGTAGCCCAGCATGATTTCAGCGCCGGTATTGAACACCTGAATCACACCCGCCGGGCAGGTGGCAATGATCGCCAGCTCGGTCGAGGAATTCAGCACGGTCTCAACAAGGTCAGGTTTCATCATGGGCAGTCGGCTCTCTCTCCAGCCTTACACTAGAGAGGCCCTGCCATGCTGTATGGTGCAGAAATGTAATGAGTTGTTGGCTGCGTTATCGCTGCGTTAGCGCAGCGTGCAGTCGTATCACAGCGCGTAACAGGTGCTCACCCCGTTTGCTACTTTCGGCGCAAAAAGCTCAGGCCAACCGTGGTCATGGCAAAGATCAGCAAGGCAAACAAGCCCATCACGGCATCACGCACATCCTTGCCGAGCGCATCCAGCCAATGCACCTTGTGCAGATAAGCAAAGCTGAAGCCTTCCACACGATCCAGGTCACGGACCACGGCGGCCACCGCAGCATCCACCGGGTCAACATAGACGGCCAGATGATCGGCGCTGGCAAACTGCACTTTGTAGACCGGCAGGCGCTTCTGCACGAAGCCGTATTCGTCGGTGAATTTGGTGACTGGTTCGTAGGTCAGCCCTGTCGCGCCAGCAGCCACGCCAGCGGTGAGTGCGCGCACATAATCTTGCGGCTGAACGATCTGACCGGTTCTGGCCGACACATAGGCCTCGCGGAGAGTCGGCGCTGCGGGTTTGTGCTGATGCTCGGCATGTTCGGCCGGCATGGCTGCACTCGCGCCGAGCAGCTGCAGGAAGTGCCAATGCCAGAGCGGACCATCAGGCGTGGCCAAGACTTTTACACGAGCCTGAGTATCGATGGCCAACGGCGCTTTTTGCACCAGCTCGGCGGGCATAAACGCCAACTGTAGCGGATAGGTCGCAAACGCCGGGCGGCCCTTATTAATAGCCAGCACATGAAACAGCCCGCTGCACAACCACGCCAGCGCCGCTGCCGCGACCGTCCAGCCGATACGACGATGCCAGCGCTGCAACCAGCCCGCCTGCGGGGCAGATTTCGTGGTTGCGGCGCGCACCAGCCCGCTCAGCACCAGCAACGAGGCCGCCGACAAGAATGCCGCCATGGCGATATCGCGCGATGGCTCGTGACTCCACCACTTCCAGCTGTGCAAGTTCGAGAACATCCAGCTGAAGCGCGTCTTCCAGGTGTCTGTGATCCCGGTCAGCAGCAGGCTGCGCGGCTCGATGAACGCGACCAGGCCATCGGGCTGGTCAAAGGCCACGCGCCAGACCGGCAGGTAACGGCCCACAAAGGCATATTCGTCATCGAAGGCATGCACCTCGCGGAGGCTGAGCACAGGCTTTTGCGAGCCGGTGTAGTGCCGAGCCAGCGCGACCACCAAGGCTTGCTCGATGTTTGCCGGCTGACCTGAGCTTGCGTGGAAATAGCGGCGCTCGCCGGTCGCGGTTTGCGCCATCCAGTAAGGCTTTTGCTGCCAGGTCAGCGCCCGTAGCTCGCGCAAAGGCAGCGCGGCAGGCAGGGTCTGTGCCGGTGCCGGCAAATCGCTCCAAGCCAGGCCGGATGGCGGTGCCAGCATCTCGGCCGGCGGCTTCATGGCCACGGCCGAGGGCTGCCAGCGCGACATCACCGGGTGTAGCAGACCCGTGAGCGTCCACGCCAGCAAGGGGATGGCGGCGATCATGGCCAGCGGACGGTGCCAGCGCAGCAGGGTTTTGCGCATGATCAGAACGCCTTGCTCACGCCCGCATACACAGCGCGGCCTTCGCCGGGGGAGAACTGGGCATCGGTGCCCATGGCGTTGGCTTGCAGGATCACGCCGGTGGTCGCGGCGTAGCGTTTATCGCCCAGATTGCGGGCCTCCACGAACCACTCCAGACCCTTGGGCAAGGCTTGATTCATTTTCACGCCATAGACCGTATAGCCTGGTGCCGCCAGGGTGTTGGCGTGATCCACAAAAGCGCGCGATGCCGAGCGCAGCGTTGGGCCAAACCAGACATTGCCGGGCAGGCGTTGCGCCATCTCGGCGGTGAAGACCTGATCCGGAACGCCGGCGATGCGGTTATTGCCCTGCACGGGGTCATTCTGGAAGCGGAAATCGTTGTAAAGATAGCTGGCCAGCAGGCGTTGCGAGGCGGACTCGATGCGCAACCCAGCCTCCACGCCCTGATGCAGCGTTTTGTCGGCATTGCGCGTTGACGGCAGCGCCATGGCCGGCGTTTGTACCAGCAGCTCATTCTTCAGCTGCGCACGGTAATAGCTCAAGTCCCAGCCCCATTGCGCTCCCAGCCAGTGCTTGTCGCCTCGTGTACCGACCTCATAGGTGGTGGCGCGTTGCGCCTTCAAGGGCTTGCCCGTGGCTACCGGCCCTTCGCTGAAGCTTGGCGGTTCAAAGCTGCCGTTGGCATTGGCATAAACAGCCAGCTGCGGCGTGAACTGGTGTTGCACGCCCAGCTTGGGCGAGAAACGGCGGTAGGTTTCCTGGTAGAACGGCGCGGCCGGCATGTCGCCAGGCGCGACTCTGCGCTGGGCAGCTGTCCACTGACCACCAGCTGACACCACCGTGTTTGAGGCTAGTGTCCAGCGTGATTCGCCAAACAGCTCCAGGTTATTAGCGGTGAGCTTGTTGGATTTGGTCAGCGTCGTGCAGGGGTGCGTACCGGCTGCTGCCATGCCATAGCTGCACTGCTCATCCACGGTGAGGCCGCGCCGCCAATTCGCCCCCAGAATTTGCTCTTGGTGACCACCCAGCCAGCGCGTGGGCTGATTGTGGCGCAGGCCCACGCCAACATCGCGATTGCTTTGCTCGATACGGGCAAAGCTCAGGGGATGAAAGAGGGTCTTTCTGGCGGCATAGCCAGTTATTTCGGTGAGCGCGCCGTCGTCATGGCTGATGGCGGTGCGATTGGCCACGCGATAGAGCTGGAAGTCGCGTTTGGCATCGCGATTGAGGCTGCCGGCGTCGGCTTTGCGTGGATTTGCCTTCAAATCGGCATAGCTAAGGCTGCCGGGGAGCTCGGAATTGGTATCGACCACCGTGGTGTAGAAACGGCTCTCGATTTGCGGCGTGAGCTGGAAGCCTAGGTTGCCGAAGAAGCGGCCATTGCGCTGACGGGCATGGTCGCGAAAGCCGTCCTGCTCGATATGGCTGAAGGAGGCATAGCCATCCACCGAGCCTTGCTGACCACCGGCTGCCAGCTGATAGCGCTGGTAGTCGAAGCTGCCGGCCTCGGCACGCAGCAGCAGTGCCGGAGCACTGCGCCCCGTCTGCGACACATAGTTGATGGCACCGCCGAGCGTGCTGCTGCCGTAGCGCAGGGCATTGGCACCGCGCTGCACTTCAACATAACGGGTGGCGCCGGGTTCTATGGCCTGCATGTCGAAGCCGCCATCGGCCAGGTTCAGCGGCACGCCGTCTTGCAGCAGCATGAGGCCACGGCCGTGGAAGGTGCGTTGCAGGCCGGAACCACGAATGGACACGCGCGCTTCATCAGAGCCAAAGCGCGACTGAATAAACACGCCAGTGGCCAGCTTGAGGGTATCGTCCATGGTGCCGGCGCGACCGTTCTGGAAGGTCTTGGCATCCACCAGCGTGACGCCGCCGGGAGTTTCTCTCAGCTCAGCCTCAGCCTGAATGGGCGTGACAGAGAACGCCGACTGCCGCTCCAGCGGCACGGAAACCTCCACCACTGTTTCGTGCATGGCCCAGGCAGCGCCGGACAGGCTGAGCGCTAGCGCAGAAATGGCCCAGGCCAGCGGCTTCAGGGCAAATGAGTCGGCATTCATTGTTGTTATCCGGCAGCGCTAAAAATGATGCGCCGATTGTATGCAGCTCCGTGCTTGTTACCCTGCGACATATTGTCGCACCCGATGCTTGCGCTACACTCCGGGTCGGTCGCCGTTGCGGCCTTTTGTCATTGCTTTTTTGCCACTAGCTGCCCGGAACCTGTCTGATGCCGTCACCGATTGCCGCACCCGCCCTGCCTGCGCTGGATCTGCCGGCGCTTGACCTGCCCAAGCGCGTCGATGACCGCCGGCAATGGGGCCAGCTCAACGGCGCAGCACTGGCGCTGACGCTGGCGCAGACCGTGCAGCAGCACAACGGCCTGACCGTGATGATTACCGCCAGCACACAAACCGGCGCACGCCTGGAAGAGGAGCTGCGCTTCTTTCTGGGCGATGACCCATCGCTGCCGATCTGGCATTTCCCGGATTGGGAAACCCTGCCCTACGACCAGTTCTCGCCGCATCAAGACATCATCTCCACGCGCTTGCAGGTGCTCTCGCGTCTGCCCATCGCCACCCGTGGCATTCTCGTGGTGCCGGTCAGCACTTGCGCGCACCGGCTACCGCCCCGGAACTGGCTGCTCGGCCAGGCCGTGAGCCTGAAACGCGGCCAGAAGCTCACCCTCGATGCCACGCGCGCGCAGCTGCAAGCCGCCGGTTATCGCACGGTAGACACGGTCTACGAACATGGCGAATTTGCCGTGCGCGGCAGCCTCGTCGACCTGTACCCGATGGGCGCTGAGCATCCGGTGCGCATCGAGCTGTTCGATGACGAAATCGACACCCTGCGCCTGTTCGATGTGGAAACCCAGCGCACGGTCGAGGCCATCACCGAGCTGACGCTGATGCCGGCGCACGAGTTCCCGCTCGACAAAGCCGGCATCCGCCGCTTCCGCGACCAATGGGCCGACAGCTTCAGCGGCGACCCGAAACGCTGCTCGATCTATCAGGATGTGGTCAGCGGCATTGCCGGCAACGGCATCGAATATTACCTGCCGCTGTTTTTCGAGCAGACCGGTACGCTCTTCGACTACCTGCCGGCCAACAGCCTGATGCTGATGGAGGCGCTGGCCCCGGCGCAGCTCGCCACCTTTCGCGGCGAGGTCAACGACCGCTTCGAGCAATACCGGGGCGACAGCACGCGCCCGCTGCTCGCGCCCGAGCGCCTGTTCCTGCGCGAAAACGAGTGGTTCGGCGAGGTCAATCAGTTCCCGCGCATCACGCTGCAAGCCGAGCCGGTGGAGCCGCGTGCCGGCGTCATTAATTTACCGTTTGCGCTGGCCCCGGCACTGCCCATCGAGGCCAAGGCCGAGCGGCCGATACAGGCGCTGGCGAGCTTTGTTGCCGAGCAGCAAGGCCAGCGCCGTATTCTGATCTGCGCCGAAAGCGCCGGCCGTCGCGAGAGCCTGAGCGACCTGCTATCGCGCTGGGATCTGAAGCCGGTGCCGGTCAACGACTGGCAGGCTTTCCTCGTCAGCCCAGCGTCGCTGTGCATCACCATCGCGCCGCTGGAACAGGGCCTTCTAGGCGACAACTTCGCGCTAATCGCCGAATCCCAGCTCTTCGGCCAGCGCGTGCAGCAGCGCCGGCGTCGCAAGGCGACCTCGGCCGATGGCCAAGACGAACTCGCCATCCGCAGCCTCAGCGAACTGCAGCCGGGCGCGCCGGTCGTGCATATAGACCACGGCGTCGGCCGCTACCAAGGCCTGACCACGCTAGACATGGACGGCCAAACCCAGGAATTCCTGCTGCTCGAATACGCCGACAAAGCTCGGCTCTATGTGCCGGTGGCGCGCCTGGAGTTGATCTCGCGCTTCGCCGGCGCCGACGACGCGATGGCGCCGCTGCACCGCCTGGGCACCGAGCAATGGCAGAAGGCCCGACGCAAGGCCGCCGAGCAAGTCCACGACACCGCTGCCGAGCTACTCAACCTCTACGCTCGCCGCGCCGCCCGCAAAGGCTACGGCTTCCCGTTCGATGAAGGCGAGTACGCCCTGTTCAGCGCCGGCTTCCCGTTTGAGGAAACCGCCGACCAGGCCAACGCCATCCTCGCCACCATCGCCGACATGCGCTCGCCACGGCCGATGGACCGCCTGGTTTGCGGCGATGTCGGCTTCGGCAAGACCGAGGTCGCCATGCGTGCCTCTTTCGTGGCCGTGCAGGATGGCAAGCAAGTCGCCGTGCTGGTGCCGACCACCCTGCTCGCCCAGCAGCACTACGAGAACTTCCGCGACCGCTTCGCCGACTGGCCGGTGCGCATCGAAGTGCTGTCGCGCTTCAAGACCGCCAAGGAGCAGAAAGCCGCGCTGGAGGCTGCCGCCGACGGCCGCATCGACATTCTCATCGGCACCCACAAGCTGCTCAGCGAGGAGCTGCAGTTCAAGCAGCTCGGACTCATCATCGTGGATGAGGAACACCGCTTCGGCGTGCGCCACAAGGAGGCGCTGAAGCAGCGCCGGGCCGAAGTCGACATGCTCACGCTGACCGCCACGCCGATTCCGCGCACGCTGAACATGGCCTTTGCCGGCATGCGCGACCTGTCCATCATCGCCACGCCACCGGCGCGTCGCCTGGCGGTGAAGACCTTCGTGCGCGAAACGCATCCGGCGGTAATCAAGGAAGCCATCCTGCGCGAACTGCTGCGCGGCGGTCAGGTCTACTACCTGCACAACGAGGTGGACAGCATCGAGAAGTGCGCGCAGGAGCTGATGACGCTGGTGCCGGAAGCCCGCGTCGGCATCGCGCACGGGCAGATGCGCGAACGCGAGCTGGAGCAGGTCATGCAGCAGTTCTATCACAAGCAACACAACATCCTGGTGTGCTCGACCATCATCGAAACCGGCATCGATGTGCCCAGCGCCAACACCATCATCATGGACCGCGCCGACAAGCTCGGCCTGGCCCAGCTGCACCAGCTCCGTGGCCGCGTCGGGCGCTCGCACCATCAGGCCTACGCCTACCTGCTCACGCCGCCGCCCAAAGCCCTCAGCGGCGATGCCCAGAAACGCCTCGACGCCATCGCCGCCGCCGACGACCTCGGTGCCGGCTTCGCGCTGGCTTCGCAGGATCTGGAGATTCGCGGCGCCGGCGAGCTGCTCGGCGAAGACCAGAGCGGCAACATCCAGAGCGTCGGCTTCACGCTCTACATGGAGATGCTCGATCGCGCGGTGAAGGCCATCCGCAGTGGCAAAACGCCGAACATGGATCAGCCCTTCACGCTCGGCGCCGACATCAACCTGCGCTTGTCGGCGCTGATTCCCGAAGATTATCTGCCCGATGTGCACAACCGCCTGATGCTCTACAAGCGCATCAGCAATGCCAGTAGCGACGACGCGCTGGACGAGCTGCAAGTGGAGATGATCGATCGCTTCGGCCTGCTGCCGGAGCCGGTGAAGAACCTGTTTGCCGTGAGCGGGCTCAAGTTGCAGGCACAGGCACTGGGCATCAAAAAGATCGATGCTGGCCCGGCCGGCGGGCGCCTGGAGTTCAGCAACGACACCACGGTCGATCCGCGCCGGTTAATACAGCTTATCCAGAAAGAACCGAAACGCTACAAACTCGAAGGCGGCGACACGCTACGCTTCACAGACACGATGAATGTGAACGAAACCCGACTTCGATTCATACGCGACTTACTGGAAACTCTGGCAGGACAGCATGCAGGCAGCAACACCCATTCCGCTGCAACGCACTAGCACCTTAGCGCCGGCTGCACTGCTGCGAACGCATCTGGTGCTGGTGATGGCCCTACTGGCAACCCTGCCGGTCTGGCTCTGCGATCTGCCCTTGGGTGCCGACATGCCACAGCATGCGGCACAGATCAGCCTGGCCTTAGATCATTTCTCCAGCAGGCACTGGGGCGATGACATCCAGATCAATGTGTTCACACCCTACCTGCTCACCTACCTTGTCGGCGCTGTCATCGCCAAGCTGCTCGGCGTTGTCACCGCGCTCAAGCTCCTGATCAGCCTGTCGCTTGCCGGCACGGTCTGGGCTACGGCCCGATTGCTGGACGCTTGGGGGCAGGATCGCAGGCTGGCCATCTTCTCTCTGCTGGGCCTCTATGGCTTGTCGTATCAATGGGGCTTTCTGCCCTTCAACCTGTCTGTTGTGCTGCTGCTGTGGCTGCTGGCCGAAGTTAAATCTGCCCAAACCGGCCTGCCACGCCTCATGCTGCTGGCACTGCTTCTGCTGCTCACTCACGGACTCACAGCCGCCGTTGCCGCGCTGCTCTTGCTGGTACTGACGCTCGTTGAACCGGCACTGACCACACGCCTGCGAAATTACGCCGTGATTCTGACACTCCTGCTACCGACCCTTGCCTGGCAAGCCTTTGCCACGACGGGCGTGAAAGGTTTCGGCACTGGCATCTACTTCGCGACAAACCTGTTTCATTCGCCCTATTTTTTCTATGCCGAGCTGTCTTCGCAAAGCAGCCACTGGGTCAATGGCTGGGGCCGCCTCACGGGGCTGTTTCCAAGAGTACTGGGCTTAGAAAACGGCACAGCCGCAACCTTGGCCGGGCTGGCACTCATGCTGTGCCCACTGCTGCTCGGCTATCGTTTGCACCGCCAGAGGCCCAATCAGATACTGGGAGTGACCTTGCTGGTCATTTTGTTTGTCATGCCCAGCGTCATCAATGGCTCGCTGTACTCTGCCGAACGCTTCAGCCTGCTGGTCTTCTGCTTTTTGCCACTGCTGCTCGCCCCCAAGACTGCATCGAATACATTGATTGCCGTGATTTCGCTGGCTGCCATCAGCCTGATTTCCGTCAACTGCCTGCGCGCTAGCGACTTCAACCAGCGAATGTCCGGCCTGCAAAACCTCATTGCCGGCATGCCCGCACAACAACACACCCTGACGCTTTCCTATTCCTATGAAGGCAATGGCTTCATCGCACCCATGATGTTGCATGCCGGGCAATGGTACGGAGCCCAGAAAAATGGGCTGGTTGACCCCAGCTTCGCCACCACGGATTTGCAGCCCATTCGCTACCGTGCCGGCAAGGCCCCTTATGCAACCATTGGCAACGGCTTTGATTGGGCACCGGCAGCACACCCCTGGAGCCAATTTCACGATGCGCGCCATGCCAGCTATCTTGTGCATGGGTCGGTCGCCGACTTTGAGGCACATACCGGCTGCAAGGTCGTCGGCCGCCAGCACAGCCTGGGGCAATGGAGCACCTTTCAGCAAAGTGCCATCGACACCCGAACCTGCAAGAAAAATAGCCTGCTCAAAGGCAGCTCGTCATGACGCCCATTGAGCAGCCAATAGCCAAAAACCATTGGCTGACCAGCGAGCGCGTCAATGTTTACGCGTGGATATGCCTGGTCATCTTCACCCTTTTCCTCGGCAATTTGATTTACGAAAGTTTCATTTCGACCACCGCCAAAGACCCACGCCCAGATCGCGACTTCATTACCTATTACGCCGCCGCCGAGCTGGCCGAACAGGGTCGGGTCACGGATGCCTACGATCTGGAGAAAATGCATCAAGCCGAAAAGGCGGTCTGGCCGAAGTCCGAAAAATACGCTTGGTTCTACCCGCCCACTTTTCATGCGCTGGTCAAACCGCTCGCGGCACTGGACTACAAGCCCGCATTTGCCTTGTTCATGGCAGCCACCTTCCTGCTCTATATGCTGGCAGTACGGCGGCTGGCGCGGCCCTGGTCTGTGCTTCTGCCCGCCGCCGCCTTCCCGGCGGTGCTGGTCAACCTGATCTACGGCCAAAATGCCTTCCTCACGGCCGGCCTGATCATTCTGGCCTTCGCCAACCTATACAGCCGCCCTGTGCTGGCCGGCACCTTGATCGGCCTGCTGGTCATCAAGCCGCAAATGGCTGTGCTTCTGCCCTTGCTGCTGATTTGCGGCCGGCACTGGCAGAGCTTCACGGCAGCGGCCATCACGGCCACGCTGGTGTGCCTGCTAAGTACCTGGAGCATCGGTGTGGATGCCTGGCCTGCCTTCTTCCAAAGCCTAAGCGACGCTCGGGAGTATCTGGAAATCGGCAGGCTGCGCTGGAGCCAGATGATCAGCCTCTTCGCCGATGTGAAACAGCTGGGCGGCAGCACGGCGCTGGCTTACGGCGTGCACATCGCCTGGGCCGGCATCTTGCTGGCCTTGAGTGTGTTCACCTGGCTGCGCACCCGAGACCTGGCCTTGCGCGCCACGACCTTTGTGCTGGCCACGCTGCATTTCAGCCCATACATGTATGACTATGAGCTGGTCTGGATGGCTTTGCCGCTGATTCTGCTGGGCATGCGTGGCAGTCAGCTCGGCTGGCTGCGCTTTGAGCGAGAGTTGCTGCTACTGGCCTGGCTGTTCCCGTTCATCGACCTGACCTTCTCCAAAGTGCTTGCCGTGAATCTGTTCTGTCTGATTTCTGCCGCCTTGGCAGTCATCGTCGTGATGCATTTGCGGCAACACCGGGAGGCCACGCCATAACCAAGCCCGACATGCTGCCCCGACGCCTTGAGCTGGGCTTGTGGATACTGCTCGGCCTGCACATTGCCTGGCTGGTTTTGACCCTGCGCAAGTTCGACGGCCTGCTGGATGCCAGGGGCCTGCCGCTGGGCGCCGACTTCATCACCTATTGGGCTGCCTCGCATCTGGCACAGACAGGCTATCCGGCAGCCGCCTACGACTCGTTGCAACTGCTCGCCGCCGAATTGCTGGTCGCACCGGTCAGGATGGTTCATACCGCTTGGTATTATCCGCCTCAGTTCCTGATGGTCACACTGCCCTTGGCCTCCATCAGCTATGCCTGGTCCTATCTGGCTTTCTCGCTGATCTCGCTGGCACTTTTCATATTCGCCGCCTTGACCATCAGCAAAGGCCGGTTTGCCATTGCACTGATTGCCTGCCCAGCGATATTTCTCAATCTGGCATCCGGCCAGAACGGTCTGCTCACAGCCAGCCTGGCAGCATTAGCCCTGCACTATCTGAACCAGAAGCCTCTGCTGGCAGGCAGCCTGATGGGCCTGCTCTGCATCAAGCCGCAATTGCTGGTGCTGTTTCCACTGCTGCTGATTTGCACACGACAGTGGCAGGCCTTGCTGGCCTTCAGCCTCAGCAGCCTGTGCTTTGCCATCTGCGCAACGCTGCTCTTGGGTCTGGAGGTGTGGCCGGCATTCCTGGGTGGTCTTGCCGATGCCAGGCACTACCTTGAAACCGACATTCCGCTGGCGCGCATGCCCACCGTGTTCGCTCTGGTTCGCCAAGCGGGCGGCTCGCTGCCGCTGGCCTATGCCAGTCATGCCATGATCGCCACCCTTGCGCTGGCAGCCGTTTGGCAAATTTGGTCGCGCAGCCAATGCCTGCAAATTCGCGGCACCGCATTGGTCGCGGCCACACTGCTGATCAGTCCCTATCTGTTTGATTACGACCTGGTCTGGCATGTCCTGCCCATTGCTTGGCTGTATCAGCTGGGCAGCCGCCATGGCTGGCTTTACGGTGAGCGCCTGATCCTGTGCCTGACCTGGATGCTGCTGCTTTATATCAAGCTGATTCTGTATTTGCTGACCGGCAAGATCATCCTGATCGGTGCCGTCATCAGCCTGGCGCTGCTCTGGCTCGCTTGGCGCCGCGCTGCCATCGTGAATTAACAAAGTCGCTATACAACCCTAACCAAATCAAGACTATATTGAGTTTCAAGGCCACAGGGTTGCACGCCATGACAAAGATTCCGCCACAGACAGTGCTCAAGAGAAGGCAGAAAGGTGCCACGGCCATTGAGTTCTCTTTTGTCTTCGCCTTGCTGTTCAGCACCTTCTGGGCCGTCATCAGCTATGCCTTGCCGTTTTTCCTTTACCAGGTCATGAACCATGCCACGGCAGAGACCGCCCGCTATGCCTTGCGAGTGGACCCGGAACAAAGCAATGCCGCCATCGTGACACTGGTACAGACACACTTGGGTCAGGAGCTGGATGTGCTGCCCACTCGCTTCAAGCGCGCAGACACCCTCACTCAAAGCGTCAGCATTCAGACCATAGACTCCTTTCGCACCTTGGTCGTCACGCTCAGCTACCCTGGCTGCAGCACGAACAACCAAGCGGCCTGCATCACACCCGCGCTGAATCTGATCGGCTTCAGCATCCCGAATTTGTCAGGTTTCAGTTCCACATCTCGATTGCGTCTGGAGGAGCTGTGATGGCCAAGCGTCGCAACAAGCAGGAAAAAGGCGTTGCAGTGATTGAGTTCGCGCTGATCTTCACGCTGGTATTTGGTGTTTTCTGGGCGCTGGTCAGCTACACCATCCCGCTGATTCTGCTGCAAGCCATGAATCGCGCCAGCGCCGAAGGGGCTCGCGTAGCCGCCACAGTACCAGCCAGCACACCCAGCTACGATGCGGCCGTTACCGCTCAGGCTGTTGCAGAAATGAACCGCCAAATGCTCTGGCTGGCGAGCTGGACGGCAGGCTCCGGTCTCAGCACCACGGCTACTTTCGTGACCGATGCAGCATGCCCGGTTGGCCGGCCAGCCTGCGTGTTGCAAACGCAGCTACGCATCAACAATTACAGCAGCGTCGCCCGGATCAAGCCCTTGAATTTGCCGGGCTTGGGGCAGATTCCCGCCTTGCCGCAAAATCTGGCCGCCACCTCTCGTGTCATCCTCTAAGCACCGGGATCTCCCAGTGCTAAGCATCATCTGACCAGTCGAACACCATCCGTACCCGAGCAGCTGAGCTGCCCGGCCACCTCGGTTTGCGCCAGGTTCACACCCAGCAGATCCATCAACAGGTCCAGAATGGGATCCAGCAGCCCCGACAGCAAAGGCACGATGACATTTTCCATGGCCGTCTTGACGCCATTCAGCGCCGTTGTGGTGACACCAAAAAGTGCGCCCAGAACGCCGGCATCGCTGGTGTAATACGGCTGAAAAGTGGTGCTGGCCAAGGTATTCACCAGGCTGTTGACAACACTGCTGCTGTTGATCAGCTGATAGTCCGAGTTATCCAATGGCTCGCCTACTTCGGGCGGATTGGTGAAGGTCAATGTTTGTGACACACCGGCGATCGGCGCATCCACTTTCAAGCCCAGCCCCAATTTAACCGTGAATTTGGCATTGTTCCGATTCGGCTCGTTCCAAACGCCTGCGTTCGACTTGTAGACCTTGGAGCCGCAAACAAAAATCAGCAAACAGGTTTGCCTGACCTCAACATAGCCCACCTGCAAGACCGGCACAGGGCTCACAATCGGGGGGGCGGCCGAGCTAAAGACATTGGCCTTGGCATTGGCTGCCGAAGAGCCCATCTGCCCGACTCTCAAGGCCGCTGCCGAGGTTCTGCTGGGTGCTGTCAGGGTCTTGTTGGCGGTGTTGCAACTGTAATCGCTCACATAAGACTCGCCACCGCCCACATCCAGATTCACATCCATGCGTGCCGCCGGCAGTACCTTGATCAAGGTCTCCTTGCTCTCACAAGTGCCTGCAATGCTGCAAATCAGACTGGTGAACAGGTTGGTCAAGCTTAACGGGCTGCTGGTCAGCAGGGTCGTTACCGGAGAAAGTGCTGCCGACACGGCCGTCACCACCGCACTCAAGCCGGATAATGCCGGCAGGTCTACCGACACCAGACTTCTGACTTGTGCCGAGCGCACATAAATCTTGTTCAAGCCCAAGGGATCGGCCTTTGCCAAGGCCGGATTGCCAATAGCCGACAATTGCGGCGCTTCCATGACCTTGGTGCTGATATTGGTTGCCGCAAAACCCGGCAACGAGATCGGCACATTCGCTACCAGGGCATTGCTGCCATTGGCCAGTTGCACACTGCCCTGCATCAGGTCAAAGACATTCACGCCCAGATCGGCGCCGGCATAAGAGGTCGCTGTTTGCAGCTTCAGGATATTGCCAAGCTGGACGGTCACCGGGTTCACGATGGCACCCACCTTCAAGGCCGACAAGGCCGCCAGCGTGGATGCCGTGGTATTGCTGTCACGCCCCAATACGGTTGATGTGGCATCAATAATCTGGCCGACCGTGATGCTTTGCGCCAGCACCTCACTGTAGCCGCCAGCCGTCAGGCCTAGGTTCACTTTCAGCTGATCGAGAAAATCAAACAGGTTCAGCTGCGTGCCAATCAGACCATTCCAGCCCAGTACCGAGACATTGACCGCACCACCCAGCAAGCCGCCCATCAAGGTGTTGAGCAATGCACCTCGGCTTGAATCCACGGCGGCCACGGTGGTGCGGATCGCCAGAGACGCTAGCGGCACACCCTTGGTGGCCACGGCCATGGCAGAAAGTGTGATGTCATTACCCAACAGGCCGCCGGCAATCATGCTGGCCGGCAAGCGATGCGACACCGTGACTTGAATGGCATTGTCAACGCCGCCCACCGGGGTCGGACTGACCGAGCGAATGCCGGCATTCGAGCTGACCTGTCCGCAGACGGTGGCCAGCGTATTCACGCCGCCAACAACAAAGCTGTTTCTGGCAGCACTCTGGGTCGCATAAGTCGCGGCTGTGCCGGTATTGCAGGCACCATCTCGCGCCATGGCTTCAATGGCGGCCATGTCGGCAACACGCTGCAACTTGCGTTTTTCCACATACAAACGCCCGGTATCAACCACCAATGCCAGGCACAAGACTGCCAGCAGCATGAAACCAGCCGTCATGATCAATGCAGCACCTTGCTGCCCCTGACGCGCCTTGAAGGCCGCCACAGGAGGGCGGCCATGCCATGGCTTATGCGGCTTCATTGGCTAATGCCTCGTTATTTGCCTGCACCGAAGGAGTCGCCATAGACACTTTCCTTGATGGCGAAATCATAGGTCTTGAGAAAACGCTCGGCGGCCTTTTCACGCTGCACAGCAGAGGCTGGCTGCGGATTGGCAGACGCCTGCTGACCGCTGCGCTGCATCTCCAGCCAGGTGTCTGTTTGCGCCCCGGGGGCCGGTAATGCGGCCTGCGCCAACACAGGCAGCGCCAACGCCAACAGCACAAGCGGTTGAGCAAGCACGGAAAGTCGAGTTGAAAAAATCATGGTCGGGCTCCTGTCAAACTAATCACATCATAGGACGAGTAACGCATCATTACGGCGACTCCTGCAAAACACCGACAAATTGTCACCATTCCATTACATGCGCTTGCCAGGCTTGACGGCCTCCGGCAGGGTCTGAGCCGCACGCGGGCTGATCGGGCAAAAGACCGATGTTTCAACGCCGCTGCGCTTGCGCATCAAATACTGACAGCTGCGCACCAGCTCCTTTTGTTCCGACTCCCCAAAGTTGCTGCGCGCGGCCCAATACGACCAAGACTCAGTATCGCTGCGCAGCAAGGCCATAAGCGCCAGATTGAACACGGGGATGCGATCGTCAGGTGCCAGCTCGGCAGCCGTACGCAGCTCAAACTCAGCCTGACGATCCATGCTCAGGTGCAGGTAGATAAAGCCAAGATCATTGCGCACACGGCTGTCGGTCGGCATCAAGGCGGCGGCAGCGGCGACCTTCTGCATGGCCAAACGATAGTCGCCTCGCTGGGCCGCCAACAGTCCCAGACCATGCTCGGCACGCCCGCTCAGACAGCTGCCCTGCAAAGCCCGATACCAGGACTCGGCCTGCGGCGACGCCAAATGGCGCAGGATGTCGGCTCGCAAGGCCGCCACCACGGCAACCTCGGCCGGCAAAGTCTGTATTTGCGCCAGCGCCGCATAGTAATTGCCTTCGCGGATACGCTCTTCGATGAGCGCCCGAACCAGATCCTCATCCTTGCTTAACGCGGCCCGGCAGTTGATGCGTATTTGCGGCTCCTGAGTGCCCACAGCACGCGACTCCACGACAGGCGCCTCAACAGCAACACTGCCGGCAATCGGCCGCACGATCGCGCGTGGCGTTATACAGCCACTGATGCTGACCGTCAGCAGCAATACCGCCATAAAGCGCATCACATATCCCCCATGGCATCGCCAATCGAAATGAAGCCAGGGCCGGCTAGCAGAATCACCAGGGCCGGGAAGAAGAACACCACCATCACCACCGTCATGCGTGCCGTCAGCTTGCTGACTTTTTCCTGCATGTCGGTCAGACGGCGACTTTCCATGACCTCAATGAGCTTGCTCAGCGATGCCCGTGCACTGCCCCCCTGCTTCAACATCTGGCGGATGATGACGGTGACATCGGTAAAATTGGCGTGATCAAGGGCAGCTGCGGCACCGCCCAGCTCATTCTCCAGGTCCAGGCCTTGTTCAGCCCGACGAAGAATCGGGTCCAGCTCCAGCACCAGCTCGGGCAAGACCAGCTTGGCCTCGGTGGCCATGACGCGCAAGGCCTGCTCCACGGCCAGACCGGCATCAAAGAGAATTCTCAGCATCTGCACAAACAGCGACAGCTCGTCGTCAATACGCTTGAGACGGTCAGTCGCCCGACCATTGATGACCCGCTTCGGCATCAGCACGCTGACAATGACAATGGATATCCCGATCAAGAGGCCATTTTGCGTATAGCCATGGATCAGGACCCACAAACCGGTCAGGGCCAGAGCCACTAGCGGCAGGATGACCTGCACGCCGTACAGCGTTGCCCGTTGCGCGGCGGATCGGTAGCCGGCACGCCACATGGCCAGCGCCAGCTCGCTGTCTTTCTCGATATGCCGGCGGATGCGCTCCTGGTCATCGAACAGATCGGCAAAGCGCATGCTCAGCAAGCGGGCATCTTCGCGGGCATTGCCACGCACGCTCATGCGCCGCTCGACCAGCCGTCGCTCGCCGGCAATGCGGCTGAAAATCCAGACCGAAATGCCGACTGCGAGCAAGATGACCAGAAACAATACCGTGCCGTAGAGTCCTGCCATCATCAAATACTCCTCAACATCTTCCAGATCACGGCCATGCCGGAGATCTGCATGACCGCCGCCGTGACCATGACCCATTTGCCGGTCGGGTCGTCGATCATCTGGTAGATGTAGTCCGGATTGCTCAGGATCATGAACGAACCCACCATGATCGGCAGCGCCGACAACACCACGGCGCTGGTGCGCGTCTCGCCAGTAAAGGCGCGCAGCTGCCGGTTCAAATGCTCGCGCTGCTGAATCAGCGTAATGATGTTGTTCAGCAGATCAATCAGGCTGCCGCCAAAGCGTGAGTTCACATTTACGCCCAGAGCCAGCACCTGCAGCTCTTTCAGGGCATAAATCTCGGACAAATCAATAAAGGCCTCGGGAATCGTCATACCGAGCTGGATATTGCGCTGCAGCTTGAGCATGACCATCTTCAGTGGCTCGTCGGCATCGCGAGTGGCAATGAAGAAACTGTCGGCCAGAGTTTTGCCGGTACGCATCAGCCGTACGACCTGATCCAGCAGGCGCGGCAGCTGCGACACGATCAGATTCATGCGCCTCTGATAAATGCTGCCGATCGCCGTATAGGCAAAGACCACCAGCGCAAAGGCCAGCAACAGGGCAAAGGCAAAGCCGAACTGGATGATCACCAGCAGCAGGATCAGCGACAGCGCCAACCCAATCATGCGTCGATGCGTTTCCGGTAAGGTGATACCGGCGCGCTCCAGCTGCACGGTCAGCCAGTTCTTTTTCGGAAACTCCAGCGCTTGCACGCCAATCAGCGCCAATCGCTTCGAGACAGCCTCTTCCTGTGCCTGTTTCTGACCCAGCCAGATCAGATAAAGCGAGCCCAGGCCCATCAGCATGGCCGCCAACAGGTAGACGAAAAACAACATCAGCGTTGCGCCTCGGCTTGCTTCATCAACTCGATCACACGCGGCTTGGCCGGGCCGCTGCTGGTCTTTGAATGCTGACCCGTGATGCGATCAAGCCTGAACAGCGTGTTGGTCACATATTGCTCATCACGCAAATCCACGACTTCGGTGATTTCAGCCACGCAGCGACGGCCATTCGGCAAGCGCGTGAGCTGCACCACAATGTCGACAGCCGACACGATGATGGCGCGCAAGGTCGCCTCGGAGATTTTCTGGCCAGACAAGCCCACGAGGGTTTCCATACGCAGCAAGGCATCGGCGGCATTGTTCGCATGCAGCGTCGACATCGAGCCTTCATGGCCGGTGTTCATGGCCTGCAGCATGTCCATAACTTCATAGCTGCGCACTTCGCCCACAATAATGCGGTCTGGGCGCATACGCAGCGCATTGCGAATCAGGTCGCGGGCGCTGACTTCGCCAAAGCCTTCGGCATTCGGCGGACGGGTTTCCAGACGCACCACATGGTCGTTGCCCAGCTGCAACTCGGCGGTATCTTCAATGGTGACGATACGCTCATGGTGATTGATGAAGCTGGACAGCACATTGAGGAAAGTGGTCTTGCCCGTCCCAGTACCGCCACTAACGAGGATGTTGGCGCGCTGCCCAACAGCCTTCTTGATGAACGCCAGCATGTCTTCGCTAACCGAGCGATAAGTCACCAGATCGTTGGCACGCAACAGATCACGGCGAAACTTTCGGATCGAGATGCTCGGGCCATCGAGCGCAATCGGCGGGATGATGGCGTTGACACGACTGCCGTCGGGCATGCGCGCATCGACCATGGGGCTGGATTCGTCGAGGCGGCGGCCGATGGGCGCGAGAATGCGCTGGATGACGCGCGACACATGGTTGTCATCGACAAAGCGCAAATCGCTGCGCTGAATCACGCCATCGCGCTCGAAGAAAATGCGCTGGGCACCGTTGACCATGATTTCCGTGACCGAGCTGTCTTTCAGCAACGACTCCAACGGCCCGAAACCTACCAGCTCATCCACCAGCTCTTCAGCCAGCCGGTCAGCCTCGTAGCGCGACAAGGGCAAGGCATTGTCGTTGACATAAACCGTGAGCTTGATCTGGACATAATCCATGATCGCCTGGCGCGTGTTTTCCAGGATATTGAAGTGGTCATCGTCCACACGCTCGATCAGGTAGCGATGGAAACGGAACTTGATCTGGGCGATGTCCTGCTCGATCTTTTTCGGCGACATCCGGCCGCCAGGAATGTAGCCGGCCATGTCAGCCTCCCTTCAGGCTAGATTTAAGCTTGTCGAGAAAGCCTGTCGGCGTCGACGCAGCAGCAGCCTTGCTCTTGGCAATCGCCGGCATGTGGATCATGTCTGCCAGCTCGCGATACTTCTTCGCCAGCGGATCCTGCGGTGCCAGCTCAAACACCAGCTGGCCGATGTTCATGGCCCGCAAGCGCAGCTCAGCCGCCGCCGGCAGCTCAACATGTCGTTCAATCGCAAATGAGCGCGCAATGGCTTTGCAGTCCGGCGAGATTTTCGGCAGATAGTGATCGACCAGCAGCATGGAGTCGGCAATCGGCACACCCAGCTGCTTGAGGCCAGACTGGAAGTCGAGGCCGGCACGGCAACTGGTGATGGACTGGTCCACAGCAAAGATGATGTGGTTGGCATTGCCGATCAGCAGTTCGGTCATGTCTACCGTGGGCAAGCCGCAGATATTCACCACCACATGGGTGAACAGGCTGCGCAAGGTGCCGACCAGCAGGAACATTTCGGAAGTGGTGACCTCCTGCATGTCCATGCCCTCACGCGGCGCCGAGAGTACCCGCACACCGGACTTGTGACGCGGAAATGCGGTATCCACCAGCGTTTGATCAAGGCGACGGAGATTGCGCAAGGTGTCCATGAAGCTGAACTGGCCTTCAAGGCCGAACAACAGCTGAGCCTCCGCAAAGGGCTGGCCAATATCAACCAGCAGAACGCGCGCATCCGGGTTCTTGCCCTGCAGGGCCGCCGCCACATGCAGCGCATGAAAAGCAGACTGCAGCACCGGCCTTTCACTGGCCAGCACAACCATGGTGCCCTGCCTCATGGGATTCTCGATCACCTCCGGCACGCGCTCGCCCAAGCGTCGCACCAGCCCGGCAAGCTCGCTGGGGCGCGAGGCAAAGGTGACGAAATCCTTGGCGCCGGCACGCATGGCGCCCAGCAGCCGGTCCTGATCCAGCACATCCGACACCGCCACGCAGGCCAGTGTCGGACTGGCCGCTACCAGACCTTCAATAAACTGCACATCCTCGATCCAGCCATCACGACGCACCGGCACAAAAATGATCGACGCCGTGGCCATGTTGATCAACTGCAAGACATCGTTGAGATCTCGCTGCTGAGACATGACCACCTCGGCAGTCCCCTCCAGCGCTGACTGCAACCATTCGAACTGGTCGCGCTGCTGGGTCACAATCACCACGGAAGGCAGAGTGTTGTTCATGATGATTACCGGGAAAAGCCAATGGGAGCGCGGCGATAAGGAGAGTCCGAACCACGCAGGAACAACTGCCCGGCGGTGGGCTCGTATTGGCGCAGGCCATCGCCCGGTAAATCAGGCAACTCGGCCTTTGCCGACAACGGCTTCACCAGTCGTGGCGTGACAATCATGAGTAGCTCACGATCTTCACTTTCAAAGCGATTCGAGCGGAAAAACGCGCCCAGAATAGGAATATCGCCTAGGCCCGGCATCTTGCTGGCGTTGTTGTTGGTACTGCGCGACACCAACCCACTGATGATGAAGCTCTCGCCATCCGCCAGCGAAATCGTGGTATCGGTACGGCGGATGCGCAGCGCGGGAATGACCGAGCCCTGCAAGGTCACGGCATTGTTAAAGTCCAGATCGCTGACCTCCGGCGCTACCTTCAGCAGGATCTGCTGATTGCTCAACACCGTCGGCGTCAGACTCAAACGAACGCCAAACTCCTTGTACTCGATGGCCACACTGCCGTTGGCACCCTGCGGCACCGGAATCGGCACTTCGCCACCCGCCAGAAAGTTCGCCGACTGCCCACTCATGGCAACCAACGATGGCCGCGACAAGGTGTAGGCATAGCCTGTCTGCTCAAGCAGATTGATCGCCGCCAAGAAACGATTCGAATTACCGCCCCAGAGAATATTGAATGCGCCTGCATCCAGCGGAAAGCCGAGCGTCGGAAACACCCCCGGCGATGCCACAGGTGATGTCGGCGAACCCGTTGGCGATGACACCAAGCCCTTGCCGCCACGCGCCATCAAGCGCGCACCAACTTCGCTCAAACGCGAACGACTGAGCTCAACAAAACGAATGTCGGCCTGCACCTGCGATGGCAAAGTGGCCAGCACTTCCGGCGGAGCTGCCTGCGCCACCTGCTGCGCGGCGCTCATGGCTGCCGGCACATTAACGATAATACGCGCCGGCTGCTTGCCGCACTGGGTCCAGACCAGCAGGCTGGTTTCGCCGGCCTTCTTGGCCTGAATCAGCAGATTGCGGGCATCCGTGAGCGCCACATCCGCCGTCACCGGATCACCAATAGACAGCCGCGTGGCGGCACCAGGCAGCGTCAGCGTGTCTTGCAGACCGGCCTTGATCGTCAAGACCTTGGGCCAGACAAAGTCCGGATCATCGCAGCCTGCCGCCGGTGCCGCAGCGGCAGGCAAAGCCCAAGCAAGGCTCAAGCCCAACGCCAAAGGCCAGGACCCGACCAGCGTCCTCAACAGGCCATTGCCCTGCATACGCGTAATGAAGTTCATGGTGTCACCCTCTGAGCATCCAGGCCGCGATAGATCATGATGGTCGGCTCCGTGGGTTTGGGTTTTGTCACTGTGCCAGGCTTTGCAGGACGGGATGGCGCACTACGCGCCAGAACAGCCGTGCTCGTGGCCTGCAAAGCACTGGAGGTCAGTAGCTGACGCTGCGCAGCACTGGGCACATTCACGGAAGGCGTGGAAGGCTTGCATGCCACAGCAGCAGCTGCAGATGGCGCAGACTGGTCTGTACCGGCCGTTTCTCCGACAACAGGCGTGATGATCTGCGTTTCCGCCGCCGGGCGCGTGGCCATACGTAAAGTACCCAAGCTGCTGGCCAGCATGATGCGCGTCACATCTTTCTCGGCAACCGCCAGCACGGCGGAGCGGGCACGAGCGCGTTCGTTCTTGCGCCCGGCTTTCTGCTCCGGCGTTTCGGTGCCGCCTGCCGGATTGATGATGTCGGCGCCAAAACCCAATACCCGCAAGGACTGCATGACAACTTGGGCAGAGTCTTTGGCGCCATTCTCGCCACGCAGAAACAGCAGGATATCGACGGTATCGCCAGGCTGCACAAAACCACCGCCGCCCACAACTTCATCTACCGGAATGGCCACTGCACGCTCGCCCGGCTTGAGCAGTCGCGCCACTTCGCTGCCAGGCTGCAAGTTGCCCAGCTCCAGCAAAGCACCTGCGGCAAGCTCGACCTGAATGGTCTGACCTACCACTTCCTCTATGGTGCGATAGGTGCGTGGCGGCGCAATCTTCAGGTAATCAATGGCCAGGTCGTCGGCGCTGAGAACCTTATAGGCGGGCACACCCTGCTTGATGACGACCACAGCCACCTTGCCCGGCACGCCAATCTCGGCCACCTTTTGCGCAGCAATGGCTTTCTGCTCGGCTTGGATGGCTGCCTGCTTCGCTTCGGTCGTGGTCTTGTAGCCCAGATAGCCCGCCACCGCAGCGCCCAAAATGAGCAGTATGGCGAGCAAGATCATGACGCGACTATTCATGGTGATGGCTTCCTTTTTAATGGGCTCTAGCTGAAAGCAGCCACTCTGGATTACATCCTAACAAGCTTGCCACTACTTCACAGTGGCAAATCAACAATCCCCTACAAGCATTTACAAAGAAACGACAAATTGCATTGCAGCTGGGTAGCAAGCCGCGAAAAAGTCCGTACACTTTAAGTTGTCCGGCAAAAACCGCAGACACTTTTCCCCTGGAGATTCAAAATGAAAAAACTTCAAAATCTGGTTGCGAAAATGCGTCGCGATGAAAAAGGCGCAACCGTCATTGAATATGCCCTGATTGCTGCGCTGATCTCGGTTGCTGCCATCGCTGCATTCAGTTTCATCGGTACTTCCGTAAACTCCACCATGAGTGGTATCGGTAGTGCAATGCAAGAGGCCACACCGACCTAAGTCATTGCGCAATCAGTAGGAAACAAAACAGGGCTGTATGGCCCTGTTTTGTTATGTTCAGTACAGCATCTGAATATGACCCTACCCGCCCTATTACAAAGCAACGACAAATCTTGCAGTATCGAGCTGGTACAAAAGCGAGAATTCCGCAAGACTCAATGTGTCCGGCAAAAACCGAAGACACGACCCTGGAGGTTCACCATGAAACAACTTCAAACGCTCGTCGCAAAAATGCGTCGCGATGAAAAAGGCGCTACTGTCATCGAGTATGCCTTGATTGCCGCCCTGATCTCAGTTGCCGCCATTGCTGCATTCAGCTTCATTGGTACTTCAGTGCAATCCACCATGAGCGGGATTGGCAGCGCAATGGAATCAGCCACACCAACCTGATGACGGCATGACTGAGAATGGGCCGTGATGGCCCATTTTCTTCAGTTCGCTCTGCGGGAGGGTCACATCATGAAAGCGCCACGCACAATGGCCAAACAGCGCGAGTACGGCGCCACCATTATTGAGTATGCCCTTATTGTTGGCTTGATCGCCTTGGTGGCCGTTATTGCCATGCCCATGGTCGGCAACAATACATACACCGCGCTTCGCGAAGTCACTTCGAACCTCGATGAGGCCGGAGCAAGTCTTCATCAGCCTTGATGCGGCATCAGCTCAAAACACCCAACACCGCATTACGATTATTACAAATCAGCACCACATCACAGCCCGCCGCCAGCGCCAAATCTCTGCGCTCGGCCATGCTTCCGATACCCGCAGCACCTTCCATGCACAGGTCATCGGAAAAGATCAGCCCCTGAAAGCCGAGCTGGTCGCGCAGGACCGTCTTCAGCCAGAACGAGGAAAAGCCTGCCGGTAGCGGGTCTACCTGCGGATAGACCACATGCGCCGGCATAATCCCGTCGAGCTCACGGGCCAGCGCACGGAACGGCTGCAAGTCATAGGCATCAATCTCGGCCCAGCTGCGATCATCCACCGGCAGG
Source organism: Pseudomonadota bacterium (assembly GCA_038043385.1). GTDB lineage: Bacteria > Pseudomonadota > Gammaproteobacteria > Pseudomonadales > Moraxellaceae > Perlucidibaca. The sequence goes on from JBBTCA010000001.1 coordinate 1,113,824, forward strand.
GCAAAATGCGAGTCAGCTGCCACCGAGCCATGCCCTGGGAAATGCTTGCCGATGGTCATCATGCCCGCCGCTTTCATGCCTTGCATGAAGGCACGGACCAGCGCAGTCGCGGCTTCAGGCTCAGTGTGAAAGGCACGATCGCCAATCACACCGCTAACCCCCACATCTAGATCCAGCACGGGCGCGAAGCTGAAATCAACGCCCACAGCTCGCACCTCTCTCGCCATCAATTCACCGCAGGCCTTGGCAGCGACCAAGGCAGCGGCAGGGTCCTGATCGTACTGATGGCCAAACTGACGCATGGCCGGCAAACGCGTAAAGCCGTCGCGAAAACGCTGCACACGACCACCCTCCTGATCGACGGCAATCAGCAGCTCCGGGCGAACTTGGCGCATGGCGGCTGTCAACGCGGCAATCTGCTGCGGCGTATCCACATTGCGACTGAAGAGAATGACACTGCCAACTTCCGGATGCGCCAGAACCTCCTTGTCTTCGGCTGTCAAAGTCAAACCGCCTACATCCACCATCAAGGGTCCGCGCATCATTGCCACTCTCTCCAACATTGGGCCCCAAGGCCAAGTTATCGCCGCGATTGCTCACAGCACCGAAGCCGGGAAGTAAGCCGCCCGCACAACGAATTGTCAAAGCCTGAATGACTATCCAGGCCGGTATCGAGTGCTATGATCGACATAGATTGCACCCCAGCTGCGGTGCCAAGGAATTTCTTTTTGACCATGCTCACACTGCCGTTTCTTTCTCGTGCCCTTCTGCTCTCAGTAGCCATTGCTCTGCCTGCCTCTGCCAACACCGAGCTAGTGCCTAGCGAACAACAAGACAAGGTGGCACGAACCATAGCCCGGCAACTGGCCATGCTGCATTACAGCCGTCCACCGCTGGATGATGCCTTGTCGGTGGTGATCTGGAATCGCTATCTGAGCGATCTGGACGGTCAACGACTGTTCTTTCTGGCATCCGATATCGACGGCTTCGTGCGCTGGCAAACACAATTCGATGACATGCTGAGAACCGGGCAGGTCGGCCCCGGCTTCACGATCTACAACCGATTCCAGAATCGCCTGCGCGAACGCCTTCAATTTGTGCTGAATGAGCTCGACAGCAACAAGAAGCTTTTTGACTTCACCAACAATGACAGCATCTTGCTGGATCGCAAGACTGCCGCCTGGGCCAGAAGCCCCAGTGAGCTTGATCAGTTGTGGCGCTTGCGCATCAAGTCGGCAGCGCTCGGCCTGAAGCTGACCGGCAAGACCAATGAAGAAGCGCTGACCACCCTGAAACGGCGCTACAAATCACAGCTCACGGCGCTCAATCAGGCCAAAAGTGAAGATGCCTTGCAGGTCTTCATGAACGCCTTTACGGAAACCTACGATCCGCATACCGAGTATTTCTCGCCGCGTAGTTCGGAAAACTTCAACATTAACATGAGCTTGCAGCTGGAAGGCATTGGTGCCGTGCTGCAGACCGACGACGAATACACGAAAGTCGTGCGCCTAGTACCGGGCGGCCCTGCCGACAAGTCGCGACAGTTGAAGCCGAATGACAGACTGGTCGCCGTGGCCGAAGGCGAGAAGGACTTTGTGGATGTGGTGGGCTGGCGCATCGACGAAGTCGTGCAATTGATTCGCGGCACCAAGGGCACCACCGTGCGCTTGCAGGTCATGCCGGCAGGCTCCACGGATACTGCCAATACCAAGGAAATCAGCCTAGTACGCAATACGGTTGCGCTGGAAGATCAGGCCGCCACGAAAAAAGTGGTCGATATCAAACGCGATGGCGTTTTGCGCCGCGTTGGTGTGATCAAGCTGCCAACCTTCTATGCCGACTTCCAGGGCATGCAGGCCGGCGATCCGAACTACCGCAGCACCACGCGCGATGTCCATCGCCTGCTCACCGAGCTGAAGCAGGAACGCATTCAGGGCATCATCCTTGATTTGCGCAACAACGGCGGCGGATCGCTTTCCGAAGTCAATGATCTGATTGGAGAATTCATCAGTACCGGCCCCACGGTGCAAGTGCGCGATGCTCGCGGCAAGGTTGAGGTTTTGGGCGATGGCAATCCGGAAGTGACTTATTCCGGCCCGCTGGTCGTCATTACCAATCGCCTGTCGGCCTCGGCTTCGGAAATCTTTGCTGGCGCCATCCAGGATTACGGACGCGGCTTGGTTGTTGGCGGCACCACCTTCGGCAAAGGCACCGTGCAATCCTTGCGTGAACTGGGTGCCGGTCAGCTGAAAATTACCGAAGCCAAGTTCTATCGCATCTCTGGTGCCAGTACGCAGCACAAAGGCGTGGTGCCGGATATCGTCTTTCCGGAGCTGACCATGGCGAATGACATCGGCGAATCCGCCCTGCCCCGCGCCCTGCCCTGGGATACGGTCGCTCCAGCACGCTATCAGCGCCAAGGCCAAGGCAACTGGCGCATGACTACGCTGCGCAGCAACTCGCTGCAGCGGCAGGCACGCAACCCGGACTTCCGCTATCTGCTCGATGAACAAAAGCTGATTTCCGATTTAAGCGCCCTGAAAACACAATCACTGAACGAGAAAGTCAGACGCCAGGAAAAGCAGCAGCTGGATAGTCGCCGCCTCGCTATCGAAAACCGACGCCGGCTGGCGAAAGGCCAAAGCCTGCTGAAATCCTGGGATGACTTCGAGGCTCAGCAGGAAAAGCTGAACCCCAATGCCGATCCGAGCTATGAGCGCCCGGAAGAGGCTGCGCTGGTCGTCGAAGCAGCAGAAATTCTGCTCGACACCCTGCCGCCGGTGCGCAACATGCCCAGCCTGCCGGCGATCAAGACTGCGGCACCCGCCAGCAGCAAACCGATGCGCACCATCAGCGAGCGCTAAGCCGTCATGGATCCGCTGCCAGTGTCAGAGAGCCGGGCACTGGATCATTTGCTGACACGCCTGGTCGGGCGTGCCAGCAGCGTCGGCAATCAACTGACGCTGCTGCGTGACAGCCACGAGCATGAAGCCGCGACGCTGCAGCTCATCGCTCAGGCAGAGCACAGCATAGCTCTCGAAAACTACCTGATTGACGACGATGACTGGGGCAAAACCCTGCTCGCGGCACTTTGCCAGGCCGCCAGCCGAGGTGTCCGAGTTGCGGTGCTCTGCGACTGGCTGGGCAGCTGGCGTTTGAGTCGCCACTGGCGCGCCACGCTGCTGGCCGCCGGTGGCGAATGCCTACGCTTCAATATCCCGGGCTGGGGCGAGCCGCTGGCCTGGATCATTCGCAACCATCGCAAGCTGCTGGTCGTAGACAGTCAGCATGCGCTCATCACGGGCTGGTGCCACAGTGCGCGCTGGCGCGGGCAGGCCACATCGCCCGGCGCTCCGGTATTGCCCTGGCGCGATACCGGCGTGCAGATTACCGGGCCGGTGGCCGCAGAGGCGGAGCTGGCATTTGCCCAGACCTGGGCTGTCGCGGGCGGGCAACGCTGGATTAGCGCCGATACCAACCTTGGACGCAAAACAGAGACCGATCGTTGCACGAGCCGTGTCCGGCTGATCGTTGGCCAGCCGCAAAGCAGCCCGCTATTTCGTCTTGATCAGCTCATGATCAGCCAGGCACAGCACAGGCTATGGCTCACCGACGCCTATCCGGTCGGCACACCGGCTTATCTTGATGGCTTGCGGCGAGCGGCACAGGCGGGTGTGGATGTGCGACTGCTCGTGCCCGGCAGCACCGATTTACCTTGGCTGGGCCTGCTCGCACGCAGCGGCTACCGAGCCTTGCTGGAAGCTGGTGTGCGCGTTTTCGAATGGAACGGCCCGATGCTGCACGCCAAGACTGCCGTGATTGACGGGCATTGGGCGCGTGTTGGATCCAGCAACCTCAACCCAGCATCCTGGCTGGGCAATTACGAGCTTGATGTCGCCATTGAATGCCCGGACTTTGCCGCACAAATGGAGGCGCAATTCCTGGCCGACCTGGATAATGCCACCGAAATTGTCTTGCGCCCCGACCAGAGCGTGCGTCTGGCGCAGCCGCGCCAGCGACAACGCCGTCACATGCCGCATCAACAAAGCGCGGTGTCCACCCTCCGTGTGTCACGCGCCATGGCCCTGGCTGTACGCGAATCGCGCCGCCTTGGCCCAGCCGATGCAACCGCGCTGATGCTGCTAGCACTGATCGGCTTGAGCATTGCCACGCTGGCATTTTGGCGGCCGGCCTGGGTGGCGTGGCCGCTGGCTGCCATAAGCGCCTGGATCAGCATCAATTTGCTGCGCATCGCCTTGCGACGCTACCGTTTCTATCGTCAGGCCGGGCAGCACATCGCCAAGCCTGGCAACACAGAAAAACCCATGAAAGCGCCAGAAGAGACTTGACCCTTGGCCTGACTTCGGTATCCTCCTCGGCGGTTCGGAGGCGTGGCAGAGTGGTTGAATGCACCAGTCTTGAAAACTGGCGTGGGTTTGCGCCCATCGTGAGTTCGAATCTCACCGCCTCCGCCAAACTCCTTTAAAACAATAAAATCCGCTCAAATTTCCGATCATACCTGCTGATTGATGGCCAACTCCAAAGCTCGTAACTCGGTCACAATCTCCGCAAATGCTGGCGGTGGGCCGATAAACATACCGGCGTCCAACATGCGGCGATAATCATTTGCCAAGGCCCTCAAAGTCTTGTCATCAGGCACCAGTCGCAAATGCCCGACGAGACAGTCTTCGTAATGCGCATAAACAGCACTATAGAAAACCTGCTTGTGTTTCACGACATCGGCCAGCAGCTCGCGTTCTGCGACAGCCTGCACACCGATCGGATGTCGCGCCAGCATAGCCAAGTCGTACCAATGTCGTGACAGCCGCTCTGCACTTTGCCGCAAGCTGTCACGATGGCATTCCACATGCATCAAGGTCGCTTTTTCCCAAAATGTGCGGACGGGTGAAAGCACGCTGACAGTCGCTTTGGGAAACACTAAGCCATCAAGGCCGGGAGCAATATCCGGGCTGATGATGTGCGCTTCGTTGGGCTCGGTGATATTCCTGCCGCCAAACTCCAGCAGCACGCTGTCGCGTAAATAGTCACCACGCTCGGTCAGCGCACTCGGGTAGCACAAACGCAGTTGCTCGCCATCATCACTCAGCTCCAGCGCATGGCTACCGCCAGGAAATTGCTCTGCGAGCTGGTCGGCAACCCAAGGCTGTGCCGTATCGGTAACATGCGCTTTCACAAACGCTTTTAGCTCATCACTCAGCTTGCGCAACTGCCGGCCAGAAAGTCCCGCTGCAAAAGGATCAGCGTCTGCAGACAGGCCACGATAATCGAGCGTGATGTCGATATCTTCAGAAAAACGCTCGATGACACGAAAAACTTTGGATAACGAGGTACCACCTTTGAACGCCATCGGCAGCTGACCGGGCATGCTAAACAGATGCTGCAATGTCCAACAAACCCATATGTCTTTTTCCAGCACTTCAGGCATGCGCCCAAGCTCTGGCGCCTTGGCACGCAAGATTGCCGATTGCTCTGATAGCGGAAGTTGCAGGTAGTGTTCAGCCATGCTTGTACTCTCCTTGTTCAAACTGATTGAAAACATCACTCATCCACGCCGGCATGATTGATTTGCTGTTGCTCAGCACATTGAACTCTTCCGCAGGTAAGCGCTGTCGCAAAACAGCGATAGTCGCAGGGGCTACCTCTTGCTTGCCCAAATACCAAAGTGCCGACAATGCCATGCCGGCAGGTCGCCCTGCCAAAGCCATTTTGCGGCTACTGACATGACTCAGGCGCACTTCCAGATTACCAACTCGAAGACGGCGTGATGGACCGGTTGTATTAAATACCGGCTGGGTTGGCATCTGCGTTGTAAAACCAAAACGCCTGGTAGCCTCAGCTCCATGCACGCTCACCGCCGCGCCAGTTCGCTCAGCCAATGCCTTCGCCACCTCAAATGCCTCTGGCATGACCTTGCCCGCATAGCGACTGATCTCAGGACGCACGAACAACCCTCGACCTATACGCTCGATAAAGCCGCCTTTAGTCAGGCGTGACAGCGCCTGATCCACGGCCGCACGGGAGCCGCAGCCCAGCAGCATCGCTGGGGTAAAAGGCTTGCCCAAAGGCTGCTGCTCAATGCAGGTACGAATTTGTTGCATGACACTGGCTGGTTTTTCCATGTCAGAAAAATACTATATATTTTCTGACATATCAAATGCCCTAAGTTTTAGGCGGCCAGTCCGCAAGAGCACTCATGTTGAAGCGAGCGCGATGTTTATCCGTGATGGCAACACGCTCACCAAGCAACGGCGCCCTCTCAAGTCAGGAGACCCGTACTTCTTAGGTTGTTGAAGGGGTCAATGAACAGATAAAATCGTGAAAACCATCATCACTGTACCCAGCAGCCGTAGCTTGGCAAGTACCAGCGACGCTAGGACTAGCAGCAATGACGACACACGTATCGCATCTATCACACCCAAAGTATCGTCCCGACATCGACGGACTAAGAGCCGTTGCTGTGCTGTCAGTAGTGGCCTTCCACGCATTCCCAGCGTGGATGAAAGGAGGCTTCATCGGTGTTGATGTGTTCTTTGTTATTTCGGGATTTCTCATCACGACTATTATTTTTGAGAACTTAGATAGGGGTACTTTCAGCTTCGCTGAGTTTTACGCTAGACGTATCAAGAGAATTTTCCCAGCATTATTACTTGTTCTTGTAGCAAGTTTTGCTTTTGGTTGGTTCTCATTACTTGCAGATGAGTACAAGCAGTTGGGCAAGCACATAGCGGCTGGTGCTGGCTTTGTCTCTAATTTGGTTTTGTGGAGTGAGCTAGGCTACTTTGACAACTCAGCAGAAACTAAACCATTGCTACATTTATGGAGTCTGGGTATTGAAGAGCAGTTTTACATAGCATGGCCATTTTTCTTATGGCTGGCGTGGAAGAGAAATTTTAGTTTTCTTACGCTTACGATTCTTGTTGCCTTTCTTTCATTTTATCTTAACTTCAATGGAATTAAGAAGGACGCTGTAGCTACCTTTTACTCTCCTCAAACTAGGTTTTGGGAGCTATTGGCGGGTAGCATACTGGCTTGGTTCCCCGCTGTGTCAGGCTAGTTGTCGTGTCATCTGATTCTTTTTCTGTGGAGACAGC
>JBBTCA010000002.1:0-261022 GCA_038043385.1 Pseudomonadota bacterium
AGGTCATTGCCAGGCACCTAATGCACGAACCCCTGATCAGATATTCTGGTCAGGGGTTTTTGCTTTTAAAAATATGCTGAAATGGCTAGCAAATATGACACCTGAATTGAACAAAGGCTTTTATCGCCACTACAAGGGGCGTTATTACGAGGTGCTGGATATGGTTCGGCATTCGGAAACAGAAGAATGGCTGGTGCTGTATCGGACTTGCTATGGTGATCAGTCGTGCTGGGTGCGGCCGTTCACGATGTTCACGGAAACGATCACCCTTGATGGTGGAGAGCAAGCGCGCTTTGCCTATGTTGGCAGCACGCGCCCGGTTGATGCAGAGCTGGCTTGAAGCCGAAGTGCAGCTTGACGCCACCAAGCCTCATCTAGGCGTCAGATGGCGCTGCTGTTCAGATCAGACGCATCGACAGGTCGATGGCTTTGATGTCTTTGGTCAGCGTGCCCAGCGAAATATAATCAACGCCGGTTTCGGCAATCGCGCGCAAGGTTGTTTTGTTGACGCCGCCGGAGGCTTCCAGCGCGGCGCGACCGGCGGTGTGAACAACGGCGTCGCGCATCTGCTCCAGCGAAAAGTTGTCGAGCATGATGCGGTCGGCGCCGGCGTTCAGGGCTAGGTCCAACTCGGCCATCGACTCCACTTCGACTTCAACCATCCGGCCTGGTGCCTGGCTGCGCGCAGTGCTGACCGCGGCGGCAATCGAGCCGGCGGCCATGATATGGTTTTCCTTGATGAGGAAGGCATCGTAGAGGCCCATGCGGTGATTCTCGCCACCCCCGATCAAGACGGCATATTTCTGTGCCACGCGCAGACCGGGCAATGTCTTTCGGGTATCGAGCAGGCGAGCCTTGGTGCCGCTGATCAAATCGCTCAGTTCGCGGGTGTGTGTGGCCGTTGCTGACAATGTTTGCAGGAAATTCAAGGCGGTGCGTTCGGCGGTGAGCAGGCTGCGAGCCTTGCCTTTGATCTCGAACAGGCCGCTGCCGGCGCTGACGCGCTGGCCCTCATCGACCAGCCATTTCAGGTCCAGCGTCGGGTCGACTGCCATGAAGGTGGCTTCGACCCAGAGCTTGCCGGCCATCACCATGTCATCTCGCGTGATGACGCGTGCCGTCGCCAGCCGGTCTTCGGGGATCAGCCCGGCGGTGATGTCGCCATTGCCGATATCCTCCACCAGTGCGGCGGCTACATTGGCTGCGAGCGCGGCCTTTACCAGTTCAGGGGTCATCATGAGCGAAAAATCCAAGGTCGCATTCAGCGGGAGCAGCCCGTATGGGCTCAGGTTTACGCTAGTATAAAACACATCGGCGTCAGTCTTGGAGCAGGCATGCGCATAACAGCAGAGCATTGGTTGGATGCTGCCCGGCATTGCCCGTCGCCTTATTTCAATGCGCGCCCGGATGGCGAGATGTCGCTAACGGTCATTCACAATATCAGCCTGCCGCCGGGCCAGTTTGGCGGCCCTTATATTGAACAGCTTTTTCTGGGCCAGCTTGCGCCGGATGTGCATCCGTATTTTGCCGAGATTTATCAGCTGGAAGTGTCGGCGCATCTGCTGATTCGGCGTGATGGCGAGGTTGTGCAATTTGTGGCGTTCGATCAGCGTGCCTGGCATGCCGGTCGCTCGCAGTATCTGGGGCGTGAGAACTGCAACGACTTCTCCATTGGTATCGAGCTGGAAGGGTGTGATGAGCTGCCTTTCGATGATCGACAGTATGAAATGCTGACAACTGTGATAAAAACACTGTGGGAGCATTATCCTGCGTGTGCTGGTCGTTTGATCGGCCACAGCGATATCGCTCCGGGTCGCAAGACCGATCCGGGGCCGTTTTTTGATTGGCATCTGTTGCAGCAAAGTCTGGCGTCTCAGGCTGGCCATCAGATCGCTTCCTTGACGCTTTCTGGGAGAGCAAGTACATGAGTTTGTTATTGGCCTTGCTGGCATTGGCGGGCTACTTTGCTTTGCCTGAAGATTGGCGCCGCCTTGCCGGTACGCCGGGAGATCGTTGGTTGGGTTGGTGTGCACAACTGCCGCCCAGTCTGGGCGATGGTTTGCGTTTGGCGCTGACCATGCTGATTCCGATGGTGGTTTTGGCCGTCAGTTTGCAAGCTTTGCGCGAGCTGGGCTTGAGCCTGCTGGTGTTTCTGCCTTGCGCGCTGGTGCTGGTGGTGATTTTCGGCGATGTGACTCAGCCGCAGGCTGCTGCGCGGCATCTGGCGCATTGGCAGTCGCGTCCGTGGGCAACACCGCTGCCGGATGCCGAGCAAAATGATTGGGTGACGCCCGATCTGGCCTTGAATTCGGAGCTGGCCGAGGCGCGCAAGGACATGTTGCGCGAGTCCTTGCAGGAGCTGTTTTCGCCGCTGTTCTGGTTTTTGCTGGCGACACCGGTGGCGGCATTGGGCTACTACATTCTGCGTCTTGCCGAGCGTGAGGGCGAGCCCGCTACGCAGGAGTTGGCGCGTCACTGGCTGACGCTGGCCGATTGGATTCCGACACGGTTGCTGGCGCTGAGCTTTGCCTTGGCGGGTAATTTCACCGCGACCTGGAGTGTCATCCGCGAGCGTTTGCTGCGCCCTGATGCCGAAGGTCATATCTTGATTGATGAGGCCGCAGAGGCCGCTGAGCCAGTGGATCTGGACTCCGGTGCCGAGCCATCCGTTGCGCTGACCGAGGCGATGACGGCTCTGCAGGCCTTGCTGCAGCGCGCTCTGATCGTGTGGATGGTGATGCTGGCGCTGCATACGCTGTGGCCGGGCGCTTGACGCGATGGCGCCAAGCAGCCTTGAAGCTGCTGTGTTGTAGGCCTCTGTATTGCGGGCTGTTGTGTTGGGGTGTTGTGCTAAACGCGGGTGTTGCATGGGCTGCTCCCGCAGCGGAGCCTGTTGCATCAGGTCTTGCGCGGGCTAACGCTGAAACGCTGCTGCGCTGGACAGATGACGCCGGGCAAGCCTGGGCGGTGCCGGCGCGCTTGCCGCAGCGTTGGGTGGTGTTGGGGCCGCATCTGGTCGACATGATGATCGCGCTGAAGCAGCCGCATCTGATCGTGGGCGTTCAGGATGACCATCCTACGATTGGTCGCTGGTCGCGCAGTCTTTCCGGCTTTCCCGTGATCGCTCAGGCCAGCCAGATCAATGAAGAATTCATTCGCCGCGTCAAGCCGGATCTGGTGCTGTATTGGCCATCCGGGCTGGCTGGCAATCAGCAGGCGCGACTGCGGCTGCTCGGCGTGCCTCTGCTGGCGATAGATCCGCAACGCTTGGATGATATTGCGCCACGCCTGCGCTGGCTCGGTGCATTGACTGGCCGGCCGAGGACTGCTGATAAGCTGGCCACGGTCATGCAGGCCGATCTGCAACGAACACGCCAGCGCTATGCCAAGGGGTATCGCCTGCGCGGGCTGTACCAGGTTTGGTTGCAGCCGCTGTACAGTCTTGCGCCTCAGCATCTGGCCAGTCAGGCTATGCAGCTTTGTGGCGTAGACAGCATTGTGCCGCCAACCAAGGTGCCTGCGCCGATACTCAGCCTGGAGTTCGTGGTGCGCGCCCGGCCGGATGTGATTCTGCTGTCGCAGGATCAGCTTGAGCCGTCGCGGCGATACTGGCAGCGCTTTCAGCAGATGCCGGCGAATGCGCTGGTGGTCGTCGATGACCACGCCCTGACGCGCCCCGGACTATCCCTGTTGCGGGCAATCCCTGCACTTTGCGACCAATTACTGCCTTATCGCGCTTTGCCTCGCTGACCAAGCATGTCATGCTTATGGTGACCGATCAGTCACGCTGCTGTTTTTACCCAAAACAGCAGCTGGGCTGGTCATGACCCGGCCCAACAGGCCGCAATCCGGTATCGGAAAGGAGGCAACATGGCACGGCTTCGTCATTACGGCGACCGCGACCACGCGGAAACACAAGAGTGGCTGGACGCATTGGCATCCGTCGCAGAAAACGATTCACCCGAGCGCGCAAAGCAGCTGCTGGAATGGTTGAATAATCACGCTCCCGGCTTTGGCGTGCATATCGGCCGACTCAATACCCCCTATGTAAACACCATTCCCCGCGAACAAGAGCCGCTGATGCCGGGCGATCCGAATCTGGAGTGGCGTTTGCGCTCGCTGATTCGCTGGAATGCGCTGGCGATCGTGATGCGTGCGAACCAGAACGATGACGAGCTGGGCGGGCATATCGCCACTTTTGCGTCATCGGCCACGCTGTACGATGTTGGCTTCAATCATTTCTTTCGCGCGCCCAGTGCCGAGCACGGCGGCGATCTGATTTATTACCAGGGCCATTCCGCGCCTGGCATTTATGCGCGTTCCTATCTCGAGGGACGCCTGAGCGAAGCGCAGCTCGACAACTTCCGTCGTGAAGTCGGCGGCCAGGGCTTGTCGAGCTATCCGCATCCCTGGCTGATGCCGGAGTACTGGCAGTTCCCGACGGTGTCGATGGGGCTGGGGCCGATCATGGCCATCTACCAGGCTCATGTGATGAAGTATCTGATCAATCGCGGCGTGCTGCCGGATCAGAATCGCAAGGTCTGGGCCTTCCTCGGCGATGGCGAGATGGACGAGCCGGAGTCGCTCGGCGCCATCGCGCTTGCGGGTCGTGAAAAGCTGGACAACCTGATCTATGTCATCAACTGCAACCTGCAGCGATTGGATGGCCCGGTGCGCGGCAACGGCAAGATCATTCAGGAGCTGGAGTCGGTGTTTCGCGGGGCCGGCTGGAAGGTCATCAAGGTGGTCTGGGGCAAGAAGTGGGATCCGCTGCTGGCGCGCGATGTGACCGGTGCCTTGCGGCAACGCATGGATGAGGCAGTGGACGGCGAGTATCAGTCCTTCAAGAACCACGGCGGGGCTTATACGCGCGAAAAGTTCTTCGGCAAGTACCCGGAGCTGGCCGAGCTGGTCAAGGATTTGAGCGATGAAGAAATTGCGTCGCTGGATCGCGGCGGCCACGATCCGTTCAAAGTCTATGCAGCGTATGCGGAAGCCATGGCGACCAAGGGTCAGCCGGTGGTCATCCTTGCCAAGACAGTGAAGGGCTATGCCACGGGGGCCGGTCAGGCCGCCAACAAGACGCATCAGATGAAGTCGATGGACATTGAGTCGCTGCGCAGCTTCCGCGACCGTTTCGACATGCCGTTCACGGATGAGCAACTCGAAGAGCTGCCGTTCTACCGGCCTGCCGATGACAGCCCGGAGATGCGCTATCTGCGTGACCGGCGTGCATCCCTCGGCGGTCATTTGCCGCAACGGCGGGCCAAGAGTCGCGAATTGCCGGTGCCGACGCTGGATCAGCTCAGCACCATCACCACCGGTTCGGAGCGGCCGATCTCGACGACCATGGCCATCGTGCGATTGATGGGTGTGCTGCTTAAGCTCGAAGGGCTGGGTGATCGCATCGTGCCGATCGTGCCGGACGAGGCGCGCACCTTCGGCATGGAGGGCATGTTCCGTCAGCTCGGCATCTACTCCAATGTCGGCCAGCTCTACGAGCCGGAAGACAAGTCGCAGCTCATGTATTACCGCGAGGATGTGAAGGGTCAGATTCTCGAAGAGGGCATCAACGAGGCCGGCGCGATGAGCGCTTGGGTCGCCTGCGCGACGGCGTACAGCATCCATGACCAGCCGCTGGTGCCGTTCTACCTGTACTACTCGATGTTCGGCTTCCAGCGCATCGGCGACCTCGCTTGGGCCGCTGGCGACAGCCGCGCGCGCGGCTTCCTGGTCGGTGCCACTTCGGGCCGCACCACGCTCAACGGCGAAGGTTTGCAGCACGAGGATGGCCATTCGCATGTGATCTCGGCCACTGTGCCCAACTGCGTATCTTACGACCCGACCTACAGTTATGAGATCGCGGTGATTGTGCAGGATGGCCTGCGTCGCATGTATGGCGAGCAGGAGGACATCTACTACTACCTGACCGTGATGAACGAGAACTACCCGCATCCATCGATGCCGGTTGGCTGTGAAGAGGGTATCCGTCGCGGTATGTATCGTTTCCTGGCCGCTAAGAAAGGCAAGGGGCCGGAGGTGCAGCTGATTGGCGGCGGCGCGATCTTGCGCGAAGTCGAGGCGGCTGTGGCGCTGCTGGCTGAGGAAGGTGTGCGGGCGGCGGTGTGGAGCGCGACCAGCTTCACCGAGCTGCGTCGGGAGGCGTTGGAGGTTGAGCGTCTTAATGCGCTTCATCCGGACAAGAAAGCCAAGACTGCTTGGGTGACCGAGCAGCTTAGCAGCAGCAAGGGGCCGATCATTGCCGCCACGGATTACATGAAGGTGCATGCTGATCAGATTCGTGCCTTCCTGCCCGATGGCCGCGATTATCGCGTGCTGGGCACCGATGGTTTCGGTCGATCCGATTCGCGTCGTCAGCTGCGTCGCCATTTCGAGGTGGATGCGGCTCATGTGGCCTACACGGCGCTGCTGGCATTGCACGACAGCGGCGATGTCAGCACCGACAAGCTCCTAGTGGCGCGTCAGCGCTGGGGCATCAATCCCGAACAACCATCAGCGGCGAAGGCCTGAGGAGGTAGTCATGGCGATGCAGATCGCAGTGCCTGACCTCGGCGTCGAGCAGGCTGAGGTTATTGAGTTATTGGTGCCGGCAGGTGCCACGGTAAAGAAAGATCAGCCGATTGCGCTGTTGGAGTCAGACAAGGCCAGCCTGGAGTTGCCGGCAACGGATGACGGCGTGCTGGTGAGCTGGTCGGTGAAGGTGGGCAGCGTGGTGAAGGCGGGTGATGCGCTGCTGATGCTGGAGATTGCGGGGGCCGCAGCGCCTCTAGTGACTGCGGCTACGGTCGCGCCAGTTGCAGTGGCGGCGATGGTGGTAGCGCCGTCGCCGGCTGCGGTGTCAGCGCCGGTAGCGGCTGTGGCCAGTGGTGCGCCGCGTGCGGAGCTGGTGCCTGATCTGGGCGTAGAGCAGGCCGAGGTTATCGAGCTGCTGGTTGCGGCTGGCAGCACGGTAAAGAAAGACCAGCCGATTGCGCTGCTGGAGTCGGACAAAGCCAGCTTGGAGTTACCGGCTAGCGCTGATGGCGTGCTGCTGAGTTGGTCGGTGAAGGTAGGTCAGGCGGTGAAGGCGGGTGATGTGTTGCTGATGTTGCAGCCCACTGGTGCAGAGGCTGTCACGGTGGCTCTCGCTACACCAGCGCCTGCAGCTGTGGCAGCCGCAGCACCTGCTCTGGCTGCACCTGCCTCCGCTGCGCCGATGGTGGCACCTGTGCCTGCGATCGCGAGTGCCGCCGAAGTGTCGGCGGCCGTTGGAAAATGCCATGCCGGCCCGGCCGTGCGGCGTTTGGCGCGTGAGCTGGGCGCGGATCTGACCTTGGTCGCGGGCAGCGGCCCGCGCGGGCGCATCCTCAAGGATGACTTGCATGCCTGGGTGAATCAGCGTTTGAGTCAGCCTGTTGTGGCGGCACCTGCTGGCGGTGGTTTGGCGGGTCTGTTCGGCGACTTGCCGCCTGAGCCGGATTACACCAAATGGGGCGCGGTTGATCTCAAGCCGCGCTCTCGCATCCAGCGCAAATCAGCCGAAAATCTGGCTCGTTCGGCGTTGATCGTGCCGCAGGTGACGCAGTTCGATCTTGCCGACATCACCGAGCTGGAGGCTTTCCGCCTGAGCCTGCGTGACAGCTTCAAGAAAAATGGGCTGTCGCTGACCATGACGGTGCTGGTGGCGAAGGCGGTGGCTTATCTGCTGCACGAGATGCCGGTGTTCAACAGCTCGCTGGCGCGTGATGGCGAAAATCTGGTGGTGAAGGGCTATGTCAATCTCGGCATCGCCGTGGACACGCCCAGCGGTCTGCTGGTGCCGGTGCTGCACAACGCCGATCGCATGAGCCTGAGTGAGATGGCGCGCAAGCTCGGCGAGCTGTCTGAGCAAGCACGAACCGGCAAGTTGCCACCGGCTGCGATGCAGGGCGCGACTTTCACGATCTCATCGTTGGGGGGTGTCGGTGGCACGGCGTTCACGCCGCTGGTGAACTGGCCGGAGGTCGGCATTCTTGGCTTGTCGAAGGCCAGTCAGCAGCCGGTGTGGGATGGCAAGGGTTTCGTGCCCAGGCTCATGCTGCCGCTGTCGCTGTCTTACGATCATCGCGTGATTGATGGTGCCACGGCGGCGCGTTTCACGACACGGCTGGGGGTGTTGCTGGCGGATATCCGGCGCTTGCTGGTGTAGTGCTGGCTGGCGCATGGATTGCGCAATAAAAACCGCGCGGTGCCGGCTCTGTAAAAACAGGGCCGGCATCGCGCGTTTTTATGGGCAGATCAGCCTTGGCGCTTGCGCCAAAGCACTTCCTGACCACCGTCCTCCCTGGCCAGCTGGCGCGCCAGCACGAACAGATAGTCCGAGAGCCGGTTGAGATACTGCAGCGCCAGCGGGTTGATGCTTTCCGACTCGTTCAAGGTCAGCGTGCGTCGTTCAGCGCGGCGGCAGATGGTGCGTGCCACATGCGCCTGCGCCGCCGCCATCGAGCCACCCGGCAGGATGAAATCCTTCAGGGGCGGCAGGTCAGCATTCACGGCATCGATCGCATTTTCGAGGCGTTCGATATACGCCGCCGTTACCAGCACATAGCCCGGAATGCAAAGCTCGCCGCCAACATCGAACAGGTCATGCTGGATATGTTCCAGCATGACCTGCGCGCCATGACTCGCCGCCAGACTGGCTCGTAGCACCCCGATTTGGGCGTTGGCCTCATCCACCGTGCCATAGGCTTCGACGCGCGCAGCATCCTTGCGTACGCGGGTTCCATCGCCGAGGCCAGTGCTGCCGTCATCGCCGGTGCGGGTGTAGATCTTGGTCAGGCGGTTGCCCATGGCGTGCTCCTTTGCATCAGAAAGCGTATTCGGTCGAGATCAGCAGATGCCGACCCGGTAGCGGATATGCATTGTACTTGCCGACCGCCGAGAAGCAGCCGGGTGGTGCTGTGGTGGCATTAAACGGGATGCAGCTGCTGGCGGCATAGTCGAACTGCTCCTTTTCATCGGTCAGGTTGCGGACGGTACCGGTGATGGACCAGGCGCCACGGCGGTAGCGCAGATTGGCATCGCTGCGAATCATGGCTTTTGCGCGGCGGCCAAAGGTGTTGCTGTCATCGTTCTCGAAGTAACGACTGCCGGTGTAGAGGCTTGACAGCCCTGCCTGCCAGCGCGAGCTGAGCTCATGCGTCAAGTTGACGCTGCCCAGGTAGCGCGACACCAGCGGCACATCCTTGCCCGCGTTTTCGCCCTTGCGGAAGGTAGCCGACTGGTAGGTGGCGCTAGTGCTCAGCTGTGTCTTGCGGCCTAGCGGCATGGCAGCACTGAGCGCGACACCCTTGCGCAGGGTCGGATCGAGGTTGTCGTTGGTGAAGGTAGCATCGTTGAAGTGAATTTCGTCGCGAAGGCGATGGTAGAAGGCCTCCAGACTCAGGTCGGCATTGCCGGCGCGTGTGCGGACATGTGCACTCAGGTTCTTGCCGACCTGCGGACGCAGCGGGGAGAACGCACGAGGGGCGCCAAAGAAGCCGGTGCCGTAACCCTCGAACAGGTCATCCACGGTGGCGAGGCGCACATTGCGCGCAAAACCTATGCCGGCGCTGGTTGAGGGATTGAACTGATGCGCATAGGCCAGCTCGTACATGCCGCCTTTCAAGGTCTCGCTATAGGGCGCAGCTTCGGCATCGAAGTCCATGGCATAGGGGTCGTAGCGATCTTTGGCATTCAGCCGTAGCCTGGTTTCACGCACGCCGGCCGTCACCGTATGTGCACCTTTTCTCAGCGTTTCGTGAGCGTAACCGCCAAGGCTATTTGCTCGAATGTCGATGCGATGCACCGGCGGCATGCCTTCTGCATAGGCGCGATCGGATGTGTAGTCGCTGTATTGCCAGTCCAGACCGGTGCTCAGGCGACCGCTCCAGCCGCCCAAGCGATGCTCGTGCTCGACGCGCGGATTCAGGCTGGTGGTATCAAGACGAGTATCCAGGTATTGGAACGCCACGCTGGCACGCTGCTGTTTCTGGCGATGCGAGCCTTCCAGAACCACCGTTGTGTCGGCTGTCAGTGGTGCACGCCAGCCCACGGTGGCTTGCAGTCGTTCGGTATCGCCGTAGTCGCTTGGCGAGCTGGCGGTACGCGGACTGTCTTTGACTTGGTCGTTGCTCGCCGTGACGCTGCGGAAGCCGGGCAGGCCGGCATCCTGACGCGAGGCCAGCAGACTGGCATAGGCTTCACGATTCTGCGGCAGATCCAGCTGCAGCTTGCTGCCGGCTTCAATGCGGCGCACATAGCCGTTCTGGCGATAGCCATCGGTGTCGGTGTTATTCACGAAGACCTGACCGGCGAACAAGGCGTTATTGAAGTGATGCAGCAGCTGAGCTTCGCGCGTGTTGTAGCTGCCGGCGGCGAGCTTGACGCGGGTGGACTGTTTGCGTTGATCGCGCGTGATGATGTTGATGGTGCCGCCAACGGCGCCATCGCCATAGAGTACGCCACCTGAGCTGGCCAGAATCTCGATGCGCTCGATCTGATCCAGCGACAATGAGCCGATGTCGGTGGCGCTGGAGTCGATGTCGTTCTGACGACGGCCATCGATCAGGATGAGTGTGTTCTGGCCGGCTGCGGGGCCGAAGGCGCCGAGGTCGACAATGGCTTCCGAGCTGCTGGTGCCGAACAGCGAGCGTATCTGGATGCCGGGTACCTGGCGCAGAAAGTCGGGCAGCGTGGTTGCAGTGGATTGTTCGATTTGTTCGCGCGTTAATACGCGCAGCGATTGGGCGCTGGCATGCTGCGCACGGCTTGCGCTGACGACGATTTCAGCGAGGGGCTTGCTATTGGTGACCGGCTCTTGAGCGGCCTGTGCTGGCAGACTGATCAGCAGGCTCAGAGGCGCCAAGGCAAAAGGCAGGTATTTCATGGGTGGATATCTCAATGCTGTCTGCATCCCCGCAAACAGTCGTTCGGGAAATGCCAGCACGAAGACTGCACCGACCACGAGGGCAAGCGCATGCTCCGGAATGAGCGCCCACCGCGCTGGCCGTATGAACTTGAGCCGGTCTCCGGGCTGACTGGCGGGCTGAAAGCCACAGGCGCTCGCCTTCCCATCTTTTAAAGACAGTGGCGGATGAGCGCTTTTACCAGGGTCACCGTTGCGGGGGCAGCGTTGGGTTTTCACCAACTTCCCGTCTGCATTTTGGTGCAGACCAGCGTTTTGGCTGGACACTCAAGAACGGGCGGATTGTGGCGATGTGCTGTGAAAATGTCCAACGCAACAGGGAAACAAAATGAGTGACACTGCAGCGTTGACTGATTAGTTCTGTTTGTTTTTTGAGCCAAATGTTGGTGATTGGTTGTTAAGGCTTGATTGGGAGCAACTAAAAGTTTAAAAGATAAGCCTTCCAATTCCTTTACACAAAAACAACAATACAGGTGCTCTATGGCTTTGCGAGTCACATCTGCGATCTCATCCTCGAAGCTGCTCACTTCACCGAGACAATGCCTACGCCTCAAACATCTGGCTTGGGCCATGGCATGCGCCACAGCCTGCTCAGGAGTTCAGGCGGGCTCGACTGATTTTGCTGATGGCGAAGGAAAGATCACCTTTGACTCGACTTTTTCAGCTGGTGCTTCGATGCGTACTCAGGATCGTGACAAGCGCGTCATTGGTATCGTCAATGGCGGCACTTCGCGCAGTGCAAACGAAGATAACGGCAACCTGAATTATGAGAAAGGGGAAGTCTTTTCTGCGGTATTGAAGGGAAGTCATGACTTTGATATCTCGTATGGAGATACGGGTCTCTTTGTTCGTTTTGGATACTTCACGGACATTGCGGCGGCCAAAAAAGACTTTGGCTCCCGGTTTTCTAGTCCTGACCCTATGTTTGAAGACGAAACAGATACTGATCGTGACTTGGGCATCACGACGCATAAGCGCTTAGATTTTGATGCCGAATTGTTCGATGCTTATTTTCGTACGCAATTTGAGATTGCTGGGCGTGCGCTGAACATCCGCTTGGGGCGTCAGGTACTAAGCTGGGGCGAAAGCACGCTGATCCAAGGCGGTATCAATGTCATTAATCCGATTGACTTGACTCGTCTTCGCACGCCTGGTGCGGAATTGAAAGAGGCTTTCATTCCTGTTCCTATGCTGTACTTGTCGCAACAGCTGACGGACAACATCACCCTCGAAGTATTCAATCAATTCAAGTTCGAGCCATTCAAGATTGATCCGCTCGGCACCTTTTTCAGCTCTACAGATGTCTTCAGCCCTGGCGGCAGTCAGAGTTTCACAGGCTTTGGGCGTACACCAGACAATGCGCATGGTTCGCCTGCCATTGAGAACTCGACCATTCCACGCGCCCCTGATCAGTATGCCAAGGATGACGGCCAGTTTGGTGGCGCGCTGCGCTTCTTCCTGCCGTGGCTGAATAACTCGGAAATGGCACTTTATGGTTTGAACTATCACTCGCGTTTGCCGTTGGCGAGTTTGACGCAGGCTGTATGTGGTCGGGAGGTAGCGGGGCAGTGTGTTCCTAGTCAGCGTACCGCTTCTACTGCAACTGTTTTTGCTGGTTACCCTGAAGATATTCAGCTCTTTGGCATCAGCATGAATACCCCGGGACCATTTGGCATTGCGCTGCAGGGTGAGTATTCCTATCGACCGAATTTGCCAGTGCAATTGGCAACAGTTGAGTTGACGCTGGCCGCATTAGGATTACCAAACCAAGCTGGCTTTGGCAGTGATGTTCCTGGCGACCCCAATGGCGGACCTAAGGCGCCGGGCGAAGTACTGCAAGGCTATAAGAATGTCGAGGCTCATCAGATCCAGTTCACAGGAACAAAGTCGATTCCGAACTTGTTCGGTGCAGAGCAGGTGATCTTGCTGGCCGAAGCAGCTTATTTCTTTCAGGATTTGCCGGATAACTTGAAGTTTGCCGGTCCTGCAACCTACTTGCCATCTAAGACGCCAGCAGATAGTAATGTTCTACTTCGTTACCCGTCTCCTTTGGTCGCAAACGGCTCGGTTCAGCCGGGTGATGAAGGGTATGCCACTAAGAGTTCGTACGGTTATCGCCTGATTTCCCGTTTTGAGTACACCGATGTTTTCGCTGGCGTCAACCTGTTGCCCCGTATTGTGTTTTCGCATGATGTGAAAGGGGTCAGCACATTTTTTACGGAAGATGTGAAGGCTATTTCACTGGGTTTGAATGCCACATATAACCAAGCTTGGAACTTTGATATGGCGTACACCAACTTCTTTGGTGGTCGTGTGTTCAAGGGGACTGACTGCCAAGCAGGTGTAACGCCTCCTACATTGCCCATCCCCGTCGTAGGTGGAGTAGTGACAGATGTTATTTCGAGCGCCACGCAGGGTTTGGCTGGCCCACTATGCAGTGCTCCAGCTGGCCCTACAGTCTCGCCTGAAGGCCAGGCACAAACCTACGAAAGCATCGCCAACCCCAGCATTGACCGTGATTTTGTGGCGGCCAGCCTGAGTTATTCGTTCTAACAAAAACACCATGGAGTTACCTATGAACCTTAAACCCCTCCTTTTATCAGCAGCCATGATGGCGCTCAGTGCGAATGCACTGGCGGCCGTCTCGGGTGCTGATGCAGCCCGCTTGGGTGCTGATCTGACGCCCATGGGCGCAGAAAAGGCCGGTAATGCTGCCGGCACTATTCCTGCTTGGACCGGTGGTATCACCACACCAGTAGCTGGCTTCAAAGCAGGCGGTCACTATCCTGATCCGTTCCCGTCCGAGAAGGCCAAATTCGAAATCACCGGTGCCAACATGGCGCAGTACGCTGCCAACCTGACACCGGGTCAGCAAGCCCTGCTGAAGAAGTATCCGACCTGGAAAATGAAGGTCTACCCGACCCAGCGTAGCGCGGGTTACCCGAAGGCCATTTATGATGCGACTAAGGCCAACGCCACGCGCGTGAATTTGGTCAGCGGTGGCAACGGCTTTACCGGTGCTTCTGTTGGTGTGCCGTTCCCGATCCCCAAGACTGGTGTTGAGCCGATCTGGAACCACATCGTGGCGTACCGTGGCGACACCTTTGATGTCAACACGACTCAGGTGGCTGTGACGCGTGAAGGCGACTACACGCCGGTGCGTTTCGAGTATTCCTATGACTTCCACTACAACAACCTGAAGAAGTCGGAAGCTCAGCGCGAAAAGAACAAAGTCACTAATTTCATGCAGACAGTAACGGCCCCGGCGCGTCTGGCCGGCCAGATTCTGCTGGTGCATGAATATGCTGACCAGATCGCCAACCCGCGTTCGGCCTGGACCTACAACCCCGGCCAGCGTCGTGTGCGTCTTGCACCGAATGTTGCTTACGACAACCCAGGCGTAGCCGCTGACGGCCTGCGTACCAACGATGACTTCACCCTGTTCAACGGCGCTACTGACCGTTACGACTGGAAGCTCGTCGGCAAGAAAGAAATCTATGTGCCGTACAACAGCTATCGCCTGAACAGCGCCAAGTTGAAGGTTGCTGACCTTGTGCGTCCGGGTCATATCAATCCGGAACATGCTCGCTATGAGCTGCACCGCGTTTGGGTCGTAGATGCCACGCTGAAGTCCGGCACCAGCCATATCTACCAGCGCCGTACTTTCTACATCGATGAAGACTCCTGGAACATCCTGGCGGTCGACAAGTACGACGCGCGTGGCCAGCTCTGGCGTGTAGCTGAACAGCACTCGCAGCAGTTCTACGACATCCCGGGCATCGGCCCAGGCGTGGAAGTGCACCATGATCTGCAGTCGGGTCGTTTCCTGGCGATGGGCATGACCAACGAAGAGTCAACGGTGTATGTGCGTACCAATCGCAGCGCGTCGGACTTCTCGCCGTCGAGCCTGCGTGGTGCCGGTACGCGTTGATCCTGTAAATACAAGAGTAGATAACCATGTCGAAAGCGGTATCGGCGCTGTTTCTGGTGTTTGTTGCGGCAGTTCTGAGCTATGCCTTTGCGCATCGCACAGGCCTGCCCAAGCCAGCCACTGAAGTGCACATTGAAACCACCATGATCATGTCGGCAGCACCGGTCGGTGATGCTCGCGTGGCTGTGGGTGAGCGTGGACGGATCTTCCGTCAGGCAGATGCCAAGGCTCCGTGGCTGGCGGTGAAGTCGCCAACGGAATCGACGCTGACGCGCGTGCACTTCTTGGATGCGCAGAACGGTCTGATCGTGGGTCATGATCAGGTCATCCTGCGGACGGCTGATGCCGGTAAGACCTGGAAGCAGGTCTTCAGCGATGCCGCTGCCGAAACACCGCTGTTTGATGTGGTGCAACTGGATGCCACTCGCGCTTTCGCGATCGGGGCTTACGGTTTGTTCCTAGAAACCGTGGACGGCGGGGCGACTTGGTCGTCACGCTTCATCCTGCCGGAAGGCGAGGATCGCCATCTCAATGCCATCGCCAAGCTGGCGGATGGCACGCTGATGATTGCTGGCGAAGCCGGCACGATCCTGCGCTCGACGGATGCAGGTACCACCTGGCAGAAGGTTGAATCACCTTATGCCGGGTCCTATTTTGGCGTGCAGCCGATGGCTGGCACGCAAGTCGTGATGTACGGCATGCGCGGCAAGCTGCTGCGCAGTGACGACAATGGCGCTTCCTTTGTGGAAGTGGCCGTGCCGATTGCCACCTCCCTGTTCGGCTCCGCTATCGCTGCCGATGGCAGCTTGCTGGTGGCCGGCCAGAATGGCGAGCTGCTGATCAGCCGCGATGGCGCCCAGACCTTTACCAACACCAAGGTTGATGGCCGCCCCATGTTGTCGTCGGTGTTGCCGACGACTGCCGGTGCCGATGTGTTTGGCGAAAAAGGCCTGCACGCAGCTGCCACGAACTGATCAGGACAGATGACCATGAAGATGCAAAATTTTGTGCAGTCGTTGTCTGATCTGCTGTTCGGACGACGCAAGTTTTTCCTCGGGCTGTTTGCCGCCATCACAGTACTGCTGGCCATCTCGGCGTCACAGCTGCGCGTGGATGCCGGCTTCGCCAAGATGATCCCGCTCGAACACCCGTACATGAAGACCTTCACCGAATACCAGAAGACCTTCGGTGGTGCCAACCGTGTGTTGATCGCCTTGCGTACCAAGGACGGCCAAGACATCTATAACGCCGAGTTTCTGAAGACGCTGAAAGGCGTCACGGATGAAGTGTTC
The DNA here is from genome assembly GCA_038043385.1 of Pseudomonadota bacterium. GTDB lineage: Bacteria > Pseudomonadota > Gammaproteobacteria > Pseudomonadales > Moraxellaceae > Perlucidibaca. The sequence continues at coordinate 16,169 of JBBTCA010000002.1, forward strand.
TTCCTGCCCGGTATCGACCGTCCGACCGTGACCTCGCTGTTCACGCCGAATGTGCGCTTCATCGAGGTGGTGGAAGAGGGTTTCTCCGGCGGTAACGTGATTCCGGCCAGCTTTGCCGGCACCCCGGAAGATCTGGAGCTGGTGCGCGGCAATGTGCTCAAGTCCGGTCATGTCGGTCGCTTGGTCTCCAATGACTTCAAGGGCGCGATGGTCAGTGCCGAGTTGCTGGAAGTGGACCCGAACACTGGCGAGAAGCTCGACTATCAGGCCGTGGCCAAGAAGCTCGAAGCCATTCGCGCCAAGTACGGCAATGACAAGGTCAGCGTTCACATCATCGGTTTTGCCAAAGCTGTTGGCGACATCGCTGAAGGCGCTGCCGGCGTGCTGGTGTTCTTCGTGGTCGCGTTCTTCATCACTGCATTGCTACTGCTTTGGTACTCCGGTTCGGCCAAGCTCACTGGTCTGGCTCTGATCTGCGCCTTTGTGCCGGTGGTCTGGCTGCTCGGCATCCTGCCGCTGATCGGCTTCGGCATCGATCCGCTCTCCATTCTCGTGCCCTTCCTGATCTTCTCCATTGGTGTCAGCCATGCGGTACAGATGACCAATGCCTGGAAGATGGAAGTGGTCGCTGGCTCGGATGGCTTCAACGCCGCCAAAAGCGCGTTCTCCAACCTGTTTGTGCCGGGTGCGATGGCGCTGCTGGCCAATGCCGTCGGCTTTATGGTGATGATCTACATCGCCATCGACATCGTGCGTGAACTGGCGGTGACCGCCAGCTTGGGCGTGGCGGTGATGATCGTCACCAACAAGATGCTGCTGACCATCCTACTGTCGTACCTGAAGCTGACACCGGCGGAAACCGAGAAACTGCGCAAGCAGGGCGGCGAAGACCGTGGCGAATGGCTGTGGAAGCGCATTCAGGTGTTTGCAACCCCGAAGGCGGCCATTGTGGTGCTGTCGGTAACGGCCGTGCTGCTCGCCGGTGCCGCCATCAAGTCGCGCGACATGAAGACCGGCGACCTCGGCAAGGGTATTCCTGAGCTGCGCGATGACTCGGTCTACAACCAGGACATCAATGCCATCGTCAACAGCTTCTCGATTGGCGTGGACCTGCTCTCGGTCATCGTACAGGGCAAGAACATCGATGGTGCCTGCACTGATTTCGAAGTCATGGACGCCGTCGATCGCTTCGAGGCGCACATCAAGAACGTGCACGGTGTGCAGGGTACGATCTCGCTGGCGGGCGCTTCCAAGGTCGTCAATGCCGGCTGGAACGAAGGCAACCCACGCTGGCGCGTACATTCGCGCAACCGCGATGTGCTGGCCCAGGCCGTGACGCCGATCGACACCGGTACCGGCTTGCTTAACACCGATTGCAGCGCCATGCAGGTGCTGATCTTCACCAAGGATCACCAGGGTGAGTCGATCACTCACATCATCCAAGAGATCAAGGATTATGTAGCGGCGAACCCGCAGAAGAAGATCGACTTCAAGCTCGCCAGCGGCCCGGTTGGTGTCATGGCGGCGACCAACGAAGCCGTGGATGAAGCAGAAGTCATCATGCTGATTCTGCTCTTCGCCTCGATCAGCTTGCTCTGCTATGCCGAATTCCGCTCCGTGGCGGCCGTGCTCTGCATCGTGGTCCCGCTGGCCATTGTTGCGGTGCTCTGCAACGCGCTGATGGCGACGCTGGGTATCGGCCTCAAGGTCTCGACGCTGCCGGTTGTAGCGCTCGGGGTGGGTGTCGGGGTCGACTACGGGATCTATCTGTTCGAGCGCATGAAGCACTCGCTGGCCGATGGCGAATCGCTGCAGGACGCCTTCCACAAGGCGCTGCAGCAGCGTGGTACCGCTGCGATGTTCACCGCCGTGACGATGAGTATCTCGGTTGGTACTTGGGCGTTCTCGGCGCTGAAGTTCCAAGCCGACATGGGCATCCTGCTGGCGTTCCTGTTCATGGTGAACATGCTGGGCGCGATCTTTGTGCTGCCGGCATTGGCGGCGTTCCTGATCAAGGATAAGAAGAGCGCTTAACCCGCGCAGCTGCTAAGGCCCCGGCCCCTGCTCTAGTTTTCGCGCTAACCAATGCGCGCAAACTAGAGCAGGGGCCGGGGCCTTTTCGTTGCAGCAGTTCACGACGAACCTTCTAAAGCAGGGGGGGGGGAGTTACGACTACTCACGGACTAAGGATCGAGAGCCCTCGAATCCCCAGTAGTGGGTGTGCGTGGGTTACCACCTGTTTCTGCGAGTCAGCGGCGGGTACTTCCTGGCCGGGCATCCGTAGCCCGGCCGGGAAATACCCGCCGCTGACAGACAGCTGACAGCTAAAGCCCCGGCAAAACATACCCAGCCAGCTGCTCCCGCAACTTCACCTTCTGCATCTTGCCCGTAGCCCCCAGCGGAATGGCATCAACAAAAACCACATCATCCGGGATCTGCCACTTAGCGATACGGCCCTCGTAGAACTTCAGCAGCTCCTCGCGCGTGACTTCAGCGCCTGGCTTCTTGACCACGACCACGATCGGCCGCTCGTCCCACTTCGGATGCCGCATGCCGATGCAGGCAGACATGGCAATGGCAGGGTGCGCCATGGCGATGTTTTCGACATCAATCGAGCTGATCCATTCACCGCCGGACTTGATCACATCCTTGCTGCGGTCGGTGATGTGCAGATAGCCATCGGCGTCGATGGTGGCGACATCGCCAGTCGGGAACCAGCCGTCGATCAGCGGGTCGCCGCCTTCGCCCTTGAAGTAGGAACGCACGATCCACGGGCCGCTGACCAGCAGCTCGCCCTGCGCCTTGCCGTCGTGCGGCAGCTCGCGGCCTTCGTCATCGACAATTTTCATGCTTACGCCGAATACCGGGCGGCCCTGCGTGCAGAGGATTTTCAGCTGCTCATCCGCCGGTAGCGACAGGTGCTTATTCTTTAAAGTACACAGCGTGCCCAGCGGCGACATCTCGGTCATGCCCCAGGCATGCAGAACGGCAACGCTGTAGATGTCTTTGAACATGCTGATCATCGCGGGTGGGCAGGCCGAGCCGCCGATCACGGTGCGCTGCAAGGTGCTAAAGCGCAGGCCGTTCTGCTGCATGTGACCAAGCAACATCTGCCAGACCGTGGGCACGCCGGCGGCGAAGGTGACTTTTTCGGCCTCCAGCAGTTCGTAGACCGATTTGCCATCCAGCGCCGGGCCGGGGAAGACCAGCTTGCAGCCGGTGGCCGCCGCTGTGTAGGGGATGCCCCAGGCGTTGACATGGAACATGGGTACGACCGGCAGCACGCTGTCTTTGGCGGACAGGCACATCACATCCGGCATGGCGGCGGCGTAGGCGTGCAGTACGCTGGAGCGATGGCTGTAGAGCACGCCCTTGGGGTTGCCAGTGGTGCCGCTGGTGTAGCACAGGCAGGCGGCGACGCTTTCGTCGAGTTCGGGCCAGGTGTAGGTCGTGGCCTCATTGGCGATCCAGCTTTCGTAGCTGATCAGGTTCGGGATGCCGGTGTCGCCGGGCAGTGCGGCGGCGTCGCAAAGCGCTACCCATTGCCGCACCTTCGGGCAATGCGTGTGGATGGCCTTGAGAATGGGCGCGAAGCTGAGGTCGAAGCAGATCACTTCGTCTTCGGCGTGGTTGATGATCCAGGCCACTTGCTCGGGGTGCAGACGCGGATTGATGGTGTGCAGCACGCGGCCGCTGCCGGACACGCCGTAATACAGCTCGAAGTGGCGATAGCCGTTCCAGGCCAGCGTGCCAACGCGCTCGCCGATGGGCACATTCAGGCGATCCAGCGCATTGGCGACCTGGCGCGAGCGCAGCGCGGCATCGGCATAGGTGTAGCGATGGATATCGCCTTCAACGCGGCGGCTGACGATTTCGCCATCGCCATGAAAGCGCTCGGCAAAGTCGATCAGGTGGGAAATGAGCAGGGGGCGTTCTTGCATCTGGCCTTGCATGGCGAGCTCCGGGCAGGTGGTGCGCTTTGGACAAGTAGCGGCTTTTTTGTTTTCAGGTGAGCCGGAGTATTGCAAGGACAACAGGGGCTGACCAGTCCGCAGGAGCATCTGGATGCAAAAAGCCCGACACTGGGTCGGGCTTTTCAAGTGCTGCAGTAGCTCAGGCGAGCTTAGAACTTCTGCGTGAACTGCAGGCCGTAGACGCTGGCGCGGTTGTGGAAGTCGGCGGAGTAGGCCTCGGCGGGCTTGCGAACTTCAGCCGTTTCTTCATCCACATAGGAGTACGACACATCGATGGTCTGGCTCGGGCTGAGCTTGTAGCCGGCACCGATGCTGGCTACACGACGATCGGCGCTGGGCAGACGCACGGAGCGATCGGCCGGGGCAACCGGTGTGTTGTCGTAAGCTAGGCCGGCGCGAAGCTCCAGCTTGTCGGAGCAGGCGTGTGTCACACCCACGGCATAGCCCACGGAATCCTTCCAGTTGAATACTTCGCTGGTGGTGGGTACCAGCGGATGACTGGTGGCAATATCCAGGCTCTTCAGACGGCTCCAGCGCGTCCAGGTCGCGCCAGCCTGCAACGCGGTTTTCGCATTGAGTTGATGACTGATGGAGGCTTCCACACTTTCTGGTGTGCTGATGCCAGTCCGTGCGTTGTATGTGCCGGCAGCAACCATGCCGTTGCTGGTCAGCGTGCCATCGTCAATCTTGTATTTGACCTTGGATCGGTAGACCACGCCGGCTTGCGTGCTTTCGTTCAGACGGGCATGAATGCCCAGATTGTAGCCATAGCCGTAGTCATCGCCTTTGAGCGTGGTCGTGCCCAGCAGCGTGCCCGGCTGAGGGCCCGGAGCAGGGCTGATGTCAGGTACGCTCGACACATTCTTGGTCAGCAAGGCATCAACGCGATTGATGGTCGGGCCGAAACCGACGCTGACCTTGTCATTGAGCTGGTAGCTGAACGCCGGCTGGACCGTGGTGACTTTGACCGAGCTTTTATCGCCGAGATGGCGTCCGGCAAATGTGGGCTCGTAGTTGGTTTTCAGGCCGAAGCTGCCATAGACGCCAACACCCCAGGCCCAGCCGCCTTTGTCGCCGGAGCTGAAGTGGCCAGAGGGAATGAAGGTATGCGGCACCATGTCGCCTTCGTTGCTTCCACCCAATGGCGCGGTGACATTCTTGATCTTCGTCTGCGCATCAATAAATGCCACAGCCTGTGTGAATTGTGCCTGCTTGAGCAAGTGCATGGCCGCCGGGTTGTTGTAGACCACGGAGGCATCCTGCGCATTCGAGGCGCGACCGGCATTGGCGGTGCCCATGGCAGATACGCTTTGCTCGGAGAGCGAGAAGCCGCCGGCGAACGAGGTGCCGGCGACGCTGGTGGCAAATACGGCAAGCGCAAGGTGTTTAATGTGCATGGTGTTCCCTCTTTCTTATGAATGAGGGAAGCGTATTGAGGCTAGTGGTATCACTCGAGATGAGTTTTGCGCCAATTTGTTGCGTTTTATGTCTGTAGCGGTCATATCTATGTCAAAAATGACGACTACTGGTTTGCTTTGGCTGGTGGGCTCACGCGGGGCGCTATCCAGGCGAACAGCATGAGCGCCGGAATGACCGCGACCGTGGAAAAGACAAAGAAGCCGCTATAGCCCATGTCGGCGACCATGAAGCCGGAAAAGCCGCCGATGAGCTTGCCCGGCAGCGTGACCAGCGAGCTGAACAGCGCGTATTGCGTGGCGGTGTATTGCTGATTCACCAGGCTGGACAGCCAAGCCACGGCTGCTGCGCCGAGGAAGCCGCCAGACAGATTTTCGCCGCCGATGACCGCGATGAAGACATTCAGATTGGCCGGGTATTGCGAGAGCAGTAAATAAAGCAGGTTGCTGACAGCGCCAAGCAGCATGGCGATTAGCAGCGTTTTGTTGACGCCCCAGCGCACCACGATGGCGCCGCCGAGAAACGCGCCGGCAATGCCGACCCAGACGCCGAATAGCTTCGATACGGCCGCGATTTCGGTCTTGCTGAAGCCGCAGTCGAGATAGAACGGTAGCGCCATCACGCCCAGCATCTGATCCGAGATTTTGAACAGGCCGATGAAGATGAGCAGGGCCAGGCCCAGGCTGCCGGCATAGCGTGAGAAAAAGTCCTGAAAGGGGCCGACTATGCTGCGCCCCAAGGCGGGCCAGAAGGCTTCTGTGCTGGCAATGATCTCGGCGCGAGCCGGTTCGCGAGCCCATAGCGTGACCAGCAGAATCAGCCCGACAATCGCCGCCATGAGCTGATAGATCAGCCCCCACGGCAGGTGGTCGGCGAGCAGCAGCGCCAGCGCGCCCGACACCAGCAGCGCCAACCGATAGCCCAAGGTGTAAGTCGCAGCAAGTGCGCCCTGCTGCTCTGCGGGCGCGATCTCGATGCGATAGGCATCGACCACCACATCCTGCGTGGCCCCGGCAAAGCCGGCGACGACGGTGATCATCACGAAGCTGCTGAGTGCGCCGACAGGTGTGATGACGCTCATGGCGAGCAGACTCAGCGCGAGCAGCAGCTGAGCGGCGAGCAGCCAGCTGCGGCGCTGCCCGAGGCGGCCGAGTAGCGGCAGTCGAAAGCGATCCACCAACGGTGCCCAGACAAATTTGAAGGCATAGGCGAGACCGGCGAGGCTGATCAGGCCGATGTCTTCCAGCGAGATGCCGCTGTCTTTCAGCCAGACCGACAGCGTGCCGCCGACCAGCAGAAAAGGCAGGCCCGAGGCGAAACCGAACAGGAACATCGTGAGCGCGGCGGGCTGGGCGAAGGCGCTGAATAAAGTGGACGGGCGTGCGTAGGTCATGGCGGCATCTCGGTTCGACTGCCGTACTCTAGCGGCTCGCCGGGTCTGGCGCGACGATTGCGCCGTCCGCTACGCAAATTTTTGCGCGTTTGCCCTTGAAGGGCGGCATTCCATCCCCATTAGTCATGACAAGCCGGGGTATTACGCCGGCACACCTTTTTAGAAACAACCCAGGAGGTTCAGATGAAAATTCGTCCTTTGCACGATCGCGTCGTCATTCGCCGCGTCGATGAAGAAACCAAGACCGCTGGCGGCATTCTGTTGCCGGGTTCGGCTGCCGAAAAGCCGTCGCAGGGCGTGGTCGTTGCGGTTGGCAACGGCATCATCAAGGACAACGGCGATGTGCGTCCGCTGGATGTGAAAGCAGGCGACAAGGTTCTGTTCGGTCAGTACGCCGGCAGCACCGTCAAGGTTGACGGCGAAGAGCTGTTGATGATGAAGGAATCCGAAATTTTCGCGGTACTCGAAGGCTAATTGCTGCTGAGTGAGTGCTGCCGGTGGGTACGCCCGATGCGTGTGCCCGTGTTGAATGAAACTCATTAGAGGAAGAAGAAAATGGCTGCTAAAGAAGTAAAGTTTGGCGATAGCGCCCGTGCCCGCATGATTGTTGGCGTGAACATCCTGGCTGACGCCGTGAAAGTGACTCTCGGCCCGAAAGGCCGCAATGTCGTCATCGACAAGTCCTTCGGTGCGCCGCACATCACCAAAGACGGCGTGTCTGTGGCGAAAGAAATCGAGCTGAAAGACAAGTTCGAGAACATGGGCGCGCAGCTGGTCAAGGAAGTCGCTTCCAAGACCGCCGAAATCGCCGGTGACGGCACGACGACCGCGACCGTGCTGGCTCAGGCCATCCTCAACGAAGGCATGAAGGCCGTTGCTGCCGGCATGAACCCGATGGATCTGAAGCGCGGCATCGACAAGGCCGTGCGCGTTGCCGTGGCCGAGATCAAGAAGAACTCGCAGCCCTGCACCGACACCAAGGCGATTGCCCAAGTCGGTTCCATTTCTGCCAATTCCGACACCACCATTGGCAACCTGATCGCTGAAGCGATGGAAAAGGTTGGCAAGGAAGGCGTGATCACGGTTGAAGAAGGTTCGGGCTTTGAAGATAGCTTGGACACGGTTGAAGGCATGCAGTTCGATCGCGGCTATGTCAGCCCGTACTTCGCTAACAAGCAAGACACGATGACCGCCGAGCTGGACAACCCGTTCATCCTGCTCGTGGACAAGAAAATCTCCAACATCCGCGAACTGATTCCGGTGCTGGAAGGCGTGGCCAAGTCGGGCAAGCCGCTGCTGCTGATCGCTGAAGATGTGGAAGGCGAAGCGCTGGCAACCCTCGTGGTCAACACCATGCGCGGCATTGTTAAGGTTTGCGCCGTCAAGGCGCCGGGCTTCGGCGACCGCCGCAAGGCCATGCTGCAAGACATCGCGATCCTGACCGGCGCTACCGTGATCTCGGAAGAGATCGGTCTGAGCCTGGAAAACGCCACGCTGAACGATCTCGGCCATGCCAAGAAAGTCATCGTGTCGAAGGAAAACACCACGGTCATCGACGGCTCCGGCAAGTCGGATGAAATCGATGCCCGCGTGAAGCAGATTCGCATGCAGATCGAAGAAGCGACTTCCGACTACGACAAGGAAAAGCTGCAGGAGCGCGTTGCCAAGCTCGCTGGCGGCGTTGCCGTGATCAAGGTCGGCGCTGCCACCGAAATCGAAATGAAGGAAAAGAAGGACCGCGTTGACGACGCTCTGCACGCAACCCGTGCGGCCGTTGAAGAAGGCGTGGTTGCTGGCGGTGGTGTGGCCTTGGTGCGTGCCGTGAAGGCGCTGGAAGCCCTCAAGGGTGACAACGAAGACCAGACCGCCGGCATCAACATCCTGCGTCGTGCCATGGAAGCTCCGTTGCGCCAGATCGTCACCAACGCCGGCGAAGAAGCCTCGGTGGTGCTGAACAAGGTCAAGGAAGGTTCGGGCAACTTCGGTTACAACGCGGCGTCGGGCGAGTATGGCGACATGCTGGCCATGGGCATCCTGGACCCGACCAAGGTCGCGCGTTCGGCACTGGAGCATGCGGCTTCGGTTGCGGCGCTGATGCTGACCACCGAATGCATGATTACCGATGCACCGGAAGACAAGGGTTCGTCCCCGTCGATGCCGGACATGGGTGGCATGGGCGGCATGATGTAAGCAGCGCTTTGGCGTTGTGAAAAGCCCGGACTAGTTCCGGGCTTTTTTATGCTCCCCCTCAGCGCCAGACCTGCTTCAGTGCATCCATAGCTCGGCAGTTGGCTAACAACTTTGTGTTGGCTCTGTTGACTGATATTTGGGGCATTTCAGCGTACTCAGCGGGCCCGTAGTCGTTTACTGTTTACGCCATCACTTTCTGTTTGGAATTTCACCGTGACTTTGACCGTTCCGTTTATTGCCTGCCGTATTTCTGACTCATTGCCCGATGCCGTGGCGGCGCTGGACAACTCCCTGCAGCAGCGCGTGAAAGAGTCGCAGGCGGCGCTGGCTGGCAAGCTCATCACCGATGCGTCTTGCGATTTGATCGATGCTTTTTTTGGCCAGCTCATGCTTTCGCTGCAAGCCAAGGATCCTGCGTCGCCGGTGTTTCGCGAGGCGGTGGCCGTGGTCGAGGACATCAAGGGCAAGCTGCGCCATTACTTGGGCTGGGTCACCAGCTTTTTCAGCAATGAGCGTCTGGCACCAGTGGTGTCGCACTATCGCTCGCTGATGACGCAGCTGCCGGTGGATGGCGTGCCGCAGGCGCATCTGGCGTTCAGTATCAGCCCGGCGCTGGCGGCTGAAGCGAAGGCGTCGCTGGATGCCTTGCGTGACGGCTCGGCCCCGGATGCCAAGGCTGGCATCGAGATTCTGATTCGTGTGATTGATGAGGCGCTGGAGCCGCTGCTGTATGTGCCGAAGCAGCGCATGAAGTTCAACTTCGTGGTGGACAAGACCCTGAACGGCGTGATTTCAGTGACGCTGGCATTGTCCAATCGCAGCCTGCGCAAGCTCGGTCAGTTCCTGCCGCGACCAATGTTCGTGCCGGTCGCGGATCATCTGGAAAGCTTCCTGTTTCGCGAGATGCCGCGCTAAGCGGCGACATCTTGATCTAGGGCCGGCTCAGGCCGCTTTATTCAAGCAGCCTGGGCCTGGCTGGCGGTCAGCAAAAACTGCTGCAAGTGCTGAGCGAGTATCGGCTGATGCGCTGCTGGCATCTGCTCGCCAATCTTGCGCAGGCTGCGGAAGGACAAGCTTTGCGTGAGGGAGATGACGCCGTTCAGGGTCTTGTCCACCACGAAGTTGAACTTCATCAGCTGCTTGGGCTTGATCAGCAGCGCATGCAGGGCGAGGTCGATGACTTCGATCAGCGCCTCGATGCCCTCATGAGCGCTCGCGGCCTGGCCCTGGCTGAGCGGCACCAGCACCTTCTCCAGACGCTGTGCCAGCGCATCCGGAATCGCGAAGGCGATGACCGGCTGCATGCTGCCGTCCAGCGGGCGTTGCAGCATCATGGCGTGATAATGGCTGACAGCCGGCTTGATACGCTCGTTGCTGAAAAACGCCGACGCCCAGCCCAGATAGTGCGTCAGCTTGTCGGCGATCTCGCTTACCATGCTGGCACCGTCGCGATAGGCGGGCAGATCGCCGGCGCTTTGCAGGCTCACGATCAGCTCGCTGAAAAAAATCGTGATGAGCTCGTGAGCGGCATCCTGAATAAGGCGGGTCGCCAGCTTCGATTGGTCGTCGCGAATACCGGCTTGCAGCGCTTGATGCAGCTGGAAAACCTGGGTTTGCAATTCGGTGGTGGTTGCGTAAGCCACGCAAGGCAGGGGGATATTCATGCACGGTCCTCGTGTCAAAACTGCCGCGCACAATACCAATAAAAATCGGCGATGGAAGCGGATGTTTGTGTCTTTTTTTGGCGCTGGCCGAGTACGGTCAAACTGACGAATAATAGACGGCTGTTGCCCACGGGCATCACTCGATAAGGAAGTAGTGCGATGAGCAAAGATCAGCTGATTATTTTCGATACCACCCTGCGTGATGGCGAGCAAAGCCCCGGCGCGTCGATGACGCTGGAAGAGAAGGTGCGCATCGGCAAGGCGCTGGAGCGTATGCGCGTGGATGTCATCGAGGCTGGTTTTGCCGTGGCATCGCAGGGGGATTTCGAGGCCGTGCGTGCGGTCGCGGCGGCGGTCAAGGACTCGCGCATCTGCTCGCTGTCGCGTGCTCGCGCCGAAGACATCGATCGGGCTGCCGAGGCGCTGAAGCCGGCCAATGCTGCACGCATCCATACTTTCATTGCGACTTCGCCGATTCATATGAAGTACAAGTTGCGCCTGGAGCCGGACGCGGTGCTCGAAAACGCCGTGCGCGCCGTCAAGTACGCGCGCAATCTGGTCGATGATGTCGAGTTCTCTTGCGAAGATGCAGGCCGCTCCGAGGTCGACTTCCTCTGCCGCATCATCGAGGCCGCCATCGATGCCGGTGCCAGCACCATCAATATTCCCGACACCGTCGGCTATGCCATCCCGGGTCAGTACGGCGACCTCATCGGCCAGTTGCTGACGCGCATCCCCAATGCCCACAAGGCCGTGTTCTCGGTGCATTGTCACAACGACCTCGGCCTAGCCGTGGCCAACTCGCTGGCGGCGGTGCTGCAGGGCGCGCGTCAGGTCGAATGCACCATCAACGGCCTTGGCGAACGCGCCGGCAATGCCGCGCTGGAAGAGATCGTGATGGCGGTAAACACGCGCGCCGACCTGTTCCCGGTCAGCACGCGCATCTGGACGCCCGAGATCGTGCCGGCTTCGCGTCTGGTGTCGTCGATTACCGGCTTTCCGGTGCAGCCGAACAAGGCCATCGTCGGTGCCAATGCCTTCGCGCACGAGTCCGGCATCCATCAGGACGGCGTGCTCAAGCATCGCGAGACTTACGAGATCATGCGCGCCGAAGATGTGGGCTGGAATGCCAACAAGATGGTGCTCGGCAAGCACTCCGGCCGCGCCGCCTTCCGGGCGCGTCTCGATGAGCTCGGCATCCCGGTCGGCAGCGACAACACGCTCAATCAGCTGTTCGTGCGCTTCAAGGAGCTGGCGGACAAAAAGCATGAGATTTTCGACGAGGATATCCACGCCCTGGTCTCGGATGCCCAACCCAACGCCGAAGAAATCTTCAAGCTGGTCGCGCTGGAAGTAACCTCGAAGACCGGCACAATGCCGGAAGCCAAGCTGGTGCTGTCGGTCAGTGGTGCCGAAAAGCCGGTCACAGCGACGGGCTCCGGCCCGGTCGATGCTACTTTCCGCGCCATCGAGGCCGTTGCCAACTCCGGCACCACGCTGGAGCTGTACTCGGTCAATGCCATCACCAGCGGCACCGACTCGCAGGGTGAAGTCACCGTGCGCCTGAGTCAGGCCGGCCGCATCATCAACGGCCATGGTGCCGATACTGATATCGTCATCGCCAGTGCCAAGGCGTATCTGAACGCGCTGAACCTGCTGCGCAGCGGCCTTGACCGCGCGCATCCGCAAGGCGAAGCGATCTGATGCTGCAGTCCACGCTCGATGAAGGCCGTCGCCGCGAATACCTCGCGGCGCTGGGCGTGCCCTTGCTCCGTGCTCGTCGGGCGCTGCCAGGAGCGGCTGCGAGCCTGATCGAAGTGGTGTCTGCTCCTGTTATTGAACCGGCAGCTAGCTTGTTGCCGTCTGCCATCCAGGCGCGGGTGCGGCTGGCCACTGTAGCCAGTGCTGCTGCGCGTGTGGTCTTGCCGGAGCCTGCGCCGATACAGGCCGCAGTGGCTCCGCTGGTAGCTGTGGCTTCTGTAGCACCTGCCGTAACCACGCCACCGCCGCGCTTTGCCTGCCGCCTGATGCCTTTGGGCGAGCACGGCTTCGTTTTGCTTGATCTCGGCGCATTCCCCGATGTGGTCGCCGGCGAGATCCTGAACCTGCCGGCTGCCGAGCAGCAATTGTGGCGCAACCTGCAACGAGCGCTGGCCTGGTATCCCGGCGAGCCAGAGCCGGATTTCATCTGGCCACGCGCGGTCAAAGGCATGCTCGGCGACGATGCCGATACCGCCCGCGACATGCTCTCGGCTTGGCTCAAACGGCAGATCCAGCCGCAAGCTAGGCTCTGGGTGTTCGGCGAGGCACTGGCGCCATTTGTGACGCGACCGCATCGCCTGCTGCCGAGCTTGTCGGTTTTGCTTGCCAGCCCGCTGGCCAAGCGCCAGGTCTGGCAGCAGCTCAGCCAATCCGCAGCTGCATCATGAAACCTGTGATTCGCGTGATGACCACCGATGACCTGCCGGCGGTATTCGTCATCGAGCAGGTATCGCATCCATCACCTTGGCCGATGAAGGGCTTGCAGGAGTCGTTGCAGAACCATGCCGCCTTTGTGCTGGAGCAGGGCGGCGCAGTCATCGGTTTTGCCTTTGTGCAGCGTATTCTCGACGAAGCGCATCTGCTCGACATTGCCGTTGCGCCATCGCAGCGAGGTCAGGGACTGGGCCGCGAGCTGCTGCGGCAGCTCATGGACGAGGTGCTGGCGGTGGGCGTGACGATCTGGTTTCTGGAAGTGCGCGTGTCTAATCTGGCGGCGATTTCGCTGTACCAGTCGCTGGGCTACAACGAGCTCAGCCTGCGCCGCAATTATTACGACGGCCCGGATGGCAAAGAGGATGCGCTGCTGATGGCGTGCTCGACGGGCATGGGGTGAAGGCTTGCCAGAAAGCTTTTGCTGACTTGAAAATTTGTTTTGACAGGTATGGATTTGTTTTTGATTGCATGTAATATCCGATAAGTCGATTGTTTGCTCTAGGTTAAGGAATGACCCAAGATTTCGCACTTCATGTGCTCAAGGATGTGCTGTTGACAACGGCTCTTGTAGCAACTCCTGTATTGTTGGCGATACTAGCTGTGGGCTTGCTCATTAGCATCCTTCAGGTAGCCACTCAGGTTCAGGAAATGACGCTGACCTTCATTCCTAAGCTAGCGATTACGGTCATTATGTTGATTGTTTTCGGCGGTTGGATGATTACAACGCTAAAGGATTTAGCGATTGATTTGATTAATCAGGCAGCGATTCTCTAGCCGCCAGTCAGGTGACACACCAAGGACGGTGAAAAGTGATTTCGATTTTTCTGCTTAATACATTCCTGCTCTCGATACGCCTGCTACCGGTGCTGGTGGTTTCGTCGATCCTGTTTTTCTCGCGCATTCCGCTCACGATTCGCCTGATCTTGTCGCTTGCACTGGCATCGGTACTCGCTAGTGCCCTGCCGAGCATACAGGCACCATCCTTGTCATTACCTGTTTTGCTGGGTGAGCTATGCCTAGGTGTGGTCATGGCCTTCGGCTTTCATGCAGCGCACGCGGGCGTCGACATGGCGGGCAGGCTGATCGACACCCAAGTTGGCCTCAATGCATCCGGTGTCTTTGATCCGACCACATCGAATGTCACCAGTATCATGGCTGACTTTCTGGGGCTGGCGTTTGCGCTGCTATTTGTCGTGCTCGACATGCATCATGAGTTGTTGCGTGTCATGGGCGGTATGTTGACGGTAATCCCACCAGGGAGTGTTCCTAGTGTGTCGTTGTCTGGCTCGCTAGCAGCTGTTTTGACGCAACAGTTTCTCATGGCATTCATGATGCTGATGCCGGTTATTATGGGGCTGTGGCTGACCGATATGGCCTTTGCCATTCTGTCGCGATCGATGCCGCAAGCTAACATCTATTTCCTCGCGTTACCCATCAAGCTGGGCATTGGCGTTCTCCTGATATTGCTCACATTGCCTCTGTTGGTTCAGCGCATGCCACTGCTCTTTGAAAGCGCGCTTAGCTCTGCGGCTACGCCGGCGGGTGGCTTATGAGCGATACGCAAGACAAAAGCGAACAGGCCAGCCCTTACAAGCTCGAAGAGGCGCGCAAGAAGGGTCAGGTTGCCCGCAGTCCCGAGTTGCTGTCGTTTCTGATGATCTTCACATTCTTGGTTGTCTTTGCCGCCAGTGCTTGGCAAGTCGCGCGTGTCACAGCTGAGCATGCGCACTGGTGGCTGGGTAATGCCGATCAGCTTGGCCGTAGCTGGGGCTATTTGATGGAGCAGGGCGGCCATAGTTTGAGTCATATAGCCTCAACATTACTGCCCCTGTTTGCTGCGCTCGTCATCATGGCGACTCTGGCCAATCTTCTCGTCAACGGACCTGTCTTTTCAGCAGTACCGTTGAGGCCAGATTTCAAGCGTCTAAATCCGATCGCTGGTCTCAAGCGCATGTTCTCGCGCAAAATGTTCGTCGAAATTATTAAGGTGCTCGTCAAGGGCTTCCTCTTTGCGCTGATCTTGTATTACCTGTTCCAGAGCCTGATGCCCAAGCTGCTGGACTCGGCCACGATCTCGCCCTTGTCACTGCCGGAGTCCGGCAAGCAATTGTTGATGCAATTGGGCTATTCGCTGTTGGCAGTCATGGCCGTTGCGGCTGCGTTTGATCTTTGGTACTCGCGCCAGGAGTTCGCACGCCAGATGCGAATGAGCCGGCGCGAGGTCAAGGATGAGTACAAGCGTCGCGAGGGTGATCCGGAAGTGCGCGCCAAGCGTAAGGGAGCGCAACAGGAACTGCTCAAGAAGGCCGCCGCACTCAGTAAAGTGGGCGATGCCGATGTGATCATCATCAACCCGACGCATTATGCCGTCGCTTTGCAATATCGTCCGGCGACCATGAGGGCACCCGTCGTGTTGGCCATGGGCCGTGGCTGGCTTGCGCAGCGAATCATAATGCTGGCACGGCAGAGGGGTGTGCTGGTACTG
The DNA here is from genome assembly GCA_038043385.1 of Pseudomonadota bacterium. Classification (GTDB taxonomy): domain Bacteria; phylum Pseudomonadota; class Gammaproteobacteria; order Pseudomonadales; family Moraxellaceae; genus Perlucidibaca. The sequence goes on from JBBTCA010000002.1 coordinate 31,766, forward strand.
CGCAGACCACCTCTGGCCCGCCTGCTACATGCCCTAGCAGACATCAACAGTCCGATTCCTGAGGTCACTCAAACGGATGTGGCGCATGTCTATCGCTGGATTCTCGCCATGCCCGGCAACAAAGTGCTGACCTCATGAAGTCGCTCTGGGCTAGGCTGACCTCGGAAGGTGGCGATCTGATGCTGGCTGTGGCGGTTATCGGCATTTTGCTGGTGCTTTTCACGCCGATCCCGACAGATCTGCTGGATTTGTTGCTGCTGACCAACTTTGCCGTTGCCCTGCTGGTACTGCTGGTCACTTTCGATACCGACAAACCACTCAGCTTCTCGACTTTCCCGTCGTTGCTGCTGATGACGACCTTGTTTCGTCTCGCACTGAATGTATCGGCAACGCGCCTGATTCTGACTGATGGCGATGCCGGCAAAGTCATTGGTGCGATCGGGGCGCATGTTGTGGGTGGCAACTACATCATCGGCTTCGTAGTCTTTCTGATTCTGGTGGTTGTGCAGTATGTGGTGGTGACCAGCGGCGCTCAGCGTGTCGCGGAAGTGGCGGCACGCTTTACATTGGATTCGCTGCCTGGCAAGCAGATGAGCATTGATGCCGACCTCAACATGGGCATCATCGATCAGGTGGAGGCCAAGCAGCGGCGTGCTCAGCTGGAGCGCGAATCCAATTTTTACGGCGCGATGGATGGGGCTTCAAAGTTCGTCAAGGGCGATGCCATCGCCGGCATTGTCATCATCGTCATCAACATCATTGGTGGCTTGTCCGTCGGTATTCTGCAGAATGACATGAGCTGGGGTGATGCTCTGCATCACTACACGCTCCTGACCGTGGGCGATGGCATTGTGACGCAGATTCCGTCACTGATCATCGCGGTGGCCGCCGGCATCATTATTACTCGTGCGGCCACGGATGCACGGCTGGGGCCGGAGCTGGGGCGGCAAATGTCGTCGTACCCCAAGACACTGCTGGTGGTTGCGATAGTGACCTTGCTATTGATGTTCCTGCCGGGATTGCCGGTGCTGCCCTTGCTGGTGTTGTTCGCTGGCTTTGCGGCAGCAGCCTGGTTTTCCTATCGCAAGCTCAAGCGTCAGGCAGAATTGGGCGATGACAGCATGGATGAGCCAGCGCAGTCGGGTGCTGAGGATATTTATGCTCTCATGCAGACGGAGCCCTTTGAGCTACGACTGAGTGCGGATCTGGCTTCGCAGGTGCTGTCGGCAACCAATACCCTGAGCCTGCGCATCGAGAATCTACGCAAGCAGTTCGCCAAGGACTTCGGCTTCGCATTGCCATCACTGCATGTGCATCTCGACAGGCGTCTGACGACCGGCCATTACCAGGTTTGTGTGCAGGGCTCTGTCGTGGCCAGCGGTGAACTGGAGTTCGACAAGGTGCTGGCGATTAGTCCGGGAGACACAAAAGTCACGCTCGAAGGGCGAGCCACGCGTGAGCCTACCTATGGCCTCAATGCGCTCTGGGTCCAGCAGGAGCAGCGAGGTCAGGCCAAGGCGTCAGGCTATACCCTCGTTGAGCCTGATGTGGTGTTGCTGACGCATTTGTCCGAACTGGCGCGTCGCTATGCCCCTGAGTTTCTGACTCGTGCCGAAACCGAGAAACTGGTGGAGAGAAAGCGGATCGCCATGGGTTCGCTGGTGGACGAGCTGGTGCCACAGATTCTCAGCTACTCCGATATTCAGCGGGTTTTACAGCTGCTGCTGCGTGAGCAAGTGCCTATTCGCAACCTCGAAATCATCCTAGAAGTGCTGGTGGATGCCGGTCGCATCAGCAAAAACGCAGAGGAGCTTGTTGAGCGTGTGCGTGAGCGCCTGGGGGCGGCACTTTATGAGCGCTTGGTCGATAAGAGTGGCGAGCTCCATGTCATGACGCTTGCGCCGCAATTGGAAGGCCATATGTTGAGCGCCAGTCGTCCGCGTGAGGGGCAGGGCTCATTGTTGCCGGCGCTGGAGCTGGAGCGGTTTGTGGCCACCATGGCGAAAGAGGCCGAGAGGCAATTGAAGGCCAACAAGCATCCGGTCTTGCTGTGTGCTCCCGCGTTGCGTCGCAGTCTGCGCACCTTGATGTCGCGTGCGGTACCGCATCTGGTAGTGCTATCGGTCAATGAGGTCGGGCAGCACGCTCGCGTGACATCGGCGGGCATGATCGATCTGCCGGGCTTCCCGATGCTGGAGGCCGCATGACGAATCTGATCATGGCACTGGGCGGCGTTATTCAGCGCGAGATGGATACGCTCAAGTCTGTCTCTCAGAATGTGGCAAATGCTAATACCACAGGCTACCGAGCTACGCGCAGCTTTAGTGTTTTCACGGCGTCCATGCCTGCTCAGGGGACTGCTTCAGCTGGTATCGCCTCGAGATTGTCGGGCATTGAAAGCCATCAAGCGATTAATTCCGATGCGGGCGCGCTGCACTTTACGGGCCGACAAACCGATCTCGCCATTTCTGGGAATGCCTGGTTCGTGGTCCAAACCCCGGAAGGAACACGGCTCACTCGTGATGGGCGGTTTCGGACTGATGCGGCGGGTCAGCTGGTCAATCAGGCCGGGTATCCCGTGCTAAGCATGAACGGGCCGCTCGTGGTGGGTAATGGCACCTTCACGATGGATGTCACGGGCGAGGTGCGTGCTGATGGCCAGGTGCGCGGGCAGCTCAAGTTGCAGCGTGTTGCCGATGTCGCATCACTTTCGCCAGTGGGCAACGGACTCTACAGCGCAAATGCGCCGCTGCTGAGCGCTGAGCGCTATGTGGTTCATCAAGGTTTGGAGGAGCGTTCCAATGCCGATTTAGCTGCCGACATGGTCAAAGTCATGGAGGTGTCGCGGCATATAGAAAGTGTTCAGCGCGCGCTTTCGGCGTATGACGGCATGCTGAACAGCGGCATCAATCAATTGGGTAAGGAATAAGGAGCAGGACGCGATGATCGACGCACTGAATATCGCCAGTTCAGGTTTGGCGGCAAACCAAGCTTGGATCGATAGCATCTCTAACAATGTTGCCAATATGCAGACCGTGGGCTACAAGCGTAGCCAGGTCAATTTCCAAGACTTGGTTCAGCCGGTTGGGACCGCGGAGGCGGCGGGAAAAAACGCAGCGATACCGGTAACGGGAGCTGGTATTCAGGCATCTAGCCAATCCCAAGTGTTTACGCCGGGCGATGTGCGGCAAACCAATAATCCGCTAGATATTGCCATCCAGGGTGATGGCTTTTTTGAGGTGAGCTTGCCCAGTGGCGAGCTGGCTTATACGCGTGCCGGGCGCTTTCATGTGGGCGCTGATGGGCAGCTTGCACTGGGCCATGGGCAAACGCTGACCTCCGATCTGCGTGTTCCTCCAGATGTAGCCAGTGTGCAGATTCAGCCTGATGGCGTGGTCAAGGCCAGGATTGCTAATTCCAACGAACTCATGACGGTGGGCCAGATCCTTTTGGCCAGCTTTGCCAGTGCCGAGCAATTGCAGAGGTCAGGCGATGGTCTCTATCGCCCGACTAGTCAGAGTGGTGAGCCTGTCTATGCCGAGCCGGGCAGTGGTGGTCAGGGCTTGCTCCTGCAAAGTCATGTTGAAATGTCCAATGTGAATTTGATCGATGAGATGACCGGGCTGGTGCTGGCGCAGCGCGCCTATCAGCTGAATGCACGCTTGCTGCAGGCCAGCGATCAGATTCTTGAAACCATCAACAATCTGCGCCGCTGATGATGTATCGCCAAGGGTGGTTGTTTTGGCTGCTTTTACTGACGGGCTCGGTACACGCTGCCGAGCTTGCGGTAAGCGCTTGTGCAGACCGTCAAGCGCTTCAGGAAAAATTGACGGCGTTAGCAGTAGACGAAGTACAGCGCCTGGCAGGCCAGTCTGTGACGATAAATCTCGGCGTCATAGGGGAGCTGCCTGCGCTTGAGCTGCCCGAGGTGGTGTTGTTGAGCAAGACCTTGCGCAGCCGCATGGCGGCCACGATCACGGGCAAGTCTTGTGATCGTGATCGCCAGGTTGTAGTGACAGTCTGGCTTAAGGTGCAGGCGATGCGTGAAGCGTGGATCTATGGGCGCAACGCGCGACAAGACAGCCCGATGAGCGAGGTCGCGCCGCATCGCGAGGTCATTGATATCACTGCTTTGCAGATTGCAGGCACTGAATTGGCGGAATCGATCGAGCATAAGTGGTTGCGTCAGACTGTGTATGCCGGGCGACCCGTATTGCAGAGGCAGCTTCGAGATGACTTATGGGTTCGTCTTGATCAGCAGGTGGCGGTCATGGTGCGTGGTCCGGGCCTTGAGTTGCGCACGCAGGGAAAAGCCATGCAGTCAGGCATTTTTGGCGACCCCATTCAAGTGCTGGTGAGTGGTGCAGCAGCCAGCATGCCGGCCACGATTGCGGGTAAAGGAGAGGTTCATGTCTATATGGAAATGTAGTGCCATGCTGGCCTTGGCGCTGACGATGCCCAGTTTTTCTACAGGCCAAAGCCTGATAAGTCCCGATGCATATCGCTCGCTGATTGGCGACCGCCGCGCTTACCACATAGGCGATGCCTTGACCGTGCTGGTAGTAGAGTCGACGACAGCCGAGTCTGCTGCCGCTACCGGGGCCAACAGCCAGACCAGTATCTCGACCAATATCCGTGATGGCCGCCATGACTTTCAGGGTGGTCTGGCCGTTCAGGGTGATACCAGCGGCACGGGGCAGACGACACGACGCGGTCAGATTCGCGCCAATGTGTCGGTGCGTGTGATTGAGCAGTTGGCCGAGGGCTTGTTGCGCGTAAAAGGCGAACAGGTGGTCATCATCAATGACGAGCGACAGCAGATTCGGGTCACCGGCCTCGTGCGCCCCGATGACATCAGCTACGACAACACGGTGCTTTCCTATCGCCTGGCCGATGGCCAGATCGACATCATTGGCGATGGTGTTGTCACTGATGCGCAGAAGCAGAACCTCTTCTTCCGGTTCTTCAAATGGCTGCGCATCCTATGAAAATCGTTCTCGGGTTGATACTCAGCCTGCTGGCTTCTGTTTCGGTGCAGGCAGGTGCGGGCGAAGTGCGTATCAAGGCGCTGGTGCGTATTCAGGGCGAGCGCGACTACGCTCTGACAGGTTACGGCCTAGTGGTGGGCCTGGCCGGTACGGGTGACAGTGACAAGAACAAGGCGACGCGGCAATCACTGGTGAATGCGCTCAAACATTTCAATCTCAATGTGGCCGACGGTGATCTGAGTGCACGCAATACCGCAGCCGTGATGATTACGGGCAATCTGCGTTCCGTGAGCGAAGGTGGTGACAAGCTGGATGTGGAAGTGTCGTCGATCGGCGATGCGCGCAGCCTGCTGGGCGGCACCTTGCTGCTGACGCCCTTGAATGGCCCCGATGAAAAGCTTTATGCCTTGGCTCAGGGGCCGGTGTCGGTCGGCGGCTATGTCTTCGAGTCAAATGCCAGTTCGGTGCAGAAGAATCACCCCACGGTCGGACGCATTCCGCGTGGCGCCACGGTTGAGCGTTCGCCTTTGCTCAGTGATGGCGTATCTCCCGGAAATCTTGTGCTAATCCTGCATGAGCCTGACTACACCACGGCGCAGCGCATTGCCGAGGCGCTGTCGGGTCAGTTAGGGCAGCGCGGCGTGCGCGTGATGCATGCTGCCAAGATCGAGGTTCCGGTGGTAGCAGGTACCAATCTTCCCTTGCTGATTTCCCGAATCGAAGCGGTGTCGATTACGCCGGATTATGCCGCTCGCGTGGTGGTGAATGAGCGTACCGGCACTGTGGTCGCAGGAAGCAATATCCGCATCGGCGAGGTCAATATTTCTCAAGGTGATCTGAATGTTGCCATCAGCACCAAGTTTCAGGTCTCGCAGCCGTCGTTGCTAGTAAGGCCTAGTCAGAACATTGCTACCAGCGTCGTGCCGGATACGAAGCTGACCGTTACCGAGCAGGCTCGTGAGCCGGTTCAGCTGGTTGAGGGCACTACCGTAGGGATTTTGGTGCAGTCACTGTATCGCGTCAAATTGAGCACGCGTGAGGTCATCACGGTGTTGCAAGCCATCAAGCAAGCCGGCGCTTTGCACGCCGAATTAGTCATTCAGTGAGGCACGATGATGACAGCTGATATGGGCTTGACGATTGAGATCGTTCGTCTTGCCATGGGCGTCGAAGAGGCCAGGGCGCGAGTGGCAGCCCACAACATCGCCATGGCGAATGTGCCGGGGAGCCGGGCCATGCAGCTTGATGCGGCCGAGGCGATGTCTACCTTGCGGGCGGCACAGGATGATCCGTTTGCATTCGCGCAGACATTAAGGTCGTTACAGGCAACCGAGATTGCCAGCATGGTGCAGCCTCGCGGCAATCAGACAGCGGTCTCGCTTGATAGCGAGGTGGCTGACATGTCCGCTGCCAGTGGCCGTTACCAGGCCCTGGCTGATGGAGTTTCCCGTCAGTTTGCGCTGATGCAGCTGGCAATTCGAGGAGGTAAGTAGTCATGCAACTCGACAATGTCAGTGATGTCATTCGCGCTGGCCTGACCTACGAGCGCATGCGCGCCGAAGTCGCGAGCTACAACCTAGCGATCGCCAATGTGGCGATTCAGCCGGGGGCACTGTCGCCACTTCAAACAGTGACGCCACCTTCGGCGTTTGCCCAGCAGCTTGGCTTGACCGAGTCATTGGTCAAGCCACCTGTCAAATCAGAGCAAAGCCATGAAACCCGCGTTGCTCATGATCCAGCCCATCCGTTGGCAGATACCAATGGCATGGTGCATTACCCGAAGCTAGATGCAGCGAAAGAAATGACCACCCTGGTGTCAGCAGCGCGTGCCTACGAGGCCGACATTCGGGCCTACAACAGCCTGCGTGCCATGACGCTGAAAGCATTTGAAATAGGAAAGTAAAATGACAGCAATAACCCCTGTTGCATGGATGCCTGAGCTCTCGGTGGCATCTGCCACCTCACCTGAGCGGGCAGGTGTTTCGAGTACGGACTTTGGCAAATTTTTGAAGTCTGGTGTGACGACCTTGACCGAGCAGATGGATCGCGCATCTGAACTGCTCTCCGCCTATGCAGTCGGTGAGCCGATCTCGCCTCATGAGCTGGTGATGGCAATGGAGCAGGCGAAGCTGTCGATGCAGCTGGCTGTCGAGGTGCGTAATCGGCTCGTGGATGCTTATCAGGAACTCACACGGTTGCAGATATAAGACATGGACAGCCAACGATTGATGAAGGTCTTTGAAGGCCGTTCCGCAGTGTTCTTTGCCGGCGCAGCCATGATTGCTGTGCTGCTGATCATTGCGATCTGGTGGGTGTTACGCCCTAGCTATGTACCACTCTACAAGGAAGCGACCGAGGCCTCGCAGGCCGACATCTTGGCCACACTGAGCCAATGGCAGCTGCCTTATCGTATCAATGCCAAGGAGGGTGTGATCGAAGTGCCGGAAGAGAAGATCGGAGCCGCGCGCATTCATTTGGCTGAAGCGGGTATTCCAACGCGGGTGGGCATGGGCTTCGAGCTGTTTGACAAGGCCGATTACGGCATGTCGGAGTTCAGCCAGAAGATCAATTATCAGCGAGCCCTTGAAGGTGAGTTGGCGCGCTCGGTCATGAGCATCAACGAGGTCAAGTTTGCTCGTGTGCATCTGACGCTGAAGAAATCAGGCTTGTATCAGCGTGCGGAAGAGCAGGCCAAGGCATCCGTCATTGTCCGTCTTAAGCCTGAAGCTGAGCTGAATGGCAAGCAGGTACAAGGCATTCAGCAGTTGATCGCTTCTGCGGTCGAGGGCATGACGCTGGAACATGTGGTTGTTCTCGATGAAGACGGTCGTGCACTGAGCACGGGTGACGGTGTGGCAGCGATACCGGAGCGTATGCAACTGGCTACGCAGATCGAGGCAGATTTGCAGCAGAAGGCAGCTCAATTACTGCAGCGTTCGTTTGGCCGCCACGGTGTGCAGGTGTCTGTGCGTGTGATGATGAACTTTGATCGCGTGAAAACGGTTAGGGAGCAGCCGATTGTGTCGGCAGTCAGTCCGGCTATTTTGCGAGAGAAGCAGCTGATCTCCAGTTCGGGCAATGCCAGTGAGACGGAGGGCAAGCGCAGCCAGAGCACGCGTGAAGTGGATTATGTGGTTGGCAAGGAAGTCTCCGAAATCGAGCACGCCATGGGTTCGGTCGACCGGGTGAGTGTTGGCGTTGTCTTGGCTGTTCCTCAAGCAGAAGCGGCCATGCAAGAGGCTCAGCGCTTGCTCAGTGCAGCGTTGGGGCTTGATGCCTCGCGCGGTGATCAATTGGTCATTGCCTACATTCCGCCCAATCTAGGGCATCATGATTTAGCGCCTGATGTGGCCTCGACTGCTGTTATTGAGTCGACAGTGCCATTGTCAGCGTCGACGCGGCAGCCCTGGCTGGTTTGGGGGCTGAGCCTGTTGACCGTCATCTTGTTTGTGAGCCTGCTGCTGACCTGGATGAGCCCTGAGCGCCGCAATCCCGCAGGAGCTGGCATGGCACAAATGCCTCCGGCTGACCGTGAGCAGCTATTGATTGAACTGCGGCGTTGGCTCAAGGAGGGCAACTGACTTATGGACACTCTGCCTCTGCGTCAGCTGGCCATTCGCCTAGCCTGTATTCATGCTGATGATCGCGCCTGGATTTTGGCTCAGCTGGGCCGGCTTGAGCGTGAGCAAATGGACGAGCTGCTCATGGAAATTGCCGATTTGGGCTTGAACAAGAATCCTGCTGTGTTGGCGGCCTTATATGCCGAGCCGATGCCGCGCTTTGCTATGGCATCGGTGATGCCAGAAGACATTGCACTGCATCCGCAGATTTCACAGCTGCAACATCCGTATTGGCGTGCATTGTTGTTGCAAATGCATGATCCGTCGCAGCGTCGCAAAGCCATGGATGTCTTGCCGCAAGGCGCACTTATTCGTCGCTGGGATCATGCGTGGTCTGAGCAAGCGGTACCGCCTGCTTTATTAACGGCTTTGGCTCGGCATGTTGCCGTCGCAGAGGTCAGCCATGTCGAGCCCTGAATCACGCGTTGACAGCATTCTTCGCCAACCGGTTATTGGCCCACATGTGCGTCGGCTGCCCGGGCTCATGACACCGTCGGCACATCTATCAGTATGCGATGTGGCAGATAACAGCGCATCGAACGCACGGGCTCTGTTGCGTGAGCAATTTGCCGCTGAGCTGAATGTTTTGAAGGATGAGGCCCGTCAGCAGGGCATCGCTGCTGCGCGTCAAGAGTCCGAGGCGGCATTGCGTGCGGCCGAGGAAGAGCAAATATGTCAGTTGAATCAGAAGGAAGCGGTATTACGCAAAGCCATACAGCAAGAGCGGGCGCAACTGATGGGTTTGGTGGCTGCAGTTCGCGCTCATCACGAGACATTGATCCCGGAATTGGAGCCAGTGGTGGCCCGTTTGGCGTTGATGGTTGTCGCCAAGCTGCTTGGCCAGCATCAAGTGAACAGACTACTTGTCGTCGATCTGGCGATGCAGGCCATTGAGGCGTATCGCCTGGGGGCGCTGGTTAAAATCAGAGTGGCTGCAGTGGACTATGCGTGTATTCAAGCGGATGAGTCCGCTGGTGAGCTGCTGCAGTATGTGCACACCGACCATGATCTGGCACCAGGCAGCTGCTTGATTGATTACGGCAGCGGTCAACTTGATGCCAGCCTAGCGACTCAGTGGGCCGCCATTCAAACCGTGGTATTGCAAGCAGCATCGGGAGAAGGTCGTGTGGTCAGCGCTTGAGGCTTGCGTGGCCTCAGGGCTTCAACAGACCAGTCTGTGCCGTCGCCTAGGACGGCTCACGGCTATTCGAGGCATGGCCATGGAAGCTACTGGTCTTGATGTTCGCTTAGGTGAGTTAGTCGATATCACCCCAGCCCGTGGCGGTGAAGCCGTAATCGCTGAGGTGGTTGGGTTGCGTAGCGACCATATTCTTTTGATGCCCTACGGGCCGGTGGAAGGACTTTGTCTGGCAAGCGAAGTGGTGGCTCGTGGTGAGACCTATACGGTGGCTGTGGGTGAGCAGTTACTGGGGCGAGTGCTCGATGCCACTTGCCAGCCCTTGGATGATTTGCCTCTACCTGAGGGGCTGATTCGCAAGCCGCGCTTTGTTGCGCCCATCAATCCGCTGCATCGTGCGCCGATCAACAAGCCCTTGGTCACCGGTGTCAAAGCGGTGGATGTGTTCATCCCGCTTGGGCGTGGGCAGCGCATTGGTATTTTCGCAGGGAGTGGTGTTGGTAAAAGTACCTTGCTTAGCATGATGAGTCAGTACGCCGATGCCGATGTGATTGTGATTGCCTTGATTGGTGAGCGTGGTCGTGAGGTGGGGGACTTCATTCGCGATAGCCTAGGTCTGGAGGGGTTGAAAAAGGCTGTGGTGATCGCAGCAGCGGCCGAGCAGTCAGCTGTCCTTCGTCGGCAGGCAGCGTATACCGCGACTACGATTGCTGAGGAGTTCCGAGCTCAGGGCAGGCATGTGCTACTCATCATGGATTCGATTACCCGGCTTGCTCTCGCCCAGCGCGAAATCGGATTGTCGACGGGTGAGCCGATGGGCAGTCGCGGCTATCCGCCTTCGGTATTTGCGCTGTTGCCGCCATTGATGGAGCGTGCCGGCGCTCTGGCCGGCCAGGGTTCCATCACTGGTGTGTATACCGTGCTGGTGGAAGGCGATGACATGAACGAGCCAGTGGCTGATCACATGCGTGCCATTCTTGATGGCCATATTGTGCTCAGTCGTCAGGTTGCGGCCCGTGGCCATTACCCGGCGATTGATGTTTTGCAAAGCATCAGCCGTTTGGCAGGTGTTCTCCGCACGCCTGAGCAGCGGCAGCTGGTCGAGCGCCTGCGCAGCGCGCTAGGGATCTATCACAATAGTGAGGACCTGATCGAGTTGGGCGCCTACGAAAGAGGTTCGCATCCGGTGCTCGACAAGATGATTGAGCTGAAGCCTGAAGTTGATGTGCTCTTGCGGCAGTCGCCTGATGAGCATGTTGCGGCTGAAAAAGCTTGGCAGGCAGTTAGTCAGCTGGCTCAGAAGCTGAATCAGGTGATTGGTCATGTATGACGAACAGAAGGTCTTACGGCAGCTCAAAGCGGCCCTTCGTCTGCGCACATTGCAGTGTGAGAAGGCTGAGCTTAAGTGGCGGCATGCGTTACAGCAGCTGTGCTTGATAGAGCAGTTATTGCAAACAGAAACGGTGCGTTATCACCGAGCCCTGACGCAGTACCAGCAGTTTATTGGGCATGGCGTGGTGCTGAATCCTGCGATGCAGGAGCAGCGATTGTTGGCATTGGCGGCTGCCCGAACAGCGGTTGTAACTCGGCAGCGGGCGGTCGATATTGCGCGGAAGCTATTTCAAGAGGCAAAAGCGGGCTTGATAAAGGCAAAAGTCGCTGATGATGTGACTGACAAAGCCTTGCAACATGTTGCCGTAGAGGTCGCGCATCAAGTGCAAACCAAAGAGCTGACCGACATCTTTGATGCACAGTCCCGGCAGGGAGGTTGCCTTGGAGTTTAACATCGAAGCATCGTTGCGAGTACCACAGCCAAACCATGCTCAGGCGCGTACGCATTCGGGTGATGGATCCGATTTTGGAGCCAAAATCGGATTGCAAAATGACGCTGTCTCAACATCGAGTCGTGAGACTGTGGCCTTTAGCGAGCACTCAACGCAGTCGCTTCTCAGTCAGAGCGCCAGTGTTGTGACGGTGGTTAGTGAACAAGCAGATATGGGCGAGTCAGCACTGATAGCGCTCTATGAGTTGGGGCTGCGTGCGGGTCATCACTTGTCACATGTATCTCATTATTTCATGGCGGATACGGTGCAGAGCAGCTTGATAACGAGTGTTGGTAATGGTGCGACTACTTGCTCTGAACGAGAGCCAGAGGCTCTGACGCTTTCGGCTATGCAGGCATCGACCGCTTTTGGGACTTTAAGTCTGAGCGCAACGCCATTAAGCGCATCTTGCCCGGATACTGAGGCATCTTCGATTTTGCGTGAGTGGGCGGGGTATCTCGGTAGCCAATGGCCTGAGCGGCGTTGGCAACTGCTGAAACGCCCGGATGGCGTGGAGCTGCTCGTGCGTGACTATCACCTGTCGCACGAAGAGCAAGCCGATTTGGCCGCAGAATTGCGTGCGCGCATACCATCTTCATCGCAGCAGCCTGAACGCATTTGGCTCAATGGCCAAGTGATTTGGCAGACGGAGTCTGTGATGACGCACTCTAGGACAGGAGGCCGACATGGCGATTGACGCGATTGGTTTGCCGCTGGCATCGGCTACCTCGGAGCTTGGCCAAAGTCGATTGGATCAGTCCGATTTCATCAAGCTGTTCCTGACGGAGCTGACCTTTCAGGATCCGCTGGAGCCTATCAATAACCGGGAGTTTCTGGCGCAGATGGCACAGTTTGCCAATCTGGAGCAGACCCGAATCACCAACGAAAGCACCAGCAATCTGGTGGCCATGAACGCGACAGCCCAGTCACTGGGATTGCTCGGGCGTCAGGTTGAAATCGGCAACGATGCCGGTGGGCGACTACGGGGCACGGTGTCGTCCATCGCCTTTACGGATACGGGGCCGATCTTGACCCTTAACGCCGCCAATAACACGGTCATACCGGATGTTCGACTATCTCAAATCAAATTGATCAGGCTCGGGGGAGAGTGAGATGCAGGCTTTTTTTAATGGACTAAGTGGCCTTTTTGCATTCTCAAAGGGCTTGGACAATGTCTCCAATAATGTTTCGAACATGAACACGCCGGGTTATCGCGGCTCCGATACCTTCTATCGCAGCGTCAGCGATGCCAGCGGGCAAGGCTATGGTGCCGGGATTGCCGGTACGGAGGTCAGGACGACACCGGGCGAGACTCGTCAAACCGGAAACGACACCGATCTGGCCATAAAGGGTGCGGGCTACTTTGTCTTGCGCAGTGAGCAGGGAGCGTACTTTTATACCCGTGCTGGGCAATTCCAGATCGACAAGGACGGCTTTCTGGTGGACGCCGTGACGCAGCTGAATGTGCTCGGCATTGACTCCTCGGGCAGTCTGTCTGATATCAGCATCCAGGATAAACGAAGCCTGCCGCCAACCCCGACATCCCGAGTCGAGCTCTTGGGCAGCTTGGCGCGCACCGGGCCTGCTGATTCGAACCACATTATTCAATCCGTGCAGGTCTTTGACCGTACGGGAGTGAAGCAGAGCCTGCAATTGAGCTTTGAGCCTAAGAGCGACTCCCTGAACAGCTGGAAGGTGGAAGTCACGAATTCGGAGGGCGTGACGATTCACACGGGCGAAATTGCCTTCAGCCCGGATGGTAGCCCGGCGGAGGGTGCCAATACACTGATCTTCACCTTGACCACCCATGGCGCTGCGCAAACCATCGTTCTGGATTTTGGCAAGCCGGGGATATTTAACCAGGCCTATCAAGTCAGCAGCAGCGTCAATCACACGCTGTCGGCTCGCGTGACGGATGGAAGTGCTGTCGCGGGTCTCACCAGTTTCAGCTTTGATGAGACAGGCATCGTCAGGTTTACCTACTCAAATGGCGAGAAGCGGGATGGCAGCCAGATTGCATTGGCCGACTTCCCGGATGAGACCGTCCTCTTGCCAAGCAAGAACTCGCTGTACACGGCTCCGGCGTCTTCACCACCAGTCTATGGGCGAGCGTCGGATGCTCAGTTCGGGCGGATTCAGGGTGGTTATATCGAGCTTTCCAATGTGGATCTGGCACAGGAATTTGGTGACATCCTGATTATTCAGCGTGGCTATCAGGCCAGTTCGCGCGTCATGACGGTATCCAACGAGCTGCTGGAGCAGCTCTACAACAGTACGCGTGGTGGTTGATCCATGAGACAGATTGGCTATGTGGGTAAAAGTCGCCTGGAGGCGGCACAACGCCTGTTGCCGGGCGCGCTGTCGAGTTGGCGTTCGCAATGGTGCTTCGACGGTCGGAATTCTGCGTCCGCGTCAGCAGCCACGCTGCCGGCAGAGACTGCAGATGACATCAGCAGCATCGCTACGCACTGGCAACAGGCCGCAACACCAAACGGCGTGCTTTGGCTGGGAAGCCGTGCATCATCAAATTGGCAAGATCTGGTCTTTGGCGAGCAGGCGCAAGATGTGCCGGCTGATCAGATAGCAGAGCACTTGATTCGGCAGGCTCAGCTGGCGTTGGCCAATGCTTTGCTCGACGCACTGCAACAGAGGCAGGTTGATACCATGGCTGCCGCAATCGCAACTCCCGTTGCTGCTTGCAGCCCGTGCCTGCTGTTAACGGTTCCGGGTCATGAGGCAGATATTTTTATCGTGCTGGATGCAAGCTTGCTGGATGCGTATCTCCCGATTCCGGCCGCCAGAATCCCCTTGCTGGATCGCAAGCAAGCGATAGGCGGAGCCAGCATCAAGCTCAAGTTGATGTTGCCGCTTGCCGAGATATCCGTGGCGGATCTGGGGGATATCTATCCGGGCGATATCCTGAAAGCTACCACGCCGTTGTCGCAGCCTTTTCATCTGACGACAGATCAGGATGCCGTAGTCGCCAAGGGCTTTTTGGTGCGGGCCCATTCCCGGTTAGCTGTACAGCTGGCCGATTGTTGAGTTTATGGAGTAAAGACATGAGTAATACGGCGGAACGAATTGAACTTGATGAGGCATTGTCTGTTGATAACAACAAAGCAGTGCCGCTGCTCAAACGCGACATGAGCTTGGTCAAGCATGTGATGGTGGAGCTGACAGTTGATGTTGGTACAGCCGAGATGTCAGTTGATGCGTTGTTTGCGCTCAAGACAGGTGATGTTGTGACGCTGCTGCAGCAAGTTAATGAGCCGATGACGCTGCGTCTGGATGGCAAAGCGGTGGCGCGAGGCAGCTTGGTTGCGGTGGGTGACAATTTTGGCATTCAGATTGGCGACATTTTGTAATGGCTACGCAAATCGCTACATGGCCATTGCGTCAGGATGATCCTGTGTCATGGATACTCATGGTCAAGGTTTTTTTATTCACAGCAACTTTGCTCGGCATCACTTATGCGGCGCTGCGTTGGTATGCGAGCCGCCAAGCCCAGCAGTATCAGGTGGCGGATCGCCCTGAGCTGAAATGTACGGCAGTCTTGCGTCTGTCCGCCAAAACCAGAGTTTATCTGGTGCGAACTAGCCAAACTGACCTATTGATTACCGAGTCTGCCATGGGAGCCAGTGTGACTCTGCTTCCGGCAAAACATTTGTCCGACGCCCTTAGGTCCGAATCGAGATAGCATTCTCATGTTCTTGCATCATGGATTGATGAGTTCAGCAGTCAGTATTCCTTTGCTAATGACGCTACTGTCATTACTGCCATTCATGGTTATTGCGTTAACGACTTTTACGCGCAATATCGTTGTGTTTTCGCTGCTTCGCCAAGCGTTAGGCTTGCAGCAAACGCCGCCCAATATCGTGTTGATAGTGCTCTCCCTGTTCCTCGCGCTGTTTGTGATGGCACCTACGCTACAAGTGTCTTATGAGCAAGGTCTAAGCCCCTTGCTGAAAGACAAACTGCCGATTGAGCGTGGAATGCAGCAAGCTTGGGCTCCTCTCCGGGACTTCATGGTGCGGCAAACACATGAAGCAGACTTGCGGCTGATGCATGAGCTGTCGAAGTCACCTTTGCCGCCATCACCGCAAGAGTTGTCTCCGGTCAAGCTGATACCAGCATTCATGCTCAGTGAACTAAAGACGGCCTTTCAAATCGGCTTTGTGATCTTTTTGCCCTTTCTAATGATCGACTTGATTGTGGCTTCTATTCTCATGTCTCTGGGCATGATCATGGTGCCTCCGGTGACCATTTCTCTCCCGTTGAAAATCATGCTGTTTCTACTGATTGATGGCTGGAGTTTGATCGCGCAAACGCTGGTCAGAAGTGTTGATTAGGCCATGTCTTCAATCGAAGCAGCGGCTGTCACGGATGAGCAGATGCTATGGCGATGCTGGCTGAGTCATCGAGATGCGGCGATCCGCACCAAGCTGTTCTTTTTTTACAGCCCGTGGGCGCGCCTGTTGGCTAGACAAGTCATGGCATGCTACCCGCATCCGCTTGCCGAATGGCAGGACTATGCAAACTTGAGCTCAATGGGCTTGTTACAAGCGATTGATCGTTTTGATGCCACAGTTCAAACACGCTTTCAGTCTTATGCCGAACGCTATGTAAAGGGTAGCATTCTTAAGGGCTTGTCGTGCTATGTACGAGATCGCCAGCGAGTGTCCCGCGATCGACTGGACAGCTTTTCAGGCGATGGGCGTTTTGATGCCAATGACGGTGACCTCGAGCAGGTAGTCAATGCGGCTGTGGATATGGCGTTTGGTTATTTTTTGGAGCTTGGCATCGTCAATGCCGAGCCAATAGACAACAGTCCGTTCTGCATTTACCAGCAGGGCCATCGCGATCAAATGCTGGCCGATATGATCCACCGCTTACCAGAGCGTGAGCAGCAAGTGATTGTCGGGCACTACTATCAACATTTGAGTTTCATTGAGCTCAGTCAATTGCTGGATGTCAGCAAGTCGCGTATTTCGCAATTACATACCCAAGCGTTAAAGCGGGTGCGTTCCTTTTATGAGGCGCTTGATGAGGTCGATAGAAGCTTTTGATGGTGCCCCCGAGACGACTCAAATGTCATACCTGCCCCCTTAGGAATTCCGTTTTGCCCCCACCAATCCCGTATAATCGCGCGCATTCCGAATCCAGTGCTGAAGCCCCATGTCCTTTACCGAACAACTCGCCGCCGAAGTTGCCTCGCGCCGCACCTTCGCCATCATCTCGCACCCTGACGCGGGCAAGACCACCATCACCGAGAAGCTGCTGCTCTGGGGCAAGGCCATTCAGGTCGCCGGTACGGTGAAGTCGCGCAAGTCCGATCGCCACGCGACCTCGGATTGGATGGCCATGGAGCAGCAGCGTGGCATCTCGATCACCACTTCGGTGATGCAGTTCCCGTACAAGGACGCGACCATCAACCTGCTCGACACGCCCGGCCACGAGGACTTCTCGGAAGATACCTATCGCACGCTGACGGCAGTCGATTCGGCGCTGATGGTCATTGACGGCGCCAAGGGTGTTGAGGATCGCACCATCAAGCTCATGGAAGTCTGCCGTCTGCGCGATACGCCGATCATCGCCTTCGTTAACAAGCTTGATCGCGAGGTGCGCGACCCCATCGAGCTGATGGACGAAATCGAGAGCGTGCTCGGCATCAAGTGCTCGCCGGTGACCTGGCCGATTGGTTGCGGTCGTGACTTCAAGGGCGTCTACCACCTGCTCGAAGATCGTTACTACCTGTACCAGCAGGGCCACGGTTCGGAGCTGATCGCCGACAAGACAATCGATGGGCTGAACAATCCCGAGGCCGATGCCACGCTCGGCGATGATGCCGCCAATCTGCGCGACATGCTGGAGCTGGTGCAGGGCGCCAGCCACAGCTTTGATCTCGACGAGTTTCTTGCCGGCCGCCTCTCGCCGGTCTTTTTCGGCACCGCGCTGGGCAATTTCGGCGTCAATCACATCCTCGACGGCTTCGTGAACTGGGCACCGACACCGCTGGCACGCAATGCCTCACAGCGCCGTGTTGAGCCCACCGAAGAGACCTTCTCCGGCTTCGTGTTCAAGATCCAGGCGAACATGGACCCCAAGCATCGCGACCGCATCGCCTTTTTGCGCATCTGTTCGGGCCGCTATCAGAAGGGCGTGAAGATGCAGCATGTGCGAATCGGCAAGGAAGTCCGCGTGGCGGATGCGCTGACCTTCCTCGCTGGCGAGCGTGCGCATCTGGAAGAGGCCTGGCCGGGCGACATCATCGGTCTGCATAACCACGGCACCATCCAGATCGGCGATACCTTCACTGAGGGCGAGAAGCTGCAGTTCCTCGGCATTCCGCACTTTGCGCCGGAAATGTTCCGCCGTGTGCGCCTGCGCGATCCGCTGAAGAGCAAGCAGCTGCAGAAGGGCCTGAAGGAGCTGTCGGAGGAGGGCGCGACGCAGGTCTTCATGCCGCAGATCAACAACGATCTCATCCTCGGCGCGGTCGGCGTGCTGCAGTTCGATGTGGTCGCGTTCCGTCTTCAGGAGGAATACAAGGTCGAGTGCGTGTACGAGGCCGTGAATGTATCCACCGTGCGTTGGATTCATTGCGATGATGAGCGCAAGCTGGCAGAGTTCAAGAAGAAGGCGCATGACCAGCTGTCACTGGATGGCGGTGGCTATTTGACCTATCTGGCGCCGTCACGCGTGAACTTGCAGATCATGCAGGAGCGCTACCCCGACATTGTTTTTTCACCCACACGAGAGCATTGATGCCGTACGCGCTGCGACTGATAGGGCTGGCGCTGCTGGCCAGCCTGGGCTGGTGGCAGTGGCAGACTGACACGCCGGCGCTGGCCACCATGCCGCCTGCGATCAAGCCGCTGGCAGTCGAGACTGCGCCCGAGCTGCCGGCAAAGCCGTTGCGCTTGCGGCTGAAGGATCCGGCCTGCCAGGATCGCTGCGCCGAGTTCGATCTGGATGCCTTGCAGTTTCCATCAGCGCCCGCATTAACAGAGGCATTGCTGAAAAGTCTGGATGCTCCAGCTGGCAAAAGCCCGGAGCAGCGTGTGCTGAGTCTGGCCAAGACCTTCATGAAGGAAGCAGCCGAGTTTCACGAGCCGTGGCAGCAGATCGTCAAGGCACAGCAACTGCCGGGCTTGCGTACGGTCGTTGTGTTGGATGTCGACAATTATATTTTTACCGGCGGCGCCCATGGCATGAATGTGGTGTCGGCGCTGAATTGGGATTCACGCGTGCAACGCGTTGTGGGCTTGAAGGATTGGCTGTTGCTGAATCAGGAGTCGGCGTTCTGGCGTGAAGCCAAACTGGCACATCAGCAGTGGCTGGCGCGTCAGCCAGATGCACAGTCGCTGGCGGATGGCTGGCCATTCGACAAGACGGATGTGATGGCCTTGTTGCCCACGGGCCTAGCCCTGAAGTATCAGCCATACTCCATCGGCCCGTATGCCATGGGCACGCCGGAAATTGTGATTCCCTACGAGCGCCTGACCGGCATTTTCAAGCCGGACTACCTGCCGCTGCGCTGATGCTCTTCGATAGCCATTGCCATATTGATGCGCCGGAGTTCGATGGCGATCGCCCGGCTGTCTTGCGCGCCGCAAAACAGGCCGGCATCAGCCATATTGCCGTGCCCGCGTATCTCGCTTCGCGCTGGAGCAGCTTGCTGGCGTTGTGCGCTGCCAGCACGCAACAGCCGGACTGGCCGCAGCTTTTACCGGCACTGGGCATGCACCCGGTGTATCTGCTTCAGCATCAGGATGCTGATCTGCCTCTGCTCGCCGAGCTGCTGAAATCACCTGCTGTGATTGCCGTGGGCGAAATCGGGCTGGACAAATTTCTGCCGGAACTGAGCGAGCCGGTGCACTGGGCGCGCCAAGTGGCGTTATTCGAGGCGCAGCTGGTGCTGGCACGCGAGCACAGCTTGCCGGTGATCATTCATTCGCGGCGCTGCCATGCCGACATCGTGCACGCATTAAAGCGGGTCAGGCATGCCAGTGGCGGTATCGTTCATGCATTTTCCGGCAGTGTGGAAGAGGCGCAGCAGTATCGGCGGCTGGGTATGCATCTTGGACTCGGCGGGCCGTTGACCTGGCCGCAGGCCGTGCGCCTGCATCGGGTTGCGCGCGAATTGCCGCTGGATGCCTTTGTGCTGGAGACCGATGCGCCCGATCTCGTGCCCTATGCGCACAGCGGCCAGCATGGCGATGGCCGTCCACGGTTGGTTGGTGAGCGCGTTCGCAACAGCCCGGCCTTTCTGCCATCGGTGCTGACGCAGTTTGCGGCCTTGCGCGATGAATCCGAGGCCGCGCTGGCCGCACAGTTTTTTCGTAACACGGTAACGGCTTTGCACTTGCAGGCTCGTATCGCGATGACATGAGGATGTGTTTCATGAGGCATGGTTTGAAAGGTGTTTTTGTTTTGGTCGCCCTGCTGCTCAGCGCCTGTCAGCAGGCACCGGTTGCCCCCGTTTTGCCGAAGCGCGAGCCGGTTGTGGCATTAGTGCTGGGCGGCGGCGGCGCCAAGGGCTTTGCGCATATTGGCGTGATCAAGGTGTTGGAATCGCATGGCATCCGCCCGCAGTTGGTTGTTGGCACCAGCGCCGGCAGCTTTGTGGGCGGCCTGTATGCCAGTGGACTCAGCCCGTTTGCGTTGCAGCAGCTGGCCTTGAGTTTGGAAGAAAGTGATGTGCGGGATCTGACCTTGAGCCGCCAGGGCTTTCTGTTGGGCCAGAAGTTGCAGGACTACATCAATGCGAAGGTGAAACAGCAGCCCATTCAAAACTTCCCGCTGCGTTTTGCCGCTGTCGCGACCGAGGCCGATACCGGCCGCAAGGTCGTGTTTACGCGCGGCAATGCCGGACAGGCCATCCGTGCATCCTGCAGTATTCCCAATGTGTTTGTGCCGGTGACCATTGCTGGCAAGGAATATGTGGATGGCGGTTTGGTTAGCCCGATTCCGGTCGAAACAGCTCGGGACTTGGGTGCGGATGTGGTGATTGCGGTGGATATTTCGGCGCGGCCCGTGGCCGGACAGACGCGCTCGGCCTGGGCTTTGCTGGATCAGACTATCAACATCATGGGCCAGCAGGCGATTAACCGCGAATTGCCGTTGGCGGATGTGGTGATCAAGCCGCAAGTGCTGGGCGTGGGCACGCTGGAGCTGGAGAGCAAGCATCGGAGCCTGCTTGAAGGCGAGCGCGCAGCGCAGGCGAAGCTGGCCTTGATTGTGGCGGTCATCGCCAAAAAGCGCGCCGAACTTAACGCGCCTGTAGTGCAGGTAAAATAACGAAAAGTCGCGGCCTTCGGTGACGCGAAGGCCGCGCTTAGGCTCAGATGATTTCCAGCGCCATCGCGACCGCTTCGCCGCCACCGATGCAAAGGCCGGCCACACCACGGGTCTTGCCATGCTGCTTGAGGGCGTGAATCAGCGTCAGGATGATGCGTGAGCCGGTCGAGCCGACCGGGTGACCGAGGGCGCAGGCACCCCCGTAGACATTAACTTTGGCGTGCGGGATGTTGTGTTTCATCATCGCCGCCATGGTGACCATGGCGAAGGCTTCGTTGATCTCGAACAGATCCACCGAATCCGCGCTCCAGCCGGTCTTGGCAAACAGCGTGGCAAAAGCACCAATCGGCGCGATGGTGAATTCGCTGGGGTCTTGCGACTGAGTCGAGTGACCGACAATGCGTGCCAGCGGTTGCAGACCGAGTTCACGCGCCTTGCTTTCCTTCATCAGCACCAGTGCCGAGGCGCCGTCAGAGATCGACGAGGCATTAGCGGCCGTGATGGTGCCGTCTTTGGCGAAGGCCGGCTTCAGCGTCGGGATTTTTTCCGGGCTGGCGTTGCCGGGCTGCTCGTCGGTATCGACCAGCATTTCGCCCTTGCGGGTGGTGACCGGCACACCAACGATTTCAGCCTTGAAGTCGCCATTGGCAATAGCCGCATTGGCGCGACGCAGCGATTCCACCGCGAAGGCGTCCATATCGGCACGGCCCAGACCCAGCGTGGTGGCCATGTCTTGCGCGAACGAACCCATGAGGCGGCCGGTGCGGGCATCTTCCAGACCGTCGAGGAACATGTGATCCATGATCTGGCCGTGACCCATGCGGTAGCCGGCGCGGGCTTTCGGCAGGATGTACGGGGCGTTGCTCATCGACTCCATGCCGCCTGCGACCATGATGTCGTTGGTGCCGGCAGCAATCAGGTCATGTGCCAGCATGGTGGCCTTCATGCCCGAACCGCAGAGCTTGTTGATGGTGGTGGCGCCGGCCGCAGCCGGAATGCCGGCTTCCAGCGCGGACTGACGCGCCGGGCCTTGCTTCAGACCAGCAGGCAGCACGCAGCCCATGATCACTTCCTGCACCTGTTCAGGCTGCACGCCAGCACGCTTCAGGGCCTCACGAATACTGATGGCGCCGAGGGTGGTGGCGGTGACGCTGCTCAGGCTGCCCTGAAAACCGCCCATGGGGGTGCGTGCACCGTTAACAATTACGACAGGATCATGACTCATGTTTCTCTCCGGTTGCCGGCTGGCAGCGCATCAGGCGCCGCAGCACTTCTTGTATTTTTTGCCACTGCCGCACAGGCAGGGATCGTTACGACCAATCTTCACTTCATTAACCACAGGCTTGGGCTTCTCAGACGGGCCGCTGTGCAGCACTTCGCCATCACGGAACAGCCAGTTTTCACCGCTGCGCAGGAAGCCTGACACTTCGTGATGGTGATGCTTGACGCCACCCATCTCGTAATGAGCCTTGAATTCTACCAGACCGCGCTTGTCTTGTTCGCCACCGGCCTCCACCTGAATGATTTCCAGGGCTTTCCAATCGGCTTGTTCCGCCCAGGCGCGCATGGCGTCGAGGTCGCTATTGTCGAGGCCGTCCTTATGTGTGGAGGCCACGATGAAATCGATGTTGTGTTGCGTGTAAGCGGTGTAGCGGGCGCGCATCATTGCTTCAGCGCTGGGTGCCGGGCTGCCGGCAATGATGGGGGCGCAACAGGTTTCGAGGGTAAGACCGGAACCGCAAGGGCAGGACATGTGTTTCTCCAAATGACGGGCATGAAAAAGGGGTGCCGAAGCACCCCTTTTTTGGCGAGGCCGAGGCCTCAGCTCATTACTGAGCAGCCGGAGCAGCAGCTTCAGCGGCCGGAGCAGCTTCAACCGGAGCAGCTTCAGCAGCCGGAGCAGCTTCAACCGGAGCAACTTCAGCAGCCGGAGCAACTTCAGCAGCCGGAGCTTCAACAGCAGCAGCTTCTTCCTTCTTTGCGCAACCAGCGATGGTCAGAGCAGCGGCAACAGCGGCCATAACGGCAATTTTCTTGATCATCATGATAAAATTCTCTCTTAGGTTGGACTGGACTAGTCTGTTTCCAGCCTGACATCAGTCAAGGTTCATTGCGGCGAACGCTTGCTCTCACATCAGACGCAGGCATCTTAGCACTGGTTTTTTGACTTTGCATCCCGATTTTGTCTGACAAAGCTTGCCATCTGTCATCACACGGTCGTTACTTTTCGCTTAATTGATGCCCGGTACGGGTTTGTTCCGGGTCACTGTAAATAGCGCCAGACACGCCAATGCGGCTTCGGCGTGCACGCGCCATGGCCTCATCCAGATGATTCAGCAGCTGATCCAGCGCCATAGGCTCGCTTGGCAACCAAGTGGCGCCAATATGAGCCGTTGCTGGGCTTTGCTGGCTGACCCGTGAGGCATGAAAGGTCTCTTGCAGATAATGTGCAATCGGGTCTGCCTGCTTGCTGGGGCAATCCAGAAGCAGAAAAACAAATTCCAGAGCGCTGTAGCGCACCAGAATGTCACTGCCACGGAGACGAGCACGGGCTATTTCGGCAAATTCGCGACACAGATCATCTTGCAGGGTTGGGCTGGCCTCGCGGCCCTGAGCCAGACCGGTCGGCTCCAGCACGATGTACAGCAGGGTCAATGGTTGATGCTGACGATGCATCAACGGCATGAGCAGCTCTGCCGCCGAGTAGAGGGTGGGGCGATTGAACAAGCCGGTTGCGAGGTCTCTGCCCGGTGCGTTCAAGCTGGCATGCAGGTGTTGACGCGCTAGTTGCGCCATGACCAGTACCATCGACATTAAAATCAGGCAGGCCACTGCGGTGCAAATGAGCATCGGCCATTCAAGGCCTACGGAGCTGTTTGCCCGCCAGGCAATAGTCATGGCGGCGAAAGTGACAGCACTTAGCATGGTTAGCCACTGCGGGCGAGGGGGCCAGCGCAAAGCCGCCAGACCAACCACGAGTATGCTCAGCATGAGCGTCGGCAGACTGTTCAGAGGGTCATTGCCGAGCTGCCAGCAGAGCAGCAGCAAATCGAGGCCGGTAATGATTAGCGATAGCCAGTGCCGAGATTGCAGACGAGCCTCTAGCAGCGATAGCAAAAACTGCAGCACGGCATAGCTCACAATCACCAGCAGGCTGGGCGTCAGTGTTGCAATTTGTCCGCCCTGCCAGAGCAAGGCATGGGTGGCTAATACCAGCGATGTTACCAAGCGCAACGCACGCTGTTCGTTCAATGCCATCACCGATGGCACGAGGCGCGGATCGATGTATCCGAAAGTGTGGCGCAGAGAGTCTTTTGAGGAGGTCATGCGGGTGTTAGTCTCAGGGCCAGCCGGGAAGAATGCGTGGCACAGCCAAAGGTTGATCCAAGCATGAGTATACCGATTTGCTATCGATGCTGAAGGGAGTGGCGATGACATTGCAAACGCAGCGTGAAGAGCCGTTACGCGACGATGTAAGACGCTTTGGGCAGTTGCTAGGCGAGGTCTTGCAAACTCAGGCAGGGTCCGATTTTTTTCAGCAGATCGAGTTGCTGCGGCAATGGTCGCAACGCGCGGTTCAAGGCGATGCGAGCGCCCATTCGCAACTTTCCAGCTTCCTGCAGCAGTCGGATGCCATGACACTGCGCGATGTGGCGCGCGCGTTCGGACACTTTCTTAACCTGGCCAATATTGCCGAGCAATATCATCCGATTCGCTTGCGCCGCACCGGTGTGGTCGCGACCGCTGCCGATGGCCTGCGTGAGCTGCTGCGGCGAGCATTGGCGCAGGGCATGAGCCGTGAAGCTATTCTTGCCGCTGTGCGCCAGCTGGATGTGGAGCTGGTGCTGACGGCGCATCCGACCGAAGTCACGCGGCGCACGCTGATGCAGAAGCAGGATGAAATTGCGCAGATTCTCGCGCAAATGCACGAAACCCAGCTGACTGTTCGAGAGAAAAAAGGGGAGTGGGAGCGCTTGCGCCGTCGTGTGGTGGCCGCTTGGGAAACGGATGAAATTCGCGGCCAGCGACCGACACCCGTGGATGAAGCCAAGTGGGGCTTTGCCACGGTGGAAAATAGCTTGTGGCAGGCATTGCCAGCGTGTTTGCGCGAGTTCGACGAATGCCTGCGTGATGTACTGGGCGAAGGTCTGGCGCTGAGTGCAACCCCAATCCGCATCGGCTCGTGGATGGGCGGTGATCGCGACGGCAATCCGTTTGTGACGCACCAGGTCACGGCTGAAGTCATTCTGCTGGCGCGTTGGATGGCCTGTGATCTTTACTTGCGCGATATTGATACCTTGCGTGCGGAATTGTCCTTGTCGCGTTGCGGCGATGCCTTGCGTGCGCATGTCGGCGAGGCGTCACGCGAGCCTTATCGCGATTGGTTAAAGCAGGTGCGCAGCCGGCTTCAGGCCACGCAGGCGGCGGCTTTGGCGGATCTGGGTCAGGCTGATGCCGCCTTGCAAGCCGAGGCTGGCGACGCAATTGCCTACAAGACGGGAGGCGAGTTGCTGGCAGACATGCAGCTCTGTCATGACGACTTGCAGTCAGCCGGTCTGGCGCTGCTCTGCGAGGGCGGCTTGAGCGATAACCTGCGCCGGATTGCGAGCTTCGGCTTCGGCCTGATGCGCCTGGACATCCGCCAGGAATCGACGCGCCATGCCGATGCGCTCGCGGCCATCACGCAATACCTAGGGCTGGGCGACTACAGCGCCTGGGATGAGGCTCAGCGCCAGCAGTTCCTGCTGCAGGAGCTGGCCAGTCCGCGCCCGCTGCTGCCCTTGTCGGCGCTGTCGGCAGAAGTGGAGTCCGGCTTCAGCGATGAAGTGCGGGAGGTACTGGCCACTTTCCGATTGCTGGCCACACAGCCCGCCGAGGCGCTGGGCGCGTATGTGATTTCCATGGCGCATCAGCCCAGTGATGTGCTGGCGGTCATGGTCTTGCAGCGCAAGGCCGACAGCCTGCGGCCGCTGCGCGTGGTGCCGCTGTTCGAGACTTACGATGACCTAGCGCGCGCGCCATCCTGCCTGCGCACCTTGCTGGCGCTGCCGATTTACCGCGAATGCATAGCCAATCATCAGGAAATCATGATCGGCTACTCCGACTCGGCCAAGGATGCCGGTTTTCTGGCCGCTGCCTGGGCGCAGTATCAGGCGCAGGAAGAGTTGACTGCGATTGCCGCCGAGGAGGGTGTAAATCTGGTGTTCTTCCATGGCCGTGGCGGCAGTGTTAGCCGGGGTGGCGCGCCAACCGATCAGGCGCTGCGCTCGCAGCCGCCAGGGTCGGTGCGCGGAGCTCTGCGCGTCACCGAGCAGGGCGAGATGATCCGCATGAAGTTCGGCTCGCCGGCCATGGCGCAGCACCATCTCATGGGTTACCTCAAAGCCACGCTGGAAACGGTGCTGATGCCGCCACCGCAACCGCAGCCGGCGTGGCGTGAGGCCATGGCTGCGCTGAGTCAGCATTCGATGCAGCTGTACCGGCATCAGCTGCGCAACGATCCGCACTTTATTGACTATCTGCGCGTGGTCACGCCGGAGCCCGAGCTGCAGCTGCTGCCGCTGGGCTCACGACCGGCGCGACGGCAGGTCGGCGGTGGCATCGCCTCGTTGCGCGCCATCCCCTGGGTGTTCGCTTGGACGCAGATTCGCCTGATGCTGCCGGCCTGGCTGGGCGTGGCGCCGGCGCTGGCGGCCGGTTCGGTGGCCACGCAGCGTGACATGCTGCAGCACTGGCCGTTTTTCGCCAGCCTGATCGACATGCTGGAGATGGTGCTGGCGAAGTCGGATGTGACCATCGCCAGTCATTATGAAAAAAATCTGACCAGCGATCCGCACCTGCGTGATCTCGGCGAGCGCCTGCGCGCACAGCATCAAGATTTGATTACGCAGCTGCAAACGCTGCAGCAGGGGCCGAGCTGGGCGCAGCGCAATCCGGTGCTGGCGCAGTCGATACGCCTGCGCTCACCGTATCTGCTGCCGCTGCACTGGCTGCAGGCCGAGCTCATGCTGCGGCGTCGGGCATTGGCTGGCACGGCGGCGGAGGCAGACATGCTGCGGCATGATAGGGCGCTGATGGTGACCATGACCGGGATCGCGGCGGGCATGCGCAATACCGGCTGAGCCTTATCAGAGACCGATGAGAAAGCGCACGCCGACCAGCACCAGCAGCACGCCAAAGGCGCGTTTGAGCTGCTGCGCCGGCAGGCGATGCGCCATCACCGCACCGCCATGCGCCGCCACCATGCTAGTCAGCGCGATGCCGGCGAGGGCGGGCCAGTAGATATAGCCGGTGCTGCCAGCCGGCAGTTCGCTCAGGCCCCAGCCGCTGTAAATGAAGCCGATCATCCCCGCGATGGCGATGGGAAAGCCGCAAGCCGCCGCCGTGCCGACCGCGCGGCGCATGGCCACACCCTGTTTGACCAGATAAGGCACCATCAGGCTGCCGCCGCCAATGCCGAAGATGGCCGAGGCCACGCCGATCAGGCCGCCGACGGCATTCAGTTCGGTGGCGCTTGGTGGCGGGGCATCGGCGGCAATCGGCTTGCTGCCGCGAAACATCCGCAAGCCGGTCCACACAGCAAAGATGCCGATGATGAGTTGCAGGGTGCGTGCCGGCAATGCATGCGCAATTTGCGCACCGAACCAGGAGCCGATGACCAAGCCGATGGCCAGTCGTTTGAACAGCTCAATATCCACCCCGCCTTGAGCATGGTGGGTGCGCACGGAGCTGATGGAGGTCAGCACAATGCTGGCCAGTGATGTGCCAATGGCGAGATGCGTGAGCACGCTCGGTGACACTCCCTGCGCTTCAAAGCTGAAAATCAGCGCCGGCACCAGCACCATGCCGCCACCGATGCCCAGCAGCCCGGCCAGAAAGCCCGCCAAAGCCCCGGTGGCGGCGAAAACAGCCAGGCTTGTCAACATCGTGTCATCTCCGGAATTCATGCTCTTTGTGGTTGAAAGCAGGCCGTGCAGTTTCACCAAACTGTCACCAACTTGTCACGGCGCTTGCATTTGCGGCCAGCAAACTGCCTGCATGAAAACACAAGCCAAGAGCCAAAACATGAGTGATGCCCAGCAGAATCTGAATTCAGTCACTGCCGTATCTTCCCTGTTCAACTATTCTGACGAAACTGTCACGCCGCTGCGTCAGAAGCCGCGCCTGGAAGCGCGCTTCGCCACGGATGCCGGCATGGTGGTCGCCGCTCAGCGCCTGCGTGCGGAAATCTTCGGCGCCGAGTACGGTGTACAGTTTGACGGCATCGATGTCGATGCCTACGACGACTACTGCCTGCACCTGAATGTCTACGATGTGGCCAATGACCTGCTCATTGCCACCACGCGCCTGCTCAGCGGCGAACAGGCCGAGCAGGCTGGCGGCTTCTACTCGGCGCAGGAGTTTGACCTCGGTGCGCTGAAGAATTTCGCCGGACGCATCCTCGAAGTCGGCCGCACCTGCGTACACCCGGACTATCGCTCGGGTGCCGCCATCACCGTGTTGTGGTCGGCGCTGTCTGAATATTTGATGCGCGAAGGCTTCAACCTGCTCATCGGTTGCGCCAGCATCAGCCTCGCCGACGGTGGCACCACGCTCGCCAGCGTCATGCCCACCTTGCGCGAAAAACACTTCGTGGGCGATGAGCTGCGCGTCAGCCCGAGCCGCGAGATTCTGCTCTCGGCCACCGGCACCGGCGCGGTCAGCGTGCCGCCGCTGCTCAAGGCTTACCTGCGCATGGGCTGCAAGATCGGCGGCGAAGCTTGCTGGGACCCCGAGTTCAATTGTGCCGATGTCTTCATATTCATGGATGTACAAGCGATGGCGGGGCGTTATGCTCAACGGTTCCTGAAGACAGCCTGAAAAATGAGATCCCGTGACCAGAGCGCCGCGCAATCGTTACCAACATCCTGCCATTACGGTGAAACCCGCCATGACCATTAAGGTTTGGGCGCGTTTGATCGCCGTCGTGGCCTATTTGCTCTTCGGCGTTTTGCTGGCCTTTGTGATCGGCATGTTCTTTGTGCGTTTCACGGCTTGGCAGCGTCCGATCATCGCCTGGTGGCTGCGCGGCTTCTGTCGCGTGCTCAACATGCAGGTCACGGTGCAGGGCGCGCCCATCGAAGACAGTGCACTGTGGATCAGCAACCATGTGTCGTGGATGGACATCCCCGTGATTGGCGGCATTCGTCCGCTGCGCTTCCTGTCCAAGGCTGAAGTCGCCAAATGGCCGGTGATCGGGCATCTCGCGCAAGCGGCTGGCACCTTGTTCATCAAACGAGGTTCGGGCGATGCCGATCGCGTCAGCGAAGAGATGGTGCTGTCGCTGCAGCAGGGCAAGCGCGTGTTGTTCTTCCCGGAAGGCACCACCACCGACGGTTTCAGCGTCAATCGCTTCTTTGCCAAGCTGTTCACGGCGGCGGTCAAGAGTCAGTGCCCGATACAGCCGCTGGTCATCTGCTACCAGAAGGCCGATGGTGAGCTCCATGCCATGGCCCCGTTTATTGGCGATGACGAGCTGGCCCCACACCTGCTCAACATGCTCGCAGGCGAGACGGTGCATGTGAAAGTGCATTGCCTGCCGGCAGAAGTGGCGGGTGAGCGCGATGCCAGTGCGCTGGCCCGGCATTTCGAGCAACTCATGGGGCAAACCCTGCGTGGTCTGCATGGTGCCGAGCAGCCGCCGAGTCGGGGCAACCATCCGGCCACCAAAGCTGCGTGAAGCAGTTTTGACAACGCGCTTTGTCTGAAATAGGCTGCTGCCACTTTTTGCAGCCTTTACAGGACAACGCTCATGGCCACTGCACAACACCTGCTCGCGCAAACACTGACCTTGCCTAACGGCAGCATCCTGCCTAATCGCCTAGCCAAGTCGGCACTTAGCGAAACCCTCGGCACCATGGACAACCGCGTCACGCCGGCGCTGGTGCGCTTGTACGAGCGCTGGGCCAAGGGCGGCACCGGCCTGCTCATCACCGGCAACATCATGGTTGATCGTCGCGCGCTCGGCGAGCCGGGCAATGTGGTCATTGAAGATGATCGTGACCTCGCCTTGCTCAAGGCCATGGCCGACGGCGTGGCGCATCACGGCAGCCGGCTCTGGGCGCAGATCAATCATCCTGGCAAGCAGTCGCCCAAGGGCCTGAATCGTGAAAATGTGTCGCCGTCGGCCATTCCCTTCGGCAAGCAGATGCAGGCGTTCTTCAACACCCCGCGTGAGCTCACCGAGCCGGAGATTCTCGACATCATCGCGCGCTTTGGCCGCGCCGCCGGCGTGGTCAAGCAGGCAGGCTTTCATGGCGTGCAGATTCACGGTGCTCACGGCTATCTGGTCAGCCAGTTCCTGTCGCCCAAGCACAATGTGCGTACGGATGGCTGGGGTGGTTCGGCCGAGAACCGTCGTCGCTTCGTGCTGGCGGTGTATCAGGCCATGCGCGATGCCGTCGGCCCCGATTTCCCGATCGGCATCAAGCTGAACTCGGCGGACTTCCAGCGCGGCGGTTTCACCGAAGAGGAATCGCTGGCGACCATTCAGGCGCTGGCGGCGGTTGGGATTGATCTGGTCGAGATTTCCGGCGGCACCTACGAAGCTCCGGCGATGGCAGGCAAGAAGACCAGCACCATCGAGCGTGAAGCCTACTTCCTGGAGTTTGCCGAGAAGGTGCGTCAGCACATCAGCACGCCGCTGATGGTCACCGGCGGCTTCCGCACGCTGTCGGCCATGGGCAAGGCGCTGAACTCGGGTGCGATGGACATCGTCGGGCTTGGTCGCCCGCTGTGCATCGAGCCGGATGCGCCGCTGCGCCTGCTGGCTGGCGAAGAGACGCGGCATCGCGTGAAAATGATCAGCACCGGCATCAAGCAGGTCGATGAAATGGCCCTGATGGAAGTCATGTGGTATGTGCGCCAGCTGCACCGCATGAGCCGTGGCGAAAACCCCAAGCCCAACGAGTCGGCGCTGTGGTCGTTGCTGGCCAATCTGGCTACCAACATGCGCGGCACGATGAAGACTCGTCGCTTGCGTGCGAGCTGATTGCACTGATTGAACGCCAGCTAAGCGTTGCCAGAACGGCGGTGAACTCGGTATAGTTCGCCGCCTTCATCGCGCCAGTGGTGAAATTGGTATACACGCCAGATTTAGGTTCTGGTGCCGCAAGGCGTGGAGGTTCAAGTCCTCTCTGGCGCACCAAATGCATGACTTCATATGCTTCCGTATGAAGTGAAATAGTTCTCAGAAGCCCGCCTAGTGCGGGTTTTTGCTTTTTGGATGGTCAGGAAAGGGTCTGGGCAGATTTTGGTTTAGGGGAACGCTTAGGGGTACGAAACAGTTCTATTTGCGTCATACCCCTAAAGATGCTCGCCATGATCTGTAGTTACAGCTTAAGCCGGTGGGCTTGAAGTCATGCTGCGGACTGTGACTCCCAGCCGAGGCAGGCCAGCCATACTGTCAGCGGGATAGGCTTTGCTCCGGCCAAGTAGTAGCCAAACATTCGGCGGGAGATGCCGATAGCGTCAGCTGCTCGCTGCTGCGTTAGGTTGTTTCGGTGCTGCCAGTTCCAAAGACGCTCATAGCCGATACCGCCAGCCTGCTCAGTCGCCAGGTTACGGAGGTTGTCGGCGGCCAGCTCCAGCTCATCGTCAATCCATGACACATAGCTGCCGCGTGCATCGATATGAGCCATGCGAAACACTTCCGGGTCAGACAGCGCCCGCAATGCTTTGTGTCTGCTCCATTCGGTCAGGTCAACCGTGGCCTGATGGCCGTCAGCAAAGGTCAGCGCCAGCCGGGTATTGGGCAGCGGCTGAGCGGTTATGATGGTGTGCCATGGGTCGCCAATCATGGGTTGTACTCCTCGAACAAGCGACGGGCCATGTCGCGGTTTTCCTCGATCCATGCCACGGCATCAGCAATTTCACGCGGTGTCACGGTACGGCTGAGCACGGTCATTGTGTCGAGCATCACCATGGCATCACGACGGTCAGCCAAGACCACATGCACATGCGCCGGACGGTGATCAGGCGTGTTGACTCGGATAGTGATCGCGCCAAAGCGATGGATCGTAGGCATAAGATATTATTGTGCAACCATTGCACATTATCAAGTTGAGCCGGTGATGGCCAGGCTCCGTTGGTCAGGCCAGCGGCAGCCGCAACGCCCGCAACAAATCCCGCTCGTAATAAGCACTTGCCAGCATGTGCAGCTCGCCATTGATCTGCTCGCGCAACGCATACAGATCCAGCCCTGAATTATCCACACGACGCACGCCAAAGCCGCTGAGATCACTCAGTTGTCGCGCCATTTGCTTGAGCAGCTGTTGCAGCCAGGTCCAGGCGCTGGCGTCTTCGCGTAGCGGAATGCGGCGCGCCAGCAGCTCGCGGCGCAGCAAATCGGCATCCAGAATCTCGAAATAGCGCGGCATGATCTGTTGCAGCAAGCCGTCTAGCCGTTGCCAGATCAGCCGTTTTTCCGCATCGCTCAGGCGATTCCACTCGATGACCTCGTGCAAATAGCGACGACAACCCCGGCAAACGATATCGCCATAGGTCGTTGAACAGATGCCTACACAGGGCGTGGGGACGGAGCGGAACAGCATGGGCGAGCACTCGCAAGCCGGATCGTGGCGCACACCTTAGCAAAAAAATCAGGGTCTGCGCGCCTGCAAATGCTTTGACAGTTCGCCTGCGACTGGTTCAGATAGCAGCTTCGTTAAATGCCTGCTCGGGAGTGTCTTGTGGATAGCTATGTTCTGATCAAAATGGTGCATGCGGTGCTGGTGCTGGCGGTGGGCCTGCTCTTTCTCTGGCGCGTCTACCTCACCCTGGCCAAGGCACCGGCGCAGAATGGCAAGGTGCCGACGCTGCTCGCGCACACCTTCAGCCTGGGCCTGCTGGCCAGTGGCCTGACGATGGTAGCAATTTATGGCCAAATGCCGGCCTGGGTCATGACCAAGCTGATTTTCTTGTTTGTTTTCATTGCACTTGGCGTGATTGCCTTCAAGCGCGCGAAAACCCGATCGGCACAGTTAACGATGATGGCACTGGCTCTGTTAACCTATGCTTTCCTGGTCAGTGTGGCCGTGACCAAGCAGCCTGCGGGCTTTTTCGGCTGACGGCGTGTCAACGCCAACTCGCTGGCGTCGTTGTGACGCGGTGAGGGGTGCTTCAGGCGCCCGACAACTTTATGGAGATTCACCATGCGTATTCTACTTACTGCTGCAGTAGCCGGTTCTGTATTCCTGGCAGGCTGTACAACTAATCCCTACACCGGCGAACGACAAGTCAGCAAGGGTGCCTACGGCGCGCTGATCGGCGCTGCTGCTGGCTGTGCCATTGCTACAGCAACCACCAAGCGTGGCGAGCGTAACGAGCGTTGCGGTCAGGGCGCTGCCATCGGCGGCGTGGTTGGCGGCGGCGCAGGCGTCTACATGGATGTGCAGGAAAAGAAGCTGCGTGATCGTCTGGCCGGTGTTGGCGTGGGCATTCAGCGTGATCCGAACACAGGTGCCATCAACCTGATCATGCCGGGCAACATTACTTTCCCGACGGCTCAGGCCAGCATCCGTGCTGACTTCTACCCGGTTCTGGATGCCGTTTCCGATGTGCTGAAAGAGTACAAGGACACCACCATCACCGTCAGCGGTCACACCGACAGCCAGGGCGATGCAACCTACAACCAGAAGCTGTCGCAGGATCGCGCCGGTTCGGTTGCTGGCTACCTCGTGAACCGTGGCGTGGTCTCGGGTCGCGTGTCGGCTGTGGGCTTCGGCAAGACTCAGCCGATTGCTGACAACAGCACCGAAGCCGGCCGTTCGCAGAACCGTCGCGTGGAAGTGCGTATCAACCCGACTCAGCAGTAATCAGCTGACGGTTTGAAAAAACGCGCCCTGGCATTAAGTCAGGGCGCGTTTTTTTTCGGCACCATCCGGTAAATCGGCGGGAGCTGGTTGACGGCGTTGAAGTGCACGCCGAGGTCGCGCAGGATGCCGTCTTCGATGCTGAAGATGAAGCCGTGCACAGACACATCCTGACCGCGTTTCCAGGCATTCTGGATGATGGTGGTGTGGCAGACATTGGCGACCTGCTCGGTCACATTCAGCTCGCACAGCAGGTTGAAGCGCTGCTGCTCATCCAGCCCGTCGAACTCTGATTCGTAAAGACGGTAGATGTCTTTGATGTGGCGCAGCCAGTTATCAATCAGACCGAACTCCTGATCTTCCAGCGCTGCCTTGATGCCGCCGCAGCCATAATGGCCGGTGACCAGAATGTGCTTCACTTTCAGCACATCCACGGCGTATTGCAAAACGGACAGGCAATTCATGTCTGTATGCACGACCAGGTTGGCGACATTGCGGTGCACAAACACTTCGCCGGGCAGCAGGCCCATGATTTCATTGGCCGGCACGCGGCTGTCGGCGCAGCCTATCCAGAGAAATTGGGGGGATTGCTGCTTTGCCAGCTTCTCGAAGAATTCGGGATCGCGGGCCTTGACGGCATCCGCCCACTCGCGGTTGTTGCGAAACAGCTCATCCAGCATGACACGCTCCTCAGCCTGAGTAGGCCAGTACAAGCCTGATTTTGCGCGAGTATGCCATAGCCGGTGCTGGTCTTTGGCGCTGCTTTTGTCGATGATCCAGCATCGTGATGAGGAGTTCGGAAATGGCAGGGGAAGCGCGCATGAACTGGACGCAGTTGCTGTCCACACAACGGTTCAAGATCAAGCAGGGGGTGATGGTGCCGACGCCGGCGGCCGCGAGTGCCGATGGCACGGCTGGGCTGCGCTCGGAGTTTCATATCGACCATGATCGCGTGGTGTTTTCCAGCGCCTTTCGCCGCCTCGGGCGCAAGACGCAGGTGCATCCGCTGGCGCTGCATGACCATACGCATAACCGGTTGACGCACAGTGTGGAGGTGGCGAGTGTCGGTCGCAGTCTGGGCAATCGCGTGGGTGCGATGCTGCAGGAGGGCGGCTTTCTGCCGCCTCAAGCGACGCCGTTCGATATCGGCGGCATCGTGCAGGTGGCCTGCCTGGCGCACGATCTGGGCAATCCGCCGTTTGGCCACACAGGCGAATATGCCCTGCGCGACTGGTTTTGCCGGCCCGAGCATGCGCCTTTGCTGGATGGTCTGTCGCTAGCGCAGCAGCACGATATTCAGAGTTATGAGGGCAACGCTCACGGCCTGCGCCTGCTGACATCGCTGGAGATGTATGCCGGCGAGGGCGGTATGCGGCTGACGGCGGCGAGTCTGGGCGCACTGGTGAAATACCCGTGGACGGCGCAGACCTGCCCGGCGCGCGGCAAGTTCAATATCTATCAGGCCGAGCTGGGTTATTTCCGGCAAGTGGCCGAGGCGCTGGGCTTGCCGGTGCGCGGCCCGGAGCAGTGGGCACGACATCCGCTGTCGTATCTCATGGAGGCGGCAGACGACATTTGCTATGCCATTGTGGATTTGGAGGATGCCGTGGAGATGGGCATCCTGGATCTGCACGAGTTCGAGAACCTGCTCGGGCCGATTGTTGACCCGGAGAAGATCTGGCAGATCCGCGAGCCGCGTCAGTATGCGGCGGCCTTGCGCGGCACCATGGTCGGTCGTTGCGTGAAGGACTTGGCGGATACTTTCATGCGTCATCACGAGGCCTTGCTGGCTGGCGAGCTGCCACTGAAAGACCTGATTGCCGGAGCCAGCCCGGATGTGCGCGATACGCTGGCGGCGGCCAAGCAGCTGGCTAGCGACAAGATTTATCGGCATCGCAGCAAGGTCGTCACCGAGATTGCGGCTTACCCTTGCCTGGCGGTGCTGCTGGATACGCTGGTGCCGCCGGTGCGTGCCTTTTGCCTGGGTGCTGGCGCCGAGCTGAGTCATCGCCAGCAAACCCAACTGGCCTTGTTGCCACGACCACTGACGCCGGGTTTGTCGCTGTATGAAGGCTATCTGCAGGTACTCGATTTTGTGGGCGGCATGACCGATAACCATGCGGCCCGGTTAGCGCGCGATATTTCCGGTGTGGGCATTCTCTAGCATTCTAGCGTTTGAACTGTGGCGACGGAGTCGCTATGCTCGCCGGCGCGACTCACCAGTCACTACTTTTTCAGGAGTGTTTTATGCAGCTGCAAGACAAGATTGCCATCGTTACCGGTGGTGCTTCGGGCCTGGGTTTGGCGACGGTCAAGGGCTTTCTGGCCAAGGGTGCGAAAGTCGCCATTTTTGATTTGAATGTGGATGTGGGTCAGGCCGTGGCCGCCGAACTGGGCGCGAACTGCCATTTTTGCCGCGTCAATGTCTCGGATGAGGCGTCGGTGCAGGCTGCGCTGGCAGAAGTGTCGGCGAAGTGGGGCGGCGTGCATGTGGCGGTGAACTGTGCCGGCATCGGCAGCGCCATGCGTACCGTGGGTAAGAACGGCCCGCATTCGCTGGATGTATTTAACAAGGTCATCACCGTGAACCTGATCGGCACCTTCAATGTGACGCGCCTGGCAGCAGCCGAGATGGCGAAAAACGAAGGCAATGCCGACAACGAGCGCGGCGTGATCATCAATACGGCCTCGGTGGCAGCGTTTGACGGCCAGATTGGTCAGGTTGCCTATTCGGCGTCGAAGGGTGGCGTGGTTGGCATGACTTTGCCGCTGGCGCGTGACCTGGCCAGCATCGGCGTGCGTGTGAACACCATCGCGCCGGGCATCTTCAATACGCCGCTGATGAATGCCGCGCCAGACAGCGTGAAGCTGCCGCTGATTGAGATGACGCAGTTCCCCAAGCGCCTTGGCTACCCGGAAGAGTACGCCCAGCTCGCCGCGCAGATGGTCGAGAACGGCTTCCTCAATGGCGAAACCATTCGCCTTGATGGCGCCATCCGCATGGCTCCTCGCTAAGAAGCGCGGCGTTAAAAAAGTCCCGCATCAAGTCTGAGCATCGGCTTTCAGGCTCGCTCCATCCTGCAGCAGCGCATCCATTTCATGCAGGATGCGCTGCTGCAAGCCCGCATCCCAGCTGCCGCTCGGTAGCGCCAAGGCGGCTTCCAGCGCCGCTCGCAGCGCCGGTACGCCGGTATAGCGACACGCCCCCAGCAATCGATGTACCGCGCGATGCCATGCTGCTGCATCTTGCGCACTGCTGGCATTGATCAGCTGCTCGCGGGCGAGCGGGATGTCGTCGATCAAGGTGCTGATGAGCTGCTCGGCGAGGCTGCGCCGGCCGCCGGCCAATCGTTCGGCTTCAGGCCAGTCAATGACGCCGGCCGCCTTGCCAATGTAGCGTGTCCATTGCTGCAGGATGTGATGCAGCTGACTTTCGTCCAGCGGCTTGCTCAGGTAGTCGTCGATGCCATTGCGTAGCCAGTATTCGCGTTCGGAGCCGAGTGCATGGGCTGTCAAGGCAATGATGGGCACGCGCTGGCCTCCTCGCTCCTGGGCACGAATGGCTTGCGCGGCTTCCAGACCGTTCATGATCGGCATCTGGATATCCATGAAAATCAGGTCGAAGATGGTAGCGGCGGCGGCTGTGATGGCGGCCTCACCGTTATCAGCCGTGCGGACTTCAATATCGAGCTCCTGCAGCCAGGCCTGCATGAGCTGCAGGTTTGCCGGATGATCGTCGACCACTAGCACGCGCAAGGGCGCTGTGTTGGCATTGGCGTGCTGCACGGGAAGCAGGTGCGGTGTGGCATGAGAACCGCCCCGATAAAACGGGTCACGAGCGGCCCACCAGGTGACGGTGAAGGTTGAGCCTTCGCCTAGGCGGCTATTGGCCTCCAGGCGTCCACCCATGAGTTGCACCAGCTGGCGTGTGATCGTCAGCCCCAAGCCGGTGCCGCCAAAGTTTCTGGATGTTGACGAGTCTGCCTGCTCGAAGGCTTCGAACAAGCTTTGCAGACGATCCGCATCAATGCCTACGCCGGTATCGCTGACTGTGAGCTGACACTGAACACGCGACGCATCAGCGCTGAGCTCGCAGAGGCTGGCATTGATCGCGCCACGGGCCGTGAACTTGATGGCATTGCTCAGCAAGTTGGTGAAAATCTGTCGCAGGCGTAGCGGATCGCCGAGCAGCGATTCGGTGAAGTCCGTGGCGCAATGCACTTGCAGCGTGATCGGTTTGTCGCCGAGTAGCGGAGCCAGCATGAGCGCGGTATCGCCCAGCAGGCTGCTCAGTTGTACGGGCGTTTCGTCCAGCACCAGTCGTCCGGCCTCGATTTTTGACAGATCCAGCAAGTCATTCAGGATCGCTAGCAGATGCTCGCCGGAGCGTGACAACGCGCGCACATGCTGCTGTTGTAATGCCGACAGGGGGGTGCGTTCGAGCAAGCGGCCAAAGCCCAGCAGGCTGGTCAGCGGCGTGCGAATTTCATGGCTGATATTGGCGAGAAACTCCGATTTCAGCTGATTGCTGGCTTGTGCGGATCGGCGGGCGGCATGCAATTCGATGTTTTGCCGTTCGATGGCATCCAGGGTTTCACGCAATTCGGCTTCGGCGTGCTCACTTTCTTGCTTGAGCATGTCCAGTTGCTGCTTCTGCTTGAGGTAATAGCGGGTCAGTGAGGTGACCAACTCGGGCCAGATGCGCTTGGCGGCATCCCGTGATTCGCTGGAGATGGCTTCCGGCTGGTTCAACATGTCGGCAAATTCATTAAGCGGCAGCAGCGCACGCTTGAGCAGCAGGTAGAGCAGGGCAGCCAGCGTAGCCAACAATGCCAGGCTCAAGCTGATGTAGAGGCTCAGCCGCTCATAGAATGCCAAGCGCAGCAGTTGCTGTGTCGAGGTCAGCACGAGCCAGCGGCCATCGGGCAGTGAAATCAGGTCTTGATAACCGTCCTCCAGGGCTAGCGTGTACTGGCCCGGCTTGAAGCGCTGCAGTCGGGCGCTGCTGGGTAGCGGGATCGGACTTTGGCCGGCATCGGCCAGCACACGGCCATCGCTAGCCAGCAGGCTCAGTCGGCGCAAATCATCTCCTGGCAAAACTTTCTGCAGCCAGGCACCTTGCTCGCCGGTGCTGAGCTTGCTCAGGCTCAAGGCTTCAGCCGTGTTGCGCAGCATCAACTCACGGCGCTGCTCATGGCTGGCCTGCAGGTCATCGCGATAGTGGTTGCTGAGCAGCACGGCAAGGCTGATCAGCAGCAAGGCTACCGGTAGTGTGAAGGCAAACAGCAGACGGTGATGCAGGGTCCACGGATACATCCGGGGGGTCTCCAGAACAATAGCGGGATGGCGCAGGGAGCAAGCCTATC
Source organism: Pseudomonadota bacterium (assembly GCA_038043385.1). Taxonomy (GTDB): domain Bacteria; phylum Pseudomonadota; class Gammaproteobacteria; order Pseudomonadales; family Moraxellaceae; genus Perlucidibaca. The sequence goes on from JBBTCA010000002.1 coordinate 70,852, forward strand.
ATGCGTGAATGCAAGCGTGCTTGTGCTTGCTTTTTGAGCAGAGATACGGACAATGCTGGCTCAAAATGTGAAGCCAAAACAATTAATAACAAGTCGTCTTTGGGCGTGTTCGCTGCGCCCTTTTATTCGCCGCACCTTTTTCAGAGGAATGCCATGCGCTTTTTACCCTCAACTTTCTCTCATATTCTGCCTGCGGCCATTCTCGCTGCCTGCACCGCTCTGACTGGCTGTGGCTCTGAGTCGAAGTCATCTGCTAGCGCCGCGCAGCCGCGTGAGCGTGGCGACCTGCCCATGGGCACAGCGGACGGTATTGCGCCGGCCTCTTGCCGCAGTGGCAAGACCGAAGGCGGTCAGGTCTATCGTGTCGAAATTCCGTCGCGGGTGGATGGCGAAAGCATCGTCTTCCAGGTGTTCGAGCCGGATACGCTGAATTGCGGCGAGAAGCATGCGCTGATTCTGGAGGGCCACGGCTATTCCGGTTCGCGTCAGACCGACAAATCTGGCGGCCAGTCGCCGCTGTCGTTCGGTGCGCCGGTGGGTGATTTGACCCAGGCTGGCTATGCCGTCATCAGTATTGACCAGCGCGGTCATGGCGAGTCCGGCGGTACAGTGCGCGTCATGGACCCCGAGTTTGAAGGGCAGGATCTGGTCGCGATCATCGACTGGGCCGAACAACACCTCGACTTCCTTAAGTATCGTGATGGCAATTTGCTGCTCGGGGCGATTGGCGGCAGCTACGGCGGTGGCTATCAGATGCTGCTCTGGGAAACCGACCCCAGCCAGCGTATGGATGCCATGGTGCCGGAAATCACCTGGAATGATCTGCCTTATAGCCTGAATCCCGGCAATGTGGTGAAGAGTTACTGGGCGCTGTTCCTGGCTGGCGCTGGCGATGCGCTGACCCAAGGCCGTCAAGACCCGTTCATTCGTGCCACTTTGCTTGATGGCGTGGCCACCGGCGTATTCCCGGCCGATGCCTTGCCGCAATTTGGCGCGCATTCGCCCGCGTATTTCTGTGGACAGGGCTACAGCGACATGAAGGGCGTTACTGCCGATGGTTCGACCTATGTGCTGGCCCCGCTGGCCAGCAATTTACCGCCGACCTCGGGCGTATTCTCGATCAGCCGTTCGCCGCTGAAGCGCTTCCAGAAAGTCGATGCCCTGCTGTTCCAGGGCATGCGCGACCACCTGTTCAACTTCAACGAGGCCTATCACAACTACCAATGCTTGCAGCGCGGTGGTGGCGATGTGCGCTTGCTCAGCTACGAAACCGGTCACGGGGCCTTGTCGCCGGATGTGGGCTTGGTCAGTCAGGCCGTGCAGGTTCAGGGCATTCCGCTTAGTCGTAACTGCGGCTCGGTAGATGCCACAGCGGCGACACTGGCCTGGTTCAACGAAAAGCTGCTGGGCAAGGGCAATGCTGACAGCGCGATTCCGTCGGGCAAGAATGTGTGCATCTCGCTGACGCAGAAAGATGCTGTGGCAGTGCCGCAGGTAACGGTGGGCGGCACCGAGCTGCCGGTAGCGATGCCGGGCGATTTACCGGTGCCGGTCACGCTGGGCCAGCTGGCGCCGACCATCGTGCCGCTGACTAGCGTTGCTGAGGGCACGAATGTGCTGGCGGGCATTCCGCGTCTCAAGGTTAAGGTCAGTCGCGGTGCCGCCGAGCTGGACGCCTTGTGTCAGGACGCGCAAGAGCCGCTGTTCCGCCTCGGCAGCTGTGACAGCACGGTGTTTGTTGGCCTCGGCCTGATCACGGCCTCGGCCAGCGGCAAGATTCCGCTGCTGCCGGAGCTGATCGACAACCAGGTCATGCCCCTGCGCGGCTTTGGCGATTTCGATGTGGACATGGTGGGTGTCGGCGAGCGTATTCATGCCGGCGACCAACTCGTGCTGCTGGTCTATGGCAATAGCCCGACCTTTGTGGCCACCAGCTCGCGTGACCTGAGCACGGCCATCGTGACGATTAGCGGCACGGTACAGCTGCCGTTGTTGGGCGATCTGCCGGCGATTCCGGGGGATGCCCCGAGCGCTGGCCTGCCGGTGGGTGCGCCGTAACGCATCGCGAAATACATCAATAGCGGTATCTCAGCGCCCGCTGGCCATTTGGTCAGCGGGCGCTTTGTCTTTACAATCCGGCATCACCTTCTGGAGCCTGCGCGCGATGAGCGATTTTTCCGGTTCGACCCCTCGCTATCCCACCATTGCCGATACCGTGGGCAATACGCCGCTGGTGCGCCTGCAGCGCCTGCCCGGCAACACCAGCAATATCGTGCTGGTGAAGCTGGAGGGTAATAATCCGGCGGGCTCGGTGAAGGATAGGCCGGCGCTGTCGATGATTGCGCAGGCGGAGTTGCGCGGCGACATCAAGCCCGGCGATACGCTGATCGAGGCGACATCGGGCAATACCGGTATTGCGCTGGCGATGGCGGCGGCGATCAAGGGCTACAAGATGAAGCTCATCATGCCGGCAAACCAGAGCCAGGAGCGCAAAGACGCGATGGCGGCCTACGGTGCCGAGCTGATCTCGGTTACCAAGGAGGATGGCATGGAAGGCGCACGAGACCTGGCCATGCGGATGCAGAGCGAAGGTCAGGGCGTGGTGCTGAACCAGTTCGGCAACCTCGACAATCCGCTGGCGCATTATGTGGGCACCGGCCCGGAAATCTGGCAGCAGACGCAGGGCACGATCACGCATTTCATCAGCTCTATGGGCACCACCGGCACCATCATGGGCACTTCGCGCTACCTCAAGGAGCAGAATCCGGCGGTGCAGATCGTCGGGCTGCAGCCCTGTGAGGGCGCGGCGATTCCCGGCATCCGGCGCTGGCCGGAGGCGTATCTGCCGACCATTTTCGACCGCGCTCGCGTTGATTGGGTGATGGACATCGCGCAGCCCGAAGCGGAGGCGACCATGCGGCGGCTGGCGCGCGAAGAGGGCATTTTCTGCGGGGTGTCGTCCGGCGGGTCGGTGTGGGCGGCGCTGGAGTTGTCTAAGCAGCTGGAGAACGCTGTCATCGTGGCCATCGTTTGTGATCGTGGCGACCGCTACCTGTCTACCGGCGTTTATGCGGAGCCGGCATGAATACGCTGGTGTTCGACATCGAGACGGTGCCCGATATTGCCGGCGGCCGTCGCCTCTATGGCTTGGACGGGCTGGATGACGCCGCTGCCGGTGAGGCGCTGTTCAAGCTGCGCCGACAGGAAACCGGCGGCTCCGACTTTATCCGCCATTCGCTGCAGCGCGTGGTCTGCATCTCGGCGGTGTTGCGTTCGCGCGATGGCGTAAAAGTCTGGTCGCTGGGCGACGAGTCGGAGAGCGAGGCGCAGATCATCAAACGATTCTTCGATGGCCTGGAGAAGACCCAGCCGACGCTGGTGTCGTGGAACGGCAGCGGCTTTGACCTGCCGGTGCTGCATTATCGCGCGCTGATCAACGGCATTCAGGCGTCGAGCTACTGGGATCAGGGCGAGCACAACCGCGAGGCTAAGTTCAATAACTACCTGGGTCGCTTCCACTCGCGGCATACCGATTTGATGGACTTGCTGGCCGGCTATCAGGCCCGCGCTGTACAGCCGCTGGATCAGGTCGCGACCCTGCTCGGCTTTCCGGGCAAGGCCGGCATGGACGGCAGCCAGGTCTGGCCGGCGTTCTTGGCCGGCGAACTGGGCAAGATCCGTCAGTATTGCGAGACCGATGTGCTCAATACCTGGCTGGTCTGGCTGCGCTTCCAGTTCATGCGCGGCCAGCTCGACAAAGCCGGCCTCGATCTTGAGCTGGGACTGGTGCGCGAGCTGCTGAAAGCCTCCGCGATGCCGCATCTGCAAGTCTTTCTGGCGGACTGGGACGCAGCGCAAGCGGCGCTGCCCGGCCTCGATTTGCCGCTGAATCATCCAATCGCTTCCTGATTTGACGGGCGTTGTGCCCGTTACCTTTATTCCTACCAGAGTCTGTTATGGCCCGAACCAACAAGCGTGAAAAACTGCGAGCCATGCCGCCCGTTGAACTGACGATTGACCGTCTCAGCCATGAAGGGCGCGGCATTGCGCATCGTGACGATGGCAAGATCGTCTTTGTGGATGGTGCCTTGCCCGGCGAGCAGGTCACCGCGCAGGTCACCTTCACGCACAAGAAATACGATGAAGCCTCGGTGCTCAGCGTGCAGTCGCCATCGGCCCAACGGGTGACGCCGCCCTGCGCGCACTTCGGCGTCTGTGGCGGCTGCTCGCTGCAGCACATGGCCCCAGCCGCGCAGATTGCCTTCAAGCAGACCGTGCTGGTCGATCATCTTCAGCATTTCGGCGGCATCAAGCCGCAGACTTGGTTGCCGCCGCTGACCTCGCCAGATCACTCCTACCGCCGCAAGGCGCGCCTGGGCGTGCGCTTCGTCATCAAGAAAGACAAGCTGCTGGTCGGCTTCCGCGAGCGCCAGGCCAGCTATCTGGCCGATCTCGATGCTTGCTTTGTCATGGACCCGCGCTTGGGCCAGAGCATCACACCGCTGAAGCAGCTCATTGCCGGCCTGGCCGCGCGTGATCATATTGCGCAGGTGGAGGTGGCGGCGGGCGACGAACTCGAAGGTCAGCCTTCGGTAGCGCTGATTTTCCGCAATCTCGTGGAGCTGGTGCCGGCGGATAGGCAGGCGCTCACCGACTTCTGCGCCGAGCGCAACTGGCAGTGCTATCTGCAGCCGGGCAACTACGACACCGTGCAGCGCATCTGGCCGGTTGAAGGCACGGATCGCCTGCATTACCAGCTGCTTGACTTCATCGCGCCCACCGGCAACGGCCTGACCATGGCCTTCCACCCCAACGATTTCACGCAGGTCAACGCCGGCATCAACCAGCGCATGGTGAAGTTGGCACTGGACTTGCTCGACCCGCAACCAACAGACCGCGTGCTGGATCTGTTTTGCGGCCTCGGCAACTTCACGCTGCCGCTGGCCACGCGGGCTCGCGAAGTAGTCGGCGTTGAAGGTGTGGATGCCATGGTGCAGCGCGGCTACGAGAATGCGCGTGCCAACGGATTGGGCAATGTATCGTTCTATGCACAGGACTTGACGAAAGACTTCTCCGAGCAGCCGTGGGCGAGCCTGGGCTTCGACAAGATTTTGATCGATCCGCCGCGCAGTGGCGCGCTGGAAGTGATTCCGCACCTGATTCGCTTCGGCGCCCAGCGTGTCGTGTATGTGTCATGCAACCCGGCTACCTTGGCGCGCGATGCCGGCGAGATGGACAAGGCCGGCTACGATCTGGTGCAGGCGGGCGTGATGGACATGTTCACGCACACCACGCATGTGGAGTCGATTGCTGTATTTGAAAAGCGCGCTAATTGAAAAATGTGCGTAAGCGCCCCATTAAAGGGCAAGGCGAGTAACGGGTGAAGCGAGCAAGATGGTAAAAGTCCGCGCAGATTATCCCACCCGAGATGACGGCAGCGTCGATCTCGCGGTGTGGCTGGCCCGCATTGAAGATCAGGTCGAGCTGCATGAGCCCGACGAGCTTCTGCGCGCCTGCCAGTTTGCCGAGCAGCTCGATCGCGAACACCTCGCCAAACACAATGTGTGGATGACGCGTACATCGAGCTTCCTCACCGGTCTGGCCATGGCCGACATCCTCGCCGAGCTCAATCTCGACCAGGACTCGCTGATGGCGGCGGTGCTCTATCGCGCGGTGCGTGAGGGCAAGGTCACGCTCAAGCGCATCGAGAAAGACTTCGGCGAAGACATCTCCACGCTGATTGATGGCGTGCTGCGCATGGCGGCCATCAGCCGGCTGATCAACCCGGATCACCGTACCGTCGGCACCGAAGAGCAGCAGCTCGACAACATCCGCAAGATGCTGGTGGCTATGATCGACGATGTGCGCGTGCCGCTGATCAAGCTCGCCGAACGAACCTTCGCCATCCGTGAGCTGAAAGAGGCCAGCGACGAGCGCAAACGCCGCGTGGCGCGGGAAATTTTCGACATCTACGCGCCGCTGGCGCATCGCCTCGGCATCGGCCACATCAAGTGGGAGCTTGAGGATCTGTCGTTCCGTTATCTGGAACCGGACGCCTACAAGCAGATCGCCAGCCTGCTCGACGAGAAGCGGCTGGATCGCGACGGCTACATCCAGCAGATCATCAAGACCCTGCACGACAACCTCGAACGCATGGGCATGGGCGTGATCGAAGTCAGCGGGCGTGCCAAGCACATCTACTCGATCTGGCGAAAGATGCAGCGCAAGGGCATCGGTTTCCACGAGGTCTACGATGTGCGCGCCGTGCGTGTGCTGCTGCCGGAAATTCGCGACTGCTATGCCGCGCTGGGCGTGGTGCATTCGCTGTGGAAGCATATTCCACGCGAGTTCGACGACTATATTGCGACGCCGAAAGAGAACGGCTATCGCTCGCTGCACACGGCCGTGATCGGGCCATCCGGCAAGCCTATCGAGGTGCAGATCCGCACGCACGACATGCATCAGGAAGCCGAGCTGGGCGTGTGCGCGCACTGGACTTACAAAGAAGGCAAGTCGTCCAAGGCTGACGCCCGCTACGAGAACAAGATCGCCTGGCTGCGGCAAGTGCTGGAATGGCAGGACGACATCGGCGATCAGCGCCTCGACGACATGGCCGTGCATTTCAACGAGGCCATCCACGACGAGCGCATCTATGTGTTCACGCGCGACGGCCATGTGATTGACCTGCAGGCCGGCGCCACGCCGCTGGATTTCGCCTACCACATCCACACCGAGGTGGGGCACGGCTGCCGGGGTGCGAAAATCAACGGCCGCATCGTGCCGATGACCTACAAGCTGCAGACCGGCGAGCAGGTCGACATCATGACCCAGCGCGGCGGCACGCCGAGTCGCGACTGGATGAACCCGTCGCTGGGCTATCTCGGCACCGGGCGGGCGCTGGCCAAGGTCAGGCACTGGTTCAAGCAGCAGGATCGCGAGGGCAATTTGGCCGAAGGCCGGGCGCTGCTGGAGCGCGAACTCAGCCGTCTTGGCATGTCGGTGTCGCGGGTCGAGTTGGAGCGCATTGCGCCGCGCTTCAATGTGCGTACGGGCGATGATGTGCTGGTCGGGCTCGGCGGCGGTGACTTGCCGCTGGCACGCATTACTCATGCCCTGACCGACGGCCTCGATCAGACCGCCCAGCAGGAGCTGGCGCTGCCCGAGATTCCGGTGCGGCCGACGCGCAAGACCGACTCCAGCTCGGCCATCACCATTGAAGGCGTGGGCAATCTGCTCACGCAAATCGCCGGCTGCTGCAAGCCGGTGCCGGGCGAGCCCATCGTCGGTTTCGTCACCCACACGCGCGGCGTCAGCATTCATGCCCGTGCCTGCCCGGAGTACCTGCGGCTGGCGCAAGACGAACCGGCGCGCACGGTGGATGTGCAGTGGCAAGCGCGCGAGACCGGCGCTTATCCGGTCGATATTCTGGTGCGCGCCTGGGACCGCACTGGCCTGCTGCGCGACATCACCGCCGTGCTCGCCAACGAGCAGGTCAATGTCACCGGTGTGCAGACCCAGTCCGACAAGCAGGACGGCACCGCGACCATGCGCCTGACGCTGGAAGTGCCGGGACTGTCGAAGCTGTCGCGCGTGCTCACGCGCATCGAGCAGCTGCCTAATATCATGGAGGCGCGACGCCTGACCGAGCATCGTGCCGGGGGGCAGTCATGACCGTGGTCAAGCTGCCCGCGCTGGCGGCCACGCCGGCCTTGCAGCGCCTGATCCAGATCATGGCGCGCCTGCGTGACCCCGAGCAGGGCTGCAACTGGGATCTGGCGCAGACGCCGGTCTCGCTGGCACCGTACACCATTGAAGAGGCCTATGAGGTCATCGATGCCATTGCCCGTGGCGACTCGGCCGACTGGCGCGAAGAGCTGGGCGACTTGCTCTTGCAGGTGGTATTCCAGGCGCAGCTGGCGCAAGAGCAGGGACTGTTCGACTTCGACGCGGTGGCACTGTCCATAGCCGACAAGCTGGAGCGCCGGCATCCCCATATTTTTCGCGATGGCCGGCTCGATCTGCCCCGGCTGGATCTGACGGCAGATGAAGTGAGCGCGCAATGGGGCGTGATCAAGGCGCAGGAAAAAGCCCTGAAGGCGGCTGCCCACGGCGGCGAGCTGCCACCGGCGGCCTTTCTCGACAAGATCGGTGCTGGCCTGCCGCCGCTGCTGCGTGCCGAAAAGCTGCAGGCGAGGGCGGGCGAGGTTGGCTACGACTGGAACGATCCGCGCGCTGTCATCGCCAAATTGCGTGAAGAGATTGACGAGCTGGAGGCGGCGCTCGATGAGCAGCTGCCGCAAGCCGCCTTGCAGGATGAGCTGGGCGATATCCTGTTCTGCTGCGTCAACATCGGCCGGCATTTGCAGGTGGACAGTGAGCAGGCCCTGCTCGGCGGCATCGCCAAGTTCCGCCGCCGGTTTGGTCATATCGAGCAGCAGCTCAGTGCGAAGGGCGTGGCGCTGGCTGATGCCAGCCTCGACGACATGGAAGCGCTCTGGCAGGCCGCCAAGAAGGCCGGTCTGTGACCACGCTCATTGATCCGTTTCAACGCGAGATTCGCTATTTGCGTATCTCGGTGACGGATCGCTGCGACTTCCGCTGTGTCTATTGCATGAGTGAGGACATGAAGTTCCTGCCGCGCAGCGAAGTGCTGTCGCTGGAGGAAATCGAGCGGCTGGCGCGGGTGTTTGTGGGGCTGGGCGTGCGCAAGATTCGTCTTACCGGTGGCGAGCCGCTGGTGCGGCGTGGGCTCACGGACTTGGTGCGGCAAGTCGCGCAGATTCCGGGGCTGGATACGCTGGCCATGACCAGCAATGGTGCCCGCCTAGCTGCGCAGGCCGTGGCCTTGCGCGAGGCCGGTCTGCAGCAAATCAACATCAGTCTGGACAGTCTTGACCCCGATCGCTTCCATGCCATGACCCGTACCGGCGAGTTGGCCGATGTGCTGGCCGGCATCGACGCCGCCATCGCTGCCGGCTTCCCGCGCATCCGCCTGAATGCCGTCATTTTGCAGGGCCGCAACGATCAGGATGTGCTGGCGCTGGTCGCGTTTGCGCTGGCCAAGGGCATCGACCTCGCGTTTATCGAGGAGATGCCGCTGGGCGTCATCGACGACCATGATCGTGCCCAAACCATGCTGACCAGCGCCGCCTTGCGCGCCATGATCGAACCGCATCATGCGCTGTTGCCCGAGGGCGCGGATCATCGCAGCGGGCCGGCGAGCTATTATCGTGTGGCCGGCAGCCAGACCCGGCTCGGCTTCATCTCGCCGCACAGCCATAATTTCTGTGGCGACTGCAATCGCGTGCGCCTCACGGCCGAAGGGCGATTGCTGCTTTGCTTAGGCCACGAGCACAGCCTCGATCTGCGCGCACCGCTGCGTGCCGGTGCCAACGACGCCGAGCTGGCGGGTATGGTCCGGCTGGCCTTGTTGCGCAAGCCGGAGCGCCACGAATTTGATCTTGCTGGCGAGCCGCAGATTGTGCGATTCATGAACATGACGGGTGGCTGAAGCCGCTTTTAAACTGATAGGAGATCCGTAATGAGCGCTGAAAAATCCTTTGTGTCGCTGCAAGTCGCCGTGCTCACCGTATCCGATACGCGCAACCTGGATACTGACACCTCCGGCCAGTATCTCGCCGAGCAGCTGCAGCAGGCGGGGCATGTTGTTGCCGCCCGCGTCATCGTCAAAGATGACATCTACCAGATTCGCGCGCAGGTTTCGGCGTGGATTGCCAGCGAGGATGTGCAGGCCGTCATCCTTACCGGTGGCACCGGCTTTTCGGGGCGCGACAGCACACCCGAAGCCATCCTGCCGCTGCTAGATAAGAGCATCGACGGCTTTGGCGAGTTGTTCCGCCATATTTCGTACTTGGAAATCGGCACCAGCATGCTGCAATCGCGCGCCTTGGCCGGCCTCGCCAATCGCACGGCCATCTTCTGCGTGCCCGGCTCCACCGGCGCCTGCCGCACCGCCTGGGAAGGCATCCTGAACAGCCAGCTCGACAATCGCCATCGCCCCTGCAATCTCGTGCCGCACCTGAAGACGACGGTCGCAGCCTGCGATACGCGAGGCTGAGTTATGGCCTTGCTCCCGGTCGATGACGCTCTGGCGCAACTGCTCGCCGCTGCCGGCCAGCGTGTCGCAGCGCAGCCGCTGCGGGTCGAATCCGTGCCCTTGCTCGATGCGCTAGGTCGCATTCTGGCCAACGATGTCATCGCCCCGATCAATGTGCCGCCCGAGCGCAACAGCGCCATGGACGGATATGCCTTTTGCCATGCCGACCTGGCATCCAGCGATGTGCTGCCAGTCAGTCAGCGTATTCCCGCCGGCCATGCGCCGCAGCCTTTGCAGCCCGGCACGGCAGCGCGCATCTTCACCGGTGGCGTGCTGCCGCAAGGCGCTGACACGGTCGAAATGCAAGAGAACTGCCGTGACGAAAATGGTCAGGTGCAGCTTCTGCAGCCCGTACGCATTGGCGCCAATGTGCGCGCAGCGGGCGAAGACATTGCGCAAGGCAGCACCGTGCTCACTGTTGGTACGCGCTTGGGCCCGGCACAGCTCGGTCTTCTGGCCTCACTCGGCATGGCGCATGCCCCTGTGTATGAGCGTCTGCGCGTGGCACTGCTCTGTTCGGGTGATGAACTGGTGACGCCAGGCGGCACGCTGGCCAGCGGCCAGCTCTTTAATAGCAATGAAACCTTGCTCACGGCGCTGCTCCGGCAACAGGGCTGCGAAGTTATCGTGATGCCTGCCGTTGCCGACAATCTGGTCGCCACCCGGCGCAGCCTGCGAGATGCTGTTGCGCAGCAGGCACATCTGCTGTTGAGCACGGGCGGTGTTTCAGTGGGCGAAGAAGATCACCTGCGGGCGGCTGTTGAGGCCGAAGGGCAGCTGGATCTCTGGAAGGTGGCGATCAAGCCGGGTAAACCGCTGGCGTTCGGTCAGGTGCAAGGCCTGCCTTTTATGGGCTTGCCGGGCAATCCGCAATCGGCCTGGGTCACAGCGCAAGTATTGGCCTTGCCGTTCATTCGTCGCTTGCAGGGCGATGCCACGCAAACGGCATGGCTGAATCTGCCTGCTGATTTCGAGCGTACGCAAGCTCAGGGTCGTCGTGAGTATGTGCGTGTACGCCTGGCTTCACGCTCAGACGGCCAGTTGCAGCTGGAGGCGCATGGCCGCCAGGGTAGCGGCGTGCTTTCGTCTGCTGCTTGGGCGGATGGTCTGGCGCTGATCGAGGTTGGCGAATGTGTGACAAGAGGGCAGTTGCTGCCATTTATGCTGATCGAAAAATGAAACGGGCTGCCGAGGCAGCCTGTTTCCGTGCACTACAACATCTGACGAATATCAGAAGGTGTAACGACCGCCCACACGCAGGGTGTCGTTGTCGACATCGGTGCTTGGGCCTACAGCGTCAGTTTCCATTTTGACTACACGATATTCTGCAAAGCCGGACCAATGCTTGCAGATGTCGTAGGACAGGCCGCCGGTGTACTCGTAGCCATCCAAGGTTTCGTTATTGATCTTGCCCAGATTGACATAGCCGACGGATGCATAGGCGTTGAGCTTCTTAGCAACGGCGACATTGATGCCAACATTACCGGCATAGCCATTAAGCGTGAGGCCTGTGCCGCCATTGTTAACGAACTCTACATCGGCTTGAACTTTTTCCAGAGTACCGGTGAGGTGGGTCTGCTTGTTCAGCTGGTGCTTGTAGCTTAAGCCAATGCGTGTTTCAGACACATCGCTTTTGCCGCCACCAAACAGCGGTTTGACTTTACTGGTTTGATGCAGGGCAATCATCGAAAAGCCCTTACCCAGTTCAGCCTGGCCCCGGATGCCGTAACCGTTGCCATCGGCTTCTGCAGCAAATGCCTCGATATCAACATTGTTGTCAGTATAGAAAACATCCACGGAGCCGCCGGCCAATGCAGCCATGGGTGCCAGGACGATTGCGGTAGCCAGTAGTGTTTGCTTCAGCATCATGAGATTGCTCCAAAAACCCACGCACTGTGGGGGTACATCCTATGTGCCTGATGCACTACAAAAGTGCAACAAAAAATGTTTCAGAACTGAAACATTTGCGATGGAAGGCTGAAATTTGCACCCGAGTGGACACTTCATCGCGACCCCGAAATTTAATGTGCCTCGCTGTAAACCATCCGAAACTGTCACCAATCCGTCACATTTCTGACGCAACGCTGTCATCTAAAGTGCTAATACTGCGCCCAACCCAAAAGCAGGTCTCACTGGTGAGCGCTTCGGGTACGGCCGCGTCGGTCGACACTACTTGCTCAATGATTGAGGTAAAACCATGAAACTCGTAATCAAATCGTTAGCGCTGGCGATCGCCGCTGCTGGTCTGGCCGCTCCGGCCCTGGCCGACACTGCAACCACCAAGGGTGGCTTCCAGATCAAGTCGGATGACGGCAACTTCGAAGCCAAGCTCGGTGGCCGTATTCATTTTGATGGCAACTTCTTTACCGATGAAAAAGACATTGCCGTTGCGCCTGCTGATAACTCCAACAGCAACTTCTTCTTTCGTCGTGCCCGCATAACGCTTGAAGGTCGTGCTTACGACTTTACCTACAAGTTTGAAAATGATTTCGCCTCCTCGGATACCGCTGGTGGAGTAACCGCTACCAGAAACGAAGGTCTGCGTGAAATGTGGATCGGTCGCCAGGTCATGGGCAACAAGAACCTGCGTCTTGGCCAGGCCAAGCCGTATCGCGGCATGGAAGAGCTGACCAGCTCCAACGAAATCACTTTCATGGAGCGTCCTTTCGCCACAGCCACGGGCGTTTATGGCAACCAGTTCGCGACCGGTGTTTTCCTGGACGGTTCCGGTGAAGGTTACGGTTACGGTGTTTCGGCTTACACCCCACGCAGCGCCGATCAGGCCAAGACTCAGGGCATGAGCTACAACGCTCGTGGCTACCTCGTGCCGCTGCGTACGAACGGCAACCTGATCCACATCGGTGTCAGCGCCACTTCGGACAACTTCGAAACTAACACCGCGACCGTGCGTCCGCGTGTTGTGGGTCGCGAAAATGGCCTGCGTAACACGGGCACAGCAGGCAACCAGATCGTTACCGGGGGTGCATTCAATGAGCAGACCACGGTTGCAGCCGAACTGGCCGCCCGTTTTGGTGGTGTGATGGTGCAGGGCGAATACGCCATGGCCACCTTTAAGGATACGCTGGGTGCAGTAACGCCTGAGCAAGAAGTTGACACCTACTATGTGCAGGCCAGCTACTTCCTGACAGATCACACCAAGCCGTATGACTTCAAGAAAGGCGTGTTCAAGTCGCCGAAGCTGAATGGCGAAGAAGGTGCCATCGAGCTCAAGGTTCGCTATGACCAGATCGAAAACAAGGATCTGGATAACCGCGAAGCCTCCTACTACGCCGTTGGTGTGAACTACTACGCCACACCGAACACGCGCTTCATGATCGAGTATGTGGATGGCAAGCTGAAAAACAACACGGCAACCGAGCTGGAAGCCGCTGCTGTTACTGCCCGTGCTCAGTTCAACTTCTAAGTTCTACTGAATACGCAGCACTGGTTGCACAGAAAAGGCCCCTTGGGGCCTTTTCTGCATTTCAGCCTGACTGTTCGCGGAATCTGCATCTAACCATCGGCCTGTCTCCCGACTTTTCCCGGCTCGTGATAACATCCTGTCCCGTCTTTGTACCTGCTGTTGGCGGGTGCGCCGTGATCACGCAAGCTGTCTGGAAAGTTCATGACCAAATTCATTTTTGTCACTGGTGGTGTGGTGTCTTCGCTGGGCAAAGGCATTTCTGCCGCCTCGCTGGCCGCCATTCTGGAAGCTCGCGGTCTCTCGATCACCATGATCAAGATGGACCCCTACATCAATGTGGATCCGGGCACCATGAGCCCGTATCAGCACGGTGAAGTGTTCGTGACCAGCGATGGTGCCGAGACTGACCTCGACCTCGGCTATTACGAGCGCTTCCTGCGTCACGGTAAGATGACCAAGAAGAACAACTTCACTTCTGGTCGTATTTATCTGGATGTGCTGCAGAAGGAGCGTCGTGGCGATTACCTCGGCGGCACGGTGCAGGTGATTCCGCACATTACCGACGCCATCAAGCAGCGTGTGCGCGAAGGCGCGCGCGGTCACGACATCGCCATCGTCGAGATCGGCGGCACGGCCGGTGACATCGAGTCGCAACCGTTCATGGAGGCTGTGCGCCAGATGCGCATCGAGCTGGGCTATCAGGGCTCGTTGCTGATGCACCTGACGCTGATTCCCTACATCGCTTCCGCTGGCGAGCTGAAAACCAAGCCGACGCAGCATTCGGTGAAGGAACTGCGCTCCATCGGTCTGCAGCCAGACATCCTGATCTGTCGCTCCGAGCACCCGGTGCCGGACGACTCCAAGCGCAAGATCTCGCTGTTCACCAATGTCGAAGAGCGCGCCGTCATCATCGCGCAAGATGCCAAGACCATTTACCAGATTCCGCGCCGCTTCCACGAACAGGGCCTGGATGATTTCGTGGTCGAGCGTCTGGGCCTGAGAGCGCCGATTGCCGATTTGAGCGACTGGGATGTGGTGGTGGACGGCCTGCTCAACTCAGAGCGTGAAGTCACTATCGCCATGGTCGGCAAGTATGTCGAGCTGGCCGATGCCTACAAATCCGTGAACGAGGCCCTGCTGCACGCGGGCATCCAGAACAAGAGCAAGGTCAAGATTCGCTACATCGATGCCGAGTCTATTGAGCAGGAAGGTACCGGTGCGCTGGCGGATGTCGATGGCATTCTGGTGCCGGGCGGCTTTGGCGATCGCGGCACTGAAGGCAAGATTGCTACCGTGCGCTTTGCCCGCGAGAACCGCGTGCCTTACCTCGGCATCTGCCTCGGCATGCAGGTTGCGGTCATTGAATATGCGCGCCATCTCGCCGGTCTGGCCGATGCCAACTCCAGCGAGCTGAAGCCGGGCTGTGCGCATCCGGTCATTGGTCTGATTACCGAGTGGAAGACGGAAACGGGCGATGTGGAGCGTCGTGATGCCGCTTCCGACCTGGGCGGCACCATGCGTTTGGGCGCACAGCTTTGCCATCTGGTGCCGGGCACGCTGGCGCAGAAGACTTACGGCGGCGACAGCATCACCGAACGACATCGCCACCGTTACGAAGTCAACAACACCTATTTGCCGCAGCTGGAAGCCGCTGGTCTGCGCATTTCCGGTTACAGCGCCGACAAGTCACTGGTCGAGATGGTGGAAATCCCGGATCATCCGTGGTTCCTTGCCTGCCAGTTCCACCCGGAATTCACCAGTTCGCCGCGCACCGGGCATCCACTATTCTCGGGCTTTGTCAGCGCGGCCATGCAGCATGCCGACAAGGCTTGAGCGGAACCCAATAATAAGAAAAAGGACGCCGTGATGACTCAGCAAAACGCATCGACGCAAAAAACGATCAGCCTCGGCCAGATCGAGATGAACAACAACAAGCCCTTCGTGCTCTTTGGCGGCATGAATGTGCTGGAATCGCGCGACATGGCCATGCAAATTTGCGAGACCTATGTGACGGTCACGCAGAAGCTCGGCATTCCGTATGTGTTCAAGGCGTCCTTCGATAAAGCCAATCGTTCTTCGGTCAGTTCGTATCGCGGCCCCGGTCTGGATGAGGGCCTGAAAATCTTCGAAGAGATCAAGAAGACCTTTAATGTGCCCATCATCACCGATGTGCACGAGCCGTATCAGTGCCAGCCGGTCGCCGAAGTCTGCGACATCATCCAGCTGCCGGCTTTCCTGTCGCGCCAGACCGATCTGGTGGTG
This sequence comes from Pseudomonadota bacterium, assembly GCA_038043385.1. Lineage (GTDB taxonomy): Bacteria > Pseudomonadota > Gammaproteobacteria > Pseudomonadales > Moraxellaceae > Perlucidibaca. Next base: position 86,655 of record JBBTCA010000002.1, read on the forward strand.
GCCATGGCCAAGACGGGCGCGCTCATCAATATCAAGAAGGCGCAGTTTCTGGCGCCGAAAGAGATGGGCCACATCCTGTCCAAGTTCGAAGAGGCCGGTAACGACAAGCTCATTCTCTGCGAGCGCGGATCGTCGTTCGGCTACAACAACCTGGTGGTAGACATGCTCGGCTTCGGCATCATGAAGCAGTTCAACTACCCGGTATTTTTCGATGTGACGCATGCTTTGCAGATGCCGGGCGGCCTGCCGAACGCAGCCGGCGGTCGTCGTGCGCAAGTGACCGAACTGGCGCTGGCCGGCATGACGCAAAAGCTGGCAGGCCTGTTCCTGGAAGCGCATCCGGATCCGGAAAAGGCCAAGTGCGACGGCCCTTGCGCGCTGCGTCTGTCACAGCTCGAAGGCTTCCTCAGTCAGGTCAAGGCGGTTGATGATCTGGTCAAGAGCCTGCCCGTGCTAGACACTCATTAATTTGATTTTGCCCGCTGTGTGCGGGCTTCCTTTTGCATGAACTGGAGCATTTAGCATGGCGATCATTGTAGATATTCGCGGTCGTGAAATCATGGATTCGCGCGGCAACCCCACAGTTGAAGCCGATGTGATTCTGGACAACGGCATGATGGGCCGCGCCACTGCGCCCAGCGGCGCATCCACCGGCTCGCGCGAAGCGCTGGAGCTGCGTGATGGCGACAAGTCGCGCTATCTCGGCAAGGGCGTGCTCAAGGCCGTGGCTAACATCAACGGCCCGATCCGCGAGCTGCTGGTCGGCAAGACCGTATTCGACCAGTCCGGCCTCGACCACGCCATGATCGCGCTTGATGCCACCGAGACCAAGTCGTCGCTCGGTGCCAACGCCATCCTCGCGGTGTCGCTGGCTGCCGCCAAGGCCGCTGCTCAGGCCAAGGGCCAGCCGCTGTACGCCTACATCGCCTCGCTGCGCAGCAACACCCAGTTCACCATGCCGGTACCGATGATGAACATCATCAATGGCGGCGAACATGCCGACAACACCGTCGATATTCAGGAGTTCATGGTCGAGCCAGTGGGCTTTACTTCGTTCGCTGAAGCCCTGCGCTGCGGCGCTGAAATCTTCCACGCGCTCAAGGGTGTGCTGAAGAAGCGCGGCCTGAGCACCTCCGTTGGTGACGAGGGTGGTTTCGCGCCGAACCTGAGCAGCAATGAAGAAGCGCTGCAGGTCATCGTCGAAGCCATTGGCTTGGCCGGTTACAAGGCCGGCGAGAATGTCATGCTGGCGCTGGATTGCGCGGCCTCCGAGTTCTATCACGATGGCAAGTATGTGCTGGAAGGCGAAGGCAACAAGGCCTTCACCTCGGCCGAGTTCGTCGATTATCTCGCTGGCCTCTGCGACCGCTACCCGATCATCTCCATTGAAGACGGCCTCGACGAGTCCGACTGGGCTGGCTGGAAGATCCTCACCGACAAGCTCGGCCATCGCGTCCAGCTGGTCGGCGACGACCTGTTCGTGACCAATCCGGCGATCCTGCAGAAGGGCATCGACCAGGGCGTGGGCAACTCCATCCTGATCAAGTTCAACCAGATCGGCTCGCTGACCGAGACGCTGGATGCCATCTACCTGGCCAAGGCCAACGGCTATACAACGGTTATCTCGCATCGCTCGGGTGAAACTGAAGATGCCACCATCGCTGATCTTGCCGTTGCCACCGGTGCCGGCCAGATCAAGACCGGCTCGCTCTGCCGTTCCGATCGCGTCGCTAAGTACAATCAGCTGCTGCGTATCGAGCAGGAACTGGATTACAGCGCACCGTATCGTGGTAAGGCCGAGTTCAAGGGTCTTAACTGAGCATGACGCCCACTTCCAGCCTAGCTCGGTTGCTGTTGTGGCTGGCGGCGGGCGTCTTTCTCGTGCTGCAGTTCAAGCTCTGGTTTGGCGAGGGCGGCATTGTTGATGTGCATCGCATCAAGCAGGGCGTGGCTGAGCAGCAGGCCGAAAATCTCAAGCTGCGCCAGCGCAATGCCGTGCTGGAAGCCGAGGTCAATGACCTGAAAAATGGTCAGGCGGCGATTGAAGAACGCGCGCGTCTCGATCTGGGCATGATCAAGGATGACGAGACTTTTTACCTTGTCACAGGCAAGGCCTTAGCGGGCTCTGCGACCGCTGAAACCACGCCCAAGCCGGCAACGCCGGTGCGTGTTGGAGCGGCATCTGCCCCGATAACGCCAGCGTCGTCCGCAACCGATAGGCCGACCCAGGCCGCCGCGATCAAGCCAGTGACAGTCGCGCCGCTGACAAGCGAGCCGGCCCCTGCGGTATCGCCCTGACATGGCCTGTCATGCGGTGATTCCGGCGGCAGGTGTGGGCAAGCGGTTCGGTGCCGGCATGCCCAAGCAATACCTGATGCTGGCTGGCCGCAGCATTCAGCAGCACACGCTCGATCGCCTAGGCGCCATGAGCGAAATCAGTCAGATTGTGGTCGCCATCTCGGCGGAAGATACGCTGGCGCAAACCTTGCCCTATGCCCGCCCAGAGCGTCTGCGCTTTGTGCCGGGCGGTGCCGAGCGCATGGATTCGGTGCTGGCCGGCCTGCGCGCCTTGCGTGCCAGCGGTGCTGCCGATAGCGACTGGGTGCTGGTGCACGATGTTGCTCGGCCCTTGCTGCGGCCGGCGGATGTCCGTCACTTGCTGACGGCGCTGGCGGACGACCCCATCGGCGGTATCCTCGCCAATCCGGTGCGCGACACCATGAAGCGCGGCAGCGCTGATGGCATCGAAGCCACGGTAGCGCGCGACAACCTCTGGCATGCCCTGACGCCGCAGATGTTTCGTCTCGGCGCATTGGCGCAGGCGCTCGAAGCGGCGCTGGCTGACGCTGCCATCGTCACCGACGAAGCCTCGGCCATGGAGCGTCTCGGCCACCGGCCGCGCCTAGTCGAAGGTGCGCGCGACAATATCAAAATTACTTTTCCCGATGATCTGGCCCTGGCCGAAGCCTTGCTGGCTGAGCAGATTCGCACTGGAGTATGGAAATGACCACACGATTGCCGCGCATGGGTCACGGAGTTGATGTGCATCGCTTTGGGCCTGGCGATCATGTCACGCTGGGCGGCGTGGCCATTCCGCACGATCAGGGCTTGGTCGCGCATTCGGATGGCGATGTGGCGCTGCATGCCCTGGCCGATGCGCTGCTCGGCGCGCTCGCGCTGGGCGACATCGGTCAGCATTTTCCCGACACTGACAGTGCCTACAAAGGTGCTGACAGCCGCGCGTTGCTGCGTCATGTGCTGTCGTTAGTGCAGAACCACGGTTACAGCGTGGCCAATGCCGACATCACCGTGCTGGCCGAGCGGCCCAAACTGGCGACGCATATCCCGTTGATGCGCGAGCGCATTGCGGCGGATCTGAATGTGTTGCCGACGCAAGTCAGCGTGAAGGCCACCACCACGGAGCAGCTCGGCTTTGTCGGCCGCCGTGAGGGCATCGAAGCGCATGCCGTCGTCATGCTCTGGCCGGTCTGAGATGAGCGAGCTGACAGTGGCATTAACAGCCGGCCCTTGCCCATCACCGTGGGGTGAGCCGGTGGCCGTCGCTCGGCTCAAGGCGCAACCGGAAGACTTTGTGGTGGAAGAGCAGCTCGGCTTCGAGCCCACGGGCGAGGGCGAGCACCTCTGGCTCTGGGTCGAGAAGCGCGGCATGAATACCGATGCCTTGTCGCGCGAGTTGGCGGCTCAGCTCGGTGTGTCGGCGGCGCTGGTGAGCTTTTCCGGCATGAAAGACCGGCAGGCGCTGACGCGGCAGTGGTTCAGCGTGCACAGCACGGCTTTGTGGACGCTGGGCGACGATTGGCTGAGCGCCGAGGGCGGCCAGTATCGCGTGCTGCGTGCCGAGCGTGGTGCCCGCAAATTGCGTCGCGGCGCACATGCCGCCAATCGATTCTGCATCACGCTGCGCGATGTGCGTGGCGAGCCGGAGGCCATTGAGACGCGTTTGCAGCTGCTGGCAGCACAGGGCATCGCCAATTACTTCGGGCCGCAACGCTTCGGCCACGGCGGCCGCAATATCGGGCAGGGGCTGGCCCTGCTAGCCAATCGTCGCTCCGGGCGGGCGCGTCGCCGCGATAACCGCGAAAGTCTGTGGATTTCTGCACTGCGCTCGGCGCTGTTCAATCAGGTGCTGGCCAGTCGCGTGCGCAACCAGACTTGGGCCGCGTGCCTTGCTGGTGATGTTTTGCAGCTTGACGGCCGCAGTGCCTTGTTCAAGCCTGACCCGCTGGATGTCGAGATTGCGCCGCGCCTGGCGCGTGGCGAATTGCACCCGACCGGGCCGTTGCCTGGCGATGGTGCCAGCGTGGTTGATGACGCCGTGTTGGCTTTCGAGGCCGAGGTGCTTGCGCCTTGGCAGGGCATTTGCGCCGATCTGGCCGCCTTGCGCGTGCCGGCCCAGCGTCGTTCTCTGCGCTTGATGCTGCAAGCGCCGAGCTGGCACTGGCCATCGCCCGATACGCTGGTGATCGAATTCACGCTAACGGCTGGCGCATTCGCCACCAGCGTCCTGCAAGCCGTGGCGGTACTGGAAGAGGGGCAGCTTGATGCGATTTCTGCTGAGTAACGACGACGGCGTGCATGCCCCCGGCCTGCTGGCCATGGCTGAAGTGTTGGCGACGCTGGGCGAAGTCACGGTGGTCGCGCCGGATATCGAGCGCAGTGCCTTTTCCAGTGCGCTCACGCTGGATCGCCCGCTGCGGCCGCAGCACCTGGCCAATGGCTTTATCGCTGTAAATGGCACGCCGGCCGATTGCGTACACATTGCCCTGAACGGCCTGCTCGATTTTGTGCCCGATGTCATCGTGTCCGGCATCAATGCTGGTGCCAATATGGGCGACGATGTGATTTATTCCGGCACTGTGGCGGCAGCGCTGGAGGGGCGATTTCTGGGGCGGCCGGCGCTGGCGGTGTCGTTGGTGGCCAGCCATGCCAAAACGCTGGATGTAAGTGCCTACCGGACGGCAGCCGGGTATGCCGGCGAGCTGTTACAGCGCTGGGAGCGGCTCGAATTGCCGCCGCGTTGTGTACTCAATGTCAATGTCCCGGCTGGCGAGAAGTCCCTGCACAAGGGCTTCATGGCTACTCGGCTCGGTCATCGTGCCGCTGGCTCGCCGGTCCTCAAGTTGCAAGATCCGCGTGGTCAGGACATGTTCTGGATAGGCCCGCCCGGCAAGCCCATGGATGACGCCGATGGCACGGATTTTCACGCCATTGCTCAGGGCTGGGTCAGCGTCACGGCGCTGGACAGCGACATGACCTGCCATCGGGCAGATGCTGCGCTGAAGCATTGGTTGCCGTCGTCTGGCTCGTGATAGAGTCGGCCATTAGCGTTACAAGAATAATGATGACATGAGTTCAGGCCTTTCTATCGATCTCCACGGCTCCGGGATGACCTCGGCGCGCACCCGCGAGCGGCTCATCAGCCGACTTCTGGCGCAGGGCATTCGCGACACGCGCGTGCTGGATGTAATGCGCCAGACGCCTCGCCACCTGTTTGTTGACGAAGCCTTGGCGCATCGTGCCTATGAAGACACGGCACTGCCGATTGGCCACAGCCAGACCTTGTCGCAACCCTACAGCGTGGCGCGCATGACGGAGCTGCTGCTGGCGGATGGCCCGCGCAACAAGGTGCTGGAAATTGGCACTGGCTCAGGCTATCAAACGGCCGTGCTGGCGCAGTTGGTGGCCATGGTGCACTCCATCGAGCGCATCAAACCCTTGCAAGACAAAGCGCGGGAGCGTCTGGGCAGCCTTGGTCTGCACAATGTTCGTCTGCGTCATGCTGATGGTCTTGCCGGCTGGCCGGGCGAGGGCGGCTATGACGGCATTATTGGCACCGCAGCGGCGCTGGGTGTGCCGCAAACGCTGACTAATCTTCTGGCCGTGGGCGGCTGCCTGATTCTGCCGGTCGGTGCCGGTCAGCAGCAGTCGCTGGTTCGCGTGCGACGCACCAGCGAAGGCCTGCAGCAAGAAGTCATCGAGCCGGTGCATTTTGTGCCCATGCTGGGCGGTGTGATTCACTGATGCGCGATTGCTGGCAAGCCGCATGAGCGCCGAGCGTCATGCAGCCGCCATTGCGCTAGGGTATCAGCCCGTTTTCTCGTGCTCATCCGGGCGCTTGTGATCGATCTGGAACATCATGTCGCCAGCATCGCGTTTGGCGCCGCCTTGTGGCGTGCTGTCATCGCAAGCGCCCAGCAGAACGGTCATCAGGCCTAAGGCCATTACGCGCAACATGTTTTTCTCCTCTTTTACAAATGTCTGGATCAGTGTTTTTGCTGCTCAGCCCAGCGTCGCGATTTTCTCGCGCTGAGCCTTCAGCGACGCTTGTGCGCGCTGATTTTCGGCGATTTTCTCGCGCTCTTTGGCGACCACATCCGCCGGCGCACGCGCCACGAACGATTCGTTGCCGAGCTTGGCTTCAACGCGAGCCACTTCCTGGCCGAGTCGTGCGATCTCCTTGTCGAGACGGGCCAGTTCAGCGCCCACATCGATCAGCCCGGCGAGTGGTACGCCCAGCGTCATCGTGCCGATGAGTGCGGTCGATACCGGCGGCAGCTCGGCTTCGCTGGCGACCACGGTGATGCTTTCCAGGCGACCCACGAAGCGCAGCAGCGCAGCCTGACGGCCGAGGCGGGCGGCATCTTCCGTGGAGGCATTGGTCACCAGCAACGCCAGTGGCTTGCCCGGCGAGATGCCCAGCTCACCACGGATGTTGCGCAGACCGCCAATGACTTCCTGTAGCCAAGCCACTTCGGCTGCTGCTTCGGCATCCACGCGGCTCAGATCCGGTTCCGGGAAGCGCGCCAGCATGAGGAATTCACCCTGCACGCCGGCCAGCGGCTTCACGCGCTGCCAGATCTCTTCGGTAATGAACGGCATCAGCGGGTGGGTAATGCGCAGGATAGCTTCGAGCACGCGCACCAGCGTGCGGCGAGTGGCGCGCTGCTCGGCGGCGCTGGCGGTTGTTTCTGCCGCCAGCACCGGCTTGGTCAGCTCCAGGTACCAGTCGCAGTACTCGTTCCAGACGAAGTCGTAGATGGTCTGCGCAACATGGTCGAAGCGGTATTCCTGCATGGACGCGATGACGGCAGCTTCGGTTTCTTGCAAGCGCGAGATGATCCAGCGGTCGGCGACCGAGCGCGCCAGCGGCAGCGACTCATCCAGTCCTACATCCTGACCCTCGGTCTGCGATAGCACATAGCGCGTCGCGTTCCAGAGCTTGTTACAGAAGTTGCGATAGCCCTCGACGCGGTTCATGTCGAACTTGATGTCGCGGCCGGTGGAGGCCAGCGCGCAGTTGGTGAAGCGCAGAGCGTCGGTGCCGAAAGCACGGATGCCGTCCGGGAATTCCTTGCGCGTGGCCTTCTCGATTTTCTCGGCCATCTTCGGCTGCATGAGGCCGGTGGTGCGCTTGGCCACGAGGTCGTCGAGCGCGATGCCGTCGATGATGTCGAGCGGGTCGAGCACATTGCCCTTGGACTTCGACATCTTCTGGCCTTCGCCATCGCGCACCAGACCGTGCACATAGACGGTCTTGAACGGCACCTGCGGCGTGTCATCTTCATTCTTCATGAAGTGCATGGTCATCATGATCATGCGGGCGACCCAGAAGAAGATGATGTCGAAGCCGGTGACCAGCACATTGGTCGGATGGAAGGTGCTGAGGTCGGGCGTCTTGTCCGGCCAGCCGAGCGTGGAGAAAGTCCACAGCGCGGAGCTGAACCAGGTGTCGAGCACATCGTCGTCCTGGCGTAGGGCGAAGTCGGCGGCGAGGCCGTGCTTGGCGCGTACTTCGGCTTCGTCGCGACCCACATAAACGCGGCCTTCGTTGTCGTACCAGGCCGGGATGCGATGACCCCACCAGAGCTGACGCGAGATGCACCAGTCTTGGATGTCGCGCATCCAGGCGTAGTACATGTTCTGGTACTGCTCGGGCACGAACTTGATGCGGCCGTCCTCGACGGCTTCCAGCGCTGGCTTGGCGAGCACGGCGGCCTTTACATACCACTGGTCGGTGAGCCACGGCTCGACCACCACGCCGGAGCGGTCGCCAGTCGGCACCTTGAGCGCATGCGGCTTGATCTCTTCCAGCCAGCCCTCAGCCTCGGCCAGCGCCACAATCTGCTTGCGCGCCACGAAGCGATCAAGGCCGGCGAAAGCGGCCGGGCAGCTCTCGGCGGGCAGCGGTGCAAAGGTACCGCCGGCCATCACCTCGAAGGTCGCGAGGATGGCGGCATCGCGGTCGAGCACATTGATCAGCGGCAGGTCGTGGCGCTTGCCCACTTCATAGTCGTTGAAGTCGTGCGCCGGCGTGATCTTCACGCAGCCGGTGCCGAAGTCCTTGTCCACATAGGTGTCGGCGATGATAGGAATCAGGCGGCCGGTGACCGGCAGGCGGATCATCTCGCCAACGAGGTGTTGGTAGCGCTCGTCTTCCGGATGCACGGCAACGGCACTGTCACCGAGCATCGTCTCCGGACGCGTGGTGGCGACCACGAGATGACCATTACCGGACGCCAGCGGATAGCGGAAATGCCACATCGAGCCGGTTTTCTCTTCCGACAGCACTTCCAGATCGGAGATCGCCGTGTGCAGCTTCGGGTCCCAGTTCACCAGGCGTTTGCCGCGATAAATCAGGCCATCCTCGTGCAGGCGCACGAAGGCTTCCTGCACGGCTTTCGACAGCCCGGCGTCCATGGTGAAGCGTTCGCGCGACCAGTCCACCGACGAGCCGAGGCGGCGAATCTGGTTGGTGATGGTGCCACCCGATTGCTCCTTCCACTCCCAGATTTTCTCCAGGAATTTGTCGCGGCCGAGGTCGTGGCGGCTGACGCCGTTGGCGGCGAGCTGTCGCTCGACCACCATTTGGGTGGCGATGCCGGCGTGGTCGGTGCCCGGCTGCCAGAGCGTGTTGTGGCCGCGCATGCGATGGAAGCGCACGAGGGCATCCATGATGGCGTTATTGAAGCCGTGGCCCATGTGCAGCGAGCCGGTCACATTCGGCGGCGGGATCATGATGCAGTAAGGCGTGCCGGTGCCGGATGGCTTGAAGCAGCCCTCGGCTTCCCAGCGTTCGGCCCAGCGGCGTTCGATGTCGGCGGGGTTGAAAGTCGGTTCCATCATGATCTCGCAGAAAACAGGTCGGTTGCCCGGCACGGACGGCGGGGCAGCGTGGAAAAACGCCGATTATAGCGGGGCGGGGGGCTTGCGTGTGACGCGCGTGCGCCAAACTTGCAGCATCGCCACCGGATACATGACGACCCCGAAGGCACAGAGTGCAGTCATCACGCTGGCGGCGGCAGAGAGCTGGCTGGCAACCAGCGTCGCGGCGGTTAGATTGCGAATCACCACCATGCTGTCCAGCCCTTGATGCGGCGCTGTGGCGCGCCGGCTGACCAGCCCCAGCAGCACGGCCAGCGCAGCCGCCGCGAATGCGATATCTGGATGCTCCGGCAGGCGCGGTAGCTCTCGCCAGGCGATCAGAGCGATCAGCAGCAATACTGACAGCGATGCAATGCGCTCGAGGTTGCCGGCCAGTGCCGGTGATGCGGCATGACGCCGGAACCAGGCCAGCCCGAGCTGAAATGGCAGCCATTGCGCCAACACCAATGCCGCGAGAACGATAAAGGCACTAACGGCTGCCTCTTTGCCACCGAGCAGCATAAGCGTTGCCAATGGCAGGGTAATGATAGCGATGGCCGCGCTGGCGATCATGAGCGCGACCACGCTGCTCGATGCCGTGCCCGTCTTGCGCGCCAGTGCTGCACCGGAAGTACCGCAGCCTGAGAGCAAGCAGATGAGCAGGCCGAGACTGGCTAAGCGATCAATCAGGCCGAGGTATTGCAGTAGCAGGATCAGTAGCGTAGGCAGTGCATAGGCCCAGAACAGATGGCGTATGGTCAGCAGTTCTCGGAACGGCAGTCGGCTCTCGCCGGCAGCGCGAGCACTCAGCGCCAGCATGACCAGCCAGGCACTCAGCGGCGATAATACCGTGAGCCAATTCATCTCAGCCCTTCAATTCATGCGCCTGCACGGCATAGCCCAGGCGCTTGTATTCCTTCCAGTGCCCGCGCGCCTGCTCGCGCTCATCGCTGCTGCCGGCCACGATCTCGATGACGCGCTGAAAGCGCTCGAAGCCGGCGGGAATGTCAGCGCCAAGATTGATCAGGATGTCGCGGCTGTCAGTTGGCAGCGCCTCCCAGCCGATGCGTACCGGCGGGGGTGGTGTCGGGCCGTCACCGACCAGATGATGCGGAATGAACGCTTCGGCCTTGAAGGCCCAGAGCAGCTCGTCCAGCGCTTCCGCTTCGGCTCGGTTCGCTGCCTGCAGCAGGATCTTGCGATTCTGCTGCCAGGCTTTGTCCACCAGTCGGCAGGCCGTAGTCAGGCGTGCCGACAGGGGTGCATCAGCCGCGAGCACATAGAAGGTGATTTCCACGAGCGCCTCAGGCCGCTGCGCGGGCGCGCAGGAATTCCAGCAGCAGCGGCACCGGTCGACCGGTCGAGCCCTTCTGCGCGCCGCTCAGCCAGGCCGTGCCGGCGATGTCGAGATGCGCCCAGGGGTAGGCTTTGGTGAAGCGCGCCAGATAGCAGGCGGCGGTGATCGAGCCGGCGGTCGGGCCGCCAATGTTGGCGATGTCGGCAAAGGGCGAGTCCAGCAGCTCCTGGTAGTCGTCCCAGACCGGCATGCGCCAGGCACGGTCATCGACCCGTTGGCCGGCCGCGAGGAGTTCGTCGGCGAGGGCATCCTGTGTGGAGAACAGGCCGGACGCGACCTTGCCGAGCGCGACCACGCAGGCACCGGTCAGCGTCGCGATGTCTACCACGGCTGCCGGCTTGAAACGCTCCACATAAGTCAGCGCGTCGCAGAGCACGAGGCGACCTTCGGCGTCGGTATTGAGAATCTCCACGGTCTGGCCGGACATGGTCTTCACGATGTCGCCGGGGCGCGTGGCCGTGCCCGACGGCATGTTCTCGGCGCAGGCAATCACGCCGACCACATTGAGCTTGAGCTTGGCGAGCTTGATCGCCGCCATCACGCCGAGCACCGAGGCGGCGCCGCACATGTCGTACTTCATCTCGTCCATGCCGGCACCCGGCTTCAGGCTGATGCCGCCGGTGTCGAAGGTAATGCCCTTGCCGACCAGCACCACCGGGGCATCCTTAGCCTTGCCGCCGTTGTAGGTCATGGTCACCAGCTGGGCTTCGTGCGCGGAACCGGCCGATACCGAGAGCAGGCAGTGCATGCCGAGCTTGTGCATCTCCGCTTCACCAAGCACTTCCACGCTGACGCTGCCGTCATCACCGAGCGCACGCGCCATCTCGGCGAGATAGCCGGGGTAGGCCACATTCGGCGGTTGGTTGCCGAGGTCGCGCGCGAAGCTCTGGCCGGTGCCGATGCACTGGCCCCAGATCAGCGCATCCTTGGCGGTCTTCAGCTCGGCCTTGTCGGCGATGGCAAAAGTCAGCTTGGCAAGCAGATCGCCGGCTTCCGGCTTCTTCGACTTGTAGCTGTCGAAGCGATAGCTCGCTTCCAGCGCAAAGCGCGCGAGGTCACTCACGCGGCTTTCCAGCGAGCTGCCGGCCACCGGCACCTCGGCCAGGGTAGACAGCGCTTTACCGATCTTGCCCGGAATCGCTTTCACGCTGGCTAGCGCAACCTTGTGCCAGACCTGCAGCGACAGCTCGCCGCTATCCGGCAGTGCGCCGGTGCCGACGACCAGCACTAGGCCGGCCTTGATGCCGGGCAAGCCGTAAAGCGGCAGGGTCTGGCCGGCCTTGCCGTCGAAGCCGGCATGCGCCAAGGCACGAGACAGTGCGCCATCAGCAGCGGCATCAAGCGCGCTGGCACTGGCACCGAGGGCCTTGCCCGACACAGCAACAACGAGTGCCGGATGTTTGTCCAGCGCGAGGGCAGAGGCGGCAACGGCGACGACGGCGAGTTCCATGAACTTCTCCAGACAGAATGCAGGGTTATGGCGGTAACATCATGCGGCAAGACAAAGCCGGGAGGATGTTTGATAATCTCGCGCTAGTGTAATGGTCAGGGCGGCTTTTGCCAGCGTGACGCGAGCGCCCTGAACGCTATTTTCAATCTGTCATCTAATCAAGGATGCCTGTGTGATCATCCGTCGATACCTTGGCACCCAGGTGCTGGCGACCAGTTTTGCTGTGGCCGGTCTGCTCACGGTCATTCTGATGAGCAGCCGCGTCATCCAGTTCTTCGAGAAGGCGGCGAACGGCAAGATTGCCGTGGATCTGCTGTCGGCCGTGCTCTGGTATCGCCTGCCTGGCTTTCTGGAGCTGATCCTGCCGCTGGGCCTGTTCATCGGTCTTCTGCTGGCGCTGGGCCGCCTCTATTTAGACAACGAAATGGCGGTGCTGGCGGCGGCGGGTGTGGGGCCGGGCCATGTTATTCGCTGGCTGCTGCCGGCCACCGCGCTGGTGACCTTGCTGACTGCGCTGATGGCGCTATGGTGGTCGCCCAGCGGTGTGGCTGAGTCGGATCGCATCTACGCCGAGCAGGCCAACCGCAGTACCTTCGAGCTGATTCAGCCAGGGCGCTTCCAGCGTGTTGGCGAGCGCATGCTCTATGCCGACATGAGCCCAGACAAATCCGTGCTGCGCTCGGTGATTCTGCTGGAAACGCAGGCGGCAACTACGGCGGCTGATGGTGAGCGCCAGGTCATCGTCCGTGCCCGTGAGGGGCGTCGCGTGCAAGATCCCGCCCTCGGGCCGGATGCCGTTGAGCTGCTGGACGGCGAGCGCTGGCTGCTGCGTGCCGGTGCGGCAGACTATCAGCGTGTTGCGTTCAAGAGCTATCGCCTGCGCCTGAAGCAGACGGATGCGCCGGTGCTGCGCAACAATATCAGTGCCCTGTCCACCCCGGCCTTGTGGCAGGCGCGTAGCAACAGCCCTCAGGCCGCCGCCGAGTGGGGCTGGCGGACATCACTGGTGATTATGGTGCCCATTATTGCCTTGCTCGCGTTGCCGCTGGCCAAGGTCAATCCGCGTCAGGGTCGTTACCTGAAACTGTTGCCGGCGATTGTGCTGTATCTGAGTTATGTCGTGTTGCTGGCGGCCGTCAAGAATGGTGTCGAGAAAGAGTCGCTGGATGCCGCCGCGAATTGGGGTGTGCATGCCATTTATCTGCTGCTGGCACTGGTCATGTTGCATGGCAAGCCGCGTCGCAGCCCGGTAAGGAGCGTAGCGACATGAGTCGTTTGGGTCGTTATGTCAGCGTTACGGTGCTGTCCAGCATGCTGCTGGTGCAGGTGCTGCTGCTCGGGCTGGATCTGGTGTTCAGCTTTATTGGCGAGCTGGACAATGTCAAAGGCAGTTATGGCGCCTTGGATGCCTTCCACTACACGCTGTATGTGCTGCCGGGGCATGTTTATACCGTGCTGCCCATGTCGGCGCTGATTGGTGCGCTGGTCGGTCTTGGCGCGCTGGCCTCCAGTTCGGAGCTGACGGTGATGCGTGCCGCCGGCATCAGCATTGCCCGTATCGTGGCCTGGGTCATGACCGGCGCGCTCGCCATCATCCTGATGGGGCTGGCGCTGGGCGAGTTTGTGGTGCCGGTCACGGATCAGCGTGGCGAAACCTTGAAGGCCAGGGCTCAGGGCCAGGATTACACGCCCGGCCGCATCAACGGTTACTGGCAGCGTGAAGGCCAGGAGCTGATCAATATCCAGCTGGTCACGCCGGAAGGGCAGCTGCTGGGCGTGAGCCGTTATCGTTACGATGAGCAAGGCACGCTGCAAGAGGCCAGCTTTGCCCGCACTGGCGAATATGTCGGCAAGGCCGGCTGGCAGCTGCAGGATCTCCGTGCCACGCGCTTTCAGCCCGATGGCAGCAGCCGCGTCAGTGTGCAAAAGCAGGTGCTCTGGCCGGTGCGTCTGACGCCTGACTTCCTGCGTGTGGCTGCTGCCGACCCCGAGCAGCTCGGACTGGCGGATCTGCGCCTGTATTCTCGTTATCTGCACAAGCAAGGCCTAGACGCCGGCAACTACGACCTGCAGTTCTGGAAAAAAGCGCTGAGCCCGCTCGCCGTATTTTCCATGGTGCTGATTGCCTGCTCGTTCATTTTCGGGCCGTTGCGCTCGGTCACGCTTGGTCTGCGCATCATCACCGGCGTGCTGGTCGGGCTGGTCTTCCGCTACGGTCAGGATGCTGCCGGTTTTGCCAGCCTGCTCTTTCAGGGTTCACCGTTCTGGGCGACCCTGCTGCCGATTGCGCTTTGCCTCATGGCCGGCTCATACGCCATTTACCGAGTGCGATGATGATGACCAGCTGGCAGCGATGGTCTGCGACCGATATCGGCAATCGCCGCGCACAGAATGAAGATGCCTTGGTCTGTCGCGACTATGACGGCTTGTGGGCCGTCATCGACGGCATGGGCGGCATCAATGCCGGCAATGTTGCCAGTGCCGCGCTGGGGCATGCCATCGAGCACATGGAGCTGAAGTCGTCACTGGCGGACGCGGTCGATCAAATCGAGGACCTGGTGCTGGCGGTACACGATCAGCTGCACGAGTTTGCCCAGCAGGAAAGCCCTCGCCGCACGCTGGGCTGCACGCTTGGCCTGATGCGTCTGACGCAGACCTGGGGTCTGCTGGCCTGGGTCGGCGATGTTCGCGTCTATCGCTGGCGTGCCAACGCTCTGACATGTCTCACCCAGGATCATCTCGGCCCCGAACAAGAGCTGACGCGCCTGATTGGCGATGGTGAATTGCTGCCTGATTTTGCGGTTGTGCGAGTTCAGGCCGGCGATCGCTACCTGCTCTGCAGTGACGGCCTGCATAACGAGCTCAGCGATGCGCGATTGGCATTCTGGCTGGCACATGAACCCGAGTTGGCCCAGCGTGAGCTAGTCGCCGAAACGCTGGCCGCTGGCGGCCGCGACAATCTCAGTTTTGTGATTCTCGATGTGGATGGCGATAGTGATGCTCAAGCCGCGAGGGCCATGCCATGACGCGCGATGATCTCAAGGAAGTCAATGCGGCCTTGCGTGAACTGGTCCGTTTGCAGCTGGCTGGCGAATTACCGGCGCAGGCCGCCTGGCAGACGCGTCGGCAAATGCTCGATTCGGTCGAAGCCGCCTGGCATGACCTGAGTCAGGATCTGACGCCCGAAGCACTGGCCAGCAAGCAGGAGTTGAAAGAGCCGGTAGTACCGCGCCTAAGCCCTTATCATCGGCTGCGTGAACGCTTGCAGCAATTGCCGGATCTGCTGGCGGGCCTGCGTCGTCCGCAGATGCCGCGCCGGCAGTGGCACTTGCCACGGCTGCCCGGTCTGCGCTTGCAGCGTCTGGCCGAGATAATCGTGAAACTGCCTTGGTGGTCTCTGTTTCTGTTGGCGGCGCTGTCCACATTTTACTATGTCAGCACGCTCTGAACCTGAGCGTTGCAATCAGCGTCAATGCTGTGATTTGTCACCAAAAAGACCGAGAAAGCGATAGGGCTTGCGCGCAGCGGCAGGTACACGCAGCACCGCCGTGCCAGAGAGCTGATCGTGAATGCTGCGACCAGCCCCAACACTGAGTGGCAGCCAAGCCCACACATAATTGGCCGCCAGACCTGCGAAAACACTGATGCTCAAGGCACGCACATCATGCGGATGCAATAGCCAGGATGTCATGGCGCAGAGCAGCGGTATGGCACTAGCGGCGATAAAGCGTTGCAGGCTGCGACCCCAAGTCAGGCGTTGACCATTGAGGTCGCGCACTTCCAGCCGCCAGGTCTGCATGCCCAGGGTCTGCCCGCTGCGCGTCCAGCAATAGCCATAAAAGCAGAAAATTGCGCCCAAGCTGAGCGGAAACATCAGGCCTTGGCGGATGGCGGGCGAGAGCAGGGTGGCGCTATTGCCTGCAGAGGCCGCCGAGGGCGTGAAAATCGCGATCACGATGACATTGATGACGGCAACCAGTGCAATCAGCAGCAGGCTGTCATACATCAGCGCGATCAGGCGTACGCCAACACCGGCGCGGGGTAGGGCTTGAATAGTGGGTGTTGGTGCCGCAGGTATGCGCTTTTTTTGACCGGCAGCAGTACGACGAGACATGACTCGAACTCAAGAAATGAGGGAGCTGCATGTTAACAGAGGGAAGGGGTGCAAATGTGGTGCCGAGAAAGGGAATCACGGCATCAGTATTTGCAAGGCTCTCCGCAGGCGTGACGCAAAAATGACGCAACGCCTTCAGTTAATTCAGCTCAAAAATATGCTTGGCTGAGCATGTCAGGCTACCTTCTGCCTGTCAGCCCAGGCTCGTATGTCGCTTGGCTTCCACCTCATTCTTCCTCTTCCTCCTTCTGATGGCAACTGAATTGGCGCAGGGAAATTACCAGATGTCGCGTAGCGTGCGAGCACAACTCGCTTTGCGGCCCCGATGTACTTCGCAACATCTTCAGCATCCCATAGCCTGTCATCAGCCATGCTGAGTTTTATGGCCAGCTTTTCAGCCACTGCCTCTGCTAGTGATTGGATATCTTCTTTATTCAGCATGACAGCTTCACCTCCGGCGCGGCTGCGAGATGGACGCGACCGCCGCAAAACTGGCAGAAACCCACATTATTTTCGACCGGTCCGCCTGTAGTGAAAGTCCAGAGCGCACCACAAGCGCCCTGATAAGTGTCAGGCATGTGCACATCGTCATCCTGCTTCCATGCGCACTGACGATCTGAAGGATTGACCGGCGCTGCCGAAAGCATAGCCCGGTAACGGCGGCGGTTAGCTTTCAGCAGGAACTCACGAGACACGCCATCTGCGACATCAAGCCCGCGTAGTGAGGCCTCCAGCATCTCAGGGGTAGGTTCTGCCGGCACAAGTACATAACCGTCCGGCACTTCGGCGCTGGCCTGCTGATAATTTCCGCAGTATTCAGGAATGGCGCAGTGAGCGGCCCCAGTTTGGTGGCATGGCCTACATCCAATAGCGCCGGTGGGCTGCTGGGCTAAGGCTGTTTTGACTTTTCGCATCACGACATTCATATTCATGTTTGCGCCGGACAGCGCAGCATCTGCTAGTTCTAATGCCTCTCTCATCTTCTGTTCACTCATTTCGACATCCTCGCCAAAGCCATCGCCATGCAACCAATGCAGCAGCCCATTACCAAGCCCAGCATGAAAAGCCAGATCATGCCGCCACCTTTTTCTTTCTGCGTAGCACGCTCGGGAGAGCTTCGTAACAGGCTTTGCATATCGACCGGAGGCCATCCTTCTCGCGTCTGGCACCATAGAAAAATTCGCGGTCGGCCGGAAACTGTTCATTGCACTTTGCGCAGGTCTTATCGATGCTGATCATGCTGCTCTCCGAAATGTCTTTGTCAGCTCGCCATTCACCGCATGCCCGCGGGCCAACACGGCATGGCTAAGCCTCACGCGGTCGTTATGGCTGTGGCTGGCCTGTGAGAGCAGGCCGTAGTAGCTATTTATGGTCTCGAACAGGCTGTCGTCGGCACCGGTGCGGATTCGGTGGATCGCATGTCGCAGCGAGCGCCGGCGGATGGTGCGGCGGTGCGGATAAATGACCTGCCCAACAAAGTCGACGCCTCGAGCTATGGGCTGCAAGATTGTTTTTTTCGGGTTGAGCTGAAGCCCCAGTGTTGGCAGGAACTGATTGATGTCATCGAGCCAGGCGTTCAGCTGCTGCGGTGATTCATGCAGCAGGATGAAGTCATCGACATAGCGGATGTAGTGCTGCGCTTTGAGTTGGTGCTTTACGCGCTGATCCAGCTTGTCGAGCAGCGCATTGGCAAAGAACTGGCTGCTCAGATTGCCGATCGGAAGACCCTTGTGTGAGGGTTGGTTCAGTAGCCTCTTGTGAGGCGGCACCAGTGCCATCTGACGGCGGTCGCCATGAAAGTCGTAGCTCTGACGTGGGTCATGAAAAAGGATCTGACCAACTAGAGCGCGCCACCATGGCTCGGTGATTTTCTCGCGCAGGATCTGGCGCACAACTCGCTTGTCGATGCTGACGAAAAAATTGGCAAGATCGCACTTCAGGTACCACGCTGGTCGTGACCAGTTCTGCGTGATGCTGCGAATCTTGGCCTCGAGGCGCTGGGCGCCATAGAGCGTGCCGCGCCCTGGTATGCACGCGCAGCTGTCGGTAATGAAGCTGGCATGAAAGCGTGGTGATACCTTGTTGTAAGCCAGATGGTGAACGATGCGATCCTCAAATGGCGCAGCCCATACCTCGCGTGGCTTTGGTCTAGTGATCACGAAGCACTTGTGGCGACCTGGCTGGTAGCTTCCATCTTTCAGGCGTTCATAGAGGTCGAGCAGGTTTTTGCCCATGTCGATCTCGAATGCCAGGGCGCTGGCGCTGTTGCGTTTGGATCGGCGGCAGTCGATATATGCCTGCACCAAATCCTCGAATAAAAAATCAGCATGACCTGCAGCGGGTGTATCTGCGGACCGCGCACACGCGGAGCGTGTTGTCCTTGTTGTTGATGTTGCTGTTGCCATCATCGAAGCTCTGATACCAGGCGTTGTTGGAGTCGTACTGCGCGGTGTCGTGCTATCTATGTTGCTCTGCTCAAGGCGATGGCCGATGGGCAGGGAAACTACGCGGGACCAAGCCGGCAAGCCGGTGGTATCCCTGATGCGCATAGCGGTGGCCGGAGGGGCCAGCGGCACAACCAGATTCAAAATTCGCACGGACATGATCGCCATGACGGTCATGTGGCAGGCGACGCTGCGGTTGACTTCTTCCATCCCGTGGCTTGCTTACCGATCGTGGCCGTTAAGACCGTGGCAGCTGCGAAGCGCCTCAGATCGATGCAGCGCATGTCCGACAGCAGCCGAAACATAAGCTCAACTACCTGTAGACGCTCGCGCAGCTCATCGATGTGCTGCGCCTTGTGCTTCGATACATTGGCCCTGAGGATCAGAACCACCATATCGGCGCACTCAGTCATCAGCTTCTCGCCCAGGGTGTGCTTCACATCGCGTGGCATATTGCGCACGCAGGTGAAAACCTCCTTGCAGAGATCGAAGGTTGCCTTGTAGATCGGTAATTCATGTGCCAAGGCCATGCTGAAAAAACTCGCGAAGAGCGCTACGCGCTCTCAATGGTTAAATGGGTTAATTGGCAAGGAATCTGCGGACCGCGCACACGCGGAGCGTGTTGTCCTTGCTGCGGATGTCGCTGTCGCCAACATCGAAGCTCTGACACCAGGCGTTGTAGGAGTCGTACTGCGTGCTGGTCCAATAGAGCTCTGGCTTCGATGCCTTCGGCGCATTGATGTATTGCAGCATCGCCTCGCGTAGCGCCGGGATGTAGAAGTCTTGGTGGCCATCAATCTCTAGCTCAAGCGCAGTCTTGGCGACCTCACTGCCAGCCTCGGCCATGGCTTGTGTGTTGCGGAGGCCATGCCACTTGTTATCGCAACCCGATAGCTTTTCGCCAGACGTTCCCCAGGCAGCGTTGTCTTTCAGGTCTGTAGTGGCGCGCACCAAGTGGTAGGTCAGCCCATCTTCGTCTTTGATTGGGCCGAGATAGATACCGCCTTGTCCTGGCCACACTTCGCCGATTACTGGTGTGTGTGCGTCCCTGACGAATGCCTGCTGTAGGCTGGCACCACTAGCTTGCCGGGCAGCATCTAAAAAGGCGCAGGCGACAAAGTTTGGATCGGCTTCAATACTGAAGCCTGGAAAGGAAAAGCTCAGGCGTTTTGCTGTACTCATGGCTGTGGCCTCAAAAATGGCGCGCGAAGGCGCTACGCGCCTTGAATGGTCAAATGGTTGAAGGGATGATGAATCTGCGGACCGCGCACACGCGGAGCGTGCTGCCCTTGCTGTTGATGTCGCTGCTGCCATCATCGAAGCTCTGATACCAGGCGGTGCCGGAGCCGTACTGCGTGCTTGACCAGTACCAACCCTTATCAAGCAGCTCTGGAGCGTTGGCACGGATTACGGCAAGCTCTGCGCGGCTGGGCCAGTACAGGTCCTGGTGCCCTTCCGATGCCAGGGTTTGAATCGCTATCGCTGTTTCATTGCCGGCGGCCACTAAAGCGAGCGTGTTGGCGAGGCCATCATTTTCATGATCAGCATTGACGACTTTTTGGCCGTACTTGCCCCATGCAACATTGCCAAGTCCCTCATGGACTTCGGACGGCGACAGGATCAGCTCATAGTCTGGCTGGCCATCGATACCTCGCATGCTTCCGATGCGAAAGCCACCTTGTTCTGGCCAGTGCTGGCCGACGGCTGGAATTTTCACTGTGTTCATGGTGTTTCTCCTGCTCTGGTTTTTTCTGGGTGCTGATGTTGTCGCTACGGCCTAGGCTGCTATCTCTGGAAGTTCTTCGAGTCTTTCGACATCAAGCGGATCGTTCAGGCCGCTGAGCTCGCCTACAGCAAGATGCAATGGCAGATTGGGCTGATCGAGCGCTAGCTTTTGCCAGTCATGCAGCGTGATGAGTAGGCTCTCAATGGTGGCCTCGGCATGAAGTAGTGCCCTGGTCTTGTCTTGAAGGGCGTGATTCAGCCGCGTGATGCTTTCTCTCCGGATGAACTGCTCATGCTTGAAGCGGTCAAAACGGCGCTCAAGTTCAAGACGCGCTGCGCGCTCGGTTTCGCTGTGCTGGTTGTATGCTCGGCAGCAGGCTGCACATTGGTCGCCCATAGCGATCTCCTTGGTTCAGGCGGCGTGGCGTTCAAGGCAGCGGCTGAGCAAATCCAGTCCCTTGCCTGTTACGCGCATGACGCGGTATCTCTTGCGGATCCCGCCATGAAGGATCATTTGTTCTTCTTCCATGACCACAACGCCATCACGCTGACCATCAAGCGTGGCAACCTTGCCGCTGGCCCAGCCCTCGCGCTCAAGGCAGTACCTGACCTCGGACTGTTTGTGTCCGAGGATGCGGGCAGCCATGGCAATCGAGACTAGGGCGGTCATTACGAGTTGGCAGTTAGCCGGCTGGTATCAGCCATCAGTGTCATCCGCGAGGCATTCAACCGGCGCTGGGCAATCACCAGGGCCGAGTCTCGTTTTTCGAGTGCCATCGCGTAGTCGCTGAGTAGCTGATCTGACTCGATGAGCCGTTCTTGGGTTTCAGTGCGCAGCTTCTGCTCGTGCAGATAGAGCTTTCGCCAGGTGCGATGGCGATACTGACCATGGGCAGCGAGGGCAGTGAGGATGATCGTGGCGAGAATGAGTACGATATTCATGCTGCCCTCCGTGCTGCTCGCTGAATGGCGGCGCGCTGGCGACGGCGTGTGGATTTGACCCATGGCATCACAACTTCATGCTGCCAGTGGCGCAGTGCTTCGCTGGCATCAAGCGTCAGTTGGCCCATCCAGTTGGCAGTAGCCGCCGGGGTCATGCTATGGATCTTGCCTTCATACCTGATGAGGCGATTAACTTTACCGCCGCTCAAATTTTTGGCTTCGGCGTAGGCTGCCTTGAATGCGTCCGGCAGGGCAGCGAAGGCATACCATGCTTCGCCATCAATCATGGCGATCAGCATATTGGGGCAGCCGGTAGCGCCGGTGAATTCACGGTACTCGGTGCGGATGGCATCCCGCTGGATCGGGAAGGCGCTCATGACAGCACCTTCACTGTCCAGACGCCGGCGATGCGGGCTACCGAGACATGGTGATCAGTCGCGAGACTGAAGGCGGCGAGAGCTGCGGTGCGTAGCGATTGGGTTGTAAGCATGTGGGTATCATCCTCGTGAATGACCACATGCTGAACCAAAAGTTCTTATTGTGTCAAGAACCAAAAGTTCATTTTAGAAATTTATCCGATTCCCCATGTCTAGCTTGACGCCGAAGTGACCTTCGCTGCTTCCATCTTTGCTTCGCCAGCCGCCATCAATGATGGCCTCAACCTCAAGCCAGGTGTCGTCATGATGGCCCTTCTGATGGAGTCTTTTGGCGACCCTCTTAGCGAAATCTTTTGGAAGGTATCCGATGATTTTTCCATCTATATATACTGCACAGGCATTGCGATCATATCTGTTTTCAGGCTCGTGTTGAATTACAGCTATTTTTCTGATGGCTTTGCTTTCCGGTGTCTTCTCGCCAGCTATTAGTTCAAGATTTTTTTGATAGCTTGCCTCTCCAACAACTTGCTGTGAGAACTCCCCATCGCTTTTTATGGTTACTATTTTTGGGCTTGGAGGCGGGCTATTTTCGGAAGACTCAGAAAATACAAATTTAATGTCATTTAATTTTAAATAGACTAAAAGTACCGCATGAATTATTCCAAGAGGAACTGATACCAAGCAAAATAAGATATTTAAGGCTAATGTTATTTTTCTTGATGTTCTGTAGGCTGATATTGGCGGCAGAATTAAAGCCAGAAAATACTCTTTTTTATTCATTTTGGTAGCTTCCTATGACGACTCCGCAGATGTATGTTTCGCCTGTTATTTCAATGATTTTATACTGAGGATTCAATGGTTTTAAGTACCTATGCCCAGCATCCTCTATGTATTGTTTGAATGTTGCCTCTCCTGATGTAGGGTCTTTTGCTACCACACGAGAGCCGTTTTCGTATGGCTTATTTGGATCAACAAATATAACTGTTCCTTCAGGGTAGCTGCGCTGTCCTGGATATGGATTTGTCATGCTATCGCCGATCACTTTTAATGCGTATGTTTGGGAGCTTGCGCCTGGTGTCGGGCAGGGTATCCACTCATCAGCATCGCCGGGTGAAAAATTGTCTATTACCTCACAGAATTGGCCGGCTTGAACCCACGATATAACCGGTATGAGCTTAAGCTCCTTATGAAGAGACGAAACATTATTGTTCTCGGCTGATTGTGATTTTTCTCCTATCCCTGTAAGCAGCCACTCGCCATTAATTTTTGCAAGCTTGGCAAGTGTGGCTATTTTCGTTGTCGTTGGCATTGATTCGCCGTTTAGCCACTTGCCGACAGCTTTGGGGCTCACCTGCATTATCACAGAGAGCTGCTGGGCCATCCCGCGATCGGGGAATCCTACTGCAAGTAGTGCCTCTCGAAGCCTGTCTTTGAAGTCCATAAGTGCCTCTTCAGTGCCTTTTCGGTATCAGTCTGTTGGGGCCTCAAGTCGAGAACCTTAAGTTCAATTGTGATAGCTCTTGCAAGAACTATCAGTTCCTGACAAGATGAACCGATAGTTCTTTTGTGGGTGCGGATATGGCGGATCTTGACGATGTGATTGCTGCTGCTGGTGGGGTTCCTGCCTGTGCTGCGGCATTGGGGGTAACTCCAAGAGCGATCTACAAATGGCTGGCACGAGGATCGCTTCCTCGCACCGAATACACGGGCGAGACCGACTATGCGTCAAGGCTGGCTCCTATCACGAATGGGCACTTCAGTATTTTAGAGATTCACTCTATTGGAGCTCCAAAGCCTAGGGCGGCTTGAAGGTCATCTTTTCATTGCGCAAAGACATTTTCATCATGAACGGTTTGGAGTGAGTCATGGTCGTGCAAATTCCAGTGCTCCGCCCGGATCGGCCGGAAGAACAACGCAAGCGTCAGCTGGTGCACAGCATTCTTTGCGGAGTGAGCTGTGAGCGTCTGCAAGTCGCTATTGTGGCGTGCTGGATGGATCGGGCAGGGCGGCTCACGCCAGCTCATATCCTGCCCGAGGCGGCGTGATGCAGTTACAGAGCTTGCGCCCAGAGCGATTCATGAACAGTGCGAATTTTGTGCCCGGCGCGGCGCAGCTCGGCAGCTTTCTGCATTTTCAAACCGTGGCTGGAGTTGATCCAGTCGCGAGAGGCTTGTATGCCAACGACAAGGTAGTCAACTTTCTTGGTGATGGCAGCGCAGATGATACCGCCACGGGACTCAATTGCGGCTTCGCAGATCTTCCGCGTGCCGTACAAAAAGGCTCCAGTAACCACAAAGTGTTTGCCAGTGATTTCAACGGCCTCGCCGGTATCTTCAAGCTGGTAGGCAGTGGTCGTGATACCGGACACGGTGCCAAGCTCTTGGAAGGTGCCGCCGGCGACCATGACCAGCGTTTGCTGCAGGTGTATCAATTCTTCAGAAGTGATGACTCCGTCTTCCAAGATTGCCTCGACACGATTGGCCAATATATCGGCCGGCCAAATGTGTCTCAGGTCACTTGTTCTGCGCAGCCAGGTAGCGAGGTGACGCACCTCTTTTTCGTTCAGCTTGGCGTCTGCCAAGATGCCGTGAAGCATCGCAATGAGGTGCTGTACTGCGCTATTCGAGTCATAGCAGTAGCTCCCGGATCTGTTGCTGATGATGCAATCGATCAGCTCGCAAGTGTCCTCCAGCTCATCTTCGGTGACGATCCCGTCGCGCAAAATGTCGCTGAGTTGGTGCTTCAAGTCATTGAAGTCGCCATCGCCGCCCAGCAAGTCGATGTGCTCTTTGATCCAGCCATCCAGGCAGGCCAGTTCGTCGGCATTAATGGTGTTGTCAGCTGTCAGCCCTTCGCACAATCCAAGCAGCTCGATGAGTGCTTTTTCGGTGTTCTGGCTGCGGCGAAATTGAGTCTTTGGTTGTCCGTTGAAGTCCTTTTCCATGCTGATCGCCTCTGTTTTTTTATGGTTATGCACAGCGTGCCGCTTGAAGGTAGCACACACGATTTGGCCCTTGAACCTGCTTATCACCCACTGGAGGCAGTTGCCTGATGAATAGCCAAGAAAGAGCGCAGCGCATGCTGTTGGAGCCGCACCAGGCGGCATGGCACGCTGCCAAGGATTGGCCGGGTGGCGTCAAGGGCATTGCTGCCATCTATGGCGTCAGTGCCACAATTCTTGCCAACAAGCTGAATCCAAACTATCCCGGCAATACATTGGATCTGAAAACTGCGCTGATGGTGTGGGAGGCTACGCGCGACCCGCGTATTCCCGAGGCTTTCGCTGATCACTTCGGTGGCTGCTTCGTGCCGGACGGCGAGGATGTAGTCGCGGAGTGCGCTGTACTGAGTGGCGTGAGCAGTCTCAGTCGAGCGATGGCCTCTATGGTTGATGATGTGGCAACTGCTTTTGCTGATGGGCACATCACTCCGGCTGAGGAGGCAGTGGTTGAGGCCGATGCCAAGCGCCTAGCGGCTATCGCTAAGGCATTGAGTGCAATGGTTGGCCGGGCGAGGAAGTCATCATGACGATTCTTCGGATTTTGGAGCTGGTTTCAGTTCAGCTTCAGTTTGTGCGCGATGGCCAGGCAGTCCTTCAGCTGCTCGTTGAATCTGATTTGAGCGAGTTCGTTGTGCCCATCGTTTCTTCTTCAGGCGCCAGTGTTGCGATGTTGCGTTTTGTGAGGGCTGGGGTTGGCGCCCAACTAATCACAGGGCGTTCTGTAGCGCATTTTGAATTAGTGGAAGTACTGCCGGCAGGCTCTCTAGTCCTTTGTCAACAAGTCTCATTGTCAGGTGCTTTATGGACTCGGCAGGCAGCGCTTGAAGGCCTTTCTGAAGCTCTGATTTCTCTGGCTGAGCAAGGTTTGAGTCCTCGATCCTTGAAGCGATCATTGCGCGGAGGGTCTCATCATGAATCTTGATTGTTACGGTGCCCAGAATCGCCGTCAGGCCACCATCATCGGCAAGAAAATCCAAGCCTTTGGCTGTAATTCTTGGGTACCCACTCCATGTGAAGTGGTTTTGATGGATTTGCTTTATGCCGCTGGAAATAAGCCCGTGCTCTTCCAGGTAGAGCATGTTTGCAATCAGCTTATTGGTTCCTTCTTCATCAAGATCGTTGGTGAACTCAGCCTCAGACACGCTGTCTGGATTTGCATTGGCAAGCTTGGTCAGAATTTCTCGTTGCAGCTGGCGACAAAGTCTCATTCGGAGGCTCCTGTGATGATGGGTTGGTTGCGCTCAAGCGAATATGTGGCAAACCCGCTCCCAGATAGACAGCTTGTTGGCGGGGTCGAGGCCTCGCTGCAGGTCGGCGTCATTCTGGGCAGCCTTTCTCAGTCCCTCAATTTCGTCAGGCTGCTCTGCATAGAGCCCGTGCAACTGAGTGTCGGCGGCGGCGGCATCAATCTGCCGGCGCATGAGCTGCTGTCTCAGTTCGACATAGCGTCTGCGAAGTTGTTCGTGCGCAGCCGATTTGTCGCCGGGATTGATCACATTATCCAGAATCGGTATCAGCGCGAGTGTCACGCCCGCTGCGATGGCCCAGTCGTGCTGAGCGGAGAGAATTCCCGCCATGGCGGCCGAGCCGCCGGCGAGCGAGCAGAAGCTCAGGACGGCGCGAACGCGTCTGTAGCAGCGGGCGTGCAGAGTGCAGAGTCGGATGTTGTAGTCGATTTCGCTCTGAATGATATCGGCGTTGCGTTCGGTCACGAAATTTCTCCTGCCTCGCGCGTCTCGATCAGCGCGAAGGCGGTGTTGGCCTTGTTGGTGTGGGCGGCGGCCCTCCCTGCGGCTTCTCTTTTGGCCCGCCGATCAATGTCGGACTGGGGCGTGTTGGAGTTGCTGGCGCGCCTTTTTCCCTTTGTGTCATGGTCCCCTCGGTGTGTAACGGATTGGTTTGGCGACTACATCCTAGCATGCCGTCAGGGGGCCGCCATTTCTCAGGAAGGCCTTCGGATATGACTGAGCTTCCTGCACCGTTGGTGCCAATTGATTGTGATCTTCGTAGTTTCGGATTCATGCCGCTGGATGTTGCGCGTCTGCGCGATAGCGATCTAGCGGCGCTTGAGTCGCCGGAGGCTTGCTGGGCGGCTGTTCTTCTTTGGGGGGCGTCTTGGCATCAATTGCCGGCAGCATCGCTGCCTGATGATGACCGTGTGCTGGCTAACCTGGCTGGCTATGGGCGCGTGGTGCGTGACTGGCTGAAGATAAAGGCGGGTGCTTTGCGCGGCTGGGTTAAGTGCTCTGATGGCCGGCTCTATCATCCAGTCGTTGCTGAAAAAGCCAACCAGGCATGGGCTGGAAAGCTTCAGCAGTCCTATATGACTGAGTGCGCCCGCATCAAGAAACATTGCCAGCGCCACAAGATGGATCTAGGTGTGCCTGAGTTTGATGTCTGGGTGTCCCTTGGTTGTCCTTCGGGAAATCCACTCCCTGTCCCGAGGGACAATACGAGCCATTCACAACATTGTCCCTCGGGACAGATGCAACTTGTCCCTAGGGACAAGGATGCAATGTCCCGGCAGTGTCCCTCGGGAAACGCACTCCAAGAGAGAGGGAGAGGGACAGGGATATATAACAACAACAGCACCAACAGCTCCGACCCACCACCGGTTCGAGATTCTGAGTTCGTGGAATTTGCCGAGCCTGACGGCTTCGCCGAGGGTTATTCGGGGGACGAAAATCACGATTCAGCTGCGCCAGTCGGCATGGCGATTGGCTGGGAGCCCTTGCCAGACTTGGCTGCACGGCTCGTCATTGCCGGAATTCCGTTGCATCTCGACACGCCAGCCAGCCGCGCTGAGTTCGTTTCGTACTGGCTGGGCCGGCCAGCTCGGGCCTCTCCGGCGGACTGGACTCACAAGTATTTTCAGAATTTGCAGCGGATCAAAACCGAGGGGAATCACCATGCCAGACCGCAAGCCCAGCCAGCCAACACCCGTCGCGGCACTCCTCGCCAGAGCGTCAGCGACCGTGTCCGGGCGGCAAATGGATTCGACCAGCCATCGAGCGGTACCGGAGTCATCATCGACGCGACCGCTGAGTGAGCGGCAAACGGCCAAGCTCTGGATCTTGATGGTCGATGCTTTCGGATCGAAGTGGACTAGCCAGCATGGCGAGACCGATTCGGGCGGCACTTGGTCGAAAGGCCTGGCTGGTTTGACGGGCGCGGATGTTGCGCGAGGCATGGCGGTGTTAATTGCGTCTGGTGACGCATGGCCGCCTGCGTTGGGTGAGTTCCGCGCGATGTGTGTGCCGGGGCCTGAGCAGGTTGGTGCGCCAGCGATTGAGAGTGCCTACCGAGAGGCTTGTGGCAATGCTCATCCAGCTGCTCGGCGGCAATGGTCGCATGTGGCTGTGTTTCACGCGGCCATTGAGACTGGATTGTCACTGTTGCTTGTCGGCAGTGCGGATCGTTCTCGCAGCCGATTCGAGCATGAGTACTTGCGTGCCATCAAGCGCGTGATCGATGGGGAGGCGATGCACCAGTTGCCTGATGAGGATGTTCCGGCGCTGGTAAAGCTTTCGGATCCTGCTGTGGCCAGGGCAAATATCGAGGCCATGCGCAAGCTGCTCGTGAAAGGAGTGTCTCATGCGTGCTGAGTTACTGATGGCGCGCCTGAGCGCGCGGGGATTGGTTATTACGGGTGGCGGCTTCGGCGGCTCAATCGAAATTACCCGGTCTGATGTGTGTGTTGGGCTGGCTGGATTGCCGGCGCATCATGCTGAGCTGATGCGAACGATGTTTCTGGATGATCATCGTGGTGATGATTTGATCTTGTCGAAGATCAGGGCGTTCATTCTGGCAAGGGCTGGCGTGGGCAAGATAACCGTGACCGCTGATGCGGTTTCTGGCCTTGCCATGCTTGCGTTGTTCGAGGTCGTTAATCCGGTGCATTGCTCCGGGTGCCGTGGCCATGGCGAGGTTCGTTTTCGGACTGGAGTGATCCGTGCTTGCGAGAAGTGCAATGGATCCGGGTCTGGGTCCCGATCTCTTCGAGAGCAGGCATGTATCGCTGGTGTTGACAAAGAGGTCTACCGATTGAGGCTTCAGGGCCTAGCGACACAGGGCTTTTGTGAGGTCAGTACATGGCTTGATGATGGCTGTCGGCACCTGCTTAGGCGCATGAAAGATGCGGCATGAAAATTTTCTCTGTCTCATGTTGAAAAAATCGCTTGACGGAGTACAGGCAAAAATGGGATCTTTTTTCCCATGATTGATGAACCTCGCCCTGGTGACAGGGGCGGGGTTTTTTTATGCCCAAAATTGACCCAGAGGGTCGGCGAGGGTGGCGATGATTGCGCTCCGATTTGAGGTGTCCATGCCAACTGAGCACCAGTCCTTGGCTGATATTCCGATGTGGGCTGTGATCCTGATCGCCCTGGCTGGCTTGGCTGGTGAGATGCGTCAGGCCGAAATGGCCGGCATCACGCTGGGTGAGATATTGCGTCGTGTGCTGCTGCGCTGGACCAGCTCGGCGTTGTTCGGTATGGCTAGCCTTCTTTTGGTGCTGAGTATGACGCACAACCCGATTCTGGCCGGTGGCATCGGTATCGTGGTTGGCCTGCTTGGTGCCGATATCGCTGGTGGTCTTTACTCTCGCTGGCTGGCGAAGCGAGCCGGGTTGAAGTCTGGCGATGACTGAGCACCGTATCAGCTCCGCACGGCGTGGTTATGGATTTCGCTGGCAAAAGGCGCGTGAGTCGTTTCTTCGAGCAAACCCGCTTTGCATCTGGTGCAAGCGTGCCGGAAAGGTGGCTGCTGCTGGGGTAGTCGACCATGTAATAGCGCCACGCATGAAAGAGGCCCTTGAGTCTGGTGATCAGTTGATGGTCTCCAAGGCCCAGGCATTGTTCTGGGATAAGACAAACTGGCAGTCGTTATGCCAGCCCTGCCATGACGGGGAGAAACAACGGCTTGAGAAGAGCGGCCGAGTTCTCGGTTGCGATACCAGCGGCATCCCTCTTGACCCGAATCATCACTGGAACCGGCCGGCGGTATGATTGCCCGCAGGGTGGGGGTGATCGAAAGTCTGGAGGCGATGCCTTCTAGACCGCCCAGCCCCCTTGATTTTTGCAACCGCGAAATGGACAGGGGGTGGGGTAAACAGGTGATGTGATGGCGGGACGACCGACGAAGCCGACAGCCTTGAAGTTGATCCAGGGCAACCCCGGCAAGCGCGCTTTGAACAAGAGCGAGCCGGAGCCGGACTACCTGAATGACCTCACGCCACCGGCTTGGCTCTCACCTGATGGCAAGCGGGTCTGGGATCGCGAGGCACCTCAGCAGCGCCGGTCGCGCATGCTAACTGTGGTCGATGTGACTGCCTTCGGCCGCTGGTGCGAAGACCAGGGCGGCTATGAATTGATGATTGATGAGCTCCGCAGTTTGCGTGAGTTGTGCGCCGCCGAGGTCTGTCCGGAGGCGCGCAGCAAGCTCGTTAACCGAATGATCAACCTGCAGAACTGGATCTCGATGTATTGCAAGCGCCTCGCTGCGGTGGATCGAGAGTTCGGACGCACGCCGGCGGCGCGTACGCGCATCAACACAGAACCGCAGGGGGACATGTTTGGCAGCTCGGCGGAAGAAAAATACCTCGTCTGATCCTGTCACCCAGTACGCGTTGGATGTCACCGAGGGCAGAGTTGTCGCTGGGCCCCATGTGCGTCACGCCTGCCGACGACATCTGAAGGATTTGACCGATGGCCCGGCGCGTGGCCTGGTCTGGCGCCCGGACCTAGTCGAGCGTGTGCTGGGGTTTTTCAAGGAAGTGTTGCGGCTCAATGGCGGTGAGTTCGAGGGCTTGCCCTATGAGCCGCTGCCCTGGCAGGCCTTCATCATCGGTAGCTTGTTCGGATGGCTGAGCGCAGATGGCTTCCGCCGCTTCCGTGTGGCGTACATCGAGACGGGCAAGGGCAACGGCAAGTCGCCCATGATTGCCGGCATCGGCATTTACGGCCTCATGGCGGATGGCGAGCCGCGCGCTGAAATTTATGCCGGCGCCACCAAGAAAGATCAGGCCATGATCCTATTTCGCGATGCGGTCGCGATGGTGGATCAGTCGCCGTTGCTGAGCAGGCATATCACCAAGTCTGGTGGCGGCCTGAATGTCTGGAACTTGGCCTACATGCGCACGGGCAGTTTCTTCCGCCCGATCTCGGCGGATGACGGCCAGTCCGGCCCTCGACCGCATATCGCGTTGCTGGATGAGATCCACGAGCATCGCAACCGTTATGTCGTAGACATGATGAAGGCGGGCCAGAAAGGCCGCCGGCAGCCTCTGATGGTGATGATTACCAACAGTGGATCAGACAAGCGATCTGTCTGTTTCCAGTTTCATGAGTACGCTGGCAAGGTGACCTCGGGGTCGGTTGAGGATGACCGATTCTTTGGCTATGTCTGCGCCCTGGATGAGGCTGATGATCCGTTCGTAGACAAGGCGTGTTGGCCAAAAGCCAATCCATCGCTGGGTATCACGATCAAGAATCAATACCTCGAAGACCAGATCCTGCCGGCTCGCTCCATGCCAT
Organism: Pseudomonadota bacterium; assembly: GCA_038043385.1. Taxonomy (GTDB): domain Bacteria; phylum Pseudomonadota; class Gammaproteobacteria; order Pseudomonadales; family Moraxellaceae; genus Perlucidibaca. Next base: position 117,760 of record JBBTCA010000002.1, read on the forward strand.
CGCAAGAAGCCATGGTCAGGCGATTGAATTTCTGCCAGTGGACGGAAGCCGAGTCGCCGTGGATCAGTCGAGAGATCTGGGAGGCCTGTGCCGGCGGCATGCCTGATGAAGTGCTGCTGCGAGGCCGCCGCTGCTTTGGTGGCCTCGACTTGTCGAGTACGCAGGATTTGACCAGCCTGGTACTGCTCTTCGAGCCTACCGAGGCTGATCCGGTTTGGCGCCAGCGCGCTTGGTTTTGGCTACCCAATGACGGCCTTTTTGAAAAAGGTGAGCGCGACAAGGTCGACTACATCGTCTGGCGAAATCAGGGCCATTTGCTGACAACGCCGGGCAAGGCCATCGACAAGATGGCCATTGTGCGGCAATGCGCGGTGCTGGGTGCTGCTTATGACATCCAGTCGATTGCTTACGATCGCTGGCGATATGAAGACATGTCTCCGCTCCTCGAGCGTGAAGGCGTAGAGCTGCCGTTGGTGCCGTTCGGTCAGGGCTTCAAGGATATGTCGCCGGCGCTGGATGAGTACGAGCGCATGCTGCTCAGTGAGCTGCTGGCGCATGACAGCAACCCGGTAATGGGGTGGTGCGCCGCGAACGCTGTCACGGTCACTGATCCGGCGGGTAACCGCAAGTTAAGCAAGGAGCGCGCGACTGGCCGTATCGACGGCATGGTGGCGGCAATCATGGCTGCTGGCGCAAGTCAGCAGACGGTAGATAAACCCTGCAACGATATTTTCGTGAGCCTCTGATGGTCTGGAATCCCTTCGCCAAAATGCCGGCAGCGTCTGCTGCTGAGCGTCGTGAGCCGACGCTGGCGCCGATTAAGGCGGCTGGTGATGGCGGCACTACGCTGCTCAGCTCAGATCCACGGGTCATCGATTTCTTCGGCGTCGAACAGGCCTCGAGTGGTGTGGCGGTCACGCCGCACTCAGCCAAGTGCGTCTCGGCTGCCTACGCTTGCAGCCGGCTGATTAGCGGCGCCATCGCTGTGCTGCCGCTCAAGGTCTATGAGCGCGGGGCTGGCCGTGCTCGCGCTGAGGTTGATCATGATGTCTGGTGGCTGCTCAATGAGCAGCCTTTTCCAACACTGACATCAGCCACCTGGCTGGAGTGGATGGTCGACTGCATGCTGATGCGTGGCGATGGCATCAGCGAGATTAAGCGCAAGCGAAATTTCGAGGTCAGTGGCTTCATGCCATTGCCGCGTGAGGCGGTTATGCCGGAGCGCTCAGGCGCTGGCCTGATCTACCTGGTGGGCGATTATCAGAACGCTGGCGATAAAGGCAGCTTCCGTGCTTACGGTCTGGATCAGGAAGATGTACTTCATGTGCCCGGCTTTGGCTGGAATGGCGTGCGTGGGGAGTCAGTCATTCAGTATGCGGCTCGCCAGTCAATCGGCACGGCACTGGCAGCTGACGAGTTCAGTGGCCGCTTTTTCTCCAGCGGCATGAATGCAGGGACGGTGATCAAGTATCCGATCGGCGTGTCTCCGGATGCCACACAGCAGCAGATGCTGCGCGATCAGTTTGAGGAGCGATACTCCGGCCGGGTCAATAGTCACAAGCCATTGCTGCTGGTGAATGGCGGCGAGCTACAGAAAGTCGCGCTCAGCGCCAATGATGCGCAGCTGATTCAGACGCGCCAGTTCCAGGTAGTCGATATCGCCCGCGCCTTCGGCGTGCCGCCACACATGATAGGTGAGACCACAGGTAATACATCCTGGGGATCCGGCATCGAGCAGATGTCCATCGGCTTTGTCCGTTACACCTTGGGGCCCCACCTGAAGCGTATTGAGCAAGAGCTCAATCGCAAGCTCTGGCTGCGCAGCGATAAGTACTTTGTTGAATTTGATCGTGAGGCTCTCCTTGCGGGCGACTCCAAGGCAGAGGCCGAGTATTTCAGCAAGGCATTGGGTGGCCCTGGCACGCAGGGCTGGCTCACTGTGAATGATGTCCGGCAGCGCAAAAACATGAAGTCTCTGCCGGGTTGGGATGATGTGCAGAAGGCCGGCGCCAAGCCTGCGGCTGGCGTCCAGGATGAACCGGCCGATCCGGCCACAAAGACCGAGTGAGACCATGAACAAACTGCTGCAGCTTTTCAAGCAGAACCAAGCGCGCAAACCGGCTCCAGTTCGTGCCGCTGCCGAAGATGACAAGCTCTATGTCTACGATGTGATCGGCGGCGATTGGTATGGCGGTGTGTCTGCCAAGGATTTCATCGCCGACTTGCAGGCTATCCAGGCGGACACCGTGCACCTGCACATCAACTCGCCCGGTGGTGATGTGTTTGAGGCTCGTGCCATGTGCCAGGCCATCAAGTCCAGCGGTAAAAAGGTGATCGCTCATGTGGATGGCCTAGCAGCCTCAGCTGCCAGCTATCTGGCATTGGCTGCGGATGAAGTTGAAATCGCCGATGGTGCGTTCTTCATGATCCACAACGCGTGGACGCTGGCCTATGGCAATCGGCATGACATGCGCCAGTCAGCGGATGTTCTGGAGAAAATCGACAATAGCATTGCGGCGGACTATGTCGCCAAAACCGGCGCTGACATTGACAAGGTGCGCGCCTGGATGGATGCCGAGACCTGGTTCACGGCAGATGAATCGGTGGCGGAAGGCTTTGCTGATCGCAAGGCTGAGGGCAAGTCGGCAAAGGCCAGCAATGGCGCTTGGAACCTGAATGCTTACGAGCATGCGCCAGCGGCCCTGATTGCGGCGCCAACACATGATTCGGCTCTTGAGCCAACCATTGACCGTGCCGCGCTTGAGCGGCGGGTCGCACTGCTGCAACGAATCGCTCCGTAGGCGCTCGCGTGCCACGGCGAAACTGAGCCCGGCATTCGCCGGGCTTTTTCATTTCTGTCGGAGAAAGACATGAGCAACATCAAGGCAATGCGCGAGCGTCGCAACGCACTGGCTATGCAGGCGCGCAAACTGATGGACGAGACCAAGGACAAAGCCTGGTCGGCCGATCATCAGACCCAATATGACACGGTGACTGCTGAGCTCGATGATATCGACACGCGCATCACACGCCATCAGGCCATGCTGGATCGCACGGCTGAAGAGCGCCTGGATGACGATACTGTCGAAAGGGTCATTCAGGGGCGCCAGCCCAGTGAGGCCAAGGCAATTGTCCAGGCCTGGCTGCGTAAGGGCGACAACGGTTTGACGGCTGAGCAGCTGGTGACCATCAGCAACACCATGTCCACCACCACGGATGCTGAAGGTGGCTTCACTGTTCCCAAGGAAATCGCTGCGACTGTGATTGATGCGCTGAAGGCCTATGGCGGCATGCGCTCGGTTTCTTCGCTGTTGGTGACTTCAACGGGCCGCCCGCTCAACTATCCGACCTCGGATGGCACGGCTGAAGAGGGCGAAATCATTGCCGAAAATCAGACGGCTACCGATGCGGATGTCACTTTCGGCACCGTATCGCTGACGGCGTATAAGTACAGCTCGAAGGTCATTACTGTGCCCATGGAGCTGCTCATGGACTCGGCCGTGGATGTCGAAGCGTTTGTGCGTGGCCGCATCGGTGATCGTATCGGGCGTATCACAAACAAGCACTTCACCACCGGTACTGGTACCAGTCAGCCTAATGGTGTGGTGACTGCGTCGAGCGTTGGCAAGGTTGGCGCCAATGGCCAGACTGCCTCGGTCACTTATGATGATCTGGCTGATCTCGTTGAGTCGGTTGATGAAGCCTATCTCGAAGGCGGCAACTGCCGCTTCATGTTCCATCAGCAGATGCGCCGTGTGATTCGCAAGCTCAAGGATACGACCGGCCGTCCAATCTGGACGCCCGGCTATGAAGTGGGCATTTCGGCGGGCGTTCCTGATCTGCTGCTGGGTTACGAGATCAAGATCAATAACCACATGCCGATCCCGGCTGCCAATGCCAAGTCGATCGTGTTTGGTGATTTCAAGAAGTACCAGATCCGCGATGTGATGGAGATGTCGCTACTGCGCTTCACCGATTCGGTCTACGCCAAGAAAGGTCAGGTCGGCTTCCTTGCCTGGATGCGTGCCGGCGGCAACTTGCTGGATACGGCCGCTATGAAGGCCTATCAGAACAGCGCCACCTAACCATCCCCTGAATCCTGATCCGGGCCGGTCGATATGGCTGGTCCGGTGGAGAAAGTCATGTCTGTGAAAAAAGTGCGTATGTTGATGCGCCATGAAATTGAAGGCGTTGAGTATCCAGTCAATGCCGTTGTGGCGCTGGATGAGAGTCTGGTGAAGTCGCTGGTCAAGGAAGGCATCGTGGATTCGAGCAAAGCGGCAGTGGATTACTGCATCAATGAGCTTGGCGCCCGTGTCATCGAGCATTCGGTTGAAGACGCTGCGTCGCCAGCACCACCAGCCCCCCTGGCTCCTAGCACCGATGCTGGTGCTGGCGACGATCCGGCTCAAGGCCAGATCGGGGTCTGATTGTGGAGCTCATCTGCCTTGAGGCCCCAGCTATTGAGCCTGTCACAGTAGCTGAGCTGCTCGCTCAGGCTCGTATTGATGGTGCTGAGGAGAATGAGCTGCTCGGCCGTCTGATCAGCACGGCGCGGGCTCATGTGGAATCGCTGACGCAGCGTAGTTTGCTGCGTCAGCGGTGGAGCTTGCAGATTGATGGGTTTCCGGTGTGCGGCCTGCTCAGGTTGCCGCGTGCACCGGTAGTTGCTATCCAGTCGGTGAAGTACTTGGATTTTGCCGGCGCTGAGCAAACGTTGTCGGGCACTGCATATCGGTTGGTGGGCGGCTTGGGAATGATGCCCAAGATTGTTCCGGCTGTTGGCCTGCAATGGCCGAAAACGGCGGATGTGATCGGCGCTGTCACTATCGAATATCAGGCAGGGCTTTTGAAGCCAACAGATCTGCCTCCGGCGATTCGCCATGCGATTCTGATGCTTGCTGCTCATTGGTTTGAGCATCGTGAGGCGGTGATTGAGGCCTCTGGTCGTGGCGGCTTGCTGCCTGTGCCCATGGCTGTCGATTCGTTGCTCTCGCCGCATGTCGTGCCCTGGATTGCCTGATGCGTGAACCAACGGCTGGCCAGCTGCGCACGCGCATCGCTATCAAGCCTTGGCAGGATCAGGCGCAGGGTTTTGCTGATGTGGCTGTCGTCGATGGTCCGCCGCTCTATCGCTGGGCGAGTGTGATTCCTGTCAGCTCTGCGACCTACTGGGGGTCTCGCCAGATCGATACTGGAGTCACCCACCTCATTGTGCTTCGGCATTGTGAGCAGGTGAGCAGCCGTCATGTTGTTGAGGCTGAAGGTCTTCGTTACCGGGTGATGCGCCTCAAAGGCAGCGTTGGTGCCAAGCGTTGGACCTGGCTCGAGTGTGAACTTCTGGGGTCGGCATGAGTGAGTCTGTGATGTCTCAGGCGGGCATGTTTGTTGATGTACGCCTGTCTGGCAACTACGAGCGTATTGATTTCAAGCGCGGGCCTATTAAGCGTGCCATGGGGCGTATTGGCCTCAGGGTGCGTGTGACTGCAGGTCGATTGGTGGCTCGGCGAGCTATCTCGGATCCAGACTCATATCCTGGAAAAGACACGGGTCAATTGCAGCGAGCGCTGCGATTCAAGGTTAGTAAGTCTGGCTTTGCTGTGGTTGTCAGGGCTGATAAGACGGCTGGAATGGACGTCTTCTACCCAGCCTTTCTGAACTATGGCGCTATGGATCGAAAGCGCGGTGGCGATCTTAAGCCGCGTCGAAACTATGTAGTTGATGCTCTTGATGATTCGCGAGAGATGATCCAACGCGAGCTGTTCCAGGCGCTGAAAGATGGCTTGAAGGGCTAACTGATGGATCTGAATGTAGTCATTGCCGAGCTTCGCGGGCGCTGTCCGCTGTTCGTCAATCGGGTGGCTGGTGCGGCTCAGTTCAAGCAGCTTGATCAGAATGCCAATTTTCTGGTGCCGGCAGCCTATGTGATTCCGCTGGATGAGCAGGCGGAAGCTATGCGTTCGCAGAGTGGCTATCAGCAGGATCTGAAGGAAACCATCGCGGTCGTGGTGATTCTCTCCAATGAGCAGGATGAGCGCGGCCAGGCGAGTGTCAACCAAGCGCTGAATGATGTCCGCGCGCAGCTCTGGCGCTGTCTTCTGGGCTGGGATTTGACGGACTACGGCCCCTTCGTTTACGAGGGCGGCCATGTACTGATGATCAATCGCTCGCGGCTGTATTACCAGTTTGAATTTTCTGCCGATTTTCGCATTACGCCTGTGATGACGCGCCTTGGCGCAAATTTCGAGGCGCTTCCTGACTTCGAGGGGGTCACCCTGAAAGTCGATTACCTCGACCCTGGCGCCGGTGTTCCGGATGGCCGGATCGAGCACACCATGCGCGCGGATCCTCCGAGCGTTTAAGAGGTCACATGTTCATCAAGCCCGTCGAGGGCCGTTACGTGCCGGATCCCGAGCGCGGCGGCCAACTGTTGCCTGAAGGGCGACATGTCGAACCAACCCAATATTGGCTGAGTCGCCTGTGTGATGGCGATGTCATTGAGGCTGTCCCGGCCTTGCCGAAAACCAAAGGAGCAATTCCGTCATGAGTGCTGCCGTCCCGTTCAGCAACATCCCGAATGATCTGCGAGTGCCGCTGTTTTATGCGGAGATGGACAGCTCGCGTGCCAATACTGCGAGCAATGGCCAGCCAATGCTGCTGATTGGTTCCAAGCTTTCGACGGCTCCAGTTGCCGTCGATACGCCGGTACTTGTGGGTGGGATTGATCTTGCCATGCAGCAGGTCGGGCGTGGCTCTATGCTGGCTGCCATGATTGCTCGTGCGCGTGCGATCGATCCTTTTGGCGAGCTCTGGTACATAGCTGTGCCGGACATCGCTGCTGGCACAGCTGCCACCGGTACGATCACGGTCACTGGCCCGGCGACTACTGCTGGCGTGATCACGCTTTATATCGCGGGTCGTCGTCTGCAGGTGGCTGTTGCTGCGGCAGACACGGCAACGATTGTTGCTGCTGCCATTGTGGCAGCGATCACTGCCGATACTGATATGCCGGTCTCTGCTGCCAATGCTGCGGGTGTCGTTACGCTCACCTGTCGCTGGAAGGGTCTGACAGGCAACGACCTGGTTGTCATTGAAAACTATCGCGGCGCGCTCGGTGGTGAAAGTACGCCTACTGGCTTGGCGCTGGCGATCGTGGCTTTTTCTGGCGGCGCCGGTACGCCGACGCTAACAGCGACCATCCCGGCTATGGGTGATGAGCCTTACGACTTCATTGCGCAGCCGTTCTCAGATGCGACCACGCTTGCCACATTCAGTACTGAAATGGGCGACACGGCTGGGCGCTGGTCTTGGCTGCGCCAGGTCTATGGTCATATTTATTCTGGTTTGCGCGGCACATTGGCGTCGCTTTCTGCCTTTGGTGTCACTCGCAATGACCAGCATGCCACCGTCTGGGGTTACGAGAATGATTGCCCTATGCCGGTCTGGGAGCAAGCGGCGGCCTATGCGGCTCGCAATGCTGTATTCCTGCGAATCGATCCTGCGCGTCCGACGCAAACAGGCTCTCTTGATGGCCTGCTGGTGCCTCGTGCGGGCAAGCGCTTCGGCAATACGGATCGCCAAACGCTACTGAGCAAGGGTATCGCAACTGCATATAGCGCGGTCGGCGTGCTCTATGTTGAGCGTGCGATCACTACATATCAAAAGAACGTATATGGCCAAGCAGATAATAGCTATCTCGATTCCGAGACGCTGCATACCTCGGCCTATGTCCTGCGTTTTCTGCGCAATCGTGTGGTTTCTAAGTACGGCCGTTGCAAGCTTGCCAATGACGGCACTCGTTATGACGGCGATGGCATCGTCACGCCGAAGACTATTCGTGCTGAGCTAATTTCGGCTTATGGCGAGCTCGAGCGCGCGGGCATCGTTGAAAACAGTGCGCTCTTCGCCAAGTACCTCATCGTTGAGCGCGATGCTGATAGCAATCGCGTCAATGTTCTGTTCCCGCCTGACTATGTGAATCAGCTGCGCGTGTTCGCCGTCCTCAATCAGTTCCGCACGCAGTATCCGGCTAACGCCTGATCTGACGGCATCAAGGAGTCATCAACATGAAGCGTATTGCAGGTACCACTTTCGTCAAGGTAGATGGCCAGCAGCTTGAGCTGGAAGGCAAGATGGAAGCGCCACTGACAGACACCACGCGCGAGACCAAGATGGGCGTGGCTGGCGTGGCCGGCTATAAGGAAATGGAGCGTCTCAAGTACATCAAAGGCACATTTTATATGCGCCCTGACTTTCCGTTGGAGAAGCTCCGCACCATGACTGATGCCGTAGTGACTGCCGACTTTGCCAACGGCTTCAGCTACATCCTCTCAGGCGCGGTGCTTGTGGGCGAGCCGGCGCTTGACCCTTCCGAAGGCACGGTGGAGCTTGAGTTCAATGGCACTGCGGGGAAATGGCAATGAGCGATTACGACTACACGCTGCAAGTGCCGGTGGATGCGCATGGCGAGACTGTCACTAACCTGGTGCTAAAGCGTCCTACGGGTGAACAGGTTGGCCGGCTTGGATTGCCGTATGTCGTTGTCGGCGAAGCGCCGGACTTCAAAATGGCGGTGGTAATGAAGTACATCGTCGTGCTTGCTGGTGTACCTGATTCCACCGTGCGCCAAATGGATCCGGTGGATCTGAACAGCCTGGCGTGGGCGATATGTGGTTTTTTTCTGGTGTCGGCGACTCAGCCTCAGAACTGACCGACCGTATTCACGAGGTAGCTTATTTCTGGCGGATGTCTCCGCTGGAGGTTGAGGCCATGACGCTAGATCGCTTTCTGGTCCTTGAGGCTCAAGCCTCGCGAGTCTCTGAACTTATCAATCCCTGAGAACGAAATGTTACAGACCTATCAGCTGAAGGCTCTGATTACGGGTGTTGACAAGCTCTCGCCCATGATCAAGGAAATGCAGAAAAAGCTGCGCGGTCTGCAGCGTGAGTTCCGTATCGCTGGTAATGGTGCGCTGCCCATGGCGGCTACTGTTGGCGTTGGTATAGGAGCGTCGGCCAAAGCTTTCGCCGATGCCGAGAATGCGGCAGTTGGGCTTGAGGTTGCCATGATGCGCGCCGGCGGTACAGTCGTGCCGGAGTTCAAGAAAATCACCGCGCTGGCGAACCAGCTCGGCAATAAGCTGCCTGGAACGACGGCTGATTTCCAGAACATGATGACTATGTTGGTGCGTCAAGGCGTTCCTGCCGAGAACATTATCAATGGTCTTGGGAAGGCCACTGCCTATTTGGCTGTTCAGCTACAAAAGCCACCGGTTGAGGCGGCCGAGTTTGCCGCCAAAATGCAAGATGCCACCAAGACAACCAGCGAAGACATGATGGGTTTGATGGATGTGATCCAGCGGTCTTTCTATATGGGCATCGATGACGGCAACATGCTGGCCGCTTTTGGCAAGCTGGCTCCGGCGCTCGACATGATTAAGCAGAAAGGGCTGGCTGGCGCTAAAGCGATGGCGCCGCTGGTAGTAATGATGGATCAGGCTGGTATGTCGGGCGAGGCATCTGGTAATGCGATTCGCAAGGTGTTGCAGTCTGGCTTCAATGCCAAAAAAGTGAGCAAGGCCAATGCCATTGGCGGCCTCAATATGGATTTCACCAACGGCAAGGGTGAGTTCGGCGGTGTCGAGAAGATGTTCGCCGAGCTGGGAAAGCTAAAGGGGCTGACGACTCAGCGCCGTACCGGGGTGCTGACAGCGCTGTTTGGTGATGATGCGGAAACACTGCAGGTTGCCTCGCTGCTGATCGATAAGGGCTTGTCTGGCTATCAGGATGTTCAGACCAAGATGGCAGCCCAGGCTGGCTTGCAGGAGCGTGTGAACCGGCAACTTGGCACGCTCAAGAATATGTGGGACGCGGCCTCTGGCACATTTACCAATGCTCTCGTCAGTTTCGGCGAGGCGCTTTCGCCAGAGCTGAAAGCGCTAACCGAGATGTTCGGGTCGCTGTCCGGGAAGGTGCAGAGGCTGAGTCAGGAGAATCCGGCGTTGGTTAGGTCTGTTGCTGCTGTTGCTGTTGGTCTCGTGGCTTTCAAGCTTGCTGCTCTCGGCGCTGGCATGGCTGTCAGGCTGCTCGGTGCACTGACGGCAGCTACGCCACTAGGTATCTTCATTCGGCTGCTTGCGGTTGGTGCCTCCTTGGTGATTGCCAACTGGGACTCTGTTGTGACCTGGTTCAAAGGCATGTGGGAGCGGATAAAACCTTATGTGCAGCCGATCATAGACTTCTTCGGCAGTAACTCTGAGGTTCGCGTCCGAGCATCAGCAGCTGTTACTGGTGGTCGGCAGGGCAGTGCTCCGCGTGTCTCACCGGTTCGGCAGCAGGCAATGGCTGCTAAGCAGCAGCTGCAAGGCCAGATTAATGTGAGTTTCGACAACGCACCGCCTGGCATGCGTGTTTCTCCTGCCAAGACCAGTCAGCCAGGCGTACGCATGACGCCGGATGTTGGCTACAACAGGTTTGCTTACTGACATGGGCTGGCGTGAACGCCTGCAACCGGCATCCTTCAGGGATGTGCCGTTCCAGGTTGAAGGATCCGATGATCGTGTCGGCCGGCGTGGACAGACCACTGAGTATCCTGGTCGCGACACGCCTTATCACGAAGATCTAGGGCGTGCTGCGCGTCGATACAGCCTAGATGCCTTTCTGATCGGTGACGACTACCTGGAGCAGCGCGACCGCCTGCTGACTGCCATTGAGGCGGCCGGCCCCGGCACGCTGGTGCATCCATGGTTCGGTTCGCTGCAGGTGGATCTCGATGGCGAGGTCCGCGTCGGGCATCGTTGGGATGATGGCGGTGTGTGCGTTATCTCCCTGAATTTTGTGGAGCACGGCGAGCAGCGCTACCCAACTCGTGGTCGTGATACTGCGAGCGCATTGCTTGGTCAGGCCGATGCCCTGCAGGTGGCTGCTGAGGCTGCCTTTGCTGATGCCTTCGAGACCGAGGGCTTTCCGGATTATGTCGGTGAGCAGTCTGTTACAGCTGCCAGTGGTTTGCTCGACACGGTGACGGGGGCTCTGTCTAGGCTGAATGGCGAGCTTCTGGCGCCGCTCGATGCCCTGCGTAGCAATGTCTCCAGCTGGCTTGGTCCAGCCAGTGAGCTGGGCAAGTTTTCTGCCGGTGTAAGCGGTGTCTGGAGTCAATTGCAGGATTTGAGCCAGAAACCACTGCAGCTTCAGGCGCAGATCCGCAGCATGTTGTCGCTCGCTCAGAGCTCGGCCCTTCGCCCTCTGGGCCTGTGGGTCTCTCTGTCCGATGCGGCCCGCCGCGTGCTGGGTAATCGCAATGCCGTGGCAGCGCTGGTGCGCCAAACGGCGGCGGCTGAAGTCCTTCGCTTGGTGGCAACAATTCCGGTGCAGGTGCCAGTCAAGCCGCTGTCGCGACCTGCGGTCGATGATGGAGATCAATCACTGCCGACGCTGCTAACCGGCCATGCCGATCTGCTGGCGCTCCGTGATCAACTTGGCAATGCCTTCGACCAAGAGGCGCTGCGCGCCGACTCTGACGGCCTGTTTCGTGCTCTCGAGCTGGCTCGACTAGCTGCGCATGCTGATTTAAGTGAGCGCGCCAGCAAGGCTCCGCGACTGATCACGCTGACGCCGCCGGAGGTGCTGCCAGCAGTGGTCCTAGCTGCGCGCTGGCAGGATGATGCGGGTCGTGCGGATGAGCTGGTGGCACGCAACGGGATCAAGCATCCTGGCTTCGTGCCGGTGCAGGCCTTGCAAGTGGTTCCGTCATGATCGACCCAGCCAACGAAGTCTCGCTCAGCATTAATGGATCTCGTTATGTTGGCTGGACCGGTGTGCGCATCGGTGCCGGCATTGAACGCGTAGCTCGCGACTTCAATGTGAGTATCACCCGAGAGGCCGAAGATGCTGGTCAGCCTGGCTTCTTCGAGCGCGTGTCTCCGGGTGATCGTGTTGAGCTTCGTATCGGCAGTGATCTGGTCATGACTGGCCATGTCGATGCGCTGCCGATCAGTTATGACGACAATTCCATCTCGCGCTCGATCACCGGCCGCAGCCTGACAGCTGATCTCGTGGATTGTGCGGCGATCTACAAGGGTGGCCAGTGGATCCAGCGCTCGCTCGCGCAGATTGCTCGTGATCTCGCTGGTGTGTACGGCGTGACCGTGATCGATAAAGGTGTTTCCGGGCTACCTGTTCCTGAGCACCAGATTGATCCAGGCGAGACTGTGTTCGAGTCGTTGGATCGGGTTTTGCAGCTCCGCCAGGCGCTGGCCTTTGATGACCCATCCGGCCGGCTGGTCATCGATACGATTGGCACCGGCAAGGCCGTCACGGCCCTAGTGCGTGGCGAAAACATCAAGTCCTGTAATGCTGATCGGGACTTCAAGGATTGCTTCAGTGAATACCGCGTGTTGGGCCAGCGTGCTGGCAGCGATGCCGACTATGGCGGCAGCACAAACCAACTGCAGGCTGTTGTGCGCGACAGCCGTGTGCGCCGCACGCGGATCCTGCAGGTCAAGCAGTCCGGGCAGGCGACATTGGCGAGCTGCCGTGATTTAGCGCGCTTCGAGCGCGACCGACGCGCCGCGCGGCCGTATGAGATCAGCTACACCGTCAGCGGCTGGCGACAGGGTGATGGTCGGCTTTGGGCGCCTAATGTGCGTGTGCTGGTCTGGGATGATTACCTCGGTCTGGATGGTGCTGAAATGCTCATCGCCGAGGTTGAGTACAGCTACGACGACAGCGGGACCGTGGCGACGCTTCGCGTCGGGCCGCCGGATGCTTATCTGCCACAGCCTGCTGAGCCCCAGAAGCGCAAAGCAGCCAAAACCGGTGTCGAGACCCTGCCATGAGTGAGCGTGTCATGCAGCGCATGCTGGCGCCGCTCAAGCGCGGGCTGTCGAATCTGCTGGCGCGTGCTGTGGTATCCGGCATCGACTCTGCCGGCCGCATGCAGCTGCTGCAGGTGCGCCTGCTGGGCAGCGAGGTCAAGGCAGACATCGAGCACCTGGAGCCCTACGGCTACACCTCATGCCCGCATGCTGGAGCAGAGGGCTTGACTGTTTTTCTGGATGGCGACCGATCGCATGGCTTGGTGATCATGGTCGGCGACCGGCGGTACCGTCTGCAGGGGCTGCAGGGTGGTGAGGTGGCGCTTTACACCGACGAAGGCGACTACCTGCACTTCAAGCGTGGGCGGATTGCCGAAATCAATACCGGCACGCTCCTGGTAAAGGCGAGCACCAAGGTTCGTTTTGAGACTCCGCTGGTTGAAACGACTGGTGACCTTCTGGATAGCGCCGCGTCGAATACCCGGACGGTGGCCGGCATGCGCACGGTCTACAACGGCCACACCAATGGCGCTGGCACCACTACGCCGACCCCGAGCATGTAGTTATGACGATCATCAGACAGGACTCCGTGATCGTCATCAACGGTGTTGAGACGCCTTTGCTCGCGGTTAGCAATCCATTGGAGAGGGCGGTCGTGATTTCACTCTTCACCTGGCGGCGTGCTGCCGCAGATGATGCTTATGACGGTGATGACCCAATGGGTTACTGGGGCGATACCTGGCCGACGGTGATGAATGACCGCATCGGCTCGCGACTGTGGCTGCTGAGCCGGGCAAAGATCACTGCCCAGGTGCTCGAGGCTGCGCGCGGCTATGCCATCGAGGCATTGAGCTGGATGCAAGAAGACGGCGTGGTGAACAGCTTGAGTTGTCAGGCGCAGCGCTACGGCATCGATGCGGCTGCGCTAGTCGTCAGTCTCACTAGGAAGGATGGCAGTGACCTCACGCTGCGTTTCAATGATCTCTGGAGAATGATCCGCAATGGCTGACTCTGCCTTCGCTCGCAAGACCTTGCCGCAGCTCATCGCCCAGGTGAAGAGCGATATCAATGCTCGCTTCCAGGCTGACGATGTGCTGCGTCGGTCAGATGCTGAAGTCTACGGTCGTGCTTTGGCTGCGTCCGTGCATTCTCTCTATGGCTTCATCGATTACCTGGCGCGCAACCTGCTGCCAGATCTGGCTGACGAAGAGTGGCTGACTCGCCACGCGAGTATTCGCCAATGCCCACGCAAGGCTGCGCAAGCCGCTTCCGGCTATGCCCGGTTCGATGGTGCGGCCGACGGTATCTCAATTTCGGCTGGGGCTCTTTTTCAGGGGCCTGATGGTCAGGAGTATTTGGCCACGGCAGATGCCGTGGCCGGTGCCGGCCTTCTGCGCGTACCAGTGGTCTGCCAAGAGGCGGGCACGGTAGGCAATCTGGATGATGGCGTAGAGCTGCAGCTGGTCAATCCTGTGTCTGGCCTATCATCACTGGCTGTCGCTGATACTTTGGGTGCCGGCGCGGATCTTGAAAGCCTTGAGGATTGGCGTGCGCGTGTGCTCGCGACTTATGCCGAACCACCACAAGGGGGTACCGACGCAGATTATAAGCGTTGGGCGCTTGAGGTGCCTGGTGTGGATCGTGCCTGGGTGCTGCCGGCACTTGCTGGTGCTGGCACGGTGACCGTTGCAATTGCGACCAGCGATCTTGTGGATCCGACGCCGTCCACGCCCTTGCTGTCGGCCGTTTTCACTGCCATCGATGCTGCCCGGCCAGTAGCCGGCAAGGGCTTGTTCGTTGTCTCGCCTTCTCTTGTGCCTTTCTCGCCAAGCATTCGGTTATCGCCGGACTCGGCCGATTTGCGCACGGCCGTGGCAGTCAGCCTTCGTGAGTTTTTTTATCGTGAGGGCGAGTTGGGTGGCATGACATTGAGTCTTAGTCGAGTGTCTGAGGCAATCAGCCTTACGCCGGGTGAGTTCTCGCACCAGCTGGTGGCGCCGACGACAGATCCTATCTATGCCGCGCTTGAGCTGCCCGTGCTAGGAATAATCACATGGCTGAGTTGACCGATGATTATCGGACGCTGCTCGAGGCGCTTCTGCCGCCGGGGCCAGCTTGGAATCCTGATGAGCCGCTATTCGCTGCTCTCGCGCCAACTTTGGCGCGGTGCCATAGCCGCGCACTCGATTTGCTTGAAGAGGGAGATCCTCGTACGAGCGGCGAGCTTTTTGCTCGCTGGGAAGCGATTTCCGGCTTGCCGGATAAGTGCATCACTGTTGCCGACATGACTTTGATACAGCGACGAGCTGACTTGATGGCGAGGCTGCTCTTCGTCGGTAGTCTATCGCGTCAGTTTTATATTGAACTGGCTGCTTCGCTTGGCTTCACCATCACTATTGATGAGTTCGAGCCGTATCGGGTTGAGGAGCCTATAGAGCAGCCATTACTTGGTGAGGAGTGGTATTTCACATGGCAAATCAATAGTGCGTCTGTGGGCGCTGAAGAGCCGTTCAGAGTGGAGTCCTCTGCGGTTGAGGAGCCGCTGGTAAGTTGGTCTGTCAATACTGTGCTTGAGTGCCTGATCAATAGGCTCAAGCCCTCGCATACATACGTGCTGTTCGCATACGTCTGAGGTAACCATGTTTAGAATTGATAACTCGGGGGCTGTTGCCAGTCTGCCGAATCCGCAGGCTGCGGGCGCGCCTGGTTATTTTGGGCGTGGAGATTCATCGACCGGCCTCAAGGCGACTCCACTCAGTGCTGATTGGGCTAATGCGGTACAGGAAGAGTTGGTGTCCATGGTGCTAGCGGCCGGTCTGACGCTGAGCAAGACCACTCGTACGCAGGTGCGTGATGCGATCGCCGCTCTGTACTTGTCCAAAGCTGGTGGCGTTCTGACTGGAGCCGTCGGTATTGTGCCTGGCACAGCTGCAGCGCCAGGCTTGTATTTTTCTGGCGACACAAATACCGGCATGTTCTCGCCGGGCGCTGATCAAATCGGCTTCGCCACGGGTGGTGTGGAGCGTCGGCGTGTCGGCACTGACGGATCGATGAGTAGCGTCATCCCTGGCGGTTCCGTGCTTTACCCTGAGTTTGGTTGTCGTGCTTGGGTGAGCTTCAACGGCACTGGAACTGTGGCTATTCGTGGGTCTGGTAATGTCACATCTATTACAGATAACGGAGTGGGTGACTACGCCGCTAATTACACAACAGCGATGCCTGATCCTAACTATGCTTTCACATTCGGCGGCTACCGCTCTGCGGCAAATGACAACTTAGCATTATTTGCTACTACATCAGCGCCAACCATATCTTCATTGCGCATCAAGGCAGAGGATTTGGGCGGAGTAGCGGTGGATCCAGAAATCTTCAATATTTCGATATTCCGCTGAGGCATGTCCATGAAAATAATTTACCCAAATGAATCCTGTATCTCAGTTATTCATACATCGGGAGCTCTACCGCTTGAGCAAGTGGCATTGAAGGATGTGCCATATGGCGTGCCATTTCTCTTCGTTGAAGATTCTGATGTCCCATCTAATCGCGAGGGTCGTGGTGCATGGGAGGCTGATTTCAGCCAGCCAAATGGCGCCGGCATGGGTGCAGAGCGCTGGTTCATCGCGCAGGCTGAGGGCAAAATAAATGCGCTTCAGGCGCTACCAGAGCCTGAGCAGCCTCAGGATGTTTCAGATGAGGTGCACGCCGAGGCAGTCAGCATATTTCGCACCGGCCTTGCCTCTTTGATTGCTCAAGAGAAAGCTCTGATTGCACAGTTGGAATCCATAGTATTTCAGCTTGAAGGAGTGCAGCTGTGATTAATGTAAATCAGGAAAAGCTCAACTCATTGAAAAATGAACAGGCACGAAATAATCGCGCTAAAGCATTCTCAAAAGAATTTGATCCTCTAGTTGGTAAGTATTTGCGCGGAGAGATTCAGCAATCTGATTTGATTGAAAAGGCGGATGAAATTCGCGGGCGCTATATTTACCAAGACTAAAATAAGGCAATTTAAATGATTCTTGAGCAAAAGCGTGGAGATAGCTTTCAGCTGCCTATTCATTATGAGCTTGAGCAGATCGATGAAACTTTCGCGCCTATTAATATCACCGGCTACACATTTCGTAGCCAGGTGCGGGAAGAGTCATCTGACGAGCTGGTATGTGAGCTAGGTATTGTTATTAATAGTGCCGCGCAAGGCTTGGCCACATTGACGGCCGAGCCGGCTGTGACTTCGCTATGGCCTGTACAGCGACTGATCGCTGATGTTGAAGCCATTTCGCCTGCTGGCATTAAAACAAGTAGCGAGACTATCTATATTGATGTCATCGCGGATGTGACCAGGGATGGCTGAGCGCATTCGCCTTTCTCCGCAACCGCCGGCGCTGGTAGTTGCTGATGGCAGGCATGTACTTCGGATTAAGGTTTCTTCGATCAAAGTTGTAACTGTTCTCGCGCCTATTTCGCGTCCTGTAGCTGTGCGAGATGGCGGCAAGCCTGCGATGAGCATTTTGCAGGCCCTGATGGGGCCATCAGGTCAGGTTGAAGTTGAGGATGTAGAGACCTTGCCGGCAGGATCTCCGGCAGAGGTTGAAAATGTGGGTACGCCTCAGCATGCGCGGCTGATTTTCCGAATACCTCAAGGTGATGCTGGTGGCCAGCCGATATTCATCGGCGCCCCAGATCCGTTACCGGCCTACCCAGCGCTTGTACTCGATCAGATAACCATCGGCGGCGAGACCGTCTACCAGTTGCAGGTCAATGTGCCATGAGCTTGTTTTCTGTCGTTTTCAGGGCGCTGAACAAGGCGGCTACAGATTTCATCGAGCCCCGGCGCGAGGATGGCCACGGCAGCGCTGTCGATACACCCACCTTCGTCGATACTGGCCTTATTCAGCCCACGCGCCCTACTGACACTCAAACAGTGGCAGGCGTCGTCAGCCTCGATGCACCTAGCATTGCAGCGCTCCAGCAGGTAGTGGCGGCCATCGCCAACTTCCCAGCGAGTTATCCGCTGCCGGGCAGTCAGGTCACAGCGTTAGCGCCACAAACCGATGCTCTGACCAACATGCAGCTGCGTGCCGAAGCTCTGCCGCTGCCACTTGGTGCCGCTGAGCAGGCGACGCTGGCGCAGGTGCTGCTGGCGCTGCAGGGCGCGCTCACGGCGACAATCAGCGGCGAGGTCGAGGTCAAGAACGACGCCGGCAGCCCGATCCCAGTCAGTGGCCCGCTCAGTAATGCTGAACTGCGTTTGAGCGAAGTCAGCGTGGCGACATCAAAAGAGCAGGAATACATCCACTTTCCATTCTCGGTTAGCGCAGTCGGCTCGCCGGCCACCTATGTGATGGCGGATCCCTCGAAGAAGCTGCGCCTGCGCGACATCGTTGCGCTGGATGACCCCAGCAATCCCCAGGGCGCTGTCATCAGCGTGAAGATCGGCGCGCTTGAGGCTCACCGGGGATACGCGATCAGCAAGACCCAGCGTAAGACCGGCGACAACGCCGGCGACACGCTGACCATCAGCGTCAACAAAGCTGCCGCCGTCAGCGGCACAGCGATTTTAGAAGAGGTTAGCGCGTGAAAAAGACAACGACTATCTGCTTGGGCAATGTTGATCCAATCCAGTACGCAAAGCACCCTCAGCCGCCTGGTGGCACCACGCTGGAGTTTCTTGAGATGTGGGCCACGCAGGTTTGTGGGCTCGATATTTCAGGCATTCACGCAGTGGGCGACAGCTTCACTGATTCGGACGGCAACGCCATGTACGAAGTCACGGTGCAGCACCGGGCAGAGTTCCTGCGCGACCGTATTGGGCTGCCATTCCGCGTGCCCTATATCCCCGGCAAGAAAGAACGCACGACCTTTGACTTTCCTCTTCTGCCAGATGGCAAGCGTCAGGACTCTCTGTCTGAGTGCATGCAGATCATTCGTAAAAACTGGTCTGTCGTTGGTGGCCAGCCGCCTGCTTGGATTGCTGGTGAAGATCCCTTCCTGGTGCAAGTGATTGCCGAAGACATGGGCATCACCGACATCCGCGACTGGCGGGCGGAAGGCGAGCGCGGCGAATTCCCCCACAAGCTGATTGGAGGCTGACATGCGCAACAAGGCAGGGGTTGACCACCAATTTGCCACCAGTTACGGAACCGCTGCCCAGCCGGCCGCACTGAACTGGATCTCGTTGACCGAGAACAGTGCTGCGCCGCTGGATACCAACACATCGTTGGCCGGCGAACTGAACAATGCCGGTGGCGGCCTCAATCGCAAGCAGGCGACTTACAGCCACACGACCGGAACCAACACAGCCCTGCTGACGACTACCTTCACGAAAAACGCTTCTGATGGTGGCGCGGCCGACACGCGCACGGTGGCCAAGGCCGGTCTGCAGAATGCTCCTGCCGGCGGCACGACGGGGTACGAGACGCTCGTATCGCCGACGGCTCCGCTAGTGTCCGGAGACACGGTTACCCCTAACTGGCTCTTCACCGCCTGACATGCCTCGTAACTTTCCTGTCCCGGTCTACACCACGCTGGGCGCAGCTGCTGGCGCGCTGGGTGCTCAGTTCAAGGCGCTCAGCACGGCCTCGCCCGGCACCGCCGACGCGACTGCAACGGCGACGGCCTACGCGCTGGCCGCCCGCGCCGGCTACTGGATACCGGAAGGAACCTTCAGCGAAAACAACGCGGCGGCTTTCCCGCCGGTCGTTGGCGGCACTTACGACAGAGGTTGGGTGCTGGCTCAGTCACCAACGCTGGTGCCAGCGGCTAGCGATGGTGCGAGCATTTCGGCTGGCACTTGGACAATTCCGTTGCACTACAGCCGCAGCGGTGGCTTGACGGATGCCAATGTCGCGACGGTGACCCTGCGCGCCGCTATCTGCGCGGCGACGATCGTAAGCGCGACAAGCGTGCGCGTGGACTCTGTTCTGGGCTTTGGCTCAGTTGCCGGCCTGACTGGCACGACCACCGAGCAGATTGCGAATGTCACCTTTGCCGGTAGCGCATACGCCCTGAGCGGCGGCGCTAGTGCAGGCACGGTGGATGTTGTCAGCTTGGTAGACAGCTCGGGCAACGGGCGCACGCTTACCAAGGTCGGTACGGTGTCGCCAGTTGCTAGCCCTTGGGGCGGCTTCGGCGGGGCTGCGCAGCTTACTGGCGTGGTGAACAACAGGCTTGAAGTGCCGGCGGCTCAGTCAGCCATTTTCACCCCGGAAGATAGTGCGCCTCGAACTTGGGAATTTAAGTACCGCCCGGTAGCGGCCGACTTTGCCGGCTCGGCTTGTCCGCTCAGTAACTGGCAGGATCAACTCAGTCTAGCCAATGCTGCGATGGAGTTCAGATACGCGACCAACGGCGCTATGCAACTTTTCTATGTTCCAGGAAGTGGCACATCAGCATCTATCGCTAGTTCATTGCCAGACACGGCGGGCGAGTTGTACGACTACGCCTTCAGTTATGACGGCACTGCGCTCAGGCTGTTGCGCAATGGTTTTGTAGTCGCCAGCGTTGTCACAAACATGGCGACAGCGCCGAATACCGCTACTTTTAAGATCGGGCAGTCTCTCGTTAACAGACCAGCGGGCGGCGTGGTTGAAGAAGTTCGCATCAGTGATATTGCACGGTACACAGGCGACTACGACCCAGCCGATTCTCCCTATGGGGATGACGACAACACAATGGCGCTCTGGCACCTAGACACTGCCGAAGAGTCCAGCGGCGCTACCAGCGCTCAGGTTCTGCTGCTGATGCCGTTCTGCGAGTTTCCGCTCCAGGTTTCGCTAACCGGCACATTCCGCCTGCACACGAACAGCACGACAGCCAGCCGCATCACCGTCGCGCCGACCTACACGAGCAACATGGTGCGCTCGCTCAATGACAGCGCTCCGGCTGGTGACAGTCTTGGCCGAGCTGTGGCTTTGAGTCGGCTGCTCAATGACAGTGCCAATCTCAACGATGTGCTTACGAGGCGGGTGGATCGCTATCGATCACTTTCTGATGCGGCCACCGTGGCAGATAGCCTTACCCGGCGAGTGGCGGCATTTCGTGCGCTCAGCGACAGCGCCCCTGCTGCTGACACTCTTAGTCGATCTGTCGCCCTGAGCCGAGCGCTGAGCGATAGCGCGACTATCAACGACACACTGATTCGCCGCGTCGGCTACACGCGGAACTTGCAGGAGCTGCTGAGTAGTGGCGGCGGTTCGGTCACTAAGGTGTATCGGCCGATAATTCTGGCTGAGTGATGGCGGCCCCTTGAAAGCCTCATTCACTAGACGCACATATAACGACCATCATAACTAGGACTTTAAGGTTGAAACTATCTACTCACTTCACGCTCGATGAGCTGACAGTCACGGATCATCGTGAGCTCGATAATACGCCTCCACCTGCCGTGATCGAAAATCTTCGCCGCCTGGCTGCACTGCTGGAGCAGGTGAAGCTGGCTTGTGGCGGCAAGCCGGTTCTTGTCAGTAGTGGCTATCGATCACGGGCAGTAAACTTAGCGGTTGGCTCAAAAGAGAGCAGTCAGCATCGGCTAGGATGTGCTGCCGATTTTCGCATTCTTGGCATGACGGCAGACCAAGTGGTGCGCAGGATAATTTCGGCGGGTTTGCCATTCGATCAGGTGATCCGCGAGTTTGATCGCTGGACGCACATTAGTGTCGCCAGCAACCCTGGCGCGGCTCCGCGCGGCAGCAAGCTAATCATTGATAGAAATGGGAATAGGGGGTTTGTATGAAGAAGTTTCGTTTGCAGGAACCATCGAGCTGGGGCGGATTGGGCTTGATTTTTGGCGCGTTGGCTTCGATGCCATCGCCAGTATCGCCATATTTTGCGGCTGCCGCTGGAGTGTGTGGCGGCATGGCCTATATTCTTCGCGAGGGGAAGCCTGAGGGGCAGCAATAAAAAAGCCCGGCATTGCCGGGCTTCATGGAATACAAAATTAGTTTACAGCCCTGGCTGCGGCTTCTCTGTCAGCAAGCTTCTGCAGAGCAATTTTGAGGTTTGCCTTAGCTGCGTCTGTCCATTTTAGGGCTGGGCCTGCCGGAGCGGTGAGGCTCATTGCTTTCATGGCTTGAACAGCTCCGGCTGCGTCACTGGCAGCCAAGACAGACGCGGGGAATTCCTGCTTGGTCGTCTTATCCATGATGAATCCTCTCTTCCAGAGCTCGTTGTGAGCATCAGCTAATGTGGCGCAATCTGCAACAAGATTGTTTTCACCCGTCTTTGTACTGTAGTACCTGACGACTCCACCTGTTGCTGGGTCCTTTATCGATGCGGTTCTTACCGCCGTGATTGGACACTTGTTCGTGGTAAAGCATTCGAGGGCTGCTTGTGCCCCACTTCCGGCGAAACGAATGTCCTCAAAGGGGATGATCCAGCCATAAGAGTGCTCGACCTCTCCGCTAGGCACATTGAGCATGAAAAATGTGACAGAGACATCCTCTCCACCTATGTTTCGCTCAACATCCGGATGGTTCTCTATATCTAGTACTTGTTGCGAGAACCATGCCTTCCACCCGTCGATGAGAACGCCATTGCCAGCAAAAATTATGACGGCAGTAGGGCGTTGGGCGATTTTTTCGTATCCACTATCATCTATATAGGCAATAAAATTGCCATAGTCGATAGACCACCGACTATCCGAAGCAACCACGCCATTCAGGGTATCAATAATGTTCGTGGTCATCCATGGCCGTCCGTTGTGTCTTTGTAAGCATCTGTGGACGCAGGATTGTCCACTTTTCGCCCGCTAGGTCAATGGTTTTCGTCGGACGATTTAGAGTCTTGCTGCTAGATCGGTGGCGCTCTCGTTGTAGTAAGTCTGAAGCTGCTTGATATTCTTATGCCCCACCATCCGTGCAAGTGCCAAAACATCTAGTTTGCGAGATAGCCGAGTGATTGCTTCGTGGCGCGTATCGTGAAAGTGCAGATCCTCGATGCCGGCGCGCACCTTGAGCTTGCGAAATATGGGGTCTGCTGACGCAGCAGAGGAGATCAGGAAGACGCGTGGATCCTCTGGGTTACGCGGGAGCTGTTGCAATAGTCGTATGGCCTCAGCTGATAGTGGTACATCACGACGAGTTCCGTTCTTGGTCTGCTCAAGCCGCAGGAAGCGCTGTTCAACGAAAACACGATCCCAGGTCAGGCCGATGATTTCGCTTAGGCGCATCGCTGTTTCAATGGCGAAGAGCATCGCTGAGCCGATTCGTGCTGTTATCGTGTTTGGCGTCGCTTCATGCTGGTAGCCGGCGGCATGCAGAATGAGGTCGATTTCGTTCTGGCTGATGCGTCGGTCACGCGGCGGTGAGTCGGCCGGCTTGTCGATTCCTGTCATGGGGTTTTTCCCGAGCCAGCCCCATTCCTTTATAGCGATGTTGAGTGCGTGGTTCAGCAGGATGAAATCACGCCGAACGGTTGCGCTCGTGACTTCTTGCAGTCGGCTATCGCGCAGATCCTTGAAGTCGCTTGGCGCTAAGTCGCCGATTTGCTTTTCGGCTATGGCCATGCGCTTATAGAAGGCGATCCTCACTGCCTCACGGCCACCGGTGCGCTTCTTGGGGCTCACTTCTTCGGCGTATTTTCCCAGCAGCTCCCCGAATGTCTTGCTCGCCGTAGAGCCGATCTTGCCTGAGATAATGTCGGCTTCGGTCTGGATGGCCCAGCGCTCGGCGAGGATCTTGGTTGGGAAGGTGTCTCGCTTGGTGACACCGCCTTTCCGTACCTCGGCGAACCAGGTCTTTCCTCTTTTTCTGATGCTAGCCATTGACGCACTCCATGACGCAAATCTGACGCATTGCGGCACGGGAAATAGTGGAATATTAGTACTGTTCGTGCGAACAGTATCAGTCCACAAGCCATGCGGCCAGTGGATTCTAGTAGAAAGGGAGAATTAAGAAGCCTGTTCGTGCGAACAGTATTGGTGCCGAGAAAGGGAATCGAACCCTTACGATGTCTCCACCGGCGGATTTTGAGTCCGCTGCGTCTACCAGTTCCGCCATCTCGGCCCGAGAAGGTGCGCGGATTATAGCGATGCCATGATGCCCGTCAATAGCGTCGTCAATAGCGTTCGCAGCGAAATAGCGGCGGGCTGTTATACTGCGCGCCCTTTTTCATGTGTTCCGGCATTTTCCGGCAGACCGCGAGTTGGCATGCAGCGCAGTGACTTCCATTTCGACTTACCTGACGAGCTGATCGCGCGCTATCCGCTGCCCGAGCGCAGTGCCTCGCGCCTGCTCTGCCTGGATGCCACCAGCGGTGTTGTGAAGCATCAGCACATGCGCGAGCTGCCGTCGTTGCTGCGCGCCGGCGATCTGCTGGTGTTCAACCAGTCGCGTGTGATGCCGGCGCGCCTGTTCGCGCACAAGGCCAGCGGTGGTCAGGCGGAAATCCTGATCGAGCGCTTGCCGTCACCGCAGGAAGCGCTGGCGCATGTGCGTGCCAGCAAATCGCCCAAACCCGGCAGCGAGCTGATTTTGGCCGATGGCACGCGCATCCGCATGCGTGAGCGCGCCGGCGACCTCTTCCTGCTGGTTGCCGACGAACCCTGGCAGGGCCTGATGGCGCGCTTGGGCGAGATGCCGCTGCCGCCGTACTTCGGCCGCGCTGCCGAGGCGTCTGATCAGGAGCGCTATCAGACCGTGTATGCGCAAGAGGCCGGCTCCGTGGCAGCGCCCACCGCCGGTCTTCATTTCGATGAGCCTTTGCTGGCGGCCCTGCGCTCGCGCGGCATCGAAACTGCTTTCGTGACGCTGCATGTGGGCGCCGGCACTTTCCAGCCGGTGCGTGCCGATGACCTGCGCGATCATGTCATGCATGCTGAATGGCTCACCGTCAGCGCCGACACCGTGGCCGCGGTGCAGGCCGCGAAAGCGCGTGGTGGCCGTGTTGTGGCCGTGGGCACCACCAGTGTGCGTGCGCTGGAGTCCGCCGCGTGGGCCGGGCAGGGCACCGATCCTGATGCGTGGTCGCTGGCCGCTGGCTTTCCAGCCGGTAACGGCCGGGCCGTTGAAACGCTGCAGCCCTTTGCCGGCGACACGCGCATGTTCATCACGCCGGGCTACCCTTGGCAGCTGGTGGATGCACTGGTGACCAATTTCCACTTGCCAGAATCGACACTGCTCATGCTGGTGTCGGCGCTGGCCTCGCGCGAATCGGTGCTGGCGGCGTATGCCGAAGCCATCGCTGCGCGTTATCGTTTTTTCAGTTATGGCGATGCCATGTTCATTGCGCGCGACCTCACAGCCTGTGAGCCAGCCGCCAGTGACACGGCTCGGCCTTCGGAGTTCTGATGCAATTCACCCTGAAAGCCACCGACGGCAAGGCCCGTCGCGGCGAACTCAGCTTTGATCGCGGCACCGTGCAGACGCCGGCGTTCATGCCGGTAGGCACCTACGGCACGGTCAAGGGCATGCTCCCGCGTGACATCCATGCCATTGGTGCCGAGATCATTCTTGGCAACACCTTCCATTTGTGGCTGCGTCCCGGCACCGAAGTCATTAAGGCGCATGGCGATCTGCACGATTTCACGCAATGGCAGGGGCCCATCCTCACCGATTCCGGCGGCTTCCAGGTGTTCAGCCTGGGCAAGCTGCGCAAGATCACCGAAGAGGGCGTGAAGTTCCAGTCGCCGGTGGATGGCAGCCGCGTGTTCATGAGTCCCGAAGACAGCATGCACATCCAGCGCGACCTCGGCTCCGACATCGTCATGATCTTCGATGAGTGCACGCCGTACCCGGCCACGCATCAGGAAGCGGACAAGTCCATGCAGCTGTCGCTGCGCTGGGCAAAGCGCTCAAAGGATGCTCACGAGGGCAACCCGAACGCGCTTTTCGGCATCGTTCAGGGCGGCATGTACGAGGATCTGCGTCTGCAATCGCTGGCCGGTCTGGAAGCGATCGGCTTCGACGGCTATGCCATCGGCGGCCTGTCTGTTGGCGAGCCGAAAGAAGACATGATCCGCATTCTCGACTTCCTGCCGGAGCATCTGCCGGCAGACAAGCCGCGCTATGTCATGGGCGTCGGCAAGCCCGAGGATCTGGTCGAGGGCGTGCGTCGCGGCATCGACATGTTTGACTGCGTCATGCCCACTCGCAACGCGCGCAACGGCCACTATTTCGTCACCGATGGCATCGTGCGTATTCGCAACAGCCAGTACAAGACCGACACCGGCCCGCTTGATCCGCACTGCGACTGCGAGGCCTGCACCGGCTTTACCCGAGCCTATCTCTACCACCTCGACAAATGCGGCGAGATGCTCGGTGCCCAACTCGGCACCATCCACAATCTGCGCTATTACCAGCGCCTCATGGCGGGTTTGCGTGAGGCTATTGAAACCGGTAGATTGCAGGCCTTCGTGGATGACTTCTATGCCCGTCGTGGCCTGCCCACGCCCCCGCTTAACCCTTAAAACTGGAGTGTTGCAATGAGTTTTCTGATTTCTGATGCCATGGCTGAAGGTGGCGCTGCTGCTGCCGGTCAACCGTCCATGACGGGCCAGCTTGTCATGCTGGTCGGCTTTGTGGTGATTTTCTACTTCCTGCTCTGGCGTCCGCAGGCTAAGCGCCAGAAGGAAGCGCGCGCGCTTGTCGATAACCTGCAGAAGGGTGATGAAGTGGTTTTCGCCGGCGGTTTGCTCGGTCGCATCGTCAAGCTCGAAGGTGATTTTGCCGTGGTCGCGCTGAACGACACCATGGAAGTCAAAGTCCAGAAAGCATCGGTTGTTGCCAGCCTGCCCAAGGGTACGCTGAAGAGCCTCTGAGTTATCTTGCGCCCGAGCTGATCGGGCGCTTTCCTTTTTTGTGTCTGCAGGTGTTCGCATGCGTTTCCCCGCCTGGAAATATGCCCTGATCTTCGTGGTCATGCTGGTCAGTTCGATTTATGCCCTTCCCAACTTCTATCCGGACGAGCCCGCCTTGCAGGTCTCTGGCGCACAGGCCAGCGTGCCGGTAGATGCCGATCTGCTCAAGCGCGCCGCGTTTGCGCTGGATGAAGCCAAGATCGTCCATCATGGTGATGAGGTTCAGGCCAAAGGCGTGTTGTTGCGCTTGAAGACACCGGAAGCCCAGGTGCAGGCGCAGGCCATCCTGCGTCGCGCGCTGGGTGAGAACTATGTGGTGGCGTTGAACTTGGCACCGACCACGCCGGACTGGCTGAGCAGCATCGGCGGCAAGCCCATGAAGCTCGGCCTGGATTTGCGCGGCGGTGTGCATTTCAAGCTCGAAGTGGATGTCAACAAGGCGCTGGAGCAGCGTCAGGAAGGCTATGTCGTTGATATTAAAAAGCTGCTGCGTGACAAGCAGCTGAGCTATCGCGCCGTATCTGAGCTGGCCAATGGTGCTTTGGAGGTGCGCTTTGCCTCCACGCCTGACCGCGATGCGGCACTGGCCTTGTTGCGTACGGAGCTGCCTGACTTCCAAGGCACCGCTGTTGAAGGAGCTGAAGGGCCCACGCTGTCGCTGGATTTCACCCCCGCCAAGCGTCGTGAGATTACCGATTATGCTATTGGTCAGAACTTGACCACTCTGCGTAATCGTATCAATGAGCTTGGCGTGGCTGAGGCCGTAGTGCAGCGCCAGGGCAGCAGTCGTATTGTCGTCGAGCTGCCGGGCCTGCAAGACACCGCCGAAGCCAAGCGTATTCTCGGCCGTACAGCCAGCCTTGAGTTCCGCTTCACCAGCACGGAGTCGGCAGAAGGTTTCTCCACCCCTCCTGGCACTGAGCGTTTCGAGCGTAGTCAGGGCGGCATGGTTCTGCTCGAAAAGCGCAAGATCGTGACCGGTGAGCGCGTCACCAATGCGCAATCCAGTTTTGATGAGCTTTCGCAGCCGCAGGTGAATATCAACCTCGACTCCCGTGGCGGTCGTCTCATGGCGGATGCCACGCGTGACAATGTGGGTCGTCAGATGGCAGTGCTGTTTGTGGAAAACAAGCAGCGTGTGCGTTTTGATACCGATGCTGCCGGCAAAGTCACCGAAGTGCGCGAGCCGTATGTCGACAAGCGTGTGATCAATGTCGCAACCGTACAGTCCATGCTGGGTTCGCAGTTCCGCATTACCGGTCTCGACTCGCCGGCGGAAGGTCAGGAGCTGGCGCTGCTGCTGCGTGCCGGCGCCTTGGCGGCACCGATGTACTTCGTTGAAGAGCGTACCGTCGGTCCTAGCCTGGGTCAGGACAACATCGACAAGGGCATGCTCTCGACGCAGGTCGGCTTCGCCCTGGTCGCGCTCTTTATGGTGATCTTTTACCGTGTCTTCGGCGTGGTCGCGAATATTGCCCTGTTTTTCAATGTCGCGGTTCTGGTTGCGGTCATGAGTACGATTGGCGCGGCGCTGTCCTTGCCTGGTATTGCCGGTATCGTGCTCACCGTGGGTATGGCCGTGGATGCCAATGTGCTGATTTTCGAGCGTATTCGTGAGGAAATTGGGCGAGGGCTGTCACCGCAATCATCGATTGTGGCCGGCTACGACCGCGCCTACGGCACCATTCTGGATGCCAACCTGACCACGCTGATCGTTGCCGTCATCCTGTTCTCGATCGGTACCGGCCCCATCAAGGGCTTTGCCGTGACTTTGGCCATCGGCATCCTGACATCCATGTTCACGGCGATTACGTTTACGCGTGGCCTTGTGCAATTAATTTATGGTGGCCGTCGCGTCACCCGCTTGAGTATTTGAGGACGCGTCATGTCTGAGCCACGGATTATTCGTTTCATGCGGTTTCGCCGCGGCATGGCCATTTTTTCGGCTGCCGTGGTGCTGGTGGGTCTGGTTTCATTGGTCACCAAAGGTCTGAATCTGGGTCTCGACTTCACCGGCGGCACCTCCGTTGAGCTGCATTTCGAGCAAGCGGTGCAGCAGCAGGAGATCAGTCGTGCCCTTGCGGCGGCTGAAGTCGAAGATGCGGTTGTGCAGTATTTGGGCGATGCCAACTCGGTCATCGTGCGTCTGCCGCCGCAACCGGGCGATGCCACCAGCCTGGGCCTGAAAATTGCCAGTCTGGCCAGTACCGCCGGCAACCCAGCCGAAGTACGCCAGGTAGACAGTGTTGGCTCGCAAGTTGGTGATGAGCTGTATGCCAACTCGCTGATGGCGATTGCGCTTTCGCTGCTCATGATGATGTTGTATGTGGCGCTGCGTTTTCGCTTCAAATTTGCTGTGGGTGCCGTGATATCGCTGTTCCACGATGTGTTGTTCACCGTGGGCATGTTCTCGCTGTTTGGCCTGCCGTTCGACCTCACGGTGCTGGCAGCCGTGCTGGCACTCATTGGCTACTCGCTTAACGACACTATCGTGGTGTTTGACCGTATCCGCGAGAATTTCCGCAAGCTGCGTAAAGCCGATGCCATGGAAATTGTGGATATCTCCCTGACCGAAACGCTGCGTCGTACCATCATGACGGTGGCAACCGTCGCGCTGGTGGTCTTTGCCCTGCTGATCGTCGGCGGCCCGGCGCTGCACTGGTTCTCCGTGGCCATGCTCATCGGCCTGTTTGCCGGCACATATTCATCGATTTACATCGCGACCAGCTATGCCTTGAGCATGGGTTTGTCCAAGGAAGACTTCATTATTGAAGTCACCAAAGAAGAGGATGACCGTCCATGATTCGTGTTCACCACCTCAACAACTCGCGCTCGCAGCGCATTCTCTGGCTGCTGGAAGAGCTGGACTTGCCTTATGAGGTGGTGCGCTATCAGCGTGATGCCAAAACCATGCTGGCGCCGCCTGAGCTGAGAGCGGTGCACCCGCTCGGCAAATCGCCGGTCATTACCGACGATGACATCACCGTGGCCGAATCCGGCGCGATCATTGAGTATCTGATCGAGCGCTATGGTCAGGGTCGGCTACAGCCAACCGCCGGCACGCCAGAGCGCCTGCGCTATACCTACTGGCTGCATTTTGCTGAAGGTTCGGCCATGCCGCCGCTGCTGATGAAGCTGGTGTTTTCATTTCTGCCGAAGTCGCCCGCGTTGCCGTCGCTGCTGCGACCATTGGTACGCAAAATTTCGCAGGGTGCTCAAAAAAGCTTTATTGATCCGCAGATTACGCAGCATCTGAACTATCTGGAGGCCGAGCTGAGTCGTAGCGAGTGGTTTGCTGGCAATGAATTCACGGCCGCAGATGTACAAATGAGCTTTCCGATTGAGGCTGCTGCAGCACGCGGTGGGCTGGATGCCAAATGGCCGAAGGTTTCCGCATTTTTACAGCGAATTCAGGCTCGCCCGGCATACCAGCGCGCCTTGGTGCAGGGTGGTCCTTATCAGCTCATGAGCTGAGAGCGTCACTAAACAACAACAAGGCCCGAACAAAAGCCCCTTGTTGTTGTTTGAAAATTAGGCAATTCTTGGGTGTCTTTCACTTATTCGATTGTGCAGGCTATGAAAAAGAAGCTGGTACTGGCGATTTCGTTGACAGCAGGTGGCGCTCACGGCGTCGAACTGAAGCCTTGGCTATCGCTTAAAGACCTGTTTTCGAAATTGCCTATACCCTTGCAGCCGCTTTCTGCCGATGAAAAACGACTGCGCAGTGCATTTGACTCGATTGAGGGCGGTATTCATGCGCCGGATGCCGGTTTAAGCCTGGTCAGCAGCGAGTCGAAATTGGACGGTGTGGCTTGTCAATTGTCTGGTTGCCAAAATGGCAATGCCGTCAGTTTGAGTCAGCAGCGCAATGGTTTGTCTTGGAACCTACCGAATTCGGGCGACTTTTACATATCACCACGAGCTGAAGTCGTGCGCTATCAATGGTCCAATCCCACGCAAAATCTTGCTGCAACCAGCAGCTTTGGCATGGGTGTGGGCGTGGACAGCCTTTATAAACTCAGCGATACCTACTCTGCCTATGCCAGTGCCGGCATGATGCAGATGACGAGTGGCAGTGCGTATGAGGGACTGTTTGGCGTGCGTCGGCAATTCAGTGACGCCAACTTATTTATGGAAGCCCGCTGGGCCGACATGAATCAGACCAGTCAAATTGAAAATACTTACGATTTCAGCAACTTGCGCATTGGTATATCACATCAGTTCAAAGGGCTATGACTCAAAGAGCTACGATGGTGCCGCCGCTACAAGGCTTTGGCACCACGGTGTTGTAGCCGCTCAGCGCTTCAAGGCTTCCGGCAGATGCGGAGCCAATGTTGTCAGCAAGCCTTTGAATACCTTCGCATTACCGGCAACGATATTGCCGCTGTCCAGATAACCGTGGCCGCCCGTAAAGTCCGACACCAGACCACCGGCTTCGCGAATGATCAGCTCGCCGGCAGCAATATCCCACGGTGCCAGGCCAAACTCGAAGAAACCATCAAGACGACCTGCGGCCACATAGGCCAGATCCAGCGCCGCCGAACCGGCACGACGCAGCCCCGCCGTCTGGCTGGCCACAGCCTTGAACATGTTTAGGTAACCATCCATCGCATGCATCTGATCCGGGCGGAACGGGAAGCCGGTGCCGATCAGCGCGCCTTCTAGGCCACGACGCTCAGACACGCGCAGACGGCGGCCGTTCATGGCAGCACCGCCGCCACGGCTGGCGCTGAAAGCTTCGCGCCGCATCGGGTCCAGCACCACGGCATGCTCGGTGACGCCATTGTGCTGAATAGCGATCGACACCGCGTATTGCGGGAAGCCATGGATGAAATTGGTGGTGCCATCCAGCGGATCGACGATCCAGAGCCATTCCTGCTCGCCGCCCTTGCCTGCCATGAAGCCGGACTCCTCGGCCTGAATCGCATGGCTGGGGTAGGTCTTGCGGATGAACTCGATAATGGCGCGCTCGGCGGCTTTATCGACTTGCGTCACATAATCATTGAGGCCTTTGGCTTCCACATCGACGAGGTCGAGGCGGTCGGCGGCCTTGGCGATGATGTCGGCGGCCAAATTGGCGGCGCGCAGCGCCATGGTCAGCATGGGTTGCATGGAACAGACTCTGATAAAGAACGGTTGAGGCGCATAGTGTAACATGCGCGCCCTATGAACATCTCGACTCGCATCATCCTCGTCAACACGACCTTGCCGGCCAACATCGGTGCCGCTGCTCGTGCCATGAAAACCATGGGCCTGCACGACCTCGTGCTGGTCGCGCCCAAGCAATTCCCACATGCCGATGCCAGTGCGCTGGCTTCCAGCGCCTCTGATGTGTTGGCGCAGGCGCGCGTCGTGGCTACGCTGGAGGAGGCGATAGCCGACTGCCAGCTCGTGCTCGGCGCCAGTGCGCGCAATCGCACCATCGGCTTGCCACAGCTCGATGCCCGCAGCGCTGGCGAGGCCGCCGAGCAGCATGCGCGTGTGGGTGCCAAGGTCGCGTTTGTGTTTGGCCGCGAAGATCGTGGTTTGACTAACGATGAGCTGATGCTTTGCCATGCCCATGTGTTTATTCCGACGAATCCGGAGTATGGGGTGCTTAATGTGGCGGCGGCGGTGCAGGTGTTGGCGTACGAGGCGCGGATGGCTTCGTTATTGGCGGAGTCCGAGGTCGCCGCTGGTTTCGCTGGGGAGGAATCCAGTCTGTGCGATCGCCGCGAGTACGTCCCTGTAGGCTCGCACTCGCCATCCATGGCTCGTGAAGTCGCACCAACTGGATTCCTCCCCAGCGAAACCAACGACAGCTCAACTCCCGTAGCAGCCACCGATGGGGCTTCCAATCCACCTTCTAGCGATGCTTCGCGAGTGTCGGCTTCGATCGCCCACCAGATTCTTGTGCCCGATCCGCTGGAGCAGCGGAGCATGCCCATGACCTTGGTGCCCTGGGACGAAGAGCTGGTAAATGGCGAAGACATGACCCAGTTCTATGCCCACTGCGAACGCACCCTAATCGCGATCGGCTTTCTCGATCCCGAGAACCCCCGTCAGATCATGACGCGTTTGCGCCGCCTGTTTGGCCGCACACGCCTGGATCGCCCGGAGTACAATCTGTTGCGCGGCTTCTTCAAGCGCGTGCTGGCGCTGAGCGGCGAAAAAGTCGGTCGCGGCGGCGTATCCCTTACCGCGAAGTCTTCGGGGAAAACCGATGTTTGATCGCATTCGTGAAGATATTGACTCTGTCTTTGCTCGTGACCCCGCTGCGCGCACGCGCTTCGAGGTGTTGCTGAACTACCCCGGTCTGCATGCCGCGATGGCGCATCGCTGGTCGCACGCCTTGTGGACGGCGAACTGGAAGGGCTTGGCCCGGTTCATCTCTACGCTGTCACGCTTCTGGACCGGCATCGAAATTCATCCGGGCGCGAAGATCGGCCGTCGCTTCTTCATCGATCACGGCATGGGCGTGGTTATCGGCGAGACGGCTGAGATTGGCGATGATGTCACGCTTTATCACGGCGTCACGCTGGGTGGCACTTCCTGGGATGCCGGCAAACGCCATCCCACGCTGGAAAATGGCGTGGTGGTTGGGGCGGGTGCGAAAGTGCTGGGGCCGATCACGATTTCGGCGGGTGCACGCATTGGCTCCAATGCCGTGGTGGTGAAGCCAGTGCCGGCGGGCGCGACGGTAGTGGGCACGCCGGGCCGCATCATCATCCGCACCGAAGTGGATGCCGAAGAGCAGGCGCGTCGCGACTATGCCGCGAAGATCGGCTTCCAAGCCTATGCCGCCAATCCCGACCTGCCCGATCCGGTGTTGGATGCCATGCGTGATCTGCTCGATCACATGCAGGCCAACGAGGCGCGCATGGACATGTTCTGCAAAGCCTTGAAAGAGGCGGGCATCAATGTCTGTGATCAGAAGCCCGATGCCT
The DNA here is from genome assembly GCA_038043385.1 of Pseudomonadota bacterium. Taxonomy (GTDB): domain Bacteria; phylum Pseudomonadota; class Gammaproteobacteria; order Pseudomonadales; family Moraxellaceae; genus Perlucidibaca. The sequence goes on from JBBTCA010000002.1 coordinate 151,292, forward strand.
TGCTGGCTACGACGCTGGCGACGGTCAAGCCCGACTAGCAAAGCGCCGTCAATCTCCCTACAATCCCGACCGCTCCGCTAGGTCTAATACTTGACTGTTTCACTCGGAATTAATATCCTAGCGAAATACTAGGACAAGTTGTGGAGAGCATGCATGCGATTGACTACCAAAGGCCGCTACGCCGTGACGGCCATGCTGGATCTGGCGTTGCATGCGCAAAAAGGGCCGGTCAGCCTCAGCGATATTTCCGAGCGGCAGTCGATTTCGGTGTCGTATCTGGAGCAGTTGTTCGCCAAATTGCGCAAAAGCGCGCTGGTGAGCAGCGTGCGCGGGCCGGGCGGCGGCTATCAGCTGGCACACCTGGCGGATCAAATTTATGTCGCCGACATCATTGATGCGGTGGATGAGTCGGTGGATGCCACGCGCTGTGGCGGCCAGGGCGATTGCCAGAAAGGCGTGACCTGTCTTACGCATGAACTGTGGACGGATTTGAGTGAGCAAATCCATCATTTCCTCGCCAACATCAGCTTGCAGGAATTGCTGACGCGGCGACAAGTGCAGGCGGTGGCCATCCGCCAGAGCGAGGCGCAGGTGCGTCGTCGCCAAGATATCGAAGCCGGTGCCAGCTTGGCGGCGGTGAACTGAATTGAGTGCTAGGGGTTATTCATGAAGCGTCCGATCTATCTCGACTATTCCGCGACCACACCGGTGGATCCGCGCGTGGCCGAAGCCATGATGAACTGCCTGCGCGTCGAGGGGAACTTCGGTAACCCGGCTTCGCGTTCGCATTTTTATGGCTGGCAGGCAGAAGAGGCCGTTGAGGATGCGCGCGGCCATGTCGCGGCGCTGGTCAATGCCGATACGCGTGAGATTGTCTGGACTTCCGGCGCTACCGAGTCGAACAACCTCGCCATCAAGGGCGTGGCTGGCTTTTACAAGAGCAAGGGCAAGCACATTGTGACCTCGAAAATCGAGCACAAGGCGGTGCTGGATGCCTGCCGTCAGCTCGAGCGCGAAGGCTTTGAAGTGACCTATCTCGACCCGGAAGCGGGCACGGGTCTGATTCATCCGGCAGCAGTGGAAGCCGTGCTGCGCGATGACACGCTGCTGGTGTCGCTGATGCATGTGAACAACGAGATCGGCACCATCACCGACATCGCGGCCATCGGCGAGATTACCCGCGCTCGCGGCATCTTGTTCCATGTGGATGCGGCGCAGTCGACCGGCAAGATCGACATTGATCTCGAGGCGATGAAGGTCGATCTGATGAGCTTCTGCGCGCACAAGACCTATGGCCCCAAGGGCGTCGGCGCGCTGTATGTGCGTCGCAAGCCACGCGTGCGTCTGGAGGCACAAATTCATGGCGGCGGTCATGAGCGTGGTATGCGTTCGGGCACGCTGGCCACGCACCAGTTGGTCGGCATGGGCGAGGCCTTCCGTCTCGCCAAGCTGGAAATGCACGCCGAGCAAGATCGTTTGCGCGTACTGCGCGACAAGCTCTGGATGGGCCTGCAGGGCCTGGAGCAGGTCTTCCTCAATGGCGATGCCGTGCAGCGTATCGCTGGCAACCTCAATGTCAGCTTCAATTTCGTGGAAGGCGAGTCGCTGATCATGGCATTGAAGGATCTCGCGGTGTCGTCCGGTTCGGCCTGTACCTCGGCCTCGCTGGAACCGTCCTATGTGCTGCGCGCACTGGGCCTCAGCGATGAACTCGCGCACAGCTCCATTCGCTTCACCCTCGGTCGTTTTACCACCGAGGACGACATCGATTTCGTGATTGGCCACGCCAGCCAAGCCGTCAACCGTTTGCGTGACTTGTCACCCTTGTGGGACATGTTCAAGGACGGCGTCGACATCAGTTCCGTGGAATGGGTCGCGCACTAAGCGCCCCTCTGCACCCAGGAGAAATATCATGGCTTACAGCGACAAGGTCCTCGACCACTACGAAAATCCGCGCAATGTCGGCAAGCTCGACAAGCTCGATGACTCCGTCGGCACCGGCATGGTCGGCGCGCCGGCCTGCGGCGATGTGATGCAGCTGCAGATCAAGGTCAATGACGCCGGCATCATCGAAGATGCCCGTTTCAAGACCTACGGCTGCGGTTCGGCCATCGCTTCCAGCTCGCTGGTGACCGAGTGGGTCAAGGGCAAGACTCTGGATCAGGCGGCCACCATTAAGAACACGCAAATCGCGCAGGAACTGGCATTGCCGCCGGTGAAGATTCACTGCTCGGTGCTGGCGGAAGATGCCATCAAGGCAGCGATTGCGGATTACCGTCAGAAGCACGGCGCGTAAGCGCCAGCCGGCTTTTTGCTTAAGCAGCTTTGCTGAAGAACTGGAGACACGAGTGGGCATCACCCTGACTGAATCGGCCGCGCGCCATGTACAAGCTTGCCTGGAAGGTCGCGGCAAGGGCGAGGGCATTCGTGTCGGCATCAAGACCTCTGGCTGCTCCGGCCTGGCCTATGTGCTTGAGTTTGTAGATTCGGTCGATGCTGGCGACCAGACTTTCGACTCTTTCGGCGTCAAGGTGATTGTGGATGCCAAGAGCCTAGCCTACCTTGATGGCACGCAGATGGATTTCGTGAAAGAGGGCCTGAACGAAGGCTTCAAGTTCACCAACCCGAATCAAAAGGGCGAGTGCGGTTGCGGTGAGTCTTTCACCGTCTGAGCGGAGTGTTGGCGTGAACCTGAGCACCGATTACTTCAGCCTGTTCGGCTTGCCCGTGGCATTCGCACTAGATGCCAATGCCTTGCAGCCGACCTGGCGCGCCCTGCAGCAGCAGCTGCATCCCGACCGTGTTGCCGCCGATGACAGTGCTGCCCAGCGCCATGCTCTGCAAATGACCTCGCACCTCAATGCCGCCTACGACACGCTGCGCGACCCGGTTCGTCGCGCCCGTTATCTGCTTGAACTGGCAGGTCATGGCAGCGATGCCGAGCGCGTCAGCGTCATGGACACCGATTTTCTGATGGCCCAGATGGAGCTGCGTGAGTCGCTGGAAGAGGCGGCCGCGCTGCATGAGCTGGACGCCATTGAGGCAGAGGCGCAAGACTGGCTGGACGCGTTGCTGCGCGAATTTCCCGTGGATTACGCCGCTGAAGATTGGCCGGAAGCCACCGACTGCTTGCGCAAAATGCAATTCATGACACGCCTGCTAGCCGAAATTCGCGAGCAGCGTGAACGCCTCGAAGACGAACTGGACGATTTCTGATGGCCTTGCTGCAAATTGCCGAACCCGGCCAGAGCCAGGCACCGCACCAACACAAACTTGCCATCGGCATTGATCTGGGCACCACGCATTCGCTGGTGGCCACGGTTCAGAGCGGCTTGCCGCGCGTGCTGGCTGCTGCTGATGGCAGCCTGCTGTTGCCATCTGTGGTGCGCTATCTGGCCGATGCTTCCGTGGTGGTTGGCGAAGAAGCGCGTCAGGCGGCCGCTAGTGATGCCCTGAACACACTGGTGTCGGTCAAGCGCTTCATGGGTCGTGGCCTAGAAGCTGCACATCAGCTCGGCGAGCAGTTGCCCTACGAGCTGGTCATGCACGATAACGGCATGCCCTATTTCAACACCGTCGCCGGCCTGAAAAGCCCGGTGGAGGCCTCGGCAGAAATCCTCAAGGTGTTGCGCGCGCGCGCCGAAACGGCTCTTGGTGGCGACATCACCGGCGCCGTCATTACCGTGCCGGCGTACTTCGACGAAGCCCAGCGCCAGGCCACCAAGGATGCCGCCACGCTGGCCGGCCTGAAAGTGCTGCGTCTGCTCAACGAGCCCACGGCAGCGGCGGTCGCCTACGGGCTGGATCAGCAGCACGAAGGCATCCACGCCATTTATGACCTCGGCGGCGGTACTTTCGACATCTCCATTCTGCGTCTGCATCAGGGCGTATTCGAGGTGCTGGCCACCGGCGGCGATTCCGCACTCGGCGGCGATGATTTCGATCACGCCATCGCGAGCTGGATCATGGCCGGCGCCGGCATTGTCAACCCGGATGCCGAAGTGCAGCGCCGCCTGTTGCAGACCTCGCGTCGCGTCAAGGAAGCGCTGAGCACGCGTGAGTCTGTGCCGCTGTCGCTGGCGGCCGGCACCGGCGGCGCACCTGCCGATTGGCAGGCGACACTGACGCGCGAGCATTTCGAATCACTCATTGCTGCCCGCGTTGACGACACGCTGAAGGCCTGCCGTCGTGCTCTGCGCGATGCCGGCCTGAAGCCGGCGGATCTGGCCGAAGTGGTGCTGGTCGGCGGCTCCACGCGCGTGCCGCTGGTGCGCCGTCGTGTTGCCGAATTCTTCGGCAAACCGGCGCTGGATCATCTCGACCCGGATCAGGTTGTGGCGGTCGGTGCTGCGGTGCAGGCCAATATCCTTGCGGGCAATAAGCCCGACAGCGACTTGCTGCTGCTTGATGTCATCCCACTTTCGCTCGGGCTGGAAACCTACGGTGGCTTGGTTGAGAAGATCGTGCCGCGCAACACCACGATTCCGGTGGCGCGCGCACAGGAGTTCACCACCTTCAAGGATGGCCAGACCGCGATGAGCCTGCATGTGCTGCAAGGCGAGCGAGAGATGGTCAGCGACTGCCGCTCGCTGGCGCGCTTCGAGCTGCAGGGCATCCCGCCGATGGTGGCTGGTGCCGCGCGCATTCGCGTGCTGTTCCAGGTCGATGCCGATGGCCTGCTCAGCGTCAGCGCCGAAGAAACCATTTCCGGCGTGCGTGCCGAGATCGTCGTGAAGCCGTCCTGGGGCTTGCAAGACGACGACATCCTGCGTCTGCTGCGCGAATCGCAAGCGGCTGCCGTGCAAGACATGCAGGCACGCGCGCTGGCCGAAGCCCGTGCCGAAGCCGAGCGCCTATGGATCGCCACCGAGGCGGCGTTGACGCAGCAGGGTGATCTGCTCAGCGCATCCGAGCTGGCCGAATTGCAGGCGGCGGTGCAGGGTTTGAAAACGCTGGCCGCTGCCGACGATGCTGCTGCCATCACCGCCGCCGCCGAAGCGCTGAACCACGCCAGTGAAACTTTTGCTGCCCGGCGCATGGACGCCGGCATCCGTCAGGCCTTCACGGGCAAGACGCTGACCGATTTCGAGGAACACTGACATGCCCAACATCATCCTGCTGCCACACCACGAGATCTGCCCGAACGGCGCCGTGATCGAGGCCAATGTGGGCGAGACCATTTGCGACGCTGCGCTGCGTCAGGGCTATTCTATCGAGCACGCTTGCGAGAAATCCTGCGCCTGCACGACCTGCCATGTGGTGGTGCGCGAGGGCTTTGACTCGCTCAATGAGCTGGACGAGCTTGAGGAAGATATGCTCGATAAGGCGTGGGGGTTGGAGGCGGAGTCTCGGCTGTCTTGTCAGGCTGTTATGGGCACTGAGGATCTGGTCATCGAGATTCCTCGCTATACGCTGAATCACGCTTCAGAGAAGCATTGATAGACTGGCCGGCGCTGACTGCAGAGGTGGGGCCTCAGTCCTGCCTCGGAAGCGGACCCGCTAAAGAACCCAAACCATCTCTGGCAGTTCACCAGAGACGCCGGTATAATCCGCGCCCAAGTTCCAGCGCAGTAGTCTGGACTACCTTTAATTATGGAGCCCACCATGGCCGTTGAACGCACGCTTTCCATCATCAAGCCGGACGCTGTTGGCAAGAACGCCATTGGTGCTATTTTCAGCCGCTTTGAAGCTTCCGGCCTCAAGATTGTTGCCACCAAGATGAAGCACCTGTCCAAGGCCGAAGCCGAAGGCTTCTACGCCGAGCACGCTGGCCGTGGCTTCTTCAACGATCTGGTTGCTTTCATGACTTCCGGCCCGGTTGTGGTCAGTGCACTGGAAGGTGAAAACGCCGTTCTGGCTCACCGTGACATCCTCGGCGCTACCAACCCGAAAGACGCAGCTCCAGGCACCATCCGCGCCGATTTCGCCGTCAGCATCGATGAAAACGCCGCTCACGGTTCGGATTCGACTTCGTCGGCCGCCCGTGAAATCGCTTACTTCTTCAGCTCGCTGGAAGTTTGCGCGCGTACTCGCTAAGGTCGCGTAATGCTCTGCGCGGCTTGGCTGCGCGGGGTTGCCGCTAACGCGGCAAGTGCTTGAAGGGCCGCATACTCAGGTATTGCGGCCTTTCTGCATGATAGGCTGAGCGTCAAGTGGCCTGATGTTCCGCATAGATGTTCCGACATAACTGGTGTAATAACCCGTCGAGCTTGCCATGACTGATGTTGCTAATACTGCTCCAACCCCATCCGCCAAGGTCAATCTGATCGGCTTTAGCCGTGAGCAGATGGAGGCTTATTTCGCCACCATCGGCGAGAAGAAGTTTCGTGCCGGCCAGGTGATGAAGTGGATTCATCAGCAGGGCATCACCGAATTTGCCGAGATGACCAATCTCGCTAAGTCGCTGCGCGTCAAACTGGAAGAGTTTGCCGAAGTACGACCGCCGAAAGTCACCTACAAGCACTTTTCCGCCGATGGCACGCGCAAGTGGATCATCGAGGTGGCGCCTAACGCCATGGTCGAGACCGTGCTGATCCCGGATGGCGAGCGCAAGACGCTATGTGTGTCGTCGCAGGTGGGCTGTGCGCTCGATTGCAGTTTCTGTTCGACCGGCAAGCAAGGCTTCATGCGTGATCTGACGCCGGCGGAAATCATCGGCCAGGTCTGGATCGCCAACCGTTCTTATCTGGACGACGGTGAGTTCAGCGGCCGCAATGCTGACGGCGAGCTGACCCGCACGCGCGCGCTGACCAATGTGGTGATGATGGGCATGGGTGAGCCGCTGCTCAATCTCGATGCCGTGATTCCGGCCATGAGCATCATGCTCGACGATTTTGCCTACGGCCTCTCCAAGCGTCGCGTCACGCTGTCGACCTCGGGCGTGGTGCCCATGCTCGACAAGTTCACGCAAGCCATTGATGTGTCGCTGGCGGTGTCGCTGCATGCGCCCAACGATGAGCTGCGCAATGAATTGGTGCCGATCAACAAGAAGTATCCGCTGAAAGAGCTGATGGCCGCCTGCAAGCGCTGGCTGCTGCATCATCAGGGCAGCGAAGTGGGGCGTCGGCGCGTGACCATGGAATATGTGATGCTGGAAGGCGTCAACGACAAGCCTGAGCATGCCGCACAGCTCATCGAGCTGCTGCGTGATGTGCCCAGCAAGATCAATCTGATTCCGTTTAATCCGTTTCCGCATGCGCCTTACGGCAGTACCCCGCGTGCGCAGATTATTGAGTTCCAGAATCAGCTGATTCGCGCCGGTTACACCTGTACTATTCGCACTACACGAGGCGACGATATTGATGCCGCCTGCGGCCAGCTCGTCGGGCAGGTCAAGGATCGTACGCGTCGCGCCGAGCGCTGGCAGGCTCAGACGCGCAGCAATGAAATTATCCGGGTGTAACCCGCAACTTTTATGTTTTGAGGAATGTTTCCGTGAGCTCGTCTGACGAATTGGGTGTATCTGTTGATGTCATCAGCGCTGGCCCGACACCGGGTCAACAATTGCGATTGGCTCGCGAAAAGCGCGGTTTGTCGCTGGATGATGTGACGACAGAAACCAATCTCTCGCCGAAGTATCTGAAAGCGCTGGAAGAGGATGATTACGCGTCCTTGCCGGGTCTTGCGTTTGCACGCGGCTATGCGCGTCGTTATGCCCAGCTTGTGCATCTGGATGGTTCTGCCCTGATTGCCGCAATGGATGTGCTCGCTGCAGCGCAAGGTGTTGCTGTTTCTGCATCGCTGAGTCCGTCGGGTTCGTCTATGCAGCGTGCCGGTACGAACATGTCTCAGGTTGACACGCGCAAGTCCGGCGATTTGCCCGGCAATCTGACCAAGACGCTGGCCAGCTTGCAGCAAATCAACCTGACCCAGATATTGTCTGTTGGCTCGTTGGCATTGCTGGTGCTGCTCTTGCTGGGCACTTTGTTCTGGCAGGGCAGTGGTGATGTGAGTACTGAGCCCATGGCAGACAATGGTGTCATCGATATTGATGCCGATGTCTTGCAGCAAGTGCCAGCGGAGGCTCCAGTTGCACTGCCTGTGGAGCCTGTTGTTGCAGAGCCGGTTGCTGCTGACGCAATGCTGCCAGCGCAAGATCCGGCGCTTGCAGCAACGCTGCCGGCAACAGATCCTGCTGCTATCGCGTCGCCCTCGGCACCTGCTCCGGCAGCAGCCAGCTCTGCGCCTGCAGTATCAACGGCTGCACCGGTAGCGGCCGCGCCTGCGGCAGCCCCTGTGGCTCAAGCGCCCGCACTGGCAGCGAAGCCCGCTGCTGTGCCTGCAACGGCGGTAAAGCCTGTTGCCGCACCGGCTGTTGCGCCGGCTGTTACTGTACCGGCCGCCAAGCCTGCGACCGCGGCTCCTGCAGCACCGGGCATCGACAGTCTCAACTTCAATTTCAGCGGCAAGTCCTGGATCAGCGTGCGTGATGCCACGGGTCAGGAGTTGGTCTATGGGCTGAAAAATGCCGGTCAGGCAGTCACCGTAACCGGTCAGGCACCGTTCTCGATCAATATCGGCAATGTCAATGTCACGACACTCAGCCGTAATGGTCGTGGTGTAAACCTGAAGCAATACGCGCGTGGCGAGATTGCCAGCTTCCGTCTGGCACCTTCGGCTCAGCCTAAGCCGTGATACGGCGATTGCCGTTGGCAAGTCATTATCGAGGAAGCGTCTGACATGCATGAGTCACCAATCCAGCGCCGCCTGACCCGCAAGATTCGTGTCGGCAACATTTTCGTGGGTGGCGATGCCCCGATCACGGTGCAGACCATGACCAACACCGAGACCTGCGATGTGGCGGCCACGGTGGCGCAGATTCAACGGTGCGTCACGGCCGGTGCAGACATCGTGCGTGTGTCGGTGCCGTCCATGGAGGCCGCTGTCGCCTTCGGGCAGATCCGCAAGCAGGTGCCGGGCGTGCCGCTGGTGGCTGACATTCACTTTGATCATCGCATTGCGCTGGCTGTGGCGGAGCAGGGTGTTGACTGTCTGCGCATCAATCCGGGCAATATCGGCTCGGATGACAAAGTGCGTGAAGTCGTGGCGGCGGCTCGCCATCACGGCATCTCCATTCGCATTGGCGTCAATGCCGGCTCGCTGGAAAGAGATCTGCAGAAGAAGTACGGCGAACCGACCGGTGCTGCGCTGCTTGAGTCGGCGATGCGCCACATCGACATTCTGGATCGCCTGAACTTCCACGAGTTCAAGGTCAGCGTAAAGGCATCCAATGTCTTTCTCACGCTCGATGCCTACCGCCTGCTCTCGGCACAGATCGACAACCCGCTGCACCTCGGCCTGACCGAAGCCGGGGTGTTCCGCTCCGGCACGGTGAAGTCGGCCGTGGCCATGGGCGGTCTGCTGCTCAACGGTATTGGCGATACCTTGCGCGTGTCGCTGGCGGCCGAACCGGAAGATGAAGTCAAAGTCGGCTTCGACATCCTGAAGTCGCTGGGTATTCGTTCCAACGGCATCAATTTCATCGCTTGCCCGAGCTGCTCGCGGCAGGAGTTCGATGTCATTCGCGTCATGAACGCGCTTGAGGCTCGACTCGAAGATGTGCGCACGCCCATGGATGTGTCGGTGATTGGCTGCAAGGTCAATGGGCCGGGCGAGGCGAAAGAGGCCGACATCGGTGTGGTTGGTGCCTTGCCGAAAAGTCTGGTGTATCGCAACGGCGAAAAGAGTCACCTCATCGACACCAATAATCTGGTCGATGAAATTGAGGCGATGGTGCGCGCCAAGGTCGCTGACAAAGCGGCTGCCGATGCCAAGTTAATTGTCAAAGCGTCGGCGGAATAGGCCGGTCGCATCTGGATATTTGCCATGAGTCGTATTAACGCCATCCGTGGCATGAATGACATGCTGCCCGAGGCTACGCCGCGCTGGCAGCAGCTCGAAAGCGTGTTGCGTGGCCTCATGCAGCGTTATGGCTATCGAGAAATTCGCTTGCCGGTAGTGGAGCCGACGGCGCTGTTCAAGCGCGCTATTGGCGAAGTCACCGACATCGTGGAAAAGGAAATGTACAGCTTCGAGGATCGCAGTGGCGAATCCCTGACGCTGCGCCCGGAAGGTACGGCTGGCTGCGTGCGCGCCTGCCTGGAGCATGGCCTCACGCATAACCAGAGCCCCAAGCTCTGGTACACCGGCCCGATGTTTCGCTACGAGCGACCGCAGAAAGGTCGTTATCGCCAGTTCCACCAATTTGGCGTAGAAGCCTTTGGACAAGGCGGCGCCGACATGGACGCCGAGCTGATTTTACTGAGCGCGCGCCTGTGGCGCGAGTTAGGCTTAAGCGATGTGGTCTCTTTGGAGATCAATAGCTTGGGCGAGAGCGAAGGTCGTGCCCTGTACCGCCAAGCGCTGGTCAACTATCTGGAGCAGTTCCGCACACAGCTTGATGATGATTCGCAGCGCCGTCTCACCACCAATCCGCTGCGCATTCTGGACAGCAAGGACGCCGGTACTCAGGCGCTGCTGCGTGATGCACCGAAATTGGCCGACTATCTCGATGACGGCTCGCGTCAGCACTTCGCGGCGTTGTGTGCTCAGCTCGATGCCTGCGGCGTCAGTTATCGCGTCAATCCGAATCTGGTGCGCGGCCTAGATTATTACAACAAGACCGTGTTCGAGTGGGTGACTACTGCGCTGGGTTCGCAAGGTACGGTTTGCGCTGGCGGCCGTTACGATGGCTTGGTGACGCAGCTCGGCGGTCAGGCGACGCCGGCCGTGGGTTTTGCCATCGGCTTGGAACGGCTGGTGTTGCTGCTCGATGCCGTGCTGCCCGTGAGCGAGAGCAGCGACGCAGATGTCATGGTGCTGGCCGTCGGCGAGGGAACCTCACAGCAGGCTATCGTGCTCGCCGAACAGCTGCGCGATGCATTGCCGGCGCTGCGAATCGTGTATAACTGCGGCGGTGGCAGCTTCAAGTCGCAGTTCCGCAAGGCCGACAAGTCAGGTGCGCAGATCGCCCTGATCATCGGTGAAGCGGAAGTGACAGCGCAGACCGTCGGCATTAAATGGCTGCGCGCTGACCGAGAACAAATTTCCTGTGCCATGAGCGATGCTGCCGAACACATTCGTCAGGCATGGGCGCAAGGCTGATCATTGAGGGGTAGGTTGTGAGCTATAACGAAGACGAAACCGTAGAACAGATCAAGGCTTGGTGGGCTCGCTATGGCACCCCCGTGCTGCTGAGCATGGCAGTCGTGTTGCTGAGCTTTTCCGGCTGGCGCTACTGGAGCACGGGTACGCTCGAAGATGCGACCCAGGCGCAGGCATTGCAGCAGCAGATGACATCGGCGATGCAGCGTGTCAGCGTCAATAGCGATGACAAAGCGGCCAATACGGATCTGCAGCGCTTGGGTCAGCAGCTCATCGCCGAATACGCCAAAACGCCTTATGCCGTTGATGCAGCGCTATTGCTGGCCAAGCGTGCGGTAGACAGTGGTGATCTAGCCGCTGCTGAAAAGCAGCTGCGTACAGCCCTAGACTTGAAGCCGAGTGCTGAAATCAAGCTGTTGGTGCAAACGCGTTTGGCGCGTGTCCTTGCTGCCCGCAAGCAATATCCGGCTGCCTTGGCTGTGCTGGATGACGCCGACGCTGATGCCGCTGCTGCACCCCTGGTGGCCGAAATTCGGGGCGATATCCTGCTCTTGCAAGGCCAGCGTGACGCTGCAGCAAAAGCCTATGTAGCGGCCGATGCCGCCTTGGCCGCGCGTGATGAGGCTCGTCCGCTGCTGGATTTGAAGCTTGCCGATGTGGGGATGACGCCAGCCAGGCGTGCCAGTGATCTTGCTGCCGAGGTGCAACCATGAAGCAACTGATTATTGCTGCTGCACTTGCAGCGTTGGCGCTGAGTGCCTGCAGCACAGCACCGCTCGACGCCAGTGCCGCTGCCACGCCGCTGAAAGCGGGCGAATTGCCATCACTGCCTGAAAAAGCCATTGGCATGAATGATCGCTGGTCCATGAGCATTGGTAATGGTGCCGGTGGCGAAGCTTTGTACCTTGAGCCCGGCGTGCAAGCGCCGGCCATTTATGTGGCCAGCCGTAATGGCGTGCTGAAGTCGATTGGTCGTGCCTCTGGCTCGTTGCGCTGGAAAGTGCAGTTGACCGATGGCATTACCGGTGGCGTTGCAGTGGATGATGGTCTGCTGGTGGTTGGCACAGATCAGGCAGAGTTGTTGGTCCTCAACAACAAGAATGGCGAGCTGGTCTGGCGCGCGCCGCTGGGCTCCGCCTTGCTGTCGACACCGCGTTTGAGTGCCAAAGAAGTTGTGGTGCAGACGCTCGATGGCCGTGTGCAGGTTTTCGAGCGTGCGACCGGCAAGCGCCGCTGGCAGTTTGATACACCGGTGCCGCCACTGTCGCTGCGCGGCAATGCAGCGCCAGTACTCAGCAACGACAAGGTTTACGCTGTCAGTGGTCAAGGCGATCTGTATCAGCTTGACCTCGCCACCGGTCTGCCGGTCTGGCAGACGCGTGTGACCAACTCGCGCGGTCGTGGCGAAATCGAGCGTCTTATGGACATCGACGGCGACCTTGTGCTCGATAGCAATGGCACACTTTATACGGCAGGTTTCCAGTCGCAGCTGACTGCGACCGATACTCAGCAGGTTCGCCGCCGCTGGCAGCTCAATGTATCTACCACGCAAAGCGTCGCGGTTGATAACGCGCAGGTTTATGCCGTCGATGTTGATGGCTCTATCGCTGCCGTTAACAAGATCACCGGTGCTCTGGTATGGAAGCAGGAGGCCCTGAAAGGTCGCAAGCTGCTGGCGCCGGTGATCTGGCGCGGACTGATTGTAGTAGGCGATAGCGAAGGCTATCTGCATGTATTCAGCTCTTTGGACGGCGCCGTGCGTGGCCGTGAACGCGCTGCCCGCGACCCGCTCATGAGCGTGACCGTGGATGCACCGCAATTGTTGACGCTGACTGTGGACGGCACCCTGCGTGCCTGGGACATGAAGCTCTAACCGGCTGTTTGCCGGCCTTGAGAAACGATAGATGAAACCTGTAATTGCCCTTGTCGGGCGCCCTAATGTCGGCAAATCCACACTCTTCAACCAGCTCACGCGCAGTCGCGATGCGCTGGTTGCCGACTTGCCCGGTCTTACCCGTGATCGCAAATATGGCGATGCCAAGAACGAGGAAAAGTCGTTTATTGTCATCGACACCGGCGGCATCGGCGAGTCCGAGCAGGGCATTGATGCACCCATGGCCGAGCAATCGCGCCTGGCCATTGAAGAAGCTGAAATTGTGCTGTTTTTGGTTGATGCCCGTGCTGGCCTGACCCCTGCCGATACCCAAATTGCCAACGAACTGCGCGCGCTCAGCAAGCGCGTGCACTTGGTCGTCAACAAGATCGACGGTATCCAGGAAGAGGTGGCGCTGGCCGAGTTTCACTCCCTCGGCTTTGGCGAGCTGTTCGGTATTGCCGCCAGTCACGGTCGCGGCATCACGCAGATGATCCAGGCCGTACTCATCGACTACCCGGAAGATGAGGAAGTGGTTGATGACCCGGAGGCGGGCATCAAGATCGCTATCATCGGGCGCCCCAATGTCGGCAAGTCGACGCTGGTCAATCGCCTTCTCGGTGAAGATCGCGTCGTGGTCTACGACATGCCCGGCACCACACGAGACAGCATCTACATTCCCTACGAGCGCCAAGGCCAGCGCTACACGCTGATCGACACTGCCGGCGTTCGTCGCCGTGGCCGTGTTGATGAGGTCGTGGAAAAATTCTCCGTGATCAAAACCCTGCAGGCCATCAAGGATGCGCATGTGGTGGTCATGGTCATGGATGCGCACGAAAGTATCGTCGATCAGGACTTGAACCTGCTCGGTTTCGCCCTCGAAACCGGTCGCTCCATCGTCATTGCCATCAACAAATGGGATGGCATGACCGACTACGAGCGGCAGACCCTGAAGACCGACATGCAGCTGCGCTTCGACTTCATTCCCTATGTGAAAGTGCACCTGATTTCGGCCAAATACGGCACTGCTGTGGGTGATTTGTACCCGTCCATCCAGCGTGCATTCGACTCGGCCATGATCAAGGTGCCGACCAGCCAGCTCACGCAATTGCTCGCGGATGCCATCGAGCAGCATCAGCCGCCGCTGGTTTCCGGTCGCCGCATCAAGCTGCGCTACGCCCACATGGGCGGCTCCAATCCGCCGCTGTTTGTCATCCACGGCAACCAGACCGAGTCGGTGCCGAAAGACTACAAGCGCTATCTGGAAAATGTCTTCCGCAAGCATTTGCGCTTGCAGGGCACGCCGATTCATCTTGAGTTCAAGACCAGCGACAACCCCTACAAGGATCGCGTCAACAAGCTAACCGAGGCGCAATCCGAGCGCCGTCGCCGTTTTGTTCAGAAGCACAAGAAGCGTGAACGCAGGTAGCGCTAAGCGTTGCGGCCTGATGTTCGGCGCGCTGCTGTTCTCGTTGAACAGCGGCGCAGACGATCTTGGCTTTGATGACCCTGCCGACATCCCCACGGTCATTTCCGCGACCCGCCTGCAGCAGTCCATCCTCGATACCCCCGCAGCCATGACCGTGATTGATCGCGCCATGATTCGGGCGCTGGGTGTTCGCGAAATTCCCGATATCTTGCGCTTGGTGCCGGGCATGGTGGTTGGCCGTGATTCCGGCTCAGAGACCTTTGTGGGCTATCACGGCACCTCGGCGGACGGCGCTCGCCGCATGCAGGTGCTGGTCGATGGCCGCTCGATATATCAGGCAGCTCTTGCCCTCGTGGACTGGATCGGCCTGCCGCTGGATGTTGAAGACATCGAGCGCATTGAGGTCGTGCGTGGCCCCAACTCCGCCACCTATGGCGCCAACAGTTTTTTTGGCGTCGTCAACATCATTACCCGCAATGTGCAGGAAGTGCCGAACGCCGAAGTGCTGGTACGCGGAGGTGATGATCGCATTGCCGATGGCTTTGCACGCCTGTCTCTGCATGGCCTTGGCGGAGACTGGGCATGGTCAGCGTTTCATCGTGAAGACAGTGGTTTTGACATCGATGCCCGTAAAAAAACGCCCTATAAAGATGACAAAGCGGTAGATGGCTTATATGGAAAGGGTCAGTACGCGCTGCCGGCAGAGGGCCAGCTTACCTTGCTGACAGGCTTTTCACGCATGGTCGCCGAGCAGGCGCGTCGTAACGATACATCGATCTATCGCGAAATTCCGATTGCCACGCTCGACACCGGTTATGTGTCCGTTCAGCTGGACCAGCCCCTGAGCAGTACGCATCGCCTGCAAATCAAGGCCAATATCAACAGTTTGCAGCGCTATGAGCCTTGGTATGTGCGTATTCCCTATCTGGTTGTATCGCCAGAGCTGGGCGCTCTGTTTGATCAAGACAAGAATCAGGCAAATGCCTTTGTGGATGACCCGGCCAGCGCCTGCACGAGCTCCGCTGTGGTGACCAATGCCCGCTTGCGGGCGGTGTGCCTGCGGCTGGCAGATCGTAACTACACGGATTTGCGGGACTACACCACGAATCAGGACTATACCGAACAGCGTCGCGAAATCGATATCAGTGACCTTTGGGTGCCATCCGCCAACCTGCGTCTGGTGATGGGTGCCAATATCAGCCAGTCGCTGGCCAGTTCGCGCAACTTCCTCAATGGCGATGCCGATAACGCGACGATGTCCGCATTCGGCCATGCTGAATGGCGTTTTGCCGAAAACTGGCTGCTGAATATCGGCGCACACGGCGAGCGTGATGATAAAGCCGGAGAGAATTTGTCACCTCGCGCGGCGCTGTCGTGGCAGTTCCAGCCGAATCAGGTCTTGCGCATGTCGCACTCACGCGCGGTGCGCACGCCTGATATTTTTGAAGATCAGGCTGACGCGCACTACTACGCCACGGTGGATGATCGTACACAAAGTGCTTATGACGGCACTTTCTATCAATCGGCAAAGTCATCTGGCCGGGCATTGACGGAGCATATCCGTTCGAACGAGATCAGCTACTTTGCACAATATCGAGCTATTCCGGTCAGTCTGGATGTGCGGTTTTTCAGTGACCAAATGGATCTCGTGAATAATCAGCTCGAAATTGATGATTTCATTTTGAGTGATTACGAGCATTATCTAATGCAAGGTGCAGAGGTCAGCAGCGAATGGCGCCCGTCGTCATTCCAGCGTCTGCAGTTGAATTATGCCTTTCTGGATATCAACAAGCCCAAGACGGGCAAGGACAATACCGACTATGTGCCCAAACACAGCGGCAGTGCGGTCTGGGCCTGGCATGACCCTCAGGGCTGGCGAGGGTCGGTAGCCTATGGGTTCTACAATAACTTGAAAGGTGACTTGTTTTTTGATCGCCTTGACCTGCATCTGGGTCGTACCGTGAAAGTGGCTCAGAAGCAGAGCCTGGATTGGGGTCTGAGTGCACAGATCAGGCTGACAACCGACCCTGAGTTGCGCCGTAGCAATGGCGTAGATTCTCCACAACGAGTTTGGGCCAGTCTCGGCTGGCGTTATTAAACGACTTGGGTGATCAAGGATGATTGCATCGCTCTGCATCTGGCAAGCTCCGTCAAGGCGATGTTTCTGCAGCAGCCTGCTGGCATTGCTGCTGGTGTCGGGCATCAGCTTGCCTGGCGCTGTGTCGGCGGCCACCGTGGTCAAGGTATGGGGGGCTCCCGCTGCAGCGCTTCACGCCTTGCGCAATGCCCAGCCTGGCATTGTCTGGCTGGGTGCCAGCACAGAAGCACAGGCTGCCCAGCCGCAACTGCAAGTCGCTTGGCAGCAAGATGCCTACCAGCAAGCACTGGCCACGGGCAGTCGCGCTCCCATTCTTTTGCTAAACCACCAACGCCTGCCAGCCTCGCGATTGCGCAATCAGGATGCGGCACTGATCTGGGGGCCGCCATTAGCCCTGCAAGTTCAGCTGACAAGACGCCTGATGCCTCTGGCAAAGCGTATCGGCGTGCTTTATCGCGCAACAAGCCCGGCAGAGATGACCGCATTGTCAGCCACACCTGCCGCGTCAGGCGTGCAGCTGGTGCCCTTGCCTGTGGAGGCACCATTGACGGCTCGTGCCCTTGCCGAAGCAGCGGATCTTGTTGATGTTTTTATCGCCAGCAATGATGACGCGCTCTTCAATCGCGACAGCGCGAAGCTCATTTTGCTCACGGCCTATCACCACAAACGGCCTGTCATAGGCCCGACCCCTGCATTTGTCAGTGCTGGTGCAGTGGCCACCGAGGCGGTGCCGAAAGCTGCGCTGATCTTGGCGATTGTGGCGCGGATCGAGCATTGGCAAAGCAGCGGCAATCTCGGTGACGACCACCTCATCAATCACTTTGCCCCCGTGTTCAATGCCCAGGTAGCGCGCTCGCTGAACCTGGTTATTCCGGCTGACTTGCGGCGTGAGGTGCAGCCATGAGCCAGCAGATTCAGCTGAGTCAGCGCCAGTTGCGTCTGGTCGTCTTGCTGCTGGCGCTGGTGCCAGCGGTCGTCGTGCTTTTTGTCATGCTCACGGCCACCACGCATATTCGCTTTCAGGATGATTTACGCCAGATGGACGCAGCAGCACAGCAGACTGTTCAGCAGCTCGCCGCCAGTGCTGACTACGCGCTCATGTCGAATCAGCCCACGCTCATCAGCAATGCCGTGTCGCGCATTACGCATCAGCCGCAAGTGGCTGCGCTGCGCATTTATGATGCGACTGGCAAGCTCTGGTGGCAGGATGGTCGGCAGAAACCACCAGCCCGTCGTACCGATGCATTGCGCGAATACCGGGCGGCCGTAGTGGCTCCCTCGCTGTTGGCAGACCCGGATGACTGGCTGGCTGGTAATACCTTGCCAGCGCGCGTAGAGCAGCTGGGCGAGGTGCGCATGTGGATCGCCACCGATGTGATTGCTCAGCACGAAAGAGGCATTCTGCTGCAGGTCGGCCTGCTGGCATTTTGTGCCCTGTTGCTGATTTTGGCGGTGGCATGGTGGATATCCAAGCATGTACTGGCGCGCTACGCCTTGCTGGCTTACGACGAGCAACGCCAGCGCAGCATCAGCCAAGACCTCATGCGCCAGGCCAACAACCACTGGCGTGCGGAACAGGCACTGCAAACGCGCTGGGGCAAGTGGTCACATGATGTGCGAACGCCATTGCATGGCGTGAGTGGACTGCTTGAGTTGCTGGACACCACGGAGCTAGACGAAGAGCAGCAAACTTATGTGCGGTCTGCCCGTGAGGCGGCCGGAGCCCTGGAGCACAGTCTGCGAAACAATCCGTTGGCGGGTGCCACTGAGCAGTTTGATGGCCTGAGTGACATGGAGCTGCGGCGGGCTGAAAGCTGCTGGCACGACCGTCGTATCTTGCTGCTTGAGGACGACCCGGTCAGTGCACATCTGATGAGTACGCTGTTGCAGTCCTGGGGGGTGCGATTGACCTGCGTGAGCACCGGCCACGCGGGTTTGCTCGCCTTGCAGCAGAGTTGGGATCTGATTTTGCTGGATGGCGAATTGCCCGACTACAACGCCGTTGAATGGTGGCGGGCGATGAAATTATTGCCAGCCTCCGCTTGCGCCTTGCAAGGTCCGATCGTGGTAATTACGGCACACGATGACGATGAGCATTTGCAGCTGTTTCAGCACGCCGGTTTCGACCCCGTGCTGATCAAGCCGGTGCGCGGGCGTCAGTTGCTCAGTGTTCTGACGCCGCTGTTGCGCGTGCATTGATTGTTGTCGCCGCCTTTAGCGATCAGTTTCCGGCACAGTGACCAGCAGGCGGCGCGGATCAATGCGCGCATCATTCAGGCTCACGGTCCAGTGCAGATGCGGTGCCGTGGCACGGCCCGTGGCCCCGACTAGGCCGATCAGCGTCTCTGACGAGACCACCGCGCCGGGCTGAACAGCAATGTCGCTGAAGTGGCAAAGCATGGAAAACAGACCTTGCCCGTGGTCAATGATCACGGTGCGACCATTGAAAAAGTAGTCGCCCACCAGGGCAACGCGGCCGGCAGCAGGTGCCTTGACCGGAGTGCCAAGCTTGCCGGCAATATCAATGCCCAAATGTGGTGCGCGCGGCTCGCCATTGAAAAATCGGCGCAGCCCGAACAAGCTGCTGACACGACCCTGCAGCGGCCATTGAAATACAGGCCATGAACTGAGCTGCGGTGCGCTGCCAGCGCTCGAATAAACCCGATAAGCCGCTTTCTGCTCTGCCGCTTCGCGCTCGAAGCGCGCCAGCTGCTCAGGCTCTGGTGAGACATATTGCGTTTGTGTGAGTGTCAGATGCTGCTCGGCATAGGCGCGCTCGAGGACCGTGGTGCTGCCAATTTCCTCTCCGCTGGCGGCCTGCAGCGTTTGCTTGCCGGCATCTGCAAGGCCCAGCCCGATGACGGCCATGGTTTGTCCGCTCACTTGGCCGACCCAGACGGGATGACCTTGGTAGGTCGGTGGTCTGCCCTCAAGCGCGGCTGTCATGGTGGTGGCCGACAATGGCACCAACCACAGGCCGCCCGTGACCGCTGAAGCATTGGACTGGATGATCTGATCCGCGCTCTTGGCGGCCAGTTGAGCCGGCGGCATTTGCACGGCGCAGGCGCTCAAGGCCCATGTCAGCAATCCGGCAGACAGCATGGCATTTGTTGAGCGGCTCATGGGCTGACTCCGATGACCGTCGTGATGGTCGCCATAACCTCGCCCTGATGCAGTCGTGCCCGTATGGGCTGGCCTGCCATCAGCTCGCGGGCATCGCGCAGCACTTCACCCTGAGCATCGGTGACAATCGCATAGCCTCGTGCCAGCACGGCCAGCGGGCTCACCGAGTGGGCACGCTGCATGAGTCCGGCGAGTTCGCGTCGTTGGCGCAGCAACTGCTGCTGCAGAGCGCGTTGATGGCGCGCAGCCAGATCATCCAGTCGTTGCTTCAGCGCGGGTAATTTTCGTGCCGGATGCTGCAACTGCAGTCGCGACAGGCGTTGTTGCAGGCGCTCCTGACGCTGACGAATAAGCTGTTGCAGATGCCTGGTCAAGCGCAGCTCTAGCGCGTCCAGGCGCTGGCGCTGATCCTGAAGTTGTCGCGCCGGGCTGCGCAGGCGTCGTTGCAGGGTGGTCAGGGCCAGCTGCTGGCGCTGCCGTTCGCGCAGCCAAGCACGCAACAAGCGACTTTGCGCGACGGCGACTTGCTCGCGCCACTGCTGCTGATCCGGGCTGACCAGCTCGGCAGCTGCCGAAGGCGTCGGCGCACGAACATCCACCACAAAGTCGGCAATGGTGAAGTCGATTTCATGGCCCACGCCACTCACCACAGGCACCGGCATCTCGGCCAGCGCGCGCACTACAGCTTCATCATTGAAGGCCCACAGGTCTTCCAGCGAACCGCCGCCGCGCGCCACGATCACCACATCAAACGGAGGCAGGATTTGCCCGTTTGCATCTTGAAAGTCTTGTGCGTGCAGCTGCTTCAGTAGCGTCAGACCTGCCACGATGGCTGGTGGCGCCTCCGTGCCTTGCACCGGCACTGGAATCAGGGTCACCGGCAGGCCGGGCGCACGCCGTCGCAACACTTGCAGAATGTCACGCACCGCCGCGCCGCTAGGCGAGGTGACAATGGCCACGCCACGCGGGTTTACGGGCAGGGCGCGTTTGCGCTCGGCGGAGAACAGACCTTCGGCTGCCAGTCGCGCTTTCAGCATTTCGTAGGCTTGCTGCAGCGCGCCCCGGCCAGCATCCTCGAGATGCTCCACCAGCAGCTGATAATCCCCACGCGGCGCATAGAGGCTGACGCGCGCCCGCACCAGCACCTGCTGGCCGTTCTGCGGTGGCTGTTGCAGCTTCGACGCCGTGCGCGCGCCCTTGAACATGGCCGCGCGCACCTGCGCCTGATCATCTTTCAGCGTGAAATACAGATGCCCCGAGCTGGGCGCCGACACATTGGACAGCTCGCCGCGCAGCCAGATTCGCCCGTAATTGAACTCCAGCAGCTCGCGCACGCTGCCGTTGAGCTGGCTCACGGTAAGAACGGTGGGGGTTTGCAGCGACATGGCGTGTGCTCAGGGTCAGGACAGTCAGTTCAGGAAAGTATAGGGGTCGGCGCTGACGAGGGTCACTGAAATCGTTATACTACGCGGCTAATTTTACTGGAGTAGCAGCCATGCTCGACATCGTTCAAGAAGCCCTGACCTTTGATGATGTGCTGCTGCTGCCTGCATACTCCAATGTGCTGCCCAAAGATGCCTGCCTGAAGACGCAGCTCACGCGCGGCATCCAGCTCAATGTGCCGCTGGTGTCGGCCGCCATGGACACCGTCACCGAAGCGCGCATGGCCATTGCCATGGCACAGGAAGGCGGTATCGGCATTCTGCACAAGAACATGGACATCGCCGCTCAGGCCGCCGAAGTGCGCCGCGTGAAGAAGTTCGAAGCCGGCATGGTGCAAGACCCGATCACCGTCAGCCCGAAGACCACGGTCGGCGAGCTGATCGAGCTGACCCAGGCCAACCGCATTTCCGGCGTGCCGGTTATGCAGGGCGATCAGGTTGTCGGCATCGTTACCAGTCGCGACCTGCGTTTCGAAACGCGCATGGATCTGCCTGTGTCGGCCATCATGACCCCGCAAGACAAACTGGTCACGGTGAAGGAGGGCGAGTCGCCCGAGCGCATCAAGGCCCTGCTGCACGAACACCGCATCGAAAAGGTGCTGGTCATCGATGACGACTTCCGTCTCAAGGGCCTGATCACCGTCAACGATTTCCAGAAGGCTGAACGCTACCCCAACTCCTCGAAAGACAGCCAGGGCCGTCTGCGCGTCGGTGCTGCCGTTGGTACGGGTGCCGACACGCCGTCCCGGGTGGAAGCGCTGATTGAAGCTGGCGTGGATGTGCTGGTGGTAGATACGGCTCACGGCCACAGCCAAGGCGTCATCGACCGCGTGCGCTGGATCAAGGAACACTACCCGTCCATGCAGGTCATCGGCGGCAACATCGCCACCGGTGAAGCTGCGCTGGCGCTCATGGAAGCGGGTGCCGATGCCGTCAAGGTCGGTATCGGCCCCGGCTCGATCTGCACCACGCGCATCGTCGCTGGCATCGGTGTGCCGCAGATTTCCGCCATCGACCTCGTGGCCCGTGCGCTGAACAACCGCATCCCGCTCATCGCCGACGGCGGCATCCGCTTCTCTGGCGATATCGCCAAGGCCATCGCCGCCGGTGCTAGTTGCATCATGGTCGGCTCGCTGCTGGCCGGTACCGAAGAGGCGCCGGGTGAGGTTGAGCTGTTCCAGGGTCGCTATTACAAGGCGTATCGCGGCATGGGCTCGCTCGGTGCCATGGCGCAGCGTGGCGGCGGCTCGGCCGACCGTTATTTCCAGGATGCCTCGGCGGGCGTCGAGAAGCTGGTGCCGGAAGGCATCGAAGGGCGCGTCGCCTACAAGGGCCCCATGAGCGGCATCATCCACCAGATGCTAGGCGGCCTGCGTTCGAGCATGGGTTACACCGGCTCGGCCAATATCGAAGATATGCGCAGCAAGCCCAAGTTCGTGAAGATCACCTCGGCCGGCATGAAGGAATCGCATGTGCATGATGTGACCATCACCAAAGAAGCCCCGAACTACCGCGTAGGTTGAGAGCCGTAACATGACCCACGATATTCACGCCCACCGCCTGCTCATCCTCGATTTCGGCTCGCAGTACAGCCAGCTCATCGCCCGCCGCGTGCGCGAGCTCGGCGTGTATTGCGAGCTGCGCGCTTTCGACATGACGGACGACGAGATTCGCACCTTCAATCCGAAGGGCATCATCCTCTCCGGTGGCCCGGAATCGGTGACTGAGGCCGGCAGCCCGCGTGCGCCGGCCAGCGTGTTCACCCTCGGCGTGCCGGTGCTGGGCATTTGCTATGGCATGCAGACCATGGCCGAGCAGCTTGGCGGCCGCGTCGAGGGCTCAGACATCCGCGAGTTCGGCTATGCCGAAGTCACCGTCGAGTCCGACTTGGCGCAAGCCACTAACAACAGCGCCGACACCCGTCACGATGCCTTCTTCGGCGATCTGCACGACCGCCGCAATGCCGACGGCGAATCGCTGCTCGATGTCTGGATGTCGCATGGCGACAAGGTCGTCGCCATCCCGGACGGTTTCCGTGTCACCGCGTCCACGCCGAGCTGCCCGATTGCCGCCATGGCCGACGAGGCTCGCGACTTCTACGGCGTGCAATTCCACCCGGAAGTCACGCACTCCAAGCAGGGCGGCGCGATGCTGCAGCGCTTCGTCCACGACATCTGCCAGACGCAGGCGCTGTGGACTCCCGAAAACATCGCCGAAGATGCTATTCGCCGCGTGCGTGAGCAGGTCGGCGATGACCAGGTGCTGCTTGGCCTGTCCGGCGGCGTTGATTCGTCCGTGGTAGCCGCGCTGCTGCACAAGGCCATCGGCGACAAGCTCACCTGCGTGTTTGTCGACAACGGTCTGCTGCGCAAAGGCGAGGGCGATCAGGTCATGGCCATGTTCGCGAAGAACATGGGCGTCAAGGTCATTCGTGTTGATGCCGAAGACGAGTTCCTCGGCAAGCTCGCCGGCGTCGCTGACCCGGAAGCCAAGCGCAAGATCATCGGCAACACCTTCATCGATATTTTCGATCGTGAGTCCGCCAAGTTGGCGGCTGGCGGCGTGAACTGGCTGGCCCAGGGCACGATTTACCCCGATGTCATCGAGTCGGCCGCGAGCAAAACCGGCAAAGCCCATGTCATCAAGTCGCACCACAATGTGGGTGGCCTGCCCGAACACATGAAAATGAAGCTGGTGGAGCCGCTGCGCGAGCTGTTCAAGGACGAAGTCCGCAAGCTGGGCCTGGCGCTGGGCCTGCCTTACGACATGGTGTATCGCCACCCGTTCCCCGGCCCCGGCCTGGGCGTGCGCATCCTCGGCGAAGTGAAAAAGGAATACGCGGACATTCTGCGCGAAGCCGACCATATCTTCCTCGAGGAGCTGCATGCGGCCGGCTGGTACCACAAGACCTCGCAAGCCTTTGTGGTGTTCCTGCCGGTGAAGTCGGTTGGCGTCGTTGGCGATGGCCGTCGCTACCAGTGGGTGGTGTCGCTGCGTGCTGTCGAGACCATCGACTTCATGACCGCGCGCTGGGCGCATCTGCCCTACGAGCTGCTGGAGAAGGTGAGCAATCGCATCATCAACGAAATCAGCGGCATCTCGCGTGTGGCCTATGATGTGAGCAGCAAGCCGCCGGCCACGATCGAGTGGGAATAAGGCCACGATCATGACTGAGCAGGCCGCGCGTGATGAGCATTTCATGCGCCTGGCCCTGGCCGAGGCCGAGCAAGCGGCGGCCAAAGGCGAAGTGCCTGTGGGTGCCGTCATCGTGGCGGCAGACCAGCAAACGGTGATTGCCAGCGGCCACAATCAGCCCATCTCCAGCAAAGATCCCACCGCGCACGCTGAAGTAGTGGCGCTGCGGGCGGCGGCGCAACACCTGCAAAACTACCGGCTCGATGGCTGCACGCTGTATGTGACCCTGGAGCCCTGCACCATGTGCGTGGGTGCGCTGGTGCATGCGCGCGTGCAGCGTGTGGTGTTTGCGGCCTCAGAGCCAAAAGCCGGTTCGCTGCTGAGCGCAAGGCAGCTCATGGCGCCGGAAGCGGGGTATTTTAATCATCGTTTTGCCTGGCAGGGCGGGGTTTTGGCGGAAGAGGCTGCTTCTCGGCTCAGTGCTTTTTTTAAAGCCAAGCGAGCACCATCTCAGGCGAAATAGGCTTGGGCTTGCGCCATCCCGGTGGCACAATCGAGGCAAATAAAAACCGGATGATGTCATTGTGATCACCACCGTTGTTCTGCCTGTCGCCGGTCTCGGCACCCGTTTCCTGCCTGCTACCAAGTCTGTTCCCAAAGAGTTATTGCCGGTTGTCGACAAGCCCTTGGTGCAATACGCCATCGAGGAAGCGTTCCGTGCCGGTATCCGCCATGTGGTGCTGGTCAGCTCGCCGGTGAAGACGGCGCTGGAGCGCCACCTGCAACCGGCAGATCCGGCACTGATGGCGGAGCTGGCGGCCAAGGGCAAACAGGATTTGCTGACCGCGTTGCAGTCCGCCACGCCAGACGGTTTGCAGCTGTCGGTGGTGTATCAGGAGCAAGCGCTGGGCCTGGGTCATGCCGTGCTGTGTGCGCGTGAAACGCTGGCATCCACCCCTGGAGGTGAGCAGCAGACCTTTGCCGTGATGCTGCCGGACGACTTCATTGATGCACCAGAGGCCGGCTGCCTGGCGGATATGGTTGCGCTGCATCGCGACACGGGCGCTTGGTCGCTGGCCGTGGAGGAAGTGCCGCGCGAGCAGACAGACAAATACGGCGTGGTGTCGTTGGCCGAGAGTTCCAGCCGCATGACGGCGATGGTGGAGAAGCCGAAGCCTGCCGATGCGCCCAGCAATCTTGCGGTGGTGGGGCGTTATGTGCTGCCGGGTGCCGTGTTTGCGGCATTGGCCGAGGTCAAACCCGGTGCCGGTGGCGAAATTCAGCTCACCGACGGCATCGCCGCCTTGCTCGCCAGCCACGATATCCGCGCTCACCGCTTTGCCGGTGTGCGTTATGACTGCGGCAGCAAGCTCGGCTATGCCAAGGCGAATATGGCGCTGGCGCTGCGTGATCCGATCATGGCCGCGCCGTTGAAGGCCTGGCTGAAGGCCGAGGCGCTCGTATGATTCAGCCTCGGCAGCAGCTGGCCGCCTGGCAGCAGTTGCTGAATCTGCATGCGCCGCGTTGGCAGGCCTTACATCTGCGTGATGTTTGGTCAGATGCCCAGCGTAGCGCTAGTTTGAGCCGTGCCTTTGATGGCTTGTATCTGGACTTCAGCAAGCAGCGCTTGGATGCCGATACCTTGGCGACCTTGCTGCAGTTGGCCGAGCAGGCGGACTTGCCGGGTGCCATCCAGCACTTGCTGTGCGGCGATCGTGTCAATGGCAGCGAAGACAGGCCGGCATTGCACACGGCGCTGCGCTTGCCACGGGGCGAAGTGCTGCCGGTAGAAGGCGAAAATGTGAATGTTGCCGTGCACGCCAGTCTGGATCGTGTGCGTTCGGTGGTGCAGCGCATTCATGCGCATCAGTGGCGCGGTGTGACCGGCGAAGCCATTACCGATGTGGTGAGTATTGGCGTGGGTGGCTCGGATCTGGGGCCGTATCTGGTCACGCAGGCCTTGGCCGAGTTTGCGCCACGAGAGGCGCGTGATTTGCGCTTGCATTTTGTGAGCTCGATTGACGGCACACAAATCGCTGATCTGCTCGATGCCCTGCGCCCGGAAACAACCCTGTTCATCGTGGCCTCCAAATCGTTCACCACGATTGATACGCTGTCGAACTTCGAGACAGCACTGGCGTGGATGCTGGCGCGTATTCCTGATCGCACGCGGGTGGTGCGCCACCATGTCATCGGCGTATCGGCCAAGCCCGAGAAAATGACCGCGTTCGGCATCCCCGAAAGCAACCAGATTCCCTTCTGGGACTGGGTCGGTGGGCGTTTCTCATTGTGGTCGGCGATTGGCTTGCCGATTGCGCTGCAGCTGGGCATGACCGGCTTCGAGCAGCTGCTGGCAGGTGCTCATGCCATGGACAAGCACTTCAGCGAAGCCCCGATGGCCGACAATCTGCCGGTCATCATGGGTTTGCTGACGGTGTGGAATTCGACATTTCTCGGCATCAACGCGCAGGCCATCCTGCCTTATGACGCGCGCCTGAAGCTGTTTCCGGCCTACCTGACGCAGCTGGTCATGGAGAGCAACGGCAAATCAGTGGATCGCGACGGAAACGCGCTGCCCTACAAGACCTGCCCCATTCTCTGGGGCGAGGTGGGCTCGAATGCGCAACATGCGTTCTACCAGTTGCTGCATCAAGGCACTCAGCCGGTCACCTGCGACTTCATTGCGCCTATCCGCCGCTACAGCCGCTGCGATGAGGCCGGCACTTCGCTGCAATCACAGCATTTGTTATCGCTGGCGAACTGCTTTGCGCAATCGCGCGGGCTTATGCTCGGCGATCCCAGCGATGATGGTCACCGGCATTATCCCGGCAATCAGCCATCCAGCACGCTGCTGCTGGGCGAGTTGACGCCCTATAGCATGGGCCAGCTTATCGCGCTGTACGAGCACCAGGTGTATGTGGCGTCAGTGATCTGGAACATCAACCCGTTTGACCAGTGGGGCGTGGAGCTGGGCAAGAAAATGGCGACCACAACCTACGGTGTGCTGACCCGTGGCGACTCGCTGGCGACCCTTGATCCTTCCTCTCAACAGTTGCTGCAACGAGTGCTGCGGACATGAAAATTGCCATTTTGGGTCAATCATTCTATGCCTGGGTGGCGGCGGTGCAGATGGCTTCGCTGGGCCATCAAATCACGCTCTGCCCGGCGGAGCACACGCTGATTACCGAGCCAGACACCGAGTTGCAGCGTGAATCCGGCCTGATGACGGCGCTGCGCGATCAAGTGCGAGCCGGGCGTCTGCGTTTTGGTCGTGGTGCCGATGTGGCGCTGCGGGCGTCGGGTCACGAGGCGATTTCATCGGTGGTTCCCGAGCAGATATGGTTCGCGCAGACGGCGTTGCCGGCGGCGGACTTGCAGCGCAGCCTGGCGGCCATGCAGGCACAGCTGAGCAATGGGCCGGCACCGGCTATTTGTGTGCTCACGCCTTATCCCGTGGGGTCTTTGTCGGCTTTGCAGGCCAGTGCTGGCGATGCCTTGGTGTATTCACTGTCGCTTTTTGTGCGCGCCGGCTCGGCCCTGAGTGATTTCGTGGCACCGCCGTTTCTGCTGCTGGGCTGTGATCGCCCCGAGCACGAAAGTGAGTTGCGTGAGCTGTTTCGGCCCATTGCCCGTCGCGCCCGCGAGGTCATGATCGTACCGTTGGCGGCGGCAGAGCTGATCAAAAGCAGCATCAACGGCCTGCTGGCCACGCGCATGAGCTTCATGAACGAAGTTGCAGCCCTGTGCGAGCCGCTGGGTGTGGATGTGGATATCGTGCGACAAGGCATGGCCGCGGACCCGCGTATCGGCTCTGCCTATCTCGACCCCGGTTGCGGCTTTGGCGGTCCCAGCTTCTCTGGTGAATTGCTGGATTTCTCTCGCACCCTGAAAACCACGCTGGATCTAGATCAGCTCGGCATGGTGGAGCAGGCGCTGCGCATCAACGAACGACAGCGTGAAGTGCTGTTTCGCAAGCTCTGGCGATGCTTCGATGGCGAGCTGGCAGGGCGGCGGATTGCCATCTGGGGCGCATCTTACAAACCGGATTCGGCGATTGTGACCGATTCGGCTGTGCATCCGTTACTGCAGGCGCTGTGGGCGCAGGGCGCACACACCGTGGTTTATGACCCGCTAGCGGCGGCTGCGTTGCGTGAGGTTTATCCTGAGCAGATGCTGCTGACGCTGGCCGACAATGCGCTGGCTGCCGCTGATGGTGCCGATGCCATGGTGCTGGTCACGGCCTGCGACGAATTCCAGAGCCCTGACTTCCACGCGCTGCATGCCGCCTTGAAGCGGCCGCTGGTGCTGGACGGACGCAATCTTTACAGCCCGGAAGCCATGGCGGCCATGCGCTTTCAATATGTCGGCATCGGGCGTGGCGATGTGGTCTGACTGATTTTGATCAGCGTCAGTCGCCTGACATTTCATTCTTCTTTTTTGGTGCGCCAATAACTATGCAAACGACTCAATTAGCCAAGCTGCCCGCCTTCAAAGCCTATGATGTGCGCGGCCCGGTACCGGCGCAGCTGCATATCGACATGGTGTATGCCATCGGCCGTGCCTATGCCCGTGTCATCCAGCCGCAGGGGCCGGTCGCGATCTGCTACGACATCCGCGACACCAGCCAGGATTTCGCGCGCGTGCTGGCCGCTGGCCTCAATGCCGAGGGCGTGGCTACCCGTAACATCGGCCTTGGCGGCACTGAGATGGTCTATCACGCAGCGGGCCAGCCCGGCATGGGCGGCGGCATCATGATTACCGCCAGTCACAACCCGGTCGGCGATAACGGCATCAAGATGGTGCGCGCCGAGGCTAGGCCGATCAGCGGTGATGATGGACTGGGTGAAATGGAGGCGCTGACACGCCAGCTGCTGGCCGAGCAGGCTCAGGCCGCCGGGCGTGCAGATGGCTATGCCTTCGGGCCGCTCACGGATGGCAGTCAATATCAGCCGGATGCCTCGCTGCATGCGCCGCTCGACTTGCACGACAGCTATATCGCCAAGGTGCGCTCGTTCGTCGATTTCGCATCGTTGCAGCAAGCCTTGCAGGCTCGTGCTGATGCCGGTCGCCCGCTGAAACTGGTGGTCAATGCCGGCAACGGCTGTGCCGGCCCGACCTTTGATGCGCTGGTGGCGGGCTTGGCGCTCGACATCACCCGAGTATTCCATGAGCCCAATGGCCAGTTCCCCAACGGCGTACCCAACCCGATGCTGGCCAAATGCCAGGCCGACACGGCGGATGTGGTGCGTAGCGAGAAAGCCGACATTGGCATTGCCTGGGATGGCGACTTTGACCGTTGCTTCTTCTTCGACGAAAGCGGTGCCTTCATCGAGGGCTATTACCTCGTGGCCTTGCTCGGCACGCAGTTGCTGCGTCATGAGCGTGGTGGTGCCGTGGTTTATGACACGCGCCTGACTTGGAACAGTATTGCTCAGGTCGAGGCAGCTGGCGGTCGTGCCGTGGTCAGCAAATGCGGTCACAGCTTCATCAAGGCTGCGCTGCGCAGTGAAAATGCGGTGTATGGCGGCGAAATGTCGGCCCATCATTACTTTCGCGACTTCCACTATTGCGACTCCGGCATGATTCCCATGCTGCTTATGTTGGAGCGTCTTATTGCCGAAGGTCAGCCCTTGTCATCGCTGGTTGCTCAGGCGCAAGCGGCCTACCCCTGCAGCGGCGAAATCAACTTCAAGGTCAGCGATGCCAAAGCTGCTATCGCCCGTGTTGAGGCGGCTGTGCAGGCCGAACTGGCGGCCGGTCGCGAGACCCTGGTTGCTGAATCGGCACTGGATGGTCTGAGCCGCGAGTTTCCGCAATGGCGCTTCAATCTGCGCATGAGCAACACCGAGCCGGTGGTGCGCCTCAATGTGGAAGCGCGGTCGGCCGTGGCCTTGATGCAGGCAAAAACAGCCTGGTTGCAGGGCTTGTTAACGGCATGACGGCAGTTGAAGACTGGGAGATCGAGCTCCCTGCGCCCAGGCGTTGGTATTTGTTGCAGTGCAAGCCACGAGAAGTATTTCGTGCGGTAGAGCATCTTGCCAATCAAGGCTTTGTTGCCTTTGTGCCGACGCTGAGGCGTGAGGTTGTGCGTCGGAGCAAGCGCGATACCGTTGTTGAGCCGCTGTTTCCGCATTACTGCTTTGTATCGCTCAGTGATTTGGCGGACAACTGGGCGCCCATACGCTCCACGCGCGGTGTGACCAAGCTGGTGCGTTTTGGCGACATGCCGCTGGCGGTGCCTGATGTTGTGGTCGCCGCACTGCAAGCGCGCGAAGCAGCAGAGCAGGCGGGCGGTATTGAGCCTCAGGCGCTATTTTCGCCGGGCCAGCGAGTGACCATTTCCGACGGTCCGCTGGCCGGTCTTGAGGCCGTTTTCTCCGCGCGCGATGGTGATGAGCGCGTGATATTGCTGCTGAAGATTCTGCATCAGCAGCAGGTGGTGAAAGTGCCATTTGGCCATGTGCAACTCATAAAGGATTAAACTGCTTGCCTGTCATGCACACCCATTCCGAGAAGTCAGCTATGACCCGTTACCTGCTGTCGATTGACCAAGGGACTACCAGTACGCGCGCCATCATCTTTGATGAGCTGGGCAATAAGCGCTCGATGGCGCAAGTCGAATTGCAGCAGCATTTTCCTTCTGATGGCTGGGTCGAGCATGATGCCATGGACATCTGGTGGGCCACGGAAACGGTGTGCCGGGATGTATTGAGGCGTGTCGGCCTGCATGCCCGAGATCTTGCTGCCATCGGTATTACCAACCAGCGCGAAACCACGGTTTTATGGGATCGCAGCAATGGCATGCCCTTGCACCGGGCCATTGTCTGGCAGGACCGCCGCACCGGCGAGACTTGCGCGCAGCTGAAGATGGCAGGCCATGAAGCCATGGTTCAAGACAAAACGGGTCTTTTGCTTGACCCCTATTTCTCGGCGACCAAGCTGGCCTGGTTACTCGATAATGTGCCCAATGCCCGCGAGCGTGCCGATCGTGGCGAGCTTGCCTTTGGCACGATCGATAGCTGGCTGCTCTGGCGTCTGACTCACGGCCGTGAGCATGCCACCGATGCGACCAATGCCTCGCGCACATTGTTGTTCAATATTCATACACAAATGTGGGACCCGGAGCTGTTGGCGCTCTTCCGCATTCCTGCCTCGGTATTACCGGTGGTGAAAGACTCCAGCGATGACTTCGGTCATTCGGCCCCCGATTTTCTGGGTGCCAGCGTACCGATCTGCGGTATGGCCGGTGACCAGCAAGCAGCGCTGATCGGCCAGGCCTGTTTTCAGCCGGGCATGGTCAAAAGCACTTACGGCACGGGCTGCTTCATGGTGCTGAATACCGGCTCTACGGTAGTGCAGTCCTCCAATCGCCTGCTTTCCACGGTGGCGTACCGTCTTGATGGCAAGCCGACTTATGCTGTGGAAGGCTCGATCTTTGTGGCGGGAGCGACCATTCAATGGTTGCGTGATGGCCTCAAACTCATCGGCTCGGCATCAGAAACCCAGGCTATTGCTGAAGCGACTGGCGATAGCCGAGGCGTCTACATGGTGCCGGCATTCACTGGGCTTGGCGCACCTTATTGGGACCCGCGTGCTCGTGGTGCCATCTTTGGTCTCACGCGGGATACCGGTATTGGTGAGATCGTGACGGCGGGCTTGCAGTCGGTCTGTTTTCAGACGCGTGACCTCATGGAGGCCATGACGCGTGATGGCGGCGATCCGGTCATTACCTTGCGTATTGATGGTGGCATGGTAGTTAACAATTGGGTTGCGCAATCCTTGGCCGATATTATTGGTGTGCCGGTAGACCGCCCCACGGTGACCGAAACCACGGCACTGGGCGCCGCATTCCTGGCTGGCCTGCGTGTTGGCGTATTCCATTCACTCGATGACATTACCGAGCTTTGGCACTGTGATCGCCGCTTTTCGCCGACGATGTCGGCCGACAAACGCAGCAGTCTTTATGTTGGCTGGCTGGATGCCGTGCGCCGTGTGGCATCGCAGCCGGTGACGGAGTCATTGTAATGTCGAAGATTCTGGTCACCGGCGGTGCCGGCTACATCGGATCGCACACCGTGCTGCAGTTGCTGCAGGCAGGGAAGTCGGTTGTCGTTTTCGATAATTTGTCGAATAGCAAGCCGGAAGCTTTGAAGCGTGTTCGCCAGTTGGCGGCCATCGCCTTAGCGTGTACTGGCGATGATGTGCCACTGACCTTGGTGGTTGGTGACATTCGTGATGCCAGCAGCTTGGCCGCACTTTTCCAAGCGTATCCGGACATTGAGGCCGTGATTCATTTTGCCGGCCTGAAAGCGGTGGGCGAATCCGTGCAGCAACCGCTGCGCTATTACGACAACAATGTGGTGGGCAGTCTGCGTTTGCTGGAAGCGATGGCTGTAGCGAAGGTGCATCGGCTGGTATTCAGTTCCTCGGCGACCGTGTACGGCGACCCGCATGCGGTGCCGATTCGCGAGAGCTTTCCGCTCAGCACTACCAATCCCTACGGAGCCAGCAAACTGCATATTGAAGACATGCTGCGCGACCTGCATGCTTCGGCAGCTGCGCAATGGCAAATCGCCATCCTGCGATATTTCAACCCCGTGGGTGCACACCCCAGCGGCGAGATTGGCGAAGACCCAAACGGCATTCCGAATAACCTGATGCCCTATATTGCCCAAGTCGCGAGCGGCAAGCTTCAGCAGCTGCGCGTGTTTGGCAGCGATTACGCAACGGTGGATGGCACTGGTGTGCGCGACTACATCCATGTCGATGATTTGGCGCAGGGGCATTTGCTGGCGCTGGCGCGTTTGGAGCGCGGCACAGCAGCGACCACGGGTGAGGCCACGGGCAATCTGGTGACGGTGAACTTGGGCACTGGCAAAGGCTATTCGGTACTGGAGATGGTCAGTGCGTTTGCTACGGCCTCGGGCCGGCCTATTCCCTATGAGCTGGCACCGCGGCGCGCAGGCGATGTGGCTCAGTGCTATGCCGATCCGGTGTTGGCTGCGACGGAGCTGGGCTGGCAGGCAAGGAAGGATCAGACCGACATGTGCCGCGACCATTGGAACTGGCAGTCGCGTAACCCGATGGGCTACGGCGACTGAGCGGATTAATAAACGACTGAGTCAGCGTCAGGCGGGCAAACCCACCAACAAAAACTCCAACAACGCCTTCTGCGCATGCAGCCGGTTCTCGGCCTCATCCCAGACCATAGCCCTGGGATCATCCAGCATATCTTCCGATATTTCCTCGCCGCGATGCGCCGGCAGGCAGTGCATAAACAATGCATCATCGGCGGCCAGATCCATAAGCCTCGGATTGACCTGATACATCGCAAAACGACGCTTGCGCACGCTTTGTTCCGACTCCTGGCCCATGCTGGTCCACACATCGGTGGCCACCAGATGCGAGCCATCGGCGGCATCTTCAGCGGTCTTCACCAGTTCGGCGCAATGCGCGTACTGCTCCAGCAGCTCAGGGTCTGGCTCGAAGCCGTAGGGGCAGGCGATCTTCAGCTTGAAGCCGAACTGGTGCGCGGCGTGCACATAGCTGTTGCACATGTTGTTGCCATCGCCGATCCAGGCGAAGGTGCGGCCGGCCAGCGCGCCACGATGCTCAACAAAGGTCTGCAAGTCAGCGAGCAGCTGGCAGGGGTGATGATCGTCGGTCAGCGCGTTGATCACCGGCACCCGCGAATGCGCGGCAAATCGTTCGATGGTGCTGTGCTCGAAGGTGCGAATCATCACGGCATCACACATGCGCGAAATGACCCGCGCCGAATCCTCGACTGGCTCGCCGCGACCGAGCTGCGTGTCACGCGGCGACAGGAAGATGGCTGAGCCACCGAACTGCGCCATGCCGGCCTCGAACGAGACGCGGGTACGCGTCGACGATTTCTCGAAAATCATCGCAAGCACGCGGTTTTTCAGCGGTTCGTAGATCACGCCGTCGCGCAGCATCTTTTTCAGCACGATGGCGCGGTCGAGCACCGCCTGCAGTTCGGCAGGCGTGAAGTCGAGCAGGGTAAGAAAGTGCCGCGTACTCATGCTGCCACCACGCCTTCGGATTGCAGGAAGTCGCGCACGAGAACGCTGATGCGCTGCACCAGCTCATCGGCTTCAGCTGCCGTAATGATCAGCGGCGGCAACAAGCGAATCCGGTTTTCGGCACTGACGATGAGCAGCACGCCGGCATCCCGCGCCAGTGCCACCAGTTCAGTGGCCGATGCCACCGGCAGGATCACGCCGATCATCAGCCCCGCACCTTCCACCCGCACGCCCAGCGAGCCCAGCTCCTGCAGGAAGCCGTTCATGATGCGCTCGCCCATGGCGGCGGCGTTGGCGATCGGGCCTTTCAGCAGCTCCTGGATCGTGGTCAGCGCCGCGCGCGAACCCAGCGGTGTGCCGCCGTAAGTGGTGCCGTGCTTGCCGGGGCTGAACAGGCTGGCAGCCTTGCCCGCGACCAGCGTGGAGCCGATCGGGAAGCCGTTGCCCAGACCTTTGGCGGTGCTCACCACATCGGGCAGGATGCCGGCGTGCTGATACGCAAAGTACTTGCCGGTACGGCCGTTGCCGGTCTGAATTTCATCGACCATGAGCAGCCAGTCGTGCTGATCGCAGATATCGCGCAGATCCTTGAGATAGCCGAAGCCGTTGTGGGCGGTACGCACGCCGCTTTCGCCTTGAATCGGTTCGACCAGAATGGCCACGATATTCGGGTTTTCGGCAGCCACTTTGCGGATGGCCTCAAGATCATCGAACGGTACGCGCACGAAGCCTTGTACCAGCGGCCCGAAGCCTTCCTGGATCTTGGCGTTGCCGGTGGCCGTCAGCGTGGCCATGGTGCGGCCATGAAAGCTGTTTTCCATAACGATGACCGTGGGCACGGCGATGCCTTTTTTGTGGCCATGCAGCCGAGCCAGCTTGATGGCGGCTTCATTGGCCTCGGCCCCGGAGTTGCCGAAAAAGGCGTGCGACATCCCTGAGACTTGGCACAGGAGGTCGGCCAGCTCTTCCTGTAGCGGCACGCGATACAGATTCGAGGTGTGTACCAGCGTGGCGGCTTGATCGGCGATGGCCGCAGCCACGACTGGATTGGCGTGGCCGAGCCCGCAAACGGCGATGCCGGCGGTGGTGTCGAGATAGCGCTTGCCTTCGGTATCCCAGAGCCAGACGCCTTCGCCGCGCACGAAAGCGACCGGCTGCCGGGCATAGGTCGGCATCAGGGCGGGCGTGACAGGTGGCAGGCTGGGCGTGTTCATGGCGAGTCTCGAAAAGCTAATCTTCGAGTTTAGCCCGAGGGCCATGCTAGCGCCAAGAACATGACCCTAACTGGGCGTAAAAAGCATACATAAAAAAACAGGAAGCTTTTGGGCTTCCTGTTTTTCAATTACAGCGGGCTCTCAGTCAGAGCATGATTTCAGCAAATCATATTCTGGCTCAGGCCGCTTCGTTAATTGGTGCACCGGAAGTGCCCAGCAGACCAATCACATCCGAGCCATCAATGCCCATGTTGTTAATGGCTGCCAGAACAATGACCTGATCGACCTTGCCGTCGCCGGTGTAGTCTTCGAACAGGTAACCATTGGTTGCGGTGAACTGGAAGTTGAAGAGGGCGGATTTGTCTTCTGTCTTGCCCATTTCAGCGAGTGCAGCATTTGCTGCCGCCAGTGCTGCTGCATAGTTGGCCACGGCTGCTCCTGCTTCGCTGTAACCACCGACCTTCACATCAAAGCTCAGGGCGTCATCAGCACTGGAGAAGCCAGTGACGATATCGGCTTGCAGAACATCCTTGACCACTTTCAGGCCACTGTCGCCCTTGTTGGTGATGATGGTGTCGTTGCCAGTACCACCAATGTAAGTGTCGTTGCCTTTGCCGCCGGTCAGGAAATCGTTGCCGATGCCGCCCACCAGGAAGTCATTGCCTTTGCCGCCATTCAGGAAGTCGTTGCCCATGCCACCATTCAGGTAATCAGCGGTGGCAGCGCCCGTTTGAACATCCATGGCACCAGTGCCCAGGAACACGGTCTTGAACTGGTCGCCACGCGCAGCACCGGAGTTCAGGTCGCGTACATCGAATGTGCCAGACTTGGTGGTGAACAGCATGCCTTCATCGTCGAAACGGCCAATGGTACCACTGGGTACGCCTGCGGTTTCCAGCTGCAAACGCACTGCCAAGCCGCCATCTTCATTGCCGAACTCGTTGCCTGCGCCATCGTCGTTGCTGTCGTTGACATTGCCATTGCCGATTTCGGCGCTGACAAACGAAATGCGCATCTGTGCAGCCTTGCCAGCACCGCTAACGGCCACGGTGTCGATCTCTTCGGCGCCTTCAAGCTCCAGTTCAGGCACCAAGCGGCTCAGGTTGACCGCATCTTCACCGTCTTGGGCGATGTTCCAGCTGTAGGTATCTTTGCCGGCAAAACCGAAGATCTGGTTGGAGTTGCTATCGCCGCTCAGGGTGTCATCGCCCGCAAAGAGCATGCTGGCTACAAGCATTTCATCGTCTTCGCCAATGGAGCCATTCAGCACACGGGCATTGATGTTGCTGCCTTCGTAGCTGATTTCTGAGGACTCGCCCAGGCTCCTCTTGTTCATCCAGAAGCCATCGCTTTCGACAGCCAGCGATAGTGTGTCGATAATGCCAGTGGCACCATCTTCACCGAGCATGATCCCGTTCTTGCTGGTCAGCGCAATAGATGCGCTTGAGCTTTGCTCGCCGTCTTCACCTTCTTCGCTACCTTTCGAATTCGATTGAGCCTCAAGGCTCAGCGAGAGGCTGTTGATGGTGCCGCTCAGGTCGCCATTGTTTGAGTTCAGGTCGCCTTTAAAGCTGAAGCTGGATTTTTCGGAGAACTTGCTCGAGAACTTGCTGGAGCCTTCCGAGAAACTGAAGCTGCGTTTAGTGGAGTCATTTTCGGAAATGGAGAAGAGGTCGATGCTTTGATTCAAGCCTTCCTGCTCGCCTGCAAAAGGTCTGTAGCTCACAGAAGCTTTGCCGCTGCTAGATTCCTGTTGGCTCGAGCTGGAACCTGACTGCTTGGAGGAGAAGCTGTTTTTGTCGGCGAAGCTGATGCCTTTGACTTCGGCATTGCTGTTTTCTTGGTCAAGATTCTCGCCCGTTATCGAGAGCGAGCGGCTGGTGCTGAAGTCTTCACCTTGCCCTGAATCGCTTTCTTTGTAGCCGAACTTGATGCTGGTGGCAGATTCACTGATCAAATCGTATTCGAGGCCTTCCTCGTCGCTGTAGCTGCCTTCGTTGATGATTTGATCGGCGATGTCCAGAATTCCCTCTGCATAACCATCAATGTAGCTGCCAGCTTCTTCGGCGGCGTTCATGAATTGACGGGCGATATCGAGAGTGTTGCCTGATGCTTTGGCCATGAGCCTGCTCCTTGGTTTAAGTTACACATGTACCAGCATGCACTGGCAAAATTAAAATTCAAGTCAACAGTAGCATGGTTTAGTCGGCCCGATGTGTGCAAGCGAGTCCGTGCCCTTTCTGCTAACATCTTCGCCATCCTGTAACGCGCCACTCGGAGACCTAAATGGACATCGAAACCCTCATCAAGAAACAAATCGCCGACAACAGCGTCATCCTTTACATGAAGGGCACGCCGCAGTTCCCGCAGTGCGGCTTTTCCGCTCGCACCGTGGAAGCGCTGACACAGGTCGGCGAACCGTTTGCCTATGTCAACATTCTGGAAAATCCGGAAATTCGCAGCACGCTGCCGCGCATTGCTAACTGGCCGACCTTCCCGCAGCTCTGGGTCAAGGGTGAGCTGATCGGTGGCTGCGACATCGTGATGGATATGGTGCAGAAGGGCGAACTGGCACCACTGATCAAAGAAGCGCTTGTTAAGGCCGAGTAATTCGCATGCCTAACCCGGAGATGCCCGTGCTGTCCATTTTCATGATGATGTTATTGCTGCTTGCCGTGCTGGTGGTGATCCTCAGCGTGAAGCAGGTGCCGCAGGGCTATCAGTGGACCGTGGAGCGCTTCGGCCGCTACACCCACACGCTGGGCCCCGGCCTGCATTTCATCATGCCGTTCTTCGACCAGATTGGTCGCAAGCTCAGCGTTATGGAGCAAGTGCTGGACATTCCGGCGCAGGAAGTGATCTCGCGTGATAACGCCATGGTGCGTATCGATGCGGTCTGCTTTTATCAGGTCATCGACACGGCGCGCGCGGCCTATGAAGTGCAGGGCCTGGGCTACGCCATCCAGAATCTCGCGATGACCAATATGCGTACCGTCATCGGCTCGCTGGATCTGGACGAAATGCTGTCGCAGCGTGACCAGATCAATGGCCGCCTGCTGGCTGCCATTGATCAGGCCACCAGCCCGTGGGGCATCAAGATCACCCGCGTTGAAATCAAGGACATCACGCCGCCGACCGATTTGGTTGAGGCCATGGCCTCGCAAATGAAAGCTGAGCGCATGAAGCGCGCCTCGATTCTTGAGGCAGAAGGGCGTCGTCAGGCCGAGATTCTCACTGCTGAAGGCGAGAAGGTCGGCCAAATCCTGAAGGCTGAAGGTGAGCGCCAGGCTGCGTTCTTGCAGGCGGAAGCCCGTGAGCGTCAGGCGCAGGCAGAAGCCAATGCCACGACGGTGGTGTCGAATGCCATCGGCAGCGGCAACCTGCAGGCGATCAACTACTTCATCGCGCAGAAATATGTCGAGGCCTTTGGCCAGCTTGCTGCATCGAACAATACCAAAGTCATCATGATGCCAGTCGAAGCCACGCAGCTGGTTGGCAGCGTGGCCGGCATCGGCGAACTCATGAAGGCCATCCAAGGCGGCAACGACGCCATGACGAAGCGCTGATCATGACCGCCGCGCTGTGGTGGATCGTGGCGCTGGCGCTGGGTGGCCTAGAGCTGCTCAGCGGTACTTTCTATCTGCTGCTGTTGGCGTTTGCCGCCGCCGTCACCGCTGTGGCGGTTTGGCTTGGGCTGGCTGATGGCGTCGCTCAAGGTGCCTTGTTCTCGCTGCTGGCGCTTTTGCTCTGTGCGCTCTGGTCCAGGCGCCGGCCTACAGTGTTGAAGTCGCAAGCCAGTGTCATCAACCAAGGCAATGCGCGCTGGCTCGGCCGTGAGCTGGTCCTGCCCGATGGCATTGTGCAGGGCCAGGCGCGTGTGCAGCTCGACGACAGTCACTGGAGCGTCCGCGGCCCTGACTGTGCGCCGGGCCGTCATGCCGTGATCACCGCCGTTGAAGGCAATGTACTGGTGGTCACACTGAAAGATTGAAAAGTGCCGCAACGCCAAGCATGCTTGCGGCACTTGATTTGCAACCCATCCACACACTTATCAGGAGATGCCTCATGGCTGTTCTCGTTGGCAAACCCGCCCCGGATTTTACCGTTCCCGCAGTCCTCGCCGATGGCACTATTGTTGAAAACTACAGCTTCAGCGCTGCCACCAAAGGCAAGTACGCACTGGTGTTTTTCTACCCGCTGGACTTCACCTTTGTTTGCCCGTCCGAGCTGATCGCCCTCGATCACCGCATCCCGGATTTCGTTGCCCGCAATGTGGAAGTGGTTGGCGTATCGATCGACTCGCACTTCACCCACAACGCCTGGCGCAACACGGCCGTCAACGACGGCGGCATCGGCCAGGTCAAGTACACCCTGGCGGCTGACATCACCCACGAAATTGCCAAGAACTACGATGTCGAATCCGCTGGCGGCGTGGCTTTCCGCGGCGCTTTCCTGATCGACACCGATGGCGTCGTGCGCTCGCAGATCGTCAACGACCTGCCGCTGGGCCGCAGCATGGACGAAATCCTCCGTCTGTTCGACGCCCTGCAATTCCACACCGAGCATGGCGAAGTCTGCCCGGCCAACTGGAAGAAGGGCGACAAAGGTATGGACGCATCGCCGGAAGGCGTAGCCAAGTACCTGTCAGAGAATGCAGACAAGCTCTGAGTCCGGGCTTTCCTTAGCCTGAGTTGAAAGCAGAAGACCTCGTTTCGCCGGCTACGGATGCCGGTGAAACGAGGTCTTCTGCTTTCACGGCCAGCGAACCGGTGCCGGAATTCGGCACTGCTCTGAATTCGAGAGCCCCCTGTGCCAACCCCCTGAAATGGTGCAAAGTCCGAGAGAAGAAGTCCCTGTGGCCGGGAGATCCTTTTAGCGGGCATCTTAGCCCGCAAAAAGCATCACCCGGCCACAGGAGCCGCCCTCTCAAAAATGCACCATGACATGGTCTAGGTTTTTGTTGACCCAAGTGCTATAGCGGCATAGCATTCGTAATAAGAATAACCCCCACGCCTCGGGCGGGACTTGTCCCGTACTGCGCACCAGGGGGTTAGTTTTTAGTGCTTTTTGCCAGCAAGGATGCTTGGGCATGCCACATACCCCTCTGCGCTATTTCAAGCCGGCTAAGTCTCCGCAGGCGCTGCTTCGCCACCTCCGATCAAAAGGTCTCAACACTCGAGGCCAGAATGCTTCTGCCCTTCAAGCCCTGGAGTTCATCGGTTATTACCGCCTGCTAAGCTATATGCGCCCGCTTCAGGACACACAAAAGCAGTTTTTTCCGTCAGTGCAATTCGAGGATGTCCTGTGTCTGTATGACTTCGATCGGCGCTTGCGATTGGTATTTCTAGATGCTATCGATCGGATTGAGGTCGGCTTCAGGGCCGCGATCATCAATACCCTTGCCACTGACAAAGCCTGTGGTTCTCACTTCTATCTGGATGCCATCCATTTTGAAGACAGCAAAACGCATCGGGATCTGCTACGCCAAGTACTGGCATTGAGGGAAAAGGATAGCGCTGCACTCAACCACTACTACGCAAACTACAATACGCCAGCCTTGCCTCCTGTTTGGGCTGTGCTGGAGGCTATGAGTATCGGCCAGATGTCTCGATTTTTCTGCGACTTGCATCTAGACCATCGGAAAGCTGTCGCGGCAAAGTTTGGCTATGACGAGACTGTGCTGGTCTCTTGGCTCAAGTCTTTAACGATACTGCGCAATGTTTGCGCACACCATGGACGGCTCTGGAATGCATCCATTACTGCGAGCGCACCCAAGTACGCCAACGCTATCGTCGGAGAGTTTCCATCTCACAATGATCGGGGTCGCTTGTTCGCCCGAGCCGTTGTGGCTCAGGCACTGCTAGCCAAAATCGACCCAACGGCAGATTGGAGTTATCGGTTTAAGGAACTACTGGGCACATTACCAATCGCAACACTTTCAAAGGCAGGTTTGACTACCTTGGAGCTCGGCCTGCTCCCCGGTTGGGATGCCCGTACTTTCTGGCGTTGACCCCCCTGTGCCAACCCCCTGAAATGGTGCAAAGTCCGAGAGAAGAAGTCCCTGTGGCCGGGTGATGCTTTTAGCGGGCATCTTAGCCCGCAAAAAGCATCACCCGGCCGCAGGAGCCACCCTCTGAAATGTGCACCATTACATGGCACACCCCTTGCTACATCCCATGAGTAACCAGGACGGAATGCCATGAGTGTGATTGCAACCCCTTTCGATGAGATGTACGCCGGCAACGGCAAAGTACGCCCGCACTACCGACACTATGGCGACTGGCTGGCCCAGCGCCCGGCCGAAGAGATGGCGCAGAAGCGTCAGGAAGCCGATCTGCTGTTTCGCCGCGTCGGCATCACCTTCGCCGTTTATGGCGACGAGGCTGGCGCCGAGCGCCTGATTCCCTTCGACACGATTCCGCGCATGATTCCTGCCTCAGAATGGAGCGTGCTGGAGCGTGGCCTGCGCCAGCGTGCCCTCGCTTTGAACTTATTCCTGCACGATATCTATCACGAGCGGAAAATCCTCAAGGCCGGCGTGATCCCCACGGACATCATCCTGAAGAATGCCGATTACCAGCAAGCCATGGTGGATGTGACACTGCCGAATCAGGTCTATGCGCACATTGCCGGCATCGATTTGGTGCGTGGCGATGACGGCACCTACTATGTGCTGGAAGACAATCTGCGCACGCCCAGCGGCGTGTCGTACATGCTCGAAAATCGCAAGATGATGATGCGCCTGTTCCCCGAGCTGTTTGCCACGCATGCGGTGGCGCCGGTCGATCATTATCCGACGCTGCTGCTGGAAACCTTGCAGGCTGCCGCGCCGGCCGGGGCCAACAGCCCGACGGTGGTGGTGCTGACACCGGGCCGCTACAACTCGGCGTATTTCGAGCACGCTTTCCTGGCGCAGCAGATGGGCGTGGAGCTGGTCGAAGGCCCGGATCTGTTCGTGCGCGACGGCTATGTGTGGATGCGCACCACTTCCGGCCCGAAGCGGGTCGATGTGATCTATCGCCGCATCGATGATGCCTATCTTGACCCGCTGGCGTTCAATCCGGACTCGGTGCTCGGCGTGCCGGGCATCCTTGCGGTGTATCGCGCCGGTCGTGTGGCGATCACCAACGCCGTTGGCACCGGCGTGGGCGATGACAAGTCGATCTATCCGTATGTGCCTGACATGATTCGCTTTTATCTGACCGAAGAGCCAATTCTGCAGAATGTGCCGACCTGGCTGCTGCGTAATCCGGACGATCTGAAGTATGTGCTGGACCACCTGCCCGAACTGGTGGTGAAGGAAGTGCACGGTTCCGGCGGCTACGGCATGCTCATCGGGCCTACCAGCTCGAAGGCCGAGATCGAGGCCTATCGCTTGCGTATTCTGGCCAACCCTAGCGAGTTCATCGCGCAGCCAACCTTGTCGCTGTCGACCTGTCCGACCTTTGTGGAGAGCGGGGTAGCGCCACGGCATCTCGACCTGCGGCCGTTTGTGCTGTCTGGCAAGAATGTGGTGATGGTGCCGGGCGGTCTGACGCGCGTGGCGCTAAAGGAGGGTTCGCTGGTGGTGAATTCGTCGCAGGGCGGCGGCACCAAAGACACTTGGATTGTTGATGATGCGGTACTGGCGGCCGTGAAGTCGCAGAAAAGCACACAGTCACAGAAGAGCACTCAGTCTCAAAAGCAGGAGACACGCTGATGCTAAGCCGTACTGCATCCTGCCTGTTCTGGATGGCGCGCTACATGGAGCGCGCGGAAAACTTGGCACGCTTGCTGGATGTGAGCCAGCAACTGGCCCTGATGCCGGGCGCTGACGAGTCCGTGGTGGCGATGCCGCTGGACATCATCGACCTGCGCGAGCAATTCGAGGCCACCGGCAAGCCGCTCAATGCCGAGGAAGTGGCCTACTTTCTGATGCTGCAGAACGACAGCCCGTCGAGCATCATGGTGTCGCTGCGGCAGGCGCGCGAAAATGCCCATGTGGTGCGCGGCACCATCACCGGCGAGCTTTGGGAAGCCGTGAACGCGACCTGGCTGGAAATGAAGCCGATGACGCGCGCGAAGCTGC
This sequence comes from Pseudomonadota bacterium, assembly GCA_038043385.1. Classification (GTDB taxonomy): domain Bacteria; phylum Pseudomonadota; class Gammaproteobacteria; order Pseudomonadales; family Moraxellaceae; genus Perlucidibaca. The sequence goes on from JBBTCA010000002.1 coordinate 194,820, forward strand.
GCAGTCAGGGGTTTAGCCGATTTCTGGAGTGGGTCAAGGAGCGCTCGCATCTGTATCGCGGCGTGCTGGTCGGCACCAGTCAGCGCAACGATGCCTTCCATTTTTCGCGCTTGGGCACCTACTTGGAGCGCGCCGACAATACCGCGCGCCTGTTCCGCTATCACCTGGAGGCGTTTGCCGCGCCCGACCAAACCGGGCGGCCGTCGTACTATGCTTGGGCGGCGCTGCTGCGCTCGCTGTCGGCGTTTGAGGCCTATCGCGACAGTTATCGCGACAGCCTGAGCGTGGATCACATCGGCGAACTGTTGGTGCTGCGTGAGGATTTGCCGCGCTCGCTGCATGCCTGCTTCGCCGAGATCAACGATACGCTGGCGCAGATTCAGGGGGAGCAAGGCCGTGAAGTGCGGCGCTTGGTCGCGGAAGGCTATGCGCGCCTGCGCTTCGGCTCGTGGAATGAGGATTTTGCCGCTGACCCGGTGGCGGTACTCGATCAGCTCATCATCGACTTTGCTATCATTGGCGAAGCCGTTGCCCAGGCGTACTGGGCTGAGAGTTGATGCTGCCTTATTGATAGCCAGCGCGTGATAGCCAGCGAGTAAACCATGACCTACTGCATTGCCCTGAATCTGGCCGACGGTCTGGTCATGGCCTCCGACACCCGCACCAACGCGGGTGTCGATCACATTGCCACCTTCGCCAAAATGACTGTGCTGGAGTCTCCGGGCCGGGCCGTCATGGTGCTGATGTCGGCGGGTAATCTGGCCACCACGCAAAGTGTGCTGAGCCTGCTGCGACAGCGCGTGGCGGATGACGGCCAGCCGGCTATCCTGCATTCGCGTTCGCTGTACGATGCCGCCGTGGAAATCGGCCAGCTGCTGCGCGAAGTGATTTCGCGCGACAGCGGGCAGGATGCGTCGGGCGTTGATTTCGGCTCGTCGTTCCTACTCGGTGGCCAGGTGCCGGGCGAGATGCCGCGCCTGTTCAATATCTATCCGCAGGGCAATTTCATTGAAGCCACGGTGGATACCCCGTACTTCCAGATCGGCGAGGCTAAGTACGGCAAGCCCATCATTGATCGTGTGGTGAACTTCAACACGCCATTGAAAGAGGCCAGCAAGTGCGTGCTGATCTCGTTTGACTCGACCATTCGCTCGAACTTGTCTGTGGGCTTGCCGATCGACTTGCTACTGTACCGGCGCGATGGCTTTCAGGTCAGCTGCAAGCAGCGTATTGGCGAGAACGACCCTTACTACCAGATGATTCGGCAGACTTGGTCGCAGGGTCTGCGCGATACTTTTGCGCGCTTGGCGGATCCGGAGTGGGCGGGTTAGGGACGACGGATCATTCTGTGGTTGAAGCAGGTTCGGCTGTCTGATCGCCATACGGAAAAGCCGACTCCCAGCGATTCACAATCCCGCAAAACAGCTCGGCTGTGATTTGCGCATCATAGAGCGCCGAGTGTGCTTCGCTCTGATCAAACGCCAAGCCGGCGGCGGTGCAGGCGCGGGCCAACACAGTCTGCCCGTAGGCGAGACCAGCCAGCGTGGCAGTATCGAACACCGAGAATGGATGAAACGGTGACTGATTCTTCAGGCTTTGCCGTTCAATGGCAGCATTTAAATGCATCAAGTCGAAATTGGCGTTGTGTCCGACCAGGATACAGCGTTTGCAGCCGGTGTCTTTCTGCACTTTCTTCAGGGCATTGAAGATTTCGCGCAGGCCGTCGGCCTCGCTCACTGCCAGGCGCAGCGGGTGATTCGGGTTGATGCCGTTGAACTTCAGTGCGGCTGGATCGAGCACCAACCCGGGCTCCGGCTTCAGGTGCGCGTGAAAGCGCCGTACCGGCTGCCAGATACCATTTGCGTCGGGTAATACGATGACAGCAGCGACTTCCAGCAGGGCGTGCGTGCCGGCATCGAAACCGGCTGTTTCTACATCCACCACCACCGGCAGAAAGCCGCGAAATCGGGCTTTGATTAACGGGTTGGCGGTCAACGCAGCTAGGTCGAGGTCGTTCACGCCTGCACCTGCCAAGCGATGCTCTCGCTGGCGCGGACAGGAACTACTTCTTGGCTGCCGAACGGGTAACTGGCAGGCACCGACCACGGTGCTTTCACCATCGTGATGCGGTCGTTGTTACGCGGCAGCTGGTAGAAGTCGGGACCGAAGTGGCTGGCGAAGCCTTCGAGCTTATCGAGTGCGCCGGCGGCTTCAAAGGCTTCGGCATAGAGCTCGATGGCGGCATGGGCGGTGTAGCTGCCCGCACAGCCGCAGGCGTTTTCCTTCGCGCCCTTGGCGTGTGGTGCGCTGTCGGTGCCGAGAAAGAATTTCGGGCTGCCGCTGGTGGCGGCCTCAATCAGGCGGGTTTGATGACGACCGTGCTTGAGAATGGGCAGGCAGTAAAAGTGCGGGCGGATGCCGCCGGCGAGCATATGGTTGCGATTGAACAGCAGGTGGTGCGCGGTGATGGTGGCCGCGACACGATCCGGCGCTGTGTTGACGAAATCCACGGCGTCGCCGGTGGTGATGTGTTCGAGGACGACGCGCAGAGTCGGGTGGCGGGCCACCAGCGGGGCCAGCACGGTGTCGAGAAAGACCTTTTCGCGCTCGAAGATGTCGATGTGGTTGTGCGTGACTTCGCCGTGGATGAGCAGCGGTAGGCCGACTTCGGCCATGGTCTCGAGTACGGCATCGATCTTGCTGAGGTCGGTCACGCCGGATTGCGAGTTGGTGGTGGCCCCGGCCGGATAGAGCTTCACGGCATGGACGAAGCCGCTGGCCTTGGCGCGCAGGATGTCATCGCGCGTGGTGCCTTCGGTGAGGTAGAGCACCATGAGTGGCTCGAAGCGGGAGCCGGCGGGGCGGGCGGCGAGAATGCGCTGGCGGTAGTCGCCGGCCTGTTCAGGCGTGACCGCTGGCGGCATCAGATTCGGCATGATGATGGCGCGACCGAAGTAGCGCGCCATGGCCGGGACGGTGTGGGCGAGCAGGTCGCCGTCGCGCAGATGCACATGCCAGTCGTCGGGGCGGGTAATAGTCAGTGATTGCATGGCGATTCCAGGGGTCGTCAAACGCGGCAAAGACGCATAGGCTACCGGATGGTGGCCGGCGGGCAAAGGCCGCATTTACATCGAGCATTGAGCATGGCGGTAGATAAGGCACAAAAGGCAGCCGGCTGGGAGGCCGAGTACGACACGATTCGCGAATTGTTGTCGCATAAGTTCGGCTTGCTGCGATTTCCCAATCCGCTGGAGGCGGATGTGCGCGAGTACATGCGCCAGCGCGCCGTGGCTACCCTGCGCGAGAGCTACTGGATGGTCTTTGTGCTGTATTTGGCGGGCGTGGGCCTAGCAGTGCAGCAGTTTGCGGCCCCATGGCGCTTGCGGCTTTACCCGGATGATTTTCAAGTCACGATGTGGATGTTCACTTTCTCGGGCATCGCGGTAGGCATGGTGGCGGTCTGTATTCGCTTTCAGCGCCTGGATCGCTGGCACAATGCTTATGTGTCGCTGGCGTCGATTATTGCGCTGATCTGCCTCACCATCGGCCCTTCGTTTTACGATGATCCTGAGCTGCGCCAGCACGCCAGCTACTTTGTGATTTATGTGCTGTTCATTATTTATGGCGTGGCCAATTTGCGGATGGCGCAGGGTGCGCTGATTGGTTTCAGCAGCCTAGGCGCTTCATTTCTGATTCTGTACCTAGCGAATCAGACCAACGAAATGTCTATGCTGGTGCAGTACGGTGTGATGGCTAATCTGGTGGGTTGCGGCAATGCTTATGTGCTTGAGGTGCGTGATCGCCGCCTGTATTTGCAGTCGCGCATGTTGGAGCTGGAGAAGCGCCAGCTCAATCGTTTGTCGGAGCGCATGGTGCAGCTGGCGCGTGAGGATGGCCTGACAGGTTTGGCCAATCGCCGTCATTTCAATGATTCGTTTTTGGTGGAATGGGAGCGTGCGCGGCGCGAGCAACAGTCGCTGGCGCTGGTGTTTGTGGATGTGGATCACTTCAAGGCCTACAACGACAACCATGGCCATCTCGAAGGTGATCGCGCGCTGGTGGCGGTAGCGGCGGCGATCAAGCCGCTGGCGCGTCGTGCCGGCGATCTGGCGGCGCGCTACGGTGGCGAAGAGTTTGTGCTGTTGCTGCCGAACACGGCGGCGGCTGGCGCGCGTGATGTCGCCGACGAATTGCTGGCAGCGATTGATGCGCGCAAGATTCCGCACAAGGCGTCATCGGTCGGGCCGTTTGTGAGTGTCAGCGTTGGTGTGGCCAGCATGATTCCCGATGTGCATCTCGCGCCTTCTCAGCTGATTGATCTGGCCGATGCCGCCCTGTATGCCGCGAAAGAAGGTGGCCGCCACCAGGTTGTGGTCAACGATCTGGGCTGAGTCAGCCGATGTTGCAGCGGTTCCCCGCCGGTGGCAGTTTCGCGTACAATTTGCCGCCTGCTTTCGCTGCAACCCGTTTCAGCGTTTGCCCTCCATTTTCCTGCGCGTGAGTTCAATTCATGGCTGACATCAAGAAGGTCGTTCTGGCCTATTCCGGCGGTCTCGACACCTCCGTCATCGTTCGCTGGCTGCAAGACAACTACGGTTGCGAAATCGTCACTTTCACCGCTGACCTCGGTCAGGGCGAGGAAGTCGAGCCGGCGCGCGCCAAGGCTCAGGCCATGGGCATCAAGGACATCTTCATTGAAGATCTGCGCGAAGAATTCGTGCGCGATTATGTGTTCCCGATGTTCCGCGCCAACACCATCTACGAGGGCGAGTACCTGCTCGGCACCTCGATCGCACGGCCGCTGATCGCCAAGCGCTTGGTCGAAATCGCCAACGAAGTCGGTGCCGATGCCATCTCGCACGGTGCTACCGGCAAGGGCAACGACCAGGTGCGCTTCGAGCTCGGCGCCTACGCGCTGAAGCCGGGCATCAAGGTCATCGCGCCGTGGCGTGAATGGGATCTGACCTCGCGCGAAACGCTGATGGCCTATGCCAAGACCCGCGATATCCCCATCGATTTCGCCAAGGCCGGCAAGAAATCGCCGTACTCCATGGACGCCAACCTGCTGCACATCTCCTATGAGGGCGGCGTGCTGGAAGATCCGTGGACCGAGTGCGAAGAGTCCATGTGGCGCTGGTCGGTGGCCCCGGAAGCGGCCCCGGATGTAGCGACTTATATCGACCTGACCTTCGAGAATGGTGATGTGGTGGCCATCAATGGCGAGAGGCTGAGCCCGGCTACTGTGCTGACCAACCTCAACCAGATTGGTGGTGCCAACGGCATCGGCCGTCTGGATCTGGTCGAGAACCGCTATGTGGGCATGAAGTCGCGTGGCTGCTATGAAACACCGGGCGGCACAATTTTGCTCAAGGCGCATCGTGCCATTGAGTCGATCACGCTGGACCGCGAAGTGGCGCATCTGAAGGATGAGCTGATGCCCCGTTATGCGTCGCTGATTTACAACGGCTACTGGTGGTCGCCGGAGCGTCTGTTGCTGCAGGGCCTGATCGATAATTCGCAGGTGCATGTAAATGGCGTTGTGCGCCTGAAGCTGTATAAGGGCAATGTGATTGTGGTGGGGCGCCAGTCGGCGAATTCGCTGTTTGATACGCGTATTTCGACCTTTGAGGATGACGGTGGTGCTTATAACCAGGCCGATGCGGCTGGGTTTATTAAGCTTAATGCGCTGCGTATGCGGATTGCTGCCAACAATGGCAGGGCACTGCTCGGCAAGTGAAGTTCGCCACTCCTGCCGCGCTTATGTTTCTCGGGCATCCGTAGCCCGAGAAACATAAGCGCGGCAGGAGCGACAGCGATCTTCGTTGCTGGCGGTGGTGGTGAGTTGGAGAGAGCCTGCGTTAGCGGGCTTTTTTGTGGGCGGGTGGATGCTCTTCCGCAGCTTGATCACTAATGCGGCCCGATACATCTTCATCCGGTTGCGCTGCATCTCGATTTCTTTTGCGCTGCTTTGCCATGTCGTGAATGCCTTGCATCAGTTCGCTGAACAGATCGCGCTTTTTCATCTTGTCCTACTCTAACTGTATTCATTTGAGGCCACGCTGTTGCTGCCCGGCTCGGCGCTTGGCACAAACCGTTCGAGGCATGGATGCCGAGAAGAGCCTCCATGGATGAATGCGGGGTTTGTCGGCGCATTGCGCCGAACCGCATGAATGCCCGCGCGATGCAGGGCGGATTCACGGCGTGTTTGAGCCAAGCGCCGAGCCGGGCAGCAGCGGACTAGGCTACGGCGTAGTCAGCTTGAGCGGCACCACCAACACCTCTTCCTTGGCCACCCCCTGGCCCTGATCCAGCAGAAACACGCGCTCGGCAGGTATAGCTTTGCTGTCTAGCAGCGCGGTGACAATCACTTGGCCGCGCTGCTGCGCCAGTGCATTGAGGGCGTTGTCGCTGATCGGTTGCAGACCGGCGAGGGTATCGATCAGGCGGGCTTCAAAGCCGGCTTCGTTCAGCTCCATCTTGCCGCTGGGCGCGGGCACTTGCGAGAGCTCGCGCAGGGCGTTTACGGCCGAGCGGTTCTGCGCTTGACGCAGCAGGTATTCCAGCGCTTCGATGCGCGTGTCTTTGCGACCTTGCAGGCGTTGAGCGACGGCGGCTTCGACTTTCTGGCGCTGCAAGGCGACGCGGTCGGCTTTGGCATCGCTGAGGCCGCGCACTTCCAGCTGTAGGGCCGGGCGGGCGGTGAGCACTTTTTCGAGCTTGCCGAGGTTGTCGCGCGCGGCTGGGCTGAGCTCGCTGCTGCCGACAGCGAACGGCACTTCGCCGAGACTGCCGCCATCGCCACCAAGCAGGTTGCCAAGCACGCTGAAAGGCGCGGTGATGGCGCGTTGCAGCAGGTTCACGAAGGCTTGCCAGATGATGGGCCCGACAGAGAATTCGGGGTTGTCGAGGCTGCCGCTCAGGGGCAGGTCAATGTCGATGTTGTCATTCACATCGCGCAGGATGGCGACGGCTAGTTTCAGGGGCAGACCAATCGACTCGGGCGAGTCGACCTTTTCGCCGAGGCGGAGCTGGCGCAGTACGACCTTGTTTTCGGCTTTTAACTGACGCTTCTGGATCTCGTAGTTGAGGTCGAGGTCGAGCTTGCCACGGTCGATGCGGTAGCCGGCAAAGCGGGCGGCGTAAGGCGTGAGCGCGCTCAGTTCGAGCTGGCGGAATTGCAGTGCCATGTCGAGGCTGAGGTCGCTGGCCAGCGGATTCATCTGGCCGCGAATGCTGACTTCGCCAGAGGGCGAGACCACGCCTTTGAGGTCGACTTTGGCGCTGGCGACATCGCGGCTGTCGAGCCCGGTAACGCGGCCTTCGAGCTTTTCGATGCCGGTGGCGAAGCCGGGCGTCATGCTTTGGTCGCCGAAGAGCATGGCGCTGCGACGAATTTTTACGGTGTCGATGCGTATCGACATGGGCTTCGTCGCTGAGGCCGCCGGCGCTGCTGTGCCTGCTTTCGGTGCGATGGCCAGTTGCGCCAGATTGAGCTGGTGATCCGGCGAGATCAGCACCTGGCCGAACAGGCCGTCTGTGTCGATGTTGTTGATGCGCAGCTGGTTGCGTTCCAGCTGCAGGTCGAGCCCGTTGACCTGCAGGCGCTGGGCGGCGAGCAGGCGGGCATGATCGTTACGATTGAGAATGCTGAGCTGCTGCACGCCGGCGTTGCCGGTCAGGCGCACGCCGGCTTTCGGGTCCCATTTCAGCTGCAGTTCGCTGCCGGCTGTGCCTTGCTTGAGCTCGATGGCCAGTTGTTGGGCCAGGTAAGGCTGCGCCAGCGTCAGTGGCAGGGCGCTGCTGTTCAGGTTCAGGCTGACGGCCGGCTGTTGGATGTCCACTTCGCCATCGATGGCGATCTGACCTTTTTGCAGCTGCGCTGAAATCTGAAGCGGCAGCGGTTTCGGGGCGGGCCAGAGCAGCGGGCCGGTGCTGATATTGATTTTGTCCAGCGTGGCTTTCATGGCCGGCTGCGTGCTGGCATCGCGCCAATGGATGGCCCAGTCGGTCAGCGCCAGTTGATCCAGCGTGAGCTGCCAGGGCTTTGCCGAGCTGCCGTTGGCGGCGGAGGCATCAGCCGTATCGGAGGCAGCGGTATTTGAAGCGGCAGAGGCTGGCTTCGCGTTACGGGATTTGCCGTGTTGGGCTAGCGCCTGCAGCAGCGACAGATTGCCACGACTGTCGCGCTGCATTTGCAGTTCTGCGGCATTGGCGCTGATCTTGCCGATGTGCACGGTCTGAGCAGGCCAAGCCACGGCAATATTCGTAATGTCCAGCGCAGGCAAGTCGAACAGCGGCTGCTTGAGCTGCCTCGGCAAGCGCAGGGACAGGTCGCGCAGCTGCACGGCGGCATCGGTAATTTTTGCCGACGCCTGGCCGTTCACAACGGCAGCTTCATAGGGCAGCTGCAGCGCAATTCGGCCATCAGTCAGCGTTAGCGGCAGCGGTTCTGGCAGCATGGCTTGCACGCGCGTCAGCGGCAGGTTGGCAAGGCTGAGCTTGCCTTGGCTGCGCAGGTTTTTCAGGTCGATGCTGCCGTCCCAGGTCAGCTCGGTATCGTCGTCGAGGCGGGTGCTGAAGGCAATGCGGCCGTCGTCTTTGCTGGCATAGGAGCGCAGGTCGCGCACTTCAATGCGGCTGGACGCGAGCCTTGCATCAACCACCGGCTTCAGATGCTCATCGCGAAAGTGCAGCTTGCCTTGGTCCAGCAAAAAGTGGTCGATGGCCCAGCGCAGGTTCGACGGCGGCTCGTTCGGGTCCGATGGTGGCACCAGTTTGAGCAGGTTTAGCTCGCCGGCCGGATTGATGATGGCGTTCACTTCCGGGCCGATCAGCATGACTTCATCGAGGCTGATACTGCCGCGCCAGAGCGAGGCCATCGACAGGTTGACGCGAATTTGCTCGGCGGCGACGAGCGTCTCGCTGCCATCCTGAATGCGCAGTTGCTGCAGCGCCAGTTCACCGCGCAGCGGATTTATGCGGATGTCGCCAACGCTGAGCTGCACCGGTAGCTTTTGCGCGACGGCCCAGGGTAGCAGGCGCTTGAGCAGCGGCGGGCCGCCAAGCCAGAGCAGCAGACACAGCGTGAGCCAGCCGGCGAGCAGGCGGATGCTCCAGGTTTGCCAGCGCGGGCGTTTCTGTCGCGGAGTGTTCGGCGTCGCGCCGCTAGGCTGCTTGGCGCTTGTCTGCTTTGATTGGGGCGCTGCTTTTGGCAATGGGGCATCACTCATATTGCTTGTCCTTGAAGTCGCACAGGTCTTCGATTCGGCAGCTGCCGCAGCGCGGTTTGCGCGCGATGCAGGTGTAGCGGCCATGCAAAATCAGCCAGTGATGGGCATCTTGCCGGAATTCGGTGGGCACATGGCGCATCAGCGCGGCTTCCACGGCGTCTACATCTTTACCCTTGGCGATGCCGGTGCGGTTGCCGACGCGGAAAATATGGGTATCCACCGCGATGGTGGGCCAGCCGAAAGCGGTGTTGAGCACGACATTGGCGGTCTTGCGGCCAACGCCGGGCAGGCGTTCGAGCGCGGCGCGATCTTCTGGCACTTCGCCGCCATGTTCATCGATTAGGATGCGGCAGGTCTTGATCGTGTTCTCGGCCTTGGTGTTGAGCAGGCCGATGGTCTTGATGTATTGCTTCAGGCCATCGACGCCGAGGGCGAGCATTTTTGCCGGCGTGTCGGCGATGGCGAACAGCGGCCCAGTGGCTTTGTTGACGCCGACATCGGTGGCCTGAGCCGACAGCAGCACGGCAATCAGCAGCTCGAACGGGTTGCGATAGTTCAGCTCGGTGGTCGGCTGCGGATTGTCGGCACGCAGGCGGGCAAAGATTTCCTGGCGTTTGGCGGCATTCATGGCAGGCAACACAGGCGTCGAATTTCAGGCATTCTATCGTGCAATTGATCGGTCAGTAAGAACAGGAGTGGCAGCAATGGCGAATCGTACGGGCAAGGGCGCGTTGATTACGGGGGCATCGGCAGGCTTGGGCGAGGCGTTTGCGCGCCTGCTGGCTGCCGAGGGGCACGATGTGATGCTGGTGGCGCGGCGCGCGGAGCGTTTGCAGGCACTGGCCGATGAGCTAGCGGCGGCCTATGGCGTGCGTGCGCTGGTCTGCGCCACGGATCTGTCGGATGCCGGTGCGGCGGCGAAGGTGCAGGCCGCAGCCGAGGCGGCCGGCTTTCAGGTGGATATCCTGATCAATAACGCCGGGCTGGCCGAGCCGGTGTCGTTCCTGAATTTCCCGGTGGACAATGTGCGCGCGATGATCGAGGTCATGATCACTGGTCTCACCGAGTTATCGCACCGTTTTGCTCACGGCATGGCCGAGCGTGGCTGGGGGCGCATCATCAATGTGTCGTCGCTGGCGGCGTTTGCGCCGAACTCGCCGGGCATGCTCTATACCGGCATCAAGAGCTATGTGCTGAACATGTCGCAGGCGCTGGACATGCAGCTGAAGCCGTCGGGCGTGCATGTGACGGCGCTCTGCCCCGGTTTTACCTGGACGGAGTTTCACGATACCCAGGGCACGCGCGAGTGGGCCAATCAGCTGCCGGCCTTTGCCTGGCAGGATGCAGCGACGGTGGTGAAGGCGGGCTGGGAGGCGGTGTCACGCGGGGAGCCGGTGTGCGTGCCGGGCGTGGTGAACAAGGCGGTGGCATCGTTCACCAAGCATTTGCCGGAGCGCCTGCGTTACTTGGTGGGCAAGCATGCGCGGATGGTGAAATGACGCGGTGCTTAGGACTCGGCGCTTATGTGCTTACGAAGCGGTGCTTACTAAGAGGAAGGTGCTTGATCCAGTGCCCGCTGCGCCTGCTCTGCAGCGCTTTGCAGGGTCGGTAGCTGAGCACGCAGGGCATCCGTGCTTTCGCCGCGAGCCTCCAGCGCACTGATCTGCTTTTCGATTTTCTTCAGCTGGCTGCGCGCCATGGCGGCGGCAATCATCAGATTGCTGCGCTCGGCGGCCGTGAGGGCGGGGCTGCTGTTGGCTTCTGGCGTACTTTGCGCCGGCTGCTGAGCGCTTGGTACTGCAGCCTTTGCAGCTTTGCGCCGGGCGGCTGCTTCGGCCGATTTTTCGGCTGCAGTAGCCAAACGCTGATTTCTGGCCAGGAAGCGCTGGCGGGCCTTGTCGGCGCGAGCTTTTGCTTCTGTCAGCGCCTCCGCCTCCGCCAAGGCGGCCGGTATTGGCATCGGATGCCAGGTCATCGGCACATCCGGGCCGGGCACGAGGTCGATGCAATCGACCGGGCAGGGCGGTACGCACAGATTGCAGCCGGTGCATTCCTCCACCAGCACCGTGTGCATGAGCTTGGCGGCGCCCACGATGGCATCGACCGGGCAGGCCTGGATGCACTTGGTGCAGCCGATGCATTCATCTTCGCGAATGAGAGCGACCAGCCGGTGCGGCGGCGTCACGCCATAGTCCGGGTCCAGCGGCAGCGCCGGCACCTGCAGTAGCGCTGCAATTGCGGCAATGGTGGGTTCGCCGCCGGGCACGCAATGGTTAATGGCCGTGCCGCTGGCGATGGCCTCGGCATAGGGTCGGCAGCCATCGGTCTTGCACAGACGGCACTGGGTCTGCGGCAACAGCGCATCAATGCGGTCGATCAGCTCGGCCGGCAGCATGTTTATGCGCTTGGCGATGCTGTTATTGATGCTGTTGTGGACAGGCGGCAAGGGCATGGTCTGGGCTGGCTTCGGTCAACTAACAGGGCGCGGAAGCGGTGGAATCTGCCGCTGATTATTGCATCGTGACGCCGACTGCGGCAAAGTCGGGCGGTCTTTAATTCTGGCAATCAATCATGTCTGATCTTTTGCACCAATCCGCCCTGCAGCTGGCCGCCCGTATTCGTGCCGGCGAGCTGACTTCGGTGGCCGTGGTGGAAGCGCATATCGCACGCTTGCGCCAGGTCAATCCGGTGCTCAATGCCGTGGTCGTGGATCGTATTGCCGATGCTCGCGTGGAAGCCGCCGAGGCGGATCGCGAAGTTGCTGCCGCCCGTGCTGCCGGTACGCTGTCTGAGCTGCCACCGCTGCTCGGCGTGCCTTGCACCATCAAGGAAAATTTTCATTTCGCTGGCATGCCCAACACGGCAGGGCTGGTCAGCCGTATAGGCCGTAAGGTCGCTGAGGATGCGCCGACCGTGGCGCGCTTGCGTGCCGCCGGTGCGATTCCGCTGGGCGTGACCAATACCTCCGAAGTCTGCATGTGGATGGAAAGCTACAACCGCGTCTACGGTCTGACCAACAATCCCTATGACCCGACCCGTACCGTTGGTGGCTCGTCTGGCGGTGAGGGCTCGATTGTGGGCAGCGGCGCGTCGCCGTTTGGTCTTGGCGGCGATGTGGGCGGCTCGATTCGTATGCCGGCTTTCTTCAACGGCGTGTTCGGACACAAATGCTCGCCGGGTCTGATCACCAATGAAGGGCAGTTCCCCGGCCCGTCCGGCAATGTGGATCGCTATCTTGCCACCGGCCCGCTGTGCCGCCGTGCCGAAGACCTTGAGCCCTTGCTGCGTATTCTTGGCGGTCCGGCAGCCAAGCGCCTGAAGCCGGTGGCCGATGTGGATGTGTCCAAGCTGCGCGTGCTGCAGTTCGCCCGCGAGCTTGCCATCACGCCCGATGCCGATCAGATGGGCGCGCGTGATCGTGCCGTACAGGCGCTGATGGCCCGTGGCGCTCGCGTTGAGGCTGTGCATTTTCCGCTGATGGCGCAGGCGCGTGACCTGTGGACGGCGATGCTGGCCAGCGCCGGCAGCGACAGCACTTTTGCCGACCACATGTTCGGCACGCGCAGCCCGTTGGCGCCGCTGAAAGAGCTGGGTCGCTTGGCGATGCGTCGTTCTGATCACACCTTCCCGCTGATTGCGCTGTCGTTGTTTGAGCGCTTGCCGGAGCTGACGCCGGCGCGCACGAAGAAATTGTGTGGCCAGGCGCTAACGCTGAAACTGCAATTTGAGGATGCACTGGGCGATGACGGCGTGCTCATCACGCCGACTTACCCGACTGTGGCGCCCAAGCATTACAAGGCCTTGCTGCCGCCGTTTAACTTTGTGAATTGTGCGATTTTCAATGCCCTGTCGCTGCCGGTGACGGCGGTGCCGACCGGCCTCAATGCCGGCGGTGTGCCGACGGGCGTTCAGGTTGTCGCTACAGAAGGCAATGACCACCTTACCCTGGCCTGTGCGCTGGCGCTGGAAAGCGCGCTCGGCGGCTGGGCCTATCCTGTTGTTTCTAATGTGATTCCCGGCGCGTTTGCGCGTTAAGGAGAGGTTGATGGAAATTCGTCGTGGCGTGGCCGAGGCCAATGGTATCGAGCTGGCCTATGAAGACATGGGCGATGTGCTGCATCCGCCCATCCTGCTGATCATGGGCCTGAGCGCACAGCTGATTCACTGGCCGCTGGGCTTCTGCGAGCAGCTGGTGAAGGCGGGTTATCGCGTGATTCGTTTCGACAATCGCGACATCGGCCTGTCCACCAAACTCTCGCACCTCAAGGTCACCGGCCCGGTGTGGAAGCGCTTTCTACGCGCTCAGCTCGGCTTGCCCAGCCCGGTGCCGTACAACCTGCACGACATGGCCGAGGATGTGCGTGGCCTGCTCGACTTTCTGCAGATCCCGACGGCGCATGTGGTGGGTGCCTCGATGGGCGGCATGATTACTCAGCTTTTCGCCGCGAAGTATCCGCAGCGGGTGCGCTCGGTCGGCATCATCTTCTCCAGCACCAACCAGCCGCTGCTGCCGCCACCCAGCCGCGCGGCGCTGAAGCCGCTGATGTCGGGGCCGGGCAAGGGCGCGACGCGCGAGCAGCTCATCGCTCATTCGGCGAAGTTCATGCGTGTTATCAGCGGTTCCAAGCACACTTTCAGTCAGGAAGAGCTAGTGGCGTTGGCGACTGAGTCGAATGCACGCAGCTTTCATCCGGCTGGCATCGTGCGTCAGTTCAGCGCCATCCTTGGCACCGGCAGCCTGCGTGCTTACACACGCCGCATCAACAAGCCGTCTGTGGTGATTCATGGCACGGATGATCCGCTGGTGCGCCCGGCCTGCGGTAAGGCGGTGGCACGCAATATCCCGAAGGCGCGTCTGGTGATGATTCCGGGCATGGGCCATGACCTGCCGCCCAGCGCCTGGGAGCGTATTACGCATGCGCTGATTGTGAATGCCAAGCAGGCTTGACCATAAGCAGGTTTTTGCTTCGGCAAACCTGCTGTAAAGGCCTGCTTTCAGCGAGTCTGCCGCCAGCGGCTTGGTGGCAGGCCGGTCCATTCTTTGAAGGCGCGACTGAATACCGCCAGCTCGGCGTAACCCAGATCCAGCGCCAGCCGGGTCAGATCAATATCGCTTTCGGCCAGATGCGTGCAGGCCAGTTCCTCGCGCACGGCCCGCAAACGCGCATCGTAGTGTGTGCCCTCTGTTTGCAACCGGGCCTGCAAGGTACGCGGATGCAGGCCGACCAGGCGCGCCACCGTCTCCAGTGAGCACTCCCCCGTGGGCAGCAACGCCGAGATGCTGCGATCGACCTGCATGCTGATCGACACGGGCGCCAGCTGCCAGTCATCGCGCCAGTGCTGCTGCAGTCGTGCCTGCAAGCGCGGGGTCACGGCCACGGGCTGTGCCAGTAGCGCCAGCGGATAGCTCAGCGAATAGTCACGGCCGCCGAAATGCACCGGGCAGCGGAAGAACTCTTCGCAGGCGCGAACCAGCGTGGCTGTCGGGCGCGGCATGCCCATGCGCACACTTTGCGGCAGCAGGTGCGCGGGTTGCAGATCGGTCATGCTGCGCTCCAGCAAGGTCAGGCTCAGCATCATCATTTGCTGGCAGTTGATCTCGTCGGCAAAGGCCAGCTGCAAATCCAGCCGGATAGTGTCATCCGAGATTTCGCTGTGCATCTGGATCCCGCGTGCATGAAAGCCGAGGTTGCGCTGCACGCCGATCAAGGCTTCGCCCATCGTGCTCTGCTGACACAGCCAAACAGCGAGGGCTCCCCCCACTTCAAGGCCCTGTTGACGCCCCAGCAGCAGGCCGAATGCGGGCTCGTCCAAAACTTGTGCGGTGAGCTCGTAGAGCGCTGCCAGCCGGGGATAGGGCAGGTACAGATCCGGATTTTGCAGCGCGGTTACCGGCAGGCCAACTTCGGTCAGCAGGGCGGCCGGGTCGTGACCGTGGCGTCTGACCAGCTCGGCAAAGCCCAGCAAGGCACCGCTGCGTGCGAGGTAGCGCATGAATTTCATCCAGCAAGACTCGTGATTTATCAAATCATGCCGGTTTTTGGGCGTTATTGTCGAGCTATCAACTTTCTACATATAACAACAACGCAGGCCCAGACATGACCCCCATCTACGATGTGCTGATTCAACGCGGACGCTACTTCGACGGCACCGGCGGGCCATCCGACATTCGCGATGTGGCGATCAAGGACGGGCGCGTGCTTAACGTCAGTGCTGATCCGCTGGATGCCGCTCAGGCGGCGCGGGTAATTGATGCCACCGGTCAGTGGATCACCCCCGGCTTTCTCGACACCCACACGCATTACGATGCCGAGGTGATTGTCTCGCCCAGCCTGTCGGAATCGGTGCGCCACGGTGTCACCACGGTGCTGGTCGGCAGCTGCTCGCTGAGCATGATCTGCAGCGATGCCGAAGATGCCTCCGACATCTTCACCCGCGTGGAGACGGTGCCGCGCGAAAAAGTGCTGCCGATTCTGCAGCAGCACAAGACCTGGCGTACGGCGCGCGAGTGGGTGGATTACATCAGGACGCGCCCGCTCGGCCCCAACCTCATTTCGTTTCTGGGCCACAGCGATTTGCGCGTGGCCACGCTGGGCCTGCATCGCGCCACCGATCGCGCCGTCAAGCCTACCGAAGCCGAGCTGCAGAGCATGGAACAGCAGCTGGAGGAGGCGCTTGATGTCGGCTTCCTCGGCCTGTCCACCATGCGTCTGAAGTGGGACAAGATCGACGGTGATCGCGAATGGTCGAAGAGCCTGCCCAGCACCTATGCCCGTTTTGCCGAGATGCGCCGCCTTAATCACATTCTGCGTCGTCGCGGCCGGGTGCATCAGGGCGCGCCGAATGCCGCCAATCCGTTCCAGATCTTTGAATATGTCGGCGCGGCGCTGGGCTGGCTACGCCGGCCCATGAAGATGACACTGATCGCGCTCATCGAGCTGAAGGGCAACATCACCGTGCGGCCGATGGCGCAAATGGTGTCGCGCTTCATCAATGCCCTCGGCGGCAATTTCCGCTGGCAGTTCCTGCCCACGCCGTTCACGGTCTATGCCGATGGCATCGATGTGGTGTTCTTCGAGGAGTTCGGTGCCGGCGAAATGGCGCTGGATCTGCGCAATCAGGTCGAGCGCAATGCCCTGCTGAAAGACGAAGCCTATCGCCGCAATTTCCGCAAATTCTATGGCGAGAAGCTGAGCCCGCGTGTCTGGCAGCGTGATTTTGGCGATGCCATCGTGCTCGAATGTCCGGACGGCTCGCTGGTCGGGCGCAACTTTGCCGACATCGCGCGCGAACGCTCGGTGCATGTGGTCGATCTCTTCCTGGATCTGGTCGTGGAATTCGGGCGCGCCCTGCGCTGGTACACCACCGTCGGCAACGATCGAGAAGCCACGCTGCTGAAGCTGGTGCAGGATCCGCGCACGCTCATCACTTTTTCAGATGCCGGCGCGCACATTCGCAACATGGCTTTCTACAACCTGCCTTTACGCTTTCTCAAGCTCATCAAGGGCGCTGCCGATCGGGGGCAGTCAGTGATGACCATGGAGAAGGCGATCTGGCGTCTGACCGGCGAGCAGGGCGAGTGGTTTGGCATTGATGCCGGGCGCATCCGCGAGGGTGATCGCGCCGATCTAGTGGTGATCGACCCCGCCGGCTTTGATCAGGACCTGCAGCAGGTGTCGTGGGCGGACATGGAGAATTTCGGCTTGCAGCGCTTGGTCAATCGTAATCCGGGCCTCGTGCGCCATGTCTTCATCAACGGCCGGGCGGCGGTCAGTGAGGGTGAGGTGATGCCTGAGCTGGGCCATGAGCCGGGTTTCGGCACCTTCCTGCCGGCGCATTAAGATCATGGATCATTCGCTGTCACTAAGCGCTTGGCGCGCTCGCTTCTTAACGCTGGCGGCACCACAGCCGGCATCCATCCCCGGCTTTCGTCGCGTAGCGTTTGTCGGGCCATTTTGGTTGCGCGGGAGTGCGCCGTCGGCCATCGCGCTGGGCGGTCTGCCGGGCTGGCTGGGCAAGCGCTTCAGCAGCGAAACGCAGGCGATCAATGTGCTTAAAAGCGGAGAGGAGCGCCTGCCCATGCAGGTGGAGCTGACAAGCTCATGGCTAGACGGCAAGCCGGTGCTGGTTTGCCGCTACGGGCCAGATTCGCCATTCCCTTGGCGACGAGTGCGAGACGAGTTTCGCGTGCTGTCAGAAACGACCTGGCTGGGCATGACGGTGGTCGACTTGCCCGGCCTGCGCCGCACGGGCTGGCCGTTCCTGCTGACACGAGAGGCTTAGGCCGCTTTCGCGACCTCACCTTCCAGCTTTTCACGCCAGTAGGCCACGAGGGCGCTGTTTTCGTGATCCCAGGGGTGGAAATCCGGCTTGAAGAAGTCCAGATATTCGCTGGTCAGATTGCTCAGGATGCCGTTGCGGCCGAACAGCTTGTTCAGGCCGAACGCCCAGCTGCGTAGATTGAACAACTGCTTGTCGCGCGCCATGAATTGCAGCTGGAAGGCTGACACCACGGCGGCGAGGATGACCGTCGCCAGCACCTGGAACACCACGCGCTCGGCGTAGTTGTTGCCTGGCACCTGCTTGTACAGATCGAAGGCCACGGCCTTGTGCTCGGTTTCCTCGATGGCATGCCACATCCAGATCGGGCGCATCTCGTCGGCCAGATTGTTCATGGTGTCGGTATCGGTGAGCAGACGGTTGGCGATGATGCCGGTGAAGTGCTCCAGCGCCACGGTCACGGCCAGCTGCTGACGCTTGGTCAGCACACGACGGCCAAGGTTGAGCAGGCCGAGGGTAAACTTCTCGGCACGCAGCGCCGGCAGGCCCTTGGCTTCCAGCATGTGGTTCATGCTGACATGTTCCAGCGAATGCATGGCTTCCTGGCCGATGAAGCCGGAGATGTCTTTGGCGGTGACATTTTCACCGGCGTGCTCACGCAGAGCGCGCACGGAGTCGACGAAGAAACGCTCGCCAACCGGAAACAGGGTGGACAGCGTGCCCATGAAGTGGGTGCTGAAGGGGTCGTTGAAGGCCCAGTGGTCCGGCACCTTGTTGGCATCAAACGCGAAATCCATGCGGGTTGGCTTGATCTGAATCACATCCGGCGTGGCTTTGCGTGCGGCTTTAGTACCCATGACAAGAACTCTCGAAAACATGACGATAGAGTCACGACGAGATAGAACTTACCGGTTCTATGTAACAGTGTCAAATGTAAAGGTTGGAATATTTCCGACTTTATTCGGTTTCAGGCCTTCTTCACGAACTCGGATTTCAGCTTCATGGCGCCGATGCCGTCGATCTTGCAATCGATGTCGTGATCGCCATCGACCAGGCGGATGTTCTTCACCTTGGTGCCGACCTTGACCACCAGCGACGAGCCCTTGACCTTGAGATCCTTGATGACGGTGACGGTATCGCCGTCGGTCAGCACATTGCCGTTGGCATCCTTGATCACGCGTTCGCCGTCACTGGCGTCAGTCGCGTCGGTGGCCGACCACTCATGCGCGCAAGACGGGCAGATGAGCAAGTCGCCATCGGCATAGGTGTAGTCGGACTGGCATTGCGGGCAGTGCGGGAGCTGGCTCATAAAGGCTTCTGTATCAGGTGTTCAGGAGGCGAGACGGGCGCTGAGCCAGCTGCCGATGTCGGTGATTTCGTCCAAGCAGACGGCATGCGCCATGGCGTAATCCTTCCAGACCACCTGGCCGCCGAGGCTTTCCACCACCGCTGCGGCGGCGCGACCCATCGCCAGCGGCACCACATCGTCGTGGCGACCGTGGGCAGCGAACATCGGCACGGTCAGGCAGGCGGCGTTGAGTTCATCGCGCAGCAGGTCGGGCGTGGGCAAATAGGTAGACAGCGCGAGGATGCCGGCCAGCGGCTCGGCATGCGTGAGCCCGGTGAGCCAAGCAATCGCGCCGCCCTGCGAGAAGCCGGCGAGTACGATGCGGCTGCACGGCACGCCGCGCGCATTCTCGGCGGCGATGAGCTGGCGGATGGCCTCACGGCTGGCGCAGATGCCGGCCACATCAACCTCGCGCTGATCGCCATCGAGCGAGAGAATGTCGTACCAGGCCGGCATCACATAGCCGCCGTTGATGGTCACTGGAATCGCCGACGCATTCGGGAAGATAAAACGCACGGCGGCATCGGCCGGCAGGCCCAGCTCGCGGATGATGGGCACGAAATCATTGCCGTCGGCACCGAGGCCGTGCAGCCAGATCACGGTCAGCGTGGGGTTCGGCGCGGTTTCGCGGGTGATGACGGAGAGCGGGGACGGCATGGTGCAAAGATCCTGATGAAGTGCAGGTCGCGGAGTGTAGCGGTGATTGACAGCCTGCGACGAGTGTTGCTTGCTTGCGCGTCATTCATTCAGTCATGCCGATGCCGTCATGCCTGTGAGAAACCGCCCGCCGAGAGCGCCCGCATGAACAGGAGAGCCGCATGAAAAAGCTGCCGCGTGACCCGCAAAACGACTACACCCGGGAGATGGCCGCTGCCCGTCGCGCCGTGGTCACCGCCGAAACCGGTGCCGATCTGACGCATACCGGCAGCTATTCGCTGGACCCCGCCGTGCTGCCCGGCAACATCGAAGGTTTCTCCGGCATCGTGCAAGTGCCCATGGGCTTTGCCGGCCCGCTGCTGGTCGATGGCGAGCACGCGCAGGGCGAATTCTATGTGCCCATGGCGACCACCGAGGGCACGCTGCTGGCCAGCTACAGCCGTGGCATGCGCCTGACCCGCGAAGCTGGCGGCGTGCGCACCACGGTCATCGATGACGCCATGCAACGCGCACCCATATTCGTCTTCAGCGATGCCCGCTACGCCCGCGACTTCGGCCACTGGGTCGAGGCCAACTTCGCACACATCAAGGCGGCTGCGGAAGAGACCACGCGCTCCGGCAAGCTTCGCGACATCCAGCAGTTCAGCATGGGCAAGATGCGCTGGCTGCGCTTCAACTTCACCACCGGCGATGCCGCCGGGCAGAACATGGTGAGCAAGGCCACCCACCACGCCTGCCAGTGGATGCTGGCGCAGCAGCTGCTGGGGCTGGAGCATTTCTCGCTGGCGGCGAATTTCGATACCGACAAGAAGCATTCGCAGGTCAACAGCCTGCATACGCGTGGCAAGCGCGTGGTGGCCGAGGTCACGCTGCCGGCGGCGCTGCTGCGCGATGTCATGCACACCAGCGGCGAGGCGCTGTTCAAGCAGCGCCAGTTGTCTAACATGGGCGCGCTCATGGCCGGTTCGGTCAACAACGGCGCGCATTTCGCCAACGGCATCACCGCCATGTTCATGGCTTGCGGGCAGGATGTAGCGAATGTGGCGGAGTCATCCGCCGGTTATGTGCATGGCGAGTTGAAAGCCAATGGTGACTACTACTTTTCGGTGACGATTCCGGCACTGATCGTGGCGACTTATGGCGGCGGCACCGGGCTGCCGACGCAGCGCGAGTGCCTGGAAGTGATGGGCTGCTACGGGCAGGGCAAGGTGCGCAAGCTGGCCGAGATTGTGGCCGCCATGGTGCTTTGCGGCGAGCTGTCGCTGGCGTCGGCGATTGTGTCGGACCAGTGGGTGTCTAGCCACGACAAGTACGGGCGCAACCGGCCCTGAGCAGGGCCGGCGGGCCGAGCCTTACTTCACTGCCATGCCGGGCTGCGCGCCGTCATCCGGCGTGAGCAGGAAGATGTCGCTGCCACCGGGGCCGGCGGCCAGCACCATGCCTTCGCTCATGCCGAACTTCATCTTGCGCGGGGCGAGGTTGGCGACCATGACGGTGAGGCGGCCGACCAGCACCTGCGGGTCGGGGTAGGCGCTCTTGATGCCAGAGAAGACCTGGCGGGTTTCGCCGCCGAGATCGAGTTGCAGGCGCAGCAGCTTGTCGGCGCCTTCCACATGCTCGGCGCTGATGATGCGGGCAATGCGCAGGTCGATCTTGGCAAAGTCCTCGATGCCGATCACGCCCGGCGCTTCCGCCGGCTTGTCGGCTTTTGCGGCGGCAGCCTTGGCATCAGCTGGCTTGGATGCCACCTTGACCGGGGCCACCGGCTGCGCATTTGCCAGCGAATCCGTCGAATCCGCCACCATGGCCGCCACCAGCGCTGGGTCAACACGCGTCATCAGCGCTTGGAAGGTCTCGATGCGCTGACCCAGCAGCAGTTCGCGACGCGACTCCCAGTGGAAATCAGGCAAATTCAGGAAGCCCGCACTGGCTTCGGCCATGGCTGGCAGCACCGGCGCCAGGTAAGTCATGAGCTGGCGGAACAGGTTGAGGCCGACTGAGCACACGGCCTGCACTTCGGCATCCATGCCCTCGACCTTGGCCAGCGCCCACGGCTTCTTCTCGTCGATGTATTGGTTGGCGCGGTCGGCCAGCGCCATGATTTCGCGGATGGCGCGGCCGAATTCACGCGCTTCGTAATGCGCGGCGATACTATCGCCGGCAGCGATGAAGTCATTGAGCAGCTGCGGTTCGGCGCAGTCAGCGCTGAGCTGGCCATCGAAACGCTTGCTGATGAAGCCGGCGCAGCGGCTGGCGATGTTGACGACCTTGCCGACCAGATCCGAGTTCACGCGCAGGGTGAAGTCTTCGAGATTGAGGTCGATGTCCTCGACCTTGCCCGAGAGCTTGGCGGCGAAGTAGTAGCGCAGGTATTCCGGGTTCAGGTGCTGCAGATAAGTCTGCGCCTGGATGAAGGTGCCGCGCGACTTCGACATCTTCTGGCCGTTCACGGTCAGGAAACCGTGCGCGAACACGCCGGTCGGCTTGCGGTAGCCCGCGCCTTCGAGCATGGCCGGCCAGAACAGCGCATGAAAATACACGATGTCCTTGCCGATGAAGTGGTACAGCTCGGTGTCGCTGCCCACTTTCCAGTAATCATCAAATTGCAGCGTCGGGTGGCGAGCGCACAGGTTCTCGAAGCTGGCCATGTAGCCCACCGGGGCATCGAGCCAGACATAGAAATACTTGCCCGGCGCATCGGGAATCTCGAAGCCGAAGTAGGGCGCATCACGCGAGATATCCCAGTCGGCGAGGCCGGACTCGAACCACTCGGCGAGCTTGTTGGCGACCTCTTCTTGCAGCGTGCCGCTGCGCGTCCACGCTTTCAGCATGGCCTCGAAATCGGGCAGCTTGAAGAAATAGTGCTCCGACTCCTTCTCCACGGGCGTGGCACCGGAGATGGTCGAGCGCGGGTTCTTCAGCTCGGTCGGCGAATAGGTCGCGCCGCAGACTTCGCAGGAGTCGCCGTACTGATCCAGCGCGCCGCACTTCGGGCAGTCGCCCTTGATGAAGCGGTCGGCCAGGAATAGCTGCTTTTCCGGATCGAAGAGCTGGCGGATCGCGCGCGTGGCGATATGCCCGCCGGCCTGCAGCGAACCGGCGGCTGCACCGGGCATGCCGTCGCGTAGACGCGTGTAGATCTGCGATGCGCGGGCGCGGTTCTCGTCGGAGTGCGTGGAATGGTAGTTGTCGAAGCGGATGCCGAAGCCGGCGAAATCACGCTCGTGCTCGGCCTTCACATTAGCGATCTGCTGCTCCGGCGGCAAGCCGTTCTGTTCGGCCTTGAGCATGATCGCGGTGCCGTGGGCGTCGTCGGCGCAGACATAGTGCGCCTCGTGGCCGCGCGCGCGCTGGAAGCGCACCCAGATATCGGTCTGAATGTATTCAACGAGATGGCCGAGGTGAATCGGGCCGTTGGCGTAGGGCAGAGCGCTGGTAACGAGCAGGCGACGGGTCATTTCTTTCGGCAACTTCGACAGGTCAGAAATCGGGTCGGCAATGATAGCACTTGCCGACCCGATACCGCTGCGTGCTCGTCACACCGTCAGGCGGCGTTGACTGCACGCAGCGCGTAGCTTTCCAGTTCCTTCACGCGCTCGCTGATCAGGTGGCGATTGTCATGCTGCCAGGGGTGGAAGCCGGGGCGGTAGAAGTCCAAGTATTCCGGGATGATGCGCGTGAACATGCCCGGCTTGACCAGCAGGAATTTGGCAAAGCCCAGCGCATCGCGCCAATTGCTGAGCTGGTTGTCGTGACGGAGCAGGCTGTACTGCATGCGCATAGTGATGAGCAGGAAGAAGAAAGTGGCCTGGGCCATGCCGCGCACGCGCAGCCAGTAATCGTCTTCGGTGGCTGTGAACACATCGAAGGCCACGGCTTTGTGCTCGGTTTCTTCCACCGCATGCCACATGAACATGTCTGCCGTCATGCCCTGGACTTCCTCGATCACATCCGTCTGCTTCAGCATCAGGTTGGCGAGAATGGCGGTGAAATGCTCGAAGCCGACGGTCAGCGCCAGCTGCTCGCGGCGGCTGTATTTCTTTTTGGCAAAGCCCAGTGCCTTCTTCATGAAGATGAGCTTCTTTTCCAGCGGCAATTTGTGCTGATCGATCAGTGCCTGGTTGAACGCCTCGTGCTCTTTCCCATGATTGGCCTCCTGGCCGATGAAGGCGCGGATCTGCGCGCGCAGCTCAGGATCGGTAATCTCTTTCTCGTAGTTGCGCACGGCGTGGATGAAAAAGCGCTCGCCATCCGGGAAAGTCGTGGACAGCGCATTCATGAAATGTGTGATCCAAGCGTTGCCTTTGTACCAGTAGCGCGGCAGCTCGGGAATGTCGAAATCCATGCGGCGCACGGTAATCGGAAGCGGAGTTTTGCTGATCATGATGAGTCTCGCTGAGTGAATATCGGGCGGTAATGACCCTACGCTGAGCATCGTGACTGATTGGTTTCGGGAAGGTTAGGTGGTGAGTTGCCGGAAATCGGTCATTAGCGGCCAGTTCTGGTTTTTGCAGAGAGGGCGGGTGGCGGATGGGCTGAGCATGGTCTATCTCTATGAGCAGATGTTTTTATGCGCACATTAGCTAGAGACAAGGATGGGTATTACTATGCACACATCGGTATTACTTCAGTCGAGAACGCTCATGCCAACGACCATGACCATCAAGGGGCAGGTCACTATCCCGAAGCATATTCGCGATGCCTTGCATTTGACGCCCGGCGTGCAAGTGGAATTTCTGGTCAACGAGGCCGGTCATGTTGTGCTGGTGCCTGGCCAGCCATCTTTGGCGAGCGAGGATCGTTTCGAGGCAGTTCGCGGGCGAGCAGACATCAAGTACCGAACCGATGAGCTGATGGCCTTGCTGCGCGGAGAGGCTTGATGCTGGTCGATACCAATGTGCTGATCGATGTGCTTGAGGATGACGCTGACTGGGCTGATTGGTCGTTGCAGCAGCTACGGGCGCAATCGCAAGTCCATGAACTGGTGATCAATCCGGTCATCTATGCTGAGCTGGCGCTGACATTCACGACCATCGAGGCGCTGGACGCTACGCTGGATCGTTTGCGCATGCCATTACGGGAGCTACCCCGGCCAGCCTTGTTTCTGGCGGGCAAGGCGTTTGCCCGGTATCGCCAGCAGGGTGGCACTCGCCATTCGGTGTTGGCGGACTTCTTTATCGGCGCGCATGCGGCGGTCACCGGTATGCCCGTCCTTACGCGCGATGTGAGTCGCTACAAAAGCTATTTCCCGACCGTGCGATTAGTCTCGCCCGGCATTTGATCATCGTGCAAAGCAGCCTTCGGCCAGCTACGATACGCCCCATTATTCAGCGGACACCGACTATCTCATGAGCATCACCCGCGCGGCCGTGGAGGCCGTCCTCGCTGCCCACAGCGACCCTTATCTCGGCCCCGACGCCACTTATTTACTGCTCGCCGTCCCCCAGGATACGCAAGTCACTGACGATGGCCGCGTGTTTGCCCACATTGCGCTGCCGTATCCGCACGCAAATCCGGCCGAAGCTTTCGGCACCAAGCTGGAAGCGGCGCTGCATGTGGCCGGCGCACGCGATGTGCACATCCGCTGGTCGCTGGCGATTCCGCGCATCAAGCCGCAGGGCGAGGTGGCACCGCTGACGCTGGCGCGCAATGTGATTGTGGTGGCGTCGGGCAAGGGTGGCGTGGGCAAATCCACCACCGCCGTGAATCTGGCGCTGGCGCTATCTCGCGAGGGTGCCAAGGTCGGTCTGCTCGATGCCGACATCTACGGCCCCAGCCAGCCGACCATGCTCGGCGTCGGCAACGGCAAATACCCGGATACGGTGGATGACGCTTGGTTCGTGCCGCATCACGCGCATGGCATCGAGGTCATGTCTATCGGCTTCCTGCTGCAGGGCGATACGCCGGTGGTCTGGCGCGGCCCGAAGGCGACCGGTGCGCTGATTCAGCTGGTCACGCAGACGCGCTGGTCGTCGCTGGATTATCTGGTGGTGGACATGCCGCCCGGTACCGGCGACATCCAGCTCACGCTGGCGCAGCGCGTGCCGGTCGGTGGCGCGGTGATCGTGACCACGCCGCAGGATATCGCCACCATGGATGCGAAAAAGGGCATCGAGATGTTCCGCAAGGTCGACATTACCGTGCTTGGCGTGGTCGAGAACATGGCGCAGCACATCTGCTCGAATTGTGGCCACACGGAGCATATTTTTGGCGAGGGCGGCGGTGCGCGCATGGCGGCGCAGTACGACACCACCCTGCTGGCGCAGCTGCCGCTGGATCGTCGCATTCGCGAGCAGACCGACAGTGGTGTGCCCACGGTCGTGGCCGAGCCGGATGGCGAGCTGGCCGGTTATTATCGCGAGATGGCGCGCCGCACGGCAGCCCGCCTGGCGCTCGGCCCGCGTGTGGCCGATACCCGCATTCCTTTGAACCCGACGCACTAAGCGAGACCGCAGCATGAGCATCAAATCAGATCACTGGATTCGTCGCATGTCCGAGCAGCACGGCATGATCGAGCCGTTCGAGCCGGGGCAGGTCCGTCATTCTCCGGTGGATGGCCACAAGATCGTGTCTTATGGCACTTCGAGCTATGGCTACGATGTGCGTTGCGCGAACGAGTTCAAAATCTTCACCAACATCAATTCGACGATCGTGGATCCGAAGAATTTTGATGATAAGAATTTTGTTGATGTGACTTCGGATGTTTGCATCATTCCGCCGAATAGTTTTGCACTGGCGCGGACGGTGGAGTATTTCCGGATTCCACGGTCGACGCTGGTGGTGTGCCTGGGCAAGAGTACATATGCGCGCTGCGGGATCATTGTGAATGTGACGCCGCTGGAGCCGGAGTGGGAGGGGCATGTGACGCTGGAGTTCTCCAATACCACTAACCTGCCGGCGAAGATCTACGCTAACGAGGGCGTGGCGCAGATGTTGTTCTTTGAGTCGGATGAGATTTGTGCGACATCCTATAAGGATCGGGGTGGGAAGTATCAAGGGCAGACGGGCGTTACGCTGCCTAAAACTTAACTCGGCCATCCGGTGCGGCCTGACACCGGAAAACACGCCATGAATACTTCCCTGTAGGCTCTCATGCGCCATCCATGGCGCATGACGGTTTTCCAGTGTCAGGCCGCACCAGATGAACAGCGTTCTCATTTCGGGCGTTCGCGCCGTGTTCTTGGAGCTTCAATATGTCGCATCGTCTTACGCTCGATTTTCTGCTGAATGATTGGCTGCAAGCTGAAAGCCTTTGCCAGCGCGAGTTTCACGCTGAGCACAGCCGCGACACATTTGATGCTGTACTCGATCTCAGCGAGCAGATCGCGACAGAGCAATTTGCGCCGATCAATAGACTCACTGACATAGAAGAGCCCGAATTCGACGGTATTAAGGTGCATCTGCCTAAGGAGACGCCGATTGCGCTGGCGGCTTTTAATGAGGCGGGGTTGATGGCGGCGAGCAAGCCGGCTGAGGTGGGCGGTATGCAGCTGCCGACCGTGGTCGAGATGGCGTCGATGAGCTTTTTCTACAAGGCCAGCGTGTCGCTGGCGGCTTATCCGATGCTGACGCGGGGTAATGCCAATACGATTTTTGCGCATGGCTCGCCGAAGCAGATCGAGGTATTTGCGAAGACAGGCTTTGCCGGCACGACCTACGGCACGATGTGCTTGAGCGAGCCGCAGGCGGGGTCGAGTTTGTCTGATATTGCGACTCGGGCGGTGCCGGAGGCTAGCGGTGAGGATGATGTGCTGGGTGCGCGCTATCGGCTGACCGGTAACAAGATGTGGATCACCGGCGGTGAGCATGAGATGGGCGATAACATCATCCACCTCGTGCTGGCGAAGATTCCGGGGCCGGATGGCAAGCCGGTGCCAGGGGTGAAGGGCATTTCGTTGTTCATCGTGCCGCGTATTCTGGTGGACGCCGAGGGCCGGCCGACCGGGCAGCGCAATGATGTGGCGCTGGCGGGGCTCAACCACAAGTGCGGCTATCGCGGGGCGGTCAATACGCTGCTCAATTTCGGCGAGGGTAAGTTCCCGGTCGAGGGTCAGGCGGGCGCGCGGGGCTATCTCATCGGCGGTGTGGGCAATGGCCTGCGCTGCATGTTTACGCTGATGAACGAGGCACGCATCGCGGTGGGTCTGGGCGCGACGATGCTGGGGTATGCCGGCTATGAGGCATCGCTGGATTATGCGAAGCAGCGCCCGCAGGGTCGCCACGCCGGCGCGGGCGGTAAGGATCACAACAGCCCGCAGGTGGCTATCATCGAGCATACCGATGTGAAGCGCATGCTGATGATGCAGAAGGCGATTGCCGAGGGTGGGCTGGCGCTGGGCTTGTTTTGCGCGCGGCTGGTGGATGAAGAGAGCACGGGCACGCCGGAGCAGGCCAAGGCCGCCGGGCTGCTGCTGGAGCTGCTGGTGCCGATCGCCAAGAGCTGGCCCAGCGAGTGGGCGCAGGAGGCAAACAGCCAGGCCATCCAAATTCTTGGCGGCTACGGCTACACGCGCGATTTTCCGGTGGAGCAGTACTGGCGCGATAACCGCCTGAACATGATCCACGAGGGCACGCACGGCATTCAGGGCCTGGATCTGCTGGGTCGCAAGGTGCTGATGAACGAGGGCGCGGCGTTGAAGGCGCTGGCGGCGCGCATCGGCGAGACGGTGACGCGTTCAGCCACGGCGGATGCCGGGTTGCAGGCGCATGGTCAGGCGTTGGCAGCGGCGTTGCAGGAGGTCGCGGCGACGACGCAGGCAGCTTGGGCGACGGGTAATCCGGCGGAGGCGTTGGCGAATGCCACGAGCTATCTGCAGGGCTTCGGGCATGTGGTGCTGGCCTGGATCTGGCTGGAGCTGGCGCTGGCAGCAAAGGCCGCCGATGCGGGGCAGTGGCCTTCCGGTTTCCTGGCGGGCAAGCGCGGGGCTTGCGATTACTTCTTCCAGTATGAGCTGCCGAGGGTCGGGGCTTGGCTGGGGGTGGTGGCTAGACGGGAGATGGTTTGCGCGAAGGCAGCTGCGGATTGGTTTTGAGCTGAAAAGCTTCGTCAAATCGTGACATTCGACATCTGGTGCGGCCTGACACTGGAAAACACGCCGTGAATACTTCCCTGTAGGCTCTCATGCGCCATCCATGGCGCATGACGGTTTTCCAGTGTCAGGCCGCACCGGATGACAGCGGTCACTTTTGGGGCTTTGGGCTCGGATTTTCGTGGGTGCTTGGCTCAGGTTTCTCACGGTAGTAGGGCGGAGCCAATAGCTCACTTCAGCTGCGCCTGCACACGGCGCTCAAGTTCTTTGGCTGAAACAAGCTGTACCACACCACCATCAATTTCGCGGGCGCGGCGTTGCGCTTCAAGCAGCCAGAGATGCAGGGCTTCGTGCTGAGTTGTGTCGAGCTTCATGGCTAATTTACCACTCAGTGCGAGAGGGCTCTAATGGCTTGTACAGCGCTCGCTGCTGCGGCCTCGAACCACCAGACGGCGGCGTTATTCTTTAATAACTACCCTCGTTATTAAACTTTAGCTTGGTAAGGTTTAATTTGTTCTCGGCTTTGGGGCTTGGATTCTCGCGTGTTCCTGCTGCAATGCTTTGGCGATGGCGTTGTCCATATCCGCCAAGCTCAGCGGTTTGGTGTGCTTGGGCTCAGATTGCAAGCAGCCGGCGACATCGGCTAGCGAGGTCGTGGCAGCTTGAGGCGGTTTTTTCATGTGTTTTCTCGCTGTTTGCGCTCAGCGGCTTCGATGATGGCATCCATGCGTGCCATCACTTCATCATGCGGTACGCCAAGGCTTAGGTTCGCAAGTGATGCTTCGATTTTCGCCTTGAACCAACGGTCGTAGCTGCTCGCTTGCTCTTGCGTTTCACACCCGAAAACGATGGGTGATAGCCGGGTTGTTATGGCTCGGTGCCCTCGGGTGATGAGCAAATAGACGACTCAGGTGCATGCTGCATTCGTGATGCCCGGATAACAGTTAGCGCTCAAGCCGCAAGCAACGGTAGCTCTAGCTCAGGGCTGAAAAGCAGCACTGTAGTTGACTGGCTAAGCACCTTCTTCGCCTGAGCCAGCGACTCGCTGTTCGCCGGTTCGATCACGGAGAATCGCTGTACATCGGCGTTGGCTTGCTTCAGGTCCAGCATCTTACCTGCCGTGTTGTAGACCGATGCCCAGTGCGGTACGCCATCAAAAGAAGAAATGGTTTGGATAAGCGCACTCGCGCAGCCATCCTGAGCCAGGATAGCCAAGGGGAATCGTAGCTGATGGCCAGAGGCGCCGGTTTCCTGGTGGTTCGCCCGGACGCGACGGCCGTAGACGATACGCAGTCTTTTGCTAACCACTTTTTCGAACTTGCTAACATCTTTGGTGATCGCTGCACCCAGCACATCCACGCTACGGATGGATGCCTCGAACAAGCGAGCCATTAGCGCAGGAATGTCGGCCTCCTTGGCGAAGGCGAAAATTTCTCCCTCTGGCGATAGCTCTAGACCCTGCCTCTCGACAATCCGCCTCACCTTTTGAGCGGTTGCCTTGTGCGGTGCCACGCCATTGACCATGGCCTGAAACATGAGGTCGGCGTTATCGGTGATCTTCACCTGATCGCCGTGCTTGCGGATCATGTAGCCACCGATCAGCTGACCATCGAAACCGTAGGCAAAGGGAGACTCTACATAGAGCACATCATTGCTCATGGCATGGCAGCGGAAAGCCAATTCGGCAAGCACGTTTTCGCAGTGTGTCATGTCAGCAGGTCTCCTTGTTTCGGCACCGACACAGGAGCCAGTAGTGCTGGTGCTCCAGTCATCTTGATCTTGGTCTGAAAGGTTGTCCAGTGGTTGGCCATGGTAGATTTTTCAATGGGCACGGCATAGCCGAATGTTGCGCCAGGCACAGGCAAGTGCAGGTGTGGAAATCCGATCAGCTGGCCGTCAAAGGGTTGCCCGAGGCTTGGTGAGTTGCGGTGGCTGCCAATCGGCCCATCATCAATGCCGCAAATGCGTGTTGAGCCAACGACGAGACTCATCGAGAACTTCGCGGGTATTTCTGGGTTGGGCCCTGCGTGATGGTAGATGGAAACCTGCCAGTCTTCCGGTGTTTGCGGTTTGCCGTTGCGCATGACATCAACACTGGCAATCGCCCGATAGGAAGGCGGAAAGCCATTTTTGGGCTTGCCATGCTGAACCCAGTCAATACGAGTGCCGCCGCCCCAATATTTTGGCTCATTCAGTATGAGTGCGGCTGTTGTGAAATCAAGACTTTCTTGCTTTGGCATTAAATAGCTCTCCTTGCTTGTTTGACAGGAATTACAGCGGGCAAAAAGTCAGGGCACTGCGCACGAACAACTTGCCTGACGAGGGCAGGGCGCGTTCGCTGCCAGCGGGCCATGAATGTAAGTGCCTCCTTCAACATGCTGTCCCTGAGTTATGCAGCTGACTATAACGACTGGCAGGCTCGCAGGGGTAGCTTGGTGTTAAGAGTCGCCACTTTGCGCGCTGGATGCCAATATCACCTGTGGTACGCTGGAGAAAATCTGCCATGACGACGACGCGTAAAACCACCAGACCGATTTTGGCGGCGGTGCATGAGACCGCTACCGACTTGCATGCCGCCGGCTTTATCGATTGGCGTCGCATGAAAAATTACGATGCCCTGTGCCTTGCGCCAATTCCTGTCTATTCGGCTGAGAAAATCAGGGCGCTGCGCACCAGCACTAATCTGAGTCAGACCGTTTTTGCGGCGGTGCTGAACACCAGCGTCTCTACAGTCCGGCAGTGGGAAATTGGCGACAAGCAGCCCAGCGGCCCTTCGCTGAAATTGTTGAGCTTGCTGGAACGAAAAGGCCTGGATGCCTTGATTTAGCGCCTGGTTGGGGAGCTGGCATCGTGATGCTTCTGCACGCGCTGATTGTTGTTTCAATTTAAGTACGCAGGAAAATTAGGGGGTCTCGACCATGCAGGAAGTCAGGGCTTGAGCCCGTTTGATTAGCGCTTGATCAAAAGTCTTGAAGGCTGTGCGGCGCTCGCTTTTGGCGAGATGCAAGGCATCGGCAAAGTCCAAACCGCTTTCGTGCCAGCTCAGTGCTTTCACCACTGCCGTTGAGCTTTCCAGATGAACGCGGGGCAAGCCGAAAGCGCTACGCAGAGCCTCGCAGATGGTCGTTGGCGCCAACTCATAGGCATGGCGCAGAACCCAGCCTGTTTCCAGCACCACGGTATCCGCAATGAAAATGGGATTGTCTGCAAACAGCTGATGAGCGGCTTGAAACTGGGCTTCATGGTCGCGAGTCAGTAGTCGTACCAGCACATTGGTGTCAATCGCGATCATGTGTCTGGCTCCGCATGGCAGTAGCGATGGCGTTATCCATATCTGCCAAGCTCAGCGGTTTGGCTTGCTTGAGCTTAGATTGCAAGCAGCCGGCGACATCCTCCAACGAGGACTCCGGAAGCCCGATGTTCGGTCTGAGCAGTACGCCATCTCCTGTATCAATGACAATCAGCTCGGTGCCGGTTTGCCAATGCTGCGCAACCCGAACGCTCTTGGGAATGATGACTTGGCCCTTACTGGACAGCCTAGTGGTGCTCATGGATATGCCTGTGCGGAGATTAAAGTAAGACAAAAGTAAGAATGTCCGATATGGCGATGTAGGTCAAGGCAGCGCCATGCCAATAAAGCTAGTACAGGTTTGGCCGGTTCGCTAGTTGCCCAGGAAATGATTTGTGATAGCGTCGCTGCATCGCTTTTGAAATGCAGGATGCGCGTTATGAAATCTGCCAGCCTTTCATCGCTGTGCGTCACTCCGGAATTGCGTGAAGCTACCGAGCAGGTCTGGCATGGCCAGGCCGCCTGTGATGAAGCAAAGCAGAGCAGCCAGTATCATGATGTCGAAGAAGTCATGGCATCGCTGCGTGCTGTGCTGGCAGTGCGTCATCAAAGGCAAGGGAATTTTTGCTGATGGTCTGCGGATGCAGAGGCAAGCATGGGTAACGATGATGCTGCCCTCAGGCTTTCCGCCTTTGAGCGGATACGCGATTTGGCCCGAGTGTTTGGTGATGACATCCCTTGGCGCGCCGTTATGCAGGGCTTTGAATGCCAAGGTGAGCGCGTGCTGCTTGCCAATCGGGCGGTTGGTATTTTTAAGCCTCGGCAGATGAGGCGCGGCGCGCTTTCCATTAAGACCACTCAGCCGCGTGCGGGCCGCATCAATATCTATGCGGATGCCGAAGAGGCCGATGGTGCGTTTGTCTACTCCTTGCAGGGCGATGATCCGCAGAATCACTACAACAGAGCGCTTCGCGAGTGCATGGAGGATCAGTCGCCGCTGATCTATTTTCATGCGGTGGCGGTCGGTGTTTATAAGGCGATTTTTCCGTGTTACATCGTGGCGATTGATGCGGCGGCCATGCTTTGCCGTGTGTCAGTTGGGGTGGATGCTGCGGATACGGCGACCTTTGCTTATGCGCTGCCTGAGGAGCGCTTGAATGTGCGTCGCTATGCCCTGCGTGAGACACGGGTTCGGCTGCATCAAGCGGAGTTTCGTGAGCAGGTGCTTGCCGCCTATGGGTCTCGGTGTGCCATGACGAGCTTGCCCGTGCCGGAGTTGCTGGAGGCAGCGCACATCGTGCCGGACTCACATGAGCGAGGTGAAGCGACGGTGAATAATGGTATTTGCCTGAGCCGAATTCATCACCGTGCTTTCGATGCAAACTTGATCGGCATTGATGCGGATTATCGAATACAGATCAGTGATCGCCTGCTGGCGATTCAAGATGGCCCCTTGCTTGAGGATGGCCTGAAGGCATTTCATGGCAAATCGTTGTTGCTGCCTGATAATCCGCGAAATTGGCCCGATAGGGACTTGCTGGCGCTGCGTTTTGACCAGTTTAGTGAGTGGCGGTGGGCGTAGGTTATTTTGCAATCAATTGAAGCATCAAAATGCTGAAACCCAGCCCGTTCTAATACCAAATTTTAAAGACAGTAATGCGAGACATCGACGTCCCTGTTGAACGACCTCTTAGGCCTGATTGATGGACGAGATATCGACAGCATAAATTGAATGGAAACTGTCGCGAAGATTTTTGGCCAACAGGTCATTTTCAGCGATAGAAGCCATGCCTACATAGCCCATGAATGACAAGATTGAAGACCAGCGCAACAAGCCTATGATGTGTTCGGTCTTGTAGTTTCTGGCGATCTCGATGGGAGTGAGTCGCGCTCTAACTTGAATAGAGCCACCGTGAGTGAAGTCATTCAACACGCCCCAGACGCTAGTTTTTGTTGCAATCAGACTTTCGCTGTTGAAGTCAGCGATTTTTGCAATATCGGATAGGAGTTGTCTAATTCTTGGTGGCTCTGCTCCTTTTATGAAGGCGTTCAGTTGGTCATCGGTTGCGCATCGGTGATACCAGACTCCGCGAACATATGCCTCGAACTGAGGGCGCAATATCGCAAACGCAGAACCAATAAGGCCGTGATTGGCAAGCGTGTGCACTGCCTGCTGATGTTCGGTACATAGATGAAAGAGCGCCGCTGCGACTCTGCTTTGAGTGGCCGACGAAATGTCCAGTCCATCAACGAGGTTCGAGGAGCGAACCATCCATTGCTCCGACTGCTCGATTGCGCGTTCTAGTGGCATAGCTACTTCCGGGGGGATTATCCTCTTAACAGCCTTGATGTCTAACGCTGGAGTTAAGGGCGCATTTTGGCGCATGCCAAAAATGTCGAACCTTGAACGAGTTGTTAGCTTGCATTACACCATGCATTAATTCCCATTGTTCCAACTAGGTGAAGCATTATAGCTACTGCTGGTGCTAGTAACGTGGCCGCATAACCAAGCGTTGCTCCTAGCGCGGCAGAAATTGCGCTGATATATATGCTTTTTGCCATGGGAGTTTGAGCTAATAATTGCTCTCTGAATTTCTCATAAGCGGGATCGCCGCAAACAAACTTACGGAATTCATTTTTGAATCTATCAAAAAATGGTTCAGATGATGGCAAGTTGGCACCTCCAAATGGAATGTTTGCAGTTGGCCCATTTGCGGATAGCCAGAGCTTTATGGTTTCTTCTTCTGAGTGCTCTGCCAATAGCTGGTTAATACTGCTCGACTGATAGGGCTTTAGCTCAGCAACCCATTCACTCATATCAATTTTTGGAACTTCGATCACAGCATATCCCTCAGGTATTCAGCAGAAATACAATGCGTAGTTTGGTGTAGCTCTCTAGGGTTTATGCCGCCCAAGGAAATGCCGCCTCCACCATTGGGGGCATAGGCGCCGATAAGGATGCCAACTATTTTATTTAATCGGGGAGAGAAAACTAAAGAGCCTGACTGCCCTGGCCGTGATTGGGTGTTAATTACAGCATGCTTGCTTTTAATGCCATTTGAAGAAAGCAGAACTTTGGCGCCGATCTCAGCTTTTTGGAAAGTTAGAACTCTACGGCCCTCCACACTATGGGGGAACCCAAATATACCAATCTCTTCAGATATATTTACATCATCAAAGCTGCCAATTTTTGGCAGTTCGCCAGTTAATTGGCCATCAATTTCGAGAATGGCTAAATCTTTGATTGGATCAATTTCTATTATTCTTGCTTGAATTGGACGGCAGCTATTATCTGTAGTGTCTTGATAGGCATTGATGTCATTAATGTGAGGGGCAAGGATAACAAGGCCATCACTTAGGCTCCCTACAACATGCTTGGTTGTGGCAACTTTATTGCCAGAAATAAAGAAGCCCGTTCCGAGCATTTCTACATGCTGGGGTGTAATCCTGCCAATTGTGACGACTTGTTGTGTGAATAATTGCACTAAATTCTCCTTTGCAAGCTAACTTGGTTTGTACCGCAGCACTGCGGGGTAGTTACTCTGATCTGCTGCATAAGGCGGTGAGCTGGGGGGAAGCTCAAGATATTTCAATGCCTTGGCAACTTGAGCACAGCTTCCCAGCCGACAAATACCGCAGTTCCACTGCTTTGGAGAGTGCCATGCAGTCATGCCGTAAGCAAACCCGCTGCACAACACCGCCGGCCCCTGAACCACCTCCGCAGCCACGAACCAGATCGCTTTCGCCCGAGATACCCCGACACTGGAAAACCGTCATGCGCCATGGATGGCGCATGAGAGCCTACAGGGATGTACTTGCGGCGTGTTTTCCAGTGTCGGGGGATTTCGGGTGGCTGAGCTCATTCAGTGAGCTACGAAAGCCGATCGAGAAACGGTCTACTCTTCCGGCGCCGGCACAGGTCGCCCAGAAAGCACCGACTCCGCACGCTTCGAGTGAAATATGGGGTAGAAAAACTGGATGTACCAGCGCTCACTCCCTAGTCGTCGATCATCTGGCAACCCAAACGCAGGCGGGTAGCGCCGCGTGATGAGCGCAGTCCCGAAAATGATGTCCCAAATGAAGAGCAAGTTGCCGTAATTACCACGGTAATGGCCAATGCCGTCATCCTGACTCAACGCGTGATGGGCATAATGGGTAGTTGGTGTGGAGATAGTGCGCTCCAAAATCCAGGCAAGCGGATGCAGCCAGCGATGTCGATGCAGTGCTTCGTCCCACCGTGCCTCGGAGTGAGCGCCGATAATGACGGCCATTTTCACGATTGAATAAAGGACATAAATCCAGCCAAAGCCGAGATAAATCAACGCGCCAGCTAACCACAATCCAGGCATAACTGCGTAATAAAAGAAGTTGTTGCGATAAACCACGCGGACACCCATATAAGCGGCTGAGTGATGTGCGCGATGAAATGGCCACATCCATGAGCTGTGAGACATTCTGTGCCACCAGTATTGCGTCATGTCATCGGCGAATAACAGGGTCACAACCATCGCCCACCACGGCCACTGCGCAAGCGCATCTTGATATTCTGGGAAGTAACGAGCGCCAAGCCAGTAACTCGTAAAGAAAATGGTAGGAATAATCATCAATGGAAATATCACGATGACAGCGGCATCTAGGCGCTTGTCTTCCCGAGTAGCTTCGCTTGCAAAAAAGCGACCTCGCCAGATTTCGATGCCAGCAAACACCGCAAATAGGGTGAGCACTGCAACGGCTTGTATGTCGTTCACGCATGAATCTCCAGAGTTAGCCAGTGGCTCTTCTTTTTTTCTTGTTCAGCGCACCGGCCCCGCCGGCATATCCCAAGGCGTCCCCTTCAGCAGCTTCAGCCCCGCCAACCCCTTAGCCACCGGATACCGCTGCTCCAACGGCATCAAAAACTCCTCCGCCAACCCCGAAACCACCATAGGCGCCTGCCGCAACCACCCCGCAATCCCCGACGCCTGCAACCGCAAATCCACCTGCGCTCTAGCCTCCGCAGTCAGCCCCCGATACGCCAACAAAGTCTGCTCCCGACACGCCACCCGATACCGCACCACCGCCATCTGCGGATAAACCGTATCCCCCAACTCCAGATCAAAATGCGTCTCGCCACTGGCATACGCCGTCGCATTCACATCCAGATAGGTCAGGTAATCGCGACTGATCTCGCCAAAAATCGCATTCCAGTCCGAGCTGGCAAAATCCTCCAGTTCGTCATGCGCCGATGTGTTGGCGCCATGGGCATTCCACACCCGCCCGACCCAAGCGTAGACGGCCGGGGCGGTGTCGATCATCTGCTTGGCCGAGTGCGGGTCTAGCGCGAAGTGCCGGAACATGGAGGCGAAGAAGGCGAAATCGACGATGCTCGGGCGTTCGCCGAGCAGGAACGGTCGGTCTTGCAGGCGCTGGCTTAGCTGCGCCAGCGTGCGTCGGTACAGCGCCTGCACCTGGGCTTCGTTGTGCGGGCGGATGCCGTCGTCGCGGACGAAGGTCAGATACTGCCGCCAGCGCATGTACCAGCCCAGGCCGGCGGCGGGGTAGCGCGTGCCGTCAGACAGTTCGCGGCCGAGGCGGTGGCGCAGCAGGCGGTGCGAGTCGGCGAAGTTCCAGCGGTAGTACATGGCCGGCCGCCACAGCCATTCGTCCGCGTAATCCTCAACAAGCAGGGCGATGAAGTGGCTGGCGGGGTCGCGGGGATAGATCGAGGGCCGGCCGTGCTGCTGGTCGAGCCAGCGCATCATCGGCGTGGTGTCTTTCAGCCAGCGGCCGTCCGGGCATTGCATGGCCGGTACTTTCATGACGCCGGTGGCGGGTAGTACGGTGTTGCGCAGCGTGTCGGTGTTGACCTCGATGCGTTCGTGGTCGATGTCGGCATAGCGCAGGTACGCTTCGAGCTTACCGCTGTAGTACGACACATCGGACACATAGGCGCGATAGCGCCCTTGCGGGCTGGCGGCAGTGCTCATGGCTTACTCCGGGGCGACTCGCAGGGCGACTTGGCGCAGGCGCGGGATGGCCAGCTTCAGGGCGTCGCCGGCGCCGATACTGTTCAGCCAATCCTGCACGCTGGCCTGGTCGGTGGTGGGCAGGGCGTGGAAGGTGTCGAGGCTGCGTTGCGCCATCCACAGGCTGAAGGGGCGGGCGCCGACGCGGAGTTTGGCGTTGCCCATGGGCACATCAATCATGCCGAGCATGCGTGACCAGCCACGACCGGGTTTGAGGTTGGCGCGGGTGCGTTCCATTTCGCCGAGGGTCAGTTCCAGCTGCGGCCAGAATTCGCCGAATACGGATTTGAACAGCGGTAGCAGGGTGTCGGGAATGACATCGTTGGCGATGAATTTGCCGGCTTTGGGCTGGCTGGGGTTCATCATGCGTTTGACCCAGGCTTGCAGGTTCGGGCGCTTGGCGATGAGTTCGCGCGCGGGCCAGGGGTCGCGGCCGAGGTGGGCGTAGAGCGGGCCGATGAGGCCGAAGTCGCCCATGCAGGGCTTGCTGCCGAGCAGGTAGGCGTATTGGCCGAAATGGGCGTCGAGCAGGTCGAGCTGTTCGTGGCTCCAGCGTTCGATGATGTCGTGCTGGCCGGGCACCACGCCGACGCCGGGCAGGTAGCTGCGCAGCAGGGTGGCGACGCGGGTGACGGCGCGATTCTTGATGAAGCGTGGCATGAACGGCAGCAGGTTGTCGCCGACTTCCGGCTGGAATAGGTCGCGGAAGTTCTCTGGGTAGCTCCAGCGGAAATGCATGGCGGTGGGCAGCCAGTATTCGTCGGCCCAGGCTTCGAGCAGGCTGGAGACCATCTTCTGGCGTGGCGTGCTCGGCACCACAGGCGCGTCGGGGAAGCGCTGTTCCAGCACATCAATGATGTGCGAGGTGTCTTGCAGCCATTCGCCTTCGGGCGTGACGACCACGGGCATGACCTGGGCACCGACCTTTTTCTGGATGGTCGGCATGGTCCACAGGTGGATGGTTTTCTCTACAAACGGGATGCCCTTGTAGCGAAAGTAAGCGCGGGTCTTGCCGCTGTACAGGGAGATTTCCCAGGCGTAGTGCAGGTAGGGGCGAGTCATTTGGCAGCGGCTCCGGTAGCGATTTTCAGAGGGTTGGCGTCGTCCACAAAAATGGGCGATGACCAGGCGCGATGTTCGGCGGGGGCCAGGCATTCGTCCTTGCTGTCGGTGCGGTCATCGCCATAGCAGGGCTTGACGGCGATGCAGCGACCCTGGGCATCAAATTCGCAGCGCAGGTTGGCGGCGTTGATGGTGGGGCTGGCTTTTGCCACGGCGCGCACATAGTAGATGGCTTCGCGACCTTTGCGCTTGGCCGAGGTGTCGCTGAATTCCACGGTGCAGCCGGCCGTGTCGCCGCTGCAGGCGAAGGTTTTCCACGGGTCTTCGATCAGGTCTTTGATGTTTTCGCCGCGCTGATTCTGCGGCAGGATGCGCACCACTTCGATGCGGTCAATCGCTTTGCGCGTGTTCGACGGGTTGTAGCATTCGCCGCGACAGATCTGTTCGATCTGCTGGCTGCCAAGTGCGTTCAGGCTGTGCGCCGGGCAGCCGGGCAGCTGCTCGAAGTCGCCGACGGCGCGGACACGGAAGGTCGGAATGCCCACGCCTTTCACTTCCGAGCCCATCGGTGCGGTCATGCCCTTGGCGCCGAGCAGGTCGAACCAGAGCAGCATGCGCTCGCCGGAGGTGGCATAGACCTCGCGACGCTTGAGCGCACCCCAGATGGCATCCCGTGAGCGGCCAGGGCTGTGCACGGCTACCAGACCGCCGGTGTAGAAGTAGGACTGGGCGCGCTCGCTTTCGTTGACCTGCAGGAAGTTGAAGCGGCCTTGGTCGAGGTTGAACGGTACCGATTCGGGTTCGCTGCCGGTGGGCTTGGCTTCGTCGATGAAGAATTTGCGCAGCGGCATGTCCTGGCCATAGACCTCGGTGTTTTCATGCCGGCCAATCTGCTTGAAGCCGGTGCCGGGTTGCGCGGCGTGGTTGTCGCTGGAGGCGATGAAGCCGAAGCGGAAGCGCAGCGGGCCTTTGCCATCTTCGCCGGGCTCGTCGAAGTTAGACAGCGCCATGGCGTATTGCGTGGAGCCGCCGGCACGGTAGTTGAAGGCGGGCAGGAAACAGTCCTGGCATTGGCCGGCATCGAGCCAGTCTTCCGGTTTCACGCCGGGCACCACGAGATGACCACCGCGACCGGCGGCC
This sequence comes from Pseudomonadota bacterium, assembly GCA_038043385.1. GTDB lineage: Bacteria > Pseudomonadota > Gammaproteobacteria > Pseudomonadales > Moraxellaceae > Perlucidibaca. Next base: position 234,860 of record JBBTCA010000002.1, read on the forward strand.
ACATAGTCGCTGCGCGCTTTGGCCACGCGCTGCTCACACTCGGCGGCGGGCAGGCTGCCGCAGCGCTGGCGAATCAGCTCGCCGGCACGCCAGCACGAGGGCAGGTAGTTTTTGCTGGGTGCTGGGCATACCGTCTGGCCGTCGGCATCAAACGCGACTTCTTTCCAGTCGCGGTATTGCTCGGAGTTGCCGTGGCCGGAGAAGACTTCGATCAGGCGCTGGCGCTCGGGGTCGTGCTCTTTGCGGGTGAGCTGTTTGTCCCAATTGGAGCCGGTGGGGGTGTAGAAACCCCAGGTGTTGCCATGCGGGATGACCAGGCTTTCGCTGCCCGAGTCGCGTAGCTTGGCGAAGAGGTCGGCGGGGGTGGTGGCGAACTCCATGCAATCCTTGGGCAGGTCACGCGTGGGAACACCATCGGGGCAAATGTTCTGACGGCGCAGTTCAGCCAGCTTGTATTGCTGGTCGAACTGGCTCTGCCGGCTGGCAAAGTCCATGTAGGGCGAAATCACATCCTGCCAGTAAGGCCGGCCCTGTGCGCGCATGGCGCGAGCGGCAATGCCGCCGGCACTGATCGGGCGCGCCGGGATGCTGGCGTCGTCGGTATCGCGCAGGATGACATTCTTGTGGCCGTAATGGGTTTCCGGGGTATTGCCCATCTGTGTCCATTCCCAGCCGAGGAAGGTGACCATGTCGGGGTTGGCCGGGTCGCCTGCCACGGCGTTGCATTGGCGGACGGTGTTTTTCAGGTCTTGCCAGTGCCGGGGTGTGAGCGATTCGCCGTGCTCGGTGCTGGCCCAGAAGTCCAGACCGGAGCAGAAACGCGCGTAATCGCAGGCTTCGGCGGGCGGGTGCACGCCGTTGCCATGCAGCACCGGCATGCTCCAGGCAAAGGCATCAATCGAGTAGGTGGTGTGCACATGCAGGTCGCCGAAGAGGATCTGTTTCGCGGCAGGATCGCCAGCGGCGGCTTGCTGCGCTGCGCTGCGCGCCTGCACCAGCGTGGCCGGCACGGCTTTGCCGCTGATCACGCCGGGCTGCTCCGGATAGCCTTCGCGCTCGTACCAAAGCCAGCCGAGGCCGGCGAGTACAACGAGGGGGATGAGTGCAATCTTTTTCATGGCGTATCTCTCTGTAAATCAGTAGCAATCACGCCAGCAAGCGCGTGGTGAACCAGAACATGCCGAGGCCGGCAACCGCCGCCGAGGCCCCTTGCGTGGCCCAGGCACTGGCTTTGGGCAGCCGACGCAGCCCGACCAGGATGGGCCAGATCAGCGCGATCATCAGGATTTGCCCGAGCTCGACGCCGAGGTTGAAACCGAGCAGGCCCAGCGTGAGCTGGGCCGGCGGCAATTGCAGTTCGCCCATGAGGCCGGCAAAGCCGAAGCCGTGAATCAGGCCGAACACAAAAGTTAAGACGAGACGGCCGCGTTGCGGGCGCGTGCTTTGCGCCAGCAGGCCGAAGTAGCAGAAGCTGAACACGGCCAGTGCCGCCATGAGCAGCAGTGGCATGCGGTCATGCCCCAGAATGCTGACGGCTAGCAGGGCGAGCAGCAGCAGGCGCGGGATCCAGACATCGCGGGCGCTGCGCAGCCAGAGGTTTTCGGCGGCTACGAGGGCGATGGAGAAGCCGATCAGGGCTTCCACGCGAATCTGATCCACCACGATCCAGCCCAGGCTGGCGGCGGCCAGGGTGAGGCTGTGGGCGATGGTGAAGCCGGTGGCCACGAGGGCGACTTCGCGCAGGCTGCCGGCCAGCAGAATCAGCATGAGCAGGAAGGCGAGGTGGTCCCAGCCGCCCAGAATGTGCTCGATGCCGATGCCGACAAAATGCTGCAGGGTGTCGGGGGTGGTTTCTGCTTGATCCAGCGCCAGCGTGGGCGCGGCAAAGCTGAGTACGCGCTGCTGGCTGGCGTGCTGATTGGGATGGTCGGGACTGTCGACGCGAACAAAATGCAGATGCGAGGGCGCGACGACCTCAAACAGGCGTGTGCGGATCAGACGGGGCGCCGGCGTTGGGCAGGTCACGCGCCAATGCGCGCTGACCCAGCCGTCGGCATCGCTGCGAGCCTGCACCTGGCTGGGCACGCAGCGCTGATCACCGGCCCAGAGTTGCAGGTCAGCGGCCAGGCGTTCGCCGACCACGGTCAGATAATCCGGCGTGTAGCGCGGGTCCAGTTGCAAACGGCTGAGCTGGAGCTGGAGTACGCGCGCTTGCACATTCGCGCCCCCCACATCGGAGCTAGGCGCATCCAGCGTCCATTGCGAGTAAGAGGTGCCGAGATTGTGGCCATGGCCGAGCGTGCCCCAGAGCAACAGGCCGAGGCTGAGCAGCAGCTGCCGTAGCACCGTCAACGCGAGGCCGCCTGTTCTACGCCGTAGCGCCGGCGCAGTTCGCTGAGCAGTTCCTGCACGGCTTGTTCATCCGCCCGGCGGCGAACTTCCTGGCGCACCTGTTCGCGTATCAGGGCAAAGTCGGGGTCAGGTGCCAGCTGCTGCGCCAGCACTTGCAGGATGACCTGGCGGCCATTGCTGGTCAGTATCGGGCTGTCGGTCTGCAGCGGCAGCGTCATGGCGGCGGCGACCAGTTCCGGACCGAGATAGGCCTGCAGCTTGCCCAGCGGCAGCAGACTGTCTGGCACGGGCGGCTGGAAAGGTTTGCGCTCGCCATCCACCCCCAGGTACCAGGCCTGCACGCGCAGCTGTGCCGGCGGCACGAAGAGGCCGCGATGCTCGGCATAGAAGCGCTGCAAGGTGCTCTCGTCCTGGTCGCGGTCGGCTTCGGCCGAGGTGGTGGCGAACAGCACTTCCGACACCAGCTGGCCGCGCAGACGCTGATCGCGCTGCACCAGACCAAGCGCCAAGCCATGCTGGACCAGCAATTCTTCGTCGATGAGCCGATCCAGAATCTGCGTTTGCTGCTCGCGGGTCAGCGGCGTACGGCGTTCTGAAGCAGTGGCGGCAACGGCCTTCAGCCATTCATCGCGCAGGATCAGCCGTTCGCCGACCCGCGCCACGGCATGGTCAGGCAGCCCGGCAGCCGGCACCTGCGCCACGATGCTGTAGCCGGCCGCGCCCAGCCCGGCGAGCAGACCGGCGATCAGCAGCAGTCGTGGCCGGACATCAGTCGTGCTCATTTCGACCCGACATCAATCTGTTTCGAGCCGGCGGGCAGGCTGATCAGGTCGCCATCCTGACCAATGCGGATGGGGCCGGTGAAGCGCTCGGCGGCATCGCCCAGAAAGGCTTTTTTGAGGCCGGGCAGCGGCAGCGGCGGCACGATGTGGTTGAGCAGCAAATAGCCGACCTTGGCCTCTTCGGCTACTTCGGCGGCCTCTTGCGGCGAGGTGTGATAGTCCACGATGTCTTCGAAGACCTGTTCGAGGTTATGACGGCCGCTGGCGGCGGCGCTGTCTCGCAGGATCGCGACCAGCGGGGCCGACAGCGCCTCATGCACGAGCAGGTCGGCGCCCTTGGCGGCACTGACCACAGCGGCTGATTTGGTGGTATCGCCGCTGAGCACGGCGCTGCGGCCCTTGTACACGATGCGATAGCCGACCGCCGGATGCACCGGCGCGTGATCGACGGCGAAGGCCGAAATTTCCAGATCGGCATCTTTCAGCAATACCACCGGCTGGCGGCCGGTGAGCGCAAACGGGATGGCGGTGGCACCAAAGCCGCTGCCGGGCAGGACTTTCTCGCCATGATGGGCAACCCGATACTGATGATCCAGCGCATAGGCTTGCAGAAAGCCGGCGACGACCTGAGTGACGCCGGTTGGGCCATGAATCGGCACCGGCTGGCTGTTCGCGCTTGCGCCCCAGCGCTGCAGCATCAGCTCACCCAGACCATCGATGTGATCGGAGTGGAAGTGGGTGAGAAAGATGGCTTCGATGCGGCCGGGGTTGAAGCCCATGGCGGTGATGTGGCGGGCGCTGCCACTGCCGGCATCGAAGATGAACAGGCGCTGGCCGGCCACGACCAGCGTGCACGGCCCGGAGCGCTGATCATCGGGAAAGGGTGCGCCAGCGCCGCAGAGGCCCACATGCAGGCCGTCGGGCAGTGTGGTCATGGTGTCGGTGCCGATGCGCTTGGCGGCGACTTTTTTCACCAGCGCCACGCTGATTGGTTCGCTGAGCAGCTGGTAGCCCACGGCGGTGCTGGCGAGCACAGCCAGTGCCAGGATCAGTTTGCGTTTCATGGCAGTGTCTCGACAGAGTTGATGGTGGTTTTCAGCAATGCATCTTGCACGGCCCAGAGGCGATCCTGGCCCCAGGTGGCCTGTGTGCCGACGCGGAACGAGGGCACGCCCCAGAGGCCGAGCCCGAACATTTCCTCGCGATTGCGTTCGGCGGTCTGGCGCCAGGCTTCGTCGCGCAGGGCTTGCTGAGCGTCTGCCCAGTTCAGTCCGGCGCGCTCGGCAATCTGGCGCAGGCCCTTGTCGCTACCGGCGTCGATGCCTTCTGCCCAGACGCCGCGCATGAACGACAGCACATAGGCTTCACCCTGGCCGATGCGCTCGGCGTAAGGGATGAGCGCCAGCCCGCGCTCGGTGGGTCGCCCCACGGGGTCGTTCAGGCAGCCGAAGGGGATGCCGCGCACAAAGGCCTCGCGGGCGGTGTCGTGGCTGATGTATTGGCGCTTGTTGGCGGGCACCGGCAGGCCGCGCATGACCATGGGCAGCACAAAGCGCAGATTCACCTTGGCGCCGGTGCGGCGGCCCAGCGCGAAAATGCGCGGCGCGACGATGGCCGAGTACGGGCTGCGAAAGGAGAAATAGAAGTCGATATCCGGCGGTGACGGCAGGGCAACATCCGCCTGCAAGTCCGGCGCTGGTGAAAATAGCAGGTCGCTGACGCCGGGCTTCTGTAGGCCAAGGTCCTGTAGGCGTTGTTCTAGGTGATAAAGCCGATCGATGCCCCAGTACCATTCGCCGGCGTAGAAAAACATGCCGCCCAGATAATGCCCCAGCGATGCGCGCAGCTGATCCGAGTATTGAACATGCGCGTCGATGGCGGCGGCCGAGGCCATGACCCAGGCTTGCGGCTGCGCGATGCCGTCACGCAGATCGAGCTTGAGCTGCCAGAGGTTGGCCATGAGCGGGCCGGCCAGCGCGGCAAAGCGCTGCGGATCAAGCGTGCCCACCAGCAGTGCCGTGGCTTCGGCCAGCGCCGTCGCGGACGGTTGCCTGCCCGGATCGCGAAAGCTCAGGCCGTGGTGGCGAGCCAGTTGTTCAGCATCGACCCGGCTGTAGGCCACGAGCTTGTCGCGCTCGGGCGCGGCGGCATCCGGCGGCGCGCTCACCACATGCGGAATCAGCTCGATGTGATAGCGCGCCAGCAAGGCCGGCAACACGCCGGCGACCAGCGCGCTGTAAGGGTCATCGACCTGATGAAAATAATGCAGCTGATGCGGCGCTTGCGCTTTCACGCGCTTCTGCTCCGCTTTGGCACGCTTGTGCAGCAGGCGTTCGCGAGAAAACAGTCGGCGACTGATGATGGGCAGCAGCAGGGTCTTCAAAGACATGATGTGGCAACGCCTGTCTTGTTGTTTTTATTGACATGCTGGTGTCGTGAAAGACACCTTCGCCAGCACCATGACAGATTGCTTTTTGCATGGCAACCAATGGTTTAGGCGTTAATCGGCATGGCGCAAAATCATAATTTTATGGCGCTGATTCACTACGAATCACAGCGTTTGGCTCAGGCAGCCGCCTGCGTTTGCTGGCGATACTGCAGCGGTGTGCAGCCGTTGGTTTCGCGAAAGGCGTGGGTGAAATTGCTGTGATGGCGATAGCCGAGCTGCTCGGCAATATCGCCGAGGCTGAGGTTGGTGTTGCTTAAATAGTGCTGAGCCAGCTCTTGCCGCACCTGCTGCAGCAAGTCGCGAAACGGCACGCCGGCATTCTGCAAGCGGCGCTGCAGCGTGCGGCCGCTGGTGTTCAGACGCGCGGCAATGTTGTCGATATTGGTCGCGGCCTGGCCGAGATGATGCCGCAGGGTTTGGCGGACTTGCGCGACCAGCGTCTGGTCGTCGAGCTCGCTGAGCTGGCGCTGCAGAAAGGCCTGATGCATGGCCGCGATGGTGGCGTCGGCACCGGGCACGGCGGCCAGCAGATCATCGGCGGCAATATGCAGCGCAACGCACTCGTGGCCCCAGTGCAGATGCTCGCCAAAGATCGCCTGCCAGGGTGTGGCATCGGCTGGCTGCTCGCGCATCAGATCCACGCGCAGGGGCATGGTCAGCTGCGGAATCAGCATTTTCACCAGCGCCAGCGACGCCCCCACATAAGCCTCCACGCGGCTGGCTTCCAGCGGCTGAGGGAAGGCAAAACGGGTGCGGAAAGTCAGCGTGCCCGGCGTTTCGGCGCTCATGCTCATGAACAGGGCGTCGGTCATCAGCCGTGAAAACACGGTCATACGCTCGATGATCTCGCCCAGATTGCGGCTGCTCAGCAAGCCCAGGCCGAGCTGCGCCCAGTGCTGCGGGCGGAAGTGCGCAGCCACCTGCAGGCCGGCATGAGCGCCGATGCGCTCGTCGGCCAGCTGCCACAAGGGCTCGATGCGATGCACCGGATGTCGGATCTGCGCCACGGCGTCGTGCTCGCCCAGCTGCATCAGTGCCATCAGCTCGGCGCGCGCGCAGCCCGTCGCCTCCAGCACCTCGATCAGTGCCACGACCCAGCTGCCGTGGATGTGCATGACTCAGGGCATCGGCAAATGTTGAGTGGGCAGGGTGGTACGGCGGCCGCAGTCACCGCTGGCCGTACAGTTCTGATAGCGCGTAATACCGCCAAAAGTGCCGGTCCAAACACTGTTTCCCGGCCCGATGGTGGTCGCCGCATAAACGCTGTTATCGGTCGGATAAGCCGTGCTTGGCACGAAGTAGCGCGATTTCCCGGTTTTGAAGTCCAGCGATTCCAGCGTCCAGGTATCCAGACCATTGATCGTGCGCGAACCAATGCCGAAGATCTGCCCGGTGCTTGCGCTCAAACTCGGAATACCGTTAGGCAGCGAGATTTCCGGGTTGGCCCAGACCTTTTTGCAAGTGCGCGTGGCCGGGTCCCAGTCAATGCGCTCCAGACCCTGCGGACGATTGAACGAAAAGCCCGACAGCAGCTGTGTGAGCGGCTGTGCCTGCGCCGGAATCACTGACAGCAGCTGGTTCAGCGGGAGCTGGTTGTTGACCACCACCGAGGCATGGCCACGCACCAGCACCGACTGCTCGGACAGGCTTTCGGTCGCACTGTCATTGCCAAAATTGACCGGCACTTCACAGGCGATGCGACGATCGCTGCCGGCCTTGATCGGCTGCCAGTCAGCGGGGATCTCGTTCTGCCACATCAGCACCAGATGAATCAGCGGCTGGCCATCGGTAATCACCACGAAGCGATCGCGACTGCCTGGCTGGCCCATGAGCGTCGGTGTTGAGCCTGAGCCGGCACCGAGACGACCGCTACCCGTTCCGCCGGCACCAGCATAGGCCGCCCGCCAGGCGCTGCGCAGCTGCTGGCCATCCCAGTTAATGCGATGCTGCGCCGAGCTGGTCACCACATAAATTGCGCTGGTTTCATCGGCAGCAATCGAGTTCGACACTTGCTCCAAGGCGCTGTCCGGGATGCTGCTGTCGTTGCAGGCGTCGCCATTGATTGAAAATACCTTGAGGCTGGCGGCGCACATGGCTTCCGGCTGGCGCGGCACCACACCGACCATGCCGAATTTAGTGGCAAAGGCTACATGGCCATCGGGCAGCATGGTGATGCCGACCAGCTCATCCTCGCGTGTGCCGCAACGCGCTTCGGCGGGCAGCACAAAGTTTTGTAAACGGTTGATGCCGCTGTGCCGATTGCCGACCTCGCTGTCGCCGAAGACCTGCAAAGCATCTGATTGGCCGACGATCAGGCGCTGATCGCGATCCAGCAGGTTGTATGCACCGCTGGTGGAAATCATGCTCACGCCACCGGGCTGGAAGCGGCCGACCACGCCCATGCCGTCGCCATCGAGCTTGACGATCTCGCCGGTGAAACCGACGGTGGACGCCCACACGGCCTGCCGGCCCTGACTATCCCGATCGGAAAAGCTGAGCACAACGGGGACTGCCGTGATCGCGGTGTGGTCAATATTGACGCGCTCTGGCGTGGTCACGCCGGGCAGTGGCGACGAAGCCTGCGCGAAATTACCACGATGGCTGGCCGACCAAGCATCCTGTGCCAGATGCGGATTACAGGGCGGCTCGAAGCCATCCGCCGAGGGCAGCGTGGTGCAACTTGGCGTGAGATTGCCGGTCGGCGCCGGATTGCCGCAGAGCGCCGCCGCTGAACGGATCGTGTCGGCATTGGCCGTGCGACCTGCCGAGGTAGCGGCGGGCGAGGACGAGTCATCGCCACAGGCTGCGAGGCCGATGATCAGGCTCAGGCCGATTGCGCTGCGCAGGCCGGCAGCAAGGGGTGACATCAACATATTCATCTCGTTTCAGGTTCAGGGCGCGGGCGTGGTGCCGGCGGCAGGATTGGCCTTCTGGTCTGCCAGGCAGGCATCAAAGCGTTGGCGTGCGCTCAGGCTGGCCTGCTCAAAAACCTCCGGACGGCAGTAGGTAACTTGCGGCGCGTAATCACCCATGATGTCTGTGAGCGAGGCCCCGTTGGGCACATCCCTGATCGCTTGCTTGAAGTTGTCATCAACCAACATCTGGCGATACAGCAGCACGCCGTCCGGGTAGGCACCCCAAGGCAGCCAGGTGATGCCGTTGGCGGCGGTTGCGGCAGCAGGCCGCTCGGCCGTATCGGAGATGGCCACGGTGAAATAGCCGTCGGCATCCAGCGGAGTCTGGCGGTCAAAGCTGCAATCGGTATAGCGCTGAGTGGCAAACTCGTTCTGGCACAGTGACCAATAGCGCATCTGCTCGCGGCCAAAGGCCACGCCGGGCTGGCTGCGATAGCTCGGTGCCTTGGCACGCATCAGAAACAGGTTGCCGTAGCGACGAGCAAAGGCGGAGCTGGTGTAGTCATTGTGCACATTGCTGAGGAAGCCGCCACCGCCGGTAGCGGGCAACGCCGGCAGCTGACTCGCCTGATCCGATAGCCCCAGCTGGTTGATGACGATCTGCATGGCGGTATCGGACAGGCCATAAAAGCGTCGCGAAGTGGGTGGGTAAACTGCTGTTGGGAACGGCAGGGCGAGCTGATTCGGATAGTCAGCGTTATTGATCTGCTCGTTCAGGCTGCTTTTTGGCAGCAGCCCGCCGAGATTTGGCAAAAAGGGCTCGCTGCAGGTCGGCAATGTGCCAATAACCTGACCGCTCGTGCTTTCCAGCGTCAGCAAGGGCAGCGCAACACCACCATCCTGACGCTCGCCTGTTGCGACATAGGTGCGATAAATAATGGGCACGACCACCGCATTCGGCACTTGCACCGGGCCGGCACCCACACTGCCGGTATAGAAGGTGTTTTCAGCGCGCGGGCTCGGTGCCGGGCCGAAATTGAGGAAGCCGGTATAGCGCCCGCCAATCGGCGCATCTTGCTCGACAAACGGGTTACGCGAGCCTGCCACGGGCTTCAGATCGCGGTCCGCAATGGCGTCGGTCGGGCGCAAGGCGAGGTCGTAGCTGTTGAACGAGAAGTAGCGGGCATTCGGGTACACGCCATCAATACGCAGGCGATTGCCCGGCGTCATCGGGATCAGTGCCACCCAGTAGCGCGCTGCTTTGTCTGGGAAGGCGATGTTGGCGGTGTCGGCATCGGAGGCGGCAGTCCAGCCGCAGCCCAGGCCCTTCAAGGCATCGCTGTTGGCAGCGGACGGTTCCGAGGATTCGGCACTGCTGGTCGGGCTCAGCATGCTGGCCAAGGGGTTGCCCGAGGCTTCGGCTGTCGGCGCTGCCGTTCCAGTTTCAGAGGTTGAAGAACCACAGCCAACCAAGCCAAGGCTGGCCGCGCAAATAAAGGCCAAGCTCAAGGGCGTGAAGAATTTTGTTGTCATTAGATGATCTCCGTCGATGCGGCAATATACTAATGCAGTTGAATTAATGCAACTGCATTCTCAATGTCTTTGGCTTGTGGCACACTCCGCAGCTGTCAGCACAATAAATGAATGAGTGATGCTTGTGGCGATGCTGAGTGAACTGAAAAAACCGGAAGTCGATGCGCTGCCGCTATCCGATGGCCGTCAGGCGCTGCTGGCGGCCGCTCTGAAGGCGTTTGCCGAGTTCGGCATGAATGGCGTTTCTCTGCGTGCCATTACCGCCCAGGCCGGGCAGCTGAACCAGTCGGCGGTGCGCTATCACTTTCGTGACAAGGATGGCTTGGTGGCAGCCGTTTTGGCGGATGTGATGGCCGAGCTGGCGCCGCATAAGGCTAGCGCCTTGGCACAACTGCAGGCGCGCGCTGAGGATCAACCCTGGACAGCGCGTGAACTGACGGAAGTGATGTGTCGGCCGTTTCTGTTTTTGTTTCTGCAAGGGCCGATCGGTTTGCAGCGCATTCGCTTTTTGTCACGGCTGACCTGGCAGGAAGGTGGCAAAGGTCAGGCGATTCTGGTGGCTGCGCTACAGCCTTATTTCATGCACTTTGTTGCAGCACTCTTGCTGCTGTCACCCGGCAAACCGGCGGCTGCCATGGCGCTGCATGCCTATCTGACCGTGAACACATTGATTCACGGACTGGCGGATGCCTCATTGCTGCAGGCACAACCGGTCTTCGGCCTGGACACCCTGCAAAGCACCCACCCCGGTGCGCTGCTCGACTACTTCTACAACTACCTGGCCGGTGGCTTAGGGAGCTAACGCCGCATTGCCCAGCCAGAGCATGCGGTAGGTCTCGGCACCATCCTGATGCGTGATTTGCACCGGCAGGAACTGCTGCTTAGGGTCTAGCCACAGCGTGGTGATGCGCGTGCCTTCGGTGTTGCGACGCTGGAACACACGCACGGCAATCTTCTGCTCCGCCACCGTCAGCGTTTCTGCCGGCAACTCACTCAGCGTCAGCGCGGTCACGCCTTTGGTGTCGGCCATGAGGTATTGCGTCTGCGCCTTGCCGGTCAGCATCAGGTCGCTACGCAGGCGCGCCTCCAGGCTCAGGCTGTCGATGAGGTCGGGCTGGTCTGGGTAGCGACGCTGCTTGCCCTTGCGGTCGGTGGTCACCACTTCGCCATCACCGGCGCGTTGAATGCGCACGGTTTGCGGAAAGAACAGCAGCTGCAACTGGCGCTGATAGCTCTCGAACTGCACCTTGCCCTCGCGCCAGCTGAACTGGCTGCGCTCATCCAGCGAACCGATGCCGGGCACGCTGGCCTCGGTGTGCAGGCTGCAAACCTGCTGCTGGCAGCTCAGGCTGCGCGTGGCGTTGCCGCTGAGGTTGCCATCCCAGCTGAAATGGTAGCGATGGCTGCTGGCTGTGAGCGGAAAGCTGGCCTTGCTGGTGTCGGCTGTTTTGGCTGCGAGAGCGGCGGGTGCGGTGGCTGCAGTGGCTGCAGTGGCTGCAGGTGCGAGGCTCGCAGGTGCATCAGCCGGCTGGCTCGCGCAGGCCACCGACAGGGGTGCAGCAAGGGCGATGCTCGCGAGCAGGCGCAGAAAAGACATGTGACCTCCGGGTGACGGGTGCGGCGTTTCAGACGCTGTAGCTTTTATATACTGCAGCGGCGCGGCGTCAGCAGAGGCTCGCCATCAAGCACGACCTGGCCCTGCTGCAACGACAGCCGCTGTTCGGCCAGCCAGCCTAGCACGGCGGGGTAGAGGCCATGCTCGGCGACATGCACGCGGGCTGCCAGCGACTCTGCCGTATCGTCAGCCTTAACGCCGACCACCGCCTGCGCGATGACCGGGCCGCCATCCAGCTCGGGCGTGACGAAGTGTACCGAGCAGCCATGCTCGCTATCGCCGGCGTCCAGCGCGCGCTGATGCGTGTGCAAGCCTTTGTATTTCGGCAGCAGGGACGGGTGAATATTGAGCAGACGGCCGCTGTAGCGGGTCACAAAAGTAGCCGAGAGGATGCGCATAAAGCCGGCTAGCACCACCACATCGGGCTGCCAGGCGTCGATGATGTCGGCCATGGCGGCATCGAAGCTGTCGCGGTCGGGGAAGTTGCCGTGGGCGAGCACGGCGGTATCGATACCGGCCTGCTGCGCGCGGGTGAGGCCGAAAGCATCGGCCTTGTTGCTGAGCACGCCGACCACGCGGGCGTTGATCGGCGCGGCGGGCAGCCTGGCGGGCTTCTGACCACAGGCATCCAGAATAGCCTGCAGGTTGGAGCCCGAGCCCGAAAGCAGCACGACGAGGCGCAGGGTCATGGCATCAGGCTCCGGTCTAGGCAGTCTTCAGGCAAACACCACCGTCGGCTCGCTGTGCGTGGACGGCACGATCTTGCCGAGCAGCCAGGCGTCATCGCCAGTGGACTTGAGCTGGGCGATGGTGGCCTCGACCTGATCCGCCGGCACCACAACCACCATGCCGACGCCGCAGTTGAAGGTGCGGTACATCTCGAAGCGCTCCACATTGCCCTGCGCCTGCAGCCACTGGAACAGCGGCGGCCAGTTCCACGACGACTCGTCGATCACGGCATCACAGCCTTCCGGCAGCACGCGCGGCAGGTTGCCGGGCAGGCCGCCGCCGGTGATGTGCGCCAGCGCGTGCACCGGCAGGGCCTTGATCAGCGCCAGCATGGACTTCACATAGATGCGCGTCGGCGTCATCACCACATCGGCGAGCGTGCGGCCGGCCTGATCCTGACTAAGGGGCTGATTCAGGTCGGCACCGGACACTTCAATGATCTTGCGGATCAGCGAATAGCCGTTGGAGTGCGCGCCGCTGGCGGCCACGCCAATCAGCACATCGCCGGCCTTCACTTTCGAGCCATCGATGATTTCCGACTTTTCCACCACACCAACAGCAAAGCCGGCGAGGTCGTAATCGTCACCTTCATACATGCCTGGCATTTCAGCGGTTTCGCCGCCGACCAGCGAGCAGCCGGCCTGCAGACAGCCTTCGCCGATGCCAGTCACCACCGTCGCAGCGGTATCCACATTCAGGTGGCCGGTGGCGTAATAATCGAGGAAAAACAGCGATTCGGCGCCGCAAACCACGATGTCGTTGACGCACATGGCGACCAGATCGATGCCGATGTGCTCGTGGCGATTGAGCTGCAAGGCCAGGCGCAGCTTGGTGCCCACGCCATCGGTGCCAGACACCAGCACGGGCTGCTTATAGCCGGCCGGGATCTCGCAGAGCGCGCCGAAACCGCCGAGGCCGCCCATGACTTCCGGGCGCTTGGTCTTCTTCGCGACACCCTTGATGCGTTCGACCAGATGATCTCCGGCGTCGATGTCTACACCGGCATCTTTGTAACTGAGCGAAGGCTTGGCGTCTGTCATGGCTAAAAACTCGGCGGGTTGCGGCAAATGAGGCGCGCATTCTAGCAGGACAGTGCTTGCCCGTCATGGCTCCGGCTACGCACAATAGCGACTCCTTGATATCCCGCCGCTGTGGCGCAGGACCTGTGCATGAAAGATCGCAATCGCTGGATGCTGCTGGCCGCCCTCGCGACGCTTGCTTGGCTGTTTTATGCCCTGCAACCTATTTTGCTGCCTTTCTTGGTCGGCGCGCTTTTCGCCTACCTCGGCAACCCGCTGGTGCATCGCCTCATGCGGCTCGGATGCAGCCGCGTCATGGCTGTTAGCGCGACTTTCGCCACCCTCTGCCTGGCCGGCACCGTGGCGCTGGTGCTGGTGCTGCCTCGCCTGTGGGAGCAGCTGGTCTATCTTGAATCACGCATCCCCTCGGTACTGCGCTGGATGAACCGGCACGGCATTCCGTGGCTGGAAAACAAGCTGAATGTGAATATTGATCGCATCGATATGGATCTGATTACCGAGTGGTTGACTGCATTCTGGCGCGGTGCCGATGCCAGCACTACCGACATGCTCACGCAAATTGCCCAATCGGGCCTGCATGTGGCGGCCACGCTGGGCCTGATTGCGCTGATTCCGGTGGTGACTTTCTATCTGCTGCTGGATTGGGATGAGGTCATGTTGAAGCTGCGAGCGCTGTTGCCGCGCAAGCTGGAGCCCAAGCTGGTGGCGCTCGCGGAAGAGTGCGACAGCGTGCTGGCGGCCTTCCTGCGCGGGCAGTTGCTGGTGATGATGGCGCTGGGCCTGATCTACGGCGTCGGTCTGCAGATTGTTGGCGTTAAGCTGGCACTGGTGATTGGTTTGGTGGCCGGGCTGGCCAGCATCATTCCGTATTTCGGCTTTGCGCTGGGTATTGTCACGGCCAGTTTGGTGGCGTTGTTCCAGTTTGGCTTGTTTATCAAACCGCTGCTGCTGGTGTGGGCGGTCTTCGGTATCGGCCAGCTCATTGAAAGCTGGGTGCTGCAGCCCTGGCTGGTGGGTGATCGCATCGGCCTGCCGCCGGTGGGCGTGATTTTCGCCATCATGGCCGGCGGACAGCTCTTCGGCTTCTTCGGCATGCTGCTGGCGCTGCCGGTCGCGGCTATTCTGGTGGTGCTGCTGCGCCATGCTCATCAGCGCTACATCAACAGCCATTGGTATCACGGTGGGGAACCACCGCTTGTCTAACCCTTATTCCAGCCAGCAAGACTTGTTCATGCCCGAAGAGCAGCTGCTGCTGCCTTTGCAGTCGCGTGACGATGTGACGCTGAGCGACTTGCCCGTGCAGGCGTTTGCGCCGGTGCTGTCGGCACTGGACCAGCTCATGGCCGGCTCGCTGCAGCAGCTGCATGTGTGTGGCGAGCCCGGCTCCGGGCGTTCGCTGCTGCTCTCGGCCTTTGCTGCTGCGGCGGCACAGCGTCTAGGTCAGTGCATTCTGCTGCCGCTGCGTCAGGTGGTGTTTCTGCCGGCCGAGATGCTGCAGGGTCTGGAAAGCTGCCCGCTGGTCGTGCTCGATGACATCGAGGCGGTGGCCGGCTGGCCGGAATGGGAAGAAGGGCTGTTCAATCTTTACAACCGACTGCAGGAGCAGGGCGGGCGCTTGCTGGTTAGTGCGGCCACAGTGCCGGCTGATTTGCCGCTGCAACTGCCGGATCTGCGCTCCCGGCTGGCGCGTGCCAGCGTTCATGTGCTGCCCACGCCAGATGACGCTATTCGCCAGGAGCTGTTGCAGACCACGGCAGCGCGCCGTGACTGGCAGCTGGAGCCGGAGCTGGTGCGTTACCTGATCGAGCGCGGGCCACGAGGGCTCGGCCGTTTCATGGCCATGCTCGACAAGCTTGAGCAGCGCGCCTTGCGCGAAAAACGCGCCATCACCGTGCCGCTGGCACGCGCGGTGCTGGGTTAGGCGCTTGCTGATTTCAGCAGTGGACGCTGAGCGCCGAAGCGAAATAAGCTGCGCGACAGTATCAACAGATTAGGATCTGCCATGAGTCTGGATTTCAGCTCCTTTGCCAATGCCATCGCGCAGCTCGAAAAGAGCCTGGCGTATGTGCATTCGCCGTTGGCAAAAGACCATCCAGAGTTGGCAGAGCAATTGCGCAACTCCGTCATTCAGTGCTTTGAGTTTACCTATGAGCTGAGCCACAAAATGCTCAAGCGCTACCTCGAAAGCACGGCGGCCAATCCCGACTCAGTAGACCTGGCCAGCTTTCAAAGCCTGATTCGGCTGGGTAATGAAAAGCAGTTGCTGCGCTCGGATTGGTCGCGCTGGAAAACCTATCGTCAGGCCCGAACCGATAGCAGCCATACCTACGATCAGCAGAAGGCAGAGGCTGTTTTTGCGATTGCACCTGACTTTCTCGATGAAGCGCGGTTTTTGTATCGTCAGCTCACTGAACGAAACGAACGGCCATGAGTCTGGTACCGCCGGGTCTTGCGCTGACATCTGACGCATGGGCAGAGGTGCAAGCAATTTTGCAGCGCTGTGCTTCCGGGTGGGAGGTGTGGGCGTTTGGCTCACGCACCACAGGCAAGGCCAAACCTTACTCTGATCTGGATCTGGCATTGATTACGCCAGTGCCGCTGACGCTGTCGCAAATGGCGACATTGCAAGAGGCATTCGATGCCTCGGATTTGACCTTTCGCGTTGACCTAGTGGATTGGGCGGCAACCAGCGACTCCTTCCGCCAGATTATTGCTGCCCACAAGGTCGTCGTGAAAGCAGCCTAGAGCGCGCCGCCCTGAGTAGCGCGCTTGGCTTTCACGAAGCGGATGGTGAGCGCAAACACGCCGCTAATCAGCACGCATTCAATGATAGCCAGCTGCCCCTTCAGACCCGGCGCAAACGCAGACAGCACCGCGAAAATGAAATACAGCATCAGCACATAGCCCAGCCAGGCGGCGCTGCTGGCATTGCCCCGGCGCAAGCCCGGCACGAACCAGAGCAGGCCCAGCGCCTGAACCAGCCAGACCACCAGAGATGCCAGCAGCGAGAGGCCGGAAAACGCGATCTCAATGGCCATCCACACCAGCAAGGCTGTCAGGCTCCACAGGCAATAGCGCTGCAGTTGCGTGGCCTGGAATTGTTGTAGCTCAGCATCATTCATCGGTCATTTCTCAAAGAGCAGGGCGGGCTTGCGCCCAGCGGGCGACGCGGCGACCGAGGGCCTGGCAGAGCGCGGCTTCATCGGGTGATATGGGCTGCTGGCCGTCACCGCCGGCCCAGTGCGAGGCTCCGTAAGGCGTGCCGCCGGTGCGGGTGTTGAGCAGCGCGGGTTCGGCGTAGGGCAGGCCGACCAGCACCATGCCGTGATGCAGCAAAGGTAGCATCATGCTCAGCAGCGTCGATTCTTGGCCGCCGTGTAGCGAGCCGGTGGAGGTGAAGGCGGCCGCCGGTTTGTCGATGAGCGCGCCATTCAGCCACAGCGGCGTGGTGCCATCGAGAAAGTATTTCAGCGGCGCGGCCATGTTGCCGAAGCGGGTTGGGCTGCCGAGCAGTAAGCCGCTGCAACCAGCGAGATCATCGAGCGTGGCGTAGATGTCGCCGGTGTCGGGAATCTCCGGCGCTGTCTGCTCGCAATCGGCAGAGATAGCTGGCACGGTGCGCAGTCGCGCGCTCAGGCCGGTGCTTTCGACGCCACGGGCGATGAGTCGGGCCATCTCGCGAGTGGCGCCTTGGCGGCTGTAATACAGCACCAGAATGTAGGGATCAGACATGCTTGCCTCGACAGCAACGAAACTGGCGGGAATACTAGCGCGAAGCCACCGAGGATTGCTGCATGAAGCGTTCGGCATCACAACAATTGAGCATGATTGGGCATTTGCTGCGCACCGCCGGCCAGCATTTCCTGCGCGACAACTGTCGCGGGCATGCCGCCGCGCTCACCTTTACCACGCTGTTTGCCGTGGTGCCGATGATGACCGTGGTGTTCACCGCGCTGGCGGCGGTGCCGTCGCTGAAGCCGGTCAGCGCTGAAATTCAGCAATTCATCTTTTCCAACCTCGTGCCCAGCACCGGCGAGGCCGTGCAGCAGCATCTCGGCGAATTTGCCCAGCAGGCCAGCCAGCTCACGATCGTGGGCATCGGCATGTTGTTTGTCACGGCCATCATGATGCTGGTCACCATCGAGCGCGCCTTCAATGAAATCTGGCAGGTGCGTGCGCCCAAGCAAGGTCTGATCAGCTTCCTGCGCTACTGGGCTGTGCTCAGTCTGGGGCCATTCCTGCTCGGGGCCGGCTTCGTGCTGTCGTCCTACATCATGTCGCTGCGCGTACTGCGTGACACGGCGGATATCGTCGGCACCGTGCTGCCCGGCATCGGCGTGATTCCGCTGCTGTTCACTGCGCTTGGCTTCACGCTGCTCTACACCGCCGTGCCGAATTGCCGCGTGCCCTGGCGCGCCGGCCTGATCAGCGGCTTTGTCGCCGCCTGCCTGTTCGAACTGGCCAAGCGCGGCTTCGGCATTTTTGTCACCGGTTTCAGCTCGTATCAGCTGGTCTACGGCGCCTTCGCCGCCTTCCCGGTCTTTCTGCTCTGGATCTACCTGTCCTGGCTGATCATTCTCTTCGGCGTGGAACTCAGCCGCAGCTTGGTCTTGCACGATGTGGAAGCACGGCCCTCGCAGCATCCCTTGCTGGCGCTGATGACGCTGCTGCAACGCCTGCAGTCGCGTCATGCCGAAGGTCTGGGCGTGACCGAAACCGAGGTCATGCGCATCTTGCAGCGCAGCACGCAGTGGGGCTGGTCGCAATGGCAAGACTGGCTGCTCACGCAACGCTTCATGGTGCGCACGGCCGATGGCGATTTCCGCCTAGCCCGCGACCTCAACCAAGTGGATATT
Source organism: Pseudomonadota bacterium (assembly GCA_038043385.1). Lineage (GTDB taxonomy): Bacteria > Pseudomonadota > Gammaproteobacteria > Pseudomonadales > Moraxellaceae > Perlucidibaca. The sequence goes on from JBBTCA010000002.1 coordinate 253,071, forward strand.
GCCGAGCTGCTGCCGATGCTGCCGTGGTCGCTGCCGACCAGCATAGAGCTGGCGGCCGGTAATGCGCACGATGCCGCCCAGCCTTGGCTGCCGGCCCTGCGCGCCTGGCTGCAGCCTATCCAGCAGGCCAGCCAGCGACCGCAGGCGCTGCACCAGCTCTTGAACGGGGAGGCGTGACCATGGCACTGACGCTCGTTGGCAAGGGTGCGGCAACGCGCCAGACTTTGTATCTGCGCCGCGACCAGCTCACGCTCACGGCCTGGCTGGAAGGCCCGGAAAGTGCGCCACTGGTCATGCTCGTGCACGGTTTTCCGGACACGCCACATGGGTGGGATGCCGTCGCGCAGGGCCTGCTCGCGGCCGGCTATCGCGTGCTGCGGCCGTGGCTGCGCGGCTACACGCCCAGCTCGGTGCATCCCGATGCCGATTACGATGCCTATGCCGCCAGCCTCGACCTGCTGGCCTGGCAGCGCGAGCTGGGCCAGCAGCCGATTCATCTGATCGGCCACGATTGGGGCGCGATTGCCGCCATGGCCGCCGTTGCCAGCCAGCCTTCGGCCTGGCAGTCGCTGACCATCCTTGCCATCCCGCCATTTCAGCGCGTTGAACGCGCCTGGCGCCTGCTGCCGGCACAGCTGCGCAACTCCGCCTATATGCTGGAGATGCAATCGCTGAATGCCGTGCAGGGCATCCGTGCCAACGAGTGCGCCCGCCTGCGCGAGCTCTGGCAGATTTGGTCGCCGGGCTGGGCGTTCACGCCCGAACAGTTCGCCCCGGTGCAACAGGCGTTTCTCGAAGCCGATGTAGCTTGGGCCGCCACGCGCTACTACCGCGCTCTATTCACGCCCTGGCGCGGCAACACCCGCTCGCTGTACGCCCTGGCGCGACGAGCCCTGACCGTGCCCACGCTGGCATTGACCGGCGCGCAGGACGGCTGCATGCAGGCTGAGCTGTTCGATGTGCTGGTCGATCCAGCCATGTTCCCCGCCGGCATCCAGTGCCAGCGCCTCGCCGATTGCGGGCACTTTCTGCAGGCCGAGCAGCCGCAGGCTGTGCTCGCCGCGCTGCTTCCGCATTTGGTCGCGAGTCAGCGTCTGGCCAGTCCGTCAGGGGTCACGCCGGCTTGAGCAGCGGTTATACTCGCGCCATTCCTGACCGTTTAGCTGGAGCTTCACCCATGACCGTCATCAAGAAAGACGACCTCATCCAGAGCGTCGCCGATGCCCTGCAATACATCTCCTACTATCACCCGGTAGACTTCATCCAGGCCATCCACGCCGCCTACGAGCGTGAAGAAAACCAGGCGGCCAAGGACGCGATGGCGCAGATCCTGATCAACTCGCGCATGTGTGCCGAGGGCCATCGCCCGATCTGCCAAGACACCGGCATCGTCACCATTTTCGTCAAGGTCGGCATGGAAGTGCGCTGGGACCTCGGCGACTTGTCGCTGGATGACGCCATCAACGAAGGCGTGCGCCGTGCCTACCTGCTGCCAGACAATGTGCTGCGCGCGTCCATCCTGCGTGACCCGGCCGGCAAGCGTACCAACACCAAAGACAACACCCCGGCGGTGATCCACTACTCGATCGTGCCCGGCAACAAGGTGGATATCACTGTCGCGGCCAAGGGCGGCGGTTCCGAGAACAAGTCGAAGATGGCCATGCTCAACCCGTCCGACAGCATCGTGGACTGGGTTCTGAAGACCGTGCCGACCATGGGCGCCGGCTGGTGCCCGCCGGGCATGCTCGGCATCGGCATCGGCGGCACTGCCGAGAAAGCCGCGCTGCTCGCCAAAGAATCGCTAATGGACCCGGTGGACATCCAGGAGCTGATCGCGCGTGGCCCGTCCAACCGTATCGAAGAGCTGCGCATCGAGCTCTACGAGAAGGTCAACGCGCTCGGCATCGGCGCTCAGGGTCTGGGTGGTCTGACCACGGTCATCGACATCAAGATTCTCGATTACCCGACCCATGCCGCCTCGCTGCCGGTCGCCATGATCCCGAACTGCGCCGCCACCCGTCATGTGCATTTCGAGCTGGATGGCTCCGGCCCGGCCGAACTGGAAGTGCCGAAGCTGGAAGACTGGCCGAAGCTCACCTTCGACGCCTCGAAGTCGCGTCGCGTCAATCTCGATGGCATCACCCCGGAAGAGATTGCCAGCTGGCAGCCGGGCGAGACGCTGCTGCTGACCGGCACCATGTACACCGGCCGCGACGCCGCGCACAAGCGCATGGTCGAGATGTTCGCCAAGGGCGAAGAGCTGCCGGTCAATCTCAAGGGCAAGTTCATCTACTATGTTGGCCCGGTTGACCCGGTGCGTGACGAAGTCGTCGGCCCGGCCGGCCCGACCACGGCCACGCGCATGGACAAGTTCACCGACACGGTGCTGGCCAAGACCGGCCTGTACGGCATGATCGGCAAGTCCGAGCGCGGCCCGTCCGGCATCGCCGCGATCAAGAAGCACAAGGCGGTCTACCTGATGGCGGTGGGTGGCGCTGCTTATTTGGTATCGAAGGCGATTCGCAAGTCGCGTGTGGTCGCGTTTGAAGACTTAGGCATGGAAGCGATCTATGAATTCGTGGTCGAAGACATGCCGGTTAGCGTGGCGGTGGATGTGACTGGGAATTCCGTGCACGAAACCGCACCGAAGATCTGGCAGGCGAAGATCGGGAAGATTCCGGTTTCGGCGTAAGTCGGCTGGATGATGCAAAAAAGCCCGCGATTGCGGGCTTTTTTGTGGGGAAATTTTCCGGCTATTGGCCGGATTCGACCCGAAGCGGCCGGTCGACTCAGCGTGACATATCGGGCCGCTTTCAAGGTGGAACGGACGTCCGTTTAGTCGCATGCTGGGTTGTAGCTGTGTCCAGAAACCGATAGTAAGTTGCTGAACAAAAGTAACTACGATGGCACTTTGGATGGGTTCAATGTCTTTCTCCAATCTCGATTACAAATTCAGTGGTATTTGGCGACGCGCGCAGAATGAGTCTTCGCTGAACGCTTTGACACCAGAGCTCATTGAAAAATGGGCTAGCGACAAGGGACTCATCAATCCGGTCGCGAAGCTTGCAGATGTCGGGGTCTTCCATCCGACGCCGTGTATTGTCCTGACCGTCGAAGGTGACAAAGCATGCTTCCCGACGATTCCGGTTGCCGGCGACGAGAACTGGCAAATAAGGCGAAAACAACACGACGATCAAGCCGCTCTTTGGGACAAGGTCGAGTGGTTTATGCCGCTGTGGCTACCGATGGGTGAAATATCTAAGCTGCTTGCTTCCGTCAGGCATGTGACGAAAGAACAGGCGCTCGAACTTTTCAGATATCACACGTCAACGCTTTATACATTAGCCTTCCAAGCGGTCTGCATCGAACAGATCTTGCCTCTTGCTCGCAGCCTTAAAGAGATCGTGCCTTTGGCGCGGGAAGCTTATCTAGGCGCATATAGCGGGTATTGGGCTACAAGTGTCGGAGCGTTGATACCGGCGATCGAAGGCAGTCTGACAAGAATCGTTTCTGATCTCGGGACTAAAGCTACTGCCCCGGACAAGATTGATCATGCAGTGAACCGCGCGATCGAAACTGCTGCACAACTCCATTTTGACCGCATGTGGGTGCCGCCCGAATATATGACCTGTGACTATCTATTCGGGCAGGACGAGCGTGTTTTCGCCTTTGAGACGTTTCGGAGGTGGCTTAGGAATCATTTTTTTTGCAATACCAACGAATACCGGGGTGTGACTTGGCTGAATCGACACATGTTTGCGCATGGCACCGCGGCATCATGGCAGCAACCGGCGAATTTCGCTCGGATGGTGGTCGCGCTTGCGACACTTGCTGCCATCGAATCATGGTACGACGCCTCTCATAGCGTCTCGTTTTTTCTCCCGGACATGAATGACGACAGCGCCTTGCTATGGCAACAGGCGCTACTTCGGGGCGATATTCAGATGAAGATGAAGCTAGCCGAAGAGGGTCACTTCAGAAAATATGGGCGCCTAGTTTCACCATTGCCAGCAGACAATGGCACCCTGCTCCGTAAGGGGCTCCTTTCACAGCAGTGTATGACAGATTTGGTTCGGCCTTTACGTGATGCTGGCTGGAGTGTGAAAGTCAACGAACCTGACGATGATGCGCTCTATATGACCGTCGATGCTTCCCACGGCGAGAAACTCTTCAGTGTTGCGTTGCTATACAGCTGCGGAACTGAAAATGTTATTTACAAAATGCTCGCGAAAGAATGCGTGGCCGTCCTCTATTGTGGGGCTCCTTATAAGCAGGACTCATTTGCCAACGGCATTTCGGTGCATGTAGGACCTGTTTTGGGTTGGCAGCCGCCAAAAGCGAATTGATGAGGGGGTAGTCACCTAATGGCCGGAACGCTGCCCTGCAAGCACAAGCGAATAGAGTCCGGTCCGCTGCGACGAGGGTACGCCCGGATCCTAGAAAAGTTGAAAGTGGGGCGGTTTCTCCATACGATCTCTCAAGCTGCTTAGACATCGCGAACAACACGACCAAGCCTATGAGTATAGAAGCAGACGCCTATCTAACGACTATCCTCAACCGGGAAGCCGTCAATACGAGCATAAATTCGCCTCTATGGAATGTCCAAGCGACGATCCAACCGCTCCTTAATGAGTGGGCAAACCGATATCTCCTCAATGTCCGGCCGAGCGGCTCGTTTTCCAAGGGCACGGCTAATGCATCGGGAACTGACATCGATCTTTTCATATCGTTGTCGGATCAGACACCTGAGAGCCTGAAGGATGTCTACGAAAAGCTTTTTACGTATCTCAAGGAGCATGGATACGCGCCAAAGCGGCAAAACGTGTCTATCAATATCAAGGTCAATGGCCTCGACGTAGATCTTGTGCCCGCGAAACGGCAAAACTACCTGACGAGCGATCACAGCCTCTATGTTCGTCGCAAAGACACATGGAAGAAGACGAACATCGACACGCACATTGCGCATGTCACTGCGGCGGGGAGGCAACAGGAAATCCGGATCATCAAACTGTGGCGCAATCAGAAAGGCTTAGATTTTCCCTCGTTTTATGTCGAACTCGCCGTCATCAAGGCATTGCAGCTTGAATTTTTGGCACCCCTTTCTCGCCGTGTTGTGAAGTGCTTGGAGTATTTTCGAGACTATCTGCCAACGGCGCAGATAGTCGATCCAGCTAACACGAACAACTGCATTTCAGATGATCTGACCACAGCTGAAAAGCAGGCGATTAGCAAGGCAGCCGCGACGTCCCTGCAGGGATCCTGGGAGAACCTGGTTCGATGAGTGAATGGTCCCTCCAAGTCCTGCTGTCAGGTCTGCACGATAAGGTGCAGCAAAGCCTTGCCGTGTCACGGCAGTCTTTTGGCCATCCCGGAACGAAAGGTGACGCGAGCGAAAAAGCATGGCTGGAACTGCTTGAAACGTATCTGCCCCGCCGGTATCAGGCGGCAACGGCACATGTCGTCGACAGCAAGGACAGGTTCAGCCAGCAAATGGACATCGTCATTTATGACCGGCAGTACACCCCGCTGATCTTCGAGCACAATGACCAGCTGGTCATCCCAGCCGAAAGCGTATATGCCGTTTTCGAAGCAAAGCAGTCGGTCAACGCTGGGCAAGTGAGATACGCTCAGGAGAAGATAGAGAGTGTTCGGCGCCTAGAGCGCACGAGCATGCCCGTACCCTGGCTCAAAGGCGTCGCGACGGCCAAACCGCTCCATCATATTATTGGCGGCCTACTAACGTTTGAAAGCGACTGGAATCCGCCTTTGGGTCAACCGCTGGTCGAGGCGCTTAAGTTTCAGCCGGAGAATATGAACAACCGATTGGATATCGGTTGTGTGGCGTCTCACGGCCTCTTCGGTTGTGACGACCAAGGGACAGTGACAATTTCACCGCAGAGCAAGCCTGCAACAGTCTTCCTTCTGGAACTAATCGCGAAGTTGCAAGAGATCGGCACGGTGCCGATGATCGACATCCGAAGTTATGCCCATTGGCTTGCCGACTAACATCAGGGTTCCGACTGGCGCGGCGCTAATCGAACTGATGACGGAGAAATTGGTATGCATACCAGCCATTGGGGTGAGCAACATGATCCATCTGTACTATCGAAGCTGTAGACAACCGACTCCCCCATTCGTTTTCGTTGCAAATGCACTGCGTCAAAGCGCAGGCTTGCAGCTTGAAATAAAACGATTAGGCAGTCGTCGCAAATCGCGTGGGCGTCCGCTTTTGGAGGCAGAGCGGCTTGCCCTATGTCAAAAATTGATGCCAGCGAACGACAGCTCATGGCCGAAAGCGACCCGAAGCGGACGGGTGTGGGCAGCTGGCTGATTGCTTCGAGTGCAGTATGCTGTCATGCTAAAAGATTTTCTTTATTTGTCGTTAGGGGATGTGGAGGCAGCGCTTTAAAGCTGTTGAAACTGCTAATATATCTAATCTACTCCGATATTATGCAGCAGTCCGAAAGCTATTACGCAGCAGTGGTTGATGTATAAATATAAGTTATATGGCTTGCCTGAAATTAAGCTCAAAATTATTGGTCGGATATAAATAGGAAAATATGAAGGAACCTATTGGTATAAATAAGTTTTTTGATTCGGCTTTTAAGGCTGCAAGGGAGTGCATAGCTATAGGGCTATGGGCTAGCGTTTTCGCTGAAGTGTTTGTTACAGATATTGGCGAAATCGTAATCGATTATTATCCTCGCGCGCAGTTTATATTCGATTATGCTTTGTTGGTTATATTATCAATTATGGCGGCGTCATGGCTGGCTTTAGGAAATAGAATTTTTCTAAAGACGTTTGGGTATATTTTTTCGTACCCGTTTGTTGTAATAATTTGGAAGCTTCCAAGGCTATTTTTCAAAAACTGGGCTGTAGCAATAGCTTTTTTACCTGCAATACATCAATTTATATCCACTTTTAAGGCAAATTTTATAGTTGGGGTTGGGGTTTTTATTGCTGCAACCCTAGTCTGCATGGCTCCCAATGATAATCAAATTATACCAATAAGCATGATTGTTGTCGGATTACATTTGGTTAATCATTTCTACAAAAAACTAAAATCCGCATATTCGTCAGTAACAATATTTACGGTATTAAGTGGGAGTATGTCTAAAGCTATAGATAAATTTGAACTTCATCTAGAAAATGATAAGCCAGAGGGTGATCAAAGCTCTGATGAATACAAGAGAAAACTAGGAAATTCGTTGCTGCAAATATACATTTTTACGACATTGTTACACTTCTCTATTATTCGCATTAGAGAGGTTATAAGTAGCAGAACGATGGATTTGTATTTTCTAAGTTCATTGATTTGGACTTTCATGCTTTCAGCATTTTCTTTCGGCGTTATTTACTTTGGCTTACACCGAATTAATGATGGTAACTTTATAAATGCAAACGACGCAGGTTTTTGGGATTTTATTGGTTATAGCTTTAGCACATTGATGACGTCGAGCATATCCACTATTGCTCCAGCTACTAGTCTTGCGCAGATCTTAACCTATGTTCAACTGTTCGTATCATTGCTACTTATTATTTTATTGGTATTTATAATACTAACTAGCATTAGAGAGAAGTATAAAAAGGACCTCGATGACCTTCTCATTGGCTTGGAAGATGCACATGATAAGTCTCGTAGGTATGTTGAAGCTAACTTTGAGCTGACAGCTGATGCCCTTGAAAGTGTACTTATTGAAAAAAATGAACAGATAATGGAGTTTCTGCTTGGTGTTAAGTATGGCAAGCCAAAGGCTGAGTCTATGCTTAAAGAGCATAAGAAATCAGAAGGGATTAGGGGAAATAATGAGAATACTGAAGTTATGCAGATTCGTGAATAATCAGTCTATAACAATTATTTCAAGCTGATTTCTCTCGCGGCGCGGCTAAATTCAGGAGTTGGGGGGGGGGGGGGGGGGGGGGGGGGGGGGGGGGGGGGGGGGGGGGGGGGG
>JBBTCA010000003.1:0-1060282 GCA_038043385.1 Pseudomonadota bacterium
TCTTCACTACACTTCAGCATCGCTGCGGTGTGGGGCGCATTATAGGGATGCCAAACGAGGTGTCAAACACCTTTTCACGAAACCTTCATCGTTCGCTCATTTTTCCGTCAAAACCCGAGGTTTCGTTGGATTTATGAACGATTCAAGCAATGCTGACCCGGGCAATCGCCTTCTTGCCGGCTTGAATCACATGCGTCATGCCGCGCTGCATGCAGAAACCAGGCTGCGCCGGGACTCCATCCACAAAAACGGCGCTGCGCTGGATGACATCCTTGGCTGCTGCGGAGTTCTTGGTGAGGCCGGCGCGATTCAGGATGGCAACAAGGTGCAGCACCTCTTCTTCAGCGGCCAGCGTAATGGTCAGCTCAGGCACATCTTCGGGGATTTCGCCCTTCTGCAAGAGATTGCCGGCTCCTTTATGGGCGCCGGCTGCCGCTTCGGCACCGTGGAAGCGCGTGATGATCTCTTCGGCCAGCAAGCGTTTCACTTCCTGCGGGTTGCGACCGGCAGCCACTTCAGCCTGCATGCTGGCGACTTCATCGGCATCGCGAAAGCTGAGCAGCTCGAAATAGCGCCAAAGCACACTATCCGGGATCGATAGCAGCTTTTGATACATCTCGCCGGGTGCATCAGTGACACCAACATAGTTACCGAGCGACTTCGACATCTTCTGTACGCCATCGAGACCCTCGAGAATGGGTACGGTGATGCAGGTTTGTGACGGCTGACCATGACGCGCTTGCAGCGTACGCCCCATGAGCAGGTTGAACTTCTGGTCGGTGCCGCCGAGCTCGACATCGGCCTCCAACTCCACCGAGTCGTAACCTTGCAGCAAGGGGTAGAGAAATTCGTGGATGGAAATGGGCTGCTGCGCGGCGAAGCGCTTGGTGAAATCGTCGCGCTCCATCATGCGGGTGACCGTGTATTGCGCGGCAAGCTGGATCATGTCGGCTGCCGATTTCTTGTTCATCCACTCTGAGTTGAACACGACACGCGTTTTGGCTGGGTCCAGAATCTTGAAGACCTGGGCGGCGTAGGACTTGGCATTTTCAGCAACCTGCTCGGCCGTGAGCGGCTTGCGGGTGACATTCTTGCCGGTGGGGTCACCGATCATGCCGGTGAAGTCGCCGATCAGGAAAATGACTTCGTGGCCGAGATCCTGAAATACCTTGAGCTTGTTGATCAGTACGGTGTGACCAAGATGCAAGTCGGGCGCGGTCGGGTCGAAGCCGGCCTTGACGCGCAGGGGACGCCCGGACTTCAGGCGCTCCAGCAGCTCATCGACTTGAATGATTTCTTCAGTGCCGCGCTGAATGCGGGCGAGTTGTTGTTCGGGGGTCATTGCCACAGCTCATCTGATGAATTTTTGCCATTCTAGCATTGCCCTTGGATGCCGGCTTGCTGTCGCTAAGCTATCTATGCGCTACGCTAGGGCATCATTGGCCACTGTAATAGGCGAGCGCTGCTTTGAGCATTTTCATGGGTGTGATGTCGGGCACGAGCGTCGACGCAATTGATGTGGTGCTCGCGGATTGGCGCGATCCGAAGCGGCCGGAACTGCTGGCGAGCTTCAGTCAGGCCTGGCCCGCGGCGCTGCGGGCCGAGATTTTGGCACTGGCGGCCGGCGATAACGACAGCATCGACAAACTCGGGCAATTGGATCGGCGAATCGGCATGGCCACGGCAGATGCCTGCCTGGCCTGCTTGGCGCAAACCGATTTGCCGGCCAGTGCCGTCCAGGCGATTGGCTTTCATGGTCAGACAATTCGCCATCGTCCGGACATGACTCCACCTTTCACGCTGCAGATTGGTGATGCCAACACGCTGGCCGAACTCACTGGCATTTCTGTTGTTAGCGACTTTAGGCGGCGTGACATGGCAGCCGGTGGCCAGGGAGCACCGCTGGTACCTGCCTTTCATGAGCAAATCTTTGCTCATGCAGACATCCATACCGTGGTTTTGAATTTGGGCGGCATTGCCAACATTACCGTGCTGCCCGCGCAATCGGCAGCCGGCAGCACACTAGGCTTTGATACCGGTCCGGCCAATATGCTTATGGACGCCTGGTGCCAGCAGCATACCGGCAAGAGCTACGATGCCAACGGAGACTGGGCCACAGCTGGGCAAGTTGATGCCACCTTGCTGCAGCGATTACTCGCTCATCCCTACTTCAGCCGTTCAGCGCCCAAAAGCACCGGCCGAGAGACCTTTGGGGCAGCTTGGCTGAATGCGCAACTGGCAAGCGAACAACGCGCCATCAGCGCCATCAATGTGCAGGCCACACTGGCCGAGCTCACCGCAATTTCAGTGTGCGATGCCATCAAGCAAACTTGTCAGGGGTTGTCAGGGGAGTTGCTGGTATGTGGCGGCGGAGCCAACAACAGATATTTGATGGCCCGCCTGCAGGCGCACCTTGCGCACTGGCAAGTAGCCAGCACCGCCAGCAAAGGCATAGACCCGCAATGGATAGAGGCGCTGGCATTTGCTTGGCTGGCGCGCCAGATGGTGTCAGGGTTGCCGGGGAATGTGCCGGCCGTCACGGGAGCCAGCGGACCGCGCATTCTGGGCTCGTATCATCCGGCGGGAATGGGACGAGCGCTGGGATGCTGAAGCACTCCGGCTCAGATCGAGAACGAGGAGCCGCACCCACAGGTGGCCGTAGCATTGGGGTTGTGGACGACAAATTGCGAGCCATTCAGGCCTTCCACATAGTCCACCTCTGAGCCTACGAGATATTGAAAGCTCATCGGGTCGACCAGCATGGTGACATCGCCATTGCAAAAATGGGAGTCGCCATCTTTCTCGCTCTCGTCAAAGGTGAAGCCGTAGGAAAAGCCCGAGCAGCCGCCTCCGGTAATATATACCCGAAGCTTCAGATCCGGATTGTCCTCGCCAGCGCGCAGCTTGCGCACCTTCTCGGCGGCTTTGTCGCTCAGCACTAATGCTGCAGATACATCACTCATTACCAAACACCCATCTTCATACGACTTGCTGGAATTATGCCGCATATCCTAGTGATATGGTCAACTATTCATGGCTCAGGCGGCCGGCTCCTTCACCACACTCAACACCGGACGGCTCATGGGCTGCAGCAAGCCGGTCACCTGGCCACCGAGCATCATCTCCAGACTTTGGTAAGTGACTGTGCCAAAGACCTGCGCTTCGCTGGCCAGCTCCAGGTGCTCATGACAGGTCAGATTGCCGCGCACTACACCATTGATGACGGCGTTGGCGACATCAATATCGCCAACGATTTCGCCATGCAGATGCAAGCAGCCATCTTTGGCGATAACCTGACCCTCGATGCGCCCTTCAACATGCAGAGCGCCCTGGAAATGGATATCACCTTGGATACGCGCCTGCTTGCTGATGAAGCTATGGTCTTTGTATGCCGACAAGTCTGTCTTTCTGTGCTTGCTGCTGAACATGAACAACCTCTGGTTAGCGGGCCTGTATTTCCCACTTGTATCGACGAGTAATGGCACCACTGGCGCTGCGCACCTGAATATCGACACGCTCCGGCTGAAAGCCTGCCGGCAACGCCCATTCACCACTGAACTGCTGATAATAGCGGAACTGGAAGCGCGGTGCCGGCATGTCCAGCTTGACGACACGCGAACCGGCGCTGGCCGTGACTGAAACCGTGGCACTGGTCTTGGTGCCAACAGTACCGCCACGCGTCACCAACAGACGATAGCGCACATGATCAGGCTGCTTGGCTGGCAAAAGCTCGAACTGCTCAATGCTGAGCGGATTGCTTGCTGCCTGCGGTGTCGCCAGACGCTTGAAAAACGCCATGCGATCTTCCAGCAGCGCCAAGCTGGCCAACAATTCCTGATTGTCTTCCTGCAGACGCTCGGAGGCCGCCTGAATAATGCCGCATTCCTTCAAACGGATATCCGTGCGCTCCTCCAGCGAACGCAACTGATTTTGGCTGGACTGCGTGACCTGATTGAGCTGCTGCGTCATGGCCCCGGTCGTCTGCGTAGATGACCATCGGCCCGCCATGAATGCCAGGCCGACACACAGCAGCACTGCAGCCCCCCATGCGGCGCGCGTGGAAAGCTGGCGCAGAGGGCTGACCGGCACCAGCATGATGCGCTGCAGGCGATCCCGGCGGCGTGTCGGCTTCACCATCAGGGCAACAGTCCGATGTGCTTCAGACCGGCGCTTTCATCAAAGCCGAACATGATGTTCATGTTCTGCACGGCCTGACCGGCAGCGCCCTTGACCAGGTTATCGATGACCGATAGCACCACCACGGTGTCGCCACCCTGTGGACGGAACACGGACAGGCGGCAGGTATTGGCACCCTTCACACTGCGCGTTTCCGGGTGACTACCGGCAGGCATGACATCGACAAAAGGCTCGTTGGCATAGGCCTGCTCATAAAGCGCCTGCAAGTCTGTGGCTGAGGCATTGATGCGTGCATACAGCGTGGCATGAATGCCGCGAATCATCGGCGTTAGATGTGGCACGAAAGTCAGGCCGACACTGCTGCCATGAGCACCAGCCAGCCCCTGACGGATTTCGGGCAGATGGCGATGGCCGGCGACGCCGTAAGCCTTGAAGCTTTCGCTGGTTTCACACAGCAGGCTGTGAACTTCGGCCTTGCGCCCGGCACCGGAAACGCCGGACTTAACATCGGCGACCAAATGATTGGCATCAATCAGGCCGGCCTTCAGCAGCGGCAGGAAGCCGAGCTGCACGGCCGTGGGGTAGCAGCCAGGGTTGGCGACGAGCCGCGCCATGCGAATGGCGTCGCGATTGACTTCCGGCAAGCCGTAAACAGCCTCCGCCAGAAGTTCGGGGCAGGCGTGCGGCATGCCGTACCAGTGCGCCCACTCGTTGGGATCCTTGAGGCGGAAGTCTGCGGCCAGGTCGATGACCTTGATGCCGGCGGCCAGCAATGCCGGAACCTGCTGCATGGCAATGCCATTGGGCGTCGCAAAAAAGACCACATCACAGGCCAGCAGTGTTTGCAGATCCGGGGCAGAAAACGCCAGATCAACATGGCCGCGCAGATTGGGGAACATCGTTGCAACCGGCAAGCCGGCTTCGCCACGAGAGGTGATGACGGCAATTTCCACCTGCGGATGCTGCGCCAGCAAGCGCAACAGCTCGACACCGGTGTAACCCGTGCCCCCGACAATACCAACTTTGATCATGCGAAGATGACTCCTGTGCGCCCATCCAAAATGAGCCGCTAGCAAAAATACAAGCCGTGATTATCCGAGAAGCGGAGCAGCGGAGCAAACCATGTTGTGGCCTTGGCCAGTAGCCGCATGGCCATGATCTTGGCAGACTGCGTGCCTGGTTAGGAGAAAATCATGCTGTGGCTGAAAGCCTTTCATATTGTTGCGGTTGTGTGCTGGTTTGCCGGCCTGTTCTATTTGCCTCGGCTATTTGTTTACCACGCTGATACGCACGATGAGCCGGGCCATGAGCGCTTTGTCATCATGGCGCGCAAGCTCTATCGCGGCATTATGTGGCCATCGATGATCGCTACGCTGGCGTCAGGGGTCGCACTGTTGATGATGCAGTGGCCGGCCTGGCAGGGTCAGGGCTGGCTGCATGCCAAGCTCGCTCTGGTACTGGCATTAGTGGGTTATCACCTCGCCTGCGGACACTACCGCCAGCAGCTGGCCGAGCGACGCTGCCAGAAATCGCCTGTATTTTTTCGGGTATTCAATGAGGCGCCCGTACTGGCGCTGGTCGCGATCGTGATCTTCGTTGTGGTGAAACCCTTTTGATGCGGCCCGTCACACTTTGCTTTTCCGGGCTGGACCCGTCCGGCGGGGCTGGCCTGCAGGCAGATATCGAAACCATTGCAGCGCTCGGCGGCCATGCGGCGGTGATTGCCACAGCGCTCACCGTTCAAGACAGCCAGCGTGTCTATGATTTTCAATTGACCGAGCCTGCGCTCATGCAGGCACAGGCCAGTCGTATCCTGGCCGATCTGCCGGTGGCCTGCATTAAGCTGGGCATGCTCGGCTCGGCGGCAGCGGTGACGGCCGTACTAGACAGCCTGGCGGCATATCGTCATCTGCCGGTGGTGATGGACCCCGTGCTATCGGCAAATTCCGGTGGAGCCTTGGCGCAGAGCGATTTGCGGGCGGCCCTGCTGACGGCTCTGCCGCAGATTAGCGTCATTACCCCGAACAGCATCGAGCTGCGATTGCTGGCCGGCTGTGAGGATCTGGATCAGGCCGTGGCGAAGCTGACCGAGGCCGGGGCCACCGCCATCTGGCTCAAGGGCGGGCATGAGCCAGGGGAAATGCTGATCAACTCGCTTTATGTGCAGGGCCAACTGGTGATGCGCTCGGCATTGCCACGCTTGCCGGGCGAATTTCACGGCTCAGGCTGTACGCTCGCGGCAGCGTTGGCGGCGGGTCTGGCAGCTGGCTTGTCACTGCAGGATGCTGTCGAGCAGAGTCAGGACTTTGTATCGCAGGCGCTGGCACTGGCAGATCGCCCCCGCGACGATGGTCAGTGGCTGCCACGACGCATCGTGAAGACATGGCAGCGATCAACCTGATGAGCCGGATCCAGGGGCTTTATGCCATTACCGACAGCGCACTGCTGCAGGGTCGCTTGCTGGTTGCCGTAGAGGCCGCGCTGCAGGGCGGCGCGCAGGTGATCCAGTATCGCGACAAAATCGCCGCCGGCTTGTTCGGCAGTGCGCTGCACAAGGAGCAGCAGCGCCGTCACCATGAGGCTCTGGCCTTGCTTGAACTATGCCGGCAGCACCAAGTTCCGCTGCTGATTAATGATGATGTTGAGCTTGCCGAAGCCATCGGTGCTGATGGCGTACATCTAGGTCAGGGTGATGGCAGCCTGCCAGCTGCGCGCACTCGCCTAGGCAGCGACGCCATCATTGGCGTGACCTGTCACGACCAAATCAGCTTGGCTCGAATCGCGGCACGCGATGGCGCCAGCTATGTCGCTTTCGGAGCGATGTTCGCATCCGGCACCAAGCCACTGGCAAAGCCCTGCCCGCTCGCCGTTTTAACCGAAGCCCGCACCGAACTGACGCTGCCGCTGGTAGCGATTGGCGGCATTACGCCGGATAATGTCGCATCCGTCATCGACGCCGGCGCGCAGGCGCTGGCCGTGATCGCCAGCCTCTGGCAGGCCCCCGACATTCGCGCACGCGCGCAGCAATTTTCTCAGGAGTTTGTTCGCCCATGACCAGTAATCGCTCAGATCGTTTATTCCAGGCCGCCTGCGAGGTCATTCCCGGCGGCGTGAACTCGCCCGTCCGTGCATTTCGGGGCGTCGGCGGCAATCCGGTCTTTTTTGCCCGCGCCCAGGGCGCTTATCTGTTCGATGCCGATGATCGCTGCTACATCGACTATGTCTGCTCCTGGGGGCCGGCCATCCTCGGTCACGCCCACCCGGAGGTGATTCGCGAAGTGCAGGAGGCGGCGACGCTCGGATTGTCGTTCGGTGCGCCCACGGAAGTGGAAGTGGAGATGGCCACGCGCGTGCGCGAGCTCATGCCGAGCATGGAGCTGGTGCGCATGGTCAGCTCGGGCACTGAGGCTACGATGAGCGCAATTCGTCTTGCCCGTGGCTACACGAAACGGGATGTGCTGGTGAAGTTCGAGGGCTGCTATCACGGCCATTCGGATTCTTTGCTGGTCAAGGCCGGCTCCGGCGCGCTGACGCTGGGTGTGCCCAGCTCGGCCGGCGTGCCGGAAAGTCTGGCGGTTCACACCATCACGCTGCCGTACAACGATCTGGCCGCGACGCAGGCTTTTTTTGCCGAGCGTGGCCATGAAGTGGCTTGCGTGATTGTGGAGCCGGTTGCCGGCAACATGAACCTGATCCCGCCGGTGCCGGGCTTCCTGCAAGGCCTGCGTGAGGTTTGCGACAGTTCGGGCGCGGTGCTGATCTTTGATGAAGTGATGACTGGCTTCCGTGTTGCGCTGGGTGGTGCGCAAGCGCTGTACAGCGTCAAACCCGACCTGACGACCTTGGGCAAGATCATCGGCGGCGGCATGCCGGTGGGCGCATTTGGCGGCCGCCGCGACATTATGGAGTGCATCGCGCCCCTGGGGCCGGTGTATCAGGCCGGGACGCTGTCTGGCAATCCGATCGCCATGCGTGCGGGCCTGATGACGCTGAAACTGATCAGCCAGCCCGGCTTCCACGACCAGCTCGGTGCCAATACACGCGCCCTCTGCGACGGCCTTGAAGCCGCCGGCCGCGCCGCTGGCGTGCCGATCACGACGCATCAGGTCGGCGGCATGTTCGGCATCTTCTTCAGCGATAAGCCGGTATGGTCATACGAAGACACCACGCGCTGCGATGTCGAGCACTTCAAGCGCTTCTTCCATGCCATGCTGGAGGAAGGCATTTATCTGGCACCGTCGGCGTTTGAGGCCGGCTTTGTGTCGATCGCGCATACCAGTGCCGACATCGCCAATACCGTGGCTGCCGCCGAGCGCGCGCTGCGGGCAACTCGCTGAGGCCATGACCATGCTCCGTAAATATTTACCTTGAATCATTGCGCATGATGATTCGCCGGCCGCTGCTCTGGACACTGACATTGTCCGTGCTTTTGCATGCGTGCTGGATGGTCGATGTGGAGTGGGCATGGCCGTGGCGCAAGCAGATGCCTGAGCAGGTGCTGGCGACAAAGAAAGCCGAGGCCGTGAAGCGGGTGCGTCTGGCAGCCAAACCCAAAACTCCGCGCAGCGATATGCTGCAGGTCACGCTGCTGGCACCGGGCGGCAATACGCTAGAGAGTGCTAGAAAGATCAAATCAGCGCCTGTGATCGCTAGGCAAGAGGCCGCCCCCGCACCGTCAGCCGAGGCGGTCGCGACGCCTGCATCGCCGAATTTGCCACCAAACTCAGCGCCATTACCCAATGCCCCCGAGCCGGAGCTGACATTTCCCCTGTCCGTACTGGCCAAGCAGCGCGCCCACTATTACGGCTTTGCCATGGACCTGAGCCAGCAATGGCTGATGGAAGGCACTCGCTATGTGATTCGCAACGAGGCCAGCAAATTCGGCTTCAAGGCAGAGATTCTCAGCGAGGGCCGTGTTTCACCGGAGGGCTTGCAGCCTGAGCAATACCGTCTCACGCTGAACAATACGCTGCGAAATTATGCCAATTTTGATCGCGAGCGAGACCAGCTCGTGCACGGCAAAGCGGGCGCACAGAAATTCGCGGCACTGACCAGCGACATGCAGGACATGGCCAGCCTGCCGTTTCATGTGGCAGTCACTTACGAAGGCACGGCTGACCGACGCCTGATGGTGACGACGGGCAGCTCGGTCTACGAGATCACGCTGCGCGTCGTTGCGGAAGAAACACTGAAATTGCCTGGCGGCACGATTCAGACCATTCATTTGCAGGGTAACCGCACACGCAGCGATGGCACACGCCAGGAGGGCTACAACATCTGGCTGGCCCCGCGTTACCGAAACTTCCCCGTGCGCTTCAGCGGCCCAGACAGCAAAGGCAATCTGCTGGAAATGTCGGTGAGTTCGCTGGCTTTTGATGGCAAGACCGTGTTTGGCCGTGATCTGCCGGCGCTACCGGACACACCGGCTCCGGCAGGCATTCCTGAGCAAATGCAGCGCGATCATCTGCAAGAGATACCGGCGGCCAGCAATTTGCCGCCCCCGGAAGCAGCCAGCTCAGTGCCTGAAAGCGAAGCCTCGGCACCCGAGCCAGTCGTTACGCCCTAGCGCCGAAACAGATTCAGCACGCCATCCACCATGGAATCGATAAATGCCGGCACGCCACCAGAGGCGCAGGGCGTCTGCTCAGTGGGCATCGATTTCACAGCCAGTGGTACGCGCACCGCGCCGCCACAGTTTTCGGCACTGAGACGGCCACTGGAAGCATCAATCCATTGCCAGCTCACACCCGCCGGCACGGCTGGCAAAGTTGCTGCGGGTTGCAGGCGCTGCATGAAATCGACCCAGACCGGCAGCGCCCCCGTACCGCCCGACAAGCCGATCGGCTGATTGTCATCACGGCCCAACCAGACCACCGCCAGCGTGCGCCCGGCACTGCCGGCAAACCAGCTGTCGCGCAAGTCATTGGTGGTGCCGGTTTTGCCCGCCAGCACCCAGGTCGAGGGCAGTCGCTGATAGGCTGGCGCACCGGTGCCCTGACGCATGACCTGCTGCAGGCCGAAATGCAGCAGGTAGGCATCGGCGGGATCAATAATCTGCTGACGCTCGCTGACAAACTGCTGCAGCGGCCGGCCTTCGGCGTTGACCACGGCAACAATGCTTTGCAATGGCGCGCGGATACCGCCGGACAGCAGCGTCTGATAAAGCTGCAACATCTGCATAGGCGTCTGATTCAAGGCGCCCAGCAGCAAGGACGGATAAGGCTTGCTGTCTACCTTGACTCCCAGCTGCTGCAATGTCTGCATGATGGCGGGCAAGCCCAGCGTCATGCCCAGACGCACCGATGCCTGGTTGTAGGAATGCGCCAGCGCACTCTGCAAGGTCACGATGCCATGGCTTTGCTGATCGTAGTTTTGCGGCTGCCAGAGCTTGCCGCCATCGCTGACCACTTCCACAGGGCCATCATCAAGGGGCGATGCCCAGGTGTACCGGCCTGTACCGAGCGCCGTCAGATAAATCACCGGCTTGAGCAGTGAACCCACCTGCCGCGACGCATCAATGGCTCGGTTATAGCCAGTAAACAAGCCGGAGCCGCCAACCAAGGCGCGCAGCTCGCCGGTCTGGCTATCCGCCGCGACCACCACCCCCTCAACCTTTTTCAGGGAGCGCCCCTGTCCGCGCAAACGCTCAATCGTGCCCACCAGCGCCTGCTCGGCCGCATTCTGCATGCGTGGGTCAAGCGTGGTGAAAATCTGCAGACCCTGGCTGCTCAAGTCTTCCGGCTGATAGCTCTCGCGCAGCTGACGACGCACCAGATCGAGGAAGTCCGGGTAGATGTTGCTGGCCGCTGTCGGCTTCGCGATAACCCCCAAGGGGGCCAGCATGGCCTGATCCCGCGCTGGAGCGCTGATGAAACCTTCACGATAAAGACTGTCGAGCACGATATTGCGGCGCTCGCGAGCACGCTCAGGCTGACGGCGCGGGTTGTAGTAGGACGGCCCCTTGACCATGCCCACCAGCAGCGCCACTTGCGGCAGCGACAATTCGGCAATCGGCTGGCCGAAATAGTATTGCGCCGCCAAGCCGAAGCCATTCACCGAACGCGAGCCTTGCTGCCCGAGATTCACCTCATTGAGGTAGGTTTCGAGAATTTCGTTTTTGTCGTAATGCCACTCCAGCAGCATCGCCATGATGGCTTCGTTGGCCTTGCGCCGCAGCGAACGCTCATCGGTCAGGTAGAAATTCTTCACCAGCTGCTGCGTTAGCGTACTGCCTCCCTGACGCACCGATCCGCTGCTGAAATTGACCCAGACCGCACGCAGAATGCCGCGCACCGAGATGCCGATATGGTGATAGAAACGCTGATCTTCAGTGGCGATCAGGGCATCCACGAGATGCGGCGGCGCTTCCTTCAGCTGAATCAGCACACGATCCTCATTCTGGCTGGGATAGATGCCGCCAATCACCATCGGCTCCAGCCGCACACTGCCATTGGCCCGCGGCAAGGTGCTGGCCAGCGAGCTGATGCGCTGACCATCAAACTGCAGACGCAAGACCTGCGCCGGTTCCCGCTGGGCCTCGGCAAATGAAAAGCCGCGCGTGTGCAAATACAGCGTACTGCCCTGCTGCGAGAAAGTGCCCGGCGTGGGCGCACCCGCCAGCTCACGATAATTCAGTGCCGTCAGCTCGCTGCGCACTTCGCTCAGGCCCAGCGGCAAGCCGACCTGCAAGGTCAGCGGCCGGGCAAAGACCTTGGCCGGGATAGCCCAGCGCTTGCCCTCGAACTTTTCCCGCACGATGCCATCCAGCCGCATCACATAGGCACCGCCACCCACCAGCGTAATCAGCGCAACCAGCATCAGCAGCAAAACGACTGCAGGTTGGATGCGCTGCCAGAGACTGACGGGTTTGGACACGATGCTGAGCACTCAAAAGCAAAAAGTAGGGCGATTGTAACGATTGCCAACAGACTACGGTAACTTGCAGGATGGCGTTCGTCACAAGCCTCTCTATAATGCGGGCGTTTTTCCAGCGCTTATTTCCACGGCTTAACTTTTCCACCACTGGGTTACGAGAGACTTATGACAACGCGTTTTGATGTGTACGCCGTAGGCAATGCCCTGGTCGATCTCGAGTATCGGGTGGAAGACAGCTTTTTGCAGGCCCAGGGCATTGAAAAAGGCGTGATGACCCTCGCCGAAGCCGATGCGCAAGCACGCTTGCTGAGCGCGCTGGACAGCCAACATACCCGCGAGAAGCAGGCCAGTGGCGGCTCTGCCGCCAACAGCATCATCGCCGCCAGCGCTTTTGGCAGCCGCTGCTTCTACAGCTGCAAGGTCGCCGCCGACAGCCTAGGTGACTTTTACCGCAGCGATCTGATCGCCGCCGGCGTCAGCACCAACTTGCAGGAGCAGCGCCCGGAAGGCGTTTCCGGCACCTGCGTGGTCATGGTCACGCCCGACAGCGAACGCACCATGAACACCTATCTCGGCATTACTGCCGATGTCTCGGTCAACGAGCTTGATCTGGATGCCTTGCGCGCCAGCCGCTGGCTTTATATCGAGGGCTATCTGAGCACCTCGGAAAGCGCTCGCGCCGCCGTGGCAGTAGCACGCACCGAAGCACGAGCTGCCGGTGTAAAGCTGGCGCTGACCTTCTCCGACCCGGCCATGGTGCAATACTTCCAGCCGCAGCTGCGCGAACTGCTCGGCGATGGCGTGGATCTGCTGTTCTGCAACGAATGGGAAGCCAAGAGCTTTGCCGGCAGCGATGACCTGGATGTCGCGCTCACCGCCTTGCGTCAGGTCGCGCAGGCCGGCGTACTAACACGCGGTGCCGAAGGGGCCTGGGCGTGGACACAGCAGTCCATCCTCGAGCTGCCCGCCGTGCCGGCGAAAGCCATCGATACCCTCGGCGCTGGCGACAGCGTTGCGGGCGCCGTGCTGCATGGCCTCAGCCAGGGTTGGACGCTGGAGCAGAGCACACGCTTGGCGCTGAAAACAGCCAGCGCCGTGGTCAGCCAATACGGGCCGCGACTGCCCTTGGCGCAATACCGTGAACTGCTGGAGGGCTGAGCATGAGCTTTCGACTTTGCGCCGTCAGCGAGCTGGAGGAAAATGTCGGTCGCAGCTTCCGCTCGCCGGCCGGTGAAGTCATTCTCGTGCTGCGCGATGCCCAGATTTACGCCTGGCAGAACATTTGCCCGCACTTGGGCATCAATCTGGAGTTTAATCCGGATGAGTTCATGGATTGCGAGCAGCACTATCTGCTGTGCAGCAATCATGGTGCCTTATTTCAAGTAGAAGATGGCCGTTGCGTCGCCGGCCCGTGTCATGGCGAGTCGCTGCTGAGCGTGCCCATCAGCATTGTGTCAGGCGAAATTCGTCTGGCAGATACCGCAACAAACATAGAATAAGCAGAGAGGGTTTGCGCCGTCTGACTGCCTCTGTTATAGATTCCTGATTGGTTTTTGAGAGATGAACATGGCTACCCGCACCAGCGAAAAACCCGCCACCAGCGCCAAGAAGAAAGCCGTTATTGGCAATGGCCTCATTTATGGTCTCGCACCTTACAAGGAGACCAAGGGCGAAGACTACATGTCGCTGCCTCAGCGCGAGCATTTCCGCAGCATCTTGGGCGCCTGGAAGCAGGAGCTGATGCAGGAAGTCGATCGTACGGTGCATCACATGCAGGATGAATCCGGCAGCCTGCCCGATCCGAACGACCGCGCCACGCAGGAAGAAGAGTTCTCGCTGGAACTGCGCACGCGTGATCGCGAACGCAAGCTGATCAAGAAAATCGACTCCACGCTCGAGCGCATCGAAAAAGACGACTACGGCTACTGCGACGACTGCGGCGTTGAAATCGGCATTCGTCGCCTGGAAGCGCGCCCGACCGCCACACTCTGCATCGACTGCAAGAGCCTGCAGGAAATCAAGGAAAAGCAGCTGCTGGGCGGCTGACGCCATCACTCCACCCGTCGTTGGTCGCTTCGCCCCGTCCCCCACGGGGCGTTTGCATGCCGGCTCCCTGCTGGCTGCTGTCGGCAGCTATGTGAACGCCAAGCAGCAAGGCGGCCAATGGCTGCTGCGCATCGAAGACCTTGATCCGCCGCGCACTGAAGCCGGTGCCAGCGCCGATATTCTGCGCTGCCTCGAGGCACACGGTCTGCATTGGGATGGCCCGGTGCTTTACCAGCTGCCACGCGCCGAGCACTACGAAGCAGCGCTGCAACAGCTTCTCGATCAAGACTTGCTCTACCCTTGCCGCTGCTCGCGTAATCAACTGCTCGATCATGCCAGAACACATCATCGACTCAGTTCGTGCAGCATCTGCACGGGCGCATGTTCCGTTGCGGGTGCCGCACTCAGCAGTCGCGACACAGCCTGGCGGCTGCGCACGCACGCAGCCGGCCGCCTATCCTTTACCGACACCCTGCGCGGCGAATTGCACAGCCAGTTGCACCAAGAAGTAGGCGATATCGTGCTCAAGCGACGCGACAGCCTCTATGCCTACCAGCTCGCAGTCGTTGTGGACGATGCCGCGACGGGCATCACCGAAGTGGTGCGCGGCGTTGATTTGCTCGACAACACAGCTCGCCAATGCTGGCTTATGCAATGCCTGAGTCTGGCCAGACCGCGCTACCTGCACCTGCCGCTGGTCACAGCGGAAAACGGCCAGAAGCTGTCCAAGCAAAACCATGCGCCGGCGCTCAGCAACAGCGCGGCAAACGACAACCTATGGCAAGCACTGGCCGCGCTTGGGCAGTCGCCTCCCGCAGAGCTGCGCAACACGCAGCCGGCAGAAATACTGGACTGGGCCTGCGCCAACTGGGCCCCGGAAAACATCCCTCACCCTGACAGTTCCAGCCAAAACTGTTACCTTGCGTAACAGTGCCAGCGGGGTTGTGCATGTATATTGATCGTCTGATTTTATTGTTCGTGGCCGGCGCCTTTCTGCTTTCGCCCATCGTGATTGACTGGTGGAGCGCCAGCGGCAGCGCGTGGTATCGCCCCTATGTCATCTGGGTGCTGCTGATAGTGCTGGCATTCTGGATCGCTCGCAGCAGAGACCTCAATGATCTTTAGTCCGGCTGTTCTCTTTGCCTTGAGCGTGAGCTATCTGGGCATGCTTTTTCTGGTTGCCCATGCCAGCGAGAAAGGCTGGCTGCCGCTGCGCTGGGTTCGCCACCCCATTGTCTACTCGCTGTCGCTGGGTGTGTTTATCAGCTCCTGGGGCCTGTATGGCGTGGTGCAATTTGCTGCCGACTTCGGCTACAACTTCCTAGCGTTCTACATGGGTCTGTCCGGCGCATTTCTGGTCGCGCCCATGTTTCTGCAGCCGCTGCTGCGTCTGGCCAAAACCCATCAGCTGCACTCGCTACCTGACCTTCTAGCCTTTCGCTTTCGCAGCCAAGGGGTAGGCACCATCGCCACTTTGGCTATTCTGGTTGGCGTCATGCCGCTGCTGACGGCACAGATGCAAACCATGGCGGATCTGGTCTTTCTGCTCACCGGTGGCCACAGCACGCGTAGCATGGGCGCCTTCTTCTGCGGCGTGCTGATCTGCTTCACCCTGCTGTTCGGCACTCGTCAGCGCAATACTCGCGGCCCCAGCCATGATGGCCTGGTCATTGCCATCGCCGTGGAGTCCCTGATCAAGCTGATAGCCATGCTGGCCGTCGTGGCTTATGCCTACTTCGGCATACTGGGTGGCGAATCCGGCCTCAGCCAATGGCTGGCGGCGAATCCGGGAGCTTTGCAGCAAATGTATCGGCCCTTGCAGGGTGGCTACTGGCACAGCTTGTTGCTGCTATTCTTTTTCGCCGCCGTGGTCATGCCCTGCATGTACCAGATGGCCTTCACCGAAAATCGCGAGCCACGCGATCTGGTCGCCGCCAGCTGGGGCGTCCCGCTTTACTTCATGCTCATGGCCATCGGCATCCCCATTTTGCTCTGGGCTGGCCAAGCCCTGCAGCTCAATCTGCCCGCCACTTACTACAGCTTGGGCATTACGCTGCAGTCTGATTCGCCGTGGATGACGCTGATCCTGTTCGTGGGCACGCTCGCAGCATCCAGCGGCATCCTGATTGTGACCACGCTAGCGCTGGCTAACATGCTGCTCAACCATGTCCTGCTGCCAATTCGCGGTCTTTCTACCGGTGATGACCTCTATCAGCGCACGCTGCGCCAGCAACGCCTGCTGATTGCCCTGATTCCCAGCGCCGCTTTCCTGCTGTCTTGGCTGCCCGCGCTCAGGCCGGATAGCACAGAAATGTCGATGCTGTCTTTTGTTGCCACTATTCAGTTGGCGCCAAGCATGCTGGCCTTGCTGTTCTGGCCTCGAGCCACCAGCGCCGGCGTCATCAGTGGGCTGGCGGCCGGCACCTTGATTTGGTTCATCACCCTGGCCGTACCATCTTTCTTCATGCCGGAGTTCGACACCAGTGCCTGGCTGGGCATTGATGTCAGCAATCAGCTTGGCCACTGGCAGGCCATGGGCCTGATTGCCACGCTCATCAATATCGCTCTCATGCTGGCAGTCTCTCTGCTCAGCAAGCAAAGTGCCGATGACAAGGAGATCGCCGAAGCCTGTTCGGTCGACAACCTGCGCAGCCCGGTCCGCTGGGGCCTGAGCGCCGACACCACTGATGCCTTCATCACCGCTCTATCCCCATCTCTCGGGCCAGTCACCGCCGAGCGCGAAGTGCGCATGGCGCTGCAAGACCTCGCGCTGCGCCACGATGAGCGCCGCCCCTATGCCCTGCGCCGCCTGCGCGAGCAGCTCAATGCCAATCTCTCCGGCCTGCTCGGCCCCAGCATGGCGCAGGAACTGCTGGATGAGCATTTGCCGCACAAGATCCTCGCGCATTCGCCGGGCGATGATATTCACTACATCGAGCTACGCCTCGAGGAGTATCGCGACAAGCTCTCCGGCCTCGCTGGCGAACTCGACCTGCTGCGTCGCTTCCATCGCCAGACGCTGCATGACTTGCCGCTGGGCGTCTGCACGCTGGCCGGCGACCTCGAAATCATGAGCTGGAATCACGCCATGATGCAGATCACCGGCTGCGCCGACGCGCTTATGATCGGTGCCCGGCTGGAGGATTTACCGGCGCCGTGGAGCCAAGTCTTTGCAGAGTTTCTGATAAACCCCAATGCTCAGCAGCTGCGCACCCGGCTGGAGATTGACGGCCAGGTGCGCTGGCTCAACCTGCATCGCGCGGTAATTGGCGATGCCGCCGGCAGCCAGGTGCTGGTCATGGAAGATGTCAGCCCCATGCAGCAGCTGGAGTCACGCCTGCAACATGCCGAGCGCCTGGCCGCAGTTGGCCGCCTCGCCGCCGGCGTCGCCCACGAAATCGGCAACCCGATCACCGGCATTGCCTCCATGGCGCAGAACCTGCGTGCCGAATTCCCCACCGGTCACGAAGTCAACGACACCGCGCAGAGCATCCTAGAGCAGACCCAGCGTGTCAGCCGTATTGTGCAATCGCTGGTCGGCTTTTCGCGCAGCGAGCATCACGCCAGCGGCGAGTTCGAGGCCGTGCCGCTGGCAGCGGTGATGGCTGAAGCCGTGCATCTGCTGAAACTGTCGCCAGAAGCGCGCTTCACCGACTTCGACTGCCAGATCCGCGACAACCTGCATGTGCGCGGCGATGCCCAGCGCCTCTGCCAGGTCTTCATCAACCTGCTCAGCAATGCGCGCGATGCCAGCACGCAGCAAGGTCGCGTCGCAATGCGCGCCAGTCGTCACGGCAGCCAGGTGCGTATCGAAATCGAAGACTTCGGCCACGGCCTGCCCGATGGCGATATCCGCGCCAACCTGTTCGAGCCTTTCGTCACCACCAAGCCGCCCGGCAAAGGCACCGGCCTCGGGCTGGCGCTGGTGCACGGCATCATCGAAGCACACCAAGGTCGCATCCAGCTCATCGACAAGCGCGACTACGACCAAGGCCAGGGCGTGATTGTTCAGATCACCCTGCCCTGGGCAAATTGCCCGGCAGCTCATCCAGAGGATTTTCCAGCGTGAACCATGTTCTGATTGTCGATGACGAAGCCGTTATCCGTAGCAGCCTCAAGCGCTTGCTGGAGCGCCACAACTATCAGGTCAGTCTCGCCGGCAGCGTCGAAGAGGCACTGGCTGGTGCCGCGCTAGACAGCTTTTCTCTGATCATCTCCGATCTGCGCTTGCCGGGTGCCGCCGGCATCACGCTCATCAACAAAGCGCAGGACACACCGGTGCTGATCATGACCAGCTTCGCCAGCATCCGCTCGGCCGTCGATGCCGTGCGCGCCGGTGCCGCCGACTACATCGCCAAGCCCTTCGATCACGATGACATGCTGCTCACCATCGACCGCATTCTGCGTGAGCGCCTGTTGCGCCGCCAAAATGCCGCCCTGCAGATGACGGTGGCTACCAGCCAGCCCGACAGCGGCATCATTGGTAATTGCGAAGCCATGCAGCAGCTGCATCGCCGCATTTCGCGCGTGGCCCCGCTGAACACCACCGTGCTCATTCACGGCGAATCCGGCACCGGCAAGGAGCTGGTGGCGCGTGCGCTGCACGAACAAAGCCCTCGCCGGCAAGCGCCGCTGATTTCGGTTAACTGCGCTGCCATCCCAGAATCACTGATCGAGTCCGAGCTGTTCGGCCATGAAAAAGGCGCCTTCACCGGCGCGCAACAGCTGCGCAAAGGCCTCGTGGAAGCAGCCGATGGCGGCTCACTGTTTCTCGACGAAATTGGCGAGCTGCCGCTGGATGCGCAAGCGCGTCTGCTGCGCCTGCTGCAAGAGAAAGAGGTGCGACGCCTCGGTGCCACGCAATCACGCACGATAGATGTGCGCCTGATCGCCGCCACGCATCGCAATCTCAAGCAAATGGCCAGCGCCGGCCTGTTTCGCGAAGACCTGTTCTTTCGCCTGAATGTGGTCGAGCTAAACCTGCCACCTCTGCGTGAGCGCGGCGACGACATCTTGGATATCGCACATGCCCTGCTCGCCCGCACCATCGGCCGTCTCGGCAGCACATCACTGCATTTCAGCGCCGATGCCATCGCCGCCATGAGCAAATACCACTGGCCCGGCAATATTCGCGAGCTGGAAAATGCCATCGAGCGTGCGGTTATTCTCTGCGAGGGAAGCGAGATTTCCCCAGAGCTTCTCGCCATCGACTTTCCACGCCCGCAAGAACACGCCGGCAATGAGTCCGTCACGACTAACGATCCACCGGCAGGGCTATCCTTGGAAGACTATTTTCAGCACTTTGTGCTGGAGCATCAGGATCAGATGTCAGAGACCGAACTGGCACAAAAGCTCGGCATCAGCCGCAAAACACTCTGGGAACGCCGTCAACGCCTGGGCATCCCACGCAAGCGGGGCGGAGATGGCTCGTAACGCCAAGCTGTTACCTAAATACACAAATGTGTTACGCCTGTAACAATTGGGGCTACCCAAACCGCTAATCCAACAAGTGATTGATATTCAAGCTATTGTTTTATATGCGTAAATATTAATTCTGGAGTTGGCATGATGCGTGCTAATGCTAACCAGCGATAACAACAACAACTCATCGCAAAGCCTCACTTCGGTGAAGGCCACAAAAAAAGCGCCGATCTGGACGCCGGAACGCAAATGCCAGGATGCTCGGGCAAAAAAAATAATCAATGCCTCGAATAATAAGATGGCCATAAGCCACGCACCGTTCAGCGACCGCGGGAGGTAACCCCTCCCGCATTGCTTACACCCTTCGATCTCTTCACACTCATTACCTCCTCGTCTGATCCCTGCGCAGTTCCTGTGCAATCTTGCTATTATCCGCGCTCAATTCATGACCCTGAGTGCAAGCATGTTGAAAGGTTGGTTGGATCGCTGGCGTGGCCGCGGCAAAACACTGAGCCGCTTGAAGCCCGTCATCATCCCTCGAGATCAGCATGCCGTATCACGCCGCGACATCAGCAGCGTGGCGGTAAAGACCCTGTATCGCCTGCATGACGGCGGCCATCAGGCCTACCTGATTGGTGGCGGTGTGCGCGACATTCTGCTCGGCATGCAGCCCAAGGACTTCGATATCGCCACTAGCGCCACACCAGAGCAGGTGAAGCAGCTGTTTGGCAATCAATGCCAGATCATCGGCCGCCGTTTCCGCCTCGCGCATGTGCGCTGGGGCCGCGAAGTCATCGAGGTGGCCACTTTCCGCGCCCACCATAGCGAAGGCGATGCCGCTAACGCCAAGACCAACGACGAAGGCATGATCCTGCGTGACAATGTCTGGGGCAACATCGAAGAAGATGCCGCCCGCCGCGACTTCAGCATCAATGCCATTTATTACAACATTGCCGACTTTAGCCTGTGGGACTTCGCCCACGGCATGAAGGATCTGGATGCACGCGTGCTGCGCCTGATTGGCGATCCGGTCACGCGGTATCGCGAAGACCCCGTGCGCATGCTGCGTGCCATCCGCTTTGCCGCCAAGCTCGACTTCAGCATCGAAGAAAAAACAGCGCAGCCGATTCCCGAACTGGCCTGCCTCATCGAAGATATTTCCTCGCATCGTCTCTACGATGAATGCCAGAAACTCTTCTCGGCCGGCTATTCGCTGCCCGTACTCGATCTCATGCACGAGTTCAGCCTGTTTGAGGTGCTGTTTCCTGAGGCCGAGCTTTATCCGCGCGATGTCCTCTGGCAGCTCACGGCAGAAAGCACGGATGAGCGCATACAGGAAGGCAAGAGCATCAATCCTGCCTTTTTCTATGCCGCGCTACTCTGGGGCGTCACCGAAGAGCGTCAGGCAACACTGATTGCCGAGGGCGTCCCGCCAGTGCCCGCCTGGCAGCAAGCCGGCCAGCAGGTACTGGCGGTACAACATCAGCGCACAGCCATCCCGCGCCATGTTGGCCAGACCATCCGCGATATTTGGGAGATGCAACCCAAGCTTGAACAGCCTCGCCCGCGCCAGATCGAAGCCACTGCCCAAAGCGAGCGCTTCCGTGCCGGCTATGACTTCCTCGTGCTGCGCGAGCTGGCTGGTGAAGAAACCGGCGGCATGGGTGCCTGGTGGACACGCTGGCAAGATGCCGACCCTGGCTTGCGCGCCGAAATGGCTCGTGCACTGGAAGACAAGCCAGCCAGCGTTGCGAAAAAGAAACGCCGGCGCAAGCCCAGCGCCTGAGCGCTCAACAGCTCGTCGCCTTCTCGATCTTCGCCGCCAGGGGCCACTCATGTCCTACAGTCGTTGCGCCATCGGCCTCGGTGGCAATCTGGGTGATGCACCAGAAACACTGACACAGGCGCTGCATGCACTTTCAGCCATGCAAAACAGCCATGTCATTGCCATCTCTGCGCTGTATCGCAGCGCCGCCATTGGTCCGGCAGGCCAACCCGACTATGCCAATGCCGTCATCACACTGGATACCTTACTGTCACCTTGGCAACTGCTTGATGCGCTGCAAGCGCTGGAGCTCGCCGCAGGCCGTGTCCGCGGTCTGCGCTGGGGCGCACGCACGCTGGATCTGGACTTGCTGCTTTATGGCGATCAACGGATTGAGGATGCGCGCCTCACGGTACCGCACCCCGAGATGCACAAGCGCGCCTTCGTACTGCGTCCTCTGCAGGATATTTGGCCAGATGCGCACTGGTCAGCGCTGCCGGATATCGTCACACTTTTGCAGCAGCCCACGCTGGCCCAGCAAGCGCTGGAGCCTTGGCCGGAGCCTCGCTGGCTTGCCGCCCAAGCGCAATACAGCACACCTTTGCGGAGTACATCATGAAAGCCGTCACCCTACAGACACTGAAAACCCTGAAAAATAATGGCGAGCGTTTCAGTGTATTGACCTGTTACGACGCCAGCTTTGCAGCCGCCATGGCCAGAGCTGAAGTCGAAGTCATCCTCATTGGCGACTCCCTCGGCATGGTACTACAAGGTCACGACTCGACCCTGCCCGTCACGGTTGCCGACATGGCTTATCACACCGCTGCCGTCGCGCGTGGCAACAAGGTGTCACTGCTGATGGCAGATATGCCGTTCATGGCTTACGCCACCACAACCGAGGCCCTGGCAAATGCCGCCACCCTCATGCGCGCCGGCGCTCATCTGGTCAAGCTCGAAGGCGGCGCCTGGCTTGCGGACACCATCACGCAATTAACGCGCGGCGGCATCCCGGTCTGCATTCACTTGGGTCTGACGCCACAATCGGTCAATGTCATGGGCGGCTACCGCGTTCAAGGGCGCGATGAAGCCGCCGCCGAACAACTGCTCGCCGATGCCCTGGCCGCCGAAGCCGCAGGCGCCGCCTTGCTGCTGCTGGAATGCGTCCCCCAGGGCTTGGCACAGCGCGTGCAGCAAACTTTGAGCATCCCTGTCATCGGGATTGGTGCCGGCGCAGCATGCGATGCTCAGGTTCTTGTAATGCATGACATGCTGGGGCTGCACAATGGCAAGCCCGCGCGCTTCGTGAAAAACTTTCTGACAGAAGGTGATGGCAGCATTGAAGGTGCGTTTCGTGCCTATGTGCAGGCAGTCAAATCCGGCAGCTACCCTGCTGCCGAACACGCATTTGCCTGAAAATTGTTGCATCGAGGAAAACGATCATGAAAATCGAAAACAGCATTCAGGGCGTCCGCGCTGCACTGAAGCAAGCCAGAAAAGCCGGCAAGTCGGTCGCGTTTGTGCCCACCATGGGCAATTTGCATAGCGGCCACATTTCGTTAGTGGCTGAAGCCAAGCGCAGAGCTGACTATGTTGTCGCCAGCATTTTCGTCAATCCAACTCAGTTTGGTGCCAATGAAGACTTCAGCAGCTATCCACGCACACTGGAGAATGACGCAGGCATGCTGGCAGAAGCCAAGTGCGACCTGCTGTTTGCACCTGCTGCCGACGAAATGTACCCCGACGGCCGTCAGCAGGCCACCACCGTGCAAGTCGCCGAAATCACGGAAACACTCTGCGGCGCATCACGACCCGGCCACTTCACCGGTGTTGCTACCGTGGTGACCAAACTGCTCAATATCATCCAGCCCGACATGGCCCTGTTTGGCGAGAAAGACTATCAGCAGCTCGCCGTCATCAAACGCCTGGTCACTGAGTTGTGCATCCCGACCAGCATCATCGGCATGCCCACACAGCGAGCAGAGGATGGCTTGGCGCTCAGCTCGCGCAATGGCTTTCTGACCGAGGCCGAGCGCCAGCAAGCGCCTTTGCTCTACCAAACGCTGACACAATTACAAACGGCCATACAAGGTGGCGAGCGTGACTATGCCAGGCTCACTGCCGCAGCAAAGACTCACTTGAGCAAATGCGGCTTTACTCCAGACTACATCGAAGTGTGTACTCAGGACCTGACAACACCCAACAATAGCGACCTTGAGCTGGTGATTTTGCTCGCCGCTCGCTTGGGAAAGACGAGGCTGATCGATAATCTGGCCTTTTCGGTGACCTGAAATGATCCCAATTCCCCTGAATTGTGTACGGACAATGATTGAACCTCGCGCCATCTTGCGGCAAAATGGCGCGCCTGCGGGGAGGCCGACTACCAAGTCAGCTTTTCTGCCCCTGTTTACTGCTGTGCGGAGGTAAGCGCTCATGCAATGCATCATGCTCAAAGCCAAGCTGCATCGGGCCTGTGTGACCCATGCCGAACTGGATTATGAGGGATCGTGCGCGATCGACGGTGATCTGCTGGATTTAGCCGGTATCCGTGAATACGAGCAGATCCAGATTTACAATGTTGCCAATGGCGAACGCTTCACGACCTATGCCATCCGCGCCGAATGTGGCTCGAAAATGATTTCCGTCAATGGCGCGGCAGCTCACAAGGCTCAACCCGGCGACAGAGTCATCATTTGCACCTATGCGCAATTTGAACAGGCTGAACTGGCCAGCTTCGAGCCGCGCTTGGTGTACTGCAACCCGGACAACTCGGTTAGCCACAGCGCCAATGCAATCCCTGTGCAAGTTGCATGATTGCTTGAGCTAGTAAATTAAAGAGCCGGCCTTGAGCCGGCTTTTTTTCGTCTGCAGATTTTGTCCATTGCAGATTAGGCCCATGCGCTCTACGCAATATTTCTGCCCAATAAAAAGCCGGCTCAAGGCCGGCTTTTTATTTACATCAAGTACGGTCTCAGCGATCAGCCACCGAGAATGCCGTCCAGTGCTGCACGCCACTCGGCGCCATGCGTGACCAGCAGCTGACCACCATAAACTACCGTCAGCAAACCAATCGCCAACACCACAACTGGCAGGATCCAGCGCTCATAGCGGTAGTAGAAGGACTTGTGGGCGACTTCAGCATCCGCCTCATCCATGACCTTCTCACCCACCACCATACGCACCAGCAGCTGGTTCAAAGCCACCGGTGGCGACAGATAGCCCAGCTCGAAGGCCGTCAGCACGATCATCCAGAAGTGAACCGGATCAATACCGTTACTGTAGGCAATCGGCGCGATGGTCGCCGATACCAGAATCACAGCACCGAACGGATCCATGATCATGCCGATGAAGACCAGGGTACCCATCAGGATGGTCAGCGCCAGCCAGATGTTGCCCAGATCAGCCGGGACACTCTCCATCATGCCAGAGCGCTCGATCACACCACCGACCGACACCGACAGTGCCATCAGGATGATCAGTGCACCGATGTGGCCAATCGTTTCGTTGGTGGCAAAGCGCACTGCGCCTTCCAGACCAACACGACGCTCGGCTTCCGGATTGTTGATAACCGCAATAGCCTTAGGCTCACGACGCATTTTGTCGAAGATGACGATGAACAGCATGATAATCGGCAGCATCACCGGTGCTGTGAATTCGTCCAGCTTGGTATCCAGGAAGTACTGGTAGGCCTGAACCACAGCAACCACGATGACGATATACGGCGACACCGGCACCAAGGCACGAGCGGAACCGCGCAGCGCTTCACCGAGATCGGTTTTCTCGCTGACGCCCTCACGCAGATAGAGGGAGATCAGGAAGAAGATGGTGGATGTCAGCAAGAACACCGACACACCCCAACCGTACAGCTCGTTGGTGGTTACCTGCTTGTTCAGCGCGGCAATCAGCACAATCAGCAAGCACGGACGCAGCACCACACCCAGCGAGCCGGACATAGCAGCCGCTGCCAATGCGTACTGACGACGAGCGCCTGACTGCAGCACTTCCTTGTAAACAATCGCACCGGCCGCGATAACGAAGATGCCGGAGGCACCGGTATAGGCGGTCGGAACTGCAGCAGCGATCAAAATGACCCAAGTCAGTGTTTCCGGCGAGAACTTGAACGGACGCACAACATCCATAAACAAGTGCACAACACGAGTTTGCTTAAGCAGCATACCCGCCCAGATATAGAGCGCGAGATTCAGGAAGATGCCGGAGTATTCGAGCAGCTGGCCCAGGTAAATGGCCAAGCCAGCTTTGTGACCTTCACCGAGGAAGCTGATCGAGGATGTGATCGCCATAAACGCATACAGCGGCGTCGATAGCAGCGCCAGACCCCAGCTGCCACCCTCTTCTGCCTCTACAGGCGGACGAACAAGCTTGAATACGCTAATGCCAGTCAATACGGCAAACAAGCCGATCATGAGGTAGTTCAACAGCGGCTGTTCAACCGGAATACCAGAGCTCAACAACACATTGTTGTAGTAGTACCAGCAAGAGAATAGCGCTAGGCCATTCGCCAGTACCATGGATACACCATAGACTGGGAAGTCCTTCTTGTAGCGTGGCGGACGCAAGCCAATGTGGTGCAGACCCAATGTAGTTGTTACGGCGGCAATGGCAAACATCACCAACAGCAGCAATGGGCGATTTTCAGTGCCGAACTTGAAGATACCGAAAAAACCGGTCTCGACGGCACGGAAGGCTTCAACCTTGGGCGTGATGTTCTTGACGATGCCTTCGTACATCGTGTTCTTTTCAATGCAAAGCGCCTTGGCTTTTTCCATTGAATCACGAATAGCGGCAGGGTCTTGCGGCTCGGATGCAAACAGGGCATCCAGCGGATCATCAGACACGACGGCAGGTGCTGCAGCCTGAGCGG
This sequence comes from Pseudomonadota bacterium, assembly GCA_038043385.1. Taxonomy (GTDB): domain Bacteria; phylum Pseudomonadota; class Gammaproteobacteria; order Pseudomonadales; family Moraxellaceae; genus Perlucidibaca. The sequence continues at coordinate 26,124 of JBBTCA010000003.1, forward strand.
CTACGGCAGCGTCGATATCCATGTTGGGATCGCAATCCGGCTTGGTCGGATCGGCACGCAACATGAAATACTGAATATTGTTGGCGGGGTCGCCAAACATGCGCTCGCCCATGCGCAGCAACTGGCCATGGAACATTTCCCCGGTACCAATGACCAAGGTGAGCAAAAGCAAACACAGCACGGGAAGGCTTGAAAACCATTCCGAGGCACTGCGATTGAGGAAGAGAGGCTTGTTATTCATTTTTAGCTTCCTTGAAGAATGAAAGCGTCAGAGTCAATCTGCACCCTGACGCTCATCACACGATAGCTCGAGTTACTCGAGGTTCTGTGAACACTCGGCATCGCCGCCATTCACCGAGCAACGAGTCTTTTTCAAGACCTTCATGGTGAACGGGTTGTAGATGCCTTCCTTGGTCAGCGCAATACGAGCATCACGCAACAGAACGATGTAGCCATCCTTGTCTTTTTCCGGCAGATCCATCCAGACACCCGCTGGAATGTCCTTTTCGGCCTTGGCAACAATGCCCATGGCGCGTGGAGTCTGTGCGTTCCAGTAAGCACGCGACTTCTGACCGAAGTCAGCCGGGAACTTGTCTTTGTTGATGATGAACTGGAAGGTCAGCTGCACAATCGGGAAGCGCACGATGGCACCGTTCTTGCCCAAGCCCTTGTACATTTCCAACGGCTTGTAGGCCAGCGCCGGAGCAGCAACGATATCCACGGCACCGTTGTTGAACTTGGCAGCAAAATTGGTGATGTCGGACGACACTGGCTGAGCGCCGATCTTCTGCACCATCTTGGCTTGCGACTTGTCGTAGTCAAATACAGCAATCTTCTTGCCAGCCAGCTTTTCCACGCTGTTGATCGAGCGATCCTTCACGAAGATGTAAGCAGCGCCAGCGGGTGCAATACCAGCGACTTCATACTTACCTTGCGTCATCTTCGGTGCCAAGGCCGGGTTGGCCAAGGTTGCCAGCGCCTTTTCCATGATTTTGTTCGATGGAATCGAACCCAAGGAGTCCAGCGAGCCGGTGAAGTCATTGAACTGGCGGCCACGCAGACCGGTCAGCATCACGCCATCACATTGGCCTGCCTTGAAGTCTTCGGCAGCAGTACGCTCGTCGGTGTAGGTTTTCAGCTCAAGCTGACCACCCATGGCTTTGGCGGCAAGCGCATAGTCTTTCATCATGCCGGTAACATCGCCTTGAGCACCGAGGATGTCGAATACACAAATCTTGCTGGCGGCAGAAGCCTGCATCGAGAAGGTTGCAGCAACGGCAAACACGGAGGCGGCAATCGGGTTTAATTTACGCATGAGAGTTCCCTCTATTTAATCAGTTTTATTTGAAGCCTAAACAGCGGGCTCACAGCGTCAAACGCCATGAGCCCAAATCAGTTCACATCGTTAAATTACAACAGGTCGCCAACATCCACGCCCTCAGGCGCTTCAACCTTCTCGTCCCAGAACTTGCCGAGGCTGCCCGGCGGTGTGCGCGTACCGGCACCTTCCGTCCAGAGCCTGTCAGACAGCGAGGTCACGATGAAGCCTGAAAGACTGTCGACCAGGGCGTATTGGGTGCTCGGCTTGAAGCCTTCTTTCACATTCGCAAAACGACGGATGGCATCGCGAACACGAGCGCTGTCATCTTTGCCAACAGCAGAAAGTGCGTACATGGCGTGCGGCAGACGGATACCGGCTTCTTCACCCAATGCCATGGAGGCATTGAACGCGCCCCACACATCCTTGCCTTCGTCAGCACCTGGCAAGACATTCCAGATCACGGCACGAGCGGCCACTGGCACGCCCCACCACTTCTTGTTGTCTAGGCAGGAGAACGCGCGTTCGGCCTTGGCAGCGATATCGAGCGGCACGCCAACAGCCTGCTGTGCAGTGATGTCGTTGAGCACGGCTTGCAGACCGCTAATCAGGCCCAGCATGTAGACCAGTTCATCGAAATCGCGGTAGAAATCGGTGCATTCTTCGCCGATCTTGATGTCATAACGCTTTTCGTAATAAGTCACGAAGCGGTTATAGGCATTGAGCTGACGACGAGCAGCGAGTTCGGCCATGCGCTTTTGCGCAATACGAGCGTCCTGAGCTTCTTCAACATTGCCAGCACGCGAGGCACGCAGGTAACGCAGCTCATTCTCGAAAGCCACTGTTTCTGCGCAAAGTGCTGCTGTGGTGTAGAGCAGGGTACCGAGCTGATTGGCATCTGCACCGAGGTTTTCGGTAGCCATGATCAGGGGCGCGGTAGCCACGCCTGACGAGCAGGCCATAATGTAGTCCGTGTCTTTCAACATCGGCGGGACGAGCTTCTTTTCAACGAAGCGCAAGGATTGATTACTAATGAATGCAACCGGATCGCAGGCCGAGAGCAGGACGGATGCGCCAATGACGACACCGGCGAAACCGCGACGGAGCAGGCTTGAGCCCCTCATGTCTTTCTCCTTGTGAATGATTATTATTGTTTCGCTCAGCCGCAGTCTTTTTATGTATGCGATATGAGCGCGCCAGCACTAGCTGACAGCACCGGCAGAAGATACCACCAAGCACTGTCAGGTTAGAAGCACCCGACAGTGCCGTTCGGTGGTTTTTTTAAATCCGACAAACAGCCTTCGGTGGCTACTAAAGAGCCCCCCGAAAGGCTTGCCAATCAAGCCTCGATGAGTTCCTTGATCGAGAGCTTGATGCGGCCGCGCTGATCCACATCCAGCACCTTGACCTTCACAACCTGACCTTCCTTCAGGTGATCAGACACATTCTCGACGCGCTCGTGAGCGATCTGGGAAATGTGAACTAGGCCATCGGTACCCGGCAGAATATTGATGAAGGCACCGAAATCGACGATACGAGCAACCGTACCTTCGTAAACAGCACCCACTTCCACTTCGGCAGTGACTTCCTGCACGCGAGCCAGAGCGGCCTGAGTCGCGCCCTTGGTTTCGCCGTAGATGCGCACCAAGCCGGAATCATCGATGTCGATGCTGGCCTTGGTCTGCTCGCAGATGCTGCGAATCATGGCGCCGCCCTTGCCGATGACATCACGGATCTTGTCGGTGCTGATCTGGATGGTGGCGTAGGTCGGAGCGTTGGCATTCACTTCTGGACGCGAGGCAGCGAGCACCTGATTCATCTGGCCGAGAATGTTGAGACGGGCTTCGCGAGCCTGGCCCAGCGCCACTTCCATGATTTCTTCGGTGATGCCTTCGATCTTGATGTCCATCTGCAGTGCGGTCACGCCATTGGCGGAACCAGCAACCTTGAAGTCCATGTCGCCGAGGTGATCTTCGTCGCCGAGGATGTCGGTCAGCACAGCGAAGCGCTCGCCTTCCTTGACCAGACCCATGGCGATACCAGCCACCGGAGCCTTCATCGGCACACCGGCATCCATCAGCGCCAGCGAGGCACCGCAGATCGACGCCATCGACGACGAGCCGTTGGATTCAGTGATTTCCGAGACCACGCGAATGGCATACGGGAACTTGTCAGACGCAGGCAGCATCGGGTGTACACCGCGACGAGCGAGACGACCGTGGCCGATTTCACGACGCTTCGGGCCGGATTCACGACCGGTTTCACCGACCGAGTAGGCCGGGAAGTTGTAGTGCAGCATGAAGTTGTCGGTGTAGCTGCCTTCGAGGGCGTCGATCATCATGGCATCGCGAGTGCCGCCGAGCGTGGCAGTAACCAGCGCCTGCGTCTCGCCACGGGTGAACAGCGCCGAGCCATGAGCCTTGCCGAGCACGCCGGTCTGGATGTCGAGCGCACGCACGGTGCGGGTGTCACGACCATCAATACGCGGCTTGCCGGACAGGATGTTGTCACGAACCGTGCGGTACTTCAGATCTTCGAACAGGTCTTCGAGCTCGTCGGCATTGCCCTCTTCCGTGGCGAACTGGGCCAGCGCTGCAACCTTGATTTCGCCCAGGCGCGTGTAGCGATCCTGCTTTTCGCGAATCGTGTAGGCCTCGGAGATTTGTGCCTCGAAAGCGGCCTTGAGCGCGGCTTTCAATTCAACATTCACGGCCGGCAGTGTCAGCACCCAACGCGGTGTGGCGACTTCAGCAGCAAAAGCCTTGATGGCTTCGATGGCGACCTGCATTTCATCGTGACCGAAGAGTACGGCACCCAGCATCTGGTCTTCGCTAAGCTCTTTCGCTTCCGACTCAACCATCAGCACTGCGCTCTGCGTACCGGCAACGACCAGATCCAGAGCGGAGGTCTTCAGCTGTTCGTAGGTCGGGTTGATGACATATTCGTCATTGATGTAAGCCACGCGAGCCGCGCCAATCGGGCCGTTGAACGGCAGGCCGGAAATAGCCAAAGCCGCCGAGGTACCGAGCAATGCAGCGATATCCGGATCTTGCAGTTTGTCAGTGGAGATGACGGTAGCCGTAACCTGCACTTCGTTGACGAAACCTTCCGGGAACAGCGGACGAATCGGACGATCGATTAAACGCGAGGTCAGTGTTTCTTTTTCTGATGGACGACCTTCACGCTTGAAGTAGCCACCCGGAATGCGGCCGGCAGCGTAGGTTTTTTCCTGATAGTTGACGGTCAGCGGGAAAAAGTCCTGACCCGCCTTGGCTTTCTTGGCACCAACCACAGCAACCAGCACTTGCAGGCCGCCCATGGTGACAACAACAGCGCCTGTGGCCTGGCGCGCAATGCGGCCGGTTTCAAGGCTGACGGTCTGCTGACCGAATTGGAATTCTTTGCGTACGATATTGAACATGCTATTCCTCTGCGGACTGCCCCATGGCAATCCTTGGTTTTCGATATTTATTTTCAGGCTGCTAAAAAGACTGGGAGCGGCAAGCCGCTCCCAGTTTGTTCCGCTTAGCGACGCAGACCCAGTTCCTGGATCAGTGCGCTGTAGCGTGTGCTGTCTTTACGCTTCAGATAGTCGAGCAGCGTACGACGCTGGTTGACCATCCGAATCAGACCGCGACGCGAGTGGTGGTCATGCTTGTGCGCCTTGAAGTGACCTTGCAGGTCATCAATGTTGGCGCTGAGCAGCGCAACTTGAACTTCACAGGAGCCGGTATCGCCGGCAGCGCGGGCAAACTTGGCAACAATCGCAGCTTTGTCTTGGACCGTAAGGGCCATGGTATTACTCCTTCCGAGAGGCCAATAGAACAGCGACAGACCGCGCCTCTCTGCAGTCCGCGCCAACATCCCCCAAAGGGGTTGTGCAGGGGTTTGCTAGTACGAAGACTTGAGCAAACGCTTGGGAGCCAGCATGCCGTCATCATCGACAAAACCGATTCCCAGAAATTCTTCGGCGTCGGCCTCGACCTGAAAGATCAGAACCGAGCCTTCGCGTGGCAGGCCGGAGGCCCGCACGGGATTACCGTGGCGCAGATAATACGCCGAATTTTCACTCAACTCCACCCGTGGCCAGTCGGCCAGACCCGACCAGGGCGGCAGCAGCAAGGCATCCAACGCCGAGAAGCCTTGTGGCTCTAAAGCCTCAATTTGCTCCGGCGTGATGGCCTGCGCCAAGGTAAACGGGCCGGCCGACAAACGGCGCAGCTCCACCACATGGGCGCCGCAGCCAATGGCTTCGCCGATGTCTTCGACGAGGTTGCGAATGTAAGTGCCTTTCGAGCAGGCCACCGTTAGTTCGGCAAACGGCGGCTCCAGCACATCCAGCGTCAGCGAAAAAATCGTGACCGGACGGGCCTCGCGAGGCACTTCAATGCCGGCACGCGCCAGCTCATAGAGCGGACGGCCATCCTGCTTCAATGCGGAAAACATCGACGGAACTTGCAGGATGTCGCCACGAAACTGCGCCAGCACAGCTTCCAGCGATTCAGCTGTGATTTCCGGGACAGGACGCTCTTCAACGACTTCGCCATCAGCATCCGAGGTATTGGTGCGCTGACCGAAACGCAAACGGGTGCGATAGCTTTTGTCGGCTTCAAGCAGGTAGTGCGAGTATTTGGTGGCCTCACCCAGACAGATGGGTAGAACGCCTGTGGCGAGTGGATCAAGGCTGCCGGTATGGCCGGCTTTCTCGGCCTGGTAGCGATGCTTGACCCACTGCAAAATATGATTCGAGGTCATGCCCTTAGGCTTGTCCAGCAACAGGACACCATCGATGGGGCGTTTCGGGCGGCGCGGTTTGCTCAAGACGAACTCAGGTCGCCGAGGCGCTGTCGGTATCGGCGGCTGGTGCCGATTCGGCGCGCTCGGTGTCGTCCTTGACCGCTTGTGTGATCAGCGCCGCCATGCGATTGCCACGCGTCGTCACCACATCATGGTGAAAACGCAGATGCGGCACGATGCGCGTGCGCAGACCACGGCCCAGTTCGCCACGCAAAATGCCAGAGGCGGCATTGAGAATGGCGATGCCTTCATCCGGCGCCTCGTCCAGCGTCTTGCCCAGGATGGTGACATAGATGTCGGCATAGCCCATGTCAGGACTGACCTTGACTGCCGAGATCGTCACCATCCCTAAGCGCGGATCTCGCAGGCGCTGACGAATCAGGCCGGAGATGTCGCGCTGGATCTGGTCGCCCATGCGTTGCGTGCGTTGGCTCACTCAGTCGGCCTCTTACAAGCTGCGCTTGATGATTTGAACTTCATAGACTTCGACCTTGTCGCCAGCCTTGATGTCCTTGTAGCCCTTCACCGCAAGACCACACTCCATGCCATGACGAACTTCCATGACATCTTCCTTGAAGCGGCGCAGCGATTCCAGTTCACCCTGGAACACCACCACATCTTCACGCAGCACGCGAATCGGCTTGTTCTTGAACAGGCTGCCTTCGAGCACCATGCAACCCGCCGCCGAACCGAACTTCGAGGAATGGAACACTTCACGCACCTGTGCCATACCCACGATGTTTTCGCGGCGTTCTGGCGTCAGCAGACCCGACATGGCATCACGGACATCATCGATCAGCTCATAGATGATGCTGTAGTAGCGCAGGTCAATGCCGTCGTTCTGGCACTTGGCACGCGCGGCATTGTCGGCACGGACATTGAAGCCGAGCACAACAGAACCGGTCGATTCCGCCAGAGCCACATCAGATTCGGCAATGGCACCAACACCCGAGCTAACGATCTTCACACGCACTTCATCGGTGCTGAGATCATTCAGCGCAGCGGTCAGCGCTTCGAGCGAACCACGAACATCCGTCTTCAGCACAATATTGACCGAGGCCACTTCTGCCTTGCCCATGTTGGCAAAGAGATTTTCCAGCTTCATGCTTTCGGCCAGATCCATACGCACCTGACGATCACGGGCAATACGGAAATCAGCGACTTCACGCGCCTTGCGATCATCGGCAACGACGAGGAACTCATCGCCAGCACCCGGTGCATCCGGCAAGCCGAGAATCTCGACCGGCATGGATGGGCCAACCGACTTCACCGGCTTACCGTTTTCATCGATGAGTGCGCGGGCACGGCCATAGAGCGTACCGGCCAGCACCAAATCGCCCTGCCGCAGCGTGCCTTTCTGCACCAGCAATGTCGCGATAGCGCCACGGCCTTTGTCGATACGCGATTCAATGACCACGCCTTGCGCCGGGCCTTCGGAAACAGCCGTCAACTCCAGCAATTCCGCCTGAATCAGAATAGCCTCAAGCAGCTCATCGATACCAAAGCCGGTTTTCGCCGAGACTTTCACGACCTGCGTGTCACCGCCCCACTCTTCGCAAACAACCTGCTTGGCGGACAGTTCACTGAGTACGCGATCGAAGTCCACAGACTCTTTGTCGACCTTGTTCATAGCCACAATCAGCGGCACGCCCGAGGCACGAGCATGGTCAATGGCTTCGGCTGTCTGCGGCATCACGCCGTCATCAGCCGCCACCACCAACACCACAATGTCAGTGGCCTTGGCACCACGAGCACGCATGGCCGTAAAGGCAGCGTGACCTGGGGTGTCGAGGAAAGTAATCATGCCGCGCGGCGTTTCCACATGGTAGGCGCCGATGTGCTGCGTAATGCCGCCGGCTTCGCCAGCAGCCACTTTGGCGCGACGGATATAGTCGAGCAGCGAGGTCTTGCCGTGGTCAACATGACCCATGATGGTCACGACCGGCGCACGCGTCTTGGCATCGCCATCGCGCACGATGGAGCTCATCAACGAGTCTTCCAGCGCGGTTTCGCTGACGAACTTGGCGGCATGGCCCATTTCTTCAACGACCAGCGCAGCAGTAGCCTGATCAATGACTTGATCGGCCGTCACGACTTCGCCCATCTTCATGAGCACGCGAATGACTTCGCGCGTCTTCTTGGCCATTTTCTGCGCCAAGTCACTGACAACAATCGATTCACCGATGCTGACTTCGTACACCTGTTTCTCCACCGGCTTTTCAAAGCCATGCTTTTTCGACAGCGCACTGGTCAGCGTGCGCTGTACTGGCCGGAAGCTCTGCTCTTCGCGCTTCTTCGGGCCCTTTTTGGCGGTACGCGACGGCGTGCTGGTACCACGCTTGATGTCACGATCTTCACGCGCAAACGAATCTTCATACGCCACGCCAACCAGGCCACGCGCCAACGGCGTATCGGCAGCTGGTGCGACGGTCTGGGCACGGCCTGCCAGCTCTTCAGCAATACGGCGGGCCTGCTCCATGGTTTTCTGGCTGGCCTTTTCTTCGGCCTCTTTGCGCACAGCATCTTCCTGACGACGACGCATGTCTTCAGCAGCGCGATCCTTGACCGCCTGCTCTTCGCGACGAGCGCGCTCTTCCGGCGTTTCAAGCTTCTTGATGTCGACCTTGGGCACGCTCAACTTGCGTGAGTCCTTGGCATCGCCACCCAGTTGCTTGCGCGCTTCTTCAGCGGCCTTGCGAGCCTCTTCTTCAGCCGCTGCAATGCGCACTTCTTCCGCCGCGCGACGCACAGCCGCTTCAGCAGCAACGCGCTCGGCTTCAGCCTGGCGAACCGCTTCTTCAGCCGCCAGACGCGCCTGCTCTTCGGCTTCGCGAGTCGTGTCTTCCTGCTCTTCGAGCAGCGAACGCTTCACATAAGTCTTGGTCTTGCGCACTTCGACATTGACCGTCTTGGCCTTGCCGCCGGTCGCTGGCGCTGTTTTCAGCGTGCTCACGGTTTTGCGCTGCAGGGTGATTTTCTGCGGTTGGCCAGCGGCCTCGCCATGCGCACGCTTCAGGTGCGACAGCAACTGCTGCTTTTCGATATCCGACACAGCGGCATCAGGACTTGTGTGCGACAAGCCGGCATCGCGCATTTGCGCGAGCAGCACATCCACTGAACGACCGACAGTTTCGGCGAGGTGTTTGACAGTTACATCAGCCATGGGGCGTGGTTCTCCGTTGCAAAGAGGTGGCCAAGGTTCAATTGAACCAGGGCTCACGCGCCTTCATGATCAATTGGGCTGCCGACTCGGGCGTAACGCCTTCGATATCAGCGATGTCATCAATGGCTTGTTCGGCCAGGTCTTCCATGGTCACGATGCCGCGCGCTGCCAAAGCAAACGCCAGCTTGCGCTCCATGCCTTCCATCGCCAGCAGATCGTCAGCAGGCTCTTTTGCGCCCTCTTCCGACACCAGCGCCTTGGTCAGCAACGCGTCTTTGGCACGCTGACGCAGGGCTTCGACCAGATCTTCATCAAAATCTTCGATGGCCAGCAGCTCTTCCAGCGGCACATAGGCCACTTCTTCGAGCGTGGTGAAACCTTCGCTGACCAAGATGCCGGCGATGTCTTCATCAACACCAAGGTCGGCCACAAAGCCATCCACAAATTTCTGTGCTTCGGTTTCCTGCTTGGCTTGCGCGTCAGCAACCGTCATCACATTCAAGCGCCAGCCGGTCAGATCGGACGCCAGGCGCACATTCTGGCCACCGCGACCAATGGCCATGGCGAGCTGATCTTCTTCAACGGCAACATCCATGCTGTGGCTGTCTTCATCCACAATGATCGAAGACACTTCGGCCGGCTGCAGCGCGTTGATGACGAACTGGGCGGGATTGTCGTCCCAGAGCACGATATCCACGCGCTCGCCACCGAGCTCACCGGAAACAGCCTGCACACGCGAACCGCGCATACCGATGCACGCGCCCTGCGGATCGATGCGATGGTCGTTGCTCTTCACCGCAAGTTTGGCGCGCACGCCAGGGTCGCGAGCAGCAGCGCGGATGGCAATAATTTCTTCGCCAATTTCCGGCACTTCAATGCGGAACAATTCAATCAGCATTTCCGGGCTAGCGCGCGACAACAGCAGCTGGGCTCCACGGCCTTCGCTGTTGACGGCGTAGAGCACGGCGCGAATGCGGTCGCCCATGCGGAAGTTCTCGCGCGGCAGCATCTCTTCCTTGGCCAGATAGGCCTCGGCGTTGGCACCAAGGTCAACAATCATGCCGTCACGGGTACTTTTCTTGACCGTGCCCGAGAGGATTTCGCCAATGCGATCACGGTAAGCGTCAACCACCAGCGCCCGCTCAGCTTCACGCACTTTCTGCACGATGACCTGCTTGGCGGTCTGCGCGGCGATACGACCGAACTCGATCGATGGCACAGCCTCTTCGACGATGTCGCCAAGCTTCAGACCCTTTTCCTCGACATCGCTGATGGCAAGCTGCATGGCCGGAATTTCGTGGTCTTCATCGGCTACCACTTCCCAGAAGCGGAAGGTCGAATACTCGCCAGTACGACGATCGATCACGACGCGAATATTGATTTCGTCGGTATCAAAACGCTTCTTGGTAGCCGCAACCAGTGCCTGCTCCAAAGCCTCGAAAATGACTTCGCGCGCAACACCTTTCTCGTTGCTGACGGAGTCCACTACCAACAGGATTTCTTTGCTCATGATTCGACCTGCGTGATCATTTGTTCTTGTCAGAAATTAGGCACGATGTTGGCTTTGTCGATGCTGATGTAAGGAATCTGTACCAGCACGCCCTCCACTTGCAACGACAACTGCGCATCATCTGCCGCCTGAATATGGCCTTTGAAACGGCGACGACCCTGGATGGGCGCCGTCAACCGCACATTTACTTCTTCACCGATGAAACGAATGTAATGCGCCGGCTTGAACAGCGCGCGATCCCAGCCCGGCGAAGACACTTCCAGCGTGTATTCACCGCTGATCGGATCTTCAACATCAAGCACGCCGCTGACCTGATGGCTCACCGTCGAGCAGTCATCAATGCCAACACCTTCCTCGCGTTCGGTTTCAATAAAAAGACGCAGCACGGAATGCTTACCCTGCTGGAAAAACTCAAGGCCCCAGAGCTCAAAGCCGCAAGCAGTAACTGCCGGCTCAATCAGCTGTGTAAGGTCTTCGACTTTCTTCGAGATTGCCATGCTGGCCCCTCTCCCCGTCATGCGTCCGCGCCGCGACACTCAACATCGCAAAACCCAAACGCCAGAAACAAAAAGTGGGCGAATCGCCCACGGTATCGGCAGCCACAGCACCCGAAGATGCCTGCCGCAGGACCCATAAAAAAGCCCACTTAAGCGTGGGCTTTTTTACAAAGTCCGAATGTGGTAGCGGGGGCTGGATTTGAACCAACGACCTTCGGGTTATGAGCCCGACGAGCTACCTGACTGCTCCACCCCGCATCAGAGGTTGCGAACTGTACGGATCCGACACGGACTTGTCAAACCCTTTCGCCACCGGCGATGCCGGTATTTACAACTCATTTCAGACAGGTGCTGAAACAAGCTTTCAATTGGTGCGGAAGGGGGGACTTGAACCCCCACGCCGTTAGGCACAGCCACCTCAAGGCTGCGTGTATACCAATTTCACCACTTCCGCATTTCGGTGTTTTAACCCGCCTCCGGGCTTTGTATCGCGGCCGAAACCTCGACACTTACTCAACCATACCGACGCTTATTTTGAGGTCGTCGGCAGGTCAGAATTTACAGGCGCCACAGGCGCAATGGCAGCCTCAGGCAATACCGGCAGAACCGATGCCGGCCCAGCCGCAGGAAACAGCGACTCAGTGGCTTGAACCGACTGCTGCTTGGCAAAAACAGCCAAACCCAGACTGGTCAGGAAGAACACCAGCGCCAAGCCAGCGGTCAGCTTGGTCAGAAAACCTGCCGAGCCGGCACTGCCAAACACTGTTCCAGACGCGCCCGAGCCAAAGGAAGCGCCCATTTCGGCACCTTTGCCCTGCTGCAACAGGATCAGCACAATCATGACGACTGCAACCAACACATGTACGACCAGAACCAGCGTTTCCATCTCTATACCCTGTTAGAGCGACTGCCGTGCCGCTTGGCAAATCGCTACAAATTCCGAGGCCTGCAGGGAAGCCCCGCCGACCAGTGCGCCATCAATGTCGGGCATGGCAAACAGGCCCTGCGCATTCGACGCTTTGACGCTACCGCCATAAACAATTCGTAATGTCGCTGCGCGCTCGGCATCAAACGCAGCCACCACGGCACGCAGCGAAGCATGCACGGCTTGCGCCTGCACCGGCGAAGCGGTTAATCCGGTGCCGATAGCCCATACCGGCTCATACGCCAGCACGGCATGATCAAACGCTTCCGGCCCCTGCGACTCCAGCACCGCCAACAATTGACGCGATACCACCGCTAGGGTTTCACCTGCTTCGCGCTCTGCCAGGGTCTCGCCAACACATAAAACTGGCTGCAACCCTGCCACACGCAGCGCCTTGAATTTCGCCGCTACTGCAGCGTCATCTTCAGCAAACAACTGCCGGCGCTCTGAATGCCCAACCAAGGCACCCGCCACACCACAATCTTTCAACATGGCCGACGACATTTCGCCGGTATACGCACCCGAGTCATACTCGGACACGGTTTGCGCCAACACCCGGAGCGAGCCGCCCTTCAGGGCCTCGCTGGTCTGCAGCCAGTAAGGCGCAGGCGGTGCGACACAAATGTCTATCTCGCTGATTTCGTTCAGCTCAGCCAACTCACTCAACAGCGACTTGGCTTGCTCACGAGAACCGTTCATCTTCCAATTGCCAGCAACCCAGGGGCGACGCATAACTTACTCCTTGGCGGGCCGGCCTCGCGAGGTCGGCAATACTAGCGAAGCTCTCGCAGGCTTACAAGCTGTTGCGCACCACTTCTGCCAACTCTTCGGCCAATTCTTGCACCAAGGCCGCATCAGCACCTTCAACCATGACGCGAATCAGCGGCTCGGTGCCGGATGCACGCAGCAAGACGCGGCCTTGATCCGCCAACCGAGACTCGGCGTGAGCCACGGCTTTCTGCACCGACGGCACGGTCTTCACATCAATTTTCTGCGCCAAACGCACATTGATGAGCACCTGCGGATACTTGCTCATGCCGGCCTTCAGCTCATGCAACGATTTGCCAGACGACACCATGGCCGCCAGCACCTGCAGCGCGGCAACAATGGCGTCGCCGGTGGTGGCTTTGTCGAGACAGACGATATGGCCAGAAGCTTCACCACCCAGCGACCAGCCGCGACTTTCCAGCGCAGCCATGACATAGCGGTCACCGACATTGGCGCGGACAAACTCCAGGCCCAGCGCCTGAATTGCTTTTTCCATGCCGAAATTGCTCATCAGCGTGCCAACAACACCGCCAACGGCCCGGCCGGCACGCTGGCGCTCACGCGCGATCAGGTAGATCAGCTCGTCGCCATCCACCAGCTCGCCGCGATGATCGACCATGACGATACGATCGCCATCGCCGTCGAAGGCAATGCCGACATCCGCCTTTTCGGCAAGAACGCGCGCCTGCAAGCCTTCGGGATGCGTGGAGCCGACCTCATGATTAATGTTCAGACCGTCCGGCTCACAGGCATGCTTGATGACCGTCGCACCCAGCTCGGCAAAAACCGCAGGACCGACCTGATAGGTCGCACCATGCGCACCATCAACGACAATTTTCAGGCCCTGCAGCGACATGCTGAACGGCAAGGCGGACTTGCAGAATTCGATGTAGCGACCGCGAGCATCTTCCTGACGAATCACCTTACCGAGACGATCCGGGTGATCGATGGTCATCTCGCGATCCATCCAGGCCTCGATTTCCAGCTCGACGGCATCAGACAGTTTTTTACCGTCGGCACCGAAAAATTTGATGCCGTTGTCGTAATACGGGTTGTGTGAGGCGGAAATGACAATGCCGGCGCTAGCATGGAAGGCGCGTGTCAAATGCGCCACCGCCGGGGTCGGGATAGGTCCGAGCAAGCGCACGCTGACACCAGCGGCCGACAAGCCCGACTCCAAGGCCGACTCGAAGACATAGCCGGAGAGGCGCGTATCCTTGCCGACCACCACCGAGGCATTGCCTTGCGATGCCATGGCGCGACCTGCCGCCCAACCCAGCTTGAGCGCAAAGTCAGGTGTAATGGGGTACTGACCAACCAAACCGCGCACCCCATCGGTACCAAAATACTTCCTGCTCATGCTGACCCCTGTTTGTAATTTTTATGTGCCTGCCGCTCTTGTGCAATCCAGAGCGCCAACGCATCCACTGTTGGACGCACATCATGGCTGCGGACAATCCGCGCACCGCGCTCCACCGCTAGAAGCATGGCCGCGAGACCTGCAGACTGTCGCTCATTCACCGGCGCGCCATCAAGTACCTGACCGAGCATGGATTTGCGCGACACACCGACCAATAGCGGCAACGCCAACGCCTGCAAGTCATCAAAATGACGCAGCAACTGGAGATTGTGCTGCAGGCTCTTGCCAAAGCCGAAGCCCGGATCTGCAATCAGCCGCGAACGCGGAATCCCCGCAGCCTCGCAAGCTTGGACGCGCTCGGACAGGAAAGCACAGACATCATTCACCACCTGCCGGTAATGCGGCGACTGCTGCATATCTGTCGGCTCACCTTGCATATGCATCAGGCATACGGGCAGATTCGTTGCCGCTGCCGCAGCCAGCGCACCGGGGCGGCGCAAGGCACGCACATCGTTGATCAGGCCGGCACCCGCCGCCGCCGCCGCCGTTATTACCTCAGGTGTTGAGGTATCAACCGAGATGATCACATCAAGGCGACTAGCGATGCCTTCAACGACCGGCAGTAAGCGATCCAGCTCTTCCGACACACCAATGGCCACTGCACCAGGGCGTGTGCTCTCGGCACCGACATCAATAATCGCAGCGCCGTCCGCCAGCATTTGTTCGGCATGACGAAGTGCCGCATCGAGGCGCGTATAGCGCCCGCCGTCCGAAAAAGAGTCTGGGGTGATATTCAGGATGCCCATGACCACGGGCGTCTGCAACGAGAGCGAGCGCGATCCGCAAATTAACATGGTCATGTAAACAAGGTCTTTCGAGTGACAGGCAATACGCCTGCGCCCGGAGGCGCAAGCGTGATCTCAGACCGCGTCAGGCGCTGGCGTGCCCAAGTTGCTGGCTACAGTGTCTGCCGGCGCTGGCGCGGGCGTGCCGCCAGATTTGTCGCTATCGCTCCAGCCGCGCGGTGGGCGTAGCTCACGACGCGCCATGAGATCGTCAATTTGATCGGAATCGATGGTTTCGTACTGCATCAGCGCCTTTGCCATGCTGTCGAGAATGTCGCGATTATCAACAAGCAGCTGCCGCGACCGGGCGTAGCAGCGATCAATGATGGAGCGCATTTCCAGATCGATATCAATCGAGGTTTGCGATGAAATATTGGCTCGCGGGCCCGGACGACCGAAAGACTCGCCTTCATTCTCTTCATAAAGCAAAGGGCCGAGCTTTTCCGACAGACCCCACTTGGTCACCATGTTGCGCGCCAGCTCGGTGGCCCGCTGGATGTCATTGCTGGCACCCGTGGTCACGCCATCAGCCCCCAGCGTCAGCTCTTCGGCGATGCGGCCGCCAAACAGCGAGCAGATATTGCCTTCGATGCCGCGCTTGGAGATCGAGTAGCGATCCTCTTCCGGCAGGAACATGGTGACGCCGAGGGCGCGACCACGCGGAATAATTGACACCTTGTAGACCGGATCATGCTCAGGCGTAAGACGACCGACGATCGCATGACCTGCCTCGTGATACGCCGTGTTGAGCTTTTCCTTGTCCGACATGACCATGGATTTGCGCTCAGCGCCCATCATGATCTTGTCCTTGGCTTTCTCGAAATCATTCATGCTGACTTGCTTGGAGTCGCCACGAGCAGCAAAAAGCGCTGCCTCGTTCACCAGGTTCGCCAGATCAGCGCCTGAGAAGCCCGGCGTGGAGCGCGCCAAGGTCGAGGCATCAACATCGCCAGCCATGGGGATTTTGCGCATGTGTACGCGCAGAATTTGTTCACGACCGCGAATATCCGGCAGGCCAACGACCACCTGGCGATCGAAACGGCCCGGACGCAGCAGTGCCGAATCGAGCACATCTGGGCGGTTGGTGGCGGCGATGACGATGACGCCTTCGTTGCCTTCAAAGCCATCCATTTCTACCAGCAACTGGTTCAGCGTCTGCTCGCGCTCATCGTTACCGCCGCCCATGCCGGCACCGCGATGACGACCGACCGCATCGATTTCATCGATAAAGATGATGCAGGGCGACTGCTTCTTGGCCTCTTCAAACATGTCGCGCACACGGCTAGCGCCAACGCCGACAAACATTTCCACGAAATCGGAGCCGGAGATGGAGAAGAACGGCACTTTTGCCTCGCCAGCGATGGCTTTCGCCAGCAGCGTCTTGCCCGTACCAGGCTGGCCAGCCATGAGAATGCCACGCGGAATGCGGCCACCGAGCTGCTGGAACTTGCCCGGATCACGCAAGAATTCAACGACTTCCTTGACCTCTTCCTTGGCTTCATCACAGCCAGCTACATCAGCAAAGGTCACCTTGATCTGATCTTCGGTGAGCTGACGCGCACGCGACTTGCCAAAGCTCATCGGGTTGCCGCGACCGCCGGGGCCGCCACCCATGCCGCCGCCCATCTTGCGCGACAAAAACATGAACAGACCAACCATCAACAGGATCGGGAACGCAGCAACCAGCAGCTGAGCCACCAAGCCCTGCTGCTCGGCAGGCGCACCAACAATGGCCACATTCTGCTTCAGCAGCTGATTCATCAGATCCGGATCGGCAATGGGCGGACGCACAACATCAAAGCGCTGGCCACCCGCACGATCGCCCGAGATATTGTCTGGCGTGATGCGGACCTGCTTGATCTCGCCAGCATCCACGGCGGCGAGAAACTCGCTGTAGCTCATGGCCTGCGCAGGCTTGGCCTTGTTGAAGTTGCCGAAGGCAAACATGAGGCCACCGGCAATCAGCAGCCAGACCAGTAAATTCTTGGCGATGTCATTCACGATCACGAACCTCCGGGTTCAGAATTATTCTCAGGGCTTGAAGCCCGTAGCCACCAGATACACTTCTCGCGAGCGCGCCCGTGAAGCATCGGGCTTGCGCGCCTTCAGCACCGGAAAGTGCTGGCGAATCTGCCGACGATACTCTTCGTAGCCTTCACCCTGGAACACCTTCACCAGAAATGCACCGCCGGGCTTCAACACCCGCACCGCCATATCCAGCGCCAGCTCGCACAAGTACATGCCGCGAGGCTGATCTACCGAGTTGTTACCAGACATATTGGGGGCCATGTCGCAAATTACAAGGTCTACCGGCTGATCTCCTAACGCCAGCATGATTTCATCGAGCACAGCTGTCTCGCGAAAATCGCCCTGCACAAAGGTCACATCCGGCAAGGTATCCATCGGCAGGATGTCTGTTGCCACGACGCAACCCCGATCGCCAAGAATCTTGCCGGCCACCTGGCACCAGCCGCCGGGGGCAGAGCCAAGATCGAGCACGCGCATGCCCGGTTTTATCAGCTTGTCTTTTTCCTGAATTTCCAACAGCTTGTAACTGGCACGCGAACGATAACCGTCTTTCCACGCGCGCTGCACATAATGATCGTCGAGATGCTCACGCATCCAGATCTTGCTGCTGCCGCTGAGTTTGTGGTTGGTAATCTTTGTGGCCATATCTCACCGCAGGCTGCCCTGCAAAAAAAGCGAACTCGCCCGCGTCAACAGGCTAAACTAGGCGTCCTTTTTACCAGAAACCCGCCCGCTTTTCCTGACAAACCGCGTTCGCGGCAGGAATATGCATCGGGCCCGCGTCATTTGAGGTTTATTGTGAGCTTGTCGACTGCTGAGAAAAAACGCCTGCGCCAGATTGGTCATCACCTGAATCCGGTCGTATTGCTCGGCGGCAACGGCCTGACCGAGTCGGTGATTGCCGAGATTGATGCCCGCCTAGAAGACCATGAGCTGATCAAGGTTCGCGTCGGCGGCGAGGATAGGGCCGCACGCTTGGCGGCTATTGATGAAATTGCGCAAGCCACGAAGGCTGAAGTGGCGCAGATCATCGGCAAACTGGTGCTGCTGTATCGCGCTGCGCGCAAGCCGGACCCGAAGCTGTCGAATCTGTTGCGCGCATTGGCCTAAAACTAGCGCCTGCGCTTAGCGATGAAACGGCGCGGCTTACAGGCCGCGCTGGAACTTCTGCTGTACAAACAACGGGCCAACGAGCAGAAACACCAGATCATCCGAGAAAGATGGCTTCGCGCCTTCCACCTTGTGCCCCCAGAACTGTACTGCCCAGGCCGCCACCCAGATGCCGGCGAATATCGGCAATAACGGCAGTCCCGCTTGCTCCATGAGCACAATGCCGGCAAAACTGACGATCAACCACGCCAACCCCGTCAGTGTGCTCCACAAGGATAGGCGCACATAAAAGGCCATGACCGGCAGTATCCCTAGCGTGGCCAAGTTCACCCATGACTGGTAAGCCTCTGGCACACCGGGCACCCACTGGCCAACAGGCAGCAGCCAGAACAGTCCGAGGGTGGCGAAAAAAATCAGCGGCACACAAAAAATGTGGACGATCTGATTGGTCTTGTTGCGATGGCTTTTGGCGTACTCCGCCAGAAACTCTGCTTCGGTGCGCATGGGCATACCTTGTTCTTGTTGAGTGACTGATCTTGTATGCAGTCTCGTGCAAGCTGTCAATATGGTCAACGCCAGACCCGCAGCCTCGTTGTATAGAGCAACTTACTGGAGAAACAGCATGAAAAAGTACCTAGCCGCCGCGCTGCTCATGGCCGCAACACCGACTTTCGCTGCTGATGTTGGCGTTTCTGTCAGCATCGGTCAGCCCGGCTTTTACGGCCAGATCGAGATTGGCAATCAATACCCGCGCCCAGCGCTGGTCTATAGCCAGCCCGTAATCATCCAGCAAGTCCAAGTAGCCAGGCAGCCGCTGTACCTGCATGTGCCACAGGGTCATGCAAAGAACTGGCGCAAGCATTGCCGCCAGTACGGTGCCTGCGGCACCCCTGTCTACTTCGTGCAAGACAGGTGGTACAACAATGTCTATGCCCCGGAATATCGCAAGCACCGAGGTAATCGCGGCCATGACAAGCACGACCATCGCGACAACCGTGGCGACCGCGGGAATCATGGCGGCCGAGACAATGGCCATGGTCACGGTCATAAAGACTAAAAAAAACGCCCTCAGCTGAGGGCGTTTTTCATGGCGTCGCGCTTAGGCGTAGCGCACCGCAATTACTTCGTACTCGACGCGACCGCCCGGCGTCTCGATCATCACCGAGTCACCCTCGACCTTGCCGATCAAACCGCGCGCGATCGGCGAGTTGACCGAGATCTTGCCGATCTTGAAGTCAGCCTCGTCGTCACCAACGATTTGGTAGGTTTTTGCTTCTTCGGTTTCGACATTTTCAATGTCTACCGTGGCACCGAAAATCACCTTGCCCGTGTTCGGCATCTGCAAGATATCAATGATCTGTGCGTTGGACAGCTTGCCCTCGATATCCTGAATGCGACCTTCGATGAAACCCTGCTGCTCACGCGCAGCGTGATACTCGGCATTCTCTTTCAGGTCGCCGTGCGCACGCGCTTCAGCAATCGCCGCAATCACCGCCGGGCGATCGGTGCCCTTCAGCTTGTTCAGCTCCGCTTTCAGCGCTTCCGCACCCTGCACGGTCATTGGATAGCGTTGCATATCAGACAATCCCTTGATGCATGTCTTGCAAGCGGCGAACCGTGAGCGCGTCTTTCGAGCGCAACGATTGGCAGACTGCCTCGGCACCGCTGAGCGTAGTCGTGTAGTAGACCTTGCCTTGCAGTGCGCTGCGGCGGATCGAGAACGAATCCTGCTGCGCCTGCTTGCCTTCGGTGGTGTTGATGATGAAGTTGATCTCGCCATTTTTCAGCATGTCGACCACATGCGGACGACCTTCGGTGACCTTGTTGATGCGACGACAGGCGATACCGGCAGCCGCCAGCTCGCGCTGCGTGCCACTGGTGGCAACCAGCTCGAAGCCCAGCTCGAATAGCTCGCGACCGATGCGCGGCAGATGCACCTTGTCGGAATCACGCACCGACAGGAATACGCGACCACCGTCAGGCAGGCGCTCGTTGGAGCCGAGCACGGCCTTGTGGAAGGCTTCCGCGAAGGTATCGCCAGAGCCCATGACTTCACCGGTGGACTTCATTTCCGGGCCGAGAATCGGGTCAACGCCAGGGAACTTGGCAAACGGGAACACGGCTTCTTTCACGCTGTAATACGGCGGGATGATTTCTTTGGTGAAGCCCTGATCGGCCAGCGACATACCGGCCATGCAACGGGCAGCGATCTTGGCCAGCGAAGTCCCGATGCACTTGGACACGAACGGCACGGTGCGCGAAGCACGCGGGTTCACTTCCAGCACATAGACATCCTGACCCTTGACCGCGAACTGCACATTCATGAGGCCGACCACGCCGAGCTCGCGCGCCATGCGGATGGTCTGATCGCGCATGATGTCTTGCAGTTCGGCCGAGAGGTTGTACGGCGGCAGCGAGCAGGCGGAGTCACCGGAGTGGATGCCGGCCTGCTCGATGTGCTGCATGATGCCGCCGATGACGACATCCTTGCCGTCGCTGACGCAGTCGACATCGACTTCGATGGCGTCATCGAGGAAGTGGTCGAGCAGCACCGGCGACTCGTTGGACGCCTGCACGGCTTCACGCAAGTAGCGCGCCAACTCGGCATCGTTGAAGACGATTTCCATGGCGCGACCACCGAGCACATAGCTCGGGCGCACGACCAGCGGATAGCCGACTTCAGAGGCCAGACGCAGGCCTTCCTCGGCTGAGCGAGCGATACGGTTGGGCGGCTGCAGCAGGTTCAGACGCTCGACCATCTGCTGGAAGCGCTCGCGATCTTCGGCACGGTCGATGGCATCCGGCGAGGTGCCGATGATGGGCACGCCGGCGGCCTCAAGAGCACGCGCCAGCTTCAGCGGCGTCTGGCCACCGTACTGCACGATGACGCCCTTGGGCTTTTCCAGCGCGGCGATTTCGAGCACATCTTCCAGCGTCACCGGCTCAAAGAACAGGCGATCGGAGGTGTCGTAATCGGTGGACACGGTTTCCGGGTTGCAGTTGACCATAATGGTCTCATAGCCATCTTCGCGCATGGCGAGGGCAGCGTGGACGCAGCAGTAGTCGAACTCGATGCCCTGGCCGATACGGTTCGGGCCGCCACCCAGCACCATGATCTTGTCACGGCTGCTCGGGTTGGCTTCGCACTCTTCCTCATAGGTCGAGTACATGTAGGCGGTGCTGGTGGAGAACTCGGCCGCACAGGTATCGACCCGTTTGTAGACCGGGCGGATGCCCAGACTCCAGCGCCGCGTGCGCAGCTCTTTCTCGGACACACCGATCAGGCTGGCGAGACGGCTGTCGGCGAAGCCCTTGCGCTTCAGACCCCACATCGTGTCGTAATCGAGGCCGGCGAAGCCGATACGGGCCACCTCGGCTTCGGACTTGATCAGGTCCTGAATCTGCACCAAGAACCATTTGTCGACGCCGGTGAGGCGGTAAACATCATCCAGGCTCAGGCCCATGCGGAAGGCATCGCCGATGAACCAGATGCGGTCCGGGCCCGGATTCGACAGCTCGTTGCGGAGCTTGGCTTCCGCTTCGGCATCGTTCAGATCAAGCTTGGGCGTAAAGCCGTCGACGCCGACTTCGAGGCCGCGCAGGGCTTTCTGCAGCGATTCCTGGAAGGTGCGGCCGATGGCCATGACTTCGCCGACCGACTTCATCTGCGTGGTCAGGCGCGGCTCGGCCTGCGGGAACTTCTCGAAATTGAAGCGCGGAATTTTGGTGACGACATAATCGATGGACGGCTCGAACGAGGCCGGCGTGCGACCGCCGGTGATGTCGTTCTTGAGCTCGTCGAGCGTGTAGCCGACGGCGAGCTTGGCGGCGACCTTGGCGATCGGGAAGCCGGTGGCTTTCGACGCCAGCGCCGACGAGCGCGACACACGCGGGTTCATCTCGATGATGACCATGCGGCCGTCAACCGGGCTGATGCCGAACTGAACATTGGAGCCGCCAGTTTCGACACCGATCTCGCGCAGCACGGCGCACGAAGCGTCGCGCATGATCTGGTATTCCTTGTCGGTCAGGGTCTGCGCCGGTGCGACGGTAATCGAGTCGCCCGTGTGCACGCCCATGGCGTCGAAGTTTTCGATGGCGCAGACGATGATGCAGTTGTCGTTGCGATCACGCACAACTTCCATCTCGTATTCTTTCCAGCCGATCAGCGACTCATCGATGAGCAGCTCATGCGTCGGCGACAGGTCAAAGCCGCGCTCGCAGATCTCGATGAATTCTTCACGGTTGTAGGCGATGCCACCGCCCGAGCCGCCCATGGTGAACGACGGACGAATGATGGACGGGAAGCCGGTGGTTTCCAGTACCGCAAACGCTTCTTCCATATTATTGGCGATGCCGGCGCGCGGGCATTCGAGGCCAATGCGACGCATGGCCTGGTCGAACAGGCGACGGTCTTCGGCCATGCGGATGGCTTCTTTCGACGCGCCAATCAGCTCGACATTGAACTTCGCCAGCACGCCCTGCTTATCCAGCTCCAGCGCGCAGTTCAGCGCGGTCTGGCCACCCATGGTCGGCAGCAGCGCATCCGGGCGCTCCTTCTCGATGATCTGCGCCACGGTCTGCCAGGTGATCGGCTCGATGTAGGTCGAGTCGGCCATGGACGGGTCAGTCATGATCGTGGCCGGGTTCGAGTTCACCAGGATGACGCGGTAACCCTCTTCGCGCAGCGCCTTGCAGGCCTGAGCGCCGGAATAGTCGAACTCGCAGGCCTGGCCGATGACGATGGGGCCGGCGCCGATGATGAGAATGCTTTGAATATCAGAACGCTTTGGCATGACTTATTTCCGGGCCTGCATCAGTTCAATGAAGTGGTCGAACAGCGATTGCGCATCGTTCGGGCCGGGGCTGGCTTCGGGGTGACCCTGGAAGCTGAAGGCCGGCTTGTCGGTACGGTGGATGCCTTGCAGCGAACCATCGAACAGCGACTTGTGGGTAACGCGCAGATTCGCCGGCAGCGAAGCTTCATCGACCGCAAAGCCGTGGTTCTGGCTGGTGATCATGACGCGACCGGTATCGGTGTCTTGTACTGGGTGGTTGGCGCCGTGATGACCGAACTTCATCTTCAGGGTCTGCGCGCCGGAAGCCAGCGCCAGCAATTGGTGACCGAGGCAGATGCCGAACACCGGAATGTCTGTCTTCAGGAACTCGGCAATCGCCGTGATGGCGTAGTCGCAAGGCGCGGGGTCGCCAGGGCCGTTGGACAGGAAAATGCCATCGGGATTCAGCGCCAGCACATCGGCGGCAGAGGTTTGAGCCGGCACCACGGTGACCGCGCAGCCGCGATCGGCGAGCAGACGCAGGATGTTGTGCTTGACGCCGAAGTCATAGGCCACAACTTTGAACTGCGGGGCGGCCGTCGGCGTGACATAACCCTTGTCCAGCGTCCAGCTGCCCTCGGTCCACTGGTACTTTTCCGTCACCGAAACGACTTTGGCGAGATCGGCGCCCTTAAGGCCGGGGAAAGCGCGAGCGGCGGCCAGTGCGGCCTCGACAGCGCCTTCGGCAGCCGCAGCCGGCCCGGCGATGATGGCGCCATTCTGGGCACCCTTTTCACGCAAAATTCGGGTCAGACGGCGGGTATCGATGTCGGCAATCGCAGTTACGCCGTTGCGCACGAGGTAATCCGGCAGCGTTTCGGTCATGCGCCAGTTGCTGGCCAGCAGCGGCAGATCACGGATGATCAGACCGGCAGCCCAGACTTGCGTCGACTCGTTGTCTTCGTTGTTGATGCCGGTGTTGCCGATGTGCGGATAGGTCAGCGTGACCATCTGCTGGCAATACGACGGGTCGGTGAGAATTTCCTGATAGCCGGTCATGGCCGTATTGAAAACGACCTCACCGCTGGATTGCCCTGCGGCACCGATGGAACGACCCCGAAAAACGCTACCGTCTTCCAGAGCGAGAATGGCTGGCTGGCTCAAACCGACCTCCGAGCAGAGTAATGGGCTAGGCGTGCGCGCAAAAAAAGCGAGGAAGAGGAACTCCTTCTCGCTTTAGGCTGCGTATTTCAGCAGTGATGCGCACAGGCACGATTTGAGCGGCGATTTTACGCGGATGAACGGCTGCTGTCCAACCCTGACTGCAGGTTCTGCATCCTCACTTCAGGTTCAGCACATCGCGCATGTCGTACAAAGCAGGCGCTTTTGCCGCCGCCCAAAGCGCCGCACGCACGGCACCCACAGCGAAATTGGCACGATTGGTCGCGACATGGCGAATTTCCACACGCTCGCCTTCACCGAAAAAGAATACGGTGTGATCGCCTACTGTGTCGCCACCGCGCAGGGTCTGGAAGCCGATCTGCTGGCGGTCGCGCGGGCCGGTGTGGCCCTCGCGGGCATAAACAGCGACATCCTTGAGGTCACGGCCGAGCGCGCCGGCAACGGCCTCGCCCATCATCAGGGCGGTGCCGGACGGGGCATCGACCTTGTGGCGGTGATGCGCTTCGAGCACATCGATATCTACCGTGTCGCCAAAGGTTTTCGCGGCCATTTCGAGCAGCTTGAGGCTGACATTGACGCCCACGGAATAGTTGCCGGAGTAGACCACCGGCACCTGGCCGGCAGCCGCACTGACTTGCTGCTTCTGTTCGTCATTGAGGCCGGTGGTACCGATGACGATGGCCTTGCCGTGAGCCTGGCACAGCGCCAGATGCGCCACGGTGGCGGCCGGCGCGGTGAAGTCGATGACCACATCAAACTGGTCGATGACCTCCGCCAGGCTGCCCGCCAGCGTCACGCCGAGGCGACCGATGCCGGCCAGCTCGCCAGCGTCGGCGCCAATCAGCGACGATTCGGCGCGCTCGACAGCAGCGGTCAGCGTCGCACCATCGGCGGCATGCACGGCAGCGATGAGGGCACGACCCATGCGCCCACCGGCGCCACAGACAGCGATTCGCGTCATTTCGTCATCTCGTCAAAGAATTTACGCACGCCGCTGAGGAACGAGTCCTTGTTCGGCGATTGCTTACGGTCTTCGCCATCGAGCGATGCCTGGAAGTCCTTGAGCAGGTCTTTCTGCTTGGCCGTCAGGTGCACCGGCGTTTCGATGACGATGCGGCAGAGCATATCACCCGGCGCATGCGAGCGAATCGGCTTCACACCCTTGCCCTTGAGACGGAACAGCTTGCCGGTCTGAGTGCCATCGGGGATGCGCAGCTTGACGCGGCCGTCGAGCGTGGGCACTTCGATTTCGCCACCGAGTGCAGCAGCGGTGAAGTCGATAGGCACTTCGCAGTACAGATCGGCACCATCGCGCTTGAAGATGCGGTGATCGCGCACCGACACCTGCACATACAGGTCGCCGGCCGGGCCGCCGTGAGCACCAGCCTCGCCTTCGCCGGTCAGACGAATGCGATCGCCGGTATCAACGCCGGCCGGGATTTTCACTTCCAGCGTTTTCTGCTTGCGCACGCGACCTTCGCCGTGACAGCTGGAGCAAGGGCTGGGGATGACCTTGCCGCGACCATGACAAGTCGGGCAAGTCTGGCTCATGACGAAGAAGCCCTGCTGCACGCGAACCTGACCGCTGCCGTTACAGGTGCGGCATGGCGTGGCACTGGTGCCCTTCTTCGCGCCGGAGCCATCGCAAGGTTCGCATTCGACCTGGGTCGGCACGCGAATCTGCGCTTTGGTGCCGCGCACGGCCTCTTCCAGATCCAGCTCCATGGTGTAGCCGAGGTCGGCGCCGCGATTGCTGCGCTGCTGACCGCCACGACCACCGCCGCCGAAAATGTCGCCGAAGACATCGCCGAAAATATCGCCAAAGCCGGCACCACCAGCCCCACCGCCGCCACCCATGCTGGGATCGACGCCGGCGTGGCCGTAACGGTCGTAAGCCGCACGCTTGTCAGCGTTGGTGAGCATCTCGTAGGCCTCGTTGGCCTCCTTGAACTTCTCTTCGGCTTCTTTGTTGTCCGGGTTGCGGTCCGGGTGATACTTCATTGCAAGGCGGCGATACGCCTTCTTCATTTCGTCATCGGTGGCATTCTTGGCGACACCGAGGACTTCGTAAAAATCACGCTTGGCCATGTTGACCCCTGGGGCAGCGCGCCCGTTTCAGCTGGTTTTCAGTCATTGCACATTTACAATGATCGGATGCGCAAACGCGGGGAAGCCCCCGCGTCTGCATCGTGAAGTCGCTGAAAGACTTACTTCTTGTCGTCTTTCACTTCTTCGAACTCGGCATCCACGGCACCGTCGTCCTGCTTGGCCTGAGCGCCAGCGCCGGCAGCAGCGTCAGTGAACTGCGCGCCGTCGGCACCACCGGCCTGAGCCTGGTCGGCGTAGAGCTTCTGCATCAGCGGCATCGAGGCGTTGCTGAGTGCTTCCACGGCAGCGTCGATCAGATCCTTGTCGTTGGCCTTGATGGCCTCTTCGACCTTGACGATCTCAGCTTCGACAGCAGCTTTCTCTTCAGCTGTGGCCTTGTCGCCGAGGTCGGTCAGCGTCTTCTTCGTGGCATGCACCAGCTGATCGGCCTGATTGCGGGCATCAACCAGCTCAGAGAACTTCTTGTCTTCTTCGGCATTGGCTTCGGCGTCACGCACCATCTGCTCGATTTCTGCATCGGTCAGGCCGGAGTTGGCCTTGATGATGATGCTCTGCGCCTTGCCGGTGGCCTTGTCTTTGGCACCGACATTGAGGATACCGTTGGCGTCGATGTCGAAAGTGACTTCGATCTGCGGCATGCCGCGCGGGGCCGGCGGAATGTCGGCGAGGTCGAAACGACCCAGCGACTTGTTCTGCGCGGCCTGCTTGCGCTCGCCTTGCAGCACATGGATGGTCACCGCCGCCTGATTGTCGTCAGCAGTGGAGAACACCTGCTGCTTCTTGGTCGGGATGGTGGTGTTCTTTTCGATGAGCACGGTCATGACGCCACCCATGGTTTCGATGCCCAGCGACAGCGGGCTGACATCGAGCAGCAGCACATCCTTGACATCGCCGGAGAGCACTGCGCCCTGGAAGGCGGCACCGATGGCCACGGCTTCATCCGGGTTCACATCACGACGCGGCTCTTGGCCGAAGAACGCCTTCACGCGCTCCAGCACCAGCGGCATGCGGGTCTGGCCGCCAACCATGATGATGTCGCCGATGTCGCCGATCTTCAGGCCGGCATCGTTCAATGCCACACGGCAAGGCTCGATGGTACGCGCCACCAGATCTTCGACCAGCGCTTCCAGCTTGGCGCGCGTGACCTTGACGGTGAGATGCTTCGGACCAGTGGCATCGGCCGTGATGTAGGGCAGATTGACTTCGGTCTGGGTCGACGACGACAGCTCGATCTTGGCCTTCTCAGCGGCTTCCTTGAGTCGTTGCAGTGCCAGCGGATCGTTGTGCAGGTCGATGCCGGTGTCTTTCTTGAACTCATCGGAGAGATAGTCGATCAAGCGCAGGTCGAAGTCTTCGCCGCCGAGGAAGGTGTCGCCATTGGTGGACAGCACTTCGAACTGGTGCTCGCCATCAACTTCGGCGATTTCGATGATGGACACATCGAAAGTGCCGCCGCCGAGGTCATAGACGGCAATCTTGCGGTCGCCTTCCTTCTTGTCCATGCCGAACGCGAGCGCGGCTGCGGTCGGCTCGTTGATGATGCGCTTCACATCCAGACCGGCGATGCGGCCGGCATCCTTGGTGGCCTGGCGCTGGCTGTCGTTGAAGTAGGCCGGCACCGTGATGACTGCTTCGGTCACTGGCTCGCCGAGATAGTCTTCGGCAGTCTTCTTCATCTTCTTCAGCACTTCGGCGGAGATCTGCGGCGGCGCCTTGCGGTCACCCTTCACATCCACCCAGGCATCGCCATTGTCGGCGGCGACGATGCTGTAGGGCACCATCTTGATGTCTTTCTGAACCACATCGTCTTTGAACTTGCGGCCGATCAGGCGCTTCACGGCGAACAGCGTGTTCTTCGGATTGGTCACGGCCTGACGCTTGGCGCCGGCGCCGACCAGCACTTCGTTGTCGGTGTAGGCGACGATGGACGGCGTGGTGCGCGCGCCTTCCG
The DNA here is from genome assembly GCA_038043385.1 of Pseudomonadota bacterium. Classification (GTDB taxonomy): domain Bacteria; phylum Pseudomonadota; class Gammaproteobacteria; order Pseudomonadales; family Moraxellaceae; genus Perlucidibaca. The sequence goes on from JBBTCA010000003.1 coordinate 54,465, forward strand.
AGTTTTCGATGACCTTGACCTTGTCGCCTTCGAGAATGGCGACGCAGCTGTTGGTAGTGCCGAGGTCGATACCGATGATTCTGCCCATGATGCTCTCCTGAAATTTGCGCTGGTTATTTAACCGCTTGCTTCTAAATATGAGGGGCGATGCGTCCTTTTCAAGGGCATCACCCCAAACGAATGCTTAACCCGCTGTGGCCACGACCACCATGGCCGGGCGCAACAGGCGGCCAGACAGCGTGTAGCCCTTCTGGAACACGGCGGTGACGGTGTTCGGCTCGGCTGTGGCCGAGGGCTGCATAGACACGGCCTGATGCTGCTCAGGGTCGAACGGCGCACCGAGCGGATCCACCGACTCCACGGCGAAGCGCTTGAGCGTGTCGCTGAACAGCTTGTGCGTCAGGCTCACGCCTTCCTGCAAGGCCTTCACCGCCGGCTCTTCGGATGGCACGGAGCCAAGCGCGCGCTCGAGGTTGTCCACCACTTCCAGCAGGCTGCCGGCGAACTTCTCCAGCGCGAACTTGTGGGCGTTGGTGACATCACGCTCGGCACGGCGCTGAATATTCTGCACCTCGGCCTGCGCACGCAGCTGCTGGTCACGCAACTGCGCTTCCAGCTCGGCAACACGGGCCAGCAGGTCGATGTCATTCGCCGTTTCAGAGGTCAGCTCGGCGCTGACAAGCTCTTCCGGGGTCGGCTGAGCATCGTGCTCGTGGGCTGAATCAGTCATTTTCCTCTCCTCAATGCGCTGGCAGCGCGCTTTTGTTGATGAGCATTAAAGCCATGCCCCTCAAGTGGAGATTACCTAGCGGAATTTCAAGGGCTGAATCTGCATCTGGAAAAAACTCCCTGACGAGACATCGCGAAGCGCACGGGCCTGACCTATGATTACGGCCAGTCTTTTGCGGAATGCCGTCATGCTGAGCCTGCTCAAAATCAGTCAATTTGCCATCGTGGAGAACCTGGAACTGGAGTTTTCCACAGGATTTTCCGTGATCACCGGCGAAACCGGCGCCGGCAAATCCATCCTCATGGACGCGCTGGGCCTGTGTTTGGGCGATCGTGCCGATGGCGGCGTGGTACGGGCGGGGGCCGAGCGCGCCGATGTCAGCGCACTGTTTATAGTCGGCCACTTGCCCGAGGCGCTGGCCTGGCTGCAGGCCCGCGAGCTCGATGAAGGCGAAGACTGCACGCTGCGACGCACTTTCACCCGCGATGGCCGCTCGCGGGCCTACATCAACGGTCGCCCGGCCACGCTCAGCGACCTGCGCGACATCGGCGAGCTGCTCATCGACATCCACAGCCAGCACGAGCACCAGACGCTGCTACGCAAAGACAGCCATCGCCAGATGCTCGACAGCTATGCCGACTTGCAAACACTGGCGCGGGATACCGCCCAGCATTATCGCCAGTGGCAGAGCGCGGCCGAGAAGCTTCACACAGCGGAACGAGCCGGCGCTGCGCAGAGTGCGCGACTGGAAATCGTCGAGCATTTGCTGCGCGAGCTGGAGCAGCTGGGCCTGAATGCCGGCGAGTATGAAACCATCGAGCAGCGCCACGACACGCTGGCGCACCTCGGCAGCCTGCAGCAGGACGGCGAACTGGCGCTGGCGCTGATGACCGAAGGCGATGGCGACACCGCCGCCCGGCTCTTGCAGCGCGCCGTGAAAACGCTGGAAAGCCATGCTCACCGCGCGCCAGCACTGAGCAGCACGGTCGAGCTGCTGCGCGGCGCACTGATCCAGCTTGAAGAGGCCAGCCCTGGCTTGCGCCACTTTCTCGATGATCTCGAAGCCAGCCCCGGCGAGCTGGAGCAGCTGGAGCAACGGCTGAGCCATTGCCATCAGCTGGCACGCAAGCATCGCGTCACGCCGCATGAGCTGGTGAGCGTGGCCGAACAGCTCGATCAGGAGTGCCAGGCGTTGCGTGAAGCACAGGATCTGGCGCAACTGGCCGAAGATGCGCGGCTCGCTGAACATGCTTTCATGCAGCTTGCCGAGCAACTGCGCAGCGGCCGATTTGAGGCAGCCAGCACTTTCTGCGAGCAGATTCAGGTGTTCCTGCAAGGGCTGGGCATGGGCAATGCCCGTCTGGAACTGACGCTGACACCGCTCGCCAAGCCATCCGTACACGGTCTGGATGACATCGAGTTCCTGTTCAGCGCCAACCCCGGCCAGCCGCTGCGGCCGCTGGGCAAGGTAGCCTCCGGCGGCGAGCTGTCGCGCCTGTCACTGGCGATTCAGGTCGTGCACGCCCGCCATTCGCCGGTGCCGGTCATGGTCTTTGACGAGGTGGATGTGGGCATTGGCGGCGGCATCGCGGAAGTGGTCGGGCGCTTGCTGAAGGCGCTGGGCGAGCACGCGCAGGTGTTCAGCATTACCCATCAGCCGCAGGTCGCGGCACGCGGGCATCAGCATTTGCGCGTGGAAAAACGGGTGCAGGATGGCAATACGCACAGCACCGTGGTGCTGTTGTCGCCGGAGGAGCGCATCGAGGAGATTGCGCGGATGTCGGGCGGGCTGACCATCACCGAGGAAACCCGCAAGCACGCCGAGATGATGCTGGCGGGCTGAACGAGCGCAGGCTCAGCTGCGCTGGCAGCGCCCCGGACTGATCGTGATCAGCTGGCAGACTTGCCGGAACAGCCATCCCTCAGGCAGCTGCCATACAGATGCAGCGAGTGCCCGGTGAGGCTGAAGCCCAGCGACTCGGCCACGGCAATCTGGCGTGCCTCGATAACATCGTCGTGAAACTCGCAAACCCGGCCGCAATCGGTGCAGACGATGTGGTCGTGATGCTCGTCATCTTTCAGCTCGAAAACGGAGTGGCCGCCCTCGAAATGATGGCGCTCAACGATACCGGCGGCCTCGAACTGGGTCAGCACGCGATAGACCGTGGCCAAGCCAACATCCTCGCCGGCGGCGAGCAGAGCCTTGTAGACATCTTCGGCACTGAGGTGGTGAACCGGCGAACTTTCGAGCAGTTCGAGAATGCGCACACGCGGCAAGGTGATCTTGAGACCGGCTTTGCGCAATTCATTATTGCTGATCGACATGGATTCATCTCTGAGCGGGCGATGCCGTATGATAGCGCGACACGACCGGCGATGGGACTACTCCCTCCGACCGGATTGACCAAGATTACTGACCAGGAGCCGCCGGCCCATGCAAAGAAAGCTGATGACCGCCGTGATGCTGACCGCCGTGGCAACTACAACGCTAGCAACCTCTGGCTGCAAGAATCTGTTTCGCGCTTATCGGATTGATATTGTGCAAGGTCAGACCGTGACGCAGGAGCAAGCCGATCAGATCAAAGCCGGCATGACGCCTGCTCAAGTGCGCTATGTGCTGGGCACACCGCTGGTGACGGACACGCTGAATCCGAACCGCTGGGACTACGCCTACAAGTTCATTCCTGGCACTTATGCCATCGAAGGCAAGATCGAGGCTGTGCCGCACCGCCGCTTCAGTGTGGTTTTTGCTGCTGGTGTTGTGGTGCGGACAGAGTCCGATAGCGCTCTGCCAGCGAAAGCAGCGTCGCTGCCGGGCAGCAAGGACAGCGCCGTACGCGCCAATGACACGACCGTGCGCGAACAGGCCGCACAGGAGCAAAGCAAAATCACGCCGACTGGCTCAACACAGAGTCCAGCGCCCGCTCAACCGGCGCCCGCCGAAGCAGCAGCCTCGACCCCAGCTGCGCCAGCTCAGCCAGCACCGGCAGAAACACCAGCCGCCGCCCCAAAACCTGCTGCAAGCAAGCCCGAGGCCACCACGCTGCCATCAGACATCCAGCCCTGATCAGCGCTGGCCCTTGGTTGGCGAAGCTGAAATAGCGCGCTGCTGACGCACCTTGTCAGCACGCGCCTTGCGCGCTTCCATCGGGTCAATCAACAGCGGCCGATAGATCTCCACACGATCCCCTGCCTGCAACTGCCGCGTCTGTGGCGCTTTCTCGATTTGCCCCCAGACACCCACCACAAGATCGGCTGATGACAGCTCAGGGCACGGCTGCATCAACCTCGCTGCCGCCAAAGCATCGCTGACGGTACTGCGCTCAGGCAAATCCAAGGTCAGCAAATATTGCTGATCCGGATGCGCCCAAGCCACCTCGATGCGCATCAGAACAGACCCCAGGCCTTGGCCAGTGCGATCAGCAAAGTGATGGGCGCGAGCCAGCGCAAGGCAATGCGCAACAGGTTGTAAGTCAGCTCGGACGGCAGATTCACGGCCTTGCGCAGATGGCTGATCTTCATGATCCAGCCGGCATAGATCGACAGCACCAGCAGGTTCAGCGCCAAGGCAACCGCTGTGACCCGCACCAGCAGGCTCAGCGTGCCAACATCGCCCCAAAGCCACAGAGCCTCAGCCAACAGCGTGACAGGGATGATGACCGCCAACGGCGCGGCAAGCGCAGGCAGATTGCGCTGGCGAGCCTCGGCCAGAGCAGGCGCCAAACTGGCGCTCAAGCCAAGCTGTGTGACGACGACGCCGAGCAAGGCAGCCGCCACACACCAACTGCCCTGATGCAGAGCCAATACGCAAACAATAAACAACGCCGCGATCGCAGGCGCTGCAACACTGGATTTGAGCTCGCCATGGCTCAGGCGCAAGGTCGCTGCCGCACCCATGCCACCGCCCATCACCAGCGCACCCGCCAGCAGGCTGGCATTCGCAGCGCCGGCGTTAGGCAGGCCGGCTAGCAGGCCAAGGTCAGTGACCAACGGGATGGTCTGATGATTGACCATCTGCAGAGCGAGCAAGGCCAGCAATACCAGTGTCACGATCAGCCAGAGCCACATGGGTACTGTGCGAAAGCTGCGACCTAGCGCGATGAGCAAAGACAAAAGCGTCAGCACTGGCCACAAGGCTGTACCCGCCGGCGCTGCACTCGCCGCAAGCCCGAGAGTGCTGGTCAGTGGCTGCCACAAGGTCTGCACGACCTGGGTGAGCAACAGGCCGCTGACCAACGCCAGAATCGCACTCACCGCCAAGCTCAGCGCCAAACCGGCATAAGCAGGAAAGCGCCAGCCACGCGCGGCATCCGCTTCACGGGTGAGAGCCTGCATGCCGGCGATGCCCGGCTGTTTGCTACGAGCCGCCATGGCCTGTTCGGCCAACAGCAGCGGCAAGCCGACAAGCAACGCACCGAGCAGACCCAGCGGCCAGGAAAAGCCCTCCGTGGGTACAAATATCACGCTCAGGGCCAGCATCAGGGCTAATAACTGGCCGCCACGCTGCCAGGCCGGGGAGTCACTTTGGGCACGCATCTCGATTCATCCGGAAGTTTTGAAAACGGTGGCTATTGTCGGCACTGAAAGGCGCGTATACAAGCTCGCCAATCCGCCTATAATCCTGCGCCATGAGTCAGTCTAAAGGGTCCTCTGCGACCATCGCCCAAAATCGCCGCGCCCGTCACGAATATTTCATTGAAGAGAAGTTCGAGGCCGGCCTTTGTCTGCTCGGCTGGGAAGTGAAGTCGCTTCGCGCCGGCAAATGCAACCTCACCGACGCCTATATCCTGTTGAAAAACAACGAAGCTTGGGTCATCGGCATTCACATCACGCCGCTGCTGGCGACCTCCACGCATGTGGTGGCCGACCCGACGCGCACGCGCAAGCTGCTGCTCAGTCGTCGCGAAATCAACAACTTGATTGGCGATATCCAGCAGAAAGGCCATACCTGCGTGCCGCTGGCGATGTACTGGAGTGGCGGTCGCGCCAAGCTCGAAATCGCCGTGGTGAAGGGCAAGCAGCTGCATGACAAACGCGATGCTGAGAAGAATCGTGACTGGGCCCGCGAGAAGGGCCGCATCATGAGAGATAAAGGCTAGGCGCCAAACGGGCCGCCTGCCCGCGAAACCCGCTTAGACCGTCTTCAGGAAAATCGAGATCAGCTTGCGCGTGAACGGCGTGTAGGGCGGGAAGAACATCTTCGCCAGCATGATGCGCGTGCGAACCACGGCGCGCTCATGCGAGAAGGTCTTGAAGCCATGATGGCCGTGCGCACTGCCGATGCCGGAGTTGTTGACGCCACCGAATGGCAGGTTGCCGTGCAGGAACTGCACTACGCAATGGTTGATGCAGGCGCCGCCGGAAGTGGTTTGCTGCATGACACGCTTGATATTGGCCTCGTTACGGCTCCAGACATACAGCGCCAGCGGCTTGGCATCGGCGTTGATGCGCGCGATCACTTCATCCAGATTCGTGAACGAAATCACCGGCAGCAACGGCCCGAAAATCTCTTCGCGCATGATCAGGGCATCGGCCGGGATGTCGCCGAGCAGGGTCGGCGCGATATAGCTGTCGCCTATGTCGGTCTGGCCGCCAGCAAGGACTTTCGCGCCACGCGCCACGGCATCTTCCAGCAAAGCACCGATGCGGCCGGTATGCCGTGAATTGACGACGCGAGCTAGCGAATCACTGGCTTGCGGGTTAGCACCGTAGACATCCTTGAGCACGCGCGCACAGGCGTCGACGAAAGCGCCGCGCACCTTTTCGTGCACATAAATATGGTCAGGCGCGATGCAAGTCTGGCCATTGTTGGTGAACTTGGCCCAGAGAATGTTTTTCGCCGCCAGCTCGATATCCGCCGTTTCATCGACGATGGTCGGCGACTTGCCGCCCAGCTCCAGCGTGACGCTGGCCAGGTGCTTGGCCGCTGCTGCCATGACCACCTTGCCAATGGCCGGCGAGCCGGTGAAGAAGATGTGATCAAACGGCAGCTCCAGCAGCGCCTGCGCCACCGGAGCATCGCCTTCAATGACGGTAACTTCGCTGGGGTCGAACACTTCACGGACGATCTTGCTGATGATGGCCGCCGCATGCGGCGTCATCTCGGAAGGCTTGATGATGGCGGTGTTGCCGGCGGCAATGGCGGAGACCAGCGGCCCCAGGCTGAGATTCACCGGATAGTTCCACGGCGACACGATCAGGCAGCGGCCTTTGGGCTCGTACTGCATGTAGCCCTTGGTGCCCATCATCATGCGTGATGGCCAGACGCCCTGCGGCTTCATCCACGCTTTCAGGTTGCGCATGGCATCGTTGGCTTCGGCCACCACCGGCAACACTTCGGTGAGATCGACCTCGGCGGCCGGCTTGCGGAAGTCGGCCCAGCCCGCCTGCACGATTTCCTCCTGATACTTGAGCATGGCATCGCGCAGTTTCAGAATTTTCGCCTTGCGTTCGGCCAGTGTGGATTGGCGCAGGCGCAGCGCGGTGTCGCGCTGGGCATCAAAGGCTTGCTGGATGGTGGTCATGTTTAGCTCTCGCGTTATTGCTGCAGACGCAGCTCGGAAATTTTCTGCTTGCTGATCTCAGCCGCACTGAACGGGAATTTCTGCCATTGCTTCTGGCCGTAAGCCTTGGTGAAGTCATCAAAGTGCGGGTTGGCCGGGTCCGTGGACTGCGAGTAGGTAATAAAACCCTCTGCCTGCGGCTGACCCTTGGCATCCCAGGTCACAGTCTGGATATAGCTGTTGCCATAGACAATGCCATAGCCATCTTTGGTGAGATTTTCACCTTGGGTGGACACAATCGTGAACGCGCCCTCACTGCCCTCGCCGCCAAAAACCGGAATACGAGTGTTTTTGTGTACACCGGAATACTGGATCTGGCCCATCGGGCGATCAAACGGGATGCCGCTCGCCTTCACCGCCGCAATGCCATCGGCAAAAGCCTGCTGCACTTGCAATGTGTTGGTGTTGAGGGTGTTCGGCGTATTGACCGGGTCGCTGACTGAAAAGGCATTCTGCCAGATGCTGGTCAGTGGCGTAGCCGGCAGGCCCACGGGCAGACCGCCCGGATTGCCGACAGCCCGACGGAAGAACTCGCGCCAGACATGGCCGCCGACCGAGGTCAGATTGTTTTTGCCATCCCATTTGGTCAGCACATCGCAAGCGGCGGCCTGATCTGCTGCAGCGACCGGGCCGGCACTGCCAATCAGCAGCGGCTGCGTGCACAGGCTGTCGAGCACCTGCTTGCGGGCAATCTCTACCGAGTAGATCTGGCTGGACAGCACGATGTCTTGCAGCACAGGGACACTGAAGGTCTTGCCAGCGCGGCCATCCGTTCCAGCCAGACGGCGCTCGGCCTGCAGGATGCACAGCCGCGTACGCAGCGAGCGCTCCGTGCCTTCATCGCCGATGATGCGGTTGAAGCCAGTGACCGGAGCTTGCGGATTGGTCAGCCAGTAGCTGTCGTTGCAGTTGTGCACATAGTCATCGCGCACCAGCGTGGGCAGATTCTTACCACCGAAGATGCCGGGGGCCGGCGCATCAGCATCCGTGCCCCACTCGCAGGCAGCGCGCGAGCCATCCAGCAGCGGCAGGCCGGGTGCAACCTGACCAATAACGGGAACCAGCGGCGATGTGCTGCAGGCTGTGACCAGCTCATCGGTGACATTCGGCACCACGGTGACATCGCCATAATAAGCACGGCCATTGGGCCCGCTGGCCACGGTGTTGACCCAGGGCACGCCCAAAATCGACTTGTGCAGGCTGATGAAGTCGTCGAGGCTCTTCGCGGTATTCCAGCGGCCGAACTGGTTGATCAGACGATCATTCTCGTAATTGGCATCGCGCAGGGTGTAGGCCAGACCATTCGCCCACGGCAGAATGGGCACGCCAGAGGCCGACAGCGTGATCATCGGGCCGAAATGGCTCTTGTAGAGCGTACGCGACATCTCCTGCAAGCTGCCATCCGCCTGCTTGACCTGCACTTTCAGCGGCACCGCCGTCATGTCACGCAGACCGCCCTCGTAGAGGTACTGCGTCGGCTTGGCCGGATTCACCTTCAGCTCATACAGCGTAAAACGGTAGGCGGTGGATACCGTGTGGCTCCATGCCACTTTGTCGTTGAAGCCGATCAACACCGCCGGCACGCCATAGAGCGACGAACCCATGATATCGAGCTTGCCGGGGATGGTGTTGTGCGAAATATAGAGACGCTCGGTGCCGCGCCACGGAAAGTGCGGATTGCCAAAGACAATCGGTTGGCCACTAGCGCTGCCATTCTTGCCGATGGCGTACATATTGCTGCCAAAGTGATCTTTCTGCTGCAAATCAGCAAACGGCCCCGGAGCCTGAGCCAGCGCACGCTTTTTCAAATTCAGTGATGCCGCCAAGCGTGCCGGAGACTTGGCCGCATGACTGCGCGCCGCCGTAGCCGGCGGGATGGCCGGCGGCTGGGCATTGGCGATCTCGCTCACGAAAACCGAGCTGCTGGCCAAAATGGAAAGCCGCACAAACCGCCGATACATGTCGGCATCCACAATCGGCTGCAGCCAGTCGCCCTTGGCGCAAGCCGCATGACGACCGGGATGCTCACCCGCCTTCAGCTCAGCGATATAGCGATTGAAGCCGGCCACATAGCCCGTGACCAGCTCGCGGAACTGCGGCTCGGTCTTGCTGCGCGTGCGCTGCCAGGCGGCATCATCGAGCATGAATTTCCAGAAGAAATCGCTAGAGACATTGTCTGCCACGGAGCCATTGGGCTCGATGCGATAGCTGCCATCAGCCCCGAAATAGCGGGCGCGCTCGCCACGGCTGGTGATGAAGTCTTCCATCATGACGCAGAGATTGTCTTCCGCGAAGGCATAGGCTTGGCCGTAGCCGAGGCTGCCGAAATCGTTGGCGGTGATATGCGGGATGCCCATTTGCGTACGCACGATGCGGGCATCGTAGCTGCCGGTGCGCGGCGCGCTTGAGCCGCCGGATGAGCTGTCACCGCCGAAACCACAGGCGGTGAGGGCCAGCACCAGACTCAGCGCTGAAAACTTGAGTGAACTCGTGGGACGCATCAGGGCATCTCTTGTTATTTTTGAGTGCACGAACAGTAAATGACCCGGCGGTCTGCGGCAAGCGCGCACAGTTGCTAGTGACAATGACCAGCGCGGAGCGCACACTAGGCTTGCTCTGGGGATGACATGGCTTCGACGCTGGTTATGAAGCCCGCAGGTGCATGCGGAGAGTGGAATGTCTCTCCTAAATAAACGCTCCAAAAAAATAGTCGCAAACGACGAAAACTACGCACTAGCCGCCTAAACCCGGCTTATGACCAAGCTTGCATGCCGGTATGCGGGGGCGGTCAGCGCAAAAAATACCGGATCGCTTCGTAACCCGCCTCGTGTTACGGCGCTAAAACCCTAGAGGATCGCCTTCCATGCCCTGTCTCTCGGGCCGTGTCGGGTTAAATCAATAGAGAAGACTAAGCATGTAGATCCGAGGGTAGAGTGCTGGCGGACGCGGGTTCGATACCCGCCATCTCCACCAAACTGCAACACCCGAAGGCCCACATGGCACCAACCATGTGGGCTTTTTTGTTATTGTCTTGGCAATACGGTACGAGGTTTTGGGTGGCAGACGATATTCGCTGGCAGCAACGCTTCAACAACTTCTGCGCTGCTTTTGCAAAGCTTGAGCAGGCCGTAGCCGCCCATGAATCAATGCCAGGCAACGACCTGATCCAGATGGCTTTGATCAAGGCCTTCGAAATGACCTTCGAGCTGTCTTGGAAAACCCTGAAAGACTATCTGCAATACAACGGCATTGATGTGAAACTGCCTCGCGAAGTGCTCAAGCAGGCCTTTGCCAACGACATTGTGGAGGATGGTCAAGTGTGGATAGACATGCTTGAGGATCGCAATCTGATGGCTCACACCTACAATGAGGCAAGAGCCCAGATGGCCGTGAACCATATTCGCCTGCGCTATATGACAGGCCTGAGCGCACTGCATCAATGCCTGCTGAGCAAGCTGACTACCTGATGTCTGGTCTGAGTCCTGAAACACTGGCTGCCATCCGGGAATGCCTGCATCGCCATCCCGACATTATCTGGGCCAAGCTCTATGGTTCGCGTGCCAAGGGCAACTTCAAGCGTGGCTCGGACATTGATCTCGCGTTCAGCAGCCCAGCTGACTGTGCAGCAACATTGCTCGCTGAACTGGATGCACTGCCACTGCCCTATCTGTTTGATGTGACGCATTATGAAAGCCTGCAACACCATGAGCTGAAGGCGCATATTGATCGCGTAGGCGTAGCGATTTATCCGTAAGCAAGTCTAACTGCCGGACTAGAGCAAGCTAGCAAGGTATCAAGACCTGTCCACTCCCCCAAAATCCTCCTCCAGCCGCAAGGCCAGCTCCGCCCGTGACAGCGATTCATAGCGCTTGCCGCTGGCCTTGTCGGCCATGCTCAGGCTCGATAGCGGGGAGCCGGCCACCGTCAGCAACCTGTTGCTGCAATGTCCCGCAAAGTAATTGGCGAAGGTAAGCGTGCGGCGCGGCGCATCATCGGCGACGGCCCACCAGCTGCCATCGAGAATGAGCCAGTCGAACCGGTCGGCAAAGAGCCCTTGCTGCAAGGCGCTGTCGTCGGCAACGCTGATGACTGCAGCGCTCACACGCGGATTGGTCAGCAAGATCTCGCTGGCACGATGGGCAGATTCGGCTCCCGCCAGTTGCTCATCACCCAGCCAAATACCCTGCGGGGTGGCGCAAGCGGCAACATAGCCGGACGCTTGCAGTCGCGCCATCAGCCACATGGGCAGATCCGAGTCGCGTGGCGCTCCGGCCACAATCAGAATAGGAATGCGCCCGCCCGCAGGCAGCAGGCGCTGCAGCAGCTCGCGGCTGATGTGCGGTGCCGTTAGGTGGTTGAGCTGTGGCTGGGCATTGACTTCGCAAATGACACCACCGGTTTCTCGCCAAGAGCGCGCGATATCCGGGAGGATCAAGTCCACCCCGCCGACATCCAGACGCAAAGCCTCTACCGCTTGGATGGCGAGCTTGGCGTTATCTGGGTGCACACGATCGTTGACGGCCACGGGCATGCCGCCACTGGAGACATTGGCATTGCGGCGCAGGGGCACAAAGCAACCCGCATCGGGCACAGATACCAGGCTCATGCCCTCCTCGGCCAGAATGCGTTGCGCCTCCTCATCTGCGGGCAATGGCTTCAATAGGCTGTGGCTGCCGCCTTGCCGCACGGGCTGCTGATTAGCGGCTGAAATCAATGCCTGAACCGTTGAATGGCCATCGCCCGTAATGCCTGCCGGTTGGCGCTCCACAGCCCATGCCAAGGCACCGTGAAAGATCGTGAGGCGATAGTCGCGACCGGGAATGTGGCGCTCCAGCAGAATATTCGACGATACGCGAGACGCCTCCACATGGGCCGTACGCAGTGACCCTTCATCGCGCAGATCGGCATATACGCCCTTGCCGCCATCACTATCAGCCGGTTTGATGACTACCGGATAGCCGAAACGGTTGGCCATGGTCACAGCATGTGTGACATCGGTCACGACCACCTGATCAGCGACAGGCAGGCCAGCCTGACGCAGGCGCTGGTTAGTGTGTGTTTTCTGGCGAGCCAAGCGCACAGCGAAATTGGAGGACTCGTCGGTGAAAGTGCTTTGCAGCCAGCGACTGCGACTGCCATGGCCTACTTGGAAAATGTCGGCTTGCAGCCAAATCACCGGCAAGTCGAGTGCATGCGCCGCCTCCAGCAACCGAGGTGTGTTCATGCCGAAGCCGACATCTTGGCTGAGCTGATCGAGCAGCTGCTGCCATTGCGCATGACCCAAGGCAGAGTGGGCATCTTCCAGCAGCTTCATGACGGTGGAAAGCAACTTCACACTCAGTGTGGCTCGGCCACTGGCGGCCGGCAGCAAAAGCTGCACCGCCCCCGGCTTGCCGGACAAGCGTGTAGTGGGCTCCAGCAAAATAAGCCCGGCGCGACGCTGCAGTCGTATCAGCAACACCAGCAGCGACTCAATATCATCGCCTACCGGCCGTTCTGTTTTCAGTAGCGCGGCCAATGCCTGAATGGCTGAGCTCAAGAGACTTGCTCTGTTTGACAGGCTCAGCCAAGTCGTGACATCCGGAATCCTGACAAGGATAGAGGCTTGCTTGCGGCCGCGCAGCGCGCCTCGAATCAGGCCCAAAGACCAGGTTGCGCGTGATGACTCTGTGGTCATGCGTGCTCTGCCGTTAGCGTGCGCAGCGACCAGCACATATCAATGCCGCCGTGAGCGGATACCTGCACACCCAGCCTGCTTTTAACCGCTGCGATGAGATCGGCAGAAGTGGCGCGACGAATATCAAACAGCAGCGCGCAAAATTCAGCGAGGTCTTCTTCGCTACTGAAGTGCCAGGGAATTTGCCGGATTTCATCGCTCACGACCTGCCAACCGGTTTGGTTGAGCAGGCTGCTGGTTTCAGCATTAAGGTAGGACCCTTCATGGCCTGTGCTGTTGTGCTGCCCCACAAAGCCATCGAGAAAGTGCGCGACGGCGGAACCCTCGGCAACATCCGAGATGACCAGCCGACCGCATGGCCGCGTAACACGGTGCATGTCGCGAAACAGAGATAGCTTGTCATCGACATGATGAATACCCGCCAGACTGATGACGACATCCAGCGTGTTATCTTGCCAGGGTAACGGTAGCAGCGCGCGGAAACCGGTGTTGGTATTTTGATGTGGCGCGAAAGCACCGCAAGGCTCGTGGGCACGGTACTGGCAGTGCGCGGGCAGGTACGACTGAAGGTAGCCGCCACCAGCGGGGACATCACCCACGATCATGCCGGGACGCAACGCGGCAGCCTCAACGACTTGAGCAAACTCGTCCCGCCGCGCATCAGGAAATCGCCGCATGGCCATATCGTAAGACGACCCACGCGCCTCGAAGAGCTTATCGTACTCCTGCATGTAACATCCCTGACCTGTTCGTACTCACGGTTGTGATCGGCATTTATAACCGGTTAGTCTCGACCCGTCACACCCCCAAAACAAGAAATGACGAGCGAGGCCCACGAACCCGCCACCGTCTGCACCCGAGACACACTATGACCACGCTACGATTGCTTACATTGGCTCTCTGCTCCGCGCTCGCCGCCTGCGGCCAGGTACCCAACGAAGCCGGCGCCGATGCTCAGGGCCACACCGCCGCCACCAGCGCTACTCGCGATGCCAATGCGAAAACGCTCACCGAACTCGACTTCAGCGATCGCCAGGATTTTGTCGATGCCGAGCGCGGCTTCATCGCGCGCGATCCGATGCTGAAGATCATGCGCACCACAGAAGATGGCAGCACCACGGTCTGGGATATGCCGAGCTACGACTTCATCAAGGGCGAGGCTCCCGACAGCGTGAATCCGAGCCTGTGGCGGCAGGCGCAGCTGAACAATATCCACGGCTTGTTCAAGGTCAGGGATGGCATTTATCAGCTGCGGGGCTATGACATTTCCAACATGACGATCATCGAGGGTCGCACCGGCTGGATCATTGTTGATCCGCTGACGGCGCAAGAGACTGCCGCACGGGCCATCGCTTTTGCGCGCCAGCATCTGGGTACGAAACCCATCGTCGCGGTGATTTTCACGCACAGCCATGTCGATCATTTTGGGGGCATTCTGGGCATCGTCAGCGCCGAGCAGGCTCGCCAGCAGAAGCTGCGCATCATCGCGCCCGATGGCTTTATGGAGGAGGCCACCAGCGAGAATGTGCTGGCCGGCGTGACCATGCTGCGTCGCTCCATGTTTATGTATGGCAAGTCGCTGGCGCACACGCCGCGCGGCCACATCGACACAGGTCTGGGCAAGGCTCCGGCCTATGGCACCGTGGGCATTCTGGCGCCGACCGAGCTGATCACGCGCACCGGTCAGGAGCTGGATATTGACGGCCTGCGCTTCGTGTTCCAGAACACACCGGCGTCGGAAGCCCCAGCGGAAATGACCTTCTATCTGCCGGAGCTGAAGGCATTCTGCGGTGCCGAGCTGGCATCGCATACGCTGCACAATCTCTACACGCTGCGCGGCGCCAAGGTGCGCGATGCGCTGAAATGGAGCGGCTATCTGGACGAGGCACTGAATCTGTTTGGCGACGCCGAAGTGTATGTGGGCAGCCATCAGTGGCCGGTCTGGGGCAAGGAGCGCGTGCAGGCATTGCTGGAGTCGCAGCGCGATACCTTCAAGTTCATTCACGATCAAACGCTGCACTTGGCGCTGCAAGGCTATACCTCGCGCGAGATCGCCGAGCAGGTCAAGCTACCGCCGAGCCTAAGCAAAGTATT
This sequence comes from Pseudomonadota bacterium, assembly GCA_038043385.1. Lineage (GTDB taxonomy): Bacteria > Pseudomonadota > Gammaproteobacteria > Pseudomonadales > Moraxellaceae > Perlucidibaca. The sequence continues at coordinate 69,529 of JBBTCA010000003.1, forward strand.
CTCTAGCCGTGGCTATTACGGCACCGTGGCGCACAACACCAAGGCCGTCTACCAGTTCTATTTCGGCTGGTACGACGCCAACCCGGCCAATCTGAACCCGCTGCCGCCAGAGAATGCCGGCAAGAAGTATGTGGAGTTCATGGGCGGTGCCGATGCCGTGCTGGAGAAGGCGCAGAAAACCTTTGCCGATGGCGAGTACCGCTGGACCGCCGAGGTGCTGAGTCATCTGGTCTTTGCCGAGCCAGGCAATACCGAGGCGAAAGCCTTGCTGGCGAAAACCTACGACCAGCTGGGCTATCAGGCCGAATCAGCGCCGTGGCGCGACGCCTACCTGACCGGTGCCTACGAGCTGCGCCACGGTACACCGAAGCAGGTTCTGGACATGAGCAGCACGGTCGAGCTGTTGCGCAGCACGCCGATGCCACGCTTCCTGGATGCCATGGCCGCACGCCTGAAGGCCGACGATGCCGAGGGCAAGGAGTACACCATCAACTTGGTGTTCACCGATCTGAAGGAAAGCTATGTGCTGCACCTGAAGAACTCGGTTCTGCATCATCGCGCCGGCAGTGACCCCAAGGCCGATGCAACGCTAAAGCTGACGCACGCGATCTATCTGAAGATGATCACGGGCAAGGCTGGCATCAACGACACCTTGCTGTCGGATGATCTGACGGTAGAGGGCAGCCGGGTTGATTTGGTGCGCTTCTTCACGCTCTTCGAGCAGCCCAACGGCAGCTTCAATATCGTCACGCCTTGATCGTTTAACCACCGCTGATGGGCTGTGCCAGAATCCACAGCCCGGAAGCGGTGAAGACCATCATGAGCCCGAGCATAGGCAACTGGCTGAGCACTGCCCGGCCCGGTGACGCCGCCAGCAGCATGGCCTCGCGATGCGCCAGATACACGCTGGCGATATGCCCGATCACAATCAGCGCGACCTGGCTGTGCCAGACCCAACTCATGTCGGGCAGGATGGCCGCACGCCACAAGGTTGCCGTGCCGAACAGATCCCAGCCAAAACCAAACGGGTCCGACAGCAAGCTCACTACTTTCACGCCTTGGGTCAGGATCAGCGTGTAGTAGTGCGTGATGTGATAGACCAGCGCGATGGGCAATAACGAAAATGCCGAGCGCAACAGCCATTCGCGCACCGCTAGTTTCGTGCCTGCGAGCCGCGCCGCCCACGCCACGAAAAAGCCGAACACAGCGAAGTAGATCAGCGGTGACAGCCACAGCCAGCTGATTTCATAAACGGTGTACCAAGGCCGAAGCTGGAGATAGAAATAGACCGGCGGTTTGCCCAGCCAGGGCGTGAGGATGTTGAAGGCGTCGGCCCAGAAGATATTCACCCATACCACCGTGCCACGCAGGCCGTCGAAGGCGGTGGAAGCCAGCATGAAGAGAACAAAGAGCACGAGGCTTTGGCTTTCTGCGCGTTGTGCGACGAGAGCACTGCCCGGCATGCGCCAGTGCGCCCTGCCCTGATGCCAGCTCAACGGAGCCATCATCGCAATCAGACGCAGAAAGACAGCGAAGAACTCGACATAGCGAAACCATGCCCGCTGGCCAATCAGGCAGACGCCCACCAGATTGGCCACGGTATAGCCAAGCAGCATCCACGCCAATCCTTGCGGGCTTATTTTGCCGAAAAGCTCCAGGGTGATGAAGCCGATGTAGAGCAGTAGCGCAGGCCAGTACGCGAGTCGCTGGGGGTAGTTGAAGCGACCTTGTCGCCAGCGTGATGGCAAGGCATCGCTGAGCACCCGCCATGGGCTGATGAAGCGGAAGACATCGCCCACGAAAGCCGTCAGATAGGTGAACAGCAGCACGAACAGTATCCAGAAGAAGGTCATGTTGAAGTTTTGATACGGATTCTGTGTGCCCCATAAACCGGTGGCGATGCACAGCAGCAACAGCAACACGCTGAGACAGCGCAACACCGGCAAACAGCACCGGGCAAGATGCGAAAACCAGCCCGGCGCTTGCGAGCCTGCCGCAGGTGTCGGTTTCACGGCCTGTGCCGGCACCATGAAGACGGCCATCAGCACAAATGAGGCCAGCAAAGCGGCGGCCGCGCCATAGAGGTACATCCACAGCGGCACCGGCAGGTTATAGAGCTGGCCGAAGGAGTGTGCGTTGGCGCTGGCGGGAAAGGCCAACAAAGCGACTTTCAGGAGTGGCCGTGCGCGCAATGGCCGCAAGGGTTCAGCGCGGCAGAACATCGACTTGGGTCAGCGTCAGGCCGGTGTCGTGCAGCTCCATGTCGAAGCGGCCACTGTGCACGGGCGTCCAGTCGACGCGGACGCTCTTGTCGGCAAGCAATGGCACTTTCAGATCATCACCGTGGATATGCAGCACATCTTTACGGTCAGAAGCGACTTCCAGCGTCACCACATCGCCCACACGCACGGCAAACTTTTCCGGCCCCTGCACACGCTGGCCGGCCTGCACTCGCCAATGAATGAGATGGCCCGGGCTCGCCATGGGCGTATCGGCGGCGGCCACCGGCTGTGCAGGCTTGGGCCACAGCCACCAAAGCCCGGATAAAGAGGCCAGTGAAAGCAGCAGGAAGAGCGCAAGACGAAGATTCATGACAGATGACTTTATTATTTTTGGTGCCTGACTCTACCAAATAAGCGACAGCGTGCAAGGCACGAAAATGCGCGTGTCGTGCAGTTGTTTTTCACTGCACGACGCCATAGCGTCATGCGATTGAATCAGGAGTACGGACATGCAACTCAATCGTCGTGAATTTATTGTGACCTCGCTGGCCACTGGCTTTGCGCTGGCATCATCGCCACTGCTGGCACAGGCCATCACCACCAACACACGCGGCTTGGTCGCGGGTGAGGTCAGCGTTCCGGTCGCCGACGGCAGCATGCCGGCCTATCGCGCCATGCCGGCAAAACCCGGCAAGCACCCAACGATCGTGGTGATTCAGGAGATTTTCGGGGTGCACGAGCACATCAAGGATGTGTGCCGCCGCTTGGCCAAGCTTGGCTATTACGCCATCGCCCCGGAACTGTTTGCCCGCCAGGGCGATGTGTCGAAGATGACGGACATCGGCGAAATTCTGTCGCAGGTGGTGTCGAAGGTGCCAGATGCGCAGGTATGTGCCGATATTGACGCCAGCATTGCCTTCGCCAAGGCGTCGGGTCATGCCGATACGCGCAAGCTCGGCACGGTGGGCTTTTGCTATGGCGGGCGCATAGTCTGGCTGTATGGCCAGCACAACCCGGCGGTGAAGGCCGGCGTGGCGTATTACGGCCTGCTCAGTGGCATGAAGTCAGAGATCAAGCCGAAGGATCCGATTGATATTGGCGCGGAGCTAAAGGTGCCGGTACTAGGGCTTTATGCCGGCACAGACAGTTTCATTCCAGACACAGTGGTTGATCAGATGCGCGCCGAGCTGCAGAAGTCGGGCTCGGGTTCAGACATTGTGGTGTTCCCCGGCCTGAATCACGGCTTCAATGCCGACTACCGCCCGACCTATGACAAGGCCGCCGCCGACTACGCCTGGAAGCTGGCGCGCGACTGGTTCAAGGATCACGGCGTCTGAGCGACGCTTTTGGAGTATCATGGCGGCCTTCTTTGCTCCCCCCGGATACTCCATGTCTTTTGCTGATCTCGGTCTTATGCCCGAGTTGCTGAGCGCGCTTAACGCCGTCGGCTACACCACGCCCACCCCGATTCAGCAACAGGCCATCCCGGTCGTGCTGAGCGGTCGTGACCTGCTTGCCGCCGCCCAGACCGGTACCGGCAAGACCGCCGGCTTCACGCTGCCGCTGCTGCAGCGCCTCAGCTCCACGCCGGTGCTGCATCCGTCGACCAAGCATCGCATCCGCGCCTTGGTACTGACACCGACGCGCGAATTGGCCTCGCAGGTGGAAGAAAGCGTGCGCCAGTACGGCCAGGATCTGAACCTGAGCTCGATGGTCATGTTTGGCGGCGTCAACGCCAACCCGCAGCGCGACCGTCTGCGCAAACGGCTGGACATCCTGGTGGCAACACCGGGCCGCCTGCTCGACCATGTCGGCCAGGGCTCGCTGGATCTCGGCGGCGTGGAAATTCTGGTGCTCGATGAAGCCGATCGCATGCTCGACATGGGCTTCATCCGCGACATCAAGCGCATCCTCGCCCTGCTGCCGAAACAGCGCCAGAACCTGCTGTTCTCGGCCACCTTCGCGCCGGAAATTCGCAGCTTCGCCAGCTCGCTGCTGAGCAACCCGGAGCGCATCGAAGTCGCGCCGCAGACCACCACGGCCGAGCGTGTGACGCAGAAGATCTATCCTGTGGATCGCGATGCAAAGAAGGCGCTGCTGGAAAAACTCATTCTGGATGGCCAGTGGTCGCAGGTGCTGGTGTTCACTCGCACCAAGCACGGAGCCAACCGTCTTGCCGAAGGGCTCGACAAGGACGGCATTCCGGCCATGGCGATTCATGGCAACAAGAGTCAGGGCGCGCGTGAAAAGGCGCTGGGCGAGTTCAAGGCCAATCGTCTGCGCGTGCTGGTGGCGACCGATATCGCCGCCCGTGGCATCGATATTGATGCCCTGCCGCATGTGGTGAATTACGAGCTGCCGAATGTGCCGGAAGATTATGTGCATCGCATCGGCCGTACCGGTCGTGCCGGTGCGGGTGGCGAGGCTGTGTCGCTGGTTTGCGTGGATGAGCACAAGCTGCTGGCGGATATCGAACGCACGATCCGCCAGAAGATCGAGCGAGTGATTGTGCCCGGCTTCGAGCCCGATCCGAACGCCAAGCCGGAGCCGCTGCGCAAGCCGCAGCAGGCACGCCCGCCGCGTCGTGACTCGGCCCCGCGCGGTGGTGCTGGCAACGGTGGCAAGCCGGCTGGGGCTGGAAAGCCTGCCGGTTCAGGCAAGCCTAGTGGCTCGGGTCGCCCCGGTGGTCAGCGCCCGAGCGGGCCGCGTCCGGCCGGTGGCAACGCTGGTAACGGCGGTGGCGGGAACAGCAACGGCAACACGGGCGGCGGCAATCGTCGCCCGCCGCGCGCCAGTCTCTAAGCTAGGCGTTAAGCCTCACTTCCACCACGGATAAAATGCCGGCATGGCACTGGCCTTGCCGGTGTACGCCGGGTCGCGTTTTTCCAGGAATGAGCTCACGCCCTCCTTGCCATCCTCCAGACTGGTGTAGAACATCGCCAGCGTATCGATGCGATGCGCTTCGATCGGATGCGGCTGAGCTGAGTTGCGATAGAGCATCTGCCGCGCAAAAGCCACGGCCACCGGCGATTTGTTGACGCTGAAGCGGCGCGCCAGCTCGTAGGCGGCCGGCAGCAACTCATCCGGCGCATGCACCGAACGCACCAGCTTGCCCGCTAGGGCTTGTTCGGCAGTCAGAATATCGCCGGTGTAGACCCACTCCAGCGCCTGCTGGATACCCACGATACGCGGCAGGAACCAGCTGGAACAGGCTTCCGGCACCACGCCGATCTTGCCGAAAACAAACCCGATGCGCGCCTTCTCCGAGGCCAGGCGGATGTCCATCGCCAGTGTCATGGTGGCACCGATGCCCACGGCAGCACCGTTGATGGCACCGATCACCGGCTTCTTGCACTCGTAGATGGCCAGCGTGACGCGGCCACCGGTGTCGCGCACGCCGCGATGAATCGCCGGATCATCGAGGTGGTCGTGCATATCGGCCACGGTCGGTTGCTGGCTCTCGTCGAGACCGAAGACATTGCCCGGCACCGACAAGTCCATGCCGGCGCAGAAAGCGCGGCCACTGCCGGTAACCACGATCACCGCCACATCATCATCCTCGCTGGCGCGCTCGAAAGCCGCGACCAGCTCATCGGCCATCTCGACCGTAAAGGCATTGAGCTGATCAGGGCGATTCAGCGTCAGCGTGAGAATGCGATCTTCGACACGGTAATCGAGGGTATTGTAGGACATGGTTTACTCCGAGACTGAAGAGTCGAAAAACGAAACCTCGGTTGTACGCGAGCTTGCGAGCAGGTACAAGCAGGCAAAGGCCTCGAGGAGATAAACCGTCATGACTGCAATACATACCGTCACCGCCAGCATCGCCGGCACGCCCTATCAGGTCAGTCTCAGCGATGGCGCTCATCACTGGCTGGCCGACGAGCCTGCCGAGGTCGGCGGTGGCGACAGCGCACCCGCCCCGATGGAGCTGCTGCTGTCGTCGCTGGGGGCGTGTACCGCGATCACGCTGATCATGTATGCGCAGCGCAAGAAATGGCCCTTGACCGGCCTGCAGGTGCATCTGGACATGGTGGTTGCGGCAGATGGTACGGACATCACGCGCGTCATCACGCTGGAAGGTGCGCTGGATGCCGAGGCCCGCGAGCGCCTGTTGCAGATCGCCAAGGCCTGCCCGGTGCACAAGCTGCTGAGCAACCCGATCCGGGTGGTCAGCGGCCTGGCAAAAGGCAGCGAATCAGCGCTTTAAAGCGCGCTGACGCTTTAGAGGATGTACTGACCAATCTTCCAGAAGATCGCGCCAATCAGGGCGCTGCAGGGGATGGTCAGCACCCAGGCCCAGACGATGCGGCCCGCGATGCCCCAGTTCACGGCGGAGAACCGGCGCGAGGCACCAACGCCAACAATGGCACCGGTGATGGTGTGCGTGGTGGACACCGGAATGCCGAAGCCGGTAGCCACAAAGAGCATGACGGCCCCGCCGGTCTGCGCGGCAAAACCGCCGACCGGGCGCAGCTTGGTGATCTTTTGCCCCATAAGCTTGATGATGCGCCAGCCGCCGCAGGCCGTGCCCAGCGCAATCGCGGCGTAGCAGGAAATCACGACCCAGGATGGCACCTCATCGGTGCTGGTCATGACACCGGCCGAAATCAGCAGCATCCAGATGATGCCGATGGTTTTCTGCGCGTCGTTGCCACCATGCCCGAGTGCGTAGGCCGAGGCTGACACCAGCGACAGACGACGCGACCAGCTATCCACCCGATGCGGCGTCTGCTTACGGAACAGCCAGGCCAGCAACAGCATCATCAAGGCACCGAGGATCATGCCGACCAGCGGCGAAATCAGGATGAAAGACACAATCTTGATGACCCCGGACGAGATCAGCGCATCCGGCCCCGCCTTCACCAGCGCAGCGCCGATCAAGCCGCCGACCAATGCATGGGAGGACGACGACGGAATACCGTAATACCAGGTCACCACATTCCAAGCGATAGCACCCACCAGCGCGCCAAAGATCACATAATGATCCACCACACTGGGTTCAATCGTGCCTTTGCCAATGGTCGCAGCAACGGTCAGGTGAAACACGAAAATGGCCACAAAGTTGAAAAAGGTGGCCATCATGACGGCATGATGCGGCTTCAGTACACGCGTGGAAACCACGGTCGCGATGGCATTGGCGGCATCGTGAAAGCCGTTCATGAAATCAAAGGCAAGCGCCAGTGCCACCAGAAAAATGATGACACCCAGGCTCATGTTCAGGCTATCGAGATCCATGTCGCAGTCGCTCAGGCGTTTTCGAGAACAATGGCTTGCAGAATGTTGCCGACATCATCGGCATGGTCGGTCACGGTCTCCAGCAGCACATAAATGGCCTTGAGCTTGATCAGATCGCGCACATCGATGTCTTCACGGAACAGGCGCGACAAAGCCTGACGCAGCACATGGTCAGCCTCGCCCTCGAGACGATCCAGCTCGCGGCAAGTCGCCAGAATGGCCTGACCATTCTTCATGTTCGACAACATGCCCACGCCCTGCACCATGTACTTCACGCATTCGACGATGATGGCCGCCAACTGCAGCGTTTCCGGCGGCGCACGGCGGATGTCGTACATGGTGACGGTTTGAGCCACATCCTGGATGGTGTCCATAACATCGTCCAGACGCGAAATCAGGTCGTGAATTTCGTCGCGATCCAGCGGCGTGATGAAGGTCTTGTGCAGCAAAGCGACGGTGTCGTGGGTGATGCGATCGGCACGCGATTCGGCGGCATCAATGGCGTCGGCCAGGTGCTGCACCTGCTCGGGATGGTTGTTCATCGCGTCCAGCAGTTGCGACAGCAGTGCCGCACCTTGCGTGATTTCTTGGGCATGGGCATTGAACAGATCGAAGAATTTGACTTCCTTGGGCATGAAACGAGCAAACATGAGGGTTCTCACTGACCTTAGACGATGGCCCGCATTTTACGCGCTCAGCCCAGAACATGACAGAAAAGCTTCAGAATCATGACATACCGCCATGGCACGGGCCTTGCTCTACAATATTCGCCATAACGCCGCCCAGGGATGCCATCGTGTCGATACAAGTCGCGCTCAACCATGTCACCGATTACCGCTACGACCGTGCCATCACGCTGGGCCCGCAGGTTATCCGCCTGCGCCCGGCACCGCATTGCCGCACGCGCATCCTCAGCTACAGCCTGAAGGTCACGCCCGGCGAGCACTTTGTGAACTGGCAGCAAGACCCGCAGGCGAACTATCTGGCGCGGGTGGTGTTCCCGGAGAAGACCGGGCATTTCCGCGTGGAGGTCGATCTGGTCGCGGAAATGATCGTGATCAATCCCTTCGATTTTTTCCTCGAACCGGAGGCACAGACCTGGCCTTTCACCTACGACGACCCTGCCTTGGTGCGCGAGCTTGCACCGTATCGAGTCACGCTGCCGGCAACCGACCTGCTCAAGCGCTATGTTGAGGCGGTGCCGCGCAACGAGCGCAAGACCATCGACTTTCTGGTCGAGCTGAACCAGCGCATCTACACCGACATTAGCTACCTAATCCGCTTGGAGCCGGGCGTGCAGAGCCCGGAAGAGACGCTGACCAAGGCCTCCGGCTCCTGCCGCGACTCGGCCTGGCTGATGGTGCAGGTGCTGCGTCATCTCGGTCTCGCCGCGCGTTTTGCGTCCGGCTACCTGATCCAGCTCACCGCCGATGTGAAGTCGCTGGATGGCCCGTCCGGCCCGGAAAAAGACTTCACCGACCTGCATGCGTGGTGCGAGGTGTATCTGCCCGGTGCTGGCTGGATCGGCCTTGATCCGACCTCCGGGCTGTTTGCCGGCGAGGGCCATATCCCGCTGGCGTGCAGCCCGGAGCCGTCATCCGCCGCGCCGATCTCCGGCTTGCTGGAAGAAGCCGAGTGCGAATTCGCGCATCACATGCAGGTCACCCGCAGCCACGAAACCGCGCGCGTGACCAAGCCTTACAGCGAAGAGCAGTGGGCCGACATCGATGCGCTCGGCCATGTCATCGACTCCGATTTGCAGCGCCTGGATGTGCGCCTCACGCTCGGCGGCGAGCCGACTTTTGTGTCGGTGGATGATCCCGATGGCGAAGAATGGAACACCGCCGCGCTCGGCCCGACCAAGCGCATCCGTGCCGCCGAGCTGTTTCATCGCCTGCGTTTGGAGCATGCGCCGAACAGCCTGGTGCATTTCGGCCAGGGCAAGTGGTACCCCGGCGAGCAGCTGCCGCGCTGGTCGCTGAACTGCTTCTGGCGCAGAGATGGCGAACCCGTGTGGCGCGAGCCGGCATTGATCGCCGATGAGTCCAAGTCCGGCAAGGCTACCGAGAAAACCGCAGCCGCCTTTCTCGGCAAGCTCTGCACCGCGCTCGGCATCAGCCAGAAAACCGTGTTCCCGGCCTATGAGGACGCACTCTATTACCTCTGGCGCGAACGCCAGCTGCCCAGCAATGTCACGCCCAAAGATGCTCGTCTGAAAGATCCACTGGAGCGTGCCCGCCTGGCCAAGGTCTTTGGCCAGGGTCTGGATACGGTGATCGGCCATGTGCTGCCGCTGGGCCGCACGGCGGATGGCGAGCATTGGCAGACCGGGCCGTGGTTCCTGCGCGACGAGACCTGCTACCTCGTGCCCGGCGACTCGCCGATCGGCTATCGCTTGCCGCTGGACTCGCAGCCTTGGGTGCGTGACAGCGAGTTTCCGTATGTGCATCCGCAGGACGCCAGCGTGGCACTGCCGCCGCTGCCGGCCTACAGCCAGTTGCTGCGCCAGCCGCCAGACATCATCACCCGCCTGATCGAGCAGCTGCCGTTCACTAACGCCAGTCAGAAAAAGGCGCAGTTTCAGGAGGCACAGAAGCTGGCAGCACAGCCGCCAGCGCTTCATGAGTCCGCCAAGAACCTGACCCGCACCAGCCTCTGCGCACAGGCCCGTGACGGCCACCTTTACCTGTTCATGCCACCACTGACCAAGCTCGACGACTATCTGGCGCTGGTCTGCGCGATTGAGGCGACGGCCAGAGTCATGCAGCAGCCGGTGCTGATGGAAGGCTACGAGCCGCCGCAGGACCCGCGCCTGGCCAACTTCCGCGTCACGCCCGACCCCGGCGTGATCGAGGTCAACATTCACCCGTCGGCGACCTGGGGCGAGCTGGTCAGTCGCACCAAGCATCTCTACGAAGCCGCGCATGCCACACGCCTGACCAGCGAGAAATTCATGGTCGATGGCCGCCACACCGGCACCGGCGGCGGTAACCACTTCGTCATGGGCGGCGCCACGCCGGCCGACTCGCCGTTCCTGCGCCGGCCCGACCTGCTGCGCAGCCTGATCAGCTACTGGCACAACCACCCGTCGCTGTCCTACCTGTTCTCCGGCCTGTTCATCGGCCCGACCTCGCAGGCACCGCGCATCGACGAGGCCCGCAACGACTCGCTCTACGAACTGGAGACAGCCTTCCGGCAGTTCCCGCCCGTGGGCGAAACCACCGCGCCGTGGCTGATCGACCGACTGCTGCGCAACCTGCTCACCGATGTCACCGGCAACACCCATCGCGCCGAATTCTGCATCGACAAGCTGTACTCGCCAGACAGCAGCAGCGGCCGCCTCGGCCTGCTCGAACTGCGCGCCTTCGAGATGCCGCCGCATGCCGAGATGTCGCTGGCGCAGCAGCTCTTGCTGCGCGGCCTAGTCGCGCGCTTCTGGCAGACGCCCTATGCGCCGGAGCGCCTGACGCGCTGGGGCACCGAGCTGCACGATCGCTTCATGCTGCCGCATTTCGTGGAGCAGGACTTTGCCGATGTCATGACCGATATGCGTCGCGCCGGTTATGGTTTCGATCTGGAGTGGTTCCGCGCGCACCTGGAGTTCCGCTTCCCGAAGCTGGGCGATGTCGATCTCAAGGGCATGCAGGTAGAGCTGCGCCACGCGCTCGAGCCCTGGCATGTGATGGGCGAGGAAGGCAGCCCCGGCGGCACCGTGCGCTATGTGGATTCGTCGCTGGAGCGCGTGCAGGTCAAGGTCACCGGCATGGCCGGCGAACGCTATGCGCTGACCTGCAATGGCGTAAGCATGCCCATGCAGCCGACCGGGCAGACCGGCGAGTTTGTTGGCGGCGTGCGCTTCCGCGCCTGGCAGCCGCCGTCCTGCCTGCATCCCACCATCGGGGTGAATGCGCCGCTGACCTTCGACATTTACGACACCTGGATGAAGCGCTCGCTGGGCGGCTTCCAGCACCATGTCATGCACCCCGGCGGCGGCAATAGCGACGATCATCCGGTCAATGCCTATGCTGCCGAAAGTCGTCGCCAGGCGCGTTTCATCCGCATGGGGCACACGCCGGGCTGGATGGCGCCGAAAGCGGTGGTCAGCAACCTGGAGCATCCCTTCATGTTAGATTTGCGCCGGCCGTGACGCTTTCACCTGCGGCTGCGTAACCTGACCGGAATGCCATGACCAATCTGCTAGACACGCTGCGCCCCTCGCCCGATCGCTACCACGAGATTTTCACGGGCGACGGGCAGGTGCATCCGCACTGGGCGCGATTTGCCGATGCGCTGAACCGGCTGACCCCGACGCAGATGCAGCAGCGCTTCGATCTGGTCAATCGCCAGGTGCAGGAAAACGGCGTCACCTACAACCTCTATGGCGACAGCCAGGGCCCGGATCGCAGCTGGCGCGTCGGGCCGATACCGCAGCTGATCGCGCAAGATCAGTGGCAAGGCATCGCCAGCGGCGTGGCCCAGCGCGCGCGCGTGCTCAACGCCCTGCTCGCCGACATCTACGGGCCGCAGACGCTGATCGCTCAGGGCCTGCTGCCCAGCGAGCTGATCTTCGGCCACCACAACTACCTCTGGCCCTGCCACGGCATGCGCCCGGCTAACGACACCTGGCTGCATGTGGTCGGCGTCGATCTCGCTCGCTCGGCGGATGGCCAGTGGTGGGTCATGGCCGATCGCACGCAGGCACCGTCGGGCGCCGGCTATGCGCTGGAAAATCGGCAGGTGGTGGCGCGTGCCTTCCCGGCGCTGTATCGCGAACTCGGCGTGGAAGCGCTGACCGGCTACTTCCAGAGCCTAATGCGCACCTTGCGCCAGCAGGCCCGCACCGATGGCGAGCCGCCACTGATCGTGCTGCTCACGCCCGGCCGCTACAACGAAACCTATTTCGAGCATGTTTATCTCGCGCGCCACCTCGGCATACCGCTGGTGGAAGGCCACGACCTCAGCGTGCGCCAGCCCAATGTGTATCTGAAGACGCTGAACGGCCTGAAGCGCGTGCACGCGATTTTCCGTCGCCTCGATGACGACTACTGCGACCCGCTGGAGCTGCGCGGCGACTCGGCACTGGGCGTGCCCGGCCTGCTCGCCGTAGCGCGTGCCGGCAATGTGCTGATCGCCAACGCGCTCGGCAGCGGCGTGCTGGAGTCGCAGGGTCTGCTCAGCTTTCTGCCTAAAGCCTGCGAGCATCTGCTGGGCGAAAAACTGGAACTGCCGGCGATTGCGACCTGGTGGTGCGGCGAGCCGCCGGTCATGGAAGAGGCGCTGGAGCGCCTGCCGGAGCTGGTCATCAAGGGCGCCTTCCCGTCTCAGCAATTTGCGCCGGTGTTTGGGCGCGACCTCGATGCGCGCGGCCTGAAAGCCCTGCGCCAGCGCATCCGCGAACGCCCTTACGCCTACCTGGCGCAGGAAGCCATGGCGATGGCGCAAGCCCCGGTCTGGCAAGGCGAGGCCAAGGGCTTCGACAGTCATGCTACCGGCATGCGCGTCTATGCCGTGGCCACGGCGGACGGCTACGAAGTCATGCCCGGCGGCCTCACCCGCGTCGCAGGCCGGCGCGACGACGAGGTGGTGTCCATGCAGCGCGGCGGCACCAGCAAAGACACCTGGGTCTGCTTCAGCGAGCAGGCCGCCACCGAATTCCCGCGCCTGCGAACCCTCGGCGTGCGTGACCTGCAGCGCCAAGACCCCTACCTGCCCTCGCGCCTCGCCGAAAACCTGTTCTGGCTGGGCCGCTACGCCGAACGCACCGACCATCACGCACGCCTGATCCGCTCGGCGCTGAGTCGCTACCTGGAAGCTGACCCCAGCCAGGGCATGGGCCTGATTCTGGCGATGAATCACGGCCAGAAACTCGGCCTGCTGAAAGACGAAGATACGCTGGATGCGCAGCTGCTGGCGAGCATCGGCAATGCCGATCATGGCCAGTCCGTGGTGTCTACGCTGCGGGCGCTGATCGGCTCGGCAGCGGAAGTGCGCAGCCGGCTCTCGCACGAAAACTGGATTGCCATTGTCGAGCTGGAGCAGGAGGCCGTGAGCCTGGACCCGACCCAGGAAGCCGGTGCCGCGCTCGGCTTCCTCGACCGCCTGCTGATGAGCCTGTCGTCGCTCGCCGGCTTCGCGCTCGACGACATGACGCAAGATCAAAGCTGGCGCTTCCTCATGCTCGGCCGCCGCATCGAGCGCCTGCAAAAGCTCTGCGCCCTGCTCTGCAACACGCTGCCGCTGCCGCACGGTCACAGCCAGGCCGCGCTCGACTGGCTGCTCGACATCGCCGACAGCCGCATCACCTATCGCAGCCGCTACCTGTCGTCGGCGCAGCTCATCCCGGTGCTCGACCTGCTCCTGCTCGACCCCGGCAACCCGCACAGCGTCGCCTTCCAGCTGCGCCAGATCGTGCAGCTGCTGCATGCCGTGGGCAGCGCCGAACATCGCACGATGAGCCAGCTGGAGGCGCAGCTGCTCAGCCTGGATCTGGCCGTGATTGAAAGCGATCTGGCTCTGCCGCAGCGCCTGCCGCACTCGCTGGCGACACTGGCGAAACTGCTGGCCGCCTTGCAGCAGTCCGCCTGGGATCTCGCCGACAAGCTCAGCCTGCAGTACTTCGCGCATATCGAGCGGCAGAGTCAGTCGATGGTTTCCACATGAGGCTGTCCACATGAGAGCGTCGACATGAAGGCTGTCCAAATGAGCGCGCGCTATCGCATCAGCCATCACACGCAATACGACTACCAGCTGCCGGTATCGCTGTCGCAGCAGCTCCTGCATTTGCAGCCGCGCGTACTGCCCTGGCAGCAGGTTCACGCCGCCGACATCCACTGCAAGCCGGCGCCGCAACAGCGCAGCGCCGACTTCGATGCCTTCGGCAATCCGGCGCTATGGCTGGACATCCGCCAGCCGCACCAGCAACTGCTGATCAGCGCCGAGCTGGACATCACTGTGCTGCCCCGCGCCATGCCCAACTTTCTGCTCAGCCCGAACTGGCAGGCCGTCGTGGAGCGCTGCCGCTTTCGCGGCGTGGCCCTGTCGCACCCGCAGCAACTCGACGCCCTGGCCTTCCGTCAGGAATCGCCTTATGTGCGCATCAAGCACGACTTTGCCCGCTTTGCCGCGCCCTGCTTCGGCGCAGACACCACGCTGCTGACCGGCGTCAACGCGCTGATGCTGAAGATCTACAACGAATTTGAATTCGACAGCGATGCCACCGATGTGGGCACGCCCTTGCTGACCGTGCTGGAACAGCGCCGTGGCGTCTGCCAAGACTTTGCGCATCTGATGATTGCCTGCCTGCGCTCGCTCGGCCTGCCGGCACGCTATGTGAGCGGTTACCTGCTCACCGAGCCGCCGGAAGGCCAGCCGCGCCTGATCGGGGCCGATGCCTCACATGCCTGGATCTCGGTCTGGTGCCCGCATTTTGGCTGGATAGACTTCGACCCCACCAACGGCGTGCTGCCAGATCAGCAACACATCACGCTGGCCTTGGGCCGTGACTTCAGCGATGTGTCACCGCTGCGCGGCGTCATCATCGGCGGCGGCGAGCACACGCTGGAGGTGTCGGTGACGGTGATGCCGGTTATTTCTGGCGGACAGAGCCAGAGTCAGAGTCAAGGCCAAAGTCAGAGCCAATAAGCCCCAGCTCGGCCGCCAACAGCAGGTTGGCCATGATGCCGGCCTTGCGCGGGAAGGGATGATCCAGATTCGGCGTTGTCATGCGCATCTTGCGCGGAAACGGCGGGTAGGCGATGTCCCAATGATGGCCGTGCAGCGTCGCCACATGCGTGCTCATCGGCAGCGCCAGCCTGGCTTGCGCCTGCGTGACCTGCATGTCGTTGTCAGGATCGAACTTGCTCAGCTTCTGATAATCCAGCATCTGGAAGGTCGGCACTTCGAGCAGCTTAGTCGAGCCAGTCACATTGAAAATCGGCACATTCAGCGCATCAATCGCCGCGCCATGCTGGGTGAGGAAAGCCGCCCGCTCGGTCGTGGTCAGACTGCGCACGGCACCGAGAATATCGTACTCGTCCAGCCGACGCAGCGTGCCCTTGCGCGTCACGCCCGGCATCAGCATGGCGAGAAAATCATGCAGGCGTTGCGCGGCGGCATCCAGTGGCAAATCGGCGATGAGCTGATAAATGCCGTCTGCCGTGTGCGAGCCACCGATGGCTCCGGCCCAAGTGTAGACGGCCTTGATGCGATCCTTAAGCTCCGGATGCCGGGCCAACAGCGCCAGAATATCCGGGCTGCCCTTGCTGTAGCCCATCAGCACCACATCGCCGGGAGCCGGGCCGTTCACGGACTCGCTCGCGCCGCCTTTCAGCGCCCTGAAGCCCTGCCCGGCCTCCACAGCCGCGAGCAGGTCCGTGACATTAGCCTCGCAGCTGCGCACCGGATGAGCATCGGCGCAGAAAGTGCGCAGGCCGAGCTGCTGCTCCAACGCCTCGAACTCGTGCTCGAAGGCATGCACCGGCAGCAGTCCGTTAATAAAGCCGGGGCAGAAAATCAGCGTGGCATTGAGTTTTTGCGGCAGGATGACCGGCGGCAGGCCGGGCTGCCAGCTCGCCGGGCTGGCGTTGAGCAGGAAACGCTCGGCCAGCACCTGCATGGCCTCGCGCTTATCGCCGAGATAACCGCGCACGCCGCGCGCCACTTTCAGGGCAGCCTTGTCTTTCGCGGCCAATTGCAGAAACAGGTTCTGCCAGCGCAGCGCCAGCCAGGATTTGATGACAGGGTCGGTAAGCGCACGCCGGTCGGCTTGTACTGCGGCACGGATCAGTGGGATGGCAGCGGCGTAATCCTGCTGCTTCAGCGCCACTCGCAAAGCGTCGTGGTGGCTGAAGGCGGCAGATGAAGAGGCAGGCATGGCGGACTCCGAAAGCGTTGTTTTTTCGGAGCATAGCCGGTTTGCGCGATGCCGCCGCGAGCAGGCCGGGCGGCATCGGATGGACGGCTAGTCAGCTCTGCCGGGAGAAGCAAGACAGCCTGAACCAGAATCAAAGCCCCGCTGGCAACATCAACTCGTAAGTCACGCCCAGTCCAACACGCTGCCCACCAACATCCTGATTGCTACCGCGATCGCTGGTGAAATACAGGCGACGGCCATCGGGCGAGAAGGCGATGCCAGCGACCTCGGACTGGTCTTGCCCGACGATCTGCAGCAGCGGCTTGAGCTGGCCATCCGGCAGAATCACCACGATCTGCATGTCGCCACCGTCTTCGGCGACCAGCACATCGCCACGGTCGGTGACGGTGATGTTGTCCACACCGGAGAGGATGGGGTTGCTGTCGGTGGCGAGGTCGTAGAGCACTTCCAGCGTCTCGCTCTGGATGTCGTAGACCCAGATGCGGTTGTCGCCCTTGGTGGCAAAGAAAATGAAGTCGTCGAACAGCCAGATGCCCTCGCCGCCATCAAACGCCGCCGAGTCTTCGCGACGGTGCTCGCTCTGCGCCAGCGTCGGCTCCAGGGCATCGCGCCAGATCACGCGCTGCGGCTGGGTCAGCGCCTTGGCCACGCCCGTGGGCACATCCATGACCTGCAAGCGGCCATTGGCCAGCGCCGGACGGCCACCCGCCGGCCAGTCGCCCGCCGCCGGTAACCAGCGGTAGAGCCTGCCCTCGGGCATGTCTTCGGTCATGTAGATGACGCGACGGCCCGCATCAATCGCCACCGCCTCGTGCGAGAACAGGCCCAGCGCCGGACGAGCCTGCGCGGCACTGCGGCCGACCGGATCGCACTCCCAGATCAGCCCCTCGGGAATCTCTTCGCAAGACAGCCAGGTCTGCCAGGGGGTAACGCAGCCGGCGCAGTTGAAGGTGGTGCCAGAGAGAATCTGGAAGGCATCAACAATGTTGCCGTCGCGATCAAATTCGATGGCGCTGGCGCCGCCAAGACCGGGCACAAGGCGTTCCAGCGGATTCGCCAGCGCTGCCAGCTCAGGCACCGTGAAGCCGAGTGTGCCGAAGCCAGGCACTTCGCTATTGGAAATATAGAACCAGCCGCCGTTCGGCTTGGCCATCACGCCGCCGCCATCGGGGAAGATGTGCCAGCGATAGCTGCTGCTACCCACCGGCTGCAGAGCCTCGGCGACCACGCGCATGTCGAAGCCGGCGGGCAGACGCACGCCAAAGGCATTGGGCTCGCCGAGCGGGCCGAGGTTGGCAAAGCGGCCAGCGGCGCGAGGCTGCTGAAGGCGGCTGGCACCCGTCACAGCCGATGCGCCTCCGTCATTGCTGCTGCCACAGGCCGACAACAGCGGTGACATGCCGGCAGCACCTGCCAGCAGGAACAACTGGCGCAAAAAGGCACGACGATCTACAGCAGGTGGCAACGCATTCACGGCAAACTCTCCCAACTCAATTCAAATTTTTTACGCGTGCCATACTAATGGCCAGTCATGACGGAACGATGAACGCATCTCGCAGCAGCAGTGCCGGATCACGCGAGGCGCAACCGCTGAGATGGTCGTTGACCAGCCCCATCGATTGCATAAAAGCATGGATGGTAGTGCTGCCAAGAAACTTCCAGCCGCGCTTCTTCAGCGCCTTGGCCATGGCATCGGACGCCGGGCTGGTGGTGTTGGCGCAGACATGCGCGAGCGTGACGAGCTCCGGCTGAGCCGGAATCAGCGCCTCGAACGACCACACAAACGCCGCCAGCGAACCGAACTCGGCGAGCATGTCGGGCATGCGGCCGGCGTTGCTGAGCACGGCCTCGATCTTGCCACGATGACGAATGATCCCGGCATCCTGCAGCAAGCGCTCCACATCCTGCGGGCTCATCGCGGCCATGACGACCCAGTCGAACTGATGAAAAGCTGCGCGCAGATTGCTGCGCTTTTCTAGGATCGTGCGCCAGCTCAGGCCAGCCTGAAAGCTCTCCAGGCACAGCTTCTCGAACAGGCGACGATCATCGGCGTTTGGCCGGCCCCACTCCTGATCGTGATACTGCTGATACGCCGGCGTGGCCGTGCACCAGCCACAACGCAGCACGCCATCATCACATTGCGTGAGTTCCCAGCTCATGGCCGCTTCCTTTATTTCAATAGTTCTTGTAATGTTGAAGCATGAACTCAGATACCGCTGTACTCGTCTTTGAATCCCTGTCTTCGCCGGTGAGATTGGCCATCTATCGCCTGCTGGTCAAGGCCGGCCCCAGCGGCTTGGTCGCGGGCCAGATTGCCAGCGACCAAGGTCTGGCGGCGAACAACGCCTCTTTCCACCTAAAGGCGCTGTCGCAGGCTGGCCTGATTGGTGCTGAAGCCGAGGGCCGCTTTCTGCGTTATCGCGCCAAGGTTGGCGTGATGGTCGAGCTCATTGCTTACCTGACCGATGACTGCTGCGCCGGCCACCCCGAGCTCTGCGGCGCGGTGGCGCTAGCGCCTGACTGTGACACAAGCCTTTGCAACCCTTCCAACGGAACCGTGAAATGAATGTCTTGATGCTGTGTACCGGCAACTCCTGCCGTTCGATTCTCGCCGAAGCCACCTTCAACCACCTCGCCCCAGCCGGCTGGCGCGCGCTCAGTGCCGGCAGCAAGCCGGCCGGCTATGTGCATCCGCGCTCGCTGGCGCTGCTGGCGCGCGAAGGCATCGCCACCGACGGCTACTTCAGCAAATCCTGGGATGATCTGCCGGTCACGCCAGACATCGTGATTTCGGTCTGCGGCAACGCGGCCAACGAGGTCTGCCCGGCCTATCTCGGCCCGGTGCTACGCTCGCACTGGGGCGTGGATGATCCCGCCCATGCCACCGGCACCGACGCCGAAATTGATGCCGCCTTCATGGTTGCTTACCGCATTTTGCGCAGCCGCATCGAAGCCTTTCTGGCACTGCCGCTGAATACGCTGAAGCACGATGGCGCAGCACTGAAAGCCGAGATGGATCGCATCGCCGGCATCGGGGCCTGAGCATGTTTTCCCTGTCACGACGGCTCACCGCCGAAGCGCTGGGCACCGCGCTACTGCTGGCGATCGTGGTTGGCTCCGGCATCATGGCCGAGCGCCTGAGCGGCGATCTCACCGCGCTGGCTCTGCTGGCCAATACCATCGCCACCGGTGCCGGCCTGATCGCCTTGATTCTGACGCTGGGGCCGATTTCGGGCGCGCACTTCAACCCCATCGTCAGCCTCAGCGAGGTCTTGCAGGGCAAGCTGAACTGGCGCGATGGCCTGAGCTACAGCGTGGCGCAGGTGGTCGGGGGCATCGCCGGGGTCTGGCTGGCCCATGCCATGTTCGAGCTGCCGCTGTGGCAGCTGTCCCAACACGCAAGAACCGGTAGCGGCCAATGGCTGGCGGAAGCCGTCGCCAGCTTTGGCCTGATTGCCGTCATCATCAGCACCACTCGCCACAGAGCCAGCGCTACGCCATTTGCGGTTGCCGCTTTCATCACCGCCGCTTACTGGTTTACGGCATCAACCTCATTTGCCAATCCTGCCGTGACCTTGGCACGCGCCCTGACCGATAGCTTTGCGGGCATACGCCTTGCCGATGTGCCGGGCTTCATGATGGCCCAGGTGATGGGCGCACTCGCCGCACTTGCGCTAATGAACTGGTTATTCCGAGCAAAAAGCGCTCAGGAATAACCTCATTGCAATCAACGGTTAACGCTCCTTGGTCATCTCGCCAAAACGCAGATACAGACTCGGCACCACGAACATGTTCAATGCTGTGGACGACAGCAAGCCGAACAGGATGACCACCGCCATCGGTGCCTGAATCTCGCTGCCGGGCTCGCCGGCGGCCAGGGCCAGTGGCACCAGGGCAAGACCTGCTGCCAGCGCCGTCATCAGAATGGGCACCAGTCGCTCGCTGGCACCGCGAATCACGGCGGTACGCGCATCCTCAATGCGTTCAACCTCGATGAGATGGCGGATATGCGAAATCAGCATGACGCCGTTGCGCGTGGCAATGCCGAAAAGCGTAATGAAGCCGATCAGCGTGGCCACAGACAGCATCCCGCCAACAACATACATCCCGACCACACCGCCAATCAGCGCCAGCGGCAAGTTCAGCATGACCACCAGTGCATCCCGCGTGGAGCGGAAGGCCAGGTAGAGCAGCATGAAAATACCGGCCATGACGAGTGAGCCCAGTGCAGCCAGCGTCTGAGTCGCTTCACGCGCGCTCTCAAACTGCCCGCCGTACTCGATGTAATAGCCCGTCGGCAGTTTCACATCGCGCTCAACTTGAGCGCGAATATCCTCAACCACGCTGGACAGGTCACGGTCGGCGACATTGGCCATGACCACGATCTTGCGCTGCACATTCTCGCGGCTGACCAGATTCGGGCCGCGATCACGAGACACTTCAGCCAAGGCTGAAAGCGGCAATCGGGCTCCGCTCGCGGTCGTGATCTGCGTGGACTGCATGGCCTCGAAGGAATCACGCACGACGGGATCGAAGCGCACCACGAGATCAAAGGTCGCCTGCCCTTCAAGGATCTTCGACACCTCGGTGCCGGCAAAGGCCGTCTCGACAGCATCGGCCACTTCCCGAATGGACAGGCCATACTGGGCGATGGCATCGCGGCGAAATTTGATCGTGATGAACGGAATGTCTGCCTGCTGCTCAAGCGCCACATCCACCGCGCCCGGAACCCCGGCAGCAATGCCTTTGACCTTCTCGCCGAGCTTGCGCAGCTCATAAAGATCCTCGCCAAAGAGTTTGATGGCGATATTGGCCCGAGTGCCCGACAGCATGTGATCGATGCGATGCGAAATCGGCTGCCCGATGACCACACTCATGCCGGACAGTGTCGAGAAGTCGGCGCGCAAGGCGGCCAGCAGCTCGGTCTTGTCCCTATCCTTCATGACTAGCGTGGTCTCGATTTCCGAGGCGTAGATTTCCTGCGCATGGGGGTCAGCCGGCGCACGACCCGTGCGACGGGCCGTCGCCACTACTTCCGGCTGAGCCAGCAGAATGGCTTCAACACGCTGCGCCATGCGATTGGACTCCGCCAACGAAGTACCCGGCAGCGTAGTGACATTCACCGTCAGACTGCCTTCATTGAAGTCTGGCAGGAAGGTTCGGCCAGCGCCGAACAGCGCTACCAGCGCCAACAGCAGCGCGACCCCGGAGACGCCAGCGACCAATTGCCAGCGCTCTAGCAGCCGCGACAGCGCGCCTTCATACCACGCCTTCATCTGCACGATCAGACGCGGCTCGCGATGCACCAGCACGGTCGGGTCCTTGAGCAGGAAGCGCTCGGCCAGCACCGGCGTGACCGTAATGGCGACCAGCAGCGACGCACTCAATGCCACCACATAGGCAAAGCCCAGCGGTGCCAGCAAACGCCCCTCTACCCCGGTGAGGAAGAAAATGGGCACGAACACCAGCATGATGATCAGGGTGGCGAACACGATGGAGCCCTGAATTTCACGCGTCGCCTCAAACACGACTCTGCGCACAGGCAGCCGCGCTGACTCGGGCAGGCTTAAGCTTTGCCGCAGCCGTCGCATGATGTTCTCCACCACAATGATGGCGTCGTCCACCAGGGCACCCAGCGCAATCGCCAGTCCCCCAAGCGTCATGGTGTTGAGCGATGCACCCAACGCATGGAGGATCAAAATCGCCACCATCAGCGACAACGGCAGCGCCACCAGCGTCACGGCCGTGGCGCGCCAGGACAGCAGGAAGGCGAAGACAATCGCCACCACCAGAATCACGCCATCCCGCAGGGCCGACATCAAGTTGTCGAGTGCGCGTTCGATGAAATCCGACTGACGGAAGATCTTAGTTTCAATCTTCATGCCGGCAGGCAAGCTGGTCTTCAGGCTGGCAAAAGTGTCATCCAGACGCCGGGTCAGCTCCAGGGTATTAACGCCGGGCTGCTTCTGGATCGCAAACACCACCGAGGGCTTGCCATTGTGCGCGCCCGTGCCGCGCACCACACCCACGCCGATGCCAACCGCGCCCAGATGCCGCACCAGCACAGGCTGGTTGCCCACCATCGCAACCACGGCCTCACCGATATCTTCCGGCTTTTGCAAGCGGCCCAGCCCTTGAATCAGATACTCCTGCCCACCCTCCTGATAAAAGCCAGCCGGCGCATTCTGATTGCTCTCACGCAACGCCTTCAGCACTTGATCCACGGTAATGCCGTAAGTCGAGAGCCGTTCGGGATTGAGAGTGACCTGATACTGCTTTTCATCACCGCCGATGGTCATCACTTCGGCCACACCCGGCACAGCCAGTAAGCGACGCCTCACCACCCAGTCCGCTGTCGTCTTCAGATCGGAGCCACTGGCACGATCCGAGGTCAGCGCCACAAACATGATTTCACCCATCACGGAAGCGGCGGGCGCCATCTGTGGCGGCGGCAGGTCAGGCGGCAACGAAGATCGAGCCAACTGCAGCTTTTCCGCCACGATCTGGCGTGCCTCGCGCACCTCTACGCCCCAGCCGAACTCGACCGTAATCACGGCCAGACCAACCGTGGTGCTGGAGCGCACCCGACGCACACCGGGCGAACCATTCAGCGCGGTTTCAATTGGAAAGGTGATCAGACTTTCCACTTCGGTTGGCGACATGCCGTGGGCTTCAGCAACAACCGTCACAGCTGGAGCGGTGAGGTCGGGAAAGACATCGACCGGCATGCGTGTGGTTTGCCAGGCACCCCAGGCCATCAGCAGAAGTGCTGCGACGAAAACAAACAAGCGATTGTCGAGCGACCAGCGAATCAGGCTCGCCACGACGGAAGGATTTTCAGTGCGCATGGCCATGCCCCATGGCTGCAGGCGCGGTTTCCGCCAGTTTCACCTGATAGGCACCCTCACTGACCACCCGCTCGCCAACCTTGATGCCGGAAGCAATGGCCACCATGTCGCCATCACGCGGGCCGGCCGTCACGATGCGCCGCTCGAAGGACTCTCCCTCTCGGAGCACAAACACCACACTCTGCCCGGCATCATCCATCAGAGCCGAGGCCGGAATGGCAACACCCGGACGACCTGCGCCACTGTAAAGTCTGGCACGGACATTCATGCCAGCGCGCAGGCTGCCGCCCGGATTATCAAACTCGATGATCGCCGGCACGGTACGCGTTGTGGCATCGACCATGCCGCCATAGGCGATCAGGCGGGCATTGCGACCCACATCCAGCGTAATGCCCTGACGGGCGCCATCCAGCGTGAAAAATGCCCCCGACGGCGTACTGATGCGCCCCAGATCGCTTTCAGCAATTCGAGCTTCCAGCCACAGCTTGTGGAGAGAAGCCACATGAATAACGGTCTGACCCTCGGTGGCTGCCGCACCGACAGCACCATTCACCGCCACCACCGTGCCGGCAATCGGCGACTTCAGCGCAATGCCTCCAGCACCGCCTTGATAGCTGTTGGCGCGCTGCTGGGCAGCCGTCAGCTCCGCCTGCGCCAGCCTCGCCTCCATACGGGCGTCATAGACACGCTTGGCCGGAATGGCTTCATCGGCCAGCAGCGCCTCAAGTCGCTTTAGATCATGACTGGCATGCTCTAAGGCGATGCGTGCGCGCTGCACATCAAGGCTCAAACGGGCGCTATCGGTTTCCCCGCCCAAACGCGGACTCAGATACGCCAGCACCTGACCTGCCTTGACCATCATGCCCACTTGCGGAAAACCGTTCGGGCCGGCACGCAGAACCCCTGCGCCCGGAGCCGTGAGCATCGCCTCCCCCGAAGCGCGAGGACGAATCAGCGCAGAGACCGCTACCGAATCCCGGATTTGACGCGCCACAGCGGGCGTGGTGGCAAACGGGACCTTCCATTGCTGCTCTTTGGTGAAGCTAATCAACCCCGGCTCTTCTTCCTCGTGCGGCATGCCTCGCGCTGCGCTATCTGGGTCATTAAACACAACCACTTCGCCCAGATCATGCACACTGACCTGGCCTGCGGCCATCAAAGTGACCGTGAGACTTCTCACCCCCGAGTACTTGGGTTTCAGAATGGGGCGAAAAACTCCTGGTGTCTTGCTCACCGCTACTTCAACGCGCTCTTCAGGAAGCTCGTCGCCGGTTAGCGTGACCACCAGCTTGCCCTCATTAACGGCGCTGAAATCCTTGAGCCAGGTCATGTGGGCGGCAAATGCTGATTCGCGCCCTTTTACCAGCGCGGGGTATTCCACAAACAGCTCTGTCACCTTGGCATAATGCGTGACGACCAGGCCGGCACCATGGCCATGGTCGTCATCGGCCGGTGGAGATGGAGGTGGTGCTGAACAGGCTCCCAGCGCAATCGCCAGTGCCGTGCAAATCATGGCTTTCTTGAATGTGTTCATGGTGTGGCTCCCGCCAGCGAATCCAGTTCTATGCGAACCATGCGAGCCTTAAGCTCCAGGTCCAGGGCAGTCAGCTCGGCATCCAGCTCGCCGCGATAAGCATCGAGCAGCTCCAGCACGCCGGTTTCACCCGCGCGATAGGCGCGCTCGGCAATACCCGAAAGGGCTTGAGACTCCGCGAGCGACTCCTCACGAAAACTCACCGCTGCCGCCTGCAAGATTTGCAACTGCTTCCAAGTGCCGGTGATGTCAGCTTCGGCGCTCGTCAGACGCAGACTTTGCTCAGCCTTGAGCGCTCGTGACTGGGCATCGAGGCGAGCGGCGTGTGGGCTGCCGCGATCAAACAAGGGCAAGGGGACAGCAAACGAAAGCGCTAATCCCTTCTCGGACTCTGTACTGGTTTCAACTTGCTTTTGCCCCACACCCACCGTCACATCAGGTGCCCAGCCACGCCCGGCAGCTCGGCCTTCGCGAGCGAACGCCTCCGACTGCGCTGCCAACAGTTTCAAATCGGCACGCTCAGGGATGTTTGCGATCAACGCCGGCAAATCGGTGGCCGACGAAGGCAGTAGTGCGCCTACAGCTTGCAGCTCAGCACTATCGGTTGTGGCGGTCAGCCCCGCCAGTTGATGCCGAACCCGAATGAGGCTGGCTTCGCTGTGTTGCCGTTTTGCCTTGGCGGTTTGCAGCTCGCGATCCAGCCGGCGTTTGTCATAACCCGAGACTTCACCTGACTCGGCCAGTCGCCCAACGGTTGCACTGGCTTTGGCGATGCGGTCTTGCCATGCCTGCATGGCTTTGCGTGTTTGCTCACCGGCAAGTGCCTCAGCGAAAACTTGCCGCACCTGAGTCGTCAAAGTCTGGCGACTGACGCCTTGTTCCGCTTTGGCGGCATCAAACCGCTTCTGCGCACCTTCACGCAACAAGGCTCGCTTGCCAGACAAATCCAGCGTTTGCGAAATCTTCCAGGTGGTTTCGGTGGTATTGCCGGTGGCCGCACGCGTCTGATCACGATCCATGGAGACAACCGGATTAGGCCAAAGTCCGGCTTCGCCAATGGTACTTTCAGCGGCTAGGAGGTGTTGGCGCTCCATGTCCACAACGGCAGTGCGAGCTAGGGCACGACTGATGGCCTGCTGCTCCGTGAGCCCTTCGGCATGCCCTAGCGAGGCATTGACCATGGCGCACGCCAGCAGAATGAATGGGGTATATCCCGACACAGGGGATCTCCTTCTCGAAAAAACCAAAACAGACGGGCAAACAGAACTTGCCCGACAGCATTTGAAGGCTTAAACGAGAAGGCTTAGCGGGGGTCGAAACAGTCGATCAGGAATGGCTTGAGACATGCCATCCGGTGGGGGTGCGTTCAGCACCATGCGGCCTGTGGGCACAACAAAGGGCTGAATATGGGCGAGGCTTGCCGGCATATGGCCGAGCAGATGCCCCAGCATGCTGTGGGCATCGAGATGGGCATCCGGTACAGCTGATTCGAGGCCGTTATCCACGACATCATAGTGAGCATCGTGGCCATAATGGTCATGCTCAACCACAGCTACATGATGCCCTATATGCTCGTCGTGCTCATGCACAACCGCCATCTGCCAGCCGAGGCTGGGAGACAGGAATGTGGCCAGCATGAGCAAAAGCGTCATGCGGCAAATGAGGCGTTGTATGAGCGAATGCATAAGCGCGTAAAACTAGCACTGGCCTTGGGGGCGACGCAACTGTCAGCGACGCCACCACCAATCCGCCACAGCATCCCAGACCCGCACATCGCCGAGCATATTCATGTGATCCATGCGATCCAGCTCGACGCGGCTGAGGTCAGACGCATTCAGCACCAACGCCTCGCGACGATGCAGACCCAGGCCGCTGTGTACCGGCACCAGGCCATCACCCAGCCAATTCTCGGCCGCTTCCGGGTTCAGGCTGCCAGCCAGAAACAGATGCCGCACATGATCCGGCAGCGTCACGGCCTGCTGGCGCGGATCTTCGCTGAGATCGTCACGCAGACCCTGCGCTTCGGCTTCGGTAATCACGCCATAGCGCAGGTCTTTGATGGCAGCACTGCGGATGTTGCCGAGGCGCATCAGCGGTTGTGTATAGGGCGAATGTGAGAGCAAGGCGTTGGCCCAGCGACCGGCGCGTTCCAGCGGCGCGCCCTGATGCGGTGTTGCCAGATACGCCGCGCGCGACACGCTTTGCGGCCAGGCATAGCCAGCCGCTTCAGCATGCGCAAACGCGCTGCGAATGAGCAAACCACCTTGGCTATGACCGACCAGCACCAGCTCTTTCACCGGATGCGCTGCCAGCGCTTCTTCCAGCCAGTCAGACAGATCGGCGCCATTGCGCCAGATGCTGCGGCCGCTGTTGTAGCGCAGCCAGCCCGAAGTCCAGCCCTTGTTTTGCAATAGCGACTGGAACTGCTTCTGCGCTGGCGTCTGCCATTCGCGCTCGCTCCAGCACAAGCCGTGCACGAACACAGCGACCCGCGCTTTCGGCGTGGCCGCCAGCTGCGACCAAGCCAGCACTTCGCTGTCTTCAGCACGCAGGGTCATGCCCAGCGCCAGCGGACTTTGCCAGCGCTCGAGCTTGTCGCCGAGCACGCCGTTGGCGGCGCTCAGCAGCGGCAACGCCAAGGCATGCGATTGACGGATGTCGGCATGGAGCGGCACGCGCTGCAAGAGGCCGGCCGCCGTGCGAAAGACATGCGCCACCAGCCGGTACGGCCAGGGCGCACGCTGCCGTGGCGGCTCATCGACCTGACCCAGCGGCAGCGGGGCCTGGCGGATGGTGCCGTCCATTTCAGTGACCAGATCGGTGAGCTCGGCGGCACTGTGCAGGGCGAGATGACCCAGCCCCTGCACGCCCCAAACCACAGCCCGCCAATCGGTGTCCCGCGCGATGCGCTGAAGCTGACGACCGCTATCAACCACTACCGGATGCAGACTCATGGTCATCTCCTCGGCGTGCCGATTCAGGCGGCGCGAGCCAGCGCGACCGGATCAGCCTTGGCCAGCACCACTGGTGCGGCTTTCGGCTTGCTCGGCAGCGAGTGACGCAGGATGCGACCAACCACGGTGCCGAACTGCTTGAACAAGGATGCCTTGTTGTAGTTCTGGCCGTAGCGCTGGGCGATTTCCTGCATCTCTACCGACATTTCAGCGTAGCGATGCGCCGGCACTTCCGGGAAGAGGTGATGCTCGATCTGGTGGCTGAGGTTGCCGCTCATGATGTGGAACAGCTTGCCGCCGGTGAGGTTGGCAGAGCCGCGCATCTGACGCAGATACCACTGGCCGCGCGTTTCGTTATCCAGCGTTTCCAGCGCAAACACTTCCGAATCTTCGGTGAAGTGGCCGCAGAAAATGATGGTGAAGGTCCACAGGTTGCGCATGATGTTGGCGAGGAAGTTACCTGCCAGCACCGGCAGGAAGAACGGGCCGGCCAGCAGCGGGAAGAACACATAGTCCTTCGCGACCTGACGGAAACCTTTCTTCACAGTCGGCTTGGCCTGCTCGCGAATTTCCTTCCAGCTCTTCTCGCCGGAGATCAGCTTTTCCAGCTCCAGCGTCTGCAGGGCCAGCAGGTTCTCGAAGAACACAGCGAGCAGCACAGCCAGCACCGGGTTCGCGAGGAAGCGTGGCTCCCACTTCTGTTCCGGGAAGATGCGCAGCACGCCGTAACCGATGTCGTGGTCCTTGCCCAGCACATTGGTGTAGGTGTGGTGCATGAAGTTGTGGCTGTAGCGCCAGTTGTCGGCAGTACACCAGGTGTCCCACTCGAAAGTCTGGCCGCTGAAGCGCGGGTCCTGCATGAAGTCGTACTGACCGTGCATGACATTGTGGCCCAGCTCCATGTTGTCGAGGATCTTCGACACGCCGAGCAGCGCCGTGCCGGCAATGAAAGCTGGCGGGAAAATGCCGGCCATCAGCAGGCCGCGGCCAGCGATTTCGGTGTAACGCACGGCCTTCTCGACTTTGCGGATGTAGGTCGCATCAACTTCGCCAACATCGGCCAGATGACGCTTTTTGATGGCATCGACTTCGGCACCGAAAGCTTCGATTTCGGCGGCGGTCAGGGTGCGGCTCTTGCTAGGGCTGAAAGTAGTCATGATATTTCTCCGGACGCTCAGGTCTTACAGATCGAGGGTGATGTCGCCGACGGCGGCATTCACGCAGATGCGCAGACTAGCGTTGGCATCCACGGACAATTCGTTATTCAGCAGGTTGCGGGTCACGCCGCTGGCCTTGCCGCAAGCACAGGTATTGCAGATACCCATGCGGCAGCCGGACTGCGGCTTGATGCCCTGAGCTTCCAGCGCGTCGAGCAGCGGCATGCCTTCCGGCACTTCCAGCGTGCGGTTGGACTTGCTCAGGAAGAGCTTGGCGATGCCGGTGCTCTTGCTCGGCACAAACACCGGCGGCGAGAACGCTTCGGCGTGGAACGCCAGCGCATCGTCGGCTACCAGCGCCTGCACGGCGTTCATGAAGCCGGTCGGGCCGCAGACATACACCGAGCGCTTGCACAGATCCTTGACCACACTGCCGAGCTGTTCGCGGCTGGGGCGGCCAGACAATTCGCCGGCTTCCAGTTCGGGTTCGAGTTCGTAAACCGGCTGCAGGCGGAAGTTCGGGTACTGCTCAGCCAGCGCCTTCAGCTCTTTGCCGAAGATCAGGTCCTGACGGGTACGCACCCAGTACATGAACACCACATCGCGATTCATGCCCTCGGCCACGAGCTGACGCAGCAGGCTCATCAGCGGCGTAACGCCACTGCCGGCGGCGAGGAAGAGCATCTTCTCTGGCGCACCGGCGCTGAAGGTCATGTCGCCAA
This sequence comes from Pseudomonadota bacterium, assembly GCA_038043385.1. Lineage (GTDB taxonomy): Bacteria > Pseudomonadota > Gammaproteobacteria > Pseudomonadales > Moraxellaceae > Perlucidibaca. The sequence continues at coordinate 99,076 of JBBTCA010000003.1, forward strand.
AGGCCTGACCGAGCTCGATGGTGTCGCCAACCACGACCTTATCGACCAAGTGGCCACTGACGCGACCGTTCGGCACCTTCTTGATGGTGATTGCGACGAGGCCGGTCGCGGCCGGGGCTTCGCTGAAGCTGTAAGAGCGGGTGTGACGGACGCCATCAATCTCGACGGTGAGGTTGACATGCTGGCCGGCGCTGAAGCCGCGAAAATTCTTGTTGGGCTTGAGCACCAGGGTGACGGTGTCCGGCGTTTCCATCCAACGAGCGACGACGCGGCTCATGGTGCGCTCGATACGGGCATCAAAGCCGAGTTCGGCGGCCCAGAAATCGAGGACGGTTGGTGTAACGACAGCCTGCAGGGTGCGGCTGATGAATGATGGCAATACAAACTGTGACGACATTTTGCGTCTCCAAGTGAACGACTACACACTCAGAGTACGCATGTAACTTTTTTAAGTCAACACTCGTTCACTAGAAATTCAGAGAATCGACGACCGGCGAGTCACACCAGCCGCCCAAACCCTCGCCGGCACTAGCTCAGATCCGGCACCGCCAAAGGCCGCAAGGCCTCCTGGATCTGCGGCAAGATAGCGTCTGCCTGCGTCCAGCCCCACTGGAAGGCCTTGTCGAAGACTTCATCCGAGGGCAGCAGATTCACCGGCGACGGCGTCGGCTGGAAGCGCACCAGCCAATCGTAGTACGGGCGCTGCGCCGGCAGCTGAGCCTGAATCGCCTGCGTAACCGGAATCAGCCAGGCATGACCAGCGCTCCATTGCGGATGAAAACAGTCCAGCGCCAAGTAGTAGGCATTGCGCGTGCCGATACGACCGGCCTCCACGCCTTCCCACGCCGCACGCGCCGGCACATTCGCAACCGTGCCGCCGTCCATGAACGCCGACAGGCCATACTGCTCACGCAGCCCCTGCAGAATCGCCATGCTCTTGGCATCCTCGGCATAGGGCGCGTACTGCAGCACGCCGGGAATCGCGGAAGAGATGCCGATGGCATCGACCACGCGCAGCTCGCGCGTCACTTCATCGCGACCCAGCACAATCTCTTTGGCGACCTGCGGGCTGAAATAGCTGATCAGCTGCAACATGCGCTCGGCAATGAGCATCGGCAGCCCGAGCAGATGCGGACGCCGCTCAGGCAGCTCAGGCAGCTGCTTGTAAGCCGACACGCGCACGCCGGCAATCATGGCGTCATAGGGGATGGCCAGATCCTTGATGCGCAGCGGCGAGCCATCCGGGTGACGCAGCATTTTGTCCATGCCGCGTAAATGCAGGCGCACCAAGCCCGGCAGACTAAGCGCCGCACCGATCTTGGGACGCGAAAAGATGTGCCGGACCTTGAGGCCCTTGCCCCAGGCCATCAGCGCGTCCACATCCGGTACGGCATCGCGCGCCATCAAGCCACCCAGCAAGGCACCGATGGATGCCCCGACGATATAGCTCGGGCGAATGCCGGCAGCCTGCAAGCGCGCCACCAGACCGATATAGACATAGCCGGAGCCGCCACCGCCGCCCGGTGCCAGCACCAGCGCCTTGTGGCAAAGCTCGGCATCCAGCTCGGCGGCGCTGAAGTCGTGCGGATGTGCCAGCAGCAGGGCATCACGCGCGGTCTTGGTTGCAATGCGTACTGCCGCCACCTGCGTGCGCAACTGGGTCATGCGCAACAGCAGTTGGCGCTGCTCGCGCAAGGGGGCGAACAGGCAGGCCAGCAGCGTGTCGCGCAAGGCCGTGATCGGCTCGCTGACCAGCGTTACTTCAGGCTTGCCGGCTGCCTTGGCAGTGGTATCAGCGCCCGCCGCCCCAGGCTGGAAAGCCTGCAAGCGCCCCAGCACCAGCGCATAGCGCAGCAGCTCGTAATCAGCCGCCGACAGCACATCGGGATGCGCCAACTGGCCACGAATCAGCGCTGCTTCCATGCGTTTCAGGCGTAACAGGGACTGCTCAAGCGTCAAGGCCATGGTCGTGCTCAGCTCTTCGAGGCTTTCAGTAGATCGCGAATTTCAGCGAGCAGGACTTGCTCGGCTGTGGGTGCCGGAGCCACAGGCTCGGGCGCTGGTGCGGCTGGTGCCGGGCGCTTCAGGCGATTCATGCCTTTCACCGCCATCATCACCGCGAAGGCAATAATCATGAAGTCGAAGATGGTCTGGATGAACTTGCCATAGGCCAGCAACACCGCCGGCTTATCGCCAGCCGCTGCCTGCAGCGTCACGGCGAGGTCAGAGAAGTTGACGCCGCCCACCAGCACGCCCAGTGGCGGCATCACGATGTCGCCCACAAAGGACGAAACAATCTTGCCGAAAGCCGCGCCGATGATGACGCCGACGGCCAGATCAATGACATTGCCACGCATGGCAAATTCGCGAAACTCTTTCATCAAGCTCATGTCGTACTCCCTTTGAAAACGGTCAACTCAGTCCGCTCGATTCTGCGGGCCGCATGACTCGCTGTCCATGCTTTGACGACACCCTGATTCATGCTAGGCAACTCCGGCTAAGGAAGCTGACAGCGAGGCTGTGTATACTCGCTGGCAAATCCATTTCGCTGCCGGGCGCGCCCGAGCGGCGGCCCTCCGCCGGAGTGTTTCATGTCTGCACGCACTACCTTTGCTCAATGGCTGCGCTCACCCCAACAGGCCGCCGGCACACTGCCCGCCGACCTCATCCAGACCCTGGAAATCACCGCCGCGACCTGTCGCGACATCAGCGCCGCCATCGCCCGTGGTGCGCTCACCGGCGTACTCGGCCAAGCTGGTAGCGAAAACATCCAGGGTGAAGATCAGAAGAAGCTCGATGTGATCTCCAACGACATGCTGCTGGCCGCGCATGCCAGCGGCGGTCATCTCGCCGGCATGGCGTCGGAAGAAATGGATGATCCGTTTCCGGTCACCGCCAGCGCCGACGGCCTCTACCTGCTGCTTTTCGACCCGCTCGACGGCTCCTCGAACATCGACATCAATGCCCCGGTCGGCACCATCTTCTCCGTGCTGGCCACCGCGCCCGGCAGCAACACCGCCGAGGTCGCGCCGTTCCTGCAGCCAGGCACCGCGCAGGTCGCCGCCGGTTACGCGGTTTATGGCGCCGCCACTCAGCTCATCCTCACGCTGGGCCACGGCGTGGATGCCTTCACGCTAGACCCCGACAGCGGCGAATTCGTGCTGACGCAAGCCGGCATGACCATCCCGGAAGAGACGCAAGAGTTCGCCATCAATATGTCCAATCAGCGCCACTGGGAAGCACCGGTGCAGCGCTATGTGGGTGAGCTGCTGGAAGGCAAGACCGGCGTGCGCGGCAAGGATTTCAACATGCGCTGGGTGGCCGCGATGGTCGCCGATGTGCATCGCATCCTGACCCGTGGCGGCGTGTTCCTGTACCCGCTAGACAGCAAGACCGCGAGCAAGGGCGGCAAGCTGCGCCTGATGTACGAGGCCAACCCCATGGCCTGGCTGGTCGAGCAGGCCGGCGGTGCCGCCACCACCGGTCGCGTACGCATCATGGACATCGCCCCGACCGGCCTGCACCAGCGCGTGCCCGTCATCCTTGGTGCCCGCGCCGAGGTTGAGCGCGCCACGGCTTATCACGCCTGAGACCCCAACGCACATGAAGCGACTGCTCTGGCGACTGCTACTGCTCACCATCACCTTGGGCATTCTCTACCAGGGCTGGCTGTTCGCGCATGTGTGCTGGTGGATAGACCACAACCCGTCGCGCTCGGCGTTCATGAGCGCCCGCCTGGCGGATATGCGCGACGACGATCCGGAAGCGGAGCTGCATCATCGCTGGGTGCCCTACGAGCGTATCTCGCGCAATCTCAAGCGCGCCGTGATGGCCTCGGAAGATGCCAAATTCCTGCAGCACGACGGCTTCGACTGGGAAGGCATGCAGACCGCTTGGGAAAAGAACCTGAAGAAGGGCCGCATCGTGGCCGGCGGTTCGACCATCTCGCAGCAGCTGGCGAAGAATCTGTTCCTGTCTGGCAAGCGCACGCCGTGGCGCAAGGGCGAGGAAGCCATCATCACCTTTATGCTGGAACAGATGATGAGCAAGCGCCGGATCTTCGAGATTTACCTGAATGTGATCGAGTGGGGTGACGGCGTGTTTGGCGCCGAGGCCGCTGCCCGCCACTACTTCCGCAAGCCGGCGTCAGCACTGACCGCCAGCGAGGCGGCGCGGCTGGCCGCGATGGTGCCGAACCCGCGCTTTTACGACAAACATCGCTCCACACGCTACCTGGAGCGCCGCACCCGCATTATTACCCGACGGATGAACTATGTGCGTCCGCCGCGTTAATCATCTGGCGAATCACGCAAGTAAAAATCATGTGCAGGTTATCCACCACGGTATCGATGGGCGTGCGGAACTCCAGCAAGAGCCAGCGCCCGGCTGAGGTCACGATCGAGCCAATCAAGGCATTGGCCAGAATATCGGCATCCAGCGGCGCTGGCAGCTTGCTTTCGCCGAGCAGCGGCAGCACCAAGCGCACCAGCAATCCGGAAAAATCCGCCACCGAGGTGCGATACAGCGCATCCACACGATGGCTGACACCCAAAATCTCAACAAACAGAATGCGCGCCAAACGAGGGTCTTCACGCACGCACTCGAAGACCTGGTACAGCGCAATCCGGGCCATCAGCTCCGGCTCTTTCGGCACCTCGATCAGCGCCGCCAGCATATGTTCGCGCAGGCGCTGCACACAGGCGTGATAGACCGCGCAGAGCAGGTCTTCGCTATTTTCGAATGACTCGTAGAAATAGCGCTCGGTAAGCCCGGCCGACGCACAGATGCTGCGCACCGTGGAGCTGTGATAGCCACGCCCGCCAAACACATCCAGCCCGGCTTCGATAAAGCGCTGGCGGCGCTCGGTGCGACGCACCTCCTCACTGACCCCGCGATAACGACGGCCTGACTCCGCACGCGCCGTGGCTGCGGCCTTGGGCTTCTTGTCTTTGCTTGCTATCTCAACGCTCATTTCTGTCTCTCGTCAAATCGTCGGGCGGCCTGTCAGGCCCTGGCGGTGGCGTTCGTGATGCCGCGCGCTGTGCACGCCACTTCAAAGCAGTCGTCCACATGGCTCATCGCCATTCGCCGCATGACCCAGTAGCCAATGGTCGCCGCCACGATCTGCCCGCCCAGCGGGATGAATTTGGTGACCTGTCGTGCCACCAGCCGCGTGCCCAGACTCTGCACACTGCGCTTGATCAACTCGCGCGTCACCACAATGCCGATCAGCTCGCTGCCACGCTCGGCCCGGCGTTTCCACACCTGCAAACGCGTCTCGTCAGACATCGCCTCGATTTGCTCCGGCTGCAAGCCGAAGGCCTGATTGATGTCGGGGATGAGCTTCATGAGCAGACCCACATCGACCACCACATCCAGCAGTGGCACCGGAATCGCCGCCGCACCCGCCGAGGCCCAGGCGGTTTTCTTGACACGACGCTGACACTCCGCGCGAATCGCCTTCAATTCCGTCAGTGCTCGACTATCGACCGTCACGCCCGCCTCCGCGATTTTAATGATGCGCCATCATAGCGTGCTGAAGCGCGCAGGCAAGGCGGCAGCGACTTGCCGTCAACGCCGAATTAGTTATATTATAACAATTCAAGTTGCCGAGCCTTTACTATGTCCCACCACTGCTTCAAATTGCTCCCGATCTCCGCCGCACTCGCATTGGCCGTGAACGCCCACGCCAACGACGCTGCATCCAGCGAAACCGCCCAGCTCATGGAAATCACCATCACCGCCAACCCGCTAGGGCGCACGGCAGACGAGATGGTGCAGCCGGCGCTGGTGCTGGCCGGCGAGACGCTAGACAACAAGCGCCAAGGCACGCTCGGGCAGACGCTGGCGCAGGAGCTGGGTGTGTCGAGCACGGACTTCGGCAGCGGTGCCGGACGGCCGGTGATTCGCGGCCAGGCCGGCCCGCGCGTGGATGTGCTGAGCAACGGCGTCGGTGCCATGGATGTGTCTAACCTCAGCCCCGACCACGCGGTGGCGATCAACCCGCTGATCGCGCGCCAGATCGAGGTGCTGAAAGGCCCGGCCACCCTGCTCTATGGCAGCAGCGCCACGGGCGGGGCGGTCAATGTCAGCGACAGCCGTCTGGCCACGGAAGTGCTGGCCGGCTGGTCGGGAGCCGTCGAAGCCAGTGCCGGCAGTGTAGCCAATGAAAACCAGGTGGCGGCTGACCTGAACTACGGCATCGGCAATCACCAGCTGCATTTCGACATGACGCAGACACGCAGCGACGACTACCGTATCCCCGGCAACAGCCATGTTGATGGCAGCGGTGAGCGCAAGCGCCTGCCCAACAGCGATACCGAGCTGCGCAATGGGGCCATTTCGTACAGCCATGTTGATGGTCTCGGCAACAGTGCCGGCATCGCCTTGTCGCGCTATGAAAATAGCTACGGGCTGCCCAACGAAGAAACGGCCTTCATCGACATGAAGCAGGATCGTGTGGATGCTCAGTTCGTTCGCCGCAACCCAAACCCGTCACTGGAGTCCGTCAAGCTGCGGGTCGGCGCCGCGCGCTATGAGCACACCGAGTTTGAAGCGCCCGGTGTGCCCGGCACCATCTTCAATAATGACGAATATCAGGCGCGAGTCGAGGCCGTACACAAAGCCGTCGCGGGATTCCGGGGCGTGGTCGGCGTGCAACTGGGGCATCGCGACTTTGCCGCCAAGGGTGACGAAGCCTATGTGCCGACCGTCATCACCAAGCAGCTGGGCGTTTTTGTGGTGGAAGAGCGCAAAACAGCGCTGGGCAAGCTGGAAATTGGTGCACGGGTAGATAGCGTTCGCCATGAACCCGACACGAATGCTCGCAACTTCACGCCTCTGAGCCTGTCGCTAGGCACGGTTTACGACATTTCCAACAACACCCATGCCAAAGCCTCACTGACCCATGCCGAGCGCGCGCCGGCCTCGGAAGAGCTGTATGCCCTCGGCGTACATATCGCCACCGGCACCTTTGAAGCAGGCAATCCTGACTTGAAAAAGGAACGGGCGGTCAATCTCGATATCGGCATCGATCACCATGTGGGCGATGTCACGATGGAGGCCAATCTCTATCACAAGCGCGTGCATGACTATATATATGGGGAAGATACCGGCATCGTCACCGTTGATGGCGAGGACTTCCAGCGCCTTGAATACCGCCAGCAGGGTGCGCGCTTCAGCGGCTACGAAGCGGCCCTGACCTGGGCGCTGCAAGACCGGCCCGGGCAGAAAATCGATGCCCGCCTGTTTACCGATGGCGTGCGCGGTGAGCTGGATGATGGCAACGCCGTGCCGCGCCTGCCGCCATATCGCGTTGGTGTCAGTTTGCATGGCCATCGCGGGCCCTATAGCGGCAACCTGAGCTTGACCCATGCCGCCCGCCAGGATCGCGTTGGCAGTGCCGCCGAAACCGAGACCGCCGGCTACAACCTGCTTAATGCCGACCTCAGCTACGCCATTCCGCAGCGCATCAGCTTCGGACGGGCCACCGTGTTTCTGCGCGGCACCAACTTGCTCAATGACGATATTCGTCGCTCCACCTCGTTCATCAAGGATATGGCCCCGGCACCGGGCCGTGGCGGCGTGATCGGCATTCGTATCAGCTTCTAGCGGCCCCGGCGCTGCCGCGCGAAACGCCTGTGCCGGGGCAATTGACCGGCAGGCGGGCAGTCGCTACCGTTCGCGTTCTGAATCACGCTGAATCACGGAGCTTCGCCATGTCTACCGCCCCTGTTGCCGCCATCGATTTCGAGAAGGCTTTGGCCGAGCTCGAACAGCAAGTGCATCAGCTGGAGTCAGGCGAATTGTCGCTGGAAGCGGCCTTGCAGGCGTTCGAGTCGGGCGTGAAGCTCACCCGCCAGTGCCAGCAGGCGCTGGATCAGGCCGAGCAGAAAGTGCAGATGCTGCTGGCCCGTGCCGATGGCAGCGTCGAGCTCAGTGCCTTCGCCCCCGCGCGTGACGACGCCTGATCCGCGCCGCGACACGAGCGCCCACATGACCGCTACCCAAGCAACCGCCCCGACCCTGCCCGCCCTGCTGCGCGCCTCCCAAGCGCGCTTCACCGACACCTTCACAGCCTTCCTGGCGCAGCAGAACACGCTCGATGCCCGCCTCATCGCCGCCATTGCCTACGCCATGCAGAACGGCGGCAAGCGCGTGCGACCGGCACTGGCCTGGGGCGCAAGCCTGGCCGTGGGTGGCGATTGGGCGATGGCAGACAGCTCCGCACTCGCCGTGGAATGCATCCACGGCTACTCGCTGGCGCACGACGACCTGCCCTGCATGGATGACGATGACCTGCGCCGAGGCCAGCCCACCTGCCATCGCCAGTTCGACGAAGCCACCGCCCTGCTCGCCGGCGATGCCCTGCAAGCGCTGGCCTTTCGTGCCCTGAGCTGCTCCAAGCTGCCGGCAGCCACGCAGGCGGCACAAACCGCCGCGCTCGCCAGCGCCGCCTTCGACATGGTGGTCGGCCAGCAGCTCGACCTCGCCGCCGAGGGTCAGCACCTGGCGCTACAGCCGCTGGAGGAAGTGCATCGCCACAAGACCGGCGCGCTGATTCGCAGCGCCGTCGCCATGGGCGCACTCGCCGCGCAAGCCACGCCGGAGCAGCTGGCCGCGCTCGATCGCTACGCCGACCGCCTCGGCCTCGCCTTCCAGGTTCACGACGATGTGCTCGATGTCATCGGCGATACCGCCGTGCTCGGCAAGCAGGCCGGAGCCGACCAGCTCCACGACAAATCCACCTACCCGGCCCTGCTCGGCCTGGAAGCCGCCCAAGCGCTGGCGCAGCAGCTCACCGAAGAGGCGCTGGCCGCCCTCGCCCCGCTTGGCGTCAACGCCAATCCGCTGCGTGAACTGGCGCGCTTTCTGCTCGCCCGCGACCACTGATCCGCAGGTATAATTCCCGCACAACGCGTCAGGATGATTTACCGATGTTCCACGAGATTCCGCTCAGCCGCCCGCACACGCCGCTCCTCGACCAGGTGCCGACGCCGGACAAGCTGCGCGAACTGCCCGAAGATGCCCTGCCCGCGCTCGCTCTCGAGCTGCGCGAGTACCTGCTCTGGTCCACCAGCCAGACCGGCGGGCATTTCGGCGCCGGCCTCGGCGTCGTCGAACTCACCATCGCCCTGCACTATGTTTACAACACGCCGTCCGATCGCGTGGTCTGGGATGTCGGCCATCAGGCCTATCCGCACAAGATTCTCACCGGCCGCAAAGACGCCATGCTCAGCATCCGTCACAAGGACGGCTTAGCAGCATTCCCGCGCCGCGAAGAATCGGAGTACGACACCTTTGGCGTCGGCCACTCGTCCACCTCAATTTCGGCGGCATTGGGCATGGCCCGTGGCGCGCAGCTCACCGGCAGCCATCGCAAGGTGGTGGCGGTGATTGGTGATGGCGCGATGACCGCCGGCATGGCCTTCGAAGCGCTGAACGATGCAGCCCATCAGGGCACCGACATGCTGGTCATCCTCAATGACAACCAGATGTCGATCTCGAAAGCCGTGGGCGGGCTGTCCAACTATTTCTCACGGATCTGGGCCAGCAAGAGCTACATCGCCATGCGCGAAGGTGGCAAGCGCGTGCTGCAGTCGATGCCAACGGCGATGAACTTTGCCCGTCGCAGCGAAGAAAGCCTGAAGACGCTGGTCACCGACTCGCCCGGCGCGCTGTTCGAGTCCATCGGCTTCAATTATGTCGGGCCCATCGACGGTCACAATCTGGAAGAGCTGGTCGAGACCATCGGTAATCTGCGCGAGGCCAAGGGCCCGCAGCTGCTGCATGTGTTCACCACCAAGGGCAAGGGCTTCGCGCCGGCCGAGGCCGACCCGATTGGCTATCACGCCATCACCAAGATCGCGCCGGTGAGTGAGCGCGTGGCACAGGTGATTGTGCCTGTGGCAACACCAGCGCCCAAGAAGAAGTATTCCGATGTGTTCGGCGACTGGCTCTGCGATGCCGCCGCCCGTGATCTGCGGCTGATCGCGATTACGCCAGCCATGTGCGAAGGCTCGGGCATGGTGCGTTTCGCCGCCGAGTATCCCGAGCGCTACCACGATGTGGCCATTGCCGAGCAGCATGCCGTGACCTTCGCCGCCGGCCTCGCCTGCGAAGGCCTGAAGCCGGTGGTGGCGATCTACTCGACCTTCCTGCAGCGCGGCTACGACCAGCTCATTCACGATGTCACGCTGCAGAACCTCGATGTCACCTTCGGCATCGACCGCGCCGGCCTCGTCGGTGAAGACGGCCCGACCCATGCCGGCGCCTACGATCTCGCCTTTATGCGCTGCCTGCCGAATCTGATCATCGCCGCCCCCAGCGACGAAAACGAATGCCGCCAGCTGCTGGAAACCTGCTGGCAGCATCCCGGCCCGGCCGCCGTGCGCTACCCGCGCGGTACCGGCCCCGGCAGCGTCATCGCGCGCCAGCCGGTGCAGCTGTCGATCGGTCGCGGCGTGATTCGTCGCCAGGGCGAGCGCGTCGCCATCCTCAATTTTGGTGCGCGTTTGCAGGATGCGCTGAGCGCGGCTGAACAGCTCGCACAAGCCGGCACGGTAGATGCCACAGTGGTAGACATGCGCTGGGTGAAACCGCTGGATGCCCCGCTGATTCGCGAGCTGGCGGCGTCGCACGAGCTGCTGGTGACGGTGGAAGAGCATGCGGTGGCGGGCGGCGCGGGCTCGGCCGTGAGTGAGTTTCTGCATCAAGAAGGTCTGCGCAATGCCATGCTGCTGCTCGGCATCCGCGACGCCTACATTGAGCATGGCAGCCCGGCAGAAATGCTCGCGGACTGCGGGCTGGATGCCGCTGGGATTGCGGCGTCGATTCGGGCGCGGCTGGACGGCTAAACCGGCAAAAACAGTCCCGGTTAAATGGGAAGAAACAGTTTCAGCGGCTCGTCCACGAATGTTTCGAAACCATACCGCGCATAGAACTGCGCGGCATTCGCATCAATAGCATCGACGAACAACCCGACCACGCCGGCATGCTCGGTGATGCGGCGAACGCGTTCGATGGCATCCATCAAGAGCAGCTCACCCAGCCGTTTGCTTTGATACCGCTGATCCACCGCCAAACGACCCAGCCGCACACCCGGAATCATTCGCGGCAGCTTCTTGCGCCGCTGCTCCGCCAGAGATTGGGTATCCACTTCGGTCAGCGTCAGCGCGTAGTAGGCGCAGATTTGTGCCGGCTGACTCTCCAAAGTCGCAACAAAAGTCTTGGACAGACCTTTGTCCTGATGCTGACGAGCAACACTCCTCAGCCAATCGTTCAGTTCTGCACGGCCGCAGTCAAAGCCCTGCCGGTCATGGCTGCCAGTTAAAGGAAGAATCTGCATTGGGCTCCTCGGCATCCGTGCGCTTGGCTTGCTGATAATTCGTCATGGCGGCCTGAAGCCGGGCATTTGGCTTAGGCGGATTGTCGAGCAGATCCAGCAGGCGCTCGCAGTCGCGCCGCGACAAGCGGATGGTCTGCTCGCGCTCGATCACGATCTGCGCTTCCTTGAGCGCGGACTGAACCAGAAACTGATTAACGGTCGCGCCGGTCAATTCGGCGGCTCGATTCAATATCTCGTAGACATCAGGCGGTACACGCGCTCCGATGCGTTCCTGCTTGACTGCTGCGGCTCCCATGAAGGCATCTCACTTAATTCAGAGTCACAGCGTAACACTGTCGCCAAAATGACGCCACAATTCAGGCTAGATCAGGCCGACTCATCCGGCAACAAATGCCCCATCTTGTCGGTCTTGGTCTGCATATAGCCTTCGTTGTGCGGGTTCAGGCCAGAAATCAGCGGCACGCGCTCCACCACCTGCACACCATTGGCCTCTACCGCCGCGACCTTCTTCGGGTTATTGGTCATCAGCCGTACCTGCGTGACGCCGAGATGGCGCAGCATGTCGCCGCACATGGCGTATTCGCGCAGGTCGGCGCCAAAGCCCAGCTGCTCGTTGGCCTCGACGGTATCGGCGCCGGCATCCTGCAAGGCATAGGCACGGATCTTGTTGACCAGGCCAATGCCACGACCTTCCTGACGCAGATACAGAATCACGCCATGACCAGCCTCGGCAACCTGACGCATAGCGGCTTCCAGCTGCGGGCCGCAGTCGCAGCGCAGGCTGCCAAAACCATCGCCGGTGAGGCATTCGGAGTGCAGTCGTGCCAATGCCGGCTGACCGTTGGCGAGGTCACCCATGCTCAGGGCGACATGCTCTTTGCCGGTCTCGACATCTTCAAAGGCGTGAATGCTGAATTCGCCATGACGCGTGGGCAAACGGGAGGAGGCAACAAAAACAAAGGCCACCGGGCTAGCTCCGGAAATCATCAAGGGCCGCGATTGTAGCAACTGATGCCGCCCAGCGGTACGACGCCGGCACGGCTTGTATCAGCGCTGTCACAGAGGCCCTGTTCAAAGACGCAGCAACAGCGCCAGCACCAGCGCGGCCATGACGCCGGCAATCAGGTCATCTAGCATGATGCCGAAACCGCCCTCGACGCGGCGATCGGCCCAGCGCACAGGCCACGGCTTCCAGATATCGAAGAGCCGGAACAGCGCAAAGCCGGCTGCGACCGCCAGCAGCGTGCGTGTGTCCCAGACCGCCACCGGCACCAGCGGCAGCAACGCGATCCACTGGCCGACGAACTCATCCCAGACGATGCCGGAGTGGTCGTGCACGCCCATGCGCGTGGCGGCGGCGTCGCAAATAGCAATGCCGGCCACCGTGCTGACCAGAATCACGATCAGGTAGGCCGGCAAGGGCAAGGTCGCGAGGCCGGCGAACAGCACCAGCGCCACCAGCGAACCCATCGTGCCCGGTGCTTTCGGGCTGTAGCCGGAGCCGAGGCCGAAGGCCGGCAGAGCCAGCCACCAGGGCAGTTTCGGCAGCTGCGACAGCGGCAGGTTGTCAGACATCATGAACTCCGAGATTCGCGAATAATTGGGCACAGCATAACCGACACATCAGCCTTTCCTGAACTGACTCGGCGTGCTGCCGGTCCAGCGCTTGAAGGCGCGCACGAAATTGGCCTGATCCTTGTAGCCGAGCTGCTGGGCGATGTCGCCAATGGCCAAGCGCTGGTGGCGCAGCAGTGTCATGGCATTCTGGCGACGCATGTCGTCGAGCAGCTGCTTGAAGCTCAAACCCTCCTGCTGCAAGCGCCGGTGCAGCGTGCGCGGCGTCATGTTCAGGCTCGCCGCCACCTGCTCCTGCGCATTGGCATCGGCGAGATGCTGCTGCGCCAGCCGTCGCAGGCGGGTCAGAAAATCGGCTCGGGCCTCGGCGCGCTGCAACTCTTCGGCGCAGCGCGCGGCGGCAAGCGCGGCGAGCTGGGCATCGGAGCGCGGAAAGGAGCGCGCCAGCAAGGCCATCGGGAATTGAATGCGCGTCACGGCACAGTCGAACTGCACGCGATCCTGCACCAGCAGGCGCAGCAGCACATGCTGTGGGGCTTCGGGAAAGCTGAATTGCATGCTCACGCCATCGTGCGAAAAATCGGGGAAAAGCTCGCTGGCAATGGCCTGGAACGAGCCCAGCAGAGCATCGATCAGGTGCGGAAACCACGGCCCCAGCAGACCCTGATCTGTGACCTCCAGCATCACGGTATGGCCATCCGGCACAAAGCTGACTTGCAGCAACTGCGTGCGGGTCAGGGCATAGCGATTCACCAGCAGCAGGGCTTCCGCCAGATTCGGGCTGGCCTGCACGGCATAGCCGAGGAAGCCGTGGCTGCCGATATTGAAGGTGGCGCCCATCTCGAACGATAGCGTCGGCGATGTGTCCAGGCTGTGCATATTCTGCAGCGTGCGCAGAAAGGCCGGCAGCGACACAAAGTAGTCAGGATGAGCCCGCAGCTCCTCGACCTGCAAGCCACTGCCGTCCAACAGCTGCGCCGCAGAAATGCCACGCTTGTGCATGAAATCCAGCATGTATTGCAGATAACGCGCGACCAGTACGCCCTCCGCTGCCTGCAGTGCAACCGCCATAATTCGTCTGCTAATGACAAAAACCTGTCCGAGCATAGCCTTTCGCAAGGACGACCAACAAGTCACATTCTTCACTGTCACATTATTGAACGACATTGAAGGAGTGAACACATGGCCAAGCAGAAGACATCCACCCAAGCCAGCGCGGTCGTTACCGGTGCCGGCAGCGGTATTGGCCGCGCCTTTGCGCTGGAGCTGGCGGCCCGTGGCGGCCGCGTGATCTGCGCCGACATCAATCTTGTCACGGCGCAAGAGACGGTGGACATGATCGCGGCCAAAGGCGGCCAGGCCCATGCCCTGCGCTGCGATGTCAGCCAGCTTGCTGATGTGGAGGCGCTGGCCGATCAAGCCGAAGCCTGGCTGCACGGCCCAGTGGATCTGGTCATCAACAACGCCGGCGTCGGTGCCGGCGGCCAGCTCGTGGGCGATATGCCGATGGCCGACTGGCAGTGGGCGCTGGGCATCAACCTCTGGGGCGTGATTCACGGCTGCCATGTGTTTGCGCCACGCCTGCGCACGCTCGGTCGCGGCGGCATCATCAATGTCTGCTCCACCGCCAGCTTCGCCGCCGCCCCGCGCATGGCTGCCTACAATGTGAGCAAGGCCGCTGCGCTGGCGCTGTCGGAAACCTTGTCGGCGGAGATGGCCGGCACCGGCATTGCGGTCACGGCGCTGTGCCCGACCTTCGTGAAAACCAATATCGCGCGCGATGGCCGCATCAGCGAAGGCTCATCGCGCCTGGCCGAAAAGATCATGGACCTGATCGGCTTTGCCCCCGAGCGCGTCGCCAAGACCACGCTCGATGCCCTCGACAAAAATCAGCTCTATGTATTGCCGCAATTCGACGCTCGCATGATCTGGCGCAGCAAGCGTCTGGCCCCGGCGCTGTATGCGCGTGGCGCCGGCCTCATCAACCGTTATGCCGGCAGCAGCCTTTAATTTTTCAGGAGCAACATCATGGCAACGATCAATCTGGAAAACATGCTGGCCAAGATCAAGAGCAGCCAGTGGGCGCTCGCCGACATCGACTGGGATGCTCCCGGTGCCGAGCTGATCACCGCCGAGCAGTGGCCGAAGCTGAAAGCCTTCATGGCTGACCTGATGTGGATCGAGCATGTGGGCGCGCGTGGTTTTGCCGCGATGGCGAAGAAGGCCCCGAACGACACGCTGAAGGAAATCTATGTCTATTTCCATGCCGAAGAGCAGCGCCACGCCAACGCCGAAATGGCGCTGATGAAGCGCTGGGGCATGCTCGACGGCGACGAAATTCCAGAGCCGAACATCAACCTTCGCCTGGTCATCGAATGGCTAGATCGCTACAGCGACGACATGCCGCTGGAGGCGCTGGGCTCGGTCATCCCCATGCTGGAAATCGCGCTCGACGGCGCGCTCTGCAAGTTCCTGCTCGACACCGTGGACGACCCGGTCTGCCATCAGGCCTTCGCGCACATCAACGATGACGAGTCGCGCCACCTCGGCGTCGGCTTCCATGTGCTGGAAATGCAGGGGCACGGCAAGCTCTATCAGAACACGCTGAAGATGGTCGCCACCTGGGCCGACCCGCGCCTGATTCTCGGCGTGCTGGCGTATGTGCCGCTGCTCAACCGCATGCGCGACAACATCGTGACGCTGGGCTTAAAAGAAGAAAGCCTGTACGCCGCCATGAACAAGTTCCGCAAGATCGGCGGCCGCACCGAACAAGGCCGACGCAACCCTTGGTATCAGGTCATCAGCCGTCACGGTGGCTGGGTCACCAACCGTCAGAACCGCCTCTACCACATTCCGGTGGATGCCCTGGTGCGCGCCACCGACTTCATCCCGAAACGCGTGATGCCGCCGATTCCGAGCTGGGTCAAGGAATTGACCTGGAAGCCGGCCGCCTGACACCTGTCTTGAACGAGAACTGAATCATGAACGCAGAAGTGAAAATTCCGACGGCGCGCCCGCGCAAAGCCAAAAAGGCTGCCACGCCGGTGGCGGTGAGTGAAGTGCTGATCATCGGTGCCGGTTTCGGCGGCCTAGGCACGGCCATCCGCCTGCGCCAGCAAGGCGTCAGCGACATCGTCATTCTGGAGCGTGCCAACGAGGTCGGCGGCACCTGGCGTGACAACACCTACCCTGGTGCCGCCTGCGACATCCCGTCCAACCTGTATTCGTATTCATTTGCGCCGAACCCGGACTGGTCGCGCGCCTACTCCGGCAGCAGCGAAATTCTCGACTACGCCCGTCACTTGGCCGACAGCAATGACCTGCGTCCGCTGATTCGCTTCGGCCGCACGGTCAGCGAAGCCGCTTTCGATGAAATCGAAGGGTACTGGGTGGTAACCACCACCGACGGCGAACAATTCCGAGGCCGATCACTGGTCATGGCCTCGGGCGGTCTGGCCAACCTCAGCCTGCCGAAGATTCCCGGCATCGACACCTTTGAAGGCAAGCGCATCCACAGCGCGCGCTGGGATCATGATTACGATCTCAAGGGCAAGCGCGTGGCCGTAATCGGCACCGGCGCCAGCGCCATCCAGATCATTCCCGAGCTGGTGAAAGTGGCCGAGAAAGTCACCGTGTTTCAGCGCACGCCGGGCTGGGTCATGCCGCGCATGGACTATCGCTCGCCGGAATGGAGCAAGGCCCTGTTTCGCGCCGTGCCGGCCACGCAGAGCCTGCTGCGCAAAGCCCTGTACTGGGGCCATGAGTCGATGGCCTTCAGCTTCATCTGGAGTACGCCGATGACGCGGGTGGTCGAACGCATCAGCGCCGCCTTCCTCAAGCAGCAGGTCAGCGACCCCTGGCTGCGTCGCCAGCTCACGCCAGACTTCCGCATCGGCTGCAAGCGCGTGCTGATGTCCAGCGAATACTACCCGGCTCTGCAGAGGCCGAATTGCAAGCTCATCACCTGGCCCATCGCGACCATTTCGCCCAAGGGCATTCGCACTGCCGAGGGCATTGAGCATCAGGTCGATTGCATTGTGTTTGCCACCGGCTTCGAGGTCGCCAAGGCCGGCACGCCGTTCACTATTCGTGGCATTCAGGGCCGCGTGCTGGCCGAAGAATGGGCGCGCGGATCACAGGCGTACAAGAGCGTGAATGTCTCCGGCTATCCCAACCTGTCGTTCATTCTGGGGCCGAACTCCGGGCCGGGCCACAACTCGGCGCTGGTCTACATGGAGTCGCAGATCGGCTACATCGTGGAAACCATCAAGACGCTGCGCGACCAGAACCTGCGTCTGCTGGATGTGAAGCCGGAAGTGCAAGCCCAGTACAACCGCGCCATCCAGAAACGACTGGCGCGCACCAACTGGAACTCCGGCTGCAAAAGCTGGTACCTCACCGAAGATGGCTTCAACGCCACCATGTACCCCGGCTTTGCCACCCAGTACGCGGCACAGATGGGCTCGTTCAACGCGCAGCACTACCGCACCGAGGTGGCCTGATGAGCGCCGTCACGCTACCGTATGTGTGCTGCGAGCTGGACCCAGTCATTCCGGTGCGCACACGCGAAATTCATCAGAAGCTGAAGTCCGGCAGCCGCGAATCGCAGGCCGTACCCGCTGCCGAAACACTGGGGCTGGCCATCAATACCTTGGTCGATGCCTTTCTCGCGCAGCTGCTGCGCGAGCTGGCGGCGGCGCATCCCGAACATGTGCTGTATCGGGATGCGCTGACCGTGGTTGAAGACATTCAAGGCAAGGTGCAGCACTACCTCGGCTGGCTCACACGGTTTTTGTCTAACGAACGCATGACGGTGGTGGCCGGCAAGTACTTGGAGATGATTCAGCCGCTAGTCGCCGGTCAGCCTCAGCGCGAATTTCTGGCGGTGAGCATCGAGCCCAAGCTGGCTGCGCATGCCCGCCAGACCATTGCTGCCCTGCGCTCCGGCGAATCGGAGGATGTGCGCGCCGGCATCGAAGTGCTGATCAGCATTGTCGATGCCGTACTGGTTGATTTCGTTCAGGAGCCGAAGCGGCTCATGCGCTTCAACCTCATCGTGGACAAGACGCTCGACGGTGCCATCTACATGATCAAGAGTTTGGCTTTCCGCCAGCTAAGAGCATTGGGCGAGCGCCTGCCGGTTGCTCATCTGCCAATTTTTCTCGATCATCTCGAACACTTCTTTCATGACCAATCACCGGTCGCCTAAAAACAATAAAAAGAGCATCTCCCCATGATTCGCATGCTGCTGAAACTGATGTTGCCAGGCACCATTCTGCTGACCGGCCTGGCGCATGCCCTGCCGGCGCCCAACAGCGAACAGCTCGCTGCCCTGAAAACCATGGAAGGCAAGAAGGTCAGGATCTGCATCTTTGACCCCATCGGTGCCAACGGTCCCGCCGTCGGCTACGCCAAGGACTACATGCTGGAAGCCAAGAAGTGGGGCGTACATGCCGATATCAAGGCTTATACCGACGAGCGCGTGGCTGCTGAAGACCTGAAAGCCGGTCAGTGCGACGCCGCTGCCATCACCACCCTGCGCGCCAAGCAATTCAACAAGTTTGTCGGCAGCCTCGATGCCGTGGGTGCCATCCCGGACAACGCCCACATGGACATGGTGCTGAAGACCCTGTCATCGCCACGCATGGCCCCGCTCATGCGCAACGGGCACTATGAGGTGGTCGGCAACATCCCCCTCGGCGCTGCCTTTGTTATGGTCAATGATCGCGCCATCAACTCCATCGAAAAAGCTGCTGGTAAGAAAGTCGCCGTCATGGAGTGGGATAAGTCACAGGCCAAGATGGTGCAACGCATGGGTGCGCAGCCGGTGGCCTCGGATGTGATCAACTTTGTCGGCAAGTTCAACAATGGCCAAGTCGACATCATTGCCGCGCCGGCGCTGGCCTTCAAGCCGCTGGAGATTTATCGCGGGCTGGGCGACAAAGGTGCCATCTACCGCTTCCCGCTGGTCATGCTGAGTGCGGCGCTGATCATTCGCCACGACCGCTTTCCGCCGGATGTGGGTCAGAAATTGCGCGAATTCGTCTACAGCCAGCTCGACAAGGCCTATGCCTTTGTGGATCGCGAGGAAAAGGGGATTCCAGAGAAATACTGGCTGGATCTGACCGCCAACGACAAGGCGAAGTATGTGGAGATGATGCGCCAGGCTCGTATTCAGATGACTGCCGAAGGCGATTACGACCCGCGCATGATCAGCCTGCTCAAGCGCGTGCGTTGCACAAAGAATCCGGGGGCGGCTGAGTGTTCGTTGAAGGATGAGTGAGGAATTACTGGTCGGTGAGAAACCAAGCTGGTTTATTCACGCTGAGCCATGATTCGACTTGTAGAATCAAGCTAGCTGCCTGAGCAAGTGCCTCGGCAGCCATCCCTTCACTGACCAGATCACCTGAGTAGTCGATGACATTTCGCTGCTTGCGCAAGGTGTCGAGCACAATCATGGTTTGCATATCCAACCCAACCGTTCGCGGCAAAGTTTGGATCATGGTCTGATGATGCCCTGGTTTGCTGGTCAATGTGCGATAGCCATTGGCCTGCAGTGCCGCGTTGGCTGACTGCATGATGGCTTTGTAAGCCATATCGAATCGACCTTCCGCGCTCAACTCAGAGAGGCTGGCATCCTCAAGACTCTGCTTCGCAGCCTCGATTAACCGACTTACACCGATGGCATCCGGTGCTATGGCCTCCAGCGACAAACCCAACAAGTTTTGCAGTGTCATCCTTGACCCCTCCAGCTACATGAAATGTGTCTCGTTCCCCATGACCCATAAACGCGGCTTGGACATCACATCCCGAACGAACGCGCCTCGCTCCGCCACCAAACGCTGCCATTCATCACGGCGATAGACCTTGGGGTTGATCTCGCGACCCAGTTGCGACTGCACAAGGTATAGACCCGCCACCAGCTCAGCGAAAGGGGCATCGCCAATAATCATCAAATCAATATCGCTGCCTGAGCTAGCTTTGCCACTGGCCATCGAACCAAAAACAAAAGCGGCATCAATTTGCTCCGCCCAAGGCAGCAGAGCACCTGCCAGTACATCAGCCAAACCACTGGTCTTGCGCAAAATGCTAGCCAGCTCGTCAAAGATCGGGCATTGGCGATTGGCCGCGTAATGCATCTGATTACCAATCGGGGTTTTGAGCAAAATGCCAACTTCGGTGAGCTTGGCCAGCTCACGGCTCAAGGTTCCCGAAACCGTGCCCGTGACGCGGGCTATTTCACGCTGATACAGGCGCTCATCGGGGTGCAGCAGAAGTAACGCCAGAACCTTGCGACGGTACTCGGTGAAAATCAGGGTTTCGAGTGACGGCATGAGCAGGGCCATATGCTGCTATTTAAGCAGCAATTGAAGCCTTAAAAGCAGCAGATGGCTAGTGGTATTTGAGGGGACAAGCTGGCCGGCAGCTCGACAACATCCTGCCCTTTTACGGGAGCACTCGGCATGGGCACCGGGCGATTGTCATCGAAGTAGAATTCCAGCGCGGTAAACAGTGCATCACGGGCCATGTCCAACGCCTCTTGCAGCGTATCGCCAGCGGTGATGGCCTCTGGAATATCCGCGAAGGTCACTAGGTAACCGCTTGTGTCCGGCACTATCGTCAGTGGGTATCGCATGATGTGTCTCGTCTATAAGGGGTGTGCGGGCGTTAGCTGGTGCTCGCTTTCGGGTACTGCTGACTCGCGTGATAGATGCTTTTTACCTCAATGGTCTTGGCCAACGCTTGGTAAACAATAATGTAGTTCGCTGTGGCAATGACCTCACGGGTGCCTGCAACGCTCCCCTCACGGCCAATGTGGGGATTGACTGCCACCGGCTTGATTGATGCCTTGATTCGAGTTTGCAGCTTTCGGGCAGCCACAGGATTGCTCTCGGCTATATAACAGACGATCTCTGCCAAGTCGTCGAGAGCACTTTGATTCCAGATGATGGGCAGCATGACAATCCTTGTATGCTCGGACGATTACAAACCCCGATGCTCAGCACCTTCCGAGCGCTGCACCAGTGTTATTCGGATACGGTCACGATAGCCCGGCAACAAACTTTTGCTCTGCTGCGTCGATCATGGCACTGATGCGATCCATAGCTTCCTCATGCGGAACTCGTGGACGCGAATCAGCCATCGCCTTGGTAATTTTCGCATGTACCCACGCAGCATGGCTTGCGGCCTTGTCAGCCGAATCAACATCAGAAACGATTGATGATAACTTCGCGTTCATGGCCTGCACCTCTTGGTAATGGTCAGATATTAGCCGACTTGCGATAGCTTGGCGATGAGCTCAAAAAGTGAATGCTATAAAAATAGCAACCGAGTGGACGAAGTAACCCATGACTGAAAAATTCACCCGCTGGGACTCGGCGGACTACCTGAAGACCGAAGAGCAGACCACCAGCTATGACCGCTGGTTTCGCACCAAGGTGCAAGAAGCCATCGACAGCTCGGCTCGTCGTATCCCACATGACCAAGTCATGGCCAAAATGGATGCTCTCATAGCAACACTGAAGCAAAAGTAGCAGCACTAAAAATGCCGAAACCCCTCCGCACCCGACGACTGCCAAGCCTCTGACCGCCACATCAAACGCACGCCCGCCTCCGGCCCAACCACTCCAACCGGCGTCAGCATCAATTCCAGTTCACGCCCCAGCGCCTCTACCTGCTTTTGCCGCGCAACCGGCACCGTAAACAGCAGCTCATAGTCATCGCCCGCTGCCAGCGCCCAATCCAGCACCTGCCGCTGCAAAACCTCGCCCTCACCCGCCAGATACTGCATGCCCGGCGACAGCGGCAGCTGCTCCAGCGTCAGCGTCGAGCCCAGCGGCTTCGCGCGGCCGGATGCCCTGAGCAGATGCCCGAGATCCTGAACCAGCCCATCCGACACATCCATCGCGGCGCTGGCAATACCGCGCAGCGCCAAACCCAGCGCCAGTCGCGGCGTCGGGCGATGCAGGCGCGCCAAGGCATGAGCCTGATGCAGCGGCGGCAAGTGCACATCATGTAGACGGCCCTGCGCCAGCGCGAGGCCAAGGCCGCCATCGCCGAGCGTGCCGCTAACATAGATCAGGTCGCCGGGCTGTGCGCCATCGCGCCGCAGGGCTTGCTTACAAGGCACGCTGCCCAGCGCGGTGACGGTGATACTCAGCGGGCCGCGCGTGGTGTCGCCGCCAATCAGCGGCACGCCGTGGGCGTCGGCCAGCGCAAAGAAGCCCTCGGCGAAGGCCGCCAGCCAGGCGTCATCGGCAGATGGCAAGGTGACGGCCAGCGTCACGCCCACAGGCGTTGCGCCCATGGCGGCAAGGTCGGAGAGATTGACCGCCAGCGCTTTCCAACCGATGTCGAACGGCAGGGCATCGTGAGGAAAGTGGCGGCCGGCGACCAGCGTGTCGGTGGTCACCGCCAGCGATTCGCCGGGCGGCAGGTCGAGCAGCGCGGCATCGTCGCCAATACCAAGGCGCACGCCGGCTGGCAGCGGGTGGTCGGCGCGGGTGAAGTAGCGCCGGATCAGACCGAACTCATCCAGCGCCATGCTTTGCTCCCGGCGGCCTGACCGCCTCTCAGTAAAAACCACCTTTACTGCCCTAGCGTCAGCCCAAAAGCTCAGTCGCGCTCGTGCGGCCGCAGGGTGACGGCAAGCTGATCGAGCACGCCATTGATGTACTTGTGCGATTCCGATGCGCCGAAGGTCTTGGCCAGCTCGATGCCTTCGTTGATGACCACGCGATACGGCACATCCAGGCGATGCTTGAGCTCGTAAGTGCCGATGCGCAGCGTCGCCAGCTCGACCGGATCGAGCGATTCGAAGGCGCGATCGAGGAAGGGCTCGAACAGTGCATCCAGCGCATCCGTCAGCGTCGGAATGCGCGACAGCAGCTCGTGGAAGTAGTCGAGGTCAACCTTGTGCATGGCATTCTCGACGCGATAGCGCGCCTCGATCTCATACGACGGATTACCCGACAGCTGCCACTCGTACAGCCCCTGCAAGGCAAACCGGCGCGCCTTGCGACGCGCCGAGGGGTTCAAACCGTTAGCTTGGGTCACGACTCAACCTACTGCCTTGAGCACGGAGATCATCTCGATGGCGACCATGGCAGCATCGGCACCCTTGTTGCCGGCCTTCGTGCCGGAGCGCTCGATGGCCTGCTCGATGCTGTCCACGGTGAGTACGCCGAAGCTGACCGGCATGCCGGAATCCAGCGAGACGACGCCGAGGCCCTTGGCGCATTCGCCGGCGACGAAATCGAAGTGCGGTGTGCCGCCACGAATCACGGCACCAAGCGCGATGATGGCGTCGTAGTTGCCGGTGGCAACCAGCTTTTTGGCCACCAGCGGCAGCTCCCAGGCACCCGGCACACGAATGATGGTGACATTGCTGTCGCTAACGCCGTGACGCTTCAGGGCGTCGAGCGCGCCGGACAGCAGCGACTCCACGACGAAGCTGTTGAAGCGGCCGACGGCAATCGCGTAGCGGGCATCGGCGCTCTGGAAGGTGCCTTCAATGGTCTTGATCTGGCTCATCTGAATATCCTCAAACTAACTATAGGTAATGGCGTTATTCGGTGGTGATGTATTCGACGATCTCGAGGCCGAAGCCGGAGAGCGCATTGAACTTCAGCGGCGAGCTGAGCAGACGCATCTGCGTCACGCCGAGGTCGCGCAGAATCTGCGAGCCAACGCCGATGGTGCGATACATGCCGGCGGTTTCGGCAGCGCGTGCATTCGGCGCGAAAAAGTCTTCGATATGCTCCACGATGGCCTGCGCCTTGTAGTCCTGGCCGAGCAGCACCAGTACGCCAGCTTCGGCACTGCTGATCGCCTGCAGACTCTTCTGCAGGTTCCAGCCCAGACGGCCCTTATAGCGCGCATGCAGCAGGTCGCGCAGCGGGTTCAGCGCATGCACGCGCACCGTCGGCACCACGCCCGGCGCAAGCTCGCCCTTGACCAGCGCCACATGCACGCCGTCATTGCCGGCTTCGCGGTAAACGCGCAGCTGCAGGTCGCCGAACTCAGTCGGCAGCGTCTTGCGCGACTCGCAGTTCACGGTTTTTTCATTAACCACGCGATAGTGAATCAGGTCGGCGATGGTGCCGATCTTCAGGCCGTGCAGCTCGGCGAACTTTTCCAGATCCGGGCGGCGCGCCATGGTGCCGTCGTCGTTCATGATTTCGCAGATCACACCCGCTGGCTCCAGACCAGCCAATCGTGGCAGGTCGCAGGCGGCTTCGGTGTGACCGGCGCGATGCAGCACACCGCCCGGCTCGGCCATGAGCGGGAAGATGTGGCCTGGCTGCACGATGTCGCTGGCCTTGGCCTCGCGCATCGCCGCGACCTGCACGGTGCGCGCGCGGTCGGCGGCGGAGATACCGGTGGTGACGCCGGTCGCCGCTTCAATGGAGACGGTGAACTTGGTGCCGTAACCGGAATTGTTGGCCTGCACCATCAAGGGCAAATCAAGCTGCTGGCAACGCTCGCGCGTCATCGGCATGCAGATCAGACCACGAGCGTGGCGGGCCATGAAGTTGATGTCTTCGGCGCGACAATGCTCGGCGGCCATCACGATGTCGCCTTCGTTTTCGCGATCTTCGTCGTCCATCAGCACCACCATTTTGCCGGCGCGGATGTCTGCAATCAGTTCTTCAACGCTATTCAATTTCATGCCAATCACTACTCTGCAAGGTGCATCAAGGTGAAATCAGCGCGCCACCGGGCGGGCTGGACTCAAGGTATTCAAACAGCTCTGGCGGATGAGGCGAACCTCCTGACCCAGGCTATTGCGCGGCAGGCGACGATCCGGCGCTTCCCACTCGCGGGCTTCCAGCGTCAGCACATCGGTCAGGCCGTAAGTGGTCTGGCCGCCGTAGGCAAAGGCGTCGCGCACGCAGGAGCAGAGCGCTTGGCGCTGACCGGCGGCGACCGTGGCATCGCTGAGGCAGGCGCGCATGAAGCGCTCCTCGCGCTCGCCGGCAAAGTCCTTGGCGGCCCAGCTTGCGCTGTTCATGCCTAGGGCCATCCCCAGCGCGGCGACCATCAGCAGCAAACTGCGTTTAACCATGTCCCGTTTATCCATGCCCATAGCCATTCTCCGCGAGAAACGACAAGGTGATGCCACCTGCCGATGCCGCCTGCGACTCTGCTGAAGAGCGTGCAGCGCGATCACCGAGCAGCAAACGCTCCAGATAGCGCGCGAGGATATCTACTTCCAGATTCAGACGCACGCCCGGCGCCCAGTCGGCAATATTGGTTTCGCCCACCGTGTGCGGCACGATGTTGAGGTCGAAGATGGCACCGTCAATCGCGTTCACGGTCAGGCTGATGCCGTCGGTGGTGATCGAGCCCTTCTCGGCGATGTACTTCGCCAGCTCGTCCGGCGCCTTCACGCGATAGCGAATCGAACGCGCATCCGGCTGCATGGAAATGACCTCGCCGATGCCGTCGACATGGCCGCTGACCAGATGGCCGCCTAGGCGGGTGGTCGGCGTCAGCGCCTTTTCTAGATTCACGCGCTGGCCGACCCGGAAGCTCGCCAGCGTCGAGCGCCGCACGGTTTCGCCGGACACATCCGCCACATAATAGTCACTGCCCTGCTCGACCACGGTCAGGCAGACGCCATTGGTGGCGATCGAATCGCCGAGTTTGACATCGCGCAGATCGAGCTTGCCGGTGGCGACGGTCAGGCGCAGGTCGCCGCCGCGTGGCTCCAGGCGACGCACCGTGCCGATGGCTTCAATAATGCCGGTGAACATGCCCTACTCCCCTTTCTGTGACGAGCTGGCCAGCGACGCGCCCGCTTCTGCAACGACCGGAATCAAGGTCATGCGCATATCATCGCCAATTTGGCGACAGTCTTGTAGCTGCCAGCGCAGCTGTTGCGCCATCTGCGCCAGCGGCCAGTCAATCAGCGGCCGCGCCGATGAGCCGAGCACGGTCGGCGCCTGGTACAGCAGCCACTCATCCACCACGCCGGCTTGCAGGAACGCCGCATTGAGCGTGGCCCCCGCCTCCAGCAGCACTTCATTGCATTGCCGCCGCGCCAGCTCACGCAACACCGCGCGCGGGCACAGGCGACCGTGAGCGCCGGTAGCCACCGCCTTCACTTCTGCGCCGGCCCGTTGCAGCAGCTGCACGCGCTGACCGCCAGCGCTGAGGCTGTCGGCGCGTGTCAGCACCAGCGTCTCGCCCGGCTCTTTCAGCATCTGCGCCTGCGCAGGCAAGCGCAAGTTCGAGTCCAGCACCACCCGCAGCGGCTGGCGTTCAGTCTGAGGCAAACGCACGCTCAGCCGCGAATCATCCGCCAGCACCGAGCCTATCCCGGTGATGATGGCACTGCTGCGCGCCCGCCAGCATTGGACATCCGCTCGCGCAGCGGCACCGGTAATCCATTGCGACTCGCCGGATGCCATCGCAGTGCGGCCATCGAGGCTGCTCGCCGTTTTCATGCGCAGCCAGGGCAGCCCACCGCCGATGCGACGCAGAAAGCCGACATTCAGCGCCGTGGCCTGCGCCTGCAACAGCCCTGTATCCACGGCGATGCCGGCCGCGCGCAAACGCTGCGCGCCCTGCCCCGCGACCAGCGGATTATTGTCACCCACCGCGATCACCACGCGCGCCACGCCGGCGGCGATCAGGGCATCGGCACAGGGCGGCGTGCGGCCGGTATGCGCGCAGGGTTCGAGCGTGACATAAGCCGTCGCCCCCCGCGCCATGTCGCCGGCTTCGCGCAGCGCAAACACTTCCGCATGCGGCTCGCCAGCGCGCACATGCCAGCCCCGCCCGACCACTTCGCCATCACGCACGATGACGCAACCCACGCGCGGATTCGGCGCTGTGGTGTTGATGCCGTGCTCGGCCAGGCGCAGTGCCTCGGCCATGGCGGCATGATCTTTAGCCGAGAAGGCGTGAGCCGAAAAAGTGGGCGCAGAGAAGGTCATCAGATCGACTCGCCGCCAACCGGCTTGCCCAGACTATCGATTTCAGCCCGGAACGCATCGATGTCCTGAAAGTCGCGATACACCGAGGCAAAGCGCACATAGGCCACGGAGTCGAGCTGCTTTAGCTCGGCCATGACCAGCTCGCCGATCAGGCGCGACTTGACCTCGCGCTCGCCGGTGGCGCGCAGCTTGTGCAGGATGTGATTGAGCGCGGCGTCGATGCGATCCATGCTGACCTTGCGCTTTTGCAGCGCATGCAGCATGCCGTGACGCAGCTTGTTTTCGTCGAAGGGCTGACGCGTGCCATCTGATTTGATGACGCGGGGGATGACTAATTCGGCTGTCTCGAAGGTCGTAAAACGCTCGCTGCAGGAGGTACATTCGCGGCGACGACGAATCTGATCACCCTCAGCCACTAGCCGAGAATCGATTACCTTCGTGTCTTCCGCTTTGCAGAAAGGACAATGCATAAAAAGAACCACCCTGTGTTTCGTCAACAACAGTGAATATGACGCACTCAACCACCAAAGCAAGCTTCGACTAGCGGGGCTCCGTCCTGAGCGGGGGCCGTCCTGTCTGAAAGCACGGTGGAGCTAACGCTTTCAGACAGGACGGCCCCCACTCAGGGCAAACTCTGGTTAGGCGGCGTAGACCGGGTATTTGGCGCAGATGGCTTTGACCTTGGCGGCAACAGTAGCTTCTACGGCGGTGTCGCCGGTTGGGTTGCCTTGCAGGCCTTCGATGACATCGGCGATCCAGCCGGCGAGCTCGGCGCACTCGGCTTCGCTGAAGCCACGGGTGGTGACGGCTGGGGTGCCGATGCGGATGCCGGAGGTCACGAAGGGCGAGCGCGGGTCGTTGGGTACGGCGTTCTTGTTCACGGTGATGCCGACACGGCCAAGCGCAGCGTCTGCGTCTTTGCCGGTGATGTCTTGTTTGATCAGCGAGAGCAAGAACAGGTGGTTTTCGGTGCCGCCGGAAACGATGTCGAAACCGCGAGCCATGAGCACGCGCGCCATGGCCTGGGCATTGGTCACGACCTGCTTCTGGTAGGTCACGAATTCTGGCGACATGGCTTCTTTGAAGCAGACGGCCTTGGCGGCGATGGCGTGCATCAGCGGGCCACCTTGGTTGCCAGGGAATACGGCCGAGTTCAGCTTCTTTTCGATTTCTTCGTTGGCACGCGCCAGAATCAGACCCGAACGCGGGCCGCGCAGGGTCTTGTGTGTGGTCGTGGTGACGACATCGGCGAACGGCACCGGGTTCGGGTAGATGCCAGCGGCAACCAGACCAGCCACATGGGCCATGTCTACGAACAAGTAGGCACCGACTTTGTCAGCGATGGCGCGGAAGCGCGGGAAGTCCAGCACCTGCGAGTAAGCGGAGAAGCCGGCGATGATCATCTTTGGCTTGTGCTCGACGGCCAGGCGCTCGACTTCGTCGTAGTCGATGAGGCCGGTGGCAGTGTCGAGACCGTACTGCACGGCGTTGTAGTTCTTGCCGGAGAAGTTGACCTTGGCACCGTGGGTCAGGTGACCGCCATGGGCCAGCGACATGCCGAGCACGGTATCGCCAGCGGCGAGCAGGGCCAGGAAGACGGCGCTGTTGGCCTGCGAGCCGGCATGCGGCTGCACATTGGCGTAGTCGGCGCCGAACAGCTGCTTGGCGCGATCAATCGCCAGCTGCTCAATGATGTCGACATATTCGCAGCCACCGTAGTAGCGCTTACCCGGATAACCTTCGGCGTACTTGTTGGTCAGCTTCGAGCCCTGAGCTTCCATCACGGCCGGCGAGCAGTAGTTTTCCGAGGCAATCAGTTCGATGTGCGCTTCCTGGCGAGCATCTTCCTGGCCGATGGCTTTCGCCAGTTCCGGATCGAAGGTGGCGAGGGTCTGGTCTGGGCTGAACATGGGCAACTCCGTCAGAAAGGGCGGGCCAGCAGGGGCGATTGATCAAAGAGGCGGCAGATTCTACCGGAAAGTGCCGCAAATAACAGGTGAACTCATTGGACAGACAACATGAACAACGCTCATGTCCGTGAAAAATCACGCCCCGCCACCCCCTTGAATGTTACATCGTTCAATGTAATGATCGGAGCAACTGAACGCCCTTAAGTTTGTGCGGAGACTTGCAACGCCATGCCAACCAGCCAATTCATCACCAGCACCGACGGCCTCAAACTGCATGTGGCCACGCTCGGCGACCCGGCCAACACGCCCATCGTGCTGGTACACGGCTACCCAGACAACCACCAGGTCTGGCTGCCCGTGGCCGAGCTGCTTGCCTACCAGTTCTTTGTCATCGCCTACGATGTGCGTGGCGCAGGCCGCAGCGAATCCGGCCGCCAGGTCAGCGACTACTCGCTAGACCAACTCTCGCAAGACCTCATGAGCGTGGCCGACGCCGTGATTCCCGGCCGCCGCTTCCACTTGGTTGGCCACGACTGGGGCTCGATCCAGAGCTGGGAGTCGGTCACCACCGAACGCTTGCGCGACCGCATCGCCAGCTACACCACCATCTCCGGCCCGGCGCTGGATCACGCCGCACACTGGATGCGCACGCGCCTGTCGCCCGCCAGCAGCCTGCCCTTGAAAGAGCGCCTGAAAGCCGTGAAGCAATTCGGCAGCTCCTGGTATGTGGTGATGTTCCAGCTGCCGGTGCTGGCGCCCACACTGTGGCAGGCCGGCCTGGGCAAGCTCTGGCCGAAGTACCTGAAGCATCGCGAAGGTGTGGTCGAAAGCACGCCGAATCCGACCCAGATCGAAGATGGCAAGGAGGGCGTGCAGCTTTATCGCGCCAATTTCCTGCCCAAGCTGGCCAACCCGGAACCGCGCTACGCCAGCTGCCCGGTGCAGCTCATCGTGCCGCGCTTCGACAACTACGCCAGCCACAACCTGTATAGCGACCTGTCGCAATGGGTGCCGGAGCTGTATCGCCGCGATATCGACGCCACGCACTGGGTCGTGCTCAGTCATCACGCCCTGATCGCCCAGTGGATCACCGAGTTTGTGTCTGCCTGCGAGCTGGGCGAGCAAGACAGCCTGTTCGCCCACTTGCGCGCCAATCCCAGCGAAGCCGCCTAATTACTGATAACCATTTCCTGAAAAACAGGGAGACCATCATGACTCGTGAAGCCACTGTACTGCCCACCCGCCGCGTGCAATTCAATCTCGACAGCACGCCGCTGCACTGGCTGCCCGGCGACAACTTCTCCAGCCACATGATCAACGGCATTCACTTGCTGCTGCCGGCCGGCGAGCTGTGGTTCTGCCGCGTCTACAACAAGGTGCTGCCGATGGTCACCGACCCGGTGCTGCGCGAGGAGATGCAGGGCTTCATCCGTCAGGAAGGCATGCACGCCCGCGTCCACAAGGAAGCGCAGAAGTATCTGACGCGTCACGGCATCGAAACCGATGACTTTCTCAATCGCGTAGACAGTCTCTTCGGCAAAGTCCTTGGCGACAAGCCGCTCGGCCTGTCCGGCCTCAGCGGCCCACGCATCGACAAACACTGGCTGATCATTCGCGTCGGCGTCATCGCCGCCATTGAGCACTTCACCGGCGTGCTTGGCCAATGGGCCATGGATAACAAGAGTTGGGACGCCGCCGACCCCATCATGGCCGATGTCTTCCGCTGGCACCTCGCCGAAGAAGTCGAGCATCGCACCGTCGCGTTTGATGTGTACGAACACCTGTGCAAGAACGAACCCGCGTTCTACCTGACCCGTCAGGCGCTGATGGCCGTGGTTTTCCCGCTCTTCATCCACTTCCTGCTCGAAGGCTACCGCAACATGGCGCGTCAGGATGTGAGCGACCCGGCCGGCCAGCGCCTGGCGCGCAAGCCGTTCTGGACGCTGCTGCGCGAAGTCGAGCGCGTCGGCAAGCTGACCCACAACATCCCGCAGTTCAGCTTTCTGGTGTCGGCCACTAAGCGTTGGATTTCGCCCAGCTTTCATCCCATCCATGAGGGGAATACGGAGCAGGCGCTGAACTATCTGGCGCGTTCGCCGGCAGCGCAGGCAGCGGCGTTGGCGGCAGCAACCTGAATCAGGCGCGGCGGCGTAGGATGGCGTAGCCCATCACCGCCGCCAACAACGACGCCAGCAACACGGCCAGCCTATCCACCAGCTCCACGCTGCTGCCGGAATGCTGAAACGCCAGTGAACTGATGAACAGGCTCATGGTGAAGCCGATGCCGCAAAGCACGGCGGCACCATAGAGCTGCCTGTACGAGGTGTTGTCCGGCAGAGTCGCCCAGCCGAGCCGGATACACAGCCAGGAAAAGGCGAAGATGCCAAGCTGCTTGCCCAGCACCAGCCCCAAGAAAATGCCCTGAAACACGCTATTGCTCAGTACATCCATGCCGATGCCTTGCAGGCTGACGCCGGCGTTGGCAAAGGCGAACACCGGCACAATGAAGAACGCGACCCAGGGCTGCAGCGCATGCTCCAGGCTTTCCGCTGGGGAATGGCCGTCGGCGTCATGGCGCACCGGCATCGCCAGCGCAATCACCACGCCCGCGAGCGTGGCATGCACACCCGATTTCAGCACGCTGACCCAAAGCACCACGCCCACCACCATGTAGATGGCAATGCGCCGCACGCCGAACACATTGAGCAATATCAGCACCGCCGTGGCCGCCGCCGCGACGGTCAGCGACAACACCGAGAGCTGGCTGGTATAGAACAGCGCGATAATGATCACCGCACCGAGGTCGTCCATCACCGCCAGCGCCAACACGAAGGCTTTCAGAGCCGGTGGCACGCGCGAGCCGAGCAGGGCCAGCACGCCCAGCGCAAAGGCAATGTCGGTGGCCGACGGAATCGCCCAGCCTTGCAGCAGCACCGGATCGTGCCAGTTCAGCGAGGCATAAATTAGTGCCGGCACAACCATGCCACCGACGGCAGCAAAGCCCGGCAAGGCCAGCTGGCGCAGGCTGCTCAAATGGCCGTGGATGACTTCGCGTTTGATCTCCAGCCCGACCATGAGAAAGAACATGGCCATCAGACCGTCGTTGATCCAGAGCAGCAGCGACTTGTTAATGTCTAGCGCGCCGACGCGCACCTGCACCGGCACCGACAGCAGCGCTTCGTAGAAATCGACGCCGCCGCTGTTCGCCAGCAGCAGCGCAACGGCCGTAGCCAGCATCAGCAGCAGCCCGGCCTGAACCTCGCTCGTGAGGTGTTTCCAGCGTGTTAGCACAGTTTCCCCTTGCCTGAGTGTTTAGCCGTACAGCGCTTGCCGGCTTCGGTATAATCGCGACCTTTCCTAGCTGCAACGAAGGTCTGTTTCATGGCTCAGTATATCTACACGATGAATCGTGTATCGAAATTGGTTCCGCCCAAGCGCGAGATTCTCAAGGACATCTCCCTGTCGTTCTTCCCCGGCGCCAAGATCGGCGTGCTCGGTCTGAACGGCTCCGGCAAGTCCACTTTGCTGAAAATCATGGCGGGTGTCGACAAGGACTTCAGCGGCGAAGCCCGCGCGGCGGCCGGCACCAAAATCGGCTATCTGGAGCAGGAACCGCATCTGGATCCGGCCAAAAATGTGCGCGGCAATGTGGAAGATGGCGTGCGTGAGTGCCTCGACGCCATGGCCCGTCTCGACGAAGTCTTCGGCGAATACGCCATGGAAGATGCCGATTTCGACAAGCTCGCCGCAGAGCAGGAAAAGCTGGAGTCCATCATTCAGGCCTGGGATGGTCACAACCTCGACAACCAGCTCGAACAGGCCGCCGATGCGCTGCGCCTGCCCGCCTGGGATGCCGAGATATCGACTCTGTCCGGCGGTGAGCGCCGCCGCGTTGCACTCTGCCGCCTGCTGCTGTCCAAGCCGGACATGCTCCTGCTCGACGAACCCACCAACCACCTCGACGCCGAGTCGGTGGGCTGGCTGGAGCAGTTCCTGAAGAACTTCCCCGGCACCATCGTGGCCATCACCCACGATCGCTACTTCCTCGAAAATGTGGCCGAGTGGATTCTCGAACTCGACCGTGGCCGTGGCATTCCCTATCAGGGCAACTACACCGGCTGGCTGGAGCAGAAGAGCGCTCGTCTGGAGATGGAAGATCGCCAGGAAGAGGCTCACACCAAGGCGCTCAAGCGCGAGCTGGAGTGGGTGCGCAGCAACCCCAAGGCGCGTCAGGCCAAGTCCAAGTCGCGTATGCAGGCCTTCGAGGAGCTGTCCAGCAAGGAATTCCAGAAGCGCGCCGAGACGCAGGAAATCTACATTCCGCCAGGCGAGCGCATGGGCGATCAGGTCATCGAAGTGAAGGGCATCGCCAAGTCCTTCGGCGACCGTCTGCTCTATGAGAACCTGAGCTTCACCGTGCCCAAGGCTGCCATCGTCGGTATCGTCGGCCCCAACGGCGCGGGCAAGACCACGCTGTTCCGCATGATCACCGGCGAGCAGAAGCCGGATGCTGGCGAAGTTGTGGTCGGCCAGAGCATCAAGGTCGCCTACATCGGCCAGATCCGTGATTCGCTGGACGACAGCAAGACGGTCTGGGAAGAAGTCTCCGGCGGCCTCGACATCATGAAGGTCGGCGACTACGAGATTCCGTCGCGCGCCTACATCGGCCGTTTCAACTTCAAGGGCCAGGACCAGCAGAAGCGTGTCGGCGAACTCTCCGGCGGTGAGCGCAACCGTTTGCAGCTGGCCAAGATCCTGCAAGCCGGTGCCAATGTGCTGCTGCTCGACGAACCTTCCAACGACCTCGATGTAGAAACCTTGCGTGCCGTGGAAGAAGCGCTGCTGACCTTCCCCGGCGTGTCTATGGTGGTGTCCCATGACCGCTGGTTCCTCGACCGCATCGCCACGCACATCCTCGCGTTCGAAGGTGAGAGCGTGGAGTGGTACGACGGCAACTACACCGAATACGAAGAATATCGTCGCAAGAAACTCGGCAACGAAGCACGCCCGCACCGAGTGAAGTACAAGAAGATGAGCTGAGACCGGGGCGCGCGATTCAGGTCAGCTGAATCGCGCGCCAACCGTTACACTGCCTCACATTCTTTGAGGCACGCACCATGACTACATCCACTCCCCGCACCAATCCGCTCGTCATTGCCGCTGCTGCTTCTGTCATCTTGCTGTCCGGTGTCGGCATCGCCAAGATGATGAACTGGCTGCCCGCAAGCAGCCCCGAGGCTATCGCTGAGGAAGCTAAGGTCACTGCCGAAGCCGACAAGGCAACTGCAGATGCCAAAGCCAATAGTGAGAAAGCAGCTGAAGCAAAAACAGCTTCCGCGCAGAAAGCCGAGATTTGCTCATCCTGCGGCGTGATCACCGACATCTCGCCCGTCACTCAGGCGGCGCAACCCTCTGGTCTCGGTGCCGTCGCAGGCGCTGTGGTTGGTGGCGTACTTGGCAATCAAGTCGGTGGTGGTAGCGGCAAGAAAGTCGCTACGGTCGCCGGTGTGGTTGGCGGTGCTTACGCCGGCAATGTCATCGAAGGCAAAACCCGCACAACCACCAGCTATCGCGTTCGCGTGCGTTTCGAAGATGGTCGTCGCGACAGCTTCAGCTACGCCCAAGCACCCAGCCTGGATGTAGGCACGCGTGTGCAGATCCGAAATGGCGAGCTCGTGCCACGCTAAGCTCTTGTAAAAAGAAACAGCACTCATAAAAAAACCGCCGGAAACTCGGCGGTTTTTTTATGCCTGCAAACGCTGAAGCAAACCCAGGCTCAGCGATCCGGCAGCGTGATGTTCAGCTCCAGCACCGAGCAAGTGCCCTGACTGTCCAGCTCGACCTGCACCTGATCTTCGCGGATCGGCACATACTTGCGGATCACATCGAGAATGTCGCGATGCAGCTGCGGCAGATAGTCCGGCTGGCTGCGCTGGCCGCGCTCATGAGCCACGATGATCTGCAACCGTTCTTTCGCCAGCGATGCCGTGTTCGGCTTCTTCTGGGCGCGGAAAAAATCCATGAAACTCATGACTTAGCCCCCAAACAAACGCTGAAGAATGCCCTTTTTCTGAACATCCAGAAAACGGTGCGGCATATCGGCACCGAGCAAGCGCTCGACGGCATCGCTGTAGGCCTGACCGGCATCGCTCTCGGCATCGAAAATTACCGGCACGCCTTGGTTCGATGCTTTCAGCACAGCCTGCGACTCCGGGATAACACCGAGCAGCTTGATCGACAAAATCTCTTCCACATCCGTGACCGACAGCATCTCACCGCTTTCCACGCGCGTCGGGTTGTAGCGGGTCAGCAGCAGAAACTCCTTGATCGGCTCGCGATTTTCTTCGGCGCGCTTGGACTTGCTGGACAGCAGACCGAGCATGCGATCGGAGTCACGCACCGACGACACTTCCGGATTGGTCACCACAATGGCTTCGTCAGCGAAATACATGGCCATGTGCGCACCTTTTTCGATACCGGCCGGTGAGTCGCAAATCACGAAATCGAACTGCGCCGCCAACTCGTCCATCACGCGCGCCACGCCCTCTTCCGACAGCGCATCTTTGTCGCGGGTCTGGCTTGCGGCCAGCACGAACAGGTTGTCCAGTCGTTTGTCTTTAATCAGCGCCTGATTCAGCGAGGAATCGCCCTGGATGACATTAATGAAGTCATACACCACGCGGCGTTCGCAGCCCATGATGAGGTCGAGGTTGCGCAGACCCACATCGAAATCGACCACCACGGTGCGATGGCCGCGCATGGCCAGGCCGGTGCCGATGGCCGCGCTGGTGGTGGTCTTGCCGACACCGCCCTTGCCTGAAGTCACTACGATAATTTTCGCCACAATCTCATCCTCAATTCCGCCAGACGACATGCCTGCAACGGGTAGACCAACCACATCAATACAAAATTCGCGCCAGTATTGTTCAAAGATCCAGCAGGTTCAACTGATCCTGATCCAGCAGCACCTGCACGGCCTTGCCCCACTGCTTCGTCTTGCGCAGATCCTCGGCCACGCGGTAGCGCCCGGCCACCGACACCAGCTCTGCTTCCAGCGATTGACAGAACACGCGCGCCTCGGTGTTGCCCTGCACACCGGCCAGCGCACGCCCGCGCAACGGCGCATAAATATGGATATTGCCGTCTGCCAGCACTTCGGCGCCGGCACTCACCGGGGCCAGCACAATGAGATCGCCCTCGGCATAAATCTGCTGCCCGCCACGCACCGGCTGCGTGATGATGCGCGTGGCTGCGCGCGGAGCGACGGGGGCAGGGGCTGGCACTGGAGCTGGCACTGGAGCTGCTGCTGGCGCGGCAGCTGAAGCTGCCACCTCAACCTCCGCACCCTTGCGCTTCAGCCCCTGCAACACCGGCACATCCAGCGTTTGCAGGGATGCCTGCAAAGCCTGCGGCGCACGAATGCCGACCAAGCTGACACCATTGGCGCGACACAAAGCAACCAGGCCGGCCCAGTCAGCATCGCTGCCAGCGACCTTGTCCAGATTCAAAATGACGGGCGACTCACGCAGCCAAGCGCTAGCATCCTGCAAGCGCGCAGCCAGATGCGCCGCGACCAGCGTCAGATCGGTGCTGTGCAATTCCAGCACGGTGCCGGTAAAGGAACCGCCCTTCAGTTGGAAAGCGGGAGTGGCATCGTGCAAAGGAGCGGAAGCGTTGACCATGGCAGACTGCAGAAGAAAATAGAGGCGCGTATTGGAAACGAGGCGACGCCGGCACGCAAGCGCGGCATCGCCTTTTCAGCGGGCTGTCGGTCAGGCGTGCGTTTTCAGCAGGCCGTTGACCTTGTCCACATAAGCTTGCTGAGCCGCTGCCTGGCTCATGCCTTTCAGCGCCGCCCAGGCATCGAACTTGGCGCGGTTGATCATGTCGAACATGCCGGGACGGCTGCCGCTGACATCACCGCTGCTGGCCTGCTTGAAGTGGGCATAGAGGGCCAGCATGTCCTCATTGGACGGACGCTGCGTGAGGGTTTTGACATCGAGTTGAGCTTGTTCAAAAGCGCTCATGGCAGAGCTCTCCTAGGTTGTTTTCATGCTGCTAGACAGTAACAGCGCACGCGGCAAAACCCCAGCCTTGCAGAGTACTTTTGGTCGCGAAAACTTCAGGGCACAATCAGCGTTTAATTCCGCATTTAATTCAACGGGAAGCGAGCATGCGTGTCGGCTTTATCGGAATCGGCTTGATGGGCCTGCCCCTGTGCCAGCGGCTGCTGCGTGCTGGCGTGGATTTACAGGTGTGGAATCGCGACCCGCGCAAGACGCTTCCCTTGATTGACGCCGGCGCGAAATCGGCCGCATCGCCTCGTGAACTGGCAGCAGCGGTCGATGTGCTGCTGATCTGCGTCTCCGACTCCGCCGCCGTCAGCGCCGTGCTGCAGGGGCCAAATGGCGTGATGGCCGGCGCGCATGCGGGCCTGACAGTTATCGACCACTCCTCCATCACACCCGAAGTGACGCGCCAGCTCGCTGCTGAACTGCTGACACAGTGCGGCGCGCACTGGATCGACGCCCCGGTGTCCGGCGGCGTGGCCGGTGCCGAGCAGGGCCGCCTGGTCATCATGGCCGGCGGCGATGCCGGGCGCATTGTCGCCGTGGCTTCGCTGCTCGGCCACTACAGCCAGCGCATCACCCGCATGGGCGATGTCGGCGCCGGTCAGGTCACGAAAATCTGCAATCAGCTCATCGTGGCCGCCAACAGCCTGCTCATCGCCGAAACCGTGGCGCTGGCCGAGCGCGCCGGGGTCGATGCCGGCCTGCTCGCGCCCGCCCTCGCCGGCGGCTTTGCCGACTCGCTGCCATTCCAGATCCTAGCCCCGCGCATGGCCGAACGCCGCTTCGAGCCAGTGCACTGGAAAGTGCAAACCTTGCTCAAGGATCTGGGCAATGCCGTCGCGCTCGGCCAGGCCAGCGCCAGCCCCTTGCCACTGGCGACAGCCGCCCGCCAGCTAATGCAGCAACACGCCGACGCCGGCCACGCCAGCGCCGACCTGAGCAGCGTCATTCTGCTGCATGGCAGCACGCCCGAGGAGACACGCTGATGCTGCGTTACTGCGCCAACTTGTCGCTGCTGTTTACCGAGCACCCGCTAATCGAGCGCTTCGAAGCGGCGCGCGCCGCCGGCTTCGATGCCGTGGAAATTCAGTTTCCCTATGAACTCAGCATCGGTGAAATTCGCACGGAGCTGGACATCCACGACCTTGAACTGGTGCTGATCAACATTCCCGCTGGCGATCTCATGCAAGGCGGCGATGGCCTCGCCGGCATCCCCGGCCGCGAGCAGGCGTTTCGCCGCGCCGTGGAGCAGACCCTGCCCTATGCCGACCAGCTCGGCGTGCGCTGCGTCAATGTGCTGGCCGGGCGGCAGCCGGACGATGCCGATCTGCTGCACTGCCTGCACACGCTGACCGCCAATGCGCGCCATGCCGCCGACGCGCTGCAGAGTATCGGCGTGACCACCACGCTGGAAGCCATCAATCGCTACGACATGCCGAACTTCCTGATCCACAACATCGCACAGATGCAGGAAATTCTCGAAGCCGCCGATCACCCCACGCTGACCATGCAGTTCGACTGCTATCACCTGGCCCGCATGGGTGAGGAGCTGATTAGCGGGCTGGTGGAGAATTGGCCGCTGATCGGCCACATCCAGTTTGCCGACACGCCCGGCCGAGGTGCACCGGGCACCGGCGAGATTGACTATCCGTCGGTATTCGCGCTGATCGAAGAGCTGCCTTACGCCGGATGGTGCGGTGCTGAATACAAACCCGGCGCGGCTGGCACCGAGGCCAGCTTAGGCTGGTTCAGGCGCGGGGTCCAATAGCCGGCTAAAGCGCCTCGATGGCCTCAGCCAGCCGCCCCACGCCCACCACCTGCATGCCCTCGATGCCCTGCTTAGGCACATTCCCCCGTGGCACGATGGCGCGCTTGAAGCCATGCTTAGCGGCCTCGCGCAGGCGCTCCTGGCCATTCGGCACCGGGCGGATCTCGCCACTGAGGCCGATCTCGCCAAAGACCACCAGATCGCTGTCCAGCGGCTGCCCGCGCAGGCTTGAGGTCACCGCCAGCACCACCGCCAAGTCGGAGCCCGTCTCCAACACCTTCACGCCACCCACCACATTCACGAACACATCCTGGCCCATGCTGGCGATACCGCCGTGCCGGTGCAGAACCGCCAGCAGCATGGCCAGACGGTTCTGATCCAGCCCGACCGCAACGCGACGCGGATTGCTGAAGGCGTCATCGACCAGTGCCTGCACTTCCACCAGCAACGGCCGCGTACCTTCGCGCGTGACCATCACCACCGAGCCAGGGATAGGCTGATCGTAGCGCGACAGAAAAATTGCCGAGGGGTTCGGCACCTCGCGCAGGCCACGATCCGTCATGGCGAACACGCCCAGCTCATTGACCGCGCCGAAGCGGTTTTTCACGGCGCGAATCAAGCGAAAGCGCGAGTCAGCTTCGCCCTCGAAATAGAGCACGCAATCGACCATGTGCTCAAGCACGCGCGGGCCCGCCAGCGAGCCATCCTTGGTGACATGGCCGACCAGAAACAGGGCGCAACCACTTTGCTTGGCATAACGCGTGAGCAGGGCCGCCGACTCGCGAATCTGCGACACCCCGCCCGGAGCCGATGTCAGCGCCTCGGTGTAGAGCGTCTGAATCGAGTCCACCACCAGCACACGCGGCTTCTCCACCTGCGCAGTGGCAATAATGACCTCGACGCTGGTCTCCGCCATCATGCGCAACTGGCCGGTCGGCAGCTCCAGGCGCTGAGCGCGCATCGCCACCTGAGCCAGCGACTCCTCACCGGTGATGTACAGCGCCGGCATGCTCGCCGCCAAGTGCGTCAGCGTTTGCAGCAGGATGGTCGACTTGCCGATACCGGGATCGCCGCCAATCAGCACCACCGAGCCCGCCACCAGCCCGCCACCGAGCACCCGATCCAGCTCGCCCAGACCAGTGGCTGTGCGCGTTTCGGCAGCGATGCTGACTGCGCCCAGCACGGTCACCGCCCCCGCCTGCCCGGCATATCCCCCCGCTCGTGGCCCCTTCAGGGCTGGCGCCCGCACCTGCTCGCCTATCGTGTTCCAGGCGCCGCAATCGCTGCACTGACCAGCCCACTTGGAGAACTCAGCAGAGCAAGCACTGCAGACATAAAGCGTTTTGACGGATTTACTCATGAGTTGCGGCGATTCCCGATAAAGGCTGAATATGAAAAGCCCCGCCGGGTCAGGGCGGGGCGCTGCCCGTCGCTATAGCGGGCAGAGAGGCGGTGACAAGCACCGCAGTTAACGGGAGCAACGGCTCAGACGCCGCGCACCCGAAACTCGGGTTCACTGGCAAACGGATTGGTCATCGTTTCATCATCGGCCACAAATATAGCCTCTGGATGCTGGCGCAGCATAGCCACTTCGATTTCGCTTGCTTTGGCATCGTTGCCCACACCGATTTTCAGCAAATACTGACCGCGCGCCAAGGCATCATGAAACGGCTTCAGCTTGTAGTTTTCCTCGCTGAGGCCCGCCATGCCGCCCACCCAGGCACCGAAAAACGCAATCAGCAGTGCCACCAGCACAATGCCGGCCACACTGAGTGGAACGCCCGAAGGCTGCATGAATAGCAAGGCAGCTGCGAACACAGCCCCCAACAGCCCGCCAATCAATGCCCCGCGCTCACCCCAGTGGATGACATCGGTCTTGTCGATCAGCGTGGCATCGTGCAGATGATGGCGGCGGATGCCATCTTCATCCTGGCTGACGATCCGATAGGCATCGTGCCCAACGCCGAGTTTTTTCAGGCTGGCCACCATAGCTTCAGCAGCATCCAGTCTGGGCATAAGGTACATGAGGGTATGCATGGAACACCTCCGCAAATTTGCCGGTGACTCCAGTGTAGACCTGCGTCAGCAAGCGCGCTCAGATCGATTGCTTGTATAGCTCGTGCTCTTCAGGAGTACTCGTACTATGCCGGCAGACGGCTCAACAGGGCGCAACTCGACGCACACGCGGCGTCAGCCGGCAGAACAATTCATAGCTGATGGTGCCTGCGGCCTGTGCCACTTCATCGGCCGGCAAGCCATCGCCCCAGAGCACGACCTCATCGCCGGGTTGAGCCGGCACCGCGCCCAGATCCACCGTGATCATATCCATGGACACACGCCCGACGAGCGCACATCGCTGGCCATTGACCAGCACCGGCGTGCCGTTGCGGGCATGGCGCGGATAACCATCGCCATAGCCGATCGCCACCACGGCGATACGCGTGGGCGCATCCGCCACCCAGGCCGCGCCATAACCAACCTCATCGCCGGCTTGCAGCGCATGCACGGCGATAACACGCGAATGCAGCGTCATCACCGGCTGC
This sequence comes from Pseudomonadota bacterium, assembly GCA_038043385.1. Classification (GTDB taxonomy): domain Bacteria; phylum Pseudomonadota; class Gammaproteobacteria; order Pseudomonadales; family Moraxellaceae; genus Perlucidibaca. Next base: position 140,234 of record JBBTCA010000003.1, read on the forward strand.
AAGCCGAAGCTCTCGGCCGATTGATCCGCAAAAGGCGAGCTGCCATAGAGCGCGATGCCCGGACGCATCCAGTCCGACTGCATTGCCGGCCAGGCCAGAATTGCCGCCGAATTCGCCACGCTGGTGGTCAACGGCGCGCCTTGCTGCAAGCTCAGCGCATCCCGAACAGCGGTGAAACGGCCCCACTGCAGCTCGGTCTGATTCGACGCCAGCTCATCCGCGCGGGAAAAATGCGTCATGAGATTGATACGACTGACCACCGACAGCCCCTTGAGCTGCCGCCAGACCGCCAGCGCCTCGGTCGGGCGAAAACCCAGCCGATTCATGCCGGTATTAAGCTTGAGCCAGACGCTAACAGCAGGCCCCAGCGGCGCGGCCTGCAACAACGCCACCTGCTCCGGGCTGTGCACGGCCAGCTGCAAATCGGCATTGCGAGCCTCCGTCAACTCCGAAGCCGAAAACACGCCCTCCAGCACCGCAATCGGGCCAGTAATACCTTGCGCCCGCAAGGCCAGCGCCTCGGCCAGAAACGCCACGCCCAGCGCCTCCACCTGACCCTGCAACAGCGATGCAATCGCCGCCGCGCCATGACCATAGGCATCGGCCTTGACCATCGCGATCACTTGCGACTGCGGATGGTGCGCGCGCAGCACCGCCAGATTCTGCGTCAGCGCGTGCGGGTTAAGCGTCAGCCAAGTATCACGCATGCGTCATCTCGCGCTCAGTTCGTGCCGGCTTTCAAAAGCCACTGTTAGTAATCACTTTCCATGTTGCGATAATGCTCGGGCGCAAGGTCTTCGAAGCGCGTGTACTTGCCGTGGAAGGCCAGCCGCAGCGCGCCAATCGGGCCATTACGCTGTTTGCCGATGATGATTTCAGCCGTGCCCTTGTCTGGCGACTCCGGGTTGTAGACCTCGTCCCGGTAGATGAACATGATGACATCGGCGTCCTGCTCGATAGCGCCCGATTCACGCAAGTCAGACATCACCGGGCGCTTGTTCGGCCGTTGCTCCAGCGAGCGGTTAAGCTGCGACAGCGCTATCACCGGACACTCCATCTCCTTCGCCAACGCCTTCAGCGAGCGCGAGATTTCCGAGATTTCGTTAACGCGGTTGCTCTCCAGACCCGGCACGCGCATCAGCTGCAAGTAGTCCACCATGATCAGCCCGAGACCGCCCTGCTCACGCGCCACACGGCGAGCACGGGTACGCACATCGTTAGGACTGAGCGATGCCGAATCGTCGATCAGCAGCTTTTTCTCCGTCAGCATGGTCATGGTCGAGGTCAGGCGTGGCCAATCCTCTTCTTCGAGCTTGCCCGAACGCACGCGACCCTGATCAATGCGCCCCAGCGACGACAACATACGCATGACCAGCTGCTCGGCCGGCATTTCCATGGAAAACACCAACACCGGCTTGCCCGAATACATCATGGCGTTTTCCACCAGATTCATCGCAAAGGTGGTTTTACCCATGGACGGACGCGCCGCGACAATCACCAAGTCGCCGTTCTGCAAACCCGATGTTCGATCATCCAAATCCGCAAAGCCGGTACTCAGACCGGTAATGGCCTCGTTCGACTGAAACAGCTTGTCGATGCGCTCCAAGGCCTTTTGCAGCAATGGCCGCAACGCCTGTGGGCCGCCACCCTTCTGCTGCTGCTCGGCGATGGCAAAAATCTTGCGCTCGGCCTGATCCAGAATGTCCTGCGCCGTCGCGCCCTGCGGCTGAAATGCCGTATCCGACACCTCATTGCTGATGCGAATCAGCTGACGCAGCACCGACCGCTCACGCACGATGTCGCCATAAGCAGCGATATTGGTCGCCGACGAGGTATTGCGTACCAGTTCACCCAGGTAGGCGATGCCACCGGCGTTATCCAGCTCGCCCAGACGCGTCAGCGTCTCGGCTACCGTCAGCGCATCACGCGGATTGCTCTCATTCACCAGCAGCACAATCGCCTGGAAAATCAGGCGATGATCCCGCCGGTAAAAATCCTCTTCCTTGACTCGGTCAGACACCCGATCCCAGGCCTGCTCATCGAGCATCAAACCGCCGAGCACGGCCTGTTCGGCCTCCAGCGAATGCGGCGGCAGCTTCAGGTTCGCCAGTGTGTTTTCAGAAGCGACAGAAGTAGATTGCGACATGGAAATTCTCGTTCGACAGGCCTGCAAGCTTAGCGCAAAAGCCCAAAACAAACAGGGCGCTTGAGTTGCCCCAAGCGCCCTGTTTGATCAGCGGTACAGCGTTACTTATTCAGTAACGATGACCACTTTCACTGTAGCCAGCAGGTCGTTGTGGACCTGAACAGCAATGTCGTACTCGCCGGTGTGACGCAGCGGGCCCGTCGGCAGACGAACTTCGCTCTTGTCCACGGCAACGCCAGCAGCCGTAGCGGCTTCAGCGATGTCACGGTTGCCAATCGAACCGAACAGCTTGCCTTCGTCACCGGCCTTGGAGGCGATGGTCAGGGTCAATTCAGCCAATGCAGCAGCGCGGGCTTCGGCAGCGGCCAGAACAGCAGCTTCCTGACGCTCCAGCTCGGCACGACGCACTTCGAAATCGGCCAAGTTGCGAACCGTAGCCGGCAGCGCCTTGCCCTGAGGGATCAGGAAGTTGCGGCCGTAGCCTGGCTTCACATCAACCTTGGTGCCGAGAGCGCCGAGGCCTTTGATTTTTTCTAACAGAATAACTTGCATCACGCACCCCAACCTTAAATGTGGTTATCGGTATACGGCATGATTGCCAGGTAGCGGGCCTGCTTGATAGCGAGGGTCAGCTGACGCTGGTAGCGTGCCTTGGTACCGGTGATACGGCTCGGGACGATCTTGCCGTTCTCGGTGATGAATTGCTTCAGGGTCTCGACATCTTTGTAATCGATGTAGGTGACCTTTTCAGCCGTAAAACGGCAGAACTTACGACGACGATAGAAACGCGCCATGGTTTCCTCTCCTTAATCTTGTCTGTCTAGCGTTTGCGCGTGCAAAACCACTTTTTCGGTATCGCGATAACTGGCCAAGGCCAGGAACCCCGTTACCAACACCCGATCACCGAGCTGCAAGGCTTGCAGCTGCTGCACCAGCTCACCGGCACAATGTACCGTGAGCCCGAGGCGAGCCTCGCGTGCCGAACCAGCTTCCCGTTGCCGGGACCGGTGTTGCAACAGGAAATCCTGATGCGCAACGCCGGCGGGGCTGACTCGTGCCGGATACTGCTTTTCCAGTATCCCGGTAATCTGGAGCGCGTTCTGCTCCACGCTAACGATCTGAGTTACTCAGCAGAAGCCGAAAAATCCTGACCTTCGTCGGCGCGAGCCGCCTTACGAGCGCGCTTTTCTTCAGCGCCCTTGGCCAGAATGGATTCTTCAGTGATCGCTTCGTCACGACGGATGATCAGGTTGCGGATCACGGCATCGTTATAACGGAAGGCTTCTTCCAGCTCGGCGCGCACGGTATCACCGCACTCGATGTTGAGCAGGATGTAGTGAGCCTTGTGGACTTTGTTGATCGGGTAAGCCAACTGGCGGCGGCCCCAATCTTCGTAGCGGTGAACGGAACCGCCCGAATCTTTTACCATCCCGGTGTAACGCTCGACCATGGCGGGCACTTGCTCGCTTTGGTCGGGGTGCACCAGGAACACGACTTCATAATGACGCATCGGATTGTGCTCCTTACGGATTGAACAGCCCCGCCGGACAGCGGCGGAGCAAGGAGTACGAGGGCTTTGTCTGACGAATCAGGCGCTCGCGACCCCGGATGATCGGTGAAGACCATGCGGAGGACGCGCGACTATACAGGATTTTGGTGGTTTTTCAAGCTAGCCCGCTGGTGAGTGCGCTTGAACTGGGCTGCCGCACGCCGCGAGTACATCCAGCCCTCGCAATAGCGTCTTAACGACTACGCTGTCGGACAGCCTCGAAGAGAGCCACACCAGTAGCCACGCTAACATTCAGGCTTTCGATCTGCCCCGCCATCGGGATATAGGCCAGATGATCGCAAAGCTCAGCCGTAAGCCGTCGCAGACCACTACCCTCTGCGCCCATGACAATCGCCAGCGGGCCCTTCAGGTCAACATCGTAGAACGGCTTGGCGCCGTCGCCGAGGCTGGTGCCAATCACCCAGACGCCGCGCTCCTGTAATTGCTTGATGGTGCGCGCCAAATTGGTGATCTGCATGAACGGAATCAGTTCGGCAGCACCGCAGGCGACTTTGCGGACGACCGGCGTCAGGCCCACAGCCTTGTCGCGCGGGCAGACAACAGCATGAACGCCCGCCGCTTCGGCTGTGCGCAAGCAGGCGCCGAGATTGTGCGGGTCAGTCACGGCATCGAGAATCAGCAGCAACGGCGGCACTTGCAGGCCATCGAGCAGCTCCTGAAGGTCATTGTCATCGCCGGCCTGACGCTCGCGAATACGCGCGACGATGCCTTGATGACGACCACCCTCGGCGAGCTGATCGAGCGCGGTGCGATCCCGAAAGCTGACCGGCAGGCCGAGCTGACGCGCCTGCTTGACCAGCGGATTCAGGCGCGCATCTTCGCGCGTGTCCATGGCCTGCAATTCCAGTACGCGATCCGGCTCAGTGTTGAGCAGCGCTTCCACGGTGTGCAGACCGTATATCCATGACATTTTCGACATCTGAATCTTTCCTCAACATCAGTCCTGCGCGATCAGCGCTTGCGGGTACGCGGCTGGCTGCGTTTGCCGGCAGGCTTTGCGCCCGCGCCACCTGAGGCATCGCCAGCAGGAGCGCCGCCGGTACGGGCAGCCTTGCGGGCACGACCCTCGCTGGCCACCGGAATTTCGCCGTCTTTGAGACGCTCGCGCAGCGATCGCTTGCCGGTACCGCCGCCCGAGAGCAGCTCGAAGTCCATTTTGCGCTCGTCAAGATTGACCGCCGCTACCTTGATGCGCACCGGCTCGCCAATGCCGAAGCGGCGTTGCGTGCGCTCGCCCTGCAGGCGATGGAAGGTGGAGTCGTAGCTGTAGTAGTCATCGCGCAGCTGGCTGATGTGCACCAGACCTTCCACATAGACTTCTTTCAGTTCAACGAAGAAGCCAAACGAGGTCACCGCCGAGATCACGCCGTCGAACTCTTCGCCGACACGATCCTGCATGTATTCGCACTTGAGCCAGGCCATGACATCGCGCGTGGCTTCATCGGCACGGCGTTCGGTCATCGAGCAATGTTCGCCGAGCGAGACCATCTGCACCTGACCTGGCAGCGGCTCGACCTTGGCACCGAGCGCGCCCTTGATGGCACGACCGACGCGCTGCAACGGCGTAGCTTCGTGATCGCCCACGAGAATGTTGCGGATGGCACGGTGCAGCAGCAAATCCGGGTAGCGACGGATCGGCGAGGTGAAGTGCGAGTACGCCTCGTAAGCCAGACCGAAGTGACCGATGTTGTCTGGCGAATACACCGCCTGCGACAGCGAACGCAGCAGCATGGTTTCGATGATGTGCTTGTCCGGGCGCTCCTGAATTTGCTGGATCACCGCCAGGAAGTCCGCCGGCTTGGGCTGCGCCGTGGCCGTGAAGCGCAGACCCAGCGCCTGCAGGAAGCCGCGCAGCTTGATCAGCTTCTCGTTCTTCGGGCCTTCGTGGTTGCGGAACAGCGCCGGCATCTTCGCCTTCAGCACATACGCGGCAGATGCCACATTGGCGGCCAGCATCATCTCTTCAATGAGCATGTGTGCCTGATTGCGCACCACCGGAATGATGCGCTCGATCTTGCGGTCGGCACCGAACAGGATGCGGGTTTCGCCGCTGTCGAAATCGAGCGCGCCACGCACTTCGCGCACCGCACGGAAGAGCTTGAACAGATCGTAGAGCGTGTGCAGCGAGGTCTGCACGGAGTCCGGCCAGCGCTTGCGCAGCGCATCGGCCTCGCGGCTGGTCGGCGTCTCCAGGAACTGGCTGACCTGCGTATAGGTGGTACGCGCCTGCGAATGCATCACCGCCGGGTAGAACTTGCTGCTGGTCATGCGGCCTGCCGCCGAGATGGTCATGTCGCAGACCATGCACAGGCGATCCACATGCGGGTTCAGCGAGCACAAACCGTTAGACAAAATCTCCGGCAGCATCGGCACCACAAAGCCAGGGAAGTACACGGAGTTGCCGCGCGCCTTGGCCTCGTCATCGAGCGCCGTGCCCGGACGCACATAGTGCGACACATCGGCAATGGCCACGACCAGGCGATAACCACCGCCCTTGCGCTTCTCGGCGTAGACGGCATCGTCGAAGTCCTTGGCGTCTTCACCATCGATGGTCATCATCGGCATATCGCGCAGATCCACGCGACCCGGCTCGACCTTGGCGTCCGCATCAACTTCCGGCGACAAGCGCGCGACTTCGCTCTCGACCTTCGATGGCCAGGCATGCGGAATGTCGTAGTTGCGCAGCGCGATATCGATTTCCATGCCCGGCGCCATGAAGTCGCCCAGTACTTCAACAATACGACCCGTGGCCAGGCCACGATGACTCGGATACTCCACCAGCTCGATGCTGACGAACTGATCCGGCTCGGCCGGCACGCCGCCATCAACCACCAGAATTTCCTGCGTAATGCGCGGATTGTCCGGCATCACATACGCCACACCATCTTCCTCGCGGTAGCGGCCGACTAGGAACTGGTAACGACGCTCTTCCACGCGCACCACAATCGCTTCGCGGCGACCTTTGTGGTCATAGCCGGCAACGCGCACGCAGGCAATATCGCCATCAAACAGCAAACGCATCTGGCGCGACGGCAGAATCAGGTCCTGCCCGCCTTCGTCTGGCGCGAGGAAGCCGAAGCCATCCTTGTGGCCCTGTACGCGACCGCGAATCAGCTCTTCATCGTGCAGCGGCGTGTATGCGCCGCGACGATCCGAGCGCAGCTGGCCATCACGGCTCATGGCAATCAGGCGACGACGCAGCGCTTCTTCGCGCTCCGGCTCGAAAATGCCATAGTGATGCGCGAGCTGAGGATGCGTCAGGGGCTTGGCCAGCTCGTCGAGCGTGGCGAGGATCATCTCCCGGCTGGGCACCGGGTTTTCGTACTTTTCGGCCTCACGCTGGGCGTGCGGATCTTGAATAGGGGGGGTGTTCTTGCGACTCATGCGCCATCTCGGTAAATTTTCCACATTCTACACGGAAGATGGTTGACAGCCTCGATTCGCATCTCTATATTTCGCGGCCTCATCTGCCCAGATGGTGAAATTGGTAGACACGCCAGCTTCAGGTGCTGGTCCTCGCAAGGGGGTGGAGGTTCAAGTCCTCTTCTGGGCACCATTTTGTTGTAGATCAAGCACTTAAGGTCATTCTGGTCCCGCCTAGTACATAGGGTGGTACATTGGAATGGCCTTTTTTGTTTCTCTCTATCTGCAATTTCACAACGGAATCTACTACTTCCGACGCGATGCGCCTCCCACATCCAATGACCTAAGCCGCCGGTCGGGCATCCTGACAGACAAGTTGCTTTGTTGTTTTATTGTTACATTGGGTTAATTTATGTACGATAAAGCTTAAGTATGGCTTAACAAGCGCTAGGCCACGACAATGCACGAAACACGGATGAGGTGTGGCAGATGGGATTGCGTAAAGAGCTTCGGCAAGGGAGTGAGTACTGGATCGCCCAGCTCAGCACAGGCCGACTCAGCGAAGAGCGAATCAGTCTGATCCGGGCGGATCTGCTGACCATGCCGCTCGGCTCCATCATGGTAATTGATTTCACAGACATCAATTACATTGGCAGCAGAGGCTTGGGTGGCCTGATCAAGCTGTTGAAGCTGGCAAAGTCCTGCCATGTCTCTATTGTGATTACAGGTTTGCAGCAGCCAATCTGGGCCTTGTTCGAGCTGACTAAGATGCACAAGATCTTCCCGATCCATCGCGATATTGATGCTTGGCTAAGCACACAACCTCAAGAAAGGGCCGCACTCACGCGTATCTCGGAAGCCCCTTGATCAGTCGGCAACACCCGCACAACAAATCGAACAAAAAATACACATAATTCCCCTGCAATCACCAAGGAATAGTCACGCCGACTACACCACACTTTGAGCTGTCCGCACCGTAGCGCGCCACACAGACAGACAACAAGGTGTATGGAGGTCAGCATGCTGAAGGAACAGATTTTTGCTTCCCGACTCCGGGCGGCCAGGGCACACAAGTCCGGCCAGCTCAAAGCAGCTGGACACAGCCCTTATACGCAAACACGCCTCGGCATTGATGCAGGCATCGCTTCAAGTACGGCGGGTGCTCGCATAAGCCAGTACGAGAGCGGCGTACATATGCCAGACATCAATACAGCGGCGCGCTTCGCAGCCCTGCTTGATGTGCCCCTTGCCTACCTTTTTTGTGATGACTTGGATCTGGCCGAGATGCTATTGCTCGCGCACCAGTTGCAGCCCGCAGAAAGAAAAGCATTGCGCGAGTATCTGAAGATCCTGCGCAATGCCCATTCACAGCCTTAAAGCATGAACTGAATTTGCATCTCGCCAACCAGGAAGCCCAGAACAGCACCCACCGCAATCAGTGACCACTCATCTTCCTTGAATGCGGGGCGCAGCATGCCTTCAAACTCCTGAGGTGTCAGGTCCTGCATGCGCGTAACCAATGTATTACGAACATCCATGGCGTCTTCGGCATAGGCCTCAACATACTTCATCGTCTCTGGCATTTTCTCCAGAATACGGTCTGCCACCACATTCTTCATTTCAATATATCGCTGGCTGCCCACGGCATAGACCACCAGCGGACGAGCAACACCTGCCTGCTCATCGACCAGCCGCTTAACATTCTTGTGCACCAGCTCCATGATGCGATCCGAGAACGCGCCACGGAACAGCTCTTCCATCATGTTCGCTGGCGTCAGCAGCTGCTTGGAAATCAGCGCAGCATAATCACCCGCCACTTCCTTCTGACGCTTCAGGAACAAACCCTGGAAAGTGAAGCCCATGAATTTGGTCGGCAATTGCGGACGGAACATCATCTGCAAAGCGATCCAGTCACTGAAGAAGCCGACAAAGCCACCAAACGCCGGGAGCATCCACGGCTGTTTGAACAACAACCAGCAAACCATCTGAATCAAGCCGATACCAAAGCCGAAGTAGAAGCCGGCATTGCTGAAGAACCTGAACTCCTGCTTGCCGACTTTCTTGAAAATATCATTCAAGAGCGCTTTGTCTTTTAGCAAGTTGGTCAAGACCATGTGCTTGATATCAAAGTACTTGTCTGTGTTGTTCTTGACTTCCTGCATGATGGCCGCGACCACTGCAGGCGACTCGGCCTTCACACGATTAATGATTTTCTGGCGCGCAAACTCAGGCATGCCTTCCCACAAGCCCGGCTGATACTGCTGCGCCACTTCGCGCACCACATCTTCGGCAGCCGCCATCATGGGCACTTCAATTTCTTTCGCGATCCGCTCGGGATCGAGTCGGCCAAAAATTTCAGAGGGCTTGATCAGCTTGCTGGTCATGAGATCGACCGAGATCATCGCCATTTTCTCGGCCTTGCGCGGCACAATGCCCTGCCAGCCCAAGAACGGCTTGATGCCGACGAACTCCATCGGCGAGAACATCATCTGGATGGCCACCACTTTGGTGACATAGCCGATGATGCCGCTGACAAAAGGAATTGAGATGTAAAGCCACATGTTGGCTTGAAAATCGATTATTGCTTGCTCAAACATGACACCAGTCCTTGAGTAATTCGCATTATTCTTGTTTTGGAAGCCGAGCTTCCCTGCCGCCTATCATGCCGCCTTCCGCGATAATGACAAAGCCTTACAAAGGCAACTTAGTAGTTCTTGAGCAGAATCTGACGACTGACATCAGCGTTAGTGGCCGCTTTCTGCTTAATATCTTCAGCAATCAATGATGCCAACTTGCCGCCAATCAGCGGCACATCACAGCTCACATCCCAAGAAATGGTATTGGTGGTAACACCGTCTTGCTCGCGCAACTGCATGGTCGCCGAGATCGAGACCGCCTTCACCGCCTGATTGATGATGGTCAGCGAGCCCGAAGCAGTCTCACGATCCCAACGATCAGTCTGATCGATCTCGATGGCCTGATCCGACTTAACGAACTTCTGCGCAATAGCCGGCAGCTTGATGCTGGGCTTGCCAAGCACACGAGCCGTAATCGCAAAATGACGACCATCATCCTCGTGGGCGATCACGGTAAAGCCATCGTGATTGGCCAGTTCGGCCTTGCGCACCACATAATCGGGCGAGGTCAGCATCGCCAGCACACGCGCCAGCGGAGCATCCCAGGTCAACGAAGTTTCAAATTTCATCAGCCGACCTCGCGTTTGAGCAGCAATTATTGGAACGGATGGCGCAACACAATCGTCTCTTCGCGGTCAGGGCCGGTGGAGATGATGTCGATCGGGCAGCCTACCAGCTCTTCGATGCGCTTGATGTAAGCACGCGCATTGGCCGGCAGCTTGTCCAGATCCTGCACACCGACGGTCGAATCCGACCAGCCCGGCAGCTCTTCGTAAACCGGCACGACGCTTTCGTAGGCCACGGCATCCGACATCATGCCTTCAATGCAGCCCGGCGCACGGGTTTCATAGCCGGTGCAGATTTTGACGGACGCCAGACCATCGAGCACATCGAGCTTGGTCAGGCAGATGCCAGAGATGGAGTTGAGCTCAACGGCACGACGCAGCACGACGGAATCGAACCAACCGCAGCGACGGGCACGGCCGGTGGTGGAGCCGAATTCGTGGCCGACCTTGGCCAGATGCGCACCGGTTTCATCAAACAATTCGGTCGGGAACGGGCCGCCGCCAACACGCGTGGTGTAGGCCTTGGTGATGCCGAGCACATAATCGAGGTAGAGCGGGCCGAAGCCAGAGCCGGTGGAAGTGCCGCCAGCCGTGGTGTTCGACGAGGTCACATACGGGTAAGTGCCGTGGTCGATGTCGAGCAGCGAGCCCTGCGCGCCTTCGAACATGATGCGCGCACCGGCACGACGGAAGTCATGCAGAATGCCCGGCACATCAGCGACCAGATCACGCAGCTGCTCGCCCCACGACAAGGCCAGATCCAGCGTTTCCTGGAAATCGATAGGATCGACCTTGTAGTAATGGGTGAGCTGGAAATTGTGGTAAGCGATGATTTCGCCGAGTTTGGCCGCCAGCGTTTCGCGACGATACAGATCCGCCAGACGCAGGCCGCGACGCGCAACTTTGTCTTCGTAAGCCGGGCCGATGCCGCGACCGGTAGTGCCGATGGCCGATTTGCCGCGCGCCGCTTCACGCGCTTTGTCTAGCGCCACATGATACGGAAGGATCAGCGGGCAAGCGGCCGATACCTTGAGGCGCTCGCGCACGGGCACGCCCTTGGCTTCGAGATAGGCCATTTCCTTGAGCAGGGCATCCGGTGCCAGCACCACACCATTGCCGATCAAGCACTGCACGCCAGCGCGCAAAATGCCGGACGGAATGAGATGCAGCACGGTCTTTTCGCCATCGACCACGAGGGTGTGGCCGGCGTTGTGGCCGCCCTGAAAGCGCACGACAGCCTGTGCATTGTCGGTCAGCAGATCGACGATCTTGCCCTTGCCTTCATCACCCCATTGGGTGCCCAGAACCACTACATGCTTGCCCATGACTCAGTCTCTAATTTGCAGGATCAGGAAGCGATGGGGCGCGCTTGCCAGCGCCCATCGTCAAAAAGGAATTCACGGTCGCAGCCGGCCTCAAGTGCCGTTAGCGGCGACCCCGGCAACTGCTGCACCACCCGTTGACCGCTCTCACGCGCTTCGGCGATAGCTGCCAGCAGGGCCGCAGCCTCGCCGGCCGGCGCCAGAATGCCGCGAGCAGCAACAGTCTGATTATCAAAATCCAGCCACTGTTTCAGATCGGCACTGAAGCCGGTGGCTGGCCGTGCGCGACCAAAAGCCTCGCCAACATGGTCATAACGGCCGCCCTTGGCGACCTCGCTACGCTGCCCGGCCACATAGGCCGCAAACACCAGCCCGGTGTGGTAGTGATACCCACGCAACTCACCCAGATCCACATAAAGTGTGACTTGCGGATGCGAGACATGCAGTGCGGAAACGACGGCCTGCATATCGGCCAAGGCGTCAGCCACGGCTGTTGGCGCTGCTGGCCAAAGGCGCACCGCCCGCGACAGCACACTGGCATCGCCACACAAGCCAGGCAACGGGGCCAGCGCCTGAGAAATCTCTGCATGCGCAATCACCGTAGGCAGCTGCTCTTGCCATTCCGGCAGCGACTTGCGCGCCAGAATATTCTGCAACTGGCACTCGGCCAGCGGGCTCACATCAGCCGCCTGCATGAATGCGCGAAAGATACCGACATGGCCGAGATCCAGCGTGATGTCTTTGGCACCCGCCAGTAACAGGCCATCCAACATGAGTCGAATGACTTCGATATCGCTCTCGACACCAGCGTGGCCATAGAGCTCGGCACCAATCTGCACCGGGCAACGGGAGGCAGACAAACCCGTGGGACGCGCCTGCAGGATGGTTCCGGCGTAGCAATAGCGAGCCGGGCCGTTGATCGGCAGGCAATGGGCATCGAGGCGGGCGACCTGCGGCGTCATGTCGGCGCGCACGCCCATCATGCGGCCGCTGAGCTGATCGGTGATCTTGAAGGTGAGATCGTCGAGATCACGCCCCGAGCCGGTCAGCAGGGAATCGAGATACTCCATCAGCGGTGGAAAAACGAGGGCATAACCCCAGCTGGCAAAACGATCCAGCAAGCGGCGGCGCAACGATTCCAGACGCGCCGCCTCAGCAGGCAGCACATCCGCTACCCCATCGGGCAGCAACCAGGCATCGACCGGTTTGACCATGATTTCTCACAAGCTCAGACACAAATTGTTCCGGGAGAAATTTTTGACGTCGCGATAGCGACGGCCCGGAGGGTGGCTGCCATGGATGGCCGGCCACAAAAAAACCGAGTCAGCACTCGGTTCGGGGCAGTTTAACACAGGATTGCCGGCGTTGCCCAAGGTCGCAGCATGGCTCGCGCTGCGACCTTGGAGGCGCTTACTTTCCAGAGTTCTGCATGTAGCGCAGGAACTCGCTATCACCCTTCAGCACCATGACATCGCTGGGCTTGTTGAAGGTGTTGCGATAAACCTGCATGGAGCGATAGAACTTGTAGAACTCCGCATCCTGACCAAAAGCTTTACGCGAAATCGCGGCGGCTTCAGCATCGCCCTGACCACGCAGAGTTTCAGCCTGACGATAGGCTTCGGCCAAAATCACACGCTGCTGACGCTCAGCCTCTGACTTGATGCGATCCGACATTTCCGTACCCTGCGAACGATGCTCGCGCGCTTCACGCTCACGCTCGGTACGCATACGGTTGTAGATCGACTCCAGTGTGGAGTTCGGAAAATCAACGCGCTTAACGCGCACATCAATGACCTGAATACCAAACTCACGGCTGGCCACCACATTGGCCGCCTTGGTCAGATCCAGCATGAGCTGCTCACGCTGCCCAGAGACCACTTCCTTCACCGTGCGCTCGGAAACGCGGTTCTTCAGACCATCGCGCACCAGCGGCAACAGACGCGACTCGGCCTGTTTGAAATCACCACCCGTGGCCGTGAAAAAGCGCTTCACATCATCCACACGCCACATCACATAGGCATCAATGATGAGGAACTTGCTTTCCTTGGTCAGAAACTCGGTGCGCTCGGCATCGCTGACTTGCAGACGCGCATCAAAGCGACGCACTTCGTGCACCATCGGGATCTTGAAATGCAGACCCGGCTGCAAATCTGCCTCCACGACCTCACCAAAGCGCAGCAATACGGCGCGCTCAGTGGCACTGACGGTGAAAAACGCACTGTTCACAATAAACAGCAGAAAGAGAACGACGGACAGTGCCGACACATTACGCGGGCCCATTAGCGTGCTCCTTCCAGATTACGACCGCTGCGAACAAAATCACGCACCCCTGATGTGGCGGCCGGCTCGATCACCGGACCCGTACCCGCTGCAGGCGCCGCAGGAACAGTCACTGCCGGCAGCCCCAGCTTGTCCATGGGCAGATACAGCAGAGGCGCAGCACCCTTGGGCTCGACCACGACTTTGCTGGTCTTGCTCATGACGGAGTCCATCATGTCGAGATACATGCGCGAGCGCATCACACCTGGATTCAGGCGATATTCACTGAGCAGACCCTTGAAGCGCGAAGCGTCGCCATACGCACGATCAACCACTTCCTGCTTATAACCAGAGGCATCCGCCACCAAGCGCGCAGCCTGACCACGCGCTTCCGGCACGATACCGTTGGCGTAGGTTTCAGCCTGGTTCTTCAGGCGTTCCTTGTCTTCCTTAGCGCGAATCACATCGTCGAATGCAGACTTCACATCTTTCGGCGGTAGTGCTTCCAGAATGTTGACATTACGCACGCTGAGACCGGTCTTGTAGCGATCTAGGTAAGACTGCAGACGCGGCAGGATATCTTGCGCCACGCGCGCACGGCCCTCATTGAGCACCTGAGTCATGCTGCCGTTGCCAACAACATGGCGCAGCGCCGACTCGGTGGCATGCGCCAGCGTGGATTCCGGGCTAGCCACCGACAAGGCATACAGACGCGGGTCGGCAATGCGGTATTGCACCGTCAGCGAAATATCAACAATGTTTTCATCTGCAGTGATCATGCTGGCATTGAGCGGCATTTGCTCCGTACGCTCAACATTGACCTTTTGCACCGAGTCCATCAATCGTGGATGCCAATGCAAACCCGCCGTCTGAATACCCTGAAAGGCACCAAAGCGGAAAAGCACCGCACGCTCGGCCTGCTCAACACGGTAGAAACCGAAGACCACCCACAAGGCAAATGCGCCGAATAGCAACAGTTTCGACAACTGCTGCTCGCCGGAAGGATCCGAGCCATTGAAAATACTGCCAAACCGATCGGCCAGCGATGGCCCCTTGGGCCCACCTGCAGCAGGGCGGCGACCCCACGGATCAGGCTTCTCGCCTTCCGGTTTCTGCCCGGAGCCAGGTTGATTCCACGCCATCACAAACTCCTGTTAGGCAGCTGCAGGGTCAAGGTCGACCACCACATCTGCTCGCGTTAACCCCTCGCGCGCTAACCACTGCGCCAAGTCGGGCGTTTGAATTCTTACTTGCACACGACAACCACCGGCGTCGTTACTAATTTCTTCTTCAACCACGCCCAAGCTATACAAGCGTGAGCGCAAGCGCGCCAGCTGCGGCGGCAAATCCAGCCACAACCATTCCCATGGTGTTGCCAAGCAGGCCTGCATGGCCAGCAACAGCTCATTCATGCCCACATCATCGCGGGCTGATATCCAGACTGCCTGCGGGCGGCCTTGGTCATCGCAATCGATGCGCGGAGCGCGCTCATCCAGTGCGTCGATCTTGTTGTAGACCAGCAGCACGGGCGCAGTCGCCCCAACTTCCTGCAATACCGCTTGCACGGCTTGCAGATGAATATCGCGATCCGCGCTGGCGGCATCGACCACATGCAACAACAGATCTGCCTGCGCCGTCTCTTCAAGTGTCGCACGGAAGGCATCGACCAGCTGATGCGGCAAATGACGCACAAAACCGACCGTATCAGCCAATACCATGGGGCCGATGCCAGCCAGATTCAAGCGCCGCAAAGTCGGGTCGAGGGTAGCAAACAAGCGGTCATCTGCGTAGACATCCGCACCTGCTAGGCGATTAAACAGCGTGGACTTGCCGGCGTTGGTGTAGCCGACCAGAGACACCGTGGGCATGCCTGCCTTTTGCCGAGCCGCGCGCCCTTGAGCACGGGTCTGCCGGACTTTTTCCAGCCGCTCTTTGAGATTTTCGATACGGATGCGCAGCAAGCGTCGGTCTGTTTCAAGCTGCGTTTCACCGGGCCCGCGCAAGCCAATGCCACCTTTCTGGCGCTCCAGATGCGTCCAGCCGCGAACAAGCCGCGAAGACAGATGATCCAGCTGGGCCAGCTCAACTTGCAGCTTGCCTTCATGCGTACGGGCGCGCTGAGCAAAGATGTCCAGAATCAGGCCGGTGCGATCAAGTACGCGACATTTCAGCTCGCGCTCAAGGTTACGCTCTTGAGCCGGACTTAAGGCGTGATTGAAGAGCACCACTTCGGCCTCAAGCTCCGCGACCAGCAGCGCAATTTCGGCGACTTTGCCGCTGCCGGCATAAAGCCGGGCATCCGGCCGCTGACGCGAACCCGTGACAATACTGAGCACCTGCACATCTGCCGAAGCCGCCAACAGCTCGAACTCGTGCAGATCTTCATCCTGACCGTGCTGTTTCAGCTCAAGATGAACCAGGATGGCGCGCTCGCCACCCGCCGGGCGCTCAAAGTAATCCACGCAGGACCTCAGACGAAGCTAGGCTGATCGTCATCTTCCTCTTCATCGAAGTCTTCCAGGCTGGAGGCCCCTGCAGCGGCACCACCGACTGGCACGGTACTACCCGGCATGCTGGTACGCGGGTTACGCGCCGGCACAACCGTGGAAATGGCATGCTTGTAGACCATCTGACTGACGGTGTTCTTCAGGAGCACGACATATTGGTCGAATGACTCGATCTGGCCCTGCAATTTAATGCCGTTGACCAGAAAAATAGATACCGGAATACGCTCTTTGCGCAGGGCATTCAGGAAGGGATCCTGCAGCGTTTGTCCTTTCGACATGAAAATATCCTCTATGGCTCAAGCTGAGCCGTCCAAAGCGGACTAGCCCCCGGCTAGCTCTCTGCAAGGCAGAAATGGCAAACCCAAAAGCAGGCTGGCTTGTAGATCACTGTGGGGGCAGAACGGTTTTATTTCAAGCGGACGCCGACAGAAGAGCGATGACCTGCTCAGCCAGACGGGGCTGTGCAGGGTCTAGCCAAGTCACATCCGGAAAACTGCGCAGCCAGGTCAATTGGCGCTTGGCGAGCTGCCGGGTGGCTGCCAGGCCGCGTTCGCGCAATTCCGGCAGATCAAATTCGCCATCCAGATATTGCCAGACTTGGCGATAGCCGACCGAACGCATGGACGGCAGGCCAAGGTGTAAGTCGCCGCGCGCCCGCAAGACCTGAACCTCTTCAATTAAACCGCCCGCGAGCATCTGATCGAAACGCAGCGCGATGCGTTGATGCAGCACGGCACGGTCCGGCGGAGCAATCGCCAGCCAGTGCATACGCCAGGGCAGCGCTTCAGCGGGAGCCTGCTCGGCATGGCACTGCGTCAGCGTCTTGCCGGTCAGCATCCAGACCTCAAGAGCCCGCTGCAGGCGCTGACTGTCGTGCGGTGGGATGCGAGCGGCGGCTATCGGGTCGATCTGCTGCAAGCGGGCATGCAGGGCCGGCCAGCCTTGCTGTGCCGCCTCGGCATCCAGGGCGGATCGAATGTCGGCATCGGCCTCGGGTAATGTGGCCAGGCCATCGCGCAGGATTTTGAAGTACATCATGGTGCCGCCAACCAGGATCGGCACGCGGCCAGCAGCGGTAATGTCGTGCATGGCGGCCAGGGCATCGCGGCGGAAATCGGCGGCAGAGTACGCCTGTGACGGGTCGATGATATCGATCAGCCGGTGCGGGGCTTGCAGCAGCTCATCCGCTGTGGGCTTGGCGGTGCCGATATTCATGTCGCGATAAATCATGCCGGAATCGACGGAAATGATCTCGCCGATGCCTCGCGCCACCAGCGCCATGGCCAGCGCCGTCTTGCCGGCGGCTGTTGGCCCCATCAGGCACAAGGCGGGTGGCAGAGCTGCCATCAGCGGCCTCGCAAAAACAGACGATCAAGGTCTGCCAATGTCAGCCGCGTCCAAGTTGGGCGGCCGTGATTGCACTGACCACTGCGCTCGGTGGCTTCCATATCACGCAATAGCGCATTCATTTCGGTGATGCTGAGCTGACGATTGGCGCGAACAGCGCCGTGGCAGGCCATCGTGGCCATCAGCTCGTTGCGCTGCTCTTCAACGCGACGGGTCTGGCCATGCGTAAGCAAGTCCGACAGCACATCACGCACCAGCGCTTCAGCGCCGGCCTGCGCCAGCAAGGAGGGCACGGCACGGATCAGCAGGGTTTCTGGCCCTAGCCGCTGCAGCGCAATGCCCATCTCGGCCAAGGCTGCTTCGCTTTGCTCGGCCAGATCGGCTTCGCGCTGGCTCACCGCCAGACTGATGGGCACCAGCAGCGGCTGCGCGACGATACCGGTGCCGCCTTGCGCGGCCTTGAGACGCTCATAAACGATGCGTTCGTGCGCTGCATGCATGTCGACCAAGACCAGACCATCGGCATTTTGCGCGAGAATATAGACGCCATGTAGCTGACCAAGCGCATAGCCCAGAGGCGGCGGCCCAGCCTGATCGGTGGCAGCCAAGGCCTGCGGATCGCCAGCAGGCGCGGCGCTCGCCGCCAGATAATCGGCAAAGGCTTCGCGCGCTGGCGCACCGGCGCTCCAGTCCAGCCCAGCCTGCTGCGTCGGAGCTGAGTAAGCCGGCATGGCACTCTGCCCGGCCCAAGCCGGAGACTGCACCGACTCATGGCTGACAGGTGTTGCATCCTGCGGGCGCACGCTGGCCAGGGCACGATGCAGGCCGCGATAAATGATGTCGTGAACGCTGCGTTGCTCGCGAAAGCGCACCTCATGCTTGGTCGGATGCACATTCACATCAACAGCCGCCGGATCGATGTCGAGGTACAGCACAAAGGCTGGGTGGCGGCCGTGGAATAGCACATCGGCATAGGCCTGACGCACCGCGTGCGAGACGGTCTTGTCACGCACCATGCGGCCATTCACAAAGAAATACTGGAGGTCGGCCTGCGCGCGTGAAAATGTCGGCAAGGCTATCCAGCCATGCAGATGCACGCCCGCAGACTCGATCGACAGCGGCTGTGCGGCTTCGACAAACGCCGGGCCACAGACCTGACTCAGGCGCCGTTTGAGCGATATATCATCGTGCGCCGGCTTGAGTTGCCAAAGCTGGCGCTGGTTATGGCTCAGGCTGAAACTGACCTGTGGCGCCACTAGCGCCAAACGCCGGACGACCTCTTCAAGATGCCCAAATTCGGTATTTTCACTGCGCAGGAATTTGCGCCGGGCCGGCGTATTGAAAAACAGATCACGCACTTCCACCGTCGTACCGCGAGGATGCCGCGCCGGCTCCATGACCGAGGCCATGTCACGACCTTCCGAGCGCACCGCCCAGCCAATACCCTCTTCCTCTTGACTGGAAGTCATGGTCAATCGCGATACCGAGGCGATGGACGCCAGCGCTTCACCCCGAAAACCCAGAGTAGCGACCGCTTCCAGATCGTCCAGATGATGAATCTTGCTGGTGGCATGGCGCGCTAAGGCCAAGGGCAAGTCATCTTTGGCGATGCCATCGCCGTCATCGCGAATACGCAAGCCAGCCATGCCACCCTGCTCGACCTGAACATCAATGGCGCGGGCACCGGCATCCAGAGCATTCTCGATCAGCTCCTTAACCACCGATGCCGGGCGTTCAACAACCTCGCCAGCCGCAATCTGGTTTGCCAGCCGCGCATCAAGCAGATGAATTCGAGCCACGCCCCGCCCTCAGTTCTGATCGAAATAGGTGCCAGGCACCGGAAAACGACGGCAAAAATTGACAATGCCGATGCCAATTTTTTCCGCCAAATCGCGCTGATAGTCCGTATCGATCAATCGCTGCTCTTCATCCGGGTTGGAAATAAAACCGGTTTCGACCAGCAACGACACCATGCCCGGCTCCTTGAGCACGGCAAAGCTGGCCTGCTCAACACGCGGACTATGCAGCTTGCCAACCAGCGGCTGCATCTCGCCGAGAATCATCCGGCCCATTTCCAAGCTGTGCTTGAGCGTACCCTCTACCAACATGCCCGCCAGCACATTGGAGATGTCGTCGCTATCGGCGGCAACACCACCAATCAGGTCCGACTTGTTTTCCTGCTCGGCTAGCTGCTGGGCAAAGCGCGAAGTAGCGCTATTGGCCCCCTTTATAGACAAGGCGAAGACAGACGCGCCATGCGCCTGGCGATTAGGTGCCGAATCCGCATGGATAGAGACAAAAATATCGGCACGATGATCATCGCGACCGATTTTCCGACGCTGCTGCAAAGGAATGAAGAAGTCACCATCTCGCGTGAGGTCAGCCTTGATGCCATCTTGGCCATTGAGATAGCGCGCCAACTCACGGGCAATCGCCAAGGTCACTATTTTCTCGTAAGTCCCCATTTTGCCAATGGCGCCCGGATCCTCTCCGCCATGCCCCGGATCAATGGTGACAACAATTTTGCGACCACCAGACTTGAGCAAGTTTGCCAAACCACGCGATGGCCTCTCGACTGGGGCCGCAGCGACTGGTTCGGGCCGTATCTGAACTTTCGTTTCCAGCTTCGGTTTGCTCGGCGGCAATACCGCGATGACAGCGCTACCCGGCGTACGCGGCGCCAAATCAATCACCAGTCGATGGCTGTACTGACCACTGGGGCTGAGCAAGAAAACCTTGGCTTCTGCCTCCTGTTTCAAATCCAGAATCAGACGGGGCGTCCGACCATCAGCATCCAGACGCATTGCCTCCAGAACGCCCACCTGCGCCGGCCAGCGCGGCCCTTCAAGCGTAGTTACCGCTTTGGGCATCAGCACAATAAGACGGCCGGGCGAGCTTTCTTCGCTGACGCGAAACTCTGTGGTGCCATCCAGCTCCAGCACCAGCCGCGTCGAATCACTTCCGCTCCAGGAGCGAACGCCAACAATTTGTGCCGCGAGGCTCGCGGTTGAAAATAAAAGAGCGACTGCCATGGTCAGGAAACGACCGCAAAACACCGTCTGCTTCATGCAAAAAGTCTCGACATAATGTCGGCCGCACGGGCCGACAACGATGAAATAGTCACGACACGGCCGCTACCCTGACTCGGCACATCCAATGCCACGGTCCAATCCGGCAGCGGCAGCAACGGCTCGCCACGCACCGGCCACTCAACCAGCGCCAGGGCATCATCACGAAAATAGTCGCGATACCCCATGAGCTCCAGCTCTTCAGGGTCCAGCAAACGATACAAATCAAAATGAAACACCGTCACATCAGCCAGCTCGTAAGGCTCAACCAGCGTATAAGTCGGGCTCTTGACCGGCCCGGCGTGACCATAAGCCTGCAAGATACCGCGTGTCAGTGTGGTCTTGCCGGCCCCCAAATCGCCCAGCAGATAAACCACGCCCTTTCCTGCAAACGCAGCGCCCAGACGATGCCCCAATGCCACGGTGGCTTCGGCATCCGGCAAGATCAATGTGTATACCTGACCAATCGCGCTCATTGCACAGCCATATCCGGATTAAGAAGACGACGCAGCGGAAGCCATAGCTCCGATGCCAACAGGCCACGCTCGCCGCCCTCGGCAGCCATGTCACCGGCGCGAGCATGCAGGCTGACGCCCAGCGCTGCAGCCTCGAACAGCGGCAGACCTTGCGCCAGCAATGCGCCGATCAGACCCGCAAGCACATCGCCCATACCCGCCGTGGCCATACCGGGATTACCCGCCGAGCACTGCCAGCAACGCAAACCATCGGCAATCAACGAACCAGCACCTTTCAGGATGACGACTCCGCCGTAACGCGCTTGCAACGCATGAACCGCCGCGATGCGATCCTGCTGAATCTCGGCCACCGAGCACTGCAGCAAGCGTGCCGCCTCGCCGGGGTGCGGCGTGAGAATGCGCGCCGGATGCGGCTGCGGATTCTGCGCTAGCCAGGTCAGGCCATCGGCATCAAGCACCTGCAAGGGCCCAGCTTGCGCCAGTGTTGGCCAGAGCATTTGTGCCCAAGCGCCCAGCCCCAGGCCGGGACCGATGACCGCGACACGAGCGGCGCTCAATGCCGGCATGAGATCGGCACGCTGCCTGACGGCCAGTGCCATCAGCTCCGGGCGATGCAGCCACAAGGTCGCTGCCGTGAGTTCGGCACAGGCCACCGTGGTCACGCCAGCACCCGCACGCAGCGCCGTTTCGCCCGCCAGCAGGATGGCTCCGCTATAGCCGGCATCACCGCCGACCAGCAGCATGGGGCCGAAGTCGCCCTTGTGTGCATCGCGGGCGCGCGGCATCAACCAGCGCTGCGCCAGTTCGGCATGCAGAGCATCATTGATTACGCGGGGGTTGGTCGTGGTGGTCATCCGCCAAGGATGGCAGAATGTGCGCCATGAGGCGACTACCTGTGCAGCAAGATCCTGCCAATTCACTTGATCTGACTACGCTCGCCACCGACATCAAGCGCTGGGGGCGCGAACTCGGCTTTCAGCAGGTCGGCATTACCGACACCGACCTCGGCGAGCACCCGGCGCATCTGGCGAAATGGCTGGACGACGGCTATCAGGCCAACATGGAATGGCTGCGCGAACCCAAGCGTGTGGATCCTGAGGCGCTGATTCCCGGCACGCAGCGCATCATCAGCCTGCGCATGGACTATCTGCCGGCAGAACCGCGCATCCACGAGATTCTGCAGGATGGCCGGCGCGCCTATCTGGCTCGCTATGCGCTCGGTCGCGACTATCACAAGATCATCCGCAAACGCCTTCAACAGCTGGCTGATCGCATTGTGGAGGCGGTCGGGCCGTTTGGTTACCGCGCTTTTGTGGATTCAGCACCGGTGCTGGAAAAGGCGCTGGCGAGCCAGGCCGGGCTGGGCTGGATGGGCAAGCACACGGTCATCATCAATCGCAGCGCCGGCTCATATTTCTTTCTCGGCGAGCTGTTCACGGACTTGCCATTGCCGGTGGACGAGCCCGTCAGCAATCACTGCGGCAGCTGCCAGGCCTGCATCGACATCTGTCCGACCAAGGCCATCGTGGCGCCCTACACGCTCGATGCCGGCAAGTGCATCAGCTACCTGACCATCGAATATCGCGGCGTGATTCCGGTCGAGCTGCGCCACCCCATCGGCAATCGCATTTTTGGCTGCGATGACTGCCAGCTCGTCTGCCCGTGGAATCGCTATGCGCAGGCAAGCCAGGAAGCCGCATTCACGCCACGACATGCCTTTGACGGCCCGGATCTGCTGGATTTGTGGGCCTGGGATGAAGCGACTTGGCTGAAGCAGACCGAAGGCATGCCGCTACGGCGCATGAACTACGCGAGCTGGCTGCGAAATTTGTCGATTGCGCTGGGCAATGCGCCGAAGTCAGAGGCCGTGCTGGAGGCGCTGAAGCTGCGCCTCGCCACATTGGCGTCGCAGGGCGCGCTAGACGATACGCTGAGCGAGCATCTCGAATGGGCTATTGCCGAGCAGTCCTTCAATCCTCGCTAAAGCCCGGCAGCTTGAAGAAATACTGACGGTAGTAGCGCAGCTCTTCGATCGAATCCTTCACATCATCCAGCGCCAGATGCGAGCTTTTCTTGGTAAAGCGCTGCAACAGATCCGGGTACCAACGACGCGCCAACTCCTTCACCGTGCTCACATCGAGGTTGCGGTAGTGAAAGAAGGCTTCCAGTTTGGGCATGGTGCGATACAGAAAGCGGCGATCCTGGCAGATCGAGTTGCCGCAGATCGGCGATTTTTTCGGATCCACGAAGCGACTGAGAAACTCCAGCGTCTGTGCCTCTGCTTCAGCCTCGCTGATGGTGCTGCGGCGCACGCGCGAGATCAGGCCGGAATTGCCGTGCTGCGTGGTATTCCACTCGTCCATGGCATTAAGCACGATGTCTTTCTGATGAATCGCCAGCACCGGCCCTTCGGCCAGAATATTGAGATGAGCATCGGTGACAATCGTCGCGATCTCGATGATGCGATCCGTATCCGGGTTCAACCCCGTCATCTCCAGATCAATCCAGATCAGATTGCCGGCCTTGTTGTTGTTCATGAACACTCCCCGCGCACGCCATCAGTGGCACAATGGCGGCAAGCATAGCAGACCGCGACCGCGCGCCCCGACAGGAATTGCATGAGCCAACGCCGTATCAGCCGTCAACAGAGCTTTCGCATTGATCGCATTCAGTCCGAACGAATTGCTCGCGCCGAAAAGCGTGAGGCAAAGGCCGATGCCTTGCTCGCCGGCGGCGATCTCGGCGCCGAGCAACGCGGCCGTGTCATTGCGCATTACGGCGTGCAGCTGGCCATCGAGGCGCTGGAAGGCGAGCTGCAGGGTCAGCGCTTTCGCTGCCATCGGCGCAGCAATATCGATGCGCTGGTGACTGGCGACCATGTCATCTGGCAGCCGGCAGCCGACGGTCTGACCGGCATCATCACCGCGCTGATGCCGCGTCATTCGGTGCTGGTGCGCCCCGACCCCTACAACAAGCTCAAGCCCGTCGCGGCCAATATTGACCGCATCCTGCTGATCATCGCGCCCGAGCCTACGCCATCGCCGGAATTGATTGATCGCTATCTGATCGCCTGCGAGACCACCGGCATTCGCCCCGTCATTGTGCTCAACAAGGCCGATGTGATGACGCCAGAGCAGGCCACGACGCTGGGCGCGCTGCTCGCCAGTTTCGCGGTACTGGGCTATGAAACCCGTACGCTGTCTGCTCATGGCGACATGGGTGATCTGAATGCCTTAGTGGCCAATCGCACCGTGGTGTTTGTCGGCCAGTCCGGCGTGGGCAAGTCTTCGCTGATCAATGCCCTGCTACCCGATGTGAACCAGAAGGTGCATCAGCTTTCCACCGGCTCCAAGCTCGGCCAGCACACCACGACTACCGCCATCTGGTTCGACCTGCCCGGTGGCGGCGCGCTCATCGACTCGCCCGGCATCCGCGAGTTTGGCGTCTGGCACATGGACCGCGAGCAGCTGCTCGAGGGCTTCATCGACTTTCAGGACCATCTCGGGCAATGCCGCTTCCGCAACTGCAAGCATGCTCGCGAGCCTGGCTGCGCACTCTTGCAGGCCGTTGCCGACGGCCATGTTCAGGCTCGCCGCCTAGCTAGCTTCCAGCGCCTCATTAGTGAATTGGAAGCGCGCTAAGCGCGGGGTATACTCCGGCACTTTCCGCCACCCCAGATCGAGTTGAACATGGATCGCGTTTTTGATTTTATCGGCAATCACCCCATGCTGTTCAGCAGCTTCATTGCGCTGCTGATTGCTTTTGTCGTGACTGAAATGCAGCGCGGCGGCCGTCGCATCAGTGGCAACGAGCTGTCACGCTTAGTCAATCAGGCCGATGCCCGCGTGATCGACATTCGCAATGCTCAGGAATTTCGCGAAGGCCACATCACCGGCAGCGTCAATGTGCCCTACAGCCAGATCGGCGAAAAGGCCGCTGAGCTGGTGAAAGCCGGCAAGCCGATTATCGTGGTTTGCGCCCTAGGCCAAGTCGGCAGCACTGCCGCCAAGACCCTGAAGCTTGCCGGCGCGACCGACATCAGCTTTCTCGGCGATGGCGTATCCGGCTGGCGCCAGCAAGGTCTGCCGCTGGTTCGCTAACCCTTTTACGCCTGCGAGAAGCCGCCATGACCGATGTCGTGATCTACACCACCCAAATCTGCCCGTATTGCGTGCGCGCCAAGCAATTGTTCCAGCGCAAGGGCGTGAGCTATCGCGAGGTCGATGTGAGCTTCGACCAGGCGGAGCGCATGGCACTGGTGGCGCGCACCAAGCAACGCACCGTCCCGCAGATTTTCATCAACGACCAGCATATTGGCGGCTGCGATGATCTGTATGCGCTAGAGCGCAGCGGTCAACTCGACCCGCTACTGCAAGCCTGATTTTTTCAACCCTGTTTTCGAGAACCACCATGACTGACGCCGCTCAACCGCAATTCGCTCTGCAACGCATTTACCTGAAAGATGCCTCTTTTGAAGTTCCCGGCGCACCCCGCGTGTTTCTGCAAGCCTGGAGCCCGGAAGTCAGCATCGAGCTGTCTACCACGCACGAGCGTCTGGAAGATGGCAGCCACTTTGAAGTTGTGCTTGGCCTCACGGTCACCGCCAAGAATGAAGATCAGGTAGCGTTTCTGGTGGAAGTGAAGCAGGCCGGCATTTTCCAGGCCCAGGGCTTCAACGAGGCCGACCTCGGTCCGCTGCTCAATGCCTACTGCCCGAACCTGCTGTTCCCGTATGCTCGCGAAGCCATTTCCGACATCGTCGGCAAGGGCAGCTTCCCGCAGTTGCTGCTGCAGCCCATCAACTTCGATGCCGTTTACGCCGAGCGTCAGCGTCACGAAGCTGAAGAAGCCGCTGCTGCCACCGCACACTAACGCCGTTCAGCTGCCGTTGCGAAACCCGGCCTGACGCCAGGCCTCGTAGACCATCACGGCCACACTGTTAGACAGATTCAAGCTGCGACTGCCCGCCTGCATGGGCAGTCGCAGCCGCTGTGTCGCATCAAACTCGGCCAGACACTGGTCAGGCAAGCCGCGAGTCTCGGGGCCGAACACCAGCACATCGCCCGCTTCAAACGCGACCTCGAAGGCCGAGCGCGAGCCCTTGGTGGTGCAGGCAAACCAGCGCTGCCCCGGCAAAGCCGCACGCAAGGCCGCCCAGTCTTCGTGCACGCGCAGGCTGGCCCACTCGTGATAATCCAACCCAGCACGCTTCAACTTGCTGTCATCGAGATCGAAGCCCAAAGGCTTCACCAGGTGCAAATGCGCACCGGTATTGGCGCACAGCCGAATGATATTGCCGGTGTTGCCGGGAATCTCCGGCTCAAACAAAACAACATTCCACATACCCTTGCTCACTCAAGTTGTTCAAATTTCAACAGCACTGGCGTCAACCGCTGGCGCCATAACCCCGTTCTTGATTGCGTAATGATCAGACGAGCATATGAATATGGATCTTGTCGCCGACAGCGCTCTCGCCTATGGTGTGCAGTCTCGAAAACCGACACCTAAAGCTATGACTGCGCGCCGACCCGCACCCAACTCCATCGACGTGTTTTTGCGTGATGTGAGCCGTCGTGCCCGCCTTACCGCCGAGTTCGCCACCCGCGACCGCGATGTGGCCCAAGACATTGTGCAGGAAGCCATGCTGACGCTCGTCTCTAAATACGGCCAGCATGATCCCTCCAGCTGGGGCCCCCTGTTCCACCGTATTTTACACAGTCGCCTGATGGATCACTTCCGTCGCGAAACCCGCCGCCGGAAATGGTTCACCTTTCTCGAGTCGCCGGATGAAGAGGGCCTGGAAGATCCGTGGCAACAGATTCCCGACACGGTCGATCACAACCCCGTCACGCTGCTGCAGCGTGCCGACAACATGGATGTGGTGCTGGATGCCGTGCGCGACCTGCCGATGCGCCAGCAGCAAGCCTTTTTGCTGCGCGCTTGGGAAGGCTACGACACCGCACAAACCGCTGAAATCATGGGTTGCGCAGAAGGCAGCGTGAAAACGCACTACTTCCGCGCACTGAACAACATACGCGCGAAACTCGGTGCCATCGGCACCACTGCGGAGGACATGTCATGAAGAATGAACTGACACTCGATGATGCCCGGCTCGCCGCCCGCATTGCCGTCACGCTAGACAAAGCTGCACAAGGCTCGGACGCCGATTGGGATGCCCGCATTGCCGACATCGCCGCCGGGCGCATCAAGGCGCCGGCTCGTTCGCATCGTCTGCAATGGTCTGGTTTGGCCCTGGCAGCCAGCGTCACCTTCATGCTGGCCATGCCCGGCAGCTGGCTGTTCAAGATGAGCAACGGCACAGTCAGCGCCACACAAGCCGCCTCCGTAGACGGGCAGATGCTGGAAGAGATTGACTGGCTCATGGCAATGGAGGAGGCAGCGAGTGAAGGCCGCTAAGATGTTGATGCTGGCATCAAGCCTGCTGGTTGCGCTTGGCCTCGGTAGCCAGGCACTGGCTGCTCCACCCTCTTGGGACGAGCTGGCGCCACAGCATCAGGAAGTGTTGAGCACTTTCCAGAATGACTGGGACAACCTGTCGCCGGAGCGTCGTGAAAAGCTTGTGCGCCGCGCCGACAGCTGGCAGCAACTGCCGCCCGACTGCCGGGAAGCACTGCGCGATCGCTGGCGCGAGCTGCGCGATCTGCCCCCGGAAGTGCGTGCATCGCTGCGTCAACGCTGGCAGGGCATGTCACCAGAGCAGCAGCGCGAAGCCATGCAAAGTCGCCCGCACAAAGTGCGCTGCCCGCAAAACAACTGATACCCCCTGAATATGTGGGTTACGGCAAGCTATCTGCCGCAACCCACATGGATCAATCTTCTTCGTCGTCACCGCCGGCAACGCTCAGCCCCAGCTCCTTGATCTTGCGCGTCAGCGTATTGCGGCCCCAACCCAGCACCACGGCTGCATCGCGGCGACGACCACCGGTGTGCTGCAACGCTTCCAGAATCAGGATGCGCTCGAAGGCAGGCCCAGCCACATCCAGCAGAGGCACGGCGGGAGTGCTTTGCAGCGCGCGCTTGGCCCACTGCGCCAACGACTGCTCCCAGCCCGTCGACACCAGCTGCGGCTCCTGCTCGCCGCCCGGCTGCAGCTCCGGCGGCAAATCCGAAATCAGCACTTCACGGCTGGATGCCATCACCGTCAGCCAGCGGCAGGTGTTTTCCAGTTGACGCACATTGCCCGGCCACGGCAACTGCTGCAGATACGACGATGCCTCAGGCGTCAGCGACTTAGGCTCAACCTGCAGCTCGCGCGCCGCCCGCGTCATGAAGAAAGCGGCAAGGCGCGGAATGTCTTCACTGCGATCACGCAAGCGCGGAATGTGCACGCGAATGACATTCAGGCGATGAAACAAGTCTTCACGGAACTTGCCTTCGGCGACCAGCTTTTCCAGATTCTGATGCGTGGCCGCGATGATGCGGACATCGACGCGAACCGGCACATGGCCACCGACGCGATAGAACTCGTTGTCCGCCAGCACGCGCAGCAGACGCGTCTGCGTGTCGATCGGCATGTCGCCAATTTCGTCGAGGAAGAGCGAGCCGCCATTGGCCTGCTCGAAGCGTCCGACACGCTGCGTGGTGGCGCCAGTAAACGCCCCTTTCTCGTGGCCAAACAGCTCTGACTCCATCAGCTCCTTGGGAATCGCCGCCATGTTCAGCGCGATGAAGGGCTTGCGCGAGCGCGGCGAATGCTGGTGCAGCGCGCCGGCCACCAGCTCCTTGCCCGTGCCCGACTCACCATTGATCAGCACGGTGATATTGGAGTTGCTCAAGCGGCCAATCGCGCGAAAAACCTCCTGCATGGCCGGCGACTCACCGATGATGCCGGTGCTGCGCGCCGTCTCCGTCAGATCCGGCACCAGCTCGATCTGCTGCTCTTCATGGTGCGCGATGGCGCGTTTGACCAGCGCCACAGCCTCGTCCACATCGAAGGGCTTGGGCAGATACTCGAAAGCGCCGCCCTGATACGACGCCACTGCCGAGCTGAGGTCGGAATGCGCGGTCATGATGATCACCGGCACATCCGGGAAGCGGTCGCGCACCTTGGCGAGGAAGGTCAGCCCGTCCATGCCGGGCATGCGAATATCGGTCACGATGACCGCCGGCTGTTCGTCATCGAGCTGATCGAGCGCACTGCCGGCATCTTCGAAGCAGCTTGCCTGCAAGCCAGCCTGCGTCAGGGCGCGCTCCAGAACCCAGCGAATGGCGCGATCATCGTCAATGACCCAAACTTGCTTGCTCATCATCTTGTGGCATCCAAAGGCAGGTAAATACTGAAGGTGGTTTCACCCGGCCGCGACTCGCATTCGATCAGGCCGTGGTATTGATGAATGATGTCCTGTGCAATCGACAGGCCAAGCCCGGAGCCACCGGCGCGGCCGCTGACCATGGGGTAAAACATGGACTCGCGCAGCTCGGCGGGGATGCCCGGCCCGTTGTCGCGAATATCAATGCGCAGCACCAGGCGATGCCGTTTGGCACCAATGGTGAATTGCCGCACCGGGCGCGTTTTGAAAGTCAGTGTCGGCTCATGCTTTCCGGGATTTTCCAGCAGAGCCTGCAGCGCATTACCGCCAATATTGAGCATGGACTGAATGATTTGATCGGGGTCAGCGGTAATGTCTGGCAACGACGGGTCATAGTCGCGCACCAGCTTGATGCGGCCATCCGCCTCGGCTGTCAGCAAGCCGGCCACACGCTCCAGGCACTCGTGCACGCTCATCGCGCGCAAGGTCGGCAGACGGCGCGGGCCGAGCATGCGATCCGCCAGCGAGCGCAGGCGATCAGCCTCTTCGATGATAATCTGCGTGTATTCGCGCAAATCTTCGGATGGCAGCTCGCGCGCCAGCAGTTGCGCGGCACCGCGAATGCCGCCGAGCGGGTTTTTGATCTCGTGCGCCACGCCGCGCACCAGCGTACGCGTGGCACGATGACTGGCCAGCATGGCCTCTTCACGGGCGATGCGCAGCAGGCGGTCGCGCGGCTGGATCTCGATGAGCAGCTGGGTTTCCTCTTCCGGCGACTGCATCAGCGACACCGAATAATCCACCACGACATCGCGCAGGCCTACACGCAAAGTGGCCTCGCGCTTGGTGAAGGGATGACCGCTGCGCAGCGTTTCCTGCAGCGCCTCCTCGGTATTGCGATGGGTCTCCACCAGCACTTCCGCCAGCGCCGCACCGATGGCACGGGTATGGCTGACCGCCAGCAGGCTTTCGGCCGACGGATTGAGGTAGCGCAGACGCAGTTCGGTATCGCAGAGCAGCACGGCCGTGCTGAGGTTATCGAGCAATCGCTTGGCGATACGGGCTTGGGACATGTTGCTCTCAGACGGCTTCAAAGGCATGCGTTGAACCTGCAAAAAATGCACCTAAAGTGCGCAACACCCTGAAAAAGCCCGACGAATCGACAGATGCCCCGCTTTGCGCCGCACCGGAGCTGCATCGTCGGGCAGGGGCAAGCAGCATTGCACCAATATAGCGCACTATTGGCGCAGCTTTAGCGGCAATGCGCCAGAAACGCCCAAACAGCGCCGCTCAGGTTTTGCGCTACAATACGCGCCAAAGTTTCCACCTGCGGTATCGCCCCATGTCTGCTGCCAATCCCAAAGTCGGTTTCGTGAGCCTCGGCTGCCCGAAAGCCCTTGTCGACTCCGAACGCATCCTCACCCAGCTGCGCACCGAGGGCTACGAAATTTCGCCCAGCTACGACGGCGCCGACCTGGTCGTGGTCAACACCTGCGGCTTCATCGACTCGGCCGTGCAGGAATCGCTGGATGCCATCGGCGAAGCGCTGGCGGAGAACGGCAAGGTCATCGTCACCGGCTGTCTCGGCAAGAAGGCCGATGTGATTCGCGATGTGCATCCGAGCGTGCTCAGCGTTACCGGCCCGCATGCCTACGAGGAAGTCATGAGCGCGGTGCATCTGCATCTGCCACCCAAGGCCGATCACAACCCGTTCATCAATCTGGTACCGGCGCAGGGCATCAAGCTCACGCCCAAGCACTACGCCTACCTGAAGATTTCCGAAGGCTGCAACCACCGCTGCACCTTCTGCATCATCCCGTCGCTGCGTGGCGATCTGGTGTCGCGCCCGATCGGCTCAGTGCTGACCGAGGCCGAGAACCTCGTGAAGGCCGGCGTGCAGGAGATCCTCGTGGTCTCGCAAGACACCAGCGCTTACGGCGTGGATCTCAAGTACAAGCTCGACTTCTGGGGCGGCCAGCCGGTGAAAACGCGCATGCTGGAGCTCTGCGAAGCACTCGGCACGATGGGCGTGTGGGTGCGTCTGCACTATGTCTATCCGTATCCACATGTAGACAATGTGATTCCGCTGATGGCCGCCGGCAAGATCCTGCCCTACCTCGACATCCCCTTCCAGCACGGCAGCCCGAGCGTACTCAAGCGCATGAAACGCCCGGCGCACGCCGAGAACACGCTGGAGCGCATCAAGAAGTGGCGTGAGATCTGCCCCGATCTGATCATCCGCTCGACTTTTATTGTCGGCTTCCCAGGCGAGACCGAAGAAGAGTTCCAAGAGCTGATGGACTGGCTCAAGATCGCGCAGCTCGACCGCGTCGGCTGCTTCCCGTATTCACCGGTGGATGGCGCGGTGGCCAATGATGTGGCCGAGCCGGTGCCGGAAGAGGTGAAGCTGGAGCGCCACGAGCGCTTCATGCAGCTCGCCGCCGAGATCTCCGCCGAGCGCCTGCAGCGCCGTGTTGGACGCATCGAGGAAGTGCTGATCGACGAAATCGACGACGACGAAGGCGTGGCCGTGGCCCGCTCGAAGGCCGATGCGCCGGAGATCGACGGCAATGTGTTCATCGAAGGCGAGGGCGCAGCTGCGCTGAAGCCGGGTCAGCGTGTGATGGTGCGCATTACCGAAGCCGACGACTACGACCTGTTTGCCGAGCTGGTGGCGGCAAACTGACCTGCAGCACCATTAAGCAAAGCTGATGGTGCCGCCGTCCTGTTCGGCAATCACGCGTGTCAGCAACGCCGTCAGCGCTTCTTTGGTGGTGTTGCAAATCCACTGGCCGTCGCGCCAGCCGCAGTGATAGCCTCCCGAACGAGCCGCCACCCAGATTTCCTGCGTGGGGCGCTGCCGGTTGATAATGACCTTGCTGCCATTGACTAGCGTCACGGTGAGCATGCCGGAGCCGGCTTCGAGATCAATGTCTTCGTCGAACGCCTCGATACGGGTCTCGATGTCGAGCAAGGTGGTATCGACCAGATCCAGGTAGTCGTTTTCGTTCATGGCGGGTTCAACTCCAATCGCATTTCGGGTTGGGCCAACTGAGTGACCGGGGCATGCCCCCATTTTGCAGGATAGTTCAGCATGATGAATCAGTTTTCCGCAGGTATTGCACTGTCTCGCGTGCGCCTTGCGCTGTTTCTGGGCACCGCACTGGTGCTGACGGGCTGCGGCCAGAGCGGCAATCTGGTGCTGCCGCAAAAGACCGGCCAGAACAGCAGTGACAACGGCTACACCGCACCGACACAGCCGGCGCAATAACAGGAATTTTTCATGTCGACCTTGAATCTGCGTCACGGCCAGCTACACCTCGAGAATCTGCCGCTGGCATCGCTTGCCGAGCGCTTCGGCACGCCGCTTTATGTCTATTCGCGGGCCACGCTGGAAGCCAACTACCTGGCCTTCGACACCGCCTTTGCCGACATCGAGCATCAGGTCTGCTTTGCCGTGAAGGCCAATTCCAATCTGGCCGTGCTGAATGTGCTGGCGCGGCTGGGCGCAGGTTTCGACATCGTGTCGGCCGGTGAGCTGGAGCGCGTGCTCGCCGCCGGTGGCGACCCGGCCAAGGTCGTGTTTTCGGGCCTCGGCAAGACCGCTGCGGAAATGCAGCGCGCGCTGGAAGTCGGCATCGCCTGCTTCAATGTGGAGTCAGAAGCCGAGCTGGAGCGCCTCAACGCCGTTGCCGCCACGCTGGGCGTGAAGGCCGCCGTGAGCCTGCGCGTGAACCCGGATGTGGATGCGCAAACGCATCCCTACATTTCCACCGGACTGAAAGAGAACAAGTTTGGCGTCGCCATCGAGCGCGCACCGGCGGTGTATCGTCACATTCAGTCGCTGAGCAATCTGGAGGCCGTGGGCATTGATTGTCATATCGGCTCCCAGCTCACCAGCACCGCACCGTTTTCGGATGCGCTGGATCGCGTGCTGGCCATGATCGATCAGCTCGCCGCCGAAGGCACCACGCTCTCACACATCGACATCGGTGGCGGCCTGGGCGTTTGCTATCGCGACGAGACCCCGCCGACGCCGGCGGAATATGCCGCCGTGCTGCTGCCCCGCCTGAAGGCTCGCGGCCTCAAGGTCTACATGGAGCCGGGGCGCGCCATTGCCGCCACCGCCGGCGTGCTGCTCACGCGCGTGGAGTTCCTGAAGCCGACCGAGCACAAGCATTTCGCCGTCATTGATGCCGCCATGAACGACCTGATCCGGCCCGCGCTGTACAGCGCCTGGATGGACATCGTGCCGGTCGCGCCGCGCAGCGACGACACGCCCAGCGAGTGCTACGACATCGTCGGCCCGGTCTGCGAAACCGGCGACTTCCTCGGCAAGAATCGTGATCTGCGCTTGGCAGCCGGCGATCTGCTCGCCGTCACCGGGGCCGGCGCCTACGGTTTTGTGATGAGCTCGAACTACAACACGCGCGGCCGCGCCGCCGAAATCATGGTCGATGGTGACCAAGCTTGGCAGGTGCGTCGTCGTGAAACAGTCGCCGATCTGTTGGCCCTTGAATCGCTGCTGCCCTGAACCCAGAATAGCCCTTATTCAGCTGCCGATAGCTCAAATGCCATCGCTAGCCTCAACCGCTTTTCAGGAGACCGTTCATGCGTCTGGAATTCACCAAGATGCACGGCCTCGGCAACGATTTTTTGATGCTCGATCTAGTCTCGCAACGCGTTCGGCTGGATGAGGCATTGATTCGCCGGCTTTCCGACCGCCACTTTGGCGTCGGCTTTGATCAGCTACTGGTGGTTGAGCCGCCGCACCATCCCGATGTGGACTTCCGCTACCGTATTTTCAATGCCGACGGCTCCGAGGTCTCACAATGCGGCAATGGCGCGCGCTGCTTCGCCCGCTTTGTGCGCGACCGCCGCCTGACCCGCAAGGACACCCTGCGCGTTGAAACCGCCAGCGGTATCATCACGCTGCAAATTGATGGTCAGGGCTGGGTCACGGTGAATATGGGCCCGCCACGGCTTGAGCCCAGCCAAATCCCTTTCGTGGCTGATGCCGCTGCGCTCGACTATCGCATTGAAGTCGATGGCGAGCTCTATCAGATCGCTGCCGTGAGCATGGGCAATCCGCATGCCGTGCTGCGTGTTGATGATGTGGATACCGCGCCTGTGGCAACGCTGGGCCCACGACTGGAGTCGCATTCGCGCTTCCCGGAGCGCGTCAATGTCGGCTTCATGCAGGTGCTGAATCGTCAGGAAATCAGGTTGCGCGTGTTTGAGCGCGGCACCGGCGAGACTCTGGCTTGCGGCACCGGCGCCTGCGCTGCCGCCGTCGCCGCCATGCGCTGGGGCTTGGTGGATCGCGACATCAGCGTGCATCTGCCCGGCGGCCCGCTGCGCATCCGTTGGGACCATGACAATGCCAATGTCATGATGACCGGCCCGACAGCCCGTGTGTTTGACGGCGTGCTGCGGGTAAATGATGTCCATGATGACTGAGGCCGTGATGAGCAGCTTGAGTGCCGAGCAGATTGCCCTGTGGCTGCGCAAGCACCCCCACTTCTTTGATGACCATCCGGCCCTGCTCACGCACCTGCATCTCAGCCATGAAACCAGCGCAGCATCGCTGATCGAGCGCCAAGTGGCTCAGCTGCGTCGCCGCAATGACGAGCTGGAAGAGCGCCTGAACGACCTCATTGCCATCGCCGGCGATAACGACCGCCTGTTCAGCCAGCTGCGCGAAGTCATGCTCGGCGTGCTCGATGCCGAAAGTGCCGCACAACTGGGCACGCGCCTGCACAGCGCCCTGCGCGAGCCGTTCCGCTGCGAGCAGCTGGCGCTGCTGCTGTTTCGCGAGCACTGCGAACTGCCGTGGCGACCGCTGGTGCAAACCGAGTTTGAGCAGCATCTGCCTGGCCTGCTGCGCCATCACCACGCCCTTGCCGGCAAATGGCGCCGCGACGAGCTGCGCTATCTGTTTGGCGATGACGGCCTGCAACTCAGCTCGGCAGCGCTGATTCCGCTGATCGCCGGCGACCGTGCCATCGGCGTCATCGCACTCGGCAGCACCGAAGCTAGCCACTTTCGCAGCAGCATGGACACCCTGTTCATCACACACTTGGGCGACATCATTGCGCGCCTGCTGGCCCGCCTCGATCGCGGCAACAATGCCTGACTCTGAGCGCCTCGAGCACTTCCTCAGTTACCTCGCCAGCCAGCGCCTGAGCTCGCCACACACGCTCACCGCCTATCGCCAAGACATTATGCGCCTAGCCAATTATCTGGCCACACAGGGCATCAGCCGCTGGGCCGACTTCCAGCGCGCTCACCTCGAAGGCTGGATTGCCGAAAGCCGCGATGCCGGCCTGGCCATCCGCAGCGTGCAGCGCCAGCTCTCTGCTGTGCGCCGCTTCTACGACTGGCTGGCGCGGACAGGCGAAGCCGGCACGCATCCCACGCATGGCTATCAGCTCAAGCGCGTGCGCCAAGACTTGCCGCAAGTGCTGGATGTGGACCTGATGAAGCAGCTGCTGGACGCACCACCGCCGCAAGATGAAAAAGCCCTGCAATTATGGCGACGCGACAAGGCCGTGCTGGAGCTGTTTTACTCTTCCGGGCTGCGTCTGAGCGAACTCTCACACGCCCGCCTCGGTGACATCGATCTCACGGGCGGCCTCATCACCGTGCTCGGCAAGGGCCGCAAGACCCGTGTGCTGCCGGTCGGCAAGATAGCACGCACGGCTATTCTGGACTGGCTGGCCATACGCCCCGACTTTGTTCGCGCCAGCAGCGAAAATTGGCTGTTTCTGAGTCAGCGAGGCACGCGGCTGAGCGAGCGCAGCATCCAGATGCGGCTGCTGCATCAGGCCGAACGCATTGGCCTAGACCGACGCCTGTACCCACATTTGCTGCGCCACTCGTTTGCCTCGCACATGCTCGAATCCAGCCATGACTTGCGCGCAGTACAAGAGCTGCTCGGCCATAGTGATATTCGTGCCACACAGATCTACACTCACCTCGACTTCCAACACCTCGCCTCGGTTTACGATCAGGCCCACCCGCGCGCGCGCCAGCGCAAGGACGACAAGACATGACGGCCATTTCCCTGCTCACGCTCGACCTCGACAACACGCTCTGGGATGTCGAAAGCATCATCGTCAAGGCCGATGCCGACATGCATGTTTGGCTGGATCAGCACTATCCCGCCTGGCGTGCGCTGGGCGTGTCAGGCTTCAATGCCATCCGCCAGCAGGTGCTGAACGAACGCAGCGATATTGCTCACGACCTCAGCGCCCTGCGACTAGCCATGCTGGAGCAGCTTCTGCTGGCTACCGGTTACGACAACGAGCGAGCCAAGACTGGTGCCACAGGCGCGTTTGATGTGTTTTACGCAGGTCGCAACCGGGTTGTTCTGTTTGATGGTGTCGCCGACACGCTCACACGGCTGGCTGAACGATTCCCGCTGTATGCCCTTAGCAACGGCAATGCCGACTTACAGCGCACCGGCGTGGCACGCTGGTTCAAAGGCCATTTCTCGGCAGCCAAAGCCGGCCATCCAAAGCCACACCCGCGCATGTTCGAGCAGGCCTTGGCACAGGCCGGCGTGCATCCGGGCCAAGCGGTACACATTGGCGATCACCCATCGCAAGATGTGGCTGCCGCACAAGCCGTGGGCCTGCGCTCGGTATGGGTGAATCTGACCAATGCCGAATGGCCATTGTCACGACGGCCAGATGCCGAAATTCGTCACTTCAGCGAGCTTCCGCAAGCATTAGACATTCTGATCGAAAATCCGGAAGCCAGCTCACGCTGCTACCTGAAAAGCCTATTTCAGAGATGACGCTCGCGCTCATGCAAGGGAGCTACATGCAGCGTGATATCGCAGGCCGCTAGCGTAGCGCGCATGGCATCTTCGATACGATCACAGAGCTCATGCGCATCGGCCACTGACAGCTCGCCCGGCACCAGCAGATTGCCATCCACAAAGCGCCGATGCCCCGATTTGCGCGTACGCAAGGTGCTCAACTCAACACTCGATGGCAACAAGGGAGCTGCCGCTTGGCGCAAGGCCTGCAGCTCGATATCGGGCAGGGCTTCGTCCATCAGACCGGCCAGTGACGGTGCCAGCAGCTTGATGCCGGTCAGCACCAAATGCAGCGACACCGCAAGCGCAATAGCGGGGTCCAGCCAAGCCTGCGTTGGCCACAGCCAGAGCACGATCAGACCACCAATCACGGCCACGGAAGTCCATACATCAGAGAGCAGGTGCTCGGCATCCGCTCGCAGCGTCAGACTGTCTTCCTGCTTGGCCACAGCGAACAGTTTCCAGGCTGTAAAGCCATTGCACATCGCCGCCACGGCCGCGATGTACAACCCCCACGACAGTGCCTGCAACGGCTCAGGCGCAAACAATCTGTCCCAAGCCGTCAGAGCGATACCGACAGCCGCAAGGATGATCAGCAAACCTTCCGCCGCCGATGAAAAGTACTCTGCCTTGTCATGACCAAAAGGATGATCGGCATCAGCAGGGCGTGCAGCGATGGTGAGCACCGTGAATGCCAGCAGGGCGGCGGCAAGATTGACCAACGACTCAATGGCATCGGACAACAGGCTCACTGAGCCACTAAGCTGCCACGACCAAAACTTCAGCGCCATGGTGACCAAGGCTGTCGCAATCGACAGCAAGGCCATGCGCTGCAGGCGTGAAAAGGCGCTCAGCACGCACTTTGCCTCAAAGTGAGGACTCGGCATCCGGATCGGGCGGGACCTCTTGGATACGGCCACCGGACGCCAGGAAGCGCTCCATTTCCGCTTCCAGCTGACGACGCAGCGACTCCTTGGCTGAAGGGCTCAGTGACTCCGCTTCAGCCACTTCACTACGAGCCTTGGCCACGACTTCGGGATCGACCTCTACTTCGACTTCCGGCTCAGCATCCGAGGCCTCTTCGGCATCATCTTCCGGGCCTTCATAGTCATAATCGTTATCTGCCATGTTGCATCTCCACACCAGCGTTTGCGCCCGTTCTTGGGCATGTTGAGCAGGCTGCTATTGTCAGCAGCACAAGGCTGTTTGAACAGCCTAGTATTTTACAGATGGTCTATGTTAGCCCACTCCGCAGACAAA
This sequence comes from Pseudomonadota bacterium, assembly GCA_038043385.1. Taxonomy (GTDB): domain Bacteria; phylum Pseudomonadota; class Gammaproteobacteria; order Pseudomonadales; family Moraxellaceae; genus Perlucidibaca. The sequence continues at coordinate 178,849 of JBBTCA010000003.1, forward strand.
AAAAGAGGCTCTTGCGAGCCCCTTTTTTGTGTGATTGCGTTACAGCAAGGATCAGCTGTTGTAAGCGCGCTCACCATGCTCGGCCAGATCCAGACCTTCGCGCTCGGCTTCTTCCGAGACACGGATGCCCATGATCATGTCCAGCACCTTCAGGATGATGAAGGTGACCACTGCCGACCACACTACCGCAACTACAACACCGGTGAACTGGCTGGTGAGCTGAGCAACGAGATCGTAGGCAGCCGTGCCGGCCGGATCAGTCGAATAGTCGACCACACCTGCGCCACCCAGTGCCGGGTTAACGAACACACCGGTGAGCAGTGCGCCAACGATACCGCCCACGCCATGGATACCGAAGGCGTCCAGTGCGTCGTCGTAGCCCAGCTTCGACTTCAGCCACATGACAGCGAACAGGCAGACCACAGCGGCAGCAGCACCAATCACCAGCGCACCACCAAGACCCACGAAGCCGCAAGCTGGCGTGATACCGACGAGACCAGCGATGGCACCCGAAATCGAACCCAGCAGCGAAGCCTTGCCCTTGATGGCCCACTCGACCAGTGTCCAGGTGACCGCAGCCACTGCAGTAGCGAACAGCGTGTTGGCAAAGGCCAGAACAGCGTAGTCATTAGCTTCGAGGTTGGAGCCGGCGTTGAAGCCGAACCAGCCGACCCAGAGCATGGCTGCACCAATCAGCGTCATGGTCAGGCTGTGCGGAGCCATGGAGACCTTGCCGTAACCTGTACGCTTGCCGATCATGATGGCCGCCACCAGACCGGCAACACCGGCGTTGATGTGAACCACGGTACCGCCAGCGAAGTCGATTGCGCCTTTGCCGAACAGGTAGCCAGTTGCGCCATCGTAGGCGCTGGGGCCGCCCCAGTACCAAACCATGTGTGCCATCGGCAGGTAGGCAAAAGTGAACCACAACGCGGTGAAGATCATCACGGCACTGAACTTCATGCGCTCAGCAAAGCCGCCCACGATCAGCGCACAGGTAATGGCAGCAAATGTCAGCTGGAACATGGCGAAGAGCAGCTCGGGAATGACCACGCCCTTGCTGAATGTTTCAACCACGGCGCCTACACCCACACCACTCATGAAGACTTTCGAGAAGCCGCCAATGAAGGGGTCCAAGGCTGAGTTCGGATTCGTGGTAAATGCCAGCGAATAGCCGTACAGCACCCAGAGGATGGCAACCAGCGAGAAGATGCTGAACACCTGCATCAACACTGACAGCATATTCTTGGAGCGCACCAGACCGCCGTAGAACAGCGCAAGGCCAGGCAACGACATGAAGATGACCAGCACGGTTGCCAGCAACATCCAGGTCGTATCGCCCTTATCAGGCACAGGTGCTGCAACAGGGGCAGCAGCCTCTTCGACGACCGCAACTGCCTCAACTACCGGAGTAGCGGGCGCTTGTTCAACGGCAACAACATCCGCCGCGACAACAGCAGGTACAGCTTCTTCAGCATAGAGCGGGGCAGCGCCCAGCATCGAGGTGCTCAAAGCGAGCGCCATTAATAGTTTCTTCACGGTCATACTCCCGTTTCAGCGAATTGAGATGACTTAAATTGCATCCACGCCGGATTCACCGGTGCGGATACGAATTGCCTGTTCCAGCGCCGTCACAAAGATTTTGCCATCACCGATTTTTCCGGTATTGGCAGCCTTGGTAATCGCTTCGATAACTTGATCGAGTTGCTCGTCACTGGTGGCAATATCAATTTTCACCTTGGGCAGAAAATCAACGACATATTCTGCACCACGATATAATTCGGTATGACCTTTTTGACGGCCAAAACCCTTTACTTCGGTTACGGTGATGCCCTGCACCCCGATATCCGACAGCGCCTCTCTTACATCATCAAGCTTGAACGGCTTGATAACGGCAGTTACCAGTTTCATGTGGGTACTCCTGGGGTGGGGTGAGCTGCCCCGAAGGGCAGCTCAGTTTCGTTTTAAAACAGTTAGTTAGAAGGACTTCGATACGGTTACGACAGCCGATGACTTCGCGGTGTTCTGATAGTCACCTGTACCATCAAAGTCATCACGGTCGAAATCTGTGCCGACATAAGCCACTTCAACATTCAAACCTGCCACTGCCTTGGTAACAGCAACTTTGTAGTCAATATAGGAGTCTTCATTGGCAACGGTAGCGCCCGGAGCAATGGCTGTTGCAAAACCAGCAGCATCATCAAAGCTAGCAACGCCTACTTGTGCCATCAGACCAAAGCCAGATACTTCAGTGGAGTAGCTGCCGTAAACATAAGTGAACTTGCCCGACTCGAGGTAATAATCATCGGAGAAAGCGACACCCAACTTGGCGCCCTTATAAGCAACCGAACCATAAACTTCATTGAAGTCTGGGGTTGCAGCGGCGTTGCTGTCATTAGCACCTGGGTAGTTGTAGCGCATGACACCTACATCATAGGAAACATCACCTGCCGAACCGGCATAACCCAGCAATGTATCTACTTCACTGCCACCAACCAGGTCCAAATCAACGCTGGAACCCCATGCAGTGAAATACACACCGCTATCATGAGAAACAGTGAGTGAGCCCTGAATCGCAGCATTAGTCTTGGTCTGAGAAATGCCGCGGAACTTGTAGTCACTCGTCAGCGCAACGGAACCCGTGGATTTAACCTCTGCCTGAGCAACACCGGCAGCCATCAAAGAGGCAACAACAACAGCGTAAGACAGTTTGGACAGCTTCATGGTTACAGCTCCAGTTTCTTTTTTAGGTTAGCGCCGCGATCTTTGCCGCGGACTACCACAGGGTATTAGCAGATGTCGTGCCAACTCTTTTCAAAAGTGGCGACCAATGGGTCATTTGGCCGACTAGCGGTCAAGCTTGAGGCATCTTTAATGCCTATTGACGCATCACCCACTGAGGCAGCCACGCGATGCTCATCAACATCCGGTCAACGACCGCTCGGAAATATGCTTAAAACTTGATTTCATAGCGCCCTCCGCGCCAAAACGGGGCGTATTGCTGATAATTGGCGCACCGCGATGCAAGAGCCGGTCATTTCGCCCCAAAATAGGGCGCTAAATTTCAACTAGCTGTGCGTCCTCATGTCTTCGTGCACTGATGTATGATTTCCACCTGACTCAGGGAGATCGGCATGGCCATCGAACAACTCATCAATCGTCTCGGGCAACAGTTCGGTGATCGCCTGCCCGGCTCACTCAACACTGCGCGTCACGAGCTGGAAGACCATTTGAAGGTAATTTTGCGTGACGCACTTTCACGCATGGACTTGTTAACGCGTGACGAATTTGATGTGCAACAGACTTTGCTGGCCAAAACACGCGCAAAAGTCGACTCGCTTGAGCAACAACTGCGCAATCTTGAAGCACAACTGAACGCGCAAGCACCGCGATAAGCCCTGCCCTATCACTGCTTATAAATGAAAAAGCCGGCGTTTAATTGCCGGCTTTTTCATGCAGTTCGTAGAACTTATTTCTTTTTAGGCTTGGTCTTGGCCTTGTTGCTGGCTGCTTTTTCGATGCCCAGCAATTCAATCTTGAATTTGAGCACCGCATTGGGCGGGATCGGGCCAGCGCCCGCTTCGCCATAGCCCAGCCTGGAAGGCACAAACAGCTCTACGGCAGATCCTGTCGAAAACAGCTGCAGCGCCTCTGTCCAGCCTGGGATAACCTGATCTAACTGGAATGTCGCCGGCTCACCTCGGTTGAAAGAGCTATCAAAGACCGTACCGTCGAGGAAGCTGCCTTCATAATGTACTTTGATGGTTTCCTTGGCCTTGGGCTTGGCGCCTGCGCCCGCTTTCAGCACGCGATACTGCAAGCCCGACGCTGTTGTTACCACGCCTTCCGCCTTGGCATTCTGCTCCAGAAAAGCCGCGCCAGCTGCCGCGTTTTCCTTGCCCAGCTTTTCCATGTCTGCCTGCAGTGCCGCAAGACGCTGCTCTTTGTATCGGCTGATTGCAGCTGTTCGCTCTTGGGGCGTCAGCAGGCTTTCCTTTTTGCCGAAGGCATCGCGAAAGCCACGAATAAATGTCTCGATATCGAGATCTGAGATCTGCTCACCGCTGCCCTGACCATTCAGATAGCCGATGCTGTACGCAAATTGTTCACGATCAGAGATTGGCTTTTTTCCCGGATTAGGCGCCAGGGCAGGCGCTTGGGCAGATGAGCCGACCGCAGCTGCCGGCTCATCTGCCCAGGCGTACAGACTGGAAGAAAGCAGGGTGCCGGCCACAGCAAAGGAAAGAACGAGGCGACGCATGTGCAACTCCATAATGCGGAAGAAAACTTTTCTGTCCCGAGCATAATGGCAACTTGAAGGCGAATACCACCCTGCAAGCACTGATTGGCCGACAAAATGCGCAAAATGACTCTGTCTTGTTCTCGCTTTTTCAAAACCCATCAGATAACTTCACTCATGCATAAATCAAGAGAGGAAGCCTCCATGCCCGCTGCAAAAAAGAAAGCCTCGCCGGTCAAGGCCAAAGCTGCTCAAGCAGCGAGTGCTGTCGAGACCAAAGTAGACAAAATGAGAGCCGATGTTGAGAAGCAAGCCGCAAAAGTTCGCGAGCAAATCCAGAAAGTGGTTGAGCGCGCGCAACACGAAGCAGAACAGTATGTAGAAGCTGCTCGCAAGCTCGTAGACAAGGCTGAAGCCAGCTACAAAGAAGTTCAGGTCAAGCTGCAACAACAAATGAGCAAGGTAAAGGCATCTGGCGACAAAGAGCTGGTCAAGCTCATCAACGATCGTACAAAGCAGGCACAAGTCGAAGCCAAGGCCGCCGTTTCTGCTGCCAAGAAAGACTACGAACAAGCTCGCAAGGCCATCACACTGCTGCAACAGAAAAGTGAGCTGAAAGCCTATGTGCAAGCCAAGCTGAAGGGTGATGCAATGGCTGCCAAAAAAGCCGCTGCCCCTAAGCCTGCTGTAAAAGCTGCACCAGCCAAAGCACCCGCCAGCCCTGCCGCAAAGCCTGCAGCGGTCAAAGCTGCACCAGCAAAACCTGCTGCTGCAAAGCCCGCAGCAGCCAAACCTGCCGTTGCCAAACCAGCTGCCGCAAAACCCGCAGCAGCAAAGCCAGCCGCCGCAAAACCGGCAGCAAAACCTGCTGCCACAGCAACCAAGCCTGCCACAGCTAAACCTGCTGCCGCTAAACCCGCAGCAGCAAAGCCTGCTGCAGCCAAACCAGCTGCGGCAAAACCTACAGCTGCTAAACCAGCAGCCAAGCCAACCGCAAAACCAACCGCCAAGCCAACGGCGAAACCGGTTGCCAAGCCGGTGGCTAAGCCTGCAGCAGCCGCAAAACCAGCTGCAGCTCCTGCCGCAGCACCAGCAGCGCCCGCCGCCGCGCCGGCAAAGGATGCACCATCGGCTACATAAGTCCGGTAAACTCCGCATCAGTCAACGGGCCTTCGGGCCCGTTGTTTTTTCTGTGCCCGAATACCCTGATTGCTGCGAGCCCACCATGATTTTTGCCGAGAACCTCAGCCTGCTGCGTAGCGGCCGCCCGCTCTTTGAGAAGGCCAGCTTCACACTGCACCCCGGCTGGAAGATCGGTTTGACCGGCAATAATGGCTGCGGCAAAAGCTCGTTGTTTGCTCTGCTTCGTCGTGAGTTGCAGGCGGATGCGGGCACGCTGACACGCCCGGCCGTCTGGACGGTGGCGCACATGGCGCAAGAGGTCGAAGCACTGGATCAGCCTGCCATTGAGTATGTGCTGGATGGCGATGCCGAATGGCGTCAGCTCGATGTGCGCCTCAATGATCTGGATGGCCTCGATGGCACCGAGATGGGCAATCTGTTTGCCCGCTACGAAAGCATCGACGGCTATACCGCGCGCTCGCGGGCAGCACAGCTGCTGGCTGGTCTGGGCTTTGCCGAGGGCGATCAGCAGCGCCCGGTGGCGGAGTTTTCCGGCGGCTGGCGCATGCGCATCAACCTCGCGCAAACACTTATGTGTCGCTCCGATCTGCTGCTGCTCGACGAGCCCACCAACCACCTCGATTTGGACGCCATCATCTGGCTGGAAGACTGGTTGCGCGCCTATCCCGGCACGCTGCTGGTGGTCTCGCACGATCGCGACTTTCTCGATGCCGTGGTAGAGCATATTCTGCATATTGAGCATGGCGTGCTCACGCATTATCGCGGCAATTACTCGACCTTTGAGCGCACGCGTGCCGAACGACTGGCGCAGCAGACGCAGGCCTTCGAGAAGCAGCAGCAGCAGGTGGCTCACCTGACCTCGTTCGTCGAGCGCTTTCGCGCCAAAGCCACGAAAGCCCGACAGGCGCAGAGCCGCCTGAAGGCGCTGGAGCGCATGACACTAACCGCGCCATCGCAGGTGGATTCCGGGCTGGACATTCGCTTCAAAGCACCGGAGCGTCTCGCCAGCCCGCTCATGCGGCTGGACGAAGCGGACATCGGCTATGACCAGACGCCGTGGCTGAAGCAGGTCGCGGTCGGGTTGTATCCCGGCGCGCGCATTGGTTTGCTTGGCCCTAACGGCGCCGGCAAGTCCACGCTGGTGAAGGCCATGGTTGGCGAACTGTCACTGCTCAACGGCACACGCCTGATCAGCGAACACACGCGCATCGGCTACTTCGCCCAGCATCAAGTCGATCATCTTGATGTGAAGGCAACGCCGCTGCTGATGCTGCAGCGCATCAGCCCGAAAACGGACGAGCTGACACTGCGCAACTTCCTCGGCGGCTTCGGTTTTGGCGGCGAGCGCGTGACCTCGGTGATCGCGCCATTCTCGGGGGGCGAAAAGGCCCGGCTGGCACTGGCGCTGATCATCTGGCAGCGGCCGAATGTGCTACTGCTCGACGAACCGACGAACCACCTTGATCTGTCGCTGCGTCATGCCTTGCTGGTGGCGGTGCAGGCGTTCGAGGGCGCTGTCGTGCTGGTCTCGCATGATCGCAACATGGTCTCCGTGATTTGCGATGAACTCTGGCTGGTTTGCAACGGTCGCGTCGAACGCTTTGATGGCGATCTCGATGATTACACGCAGTGGCTGCGCAAGTGGCGCGCCGAGACAGCACGCGCGGCCGTGACGGCTGCTGGTCAGGCTGCTGGTACAGCCGCCAAGGCGAGCGCAGCAGCAAAGCCGGTCACGGCATCGGAGCCTGCCGCTGCGCCAAAGAAGGTCGTGAGGTCGGCAGATATCCGCGCGCTGCAGCAGCAACTGGCGAAGCTGGAAAAGCTCATGGCTGACCATCAGATGACGCTGGATCAATGCGGCGCGCAGCTGAGCAGCTCATCCATTTACGAAACGGCACGCGCTGCAGACTTGAAGAAGACGCTCGCCAGCCAAGCAGCAGCGCAAGTAGCACTGGCCGATGCCGAAGCCGAGTGGCTGACGAAGAATGACGAGCTGGAAGCCCTGAACGGCTGACGCTCAAAAAGGCTCAGAAGTGGAAAACGGCATTGCCGGTGGCAATCAGCACATCATCCTCGTTGCGTAGCTCCATCTGGGTCGCGCAGATTTTGCTGCCCACGCGCACCACGCGACCAATCGCCGTGAACTGCTTGCCCCGCCCCGGCCGCAAGTAATCAATGCGCATGTCGATGGTGCCTAGCTGGCCCATCCGACGCATTTTTTCCTCGCGCGGCTCGCCTTTCAGGCGACCGTAGGCGGCAGTCATAGCAGCCACGCCGCCGACATTGTCGAGCAAGGTGGCAATCACACCGCCGTGCAGAATCTGCTTGAACATATTGCCGACCAAGAAAGGCTGCATGGCAATTTCCGCACGCACTTCCGTGTCGGTCACCGACACGATTTTCGCGCCGATGTGCTGATTGAACGGCGTCAGATTAAAGCCATTCATGAGCTGGGCCTGCAGCGCCAGCAGGCGTTCCTTCTTGGCCTGAAGTGTCGCTTCGTCCAATTCTTCAATCGCCATTCACGCATCATCCGGTAAAAAAATTTTCCCGACTCTAGCATGCAGTCGCGATGCTGCCATCGTGCCGCCTGCAATGCATTGCGCTAAGCTTGCTATCATCTATCCGTTCCGTCGTTTTGAGAGTTGCCATGCCCACTGCCATGCCGTCGCGCGCACCGTACCCTGCCACCCGCTTGCGTCGCATCCGCGCCAATGCTTGGGCGCGCCGGCTGGTGCGCGAAAACAGCCTGAGCGCCAACGACCTTATCTACCCGGTGTTCGTGCTGGAAGGCACGGATCGCTGTGAACCGGTGGCCTCAATGCCCGGCGTCGAACGGCTGTCGATTGATCGGTTGGTCGCGGCTTGCGCGGAGTGGGTGGCGCTCGGCATCCCGGCGCTGGCGCTGTTTCCGGTGACGCCGGCAGAGGCTAAATCGCTGCAGGCCGAGGAAGCCTGGAACCCGGACGGTCTGGCACAGCGCGCCACGCGAGCACTGAAGGCGGCCTATCCCGAACTGGGCATCATTACCGATGTCGCGCTCGATCCGTTCACCGTGCACGGCCAGGACGGCATCCTCGACGACAACGGCTATGTGCTCAATGACATCACCGTGGCCGCGCTGGTGAAGCAGGCCGTGTCGCAGGCCGATGCCGGGGCCGACATCGTGGCACCGTCAGACATGATGGACGGTCGCATCGGTGCCATCCGAGCAGCGCTGGAAGCGGCCGGGCATGTCAATGTCAGCATCCTGTCGTATGCCGCCAAGTATGCGTCGAGCTATTACGGCCCGTTCCGCGATGCTGTGGGCTCGGCCGGCAACCTCAAGGGCGGCAACAAGAACAGCTATCAGATGGACCCGGCCAATGCCGACGAGGCGCTGCACGAAGTCGCGCTGGACATCGCCGAGGGTGCCGACATGGTCATGGTCAAGCCCGGCATGCCTTACCTCGATGTGGTCAAGGCGGTGAAGGATCAGTTTGCCATGCCGACTTTTGCCTATCAGGTCAGCGGCGAATACGCGATGCATGTGGCCGCGTTCCAGAATGGCTGGCTCAATCGCGAGGCGGTGATTCTGGAGTCGCTGCTGGCTTTCAAGCGTGCCGGAGCCGATGGCATCCTGACCTATTTCGCGCCAGAAGCGGCACGCCTGCTGCGCGCTCGCGAGCTTGCTGGCACGCGCTGAATTTACGCCGCGCTGTTGGCTGGGCACTGCGCCTGCGGCCGGGCAATGACATGAAGCTGTCATCAAACTGAGATGTACTGTCATGAAAGCTAAAAGGATGAGTCCCATGACAACCGCACCGGAGCCGTTCGGGCTGCAAGACACCTCGCTGTATCTGAATCGTGAATTGAGCATTCTCGACTTCAATCTGCGCGTGCTGGAGCAGGCCACGGATCGCCGTCATCCGTTGATCGAGCGACTCATCTTTCTGCTGATCTTTTCGCGTAACCTCGACGAATTTTTCGAGATTCGCGTCGCTGGCCTGCTGCAACTGGTGTCGTTTGGCCGCAGCACGCCCGGCCCAGACGGCCTGATGCCGCAGGAAGTGCTGGAGCTGATTTCCAAGACCTGTCACGCCGCTGTTGAACGCCAATATCGCATCCTCAACGATGACCTGCTGCCGGCGCTGGCCGCCGAGAAAATTCGCTTCCTGCGTCGCGAAGAGTGGAACGAGAAGCAGTCCGTTTGGGTGCGCAAATACTTCAAGGAGCAGGTGCTGCCGGTGCTGACGCCGATCGGCCTCGACCCCGCGCATCCGTTTCCACGCTTGGTCAACAAGTCGCTGAACTTCATTGTGTCGTTGGACGGCAAGGATGCCTTCGGGCGCCAGATGTCGCTGGCCGTGGTGCCGGCGCCGCGCTCGCTGCCGCGCGTGGTGCGCCTGCCCGACGAACTGACCGATGGCGGCGATCAGCATGTGATGCTGTCGTCGATCATTCACGAGCATGTCTCCGAGCTGTTCCCCGGCATGACCGCCAATGGCTGCTTCCAGTTCCGCGTCACCCGCAACGCCGACATGAATGTGGACGAGGACGCCGAGGATCTGGCCATCGCGCTCAAGGGCGAGCTACTCTCGCGCCGCTATGGCGCGGCGGTGCGTCTCGAAGTCGCAGACAACTGCCCGCGCAGCATCATTGACTATTTACTGCGCCAATTCGGGTTGACCGACGAGGCACTGTATCAGTGCAACGGCCCGGTCAATCTGGCGCGCATGCTGTCTGACTTTGATCGACCACGCCTGAAATACCCACCGTTCCGGCCACGCATTCCGGCCATCCTGCAAAAAGCCGACAACATCTTCGAGGCCATGCAGCAGCAAGACATCCTGCTCATGCATCCGTTCGAATCGTTTGCGCCGGTGATTGATTTCCTGCGCCAGTCCGCGCGCGATCCGAATGTGCTGGCGATCAAGCAGACGCTATATCGCTCCGGGCCGGAGTCGGAGATCGTGAATGTGCTGGCCGAGGCCGCGCGCAACGGCAAGGAAGTGACGGCAGTGATTGAGCTGCGTGCGCGCTTCGATGAAGAGTCGAATATCGAGGTCGCGAACAAGCTGCAGCAGGCCGGCGCCATCGTGGTCTACGGCATCGTGGGCTACAAAACGCACGCGAAGATGATCCTCGTGGTGCGTCGCGAGGGCCGCAAACTCATGCGCTATGTGCATCTCGGCACCGGCAACTACCATGCCGGCAACGCCAAGCTCTACACCGACTACGGCCTGCTCACCGCCAACCCGGAGATGAGCGAGGATGTGCACAAGATCTTCCAGGAGCTGACCGGCATGGGCCGCGTGGTGCGCCTGAAGCAGCTGCTGCACGCGCCGTTCACGCTGCATCCGCAACTACTGCTGATGATTGAGCAGGAGGCGCGCAACGCGCAGGCCGGGCTGCCGGCGCGCATTATCGTGAAGATCAACGCACTCACCGAAAAGCACATCATGCAGGGCCTGCTAAAGGCGTCACAGGCAGGTGTTCGGATTGATCTGATCGTGCGTTCGGTGTGCTGCCTGCGGCCGGGCATTCCGGGCGTGTCGGAAAACATTACCGTGCGCTCCATCGTCGGGCGCTTTCTGGAACATACGCGCATTTTCTATTTCGAGAACGGCGGCGACCCCAAGGTCTTCTGCTCAAGCGCCGACTGGATGGATCGCAATCTGTTCCAGCGCGTGGAAACCTGCTTCCCGATTCTTGACCCGAACCTGCGCAACCGCGTGATTGAAGAAGGCCTGAACACTTATCTGCTCGACAACACCCAAGCCTGGCTGTTGCAGGCCGATGGCCAATGGCTGCGCGCCGATGCCGGCGATGAACCGGCGCATATCGCTCAGCAGGTATTGCTTGAGAAGCTAACCTGAGGCTGGGGCATGCCAAGCCTGAGTCACGCGCCAACTCATGAGCTGCGTGAAACTCAGGCGAAGTCGAGCGTGAGATCCATGCCAGCAAAATGGCCCTGCTCCTCTTCCAGATCGGCTTTGGTTAGCGGATGCGCAGCCAACCAGCCACGCGGGAAGCGCAGCTCGAAACACTGACCATCCGTCTTCAACTTCAAGCTCGGCAACGATTCGCGACTGCGGCTGTGATGCAACAACACGGACAGTCGCAGCAGCAGGCACAGGCGGAACAGGGAAAGCCCGCCGATATTCATCAGCGCACTGAAATGCTCAGGCTTTAGACGGCGGCGATGGCAAGCCACCAGCTGCGCCATGGACTCCTGCTCGGGGCGCGAAAACCCCGGCATATCGGAATGCTGCAAAAGATAAGCGCCATGCTTGTGGTAGCCCGAATGCGAAATCGCCTTGCCGACCTCATGCAGGCGCGCTGCCCGCAGCAGAATGCCGGCGTCTTCTTCTCGCAGAGCCAACGCGGCCTCGGTCTGCTGGAACAAATGCCAGGCGGTCTCGGCGACCTGATCGCCCAGCCATTGCTCCACGCTGTAGCGCGTTTGTAGCGAGCTGACCGTGTAATCGCGGATATCACCCTGCTGAAAGCGGCCGAGCAAATCGTGCAGCACACCTTCACGCAGCGCACCATCGGAGTAGTCTAGGGTATCGAGCTTGAAGGCTTCGAAGATGGCACTGACAATCGCAAAGCCGGCCGGCATGATGAGTCGGCGATCCTCTTTCAAGCCTGGCAAATCAATGTCGCGGACATCGCGTGACTGCAGCAGGCGCTCACGCAACTTGGCCATGCTGTCGGCGGTGATACGGCCATCTGTGGAGGCCCAGCCCAACTGCTGAACTACCGTGCGCACCGCCTTGATGGTGCCGGATGAGCCAACCGCGCCATCCCAGCCCAAATCTTCGTAGGCGGCCTGAATACCGGCAATTTCCTGCTTGGCGGCCGTGATGGCGTGATCCAGCGCTTTGGCGCTGATATGGCCATCAGGGAAAAAGCGCTGTGTAAAACTAACGCAGCCCATATGCAGCGACTCGGTGAGCTGTGGCTGAATGCCGGTACCGATGATGAACTCCGTGGAGCCGCCACCGATGTCGACCACCAGCCGTTTGCCATCACTCGCCAGTGTTTGCGACACGCCGACATAAATCAGGCGAGCTTCTTCCCGACCGGCAATGATTTCGATGGGATGATTCAGAATCGCTTCCGCCCGGCGCACAAAGTCACGAGCATTCTTCGCCACACGCAGCGCATTGGTGGCCACGATGCGCATGCGTTTCGGCTCAACGCCATGCAGCTGTTGAGCAAAGCGCGACAGGCATGCCAGCCCCCGCTCCTGCGCTGCCTCGTTGAGGTTGCCGTCGGCATCCAGACCTGCCGCCAGCTGCACCTTTTCCGACAGACTTTCGGTGACACGAATCACTCCATGATCGAGCCGGGCAATCGCGAGGTGAAAGCTATTCGAACCCAAATCGACGGCGGCCATAAGGCCATCGTCCAAGCGCAGCGGTCTGGTCATGCGCAGCATGCTCCCGTTAAAATACGATTGCCCGATCCTGAGGCACTTGCCTTCGAGTTTACCCAGCGTACATTGCGTCTGTCTTGCATGCATTTGCGATAGACGGTGCTATTATCACCAACCACTTGATCCCACCTGCGGAGTGCCGCGATGAGCAGCGAACTGATCGTCAATACCAGTGACGCCAATTTTGAAGCCGATGTTTTGCAATCCGACCTGCCTGTGCTGGTGGATTACTGGGCGCCCTGGTGCGGTCCGTGCAAGATGATTGCCCCTGTGCTTGATGAAATTGCTGGCGAATACGCCGGTCGCATCAAGATCGTCAAGGTCAATGTCGATGACAACGGCGCGACTGCCGCCAAGTTCGGTGTACGAGGCATTCCGACGCTGACGCTGTTCAAAGGCGGCGCCATTGCAGCCACCAAAGTCGGCGCTCTGTCCAAGTCACAGTTGACAGCCTTCATCGACTCCACTATATAAGTCAGGTCGGTGGCGCTCACTCGGGTGCCACCGTCTCACAACACGCTATCTTCGCTGTACCCGTTCCCTCGATCTCTGCGCCCTGTTACTCGTTAGCACCTTCCAACGCCAGTGGTCCCTTGCCGAACGACACGACCTTTGCGGTCCAGCCCAGATGCACCTACTCCTTTTATTTCTGATTGAAAGCACGGTATGAATTTAACCGAACTGAAGAAAATGCCGATTGGCGAACTGATCAAGATCGCCGAAACGATGGGCCTGGAAAGCATGGCCCGCAACCGCAAGCAAGACATCATCTTCGCCATCCTGAAAACTCACGCCAAGAACGGCGAAGAGATCTATGGCGACGGTGTGCTGGAAATTCTGTCTGACGGCTTCGGCTTTCTGCGTTCATCGGAAGGTTCCTACCTGGCCGGCCCAGACGACATTTATGTCAGCCCGTCGCAAATTCGCCGCTTCAATCTGCGCACCGGCGACACCATTACCGGCACGATTCGTCCGCCGAAAGAATCCGAGCGCTACTTTGCGCTGCTCAAGGTCAACCAGATCAACCTGGATTCGCCGGAAAGCGCCCGCAACAAGATTCTGTTTGAAAACCTGACGCCGCTGTTCCCGACGGTGCGCATGTTCATGGAGCTGGGCAACGGCTCCACGGAAGATGTCACCGCGCGCACCATCGACCTCATTGCGCCGTTCGGCAAGGGTCAGCGCTCGCTCATCGTGGCACCGCCGAAAGCCGGTAAGACCATGCTCATGCAGACGCTGGCGCAGTCCATCGCGCGCAACAATCCGGACTCGTACCTGATTGTGCTGCTGATCGACGAGCGCCCGGAAGAAGTCACGGAAATGCAGCGCACGGTGCGCGGCGAAGTCGTGGCCTCGACCTTCGACGAACCGCCGGCGCGCCATGTGCAAGTTGCCGAGATGGTGCTGGAAAAGGCCAAGCGCCTGGTCGAGCACAAGAAGGATGTAATCATCCTGCTCGACTCCATCACTCGCTTGGCACGCGCCTACAACACGGTCATCCCCAGCTCCGGCAAGGTGCTGACCGGCGGTGTGGACGCCCATGCGCTGGAGCGTCCGAAGCGCTTCTTCGGCGCGGCCCGTAATATCGAGGAAGGCGGCTCGCTGACCATCATCGCCACGGCGCTGATCGAAACCGGCTCGAAGATGGACGAAGTCATCTTTGAAGAGTTCAAGGGCACCGGCAACCACGAAGTCAACCTGGACCGCCGCATCGCCGAAAAGCGCGTGTTCCCGGCCATCAACATCAAGAAGTCGGGCACGCGTCGCGAAGAGCGCTTGATGGGCGAAGACGAGCTGAAGAAGGTCTGGATTCTGCGCAAGTTGCTGCACTCCATGGACGAAATTGCCGCCATCGAGTTCCTGCTCGACAAGCTCAAGGACGCCAAGACCAACGAAGAGTTCTTCGACATGATGAAGCGCAAGTAAGCGCCGCATTGGCATGAATACTGGGCTGGTGTTCTTTCAACCAGCCCAGTACCATGCGCCCCGTTACACCCTCGCAATACCGCAGTAACGCGCTCGTAGCTCAGCTGGATAGAGTACTGCCCTCCGAAGGCAGGGGTCGTGGGTTCGAATCCCGCCGGGCGCACCATTTTTACTGAACACTCACCGTTCATTCACACAAAAACGACATTCGTCGGAATAAAAAGTTTGTTCCTTGCATGGCACAGCGGCTGATTCAGGATAGGCCTAATCCAGTTTCAGGTAGGCTTAGCCATGAACTCGCATCTCAAACCGCTCTTCCTCGTCGGCATCACGCTGTCGCTCGTGGCCTGTCTCGGCAGCAATGATTCATCCAGCGGCAGCGCACGCATCATGGGCAGCGCGCCTATCCAAGATGACGCCTGCGCAGCTGACCTGCAAAGCACGATAGGCTGCTTTACTCAGCCCTTCGTGGAGCCTTGGGGCCCCAGTGCCATGAAAGCGATGGCCGCCGAACCCGCTGCAGACAGTTCACCATTTGCCAGCCTGCTCACACCGAAAGGCAACCTGAAGAATCCGCTGCGCCAGCTGCCGCAAGATGATCGCTGCCTGCGCATGGCTGATGGCCGCCCCACCGAATGCAAGCCGGCGGCCGGCTCCATTGCGCTGCTGCCTGATGACCGCGTGCTCTACTTCAATGCCCTTGAAGGCACGGAAGATGCCGAGTTTTCCATCTTCTTCGAGGCCGGCACCGTGGTTACCAACGACCAGACGCGCGTGCTTTCGCTGAGCGGCAACAATGCTGGCTGGATGCAACCCAGCCCGGTTGATGGTGGCGCCAATCCTGAGGGCTACGAAGCTACTTTAATTCTGCCCAAAGGCCTCATTGACAACAGTGACGCCAGCACCGGCAACGACGGTGCGTTGTTCTGCGCCGACCTGGAAATGCTTGCCGATGGCCGCGTGATGGCGGTGGGCGGCACCGACTACTATTTTGAGCCGGGTATCCAGGCACCTATCGCCATAGGTGTTTCCGAGCTGGAGGGCATTCGCAACGCGCGTGTCTTCGATTACCGCGACAACAGCTGGAAAAAGACCGGCGACATGACTTATGGCCGCTGGTACCCCTCGCTGACAACGCTGGCCAATGGCGATGTGCTGGTGTCGTCTGGCGTGACCAAGCTGGTCAAGCCCATTTACCCGGAACGCCCGGAAACCTCCGGCCGCAATGTCACGCAGACAGAAACCTATGATCTGGGCTGCGGCACTTGGTCTGAGAACGGCGCGCTCGGCGAACGCTCGCTGCCGCTATATCCGCGCCAGCATCTGCTGCCCAACGGGCATGTGCTTTATAACGCCGGCGGCCAGGCATTCAACCCGTTTGGCCAGTCTTACGATCAAGCACTGTGGAATATCGTGGCCGCTTATGATCCCGACCAGAAACTGTGGACGGATCTCGGCTATGCGGGTCTGCCGCTCAAGCTCAATGAGGTCGGGCTGGATCGTCTGGGCTCGGCATTGAACCCGACCAACAGCGAGGCAGGCACTGATATTCAGAAAACCCTGATGGGCCTAGCCGGCAGCCTGATGACGGATCCCATGGCCTTGCTCGCTCCGTTCATGGACAGCTTCTCCGGCGATCCGCAGGCGGCGCTCACCAGCGCCATCGGCTCGGGCTTCCGGGGCTCCACTTTCTCGATCCAGATGCCGCTGCGTGCAAACGCACAGGGTCGTTATGATGCCGCCGAATTTCTCACCGCCGGTGGCGTGTTTGGTGCCATCACAGCCACCAGCCCCGGCTCTTATATCACCACGGACCTGTCGCGCATCGATCGCATTAATATCGCCAGCGATGACAGCATGAGCTACGAGTCACGCCTGACCGGCAGCCTGAACAAGCCGCGCTGGTACGGTACCGGCGTGTTGCTGCCGACCGGTGAAGTCATGGTGTTTTCAGGTGCGGATCGCGATGAAGTTTTATTGCCGGGTAGCGGCTCGGCCATTCTCGATACCGAGCTTTATGATCCGAAAACCGAGACTTGGCGGGTCATGGCGCGGCAGCACAACCCGCGCACCTACCACAACACCGCCATGCTGCTGCCGGATGGCCGCGTGCTGGTCGGTGGCCATTCGCCAATCAACACCGGTTATGCCTTCTCGCTGGATCTGACGGCACTGGGGTTGTCGCCGAATCAAGGTCGTGACCCGAGCTTCGAGCTTTACAGCCCGCCCTATATGTATGCCGCGAATCGCCCGCAGATCACCTCGGCGCCAAGTACCACTGCGTTGGGCCAAAGCATCAACATCGGCACCAGCGGCGGCACCATCAAAGAGGTGGTTCTGGTCAGACGCACCACCCTCACTCACATCATTGATGGCGATCAGCGCACGGTGGTGCTGCCGCATACCGGTACAAGCAACCTGACAGCCAAGCTGCCTACTCAAAAGGGCGTGCTGCCGCCAGGGCCGTACATGCTTTTCGTGATTAGTGAGGATGCTGCCGGCAAGCGCCTCCCGTCTGTGTCGAAACCGATCATGGTGGAAGGTGCGGATACTCGTGCCGTGGGTTGCAGCGTACCAGCCGCACGCGTGGCCAAGCGTTGAACCAGCCACCATTGGCGGGCTGGTGCCGCTATTTGCTGATGCTGGCGTTGCTCGGCATCAGTGCTGCGCCAGATTGGGCCCAGGCTCACGACAGTCACAGTGATGGCGTGAGCCCAACGCTGTCTGCATTGCCGTCGGCCTTGGCAGGTGTGCAGGTGCAGTTGACGGAAACACTAGCACCGCAACTGCTGATAGCGAACCCAACGGGCAAAACTCTGATCATTCTGGGCAAGGATGGTCAGCCCTTCCTGCGCATGGGGCCGCAAGGCACCGAAGCCAATACACGGCACCCGGACTGGCTGAAGACTTATCTGCCCGGTGGCCTGCCGGGGCGAAAGCCGGAGGCAGGCACAACGCCGCAGTGGAAGATCGTGAAGAAGACTCCGAACTGGGGCTGGTTTGATGCTCGCTTGCAGCCGGCCGATTCAAAAGCTGGCCAGCCATGGCGTATTCCCGTGGTGCTCGACGGCAAGGCCAGTGCCATCACCGGCAGCTTTCAAGCAACGCTTCAGAAGGGCTACTGGCAAGCGAGCTGGACGCGCCTGCCCACGCTACCGGCAGGTGTGAGCCTGATGCTGATTCCGGGCCAGCCTTATGGCCTGATGCTGAGCAACAGCAGCGCCCAAGCTGTGACAGTTTTGGGCCGGCAGGGCGAGCCCTTCATTCGGGTATCGGCGCAGGGCACAGAGGCGTATCTGGCCAGTCCGTTATGGCAGGAAACAGCGGCTCAGCAAGGGTTGCGGAGCCAAGCAGGCTTGCGCAGCGAAAAAGCATCCCCTTGGCTAAAGCTTAACAGCGCACAACGCCACACCTGGATCGAGCCGCGTACCCGAGGTCGCAGCGGACAGACTCAGCCGCTGAAATGGGAAATTCGACTGCAAGTGGGCCCACAGAGTCTGGTCGCCGAAGGCGTGAGCCGCTGGGTGTCAAAGCGCTAGGATTTGCACCACCAGCGGCTCCATTTTGGTCAGACCATAACGACGCCCGACCGCCAGTGCCTCGACCGCCGGCAAGCCCTGCAGCCAATGCGCCCGCAGCGCAAACAGCGCCCCCACACGATTGCCGCTCATGCAATGCACCAGCACCGGGGTATCACCGCTGGCTGCCAGCAGGCTGTCCAGCGCTTGCGCATTGGCACGGTTCAGGTCATGGCCGCCAACGATCGGCAGATGCGCGTAATACAGGCCCAGCTCGGCCGCCAGCGCCGCCTCGTCGAAACCACCATGCTCGTGCTCCGGCAACATGTCGATGACATGCGTGATGCCGGCAGCCTTGACCTCGGCCAGCGCCTCCGGGCTGACATAGCCGCCCGCGTAGTGATTGGGTTCCACAAACAGCAGATTGGGGATGGGCAGGGCCATGACATGCTCGCAAGGACGAGAAAAGAAGGCGCTTAGCCTAGCATGCAGAACTCGCGAATACCGAGCGCGGTGGCGACGATCAGCATCAGAATCGCAAAGCCTTGTTGCACCCGTTGCGCCGGCACATGAGGCGCCAGCCAGCGCCCGCAGAGCAGGCCGACCAGCACCGCCAGCATGAAGGGCCACGCTGGTAGCCAGGCTTCCGTGGACAAATGCCCCATCGCCATGAATACACTGAAGCTGCTCACCAGCGCGACGGTCATCAGTGAAGTGGCCACGATGGCGGCCATGCTCAGATCGGTGAAGAAGCGCAGCACCGGCACCATGATGAAGCCGCCGCCGACGCCAAGCAGCCCTGTCAACAAGCCCGAAAAAGCCCCGAAGCCGCACATCGCGACGGCGCGTTTCGGCGTCCACAGAAAGCGGCCGGTATCCGGGCTGACCGGGCAGATCAGCATGTCGGCACCTTCGCTGGCCTGCGCCCCGGCATGCAGCAGGCGTAGCGCCGCCAGCACCATCACGGCCACGAAAAGGGCCGTGAGCCACTGCGGCGAAATATAGCGCGATAACATCAGGCCGAGCGCACTCATGGGCAGGGCCGCCAGCGCCATGACGATAGCGGCGCGATAACGCGCGAGACCCTTGCGCAGGCCATCGAGCGCACCCACGCTGGCACTGACAGCGACCGCCATGAGCGCGACGGGTGCTGCTTGCGCCACCGTCCAGTGCAGGCCGAACACCAGCGCTGGAACGGCCAGCATGCCGCCGCCCGCGCCGGTCAGGCCGAGCAGCACACCAACGATCCAGCCAAGAATAATCAGCATACCGGGCTCAGGCCTGACCGCAGGCGAGATTGGCCGGAATAGCGATGTCCATCATGGCCGGATCAGGCAGATTCAAGGCGCGCATGATGGCCACATATTCGGCCTCGCTGCGCCCGGCTACGCGCGGGTTCCAGCGCTTCTCCTCAGCGATGCTGGACACGCTCCAGCCTTTGTAATCGTGGCCGGGATAGACCAGTGTTTCATCCGGCAGGCGGAACAGCTTTTCGGTAATCGAATGCCACGACTTGTGCGGATCACCGCCCTGAAAATCGGTACGACCGGTGCCGCGAATCAGCAGCACATCGCCGGTAAACACGGCTTGCGGCCGCTCCGGACGCAGCACGAAACTGAACGATTCATCGGTATGGCCCGGCGTGTACAGGGCTTGCAGCGTCAGGCCATCCACGGCCAACAATTCGCCGTCGTGCAGAGATCGCGACACACACTGGGCGCGCGTGAACTCGCCCATCAGCGTCACGCAGGCGGTGGCATCGCGCAGATCGCCCAGGGCCGTAATGTGGTCGGCATGGGTATGCGTATCGATGGCATACACCAGCTTCACTTCCAGCTCTTGAAGCAACTGCAAATACTGCGGCAGATGCTCCTTGACCGGGTCGATGAGCACAGCCTCGCGGCCCGGCCCCGATGCCAGCAGATAGGAATAGGTACTGGATTGCCGATGAAACAGCTGACGAAAGATCATGTGCTCAGCGCCTCTGGAAGAAACGGTCATGCAGCCAGGAGCCGAGCAGCATGGCCACCACAAACGCCACGATGCCCTGACCGCCCTGCACCACGCTGACCAGCGCCGGCCCCGGACACAGCCCCGACAGCCCCCAGCCGATGCCGAACAGCGATGCGCCCGCCAGCAAACGCAGATCGATGTGTTTCGCCTGCGGCCAGTGGAACACCGGGGCAAACACCGGCTGCGCGCGACGACGCCAAAGCGCGAACGCCGGCAAGGCCATCAAGATGGCACCGCCCATGACGAAGGCCAGTGTCACATCCCAGTTCCCTGCCAGATCGAGAAAGCCCTGTACCTTCATGGGGTCGGTCATGCCCGACAACACCAACCCCAGGCCAAAGATCAGGCCACAAACAAACGCCGACAAAAGGTTCATCTCAAAGCCCTCCGTGCCGGATAACAAAGACCGTGACAAAGCCCGCCGCCATGAAAGCCATAGTCGCCACCAGCGAGCGCCAGGACAGCCGGCTGATGCCGCAGACGCCGTGCCCGGAAGTACAACCATTGCCCAGTCGCGTGCCGAAGCCGACCAGCAGACCAGCCACGATCAGCGTCGGCAGGCCGATACCCGGCAGCATGGCGGGAGCCGGGCCCATCGTGAGCGCTGCGATCACACCCGCCGCCAGCAAGCCCGCGATGAACGCTCGCGCCAACGGCGACTCTGGCGCACCCACACGCAACGCGCCCGCGAGCAAGCCGCTGATACCGGCAATGCGCCCGGTCAGTCCGAACAGCAAGGCCGCGGCTAGCCCGATCAGTAGTCCACCTTGCAGTCCCGCCTGCCACGCCACTGGAAATTCCAACATGAGGATAGACCTTTTGTTTCCGATGAAATTTATACTACCCCCAGTATATCGAGTACACAAGTCATCACCCTTGTCGTAGCATGAAACCTGATTCATGTTTGCGGACACGCCATGTCAGCCAGAGAAACACACCAGCGTGCACTCATCCTTCGCCTGCGCCGCGTTGAGGGCCAGATTCGCGGCATCCAGGCCATGATGGAAAACGGCGATAGCTGCGACCGCATCGCGCAGCAGCTCTCCGCCGCGCGCAAGGCGCTGGACAAGACTTTTCATGAAATGGTGGCCTGCCATCTGCAGATGGAAATTGCCGACAACCCCGATGCCGACCATGTGCTTGCCGCCACCGCGCACATGACGCGGCTGCTCAGCAAATACGGATAAGCCCATGACGACCGGAAAAACCGTTGCCGCCAGCGCCGTCACCGACCAGGTCTATTGGGTGTTTCCTAACGACCTGAATGCTAACGATACCGTCTTTGGCGGCATGATCATGGCGCAGATGGACCGACTCAGTGCCGTCGTGGCCTGCCGCCACAGCGACAGCATCTGCGTCACCGCCAGCGTCGATGCCGTGCACTTTCTGGCCCCGGCCAAGCGCGGCGATGTGCTGATTTTTGCAGCGGCGGTGAATCAGGTCTGGCGTTCGTCGCTCGAGGTGGGCTGCCGCGTTGATGCACAGGCCATCAATGGCGAGCGCCGGCACATTTTGTCGGCCTACCTGACTTTTGTTTCCGTGGATGACGACGGCAAGTCGCGCGCCGTACCGCCGCTGATCGCCGAAACGCCCGCCGAAGTGCGGCGCGCGTCAGAGGCGAATTTGCGCCGCAACCAGCGCCTGCGCCATGCCGAAGAATTGAAGGATTTCCGGCAAGCCCAGCAGCAACAGCAGTAGATCAGCGCGTGATGGTCTTCACGCCGGCGCTGCCACCGAGCAGCAGCACATCCGCCGGACGCCGCGCGAACAGCCCGTTACAGACCACGCCGACAAGGTTGTTCAGGCGCGTTTCCAGCTCTACCGGATTGCGAATGTCGAGGTTGTAGGTGTCGAGAATGACATTGCCGTTGTCGGTGACAAAACCGGTGCGATAGACCGGGCTGCCGCCGAGCTTAACCAGCTCGCGGGCAATCATCGAGCGAGCCATGGGGATGACTTCGATGGGCAGTGGGAAAGTGCCGAGCTGCTTGACCCACTTGCTGTCGTCGGCGATGCAGACGAACTTGTCGGCCAGCGCCGCCACGATCTTTTCGCGCGTGAGGGCGCCGCCGCCGCCCTTGATCATCTCTAGCGCGGCATTGATCTCGTCGGCCCCATCGACATAAACGCCAATGTGATCGACCTCGTTCAGGCTCACCACTTCGATGCCGATGGCTTCCAGCCGCTGCTTCGTGGCTTCGCTGCTGGCCACGGCTGCCTTGACCTTGTGTCGTATCGGCTTCAGGCCGTCGATGAAAAAGTTCGCCGTCGAGCCGGTGCCCACGCCCAGCACTTCGCCATCGCGCACATGGGCGAGCGCCGCCTCGGCAACGGCACGCTTCAGGGCATCGGCAGAAAGAACGGTGGACATGGCGAACTCCAGAGGCTCAGGGGTGGCGCAACAGGCTGACGGGCTGCACGCCGCAATCGGGGCGCGTAGTATACTCGCTGGCAACACTCCGGAAGCAGCCCGCCATGCCCGATGCACCTACTCTTGATGCCGCCGCTCTTGATGCAACGGTTAAACGCATCCTTCAAGCTCGTGTCTATGATGTCGCCATCGAAAGCCCGCTCGACGAGGCACGCCTGCTCTCGCGCCGCCTGAAAAACAAGGTGCTGATCAAGCGCGAAGATCTGCAACCGGTGTTCTCATTCAAGCTGCGTGGCGCTTTCAACAAAATCGTCAAACTCAGCGATGCCGAACGCGCCAAGGGCGTGATCTGCGCCTCCGCCGGCAACCATGCCCAGGGCGTGGCGCTGGCCGCAAAAACGCTGGGCATCAAGGGCGTGATCGTGATGCCGCAAACCACGCCGGACATCAAGGTCAATGCCGTGAAAGCGCTGGGCGGCCAGGTCGTGCTGCACGGTGACAGCTACGACGATGCCTTCGCACACGCGCAAACGCTGATGGCCGACAAGGGCTACACCTTTGTGCACCCCTTCGATGACCCCGAGATCATCGCCGGCCAAGGCACAGTCGCGGTGGAGATCCTGCGCCAGCATCAAGGCGCTATCGATGCCATCTTCGTGCCCGTCGGCGGTGGCGGCCTGATGGCCGGCGTCGCGGCCTACATCAAGTATGTGCGACCGTCGGTGCGCGTCATCGCGGTGGAAGCCGAAGATTCGGCCTGCCTCGCAGCCGCCATGAAAGCCGGCAAGCGCGTCACCCTCGATCAGGTCGGCCTCTTCGCCGATGGCGTCGCCGTCAAACAAATCGGCAAGCACACCTTCGACATCGCCAAGGTCTGCATCGACGAAGTCATCACTTGCTCGACCGATGAAATGTGCGCGGCCATCAAGGACATTTTTGATGAGTGCCGCTGCATCAGCGAGCCGGCGGGGGCGTTGTCGCTGGCCGGTCTGAAGAAGTATGTGCATCGCGACGGCGTGCAGGGCCAGACCCTGATCGCCATCAATTCCGGCGCCAACATGAACTTCGATCGCCTGCGCCACATCGCCGAGCGCACCGAGATCGGCGAAGGCCGCGAGGCCGTGCTGGCCGTGACCATCCCGGAGCAGCCGGGCGCGTTCAAGGCGTTCTGCCAGGCCATCGGCAAGCGCAATGTCACCGAGTTCAACTATCGCTACAGTGACCACAGCGCGGCGCATGTGTTTGTCGGTATCACCGTGCGCAACGGTGCCGAAGAGCGTGCCGAACTGGTCGGCGGCTTGCAGCGCAAAGGCTATGCCGTGCTTGACCTGTCCGATGATGAAATGGCGAAGCTGCACACGCGCCATCTCGTTGGCGGCCATGCCGGGCTCGCCGATGAGCGCCTGTTCCGCTTCGAATTTCCGGAGCGGCCGGGCGCACTCATGGCCTTCCTGACCCAGCTCGGCACGCAGTGGAACATCTCGCTATTCCACTACCGCAACCACGGCGCCGCTTACGGTCGCGTGCTGGTCGGCCTGCAACTGGGCTCGCGCAGCTTGAAGGAGCTGAAAGCCTCGCTCGATGCCGTCGGCTACCCGTACTCCGACGAGAGTGCGAACCCGGCCTACCAACTTTTTCTGCGCTGAGACGACGCCATGTTGCCGCGCCTGCCCACCCCCAACGCCGCCGTGCTCAAGCGCATACAGGCGCAACCGCTGGACTACTGGCAGCATGTCGGCGACCCGCTCGCCGATCTGCTCGCCACTATCTACCCGATAGACGATGCCGAGACGCTGCTCAAGCTCATTGAGTACGAAGCCGAGCAGGAGCAGCCGCTGTGCCTGCAATTTCTGTCACAGGAGAGCGCCACCGCGCGCTGGCAGGAGCCTCGCTACAAGGCTGAACTGGCCGCATGGCAGGCTTATGTGCAGCAGTTTCCGCTGGCCGTAAGACTGGCCTGGCAGGCCGGTGGCGGCCTGCGTCTGCTCAGCCAGGCACGCTGGGCCGGTGCCTGGCCGGGACCGCTGAGCCCGCTGCAACGGTTCATGCAGCATCTCGATGATGCCCTCCTCTGCGAACACTTGCCCACGGCCGAAACGCTGCGGCTGATGCGACTGGAGCTGGCCATCCTGCGGCGCGATGCCGAAGCCGCGATAGGCAAGAACCATCTCGGCGTGGTGCTCGCGCAAAGCGATCTGGCCACGCTGGTGATCTGCCTGTCGGAAGAAATGATGCGCTGCCTCGATGGCCTTGGCGTGGGGCTCAATAGCACGCAGCGCGCTGGCCTGCGACACTGGGCCATCGGCTTTGGTCAGGGCCTGGGCGTGGAAGCGCTATGGCTGGCCAGCAACGACGAAGAGGCGCATGCACTCCGGCATGTGCTGCTGCAACCGCCATCGCCACTGGGTGCGCCACTGGTGCTGCCGTGGCTGCGCATGGTGGCATCGGCCGATACCCTGCCAGCAGCCGAGCGCCGCACGCTGGCGCTGGCACGCAGCCTGCTCGACCCGCTCACCGCCGATACGCTGGGCCTGCCACACGATGCCCTGGGCAGCCTCTGGCGCAAGGCCAGCGGCTGGGTGGTCGAGAAGGGACGACCACTGGCCGGACAGGCTCCGGCGGTGCTGAGTTTGCAGAAGAAGGTGATGGCGCGCTGGCACTAGCGCACCAAGGCACACTAAATCGGCAGCACCCGCGCAAACACCGCCTTCAGGTACTCCGTTTCCGGAATCGCCGGATGAATCGGGTGATCCGCACCCTGATGGCCGTGATGCAGAATCTGCGCCTGACGGTCGATGTGGCGCGAGCTGGCGCGAATCACATCCACCAGTTCTTCGCGCGCCAGATGCATGGAGCAGGACGCCGACACCAGCAGGCCGTCACGGGTGAGCAGGCGCATGGCCAGCTCGTTGGCACGCCGATAAGCCTGCAGGCCGGCCTTGTGATCCTTGCGACGAGTGATGAAGGCCGGCGGGTCGAGCACGATGACATCGAAGCGCTCGCCGTCCTGCTTGAGCGCGGTCAGCGCTTCGAAGGCATCGCCCTGCAAGGTCTGCACTTTGCCTTCGACGCCGTTCAGCTTGGCATTGCGCATGACCTGATCGAGCGCCTTCTCCGAGCCATCCACGCAATGCACTTCAGCGGCACCAAAGGCGGCCGCCTGCACGCCCCAGCCGCCGATGTAGGAGAACACATCAAGCACGCGCTTGCCGGTGACCAGCCCCTTGAGCTTGGCGCGGGCTTCGCGATGATCGTAGAACCAGCCCGTCTTCTGGCCATCGCGCACCAGTGTTTCAAAGCGTACGCCATTCTCGGTCAGCGCCAGACGCTCGGGCACTTCGCCGTAAGCGACTTCAACATAGGAATCCAGACCTTCGACCTGACGCATCTTGCCGTCGTTCTTGAGCAGGATGCCTTGCGGCTTCAGCACCTTGACCAGAGCATCGATCAAAGCAGCTTTTTCGCGCTCGATGCCGGCGGTGGAAATCTGCACCACGAGGTGGTCGCCGAAACGATCCACCACCAGGCCGGGCAAGCCGTCGCTGTCGCCGTAGACGAGGCGGTAGAACGGTTCGGGATACCAAGTCTCACGCACGCTGAGGGCAATCTGCAGACGATGCACGAACAGCGAGGTGCTGAGCGGGTGCGCAATATCGCGATTGAACAGACGGGCGCAGATCAGCGTGTTTGGGTTGACGATAGCCAGCCCCAGACCCTTGCCCTTGCTGTCTTCGACCACGACCTGCTGGCCCGGCTCGAAGCCCTTCAGCGGCGTCGCGACAATATCGACTTCGTTGGAGAAGACCCAGACATGGCCCTCGCGCAAACGGCGTTCTTCATTCGCCTTCAGGCGCAGGCGGGGCAGGTCGGTCATGGTGGTGTCTCGTTAGGTGGCGGGCCCATGCGGGCAATGTGTTGCGGAGGGATTCATACCTGCTGCCGGGCTAGGATGCCCGTCAGCAGGTATGAATCCCTCCGCCATAAAATTACGCGGACTGCGCCGGCTTCCAGACCAGATCCAGCTCGCGAGCGGCGCGTACATCATCCAAGCGCCGCACCGGCATGGTGTGCGGTGCGCCTTTGACCAGCTCGGGCTGGGTGCGGGCTTCTTCGAGAATCTTCACCAGCGCATCGGCAAAGCCGTCCAGCTCGTCCGGCGATTCGGTTTCGGTCGGCTCGATGAGGAAACATTCCGGCACCAGCAGCGGGAAGTAGGTCGTGGGTGCGTGGTAGCCGTAGTCGAGCAGGCGCTTGGCGATGTCCATCGCGCTCACGCCCAGCTCTTTGGCTTCCTTGGCGAAGGTGATGATGAATTCGTGCGAGGCACGACGCTCCGGATAGGCGAGCTGGAAGCCTTCCTTGACCAGTCGCTGCATCAGGTAATTCGCGTTCAGCGTGGAGTACTCGCCCACGCGATGCAGACCTTCGCGGCCCAGCGCATAGGCGTAATACGCCGCACGCAGCAGCACGCCGGCATTACCCATATAGGCGGACAAGCGACCGATGGTGTGCGGGATGTCCTTTTCGGTCAGCCAGCGATAGCTGCCGTCGGCATCGCGGCCGGCGATCGGCGTTGGCAGATACGGCAGCAGGCGCTCGCCCACGCCGACAGGGCCGGCACCGGGGCCACCACCGCCGTGCGGTGTGGCGAAGGTCTTGTGCAGGTTCATGTGCAACACATCGAAGCCCATGTCGCCGGGACGCACTTTGCCGAGGATGGCGTTGAGGTTGGCCCCGTCGTAATAGAGCAGACCGCCGGCCTGGTGCACGGTCTCGGCGATTTCCTTGATCTGCATCTCGAAGACGCCGCAGGTGGACGGATTGGTCATCATCAGACCCGCCGTCTGCGGGCCGACGGAGGCCTTCAGCGCCTCCAGATCGACATCGCCGTTGGCCAGCGTCGGCACTTCGCGCACCTTGTAACCGCACATCACGGCGGTGGCCGGGTTGGTGCCATGCGCGGCCGACGGAATCAGCATCTCGGTGCGCTCGAAGTCCTTGCGACCTTCGTGATAGGCACGAATCATGGCGACGCCGGCGAACTCGCCCTGCGCGCCGGCCATGGGCGTCAGCGACACACCCTTCATGCCGGTGACTTCCATCAGCGTCTGCTGCAAGTCATGGATGCAGGCGAGGTAGCCCTGCGAATGCGATTCCGGCGCCAGCGGGTGGCGGTTGAGGAAGCCCGGCAGCATGGCGGCACGGTGCGCGCCACGCGGGTTGTACTTCATGGTGCAGGAGCCGAGCGGGTAGAACTGCGTGTCGATGGCAAAATTCTTGCGCGACAGGTTGGTGTAGTGACGCACCACCTGCAATTCGGACACTTCCGGCAGCAACGCGCGCTGTTTGCGCAGGAAGCTCTCCGGGATGTCGCTCAAATCCAGGCGTGCCGACGGTGCTTGCGAGGTGGCGCGACGACCACTTTCCGAACGATCAAAAATCAGGGTCATGTCTTACTCCGAACGCAAAGCGTGGGCGAGCGCATCGGCATAGCGCTGGATATCGTGGGCGTTCTTGGTTTCGGTGGTACACACCAGCAGGGCGTTGCCCAGCTCGGGATAATCCACGCTCAAATCAAAACCACCGAGCACACCTTGCTCCGCCATACGCGCCAGCACCGGAGCCACCGGCTTGGGCAGGCCCAGCACCTTTTCGTGGAATACCGGGCGATTGAACACGCGCGAGATGCCGCCGAACTTGCTCGTCGCTTGCGAAAGCTCACGGATGTTCTTGTGGCTGGCCAGCGCCACGCGCTCCAAGCCTTCGGCACCGAGCAGACTCAGGTAGATAGTCGATGCTGTCATCGCCAA
Organism: Pseudomonadota bacterium; assembly: GCA_038043385.1. Taxonomy (GTDB): domain Bacteria; phylum Pseudomonadota; class Gammaproteobacteria; order Pseudomonadales; family Moraxellaceae; genus Perlucidibaca. Next base: position 207,293 of record JBBTCA010000003.1, read on the forward strand.
ACCTTGGTTGGTGCAGATGTTCGAGGTCGCCTTGGCGCGGCGGATATGCTGTTCGCGCGCCTGCAGCGTGAGCGCAAAGCCGGGCTTACCTTCAAGATCGACGGTACGGCCGATGATGCGGCCCGGCATCTGGCGAATGAACTCCATCTTGCAGCACATGAAGCCGCAGTACGGCCCGCCCGACGACAGCGGAATGCCGAACGGCTGAGCTTCGCCCACCACGATGTCGGCACCGGTCGTGCCCCAATCGCCGGGCGGCGCAAACAGCGTCAGCGCCAGCGGATTCACGCAGCCAATCACCAGCATGTTTTGCGCATGCGCCCAATCGGTGAGCAGATCCACCTCTTCCAGCACGCCAAAGAAGTTCGGCTGCGGGATCACCAGCGCGGCAAAGTCCTCGCCCTCATACGCCTTCAGGCTGGCCGGATCGATATGGCCACCCTGACGGTGATAGTCCAGCTCGACCAGCTCGATGTCCTGCCCTTCAACGATGGCTTTCACTGCCGCGCGATACATCGGCGACACCGTGCGCGGCATCAGAATGCGGCGCGACTTCGACTTCTTGTTGGCGCGAATGGCCATCAGCACCGCTTCGGACAGGCCGGAAGCACCGTCGTAAACCGAGGCGTTGCTGGCGTCCATGGCGGTCAGGTGCGCCATCATGGACTGGAATTCGTAGATGACCTGCAGCGTGCCCTGCGACGCTTCGGCCTGATACGGCGTGTAGGCGGTGAGGAATTCGCCACGCGAGGCCAGATCCCATACTGCCGCCGGAATGTGGTGCTCGTAGGCACCGGCGCCGATGAAGCACAGCGCGCCGGCATCCTGCTCGCTGCGCTCGCGCATCAGTCGCGTCACATCCATTTCCGACAAGCCGTCCGGCACGCCGGTCAGCGGCTGGCAGCGAATCGCCGCCGGAATTTCGTCGAACAGCGTATCCAGCGAGTCAGCGCCGGCACCATCGTTGAGGGTGTCGAGCATGCGGCGAACATCACCGCGCGTATGGGGAATAAAGGGCATATCAGGCTCAGCTCAAAAGGGCATTAGCGGGGTCAAGCAGGCAGCGCCAGCCCCGCGCAAATCAGTGGGCTTGTGCAGCGTAATCATCGGCAGACAGCAGCTTGTCGAGCTCGCTGGCGTCGCTGATGCGGATGCGATACAGCCAGCCGTCGGTGTAGGGCGCGCTGTTCACGATCTCGGGGGCATCCGCCAGCGCTTCGTTGATCTCGACGATCTCGCCCGATACCGGCGCGTAGATGTCCGACGCAGCTTTCACCGACTCGACCACACCGGCTTCGTCACCGGCCTGCACGGAGTCACCGACGCTCGGCAGCTCGACATAAACCAGGTCGCCGAGGGCATCCTGGGCATGATCGGAAATGCCGACGGTGACGATGTCACCATCAAGGCGTGCCCACTCGTGGCTGGCGGCGTACTTCAGTTCTGCGGGCGTATTGCTCATGGTCGTTCTCACGCGGCGTGTGCCGTCTCAGCAGGGTTAATCAGATCAGGGCTTTGCCCGAACGGGCGAAAACAGGTTTGACGATGCGCGCCGGCAGCAGCTTGCCACGGATGTCGACCAGCGCCTCGGTCTTGTCGGTGACCGGAATGCGGGCAAAGGCGATGGCCTTTTCCAGCGTCGGCGAAAATGTGCCGGATGTGGTTTCACCTTCGCCAGCACCCTCGATAACAACGCGCATGTGCGCACGCAGGACGCCCTTGCCTTCCAGCACCAGGCCGACCAACTGCTGCTTCACGCCAGCGGCAAGCTCGGCCTCAAGCGCAGACTTGCCGATAAAGTCATGATCCCAGGCAATGGTCCAGCCGAGGTTGGACACCAGCGGCGACACGGCTTCGCTCATGTCGTTGCCGTAGAGCGGCATGCCGGCCTCCAGGCGCAGGGTGTCACGCGCGCCAAGGCCGCAGGGCAGCACGCCCGCCGCCAGCAGACGCTGCCAGAATGCCGGTGCCTCGCTGCCCGGCAGCATCAGCTCCAGACCATCCTCGCCGGTATAGCCGGTTCGTGCGATGAACCAGTCATTGCCGGCGTCTATCCCTTGAAACACACTCAGCGCCTCAATGCGCCGGGCCGTTTCGCCACCGAGCAGTGTCGCCACGGTCGCACGCGCTAGTGGCCCCTGCACGGCCACCATGGCCGAGTCGGTGCGCTCGCGCAGGGTGATGCGGAAGCTCGCAGCCTGACGCTGCATCCAAGCCAGATCTTTGTCGTGCGTGCCGCAATTGACAATGACACGCCATAGCTCAGGCTGTTCCGGCGTGGGCGCGTAGACAATCAGGTCGTCGATGACGCCGCCGTTGTCATCCAGCATGGTCGAATACAGGGCCTTGCCCGGTGTCTTCAGCTTGATGACATCATTGGCCAGCAGGCGACGGAGATAGGAGACAACATCCGGCCCGGTCAGCTCGAGCAGCGTCATGTGCGAGACATCGAACATGCCTTGGGCGCGCCGTACCGCATGGTGCTCATCAAGTACCGAGGTGTACTGCACCGGCATGTCCCAGCCACCAAAATCGACAATGCGCGCTTTCAGGGCCAGATGCTCGGCGTAAAGAGATGTGCGCAGGCCCATGCAGGGAACTCCGGAGGGAAAGACCACAGGAAAGCGCGCATTTTACATGCAGGGATGTGCCGGACGCCATCGCCACTGCCTTTGTTTTATGCGTGCGCTCCTGACCGGCTCACAGCGTGCCGCGAATGAACCAGCGCGCCACTTCCACCCGAGTTCCGCCATAGTTCCAGTACATGACAACCCTTGGCTTAGCACCACTGGATGCCCCCAGGTTGGCTGTCGCCAGTATGGCCTGCTCGTCAGCATCGGAGCAGGCTGCCGGGCGGGTGCCCAGTGGCACACCGAAGCTGAAGCTGATACGGCTTGCCGTCATGCTGATGACCCGAAGATCCAGGTCGCAACGCGCCAGTGGTGCCACTTGCACCTTCCAGTCTTCGACCACCAGCTCGGTGGTCAAGCCAGTGACGCCCGCCGGAACCAGCCCCAACCCGGTCAGCGTCAGCTCACGCCGGAACGGCGTCACCATATCAATAGGCGCTGCACCCGCCGGCTGCAGCTGCCACTGCGGCGGCATGCTGCTGATGCGGGGGCCAGCCACAACCGTGACGGCACTGCTGCAACGGTCGCTAACAGCACTCGACGGGCAGACAGGCCCTGTACGCGAGGGCTCACCAGCCGCCAGCACAGGCGCCGTCAGGTTCAGGACCGTTGTTCCTATCTGATCATCCTGAGAGACAAGCACTGCCTGCAGGCGCTCGACACCCAGGTAAAACTCCATGCCGCTACGGCTGTCACCGACGCTCGCTCGCAGCTGATCGCGATTGCGCCAGGGCCCAATCCCCCCCGTGACCACAAACGGCACGGCGCGGCCACCAAAGGTCTCCAGCACATCCAGTCGGCGCACGACAGGCACTTCCGGGCGCGCAGCAGGTGGCGGAGCAGCCACCGCACCGCGTGCCGGAGATTCGATGGCGACAATGCGTACCGGCATCGGGGCATGCAGGCCGGATCGGCCGTTGAAGCGGCTCATCTCGACCGTGAAGTTGATTTCTGCCGGAGCTTGGCTAGCGGCAGCACGGCTTTTCGTGGTGCCAGCCGACATCGTGGCAAGACGCGTGGGTGAGGTCGACGCAGTGCGTCCCGCCGCCAGCAAGGCCTGGCGCAGGGCCACATAGTCAATATGGAAAGCCGTCTCTCCAATTCGGCTGCCCATGAACCGGAAGGTTGACGCATCGGTCCGCGTCACAGCCTCCACAACAGCAGCCTGCGCCGACGGCAACCCGCTAATCGCAGTGGCATAAGTGCCGAACGGCATGTTGTCGTCGATCAGCACAGGCCTGCCATAATTGACATTGATCTGGACGGCCTCCTTGCGGCAATCAGCCGGCAACGGCAGCTGGGGATCCAGACCAATCTCGAGCACATTAGATGTCGCCGAGGCATTCCTGATATAGCCGCCCTGACCAAAGCAACGCGGCGCGCTTGCAGTAAAGGCATATGGCCAGATCAGACGCAGCGACATCGGCACGGGCTCGTGACGCAACACGATCTCGAGCGGCCCGCGCACACTGCCAGCAGCACCGAACTCAAGGCGCAAACGGCCGTTGCGCGCTGCCGTTGGCGGACTCGATGTCACAATCTGCAGATCAACCGAGGCCAGCGGACCGCAGCCGCGCGCCTGATTCGTCGCGGCGGAATGCTTCGCCAGTACCGTCAATGTGGCGCCGGGCAGGTCGAGCAGACGAATACTGCTGGCGGCATCGAGCCCGCCCCCCATGATCGAGAACTGCACTTTCCCCTGGCCGAAGCTGGTCGTATTGCCCAGCATGCGCAGGACGACACTCCCCGGCGTGCGGACCAGCTGCCGATCACTCACCTGGGTGCACCGCTCACCGGCCGGCAGCACGCCATCCAGCAAACCATACTCAGCGGCCTGCGCCGGCAGCGCGGCCAGCCCGAGACAGGCTGCAATCAACACCCGCGCCGACATACTCACTTCTGTTTTAGATGCCATGATTCTTGCTCCCGGCTTCAGGCCGAATTATTGCCGCGCCAGCAGCAGACTTTCGTTGATGGCTTCACGCTGCCAGTCGCGCGCCTGCGGCAAGCTCACGCGCAAGTCGCCAGGCTTGGGGTCGCGCAGCCAGCGCATCTGATGCAGTCGCCCGAGAATCGCCGGCACATTGCTGATTGGCTCAACACGCGTCTGCCAGCTGTCGAGCAGCTGCTGTACCGTTTTGTCACGGCGGGCAAGATCGTGGCCGGTGGTCATGGTCAGCGGCAGTGTGGGCGTGACCAGAATCAGCAGAGACTCCTGGCGGCGCAGATCCGTGCTGCGATTGAACAGTCGCCCAAGCACCGGCACCTCACCCGCGACCGGTACCTTGGAGAAGGACTTGTCGCCCACCTGCTCGGACAAGGCGCTCAGCACAAGGGTCTGACCAAAGGCGACATCGGCCGTTGCCGACACATTCTGGCGGAATGTGGTCAGCGAGTTGTTGAAGGTGCCAATCTGCTCCTGCGAGAGGAAGGAGCGCGTGGCATCGACCACGAAGGTGACATTGTTACCATCGATGCGCTCCGGACGCACCGTGAGCTGCACGCCCACATCGATAGGCTGCAGCTGACCGAGATTGATGCCGCTGACTGCGACATTGACCGTGCGACCAGCGAAGAACTTCGACTCGCGCCCCAGATGCGCCGTGATCGAGGGGCGCGCCACCACGCTGTAATACTGCCCCGAATCGTTGAACAGGTTGAGGCTGTAGTTGAGCTGCGGCGTCGAGATTTGCGAGGTGATGGTGCGCGTGCTTTGGCGGCCGGTGAGGCTGTCACGCACATCGCTGCGGAGGTCATTGAATCCGTAGAGTACGCGCAGACCATCAAAGAGGTTGACGCCGCGACTGGCCTGATCCAGCACTGAGTTGAGCAAAATGGTGACTTCGACCACAACTTGGGTCGGAGACAACTCGGCAAGCGTTGGTGCCACTACGCCGGATGACTCCCCACCGGCATCGGGCGCCAGACGCACATCGGCAGCCTGCTTCAGATACTCACCGACACGCCGCTCAACCCAGACCACCATGTCACGCTCTGTGCCGGCCGCGCCCAAACGCCGCGCCACGCCTGCCGCCGCCGGGTCGCCAGCTGCCGCCAAGGCAAAAGCGCCGAGACGCATAACATCGGGCTGTTCCGGTGCCAGTTCGGCGCTGCGTCGTGCGGCCATCTTCAATACCGGCAGATCACGACGGTAATACGAGGCCACACCGAGGCCGTAAAATGCCTCCCAACGCTCTGGCTGGTCCACGGCAGCTGCCGCAAAGTGCGTCTGCGCCACCTCGTGCTCACCTCGCTCCAGCGCCAGAAAGCCCATGCGCAGCAAAGCCCAGAAATGCCCGGGGGCAAAGCGAGTGGCGTTGGCATAGCCGACAGTTGCCAGCTCCAGACGCGAAAGATCCTGCTCACGCGCCAGGTTTTCCTCGCTCAAGGCATGCAGGAACTGCAGCTGGCCGTTACGCAGATCCTGCTGCAGCAAGCGCGCCAGCGGCACTTTGGCTTCCTGCCATCGCTCACTGCGCAGCGCCTGCTCGGCAGCCGCCCACTCCTTGTCTGCCGATACCGCAGCGCTTCGCGGCCCACTCGTGGCCGCACAAGCGCTGAGCAAGGCCGTAGCCAGCAACGCAGCCGGCAGCCTGACCGAACGAAACAGCGGCAAAGTAGTACATGACATGGAGCAGCTCCCTGATACGCTGGCATCGTGGCTTCGTCATGGCTCATGACGGATGGTGTGCAGACTAACATAGGGCGCACGACGCAGTGTTGCCAGCCTCCAGCAGCGACACGAGCACCGCCGGCACACCCCTGACCCGTAAATCAGCGCCCGCAAAACCGCTCAGTCACAAATTATTCCGATAAAGCACACTGCACGGCCCGCCCTGTCAAGCATGTGGCGCAGGATTTTCGACATAATTTGACATATAATCGTCGCACATTGCACGACCCATAAGCCGCAAGTGCCTGATTTATCTGACGGCTGATAACGCGAGCCGGCTCGGCAATCCCGATTCCAACACCTTGAGATCTGTCATGACACACGCTGCAGTGAATGCCCCCGCCTTTGTCAAACACCCCCGCCTCATTGCCTGGGTTGCCGAAATGGCAGCGCTCTGCAAGCCCGCCGCCATCCACTGGTGCGATGGCTCGGAAACTGAATACGACCAACTCTGCGAGCTGCTGGTTGCTGCCGGCTCGTTCAAGAAGCTGAACCCGGAAAAGCGCCCGAACTCCTACCTGGCCTGGACTGACCCATCCGATGTGGCTCGCGTGGAAGACCGCACCTATATCTGCTCCGAAAACAAGAACGACGCCGGCCCCACCAACAACTGGATGGCCCCGGCCGAGATGCGTGCCACGCTGAACCCGCTGTTCGATGGCTGCATGGCCGGCCGCACCATGTATGTGGTGCCGTTCTCCATGGGCCCGCTGGGTTCGCCGATTGCTCACATCGGCATCGAGCTGAGCGACAGCGCTTATGTGGCCGTGAACATGCGCATGATGACCCGCATGGGTCAGCCTGTTTACGATGTGCTCGGCACAGACGGCGAGTTCGTGCCCTGCATGCACACCGTTGGCGCGCCGCTGCAACCGGGCCAGAAAGACACCGTGTGGCCGTGCAACCCGACCAATAAGTACATCGTGCACTACCCGGAAACCCGCGAAATCTGGTCTTACGGCTCCGGCTACGGCGGCAACGCCCTGCTCGGCAAGAAGTGCTTCGCACTGCGCATCGCCTCGACCATGGGCCGCGACGAAGGCTGGCTGGCCGAGCACATGCTCATCCTCGGCGTGACCAATCCGCAGGGTAAAAAATACCATGTCGCGGCTGCGTTCCCGTCGGCTTGCGGCAAGACCAACTTCGCCATGCTCATCCCGCCAGTTGGCATGCCGGGCTGGGGCGTTACCACCATCGGTGACGACATCGCCTGGATCAAGCCGGATGCCGAAGGCAACCTGCGCGCCATCAACCCGGAAGCTGGTTATTTCGGCGTAGCACCGGGCACCAACATGCAGACCAACCCGAACTGCATGCTGTCGCTGAACAAAGATGTGATCTTCACCAATGTCGCGCTCACCGATGACGGCGATGTCTGGTGGGAAGGTCTGGGCGATGCCCCGGCGCATCTCGTGGACTGGCAGGGCAACGACTGGACACCGGCAGACGGCAAGGCCGGCCGCAAGGCTGCGCACCCGAACTCGCGCTTCACGGTCGCCGCCACCAACAACCCGGCGCTGGACAGCGAGTGGGACAACCCCGCTGGCGTGAAGATCGACGCCTTCATTTTCGGCGGCCGTCGCTCCAATACCGTGCCGCTGGTGACTGAAGCGCGCAACTGGGTGGAAGGCGTGTACATGGCGGCGACCATGGGCTCGGAAACCACTGCTGCCGCCTTCGGCGCGCAGGGCGTGGTTCGTCGCGACCCGTTCGCCATGCTGCCGTTTGCCGGCTACAACATGAGCGACTACTTCCAGCATTGGCTGAACCTGGGTGCCAAGCTCGAAGCCGCCGGCGCCAAGCTGCCGCGCATCTACAAGACCAACTGGTTCCGCAAGGATGCCAACGGCAAGTTCATCTGGCCGGGCTTTGGCGAAAACACGCGCATCCTGAAGTGGATGATCGATCGCATCGAAAATGAAGCCCAGGGCGTGGAACATGCCGTGGGTGTGAGCCCGCGCTACGAAGACATTCGCTGGAATGGTCTGGACTTCAGCCGCGAGCTGTTCGATCAAGTTAGCGACATCAACGCCGCTGACTGGGCCGAAGAGCTGAAGCTGCACGATGAGCTGTTCGACAAGCTGTCGCACAACCTGCCAGCCGAGCTGACAGCAGCAAAGGCTGCACTGACCGAGCGTTTGGCTTCGGCCTAACGCTCGTCAGCGCTTCGCGGCTTTCCGGTACTCGCTCGGCGATTGTCCGAACCAGCGCCGGAAAGCCCGTGTGAAGCTGGCGGTATCGCCGTAACCCAGCTGAACCGCCATCTCTTCCAGCTTCATCTCCGTGTTTTCCAGCAGTTGCCGGGCAAGCTGCCCTCGCTCCGCATCGACGAGATTGCGGAAGTTGGCACCTTCTTCGGCCAGTCTGCGACGCAGGCTGCGCGGTGCCATCGCCAGATGGCTCGCCACATCTTCGAGAGAGGCCACCAGCCCCGCCGAACCTAGTAGCAGCTGCCGAACCTGGCCGGCGATACCGGCGACCTGCCGTCGCTCCAATTGCGCGCGACACTGATCTTCCAATAGCCGCACCAGATGCATGTCGTACATCGGCAAAGGCAGCTCCGCATCCTGCCGACGCAGCACAATAGCGTTGCGCGAACACTCATAGTGAGGCGCGATGCCGCAGAGCGCTTCGATCTGGCCCGCGTGCGCCGGGGCCCTGCCTTGGAATTCGAGCCGCAGCACGCGCAGACCCGAAAGCGCGAGTTCGTTGAAGAGATTAATGGCTGTGGCCGTGTCGCGCTCCAGCAGGAACTGTCGCAAGTGCTGCGGGATATCCGAGGGATCGGCGCTAATCCCGTACTCTTGCTGATCACCGAATATCGCGAACCGGCAATACGCTGTGCTCAGCGGCAGATAGCGCATCGCGCTCTGAAGGGCCTCGCGCAAATTGCGACTGGTTCGCAACGCAAACCCCCATATACCGAAGGTCGCCACGCTGTAGCGCAAGCCAAGCTCAAAGCCGAGCGCAGGGATGTCTGGCAAGGCGAGCATCAGGTTTTCCACTAGGCGCAGCTCTTGCTCGCGCGCAACGAGGGCATCCGCGTCGTGCAGCTGCGCTTCGGTGATGCCAGTGCCCAGCAGGCAGGTCTCCGCATCAATACCGTAGCGCGCAGCGAAATTCACCATCACCTGACTGATGGCAACGGGATGCTGGAAGTTCGCGTCGTTTGACATGCCTATACCGGAGTTTTCTGACACAAAGATGAGATACGGCCTGGCCGGAAATGTATGGCGACAGTCCCTTAATGCTCTGCCGAGGATACAGGATTGTCAGATAGTGTTATGGCACTAAGAAGCACCCGGAGAACGACCATGCATCAGGATTTGAACGCGCTGAACAAACAGGCCATCGCCACAGCACGCGAATACACCAGCGAGGTAGCCTGGCCGACGGTCCTGCTGGTGGTGGCGGTGTGGGCACTGCTAGTCACAGACTTTTACCTGTTCGCGACAGGCCAGTTATCGCTGGCACCTGCCATCTTGCTCTACGCCGTCGTCACATACATGTCTTATACGCCGCTGCATGAGGCCGCGCATGGCAACATTCATGGCACTCATACTGGTTTGCTGTGGCTCAACAATCTCTGCGGCTACCTGATGGCCCCGTTGATCATGGTGCCTTTCTCCACCCATCGGGTCGAACACTTCACGCATCATCGCTACACCAACCAGCCAGACAAAGACCCGGACTTTGTTGTCAGCGGCATGCGCGGTGGCTTTTTCGCCTTCCTGATTTGCGGCATTCGCTTCCTGTGGGTCCAGAATACCTTCCTATTTCACGGTTACTGGGCAACCGCTCCGTGGAGAGAAAAGGCTATCTACATCGCGGAAGTGCTGCTCGCGATCGGCTGGCGCGTTGCGTTCGTTACGCTGATTGCACGGGAACATGCTTGGGCATTGCTAGTTTTCGGCTACTTGGCGGGCGCGTTCTTCACCGCATACTGGTTCGCCTATCGCCCTCACCACCCGTACGCAGATTCCGCTCGTTACCGAACCACCAACAGCCTGATCATGCCCAAGTGGATGAAGCCGCTGGAGTGGTTCTGGCTCGGCCAGAACCTGCACTCCGTGCACCATTTATTCCCACGAGTACCGTTCTATCGCTACCACGCATTGCATCGCCGAATCGAGCCGGCCATGCGCGCCCACGGTACGCCTGTGATCGGCATCTTCGATCGAAAAGAGGTGGAAGCCGCACGGTAGTACGGTGAGACCTTCTCGCTCAGCGCTTCAACGGTGCCAATGACGCATCAATGACGAAGCGACCAGCCGGCACTCGCACCTTCAGGTCGCCTGCCAGCAAGCCGCCCAAACCACTGAGCGACGCTGTCAGGCGAACTGTCTCGATGTTTGAGAGCTGCACGGTCAGACGACCATCATCGAGAAACTTCACCTCACCTCTGACCTTAACCGAGCCTGAGCCATTGAGCGGATTGGCCGTGGCGGTCAGGTCATCGTTGCTACGCACACTATGCTCAATCGGAATCAGCGGAAGACCAAGAACCGTGGCCGTGGCGTTGATCTCCGGAATATCGGTATACAAGTCCAGCTGGGTTTCCAGCACCAGCTTGTCGCCACTGCGGAAAATGAAGCCCTTGATTGGGCCATTACCGGCCGGATGACGCATACGGAACACCAAGGGGCCGGAATAAATCTGGTTTTCCGGCAGCTCCGTATTCGTTGAATCTCGCACCGCAATCGGTAGAAGAGGACCGATGAAGCCAGCGCCGGTATCCACGGCCGTGTTGATCAGCGGCCCCAGAACCGGGATCTGCCCGAGCGCAGCAAAGAGCGCCTGGGAGCCCGGCGAGGCATCCTTGGTCAGACCCAGCGTGGCAAAGATGTTGGCACCGGAGGTCACCACCATCGCCGGGTTGATGAAGACCTGAACCTTATCTACGCCACCCTCATTGATGGAGCTGCCGATGCGTGCGCCCAGCGCAGCTGAAATGAGCAGGAATTGCTGGCCTTGGCACTCCTTGCCTTGCGCGCCGCCCGGTTCATCTTCGGCACCCACACCGGTTCTGCAACCCAAGTTGAAGCTGGTAGCAGCGCCTGTAAACGACCTTCCTATGCTGATCCGATCCGGCTGCAACAAGGCACCATTGGAAGCCAGGCAGGTCAAGCCCAGGCTTTCCGGATCAGTGCTGCTGTTGGTGCCGGCACCACACACCGGATTCGTGGCCGGAGTAGCTCCCAGTCGCGCAACCGGCATGCCATTGACCAAATCCGCCACACTGGCGCGCCGCTCTGTTGGGTCGAGCCGGAAGTTGGTATTCACATCCAAGACCGGCAGGACTCGCAAGCCGATGTTGCTGCCACCCAGATCAGCACCGCCCCGGAAGAAGATCTCCATGGCAGGGCCGCCGCGCTGAGGATTCGTGGCATCGGCCAAGGTGCGGGCAATCAGCTGGGTTTGCAGCGGCAGGCCATTGATGCCGCAAATGGCCTGCGTGCCGGTGCAATCTGCCGATGAACTGGTGAGGCTGTTGTTGGAGTGCAGCACATAACGATAAAGCTGACCGGCAACCCAGGGCTGATCTGGCACGAAGCGCAAGTCTCGCGGGCGAGCCTGCAACTGGCCCGGCACAACACTCAGGCAATTCCCCGAGGCATCAATACGCTCTACACGCATGCTGCCAACGCCATTGCAGGCTGTGGCCAACCTCACGCTGGCGGCATTCAGCGACTGCGAAAATGCGGCCTCAATGGCGCGATTCGGCTCGATCAGCGGCAAGGGCAACAGGTCATCACCGGCCTGACCACCGGCACAGCGCCCTTGAATACTATTAGCGACATTACGCGTGCCAGCCTCGATGGGACACGGATAGCCCGGATAGTTCGACAGCACCACCGGGGGGCGCGTCTTCGTATTGGCCAGCGCAGGAATGGTGAAGTCGAAGTTCTGCAACAGCCCCAGCGCATTACCCGCCATGTCCGTCAGGCTGGGGGCCAGGCTCAGGCGGTAGTTCGCGCCATGCTGCCACGGCGTGACCGGGCTGACGATCAGCGACACACCATCCAGACGCGAAGTGAACGGCTCCGGGGTGTTCCCTTTCAGCAGCGTGATGGCACCCGGCTGGAAGGACTTGATGTCCATGGCTTCCGCAAAATTGACGATCATGGGGTCGCCCGGACGGATGAATTCGCCGCCCGCCAGGCCATTCACCATGACGCCGGGCACCCACGACTGTACCGTCGGCAAAATCGTATCGACCGGCGCCGTGCCGGGCGCCTGCTTCAGGTCAGTACGCATCTTCAGCGCCAGCACGCCCACGGCGTTATCCACACCGAGTACTTTCAGCTCGATAGTGCCGACGGCTTCGATATTGAGAATCTGGTTGGCCTGATCCACCGTGGCAATGCCGGCGACCTGCACATGCGTGATGTCTTGCGTGAAAGCGCCGTTGGAGGTGCCGTTGGCCGCCGACACATTGATGTCCAGCTCCAGCATCACTAGGGCCGGTGCCACCAGCGAATTGCTGTAGCGATTCGGCAGCAGCAGGCCGTTCGCATCCGAAATCAGCGTGATGGTGAGGTCGCCGGTATCCAGCCCAGCAGGCACCTTGCCGTCCAGCTTGACGCTGAGATTGCCGGCTTTCAGGATGTTGCCACGCGGCACACGCAGCGGCGTCACCGCCGGATTGAACTGAGCAAAATTGGCCGGCAGCGCCAGATCAGCAAACAGGCTGCCCTTGGCTTGCGGCTTGGGTGCGCGCTCGCCCTGACCCAACAATGGCGACGCCACCGGCACCTGGTTCACATTGCTGCCGAGCAGGCTCGAAGTGCCGGCATCAGGCACTTCCACAGCGATACGCGACGCCTTGCCGGTGGTGATGCCTGAATCCTGCGGCGTAAACACAAAAGCGCCATAGGCGCCCGGCACCAGCGCCCGACCCAGCATGCTTCTCAAGCCTGTACCCAAAGCCAAGGTGTAGCTCTTCGTCGGGTCCAGATCCTGCTCGGGGTCAATGCTCAGGTGGTTGCCTTGCGCGATGATGCGCGCGGGCACCAGCGTATCGCCCTGCATCAAGCGGATGGTATCGCCCGCTGCAGCGCCGTAACGCACGGTGCGACTGTCGATCGGCTGCGTCATCAGCAGGCGGATGGTCGAGAAATCAATCAGGCCAAAGGGCTGCGATCCAATCAGGAAGCCTGTGGGCACGGGCGTGATTTGTGCCACTTGAAAGACTGGGGTCAACGCCTGCAGATCATTGGGGCCCTCAAAGGCCGCACGCGTGGTGAAACTGAGCACCGGCGAACCAGGTGGCTGCAAACTTATATTACCGATGGCACCTGGGCTTTCGAGAGCCAGCGGAATTTGCGGCGCGATAATCTGATATTCGGTTTTATCGTTCAGCGGCAAAGTCGGCTGAATCACCACACCCTTTCCGCCATCGACCAGCTTGATGTCGAAATCGACGCCCGTCGTGGCCGTTTTCGCTTTCACCGTAAACAAAGACTTGAGCGTGGTGCCGGCAGGCAAGGTCGCGACCGGGTGCGAGAAGCGCAGCACGATCGGAGCCGTCGGCACCACATCCGTCTGACCTAGCGCAGGATAGGCAAACACCAGACTGCGCTGCTGATCGGAGACGCCGGCGCCAGGTTCGGGGAAATCAGGTAATACCGGGCGTTGCGGACTGCCGCCGCCACTACAGCCCGCAACAAGAGCAGCAACCGTCAATAATGTAATGATGCGCATGGCGGAGTCTCTTTAAAATGTCAGATGCACAGCAGCATTCACGACATGGGCATTGCCCCCGGCGGTAACGCCTTCGCAGCGTATCGGCTGATTGTCTGGTGCTGGCGTGGTTCGGCCATTGCAATCGCCCGCCGCCGCATTGCGCGTGGTGGTGAGGAGAAAGTCACGATCCTCCAACAGATGGTACTGGTAGGCGAAATCCATGCGCACCGGTTGCGACAGGAACAAGGCCTTCTCGATCAGGTAGGAAAACCCGAGGCCCATGACGATCTTGTCGTTATCCACATAGTTCACATCCAGTGACTCGGTGCTTTCCAGTGGCGACTGCTCATAGCTGACGCCGCCGAGCACACTGAACACATTGTTGAGGCGGTATTCGAAACCTGCCCGTGGCACCACCACATCCTTGAACTTGAGCAAGGCCTGATCTTTCACCGTATCACTCTTGAACTTGTCGTTCAGCCCTGACCACAGCTGATAGTCTGCCGATGCGCCTAGGCGCAGCTTGTACAGGTTGTATTGAATGCCCGCCGAAAAGGTTTCCGGCTGATAGGAATCAAGCGTACTGATGAGCAGCGGCAAATTGGAAATCAGGTTGGGTACCAGCGCATTGGCATCCACATTGGCACTGTAGTCAGACTCGTAGCGCCAGGTGGCAGCGGTTTCCAAGCCCTTGGCCCAGCAGTATTTGTCATTCGGGCAGAGCAGATCACCCCAGTTCAAGTTACCGCTGAGCACTGGCTGGATAGATGGCTTGGCAGCAACCTGCAGCCCCTCGAAACTGGTTTCGCCGCTCACTTGGGCATCGGCCGTGAGCTTGGCATCGGCGGCCAGCGTGATTCGCGTGGATGCACCCACATCAAAGCCGGGAATAATATTCAAACCCGCACCCAAGCTTAAAAACAGGGACTGCTGACCATACTTGAGCGATTGTGCCGTTTGGCTTGCGGCCGAATTGAAAGACAGCAAACTAAGCCCGGTGCGCTCGGCACCCAGCATGAAACCCAGCACAATGGCGCGATCATCCTTGAGCATCTTGCTCAAATCGGTCTTGAAGCCCAGCAAAACATTGTAGTTGGAGTTGCCCTCAATCACATCGTCCACAACGATTTCATCCGGCGTTTTCCAGCCCTTCGCGGTTAACTCCTGCTCGGTAAACAGAAATGCTGCCGACAACGCACCTTTGCGATCACGCGCCAGATAGGCCGGGTTGTAAAACACCGCCGAGGGCTGATTGCTGAACATGGAAAGGCTTTGCGCAGTAGCAATGTCATTGGGCATAAGGCCGAAGTTGGAGCCGACATTACCCAAGCTGGCCAAGGTGACGGATGGAAGCAATGCCATCGCAAGTGACAAACCCACACGCATGACCTTGAGATGCATAGCCTTTCCCTCATTCTTGTTATGTCGCTGAATCATGATGGACATGTATTTTTATGTTGTTGCGAAGTTACCCGACCTCTCGGCCACAAGGCCAGCTAACAGCTGTACCCATTTTGTAATTACCATGAGAAAAGCCTCCCGAAGGAGGCTTTTTTCAAACAACAGACGACTAGCGGAAAACTGCGACGCTGGCGAGCTGCACCAGCTCGATCGCCGGTTCCGGATAAACACCCAGAACGAACATCAAGGCCGCCATGGCAATCACCATGATGCCGCCAACACGAACGCCCCAGAAGCTGTCGGCCTCCATGCGACGCATGCCCGGCGTCGGCATGAACAACGCCACCACCACACGCAAGTAATAGAACAGGCCGATGGCGCTACCCACCACCAGTGCGCCGAGCAGCCACCACAGCTGTGCATCCACACCAATGGCCGCAATGTAGAACTTGCCGATGAAACCTGCCGTGAACGGAATGCCGGCCAGCGACAACATCATCACCGTCAGCACCGCCGTCAGGTACGGGCGACGCCAGAACAGGCCACGGTAGTCAAAGAGAGCATCCGCGTCCTTACCGGTGTACGGGCTGGAGGTCAGCGCCACCACGCCAAAGGCACCGATGGTGGTGACCACATAGGTCAGCAGGTACATGTTGATGGCTTCCAGCGAGAGCGCGCCGCCAGCAATGATGGCCACCAGAATGTAACCAAAGTGGGCGATCGAGGAGTAACCCAGCAGACGCTTGAGATTGCTCTGATTCAGCGCCAGCAGGTTACCCACGGCAATAGACAGGAATGCCAGCCCGGTCAGCAGATTCACCCAGATACCGGTGTGTGCGATCGGCACTTCCACGAACAAACGCAGCAGCACGGCAAAAACAGCAACCTTGCTGACTGTGGCGAGATAAGCACCGACCGGAGCGGGCGCACCTTCATAGACATCCGGCGTCCAAAGATGGAACGGCGCCAGCGACAGCTTGAACGCCAGTGCCATCAGGATCATGGCAAAACCGGCCAGCGCAAACGGGCTGATGATGCCGGCGTTGGCCAGCTGAGCGCCGAGCGCACCAAAATTCAGCGCACCGGACTCGGCATAGAGCAACGCCATGCCAAAGAGCATGAATGCCGACGCAGCTGCCGAGAGTACGAGGTATTTGATGCCGCCTTCCAGCGAGCGCCTGTTGCGGAATGTGTAAGCCACCAGGCCATAAACCGGAATCGACAGCAGCTCCAGACCAATAAACAGCGACGCCAAGTGGCGCGACATGATGAGCACAATCGCGCCCAGTGCCGACAGCACCAGCAGCAGGTACATCTCTTCCTTGTTGCCGTCATAGCCCTTCAGATACGCATGCATTAGCGTGCTGCAAGCCAGCGTGGCAAACAGCACCAGGCCGATGAAGAAACTGGCGTGGCCATCCATCTGCAGCAATGGCGTGATCAGCTGCGGCCCCACGGCATGCGCAAACGGCACCGAGAACAGCGCCAGATTGAGGCCGATGACCGTCATCGTGGCATTGAGATCATGCTGGCGACGAATGGCGATAGACAGCATCACCAGAATGGCCGTTGCACCTGTGATGAGCAGGGGCAGCATCGCGAAAATCATTTGTGTATTGATCGTCATGGCGGATTACAAGGCCGGTTGCACAGGCAGCGATGCCTGTGTGAACAAGAAATTAAGGTTCTGCATGCTCGCCACCGAGGTATCAAACACGGTCTGCGGGTACAGACCGAGCCAGAGCAAGGTGATGATCAGGCTGAGCATGATGAGCTTTTCGCGACCATTCAGGTCGGCAAGCGCATGCTCCGACTTGGCTGGGCCGTAGAACGCCTTCTGCATCATCAGCAAGCCGTAGATGGCAGCGAGAATCAGGCCGCCCGCTGTGACCACGGCCACGGCGGTGTTGACCTTGAAGCTGCCGAGCAGAATCATGATTTCGCCAACGAAGTTGCCCATGCCTGGCAAGCCCAGCGAGGCGGCGGCGAAGAACAGCATGATCGGTGGCAGGAAGCGCATGCGCGACCACAGCCCGCCCATCTCGCGCAAATCGCGGGTATGCAGACGCTCGTAGAGCTCACCGCAGAGAATGAACAGGGCACCGGCCGAGATACCGTGTGCCAGCATCTGCACGACAACGCCCTGCAGGGCCACCATGTTGCCGGAGTAGATGCCGACCAGCACGAAGCCCATGTGCGAGACCGAGGTGTAGGCGATGAGACGCTTGATGTCGGTCTGGGCACAGGCAAGGATGGCACCGTAGAAAATGCCGAAGACGCCCAGCCACATGGCAATCGGCGCGAACTCGACCGAGGCATTCGGGAACAGCGGCACGCCGAAGCGCAGCAAGCCGTAACCCGCTGTTTTCAAAAGCACACCGGCGAGATCGACCGAACCGGCGGTTGGCGCTTGCGCATGAGCATCGGGCAGCCAGGAGTGGAACGGCACCACCGGCAGCTTCACGGCAAAGGCTAGGAAGAAGCCGAGCATGAGCACCATTTCAACGGCGGGGGCCATGCTGGTCGCCAGCAGGTCATCGTAGTCGAAGGTCAGCACGCCCGTGTTTTGCGCATGCACCAATACCAGACCGATGATGGCCAGCAGCAGTAACAGACCGCTAGCCTGGGTGTAGATGAAGAACTTGGTGGCGGCGCTGATGCGGCTGCGGCCGTTGGCTCCCTTATGACCCCAGAGGGCAATCAGGAAGAACATCGGCACCAGCATCATTTCCCAGAAGAAGAAGTACAGGAACAGGTCAACGGCGAGGAATACACCGATGACACCGCCGAGGTTCCACAGCAGGTTCAGGTAGAAAAAGCCGACATGGTTTTCGATTTCACGCCAGGAGCAGGCCACCGCCAGCACACCGAGGAAGCCGGTGAGCAGCAGCATGAGCATGGACAGGCCGTCCAGCGCGAGATGGAAAGTGATGCCGAAGCGCGGAATCCAGTCTCGTTGGAACTCCAGCTGCCATACGGGGTGACCGCTGACTGCGGTTGCCAGTGCATCGCCGTGGTAGTTACCTTGCAGCCAGACCATGACGGTCAGCACAAAGAAGGCCAGCATGGTGACCAGCGCAATCCAGCGCGGCGTGTTCGGGCTCAGGCGCTCTGCCTGCCAGGCCAGCAAACCGCCGGCAAACGGGATCAGGAGCAGCCAGAGCAGAATGGACGAGTCAAAAGTGATCATGGCTTACACCAACACAAGCAGGGAAAGAATGACCAAGGCGGCCAGCGCGAACGACGCGGCATACCAGCGAATCTGACCGCTTTCGGTCGGCACCAGCATGCGGTTGCCGAAGCGCGCCAGGCGCGGCAGCAGACCCACACCCTGATCCGCCGGGTCGTGACGCAGCAGATGCACGAGGAACATGAACGGCTTCACAAATACGCGATCATAGAACCAGTCGAAGCCCCAGGCGTTGTACCAGAGCTTGCTGATGGCTCGTGCCGGCGCAAACTCGGCCAGGCTATTCACGAAGCGACGCTCGCCCAGGAACAGGAAGGCCGCAATGATGATGCCGAGGATGGCGATGCCGCCGGAAACCATCTCCAGCTCATGCTTGCCGTGCTCGCCCGCCGTCGCTGATGGCATGGCCGGCAGCACATCGGCCAGCGGCTGCTGAATCAGCGCGCCAATACCCGTGGACAGCACCAGCAGAATCGCCAGCGGCAGCCAGTAGGTCACGCCCTTCAAGGCATGGGCATGGGTCTTCTCTTCGCCATGAAACACGGTAAAGATCAGGCGGAAGGTGTAGATCGAGGTCAGGAACGCGCCCAGCAGGCCCGCCATGAGCAGGTTGGAATGGCCGCCGGCATAAGCCTCGAACAGAATTTCGTCTTTCGAGAAGAAGCCGGAGGTCACAAACGGCAGGGCCGCCAGTGCACCGCCACCGATCAGGAAGCAGGCGTAAACAAACGGAATTTTCTTGCGCAGGCCGCCCATCTTGAAGATGTTCTGCTCGTGATGCACGGCGATGATGACCGCGCCTGCCGAGAGGAAGAGCAGCGCCTTGAAGAAGGCATGGGTCATCAGGTGGAAAATCGCTGCCGACCAAGCACTGACACCCAGCGCCAGGAACATGTAACCGATCTGGCTCATGGTCGAGTAGGCGAGAATGCGCTTAATGTCCGTCTGTACCAGTGCGGCAAAGCCAGAGAGCACCAGTGTGACCGCGCCAATAACACCGACCAGCGCCAGCACATCTGGTGCCAGCTCAAAGAGACCGTGCGTACGGGCGATCAAATAGACACCGGCGGTAACCATGGTGGCGGCGTGGATCAGCGCGGACACCGGCGTCGGGCCGGCCATGGCATCGGCCAGCCAAGTCTGCAGCGGCAGCTGGGCGGACTTGCCGACGGCACCGCCGAGCAGCATCAGCGTGGCCATGTTGATCCAGAACGAGCCGCTGGCGAAGTGTTGCGGCGCCAGCACCATCAGCTCCTGAATGTTCAGTGTGCCGAGCTCGCGGAACAGAATCATCATGCCGATGGCAAGGAAAGTATCGCCAACACGGGTCACGATGAAGGCTTTGCGCGCGGCCAGACCGTTAGCGGAATCCTTGTAATAGAAGCCGATCAGCAGGTAGGAGCAGAGGCCCACGCCTTCCCAGCCGAAGTACAGGAACAGCAGGTTGTCGCCGAGTACCAGGAAGATCATGGAGGCGACGAACAGGTTCATGTACGAGAAGAAGCGCTCGTAGCCCTCTTCACCGCGCATATACCAGGACGCGAAGATGTGGATCAGGAAGCCGACACCGGTGATGACGCCCATCATGGTCAGCGACAGACCGTCTAAGCGCAGGGCGAAATCTGCGTTGAGACCCTCAACGGCGAGCCAGGTCCAGAGCACCTGGGTGTAAGCACCACCCGCCGGGGGGTTGGTCAGGAAGTCGTAGCCGACCCAAGCGGTAGTGGCAGCCGACAGGCCGAGCGAGCCGACACCGATCAGCGCCGCCACATTCTCGGAAATACGCTCGCGCGACAACGACAGCAGAATGTAGCCGAGCAGTGGAAATACAAAGGTCAGAAAGAGCAGGTTCATCCGCGCATCTCACTGGCAGCATCAATGTCGAGGGTTTTGAAGCGACGGTACAGCTGCAGCACGATGGCCAGACCAACCGATGCTTCGGCAGCCGCCAGCGTGATGACGAAAATGAACATCACTTGGCCATCAGGCTGGCCCCAACGCGCGCCGGCCACCACAAAAGCCAGCGCCGTGGCATTCATCATCACTTCCAGTGACATGAGCACGAACAAGATATTGCGGCGCACCAGCAAGCCGGTCAGGCCAAGCACGAACAAGATGGCGGCGAGTGCCAGGCCATGCTCCATGGGTATTCCGGTCATTACACTTTCCATCCCGTCAAAACCTGTTGCAGCCATTTACGGCTGATCATCCGAACGACCAAGGTGGTATGCCGCCACCATGGCACCGAGCAGCAAGAACGACGCCAGCTCGACGCCCAGCAAATACGGGCCGTACAAGGCGATGCCGACTTCCTTTGCCGATACTTCGACCAGCCCGGCCGGGTGCTGGCCCATGCCGGTCAGCACATAGCCCAGTGCCGCCAGCAGCGCAGCGGCCAGTAGCGACGGCAGCAGCCAGATGCGCGGCGTCATCCAGGCCCTTTCCTGCTCGATGGCGGCATCGCCCATGTTCAGCATCATGATCACGAACACGAACAGCACCATGATGGCACCGGCGTAAACGATGATTTCCAGCATGCCGGCGAACGGCGCGCCGAGAGCAAAGAAAATCATCGCCACCGCGAGCAAAGACACGATGAGATTGAGCAACGCATGCACCGGGTTGGTGTGCGTGATCACGCGCAGCGTGGCCAGCACGGCAACAGCAGCAGCAATGTAGAAGGCATATAGCACGGCATTCACTCTCTTCATGCGCCAACCGAGGTCAGCGCCGTTGTTATCCGCCGATTACGGCATCAGACCCTTGACGCTGACCGGCTCGGCTTCATGCTGTGCCGCGCCTTTCGGCTTGCCGGCGATGGACAGGCCAGCAACACGGTAGAAGTTGTAGTCCGGATTCTTGCCCGGCCCGGAGATCAGCAGATCTTCCTTCTCGTACACCAGATCCTGACGCTTGAACTCGGCCATTTCAAAATCTGGCGTGAGCTGGATGGCCGTGGTCGGGCAGGCCTCTTCGCACATGCCGCAGAAGATGCAGCGCGAGAAGTTGATGCGGAAGAACTCCGGGTACCAACGGCCATCGTCCGTTTCGGCTTTCTGCAGCGAGATACAGCCCACCGGGCAGGCCACGGCGCACAGATTGCAGGCCACACAACGCTCTTCGCCGTCCGGGTCGCGAGTCAGCACGATACGGCCGCGATAGCGCGGCGGCACATAGATCGGCACTTCCGGGTACATGAGCGTGTCGCGCTTGCGGAAGGCGTGCGAGAACACCATCACCATGCTGCGGATCTGGGTGAACGCGCCGACGATAATTCCAGTCAATGTCATCTTCAGTTCCTCAGGCGGCCGGGGCGTTAAGCAAGACAACCGCAGCCGTCACCAACATGTTCAGCAGACACAACGGCAGGCAGACCATCCAGCCGAAAGTCATCACACGGTCATAGCGCGGACGCATGAGCGCGCCACGCACGAGCACGAAAATCATGATGAAGAAGCCGGTCTTGGCGGCGAACCAGAAGAACGGCGGAATGTTCTCGACATAGGGGATCGGCAGTGGCAGCCAGCCGCCGAGGAAGAGCGTGGCCAGCAGGGCCGAAATGACCACCACGGCAACATACTCACCCACGAAGAACATGCCCCACTTCAGGCCCGAATACTCGATGTGATAACCATCGGCCAGTTCCTGCTCAGCTTCCGGCTGGTCGAAGGGGTGACGGTGCGTCACCGCGATACCGGCGATCAGGAAGGTACAGAAGGCAAAGAACTGCGGCACGATAAACCACATGCCCTGCTGCGCCAGCACGATGTCACGCAGGCTGAACGAGTCTGCCTGGATCACCACACCCATGAGCGCGATGCCCATGAACACTTCGTAAGACAGCGTCTGCGCCGAGGCGCGCATGGCGCCCAGCAAGGCGTATTTGTTGTTGCTCGACCAGCCGGCGAAAAGCACGGCGTAAACCGCGAGGCCGGCCATGGCGAGGAAGAACAGCACACCCACATTCAGGTCGAAAACGCCCCAAGTTGGCGTGATGGGGATGACCGCCATCACCGCCAGCAGCGAGGAGAAGGCAATCGCGGGGGCCAGCCAGAAGATGAATTTGTCGGCAAACGGCGGCGTCCAGTCTTCCTTGAAGAACATCTTCAGCATGTCAGCAGCAAGCTGGAACAGGCCGAACGGACCAACACGGTTGGGGCCGTAGCGATCCTGCCAGAGTGCCAACAAGCGACGCTCAACGAAGCTGAGGAAGGCACCCGAGAGCACCACGGCCAGCAGAATGACCACGGCCTTCATGACAGCGATAAGGATCTCGACGAGATCTGGTGTGAGCCACGCCATGTTGATGCTCATGATCAGAGCCCTCCCTGCAAGGCAATCGTGGCCCAGCCCTGACGGGCTACCAGCGGCTGATCGGCCAGACCCACCGGCAGGCCGACGGTGCCCAGCGGCAGGCTGTCATCGATACGAACCGGCAGTTTGGCGGAGCCGGCACCGGCGCGAACCAGCACCACGGCATCAGCACCGACGGTGAACTGGGCGGCGGTGGCACTACTCAGCGCGACATAGGCACTGGCGTTGCGCGATTCCGTGACCGGTGCTTTGGCGGCCATCTCGTCGCTGCCGAAGAGATGGTAGATCGGCAGTACACGCAGCTCATTGCTGCGGGCCACGAAAGCGGCCGGCACAAAGCCGAAATAGTCCGTTGCGCTGGAGGCCGAGAACACACGCACGCCCTGATCACCGCCCTTGAGGCTGCCACCGACTTCATCCTGGAACTTGTTCCAGGCCGAGGGCGAATTCCAGCCCGGCGCTGCCGCAAACGGCACGATGGGCGAGCGTTCGTTCGGGCCGGCGTAGCCTTCCATAGAGAAGGCCAGTGCCGAATCCGGATCTTGCGACGCGCGCGGCTCGTGCACGGAGATGTTGGCGCGCATGGAGGTGCGACCCGAGTAGCGGCGGGGCTCACGGGCGATCTTCAGACCGTGGATGCGGAAGGCGGCATTCGGTGCCGCAGCGCCAATGGCAGACAGCGCCGGGATGCCGGCAGCCGTGGCGGCCACGGCATCATCGAGCAGTGTCCATTCCACATCCTTGCCGGCGATGGTGCTGTTCAGGGCATGCAGCCAGCGCCACGACTCCTTGACCAGCACGGCTGCGTCGTAATAGCTGGCGTCGAAGGCCTGGAAGTAGCGCTGGGCGCGGCCTTCCTGACTGATCACGGTGCCATCGCCTTCGGCGAAGGTGGCAGCCGACAAGACCCAATGCGCCTTGTCAGTCGTCGCAGTCTGCTGATGATCCACCACGATGACGCTGTTGGCAGCGTTCAGGGCGGCATCGACCGTTGCTGTATCGGCACGACGATAGAGGTCATTCTCCAGCACGATGACGCTGTCAGCGCCACCGCTGGCGAGCAGGCTCAGCGCTTGATCCAGCGACTCGCCGCCGATCAGCGTACTGCCCACGGAATTAACTTCGCTGAACGCGAGCACGATGCCGGCGTCTTTTTCACGCTTGAGCAACGCCTGAGTGATGTTGGCGGCCGCCTGCAATACGGCGGCATCACCGGCACCCACACCCGACACCACCAGCGGCTTCTTGGCGGCCAGCAGATCGGCAGCAATAGCCTTGGCCAGCGTCTGCGTGGCGGCATCGAGACCGCTGACGGCAGGTGCCGAGGCATCGATGGCATGAGCCACGGCGAAGCCGAGACGCGCCAGATCTTCCGGCGCGGCGCGGTGAGTGGCCAACGCGACATCATCGAGGCGGGTAGCGCTGACGCTGGCAATGAACAGCGGCGACAAGGCGCGCTGGCCGATGTCGCGCACACCAAGGGCGTTCCAGTCCTGAATACGCTTGTCGGCGCTCATCTGCACCGGCTTGTTCTTCACCGACTGGCGCAAGGCCAAGGCAAGACGCGCCGAGGTCTGCGTCACATCTTCACCGAGCACAAACACGGCATCGCAGGCTTCAACATCGCGCATGCCGAGTACGCGCTCGCCGTAGCTCTGCAGAATGCTCACCGCCAGCTGGTCGAGTGCTTGATCGGCGGCATTGAGGCCAGCAAAGAAATTGTCGGCACCAACCAGTTCGCGCAGCGCGAAATTGGCTTCCAGGCTGGCGCGCGGCGAACCGATGCCGATGGCGCGCTTGGCGGCCTTGACCGCTGCTGCGATGCCGTCCAGTGCTGCATCCATGCCGCGCTTTTCAAGGCCGTCGGCAGTGCGCTGCAGCGGCTGGCGCGGGCGGTCTTCGCGATTCACAAAACCGTAGCCGAAGCGACCACGGTCGCAGAGGAAATACTGGTTCACGGCACCGTTGAAGCGGTTCTCGATGCGACGCAGCTCGCCGTAGCGCTCGCCGGGGCTGATGTTGCAGCCGGCCGCGCAGCCCTGACAGATGCTCGGGGCGAACTGCATGTCCCACTTGCGGTTGTAGCGCTCGCTGTGGGTCTTGTCGGTGAACACGCCGGTCGGGCAGACCTCGGCGAGGTTGCCGGAGAACTCGCTTTCCAGCGTGCCGTCTTCAACGCGACCGAAATAGACATTGTCGTGCGCGCCGAAGACCCCGAGGTCCTGGCCGCCGGCGTAGTCGTTGTAGAAACGCACGCAACGGTAGCAGGCGATGCAGCGATTCATTTCATGACCGATGAACGGGCCGAGATCCTGATTCTGGTGCGTGCGCTTCTGGAAACGGTAGCGACGGGTGTTATGCCCCGTCATCACAGTCATGTCCTGCAGATGGCAGTGGCCGCCTTCCTCGCACACCGGGCAGTCGTGCGGGTGATTGGTCATCAGCCACTCGACCACCGACGCGCGGAACTCCTTCGCTTCGGCATCATCAATGGAGATGAAGGTGTTGTCGGTGGACGGCGTCATGCACGACATCACCAAGCGACCGCGCTTGTCGTCGGCGTTGGCGTACTGCTTGACCGCGCACTGGCGACAAGCGCCCACGGAGCCAAGCGCCGGATGCCA
Source organism: Pseudomonadota bacterium (assembly GCA_038043385.1). Classification (GTDB taxonomy): domain Bacteria; phylum Pseudomonadota; class Gammaproteobacteria; order Pseudomonadales; family Moraxellaceae; genus Perlucidibaca. The sequence goes on from JBBTCA010000003.1 coordinate 232,811, forward strand.
GCAGAAATAGGGAATATCGAGGCCGAGCGAGAGACAGGCGCGCAACAGGTTGTCGCTGCCATCTACATCGTACTGCTTGCCATCTACATGGATCGTTGCCATTTCAGACCGTCTTCAAATTCGCGAAATGATAACGCTCAGGCCGTCAAGGCTTGAGCGGGCTGCAAGACGACACCGGCGTCGAACTCGCTGCGGAAATACTTGATGGCACTGCCCAAAGGCTCGACCGCACCTGGCGCATGCGCGCAGAAGGTCTTGCCCGGGCCGAGGTGACCAACCAGCTGCAACAGCGTCTCTACATCACCGGCTTGACCTTCGCCACGCTCCAGCGCGCGCAGGATCTTCACGCTCCAGGGCAGGCCGTCGCGGCAGGGTGTGCACCAGCCGCAGGACTCGCGGGCAAAGAACTCTTCCATGTTGCGCAGCAGCGACACCATGCTGATGCTGTTGTCGATGGCCAGCGCCAGGCCCGTGCCCATGCGCGTGCCGACCTTGCCGATACCGGCGGCATACATCTGCGCCTCCAGGTGCTCGGGCAACAGGAAACCGGTACCTGCACCGCCCGGCTGCCACGCCTTCAGCGTGTAACCGTCGCGCATGCCGCCCGCATAATCTTCAAACAGCTCTCGCGCGCTGATGCCGAACGGCAGCTCCCAGACGCCGGGGTTCTTCACCTTGCCGGAGAAGCCCATGAACTTGGTGCCGTGATCTTCGCTGCCAGGACGCGCCAGCGACTTGAACCAATCCACGCCATTAGCAACGATGGCCGAGACATTGGACAGCGTTTCCACATTATTGACGCAGGTCGGCATGCCCCACACGCCCACGGCGGCCGGGAATGGCGGCTTGGCGCGGGGATTGGCACGACGACCTTCGAGCGAATTGATCAGCGCGGTTTCTTCGCCGCAGATGTAGCGACCGGCGCCGGTATGCACATACAGCTCGAAGTCGAAACCGGAGCCGAGAATGTTCTTGCCGATGAAACCGGCAGCGCGAGCTTCATCGAGCGCGGCATTGAGGATGCGCGCGGCATCCACATATTCGCCACGCAGGAAGATGTAGCCGGTGGTGGCCGCCAGCGCGCGGGCGCTGATGACCATGCCTTCGATCAGCAGATGCGGCAGCTGCTCCATGAGCAGACGGTCCTTCCAGGTGTTCGGCTCCATCTCGTCGGCGTTGCAGAGCAGATAGCGCGGCGACTTGCCATCGCTGGGCGGCATCAGGCCCCATTTCACACCGGTCGGGAAGCCGGCACCGCCACGACCCTTGAGGCCGGAGTCCTTGACCTGCTCGACGATCTCGGCCGGGCTCAGCTCCTTCAGCGCCTTGCGCAGACCGGCATAGCCGGCCTTGGACTGATACTCGGCGAGACCGACGGTGGCACCGTCATCACGCAGACGCCAAGTCAGCGGATGCGTCTCGGCGCTGCGGGCGATGGTGTTGGCCGGGCCGAACGAAGACAGGCTCATTTGTATTTCTCCAGCAAGGCCGGGACCTGATCAGGGGTCATGCCGCCGTAGGTGTCGTCATCGATCATCAGCGTCGAGCCCTTGTCGCAGTTGCCCAGGCAGCATACTGGCAGCAGCGTGAAGCGGTCATCGGCGCTGGTCTGGCCAAGGCCGCAGCCGAGTTCGGCGCTGAGCTTTTCCAGCACCTGCTCGTGACCATTGATGTAGCAGGTCATGCTGTCGCACAAGCGCACCACATGACGACCGACCGGCACACGGAAGATCTGGCTGTAGAAAGTCGCCACGCCTTCCACATCCGGCGCTGGGATGCCAAGCACCTCGGCAATGGCCGGGATCGCGCCATCCGGCACATAGCGATAGTTGGCCTGGACGATCTTCAGCGCGTCGATGCTGGCCGCGCGCGCGTCCGGGTAATGCGACATGGCATGCTCGATGTCATGGCGTTCCTGGTGCGACAGCTGAAACCTGCTGCTCGCGATGAGCTGGGCGCTCGATGTCGGGTTTGCTGTAGTCATATCGGTCAACATTTATCGGTCAACATTATCGGTCGACATCGGCCATCACAAAATCAATGGACGCCAGGTAAGCAATCAAATCCGGGATCATGGATCCGCGAATCACCGAAGGAATCTGCTGCAAATGCGCGAACGACGGCGTACGGATACGCGTGCGATAGCTCATCGTGTTCTTGTCGGAAGTCAGGTAGTAGCTATTGATGCCCTTGGTGGCTTCGACCATGAAGCTGGCCTCGCCAGCCGGCATCACCGGGCCCCACGACACGCTGGTGAAGTGGTGAATCAGCGTTTCGATGTCTTGCAGTGTGCGCTCTTTCGGTGGCGGCACGCTGAGCGGGTGATCGGCCTTGTACGGGCCGCTCGGCATGTTCTTCAGGCACTGCTCGATGATGCGCAGCGACTGGCGCATTTCCTCGATACGCACCACGGCACGGTCATAGGCATCGCCGTTAACAGCCAGCGGCACATCGAACTCGTAGTTCTCGTAGCCCGAATACGGGCGCGCCTTGCGCAGGTCGAAATCGACGCCAGTGGCACGCAGACCGGCACCGGTCACACCCCACTCGATGGCTTCGGCACTGTTGTACTGCGCCACGCCGATGGCACGCGCCTTCAGCACGCTGTTGCGCATCGCAGCCTTCTCGTACTCTTTCAGGCGCGACGGCATCCAGTCGAGGAATTCACGGACCAGACGCTCCCAGCCCTTGGGCAGATCGTGCGCGACGCCGCCGATGCGGAACCAGGCCGGATGCATGCGGAAGCCGGTGATGGCTTCGATGACATCGTAGGCGCGCTTGCGATCGGAGAACATGAAGAAGATCGGCGTCATGCCGCCGAAATCCTGGATGTAAGTGCCGAGGAACAACAGGTGCGAGGTGATACGGAAGAACTCAGACAGCATCACGCGGATGGTTTCAACGCGCGCCGGCACCTTGATGCCGGCCAGCTGCTCAACCGCCAGCACATACGGCATGTTGTTCATCACGCCACCGAGGTAATCGATACGGTCGGTGTAGGGGATGAAGCTGTGCCAGGTCTGGCGCTCGGCCATCTTCTCGGCACCGCGATGGTGGTAGCCGATATCGGGCACGCAATCGAGAATCTCTTCGCCATCGAGCTGCAGCACGATGCGGAAGGCACCGTGCGCGGACGGATGGTTGGGGCCGAGGTTGAGGAACATGAAGTCGGAGTCGTCCGAATGCTTCTTCATGCCCCACTCTTCCGGGTTGAAGCGCAGGGCTTCCTGTTCGGCATCCTGACGCAGTGCGGTCAGGTGGAACGGATCGAATTCAGTGGCGCGCGCCGGGTAGTCCTTGCGCAGCGGATGACCAACCCAGGTACGCGGCATGAGCAGGCGGAACGGCTGCGGATGGCCGGCGAAATTGATGCCGAACAGATCCAGCACTTCACGCTCGTACCAGTTCGCGTTGGCGAAAACCGGGATCGATGTGGGCAGGTTCAGATCATCCGCGCTCAGGGCGACCTTGATGCGCACATCCGAATTCCGATCGATCGAGAGCAGGTGGTAGAACACCGAGTAATCCGCCGCCGGCAGACCGTAGCGGTGCTTGCGCAGGCGCTCGTCCACGGCCGACAGGTCGTAGAGCATGGAATAGGGCTTGGGCAGCTGCTTGAGGAAGCGCAGCACATCCAGGATCTGTTCGCGCTTGACCCAGAGTGTCGGCACCTTGTCGAGCGTGGCCTGGAAAACCAGATTCTCGGCACCAAAGCGCGCACCGAGCTCGCGCACAACCGCGAATTCGGCACCGGGGGTCATTTGTTGTGCAAGGACGTCGTCAGCCATCAGTCTCGTCGTCAGCAAAAAGTGAATGCAGTAGTTGGGCGCCAGGCGCTCAACGGAAAAATCTCAGACCTGGTCTGGCGTACGCAGATTGACCACCTGGATGCGTTCGTCGTGCTTGCGCTCGCGCATCGGTTCCAACTCTGGTTTGTACACGCCCTGATCGCCCACCGTCCATGACAGCGGTCGGCGTTCTTTGCCGACCTGCTCCTGCAACAGCATCAGCGCCTGCAGAAACGCCTCGGGGCGCGGCGGGCAACCCGGAATATAGACATCGACCGGCAGGAACTTATCCACACCCTGAACCACGGAATAGATGTCGTACATGCCGCCGGAATTGGCGCAGGCGCCCATGGAGATGACCCATTTCGGCTCCAGCATCTGTTCATACAGACGCTGCACCACCGGGGCCATTTTCATGAAGCAGGTGCCAGCCACCACCATGACATCGGCCTGACGCGGCGAGGCGCGAATCACTTCTGCGCCGAAACGGGCGACATCGTGCGGTGCGGTAAAAGCCGTGGCCATTTCCACATAGCAGCAAGACAAACCGAAGTTGTACGGCCACAGCGAATTCTTGCGGCCCCAGTTCACAGCACCGTGGATCATGTCTTCAAGACGACCCAGGTAAATATTTTTGTTGGTTTGATCTTCGACCGGATCCATCACACCCGTTTCAGTTTGCTGAATCGGGTAGCTGTCGTTGGCGGCGTTGGGATCAATGCGTGTCAGGGTGTATTTCATGAACCACAGCCTCAGTGATCGTTGAGATCAGCCGCGCGACGCGCAGCACGACGACGGCGAGCTTCCGGCGCCCAGTCTAGGGCGCCAATACGCCAGAGATAGAACAGGCCGGCGAGCAGCACAAAAATGAAGAACGACACTTCAAAGAAGCCGAGCCAGCCCACCTCTTTCACGGAAATGGCGTAGGCATACAGAAACAGGGCTTCCACATCGAAGATCACGAAGAACATCGCGACCAGATAGAACTTGGCAGAGACACGCAGACGCGCGCCGCCACGGGAGACGATGCCAGACTCGAAAGGCTCGTTCTTGGCACGCCCCCAATCGCGGCCGCCCAGCAGCCAGGGCACAAAAAGCATGAAGCAGCACATGCCCACAATGCCCACGAGGAAGACACCAAAAGCCCAATAGCTTGCTGTTTCGGCCACGCCAGTCGTCATGGCGAACTCCTTGAAAAATCGTCGCGGAAATCTGCCTGCCTGAAAAAGAGGCATTTCACTCGTTTATTTGGGCGGAGGATACCCGTTGGAGCATCCAAATTCCACACTCCAGGCACGGCTAATTGGTCGAAGGCCGCGCTTTCCCTCACGCTACCACGCCGTATACACGCTCCAGTTCATCCAGCGCGTCGCCCAGATAAACGGCCAGCTTCTGCACATGCGGCAAAGCCACGCGGCAGGCGGTGAAGCCGAAGTGCATCTGGCCATCGTAAGACAGAATGGTGATGTTGAGCGCCTGACCGTTGAAAATCAGCGACACCGGGTAGGCGCTGACCAGCCGCGCGCCATTCAGGTACAGCACTTCGGACGGCCCCGGCACATTCGACACCATGGTGTTGTACATCGGGCGACGCGCGCGCGCCGCCAGCCCGGTCATCTGACCAATCAGAAACGGCGCCATGAGCAAGTTGGTGTAAAGCGTCATGGCCGGCTTCGACAGCGTGGCCAGCAAATTCTTGTTGGCCTGCATGGATGCCTTGATGCTGTCGAAGCGCTGCTTCGGATCGGCGATGTGCGTGGCCAGCGACGACAGCGCCAGGCTGATGCCATTGCCTTCGCCAGCCTCTTCGCGGGTGCGCAACGAGACCGGAATGGACGACAGCAAGGGCTTCTTCGGCAGGTCGTTGATCTCTAGCAAATAGCGGCGCAGCGCGGTGGCGCAGGTCGCCAGCACGACATCATTAAGAGTGCCGCCAGCGCGCTCGCCAACACGCTTCATGCGTTCAATCGACAAGCTTTGCGTGGCAAAGCGACGCTGCGGGCTGATGCTGGCATTGAGTGCGCAAGACGGCGTGCGATACGGGCCGATCAAGCCGCTGGCAGGCGCGGCACGCAGCATCTTGAACCAGGCCGAAAAGGCTTGTGCCAGCACATTGAGCACGGTCGGCCGCGCCAGTGCCTGCGCGGACTCAATAATGGCCTTGGGAATGCCACTGCTGCCACGCGGCAACGGCGGCATCGCCCAAAAGGACGGCATGTTGGTATCGCCCGGATTCGGGCTGAGGCAGCGGCTCATGGTGCGCGAGCCGGACATGCCGTCCATGAGCGCGTGGTGAATCTTGAAATAGAGCGCGAAAGTGCCGTCGTTGAGGCCTTCGATGATGGTGCATTCCCAGAGCGGGCGATTCTTGTCTAGCGGCTGGCTGTGCAGGCGCGACACCAGCACGCCGAGTTCGCGCTCGCCGCCGGGCTTGGGCAGCGCGGCATGGCGCAGGTGATAGTCGATGTCGATATTGCTGTCGATTTCCCAGGCCGGGGCGACTTTGCTGATCAGGCCGGAGGTCAGGCGCAGGTTGAACGGCTGCTGATCGACCGGGAACTGACGCATCTTTTCAACTTGCTCGGCGACCCAGTTGTCACCGCCATCGGCAGGGATCTGGTAGCGATGCAGCATGGCCACATGCATATAGGCATCGCGCGATTCGGCGTTAAGGAAGAAGGCATCTGCCAGGTTCAGGCGCTTGGCCATGGGGAGTCCGTCCGGATCTTGTTGTTATTGTTGGCGAGATTATGCACCGGCGTGGTCGGAAAGTGTGCGTCTTGGGTGACATGGGAGTGACTCATAAGTCATCGTCATTCCGATATGACGGCGTAGCGCTTGAACTCATTGCTGTCGCGACTAAGCAGCTGCATCAGCTTAGGATGAATAAAGAGCTTCTCCTTACCGACCTGCACCTCTTGCAAAACACCGATAGCCACCAGCTCTTTCAGATAGCGAGAGGCAGCCTGTCGTTGCGCTATCTGCTTCTCAACCACATTACCGATACGGCAGTAGGGCTGCTCGAAAATGACATCGACCAGCTCACGCGAGTAGGTCTTCGGCAATTGCTCGCGGACAAACTGCGCGGTGTGCTCTGACAACGCCCGAATGGCAGTGATTTTGACGCTGGTCCAGCGCGCAGTGTCTTCAACAGCGCTCAACATGTAGAGCAGCCAGGGCTCCCAAGCCTGCTCGCGCGTAACGGCCAGCAGCAGGCGATAATAGTCGGCCCGGTGCGCGATGATGTAGCGACTGAGATAGAGGATGGGCAGGCTGAGTAAACCCTCCTGAATTAGGTACAGCGTATTGATGACGCGCCCGGTGCGGCCATTGCCATCCGTAAACGGGTGAATGGCCTCAAACTGGTAATGCCCTATCGCCATGCGGACGAGAGGATCGAAATCGATTTCGTTATGCAGAAACCGCTCCCAGTCGGCGAGCAAGTCACGCAGTCGGTCTTCGCCCTCAGGTGGGGTGTAGATGATCTCACCGGTACGATCATTGGCCAGCTGCGTGCCCGGCGTACGCCGGATGTCCATGTCCACGCCCTTCAGCGTTCGGCAAATCTCTACTGCCGTAACGGTAGACAGCGGGCGTTCGGCCAGCGCGTGATAGCCCCGATGCAATGCCGTGCGATAGCGTAGGGCTTCCTTGGTCGCGGGATCTACCGGGCCATCACCACCATGGGCATGCTGAAACAGCAGGTCCGTTGTGGTCACGATGCTCTCGATCTCGGAGCTGTCTTTGGCCTCCAGCAAGGGAATGGTATTGATCAGCATCGTCTGATTGGGGATCAGCTCGGCCGCCTGCTTCAGCTCAGCCAGCGCAGCACGCGCCTCGATACAGCGCTTGAGGACAGCACGAGTTTCCAGCTCGACAGCCGGCGGCAGCAAGGGAAGCTGGTTATAGGGTCTGTGCGCGTGCCAAGACAGATCGTTTGCCGTCATCAGAGATCACCAGAGCCAGTCATGTCGCCAGTGTAGACATGTCACGAGAACATGTCGCTATTTTATGAATTTAGCGACATGTTATTGCGTCATGTCGTCGGCGACGACATATCGGCATCTCATGTACGCTTAATTCAGTTTCGACGACATATTCAGCCCCATCGCCGAACGCATAACCAACGCCTTCAGCGGGCCACTGCGGTCAAAAAGGCGCATACCGGTATTGCGCAGGATGCGCAGGTGCAGGTCATCGCTGGCGAACAGACGCTCGAAGCCGGTCATGGTATGCAACATCAGGCTGTTATCGCCCCGGCGTTGACGACTGTAGCGCGACAGCGCGCGCGCATGCCCGGCCGGCAGACCGCTGCGCAACGCTGCCAGCATCTCGTCGGCGAGCGCGCCGGCATCGAGCAGGCCGAGGTTCAGGCCTTGGCCGGCGAGGGGGTGGATGCTGTGCGCGGCGTCGCCGATCAGCGCAAGGGCGTCCTGCGTGTAGCGCTCGGCGTGACGAGCCTGCAGCGGGAAAGCGGCGCGCGGGCCGACGGCGGTGATGGCACCGAGGCGATGCTCGAAGGCGATGCCGAGACGGCTGGCGAAATCGGCGTCATTGAGCGCCAGCAGCTCGGGCAAATCCGCCGACGGCAGCGTCCAGACGATAGAGCATTGATGTGGGTCGGCCAGCGGCAGGAACGCCAGCGGGCCAGCCGGCAGGAAACGCTGCCAGGCGGTGGCCTGATGCGGCTGCTCGGTGGTGACGGTGCAAACCAGCCCGTGCTGGTCGTAATCGCGCGTCTGCACGGCAATGCCGGCGGCGGCGCGCACGCGTGACTGTGCGCCATCGGCACCGATGAGCAAGGGCGCGCGCAGGCGCTGGCCATCGGCGAGTGTGACCTGCCAGCCGCTGAGCTCGCGCGACAGGCTGTGCACGCGCGCCGGACAGAGGACGGTGAGCGCGGCGGGCTGGGCCGGCGCTGCTGTGGTTGCGGTCACTTTAGCGGCCGCTGTCGCGAACAGCTTGTCAGCCAACACGGCCTGCAAGATGCGGTTTTCGATCAGCGTGCCGAGGTGACTCGCGCCGGCATCGCCCGCGCTGAAATGAACGGCGCCGGTGCCATCGGCATCCCAGACCTGCATGTTAGTGAAGCGGCAGTGGCGCTGGCTGTTGAGCGCGTCGCCACAGCCGGCACGGGCGATCAGCGCCTCGGAGGCACGCGTGAGGGCGGATACGCGCAGGTCGAACGGTGCATCGGCGGGCGGCAGCGTGCTGCGCTCGCCGTCGATGATGGCGACGCGCAGGCCTTGTGCGGCGGCATCCTGCACCAGCAGCAGCGCGAAGAGGCTGCCGACCATGCCGGCCCCCACGACGATGACATCAAATTCGCGGACAGGCTCAGACATGGCTCAGCCCCATCGCATAGCGCGCCACCAGCGGCTTGGCGCCGGGCAGCAGGTCGAAGCCGAGCAGGCCGATGTTGCGCGCCAGTTGCAACAGCGGGTTGGCGTTGGAAAAGCCGCGCACCAGGCTGTCGGAGAAACGGATGATCTGCTGCTGATCGGCCTGGCGTTTGGCTTCATAGGCTTGCCATCGTGTCGGTTCGCCGAGGTCTGCGCCCTGGGCGCAGGCATCGCGCAAGGTCTCGACCAGTACCAGCACATCACGCAAACACAGATTAAAGCCCTGGCCGGCGACCGGATGCAGGCTGTGCGCGGCATTGCCTAGAATCACCGCACGCGGCACGGTTTGCTGATGCGCGACCATGAGCTGCAAGGGATAGGCATGGCGCTGGCCGACGCGGGTAAAGCGACCGGCACGACGACCGAAGGCGCGTTGGAACTCCGCCAGAAATTCCGCATCGGACAAGGCTTTCACGCGTTCGGCTTCGGCCGTCTTCAGCGCCCAGACCAGCGACCGGCGCGTCTGCGCAGGCTGGCCGGCCGCATTTGAAGCAGCTGCCGTGCCCGAAGCAGGCGCATCCGGCAGCGGCAGCAAGGCAATCGGGCCATCTTCCGTGAAGCGCTCGAAGGCTTCGTGCTGATGCGGCAACGAAGTCGCAATCGTGGTCACCAGCGCGGTCTGGCCGTAATCGTGCCAGCGCGCCGTCAGCCCCAGCCAGTCGCGGCTGCGCGACTGCGTGCCATCGGCGGCAATCACCAGCGGGGCCGACAATTCGGTGGCCGGGCCATCGCCCTGCTGCAACGACACCGTGGCGGCTGCGGCAGAGGTCGTCAGCGAGGTCACTTGCACGCCATCACGCAGCGTTACCGACGGACATTTCTTCAGCGCCGCCAGCAGCACCACGCCCAGCCAGGCGTTCTCGATAACCTGACCGAAACTCTCTACCTGCTCTTCATCGGCACGCAGGCGCGACAGCCCGAACTGGCCCCGCTCGGAGATGTGAATCTGCTGGATCGGCGTGGCATGCGGCTGCAACTGCGGCCACAGGCCGAGGTCGCTGAACGCCTGCACCGTGCGACGCGACAAAGCCGTGTTTCGGGCGTCGAAACCGGCGGTGTAGGGCAAGGGCTGATTCGGGTCCAGCGCCGGAAAGCGCTGGGCTTCAAGCAGTGTCACGCGCAATTGCGGCAGCTGCTGCGCCAGCATCAGCGCCAGCGTGACGCCGACCATGCCGCCGCCAATGATGATGACATCGGCGGTGACCGCATCGGCTCTTGCAGAAAGCATCGCGGCCTCTGTAGATAGCCCCGTCATGCGCTGCCCACCAAGGCTTCGATCTCGGCCACGGCTTTCGGTGCCTGCGCGCTCAGCACATGATGCCCCTGCGCCGTCACCGCCACATCGTCTTCGATGCGAATGCCGATGCCGCGCCAGTGCGCCGCCACCGTCTCGTCATCAGGCGACACATACAGCCCCGGCTCGACCGTGAGCACCATGCCGTCGACCAGCGGCCGCCACTGGCCGTCGATCTGATAGTCACCGACATCGTGCACATCCATGCCCAGCCAATGCCCGGTGCGGTGCATGTAAAAACGCCGGAAGGCATTGCTTTCGATGAGGCCGTCAACACTGCCCTGCAACAAACCGTGATCGACCAGGCCCTGCGTCAGCACGCGCACGGCGGCATCGTGCGGGGCCTGCCAGCTGGCACCGGGGCGCACACTGGCGATGGCCGCGAGCTGCGCCGTGAGCACGACTTCGTAGAGATCCTTTTGCGGCGCGCTGAAGCGGCCATTGACCGGGAATGTCCGCGTGATGTCGGCCGCGTAGTGGTCAAGCTCGCCGCCGGCGTCGATCAGCACCAGATCGCCATCCTGCATGCAGCGGTCGTTCTCGCCGTAATGCAGGATGCAGGCGTTGGCACCGGAGCCGACGATGCTGCCGTAAGCCGGCGCCTGACAGCCGTAGCGGGTGAAGGTGTGCAGCAGCTCGGCCTCCAGCTCGTATTCGTAGCGGCCCGGCGCGGCCAGCGCCATCGCTCGACGATGCCCCTCGGCGCTGAGGTCGGCGGCGCGCTGCATGATGGCCAGCTCGGCGGCCGACTTGATCAGGCGTAACGGGTGCAAGGTGGCATCGAGCAGATGCAGCGCACTCGGCGCTCGCACCCCGGCCCGGGTTTTGGCGCGAACCGTGCCCAGCCAGCCCGCCAGGCGCTGATCGAAAGCCGGCTGCACGCCCATCGGCGCATAGACGCGATCGCGGCCAGCGAGCAGCTCGGGCAGGCGCTGGTCCAGCTCGTCGATGGTGAACGCCTGCTGCGCGCCAAAATCATTCACGGCACCTTCGGGCCCGGCGCGATAGCCGTTCCAGATTTCCATCTCGCGATCCCGTGGACGGCAAAACATCACGAACTCGCCCTCGGCGCGACCGGGCAGCAACACCAGCAGCGCTTCCGGCTCGGCAAAGCCGCTCAGATAATAGAAGTCAGAGTCCTGACGAAAGCGATATTCGGTGTCGCGATTGCGGCGGTAGTGCAAGGCCGCCGGCACGATAGCAACGGCATCGGCACCGATGCTCTGCATGAGCTGCTGGCGACGCTGGGCAAATTCGGCGGCAGGGATGAGCGACTTCAGGGTGGCAGTCATCGTTCAATGCACCGTCGGCGGTAGGTCGACGGCATCGTGCGCATGTTCTTCGCGCGGGGCCATCTCCTCAAACAGGTGGATGACGCCAAGGCGGACAAACTCGTGCAGCTCGGCATAGGCCAGCTCGCCCTCTTCATCGGCCTCGTCAACGGCATCGACCTGAGAAATGTGCACGAGATCCTGCAGCGTTTCGCGCACCGTCTCGCCCGCCAGCGCCGGGTTGTTGGCGGGTACGGCCAGGCCGAAACCGGTGAGTAGGCCACGGGCGAAGTCGGACAGCGCCATCACGCGCAGGTTGAGGTCATCGTCGTCATCGGGCAGCAGCGGCTGAAACAGCAGGTCATCGGCGCACAGGTCGTCCAGCGTTTTCAGCTGCAACTGCCAGAGCGAGGCGATCATGTCATCGGCAAAGGCATTGGCCACATCAGCATGTGCCTCCAGCGACTTCACCAGCGCCAGCCGGTTCATGCGCGCGCCACCGGCGAGCATGCCGACCATCACGCCATGCAGCTCGGCCGCCGAGCAGTCCGCCTGCACCTGATCAAGCGCCAGACTGAGGGTGTCGTGGTTCGGTACATCGGCAGCTTGCATGGGATTCTCCTGTTGGCATCGCGAGGGCATCGCCCTATATTAGCTGCTCGATTACTTCACGGCGAACCGGACATGCTCGAACAGGATTACCAGGCGCTGAATCGCCAGGTCGACGCCCTGCTGACGCACTTGCGTTCCTTGCATGCCGAGAACCTGCGCCTGAAAAAGCAGCAGGCCGGCCTGCTCGCCGAACGCGATGATCTGCAGCGCAAGAACGAGCTGGCGCGGGCACGCGTCGAAGCCATCATTCTGCGTCTGCGCGCCCTCGAAGCCCAGGTCTGATTCCTTCTCACTCGCGAGCCCTGCCATGAACCCGGAAGTCAGCACCCTGGATGTGTTCATCCTGGACAAAGCCTACAAGATCGCCAGCCCGCTGGCCGAGCAAGACAACCTGCGCCGCGCCGCGCAGTATCTGGACCGCAAGATGCGCGAGATTCGTGGCAGCGGCAAAATTCTCGGCCTGGAGCGCATCGCCGTGATCGCCGCGCTCAATATTGCTCACGAATTGCTCAGCTTGCGCCAGCAAACCTCCGGTGAAGCGGTGAGTCCTGCCGATATCTCTCTGTTACTGCAGCGCATGCAAACAGCGATTGCTGACACGGCTGAGACAGAAATACGCTGAGACAGCCACGCTTGATAACAGATTGTTCAGTTCATTTTACGAAAAGCTGTCTTATACTCAGCTTCTCTCTGGGGTGTTCGCCAGTCTTTCAGAGCCCCTGAGCCGATGCTTTATCCTACGGGATGTGTTCGTCTTTCGTGGTGTGCATGTCCGCCCGTCGGAAAGCCTTAAACGATCGCGCCGCATCCCCCTTGAACCCGCTGGGTTCAAGGGTGACGATGGACAGCGGCACCTTCGGAGAATCTCACTCGCATGACCTGCGAATCGCTTCCCGCATCTGAACTTCAGCATCGCAAGCAATTACGCACGACCTTGCGCCAGCGCCGTCGCGCCCTGACGCCGCAACAGCAACAGCAAGCCGCCCAAAAACTCTCTCGCAAACTGCAAAAACTGCCTCAGCTGAAGCATGCGCAAAATATTGCCGCTTATGTCGCCAGCGATGGTGAGATTGACCCTTCTGTTTTTCTGGCCTGGGCACAGCAGCGCGGCAAAACCATCTGGCTGCCTGTTGTCTGCGATGATCATCCGCTGCACCCGCTGGGCCTGCGCTTTGTTGTCGCGCCGATGCCGAAACAGCGCGGTGGCTGGCGACGCAATCGCTACGGCATTGCTGAGCCCCGTTCGCGACGGCAGATCGCCCCTGGCAAACTCGATTTGCTGCTCCTGCCCCTGGTCGGCTTCGATCATCAGGGCAATCGCCTCGGCATGGGGGGTGGTTATTACGACCGCCTGCTGCACGCGCTCGAAAAAACGCCGCGCCACCCGCAGTACATCGGGCTCGCACATCGCTGCCAATCGGTGCCGCAACTGGCCAGCGCCAGTTGGGACAAACCCGTCGATCGCGTGATTGCTGTCTAAAATTTATTCAACAGCAGTATCTGACATCTGTTGTTTTCAAGTTTTCAGGCTGCTAGCCTTGGTCAACACAATAAAAATGCTCCCGCACTTCAGCAGGGAGTGGTTGCCCTAACCCACTGGCCAACACCATGCTTGCTTCACTTTCACGCGTCCTGCGCTCGCCGCTCACGCTTTTTCTGCTATTTGGCATCGCCTTGTTTGCGGCCGATCGTCTGCTTAATGGCAGCACCATCGACCGCGCCGTCGACGATCGTGACATTCGTATCACCAGCTCCCAGCAACTCGCCCTGCGCGAAGCCTTCCAGGCCGAGCACGGCCGCCAGCCCAGCGACGCCGAGCTGCGCGCCAGCCTGACTTTCTGGATCGACGAACAAGTGCTCTATCGCGAGGCCATGGCGCTCAATCTGGATCGCGCCGATGTTGTGGTGCGCCGCCAACTCGCCCAAAAGATGCGCTTTCTGCTGGAACAGGGCACCGCGCTCACACCACCGTCCGATGCCGCCCTGCAAGCCTGGCTGACGCAACACCCCTCCCTGTATGGCTCGCCGCCAGCCGTCGATTTCGAGCATGTCTTTCTCAGTCGCGGACGCCACGGCGACACGCTTCTCGCCCATGCCGAACAGATCCAACAGCAACTCATCCGCAACCCCGATGCCTGGCAAACCTTGAGCGATCCGTTCGCCAGCGGCCTCACGCTCAGGCAGGCCACGCCCGTGCTGCTGCGTGCCGAGTTCGGCCCGTCATTTGCACCCGCCATCGAGCAATTACCGCAAGGGCACTGGAGCGGGCCGGTAGCCTCCAGCTTCGGCCTGCACCTGGTTCGCATCACGGCTCGCAGTGCCTTTCAGCCAGCAAGCCTGGATGCGGTGCGCGCGGAAGTGCTGCGCGACTATGAGATAGCCGAGCGCAAGCGCCTGAGCCGCGAAGCCTTGGCGCGTCTGAAGGCCGGCTATCGAATCCGCTTTGAGGATGCACCATCATGAAGCGCCTGCACCTGCTGCAGCGCGTGATGCTCGGCCTCATGATCTGCACCACCGCCATCGCCCATGAACTTAAAACGGCTACGCTGCGTCTGGATGAGTCTGCTGCAGGGCAGATACAAGCCACGCTGATGGTGCCCGTAGCGGGCGAAGAGTCGCCGAAAACCGTGGTGCCGCAATTTGATTCACGCTGCCAGATTCAAGGCGAGCTGGTGGCAACGCGCGAGACTGACAGCATCGTGCGCAGCTGGCGTCTGCAGTGCACGGGCGGCCTGGCTGACACGAAAATTCGCTTTCTGGGCCTCGATCCGCGCATGCCGGAAGCGCTGGTGATCGCCAACTTTGCCACCGGCAAGACGCAAACGCTGGCCATGGATCGCCATGATCCGATGGCCACGCTGGGCAATGGCCTGGCTGACAGCAGCCATGATCTCGGCGACTATTTCCCGATCGGCATCGAGCACATTCTGCTGGGGCCGGACCATCTGCTCTTTGTCTTCGGCCTCATGCTCGTGGTGGTTGCCGGTTCTCGCAGCAAGGGCCAGCTGGTGGCGGCCATTACCGCATTTACCGTCGCACACAGCCTGACGCTGGGCCTGGCACTGTTCGGCGTTTGGGGTTTGCCCGCGAAGCCGGTGGAGATACTGATCGCCGCCAGCATCCTGCTGCTGGCGTTGGAGCTAGCCTGGCAACAACGCGCGACCACACCCGCAGCCTCGCTGACTTTCCGGCAACCCTGGCTGATTGCCTTTGGCTTTGGTCTGCTGCACGGTTTTGGCTTCGCTGGCGCGCTTAGCGCGGTCGGCCTGCCCGACACCGCACGCGGCTGGGCGCTGCTTTACTTCAATCTTGGCGTCGAGGCCGGCCAGCTGCTGTTTGTGCTGCTGGCCTGGCAGCTCATGAAATTTGCCCGTATTGGCTGGCCGCTCAGCAATATGCGCTCACGCATCACCGTTTATGCCCTTGGCAGCCTGGCCGCATACTGGCTGCTCGACAGAACCGCCCTGTGGCTGCACAGCAGCCATTTGCCATCCCTGCCCGGAGGCCTGACATGAGTCCGTCCCGTCTGATCATGCTGTTTGCCGCCCTGCTGATGCTAGGTGGCTGCGGCGATGACAAGCCAGCAACACCGCGTGTTGTAACGCCGCCGCCAAATGTCGCGCCGATTGCAGACAGCGCACCTTGCCCAGGCGCCCGGGCTGATCGCAAGCAAGCCTATTTTGGGGACCTGCACACCCATACCTCGTATTCGCTGGACGCCTACTTCTTTAACGCGACCAATGATCCGCGCGCCGCACATCGCTTTGCCAAAGGCGAAGATGGCGGCCTGCCCGGCATGGGCACCGACGACCCGTATACCCAGCAGCGCAAGGTCAATATCGGCCGGCCACTGGATTTCAACGCCGTCACCGACCATGCCGAGTTTCTCGGCGGCTTCGTCAACACCTGCGGTCGCAATGGCACGCTGCAGAAGCAGTGCGACGAGCGCCTAGGCAAAGGCATCCGTGATGATGTGGTGAATATCGCAGCTGGCAACACCTCCTTGCAGCAACAGCTGCTGCAGTCGCTGATTGCCATCAGCCCGACCAATATTTCAGCCTGGAACACCACCAAGCAGATCAATGACGAAGAGTACGAGCCCTGCAAGTTCACCACGCTGCATGCCTACGAATTCACCTCCAATGAAAAATCGCAGATGTTTCATCGCAATGTGATTTTCAAGGGCGACACCACGCGCATCCCGGCTATCGTGTTCCCAGCGGTACGCCCGGATACCGCGCTGAATCCGCAGAATGCCAACGACGACTGGGATCTGTTCGACCACCTGCAAATCATCTGCAAATCGATACCCGGCTGCGATGTGCTGACCATCCCGCATAACGGCAACCTGTCTGACGGCCGCATGTGGCTGCCGATGGAGGCCAATGGCGTGCCGCTAGGGCGCAAAATTGATTCGACGGACATCTTCATGCCGATGACCGAGGCCGATGCCGCCTTGCGCCGGAAGATGGATGTGGCCGTGGAATTGACGCAGCACAAGGGTAGCTCGGAGTGTGCGGTCGGCCTTGAAGGCAATTATCTGCAAGGTGAAGAGTCCGCCTGCTCGTTCGAGACCTTCAAGACGGTCTGTCATGGCCGCCCGGACGATCCGGCGACCTGCGCCAAATACTGCAAGGGCGACCCGCTCACCGATCCGAACTTCTGCAACCACCGCAGCCTCGGTGACAATGTGGTGGATACCTGCCTGAATCCGGGCCCGGACGGTCGCTCACGGCCATCGCGCGATCCAACCGCCACCGGCACCAGCAACTGCACAGGGCCGCTCGATTATTACCGCAATGCCATGGCCGAGGGCCTGGCCATCCGCAAAACGCTGGGCATCAATCCCTACAAAACCAACATCATTGCCTCTTCGGACACGCATAACGGCATCTCCGGCAATGTCGGCGAGAAAGGCTTTGTGGGCCACGGCGGCGTGCTCGACGATGACCCTCGCGAGCAGCTCGGCTTCTGGAACTGCTCCGGCGGCGGCGATCCGGCTGATCCGACCAAATGCCTGGGGCGCAAATTCCAGGACTTTGCCCGCAGCCTGAATCCGGGCGGCCTGGCTGGTGTGTGGGCAACTCAGAACAAGCGCAACGAGATCTGGGATGCCGTGCATCGCGGCGAAACCTGGGGCACCTCTGGGCCACGCATCAAGGTGCGGACGATCGGTGCCTGGAACCTGCCGGCCAATATCTGTGATCGCTTGGCGGCGGGCGAAAACCCGGTCGATACCGGCGAGATACCGGGTGCGCTCATGGGCGGCGACCTGCCCTTGCCAGCGAAAGGCGCGCCTAGGATCGCCGTCTGGGCACAGCAAGACCCGGAAAACTACCCATTGCAGCGCATCGACATCGTGAAAGGTTATGTGGATGCCAGCGGCAAGCCACGCGTGCGGGTGTTCGAGAATGTGGTGCGCACGAAAGCGCCCGTGAAACGGCCGTCCATGAATGATTGCAGCGTGGAGATCGGCAATCACCCCGAGCAGCTCTGCACGACCTGGACCGACCCCGACTTCAGCCCGACTCAGGACGCCTACTACTACGCCCGCGTGCTGGAAGTGCCGTCCTGCCGCTGGTCGTCGTACATGTGCAATGTGGACAAGAAAGTCGATTGCAGCCTGCTCAATCCGGTCAATGGCATGTTCCCGGCCAGCACCGGCTTCAGCGGCTACGAAGGCTGCTGCGCCACCACCGGCGACACCGGCACTTTCAAGGGTCGCAACACTTTCAGCACCATCGAAGAGCGCGCCTGGGCATCGCCCATCTGGTACGAGCAAAAACTTAAATAAGAACGAGGCAAGACCGTGAAGAATTTCAAGAACAAGGTAGCTCTGGTTACTGGTGCCAGCAGCGGCATCGGCGAAGCGATTGCGATTGCACTGGCCAGCGCCGGCGCCACCGTCATCCTCACCGCACGCGATCAGGACAAGCTCGACGCCGTGCGCCTGAAGTGCATCAGCGCCGGCGGCAAGGCCTGGGTGCATGTCGCCGAAGTTAGCGATGAAGCGCAGATGCAGGCGCTGGCCGACACCGTGCACGCCCAGTTTCCGGCCATCGACATTCTGGTCAACAACGCCGGCGTGGTCATGGGCGGGTTCACCTGGGAAGTCGAACCGGCTGACTGGAAGCGCCTGCACGATATCAATGTGATGGGCGTGGTCTACGGCATTCGCGCCTTTGTGCCGAAGATGATCGAGCGCGGCCAGGGTGGCCATGTGGTGAACATGGCGTCGGTTTCCGGCTTTTTCGGTGCGCCCGGCATGAGCACCTACAGCGCCAGCAAGTTCGCCGTGGTCGGGCTGTCGGAATCGCTGCGGCTGGAGCTGCATCGCCACAAGATCGGCGTTAGCGTGATCTGCCCCGGCTTCGTGAACACGCCGATTCAGACCAAGGTGAAGATGGTCGGCAGCCTGGGCAGCGAGAAAGCTCGCGCCCGTGTGGCCAAGGATTTCGAGAAGACCACGCTGACGCCGGAGCTGGTGGCTCAGCGCACCTTGCAGGCCATCCAGAAGAACGAAGCGGTCGCGGGCATTGGCAAGGAAGCCGTGCTGGTCAGCACGCTGAAGCGCTGGGCACCGGCGGTGCTGGAACGCTTCATGCGCGCCTCGGGCTGAGCAGGCACGCTGCCGGTGGTCAGGCTCAGCGCAGGCTGATGCAGGGCCAGCCGCGCTCGTGGGCCAGCGCCGTCAGCGTGTCATCAGCATCCACCGCGACCGGATTCGCGACGCTCTCCAGCAGTGGCAGATCATTGCGCGAGTCGGAGTAGAACCATGCCCCGTCCAGCGACTCGCCGCGCTCGGCCATCCACGCCTGCAGGCGGGTGATCTTGCCGGCCTGGAAGCAGGGCGTGCCGGCGAGCTTGCCGGTGAAACGGCCATCTGGCGTCTGCTCCGGGGTGGTCGCAATCAGGTGCTCCACGCCGAGGCGCTGCGCGATCAGCTCAGTGACGAAATGATTGGTCGCGGTAATGATGACCAGCGTGTGGCCCATCTCGCGATGTTTTGCCAGCAACTCAAAAGCCTTGGGCAGCAGCAGCGGTGCGATGCATTCGGCCATGAACTCGTCGCGCCAAGCCTTCAGTGTGGCCGGCTCGTTGCGCGCCAGCACGGCAAAGACGAATTCGCAGAACGCGCGGATATCGAGCGTGCCGGCGCGGTAATCGGCATAAAAGCCATCGTTGGCGATGCGATACGCCTCGGCATCGACATGCCCGCGCGACACCAGAAACTCGCCCCAGGCATGGTCCGAGTCGCCGCCCAGCAAGGTGTTGTCGAGGTCAAACAGGGCAAGCGTCATCGCGAGAGGCTCCAGAGCGGGCGGAAAGTGGCGATGATACCGATCCGGCACGAAAAAATCCGCCGCCAGTCTTGCTCCATCTCGGGGCGTCAGGTAGTAATGGCAGCAATAACAAATTGTTTTTCAAGGAATCACCGTGATTGACGAGGATGGCTTCCGACCTAATGTCGGCATCATCGTAGCCAATGCTGCCGGACAAGTTCTGTGGGCACGGCGCTACGGCCACGACGCGTGGCAATTTCCCCAGGGCGGCATCGCTGACGGCGAGTCGCCGGAGCAGGCGATGTATCGCGAACTGCATGAAGAAATCGGCTTGCTGCCGCAGGATGTGAAGATTCTCGCGCAGTCGCGCGGCTGGCTGCGCTATCGCCTGCCACGCCGATTCATCCGCCACGACAAGCCGCCGATCTGCATCGGCCAGAAGCAGCGCTGGTTCCTGCTCCAGCTCGTCGGCCCGGAATCGCATGTGAAGCTGGACTGCCAGAAGCCGGCTGAATTCGACCGCTGGCGCTGGGTCAGCTACTGGTATCCGCTGGATCAGGTGGTGTCGTTCAAGCGCGAGGTCTATCGCCGCGCCTTGAAGGAACTGCTGCCACGCCTGCCGGTGCAAAACGCGCCGGCACTGGCCGGTTAAGAGAACTGATATGCCTTTAGTGCCGACCGAACCGAGCATGCTGGAAGTCCTGCGCCGCATCGTCCAGGAAGTGGACAACGCGCCCAGCTTCCAGGCCGCGCTGGATGTGCTGGTGGCCTCCGTGCGCGAAGCCACCGACACCGAAGTGTGCTCGGTGTATCTGCTCGACGACCGCACCGAGCGCTTGGTGCTGATGTCTAACGAAGGCTTCAATCCGGCCTCGGTCGGCGTGGTCAGCCTCGGCTTCGGCGAAGGTCTGGTCGGCCTCTGCGCCACCCGCGAAGAGCCTATCAACTTGCAGGATGCCGCCACGCATCCGAGCTATGTGTACTTCCCGGAGACCGGCGAGGAGCGTTACAACGCCTTCCTCGGCGTGCCCATCATGAATCGCCGCAAGGTGCTCGGCGTGCTCGTGGTGCAGCAGCTGGAAAACCGTCGCTTCGATGAAGGCGAGGTGGCGTTTCTGGTCACGCTGTCGGCTCAGCTCTCGGGCGTGGTTGCGCATGCCAAGGTCATGGGCCAGCTGGAGGTGGTACGCGGCTCGCGGGCCACGCCCACGCAGATTTATCAGGGCATTACCGGTGCCACCGGCGTCACACTCGGGCGCGCCGTGGTGCTGTACCCGAAAGCCGATCTGGAGCAGGTGCCGGATCGCGCGGTGGATGACATCGACAGCGAGCTGGCGCTGCTGGCGACAGCGCTGGAGGCCGTGCGCGAGGAAGTGAAGGCGCTGGATGCGCGCATGGCCGGCACGCTCATGCCGGAAGAGCGCGCGCTGTTTGATGTGTATCTGCGCATGCTCGACGACAACGCTCTCGGCGGTGAAGTCGCCGAACGCATCGAGGCCGGCAATTGGGCGCAGGGCGCCTTGCGCGAAGTCATCGACGAGCACATGCAAAGCTTCTCGGCCATGGAAGATCCCTACCTGCGCGAACGCATGTCGGATGTGCGCGACCTCGGTCTGCGTCTGCTGGCGCAATTGCAGGATCAGGAATCGGAAGAGATCCGCGAATTCCCGGAAAACAGCATTCTGGTCGGCGATGACATCTCCACCGCCATGCTGCTGGAAGCCCCGCTAGACAAGGTCTGCGGCGTGGTCTCCGCCACCGGCGCGGCAAATTCGCACATGGTCATCGTGGCGCGCGCGCTGGGCATTCCCACCGTGGTCGGCGTCAGCGACATTCCGGTGACCTCGCTGGACGACGCCGAGATGATTGTCGACGCCTATCTCGGCCGCGTCTTCGTGCAGCCTTCGCGTGTGCTGCGCAAGCGCTACAAAGAGATCATCCGCGAAGAGCAGCAGCTGGTGGCCGGGCTGGACGCCTATAAGACGCGCGAGGCCGTCACGCCCGATGGCCATGCTGTGTCGCTGTGCGTGAACACCGGCCTCATGGCCGATGTCGCCCGCGCCAAAGACAGAGGCGCAGAGGGCGTGGGCCTGTACCGCTCGGAAATTCCGTTCATGCTGCGCGAACGCTTTCCAGGCGAGGAAGAGCAGCGCCAGATCTACCGCCAGCAGCTCGAAGCCTTCGCGCCCAAGCCGGTAACCATGCGTACGCTAGACATCGGCGGCGACAAGGACCTGCCGTACTTTCCGATCGAGGAAGACAACCCGGCGCTGGGCTGGCGCGGCATCCGTATCACGCTCGATCACCCGGAAATCTTCATGGTGCAGGTGCGCGCCATGCTGAAAGCCGCCTCCGGCCTGAACAATCTGCAGATTCTGCTGCCCATGGTCACCACCGTTAGCGAGGTGGACGATGCCGTGGCGCTGATTCATCGCGCCGTGCATGAGTTGAAAGAAGAGGGCGATTTCGAGGTCACGCTGCCACGCATTGGCGTCATGGTCGAAGTACCCGCCACCATCATCCAGATTGCCGACCTGGCGAAGCGCGCCGACTTCATCAGCATCGGCTCCAACGACCTCACACAGTATCTGCTCGCCGTGGATCGCAACAACACGCGCGTGGCTGATCTGTATTCGCCGTATCACCCGTCGGTGCTGCGCGCCGTGCGTTATGTCGTCAACGAGGTGCATCGCGTTGGCAAGACCGTGAGCATTTGCGGCGAGATGGCCGGCGACCCTGGTACCGCCATCCTGCTCATGGCCATGGGTTTCGACTCGCTGTCGATGAGTGCCAGCAACTTGCTGAAAGTGCGCAAGACGGTGTGCATGACGCCGCTCAGCGAGGCCAAACTGCTGCTCGACGAGGTGCTGGCCTACGACAACCCGGCCCAGATCCGCGCCACGATGGAGGCCAAGCTCACGGCTCTCGGCCTGATCGACCTGATCCGTCCTCAGGGTAGCGCGCGCACCAGCTAATCAAGGCGCAGCAGCTAAGGCATCAGCTCACGCGCGCCAGCACCAGCTCGCGGCGCGCGTCTTCGTTGTAGTCCTGCTCATGCCAGCGGATCATCGTGCGTTCCACGCGCAGCCAGGTCGAATTGCGCGTGCCGTAGTTCGGCGTGCGAATGCAGATTGGCGATAGCAGACGCTCCATCATCACGCCAACGCCAGTATCCGGCAGCGCATCGTCTGACGCGGGCGTCGTGTCAGCAAGCAAGGCTAGATGCGGCTCGGGGCTATTTACCTGCTGCTTGACCAAGCTCTGCGCGCCCTTAAGCAGCTGCTGCAACTTCGGCCATGGCGTATCGAGCGCAGCATTGGACAAGCCGTGCCAGCCCGGCGCGACCTTAACCGGCTCGGGCTGATGGCTGCCGACGCACCAAAGCTCGTCCGCGTCGGCCAGCAGCAGATTGAAGCCGCCGTAAAGGCCGCGATCAGCCTGCACCTGCCGCGCAAACGCGGCTGCTGACATATCACCCTGCAAATACTCCGCCGCCAGCACGCCACGCGAACGCGCCGCCGTGGTCATGCGCGGGTCGCGGACATTGGTCAACGCCGCAAAACGGCCCTGCGTGGTCACGCCCATCCATGTGCCGCCACCCTGCACATCGCGCCCGGCCAGCACCGTAGGCGCTTCCGGCCAAAGCGCCGTCGCCAGCGCCGGTCGCGCCATGAACTCATCGCGATTGGCCCAGACCTGCAAAGGCAGGTCGGACTGCGGCTGCCAGTTAAAAACGATCAGACACATGCGTAACGGCTCCAAGAAACTCGCCTGATGATGCCTGACGCGGCTATGATGCGTCAGCGCTTTTCAACAAGATGACTCTGCCCTATGAGCCTGCCATGCTGATTTATCCACACATCGACCCGGTCGCTCTGGCCTTGGGCCCGCTGAAAATTCACTGGTACGGCCTCATGTACCTGTTCGGCTTCGCCACCGCTTACGGCCTGGCCCTCTGGCGCGGCAAACGCATGGGCTGGTCGCAAGACCAAGTCGCCGACCTGATTTTCTACGGGGCCATGGGCGTGATTCTTGGCGGACGCATCGGCTATGTGTTCTTTTACGGCTTCGATCGCTTTCTCAACGATCCGCTCTGGCTGTTCCGCATCTGGGAAGGCGGCATGAGCTTCCACGGCGGCCTCCTCGGTGTGCTCGTCGCAGGGGCTGTCTT
Source organism: Pseudomonadota bacterium (assembly GCA_038043385.1). Taxonomy (GTDB): domain Bacteria; phylum Pseudomonadota; class Gammaproteobacteria; order Pseudomonadales; family Moraxellaceae; genus Perlucidibaca. Next base: position 256,632 of record JBBTCA010000003.1, read on the forward strand.
TGCCCGTCAGTACAAAACGCCGGTCATGGAAATCACTGACCTGCTCGCGGTCATCACGCCGCCCGGCCTGTTCTTCGGCCGCATCGGCAACTTCATTGGCGGTGAGCTCTGGGGCCGGCCGGTAACCGACCCCGATTTCGCCTGGGGCATGGTCTTCCCGCATGTGGACGCCTTTGCGCGCCATCCCTCGCAGCTCTATGAGGCCGTGCTGGAAGGACTGGTGTTGTTCATCATTCTCTTCGTGTTCACCCTCAAACCTCGGCCACGCATGGCGGCAGCAGCCGTGTTCCTGATCGGCTATGGCTGCGCGCGCTTCACCGTCGAGTTCTTCCGCGAACCTGATGCCGACCAAGGCTTCGTCTTATTCGATTGGATGACCAAGGGCCAGATGCTCACCGCACCGATGATTATTAGCGGACTGATACTGCTGGCGCTGGCCTATCGCAAAGGCGGCAACATGCCGGCCACGAGGTAATCATGCGTCAGTATCTTGACCTGCTCGCCCGCGCCCGCCACGAAGGCACCTTCAAGAGCGACCGTACCGGCACCGGCACGACCTCCGTATTCGGCCACCAGATGCGTTTCAACCTGGCCGACGGCTTTCCGATGGTGACCACCAAGAAGCTGCATCTGAAGTCGATCATCCACGAGCTGCTGTGGTTCCTGACCGGCGACACGAATATTCGCTATCTCAAGGAAAACGGCGTGCGCATCTGGGATGACTGGGCGGACGAAAACGGCGACCTAGGGCCGGTCTACGGCTATCAGTGGCGCTCTTGGCCGGCGCCGGACGGCCGCCACATCGACCAGATCGCCAATGTCGTGGAGATGATCAAGCGCAACCCGGACTCGCGTCGGCTCATCGTCAGCGCCTGGAATCCGGCCTTGGTCGACGACATGGCGCTGCCGCCCTGCCATGCGCTGTTTCAGTTTTATGTGGCAGACGGCAAGCTCAGCTGCCAGCTCTATCAGCGCAGTGCCGATATCTTCCTTGGCGTGCCCTTCAACATCGCCTCGTATGCGCTGCTGACGCTGATGGTGGCGCAAGTCTGCGGCCTGCAGCCTGGCGACTTTGTCTGGACTGGCGGTGACTGCCATCTCTACAGCAACCATGTGGAGCAAGCCGATCTGCAGCTCGCCCGCGAGCCACTAAAGCTGCCGACCATGCGCATCAATCCCGAAGTAAAAGACCTGTTCGCCTTCCGCTACGAAGATTTCACGCTGGACGGCTACGAAGCGCACGCCCACATCGCCGGCAAGGTGGCCGTATGAGCCAGCCCAGCGATCAGATGCTCACCGGCACCGCCGGCGACGACTACGCGACTCTGCCCGACGACACCGTGCGTCTGGCGCTGATCGTGGCCATGGATCGCGGACGCTGCATCGGTGTTGGCAACAACCTGCCGTGGCGGCTGCCAGCCGATCTGCAATATTTCAAGCGCATCACCAGCGGCAAGGCCATCGTGATGGGTCGCACCACTTTTGACTCGCTGGGCCGGCCGTTGCCTAATCGCACCAACATCGTGGTTACGCGCAACCCAACCTGGGACGGCCCCATCGGCATCCGCCTGGTACATTCGCTGGAAGCCGCACTGGCGCTGGCCGAGGCCGTAGCGGTGGTGAATGCGCAGGATGAAGCGCTGATCATCGGCGGCGCGGAGATCTATGCGCAGACCATCGCCCAAGTGTCGCGCATGTACATCACCGAAGTGGAAACCACGGTGGATGGCGACGCCTTCTTCCCGGAATTCGATCGCAGCGAATGGCGAGAGTTGAGCCGCGAGCGGCATTTCGATGAGGCCAGCGAGCTCTGGTTCAGCTTTGTGGTGTATGAGCGGGAGTGATCCTCAACCTTAAGGATTGCCCTTCAAATACTCACGCAGTACCGCATTTTCAGGCCGTTCGGCAGATAGCGTCTGCCAGACAGCCTTGGCATCGTCGCGCACACCCAGATGCTCCAGGGTTTTCGCGTAGACCACACGCTCGGCAAAGCTGGCATTAGCGGCCGGCAGCAACTGCGCCAGCTGATCGCGTTCACTGTCGCTGATGACCGTGAAATTGCCCGACACGCCAATGCTGTCTGTTTCGGCCGGTTTGACCCGCCAGCGATAGGCATGACCCCAGGCCAACGCTTGCGTGGCATCCGGCTGCCAGCGCGTGGCATTTACGCGATAAACCTGCTCGGCACCACCATTGCCATCGGCAATACTGAGCTCGTACTCGCCCTGGCCAATCAGCGACGGCCAGCTCAGCACCGGGCGATTGCTCGCAACCACACTGCCTGAAGTCGGCAAGACGCCGCGAGAGGCACGCAGACGAACCGCCCCCTGGGTTCTCGGCCCTGCCAGTAGGGCGCTCACCACCACATCCGGCCGCGCCTTGCTGCTGAGCACCTTGCCCGACTCGAAAATCAGCTGGCTGGCACTGACCTTGATGGTTGCTGGCCCTTGAATGATGTAATCGGTGCGATTGGCGCTGAGCGACAAGACCAATCGGCCATCCTCCGCGACCTTGATGCGCTGCTGGTCATAGAGATATTCAAAGAGTTCGATCGGGGCAGCCTTGCCATCAACAAGGCTGCTCGCGCGCGACACATCGAGCACCGCCCCGACCGGCTCACGACGGTCGGCAGCGTTGCCGCTCGCTGCCAGCAGTAGCCCGCTCAACAGCGCCAGCGTGCGGATCGGCCGGGAAAGAAAGGAAATAGTCATGCCAAAGCTCCTCGGGTAATTGCTGCAAGGTCTTCTCAGCCTGCGGCGACAGCATGCTGACAGCCACTTGGCAGGTGCGATGCAGCCATTGAATGCGATCTGGGGCCTGTAGTTGCTGCGCCAGCCAGGTCCGTAACAGCAGATCTTGGAAAATACCCGCACTATTTCCCAGCTGCCGGTCGATGTCTAGCGCTGCCATGACCGGCGCTATGCCCTGCGCAGGCTGATCCAGCAAGGCGATATTGGCTTTCACTCGCAGCGCATAAGCTCGCGTTTCACTGGCTTCGGTGCCAGCAAGCGCCAGCGCACGGTCGGCAAGACCGGCAGCATCCGACAGGCGTTGCTCATGCACGGCCAGCTGCGCCTGCAAGCTCAACAGCAATGCCCGTGGCCGACACTCAGCCTGGCACAGCTCGCTCAGGCGAGATAAGTCCTGCGCAACTGCCGGCCAGTCCCGAGCCGCCAGCTGCCATTGTGCCCGCCAGGCCAGCGCCTGCTGCTGGCTGGCCAACGGATAGGGCAGACGCAGATCATCGAGCAAAGGCGCAAGGGCACGCTCAGCCTCAGCACTCTGGCCACGACGCTGCAGACTGACCGCCCAGGCCAGCCGACTTTCGGCTTCGCCGGCCCAGTCATCGAGTGCGGCGGCCTGACGCATCGCCTCCCGAAAGCCCGCATCAGCGGCCAATAGATCACCGCCAGCCAGCGCCTTGCTGGCCAAATTATGGCTGCGGACAGCTATTGTTTTTGCCGACGACACTGGCAACGGCGACTGGCAGCCCAGCAGCAGAATGGATAAGCCTGCGATGACGAAAAGCTTCTTCATGGCTTAGCCTCGGCGGGCAACAGCAGCGGGCTGACATCCGTTGCCGGACTGTCGTAAGTTGCCGCCGGCGCCAGTGAACGCAGGGGCCAGCGCTGCCTGGCACCCGCCAGCACCTCTTGAGCATCCTGTGCTGCCTGCTGCGCCGAGGTCAGCGTGGCACGACCATGGCGTTCAGTGAGCAGCCGTACTTCGCTGCTGGTGACTTCGGTGTTTTGGAGTGTTTTCTGCGTGCTGTCGAGCATACCGGGCAGCCGCGCATTGAGTTGTTCGACGCTCTGCTGAATGCCCTGCAGCACAGTGCTGGTTTGCGTCAGCGTCGTGCTTGCCTCACGCGTCAGCGCCGGCGCATTTTCCGCTGCCAGCCGTGTGTGATGAATGAGCTGGCGCAAATCGCCATCGGGGTCGGCCAGCGAGCGGGTGAGCTCGCCCGCCTTGGCCACGAAAGGCTCCATTTTGGTGGCCATGTCGCTGGCAATTTCGCTCAAGGCCTTGGGCCGGTCGAACGGCAGCTGCTCGCCATCGGCAGCCGCTCGTGGCGCCAGAGCACTCTCTGACGGTGGTTTGATGAGCAAATAGGTCTGCCCGATCAGGCCCTCCTGCGCCGAACTGATCACCGAGCCTCTGGCAATCAAGCTCATGAAGCGACGCTCAATGGCGAGTTTGACCAGCACCGAGGCATCACGCGTACTGCCGGGATCAAGTTCGACCGAGGTCACCGTACCGACCGCAAAACCGTGCAGTTTCACGGCCATGCCCTTCGCCAAACCATCCGCCGAGTCTGTGCGGAAGTGCAGCTGATCACGCGCAACCCAGAAGCCTTCGCGATAGAGCAGGCCTGCAACCAGCGCGCCAGCCAGCAAGACAATCGGCAACAGCCAGAACAGGCTGCGGCGGGCAGTTGGGGTCGGCAACCAGTCGTTATCGGTCATCTTCATCCCCAGAATATGCAGCGCTGGTCAACACGCTCGGCAACGCTGGCCTCCAGCGTGCCATGAACCTGAGCCCGCAAGGGAAAGCTGGTTTGATGCGCACGCGCCAGTGCCTGCATCTGTTCGCGCTCACGCAAAGTCAGGCCTTGCTCAATACGATCCAGCCAGAGCACATCGTGCGGCAGCAGCCAGGCCAGCGCCCACTGTGCCGCCCGTTGCTGCACGGGCGCGAGATGCTCAGGATACGCCTCCGCCGGCATCGGCACGATGGCCTGCACTTGCGCCAGCGCAGCTTGGCAGCGCAAGGCTTCGCGACTACCGGGCGCAATCAACGACCCGCCCAGCGCCAGCGACAAGACCAGCTGCAAGTTGTCGCTCAGAGTCTGCCCCGCGAGAAAGCGGTGGCGTGGCGAGAGCGGCAAAACCCGGCAGCCGGACGGACGACTGATGCGACGACCTTTGCCATCGCAAAGCTGGGTTTCAGCAGTGAGACGAAGCAGCTGATCGGCCGCGCTCGCATCGTCGATCATCATCGACAGGTGCTGACCCGGCCACAGTGACTGTGCGCCATCAGCATCATCCCAGACCAGCAAGGCAGCAGACATGAAGACCTCAGAGCAAGCCATAGAAAAGGACGCCATAGAAGAGGTAGGCGACCACCAAATTGAACAAACTCATGAGCAAAAACCCGGCCACCAGCGCACGCGACGCAGGTGATCCGCCTTGGCCGCTGGATGCCGACTGGCGATCATAGAGACCATGCGCCGTCGTCACGCAACCGATGATAAGACCGAAACCCAGTGCTTTCAGCAAGGCATAGGGCATGTCGTCGAGCTGCAGCAAGGGCAAGGCCCGCTGCAAAAGCTCAAAAAGATCGAGATGCCCCAGCAACGCATTTGCCAACAACGCGCCAAGCAGCGCAAAGAGCTGGAAATAGCCAGTCAACACGGCACAGGCGAGCATCAGGGCCAGCAGACGCGGCAGCACCAGCAAGTGTGGCCAAGGCAGACCAAGGTTATGCAACCAGGTCAGCTCACCGCGATCGCGCTGCGCCTGCAGGGTACTGGTGGTGTCTGTGCCCTGACTGAGCAACAACAGAATGGCGGTGATCAGCGGGCCACCTTCACGAAACAGCGCAATATGGAAAATTTTGAACGCAACCTGCACATCAGCACTGATCACCACCAGCACATAGGCCACCAGCAAAAAGCCGAGCATGAAAGCGCGCAAGGCTAGCGATGTTAGCGATTGCGTCATGATCAGATTGAACTGACGCAGCGCAGCATGGCGAAACAGTGATTGCTGCCAAATTCTTGGCTGCATGAGTAGCGCCAGTAGTACCCGACGATACTCGCTGAACGATGCTGTCCGGCTCAGGCTGGCGTCATGCATCAGCAGCCTCCTGCCAGTGATAGGCAGCGGCCGTCGTCGCAACCAATTGCGGCGGCCAGCCCAAGGCTTCGGTCATCGCTGCCGAACACATCAGGCCATGACCCTGGCTGATGCCCTGCAGCAATAATTGCTCGACAATCTCGCGTCCCTGCCCCAGAGCCGTGAAGTGCCCTCGATTGCTGACATCAATGCAGCCAACCAGCGCGCTATCGGTATGCACGGCGAGGTGCAGCTCAAGATCATCCAACCGCCAAATACTCGATTGCTTGCGCCACAGCAATTGCAGGGCCAGTGCTGCTTCCAGCGCCTGACGCTCGGGAGCGAACAGGGGCAGCGGGTAGCCAAACAGGCTGATACTGCGCGCCGGATCGCCCGGCTCGGTCATGCCCTCATGCAGCCCCGTAATTTCACGCACGGCCTGCAGCCAGGCGTTGAGAGCCTGCAAACGCGGCACGGGATCGATAGTCATGGCGTCGAGCCGTCCGCTCAAACGCACACTCAGCCAGACCACACGCGCTGCCTGCGCCGCCACCCAGGGCTCATCGACCAGTTTGTTCATCAGGGCCGGGTTGCTGCTGCCGGCATAGGCCAGCTCCAGCCGTTCGCGATGCTGCCGCTGCAGGCGTAACTCAAACAGCCATCGCCCAAACCAGGCCAGACTGGCCGTGAGCAGCAAGGCCATCACCGGCAAGCTCACGCCACGCTGCATCGCGGCCAGATTACCGGCAGCCACCAGAGCGCCGGTACCGAGCAGCAAGACCAGCTTGAGCGCATGGCGACGACCAAAGCAAAACAGGCTGGCGAGCCAGATTAGGGGCCATACAGCACCTGCGCCCCAAGTCTGGAGCAGGCCCTGATTCATCAAAGAACGATAGATTTGTGCCTGAATCAGAATGCCGGGCACTTCCTGATTCAGCACATTGCTCGCCGCCAGTGCAATCGGTGCCCGGTGCCGATCTTCGTAATCGAGCACGGCGCCCAGCAAAACCGCCCGGCCGCCGATCATTTGCAGCAAGCGGGCACGCCCCTCGGTCGTCGCCGCCTGCGCCAGCACATCCTGTACCGGCAGCACGGTCAATGCCTGGCCTGCCAGATAGTTGATATCACCCTGCCAATCAGCGCGGCTGACACCTTGTACGGCGGCCATTTGCGCGGCCAGCGGAGGCAATGCCCCAGCACCGCCACGGCAGGCCAGATCCGGGTAACGACGAATGATGCCATCGCTGTCAGGGCAGAGAATGGCTGAGCCGCGCGGGTCTAAGCCCAGCTGCATGACCACCGGATTCAGGCCGCTGGCCGCGAGAAAGCCGGGCAAAATGCTGCGATAACGCCGAGCCGACTCATCCAGCGTCGTCGCCAGAATGATCGGCGTGCTGCGCGCTGCACGCGCCAGACCCATCATCAGCAGACGATCGTAATCCTGCTCGGGAGCATCGCGAGGGGCGAGAAAACGGAATGACTTTTCCGGCAACGCAAAATCGACGCCGATGACACTGGGCTGAAGCCCCGCCAGTGTCTCCAGCGCCTGCGCCAGATGCCCGTGGAATAATGCCAGCGGCTCGCGCGCCTGCTGTAGATAGGCCTCGTCGAAAGCCACTATCACCACATCATTGGCCAGCGCCTGACTTGGCTGTGACTGCTGCCAGCGCATCTCGGCATCGCGCAGAGGCCACTCCAAGCGCTGTAGGAAGGCCAGCTGATCGAGCATGAGTACGACGGTCGTTAGCACAATGGAGGCAAGCAATGCCAATAGTCGCGGATGGCGACTCAGCAATGCCTCAAAACGCTTCACTGACTAGCTCCGGTCACAAAAAACGCCGCCCAGTAGAAGGGATGGGGATAGCGCTGCAAGATCGCCAGCTGGGCCTGACGCAGCGCATCGCGGCTGTTTTGGGTCGGTAGCGCGGCATACAGCGCGGTCATCAGCTCGGCCGTGGCAACATCGTCGACCTGCCATAGCGATGACACGATGGCTCCGGCTCCGGCATAGAGAAAGCCGCGCACCAGACCGACCACATCATCGCCCGAGGCGATGGCACCGAGGCCGGTTTCACAAGCACTGAGCACCACCAGCCGGCTGCGCAAGCGCAATTGGTAAAGATCGGCCACCGTCAGACGGCCGTCAGCGCCGGCATCTGAGGCCAGATACAGGGCTGACTGCATGGGCTGATCGCCCCGAAATTCGCCGTGAGAGGCAATGTGCAGCGCACTGGCTTTTCGCGCCTCACGCAAAAAGGCTGCCTTGCTGGCGGCATTGCGCACATGCAGCCTATCTGCGCTGCCTGTGCCAGCGGCAATGGCTTCCGCTTCTTGCTGCGCTGCCGGCAAATCGCGGCTGCTATCCCCTAGGTCAGGGTTGCCAAACAATGTCAGGCTGTCGCCATAGCCCATGGCCGCAACCGGCAGAAACGGCAACACGCCGGCACTCGGCAGAATGCGCAATGACCAGCGTTCCAGCAGATAACCAGCATCGCTGCGCAAGGCAGCAAACGGCAGATAATGCAGCGACTTGTGCGGCACGATTAGCAAACGACCCGATGCGGTATTGCGCAAGCCCGCCGGAATCAAGCGATCATGCAAGCGCCGCAAACGCGCATCGACCTCAGGGCGCTGCTCCTCGATATCCTGGCGCAAACGCGCGATTTCATCGGCTATACCATCCGCCGCCACCGACTGCAGCTGCAGGGTCTTCTGGGACAGCGTAATGATGTGCAGTCGCGTCTGAGTAAAGTGAAACAGCAGCACGGTTTCATCCGGCTGCAAGAGCTGGCGAATCTCGCTCAGACCGGGCGCCTTCACGGCCACCAGCGCGGCCAAGCGAGGAGCCGACTTCTGCAGCAGCTCACGCGCGGCCTTAAGCTCGTCATCGTTGCGCGCACTGGCATCGCCCTGCCAGCGCGCGCGCTGCTCGGCACGCTGCAAGGCCAGCAGCGCGGCGCGCACACGCTCGCCCTCCGGCCCCTCCGGCAACGCAAACTCGTCACGATCCGCCAGCAAATCCACCAGGGCTCGTGACTTTGCTCGCTCTGCCGTCAGCAATACCGCCTCGGCATCGCCACGAGCGGCCTGCAGGTCAACCAGCGCGTCATAAACCTGAGCTTTGTCACCCACAAAGCCAATCTTGTTGGCCTCGGTATTGATGCTGGCACGATGCGCTTCGATGACCGCCAAGGCAGATCGCCACAGCGTTTCCGCCTTCGCGACATCGCCATCCGCCAGCGCAATCTGGCCCCTGGCGAACAAGCTCATCCAGTGAATTTCGCCATTGCTGGCCAGCTGCGGAATCGCCAGGATGGCATCCAGCCCTTGCCGGGCTTCATCCTGCCGACCCAGGCCCTGCTGCGCCCGCGCCGCCATGAAAGCGCGTGGCAGATCCATCCACAGCCAGTTGTTGTTGCCGGTAAACAAGGCACCGGTATTGATATTGTCGAGAAAGCGGCGCAAACCCAGCGAGAAATCGCTGGCCAGCGCATCAAGCACCGCCTGGTAGCGCCCCATCGCCATATTTGCTCGCGCCAGCGCAATGGCACGGGCACCCCGATAATCCGAGCCCAACAAGCCCAGCCCGGTAGACTCCAGCAATGTCAGGCTGGCCTCGGCGCGCTGACGCTGCCCAGCCAAGCGCCAGGCAATGACCTGATCGGCCAGCGCCTGAAATTTCATGTCGAGATCCGTGCTGTGCTCTGCCGCCAGCCAATCCAGCGTCTTTTGGGCCTGCAAAGCGGCATCGCGATATTGCCCGAGATCAATCAGCACCTCGGCACGCATCAGGCTGGACGATGGCGTTGCGTCATCGAGCCCGAACAGCCGAGCGCTGTCATCGCCAGCGGCAATCTGACGATCCAGCTGATCCAGACATGGCACGATTTTGTCGTAGCGTTTGAGCTTGCTGTAGGCGTAGCAGAGGGCATGTAGATCGGGTGTTTTAAGCGGCTTGCGCTGAGCGTCCTGCTCCAGCCCGCTGGCCAGCGCCTCGTAGCGGCCCTGGCCAACCAGCTCGATTTGGGCATTGCCGGAAAGTGCGGCGGCAGCTTCGTGAGTCAGCAGCAGCGCTGCTGCCAACATGAAACGCGATGCTTGCCGCCAGTGGTTCATGGCCCTATATCAGACGGGCAAGATCAGAACCAGTAACCCAGCTTCACACGCATACCGCGCACATCGCCTTGGCCATCCAAGTAGGAGATGCCGCCGCGCACAAACGAACGGGCATTGGCCAAACGCTTGTTATTGCCCAAGGTCAGGCTGACTTCGTTGTAGTAGTCGGTCACAAAAAACGGGTCTTTGCGATCGGTCAGGATATCGGTGCGTGTAAAAGCGACTTCGGTCGACAATTTACGCCCAGCCAACAGCGTGGGCATCGCCAGCACAACGCCATTGCGCATAACCGTATTGTTGATCTGCGGGTTCTCTGGGCTTACGCCTGTAATTCTGAATTCACGCGTACGGTAATGGCTGAGCTGATTGGCAATAGCAACATCAAGCTTCTGGCGACGCACCTTGTAGACGCTGGCAACACTAACGCCATAGATGCTACCCGTCGTGTCGATGGCAACGCCGCGATCCTCAACATAGCCGGCGCTCACGGCTGGCACAATGGTCCACTGATCATTCACAGGGCGACGAAAAGCAACGCCAGCCACATAGCTGTAGTTTTCGCGAATATCGCCGGGCACATGCGAACGCGCATGCACCAGACGCAAACTGGCCGTCGTTTGACGACGCGGATCCAGGTCAGAGCGCACGGTATAGCTCAGCGGCAATGTCTGACTTTCGCTGATACGGCCATTGATTTTGAGACGCTCCAGCTCCAGCGCCGCACCGATCACCGGGCCGGCTGCTGTGTCAGCATCCACATTCACCAAGGCCCGATCATAATCATCTGCGAACATGCGCACCTGCAAGGAGTCCGGCTCGCCGGCAGCAGTCGACAATGCCTGTGCTGTCGAGCACAAGAGCAAGCCAGCGGCAGCCAGAATGCTGGCATTAAGTTTAGTGTTGATTTGCATGAGGCTTACCTTGCGACTGATTTGAATAGATTGATTTTTACCATATTTCAAAGTTGAACCGTTAGGGCGCACAAGCTTCTGTACCATTAGCTTATCTAAATCATCATCAGAGCAATTGCTTTGCCAGCCTTACCCCTTATCAGCTGCCACTTGTTCTGCACTGTCATCGACAATTATGGCGATCTCGGGGTGTGCTGGCGCTTGGCTCGTCATTTGGCTGATGAACATGCGTTGACTGTTACGCTCTGGATTGACGATCTCGACAGCTTTCGCCACCTTGCGCCCAGCATTAATCCTTCTCAAACCTCACAAATGCTCGACAACCTCTGCATCAGGCACTGGCAGGGCGACGCTGTGGATGCCGCCCCCGCCGATCTCGTCATCGAGGGGTTTGGCTGCAACCTTCCGCCCAGCTACATCCGCGCGATGGCCGCACGCAGCACCGCACCAATCTGGGTCAATCTCGAATACCTCAGCGCCGAAGATTGGATCGACGGCTGTCACGGCCTCAGCTCAATCCATCCCAGCACCGGCCTGACCAAATACTTCTGGTTTCCCGGCTTCACCACCGGCACGGGTGGCTTGCTGCGCAGCCCGCACGAACTGGCGCAAATGCACGATGCGCAATCGCAGCGCGAAACTTGTCGCCAAATATCGCTGTTCAGCTACGAACAAGCCGGCATCGCCAGCCTGCTCGATGCCCTCGCGGCCGACACCCAGCCCACCGTGCTGCATGTCTTTGCTGGTCGCGCGCTGCCCGATGTGGCGCGCTGGCTGGGCGAGCCGCTCGCCATTGGCGATGTTCGTCAGCGCGGCTCCCTTAGCATTCGCGTCCTACCGCTGCTCGATCACGCCGATTACGACCGCCTGCTAGCGCGCTGCGACCTCAACCTCGTGCGCGGCGAAGACTCTTTCGTGCGCGCCCAATGGGCCGGCGAGGCCATGCTCTGGCACATCTACCCACAAGAGGAAGACGCGCATCTGATCAAGCTCGCGGCCTGGCAGCAGCGTGTCGAAACCGTGGCCGCTGCGGCCGGCACAGCCATGCCGGCAAGCTGGTCAGGCGCATTGAACGCTTGGAATGACCGCCCTGAAACCGCCCGCACGCAGAGCCAACCAGACTGGCCACAACTCCTCGCCGACCTGCCCAATATCCGCGCCGCCATGCAATCCTGGCGACACCACTTGCTGGCGCAGCCCGATCTCGCCACGCAGCTGATGCGTTTTTATGCAGATCGGGTAGAATCGCGGCCAAAATAATCCCGCAGTCCACTATTTTCGGAAGCACACGATGAAAACCGCAATGGAATTCCGCGCCGGCAACGTGATCGATATCAACGGCCAGCCGATGATTGTCATCAAGACCGAGTACAACAAGTCCGGCCGCAACGCCGCTGTGGTCAAGATGAAGATGAAGAACCTGCTCACCGCTCAGGCGCAGGAATCGGTCTACAAGGCCGACGACAAGTTCGACCAGATCATCCTGGAACAGAAGAAGGCCACTTACTCCTACTTCGCCGACCCGATGTATGTGTTCATGGATGAAGAGTTCGAGCAGTACGAAGTCGAGAAGGAAAACCTGGGCGACACCATCAACTTCATCGAAGAAGGCATGGATGATGTCTGCGAAGTCGTGCTCTATCAGGGCAAGGCGATTTCCGTAGAGCTGCCGACCACCATCGTGCGCGAAGTGGCCTACACCGAGCCGTCCGCCCGTGGCGACACCTCCGGCAAGGTCATGAAGCTGGCCAAGCTCAACAACGGCTTCGAGCTGCAGGTTGCTGCCTTCATCGAATCCGGCGAGCGCATCGAAATCGATACGCGCGATGCCACCTTCAAGTGCCGCGCCAAGGGCTGAGCTCATGTTGCGCCAGCAATGGCGCAGCAACATGAGGCAACTGCCCGAACAGGCGACATAAAAAAAACCGGCGATCAACGCCGGTTTTTTTATGCCTACCAGACTCAGTGCAGCAAATTGAACTGAACCACATAAACAATGGCACCTGCTATATATCCGGCCAGCGCCAGCAGGCTAATATTTTTCACATACCAGATAAATTCGATCTTCTCGAGGCCCATGGCTGCAACACCTGCAGCAGAGCCAATAATGAGAATAGAGCCACCAGTCCCTGCACAGTAAGCAAGAAACTCCCACAGAAAGCTGTCGGCAGGATATTGCTCAAGGCTGTACATGCCCATGGATGCGGCTACCAACGGCACATTATCGACAATCGCACTGGCAATACCGATCAGGAAAACAATGATGTCCAGTCGGCCAATGGTTTCATCAAGATAGCCTGCCAAATCAGTCAGCACATGCGAGTGCTCAAGTGTGGCAACCGCAAGCAGAATACCGATGAAGAAAACAATCGATGACATGTCAATTCGTGTCAGCGCATGAACTAGCGTGAGCTGGCTCTTTTCGTCGTCTTCCTTGTTCTTGTGCATCAGATCGGCCACCAGCCACAACAAGCCAAGCCCGAAGAACACGCCCATGAACGGCGGCAAATGCGTCACGGTCTTGAAGACTGGCACGGCAACCAGCACGCCCAAGCCTAGGAAGAAGACCACATTACGCTCGGCATCGCTGGTGGAGTCGCGCCCGGTATCGGCCTGCGCAACGGGAGCCTCGACCAACCTGCCGCGCAACAGATAGCTGACAATCAACATGGGCACAATCAGATTGGCCAATGAGGGCAGGAACACGCCTTTGATGATGGCAACCGGCGTGACCTGACCACCGATCCAGAGCATGGTGGTGGTCACATCACCAATCGGCGACCAGGCGCCGCCGGAATTGGCAGCAATAATAATCAGGCCGGCAAACAAAAGACGGTCGGCTCGTTTCTCAAGCAGCTTCCTCATCAGAGAAACCATCACAATCGTTGTTGTCAGGTTATCCAAAATAGCACTGAGGAAGAATGTAACCAGGCCAATCAGAATGACCAACGATGACAGTTTGGTGGTTTTGATTCGCCGCGTAACCACATCGAATCCGTTATGCGCGTCAATGACCTCAACAATCGTCATGGCGCCCATCAGGAAGAAGACAATCTGGGCTGTGCCAACCAGTGTTTCCGATAACTCATGGGAAACCACTTCCGGGTTGTTGGTGGCAATGGCGTAAATTGTCCAAAGCAGGCCGGCTCCAACCAATGCAGAGGCTGATTTGTTTACTTTGATCGGGTGCTCAAGGGCAATCGCGGCATATGCCAGAATAAAAACAATAATCAGTGCAGTTATCATTATGTGATCCAGACAAGGGCTTACTTGCCACTATTTATTTGACCTCGAGTCTACCCGCGATCTTTCAGCAAGACCATCCGAGACACTCCGCTTCAGCAGCCATTCGTCAGGCCGACGCCTGAGGCCAGGCGCGACTGACCAGCAACGCCAGCAAGATGACCGCGCAGCCGAAAAGCTGTTGCGGCGACATTCGCTCGCCCAGCCAGAACGCTGCCAGCGATGCCGTCCACACCGGTTCGATAATCATGATGATGACCCCGTTGCTGTGTGCCGACAGGCTTTGCGCATAAGTCTGGATCAGAAAGCGCGCAGCCGAGCCGAGCAGAGCACTGGCCAGCACCCAAGCGACCATCTCGCCGCTGATCGTCTGCAAGGTCGGCAGCCACGGCTCGTAAATCGCGGACAGCATCGTGGTCAGCGCACCAACCGTGAGCAGCACCACCGCCGTCAAGGGCAGGGCCGGCACCTTGGTCACCACATCGCTAGCGGCAGACACGCGATGATTCGCCGCCCGCGTATTGAGTGTGTAGTAAAGCGCGAACAAGACCGCCGCGCCCACATAGAAGAGCTGCCCGGAGGCCAGCGTAAAGCCATCCTGCAGTGACAACAGCGCAAGCCCAGCGGCGGCAACCGGCAAGGCCAGCCAGGTGCTCAGCGGTGCGCGCTCGCCAAACACTAGGCGACTAATGACCGGCACCAGCACTACGCCGAGACTGGTCAGGAACGCACCTTCGCCAACATGCGTGCCCAAGAACAGGCCCATGATCCACAGGCTCATGCCGGCACCGAAGCAGAGCCCGACGCGCAAGCCTCGCCGCCATTGCAGCGCATTCAGGGCGAGCAGCTGCGGCAGGCCCCAGAGCGCCAGCACAATGCCCGCCAGCGTGAAGCGCACGGCCATGAACAACAGCGGGGGCATCAGGCCCACGGCTTCTTTCGAGAACAACCAGCTCAATGCCGCGAGCAAGGTCACGATAATCAGCAAGACATCCGCTTTGCGTGCGTTCGATAGCGCCACCAGAAACCCCAGATGTCATAATGCCTGTCGCACAGTTTACGGCAGAACCCCATGCACGCGCCTCACCCCACAGCACCCGCAAACCCGAAAAATCGCGTGCTGTTCGCCAGCCTGATCGGCACCACCATCGAGTTCTTCGATTTCTACATCTACGCCACGGCAGCGGTGCTGGTATTCCCCATTCTGTTTTTTCCGGCAGATGACCCGGCGGCCGCCACGCTGCAATCGCTGGCAACCTTCGCCATCGCCTTCTTTGCACGCCCGCTGGGCTCTGCCGTCTTCGGTCACTATGGCGATCGCCTTGGGCGCAAAGTCACGCTGGTGGCAGCCTTGCTCACCATGGGCCTGTCCACCGTCGCCATCGGCCTGCTACCCAGCTATGCCCAGATCGGCGTTTGGGCACCCTTGCTGCTGGCACTGTGCCGATTTGGCCAAGGTCTGGGGCTGGGCGGCGAATGGGGCGGTGCCGTATTGCTTGCCACCGAGAATGCACCGCCCGGCAAGCGTGCCTGGTACGGCATGTTTCCGCAGCTCGGCGCGCCCATTGGCTTCATCCTGTCTACCAGCCTGTTTTTGCTGCTGACCAGCCAGCTCAGTGCTGAAGACTTCCTTGACTGGGGCTGGCGAATTCCCTTCCTGGCCAGCAGCTTGCTGGTCATTGTCGGCCTCTATGTGCGCCTGCAGATTACCGAAACACCCGCATTCCTGGCCGCACAGGCCAAGCACGAGGCCGTGGCAGTACCGCTGGTGACTGTGTTTCGCGAGCATCGTCCGGCCATGCTGGCAGGCACACTGATTGCGATCAGCGCTTTCGCGATTTTCTACTTGATGACAGTGTTCACGCTGAGCTGGGGCACCACGCAGCTGGGCTATGAGCGCGAAGCCTTCCTGCGCCTCCAACTAATTGGCGTGATCTTCTTCGGTCTGGCCATTCCGTGCTCCGCCTACTGTGCCGACCGCTTCGGCTGGCCGCGCACCATGCGCTGGGTCGCCATCGCCATCATGCTCTTTGGTGCCGGCTTTGCATCCTTGTTTGGCTCCGGCCACGAGATTGGCGTCATCGCCACATTGGCGCTGGGCTTTACCTGCATGGGCCTGACCTACGGCCCGCTGGGCACTTTGCTGGGCGATTTGTTTCCGACCCAGGTGCGCTACACCGGCGCATCACTGGCGTTCAATCTGGCCGGCATTCTTGGCGCATCGCTGGCACCGTTCACCGCCACCTGGCTGGCTACGAATGTCGGGCTCGGTGCCGTCGGTGCTTATTTGGCGCTGGCCGGCGCACTCGGCTGGTTGGGGCTGAACAGCCGCGTGGTGCGATACGCGCGCGGCGACTGACCCGTCCAGCGGCGAAATGCACGGCCAAAATTGGACGGATCGAGATAGCCCAGCTCGCTGGCAATCTGCTCGACCGACAGCGTGCTGTGCAGCAGCAGCTCCACGGCACGGCCACGCCGGAGCTGCTCCAGAATCATCTGAAAGCTGGTGCCCAGCTCGACCAAGCGTCGCCGTAAAGTGCGTGGCGACAAATGCAGTGCCTCGGCCACCCGCTCCAGCGAAGCCTGCTCGGCCAGATACTGCTTGGCCAGACGCCGCACATCCGGCAACAAGCCGCCTTCATCATGCAGTCGCTGCAGCTCGGCCTCACACTGCGCCTTCGCCATTTCCAACAGCTGCGGATCAGGCAGGCCCAGTGGCAGCTGCAAGCCGATACGCGGAAAGCGCACCTGCGTGAAAGCGCAGTCAAAGCTAAGCCGCTCGCCCAGCAACGCACGCAACTCGGCATGATGCGGCTGCTCGGCGTAAGCCAGCCGCATTTCGGCATTGAACTTGCGCCCGGTCAGCTGCTGCCCGCAGACAATAAACAGGCTCATCAGCGCATCAAGAATCAGCGTCTGCAGCGGCCCCAGCGGAATGCGCTCATCGAGCTGGATCACGGCCATCTCGCCCTCGCGGAACAGGCGAATCTCCAGCAGGCTGGTGCGCGTGCGGAAATAGCGCACCGCAAGGTCAGCCGCCTCGCCAACGGTTCGGCTGGAGAGCAGGGCATAGCCGAGGAAACCGTGGCTGCGAATATTCAGCAATTGCCCGAGACGCAGGCCCAGCGCCGGATCAGGCGCCAGCCGCTGGGCATTGGCAAACACCATCAGGCAGATCGGCAGCGGAATTTGCATGCCCGGCGCGTCCAGTTCGGCAGCAGACAGCGAAGTGCATTCAAGCAGCTGTTCAGCGCGCACGCCTTGCGTCGCCAGGTGCTGACAGAGCATGGCGAGGTAGTGGCCGGACAGGGTTTCAGCGGCGAGACGGCGAGCGGCAGTCATAGGCACACGACGATTGGTTGGCGTGATCTATCGTAGCGATGGTAGCGCGGCATGACCATGCCTTTCATGGCGATAGTGCCTGCAACGCTCCGCTGCCAGCTATACGCTTACTAGAATCCCAGAAAACAAAAAGCCCCAGCTTTCGCTGAGGCTAAGTGCTTGTATTAGATGGTGGCCGGGGGCGGAATCGAACCGCCGACACGCGGATTTTCAATCCGCTGCTCTACCGACTGAGCTACCCGGCCACGCAAGGCGCGTATTAAAGCGGGGCATGGGGGGTGCGTCAAGCATTGCTTGGTGGTTGCGATGATTTTTCTGCTGTTTTCGCTTTTTTGCGTGCCGACAGCCCGAAAAATCCCTGCCAGTCACGACGCCATTGCCGTAAAAACCAGCGTTCGATCAGCACAATCTGCACCACGACCCAGAGACTGAGGAACCAACACAGCGCCGCCAGCGTCAGGCTTAGCTCCACCGAGGTTGTTCCCCAGCTGATCAGCACATAGCCAGGGTCTTGTCGCAAGGCGACAGCCAGCAGGACCATCAGCACAACAATGCTGAACAGCGTTCCGAGATGCCGGCTCACAAGCGTGTCTCCGTCGATTGCAGCAGGGCATCAAGCGCAGAACGGGTGCTCAGGGTCGGCAACGGCACCTGAACCTGCAAGGCCTGTAGCGCGGCGAGCTCATTCAGCAGCGGCGTCAGCGTGGCGCTGGGCAAGGCCGAGAGCTGATGCTGGATACGCAGGCTGAGCGATTCCAGCGCGGCGCGATAAACCACGCCATCGGCACGCAGCAAGGCCAGCTCGGCCTGACTGACCAGCAAGCCGAGCTGATCGCGCACCAGCTGCAGGCGCGAGGCATCGAGCAAAGGCTGCAAGGGCTCGTCGTAATCACGAATCACAATCAGGGCACGGAATTTCTCCAGACCTTGAGTCCACAGTGTTTGTGCCGCATCGCTGAGCTGCGGTTTAGCGGTGGATGCAGGCGACAGAAAGCGTTGGCCGGCTTCACGCGGCAAGGCCAGTGTGGCAAAGCGTCGATCCAGATTCTGCAAGCGCAGATAAACGCCGGCGACATCCACACGCGGCAGCCCGGCCAGCACGGCTAGATCTTGTTGCAGCGCTCGTCGCAGGGGCAGCAGCGCAATATCGCCTTGGGCCGACAACAAGCGGTCGGCCGCCAACAATGCCTGCTGTGCCTGAGCCGGATCGTGGCTGATGATAAGCGCTTGTTCGGCCACTGCCGTGGCATCGGCAACCCGGCTGATCAGCCAGCGCTGACGCACTTGCGGGCCTTGCGCGAGCAGGCTGTCGAGGCGTTGTTGCTGCAGCTGCATTAACTGCTTGTTCAGTGCCTGCTCAGACTGCAGGGCATCTAGGCGCTGGGTCAGGCCGCCATGCTGAATCGTCAGTGTTTTCACTGCATTCTTGGCGCGACGATGCTGCTTTTCGCTATGCCAAGCCACGGCAGCTGCCGCAACCGCCAACAGCGTGACGAAGCCGAGCAATAATTTGAAGCCCGGCGTCAGCGGACGCTTGATGGCGACAGCGGTAATCAGCGATTGGCGACTCTTGCTGCCCAACATGTGCACTTCCTGTCTTAAAAATTCGTCACGGACGGCTTGAGCCGACGCTGCCATTGCTGCAAGGCGTTCAGCCAAGCCTGCGGTGTCGCGCCATCGCTGCAAAAAACCTGCTCCGCACCTGCGGCGCGAACCTGTGCAGCGAGCCGCTGACTGACCGCGATCAGCACGGGCTGTAGCGCGAAAGCACCGGCAATCTGCTGCCAATGCTGCCATATCAGCGCACTGGAAAGCAGTACCACATCCGGTTTGGTGGAACACGCTTGCCAACGCGCTAAGGTATCGGATGGCAAGCGCCGGGTATAGAGCGGTAACACATCCACTTGAGCACCGCGAGCA
The DNA here is from genome assembly GCA_038043385.1 of Pseudomonadota bacterium. Classification (GTDB taxonomy): domain Bacteria; phylum Pseudomonadota; class Gammaproteobacteria; order Pseudomonadales; family Moraxellaceae; genus Perlucidibaca. The sequence goes on from JBBTCA010000003.1 coordinate 276,001, forward strand.
CGCAAGGTCTCCGGCAGCAATTCGCGACCTTCATCACCGCGCAGCAGAAGCAGGCGCTGACCATGGACGGTGGTCAGGCCGGGCAAGGCCAACAGACCTTCGCTGTTTTCCTGCTCAGGCGCCACAGCGGACAGCCCGGCGTCATCCAGCAGGGCCTTGGTGGCCGGCCCGACGGCGTAGGCCGGCAAGGCATGCGGCCATTGTGGCCAATAATCGGCAATCGCCGCTAGCCCGAGGCGGGCCGCATTGGCACTGACAAAAATCGTGGCATCGTAGCGGTCCAGACTCAGCACCTGCTCTCGCGCCTGCGCTGTTAGCTCCAACGCCACAATCTCCAGCAAGGGCAGCTCAAAAACATTGGCACCGGCCTGAGTCAGCTTTGCTGTCAGCGCATGGGCCTGCCGAGCCGGGCGCGGATTAAGTACGCAGAGGCCGGCCAGACTCATGCTGGCATCAGCTGGCACTATGTTCAGCCTCGTGCCCAACAGCTCCGCCATCTACAGCCTCTCCATCCACAGCCTCGCCATAGACCGCCGCCAGAATCTCAGCCGCACCAGCCGCCAGCAGACGCTCGGCGACTTGCTCGCCCAGCGCCACGGCATCCGCTGCTGCACCAGTGACTTCAGCCTGCAGGAGCTGGCTGCCATCGAGGCTGCCAACACGGCCCTGCAATCGCAACTGGCCATCGTGCAAAGTGGCAAAGCCAGCAATCGGCACCTGGCAGCCGCCTTGCAGGCGCGTATTCATGGCGCGCTCGGCGCTGACGCAAATCGCCGTCTCCAGATGATTCAGCGGCGCCAGCAAGGCGCGTGTGCGTGCATCATCGAGACGACATTCAATACCAACCGCACCCTGACCGACAGCCGGCAGCAGCAGCGTTTCAGGCAATGCGGCACGAATGCGATCAGCCATACCGAGGCGAATCAGGCCGGCGCTGGCCAAAATCAAGGCGTCGTATTCGCCGGCATCTAATTTGGCGAGACGCGTGTTGACATTGCCGCGCAGGTCCTTGATGACCAGATCTGGGCGATGGCGGCGCAACTGACACTGACGACGCAGGCTCGATGTGCCCACCACCGCGCCGACCGGCAGCGCATCGAGGTCGGCAAAGTGATTGCTGACAAAGGCGTCGCGCGGGTCTTCGCGCACGCAGATAGCCGTCAGCCCCAACCCGTCCGGGAAGGCCATGGGCACATCTTTCATGGAATGCACGGCGAGGTCAGCGCGCCCTTCGAGCATGGCGATTTCCAGCTCTTTCACAAACAAACCCTTGCCGCCAATTTTTGCCAGCGGGGTATCGAGAATTTTGTCGCCACGGGTGACCATGGTCAGCAGTTCAACGGTCAGGCCGGGATGATGTGCGCGCAGGGCGTCGGCCACAAAATGTGCCTGCCAGAGCGCCAGCGGGCTTTGTCGCGTAGCAATTCGGAGCACGCCGAGATCAGCAGCCGCAGAAAAAGAAGGGGTTGAAGCAGTCATTAAAAACCTCGGGGCTGGCCACTGCACGCAGTGTAACCAGCCCCGACGCACCTGCAACAAGCACACTGCAACAAAATCAGTGCATCAAACGCGATGCAAGGTTTCGCGCAATTCCGGCAAGTGCCGACGGCTGACGACCAGACGCTCATCGAGCCCGCGAATGCGCACGCGGTACTGGCCGGTGGCAATCAGTTCCAGACCTTCCAAATAAGTCAGCGAAAGCAAAGCATTGCGGTGGATGCGGATGAAGCGGTCGCCAAACTCCTCTTCCAGCTCTTTCAGCGTTTCGTCGATCAGCACTTCGCCATGCTCATGCCGCACGGTCACATATTTGTGATCGGCCAGGAAATAGCGAATTTCATCAATCGGAATCAGCTCGATGCCACGGTGCGTGCGCGCCGTGATGTGGCTGCGACAACTAGCTGCATGCTCAGCCGCCACCGGTTGCTGACGCAGGTTTTCCAGTTGCAGCTGGTTGACGCGACAGGCGCGCGCCAAGGCTTCGCGCAGGCTTTCACGGCTAACCGGCTTCAGCACATAGCCCGAGGCCTGCACGGAAAAGGCTTCCAGCGCATGTTCATCGAAAGCCGTGCAGAAAATGATGGCGGGCGGGGCTTCCATTTCGGCGAGCTGACGGGCACAGCTCAGACCATCCATGACCGGCATGCGCATGTCCATGAGGATGATGTCGGGCTGATATTCCTGCACTAATTTGAGCGCCGCCTCGCCATGTTCGGCCAGACCGACCAGCTCATAGCCGCCAATGTCTTCCAGCAAGCGCACCAGGCGTTCGCGGGCCAGACGCTCATCATCACAAATCACGACTCTTGGTTTCATCTGCATTGCCCTCGTTATTCTTCTTATGACCGAGTGATGTGCTATCCCCGGTTCTTTTGTTGTGCCGGACTTTGTCCGTGCGGGTAACGCAAACGGGTAATAAATACACCGTTATTCGCGCTGGCTTGCAGGCTGGCCTGCTCGCCAAAACGCGCTTTCAGTCGCTCAGTGACATTGCGCAACGACATTTGATTGCCGGTACGCGGTGCCCCCTGACCAATCGGGTTGGTGAGTTCAATATCCACCCACTCGGCATCACACGCTACTTTAAGCGTAATGTCGCAGCGTACGGCGGAAAGTTCAACACCATGTCGAATAGCATTTTCCAGCAGAGGTTGTAACGAAAGGTGGGGAATGCGCAACTGCTCCACCCCCGGACCAATCTGCCAATCAATTGCCAGGCGGTCGTCCAGCCGCAATTTTTCGATGTTGGCATAGCGCCGGCACAGCATAATTTCTTCGGCCAGGCTCACATCCACCGTATCACGCAGGCTGGCGCGAAACAGCGTGGCCAGATCTTCCACCGCCTGCTCGGCCTTGTCGGGATCAATGGCGATGAGGCTGGCAATGATGTTCATGGAATTGAACAAAAAGTGCGGCTGGATGCGCGCCTGCAAGGCTTCGAGGCGTGCCTGAAGCGCCGTTTTTTCGCGAATGCGCAACTGCGCCTGCAAGGCCAGATAGCGCAGAAACAGGCTGGCAAACAGCGCCACAATGATCAGGTGTCTCGCCAGCGTGCTGTATTCGTTACTAACAAACGACAGCATCGGCAGCTCCAGCCAATGCAGCAGGTAGATGCCCAGCAGGCTCAACCAGACTAGGTTGAACATGATCAAGGCCACCGAGGCCACGCCAATAATCAGGTGCGACCACGACGCCATGGCTTTGCGCCAGCGGCAGATCAGGGCAAAACTGATGGCAATGACGGTGCCGGAAAGCGTGGTGAGCAGAAAAAAGTCCCAGATCGGGAGCGGCCACAAGCTGGGCGATTGGGCAACCAGCAGAATCAGGGAAACGAGAACGGCTAGGCTGGCCAAGCGGCGAGCGGCCGCCGTGGAGCAGAAGTCGGGCAGCCAGAAGTCATCGAGCTCTTCGCTGGCTTTACTGTTATTGGTCGTGCCGACAGCGGTGTTTGTTGTTTTTATTGACATATCGCGAGTCTGCACGGACGCGGGCAGCGCGGCAAGCGCTGTCGTGCTGCTATAATGCGCGCACTTTTTGACCCGTCGCCCGGATCGCAGGCGACGCAGCATCGGGTTATTTCATGAGCAATACATCTTCTTCCATGTGGGGCGGCCGTTTCTCCGAGGCCACCGACCAGTTTGTTGCCGAATTCACGGCGTCTGTGCGCTTCGACCAGCGCATGTATCGTCAGGATATTCGTGGCTCGATCGCGCACGCCACCATGCTGGCGAAAGTCGGCGTGCTCAGTGTCGCCGATCGTGACCTGATCGTCGGCGGTTTGGAGCAGATCCTCGCCGAAATCGAGGCCGGCCAGTTCGAATGGCGCGTCGATCTTGAAGATGTGCACATGAACATCGAGCACCGGCTCACCGAGCGCATCGGCATCGCCGGCAAGCGCCTGCACACCGGTCGCAGCCGCAACGACCAGGTCGCCACCGACATCCGCCTGTATGTGCGCGATGAAATCGATGCCATCCGCGCCGAGCTGAAGCGCCTGCTCACCGGCCTGATCGACCTCGCCGAGCGCGAAGCCGACACCATCATGCCCGGCTTCACGCATCTGCAGACCGCACAGCCAGTGACTTTCGGCCACCACCTGCTGGCCTGGTTCGAGAACCTCAAGCGTGACGACGAGCGCCTCGTGGACCTGCGCAAGCGCGTCAACCGCCTGCCGCTGGGCGCGGCCGCGCTGGCCGGCACGACTTATCCGATTGATCGCCATTACACGGCCGAGCTGCTCGGCTTCGAGGGCGTGTGCGAGAACTCGCTGGATGCCGTGTCGGATCGCGATTTCGCGATTGAATTCAGCTCGGCAGCAGCGCTGATCATGATGCACCTGTCGCGCTTCAGCGAAGAGCTGGTGCTGTGGGCGTCGGCGCAATTCCAGTTTGTGGATTTGCCGGATCGTTTCTGCACCGGCTCGTCGATCATGCCGCAGAAGAAGAACCCGGATGTGCCCGAGCTGGTGCGCGGCAAGGCCGGCCGTGTGTTTGGCCATCTCATGGCGCTGCTGACGCTGATGAAGGGCCAGCCGCTGGCCTACAACAAGGACAATCAGGAAGACAAGGAACCGCTGTTCGACGCCATCGACACCGTGCGTGGCTCGCTGCGCGCCTTCGCTGACATGGTGCCGGCGCTGCAACCACGGCGTGACATCATGCGTGAAGCCGCTCGTCGCGGCTTCGCCACCGCTACCGACCTGGCCGATTACTTGGTCAAGCGCGGCGTGGCCTTCCGCGATGCCCACGAGGTGGTTGGCAAGGCTGTCGGCTACGGCGTGCAGACCGGCAAGGATCTGGCGGAGATGTCGCTGGCCGAGCTGCAGCAGTTCTCGTCCATCATTGCCGATGATGTGTTTGCCGTGCTGACCCTAGAAGGCTCGGTCAGCGCCCGCAACCATTTTGGCGGCACCGCACCGGCTCAGGTTCGTGCTGCCGTGCAGCGCGCCCGCGCTCGTCTCATTTGATTTTGGAGTTGTTCATGCGTGTTTTATCGTTCGTTGTTTTGACCTTGGTGCTGGCTGGCTGCGCGACTGCGCCAACTGGCAATGGCTCGTCCGGCGCGGCTTCCAGCAACACCGCCACGCCAACACAAACACAATCGTTCGTGGCTGCGCTGGAAGCCAAGCGCGGTAGCGCGCTGACGCTGGCCGAGCGTCTGCAAGTGCAAGGCCTGACCGGCACTGCCAAGGTTGGCCTGAACAATGCCCAGAACAACTTTCTGAACAAGGTCGGCGCGCAAGTCGGCCTGAATGGCGCCGTAATTGCCGCCATGTTCCCAGAGGCTGGCAAGCCGCTCAGCGAAAATGCCGCCGTGGCAAAAATCGAAAGCAGCCTGGGCAAGAAGCTCACCGTCGCTGATCAGACTGCCGTCAAAGCCGCAACCGCGCTGCGCAATAACTCGCTGGTCAGTCTCAAGACCGGCCTCGCCGCCAGCATCGGCAGCCGCATCGGCATGAGCACGGAAGTCGTGCTGGCGCTGATGCCCATGCTCGGCCTCTAAGCCGAGCAACCCCGGAGAAATGTCATGAGTCTGCCCTCAGAAAAAGTCACCGTCGGCACGCAGGAAGCGCCCCTGCTGTTCGGCTACGACCGTTACTGGGCGGAGTGCTATGGCACGGCTCCGTTTCTGCCGATGTCGCGCGATGAAATGGACCAGCTCGGCTGGGACAGCTGCGACATCATCATCGTCACCGGCGATGCCTATGTGGATCACCCGAGCTTCGGCATGGCCATCATCGGCCGCCTGCTGGAAGCGCAGGGTTTCCGCGTCGGCATCATCGCGCAGCCAGACTGGCAGTCGGCTGAGCCGTTCAAGGCCCTGGGCAAGCCCAACCTGTTCTTCGGCATCGCCGCCGGTAACATGGACTCGATGATCAACCGCTACACGGCCGATCGCAAAATCCGCTCCGACGATGCCTATTCGCCGAATGACGAGGGCGGCCGTCGTCCCGATCGCGCCAGCTTGGTCTACGCCCAGCGCACGCGCGAGGCCTACCCGGATGCGCCGCAGGTGCTCGGCGGTATCGAAGCCTCGCTGCGCCGCATCGCGCATTACGACTACTGGCAGGACAAGGTGCGCCGCTCCATCCTGCTCGATGCCAAGTCCGACATCCTGCTCTACGGCAATGCCGAGCGCGCCATCGTCGAGATCGCGCACCGGCTGGCGCGTGGCGAAGACATTCGCGACATCACCGATGTGCGTGGCACCGTCTTCCTGCGCCGCGACACACCTGAGGGCATGTTCGAGCTCGACTCGACGCGCGTAGATGCGCCGGGCAAGGTCGATCGCATCCTGAATCCGTATGTGAACACAGCCGACCTCGACGCCTGCGAGATCGAGCAGAAGAAAGGCCCGACCGAGTATGTTGGCGGTGCCAGCTTTGCCGGCGCCAGTTTTTCGGATGGCTCCGCGCTGCCTGAAAACAGCGGCTTTACCATGCCTGCCGCGAAAGACATCGGCGCGCCGATTGAAGTCACACCGGGGGCCTGGGGCGAGCTGACGGCGCTGCCGGAAGACACCACCGTGGTCACGCTGCAACCCGCCAAGTTCAAGATGCCGCCGCGCGACAAGACCGTGATCCGCCTGCCGTCCTTCGAGAAGGTCAAAGCCGATCCGGTGCTCTATGCCCACGCCAACCGCGTGCTGCATCTGGAGACGAATCCGGGGAACGCGCGCGCGCTGGTGCAGCGCCACGGCGACAGCGATGTATGGCTCAATGCTCCGCCGATTCCGCTGACCACGGAAGAAATGGATTATGTCTTCGACCTCGAATACGCCCGCGTGCCGCATCCGTCCTATGGCGATGCCCGCATTCCGGCCTACGAGATGATCCGTTTCTCGGTCAACATCATGCGTGGTTGCTTCGGCGGCTGCACCTTCTGCTCGATCACCGAGCACGAGGGCCGCATCATCCAGAACCGCTCGGAAGACTCGATCATCCGCGAAGTGGAGAAGATGCGCGATGTGCCGGGCTTCACCGGCATCGTCTCCGACCTCGGCGGGCCGACCGCGAACATGTACCGCCTGGCCTGCAAGACGCCCGAGATCGAGGCTGCCTGCCGCAAGCCGTCCTGCGTGTATCCGGGCATCTGCGACAACCTCAACACTGACCACTCGCACCTGATCAAACTCTACCGCCGCGCCCGCGAACTCAAGGGCGTGAAGAAGATCCTGATCGGCTCGGGCCTGCGCTACGACCTCGCCGTGCGCTCGCCGGAGTATGTGAAGGAACTGGTCACGCATCATGTTGGCGGCTATCTCAAGATCGCGCCCGAGCACACCGAAGGCGGCCCGCTGTCGATGATGATGAAGCCGGGCATCGGCAGCTATGACCAGTTCAAGCAGTTGTTCGACAAGTTCTCGAAAGAGGCCGGCAAAGAGCAGTATCTGATTCCCTACTTCATCGCCGCCCACCCCGGCACGACCGATTCAGACATGATGAATCTGGCGATCTGGCTGAAGAAAAACGGCTTCCGCGCCGACCAGGTGCAGACTTTCTATCCGTCACCGATGGCGACCGCGACCGCGATGTATCACACCGGCAAGAACCCGCTGCGCAAGGTCACGCGCGATTCGGAGGATGTGGACATCGTGAAGGGCGACCGTCGTCGTCGCCTGCACAAGGCGTTCCTGCGCTACCACGATGCCAACAACTGGCCGCTGCTGCGCGAGGCGCTGAAAGAGATGGGCCGCGCCGATCTCATCGGCAACAGCAAGCAGCACCTGATTCCGACCTGGCAGCCGAAGAACGAGGGCGAGTACATCAGCCCACGCAAGAAGAATTCGAGTGCTGTTGAAGGCGTGTCGGTGAAGGTCAAACCGGGCGCTTCTGAGAAGAGCGCGCCCGGCAAGAGCGCTCCGCGCAAAGATGCTCCTCGTAAAGATGCTCCTCGTAAAGGCAGCATCCAGACCCAACACACCGGCCTGCCGCCGCGCGATGATGGCAGCCGTCCGGCTGGTAACAGACCACGCCCACAAAAATAGACTAAAACTATCGAAATCTGAAATTCAATTCATTGGATGGCAGATTTAAGCTCGACTAGATTGGAGCTCCAGACAACAGAAGCGTCGGAGAACAATCATGTCGAGCACATTCAAACCTTCCATCGTGGCCATGGCCGTGGCACTCGCCATGACCGGCACCGCTAACGCCGCACTGACCCGTGACAACGGCGCCCCGGTGGGCGACAACCAGAACTCGCAAACAGCAGGCCCGACCGGGCCCGTACTGCTGCAAGATGTTCAACTCATCCAGAAGCTGCAACGCTTTGATCGCGAACGCATTCCCGAGCGCGTGGTGCATGCGCGTGGCACCGGCGCTCATGGCGAGTTTGTCGCCAGCGCCAATATCAGCGAACTAAGCCGCGCTGCCGTGTTCAAGCCGGGCACGAAAACGCCGGTGTTTGTGCGTTTCTCCACCGTGATCCACGGCAACCACTCGCCGGAAACCTTGCGCGACCCTCGTGGCTTTGCCACCAAGTTTTACACCAGCGAAGGCAACTGGGACCTAGTCGGCAACAACCTGCCGGTGTTCTTTATTCGCGATGCCATCAAGTTCCCAGACATGGTGCACTCGCTGAAGCCGGGCCCGGACACCAACTTGCAGGATCCCAACCGCATTTTTGATTTCTTCAGCCACATCCCTGAAGCGACGCACATGTTCACGCGCCTGTTCACTGATCGCGGCATCCCCGCCAGCTATCGCAACATGGAAGGCAATGGCGTTCATGCCTTCAAGCTGGTCAATGCCAAGGGCGAGTTTGTGTATGTGAAGTTCAACTGGAAGCCGCAGCAGCCGGAACTGAATCTGACCGTTGCTGAAGCCGCCGCCATTCAGGCCAAGGACTTCAATCACGCCAGCCGTGACTTGCAGAGCGCCATCAGCCGTGGCGACTTCCCGAAATGGGACTTGATGATTCAGGTGCTGAAACCGGAAGAGCTAAGCAAGTTTGATTTTGATCCGCTCGATGCCACCAAGATCTGGCCCGGCGTGCCGGCCATTAAGCTCGGCACCATGACGCTCAATCGCAACCCGGACAATATCTTCCAGGAGACCGAGCAGAGCGCCTTTGCGCCGTCGAATCTGGTGCCGGGTATCGAGCCGTCGGAAGATCGCCTGCTTCAGGGCCGTGTGTTCTCGTACGCCGATACGCAGTTCTATCGCGTCGGCACCAATGTGATGCAGTTGCCGATCAACGCGCCGCGCGCCAAGGTCAACAGCAACAATCAGGATGGTTCGATGAACATCGGCAATCGCACAGGCACGGTGAATTATCAGCCCAGCCGCATCCAAAACCGGGCGGACAACGCTGAATACAAGTACAGCCAGCTGCCGTTGAGCGGCACCACGCAGCAGGCGCGTACGGCAAAAACGCAGAACTTCCGTCAGGCCGGCGAGTTCTATCGCGGTCTGCCGAAGCAGGAGCAGCTGAACCTGGTCAGCAATCTTGCCGGTGACCTCGGCGCGGTGCGTGATGAGGCTACGCGCGTCACCATGACCTCGTACTTCTACAAGGCCGATGCCGGTTACGGCGAGGCCGTGGCAAAAGCAGTGAATGTTGATCTGGCCAAAGTGAAATCGGCCGCCGCGGCACTGAACGAGTAATGCTGGACTTGCCTCGGGCATCTTGCCCGGGGCTTTTTTTCAGGAGATACGATCATGCGACTCATACTCGCGCTGTACCTGATCATGATGAGCCTGGCCAGCCAGCAGGCGCTTGCGACCGGTTATGGCGCGGAATATCACCCGGAAAACCCCAGCCTCAGCGTTGAGGCACGGCTCGATCAGTATTTCTTCCGTGCCGCGCGTGAGGGCGACTTGGCCGTGCTGCAGACCTTTATTGATGCTCGCCAGAATCTAGACAGACAAGACAGCAAAGGCTATACCGCGCTGATTCTGGCCGCCTACCATGGCCATCGCGAAGCCGTGGAATTGCTGCTGACGCATGGCGCCAATGCGGACTTGACGGACAAACGCGGTAATACGGCGCTGTTTGGCGCCATCTTCAAGGGTGAGCTGAGCATCGCCAAACGGTTGATGCAGGCGCAAGGCAATACCGATCAGGCCAATCGCGCCGGCCAGACGCCCGCGATGTATGCCGCCCTGTTTGGGCGTGAGGAACTATTGGCCGAATTGCAGCGCAAGGGCGCTGACCTTGATCGTCAGGACGCTTTTGGCAACAGCGTGCATAGCCTCGCGGCCGGCGCTATTCAAACAACGCCTCAGAACTCGCCTCAAAGCCCGCCTCAGACCTTGCGCTGATCCGCCAGCACGCTGGCGATGGTGCGAAACACCTTCACATCGTGCACCAGCCCGATGTGCGAGCTGTAGACCTCCACATGCCGGGCCTGCGGGGTGAGGCGATCGATCGTGGCCGGCCAGCTCACGATGCCATCGAGCTTGCTGAACAGTACGGTCAGCGGGCACAGAATCGGGATGACATCGCGCTTGGCCATCTCCAACTCGATGGCGTCCAGATCGAAGCCTTTTTTGCGATACGCCGCCGCCGTGATGGTGTACTTCGGGCCACCGACAGCAGGCGAGCCGAGCGTGACCACGCCAGCGATGGCATCCGGCAAATCACGCGCCAGCTCGCGAGCGATGTAGCCACCCAAACTCCAGCCCACCAGCGTGATCGGCTTGCCGGTGCGTGCCACGATGCCCTCGACACGCAGCTTCAGCTTCGGCAGCAGCTTGTGCACCGCGCCGGTATTTTTGCCCTGCTCCCATTGCAGCGCCTCGTAGCCCAGCCCGTTCAGGCGCTGCGCCAGCAAGTGCATGTTCTGATCACTCGCGCCATAGCCCGGTAGCAGCATCACCGTCTCGCCATCGCCCCGTGGCAAGCCCGCCAGCACGCGCTCGCCGAGACGCTTGCTGCGCAGCCACTCCAGCGCAAAGCGGCTCTCCGCCACCACATCCTTCCAGGTGGGCGGGTGCTCGGGCAGGTCTTCGGGCAGATAGGGCAAATAGGTCATGACAGGCTCGTTTGTACGCTGGGTTTTGTACGCTGGGCAGTGGAATCAACTCAGCGCAGAATGCAGACTCTACTGACGATGTGCAAGCAAGGGCAAGACCATGAAAGAAGCTCAACTCATCCTCGGCGGCGGCTGTTTCTGGTGCCTGGATGCGGTCTATCGCGAAGTACCCGGCGTGCTCGAATGCACCTCCGGCTATGCCGGCGGAGCCAGACCCAACCCAAGCTACGAGCAGATCTGCACGGGTGCCACCGGCCATGCCGAAGTGGTGAAACTGCGCTTCGATGCTGAGCAGATCAGCCTGGAGCGCCTGCTCGAAATTTTCTTCACGATTCACGACCCAACCACGCTTAACCGCCAAGGGGCCGATACCGGCACGCAGTATCGCTCCGTGGTCTTTTGTGGCGATGCCGAACAGCGGGCCGCCGTGACGGCCTTCATCGATGATTTGGCGCAGGCGCGGATCTTCGACGACGCCATCGTGACCGAAATCAGCGACGCCGTGCCGTTCTTTGATGCCGAGGAATATCACCAGGATTATTTCCGGCGCAATCCGGGCCAGGGCTATTGCCGCATGGTGGTGAGCCCGAAAGTGGCCAAGTACCGCAAGCTGTTCGGGCCGGGGGCAGGCAGCTGAGGCCGGCTTAGTACGCCAGCGCATAAGCTCAGCGCGAAACAGTCTTTCCTGAAGCCAGCGCTAAACGCTACTGTCAGGGCATCTTCAACACATCGAGAGTTTGATCATGACATTACGACTTGGCGATACCGCTCCGGATTTCGTTCAGGACTCCTCCGAAGGCCGCATCAGCTTCCACGACTGGCTGGGCGAGAGCTGGGGCGTACTGTTTTCGCATCCTGCCGATTTCACGCCGGTATGCACCACCGAGCTGGGTCTGACCGCCAAGCTCAAGGACGAATTCGCTGCGCGCAATGTCAAGGCCATCGCGCTCTCGGTAGACCCAGTTGACTCGCATCATGCATGGATCAAGGACATCAACGAGACGCAGCACACGGTGGTGAACTTCCCCATCCTGGCCGATGCCGATCGCAAGGTCAGCGAGCTCTACGACATGATCCACCCGAACGCGAATGCCACTCTGACGGTGCGTTCGCTGTTCATCATCGATCCGGCGAAGAAGGTGCGGCTGATCATTACCTATCCGGCCAGCACGGGGCGCAACTTCAACGAGGTGCTACGCGTCATTGACTCGCTGCAGCTCACCGAATACCACAAGGTGGCCACGCCGGGTAACTGGCAGGCGGGCGATGATGTAGTGATCGTGCCATCGCTGCAGGACCCGGAAGAAATTGCCCGGCGCTTCCCGAAAGGCCATACGGTGGTGAAGCCTTACCTGCGCCTGACGCCGCAGCCCGATCGCAAATAACACGGGTTCAGCCGCGAATCCCATTGATGTAGGCGGCTGTCAGCGCATCCGCCGGGGCATCGAAAAGCTGCTGGCAGGCACCAAACTCGATGAGCTGGCCGACCTGATCCTGCATCCAGAAAAATGCCGTGTAGTTCGCAATACGGCGTGCCTGCGCCAGATTGTGGGTCACGATGACCACGGTGTAACGCCCGCCCAGGCGCTGAATCAGATCCTCGACCACGCCCGACGAGATCGGATCGAGCGCGCTGCAAGGCTCGTCCATCAGCAGGATTTCCGGTTCCAGCACCAAGGCACGGGCAATGCACAGGCGCTGCTGCTGACCGCCAGACAAGCCCAGCGCCGGCGCATCCAGCCGATCACACACTTCCTGCCAGAGCCCCACATCGCGCAGCGCCTGCTCGATGCGGCGGGCGCGATCGGCCTTGTCTTTGAAGCCATGCTCCTGAAGCGGCATGTCGAGATTGCGGCGAATAGACAGCGGAAACGGATTCGGGCGCTGGAAAATCATGCCGATGCGCCGACGCAGCATAAGCACATCCGTGGACGCCGCGAGGACATCTTCACCGTCCAGCGCAATGCTGCCGGTGACACGACAGCCGGGCACCATATCGGCCATGCGATTCAGGCTAGACAAAAAGCTGGTCTTGCCACAGCCGGAGGGGCCGATCAAGGCCGTGATGCAGCCGCGCTGGATATCCAGACTGACACCCGCCAGCACCGCCTTGCTGCCATAGCTGACACTCAGGTCGGCAATCGCGAGATGCGCCTGCGGCACGCAACACGCAGCTTCCTGCTTGAGACCGGTCACGGTGTAACTGATTGATTTCATGCGAGTGTGATTCTCTTAGCCAGCCAGCGATCCGAGAAGGCCATCGCCAGGCCGTTGACAATGAGCAGCAGGGTCATCAGCACCAGCGCCGTTCCGTAGGCGGCCTTGTCGCCGCCGGTGACATTCATCGACAGATCAAAAATGTGTACCGCCAGCACGCGCCCCGAGTCCAGCCAAGACTCGGGCATGCGATCGACATAGCCGCTGGTGAAGAGCAGCACCGCCGTTTCCGCCAACGCCCGGCCGATGCCCAGCATCAGGCCCGCCGTGATTGCCGGTGCCGCCGCTGGCAGCAGCAGATAGCGCAGCGCCGCCCACTTGGTCAGCCCCAACGCCGCCGCGCCTTGACGCCAGTCCTCCGGCACCGCCGCCAGTCCGGCCTCGGTGGTACGAATCAGGATGGGCAGCACCATGCAGGCCAGCGTCAAACCGCCGGCCAGCAGCGAATACCCCAGCCCCATCCAGACACAAAAAAAGGCGCTGCCGAACAGGCCGTACACGATGGATGGCACGCCCGCCAGCACATCAAGGCTGAAGCGGATTCGACCTGCGCCACGATGCTTGCCTGCGGTGAACTCGCTCAGCCAGATCGCTGTGGCCAGCGCCAATGGCAAGGCCACAGCCAGCATGATCAGCAAGACCGCCAGCGTCGACACCAGTATGGGTGCGATACCGCCGCGCCGACCCGAGCGCTCGGGCTCGCTGAGCAGGAAGTCCCAGCTCAAACGCTCCCAGCCATGAATCACCATGTCGCCGAGCAGGCAGAGAAAAAACCCGGCAATGGCGATGGCACAGAGCCATACGGCAATCGCCAGCAGTTGGTCGCTGACACGCCATGAGCGCTTAGGCATGTCGGGCCTCCATGCGACGGCCCATGCCGGCAACCACAACCACAACCAGCGTCAGCAACAGGCTGGAGACATACAGGCTGGCGCGGTGCTCGCCGGTGGCATAGGCCATTTCCAGCGCGATATTGGCCGTCAGCACGCGTACCGAGTCGAAGATACTGCCTGGCATCTGCACCACATTGCCGGCCACCATCAGCACCGCCATGGTCTCGCCCAGCGCACGCGTCGTCGCTAGCAGCACGCCGGCTGCAATGCCACGCCCGGCAGCCGGGATGGCGATCTTCAACAGAATGGTCTGCGACGATAGGCCCAGCGCCTGACCCCCACGCCAGTAACTGACCGGCACCACGCGCAGGGCGGCTTCACTGGTCAGCGCCACCGTGGGCAGAATCATCACCGCCAGAATAAGGATAGCCGTGAGCAAGCTGGCTCCCGGCGGTGCGAATGCCGCAATGATCGGCACCAGCACCGTCAGCCCCCACAAGCCGTAAACCACCGAGGGGATGCCGGCGAGCAGCATGATCAAGCGGCGAAACAACATGGACAAATAAGGAGGGGCAAAAAACTGAATGAACAAGGCCGACGCAAGCCCTAATGGCACCGCCAACAACAGTGCGCCAGAGGTCGCCAGCAGCGTCGCGACCAGCATGGGCCAGAGATTGAACTGGCCGGCACTGGGGAACCAGCCATCGCTGTTGAAAAAGCGCAGCCAATGCCCATCCACCAAGGCCGGGCCAGACTCATTGAAGAGAAATGCGAAAATCAGCGCCAGCAACGCCACGGCACTGCTGGCCAGCAGCCAGAGTGCCTGCGACAGCCGCGCCTCAGTGCGCGACGGGGACAAAGAACTGATCCTGAATCAGATCGTAAACTTCACGGCTTTGGGCAAAATCGAGAAAGCGTTTGCTCAAACCGGTGGCCGGCGCCTTGGTCACAAAATTCAATGGCCGCGACAACGGAAAGCTGCGGTTGCGCACATTCGCGACCGTCGCCGCCACGCCCTGAATTGGCAATAGCTTGATCGGCGTGCCGTCTTCCGCTTCATATTCGGCCGTGCCAATCGATACATAGCCGATCGCGCCCGGATTACCGGCCACGGTCTTGATGCCCTGCTGGTTGTCGCCAATCACGACCTGAGCCTTCACTTCAGGTGCCTTTAGCTTGAAGTACTGCAGAAACAGCTCCAGCGTCGAGCGCCCCTCGGCCTTGTTGACCACGGTAATCGGCAAATCCTTGCCGCCCACCGCCTTCCAGTTGCGAATCTGCCCCGTGTAAATCGCAATGATCTGCTCGTTGTTCAACGCCTTCACCGGATTGCTCTTGTGCAGAATGACCGTGACGCCATCCAACGCAACCACATAGGCGGTGAGGTCGGCTTCGTCTGATTTTAGTGCACGCGACACCATGCCGATGTCGGCCAGACCAGTGCGCGCATCCGTGATACCGCGCGATGAACCGCCCGCCTGCACATCCACACGCAAGCCCAGATTTTGTTTTTCGAAGCGTTTGCCCAGATCCAGGGCCAGCGGGGCGACCGTACTGGAGCCGGTCAAAGACAATTTGCCAGGCTCAGCTGCCATTACTGGCGCAGCCAGACACAACGAGAGAAAAATACAGAATGAACGCATTGCTCGGGCCTTTTAATGAGTGCACCGAGCATAGACGCAATGTTTTGCGGATTGTTACAGCGATGCCTCTTGTGCGAATTAGTCGCCGACGAGCTGTCGCCACTCTTCGGGCGTCAGACCCGCTGCCCGCGCCAGTTTGGCGAAATCGCTCTGCATGCTCTTTTGCACTTTCTCTTTATGCTGGCTGAGCAGTGCCTTAGCCTCTGCCACCAGAGCCTCAAGCTCTTCCAGCGTCATGGTTTCTAAATTCATCACGGATTAAAACATACTCATCGATAGGGATATAAATTTTGGGCCAAACGGGATCAAGTCTATCCGACTTTTCCGCTCATCGGCAGCACTCTGCGTTTGTTGGCGCTTTGTCCGGGAGCTCGGCCTTTTTAGCCTGCACGAATGCGTCTATACTGCGCGCAAATGCGGGATACACCTACAATATCTCTGGTTTAAAGCGAGGTTATCGTGAAAAAGATTGTAATGCTGATGGCGGGTCTCATGCTGGCTGCTCCTGTCATGGCCAAGTCCACCCAGGAAATTTCCGATCGCCCGCTGGGTGAACGCTCGCTGTTTTCCGAGCGCGCCACGATTGAACGCATCACGCTGGCAGGCCATGTTTGCCTGGAAGGCGAACCTTGTGCCGCAGCAGTTGTGGCTGTAGCGGCAGCCGGTGGCGCACCCCGCTCGGGTGAGGAAGTTCTCACGGCCGTTTGTGCTGGCTGCCACAGCGCTGGTGTGATGGGCGCTCCCGTTGTTGGCAATAAAGGCCAGTGGGGTTCGCGTATTGCTCAGGGCAAGTCCACACTTTATACGCATGCCATTGGCGGTATTCGTGGCATGCCGGCCAAGGGTGGCTGTGGCACTTGTTCGGATGATGAGATTAAGGCGGCTGTGGATGTGATGATCGCTAAGTCTAAGTAAAGGCTCGTAATTCCCCCAAGCGCCGGGCTGGGCTGGGTCTGCTAACCACGCCGTGAATCCGTCCATGGAGGCTACACTCGCCATCCATGGCTCGTGACGGTTTGCAGACCCAGCCCAGCCCGGCGCTTTCGTTGGTACGACATTCCTCTGACCCTTTCTGTCTTCCACACTGGTGGGCGTTCAGCCGAAGAGGTTCTTTAGGTTGGAGAGATGGGCGTTGCCGAGCGCTTGCTTTTGCTCGACGCTGCGGCCGCTGCTGCGGCCTTCCCATTCCAGTTCGTCTGCGGGTAGCTCTTCGAGGAAGCGGCTGGGCGTGGTGGGCAGGGATTCGCCGCCGAATTTTCGTTTGGATGAGTAGGTCAGGGTCAGGGTCTGTTTGGCGCGGGTGATGCCGACATACATGAGGCGACGCTCTTCTTCGACCGTGCCGGACTCGATGCTGTTGCGGTGGGGTAGCAAGTCTTCTTCTAGACCCATCATGGTCACATGTGGGAACTCCAGACCTTTGGCGGCGTGCAGGGTCATGAGCTGGACTTTGTCGCTGTTGTCTTCTTCGGCCTGCTGTTCGAGCAGGTCTAGCAACACTAATTTGCGGATCACGGCTTCGATGTCGCGATCTTCTTCGTCTTCAACTTTGTCCCACAAGCGCTGTACCGAGGCCAGAAAGCTGTTCACGGACTCCATGCGCCGTTCGGCGGTTTGCGGCGTGGGGGATGAGTCGAGCAGGTAGTCCTGATATTGAATATCGGAGAGCATCTGCTTGATGGCGGCGAGCGGGTCGTCGCCGTCGATGATGGCGCGGGCGGTGTCTTGCAGCCATTGCGCGAAATCCTGCAGGCGGCCGTGGGCGCGTTCGCCAACATGCAGACCCAGACCCATTTCGTCGCAGGCCAGCAGCATGGCGCAGTCACGCTGCTGCGAGTAGCCGCCGAGCTTTTCCAGCGTCGCCGGGCCGATCTCGCGCTTGGGCGTATTGATGATGCGCAGGAAGGCGTTGTCGTCTTCCGGGTTGATGACCAAGCGCAAATAGGCCATCACATCCTTGATTTCCGAGCGCGCGAAAAAGGACTGGCCGCCGGAAATCTTGTAGGGCACCTGCAATTCGCGGAGCTTGGTTTCGAGCACGCGCGCCTGGAAATTGCCGCGATAAAGCACAGCATAATCGCGGAACTCGGTGCGCTGCATGAGCTTGTGGTTGAGGATTTCGGTGGCGACCTTTTCCGCCTCCGAGTCTTCGCTGCCACACTGGATCACGCGGATCGGCTCACCCATGCCGTGCTGGCTCCACAGCTGCTTTTCGAACACATGCGGATTGTTGGCGATGACCGCGTTGGCGGCCTTGAGAATGCGGCTGGTGGAGCGATAGTTCTGCTCCAGCTTGATCAGCTTGAGCTGCGGATAGTCCACCGCCAGCTGCGCCATGTTCTCCGGCCGCGCACCGCGCCAGGCGTAGATCGACTGGTCGTCGTCACCCACGGCAGTGAAGGTGGCACGGGCACCGACGAGATTTTTTACCATCGAATACTGGGCGGCGTTGGTGTCTTGGTATTCGTCCACGAGCAGGTAGTGCACGCGGTTCTGCCAGTGCTCGCGCAGCGCGGTATCGTTTTGCAGCGCCAATGTCGGGCGCACGATCAGGTCATCGAAATCGACGGCGTTGTAGGCGCGCAGATGGCGCTCGTACTGCTCGTAGACCGTCGCGGCGAACACATCGACATCGGTTTCGGCGCGACTCATCGCTTCCGATGGCAGCATCAGCTCATTCTTGTAGCCGGAGATGAGGTTGCGCACGAGGTCGATCTTGTCGCTGGCATTTTCCTTGTGCAGTAGCTCGCCAAGCAGCGTGCGTGAGTCCTCGGCATCAAAAATCGAGAAGTTCTTCTTCAGGCCGAAGGTTTCTGGATGCCGCTTGAGCATGGTCAGGCCCAGCGTGTGGAAGGTCGAAACCATCAGGCCGCGCGCTTCCGGGCCATGCACCAGCTTGGCGGCGCGCTCTTTCATTTCGCGCGCGGCCTTGTTGGTGAAGGTCACGGCGAGGATCTTGTGCGCCGGCACGCCGCAATCCTGAATCAGATAGGCGATCTTGCGAGTGATGACCGAGGTCTTGCCCGAGCCCGCGCCGGCGAGCACCAGCACCGGCCCGGTGATGGCCAGTACAGCTTCGCGTTGACGCGGGTTGAGGTTATTCACAGAGGCATCCGGCAGGCAGTTCAGCAGGCCGGCGATTGTAGTGAGCTGGCCCCGGCGAGGCCAGCGTCATAAACGCTTAAACGATGCCGTAAACCTGCTTCCAGTGGTTCATGGCGCGGTTGGTGTCGCGCTGCCAGGGGTGAAAGCTCGGCTTGTAATAGGCGAAATAGGCTTTGCTCATCTTGCGCAGCCAGCCGGGGTTGGTGCCGACCATCTCGTTCAAGCCCTTGAGGTGCATGCGCCAATCACGCTGGATGCCGCGCGCTTTGAACAGATGATAGGTATGCAGGCCGGTGAAAAAGACAAACTCGACGCTGTTGATGACCATCTGCGAGCTGCGAATCCAGTAGCTGCCGACCTGATCCTGAAAGACATCAAACGCCACCGCCTTGTGCTCGCTTTCCTCGATGGCATGCCAGTACCAGAGCGGCTTCACGCGGTCGTCCATGGGGCCGAAAAAGTCGGGATGCTCCAGCGCCAGCTCGGCCAGAATCGCGGTGAAGTGCTCCAACGCGCAGGTCATCGCCAGTTGCCGCTCAGGCGAGAGGCGCTGACGCAGAAATTGCATGCCGCCGGTGACGAATTTCTCGATGCGGTCCATGGGCAGGCCTTTGCGCTGCATGAACTGGTTAAAGGCATCGTGCTCGCGGCCATGATGCGCTTCCTGACCGATGAAGCCGCTGACTTGCGCGGCCAGCGCCGGGCTCAGGTTCTTCTGATAATGCCGCACGGAGTCCACAAAGAAGCGCTCGCCCTCGGGGAAAGTGCCAGACAGCGCGGTCAGCACCATGGTCTTGAACGGATCACCGCCAAACCAGTCCATGGGGATGCTGTCATCGAAGACAAAATCCATGCGGCGCGGCTGCGGGCGCTTGAGGTTATCGAGGGCCGTGTTGACGACGGTCATGGTGCATCTCCGAAACAAGGGCTCTGCTCAAGAATTAAACACACATTAGCCGTATTGACAACCGCTGGTGTCAGAGTGCTTTCGGCGCAGTGACAGCGGGTGCCAGCAAATAGCTCGTAATCATGTCGACCAATCCTTCTGCCACCGCATCTTCGGTAATCCAAGCGCTGTTCTGGCTAAATTGTCGCACCATGGTAAAGAGCGTGCTGTTGGTGATGATGAACAGCCGAACCTGCAAGTCGGCAATCGGGTATTCGCGGTAATGCTTGAGGAAATATAGTCGCGACAGCTCCAGAAAATGCTGCTGCAAAACATCCGCCACTCTTTGTGTGGGCAGGCGATGCCAGTTGCGCACCAGCTCCAGATAAAGGCCGTCTTGCGAGTGCAGGGTGGTAAAACCGAAGCGAATGGCGCCGCCGACCAGATCCCGAAAATTCGCCTCGGGCGCGACCGGCAAACGCGCCAGACCGGTGCCGATGTCTTCCGCCAGCTTGGCGAGCATGGCTTCGATCAGCGCATCCTTGCTGCTGAAGTACTGATACAGTGAGCCAACACTGACGCCGGCGCGCTCGGCAATCAGCGGCGTGCTGGTGTTATCGAGGCCGCGTTCGGCGATGCAACGCGCGGTGGCTTCGATCAGCGTGGCCACCATCTGCCGTGATCGTTCTTGTTGCGGCTTCTTGCGCATGGTCTGCTGCTCCAGCAAATGCGAATTGAATACGAATAGATATTCACATTATGGTCGGCATCTCGCAATGACCTGAGTCCCATCATGACCGCGACTTGTCCGGTACCGACCCGCGTTCGACCCTTCGCCAAAACGCAGCAGCCCACGCCGGCGCTGCTGAAGCTCATCCTGGGTCGCAATCTGGCCCCCAGCCGCAGCGAATATGATGACGCGGTGGCCGGCCTGCAGGTGGGCGATCCACTCATGGATGCCGTGGCGGAATGGCTGATGCAATCGCCCAAAGACCGCCGCGCGCTGTTTCAGCAGGCGCTCACGCAGGGTGTGGATACGCTGACTGACTGCCCGCCCGCCTTGCAGGCACTCTTTGCCGAAGTCGACAGCACACCGGCCTGGCTGGATCGCACGCTAATTGAAGACGGCCTGCGCTTCATCCACGCCAGCGGCCTCACCGCGCTGCAAGTCATGCGCGACCTGGCGCTGATGGGCGGCTATCTACTGTCTGGCTTCAATCAGGCACTGGTGATGACCGGCGCGCTCACTAACGGCACTTCGCAGCGCGTCGCCGAAACCGGCAAGTGGTGGATGGACTGCACCGAGGTCGGCGGTCTGGAGCGCTTCGGCGCCGGCGTGCAATCGACGCTGCATGTGCGTCTGGTGCATGCCATCGTGCGGCGTCAGCTCAATCAGCGCGAGGACTGGGATCATGAGCAATGGGGCGTACCGCTGAACCAGATCGACATGGCCGCGACCTACCTCGGCTTCAGCGTGGTGATGCTCGGTGGCCTGCGCAAGCTCGGCATTCAGGCCACCCCGCAGGAGGCGCGCGGCGTCATGCAGCTGTGGAGCTACGCCTGCTGGCTCATGGGCGTTGACGAAAAATGGCTGCGCTTCAGTGAAACCGAGGGCATGATCATGCTCAACACGGCCTTGATGACACAAAGCCGCGCCGACTGGACCAGCAAGGCGCTGGGCAAGGCGCTGTCTGAAGAGCCGCTGCTGAGGCACTTCCCGACGCTGGCGAAATACGGCCTGCAGCAGCCGATGCGGCGTTTTGTGTATCAGCAACATCTGAGCGTGAGCCGCTTTTTTCTGACACGCGAGCAATTCGAGCAACTCGGTCTGCCCACGGATGTCAGCGCTTGGTATCCGTGGCTGACGATGGCACCACGAGCATTGACCTATACCGCACAACGACTGCTGCCTCGCTGGCACAAGCGGCAGATCGCGCGCGGCCGGCAGGCTCAGCACGCGGCCCTTGGCGAAGTTTTTGGCAAGAAGCCGCAGCAACTGACTGCGATCGCACCAGGAGCACACGCATGACCACGACTACAGCGCCGCACGCCGCAGCACCTCTCGCCACAACACCACTAGGCCTGAAAGACATCCCGGCGGCCGGCGGCATTCCAGTCATCGGCCAGACGCTGAACTTTCTGTTTCGCCCGCTCAGCAGCGGTCTGGACATGCATCAGCGCCTCGGGCCGATTGTGCGTGGCAATGCCTTTGGCCTGGACTCTCTGGCCTTGAGCGGCCCCGATGCCATCGAGATGGTGCTGCGCAACAGCGATCAGGCGTTCTCCAGCCATCAGGGCTGGGCCTTTTTCATCGAGAAGTTTTTTTATCGCGGGCTCATGCTGCTCGACTTTGATGAGCACAAATTTCATCGCGGCATTTTGCAAACAGCGTTCAAGAAGCCGGCGCTGTCGGACTATTTGCAGCGCATGCAGCCGGTGATCAAGCAAGGGCTGACGCGCTGGCAAAAAAAGGCTCGCGGCAATCAATTCCTGATGTACCCAGAGCTCAAGCGCCTGACGCTGGACATCGCCACTGAGGTCTTCATGGGCGAGCCGCTGGGCAAAGCCGCCGACAAAATCAATGAAGCTTTTGTGGACTGCGTGAAAGCCGGCACGGCGATTGTGCGTTATCCCATTCCAGGCGGCCGTTGGCAGCGCGGCCTGCGTGGTCGCGCAACGCTGGAAGCCTTCTTCCGATCCCGCATCGCCGCCAAGCGCCGCGAGCCCGGCTCGGACTTGTTCAGCCGGCTTTGCATCGCCGAAGACGAGCAGGGCAACCGCTTTACCGACGATGATGTGGTCAATCACATGATCTTTCTGCTCATGGCCGCGCACGACACCAGCACCATCACGCTGACCAGCATGATCTACCAGCTCGGCAAGCACCCGGACTGGCAGCGACGCCTGCGCGACGAAGCCCTGGCGCTGGGCAAAACGGCCTTGCTTCACGACGACCTCGGCCAGCTGCCGCAGATGGAGCTGGTGCTGAAGGAATCGCTGCGCCTGCTCTCGCCCGTGCATGTGCTGCCGCGCAAGACCGTGAAGCCGGTGGACTTTGCCGGCTACCGCATCCCGGCCAATACCTACATCGTCATCAGTCCCATCGTGTCGCATCACTTGCCGCAATATTGGACTGCGCCCGAGCAGTTCGACCCGGAGCGCTTCAGCCCCGAACGCCGTGAGCACAAGCAGCATGCCTACCAGTACCTGCCCTTCGGCGGCGGCGCGCATATGTGCATCGGCCTGCATTTCGCCGAAATCGAGATCAAGGCCATCCTGTATCAGCTGCTGCTGCGCTTCCGCTGGTCTGTCGCCGATGATTATGTGATGCCGATCAATTTCACCTCACTGCCTACCCCGCGCGATCAGCTGCCGGTTAAGCTCCAAGCTCTTTAAGCATTTTTTACCTCAGGACTGTTCACATGACCGCAACCGCACAAAACTGGCAAAACCGCACCTTGTTCATCACCGGCGGCAGCCGTGGCATCGGCCGTGAGATTGCCCTGCGCTTTGCCCGCGAAGGCGCCAACATCGTCATCGCCGCCAAATCCGATCAGCCCAATCCGCGCCTGCCCGGCACCATTCACTCCGTGGCCGAAGAAATTCGCGCCGCTGGCGGCCAAGCGCTGCCGATTGTTTGCGATGCCCGCGATGAAGCCCAGCTGATGCGCGCCATCGAAGAGGCCGTCGCGCACTTCGGCGGCATCGATGTGCTGATCAATAACGCCGGCTTCATTGGCGTCACGCCGGTTGCCGCGACGAGCACCAAACACTACGACCTGATGCATGCGCTGAACACCCGCGCGCCGATGATCACCATGCGCGAATGCTTGCCGCAGCTGGTGGCGCGTCAGGGCCAGGTACTCAACCTCTGCCCGCCGATCAATCTCGATCCGGGCTGGCTGGGTGCGTTTGCGCCCTACACATCGACCAAATACGCGATGACCTTGCTCAGCCTGGGTTTCGCTCAGGAAACCAAGTCGCGTGGCATCCGTGTGCACACGCTGTGGCCGGCCACGCTCATCGCTACCGCTGCCGTTGGCATGACTGCCGGCGAGTCCGGGCTGGCCGCCGCGCGTAAACCCGCCATCATGGCCGATGCCGCCTTTGCGCTGCTGAACCAGACCGAAAGCTTCAGCCATGAAGTCTGCTGGCTCGACGAAGATGTGCTGCGTCACCTCGGCGAGACCGAGTTCACGCACTACGCCAATGTGCCGGAAAACGCCGCCAACATTCAGCGTGACTTTTATGTGGGGACTCTTTAAAGCCGCTCAATCCGTCAGCACACTGCCGCGATAGCACAGCGCCTCAGCCACATGGGCGCTGCTCACCGCGTCTACCAGCGCCAGATCCGCCACCGTGCGCGCCACCCGCAAGACCCGGTGATAGGCCCGGGCCGACAGCGCCAGTCGCTCGCCAGCCGCTTGCGCAAACCGCGTCACGGCGGGCGACAACATCTGGCTCAGCTCATGACCGGGCAGATAGGCATTGGCGTGGCCCTGCCGCTCCTGCTGACGCGCACGACTGGCACAGACTCGTGCTCGCACCGTCGCGCTGCTTTCACTGCCACTCGCCTCAAGCGCCAGCGCCGACAACGGCACCGGCTGCACGGCAACACGCAAATCCAGCCTATCCAGCAATGGCCCGGACAGCCGCGCCTGATACCGCGACATCTGCTCCGGCGTGCAGCGACAACTGCCACCGCCCTGACCGCGCTGCCCGCAAGGGCAGGGATTCATCGCCGCCACCAGCTGGAATCGCGCCGGATAACTCAGCTGCTGGCGTGAGCGCGCCAGCACAATCTCACCCGACTCCAGCGGCTCACGCAGCGACTCCAGCGCCTGCCGGTTGAACTCCGGCAACTCGTCCAGAAACAGCACGCCACCATGCGCCAGACTGATTTCGCCGGGCCGAGGAATCGCTCGACCACCGCCGATCAACGCCGCCATCGAAGTCGAGCTGTGCGGGCTGCGCAACGGCGGCTGATGATCTTGCGCACGCACCAGTCCCCGCAAGGAATGCAGCGCAACCGATTGCAACTGCACCTCGGCCGACAGCGGCGGCAACAAGCCCGGCAAGCACGATGCCATCAGCGTTTTGCCGGCACCGGGCGGGCCATAGAACAGAATGGAATGCGCGCCAGCCGCCGCCACTTCCAGCGCGCGTCGCGCCATGGGCTGGCCGCAGACCTGCGCCAGATCTGGCAGGGTCGGCATCAAAGAAGGTTCAACAGATTCAAGCAGCGGAGCCTGAGCCAGCAGCTCGATGCCGCGCAAATGCCGCACCAGCGCCAGCAAATCCGGCGCTGCCAAAACCGGCGTTGCGGGAGCCAGCCGCGCCTCACGCGCATTGGCCTGCGGCACTACCAGCGTTTTGCCCGACGCCGCACTGGCCAGGCTCGCCGACAGCACCCCGGTCACCGCCGTAAGCTCGCCAGACAACGCCAACTCGCCCATGACTACCAGTCGCTGCAACGCTTTCGAGGGAATTTGCCCGCTGGCCGCCAACAGGCCCAGCGCTATCGGAAGGTCATAACGACCACCTTCCTTGGGCAGATCAGCAGGCGCCAGATTGATGGTGATGCGCTGGGCAGGAAACTCAAAGCCGCTGTTGAGCAGTGCCGAGCGCACGCGATCCTTGCTTTCGCGCACCACCGCCTCGGGCATGCCTACGATGGCCAGGCCAGGCAGCCCGGCCGACAAATGCACCTCAACGCGCACACTCGGCGCGGCCAGCCCAAGGCTGGCGCAAGTCTCTACTGTAGCCAATGACATCCTGTCTTGCTCCCGAGCATCCTTGCATCAGGTATAGAACAGGTTTTGCCAATGCGCCAATGCCGGCGCGAAAAAAATCAGCTCGGGCGACGAACAGCCTGCACAATAGCCGCCAGCAGCAAGCCGGCAAACAGCAGCAGCGTCCAAGTCGGCAGGCTCAAGCCGAACAAGGCCCAATCCACCTTGGCGCACTCGCCCGACCCCTGAAACACTTGTTGGATAACTTGCTGCAAAGGCAACGCGTCAATCCAGAAGTCCAGTCCGGGACCGCAAGACGGCACTTGATCCGGCGGCAGATGCTGCAACCAGACATGGCGGCCAGCGACCACCACCCCGCCCAGCGCGCTCAGAGCCATCAAGCCAGCGTAAACCCGCTGCCCCCAAGCTCGCGGGCCATGCAGCGCCGCCAGAAGGGCAAAGACGCCAAAGCAGATCACCGCCACACGCTGAAATACGCACAAAGGGCAGGGCTCAAGCCCCTCATAATGCTGCAGATACAGCGCCATCAGCATCGCGACCAGCGCCAGCAAGGCCAGCAAGGCATTGCTGATGCGGGCATTCGGCAAACTCGGCATATCACACCTCAATCGTGTCGGTTCAGGCGAAGTACGCCGCCAGGAAGTCATCAAACGGCAACTGGGGCGATGCCTCCAGCGCGGCCTGATCACTCAGCGATACCGCCGCCAACTCTTGCAGCTCGCGCATGCGCGCTTCCGGCAACGGCCTGTCCAGGAACTGCTCACGCATACGGTCAGCGCAGTCCTGAGCGAAGCTGTAGAAGCAGCCATCGTGATCCTGCAGGCTGCGCAGCACCATGGCCGAGCCGGTCATGGCCGGCTCTTTCAGCTTGTCGATCTGCAAGGCCAGCGCTGCCGAATAGCCGCCCGTGCCATGCGCCGCATCCAGCAGCTGCGCCACCGGCAGCAGCTCACCGAACAACTGCGCCGCCAAGCTACGGAAGTCATCATCGCCATTCTTGCCATGCAGACGCAGCGACGCATCGCGACCGCGCTCGACCATGGCCTGCTGATTCAGTGGCAGGCGGCGATAGTCTTCGTCGGCAAACAGCGGGCTGTCGCTGAGCAGGCAATGCAGCGCAAACACTTCCAGGAAATGTGCGCTATCACGGCTGATACCCAGTGGCTCGAACGGGTCGAGATCGACGCAGCGCAGCTCCGCATACTCCACGCCGCGCCGCGCCAGCGCCTGCGTCGGGCGCTCGCCGCTGCGGATGGTGCGCTTGGGGCGAATCAGCCCGTAATACTCGTTCTCGATCTGCAGGATGTTGGCGTTGATCTGCTGATACACGCCGTCCTTGACCACGCCCGCCGCCGCATAGGGCGCATACGGTGTGCGAATGGCACGATCAAGATCATGGATGTACTCATCCAGCGCGTTGTAAGACACCTGCAAATCCGACTGGGCATCGTTCTGATAGCCCAGCGAACTCATGCGCAGCGAGGTGGCATCCGGCAGATACAAAGTGCCGGACGGCATGGCTTGCAGCCCGTGATCGCGACCCTCTAGGAAGGTGCCGCAGACAGCCGGGCTGGCTCCCAGCAGATACAGCAACAGCCAGCTGTGGCGCTGGAAATTGCGCACCAGGCTCAGGTACTTCTCCGACTTGAAATCCTGCAGCGAGCGCGTATCACCGGCCTGCTGCTGCCAACGCTGCCAGAAGCTGTCCGGGAACGACAAGTTGTAGTGAATGCCGGCGATGGTCTGCATGCGGCGGCCATAGCGCAGGCCGAGGCCGTGGCGGTATAGAGTCTTCATGCGGCCGATGTTGGAGCTGCCGTACTGCGCCAGCGGGATGTTGCTGTCTGGGCCGAGCTTGCAAGGCATGGAATTGACCCAGAGGCGCTCGCTGCCGATGTTGGCGTAAACATAGCGATGCACATCGTCGAGCCAGCCCAGCGCGGTGGAGATGCTGTCGCAGGGCGGCGTGATCAGCTCGATCAGCGCCTCCGAGTAATCGGTGGTGATGTTCGGATGCGTCAGCGCCGAACCCAGCGCGGCGGCATGCGGCGTCTGCGCCAGCCAGCCATCCGGCTGCACGCGCAGCGCCTCTTTTTCGAGGCCGCGCTGCATGCCTTGCAGGCACTCGGGCTCGCGCTCCAGCCAGGCCAGTTGCTGCATCAAAGTCGCATCCATCAGTGTCTCCCTCGCCGTGCCAGAATCATCGTGACACGCCGGCTTTTCGGAACAAGTCGCCGAGTGTACCGCCAACCTGCCCGGCGGATGTGGGTGCCGAAGTGCGTTGGCCGCCCCGAGCCGGCTGCTCTCGCGAAGCAGTTTGCGCGCCACGCGATTCAGACTGAGCGCCGCGATTGGCCGGCTGAGCGCCACGACTCGTCGATTTGGCATCCGCACGAGCCGCCGGCACCGGCGTGTCATTCAAGCGGCAAGACAGGGCAATGCGTTTACGCGCCACATCCACTTCCACCACTTTCACCTTCACGATATCGCCCGCTTTCACCGCCTCATGCGGGTCCTTGATGAACTTGTCGGACAGCACCGAGATATGCACAAGACCATCCTGATGCACGCCGATGTCCACAAACGCGCCAAACGCGGTGACATTGGTGACCACGCCTTCGAGAATCATGCCCGGCACAAGATCGCGGATTTCGGTGACAGTCTCGCTAAACACCGCCGCCTTGAATTCAGGGCGCGGGTCGCGGCCCGGCTTTTCCAGCTCGCGCAAAATGTCGCGCACGGTCGGCAAACCGAATCGTTCATCCACAAACTGCTCGGCATTCACTGCCCGCAAAACGCGCGGGTCCGACAGCAGCTCAGGCAAGCTCTTGCCGGTGCTGGCCAGCAGCTTGTGCACAATCGGGTAAGACTCGGGATGCACCGCCGAGGCATCCAGCGCATTGCTGCCGCCAGACACGCGCAGGAAGCCGGCCGCCTGCTCGAAGGTACGCTCGCCAAAACGCGGCACCTGCTTCAGGGCATCACGCGAGGCGAACACGCCATTGGCATCGCGAAAATTCACGATGTTCTGCGCCAGCGTCGCATTCAGGCCGGCAATGCGTGCCAGCAGCGGGGCCGACGCCGTGTTCACATCCACGCCGACCGCGTTCACGCAATCTTCCACCACCGCATCAAGCATGCGCGCCAGCTTCACCTGATTCACATCATGCTGATACTGGCCCACGCCGATCGCCTTCGGCTCGATCTTCACCAGCTCCGCCAACGGGTCCTGCAAGCGCCGCGCGATAGACACCGCACCACGGAAGGTCACATCCAGATTCGGAAACTCGCGCGCGGCCAGCTCCGACGCCGAATACACCGACGCCCCGGCCTCGCTGACCACAATCTTGGTCAGCTTCAACTCGGGATGCTTCTTCATCAGCTCGGCCACCAGCTTGTCGGACTCGCGTGACGCCGTGCCGTTGCCGATCGCCACCAGTTCAACTTTATGCTCGGCGCACAGTTTCGCCAGCGTATGCAGCGAGCCATCCCAGTCCTTGCGCGGCTCATGCGGGAAGATGGTGGTGTTGGCGACGAGCTTGCCGGTGCCGTCCACCACCGCCACCTTGCAGCCGGTGCGCAGGCCAGGATCCAGCCCCAGCGTCGGGCGCAGGCCGGCAGGTGCCGACATCAGCAGATCCTTCATGTTGCGGGCAAAAACGCGAATCGCCTCTTCCTCGGCGCGCACTTTCAGCTCGGTCAGCAATTCGGTTTCAAGATGCGTGAGCAGCTTTACGCGCCAGGTCCAGCGCACCACCTCGCGCAGCCAAGCATCGGCCGGGCGGCCCTGATCGGTAATGCCGACCGCGCCGGCAATCACCGCCTCGCAGGGATGCACCGTGCTCTCAGCGGCATCCGGCAAGGTCAGGCTCATGCTCAGAAAGCCCTCGTTGCGGCCACGAAAAATCGCCAGCGCACGATGCGACGGTGCATCCGCCCACTTCTCGTCATGCTCGAAATAATCGCGAAACTTCGCACCTTCGTTTTCCTTGCCCACGATGACGCGCGCGCTGATCTGCGCTCTGTCTTTCAAATACTGACGCAGCGTGGCGAGCAGATCGGCCTGCTCAGCAAAGCGCTCCATGAGGATATGCCGCGCACCCTCAAGCACCGCCTTCACATCCGGGTAAGCCACGCCACCTTCATCCGCCACCGGCTTAATGAACGCCAGCGCCTCCTGCTCCGGCACGCGCACCGGCTCCACCAGCAGCATGTCCGCCAACGGGCCGATGCCCGCCGCCAGCGCCTGCAAACCCTTGCTGGTGCGCTTGGGCTTGAACGGCAAATACAAGTCTTCCAGACGCGACTTAGTGTCGGCCGCCAGAATCTGCGCCTTCAAGGCGTCATCGAGCTTGCCCTGCTCCTGAATGCTTTTCAGGATAGCCGCGCGCCGATCTTCCAGCTCACGCAAATACAGTAGCCGCTCTTCGAGATTACGCAGCTGCGTATCGTCCAGCTCGCCCGTCACTTCCTTGCGATAACGCGCGATGAACGGCACGGTCGCGCCGCCATCGAGCAGCGTAATGGTGGCTTCGACCTGCTCGGTACGGACGGATAATTCGCGGGCAATCTGTTGGGCAATCGATGACATGAACACACTCGGCAAAACGAAAAGTAGCACCACCTGGGTGCCTGAAGAGAACCGGATTATACGCAGAATGGCTGACGCTACATCTGCTGTGCCGACATAGGCAAACGCGCACTCGCTGCGTACACTCGGGGCTTGCCTGCCACCACTCAGCTCGCCCGAGGACACGCATGGAATCTGCTAGCAGCGAACAACCGAAAGAACCGCTCAAAGAGCTGTCTTCTAAAGAGCCGCCTAAAGAGCCGTCTAAAGAACAGCAGCGAATTCTCGTCGTCGATGACGATGTGCGCCTGCGCAATCTGCTGCAGCGCTTTCTCGAAGATCAGGGCTACGCCGTGCGTACCGTCGCCGATGCCATCCAGATGGATCGCACGCTGGCGCGCGAGCTCTTCGCCCTGATCGTGCTCGACTTCATGCTGCCCGGCGAAGACGGCCTGACCATCTGCAAGCGCTTGCGCGAAGCCGGCAATAACACGCCCATCATCATGCTCACCGCCCGTGGCGCCGACAATGACCGCATCAGCGGCCTCGAAGCCGGTGCCGACGACTACCTGCCGAAGCCGTTCAATCCGCAGGAGCTGCTGGCGCGCATGAAGGCCGTTATGCGCCGACAGTCACGCGAGCTGCCCGGCGCGCCGTCGCAAACCGCCGAGACCGTGCACTTTGGGCCGTGGAGCCTGGATCTGTCCACACGCCAGCTCACTCGCGACGGCGAAACCGTGAACCTCACCACCGGCGAATTTGCCGTGCTCAAAGCGCTGGTGCAGCACCCGCGCGAACCGCTCACACGAGACAAACTCATGTCGCTGGCCCGAGGCCGCGAATGGGGAGCCATGGAGCGCTCGATTGATGTCCAGGTTTCGCGCCTGCGCCGCATCATCGAGGAAAACCCGGCGCACGCTCGCTATATCCAGACCGTGTGGGGCATAGGCTATGTTTTCGTGCCGGATGGCAAAGGCTGACATGGCCAGCGCAGCCATTTTTCGGCGCAAAAGCGGGTTGCTGCAGCAGCTGAAGCCACGCTCCAGCTTCATGCGCACCACACTGGTCATCGGCATTGTGGTGGTGACCAGCCAGGTACTGTCCATCGCCTTTTTCTGGCAAAACCTGTATCTGCCCGAAATCAAGCAGCATGCGCATACCTCAGCCTTGCGCCTGGATCTGCTGCGCAGCGCCGATCTCACCGGCCAGCCCTCAGCGGCATTGATAGATCTGGAACTACGCCAATTCGGCAATCTTGTTGTGGTGCGCGACCCGGCGAGCTTCCCAAAGCCTGTCGACAAATGGTTGGCAGAGCTACTCACCGATCCCTTCGAAAAACAGCTGGAAAGCGAGCTAAAGGCATCCACACGAGTCTATTTTGACTTCAAACCCATACCAACACTATGGATTCAGGCACCCACCAAAACCCCGATGTGGGTCTCCGAAGAGCTGCGTTTTATTCAGCAATACAGTCCCGGCATCATCATCGGCTGGGTACTGGGCGTGCCGCTACTCACGATCATGGCCATCGTCGTATTGGCCAGACAGCTCAATCGCCCACTGAAGCGCTTGCAATTGGCCGCCATTCGCGTTGGTCGCGGCCTTCACAGCACTCAGCTCGACATTAATAGCGGACCCAGCGAGATTCGCGCCGTCAACCGTGCCTTCAATTTGATGACGCAGCAGATCCAGCAAGCCGAGCGCGAGCGCACGGTGATGCTCGCCGGCATCTCGCACGACTTGCGCACACCACTGACGCGTCTGCGCCTGACCGCCGAGATACTGCGCGACCCGGAACTGGCCGAAGGCATGATTCTCGACATCGAAGACATGGACGCCATCCTCGACCAATTCATCGCCTTCATGCGCGACGGCTCGGAAGAGCCCGTGGAAATGCTCAACCTGAATGATTTGCTGCACGAAGTGGCGCATCAGGTACAAAGCCAGCTAGACATCCAGTTGCAACTTGGCGAGTTACCGCTCCTGCAGCTGCGGCGAATGTCGTTCAAACGGCTGCTGGCAAACCTGATGCAGAATACTTTGCGCTATGGTGCCGGCCCGTTCGAAGTCAGCACCTGGGCGTTAGCAGATCGCATCTGCCTGCGCTGCCGCGATCATGGCCCCGGTATCGACATGGCGCGCGCCGAAGAGCTGATGCAGCCCTTTCAGCGCGGCGATCAGGCCAGAAGCACACAAGGCTCCGGCCTTGGGCTGGCCATCGTGGCTCGCATCGTGCGCCAGCATCAAGGTCGCATTCAGCTCGGCAATGCCAGTGATGGCGGACTGGAAATGCTCATCGAGCTGCCGTTGAGGGCCGGAATACGGCTCTCGCGCTAGAACCGCTTACTGCAAATTTTCGCTACCGACGCCTGACGGCATGTGCAGCTGACGCAAGTCAATCAGGTCAAACACATAGCGTTGACGGCAAAACTGGCAGTCCACCTCAATCTGCCCGTTTTGCTCCCCAGCAATTTCCAGCAGCTCATCCAGCTCAATTGCGCGCAGCGCATTGCCACTGCGTTCGCGCGAGCAGCTGCAGTGAAAATGCAATTCGTCGGATGGATACAGCTCGACCTCCTCCTCATGGAAAAGTCGATAAAGCATATCTTCGGCCGTCAGACCCAGCAGCTCTTCAGGCTTCAGCGTGATCGCCAGGCTTTGCGCCCGCGCCCACAGGTCCATGTCATCCGCTGCGTCAACCTGAGGCAGCACTTGCAACATCAAACCACCTGCACGCTCGGCATCGGCGGCCAGATTGAAATAGGTGGGCAGTTGCTCAGACTGCTCGAAATAGCCGGCCAAGGCCTCGCCAAGGCTGTCACCGGCCAGCGCCACAATGCCCTGATAGCGCTCGCCATCATCCGGATCCAGCGTCAGGATAAGCTGTCCCTGACCCGTCAAATCAGTCCAGCTTGCGCCCGTCTGCGCCCCAATGCGCGCCTCATCGTAACGCGCAATCCCACGAATTTCGCCACGATGATTGCACTCCACCATCAGCACCGACATCGGGCCGTCACCTTGTATCTGCAAGATGAGACTGCCCTCGAACTTCAGGTTCGCCGCCATCAGCGCAACACCCGCCAATGCCTGCCCCAGCAAGGTCTTGATACAGGCCGGATAGTCATGGCGCGCCAGAACGGCCTGATAGGCTAGGTCGAGCTGACAGACCTCGCCACGCACAGGGCCATCGAGAAATTGGAACCGCTTCAGAAAGTCACTCACAATGCAATACTCGAAATATGCTAGGCTTTGTAAACAACATCGCGCTGTTGTCGTTTGGCATGTGTTCGTCGGACTTCAATTGACGCACATCGCAGGAATTCCTACCCTTGCGGCGCATTATACAACTTGCAAAAGGATCAAAAGATCATGAAATTCCATCAACTCGCTGTGGCAACCATCTTGGCATCCTCTGCCATGGCAGCTCATGCCGAATTCACCGTCAGCCCGATGATCGGCTACCACTTGTTCGATAATGATCTTGGCCCGGAAGATGGCAGTGCTGCAGCCTCCATCGCCCTCGGCTATCGCGTCAATCCGAATGTCGGTCTGGAAGCGCGTTTCGGCCAGTCTGAGCCTGACCTGAACGGCGGTGGCGAAGCTCGCGTGCAAAACACCACGCTCGATGCCTACTACCGCTTCAATGCCGATGGCCAGCTTCAGCCATACGGTCTGATCGGTGGCGGTCAGGCGCGTGCCAAGGGCTTGGGCAATACATTTGACACAACTATCGCCAATGTCGCCGTCGGTGCTTTCTACCAGCTGACCGACAACCTGGCCCTGCGCGGTGAACTGCGTGGCGTTCAGTATGTTGAAGACAAGCTGCAGAACAGTGTCGACGGCATCGCTTCCGTTGGCGTGCTTTACGGCTTTGGTGGCAAGAAAGAAGCTCCAGTTGTCGCGCCTGTTGTGATTCCTGAGCCGGTTGCCGCTGTTGCTCCACCGGTTGTCGCAGATGATGACAACGATGGCGTCAACAATGACCTCGACAAGTGCCCAGGCACACCGACGACAGTCGTTGTTGATGAAAACGGCTGCCCGAAAATGCTGACCGAAACCGTAGCGAAGGAAATTCGCGTACTGTTCGACACCAACAAGTCGGTGGTCAAGCCCGCTTTCAACGCTGAAATCGAAGCTGTTGCCAAGCTGATGAAGGAATACCCGACCGCCAAGGTTGAAGTTCAAGGTCACACCGACTCGCGTGGCAGCGCCGAACTGAATGACAAGCTCAGCCAGGATCGTGCCGATGCTGTTGCTGCCGTGTTGACCGGCACTTACGGTGTAGAAGCTGATCGCGTATCCGCCAAGGGCTACGGCGCCGCTCAGCCGGTGGCTGACAACAAGACTGCCGAAGGCCAGACTGCCAACCGTCGCGTTGTTGCAGTGGCTCAAGGTGAAGTCAAAGTCATCATCAAGAAGTAAGTCGATGCTGCCTAGGCAGCGCTGACGGAAACAGGAAAGGCCGCTCAATTGAGCGGCCTTTTTTGCTTTCAGGGCACGGCAAAAGCGCGCCAACACCTGTAACCATTTTTCGGCTATACTTCGCGCCCAAATTTTGACCGCTGTCCGAGACCCACTGTGTCCATCAAACAAATTCGTAACATCGCCATTATCGCCCACGTTGACCACGGCAAAACCACTCTGGTGGACAAGCTCTTGCAGCAATCCGGCACCTTCGGTGAGCGCGGCAACGATGTTGAACGCGTGATGGACTCCAACGATCTGGAAAAAGAGCGCGGCATTACCATTTTGGCCAAGAACACCGCCATCCGCTGGACGGATGCCCGTGACGGCCAGGAATACCGCATCAACATCGTGGACACGCCCGGTCACGCCGACTTCGGTGGTGAAGTCGAGCGCGTGCTGTCCATGGTCGACTCCGTCTGCCTGCTGGTTGACTCGGTCGACGGCCCGATGCCGCAGACCCGCTTCGTGACCATGAAGGCCTTCGCTCGTGGCCTCAAGCCCATCGTCGTGCTGAACAAGGTTGACCGTCCGAGCGCCCGTCCACACTGGGTCATGGACCAGGTCTTCGAACTTTTCGACAACCTCGGCGCCACCGATGAGCAGCTCGACTTCCCGGTGGTCTACGCCTCCGGCCTGAACGGCATCTCCGGTTTCGAAGCCGACAAGCTCGGCACCGACATGACCGCGCTGTTCCAGACCATCATCGACCGCGTCAGCCCGCCGCCGGTAAACAGCGACGGCCCATTCCAGATGCAGATCTCGTCGCTGGACTACAACAGCTATGTTGGCGTCATCGGTATCGGCCGCATCACCCGTGGTCGCGTCAAGACCAACACGCCGGTGGTAGTGGTTGATCACGAAGGCAACAAGCGCAACGGCCGCATCCTGCAGATCATGGGCTACCACGGCCTGACTCGCATTGAAGTGCCGGAAGCCGAAGCGGGCGACATCGTCTGCATCACCGGCATCGAAAAGCTGGGCATTTCCGACACGCTGTGCGATCCGACCTGTGTTGAGGCCATGCCGCAGCTGAGCGTGGATGAGCCGACCGTGAACATGACTTTCCAAGTCAACAACTCGCCGTTCGCCGGTCGCGAAGGCAAGTATGTGACCTCGCGCAACATCAAGGATCGCCTGGAAAAGGAACTGATCCACAATGTCGCGCTGCGCGTTGAACCAACTGACAGCCCGGACCGTTTCAAGGTCTCCGGCCGTGGCGAACTGCATCTCTCGGTGCTGATCGAAAACATGCGTCGCGAAGGTTTCGAGATGGGCGTGTCGCGTCCGGAAGTTATTTTCAAGGTCATTGATGGCGTGAAGTCCGAGCCGTTCGAGAACGTCATTTTTGATGTTGAAGAACAGCATCAGGGCGGCGTCATGGAGCAGATGGGTTCGCGTAAAGGCGACATGACCAACATGATTCTCGACGGCAAGGGTCGCATCCGCATCGAGGCCACTGTGCCATCACGCGGTCTGATCGGCTTCCGCTCCGAGTTCCTGACCATGACCTCCGGCACCGGCATCATGACCTCGAGCTTCTCGCACTACGGCCCGGTCAAGTCCGGCGATGTAGCAAAGCGCCAGAACGGCGTGCTGATCTCGATGGTGCAGGGCACGGCTCTCGGCTACGCGCTGTGGAACCTGCAGGAACGCGGTCGCATGTTTATTGGCCCGCAGACCGAAGTTTACGAAGGCATGGTCATCGGCCTTTGCGCTCGTGGCGACGACATGGCCGTGAACCCGACCAAGGGCAAGCAGCTGACCAACGTTCGCGCTTCCGGCACCGATGAAAACATCGTGCTGACGCCGGCGATTCGTTTCACGCTGGAACAGGCTCTCGAGTTCATCGAAGACGACGAGCTGGTTGAAGTGACGCCGCAGGGCATTCGCATCCGCAAGCGTCATCTGACCGAAAACGACCGTAAGCGCGCAGGCCGTAACTGATAGGCCAGTGCTGGGAGATATTGTCCACTGCGGGCTAGGATGCCCGCCGCGGAGAATATCTCCCAGCACCCGCGTACCGGTTGAGGACGGCGTTCCGTCTGAGGGCTTCACATCCGCGAGTGGGTGCGTCGACTCACCGAACGGTTGCATGCAGAAAGGGGTTTATCGTGGTTGAGCGCATCCGTAGCGCGCAACCACGATAAACCCCTTTCTGCTATCCACAGATCAGATGGTAAGGCGTGCCAACGACTCTCGGAACCACAATGGCATGGCGGTTTTGCGGCCGGTTTGCGGGTTCACGCAGACTTGGATGGTCTCGGCTTCGGCGGCAACACGCTGCAGGCTTTCGCTGAACAGGGCGTAGTGGAAGCGCATGCGATCTTCGCCGATCAATTCGATACGGACGGCGATGTGTAGGGTGTCGGGGTAGATCACCGGGGCTTTGTAGCGGCAGCGGGCATCGGCAATGACGAGGCCGGTGCCTTCTTCGAACAGGCGCGGGAAGATGCCCAATGCTTCCATCATGGTCAGGCGCGTGTTTTCCAGATACTTGAAGTAGACCACATTGTTGACATGGCCGAGCGCGTCCATGTCGCCCCAGTGCACTTTGGTCGGGGCGATGTAGGCGTATTCGCGCTCCAGTTCGGCGAGCGAGGTCGGGCCGCGTGTCGCGACGGCTGGCGCGCTACTCACTTTTCAGGAACCCAGCCTTTCGGGCGCTCGTAGTCGTCGCCGCTGAGAAATTTCTCCAGCTGTTCTTCGAGGAACTGGCGAGAGCTAGGCTCCATGACCTTGAGGTGGTTTTCGTTGATGAGCATGGTCTGGTGCTTGAGCCACTGCATCCAGGCTTCCTTGGAGACCGTGTCGAAGATGGCCTGGCCCTTGGCGCCGGGGAATGGCGGGAAGGCCAGACCCTCAAGTTCCTGTTTCAATTTGCGGCATTGCACCAGTCGCGTCATGTCTCGGTCTCCACTAGCGCTTGCAGGCGCTGTAACAGCTGTTGGACGGGGGTCGGCAAGCCCAGGGCAGGCAGTGCCGCCGGCAGGGGCGGAAGTGTAACCCACTGGCCGTTGGCCTCGTTAACCGCAAGTGCGTCATCCAGGCTCACACGCTCGATAACGGGGTGGATATGCAGGCGAAAATGGCTGAAGACATGCCAGAACGCAGGCCATGGCTCAGCCGCTAACGGCATCGGCGAATCGACCGCCTGTTCGGGAAAGCTCCACAAGCCGCCCCAGATGCCCACGGCCGGGCGCTGCTGCAGCCAGACCTGACCTTGCTCGTTCAAGCGAATCACGAAGCGCACGGATTTCTCGGGCACGGCCGCTTTGCGGACTTTCTGCGGATATTGCGTGGGCTTGCCGCTGAGCAGTCCCTGACAGCTGTGATGCAAGGGGCAGATGCCACAGGCAGGCTTGCTGCGCGTGCACAGGGTCGCGCCCAGATCCATCATGGCCTGGTTGTAGTTGGCGGTACGCAAGACCGGCGTGTGGGCTTCGGCGACGGCCCAGAACTGCTTGAGCACATCGGTCTTGGCCGGATCGCCGGCGAGGGCTTCGTGCCGCGCCAGTACTCGCTTCACATTGCCGTCGAGAATGGCGGCAGGCAGACCGTGGCCCAGCGAGCGGATGGCACCGGCGGTGGAGCGGCCGATGCCCGGCAAGGCGCTCAGGGCATCCACCGATTCCGGCAGTTCGCCGCCATGCTCGGCCAGTGCCAGGCGAGCAGCCTTGTGCAGGTTGCGGCCACGAGCGTAGTAGCCAAGGCCCGTCCACAGATGTAGCACATCATCCAGCGGCGCTTGCGCGAGGTCGGCGAGCGTGGGAAAGCGCTGCATGAAGCGCTCGAAGTAGGGAATGACCGTGGCTACCTGCGTCTGCTGCAGCATGATCTCGGACACCCAGACGCGATAGGGCGTGACGGCCTGCTGCCACGGCAGATCCTTGCGGCCGTGGCGGTCGAACCAATCCAGTACGCGCGTCGCGAACTCAGCGTTTGAAGAGGTCAAAGATCTGCTTCACGGCTTCTTGCTGCTGCGGATTGAGCTTTTCGCCCAGCTTTTCGTTGAGCTTGGTTTCGAGCTTGGCTTTGCCCTTGTCGACTTCCTCGTTCAAGCGCGCCTGCGCCATCTGCGCGACGATGCCTTGCATGCCCTGCTGATCGAGCCCGCAGAGCGTGGCAAAGCTACCCTTCAGGTTACCGTTGCAACGCACCGGAATCGGATACTCAGCCATCTTGGCGTATTTCGTGCCCCAGAATTTCTTGTCGAGCTTGAGCTGGAAACGGTAGTCCACATCCTGCGTGACCAGGTTGTAGGTGCCGTTACCGCCAACCTGGATGTCCTTGAGGTCGGCCTTCATGGATTTGTTGCTGACCACGCCCTGATTCAGGCTGGTTTCGCCCAGCATGCTGACGATCTCGGTGTCGCGCACCTTGCCCTTCAGGGTCGCGACATCGCGGCCGGTGAGGGCCGGCAGCAATGCCTGGTACTGGCCAAGGGCATTGAACAAGGCATCGGTGACATTCACGCCCTTGATCAGGCCGTTATCCAGTCGCAGCGTGTTCGGGCCTTGCGCGCTCTTGATCCAAGCATCGGCATCGTTGCCCGTGACCTTGACTGAGCCGTTGAAGTTCATGCGCCCGGTGAACACATCCTTTTTCAGCGCCGACTTGGCGATGGGGCCCAAGTCAATGTTCTGGATGTTCGGATTCAGGCTGATCACCGGCTGTGCACCGCGCACATCAATATTGGCCGGCACGCTGAAGCTGCCGTTATAGATGCTGCCACGCAGTTCGCTGACATTCACCACGCCGCCCCGTGCCGTGGCCGCCACGCGGAACTGCCGGATCGGATAGGTCATGATGTCCAGCGCGCCGGCCGTCAGTGCTACATCGATATTCTGGCTGCGCAGCAGCGCCACCGGCAGCAGGCCGGCCACGGCTTTCTTCGTCGCTTCGGCGTCGGCCTTGGCAGCAGCGGGCGCGGCTGATGGCGGCAGATAGTTGTCGGCATTGAGCTGATCGAGGTTCAAGCGCGCGTAGAGACGCGCATTCGGCAGCTCGCGCACGCCGGCCTCGCCACTGATGTTGCTGCCATCGAGCGCAATGCGCAGGTTGCTGGCCAGCACCTGGGTCTCGTTGCCGGAAATCGCTGTGCTGATGCTGACACGCTGTAGCACTTTCGGATCTTTGGTGACGGGCGCGGCCATGCCCAGCGTGGCCATGAGCTGACGCGGATTGAAGGTGTTGGTCTGCAACGAGCCATTGATGCTCATGCCTTTGCTGACCGGGCTGGCACCCGTGGCCAGCGCCGGCAGCTTCACCGCCAGCTGGCTGTCCACACGAATGCCGGCGAGCTGCGCGACCAGCGCGGGCAGGCGCACATCACCGGTTTTCCAGTTCGCTTCCAGCGAGGTACTAACCGAGACCGGCAGGGCTTTCGGCAAGGACTTGTCCGCCAAAGTGGCCGCGATGTTCAACTTGGGCAGGCTGGCCTGACCACTGGCCAGATTGACCTGCCCTTGCGTAGTGATTTTCGCCGTGATCGGTGCCGGGCGGCCGGCATCCTGATACTGCGCATCCAGCGTGATACCGGTGAGCTGGATGATCTGTTTGGCAAGATCGGCATTGATGTCGCCGGCAAACTTCAGCGTCGCCGGCTGCTTGAGCTTGGCGTCACGATAATCCACATCCAGCGTCAAGGCCTTCACCTGATGGCGCTGCGCCGGCAAATCCAGCTTAACTTCGTCAGCCTTGGCGACAATCCCCACCGGTGCCGGCAATGCCGTGCCACTGAGCTGGCTGTTAACACTGAGCGCGCTCAGCACATGCTGCTTGGCGGCCAGATTCAGTGCCACCGTGGTTTCAATCTGGTTGTCCGCCAGCAAGGTCTTGCCGGCCGCATCCTTTTGCGCGAACTGGAACTGCGCCTTGATCGGGAACGCCTTGTCCGGGTCGATGCCCTGAGCCTGTACGGCCAC
The DNA here is from genome assembly GCA_038043385.1 of Pseudomonadota bacterium. Lineage (GTDB taxonomy): Bacteria > Pseudomonadota > Gammaproteobacteria > Pseudomonadales > Moraxellaceae > Perlucidibaca. Next base: position 316,376 of record JBBTCA010000003.1, read on the forward strand.
TTTCGACACCGTGCGCGTCACGCCGGCTTTCTCATCCACCAGAGTCAGCTGGGTGTTTTTCACCTCCAGCGTATCAATGGCGAACGAAACCTTCTTCGACTCTTCCTCATCCGGGCTCTTCAGCTTTTCCAGCAGATGATCCCAGCTGGTCTTGCCATCGGCGTATTGCACGAAGCGCACCGCCGCGCCATCCAGCAGCACGGCATTGACGCTGACCTTGCCGGCCAGCAGCGGCATCAACTGCACCGACACAGCGGCCTCTTGCACGGCCAGCAGCGTTTCTTTCAGCGTTGGATCGGTCAGCGTGGTTTCACCGAGCTTGATACCAACATTCGGGTACAGCTGCCAGGCCAGCTGGCCGGTCAACGCCATGTCCATGTCGGTTTTCTTTTTCACGGCCGACGCCAGTTCCTGCTTGTAGTCATTGGGGTCGAGCACCAGCACGATATACGCCGCCAGCGCCGACACAGACAGCAGCAAAACCCCGAAAATGCCGCCAATAACCAGCAAAATGCGTTTCATGACCCGTTCCCTCATGCGTGTGCGTGAAATGTAGCGCGCCCATTGTTTATTTGACAGCGGACGCGCGAAACATGAGAATAATTCTCATCTTTGCTTCGAGTCGTCGTGCCCGTGCGCCTGTCTGATCTGCCTCGCTACACCACTGCCACCGTGCAGCGCGTGGAAGCTGCCTATACCCATGATGCCATTGCTCAGCGCCTCGCTGATCTCGGCTTTGTACCCGGCGAATCGGTTCGTTTAACGGCAACAGGCCCCGTTGGCGCCGACCCCTTGCTGGTGCAAATCGGCTTCACCCGCTTCGCCCTGCGACGCAGCGAGGCTGATCGCGTGCTCGTGGAGATCAACGCATGAGCAGTGAACTCGCGCACCGCATCGCGCTGGTCGGCAACCCGAACTGCGGCAAGACATCGCTATTTAATCAGCTCACCGGCGCTAGGCAGAAAGTGGCCAACTACGCCGGCGTCACCGTCGAGCGCAAGGAAGGCCGCATCATCCTGCCATCCGGCCGCTCCCTGCATATTCTCGACTTGCCGGGCGCCTACAGCCTGAACAGCACCAGCCCGGACGAAGCCATCACGCGCGCCGTCTGCCTCGGTGAACAGGCTGGCGAAGCCGCGCCGGACCTGATCGTCTGCGTCGCCGATGCCACCAACCTGCGCCTGCACCTGCGCTTCGTGCTGGAAGTACAGCGCCTGGGCAGACCCATGCTGCTGGTGCTGAACATGATGGATGCCGCCAAGCGTCGTGGCATCCGCATTGATACCGCCAAGCTTGCGGCCGATCTTGGCGTGAAGGTGGTGGAGTGCATCGCTGTGCGCCATGACGGCGTTGCCACACTGGCCAGCGCGCTGGATCAGCCGCTGCCGGATGTCGCGCCGCCTTTGCTCGCGCCCGATGCCGACCTGCACGCCGAAGTGCGTCGCCTGCTCGCCGCCAGCGTGGTCATGCCCACGCAGACCGACGCCCGCGACGATGCCCTCGACCGCGTGCTGCTGCACCCGGTATTCGGCCTGGTCTGGCTGGCGCTGATCATGTTCTTCATCTTCCAGGCCGTGTTCTCCTGGGCCGAACCGTTCATGAACGGCATCGAGCTGGGCGTCGCAGCAGTAGGTCAGGCCACCACCGAGTGGATACCGCCGGGCATCCTGCACAGTCTGGTCAATGACGGCATTTTCGCCGGCGTTGGCGGCGTTTTGGTGTTTTTGCCGCAGATTCTGATCCTGTTCTTCTTCATCCTCATGCTGGAAGAATCAGGCTATCTGCCACGAGCCGCCTTCCTGCTCGACCACCTGATGCACAAGGCCGGCCTCACCGGTCGCGCCTTCATCCCGCTGCTGTCCAGCTTCGCCTGCGCCGTGCCCGGCATCATGGCCACGCGCAGCATCTCGGATCCGCGCGACCGCCTCACCACCATCATGGTGGCCCCGCTGATGACCTGCTCGGCGCGTCTACCGGTGTACACGCTGCTGATCGCCGCCTTCATTCCGTCGCAGAGCCTCTGGGGCCTGTTCAACCTGCAAGGGATCGTCCTCTTCCTGCTCTATTTCGGCGGGATATTCAGCGCCTTGGCCGTCGCCACCGTCATGAAATGGATGCAAAAGGATCGCAGCGAACACGCGCTGCTAATGGAGCTACCGAGCTATCGCCTGCCGGACCCGAAGAGCCTGCTCATCGGCTTGAAAGAGCGCGCCATGATCTTCATCAAGCGCGTCGGCGGCATCATTCTTGCGGTCACGATTCTGCTCTGGTTCATGGCCACCTTCCCGTCGCCGCCGGAAGGCGCGACCATGCCGGCCATCAACTACAGCTTCGCCGGCCAGCTCGGCGCCTTGCTCGCGCATGTGTTCGCGCCCATCGGCTTCGGCTGGGAGATATCGATTGCGCTGGTACCGGGGCTGGCAGCTCGCGAAGTCGCAGTAGCCGCGCTGGGCACGGTCTACGCCATCTCCGGCAATGAAACGATTGTGGCTAATCAGCTCAGCTCGCTGATTGCCGCGCAATGGACACTGCCAACGGCATTGTCACTGCTGGTCTGGTTCATCTTTGCGCCGCAATGCCTGTCCACACTCGCCACCGTGCATCGCGAAACTGGCTCGTGGCGACTGGTCGGCATCATGACGGGCTACCTTTTTGGCCTGGCCTATCTGGCCTCGTTCATCACTTATCAGACAGCTCTTTGGCTAACAGCATGAGGCTGACATGACGCCTGACCTTACGCTCAGTATGCTGATCCAGTATGGCCTGGTCGGTGCGCTGTTAGGCTGGAGTCTGTGGCGCTTCCTGCGCACATTAATGCCATCGTTGATGCGTAATCTGCAGAATCGGCTAGCACAGGTGGTGGCCAAGGCCGGCTGGCTCAGGCTAGGCAGCTGGTTGCAGTCGGGCGAAGCGGGGGCAGGCTGTGGCAGCGGCTGTAATACTTGCGGGACATGCGCCAGCCCGGCATCTGCCACGCCGGCTAAAGCCGAAGCTCCCGTGCAGTGGCGTCACCCGCCGGGTCATTAAAAAGCTGGGCAGCGTTCAGCCGCATTAGCAAATGCATGGACACAAGAATAAAATACTGTGTATAGTTCATGCACGACTTACCCTTTGACCGCTTGGCATAGCTCAAGTGCTCTTAGGGCGACAGGCCGCCTTCGGGCGGCTTTGTCATTTCTGAGGGAACAGAATTGCGTACCATCGTCTATGTTGACGGCTACAACCTGTACTACGGCCTGCTTAGGAAAAGCAATCTCAAGTGGCTAGACCTGTTGCGCAGCTGCCGGATCAGATTCCGGCTACAGCGCTGCGTAAACCCACGACTTGGTAACCAGCCACAGGGCTGGCCAGAAGCCCTATTTCAGCTTCAGCAGCAACCGCAGCTCTTGAAGCCCCTTGCTATATGCTTCGCTGGCCTGCAATTTCGCCAAAGTCATGAGAGGTACTTCTTTCACAGCCACCTTCACAGTTGGTGCCACTTTATCGAGCGCTGGCAATTTTGCTATTGCTTCTTTAAATGCCGCCAACTGACGCGCTTCTGCATCACGGGTGGTACGCAAATACTCCAAGCTGTCGCAACCAGCCGTACGGCACTGCCACAACAATTTGTCGAGTAGCACAGACTTGGCTTGCGACGCATCACGCCGCTGCAAAACCTGCATACGCTGATCCGCAGGGGTATCGGCCTTGAGCTGAATAAGCTGATCAAACTGCGCCAGTAGCTTCGTAACACCCGTCTTGATTTCGGCCTCACGCTTCACTTTTGCTTCCAGCTGACTTTTCTGGCTCGCAATTTCCTTGGTCCAAAGCTCGCTGCTTGTGAACAGTCGCTCTTGATAAATCCATGAAACAGCTACATTTTTTTCGTTGTAAACAATGCCCTGATAAACACCCGCACCGGTAGTGCTGACATTACCTGCTTTGTCATAAAAGGAGCCATCAATATAGCTACCATCCGGGAAATAGCTTTTGCCACTGGCATAGCGTCGGCTTGGCTGATAAAGAATGCCGTCGAAATCGAGCTTATCGTCTACATGAATTTGCCCAGACAAAAAGCGCCCAGCACGGAATTCGCCAGATAAGCGCTTGTTGCCAATGACATACACCGACTTCTCATCCTGATGCTGCTGCGTGGTATCAAATTTGCCATCACGCATGCTGCCCTCATAGGTTTCCTGCTGCTTGTTATGCAGATCTACCCGGAGCTTGCCGTAACCATTGGCTTCACGATTCACACAGGGGCCATCCCAGCGAATACGCTCGATATTTTTTACAGCCCACTCCACATTGTACTGCCTCACCTTGCAGCCACTGTCTGCCTTGAAGGCATTGTCGGCCAATCGCTCTGTGCAGCCAGATGTCAGCAACATCGCGCAAATCAGCAGTGCGGTACGGCGGCCGGAAAACAGAGACGCATTCATCATGTTGGAGTCCATAGTGGTAAATGGATCAGCCTCAATGGCCGATTTTTCAGTTTTCATGTTTCAGATTTGAAAAAGGCCCTCGAAGCATGACTCCGAGGGCCTCGCGACGGGCCATCGTGAGCTTGAATCAGCTCACGACAGGTCTGTCATTACTTGGTGATCATCACTCGCACTTGAATCGATGTTGCTGCAACAGTGCGACGATTCTTGGCACGACCTTCAACATTGGAGTTGTCGGCAACGGGCTGCGATGAGCCATAGCCCTTGGAGCTGACGCGGCTGCGCTCGATACCGTACTTGTTGATCAGAATGTTAGCCACAGATTCGGCACGACGCTGACTCAAGGCTTCGTTCTTCATGGCCAAGCCGGACGAATCCGTGTGACCCTGAATTTCAACAGTCGCCTTCGGGTGCTCGCGCATCAGCAGGGCAACGCCTTCGATTTCGCTATAGAACTGCGGCTTCACATAGTCTCTGTCGGTATCGAAGAGCACACGCAGTTCACGCGCGATAGTTTCGATGCGAGTCAGCGGGCAACCAGTTTCGTCCACGACGAGGTTACGCGGAGTGCCTGGGCACTTGTCGCGACTGTTCAGCACGCCATCTTGGTCGTCATCACCGTCAACAACGGGAGCCGGATCAGGCTTAGCCACACCGAAGCTGTAGAGGGCGCCCACCGAGGCCAAGGCATCGAAGGAACCACGACCAAATTCGTGAATTGCACGGAGTTCACCACGCAGCGACAGATTTTCAGTCACATTGTAGAACGCACCAACACCGGCGTTGACGAGGAAGTTATTACCGTCCGGGCACTTCTGCTGCAATGCACCAGCACCGCCGGGTCCAGCAAATACAGCTTGGCAATTCTGCACTGCAACAGCAGGACCGCCGGGGGGAGCAACGGCAAACTGTGCATTACTGCCCTTATTGGAGGCGATACCTACACCACCCAGTACATATGGCTGGAAGTCCTCATACGGACGAAAGCGATAATAAGCATCTGCAGTGATGGCTTTATAGCGATGCTTGCCAGGAATCAACGCGTTTGCGTATTTCGGGCTCGAAGAGCCATAACGCAATTCATAACCAATATGTGGCGTCGGGCGAATACCCAGTGCGATTGAGTATTCAGCAGCATCTTCAAGCTCTGCATCGTTGCCATTATCAAAGAAATGGTAGCCGATCATCGGGCTCAAAGTAACTTCAGCATGTGCGTAGCAAGCTGCAAGGCTCATGCCGGTCACTAGAGCAAGTTTTGTTAGTTTCATAGGGTATTCTCCAGAAGCAGCCAGGCCGCTACGCCCATCAAAATTCGTACATTGCCCGGCGAAAGGTTTCGCCGGGCAATGTTATTACTACACCAAACGATTACTGAACAGTAACCGTGATGTTGCCGGACTGCACAGCACCGATAGCGGTGGTTGTGATGCTGCCGTCAGCACCGAGCTGCACGCCGAACAGGCCGTTGACGACATTGGCTGTGATGTCAACCGAAGCGTCGATCGAAGCGTTGTTGTAAGCAACATTGGCAGCGCCGAAAGCCGAAGTCTCAGCAGATGTAACCACCGAGTCGATGTTGTTGGCTGTGTCGTTTACGGAGGCGCCAGTTGTTGTGATGTCGTTGGCTGTGTCGGCAACGGTCTCATTGACAGAAACAATGTTAGTTTCAACAGTGCTGTTGTCTGTGGAGTCATCAATCGCGGAGCTTGCAGCTGTCGACGATGTGCTAGCAGCCGATGTTGCAGTGGCTGTCACAACAGCCGCCGTTGTGGTGCTGGTGTCGGTGACATTGTCAGTTGTGGTGTTCGTGGTTGTGCTGACATCAATCACACTGTTGTTGGTGGTGTTGGTGGTTGTCGATGTATCGAGCGAATCGTTCGATGTAACGGTCGACACGGCCAGAGCAACATTACCGGACTGAACAGCACCGATGGAGGTGGTGGCGATAACAGCATCGCTCAGCACATCAGCTTCGGAAGAGATGCTGACAGCAGCATCGATCAGATCCGAGTTGGTGATGGACAGGTTCTGGAAAGTACCTTCGAAGCCAGCAGTATTCGCGCCCAGGTCAGTAATCAGCGTGGACACACCAGTGTCAATCACTACTGCTTGAGCAGCAAAAGCACCACCGGACAGAGCGGCTACAGCAGCAGCCAGAGCAAGTTTCTTCATGTTCATGATGTGAACCTCAATATTAATTTTTGGTTTGACAGCTTCTCGCCCAGCTGTCGGTGCTTCCGTTTACCTATTGGGGGCGAGCCCAATACTGTTGTCAGTGCAGCGGGGAGTTGATGCGAGCATCATCCGCTTCATCTGACCAATATTTTCCACTGCCATCGTCATCACTGCTAACGAAGGCCACTGTGTTCGATTTCGAAGTCACATCCACAAAGGCGGGCTTCGATTTTGCCTCAACGACTGGCTTGGTATTTTTCACAACCTTGGCAACTGGCTTGGTGGGTGCCAGCGGCTTACCCGCATTGGCTGTCTTTTCACGCGACGGCGCGACCACCGGCTTGGAAGCAGGAGCTGCTACAGGGGCATCATCTGCCGAAAGCACAGAGAGCTCGCTGTCTAGCAATGACGGCTTGGACATGGGCTTGAGCTTGTCAGCCGGCTTGGCCACTTCCTGCTGCGCAACAGCTTTCTGTGCGACCGGCTTGCTCACCGCAGCCACAACCTGCTTGACTGCTATGGGAGCTGCTGCCGGTTTGACGGCCACCGGAGCTACTACCATCGGAGCTACTACCGGCTTGGCAACCGCAGCTACAGGCTCTGGCACAGGACTTAATGCAGGCTTGCTGACAACCGGCCTCTGAGCTGGTTCAGCTGGCGTCGGCTTGGCCTTCACCGATGGCTTGAGCAAAACAGGCTCTGCTGCTTCGGCAACGGAGTCGGGCGCAGGGCTCAATGCCGATTTGACTTGGGCAAGCTTCTCGCGCGAGTCGGCAGCTACCGGGCTCTTCTTTCGAGCCGGCTTTTCCTCGGCAGCTTCGCGCAGTACTGGCTCGCTAGTCTTGGGGACCGGCTGAGTGGCGATCGGAGCAGGAATAGCTGCCTTAACTGGCTCCAACTTCGGAGCAACTACTTTAGGAGCAATTATTGTCGGAGCAACCGCTAACGGTGCTACTACTGGCGCTACCTGCGGCTTGGCTACTGCCAATTTTTCACGCGATACCGGCGCAACTGGCTTGCTCTGAAGCTCAGACTCATCTTCGTCAACTTCACGCAAGACTGGCTCATTGGCCTTGGAAACTGGCTTGCTAACCGCAGTAGGAGCAGGCACAACAGCCACCGGCGCTGGCGCAGCAGCAACTGGCACCGGCGCAGCAATCACGGGTGCAGCAACAATCGGCGTAGGAACCACCGGCGTAGCAACTACTTGAGCGGGAGCCGCCTTCGGAGCCATAACGACCGGGGCTGGGGCGACCTTCGGTACATCCACAGTCAAAGCAGGCTCTTGTTTAATTGGAGCAGTTGCTACCACAGCAGCCACAACAGGTGCCGGAGCTGGCGCAACGGGCTGCGGAGCCGGAAGCACCGCAACCGGGCGTGGCGCTGGAACTGGGGCTGCCTCAACTTCGGCAACCACAGCAGCTGGAGCAACCCGCTTCGCCTTTGCAACTTCTGTTGCATCAAGCTTTTTCTTGTACCGGCTCAGCAAAACAGCCGAACGAGTGGCATTCAAAGTGCCATATTCAGCGGGTATTCCATCACGACAGTGGACATATAAGGAAGGGTCCATGACCTGATTGAGCAGCTCAAATGTAGCGAGATTCAGCATTTGGCGAAGTGCAAAATTGGTTGCTTCGCGCTCACCCGCACCCATTTGAACATTCAGCAGCGTCAAGCCTGCAAAGCGACCCGCACCCACACCGTAATCCTGGGCAGCAATCTGCTTTTGCAAAGACACATTCGCCACTACGCGGCTGGTATTGGCATCGGTCAACGACAGATCCAGACCTACAATGATGCGAGCCTGACTGTATTGCGGGCCTACACCTGCAACCTGAATATCAAAACCGCCGCCTGGAATGAAGTCCAAGCTGTTGACACTACCTGTGATGAAGTAGTTAGACATTGCAATGGTTTTCGGACTACGCAGCCCCCATTTGACTTCTGTTTCCAGAATACGGGGATCACGGCGATTGAGCAGGGTCACACCAGCACGAAAAAGGGCCGACTGAACCATGTCGCCCGCGCCCTGACTGATGTATTTGCCGCTGCCACCATTGGTGATGGCATCTTTGCCGGTTTGATCAAGAATGGCACCCACCGAAAAGGTGACATCCGGACGCAACTGACCGTTAAGGCATGAAAGAGCTTTGTCGAAGGGCGTGTAGATATCGGTGATTGGCGGCCCCTGCACCAGCGAGACAGGGCGGCTTGTGCTAACAGCCATGCCTGTGCAACCCGCCAGCGTACTCACCATGAATACACAAAGCGACAGGTGGCGAAGTTTTGTGGAGCCCGGTGTATGGCCCATTCTCACCGCTTTTAGCATGTGCCGGGACCTGCGTTCTGTACGCTCAGATTGATGCAGCCATTGATCGAGCCATTTTGCGTGCTGGTGGTAATGCCGGCATCGAGCGCTGAATTGTTGTTCGTGGCCGTGTTGGCCAGATTCAAGTTATTATCACTACCATCAATCTTAATGTTGTTGGTCGAGTTGTTGACTGAGCCAATCGCATTCGTATTCTGACCAATGTTGGATATATTGTTGACTTCACCAATGTTGGTCGTGTTGTTTGTTGTCGATTTCCCGACATTGTCGTAATAGTCAGACTCAGCGAGTTTGATCAGGTTTGCCTGAGTCAAATTTGAGTTGACCCGTGACTCGTTAGGTCTCCAACGGGAGCTCCAGTCATCAGACGCAGCATTCGTGTTAGCGCTAACGAGAAAAACAGCCCCTAACAACGAGAGTATGTGTAATTTTTTAATTTTAGGCACGCCTATTTCTCCAAATGGTGCAGTGGGAACGCCACAGGCTTCTGGCTTCCTTTAAAACCCTGCGCACCTTGCATTGGCGATCATTTGTAAACTTATGTAACAGCATGCGTATATCATGTAAATGCACGCGTCAATACTGCGCCTTCACTTACTCTACAGCACACTTTCCTACAGTAGCAACCACGATTCATCATCTAAATCAGGTGTTTCAGCACCTTTTTTCTATATTATTTCGCTAGATTTCAGGGCTTGTCATAAGCCTGTCAGAAAGCCCAAAAACACCTTAGAAGTTAGCACTGGGATTGCATGACTTAAGATGTGGAGCGGGCGATGGGAATCGAACCCACGGCTCTAGCTTGGGAAGCTAGGGTATTGCCATTATACGACGCCCGCATGACAGCCAGAGCGCATTGTAGCTATCGACTGCAAAGTCACAAGGGCTTCTTGAGCGATAACTGAGCCAGCAATCAATCCAGCGACACATAGTCATTTGCAGACAGAACTCGCCGGCCTGCCGCATTCTCCAGCTCACGAATTTCCTGAGCCAGCCGCGCCAAAACACCCCGGCCACGCGTCGCCGGATGAATGGCGAACCGCACCAGCTCACGACCCTCCTTCTCACCGCAGGCCCAGGCCGCCGAAATCGGCTTGTCGTTGAACCATCCTATATATAGAAGAGCATCACTGCCGGGTGGCGTGAGCGGCAGGGCAGGTTCGAGTTTGAGCAGTCGCTCGGCGAGTTCGGGAGCAAGCGGCAGAGATTGACTACGGGCGATAACGGGCATGATGGCATCCTGAGTAATCACCAGAGTGTACCTAGGTCGCGCCCAGTGCGGCTATAATCGCCAGCTCAAACACAGCCGGCTTGATGGCCGATGGGGCTCAGCATGACCGCACGCATCGCGGAAGTGGTTCGCAATACGAAGGAAACGAAGATTCGCGCCGCCGTGAATCTCGACGGTACCGGCCAGGGCGACCTGCGTACCGGCATGGCGTTTCTCGACCACATGCTGGATCAGGTCGTGCGTCACGGCCTCATCGACATCACTCTGGTCTGCGAGGGCGATCACCACATCGATGATCACCACAGTGCCGAAGACTGCGGCATCACGCTAGGTCAGGCGTTTGCGCAGGCGGTCGGCGATAAGACCGGCATCCGTCGTTACGGCCACGCCTATGTGCCGCTGGACGAGGCGCTGTCGCGCGTGGTCATCGACCTGTCCGGCCGCCCCGGCTTGGAGATGCACTGCGAATTCACGCGCAGCCACATCGGTCAGTTCGATGTGGACCTGTTCTACGAGTTCTTCCAGGGCTTCGTGAACCACGCCAATGTCACGCTGCATCTCGACAACCTGCGCGGGCGCAATTCGCACCATCAGGCCGAGACGCTGTTCAAGGCCTTCGGTCGCGCCCTGCGCATGGCCGTTGAAGTCGATCCGCGCATGGCCGGCCAGATGCCGTCGACCAAAGGCTCATTGTGATGATCTTGCTGTGACCACAGTCGCTGTCCTCGATTACGGCATGGGCAACCTGCACTCCGTCGCGAAAGCGCTGGAGCAGGTTGGCGCATCCCGCGTTACGGTAACGGACGATCCTGCGGTGATTCGCGCGGCTGATCGCATCGTGCTGCCCGGTCAGGGCGCGATGCGCGATTGCATGGCGGAGATGCAGCGACACGGCATCGACAGCGTGGTGCGCGAACTGGTGCAGCAGAAGCCGTTGCTCGGCATCTGCGTGGGCATGCAGGCACTGCTCGGTCGCTCGGACGAGAATGGCGGGGTCGACGGCCTCGGCATCTACCCCGGCAGCGTGCGCTTTTTCAACGATGTGCCGGCGGTGCGCGAACAGCGCCTGAAAGTGCCGCACATGGGCTGGAACAATGTTCGTCAGTCGCAGCAGCACGCGCTCTGGGACGGCATTGCCGACGGCTCGCGTTTCTATTTCGTGCACAGCTACTACTGCGTGCCGGAACGCCCCGAGCTGAGCGCCGGCGAGTGCGAGTACGGCCTGCCGTTCTCCTGCGCCATCGCCGAGGGCAACCTCTTTGCCGTGCAATTCCATCCGGAAAAAAGCGCGAAAGACGGCCTGCGCCTGCTGCACAACTTTCTCAACTGGAGACCCTGATGCTGATCATCCCCGCCATCGACCTGAAAGACGGTGCCTGCGTTCGTCTCAAGCAAGGCCGCATGGAAGACGACACCGTATTTTCGGATGACCCCATCGGCGTGGCCGCTCAGTGGGTCGCTCAGGGCGCACGACGGCTGCATCTGGTCGATCTCAACGGCGCTTTCGCCGGCGAGCCGGTGAATGGCGAGATTGTGCGCGCGATCGCCACACGCTGGCCGCAGCTGCCGGTGCAGATCGGCGGCGGCATTCGTTCGCTGGAAACCATCGAGGCCTATGTCCGCGCCGGTGTGTCCTATGTGATTCTTGGCACCAAGGCGGTCAAGGAGCCGAGCTTCGTGCGCGAGGCCTGCCAGGCATTTCCGGGTCGCGTCATCGTGGGTATTGATGCGAAAGATGGCTGGGTCGCCACCGATGGCTGGGCAGAAGTATCGAGCGTGCAGGCCGTGGATCTGGCGCGCCAGTTCAAGGCCGACGGCATCAGCGCCATCGTCTACACCGACATCGCCCGCGACGGCATGATGCAGGGCGTCAATGTCGAGGCCACCGCTAAGCTGGCGCGCGACTCCGGCCTGCCCATCATCGCATCTGGCGGCGTGACCAATCTCGATGATATTCGCGGCTTGCTGCGCGTGCGTGGCGATGGCGTGATTGGCACCATCACCGGTCGTGCCATTTACGAAGGCACGCTGGATCTGGCCGAAGCGCAGGCGCTGGCTGACGCCTGAGGCGGCCACGCCCTGGCTTGAGCGCAGTGCGTCATGAATCGCATCCCGCTGCGCGCGGCCGACATCGACAGGCTCGACACCTGGCATCGCTATCACAACAGCCTGTGCGGCGACTGCCACGCCAGCTGCTGCACGCTACCGGTGGAAGTTCGGCTGGATGACCTGATCCGGCTCGGCGTGGTAGATGAGTTCGAGCGCGGCGAGCCGGCCCGGCTGATCGCGCGACGACTGGAAAAGGCGCGTGTCATCGGCCATTTCAGTCACAAGCACGAGATCTTCACGCTGGCGCAGCGCAGCAATGGCGACTGCCTCTATCTGCATCCGACGACGCGCCGTTGCACGGTTTACGAGCAGCGCCCAAACACCTGCCGGCAGCATCCGAAAGTCGGGCCGAAGCCAGGCTTTTGCGCGTATCGTCCGGCGCAGTCAAAAGCGCCGCAAAAATAGCAAGCTTCGGAGTGCAGGGCCGTCAGGCTCTGAGTACAGTCTGGTTTATCTACAAATGACTGCGAGCGCCAGACCATGACCCGCCGTGCCCAGCTTGCCGAACATCACGGACAAAAGATCACTGAGGCCTGCCGCCTGATCGAGACAGCAGAAACAGCGCCGACGCTGGATGCATTGGCGGCGCATGTGGGCGTGAGTGCCTGGCATTTCCACCGGCTGTTCAAAGCTGCGACAGGTGTAACGCCAAAAGCGTATGCGAGCGGGCATCGCGCCGAACACCTGCGTGCCGAGCTGGTTCGCCAGGCCACGATCACGGATGCCCTGCACGAAGCCGGCTACGGCTCCAGCGGCCGTTTCTACGAGCAGACCGATGCCATGCTGGGCATGACGCCATCGGCCTGGCGCGCGGGTGGGCTCAATACCAATATTCAGTTTGCCGTGGGTGCGTGCTCGCTGGGTGCCATCTTGGTCGCGGAAAGCAGCCGGGGCATCTGCGCGATTCTGCTCGGGGATGACCCGGAGGCGCTGGTGCAGGACTTGCAAGATCGCTTTCCGCAGGCGCAACTGCGCGGCGGCGAGCCTGATTTCGAGCAGCGCATCGCGCAGGTGGTCGGCATGATTGAGGTGCCGGCAACACGGCTGGACTTGCCGCTGGATATCCGTGGCACCGCGTTTCAGCAGCGCGTCTGGCAGGCACTGCGCGCCATTCCGGTCGGGCGCACGCTGAGCTACAGCGAGCTGGCGGCTGCCATCGGTTCGCCCCGCGCCGTGCGCGCTGTGGCCAGCGCCTGCGCGGCCAATGCCTTGGCGGTGGCCATTCCCTGCCACCGCGTCATCCGGCAGGATGGCGCGCTGTCGGGCTATCGCTGGGGCATTGAGCGCAAGCGCGAGCTGCTGGCGCGTGAAGCTCGGTCGTGAACATGAGCGATGATCTCTTTGGCGAGATCATCCGCCGGGATCATGAGTTGCTTGATCCCGGCGTAGTGCTGCTGCACGGCTTTGCCTTGGCAGAGCAAGATGCTGTACTGGCGGCGGTGAATGCCGTCATCGCAGCAGCACCTCTGCGCCACATGACGACACCCGGCGGCTTTCGCATGTCTGTCGCCATCACCAACTGTGGCCATCTCGGCTGGATTTCTGACCGCAGGGGGTATCGCTACAGTTCGCTTGACCCTGAGACGGCGCAGCCCTGGCCGGCATTGCCGAATGCACTGCTGGCGCTGGCGCAATCCGCTGCCGCGCTGGCCGGCTACGCCAATTTCACGCCCGATGCCTGCCTGATCAATCGCTATGTGCCGGGCGCCCGCATGACGCTGCATCAGGATCGCAACGAGAAGGATTTCAGCCATCCCATCGTGTCGGTGTCTTTGGGTTTGCCGGCGATGTTTCAGCTCGGCGGGTTGCAACGCAGCGACAAGACCTTGCGCGTGCCGCTGCAGCACGGCGATGTGCTGGTCTGGGGCGGAGCATCACGCCTGCGTTTTCATGGGGTGTTGCCACTGAAAGCGGGGTGGCACGAGGTGCTGGGCGAACAGCGTATCAATCTGACTTTTCGGCGGGCGGGTTAGGTCAGGCAACCGCTGCCATCAGATTTTCATAGGGAATCTTCAGCCCTTCGTGCAAGCGTTTGATCATCCGCAAGCTCAAGCCGCGCTTGCCGGAAAGCACTTCAGATACACGCCCGCTGGAGCCGATGAATACTTCCAGATCTTTGGGCGTCAAACCCTGTTGCTCCATGCGAAACTTGATGGCTTCTACAGGGTCAGATGCCGGTATTGGATAGCGTATGTCCTCATAGCGCTCGATCAAGATCGTCAGCACTTCCAGCTCATCCGCCGCCGGCGTACCCGGCTCTGTAGCCCAAAGCTGCTCTAGACGCGCGAATGCTCGCTGCAGATCGGCATCCGTTCGGATCGGCTGAATATTCATTAGATGGTCTCCGCATCAATCTGGTCATATTGCTCATGGGTACCGATAAACTTCACCCAAACGGCTTGCCGCAAATAGTCGATATCGACTACGATTCGGTATTTGTTACCGCATATGTTGAACACAGCGCGCCGCGCTTTCAGGATACTGGCTGTCCGAATTTCGGCCTTGAGCGCTTGCGGCGTAAGCCAGCTCGCTTTGCTCATGAGGGCGTACCATTCGATCAGCGGTCGCTCCGCGTCGGCATGACCAGCCTCCCAAAATCGCTTCAAAGTCCCTTTAGCGATAACACGCATGTATTTTTACTCCCATTATGGGAGAAATACTAGCAGCGCAATGATGGTTTCGCTAGGTTACAGCGCTTAATTAATATCCTTCGCCACCAAACTCCGCGCCACGGCTTCCGCGACCTTGATGCCATCCACCCCCGCCGACAGGATACCGCCGGCATAGCCAGCACCTTCGCCAGCCGGGTACAGGCCCTTGGTATTGATGCTCTGGAAATCGTCGCCGCGCTTGATGCGGATCGGCGATGAGGTGCGCGTCTCGACGCCGGTGAGCACGGCATCCTGCATGGCGTAGCCACGAATCTGCCGGTCAAAGGCCGGCAGCGCCTCGCGGATGGCCGCAATCGCATAGCCGGGCAGGCTGGGATCCAGCTCGCCGAGGGTGACGCCGGGCTTGTACGACGGCTGTACGCTGCCGAACTCGCGCGATGGCCGCTTGGCGATGAAGTCGCCCACCAGCTGCCCCGGCGCGTTGTAATCGCTGCCGCCCATGACATACGCCTGCGACTCCAGCCGGCGCTGGAGGTCGATGCCGGCAAGCGGGCCGCCCGGATAATCCTCTGGCGTGATACCGACCACGATGGCGCTATTGGCGTTGCGCTCGTTGCGCGAATACTGGCTCATGCCGTTGGTGACCACATGTCCCGGCTCCGAGGCAGCGGCGACCACCGTACCGCCGGGGCACATGCAGAAGCTGTAGACCGAGCGCCCATTTTTCGCGTGATGCACCAGTTTGTAATCCGCCGCGCCGAGTATCGGATGGCCTGCCTGCGGGCCGAAGCGGCAGGTGTCGATCAGCGATTGCGGATGCTCGGCGCGGAAGCCGATGGAGAAGGGCTTGGCCTCCACATAAACGCCGCGCGCATGGATCATCTCGAAGGTATCGCGAGCACTGTGGCCAACCGCGAGCACGACATGGTCGCTGCGGATCTGCTCGCCATCGGCAAGGGTCACGCCGCGCACCTGGCCATCCTCGATGTGCAGGTCCTCGACGCGCGCGCTGAAGCGAATCTCGCCACCGAGGTCGATGATGTTCTGGCGCATCTGCTCGATCATGGTGACCAGCTTGAAGGTGCCGATGTGCGGCTTGCTGACATAGAGAATCTCGGCCGGCGCACCGGCCTTGACGAACTCGGTCAGTACCTTGCGGCCGTGGTGCTGAGGGTCCTTGATCTGGCTGTAGAGCTTGCCGTCGGAGAAAGTGCCGGCGCCGCCCTCGCCGAACTGCACATTCGACTCCGGCTCCAGTTCGCGCTTGCGCCACAGGCCCCAGGTGTCTTTGGTGCGTTCGCGCACGGCCTTGCCGCGTTCGAGCACGATGGGCTTCAGGCCCATCTGCGCGAGGATCAACGCCGCGAACAGGCCACAAGGGCCGAAGCCGATCACCAGCGGGCGCAGGAAGTCGCCCTGCAGCGGTGCCGTGACAAACTGGTAGGTCGTGTCTGGCGATACGCCGACATGAGCATCGCCAGCCAATCGGGCCAACACCGCCGCTTCGTTGCTCAGCGCCACATCCAGGCTGTAGATCAGCACGATGTGGCCGCGCTTGCGGGCATCGTAGCTGCGTTTGTACACGCTGTAGCCGAGCAGCTCGTGCGCGCTCACGCCCAAGCGCAGCAGGATGGCTGCGCGCAGGGCGTCGTCACTGTGCTCTAGTGGCAGCTTGAGGTCGGTCAGTCGCAGCATGATGTCTTGTCTCGGTAAAAGCGGCAGTGCAATTCAATGGGAGCAGCCCGGCAATGCCGCTCGATAATTCAGCCGCGTATTCTAGAGGCTGCGGCGATACAGCTCTTCCACTTTATCGCGCGCCCACGGCGTGCGACGCAAGAAAGTCAGGCTGGACTTGATGCTAGGGTTGTCGTTGAAGCAACGGATATCCACCACGCGCCCCATCTCCACCCAGCCATAGCGCGCCACCAGATGCGTCAGCATATTTTCCAGCGTCACACCCTGGAGCGGATCCACAAAGCGCTTCTCATTCATGACCCGCCCTCACACAAATTGACCCGCCGCATGGCCCGATGACCATGCCCACTGAAAATTGTAGCCGCCCAGCCAGCCGGTCACATCCACCACTTCGCCGATGAAATAGAGCCCGGCCTGCCGTTTGCTCTCCATCGTGCGCGATGACAGCTCGTGCGTATCGACCCCGCCCAGCGTCACTTCCGCCGTGCGATAGCCCTCAGTGCCCGCCGGCTTCAGCGTCCAGGCTTGCAGCTGCTGCGCCAGCTCCGCCAGAGCGGTATCCGGGATGGCCGCCATCGGCGTCTCGGCCCAGTCTGGCCAGAGCAGCGCCTGCAATTCCAGCACCAGCGCCTTCGCCAGTCGCTCGCTGAGCAGTGTCCGCAGCAGGCTCTTGGCATGCAGTCGCTTCTGCTCTTTCAGCCACGCCTCGATGTCTTCGCCTGGCAGCAAATCAATGCGAATGCTCTCGCCCAGCTGCCAGTAGTTCGACACTTGCAGCACCGCCGGCCCACTCAGGCCGCGATGCGTAAACAGCAGGTTCTCCGTGAAGGTAGCATCTGCGGCACTGAGGCTGACCGGCACAGCAAGACCGCTGAGCCGCTCGGTCACGGCCTTGACGCCATCGCTGAAGGTGAACGGCACCAGCCCCGCACGCAGCGGCAGCACGCTGTGGCCGAACTGCTTCGCCAGATCATAGCCAAAGCCGCTGCTGCCTAAGGTCGGAATCGACAACCCACCGCTGGCCACCACCAGCGACTCGGCGCTGAACTTGCCCTGCGTCGTGGTCAGCGCAAAGCGCATCGGCAAGGCATCGCGCGCCTGCACTTGCTGGATCTCGCAATGCGTCTTGACCTGCACGCCGACCTGCTCGCACTCGCTGACCAGCATCGCTAGGATGTCTTTCGCCGACTCGTCACAGAAGAGCTGGCCATGCAGCCGCTCGTGATACGGGATGCGATGCTTCTCGACCAGCGCGATGAAGTCCCACTGGGTATAGCGATTCAGCGCCGAAATACAGAACTGCGGATTGGCCGAGAGGAAGTTTTCCGGCTCGACAAAATAGTTGGTGAAATTGCAGCGACCACCGCCAGACATCAAAATCTTCTTGCCGATTTTGTTGCTGCTGTCGAGCACCAGCACACGCCGGCCGCGCTGACCGGCCGCCATCGCGCACATCAGGCCGGACGCGCCGCCGCCAATGACAATGACATCGTAATGCGATGAATTTACCGACACAGGCAGCGCTCGATGGATAACAAAGTGGCCGGCATTATAGTCGGGCCAGCGACCCATGCTAAAATTGCCGCCTGCAAATCACGGTATTCCCGCATGAGTCTCGCCAAGCGCATCATTCCCTGCCTCGATGTTGATCAAGGGCGCGTCGTCAAAGGCGTGAAATTTCTCGATATCCGCGATGCCGGCGACCCCGTTGAGGTGGCCCGCCGCTACGATGAGCAGGGTGCTGACGAGATCACTTTCCTCGACATCACTGCCAGCGTCGAAGGCCGCGACACCATGGCGCGCACCGTCGAGCGCATGGCCTCGCAGGTCTTCGTGCCGCTCACCGTCGGTGGCGGCATCCGCGAGGTGGCAGACATCCGTCGCATGCTCAATGCTGGTGCCGACAAGGTCAGCATCAACTCGGCCGCCGTCAAGCGCCCTGAATTCGTCGCCGAAGCGTCGCAGCGGTTCGGGGCCCAGTGCATCGTGGCCGCGATCGATGCCAAGCGCGTGTCAGCCGCTGGCGAGCCGGGCCGATGGGAGATCTTCACGCATGGCGGACGCAATCGCACCGGCATCGACGCCGTGGCCTGGGCAGTTCGCATGGCCGAATACGGGGCGGGGGAAATTCTGCTGACCAGCATGGACGCGGATGGCACCAAGGCCGGCTACGACCTGCCGCTGGTGCGTGCCATCACCAACGCCGTGAATGTGCCGGTGATCGCCTCCGGTGGCGTCGGCAACCTGCAGCATCTGGCTGATGGCATCCTCGAAGGCGGTGCCGATGCCGTGCTCGCCGCCAGCATCTTTCACTTCGGCGAATACAGCATCCCGCAGGCCAAGCAGTATCTGGCCGATCGCGGGATTACTATGCGTCTCTGAGGCGGGAGCCTCTGACGAGCGAGACTCTGATGCGCCACTGACCGCCAGCAGCGATCAGTAGTTGCACCAGTTGCCAGGCTGGCTCGGACGACCGCGCAGACGCGTCTCGAAGTACAGGCCCGACTCGGTATCGCCCGTTCCGGCACCCACAGAAGCCAGGGTCTGGCCCGCCGAAACACTCTCGCCCACACTGACCTGCAAGCTCTGGTTGTAGCCGTAGAGCGACATAAAGCCCCGACCGTGATCCAAAATCACGAGCTTGCCGTAGCCACGCAGGAAGTCCGAATACAGCACCTTGCCAGCCTTCACCGCTTTCACCGGCGCGCCAGAAGCTGCCGCAATCACGATGCCATTCCAGCGCAAACCACCACCGCGCGCCGAGCCGAACTGGGCACGAATACCACCGGAAGCCGGCAAACTGCAATTACCGCGATAGGGCGCGGTGTAATCCGGCTCCTGACTCCAGACAGTTTCCTTCTCGGCTGGTGCCGGCTTGATTGGCTTATTCGAGCCCTTGCTAGCCTCTTTCGCGGCCCGCTCTTCATTGCGACGCCGTTGCTGCTCCTGACGCTCCTGCTCACGCGCCACACGCTCAAGACGACGCATCAGCGATTGCAGCGCAGCCTGATCCTGCTTCAGCGATTTCAGGTTTTTGTCCTGCTCCTTGATCTCGCTGTTGAGAATCTTCAACGCCGCCGAACGCTGTTCTTTTGCCGAGTTGAGCTGGGTCTGCTCCTGCGTGAGCTTCATCGCCAACTCTTCCAGACGCGCGATTTGTTCCTTTTCTTCGATTTCCAGCGCCGCCAGCTCCGTCAGGGTGCCATCCAGCTCGGTAATGCGCTCGCTGCGCGCCTTCTGCAAATAACCGAAGTAGCGAAGCTGGCGCGCAAACAGCGCCGGATTTTCCTGATTCAGCAGCAACTTGAAATAGTCGTCATGACCGGCGCGATAAGACTGCTGCACATCCGCCTTGAGCTGCGCCAGCTGACCCCGCTTGGCAGCCGAAAGCTCCGTTTGGCGCTGCTTCAAGACCACCATGCGATCTTCGCGCTGACGCTTCTCTTTTGCGCTCGCGGCCAGCGACTTTTCCAGCACATTAATCTGCAGTTGCGCTTTCTTCAACGCCGCCAGCTGTTTGTTACGCTCGCCCTGAGTCAGGCGCAGCTTTTTCTGCGCCGTCTTGATTTCACGCTGCACACTAGCCAGATCAGACTTTGCCGACTGCGCCTGCGCGCGCAACTGCCCCGTGGACTCCGCCCACGCCACGGGCGACAGGCAAGAAGCAAGCAACAAGGCAAATAACGAAAAAAACCGCATGAGACTTCCTTAACGCTGAATCAAACCGCCACGACGAGATTTCGACCTGTCATTTCTGGTGGCTGTGGCAACCCCATGAGATGCAGCAAAGTCGGTGCCACATCCGACAACACACCGTTCTGCGCAATCTCAACGCGCGACTGCTGCCCGAGGTAGACAAAAGGCACCAATTCGCAGGTATGCGCGGTATGCGCCTGGCCCGTGGCATTATCACGCATCTGTTCAACATTACCGTGATCTGCCGTGATCAACATGTCGCCGCCGGCCTGGCGCACCGCCTCGGCCAAGCGACCGATGCAGGTATCCAGCATCTCGCAGGCCTTCACGGCGGCATCGAAGTCACCGGTGTGGCCAACCATGTCGCCGTTGGCGTAGTTGCAAATCAGCACATCGTGCTCGCCAGAGGCAATCGCGGCCACCAGCTTGTCGGTCACTTCGCCAGCACTCATCTCGGGCTGCAAATCGTAGGTCGCCACATTCGGCGATGGCACCAGAATGCGCGTTTCGCCGTCATAGGGCTCTTCGCGGCCGCCGCTAAAAAAGAAGGTCACATGCGCGTACTTCTCGGTTTCAGCAATACGCAGCTGCGTCTTGCCCAGGCCAGCCAGATACTCGCCCAGCGAATTCACCAGCGATGTGGGCCTGTAGGCCACGGCCGCCTTGATCGCCGCACTGTACTCGGTGAGCATGACAAAATCGGCCAGCTTCGGTGTTCTGGCACGAACAAAGCCCTTGAAGTCCTGATCCACAAACGCCTTGGTGATTTCGCGCGCGCGATCGGCGCGGAAATTCATGAAAATAACGGCATCGCCATCGGCAATCACGGCCGGCGCTTCGCCATCAGCAGCAATCACGCTGGCCGCCACAAATTCGTCATTCACGCCGGCATCGTAAGACGCCTGCAATGCCTGCGCAGCCGTGGCGCAAGTGCGCTCGCCCACACCCTCAGTCAGCAGCCGATAGGCTGACTCAACGCGATCCCAGCGATTGTCGCGATCCATCGCGAAATAGCGCCCGATGACCGTGGCGATGCGCCCCTTGCCGGTGGCACGCAGATGCGCCTCCATGGCAGCCAGCGACGGCTCTGCCGAGCGCGGCGGCGTATCGCGGCCATCGAGAAAGGCATGCACATAGACTTGCTGCGCGCCCTGCGCCACGGCGGCATCCACCATGGCATGCAGATGATCTTCGTGGGAATGCACGCCCCCCGCCGACAGCAAGCCGAGGATATGCACAGCCTTGCCCGCCGCAACGGCCTTGGCAACCGCACCAGCAATGGCCGGATTCGAGGCAAATTCGCCGTCACGAATGGCCTTGGTGATGCGCGTGAAGTCCTGGTACACCACGCGGCCCGCACCCAAATTCATGTGGCCGACTTCGGAGTTGCCCATCTGCCCGTCCGGCAAGCCAACATCCTCGCCGGAACCGGAGATCAGGCCATTCGGGCACGACTGCAGCAGAGCCTGCCAATGAGGCATTTTCGCCGCGCGGATAGCATTGGAGTCACTGCTCTCGCTATGGCCGAAGCCATCGAGAATAATCAGCAGATGCGGTTTGCGCGCCACGGCAGGGCTCCCGAAAACGAAGACGGAAATGAATAACAGGGGCGCAGTTTATCAGGACTTCTTGCCGATATTCTTTTGCGCCGCAATCTGATCTTCGAGTGTTTCAATCAAGCCGGACGCCAGCTCGCCAATTTCCTGATTGACCCGGCGAATGGCGCTGTAAACCGTGCCGATGGTCTCGGCATGCGCCTCACGCAAACCGGCGGTCTTGTCGTCCAGCAGGCCGCGCTTTTCCAGCGCATCCAGCGGCATGGCGGCGATGGTTTGATGAATCTGCTCGACGGTGGTGGCGCCTTTGTCCACGGCTTCCTGAATTAGATCTTTCAATGCTTCGATGCGGGTCAAAAACGACATGATGGTGACTCCCTGATGACTTGAATTTTGACTCTACCGCGTTTGCTTATTCAACACAGCGATGGAGTGACGAATTGCCGATTGTCATATTTTAAATCAGCGAATGCAAAATAAAGGTACAATTGTTCACTTATATGACACCGCTCATCCAGTGGCTTCGGAGCGGTCTTGCACTGGTGCTAGAATGCACCCACGCATTTTGGACGATGGCCGATGGCTTTACGCGAAGAAAAAAAACTGCAAACCCGCCATGCGCTGATCGAAGCGGCTCTCACGCTCATGCACGAAGGCGTCGGCTTTTCCGGGCTGAGCTTGCGTGAAGTGGCCCGTCAGGCCGGCCTTGTACCCACCGGCTTTTATCGTCATTTCCCCGATATGGAAGCGCTGGGCCTGAACATCGCCGCCGAATCCTGCCAAACCCTGCGTCAGATGATGCGCGAAGTACGCGTGCGCGCTCAGGGCGGTGCCGCCGTGAACGAGTCAGTTCGTACACTCGTGGTTTTTATTCGCGAACAACCGCTGTATTTCGAATTTCTGGCGCGTGAGCGTGCTGGCGGCCCGCCTTCGGTACGCCAAGCCATTCACGCTGAAATTCGTCACTTCGTTGCCGAACTGGCAGATGACTTGCAGAAATGGCCTGCCTTTCACCGCTTTCCAGTGGAAGATCTGGCCATGCTGGCTGACTTGGTGGTGAATACCGTCATCCACTTGGCGCTCGACCTACTAGCCATGTCGCAAGATGTAGAAGATGAAGAAGTGCTGGTCAGTCGTACAACCAAGCAACTGCGGCTGATCATGCTCGGGGCACTGAATTGGCACCCCGAGCATTAGTTGCGGCCGCTTATTTAGCGGCGCGCTCCCGTACGATCAAGGCTTGGACAACTTCCATGACACGACCGGAGTCGCCGGTGACCAGGTACTTGCCATTCACGACCATGGCCGGCACACCGCTGAGCTGGTAGCGCACAGCCAGATTACGCGACTGAGCAATACGCGCACTGACGGCAAATGACTGATACAAGCCATTGAAGCTTTGTGCTTTCACGCCATAGCGCGCATAGAACGCCGCCAGGCTGGCCTGATCAAAGAGTCGTTCTTTACGCACCTGAATAGCATCAAACAAGGCTGCATGGCTTGCTTCCAGCACACCCGATGCCTCGGCCACATAATAGCCACGCGCATTGGCCTCCCAGACCGGGTTCAGCGCCGCAGGAATGCGGCTGAACTTCACATTGGCCGGCTTGGTCTTCAACCAAGCAGCCACATGCGGCTCAAGGGTGTAGCAGTGCGGGCAGCCGTACCAGAAGAACTCCGCCACTTCGACCTGACCCTTGGGTGGTGCCACCGTGGGATTGGCCAAGACCTTGTAATCCTTGCCTTCGACCGGAACGAGTGCCGATGCCAGCACAGGCATTACGGCCAAAAATGCCGCCAGAAACCACTTTTTCATTGTTCTACCCTTATCTGTCTGCGGAGAGTTGAGAATTTAACGCCGTCATAGCGTCATGGATGACAGCTGCGCTGTAAATGTGGTCACAGAAAAAACCCCGCAAGAGCGGGGCATCTTCACAGCAAAACAGACGCTACGAGAATTAACGCAGGCCCTGAATGTAGGAGGACAGAGCGTCGATGTCTTTGTCGGACAGCTTGGCTGCAATCATCTGCATGGGGCCGAGTTCGCCTGGCTTGGCGCCATCGTTGCCACGCTTCATGTCAGTGTTGTCATCACGGCCGGCGGCACGGAAGGCCATCAGCTGCGCCTTGGTGTAGTCAGCATGCTGACCGCCGAGACGCGGGAAAGCGGCGTAGGTATTGCCCAGACCTGCCGGGCCATGACAGCCGGAGCAGGGAGCCAAGCCGACTTCCTTGTTGCCGCCACGGAAAAGCTTCTGACCACGAGCCACCAGATCCGGTTTGGCAGCGCCGCCGGCCAGCTTCTGTTCAGACATATAAACAGCAATGTCGGCCATGTCTTGGTCGCTCAGGGCCGTGGCAAAGCCCAGCATCATGGCGTTGTTGCGACGCATGGTCTTGAAGTCGTGCAGCTGCTTGTAAATGTATTTGGCATTCTGGCCAGCGAGCTTGGGAAATGTGGGCGCAGCACTGTTGCCGTCCATACCGTGGCAGGCAGCACAGGCAGCTGACTTGGCTTGACCGGCGGCGGCATCACCCTTGGGCATGACAACCGCTGCGTGGGCTACCGAAGCAGCGCTAAATGACAGTACAACAGTAGCGAGAAACTTCTTCATAAGAGCTGTTCCGATCAAACTTACTTGGACATGAACTTGATGAGCGCCTTGAACTCGGCATCGGTGCAGTCATTGCACAGACCCTTGGGCGGCATCATCTTGTAACCGTTTTTCACATGGGCCAACAACACCGCATTACCTTGCTTCAAACGCGGCGCCCAAGCAGCTTTGTCGCCTAGCTTTGGGGCTGCCATTACACCAGCATTATGGCAGCTGGCGCAGGATTGAGCGTAGCGCTGCTCGGTTGATGCCGCATTTGCCACCGTTGCTGCACCCGACAGGATGCATAACATCAGCAAAAACTTCTTCATGACTCGCTCCGCGTAGATGCTACGGTAACAACTTGAGCTGCCTGAGCCTCACGAATGAGGTGCAAAGAATACATCTCATCAGTATAACGCAGTGCCCATACAGGGTGTAGCCCTATAAACTATCCGCTTTTACGGCTGAGCGCGAACCATGACGGACGCTGAACATATTCTGGGCAAACTGGCTCAGGCGCAATTTCAGATCAGCGCGCCAACGCTGGCCTTGTGCCCGCCGAATATCGGCCATGAAGTCGCCTTTGCTGGACGCTCCAATGCCGGCAAATCGAGTGCGATCAACTGCCTGACGCGTCAGCGCCAGCTCGCCCGTGCCTCGAAAACACCGGGCCGCACCCAGCTCATCAACTTCTTCGAGCTGGATGAAGAGCGTCGTCTGGTGGATTTGCCGGGCTATGGCTATGCCAAGGTGCCGGAGAAAATGAAGCTGGAATGGCAGCGCCATCTCAGTCATTACCTGCGTGAGCGCCTGTGTTTGCGCGGGTTGATCTTGCTGATGGATGTGCGTCATCCGCTCATGGAGTTTGACCGCCATATGCTGACTTGGGCACAGGAGCGACCGCTGCCAGTGCATATTCTGCTGACCAAGGCCGATAAGTTTAATCGCGGCCCGGCCATGAATGCGTTGCAGGAAGTTCGGCGCGGGCTGACGGCCTTGGGCTTCGATGCCAGCATTCAGCTGTTTTCGTCGGTCAGCCGTTTAGGCATTGATGAAGCCGCGTTGCAGTTGGCTGACTGGCTGGACATGCCGCTGCCCTCCGACGAACCGCAGCCGGAAGGCGACGAAATCGTCACGGAAAGCTGATTTATGGCGCTGCCGCCATAGATTAGTGCGCTTCGTCCCAGTTATTGCCTACACCGATCTGCACTTCCAGTGGCACGGCCAGGTCGCCGGCGGCGGGCATCTCGCGATGCAAAAGCGCGGTGACCTTGGCGACCTGACTCTCGCGCACTTCCAGCACCAGTTCGTCGTGTACCTGCATGATGAGCTTGGCATCGCAATGCTCGCTGGCAAGCGCCGCCTGCACACGCAGCATCGCACGCTTAACGATGTCCGCCGCCGTGCCCTGCATAGGCGCGTTGATGGCGGCGCGCTCGGAAGCCTGGCGCAACACGGCCTTGCTGGAGCGGATGTCTTTCAGCATCAGGCGACGACCGTAGAGCGTTTCCACATAGCCGAGTCGAGCAGCCTGCTCACGCGTGCGCTCCATGTAGTCGTGCACGCCGGGGTAACGCGCGAAATAACGACCGATGTAATCCTGAGCTTCGCCACGGGAGATATTGAGCTGCTTCGCCAATCCGAAGGCAGACATGCCGTAGATGAGGCCGAAGTTCACAGCTTTCGCGGCACGACGCTGATCGTTAGTGACCTCACTGACGGCAATGCCGAGGACTTCGGCGGCGGTGGCGCGATGCACATCCTCGCCCTCGCGGAAGGCGCGCAGCAAACCTTCGTCGCCAGACAGATGCGCCATGATGCGCAGCTCGATCTGCGAGTAGTCGGCGGCCATCAGCACATAGCCGGGGCTGGCGACAAAGGCCTGACGGATGCGACGGCCTTCCTCGGTGCGGATGGGGATGTTCTGCAGGTTGGGATCGGTGGATGACAACCGACCCGTGGACGCCACGGCTTGGTGATACGAGGTGTGCACACGGCCGGTGCTGGGCTGAATCATCTCCGGCAGCTTGTCGGTGTAGGTCGATTTCAGCTTGGACAGGCTGCGATGTTCAAGCAGCACACGCGGCAGCTCGTGGTCGAGCTGCTCCAGCACATCTTCGGCGGTGGAATACTGGCCGGTGGCGGTTTTCTTGCCGCCGGGAATGCCCAGCTTCTCGAACAGGATTAGCCCGAGCTGCTTCGGCGAGCCGAGGTTAAACACCTCGCCGGCGATCTCGTAGGCCTGCTGCTCCAGCCAAAGCAGGCGCGAGGCCAGCGTCAGCGATTGCAGCTTCAGCGGCGCGGGATCGATGCGGGTGCCGAAGCGCTCCATCTGCTGCAGCACGCGCTGCGTGGGCAGCTCCAGCTCGCGCAGCAGCGTGTCCAGCGCGGGAATTTTGGCCAGCTCGGTCGCCAGCAGTGCCGCCAGCTGCAAGGTCAGGTCGGCATCCTCACCGGCGTAGGGAGCGGCCTGCTCGATACTGATCTGATCAAAAGTGATCTGCTTCACGCCTTTGCCGGCGATGGCCTCGAAGCTGATCGAGTCGCGGCCGAGATAGTATTTGGTGAGGTCGCCGAGGTTGTGCCGGGTCGCGGTGGCATCCAGCACATACGACGCCAGCATGGTGTCGAAAGCCACGCCTTGCAGGTCGATGCCGTGATTGGCCAGCACATGCATGTCGTACTTGGCATGCTGCATGAGCTTGCCTGGTTTGGCGGCTTCGAGCAGCGGCTTGAGTGCTTGCAGCACATGTTCGCGTGACAGCTGCGCGGGCGCATCGGCATAGCTGTGCGCCACCGGCACATACCAGGCGTGACCAGGCGTGACAGCAAACGACAGGCCCACGATCTGCGCCTGCATGTAGTCGAGGCTGGTGGTTTCGGTGTCGAAGGCAAAGTTTTCGACGGCGCTCAAGGCGGCGATCAGCTCGGCCAGCTGGGCGTCTGTGCTGACCACGATAGTCGTGGTTTCAGCCATCGGCAGGGCGGCCGGCTTTTCGGGATCGGCGCTGGCGGTGCTGGTCAAGGCAAAGGCGGGCGTTTCTGCGCTGCGCGGTGGCCATTCTGCGCTGCGCTGGCCTGCTTCTGCGCTGCGCTGGGCATCGCCTGCGTCGCGCTGTGACCAGCTCGAAGCGCCCGGAGCCGCCGTACCCATGGGCGATGCCGCCAGCTCATTGGCCCAGTTTCTAAACTCCAGCGCTTCGTAAAGCTCGCGCAAGGCCGCCGTATCCGGCACCGACAAGGCCAGCTGATCGGGCGTGACCGTGAGCGCGACATCGCACTTGATGGTGACCAGCTTGCGCGTCATTTCCAGCAGGCCGATGTTGGCGCGGAAATTCTCGCCGACCTTGCCCTTGATCTCGCCCGCACGCGCTTCCAGCTGCGCCAGCGTGTCGAACTCGGCCAGCCATTTCACCGCCGTCTTGGGGCCCACGCCGGGGATGCCGGGGATGCCGTCCGAACTGTCACCCACGAGCATGAGGTAGTCGATGATCTGATCCGGGCGCACGCCGAACTTGTTTAATACGCCGGCCTCATCCATGACCACGCTGGTCATGGTGTTGACCAAGGTGATCTGGCTGTTGACCAGCTGCGCGATGTCTTTGTCGCCGGTAGACACCAGCACCGGCCAGCCGGCCGCCGCGCCCTGCTGCGCCAGCGTGCCGATGACATCGTCGGCCTCGACACCGGGCTCGCAGATCAGCGGCAGGCCCAGCGCCTTCACCAGCGCATGCAGCGGCGCGATCTGCGCGCGCATGTCATCGGGCATGGGCGGGCGGTGCGCCTTGTATTCGGGAAAGATGTCATCGCGAAAAGTCTTGCCGGGCGCGTCGAAAATGACCGCGACATGGCTGGGATGCACCTGCTTGAGCAAGCTGCGCAGCATGTTGACCACGCCCTTGATGGCGCCCGTGGGCTGGCCGGTGCGCGTCATCAGCGGCGGCAAGGCGTGATAGGCGCGATACAGGTAGGAGGAACCATCAACAAGGACCAACGGGGCGCGCGCGCTCATGCGAAATGCTCAAAGCCGTGAAATTCAATCGTTATGTTACACTGTTGCAATCCATTTTCGGTGGCCTGCCTGCGCAGTCCGCCACGCATTTCCAGGTCGCCATGGCTCGCCCCACGCGTGTTACGCCTTTATCGCCGGATGCCGCTGCGCTGAGCCGGCGGCCCTTGCTCGGTCACGATCATGCGCAATGCATCCGCAGCGCGCTGACGCAGGCCGATGCCGTCTGCGAAACCAATGGCGCACGCCTGACGCCGCTGCGCCGGCGCGTGCTGGAGCTGATCTGGGTCAGCCACAAGCCGCTGGGCGCTTACGAGCTGCTCGACCAGCTGACTCAGGAAGGCCACAAGCCGGCCCCACCGACGATTTATCGCGCGCTCGACTTCCTGCTGGAAAATCGCCTGATTCATCGCCTCGCCAGCCTCAATGCCTTTCTCGGCTGCTCGCATCCGGGCGATGCCCACGCCGGCTACTTCCTGATTTGCCAGCACTGCGGCAACACCGAAGAGGTCACGCATAACGCGGCGCTGCAAGCCGCGCTCAATGTCACCACCGAAGCCGCCGGCTTCACCGTGCTGCAAAGCGCGCTGGAGCTGAGCGGCATTTGCCAGCAATGCCGGGCGAAATCGTCATGAGCGATGGCAATAGCAGCAACACCCATCTGCTACTCGATCTGAGCCACATCCGCTGGCAGCACGAAGGCCGCACAGTGCTC
Source organism: Pseudomonadota bacterium (assembly GCA_038043385.1). Classification (GTDB taxonomy): domain Bacteria; phylum Pseudomonadota; class Gammaproteobacteria; order Pseudomonadales; family Moraxellaceae; genus Perlucidibaca. Next base: position 345,524 of record JBBTCA010000003.1, read on the forward strand.
GATGGCGTCGATCTGAAGCTGCATCGGGGCGAAATTCTCACCGTCATCGGGCCTAATGGCGCCGGCAAATCCTGCCTGATCCGCATCGCGCTTGGCCTGCTCAAGCCCAGCGGCGGGCAACGCTGGATCGCGCCGAATCTGCGCGTCGGCTATCTGCCGCAAACGCTGAAGCTGAACCCTTATCTGCCGATGACCGTAGCCGATTTTCTCGCGCTGCCGGCGGCACAGGGTAAGCCGTTCAGCCAGCAGGACATGCTCACGGCGCTGGCCGAGGTCGGTGCCGAGCATCTGCTGCGACTGCCGGCGCAGAGCCTGTCTGGCGGTGAGCAGCAGCGCGTGCTGCTGGCACGGGCATTGTTGCGCCAGCCCGATCTGCTGGTGCTCGACGAGCCCGTGCAAGGCGTCGATCTCGCCGGTCAGGCCGAGCTTTATGCGCTGATCGCCTCGCTGCGCGATCGCTATCACTGCGGCGTGCTCATGGTTTCGCACGATCTGCATGTGGTCATGGCGGCCACGGATCGCGTGCTCTGCCTGAACGGCCATGTCTGCTGCACCGGGCATCCCGAGGCGGTCAGCCGTCACCCGGAATACCAGCGTCTGTTCGGCGTGCAGGAAAGTCGCGATCTGGCGATTTACACGCACCACCACGATCATCATCACACGCTGCATGGCGATGCCGCGCGCTGCAACGAGAGCTGCCAACATGACTGACTGGCTCTGGCCCCTGCTCGGCGGCCTGCTCACGGCGGCGGCGGCCGGCCCACTGGGCTCGCTGCTGCTGTGGCGACGCATGGCCTATTTTGGCGACAGCCTGGCGCATGCGTCGCTGCTCGGTGTCGCTATCGCACTGATGCTGGACTTGCCGATTGGCATCGCGGTGACGGCCGTGTGCTTGCTGGTGGCGCTGCTGCTGAGCCGGCTGATGACGCTGCCCGAGCACGGCGCCGATACCTGGCTGGCGATCATGGCCTATGCCGGCCTCAGTCTGGCGCTGGTGCTCACCGCCGCGCTCGGCGACGACGGTCACGGCCACAGCCTGGAAGACTATCTGTTCGGCAATCTGCTTAACCTGACCGGGACGCAGCTGCTGGCGATCAGCGCCGGCCTGCTGCTGGTCATGCTGGTGCTGGCGCGGCACTGGTCAGGGCTGGTGGCGATGGCCATCCACGAAGATACCGCGCAGGTCGATGGCTGGCCTGTGCAGCGTCTGCGACCCTTGCTCATGCTGCTGCTTGCCGGCGTGGTGGCAGCGGGGGCAAAGATCATGGGCGTGCTGCTGATCAGCGCGCTGCTGGTGATTCCCGCAGCGGCGGCGCGCTTCATTGCCCGCAGCCCGGGCGCTATGGCGCTGCGGGCGAGTGCCATCGGCATGTTCAGCGTTGCCATCGGCGTGGGTATGGGTGTGCCAGCACATCTGCCACTGGCCCCGATGATTGTGTTGGCCGGCCTCAGTGCGCTACTGGCGCTGATGCTCTGGCAACGGCTCAGGGCGTAAAACGCACCACACCGTTCGTGTCCGGCTCGTCCGGCTCCTTCATGGTGACGGTGAGCGGGCGCGTATCGGTATAACCGCAGCGCACGCACTCGACCCACTCGCGGCCATCCTCCGTACACAGCTGCAGCTTGTCTTCAAGCTCGCAGCCGGGGCATTTGGCCCCGGCAATGAACAGGCGACGGGCGCTCATGCGGCCTCCACGGCATCGCTCAGACCGGTGTGGCGCAGCAACGCCTCGGCGGACGGATCACGCCCCATGAACTCGCGGAACAGCTCGGCAGCAGGCCGGCTGCCGCCTTGCGCGAGGATGGCCTGACGGAAGCGACGGCCGGTGTCGGCATTGAACACGCCTTCGCGCTCGAACGCCGAGAAGGCATCGGCAGACAGCACTTCCGCCCATTTATAGCTGTAGTAGCCGGCCGCATAGCCGCCAGCAAAGATGTGCGTGAAGCTGCACGGGAAGCGATTCCACTGTGGCGGACGCAGCACGCTGGTGGTGTCGCGCACCTGCTCCAGCACGCGCAGCATCCCGCTGAAATCGATGCCGGGCTGACGATGAATTTCCAGATCGAAGATCGAGAATTCGAGCTGGCGCAGCGTCATCAGGCCGGACTGGAAGTTGCGCGCCGCGAACAGGCGGTCGAGCAGGAGCTGCGGCAAGGGCTCGCCGCTGTCGACATGGCTGGAGATCAGCGCCAGACCTTCCGGCGTCCAGCACCAGTTTTCCATGAACTGGCTGGGCAGCTCGACGGCATCCCAAGCCACGCCGTTGATGCCGGACACCGCCGCGACCTCGACTTCCGTGAGCATGTGATGGATGCCGTGGCCGAACTCGTGGAACAGCGTGGTGACTTCGTCGTGGCTGAGCAGGGCCGGGCGACCGGCCACCGGCGGATTGAAGTTGCCGGTCAGGAAAGCAATGGGCTTTTGCAGCGTGCCGTCGGCATGGCGGCGACGAACACGGGCATCGGCCATCCACGCGCCGCCGCGTTTGTGGGCGCGGGCGTAGAGGTCGAGGTAGAAATAAGCGCGCACTTCGCCATGCTCGACCAGCGCCCAGGTGCTGACATCGGCGTGATAGCTCTGCAACTCCGGGGCCGGCACGATGCTGATGCCGAACAGGCGCTGCGCCACGGCAAACAGGCCGTCTATCACTTTCGGGGCCGGAAAGTAGGGCTTCAGATCTTCCTGCGACAGCGCATAACGCTGCTGCTTGAGCTGCTCGCTGGCGTAGGTCATGTCCCAGGGTTGCAAATCGGCGATGCCCAGCTCAGTGCTGGCAAATTCACGCAGCTGCGCCAGATCGCGCTCGGCACCTGGCCGCGCCTTCACGGCCAGATCGTGCAGGAAGGCCAGCACCTGCTCGACCGATTCCGCCATTTTCGGCTCCAGCGACAGCGCGGCGTAATGGGCAAAGCCGAGCAGCTCGGCCTGCTCCTGACGCAGGGCCAGAATCTGTGTGATCAGCGGACCGTTATCGAACTGGCCGGCGTGCGGGCCTTGCTCGGAGGCGCGGGTGGCGTAGGCGGTGTAGACCTGTTCGCGCAGCTCGCGATTGCGGGCATGCGTCATCACCGCGATATAGCTGGGCATGTCCAGCGTCACGCGCCAGCCGGGCTCGCCGGCAGCCCCGTTAGCGGCGGCATTCGCAGCCTCGGCCAGCGACTGCAGCAACGCCATGGCGTTGTCGGGCAGGCCAGCGAGTTGCTCGGTATCGGTGACCGTGAGCGACCACGCCTGTGTGGCATCGAGCACCTGATCGGCGAACTTCGAGGTCAGGCGCGACAAAGATTCGGTGACCTCGGCAAAGCGCAGCTTCTTGTCTGCCGGCAGGCCGATGCCGCTCATGCGGAAATCGCGCAGGGCATTTTTGACGGCGCGCTGCTGAGCCACGCCCAGGTCGGCAAACGCCGGCGAGTCGTGCAGCGCCTGCCAGGCGCGAAACAGCGTTTCGTTCTGGCCAACTTCGGTAGCGAAGGCCGAGAGCTTCGGGATGCAGGCGTTATAAGCCGCGCGCCAAGCATCACTGTTCATCACCGCGTTCAGCTGCGACACCGGCGACCAGGCAGCATTTAGCTTGTCGTCCAGCGCCTCCAGCGGAGCGGCCAGCGACTGCCAGCTCGGGCTAGTTTGCTGCGCCAGTGTCACGATGGCCTCGCGATGCTCCGCCAGCAGGCGATCCAGCGCCGGCTCGACCAGCTCCGGACTCAGGCCATCAAAAACGGGCAGCAACGGCGGGTTCAGCAACATGTTCATTTCGGCTCCTGGCGCATCGCCAGCAATAGATTTTCGGTGGATGGCCTGACGCCACGCCAGATAAAAAAGGCTTCGGCGGCCTGCTCGACCAGCATGCCGGCGCCATCGCGTCGATGCGTCAGGCCCTGAGCGGCGGCCCAGCGCAGAAAGGGTGTTTCACTGCCGTACATCATGTCGTAAGCGGCGCTGTTTGCATGATGCACCGAGGCCGGCAAGTCCAGACTTTCGCCTTGCAGGCTAGCGCTGGTGGCATTGATCAGGACATCAAAAGGCTGCGCAACCTGGCCCAGCGCCGACAACGCCAGCGCCTGCACATCGCCTTCGCCGGCAAAGACCTGCGCCAGCGTTTGCGCTTTCGCCAGTGTGCGATTGGCCACCACGATCTGCGCCGCACCCGCCGCCAGCAACGGCTGGATGACCCCTCGCGCGGCCCCGCCAGCCCCGAGTATCAGGATGCGCTTGCCGGCCAGCGACCAGCCGGCATTGGCGGTGATGTCGCGGACCAGGCCGATGCCGTCGGTATTGTCGCCGAGCAGCTCGCCATTCGCGGCGATGCTGAGCGTATTGACCGCGCCCGCCAGCTCGGCACGATGCGTGCGCTGCTGGCTCAAGGCCCAGGCCTGCTCCTTGAACGGCACGGTGACATTGGCACCCTTGCCGCCGGCCTCACGAAAACGCTGCCAGGCGCCGGCAAAGTCATCCAGCGGCGCCAGCAGCGCTTCGTAAGTGAGGCGCTGGCCGGTTTGCTCGGCAAACTCGCAATGTATCGCCGGCGACTTGCTGTGCGCGATCGGGTTGCCGATCACGGCATATCGATCATGGCTATTACGATCAAGCATGGCCGGCGGCCTCCGAGCCATCCAGCGCCAATCCGACCTCGGGCCACCAAGGGCGCGGCTTCAGATAGCGGGAGTAGAGCCGGGCCTCTGCCGAATCCGGCTGCGGATGCCAGTCATAGCGCCAGCTCACCGCCGAAGGCAACGACATCAGAATGGATTCGGTGCGCCCGCCGGTCTGCAAGCCGAACAGCGTGCCCCGGTCGTACACCAGATTGAATTCGACATAACGCCCACGACGGATGAGCTGGAATTCACGCTCGCGCTCGCCATAGGGCAGATCCTTGCGACGCTGCAAAATCGGGAGATAGGCCGGCACATAGGCATCCCCGATGCTGCGCATGAAGGCAAAGGCCGAGTCGAAGCCGCCTTCGTTCCAGTCGTCAAAAAACAAGCCGCCAATCCCGCGCGGCTCGTTGCGGTGCTTGATGAAGAAGTAGTCGTCGCACCATTTTTTCAGGCGTGGATACACCGCTGCACCAAAGGGCTGGCAAGCCAGCGCGGCGGTTTCATGCCAGTGCCGGCAATCTTCGTCGTTACCATAATAGGGCGTGAGATCGAAGCCGCCGCCAAACCACCACACCGGCGCCTGACCTTCAGCTTCGGCAATGAAGAAGCGCACATTGGCATGGGAGGTCGGCGCGTGCGGGTTACGCGGGTGGATGACCAGCGACACGCCCATAGCCTGAAAGCTGCGCCCGGCAAGTTCGGGGCGATGCGCCGTGGCCGAGGCGGGCATCTTGCCGCCCATGACATGGGAGAAATTCACGCCGCCTTTCTCGATGACCGCGCCGTCTTCCAGCACACGACTACGACCGCCACCGCCTTCGGCGCGCGTCCAGCTGTCTTCGCGAAAAACGCCACCATCAACAGCGCGCAGCTCGGCACAGATACGATCCTGCAAGTCCATCAAATAGGCTTTTACGGCAGCAATATCAGACGCGTTCATCGGGTCTCCAGATCAGCCGGCGCGAATCACGCGCAGGCTCTTCAAATCACGAATTTCAGTGGGACGGGCGAGCTGGCCCGTGCTGCTCGGCAGGATATAGTCGAGCTCGGCACCCAGTCTTTGACGCACATCAAACAGGCTGCGCGCGGCCGGTGCGCCGGCGCGATTGGCACTGGTCGACACCAGCGGCCCGCCAAAGGCATCGCACAAGGCTTTCACGCCGGGGTGGGCGCTGACGCGCAGAGCCACGCTCTCATGCCGCCCGCGCAGCCAGATCGGAAAATCGCGCGGCACCGGCACCAGCCAGGTCACCGGGCCGGGCCAGCTGGCGCGCAAATGCCCTAGCTGCTCGTCAGACAAATCGCTGAGCCAAGGCGCTAATTGCTGCCACTGCGAGGCAATCAAAATCAGGCCCTTGCCGGGGTCACGCCGTTTGATCTGCCAGATTTTTTCCACGGCATCAGCCTGCCACGGATCACAGCCCAGCCCCCAGACCGCCTCGGTGGCATAGGCAACCACGCCGCCGCCGCGCAGGGCAGAAACGGCTTGTTGAAGATGAATCGCTGAAGGTGTTGCGGCCATTTTTCATCACACTGACAAAGTCATTTCAGTCTAGCACGCAGCATTGGTGCGGTCAGGAGGGCGTCGCTAAGAAGCAAGGCGCTGATAGCCGCCGGGCACGGAACCTATCCAGCCGGTGATTTCCAGCTCGCTCAAGGTCATCAGCACCTGATCGGCGGCCAAGCCGGCCTGCGTCAGCAGATTGTCCACCGGTGCAACCTGCCAGCCCATGATTTCCAGCAGATGCCGGCCGTTGTCGCCGGGATCGGCGCGCGGCGCTTCAAAAGCATCCAACGCCGGCGATGCGTTAGTGCTTTGGCCATACCAATCGCGCAAGGTCGGCAGGGCATCATCAATGACATCCTGCGCTGTTTCCGCCAGCCGGGCCTGCCCGGCCCGAATCAGCGCATGACAGCCACGCGATTGCAGGCTGGCCACCGGCCCCGGCACCGCCCAAACCAGCCGACTGAGCTGCTCGGCGGCCTGCGCGGTAATGATGGAGCCACTTTTCGGCCCAGCCTCAACCACCAGCACGCCCAAACTCAAGGCCGCGATAACCTTGTTGCGGCGCGGAAAGCACCAAGGCTCGGGCGTGCTGCCGGGCGCAAATTCAGAGACCAGCAAGCCGTTTTGCACGATGCGCTGCGCCAGGTCCTGATGCCGTGGCGGGTAGATGCGATCCAGCCCGCAGCCCAGTACCGCCAGCGTTCGGCCATCCACAGACAACGCTCCGGTATGCGCGGCCCCGTCGATACCGCTGGCGAGGCCACTGGTCACGGTCAGACCGGCGCGGGCCAGCTCGGCCGCCAGTGACTGCGCCTGCGCCAGACCGGCGCGAGTCGCGGCACGGCTGCCGACGATGGCAATTTGCGGCAAGCCCAGCACGCTGTCATCGCCCTCCCAGAACAGCAGCGGCGCGCGCTTCGGCAGCTCGGCAAAGGCTTGGGGCCATGCCTGCAAGGGATCATCGTTGGCGGTCGAGTCAAACCAGACGCCACGGCGCTCGGACTCCAGCCAGCGCAAGCTTTTCAGCCATTGCTCCCGAACTGCCTCCACACTCCGGCCTTTCGGCCATGCCGCTCGCCGCTCACACGCCGCCGCGCTCATGCCGGCGGCCCGCCATTGGTGAGCACTGGCCGCCAGCACCGCCGTCGGCGATTTCAGCTGCTCCAACGCATGACGATACGCTCCCGGTTGCTGCTCCAGCAGCAGATACAACGCAATGGCATCGGCAACATCCATTTTGCCCCCTCCCTTGAAATGAACGGCTATAATGTGCGCAACGGCCGAAACGGCCTTGCTATAGGTCTAGTACCGGTTCGCGCTTTTCGCTAGCGGCCGGAGGAAAAAAATGGCTCTGCTCCCAATTCTGGAATTCCCCGACACCCGTCTGCGCACCATCGCCAAGCCGGTCGCCGTGTTCGACGACGCCCTGGCACAACTCGCCAAAGACATGCTGGAAACCATGTATGCCGCGCCCGGCATCGGTCTCGCCGCATCGCAGGTGAATCAGCACATTCGCCTGCTGGTGCTGGATCTGAGCGAAGATCAGTCGGCGCCGCAAATTTTCATCAATCCGCAGATCGAGAAGCTCGCAGACGACACCAAGACCTACGACGAGGGCTGCCTGTCGGTGCCGGGCTTTTACGAAACCGTCGAGCGCGTCGACCGCATTCGTGTCAGCGCGCAGGACATCCACGGCAAAAGCTTTACGCTCGATGCCGACGGCCTGCTGTCGGTCTGCATCCAGCATGAAATCGACCATCTCGATGGCAAGCTGTTTGTTGATTACATCTCCGCGCTCAAGCGCAATCGCATCAAGACCAAGCTCGAAAAGCAGCACCGAGCCAACGCTTGAACGCCAGCCACCAGCAGGTTCATCGCTTTGGATAGTCCCTTACGCATCATTTTCGCCGGCACGCCGGACTTCGCTGCGGAGAGCCTGCGCGCGCTCTTGCAGGGCAACCACGAGATTGTTGCGGTGTACACGCAGCCGGATCGTCCGGCCGGACGCGGGCGCGAGCTGAAGGCCAGCCCGGTCAAGCAGCTCGCGCTGGAACATGATCTGCCCGTCCGCCAGCCCTCGTCACTGAAGGATGCCGACGCGCAGTTTGATCTGGCTGAGTGGAACGCTGATTTGATGGTGGTGGCCGCTTACGGCCTGATCCTGCCGCAGCGTGTGCTCGATACGCCACGGCTGGGCTGCATCAATGTACATGCCTCGCTGCTCCCGCGTTGGCGCGGAGCGGCACCTATTCAGCGCGCCATCCTCGCCGGCGACCGCGAAACCGGCATCACTATCATGCAGATGGATGCCGGTCTCGATACCGGCGCCATGCTCTACAAGGCCACTTGCCCGATCTCGGCCAGCGATACCGGTGCCAGCCTGCATGATCGGCTCGCGCTGCTCGGTGGCGACGCCTTGCTGGCGGTGGCGGATGCCCTGCGCGATGGCGAAAAGCTGACTGCCGAGCCGCAAGATGCCGCGCTCGCCACTTACGCCGCCAAGCTCAGCAAGGAAGAGGCGCTGATCGACTGGCAGCTGCCGGCGCAAGACATCGCGCGCCGTACCCGTGCCTTCAACGCCGTGCCCGTCGCGCACAGCACGCTGGCCGGCCAGACCGTGCGCATCTGGTTGGCCCACGCCAGCAAGGACGAAACCACCACCGCGCCGGCCGGCATGATCCTGCGCGCCGACAAGACCGGCCTGGCCGTCGCCGCCGGGCAGGGCACGGTACTGCTCATCGACACCCTGCAGATGGCCGGCGGCAAAGCCATGTCCGTCTCCCTGCTACTCAACTCACGACCGGCCGCCTTGCAGCCCGGCAAAGGCTTTGGCACATGACCGCACCCCGTCACTACTCGACCTCGCGCACCCGCGCCCCGGCAAAACCTCGCATCCTCGGCGTCCGCGCGCTGGCCGCACAGGCTTTAGCGCCGACGCTCGCTGGCGAACGCTCGCTCAGCAGCACCCTGCCACCGGCGCAGAAAGCCTGCCGCAGCGAGGATGTGGGCCTGTTGCAGGAACTGGTGCAAGGCACCGCGCGCCATGCCATCTATTACCGCACGCTGATCAAGCCGCTGCTGGAGCGCGCCACCAAAGACCATACCGTGGAAGCGCTGCTGCTGCTCGGCGCACACCAGCTGCTGGGCATGCGTATCCCCGATCACGCCGCGCTGGCAGAAACCGTGGAAGCAGCGCGCCAGCTCGGCATGGACAAGCTCACCGGCTTCATCAATGGCGTGCTGCGCAACTTGCAGCGGCGCGAAGCCGAGCTGGTGCATGCCGCCAAGCTGATGACGCATGCGCATCCGGCCTGGCTGCTGCGCGCGCTGGAAAAAGACTGGCCGGCACAGATGGACAACATCATCGCCGCCAATAACAGCCCGGCCTCGACCACCTTGCGCGTGCATCGCGGCCGTCAAACGCGCGAAGCCGCACTCGCCAGCCTCTTTGAAGCCGGTCTGCCCGTCGTGGCCACCCACTATTCGCCGGATGGCCTGCGCCTGACCGAGCCGGTGCCGGTACATAGCCTGCCCGGTCTGGCCAGCGGCGATCTGTCCGTGCAAGACGAAGCCGCACAGCTGGCGGCCTGCTTTCTGGCCCCGGCGGCCGGCGAGCGTGTGCTCGATGCCTGCGCCGCGCCCGGTGGCAAGACGGCGCATCTGCTGGAAATCCAGCCGGCGCTGCACAGCCTCATCGCGCTCGACAACGACCCGAATCGTCTCGTGCGCGTGGAAGAGAATCTGGCGCGCGCTGGTTTTGCCATCGGCACAGATGATGCTGAAATTGACACCGCCGTCGGCGTAACAGACGCCACCAAAGCCGCACCGCAGATCAGCGTGCAATGCGCCGAAGCCGCCGACCTAGACAGCTGGTGGGATGGCGAACCGTTCGACGCCATCCTGCTCGACGCCCCGTGCAGCGCCACCGGCGTGATTCGTCGCCATCCCGACATCAAGCTGCTGCGCCGCGCTACCGACATTGCGCAGACCGTCGCCATTCAGGCCGATTTGCTGCAGCAGCTGTGGCGCACGCTGAAACCGGGCGGTCGCCTGCTCTACGCCACCTGCTCGCTGCTCAAGGCCGAAAACGAAGACCAGATCATCGCCTTCCTGGCCCGCACGCCGGATGCCCAGAGTATCCCGCTGCAACTCGCCGGCGGCGACATGCCTGGGCAATGGCGTCCGCAAGGCCGGCAGTTGCTGCCGGAGCCGGAAGGCTACGATGGTTTCTATTTCGCCATGCTGATGAAAGTGCCGCAACGCTGATTTGGCTCTTGGTTGCCTGCCGCGCATCAATGTAGTAACTTCACTACATTGATGCGCTCATAGGAGGCCACCGCCATGATATCGCCCACCACACTCTCCAGCCGCGAGCTGAACCAAGACATCGGCCAGGCCAAGCGAGCCGCTCGACTGGGGCCGGTTTTCATCACCGATCGCGGCAAGCCCTCGCATGTGCTGCTGAGCATAGACGACTACCGACGCCTAGCCGGTCAGCGCCGCAGTCTCGTCGATGCCTTGAGCCTGCCGGGCCTGGCCGACATCGACTTCGAGCCGCCACGCGCCGACATCAGCAGCCGCGTACCGGACTTGCTCTGATGTATCTACTCGACACCAATGTGATCTCGGAGCTACGCAAGGCTGGCGACAACCGCGCCGATAGTCGCGTCATGGCCTGGCTGTCTGGCGTGGACGCCTCCGCCTGCTTCATTTCCGCGCTGACGCTGATGGAGCTGGAAATCGGCATCCTGCGTGTGCAACGGCGCGATGCCCGCCAGGGCGCGTTGCTACGCCTTTGGCTGGACTCCCGCGTCACCCCCGAATTCAACGGACGGGTACTGGTCATCGATGCCATGGTTGCCTTGCGCTGCGCCCGGCTGCATGTGCCGGATCCGCGTGCCGAGCGCGATGCCCTGATTGCCGCCACCGCGCTGGTACACGGCATGACGGTGGTCACGCGCAACATCAGCGATTTCGCGGCAACCGGCGTGCCCGTGCTGAACCCATGGCAGGAAGGCGTGCTGCAGGAGCCAAAAGCGCGCTACGAAGTTCGCTGACATAAAAAAACCGGGCCTGCGAAGCCCGGTTTTTTATTCAAGACGCCAGCGTGTTAGCGACCGAGCATCTCACGCGCGACCACTTCCTTCATGATCTCGCTGGCACCGCCGTAGATGCGCTGAATACGGGCATCGACATAGGCACGGGCAACGCCGTACTCCAGCATGTAGCCATAGCCACCGTGCATCTGCAGGCAGGCATCGGCAACGCGACCTTGCAGCTCAGTGGTGTAGAGCTTCACGGCAGCACCGGTCGGGATGTCCAGCTTGCCTTCGGCATGCAGATCAACGCAGTTGTTCACGAAAGCACGCGCCGCCAGGATGTCTGTCTTGCAGGTTGCCAGCGTGAAGCGGGTGTTCTGCAGCTGAGCCAGCGGCTTGCCGAACGCCTTGCGCTCCTGCACATAGGTCACGGTCTCATCCAGCGTGCCTTCCGACGCGGCAACTGCGATCACAGCGATGTTCAGACGCTCGCGCGGCAGCTCGTTCATCATGTAGGCAAAGCCCTTGCCTTCCTGGCCGAGCAGGCAGTCAGCCGGCACGCGCACATTGTCCATGAACAGCTCGGAGGTATCCTGCGAGTGCAGACCCATCTTCTCCAGCTTCTTGCCTTTGGCGAAGCCGGGCAAGGTGGTGTCGATCAGCAGCAGCGACACACCCTTGGAGCCAGCCGTCGGATCGGTCTTCACGGCCATGATCACCACATCGGCGTGCTGGCCGTTGGAGATGAAGGTCTTGGAGCCGTTGACGACATAAAAGTCACCATCGCGCACGGCGGTGGTGCGGATGCCGGCGAGGTCGGAACCCGCGCCCGGCTCGGTCATGCCGATGGCCGCAACGGCATCGCCCGATGCCAGCTTCGGCAGCCAGACCGACTTCACCGACTCAATGGCCAGATGCTCGATGTACGGCGCGCAGATGTCCGAATGCACGCTAACACCGGTGGCCAGCGAGGCCAGGCCCATCTTCGCCATTTCGTTGAGGATAACCATGGAATACTGGAACGGCACGCCAACACCGCCGTACTGTTCCGGCTGATCTACGCAGAGCAGACCGTTTTCGCCCAGCTTGTTCCAGATTTCACGCGGCATCCACGAGTCTTTTTCCCACTGTTCGTAGTGCGGGCGGATCTCGTTTTCAAGGAAGCGCTTAACATTGTCTCGGAAAAGTTCGAGTTCGGCGTGATCAATGGACATGGATCTCTCTCTGGGCAGCTTGGGCTTAAGTACGACTAAGGGCGTATTTTATGACAGACACGGCCGGATCCGATAGAACAAATGTCATCCAAATTGCGCTTGACGCACGCGGCGCAAACCGCGAAAAAGCCCCATTCTTTTGGAGATGCCCCAATGACCTTGCCAGAATTGCTCGCCGATCTGCGCGCCCAGCGCTGCGACTTTGAAGACACGCTGGCGTGGATTGCCGCGCACTATGACTATCTGCCGACCGCTTTCGACAATGGTCTGGATGCCGACGCGGTGCGCAATGCCGCCGGCCAGAACGAAGGTGCCTGCCGCGTATTTGCGCTGGGCCTTGCCGCCAATCTCGGCCCCGACGATACTTTGCTCTGTTTCGGCCGGCATTTACGCGATGTATTGGCCGACCCTGCGGGCAGCAGCCATGCCAATATCCGCCAGTTCCAGCGCCATGGCTGGGCTGGCATCCGGTTTCATGGGCAGGCCTTGCAAGCTAAGGCATAAGCCTCTGGGTCAACGCTTTTTCAGATTGCCCGTTCCCTACACCACTGTTTTCAACCTCAGGATGACCCTCATGTTTCGCACTTCCTTGATTGCTACCGCCATTCTTTCCGTTTCCCTGTCTGCCGCTGTGCAGGCTGCCGAAGTTCAAGGCAGCGCCAGTGTGAGCGCACCCGGCGCCACGGTGCAGGGCAGCGCCAGCATCAGCAATCCGTTTGATCTGAAGGCCAGTAAAGAAGCCGCTGCCAAGATGGCCACAGGCTCGCGTGATGCCGCCATCGGTGCCGGCGTGGGCGCCATGGTCAGCGGCAAGTCCAGTGCTGAAGCGCTGAAGTCGGCCAGCACGGCTGCGTCTACCGAAGCCAAAACCGCTGCACAAGCCGCTGCCGATAAGGCTCAGGCCGATGCCGCCGCGCGCATGGGTCAGGCACAAGCCACCGCTGCTGGCTACAAGCAGACCGCCGAGCAGAAAATCTCGCTGAAGGATCGCGTAGCGCTGGGCAAGTATTTCGGTATCGGCAAAGCCACCAACAAGGCTTTTGGTGCCGTCTTCGGTGCCAATGCGGGCAGCAAGAGCGATCTGCCCAAGGGCTACGAAAGCCAGCTGGTTATTGGTGCCAAGCTCGATGCCAAACTGGCCGGCAAAGCCACAACGATCGATGCCAGCCTGGTCAAAGAGCTGAGCGTTCAGCCCAAAGGCACCGAGCTGGTCAAGATCGGTAATCGCGCCGTGCGTCTAGACAGCAAGACCCGCGTTGTGCTCGATGTGACCACGATCTGACGCTGAAAGTAACGCTAAACGCCGCGCACAGCCCGTCTGCTGCGCGGCAATGATTTGAACGAAGCCAGCTCATGCTGGCTTTTTTCATGATGAGGCTCGGCTATACTCCAGCGTTCATTTTTGAAGCGAATGCGAGCCTGGCGCTCGCTTGCGCGAAGCTGGCACCGACCGGCGGCCTGGGGTTTACAACATGAGTCAAGCATCACAACCGATCCAGACCTTTCAGGGCCTGATTCTGGCCTTGCAAAGCTACTGGGCCGAGCAGGGCTGCGTCCTGCTGCAGCCTTACGATATGGAGATGGGCGCCGGCACCTTCCATACCGCGACTTTTCTGCGCGCCCTCGGCCCGGAAACCTGGAATGCCGCCTATGTGCAGCCCTCGCGCCGTCCCGCCGATGGTCGCTATGGCGAGAACCCGAACCGCCTACAGCACTACTACCAGTTCCAGGTCGTGCTGAAGCCGAACCCGAGCAATATCCAGGAGCTGTATCTGGAGTCGCTGCGCCGCATTGGTGTTGACCCCACCGTGCACGACATCCGTTTCGTCGAAGACAACTGGGAGTCGCCAACGCTGGGCGCCTGGGGTCTGGGCTGGGAAGTCTGGCTCAACGGCATGGAAGTGACGCAGTTCACCTATTTCCAGCAGGTCGGCGGCATCGAGTGCTACCCGGTCACCGGCGAGATCACCTACGGCCTTGAGCGCCTGGCCATGTATCTGCAAGGCGTGGATTCGGTCTATGACTTGGTTTGGACAGACGGCTCGTTCGGCAAGGTCACCTACGGCGATGTCTTCCACCAGAACGAGGTCGAGCAGTCGACCTACAACTTCGAGCACGCCAATGTGCCGGAGCTGTTCAAGCTCTTCGATCTGTTCGAGAGCGAATCCAACCGCATCATGGCGCTGAAGCTGCCGCTGCCGGCCTACGAGTTCGTGCTGAAGGCGTCGCACACTTTCAATCTGCTCGATGCCCGTCGCGCCATTTCGGTGACCGAGCGCCAGCGCTACATCCTGCGTGTGCGCGCGCTGGCCCGCGCGATTGCGCAGAGCTATCTCGACTCCCGTGCCGCGCTGCGCTTTCCGCTGGCCGATCCGGCCCTGCGCGATGAAGTCATGGCACAACTTGCAGCCGCTGCGGCTCAGAAGGAGGCGCAAGCATGAGCGCGCAAGATTTCCTGTTTGAAATTGGTGGCGAAGAGCTGCCGCCGAAGTCGCTGCTGATGCTGGCAACTGCGCTGCGTGATGGTGTTGCCGATGGTCTCGCCAAAGCCGGTCTGATTCATGGCGGGGTCGATTTCTATGCCGCGCCGCGCCGTCTCGCCGTGGTCGTGAAGCAGCTCGCTGCGCAACAGCCGGATCGCGTCATTGCGGTGGATGGCCCGCCAGTGAAGGCTGCTTTCGATGCCGAAGGCCGCCCGACTCAGGCCGCGCTCGGCTTCGCTCGCAAGAACGGTATCGATATCGCTGAAGTGGATCGCAGCGGCGAGAAGCTGCGCTATGTGCGTGAAGTGAAGGGCGATAGCGCCGTGGCGCTAATGCCCGGCATCGTCGATCTCGCGCTGAAAAATCTGCCGATCGCCAAGCGCATGCGCTGGGGCGCCAGCCGCGTCGAATTCGTGCGCCCGATGCACTGGGTCGTCATGCTCTACGGCAGCGACATCGTGCCGGCGCGTCTGCTCGACATCGCCAGCGGCCGCACCAGTTTTGGTCATCGCTTCCATCATCCGCAAGCCGTGACCATCGCCACCGCTGGTGACTATCTGCAAGCGATGCGCAACGCACATGTCATCGCCGACTTTGCTGCTCGCCGCGAGCAGATCCGCAAAGCCGTCACCGCACTGGCTTTGGCAGAGGGCGGCAGCGCGCTGATGCCGGAAGCTCTGCTCGATGAAGTCACCGCACTGGTCGAATGGCCGGCGCCGTTGGTATGCTCGTTCGAAGCGCGCTTCCTCGCCGTGCCGCAGGAAGCGCTGATTTCCACCATGCAAGACAACCAGAAGTACTTCTGCCTAGTCGATGCCAGCGGCCAGCTCATGGCGCGCTTCATCACTGTCGCCAACATCGAGTCGTCGGCCCCGGAAAAGATCGTCGCCGGCAACGAGAAGGTCGTGCGTCCGCGCCTGACCGATGCCGAGTTCTTCTTCAACCAAGACAAGAAAATCACGCTGGCTCAGCGCAACGAGCGCCTGAAGAATGTCGTCTTCCAAGCCCAGCTTGGCACCGTGTACGCCAAGGCCGAGCGCGTTTCGGCGCTGGCGGCATACATCGCTGGCGAAATCGGCGGCGATGTCGAGCAGGCGCGCCTCGCCGGGCTGCTCTGCAAGTCCGACCTGGCTTCCGAGCTGGTCAGCGAATTCCCGGAGCTGCAGGGCATCGCCGGCTATCACTACGCCCGTCACGAAGGTTTGGCGCAGGATGTCGCGCTCGCCCTCAACGAGCAGTATCTGCCGCGTTTCGCTGGCGATTCGCTGCCGACGGTGAAGACCGGGCAGGCCGTGGCACTGGCCGACAAGCTCGACACCCTGACCGGCATCTTCGGCATCGGCCAGCCGCCGACGGGCTCGAAAGATCCGTTCGCGCTGCGTCGTGCCGCGCTTGGCGTGCTGCGCATCCTTATTGAAGGCGAGCTGGCCATCGATCTGGAAAAGCTGGTGCAGGCTGCCACGGCACAGCACGGCAGCGCGCTGACCTCGGCCACGACCGCCGCCGATGTCTTCGACTTCCTGCTCGGCCGCTATCGCGCCATGTACGAAGAGCAGGGCATTCCGGTGGATGTGATTCAGGCCGTGCAGGCTTGCCGCCCGACCGTGGCGCGCGACTTTGATCGCCGTGTGAAGGCCGTTGCCGCCTTCCGGAGTCTGCCCGCTGCCGCTGTGCTCGCCGCTGCCAACAAGCGCGTGTCGAACATCCTCGCCAAGGAAGCACCGTCCGGTGGCGAAATTCAGGCCGAGCTGCTGCAGCCGGGCGCCGAAAAAGCATTGGCCGATGCCGTCAAAGCCTTGTCGGCCCAAGTCGCGCCGCTCTATGCCGCCGGCGACTATGGTTCGGCATTGACTGCGCTGGCCAGCCTGCGCGAGCCGGTGGATCGCTTCTTCGAGGAAGTCATGGTCATGGCCGACGATCCGGCTGTGCGCGCCAACCGCCTGCGCTTGCTGTCTTGGCTGCGTGCGCTGTTTTTGCGTGTGGCCGACATTTCGCAGCTGTCTTAATAAGCTGTCTTGACCATGAGTTGCCGGCCCCTGTGCAACGCAGGGCCGGCGGCAAATCACCCGCCAGTCATCTGAAAATCGGCGTTTTGGTTGTACAAAACGCCATTTCTGTCCAATTTACCGAATTGCCGGACGAATCAAGGCTTTGTGCCAATGCACATTTGCTTACAATTTCGTTTAATGCCGTTGTTAACTACAAACCTCTTGGGTGATTGACCATGCCAACTTACAAGGCTCCGCTGCGCGACATGCGCTTTTTGATGAATGAAGTGTTCGACTATCCGAAGCACTACGCCAATCTGCCCGGTGGCGAAGAGGCCACGCCGGATCTGGTTGATGCCATCCTCGATGAAGCCGCCAAGTATTGCGAAGATGTGCTGGCCCCGCTGAACCTGAGCGGCGACCAGGAAGGCTGTCATTTCGACAATGGCGTTGTCACCACGCCCAAGGGCTTCAAAGAAGCCTACGATCAGTATGTTGCTGGCGGCTGGCAGGGCCTGAACTACCCGCAGGAATTCGGCGGCCAAGGCTTGCCGATGTCCATGGGTCTGTTCCGTTCGGAAATGATGGGCACGGCCAACTGGTCGTTCACCATGTACCCCGGCCTGTCGATCGGCTGCATCAACACCATCATGCTGCACGGCAATGAAGAACATAAGGCAACTTTCCTGCCGCCACTGGTCGAAGGTCGCTGGACCGGCACCATGTGCTTGACCGAACCGCAATGCGGTACCGACCTTGGTCAGGTCAAGACCAAGGCCGAAGCTCAGGCTGACGGCAGCTACAAGCTGACCGGCACCAAGATCTTCATCTCCGCCGGCGAACATGATCTGGCCGAGAACATCGTGCACATCGTGCTGGCTCGTCTCCCGGACGCACCGGCCGGCACACGCGGCATCTCGCTGTTCATCGTGCCGAAATTCAATGCCAATGCCGATGGCACCAATGGCGAGCGCAACACGGTCGCCGCCGGCTCCATCGAACACAAGATGGGTATCCACGGTAACGCCACCTGCGTGATCAACTTCGACGAAGCCACCGGCTTCCTGATCGGCCCGCCGAACAAGGGCCTCGAGTGCATGTTCACCTTCATGAACACCGCTCGTATCGGTACCGCCATTCAGGGCGTGGCCAGCGCCGAGCTGTCGTACCAAGGTGCACTGCCTTATGCCCTGGAGCGTCGCTCCATGCGCGCTCTGTCTGGCAAGAAAGAGCCGAATCAGGTCGCCGACTCGCTGATCCATCACGGTGATGTGCGTCGCATGCTGCTGACCCAGAAGGCCATCGCTGAAGGCGGTCGCGCCATGATTTACTTCGCCGCTCAATATGCCGACAACATGGCTGTGGGCATCACCAATGGCGACAAGGAAATCTACGATTTCTGGGACGACAAGCTGGGCTTCCTGACTCCGATCATGAAGGGCTTCCTGACCGAAATGGGCCTCGAAGCGGCCAACCTCGGTATGCAGGTCTTCGGTGGCCACGGCTTCATCGCCGAGCACGGCATGGAGCAGATCGCTCGCGACGCGCGTATCTCCACACTGTACGAAGGCACTACCGGCATCCAGGGTCTCGACCTGCTCGGCCGCAAGGTGCTGCTGTCGTCCAAGGGCAAGGCTGTGCGTGACTTCACGGCGGATATCGCCAAGTTCTGCCGCGACAATGTCGGCAGCAAGCAGATGCGTCCGTTTGTCTGGGAGCTGACCAAGATCGCCACCCAGTGGAACTACCTGACCGTGCGCATCATGCTGCAGGCCCGTAAGGATCGTGACATGGTCGCTACCGCGCACAATGACTTCCTGATGTACTCCGGTTACGCCACGCTGGCCTTTTTCTGGGCCAAGATGGCTGCGGTTGCCTTCGAGAAGCTGGAAAAGGGCGGCAACGATGAGCCGGCGTTCTATCAGGCCAAGGTGCAAACCGCTGAGTTCTACTTCGATCGTCTGCTGCCGCGCGCCAAGGCTCACGCCGACAGCATGCTGAAGCCGACCAAGTCGATCATGCAGATGGCACCGGAGCACTTCAGCTTCGGCTAAGCGTTTCCTCGCTGTAAACAAGGCCCCTGTCGTTCGCTTCTATCGCGAAAGACAGGGGCCTTTTGTTTTGTCCGCAACAACGCTGGCAATGCTAGGATCAAGCGTCAATCAGGAGTTCATCATGTTGCGCGAGATGTCATTGTGGGCACGCCTGCCGTTATTGCTGGGCCTCAGTGCGCTGATATACCTGACCTACTGCATCCTCAGCCCGTTCCTGATTCCGGTGGCCTGGGCCGCCATTCTGGCCTTTGTGACCTGGCCGTTGCGCACGCGCCTGCTGAGCTTGCTGGGCGGTCGCACCAACCTCACCGCAGCCTTGATGACGCTACTGCTGGCCACCACACTGATCGGCCCGCTGGCCTGGCTGCTGGTGGTGCTGCAAGGTGAGTTGCGCACCTTGTATGCCGTCGCTGCCGAGTTTCTGGCACGCGACACGCTGCCCATTCCGGCCTTCGTGCAATCGCATTTCCCCACCATATCCACCGAATTGTCACGCATGTGGAGTGTTGCGCACGATGACCCCGTGGCCATGCGCAACAGCCTGAAAGGCCTGCTCAATATCGGTTTCTCGCAATTCGGCCTGCTTGCCGGCGGCATCGGCCGCAATTTGGCCAAGTTCACCTTCACCTTGTTTGCGCTGTTCTTCTTCTTTCGCGATGGCCCGGCGGTCTTGCGCCAACTCCGTCAGGCACTCGCGCAGATGACGCCCAAGCGCGGCGAGCGCTACTTGGCCGCTGCGGGCAACATGACGAGGGCCGTGGTGTTCGGCATCGTGCTCACGGCCTTGGCGCAAGCCATTCTGGCAGGCATAGGGTATGCCGTTGCCGGAGCACCCAACCCGGTCTTTCTGACCATGATCACTTTTCTGATTGCCCTAGTCCCTTTTGGTACGCCGTTCGCGTGGGGCGGTGTCGCACTCTGGCTGGCCGCCAGTGGTCAGCCCATGGAGGCGCTGGGCTTGGTGGCTTGGGGCGTCTTTGTGGTGAGCTGGATCGACAACATCATCCGCCCGCTGGTCATCTCCAATGCCACGCACATCTCCTTCCTGCTGGTGATGTTTGGCGTGCTCGGCGGTCTGGCCAGCTTCGGCATGATCGGCCTGTTTGTAGGGCCGGTGATTCTGGCGGTGATGATTGCTATCTGGCAGGAGTGGCTGGCTCAGCCGGCTGCCACTCCTGGTTCCTGACGCTTAATGGCCGGCTGCTGAGAACCGGCCATTAGCCGCAGCGCTTAGCAGCAAGCGCCGGCGCTGCTGGCCGCTGTGGCGCTATCGTAGGGCAGGGCTTTGCCGCAGCCCTCGAAAATGCCGTAGTGGCGGCTGAAGTCACCAATGAAGGTGAAATGCTCGCGAAAGCGCGTGTCGTGCAGCATGCGCCAAGTGTTGCCGCAAACCGGAAAGACCTTGCCCGTTTCAATGTAGTGATGCTTGTCTAGCAGGAAGGCATTCGGCAGCTCCGGCACCGTGCCGTGATAAATCACCGCCTGCCCGTAATCCTCGCAATCCGGCTCTAGCTCCGGCAACTTGAACAGACGATAAGTCGCCGAGTAGAACTTCACCGTGCCGCACTTGGCCTTCAGCGCAGGATCCGTCACCTCGATTGGCAAATCCTCGACCAGTCGCGGATCGCCAAAACCATGCTTACGGGCCAGGCTCAGGAAATCATTCCAGTACAGGGCACCGCTTAGGCATTCGCCATAAAGCAGTGGGTCGGCCACCATCTCGGCCGGCACACGGCGATCGGCATAGATGTCGGAAAAGTACAGCTCGCCACCGGTTTTCAGCAGGCGATACGCCTCGCGCAGCACGGCGTCCTTGTCTGGCGACAGATTGATCACGCAGTTGGACACGATCACATCAAAGCGCTCGTCTTCCAGACCCAGGTCATCCAGGCGCTCGATATAACCTTCCTTGAAGCTGACATTGGCAAAGCCGAAACGCTCGGCATGCCAGTCCAACGCGCCGATAGCCACATCGAGCTGCTCGCGCGTCATGTCCACGCCCAGCACATGCCCCTGCGGCCCGGCCATCTGCGCCAGCACATACACATCGCGGCCGGAACCGGAGCCGAGGTCAAGGATCTGGCAACCTTGCAGCTTGGGTGGGCACACCAGGCCACAGCCGTAGTAGCGCATCATGACTTCGTCATGCACATTGCCCAGCAGCGGCTTCAGCCACGCCGGCATAGACGAGGCATCGCAGCAGGCCGAGGTCTTCAGATCGGCCGTACTCTGCAATTGCTTGCCGTAATAATCCTGCACGATGTCATACATGGTCAGTCTTCCTTCGTTTCAAATTTCAAGGGGTTGTGCACTGCTCGGCCTTGGCCACAAAGCGTGGCTCCTGGTACCAGGCCTCGGCGTCACCGTGGGTGTTGTCGGTATCGGTAGCGATGGCCAGGCCGGTCACATCCGGTGCCCTGCCGCCAAATGCCGCCAGATAATCCTGCTTCAGATCGCGCGCCTCGCTGAACCATTGGCCCGCCTTGGCATTGCCGCTTTCCACCACCAGCATGCGAGTGCGGTCGGTGTAGGCATTGGCGCGCAAGGTGCCGATGGGCTGTTTGTTATCCCAAACATAATTCAGGGCAGCGGTGGGGATGTCGGCCTCGTAAAGCGATTTTGCTAGCTTGATCTTGAGCCGATCGGAAAAGCCGAGTTGCGCCACCGGCACATCGTAGAAAACATAGATGCGCGCGGCGTAATCGTCGCCGGCCTTGGTCAGCAGATCGGCCTTGGCCACGCTGGCCTTCACCTTCCAGCGCCAACACAAGATCGGGGTTTTATCGAGATCAACCCGCTGCTTGCGGATGACGCCAGCCATGCTGTTGCTGGCCTGCGCGTGAAGCACGCCCGGCTCCGACATCGTGAACTTCGTGGCCGGCACCTTCTCGTTGATGCGAAATAGCTTCCAGCCCTCCGGCAACCCGTCGGGGCCGGCCTTGAAGGCGGCCTGGCCTGATGCGCCGAATAACAGCGCCGCTAGCGTTACCGCGCTCAAAAGGTATGGCTTCATGGTGCGCTCTCCGCCACGGGCCTAGGCCAGTGACTGGGTAAATGAACTAGATCGGCGGCAGTATCGATATCGGCCAAGGGCTCACCTGACCAAACTCGCCAGCCTAGCGCGGCCATGCGCCGCAGGGTTTCTGGCATGACCTCGCTGGTACTCCAGGGCATATCCTTGAACAGTCCTTCCGATATTTTCCGCAAGCCGATCAGGGTATAGCCGCCATCCAGCGCCGGGTAAAACACGGCGTCATGACTCGCCAGCTCACGCGCCGCCTCCTGCAGATGCTGCACCGTCAAACCGGGGCAATCGCTGCCGATAACCAGCACGGCGTCGTTCGCATGCAGCGCTTGTGTGATCGCCGCGTCTAGGCGCTGGCCCAGATCGCCATCAGCCTGCGCCGTCAACGCCAGACCAGCTCGCTTGGCAAGCTCGACCAGCAGCGGATGCCCGGCTGGCGAGCCGCACAGCGTCGCCGTCAGGCCGCTGTCACGCGCGGTGGCCAGCGTATGCGCCAGCAATCGATGCGCTAGTGCGGCTGCCGCATCGTTGCCAACGGTCTGCGCCAGACGCGTTTTCGCCAGTCCGGGTAGCGGCGCCTTGGCGAGGATGACCAAGGCCACTTTCAGCGCTGCCCGCGCATCGAGAGGCATCGCTGCTTTCGGTGTCACTGCACTCGTCATCGATAGCTCCGCGCAAGCACCGCCGGCGACACGCCACGCCAATACCGATAGCGCAACTTCCACATCAGCCAGATCGTCCGCCACACGCCATAGCGCTCCCAGCGCCGACCCGAGGTGCTGACGCGCAGGCGTAGGCAGCAAGGCGGGCAGACGCCTTTCGCACGACGACTGATCTCCACATCCTCCATCAACGGCTGCTGCGGAAACCGGCCGATGCGATAAAACAATTCGCGGGTGAAAAACAGCGCCTGATCGCCCGTGGCAATCCCGCTGAGCCGCGAGCGCTGATTGATGAACCACGCAATCACCGGCAGCATCAAGGCATGCCCGGTGATGCGCACATCAAACCGGCCCCAGGCCAGCGCGTCCTGAGCTGTAGCAGCCTGCACAGCAGCAATCGCACCCGCAGGCAGTCGCGTATCGGCATGCAGAAACAGCAGCACGCGACCACGGGCATGAGCGGCACCCGCATTGAGCTGTCGGGCGCGACCACGATCACTGCTCAGCACCAGATCGACCAATGGCCCGGCCATATCAGCCGTGCCATCGCTGCTGCCACCGTCCACCACAATGATTTCCACGCCTTGCGCAGGCAGCGCCTGCAACTCGCCCAAGGTCTGCCGGATCTGCTCGCTTTCGTTCAAGGCGGGCACAATCACACTAAGCCACGGCAGCTCGCTCGCGGTCACTTCAGCCACCCCGCTGCCAGCGGTGATAGCGCTCCGACCAGCGCAACGCCATCTCCGGCGCATGAGCCTTCTGCCAAACGCCGGCCACATACTTGGCCGCCTCCGACCAAGTCGGGTAGGGATGAATCGTGCCGAGAATCTTCTTCAGACCCAGCCCATGTTTCATCGCCAGCGTGAACTCGGCCAGCATCTCGCCAGCATGCGACGCCACAATCGTCACCCCGAGAATCTTGTCCTTGCCGGGCACGGTCAGCACCTCAACAAAACCCTCGCGCTCATCGGCCGTAATGGCGCGATCCAACTCTTCCAACTCAAAGCGCGACACCTCGAAGCTGATGCCTTGCTGCCGCGCCTCTTGCTGACTCAAGCCAACCCGAGCCACCTCAGGGTGCGTGAAGGTCACCGCCGGAATCACCCGGTAGTCCGCCTTGAAGCGCTTAAAGGCACCAAACAGCCCGTTGACGGCGGCATACCAAGCTTGGTGCGCTGCCACATGCGTAAACTGGTAGGGGCCGGTCACATCGCCACAGGCATAAATATTCGGATAGCGCGTTTGCAGGTAGTCGTTGACCTCGACCGTGCCCTGTCGCGTGATGGCGATGCCCAACTCCTCCAGACCATAGCCGGTAGTGCGTGCCGTACGCCCGACGGCCAGTAGCAACACATCAAACGACAGTGCTTCGCTCTCGCCACCATGCTGCACCCACACGCGCTGCTGGCCGCCATCACGCTCCGCTGTCATCGCCTGAGCGCCCGTAAGCACCCGCACGCCAGATCCCGTCAACGCCTTCAGCACGGCCTCGCCAACCGCCTCATCCTCTTTCGGCAGCAAGCGCTTGTTGCGCCCCACCAGCGTCACGCGGATACCCAGTTCCGACATCGCCTGCGCCAGCTCACAGGCAATCGGCCCGCCACCCAGCACGACCATCTCACGCGGGCTGCCACGCAACGACCACAGCGTATCCGAGGTGACATGAACCACCTGATCCAGCCCTGGCAAATCTGGAATCGTCGGAGCCGCGCCTGCCGCGATCACGATATTGCGCGTGCTCAGCGTCTGGCCATTGATCTCCACCGTCCAGGGTGATGTGATTTTGGCGTAGCCTTTCAGCACCTCAACGCCCAGACCGGTGTAACGCTCCACGGAATCGTGCGGAGCAACCTCGGCAATCACACGCTGCACGCGCTCCATGACCTCAGAGAAATCAATCTCCGCATGCGCCGACGCCAATCCCAGCGTTTGCGCCAAACGCGTATCGCGCATCAAGGCCGCCGTGCGAATCAGCGCCTTGGACGGCACGCAGCCATAATTCAGGCAATCGCCACCCATTTCGTGCGCCTCAATCAGCGTCACCTTGGCCTTGGTCGCCGCGCCAATATAGGTAGACACCAAACCGCCGGCACCGGCACCAATCGCAATCAGATTGCGGTCAAAACGCCTAGGCTTAGGCCAGCGCTTGTAAAGCTGATGGTTATCCCAGCGCGTGATCAGCCATTGGCCGATGAACGGGAATAGCGCCAGCAAGGCAATCGACGCGATGACTTCGACATTCAGTGCCTTCGACAAGCTATCAATCGTGGCCAGCTGGGTGCCTGCGTTCACATACAGCAGCGTGCCTGGCAGCATGCCGAGCTGGCTGACCCAGTAGAAACGCAGCGTTGGCATGCGTGTCAGGCCCATGACCAGATTGATCAGCATGAACGGAAATAGCGGCACCAACCTCAGCGTGAACAGGAAGCGCGCACCGCTTTTCTCGATGCCCTGATGAATCGGCTTCAGGCGTGCGCCAAAACGCTTTTCGACCCAATCCGCCATCACATGACGGGCCGCCAGAAACGCCAGCGTCGCGCCCAAACTGGAAGCAAACGACACCAGCAGCGTGCCGACGCCAACGCCAAATAGAGCACCTGCTGCCAGCGTCATCACCGCCGCACCCGGCAACGACAAGGCCGTGACCGCCACATAGGCGGCAAAGAAGCCAGCCAGCACCTTCTCTGGCTTGGCAGCATACAAACCCAACAAATCCGCCCGCGATGCCTGCAGATGCGCCAGCGTCAGTTGATGATGCAGGCCCAGCCCGAAGAACAAGCCAATACCACTGAGCAGTACGAGAAGAATCAGAACTTGAGAGCGCGTCATGTATATTCCTTATGGCGAATGACCGTGGTCACGCCTCTAACGCGCCACCACAGCTGCTGCCTTGGCCTGCCGTGCAGCCATAGCAATGTTCGGCAACCCAGATGGGCTCTTGGACAAAATCCTGCGTCAGCAAATCACTCAAATGCGGACGGCTGCCCGCACCTTGCACGGGCATATCCTTGCCCAGCTGCTGATTGAAATCGCAATCGTATAAGTACCCCAGATAATCCACGCTGACCATGCTTTTGCACATGACTGTCTTCAAGTTGGCCGCCGCAAAATTATGCTTCAGCAACTTCAGATAATCATCAAATTGGCCCTTGGAAATCAGCATGCTGCCAAAACGCTGGATCGGCATATTGGTGATGGTAAACAGCTCATTGAAAACAATGCCGAACTGATCAAAAAGCTCGCGTTTGTAGTCCGCCTCCAGCTTCTTCTGATCGGGCGGCAGTGACGGCCCTTGCGGATTAAAGACCAGACTCAGACTCAACGGGCTGCCAGCCTGCCCATACCCCAGTTTGTTCAGTATCTGCAGGGCTTCGATGCTCAGCTCGAACACGCCCTTGCCGCGCTGCTTATCTACATTTTCGGCCGAGTAGCAGGGCAGGGAAGCCACAACATCCACGCCTTGCTCGGCCAGAAATTCCGCCAGACCTTCGTAGCCCGGCTCAAACAGAATCGTCAGATTGCAGCGATCAATCACGCGCACGCCGAGCGCACGAGCCGCAACCACCAAGCGGCGGAACGCCGGGTTCATTTCAGGCGCACCACCGGTGAGATCCAGCACTTCGATATTGCGTGCCTTCATGACCGCAATAGCCAGATCAATCAGCGCGTCACTCATCAGCTCTTTACGGGTAGGGCCAGCATTAACATGGCAATGCACGCAGGACTGATTGCACAAATAGCCCAGATTCATTTGCAGAGTAGTCAGTGCCTGACGACGAATCGCCGGAAAGTCTGTGGCTTCAAGCAGGGCAAGGGTGGGCAGCATGTCGGCAAAGTCCTTAATAGATACCTTTTAGACTCGGCATCTTGCGCCCTGTTACAGGCGAGGACAAATAATTAAGACAGGCTTCGCGCTTCGTCCGACAGAGCCACAATGTCAGCAATCCGCTTCTGTGTTTTGACGCGCTGAAATTGAATCACTGCTTCTGGATACATCGATGTTGTCATCGCCAGCCATTGCTTATAACGGCCTACAAGGCCATTTTCCGTGCCCGCCATTTCCTGCAGAAAATGCAGTTGCCAGCGATGTATTTCCGCCCAGGGCAACACTGTCCGCGCAGGCTGCCTCAAGCGCGCCACCAAATCCGGCTCACAAACCGCCGCTCGCCCCACCATGAAGTCGGAGCAACCCGTGACTTCACGGCACTGCATCAGGCTATCGTGTGAGCCAATATCGCCATTAGCAATCACTCCCCAGTTCGGGAAATGCCGGTTGACGCGGCCTACGGCAGCCCAGTCCACCGGCGGCCTGTAGCCCTGCGCCTTGGTTCGCGCATGTATCGTCAGCCAATCCGCGCCCGCTTCGTGAATGGCATGTGCGTTGTCCATCAGCTCCGCCGTTGAGTCTATGCCCAACCGCATCTTTGCGCTGACAGGCACATCAGCCGGCACATGCTCACGCACACAGCTCACAATGTCATAAAGAGTCTGACTGCTGGCTAGCAAAGTTGCGCCACCGCCATGGCGATTCACCGTCTTTGCCGGACAACCAAAGTTCAAATCGATCGCGGGCGCACCTAGCGCTGCAGCACGGCGAGCATTCAACGCCAACATGTGAGGGTCGCTGCCCAGCAGCTGGAAGTGAACCGGCGTGCCATTACTGGTACGACCCTGATTCAGCAATTCGGGGCAGTGTCTGTAGAAAACACTGTTCGGCATCAGGCGATCGGTAATGCGGAGAAACTCCGTCACACACCAATCGTAGGGGCTGAGTTGCGTCAGAACATGACGCATAGTGAAGTCGGTGAGCCCTTCCATGGGCGCCAGAACGATCCGCAAGGGATCTATACGCGGGGCATCTGCCGCTGAAGCTGCCATGTTTGCAACCGCTTCAGCGGCATGTTTCACGTGAAACAACTCTGTGCGTACTTAGATATCCAGATTCGACACCAGCAGTGCATTCTTCTCGATGAACTCACGCCGTGGCTCAACGGCATCGCCCATAAGCGTGGTGAACATCTGATCCGCACCAATGGCATCGTCAATAGTGACACGCAGCATTCGGCGCGACTCCGGGTCCATGGTGGTTTCCCAAAGCTGATCCGGATTCATTTCACCCAGACCCTTGTATCGCTGAATACCCAAGCCGCGACGCGACTCCTGCATCAGCCACTCATAGGCTTGCTTGAAAGTATCGACTTTCATTTCGCGCTCGCCGCGCTTGATCAGGGCACCCGGCTCAATCAGGCCGTCCAGCGCACGCGCCAAGGCGTCCACCTGACGGTACTCGGATGAGCTGAAGAAGTCATAGCTAAGCGGGTAGCTGTAAGGAACGCCATGCGCCATCAGCTCAACCTGAGGATAGAAGCGTTGATGCTCGGGATCATCGATGGTTTGCACCAAAAAGCGCTGGCTCGGGTCTGCCGCCAGTGTCAATGCCGCCTGCAGCTTCTCAGCCCAAGCAGTTACCAGCGATGCATCCGAAAGCGCTGCCGGCAACAGGGTTGGCAGCTTAAGCATTTGCTCAAGCAACAGGTTCGGATAGCGGCGCTGCAAGCGATCCTGCAGCACACAGAATTCGCGATACTGGTTGATCAATGCCTCCAGCGCCAAGCCCGACACCGCCGGAGCATCCGGATTAACACGCAGCTCTGCATTGTCCAGCGCGACCGAGGTGAGATAAACCTCCATCGCGGCATCATCTTTCAGGTATTGCTCCTGCTTGCCTTTCTTCACCTTGTACAGCGGCGGCTGGGCAATATAGATGTAGCCGCGATCAATGATCTCGGGCATCTGGCGGAAGAAGAAGGTCAGCAGCAGCGTACGAATATGCGAGCCGTCCACATCCGCGTCGGTCATGATGATGACCTTGTGATAGCGCAGCTTGTCCGGGTTGTATTCATCACGACCAATGCCGCAGCCCAGCGCCGTGATCAGCGTGCCCACTTCCTGCGACGACAACATCTTGTCGAAGCGGGCTTTTTCCACATTTAGAATTTTGCCCTTGAGCGGAAGAATCGCCTGCATCTTGCGATTGCGACCCTGCTTTGCCGAGCCACCGGCAGAGTCACCTTCCACCAAATACAGTTCAGACAGGGCAGGGTCCTTCTCCTGGCAGTCAGCCAACTTGCCTGGCAAGCCAGCAATATCCAGCGCACCCTTGCGACGCGTCATTTCACGCGCCTTGCGAGCGGCTTCACGAGCACGCGCAGCATCAAGAATTTTGCCGACGATAATCTTGCCCGCCGACGGATTCTCCAATAGGAACTCTTCAAATTTCTCGTTCATCACCGATGCCACTGCCGTGCTGACTTCAGACGACACCAGCTTGTCTTTGGTCTGGCTGGAGAACTTCGGATCCGGCACTTTCACCGACACAATCGCTGTTAGGCCTTCGCGCATGTCTTCACCCACGGTGACGACTTTTTCCTTCTTCAGCAGACCTTCTTTTTCCACATAATTGTTCAGCGTACGCGTCAGCGCAGTTCTGAAGCCCTGAAGGTGAGTACCGCCATCGCGCTGAGGAATGTTGTTGGTGAAGCAATACACCGCTTCCTGATAACTGTCATTCCACTGCAAGGCCACTTCAACGCCAATGCCGTTAGGGCCGTCAGACTGCGGCACAATGAAATGAAACACATTGTTGATCGGCGACTTGTTGGTGTTCAGATAGCTGACAAACGCCGCCAGACCACCCTCATATTCAAAAACTTCTTCCTGAACACTGCGCTCATCCTTCAAAACAATGCGGACGCCAGAGTTCAGGAACGACAGCTCGCGCAGGCGCTTAGCCAGAATGTCATAGCTGTACTTGATGTTTGTGAAGGTTTCTTCGCTGGGGAAGAATCGAACTTCCGTACCGCGCGCCTGCGTTGTTCCCACTTCACGCAGTGGAAACTCAGGCACGCCGTGGCGATACACCTGCTCATAAACCTGACCATTGCGACGCACCGTCAAACGCAGCTCCTTAGAGAGCGCATTAACCACCGACACGCCTACGCCGTGAAGGCCGCCTGAAACCTTGTAGCTATTTTCGTCAAACTTGCCGCCGGCATGCAGCACGGTCATGATGACCTCTGCCGCTGAAACGCCTTCTTCCTCGTGGATATCCACAGGAATGCCGCGACCGTTGTCCGTCACCGTAATCGATTCGTCCGCATGAATAATGACATTCACTTCGGTACAGTGGCCCGCCAGAGCCTCATCAATCGCGTTATCCACGACCTCGAAAACCATGTGATGCAGGCCCGTGCCATCATCGGTATCGCCGATATACATGCCAGGGCGCTTACGCACAGCATCCAGACCGCGTAACACCTTAATACTGGATGAGTCGTAAGTAGATTGATCAGTCATCACATTGCTCCTGGCACATCATGTCGATTCGGGGACAACACAGCCCTGTTCCACGTGAAACACTTTCACAGATTGCTCTGGCCACAGGCCAAGCAACTGCGTCCTTTCGATGCTGGTAAAAAAAGCTTGCACCGACATTTCTTCAGCCCACTTACAGACCTTGGCTCTAGCCTCTATATCAAGCTCTGAAGCCAAGTCATCAAATAGCAATACCGGGCTCAAGCCCAATGTCTGCTTTAACCAATCGCTTAAGGACAACTTTACTGAGCAGGCAGCTAACTTTAACTGCCCTCGAGAAAGTCGCTCTTCGGCTGCAATGCCGTGCGATCTTATTTTCAAATCAGCGCGTTGTGGGCCAAAAAAAGTAAACCCACGCTCGCGATCCTTGCCGCGAGACTCCGCCAACAAAGATTGATAATCCTGCGTGACATCCCAACCAGGGTAGTAATCAACGCTCAATTCCGATTGCGGCAAAACTGACGCCAGAGCCAGCCGCAATTCCGGCAGCCAACGCAGCATCAATTGCTCGCGAAATGCGTGTAAAGCAGAGGCTGCAACCGCAAGCTCTTGCTCCCATACATTCAATTCAGCTATCGAAATTTTAGCAGATTTCAGCAAGGAATTCCGCTGCTGCAGTGCGCGCCGCGCACGCTGCCAGACCTCCAGAAAGTCTGGTTCCACGTGAAACACTCCCCAGTCAATCAATTGCCGACGAGGCAGGGAAGGCCCCGAAACCAGCTCCAGCGTTTCTGGATCAAAAAGCTGCAGGGGAAGATGGTGAGCCAGCGCAGAAAGGTTAGGCGCCGTCATGCTATTGATGCGCGCATCCGTAGTTCCCGTCAGCTGCTTTGAGACGCCCAAGCGTGAGCCCAAACGCGTTTCACCAAAGACGGTGGCTAGGCTCTCATCGTCTTTTACAAGACGCCTACTGCGCTGCGTGCGAAAAGATCGGCCAAGGCCCAAAACAAAAATCGCCTCAAGCAGAGACGATTTTCCAGAGCCATTAGCGCCATGAATCAGATTGATCTGTGAGCCCGGCTCAATTTGAACATGCGACAAGTTCCGAAATTGCGCAATTTCAAGTTTGACAAGGCTCACAGCGAAAGCGGCATATCGTTACAAGCGCATCGGCATAACAACATAGAGTGCGTCAGACTCCTCGTCATCGTTATCCTGAATCAATGCCGAGCTGTTGGTATCACCAAGAATGGCCTTGGTATATGCGCCCTGCAAAGCATTCAGCACATCCAGCACATAACCCACATTAAAGCCGATTTCCAGATCCTTACCCGAATACTCCACTTGCAGCTCTTCTTCGGCTTCTTCCTGGTCCGGGTTAGTCGCCAGAATTTTCAGCTGATCCCCGGTGATTTGCAGACGAACGCCTCGGAATTTTTCATTGCAGAGAATCGCTGCGCGCTGCAAAGATGACTTGAGCTCTTCACGGCCCGCCACCAATGTACGATCGCCGCCCTTGGGCAGAACACGCTCATAATCCGGGAAACGACCGTCAATCAATTTTGAGGTGAAAGTCACTGCGCCGACCGTAACACGCAAATGGTTGCTGCCCAGCGTCAGCGTAACCTCGGCATCATCATCGGAAAGCAGACGGGCCAGCTCTTGAATCCCCTTACGCGGTACAATAACTTGAGTCTTTTCAGTGACTTGACCAGAAATAGTGGCATCGCAAAGCGCTAGGCGATGACCATCTGTAGCTACTACACGCAAGCGACCCTCAGTCACCTCGAACAACATGCCGTTCAGGTAATAGCGAACATCCTGCTGCGCCATCGCAAAGGAAGTCTTGTCGATAAGACGCTTTAGCGACTTCTGCGAGAGCGTCATCGTCAGCGAGCCCGACAAGGTGTCTTCCAGGTTAGGGAAGTCATTGGCGGGCAGAGTGGAGAGGGTGTAGCGGCTTTTGCCTGAGCGCAGCAGCAGTCGTTGGCCATCGAGCGAAAGCTCCACCATCGCCGTGGAGGGCAGGGCGCGACAGATATCCAGCAGTTTGCGACAGGGCACCGTGATGCGGCCATTGCTGGCGTCTGCTGTCAGCTCATGGCGCGCGACCAGCTCAACTTCGAGGTCGGTGCCGGTCATGGCGAGCTGGCCGCCTTCAACCACCATCAATACATTCGACAGTACTTGCAGCGTCTGCCGCTTTTCCACCACACCTGAAACCTGTTGCAGAGGCTTCAACAATTGATCGCGCGTCATCGACAATTTCATCGTCATATTCCTAGTCAAGCCTGCAGCAGGCGTAGCAAATTGTTGTAATCTTCGTCGAACTGGGGCTCTTCTGCGCGCAATTCACGGACTTTTTCACACGCGTGTATCACCGTACTATGGTCTCTGCCATCAAAAGCCAGACCGATTTCAGGATAGCTGTTCTGCGTCAATTCGCGGGAAAGCGCCATCGCCATCTGACGAGGTCTAGCGAATCCACGATTGCGCTTCTTGCCCGTGAGCTCACGCAAATTGATGCGATAGTACTCGGCCACGACACGCTGAATGTTGTCGATATTAAACTGCCTTGCACGAACAAGCAGCAGGTCGCGCAAGGCTTCTTTGACTAATTCCAGCGACACCGGCAAGCCACGAAAACGCGCCGTCGCGATGACCTTGTTAAGCGCCCCCTCCAGCTCTCGCACATTGCCCTGAACATGCTCAGCAATGAAGTGCGCCGACTCCACAGGCAAACCCATGCCAATCGAGCCTGACTTCTTCAGCAAGATCGCCACGCGCGTCTCTTTGTCGGGCGGATCCACTTGAATTGACAGTCCCCAGGAAAATCGCGACTTCAGGCGATCATCCATATTGTTGATTTCTTTTGGAATACGGTCAGAGGTCATGATGATCTGCCGTGATTCCTGCAACAACGAGTTGAATGTGTGAAAAAACTCGTCCTGCGTACTTTCCTTCTTTGCAAAGAACTGGATGTCATCGATCAACAAGGCGTCCAGCGAGCGATACAGGCGCTTGAAGTCGCTCATCATGCCGCGTTGCAACGCCGTAATGAAGTCGCCGACGAAACGCTCCGAGGTCAGGTACATGACGCGGGCAGACGGATTTCGACGCAGAATTTCGTTACCCACGGCATGCATCAAGTGGGTTTTCCCCAAGCCTGTAGGGCCGTAGATGAAGAGCGGATTGGAATGCGGTGCGCCAGGGTTGTCAGCCGCCTGCAAACAGCCCGCATGGGCCAGCTGAGCGCCTTTACCGGCCACAAAATTGTCGAAGGTGAACAAGGGATTAAGACTGCTGGCAGGACGAGGCAAAGGCTCGACCACAGGTTTTGGGCTAGTGTTGACCGTTTGCCCACTTTGCACCTGGCGACCCGTCTCCGGCCCGCTTGGCGCTCGATCACCTCGACTGCCAACACGAATCGTCACCTGCTCAATGCGACCCGAGCTGATATCCATCACCAGCGCCTGAATGCGTGCGAGGAATTTGTCCTGAATATGACGAACGAAAAATGGATTGGGTGCTAGCAACACCAAGGCATCTGCAGCCTCGTCAGCCTGCAGCGGGCGTATCCACATCTGAAAAAGATTGGACTGAAACTCACTTTCTAAAATGGCAAGAACCTGCCCCCACACACTACCTGACATCTGATTTTGTCCACAAGTAAAAATGAGATTCTACAAGGCTCGTAGCCTAACACTTGAAAAAATATCCACAAGCAAAAGCATGCTGTCGATAAAATTGGTGATAAGCCTGTCACCGAAGCACTCAAAAGATGTAGTGAACTCCGATGCACGAACTTATCCACAATTGAACACAGGTATGGCAGCTAGGTCAAAGGTCACTGAGCAACAACTTTTTATTTTTACAAGCCATTGATTTAGAATGCTAAAAATGGCTTATCAACAGAACTGCCTTGACTCTAAAACAATCACTAAAGCTCTTAAGATCTAAATATCTTTTTAAAAGCATGTTGATCAACATGAATTGTCTATAAGTCCGAACACAGGCTTTACCCTTGGCAAGCAGATAGGGTTTGACAGAAAGCCTTCAAGTCACTAATATCGCGCACCTTTCCGCCCAGTCGGGCTTGAACAGATCGGATCACAGATCATGAAGCGTACTTTCCAACCCAGCACCATCAAGCAAAAGCGTACTCACGGTTTCCGTGCACGCATGGCCACCAAGAACGGTCGCGCAGTTCTCGCTCGTCGTCGCGCCAAAGGCCGCAAGCGTCTGACTGTCTGAGACTTGCCTGTCTGAGATCGTGACCGAACAGCGTTTTCCACCCGCCGCAAGACTGCTAACACCAGCAGACTTCAAAGGCGTGATGGACAACGCTGTTTTCAAGTCAAATCTCAACCAGCTGCTATTGCTGGCAAAACCGTCTGCTACACCACAAGCCCGCATAGGCTTTGTGATTGCTCGTAAAAAAGTCAAACGGGCACTTGATCGCAACCGCATAAAGCGCGTTTGCCGAGATCATTTTCGCCATCTGCAATCTGAAATGCCTGCTTTAGATATTGTCTATCTGGCCAGACAGAACCTTCAAACCCTCGATAATGCAGCGCTACGAGTCTTGCTTGATGAAGGCTATCGTCAGCTCAAGCGCAAAGCCTTGAAGCATGCTCAGGTGGCATCGTGAAATGGCTGTTCATAGGTCTGATTCAGACTTATCGCTACTTCATCAGCCCGCTTTTTCCGCCACGCTGTCGCTTTGAGCCATCGTGTTCAAGCTATGCCCTGCAGGCATTTCAAGAATTGCCCTGGTGGCGAGCAATTTATTTGACACTTCATCGCCTTGGACGGTGTCACCCCGGCTGCTCCGGTGGTTATGATCCCGTACCTGAAAATCACGCCTCACATCGGCAGGAACCGTAAAAATGGAAATCCGTCGCACACTGATACTGATCGCCCTCGCGATTGTCAGTTACTTCCTGTTTCTCAGCTGGCAGCGTGACTACGCTGTAAGCACAACTCAGGCTGACACACAGAGCTCTGCAGCAGTCAGTAGTTCAGCGCCAAGTACGGAAATTCCTTCTGCCCCCGTAGCAGCAAAGGGCGATGTTCCAATCGCTGCTGCCAGTGTGGTTCCAGCCAGTCCCACAGTGCTTGCTGAAACTGAGAGCAAGACCAGCTCATCGGTCATTACAGTTAAAACAGATGTGTTGGCGCTGAAAATTGACTTGCAAGGCGGTGATATTACGCAAGTGGGCCTGCCTAAATACACCAAGAAAGTGGATAGCACAGAACCTTTGATGCTCATGGATCAGAGTCGGGAGCGCACCTATATTGCTCAAAGCGGCTTGATCAGTGTGGCTGGCCAGCCTGGCGGTCTTGATGACAAAAGTACTGGCAGACCTAGCTATCAGGCTGTGCAAAATGACTTTGTCTTGTCTGAAAACGAGCAGGCCCTGCAAGTTGTCTTGAAGACAGTGACTGCAGATGGCGTGGAAGTTCACAAGATCTTCGAATTCAAACGCGGCGACTACCGTGTCAATGTGCGTTATGTGATCAAAAATGACAGCGCACAGCCTTGGACAGGCCTGATGTTTGGCCAGTTGAAGCGTGATAACAGCACGGATCCAAGCGCAGATACGCATTCATTCGGCATGGTCACCTTCTTGGGTGGCGCCTGGTGGACTCCTGAAAAGACCTATAACAAGCTGGCATTGAGTGATTTTGCCAAGGAACCCTTGAACACCACGGTAGCCGGTGGTTGGGTAGCCATGGTGCAACATTACTTCGTGACGGCCTGGATTCCCGATCCCAAAACACAGAATGTGATTTCTTCTCGTGTTTCAAGCAATGGTTCCGAGAACTTCATTGGCTTCACGGCACCTGCGATTGTTGTTGCTCCTGGTGCTGAAGCAAGCACCGAAGCATCGTTTTATGCAGGCCCGAAAATTCAGGATCGCCTGAAGGAGTTGTCGCCAGGTCTTGAACTGACCGTGGATTACGGCTGGCTATGGCCTGTTGCTCAATTCCTGTTCTGGTTGCTGAAGAGTATTCATGGCTTTTTGGGGAACTGGGGCTGGTCGATTGTTGTGCTGACCATTCTGGTCAAGGCAGCATTTTTCCATCTTTCTGCTACCAGCTATCGCTCGATGGCCAATATGCGTCGTGTCATGCCTGAAATGCAGCGCATGAAAGAGCAATTCGGCAGTGATCGCGCCAAGCTCTCGCAAGCCATGATGGAGCTGTACAAGAAGGAAAAAATCAATCCTTTGGGTGGTTGCTTGCCGATTCTGGTGCAAATGCCGGTATTTATTGCCTTGTACTGGACGCTGATGGAGTCTGTGGAACTTCGCCATGCTGGCTGGATCCTCTGGATCAAGGATTTGTCTTTGCTTGATCCGTACTACATTTTGCCGCTGTTGATGGGCGTTACCATGTATGTGCAGCAATCGTTGAATCCGGCACCCCAGGATCCAACACAGGCAAAAATGATGAAATTCATGCCCGTCATTTTTACGGTGTTTTTCCTCTGGTTCCCTGCAGGTTTGGTGCTGTACTGGCTGTCCAACAACCTCCTCTCGATTGCGCAGCAATGGACTATCACGCGGCAAATCGAAAAAGCCGCTGCGAAATAAGCTGAAGGCGGCCTTTGGATAGCTGTTCTTGGAGACCATAGCCGCCATAGCCACACCGCCAGGACGCGGCGGTGTCGGTATCGTTCGGATATCAGGCCCTCAAGCCGTTGATATTGCTCGCCAGCTGACACTGGATCTGACTTGGCCTGTTGCTCCGCGACAGGCTTTGCTGACAAATTTCCATGATGGTAAAAAGCAACGAATCGACCAAGGTTTGTTGTTGCACTTTCCCGCACCGCACTCATTCACGGGCGAGCATGTTGTGGAGTTTCAGGCGCATGGCGGGCCTGTGGTATTGGAGTGGATACTTCAATCTGCTTTGCAGGCGGGTGCTCGTCTGGCTCGTCCTGGCGAATTTTCCGAACAAGCCTATCTCAATGACAAACTCGATCTCGCCCAAGCAGAAGCCATCGCGGATCTGATCTCCGCATCCAGCGAGCAAGCAGCGCGTTCGGCGTTGATGTCGCTTCAAGGGGTCTTTTCCAAGCGGATAGACGACTTGCTGGAAGAGCTGATCATCCTTCGGCTGCATATTGAAGCGGCCATTGATTTTCCAGAAGAGGAAATTGATTTTCTGGCGGATGGCTTGATTTTGCAGCGTTTGCACCAAGTACAACGCTGCTTGACTCAGGTTATTGGCGAAGCTGAGCAAGGCGTATTGCAGCAGGAAGGCATGCGTGTGGTCATCGCCGGGTTTCCTAATGCCGGCAAATCCAGCTTGTTGAATGCACTAGCCGGGCATGATGCAGCGATTGTCACTGATATCGCTGGAACCACCCGAGATGTGCTGCGTGAGCAAATTCAGATTGATGGCATGCCGTTACACATCGTTGATACCGCAGGTTTGCGCGAAAGTCCTGATGCCATTGAGCAAGAAGGTATTCGGCGAGCGCTGATCGAGGTTGAAAAGGCAGACCAAGTCTTGTTTGTCTGGGACTGCAGCATTGAGAAAAGTTCACCTGAAGCACAGCTCATGCAATTTTTTGATCCGATTCCAGAACGCCTGACGCTGGTGGCCAATAAGTGTGACAAACAGGGCGCGATGCCTGGCCTGATCACTAAAACGATTGCCGGAAAATCGGTCCCTTGCTTGGTGACATCAGCCAGCAAGGGGCTGGGCTTGCATGAGTTAAGGCAGCATTTGAAAGCCTTGATGGGATATGACGCAGAAGGAACAGGGCAGTTTTCTGCCCGGCGGCGTCATGTAGATGCTTTAAGGCGAGCAGATGAGTATCTGCGGCAAGCAGAAACGATGCTTGTGACCCATCATGCAGGTGAGCTGGCTGCCGAAGATTTGCGGCTGGCACAACAATGTTTGTCGGAAATTACCGGCGCGTTCAGCTCCGATGACTTGTTGGGCCGTATTTTTTCGTCTTTTTGCATCGGCAAGTAACCCAAGACCCGCCTGTCGGAAATTAAGCAGTCTTTCCTGCCT
This sequence comes from Pseudomonadota bacterium, assembly GCA_038043385.1. Taxonomy (GTDB): domain Bacteria; phylum Pseudomonadota; class Gammaproteobacteria; order Pseudomonadales; family Moraxellaceae; genus Perlucidibaca. The sequence continues at coordinate 383,440 of JBBTCA010000003.1, forward strand.
AGAAATTGACCATCCCCATAATTGGTACTATAGTGCAAGTTGTGAGCGTGGAGCATCCGCATTAGACTCCAAGAAAAAGCTCAAGCAGGAGCAATAATGAACAAAAAGCAGCTGGGCATTGGTGCCCTTGTCACCGTCGCAATTCTTGGTGTCTGGCAGGTTGCAACATTGCCGCCAAAACCGTTCGCAATCCCTTCGGTTCCCGAAACTATTCCGCTTCCTGTTGTTCCGGCATTGACCGCGTACGACATGCCGACGGCGCAAGTGCCCGTAGCCTCCGAGCCCTACCTGGCGACATTCCGCAGCGTTTCGCTGGAAGATCTTTCCGAGCGCGGCCTGGCGACCGGTGTCTATACCGGCACACCGTACTGGAAGCAGCGTGAGCAGTGGTTCAAAGACCATTTCTACGACACGCTCGCAGCTCGCAAGGTCTGGAAGGAAGGTACATCGCCCGATACACACAAGCGTGGCGACCCGGTTACCTGGACATCCGAGCCTATTCCTCAGTATGTGCCGCCACCTTGCTCGCAAGCGCAGCCAACCGGTTATGACGCTGAAGGCTGCCGTTATGTTGCCCAGCTGTTCAAGGATGTTGAGGCGAAAGATCCTGCCAAGGCGCTAGCCATGCGTGAGCAGGTGCGTCGTGGCCGTGATGTCTGGTTCAAGGGCACATTTGGCAACCAAGACGAAAACTATCTCTTGCAATCCCGCGTGGTTGGCAAGGAAAACATGAATTATCCCTGGCTGGACACGCGTACCCGTTCGTACCGTTTCAGCAAATGGGGCTTGATCAACGATCCCGATTGCGTTCAGGGCGATGCTTCCACCAACTGGTATGACAAGTGCCAGGACCCGCATTCATCCGGTGTACTTGGCTATCGTAAGTATTATGCGGATTCGATCAAAGACAAGGCTGGCAAGGTTATTTATGACCCGCGCACAGCTGCCTACGATCCGCTGGAAATCAAGCAGAACAAACGGTTTGTGATTGGTCATCCTTGCGTACAGTGTCATGTGGGTTTTGAGCCGACAAATTCGCCAAAGAATCCGAATGAGCCTACTTGGGCGAATCTGAGCGGCACTATTGGCAACCAGCACATTGTTCAGCCAGAAGCCTTTTTCCAAGGGGCACCGACTAACAGCCCTGCTCGTCAGGTGCTGAAAGGTGGCCGTCTGGGCACTATCGACACCTCATTGGTGGCATCGGACTGGATGCACAATCCGGGTACGCAAAACAACATCATGGACTTCCATAACAAGCGTTTGTTCTCGCATGAAATGAAGGATCCGGTGACTGGCAAGATCAGTACAGCCAATACCCGTCATGTGCTGAAAGGCGCGGAAGACTCGGTGGGCGAGCATCTCGCGCTGATCCGTGTTTATGTGAACATCGGCATGTGTACCGAAGAGTGCTGGACGCCGAACTTCCCGTATCCGGGTCGTCTCGTGGGTCGTGGTACCGAGCAAAGCCCGATGCGCATCATGCAGTGTGCGGCGGAATGCGATCCCTGGAACTACGCGGATGCCAAGATGGACGATCTGACCGCGTTCCTGATCACAGGCGGCCCGACCTATCTGATGGCGTCCAAAGACGATAACAATGGGAAAGTCGGCAGCCAGTTTGTTGATACCAAGGTTGTGCCGCAGGGCCGTCAGGTCTTTGCCAAGGAGTGTGCATCGTGTCACAGCACCTTGATGGCACCGGCCAACATCCGCAACGACAAGAATGCCTTGGGCAAGTTCTACGATGGCCATATCTTCGGCAAGGAAGATTACTGGACCACGGAGTACAGCGAGGCTGAGCGCAATGATCCGAAGTTCATCGCGCGCTTCATGGCTAAGGATGAGCAGGGTCGCCTGCGGCCTAAGCAATTTGTTGAGAAGGGCATTTTTGGCCAGGACTGGCTGGGTAATGACGAGCGCACCGCGTTCAACATTGTGGGCACCAACATGTGCCGCGCCCTGCACAACAACCACAATCAGGGCCATATCTGGGAAGAGTTTTCTTCCGAGACCTACAAGAACTCGCCTTCGCCAGGGTCCGTGCCGAATGTGCTGAATCGCATGATTCCGTTCATTGGCGGCACCAAAATCGGCGAGAGCAAGGTCCAAGGCGGCCCTGGCTATCTGCGCAATATCTCGCTGCTGTCGGTATGGGCAACGGCACCATTCATGCATAACAACGCGATTGGTGAAGTGACCTTCCTGCCGGATGGTTCGCCGGATTACACCTTGTCGGGTCGTATCAAGCAGTTTGAGAACTCCTATGAGGAGCTGATGACATCGGATAACCCCAAGGATTCCGTGCATCGTCCGCAAAAGACGCTGGTGACCACGGAAGACATGCATGTGACGGCGCGTGAAGACATGCAGGGATACCCGAAGATTCCGGTGAAAAAGGGCACGCCGGTGGCGAATGTGGCTTCGCAGAATCCGCACAAGGCCTTGTTCATGGGCTGTGATGATCCGGTGGAAAACAAGGGGCATCAGTTCGGCGTGAGTTTGTCCAAGCAAGACAAATATGCGCTGCGCGAATTCCTCAAGATGATGTAAGTCAGCGGGATCGGACAAGGCCGCCTGCGGGCGGCCTTTCTCGTATTGAAGCAGGTCGTGGAGAGCAGGATGCGGAATCGTAAATCGCTCAAGATTTTGCTGCTGGCGATACTCGTGATGGCAGCGCTGATCTGGTGGTTCAAGCCTGCCAGCAGCGATGCCAGCATAACGGCACTCGTCAAACCGCCGGCAGCGCAGGCCGGCAGTGTGCATGCCAGCAAAGTCGCGAGCACCGATTTGCCGCCGCCGGGTACGCGATCCCTGTTCGACCATGTCATTGCGCAGAATGATGGCTTGCCGTATCCCTTCGAGAAGTTGGTCAAACTGCTTCAGGACCAGCACCCGCAAGGTGAGCTGCCGGTAGCGGTGATGATTCCTCATGGCCGCTCGCTGCTCAAGGCGCAAGCCGATAATCAGCATCCTCGCCTGTTGGTTGCTGCCGATTTCGAGGCGCCCAACAAAGCTGGTGGTCTTGGTCTGGCACCACGAGGACAGCTGTTTCTGGGCTTTGTGGAGCAGGCCTCCGAAATTGAGGTGCTGAGCTACAACGAGGGAGCCGGCCGCTTCGAGTTCCAGTTGGTGCAGAACTATTGCAAGGGTTGCGTGCCACGGATTGTGTATGCGCGCCGAGCCATTTGCACCACCTGCCACCAAGGCGGCGGGCCGATTTTTCCGCAGCGGCCTTGGAATGAAACCAACGGCCAGCCTGAAATTGCGGCGGCGATTGCGCAGGCCAGAGGCACCGCGCCTTACATGGGTATTGCGGTACGACAACCGTTGTCGGCACCGGAGCGCTTTGACCAGCTCACAGACATCGGCAGCTTTTTCAATGTTACCCAGAAGCTATGGCTGGATGGCTGCGGTCTTGAGGGCAACGATTGTCGTCGTTTGATGCTCAAGCTGGCCTTGCGTTACGCCGATAGTCCGGGCAGTTTTGATGTGGGTTCGCCGGATGCGCGCACCTTGCAGCAGTTGCAGGCGCGCCATTTCCCGGCAGCGGGCATTGCTGTTCCAGAGTCCGATTTGTTCAATCGAGACCCTCTGGCCGAGCAACAAGGCATCAAAGGTTGGTGGCGCAGCTTGTGGGTGCGCCCAATCAAGCCGGGTGAAGGCGCAAAGAATAACGAAGACCTGACTGCGTTCGACAAGCTGCCCAAGCTGTCCGTGCGTCTGGACCCGTTATCGCTGCGTCCGCCCAAGCAAATCCTCAAAGCCAGCGATCTGGACGGCGTCTATGGCTTGGCCAGCATGTTCTCCGAGGCCGACCTGGCCTCGTTGGGTGCGCTGACTGGTTATGACACGAAGCGTCTTGAGGCACGGGTAGAACAGTTGCCGGATGCATTGTTTGCCGCCAAACCGTTCGTGCGTATCGAGATGCTGCGTGCTTTGCTGGCGCAGCCGGCCGCGTATTGCTGCCTGGATACGGCAGAGATGTCGCCGCCGGTCGCCAGCGGTGTGCCGCCGTTGAAAATCGTCAAACATCCCGAATTGAAAGCATTCGAGCAATACTGTTTTGCCTGTCACCGTGGCAACCCGGCCAAGCGTCTCAATTTCATGGCCGGGGCGCGTGAAGATGAAGTGCTGGCAAATATCCAGGCCAAGACCGATATTCGTGAGGCGCTGGACTGGGCGCGCTATGTGGGCACGGAGAAAGCCAGCAAGCTGATGCCGCCCCAAGACTCTGTGCAGTATCAGGAGCTCAAAGCGGCACAAGACAAAGACAGCAATACGCTAGCCCGCATGCGAGATGTGGTGCCCAGCCTGTTTGGCTTTTAAAAACAAGAATTTATGAAAGGCAGGAGTGGTTATGCGCAAATCGGGTGTTGAAAAGCGACCCTGGCTGATGGCCTTGGCGCTGGTCGCAGCGCTGTCACCGGCGCTGGCGATGGCCATGCCCAGCTATGCCCGTAGCTACAAAACCGAATTTGGCTATATGCCATCCTGCAATGCCTGCCATAGCGATGGCGGCGGCTCAAGCGTGAACAGTTATGGCAAGGCGTTCAAAGCCGCCGGCAAAAATGCGGCGGCCTTCGGCAAGATAGGCGCTCAAGACAGCGATGCGGATGGCTTCAGCAATGCCGTTGAGGCGGCGGCCAAGGCGAATCCCGGCAGCAAGGCATCCACGCCTGCCAAACCCGGCGACTGGCTGGATATGGCCAGCCTGATTCCGCGGGAAGTGCGTGCGCGCTTTCCCAAGGTACTGACCTGGCTGCCCAAGGACGCCTTGTTGACGCCAGCGGATATTGCGGCAGCCAAAGTGCTGGGCGCTACGCTCAAGGCCAGCGATGAAAACACGATCTACATTCCGCTGGAGAACCAGCGGCCAGCGGGTACAGCGTTGATTTTCCCGGCCAGCTTTCAGGGCAAGACCTTCTTTCTGCTGATGGCGACGGATCGTCAGTTGAAGATTTCCTCAGTCTCGGTGCTGCATGCGGATGCGGTGCCGGCGGCCAAAAGCAGCAAGGTTTATTCGAGCTTTGTTGGTCAGAGCGTGCAAACCTTGCCGTCCGCCACGGCGAGCAGCCTCGATGGTGCTATCGCCGTTGCCGTGAAGCAGGCCAGCGCCTTGCTCTATGTGCGTTTGAAGGGGGCTTGAGTCATGGCTGAACAGTTTGATTTCTTCAGTGATGCACCTGTTGTGGATGCGGCGGTGGTGCAGCTGGCACCAGAGCCATCGGTCTGGCTCACGATAGGCGGCCCGATCGGGCTGGTGCTGTTTTTTGCGCTGATCTGCTATTTGCTGCGCTGGTTCATTCCGTTCCGCGATACGCCACTGCATTTCAACTTGCGCGATCTGCCGGTGGCGGCACAGCGCGGCATCGGTCTGTCCACCATTCTATTCGGCATTGCCTTTTTCTTCGGGCTGGCTGAGGTGCACTACCAGCTGGGCCTGCATGGCAGCACCGAGGCGTATTTCGAGAACATGACTCGCGGCAAGCTGATTGCCTTCACGCATGCGCATCTGTTCGGCTTCACCACCGCCTTTTTCATCATCGGCATTCCGTTTTCGATGCACTTTCATCGCGTGCAGACCTACCAATGGGTGTTTCCAGCCGGGCTGGCGGCGGCACTCACCGACATCGTGTCGTGGTGGGGCATCAAGTACATTTCGCCGAACTTCGACTATGTCACCATGTTCTGCGGGGCGGTCTACGGCGGCGCGTATCTGTGGATGCTGATCGGCATCATCCGCATCATCTTCTTCCCCTCGCTGCGCTGGTTTCCGGACGACATAAACGAAGGCCGCGATTAATAAGCGTCAGTGGTAACATGGCCCCTCGTTTTTAGGGGTCATGTGCCGTGTCATCGAAACCGCAATCGTTCAACAAACTCGCCATTCTGCCGGAGTTGCTCACCACGCTGAGCGAGCTCGGCTATGAGCGCATGACCCCCGTTCAGGCCGAAACCCTGCCGTCGTTGCTGGCCGGGCGCGATGTCATCGCGCAGGCCATGACCGGCAGCGGCAAGACCGCCGCTTTCGGTATTTCACTGCTCAATCGCATCGTGCCGCGTGATTTCACCACGCAGGCGCTGGTGCTGTGCCCGACGCGCGAGCTCGCCGATCAGGTCACCAAGGCGCTCCGCCAGTACGCGCGCGGCCTCGGCAATATCAAGATGCTGACGCTTTGTGGCGGCATGGCGATGGGCCCGCAGCTCAATTCCCTCGAATTTGGTGCGCAGGTGGTGGTGGGTACGCCGGGGCGTGTGCTCAAGCATCTCAAGCAGGGTTCGCTGTCGCTGACCGGTTTGAAGACGCTGGTGCTAGACGAAGCCGATCGCATGCTCGACATGGGCTTTCACGCCAGCATGGTCGAGGTGCTCGAATTTGTGCCGGTGAAGCGCCAGACGCTGCTGTTTTCGGCGACCTACAGCGAAGAAGTGCGCGCCCTCAGTGGCCGTTTCCAAAGCAATCCGGTGGAAGTCACCGTGGTTTCCGAGGCGACGGTGTCGCCGATTGAGCAGATTTTCTTTGAAGTTGATCCGAAGGCGCGCGTGGCCGCCGTGACGGCGCTGCTGCGGCGTTATCAGCCGGAATCGGCGGTGCTGTTCTGCAATACCAAGCAGCGTTGCGAAGAAGTGCTGACCGAGCTGAGAGCGCAGGGCTTTCCGGTGTCGGCGCTGCATGGCGATCTGGAGCAACGGGATCGTGACCTCGTGCTGGTGCAGTTTGCCAATCGCAGCCGCCCGCTGCTGGTAGCCACCGATGTGGCCGCGCGCGGCCTGGATGTGAAGGATCTGGCGGCGGTCATCAATGTGGAAATGGCGTTTGATCCGGAGACGCATGTGCATCGCATCGGGCGTACTGGTCGTGCCGGGCAGACTGGGTTGGCGCTGAGCCTGTGCGCGGCTGCTGAGAGCCATCGCAGCCTGGCCATCGCTGAATATCAGGATATGACGCCGGTCTGGCAGGACCTGCCCACGGTCAATGTGCAGTCGAAAATTCCGGCTCCGCGCCGCGTGACCTTGCAGATCAATGGCGGTCGCAAAGACAAGCTGCGTCCGGGCGATGTGCTGGGCGCGCTGACCGGCGAGGGCGGTGTGCCCGGCGCTCAGGTCGGCAAGATCGACATTTTCGACTTGCACAGCTATGTTGCGGTGGATCGCGAAGTGGCGCCGGCGGCACTGCGCCGTCTTGCCGAGGCCGGCGTGAAAGGCCGTAATTTCAAAGCCCGCGTGCTGGCGTAAGGGCGGCAGACATGGCACTGAAATCGACTGTCTACAAGGTTCAGCTGAATGTGGCGGACATGGATCGCGACTATTACGCCGATCATGTGCTGACCATGGCCTGCCACCCCTCGGAAACCGAGGAGCGGCTGATGGTGCGGCTGCTGACCTTTGCGCTTTACGCCAGCGATGATCTGCAGTTCACGCGCGGCCTGAGCAGCGAAGACGAGCCCGATCTCTGGCAGAAGGACCTGACCGGCGAGGTCAAGCACTGGTTCATCCTCGGCATGCCCGACGAGACTCGCATTCGCAAGGGCTGCAATCGCGCTGAACATTGCACGGTGGTGACTTATGGTGATCGCGCACCTCCCATCTGGTGGGAAAAGATTCGTGGCGGCGTGCAGCGCTTCGATAACCTCACGGTGCTGCATCTGCCCGAGGCCGTCACGCTCGATTTGGCCAGCTCTGCGTCTCGCGGGCTGGATTGGCAGGTCACGATCCAGGATGGCACGACCTGGATTAGTGTTGATGGCCGCCAAATCGAAGTGCGCCCGGCCAAGTGGCGCTGACCGGCCCGCGATGATGGCTTGGTATCCGGTATGGCTCAGCGTGCTGCTCATGATGATGATGAGCAACGCGGCACTGGCCGAGCGCTGGGTGACCTACACGATTGATTCAAAAGCGACACGCATCAATTTTCACTGGACTTACATGGGCATGCTCAGCCCGGCGGGCCAGTTCAGCGATGCCGCTGGCAGTATTGTTGTGGATCTGGACAGGCCCGATGCCGCCAAGGTGGATGTGCGCATCCCGGTCGGCACGCTGAAGACCTTTATGCCGCTGATTGACCGTACCTTGCTGGGTTCGGGTGATTATTTCCAGCCTGAGCAGCATCCGGTCATGCGCTTTCGCAGCACGGAAATCATGCATATCGACAAGGACAAGCGCGAATTCAGCCTGATTGGCGAGTTGACGGTGAACGGCATTACCAAGCCGGTGATCCTGAGCGCAAAAGTGCCGGCAACGAATCAGGGCAATCCGCTCAGTTCGGGCGCGCTCAGTGCCACCACCAGCTTTCGTCGCAGCGACTTCGGCATGAACAAGATGCTGGGCATTGTGGGTGATGAAATGAGAGTCATCCTGCAGGTTCGCGCCCAGGAAGCGCAGACGGTGGCCAGCCAGTAGCCAGCCAGTAGCGTGGCCACTGATTAAAACTTGTACTGGATGCGCGATGGGCAGCGCCCTATAATCGCGTCCCTTTTTCCGGCCCTGCCAGCCCTGCGCTGGCTCATGCTGAGTGGATACCGCCATGCATTATCCCAAGACTTACGATGTCATCGTCATCGGTGGCGGCCACGCCGGCACGGAAGCGGCATTGGCGGCGGCGCGCATGGGCTGCCAGACGCTGCTGCTCACGCACAACATCGAAACGCTGGGGCAGATGAGCTGCAACCCGGCCATCGGCGGTATCGGCAAGTCGCATCTGGTGAAAGAGATCGATGCGCTGGGCGGCGCCATGGCGCTGGCCACCGACCGCGCCGGTATTCAGTTTCGCGTGCTCAATGGCCGCAAGGGCCCGGCCGTGCGTGCCACGCGGGCGCAGGCCGATCGCGCGCTGTACAAGGCCGCGATTCGCACCGTGCTGGAGAATCAGCCGAATCTCGACATCTTCCAGCAGGCGGCCGACGACCTCGTAGTCGAAGGCGATACCGTCAAGGGCGTGATCACGCAGACCGGCATCCGTTTCAGCACCCAAACCGTGGTGCTGACTACCGGCACTTTCCTGGGCGGCACCATTCATATCGGGCTGGAGAATCATCGTGGTGGCCGTGCCGGCGATCCGCCGTCGATCGCCCTGGCCAATCGCCTGCGCGAGTTGCCGCTGCGCGTTGGCCGCCTGAAGACCGGCACGCCGCCGCGCATCGACGCCAAGTCCGTGGATTTCTCGGTGATGCAGGCCCAGCCCGGTGACACGCCGCGCCCGGTCATGTCTTTTCTCGGCTCGCGCGCCATGCATCCCGAGCAGGTGAACTGCTGGATCACCCACACCAACCTGCAAACGCACGACATCATCCGTGGCGGCCTCGATCGCTCGCCGATGTATACCGGCGTCATCGAAGGCGTGGGGCCGCGCTACTGCCCGTCGATCGAAGACAAGATTCATCGCTTCGCCGACAAGGACTCGCATCAGGTGTTCATCGAGCCGGAAGGTTTGAGCACGCACGAGCTGTACCCGAACGGCATCTCCACGAGTCTGCCGTTTGATATTCAGATGGCCTTGGTGCGCTCGATTCGCGGCATGGAAAACGCCCACATCACGCGCCCTGGCTATGCCATCGAATACGATTATTTTGATCCGCGTGACCTCAAGCACACGCTGGAAACCCGCGTTATCCACAACCTGTTCTTTGCTGGCCAGATCAATGGCACCACCGGTTACGAAGAGGCCGGGGCGCAGGGTTTGCTCGCGGGTGTGAACGCCGGTCTGCGCGCGCAAGGCAAGCCGGGCTGGTATCCGACCCGCGATCAGGCTTACCTCGGCGTGCTGGTGGACGACCTGATCACGCTCGGCACGAAAGAGCCGTATCGCATGTTCACCTCGCGTGCCGAATACCGGCTGATGCTGCGCGAAGACAACGCCGATCAGCGTCTGACCGAGCAGGGCCGGGCGCTGGGCCTGGTCGATGATGTGCGCTGGGCCGCCTATTGCGCCAAGCAGGAAGCCATCGAGCGCGAAAATCAGCGCCTGAAGACGGCCTGGCTGCATCCGGGCAGCGTCGGCGCGCAGGCGTTCACGGTGCTGACGGGCCAGGAGCTGAATCGCGAAAGCAATCTGCACGATCTGCTCAAGCGTCCGCAAGTGAGCTACGCCCAGCTTGCTGAGCTGGTGCCGGATGCCGGTGCGCTGGCCGCTTTCGGTGCTGATGCCCCCAATGCGGTGGATTTGCGAGAAGCAGTTGGCGAGCAGATCGAAATTGCCGTGAAATATGCCGGCTATGTGGATCGTCAGGGCGATGAAGTTGCGCGTCTGCGTGCGCAGGAAGGCATGGCGCTGCCCGCAGACTTTGATTACGACGCCGTGCAGGGCTTATCCAACGAAGTGCGCGCCAAGCTCAAGGCCGCCCGGCCGGAAACGCTGGCGCAGGCCGGGCGCATCCCCGGTGTCACGCATGCGGCGGTGTCGCTGCTGCTCATCATGCTGAAAAAACAGGGCCGCCTGCGCATGCCGCAAGCTGTCCAAGGATAATTCATGGCAAAGCAACGACTGGCTGCAGACTGGCCTGTGGCCGCTGAAAAGCGCCTGCGCGAAGGCTTGACGGCGATGGCGCTAGACCTCGATGACACGGTTATTGCTCGACTGATGACTTTTCTCGCGGGGCTGGTGAAGTGGAATCAGGCGTTCAACCTGACCGCAATCCGCGACCCGCTGACCATGGTCGACAAGCATCTGCTCGACAGCCTGAGCCTGCTGCCGCTGATCGGCCCTGACAGCCTGATCGACATCGGTACCGGTGCCGGCTTGCCCGGCTTTGTGCTGGCGCTGGTGCAGCCCGAGCAAGACATCACCTTGCTCGACTCGAATGGCAAGAAAACGCGCTTTCTGAAGCAGATGGCGGCAGACATGGGCATGCACAAAGTCACCGTGGTCAATGCCCGCTGCGAGGAGCATGTCGGCCAATATGCGCAGATTTGCAGCCGTGCATTCGCCAGTCTGGCCGACATGGTCAACGGCACGGCGCACCTTTTAGCACCGGATGGCCGCTGGCTGGCCATGAAGGGCCATATCCCGGCCGATGAAATAGCTGCACTACCGGCTGTCGCGGCACTCGAAAACACCCCCCCATTGCGAGTACCCTTTGCGGCTGATGCCCGACACCTGATTGTGTTGCGGCCCGCGCATTGAAGTCCGGCAGGCTTGCACCTGTCGGCGGGGAAGTTAATGGACAAGATTTTTGCAGTCGCCAACCAGAAAGGCGGCGTCGGCAAGACCACCACCAGCGTCAATCTGGCGGCGTCGCTGGCGGCCACGCGCCGTCGTGTGCTGCTGGTTGACCTTGATCCGCAGGGCAACACGACCACCGGCTCCGGCATCAGCAAGCATGATCTCGTGCGCAGTGTTTACGATGTGCTGCTTGGGCAGGTGACAGCGGCGGAAGTGATTCTGGCCTCGCCGGGTGGTTATGACTTGCTGCCGGCCAATGGCGATCTGACGGCGGCGGAAGTGGAGCTGCTCGATTCGCCGCGCAAGGAGCAGCGCCTGAAAGAGGCCCTGGCACCGCTGCTGGCGCGCTACGACACCATCATCATTGATTGCGCGCCCTCGCTGAGCATGCTTACGCTGAATGGCCTGATTGCCGCCGATGGCGTGATCATCCCCATGCAGTGCGAGTATTACGCGCTCGAAGGGCTGGCGGCGCTGACCGAAACCATTCAGCGCGTGGCTGAGACTGCCAATCCATCGCTGCATATTGCTGGCATCCTGCGCACCATGTTTGACCCGCGCAACACGCTGGCCAATGATGTGTCGAAAGAGCTGATCAGCCATTTTGGCGACAAGGTGCTGAACACCATCATTCCGCGCAATGTACGCTTGGCGGAAGCGCCCGCGCATGGCGTGCCGGTGCTGCAGTACGACAAGAACTCCCGTGGAGCCATGGCCTATCTGGCCCTGGCTTCGGAACTCCTGCGCCGACAGAAGCGCGGTTAAGCCCCAGTGGCCATGACAGAAGAGACGAATAACGCCATGTCGACGATCAAGAAGCGCGGATTAGGCGGCAATCGCGGGCTCGATGCCCTGCTCGGCACCGTGCGCAAAGTGCAGCAGGAAGTGACTGCCGTGGCTTCTGGCCTGCCGCCCGAAGGCGAGCTGAAGCTGCTACCGGTCGAATTTTTGTCACGCGGGCGCTATCAGCCACGACGCGACATGGACCCGGAGGCGCTGCAGGAGCTGGCCGACTCGATCAAGGCGCAGGGCATCCTGCAGCCTATCGTGGTGCGCGAGATCGGCGAGCAGCGCTACGAGATCGTTGCCGGTGAACGCCGTTGGCGCGCCGCCCAGCTGGCTCAGCTCGACAAGGTGCCGGCGCTGATCCGCGATATCAGCGACGAAGCCGCGATTGCGCTGGCGCTGATCGAGAACATCCAGCGTGAGGATCTGAATCCGCTGGAAGAGGCGCTTGCCATGCAGCGCTTTGCCGAAGAGTTCAAGCTCACACATCTCGAAATTGCCGATGCCGTGGGCAAGTCGCGCGCTGCCGTGAGCAATCTGATGCGCCTGCTGGCCTTGAATGAGGAAGTGAAGCGTTCGCTGGCTCACGGCGACCTCGACATGGGTCATGCCCGTGCCTTGCTGGCCTTGCCGGACTCCCAGCAAGCGGCCGCTGCAAGACAAATCGTCGACAAGGGCATGACCGTGCGTCAGGCCGAGTCGCTGGTGCGTCAGCTCTTGGCTGAAAAGCCGGAAGCCGGCTCACGGGCCGTCGATCCCAATGTGCGTCAGCTGCAAGACAAATTGTCTGACCAGCTCGGTGCTGTGGTGAAAATCGATTGCAACGCCAAGGGCAAAGGCCGGCTGGTCATCAGCTACAACTCGCTCGATGAGCTTGATGGCATTCTTGCCCATATTCAGTAATCGCCGACACATCGGGCGCGGCACTTTGCTTGCTGCGGCCTGCGTGTGGCTGTTTGTGAGCGCCCTGGCCGGTGCCGACGCAACGGCCGAGGACGGCTGGCGCCTGCAGCGCCAAGAGCCAGCACGCCAGATTCGCGTCTATCTGCATGATCGCCCCGGCGCGCAGTATCGCGATGTTTATGCCGTGACCACCATGCCGGGCACGCCCGCCGGCATCGAGTCCGTATTGAGCGATGTGGCCGCGCTGCCGCAATGGGCCGCGCGCGTCCGCGAAGCCCGCCTCATCAAGCGCCAAGGCAATCTGGCCTGGACATACATCGAATACCGTCTGCCATACCCGTTCAAGCCGCGTGATGTGGTGGTGAAGTCTGAGCGCACGCTCAACGGTGCCACCGTCAGCATCCGCTCGCAGGCGGTGCGCGGCTATGCGCGCGAAATACCCGGCAAAATTCGTCTTTATGCCGTGCAAAGCAGCTGGCGCCTGACGCCGCAGGCAGATGGCCAGGTCAAAATCGAGCTCTGGGGCAGTGCCGAGCCGGGCGGACTGGTGCCGGCAGTCGTCTACAACTACAACTTGGCAGACGATGCGCTACAGACCTTGCGCCAATTACGACGAATGTCGGTACGCGAGAAATATCAAGATAAAGCGGTATCCGGCAAGGCCAGCCCCTAAATGTGGTGTTTGCCGCGTTTTACAGCGCATGAACACGCGCGATAAGTCATGAAAAGTGCCGTCGAATTGGTTGCCCTTTGATCTCGCTCCCCTCTATAATCCGCGCGCTTTCAAGTATTTGTGCCATTTCTGGCTAACCTGCTGAAAGGTCGGGTGGGAGCAGCATGAGTGTCAGCAAACCGCAGCCGTTGGTAGACATCAACCCGGCCAAGCTGCAATTACGCTGGCAATGCCGTGTGTGGGGCGCGATTTTTATCATCGCTTACGCGCTCGCCGGTAGCCATGCTGCGCTGTCTGCACTAGCGGGCGCAGGAATTGCTGTATTGGGTCAGGCGTATTTTGTTTTTCGCGCCTTTAGTCATGCTGGTGCAATATCCGCCCAGCAGATTGTGAACGGATTTTACAGGGGTGAGGCCGGCAAGTTTGTACTGACCGCCTTGCTCTTTGCCGCGGTCTTCATCGGCTTCAAGCAGGTCGATGTCCGCTGGTTGTTTGCCAGTTTTGTTTTAGAGCAGCTGGTTGCCTGGGTCGTGCCACTCACGACACGCGCAACTCGGCCCTAATGGGTAAGAGACTAATGGCTGGAAATTCCACCGAGTACATCAAGCACCACTTGACCAACCTGACTTACGGTAACCATCCGGAGCATGGCTGGGGGTTTGCTCACACGGCGCAAGATGCCGCTGCCATGGGCTTCAACGCCATTCATGTTGACACCATGGGCTGGTCCATTTTCCTTGGCCTCGTGTTCTGCTACCTGTTCCGTCTGGCCGCTGTGCGCGCCACTTCCGGCATTCCGGGCGGCCTGCAGAATCTTGTCGAAATCGTTGTCGATTTCGTTCACACCAATGTCAAAGACACTTACCACGGCAAATCCAGGCTCATCGCCCCGCTGGCGCTGACTATTTTCGTCTGGATCTTCCTGATGAACCTGATGGACCTTTTCCCGGTCGATTTCCTGCCGGAAATCGCCAAGGTCATTGGTGTTTCGGTCTTTGGTGCTGATCCGCACGCCGTGTTCTTCAAAGTGGTGCCAACCACTGATGTGAACGCGACGCTGGGCATGGGTATCTCCGTATTCTTCCTGATCGTGGCTTACAGCATCCGCATGAAGGGTGTTGGCGGCTTCGCCAAGGAACTGACTTTCCAGCCGTTCAACACCATCTGGCTGGTCTGGTTCAACTTTCTGCTCGAGGGCGTTGCCCTCATCGCCAAGCCGATTTCGCTGGCACTGCGACTGTTCGGCAACATGTATGCCGGCGAGCTGCTGTTTATTCTGATTGCCTTGCTGCCGTGGTATCTGCAGTGGACATTGTCTGTGCCTTGGGCGATCTTCCACATCCTGATTATTACGCTGCAGGCCTTCGTGTTCATGATGCTGACAATTGTCTACATGAGCATGGCGTCCGAATCGCACGACCACTAACCCTTTACACACACTGAAACCAACCCTGAAGAGGAAACTCAAATGGAACAAATTATCGGCCTTAACCTGATCGCTGTTGCTCTGTTGATCGGTCTGGGTGCTCTCGGCACTGCAATCGGCTTCGGTCTGCTCGGCGGCAAGTTCCTCGAAGGCACAGCTCGTCAACCAGAACTGGCTCCGCAGCTGCAGGTGAAAATGTTCATCGTTGCCGGTCTGCTCGACGCCGTGACCATGATCGGTGTTGGTATCGGTCTGTTCCTGCTGTTCGCCAACCCGTTCATTCAGCAGTAATCGATCCTTCGCGATCGGTATGTTGCAGGCCGGTTTCCGGTCTGCCGAATGAATCTGGAATAGAGGTGATAGCGTGAACATCAACTTCACAATCGTGGGCCAGGCGATCTCGTTTGCGATCTTCACTTGGTTCTGCATGAAGTTTGTGTGGCCACCCATCATGGCCGCCATGGCTGAGCGTCAGCAGAAGATTGCTGATGGTCTGAATGCCGCTGACAAGGCCAAGCAGGATCTGGAAGTTGCGCATGCGCAAGTGGCCCAGGAACTGCAGGCTGCCAAGCAGCAGGCTGCTGCACTCATTGAGCAGGCCAACCGTCGTGCCTCGCAAGTCGGTGATGAAGTGAAAGCTCAGGCTGCGGCCGAGGCTGAACGCATTCTCACGCAGGCTCGTGCAGACATCGAACAGGAAATGGCCGGTGCGCGTGATGTGCTGCGTCAGCAAGTTGCTGCCTTGGCCGTTGCCGGTGCCGAGAAGATTCTGCAAGCCGAAGTGGATGCTGCAAAGCATGCCGGCATGCTGAATCAACTGGCCAGCCAGCTCAAATAAGAGGCGCAACAGACCATCATGGCTGAACTCACAACAGTAGCGCGACCCTACGCCAAAGCCGCTTTCGAGTACGCTCGTGGCGCTGGCGAGCTAGCCGGTTGGTCGTCCATGCTGGCACTCGCTGCCGCCGTGGTCGCTGACGCAGACTTCAATCAGTACCTCTCGCGCCCGATGCTGAGCGCGAGCGAACAGGCGGAAGCCGTGTTCAAGGTCTGTGGCGATCGTCTTGATGCCGCCGGCCGCAATTTCATCAGCAATGTTGCCAGCCACAAGCGCTTGGCCGCACTGCCGGCCATCAGCAGCCTTTTCGAAGGTCTGCGTGCCGAGGCCGAAGGGGCGGTAGACGTGACGGTCACGACTGCGTTTGCCCTGACTGCCGAGCAGACACAGCAACTGGGCCAGGTTCTGGCACAAAAGCTGTCGCGCCAGGTCAATGTGTCGAGCACGACGGATGCCAGCCTGATTGGTGGCACCATCATTCGTGCCGGTGACATGGTTATCGATGCCTCTGTACGAGGCCAGCTGGGCAAGCTTCGCGCTGCCCTGAATACCTGATTATTCCTTCGAGGAAGAGAGCATCATGCAGCATCTGAATCCCTCCGAGATCAGCGAACTGATCAAGAGCCGCATCACGGATCTGAACGCCTCCGCTGAAGCGCGTAACGAAGGCACCATCGTCGGCGTGTCCGACGGTATCGTGCGTATCCACGGTCTGGCCGATGTCATGTACGGCGAAATGATCGAGTTCGACGGCGGTGTCTTCGGCATGGCCCTCAACCTCGAGCGCGACTCCGTCGGTGCCGTGGTACTCGGTCCTTACCAGAGTCTGCAGGAAGGCGGCAAAGCCCGCTGCACCGGCCGTATTCTGGAAGTGCCGGTCGGTCCTGAACTGCTTGGCCGCGTCGTTGACGCGCTGGGTAACCCGATCGATGGCAAAGGCCCGATCAACGCCAAAGAAACCGATGCGGTTGAAAAGGTTGCGCCTGGCGTGATCTGGCGTCAGTCCGTCGACCAGCCGGTGCAGACCGGCTACAAGTCCGTCGACGCCATGATCCCCATCGGCCGTGGCCAGCGTGAGCTGATCATCGGTGACCGTCAGACCGGCAAGACCGCTCTCGCCATCGACGCTATCATTGCCCAGAAGAATTCGGGCATTAAGTGCGTTTATGTCGCCATCGGCCAGAAGCAGTCGACCATTGCCAATGTCGTGCGCAAGCTCGAAGAGTTCGGCGCCATGGCTTACACCACGGTTGTTGCCGCTGCTGCTGCCGACGCTCCGTCGATGCAGTTCCTGGCACCGTACTCCGGTTGCACCATGGGCGAATACTTCCGTGATCGCGGCGAAGACGCCCTGATCATCTATGACGATCTGTCCAAGCAGGCCGTGGCCTACCGCCAGATCTCTCTGCTGCTGCGCCGTCCGCCAGGTCGCGAAGCTTACCCAGGCGATGTGTTCTATCTCCACTCCCGTCTGCTGGAGCGTGCTTCGCGCGTGTCGGCTGAATATGTTGAG
This sequence comes from Pseudomonadota bacterium, assembly GCA_038043385.1. Classification (GTDB taxonomy): domain Bacteria; phylum Pseudomonadota; class Gammaproteobacteria; order Pseudomonadales; family Moraxellaceae; genus Perlucidibaca. The sequence continues at coordinate 400,740 of JBBTCA010000003.1, forward strand.
AAGTTCACCAAGGGTGCTGTGACTGGCAAGACCGGCTCGTTGACGGCTCTGCCGATCATCGAAACCCAGGCTGGCGATGTGTCCGCTTTCGTTCCGACCAATGTGATTTCGATCACCGACGGTCAGATCTTCCTGGAAACTTCGCTGTTCAACTCGGGTATCCGTCCGGCCGTCAACGCCGGTATCTCGGTGTCCCGCGTCGGTGGCGCAGCGCAGACCAAGATCATCAAGAAGCTGTCTGGCGGTATTCGTACCTCGCTGGCTCAGTACCGTGAACTGGCCGCATTCGCGCAGTTCGCTTCCGATCTTGACGAAGCGACCCGCAAGCAGCTGGAGCTCGGTCAGCGCGTTACCGAACTGATGAAGCAGAAGCAGTTTGCTCCGCTCAACATCGGTGACATGGCGCTGTCGATTTTTGCGGTCAACGAAGGCTATCTGGGCGATGTTGCCGTGAACAAGGTGCTTGATTTTGAAGCTGCCTTGCACGCCTACATGAACAGCGAGCACAAGGCACTGATGGATAACATCAATGCCACGGCAAACTACGATGGCAAGATCGAAGCTGAGCTGCGCGCTGGCATCGACAAGTTCAAAGCCACGCAGAGCTGGTAAGTGCGATCCGACCCGGCGTTCGCGTCGGGTCGGTGACTCAGGCAAAGATTTGGTGAGGCTATGGCCAGCTTAAAAGAAATCCGTGTCAAGGTTGCGAGCATCAAGAGCACGCAGAAGATCACGAAAGCGATGCAGCTCGTGGCCGCCTCCAAGATGCGCAAAGCCCAGGAACGCATGGCGGCAGGCAAGCCCTACGCCCAGAAGATCCGTCAGGTGGTGGCTCATGTTGCTCACGCAACGCCTGAGTACAAGCACACCTATCTGATCGAGCGTCCGGTCAAGCGTGTTGGTTACATTGTGGTGTCGTCCGATCGCGGTCTCTGCGGCGGCCTCAACACCAACCTGTTCAAGCAGGTCGCTCTCTCCGTGCGCGAGTTTCAGGCGCAGGGCGTGGAAGTCGAATTCTGCCTGCTCGGGACCAAGGCCACGACATTCTTCAAGAATTTCGGCGGCAAAGTGGTGGCAGCGAAAACCCATATGGGTGACAAGCCATCGCTGGAAGCATTGATTGGCGCGATCAAGGTCATGCTGGATCACTTTGATGAAGGCAAGATTGATCGCCTGTATCTGGTGTCCAACGAGTTCGTCAACACCATGACGCAGAAGCCGACACTGCAGCAATTGCTGCCGTTGGCCGCATCAGGTGATGACGCGATCGGTGAGCGCAGCTACAACTGGGACTACCTGTACGAACCGGAAGCCAAGCCCATCCTCGATGCGCTTTTGCTCCGTTTCATTGAGTCGCAGGTATATCAGGGTGTTATTGAAAACGTAGCCTGTGAAATGGCTGCGCGTATGGTCGCCATGAAATCGGCTACCGACAACGCCGGTGATCTGATCCGTAACCTGCAGCTGGTTTATAACAAGCTGCGTCAGGCCGCGATCACCCAGGAAATTTCGGAAATCGTTGGTGGCGCTGCAGCCGTTTAAGGCTGCGCAACACTAAAACAGTATTGCAGTTTGAGAGGATGAACCCATGAGCAGCGGTCGTATTGTCCAGATCATCGGCGCCGTCATCGACGTCGAATTCCCGCGCGATAGCGTGCCCAGAGTCTATGACGCGCTGAAAGTTGACGCGACATCGACCACCCTCGAAGTCCAGCAGCAGCTGGGCGACGGCATCGTGCGCACGATCGCCATGGGTTCCACCGAAGGCCTCAAGCGTGGTCTGTCGGTCGGCAATTCCGGTGGTCCGATCTCCGTGCCGGTGGGCAAGGGTACGCTCGGTCGCATCATGAATGTGCTTGGCCAGCCGGAAGATGAAGCCGGCCCGGTCGAAACCGAAGTGACCATGTCCATCCACCGCAAGGCACCGAGCTACGACGAACAGTCGGGCGGTACCGAGCTGCTGGAAGTGGGCATCAAGGTGATCGATTTGCTCTGCCCGTTTGCCAAGGGCGGCAAAGTCGGCCTGTTCGGCGGCGCCGGTGTGGGCAAGACCGTGAACATGATGGAGCTCATCAACAACATCGCCAAGGCGCACAGCGGTTTGTCCGTGTTCGCCGGCGTGGGTGAGCGTACTCGTGAAGGCAACGATTTCTATCACGAAATGAAGGATTCGGGCGTTCTCGACAAGGTCGCGATGGTTTACGGCCAGATGAACGAGCCGCCCGGCAACCGTCTGCGCGTTGCGCTGACCGGCCTGACCATGGCTGAGTACTTCCGTGACGAGAAAGATGAAGCCACCGGCAAGGGCCGTGATGTGCTGCTCTTCGTCGACAACATCTATCGCTACACACTGGCCGGTACTGAAGTGTCGGCACTGCTTGGTCGTATGCCGTCTGCCGTGGGCTACCAGCCGACGCTGGCCGAAGAAATGGGCGTTCTGCAAGAGCGTATCACCTCGACCAAGAATGGCTCGATCACCTCGATCCAGGCCGTTTATGTGCCTGCCGATGACTTGACCGACCCGTCGCCGGCGACCACCTTTGCCCACTTGGACGCCACCGTCGTTCTGTCGCGTGACATCGCCTCGCTGGGTATTTACCCAGCCGTTGACCCGCTCGACTCGACCTCGCGTCAGCTCGATCCGCTGGTGGTTGGCGAAGAGCATTACGCCGTGGCCCGTGGCGTGCAGAATGTGCTGCAGCGTTACAAGGAACTGAAGGACATCATCGCGATTCTGGGCATGGACGAGCTGTCGGAAGAAGACAAGCTGGTTGTGTACCGTGCGCGTAAGATCCAGCGCTTCCTGTCGCAGCCGTTCCATGTGGCCGAAGTCTTCACCGGCTCGCCAGGCAAGTATGTCTCGCTCAAGGAAACCATTCGTGGCTTCAAGGGCATTCTGGCCGGCGAATTTGACGCCCTGCCGGAGCAGGCGTTCTACATGGTTGGCGGCATCGACGAAGCCATCGAAAAGGCGAAGAAGCTCTAAGCTTCTTCACCTTCAGGCTCAGGAGTAGAACATGGCGAACACGATTCACTGCGATATTGTCAGTGCCAAAGAATCGATCTACGCCGGCACCGCCAAGATGGTGGTGGCGCACGGTCAGCTGGGTGACATCGGTGTTACCCCTGGCCATGCTCCGTTGTTGACGCTGTTGTCGCCGGGTCCGGTGCGTGTACTGCTGGAAGACGGCGAAGAGCTGATCTACTACGTCTCCGGTGGTGTGCTGGAAGTGCAGCCGTCTATCGTGACCATTCTGGCGGATACTGCCGTGCGTGCTTCGGATGTTGATGAGGCTGCTGCCTTGGAAGCGCGTCGTTCAGCTGCGGAAGCGCTGACCAACCAGAAGGGCGAAATGGATACTTCGGTCGCCTTGGCTTCACTGGCAGAGTCCGCAGCTCAGTTGCGTACCTTGCAGGCCATGAAGAATCGCGCGGGTCGCGGCTGAGTCAACCGCTGACTCAATGCGATAAGCCGTTGGTGATAAAAAGGGCAGCTCAGGCTGCCCTTTTGCATTTTTCATGTTACAAAAAGGCTAATCAGCATTCGGGTACTAGGACGCCTCATGAAAACCGTCGCAGAACTTCTTCACAGCAAGGGCAGCTCACACATCTACACCATCGGCCCGGATCAAACCGTGCTTGAAGCGGTGGCGCTGATGGCCGAAAAAGGCATCGGTGCGTTACTGGTGACCGAGGGTATGGATGTGGTGGGCATCATTACCGAGCGTGACTATGCCCGCAAAGTGGTGCTGCTGGAGCGTTCGTCGCAGGCTACGCCAGTATCCGACATCATGACCTCGGCGGTCATGTTCGTGCACCCCAGCCAGACTAATGCCGATTGCATGGCGCTGATGACCGAAAAGCGCATGCGCCATTTGCCCGTGATGGACAACGGCAAGCTGCTCGGCCTCATCTCTATTGGCGACTTGGTGAAAGATGTTATCTCCGAGCAGAAGGTCATTATCAGTCAGCTTGAGCAATACATTCGCGGCGAATAAGCCGGCTCAAATCAATCTGTAATTAATCGCCAGGGGGCGTGTCTAACAACTAGTTATTGTTAGGAGCACGCTCTCGTGCCGAAATTTGTTCGTGTTTTGCTGCTGACGCTGTTCGCGAGTTCGCCACTCGCCAGTCCATCGGCCGCGTGGGCAGCAACATCGCTGCCGCAGCCGGCTTGGCAAGATTGGTCGCCGCAGGTTTTTGCTCAGGCCCGTGCGGAAAATAAGCTGGTGTTGCTCGATATGGCGGCGGTCTGGTGCCACTGGTGCCATGTCATGGATGAGAAAACCTACGCGGATCCTGCGGTGCTGGCCGAGCTCAAGCAACATTATCGTGTGATACGCGTGGATCAAGACGCCCGCCCGGATTTGAGCAATCGCTACAAGGACTATGGCTGGCCGGCCACTATCCTGTTTGATGCGCAGGGCCGGGAGCTGGTCAAGCGCGCCGGCTATATTGAGCGCCGCGAATTTTTGTCGTTGTTGCAGGCCACTTACAAGCGTCCTGAGCCTGAGATTGAGGCGCAAATCCCTAAGCACCAGATCAGTTCGTCTGCGCAACTGGCTCCAGCCTTGCGCAGCACCTTGATGCGCAAGCATCGTGAGAGCAACGATTCGTCGCTGGGCGGCCTGCGCATCGCCATGAAGTTTCTTGATCGCGATACGGTTGAATACAGCCTGGCGCAAGCGGCGACGGGCGATGCCGGCCAACGAGCGGCGGCCATGCAGACGCTCGATGCTGCGCTGAATTTGAAAGACCCTGTGTGGGGCGGGTTCTACCAGTACTCCACGCATGGCGACTGGCAGCATCCTCATTTTGAAAAGCTGCTGGCGGTGCAGGCGGGTTATTTGCGGATTTATGCGCAGGCCTATGCGCAGTTAGATAAGCCGCAATATGCCGAGGCGGCGCGCAGCACACAGCGCTATCTGCGTGATTTTCTGAGCAGCCCTGAGGGTGCGATTTATGCCAGTCAGGACGCCGACTTGGTGCCGGGTCAGCACAGCGAGGCCTATTTTGCCGGCACCGATGCCGAGCGTCGCCGTCAGGGCATCCCGCGTGTAGACAAGCATTTGTATGCACGCGAGGCAGGGTTGGCGGCCGAAGCATTGGCGATTTGGGCGGGCATTTCGGGTGACGCAGAGGCTGCCGCCATGGCACACAAGGCGGTGAATTGGGCCATGGCGAATCGCCGCATCGGTAACAGCGGCGGTTTTCGGCACGCTGCCCGCGATGTGGCCGGGCCGTATCTTGCCGATAATGTGGCGATGGCGCGTGCCCAGCTGGCCTTGTACAAGCTTGAAGGCCGGCGCGAGTGGTTGCAGGCGGCTATCGCCACTACCGACTTCATTAATGCGCAGTTCCGGCAGCGTGGCGGCGGCTTTCGCAGCGCCAGGCCTCAAGGCGTGATCGCGCCGCCACTGGCGGTGGTGGAAGAAAATATCGCGTTGGTACGCCATGCCAATCTGCTGTCGCATTACGCTGGGCTACCCCGCTTCCGGGCGATGGCCGAGCATGGCATGCGCTATCTGGCTACCCCGAGCGTGAGCGCTGGCGTGATTACCGAGGCCGGTATTTTGCTGGCGGCGGATGAGCTGGCCACCGACCCGCTGCACCTGACCATCGTGAGTGCAAAACGGGATGCGGCTGGCGAGGCATTGTGGCGCACGGCGCTGCGCCAGCCCGGCGGCTATCAGCGCGTGGAGTACTGGGACAAGTCGCAGGGGGCATTGCTGGATGCCAAGGTGAGCTACCCGGCGTTGGCGAAATCGGCGGCGTTTGTGTGCACGGCCAATCGCTGTTCGTTGCCGGCATTCACGCCGGTTCGCCTGCAACAGATGATTCATGAGCTGACGGCCAGCAGCCCGCGTTAACGCGCCGACAAACTGGCCTTATGGCGCGTGGAGCATGGTGTAAACTGACGGCCAGTTTTCGCAGGAAGCCATCCTCCATGAGTCTTCAGGTCATCATTCTGGCAGCGGGCAAGGGCACGCGCATGCGTTCCGCGCTGCCGAAAGTCATGCAACCGCTGGCCGGTCAGCCGCTGCTTCATCATGTCATTGTTGCTGCGCGTGAACTCGGTGCCGAACGGCCGATTGTGGTCTATGGCCATGGCGGCGATGTTGTGCAGCAGGCGTTCGCTGGGCAGGCGCTGGACTGGGTGCTGCAGGCCGAGCAGAAGGGCACCGGCCATGCCGTGCAAGTGGCGCTGCCGGTGCTGGCCGGTGAGGGCCGCACGCTGATTCTCTATGGCGATGTGCCGCTGATTTCCGTGGCCACGCTGCAACGACTGATCGAGGTAGTGCCGGATGACCAGAGCCTCGGCTTGCTCACCGTGCATCTGCCCGACCCCACTGGTTACGGCCGCATTGTGCGCGAGCAGGGTCGCGTGGTGCGCATTGTCGAGCAGAAGGACGCTAGTGCTGACGAAAAGCTCATCACCGAGGCCAACACCGGCATTCTCTGCGTGCCCAATGCGCTGCTGCATGCCTGGCTGCCGCAGCTGAAAAACAACAACGCGCAGGGCGAGTATTACCTGACGGATCTCATCGGCATGGCCACGGCGCATGGCGTGCCGGTCACGGCGGTGCATCCCAACACCATCTGGGAAGTCGAGGGCGTGAACGACAAGCTGCAACTGGCGGCGCTGGAGCGCGTGTGGCAGCGGCATCAGGCCGAGCAGCTCATGCGTGCCGGCGTGACCGTGCTGGATCCGGCGCGTCTGGATGTGCGCGGCCAGATCAGCCACGGCATGGATGTGTCGCTGGATGCCGGCGTGATTATCGAGGGCCGCGTGGTGCTGGGCGATAATGTGCGCGTGGGCGCCGGCTGCATCCTCAAGGATTGCGAGATCGGTGCCGGCACCGAGATCAAGCCGTATTCGCTGATCGACAGTGCGGTGGTCGGCGCGCGTGCGGTGATCGGCCCGTTTGCGCGGCTGCGCCCCGGCTCGAAGCTGGCCGACGAAGTGCACATCGGCAATTTCGTGGAGACCAAGGCCACTGTGATGGGTCTGGGCTCCAAGGCCAACCATCTGGCCTATCTCGGTGACAGCGACATTGGCGCCGGCGTGAATATCGGCGCCGGCACCATCACCTGTAATTACGACGGTGCCAACAAGCACAAAACCACGATTGGCGATGACGCCTTCATTGGCACAAACAACTCGCTGGTGGCGCCGGTGACCATTGGTGCCGGTGCCACGACTGGGGCCGGCTCGACGATCAGCAAGGATGTGCCGGATGGCATGCTGGCCGTGGGTCGTGCCGTGCAGAAGACAATCGATGGTTGGCAGCGTCCGCGCAAAGCGCCCAAGGTTTAAGCCAGCAGTTCAGGATTTACGGAGAAGGTTATGTGCGGAATTGTTGGTGCCATTGGCGAACGAAATATCACGGATGTGCTGATCGAAGGTCTGCGTCGGCTGGAATATCGTGGCTATGACTCGGCGGGTCTGGCGGTGATTCATGGCGGTGCCATCGAGCGGGAGCGCCAGCCGGGTAAGGTGCAGGCGCTGGCGGATGCGTCGCATGCCAGTGGCGTCAGCGGCCAGATCGGTATCGCGCATACGCGCTGGGCCACGCACGGTGCGCCCACGCAGGGCAACGCGCATCCGCACCAATCGGGCGATGTGGCGGTGGTGCACAACGGCATCATCGAGAATTACGAGGCGCTGCGTGAGCAGCTGCAGGCCGAGGGCTTTGTGTTTACCTCGCAGACGGATACCGAGGTTGTGCCGCATCTGATCCAGTCCGAGCTGAAAAAAGGTGGCGATTTCATGGCGGCGGTGCGTCGTGCCGTGGCGCAGCTGCATGGCGCGTTTGCGCTGGGCATCGTGCGGGCGAGCGAGCCGGAGCGGTTGCTGGCGGTGCGTCAGGGTTCGCCGCTGGTGGTCGGTCTGGGCATCGGCGAGAACTTCATCAGCTCCGATCAGCTCGCGCTGCTGCCGGTGACCAATCGCTTCATCTATCTGGAAGAGGGCGACTTCATTGAGCTGAAGCGCGATCAGGTCACGATCTGGGATGCCAGCGGCGCGGTCATCGCACGCAAGGCCGTGGAGCTGGATGCCACGGTGCACGCCAGCAGCAAGGGCGCGTACAAGCACTACATGCTGAAGGAAATCTACGAGCAGCCAGTGGCGATTCAGCGCACGCTGGCCGGCCGCGTCAGCAATGGTCAGGTCGCGGTCGATGCCTTCGGCCCGCAGGCAGCCGAGTTGCTGGCGAAGGCCAAGCATGTGCAGATTCTGGCTTGCGGCACCAGCTATCACGCCGGGTTCGTGGCCAAGTACTGGTTCGAGGCCATCGCCGGTGTGTCTTGCCATGTGGAAGTGGCCAGCGAATTCCGCTACCGCACCACGGTGTTGCCGGCGGATACGCTGCTGGTCACCATCTCGCAGTCTGGCGAGACGGCGGATACGCTGGCGGCGCTGCGCGAAGTGAAGTCGCGCGCGCTGGGCTCGCTGTGCATCTGCAATGTGCCGACCTCGACGCTGGTGCGCGAGTGCGACATGGCGTTTATCACGCATGCCGGGCCGGAGATCGGTGTGGCATCGACCAAGGCGTTTACCACGCAGCTGGTGGCGCTGATGCTGCTGGTGCTGGCCACGGGTCGTCGCCAGGGTCGCCTCAGCGTGGAGCGTGAGCGCGACATCGTGACGCAGCTGACCGGCCTGCCGGCGCTGTGTGATGAAGTGCTGGCGATGGATCAGGCCATCGAGCGCATTGCCGCCGAGTTCGGCGACAAGCATCACACCCTGTTCCTGGGCCGTGGCGCGCAATACCCGGTGGCGATGGAAGGTGCGCTCAAGCTCAAGGAAATCTCGTATATCCACGCCGAGGCTTACCCGGCTGGCGAGCTCAAGCACGGCCCGCTGGCACTGGTGGATCAAGACATGCCGGTGGTGGCGGTGGCGCCGAAGAACGATCTGATCGACAAGCTCAAGTCGAACCTGCAGGAAGTGCGTGCGCGCGCCGGCGTACTCTATGTGTTTGCCGACCATGCCGCCGATGTGCGCGCCGAGCCGGGCATCAAGGTGTTCTCCATGCCCAGCGTAGCCGATGAGGTCGCGCCGATTCTCTACACCATCCCGCTGCAATTGCTGTCTTACCATGTGGCGGTGATCAAGGGCACGGATGTGGATCAGCCGCGTAATTTGGCGAAATCGGTGACGGTGGAGTAAGGCCGTGAAGCAATTGCGTAGTGTGGTTCTGTGGCTGGCCGTGTGTGGCGCGGCGGTGTTTTCGCTGGCCACGCTGGCGCTGCATCGCGGCGAAAGCATCAACGCCGCCTGGATTGTGGTGGCGGCGGTGTCGGTCTATGTCATCGCTTATCGCTTCTATAGCCGTTACCTCGCCACCACGGTGCTGGGGCTGGACGGACGGCGCCTGACCCCAGCGCATCGTCACAACGACGGCCTCGACTACCTGCCGACGCATCGCGTGGTGCTCTTCGGCCATCACTTTGCGGCGATTGCTGGTGCAGGCCCGCTGATCGGCCCGGTGCTGGCGGCGCAGATGGGCTATCTGCCCGGTACGCTGTGGCTGCTGGCCGGCGTGGTGCTGGCCGGTGCCGTGCAAGACATGCTGGTGCTCACCGCGTCCACTCGGCGCGATGGCCGCTCGCTGGGCGACATGATTCGCAGCGAGTTGGGGCCGTTTGCCGGCACCGTAGCCGGGGTCGGCATCCTCGCCATCATGATCATTCTGCTCGCGGTGCTGGGGCTGGTGGTGGTGAAGGCGCTGGCGCATTCGCCCTGGGGCACCTTCACCGTGGTGGCGACCATTCCGATTGCCGTGTTCATGGGCCTGTACCTGCGCTATTTGCGGCCCGGCCGCATCGGCGAGATGTCATTGATTGGCGTGGTGCTGCTGTTCGCGTCCATTGTGGTGGGTGGCTGGGTCGCGGAGGACGCGCTGTGGGCGGCGCGCTTCACCTTCACCGGCGAGCAGCTCGCGCTGGGCCTGATCGGCTACGGTGCGCTGGCGTCCATCCTGCCGGTGTGGCTGCTGCTGGCCCCGCGTGATTACCTGTCCACCTTCCTCAAAATCGGCACCATTGTGGCCTTGGCGCTGGGCATCCTCATTGTGATGCCTGAACTGAAGATGCCGGCGCTGACGACCTTTATCGACGGCAGCGGCCCGGTTTTCGGCGGCAGCCTGTTCCCGTTCCTGTTCATCACCATCGCCTGCGGTGCGGTATCTGGCTTCCACGCACTGGTGTCGTCGGGCACCACGCCGAAATTGCTGGATAACGAACTCGACGCCCGGCCCATCGGCTACGGCGCCATGCTCATGGAATCGTTCGTGGCGATCATGGCCATGATCGCGGCCTGCGTGATCGAGCCCGGCGTGTACTTCGCGCTGAACTCGCCGCCCGCACTCATCGGCAAGACCGTGGAAGAAGCGGCGGCGGTGATCAGCCAGTGGGGCTTCCTAGTCACGCCAGAGCTGCTCGCGCAAACCGCCAAAGACATCGGCGAAGACAGCATTCTGTCGCGCGCTGGTGGCGCCCCCACGCTGGCTGTGGGCATGGCGCACATCTTGTCATCCGTCATTGGCGGCAGCGGCATGATGGCGTTCTGGTATCACTTCGCCATCCTCTTCGAAGCGCTGTTCATCCTCACCACCATCGACGCCGGCACACGCGTGGGCCGCTTCATGATCCAGGACCTGTTCGGTGCCGTGTACGCCCCGTTCCGCGACACCGAGCGCTGGTGGCCCAATGTGGTGGCCACGCTGCTCTGCGTGGGCGGTTGGGGCTGGTTCCTGTATCAGGGCGTGATCGACCCGCTCGGCGGCATCAACACGCTATGGCCGCTGTTCGGCATCGCCAACCAGATGCTGGCCGCGATCGCGCTGCTGCTGGTGGGCACGCTGTTGGTCAAGGCCCAGCGCGCCCGCCACGCTTGGGTGGCGCTGATGCCGGCAAGCTGGATTTTGGTGGTCACGCTTACCGCCGGCTGGCAGAAGTTGTTCCATGTTGACCCGCGCATTGGCTTCCTCGCGCATGCAGACAAATTCAGCGCTGCCTTTGCCGAGGGAGAGGTGCTGGCTCCGGCCAAGAGCCTAGCGCAGATGCAGCAGGTGATCTTCAATGACCACATTAACGCGACGCTGTGCGTGCTGTTCATGAGCGTGGTGCTGGTGATGCTGTTTTGCAGCCTGCGTGCGATGCGGGCGGCGCTGCGCAGTGGGCGGGTGGAGAGTACGGAGACGCCGGTGGTGTTGGTTGGGGAGCGGGCGTGAGGGATGCTGGTTCAGGCGTTGCTACTGCCAATGGCACTGGCCGGGGTCGGCTCGCGGCGCTCTGGCAGCAGAGCCGGCATTTCGGCGCGATGCTGGTGGGTGTTCCGGATTACGACGCTTATGTGCGACACATGGCGGAGAAGCATCCGGAGCTGGTGGCGATGACGCGAGAGCAGTTTGTGCGGTCGCGGATGGAGGCTAGGCTGGGGGCGAAGGGGACGGGGAAATGCCCTTGTTAGGGATTACTCGCCTTCATTTTTCACAGCCATTTTTGCTGCTGCCAGCTCTTCGCTGGTCATCGCGCCAAATGCCCTTAAATGAAAAAGATGCGTAGGACGATGCAGTTTCCAATTCGAGAGACACTGCCTCCTGAATTGGGGTGGTGATGTTGGTGTATGGGCAAATTTTGCACATACTGAATGTCGTGCCAGCTCAAGCAAGACATGATGCCTTGCTAAGCTTGGTGGATAATAACGACACGAGGAAAATCATGGATAGTTCCCAAATACACACACTGACAGACACCTTTGAAGGTCACGCCCAGCAAACTGAACAGGGTGTGGAATACTGGCTTGCCCGCGATCTTCAGCAGCTTCTTGGTTACACCGAATGGCGAAACTTCAATCAGACCGCCATTTCCAAGGCCAAAATCGCTTGTGAGGTCTCAGGCCACGCGGTCTCCGATCATTTTGTTGACGTCAACAAAATGATCCAGCTGGCCAAGGGTGCGGAACGCGAGATCGACGACATCATGCTCACTCGCTACGCGTGCTACCTCGTGGCTCAGAACGGTGACTCCCGCAAGCAGGAAATTGCCTTCGCCCAGACCTACTTCGCTATCCAGACTCGCCGCGCAGAGTTGATCGAACAGCGGCTTTTAGAGGCCGAACGAATTTCTGCCCGCAAAAAGCTCATGGGAACGGAACAAGAACTCTCCCAGCTCATTTTTGAGCAAACCGGTGGTAGCCAGGACTTCGCCGTTATTCGCAGCAAAGGTGACCAAGCGCTATTTGGGAAGAGTACTCAGGCCATGAAAGCCCAGTGGCAAGTGCCTGATAGCCGCCCGCTCGCCGATTTTGCGCCCACCATCATTCTCAAGGCCAAGGACTTTGCCACCGAGATCACCATCCACAACGCGCGCACCCAAGGCATGTTTAGCCAGCCCGAAATTTCCCGCGAGCATGTCACCAACAATCAGGCTGTTCGTGACACGCTCCTCAGCCGTGGCATCCGACCCGAAAGCTTGCCGCCGGCCGAGGATGTGAAAAAAGTTGAACGCCGCTTGGCCTCCGATGAGAAAAAGTCGCTGAAGAACCCCGATACCTTGGAAAGCGAATGAGCGATCCATCACGCTCTACAACTTCGATGTCACCGTACGACTACGATCAGTTACTTGACCAGCCCAATATCCGGAGCCGCCATGTTCACCACCACGGTAATGCCCCGCTTCTACGAGACGGACGCCTTCGGGCATGTCAACAACACGGTCGTGGGTGGCTGGTTCGAGACTGCACGCGAGCCGATCTTTCGCATTTTTTCGCCGGGCATGGACATTCGCCAGCTGTCGCTGATTCTGGCGCGCACCGAGGTGGATTTCATCGCGCAGATCTACTACGGCAGTGAGGTGACCCTGAACACTGCCATCGAGAAACTGGGCAATTCGTCGTTTGTGGTACTGCATGAGGCGTGGCAGGGCGGCATGTGCGTGGCGCGCGGCAAGGCCGTGCAAGTGGCGTTCGATTTCGCCACCCAGAAGTCGCAACCGCTGACCGATGGTCAGCGGCAGGCGCTGGCGGCGCACTTGGTGGCGTGAGGTGGTTTAGTTCTTGAATGATTAGCCGTGCGTGGGCACAATATATTCCACTGACGGAATATTCTATGGAAGGAACTCTGAAAAATGACATGGAATGTCGAGTACACGGATGATTTCGACAGGAAGGATTAATAGATGGCTAATCAGTTTGCTGTACTGCGCGAGCAGATGTCGCCAGAGTCACAAGCACGGGCCGAGGCCAAGGCTCAGACGATGCTCGCCGAAATGCCGCTCAACGAGTTGCGTCAGGCGCGTGGGCTCTCGCAAAAGATGCTGGCGGAGTTGCTTCATGTGCAGCAGCCGTCGATTGCCAAGCTGGAGCGGCGCACAGACATGTATCTTTCCACTTTGCGCAGCCATATCGAGGCGATGGGCGGGCAGCTGGAGGTCGTGGCTCGCTTTCCAGATGGCGCGGTCAAGATCAGCAACTTTGCCGATCTGGATCGTGTGACGGCCTGATTGGGTGAGTCAGGAAAAATCACGCCGGCGCCGTCTCTTTAGACTAATGCACAAAATACGCGTAAGGACACCGTATGACGACCGAAGCCGAACTCCTGCAGACTCTGGCGCGTGGCGAAGACAGCCGGCACCAATTCAAGCGTGATTTGTCTAACCCGGATGCCGTGGCTGCGGAGCTGGCGGCGTTGGCCAACAGTGGCGGTGGTGTGCTGTTGATTGGTGTGGAGGACAGCGGCGCGGTGAGTGGGCTGGAGCCTGCGGCCGTGCGGCGGCTGAATCAGCTGTTGAGCAATGCGGCGTCGCAGCATGTGCGACCACCGGTGCATCCGCTGACCGAGAATGTGCAGACGGCGCAGGGCATCGTGATGGTGGTCAGCGTGCCCGATGGGCTAGCCAAGCCGTATATCGATAATCAGGGTCGCATCTGGGTGAAGCAGGGCGCGGACAAGCGCCATGTGACGGCGCGTGAGGAAATGCAGCGCATGTTTCAGCGCGCCGGGCTGGTCTATGCCGATATTGTGCCGGTGGCGGGCACGACCGAGGCAGACATCGACGACAAGGCATTTCTGGCCTATTTCAATCGGCGCTACGGGCAGGTCAATGAGTATGCCGGCTTGCCGCTACGCAGCTGTTGCAAAACTTGGGGCTGGGCGATGGTCGTGAGCTGACGCGGGCCGGGCTGATGCTCTTTGGTCGTAATCCGCAGCGCTGGCGGCCGGCATTTCAGGTCAAGGCTGTGGCGTTCCTGGGCACCAGTTTGGCGGATTCTCACTATCTGGATAGCGAGGACATTAGCGGTACGATCACCGAGCAGTTCAGGGCCAGTTTCGCCTTCCTACGGCGCAATCTGCATCATGTGCAACGAGGCCGTAACTTCAATACGCTGGGCGAGCTGGAAATTCCCGAGGTGGCGTTGGAGGAGTTGCTGGTCAATGCGCTCATCCACCGCGATTACTTCACCAGCGCGTCGATCCGGTTGCTGGTTTTTGCTGACCGCGTGGAAATCATCAGCCCCGGCCATTTGCCCGATAGCTTGAGCGTCGAGGCCATTCGCCAGGGCAAGACCAATCGCCGTAATCCGACGCTAACCGAGCATGCCTCGCAGATGCTGCCGTATCGTGGCCTGGGCAGTGGCATCCCGCGTGCGCTGCGAATATGGTCTCGCACGGAGTTGATCGATGATGTGGCGGGCAACCAGTTCAGTGCCGTGACCGGGCGGCCGGAGGCGGAGTGGAAGGGCGCGACCCCACCAGTCACCCCACCAGTCACCCCACCAGTCGCCCCACCAGTCGCCGCGTTACTGGAGCTGCTTGCCGAGGCGGGCGAACTGGGTAATGTCGAGATCCGCGAGCGTATGCAACTCAGGGATCGCACCCATGTGCGTGAGCATTACATCGAGCCGGCGCTGACGCAGGGCTTGATTGAGTACAGCATCCCCGATAAGCCGCGCAGCCGCTTGCAGAAATACCGCCTCACGGCAAAAGGCCAGGCATGTCGCCGTTGACCGCCAACCCCCTGCAGCTGATCCATCGCGACGACCATCTGCTGGCCGTGCACAAGCCCGCAGGCCTGCTCGTGCATCGCAGTCCCATCGACCGTCACGAGAAGGAGTTCGCGCTGCAATATGCGCGTGAGCTGAATGATGGCGAGCATGTCTATCCTGTCCACCGCCTGGACCGACCCACCTCTGGCCTGCTGCTCTTTGCGCGCGACCCGGATACGGCCAGCGCGCTGGGCCAGGCGCTCATGGCAGGCGAAATCCGCAAAACTTACCTGGCGATGGTGCGCGGCTGGACCCCGGAGAGCGGCCTGATCGACGAGCCCTTGCGCGACAAGGCCATTGACCGGCGCGACACCAGCGAGCAGGTGATGCGCGAGGCTCGGACGCGCTATCGGCGGTTGGCCATCACGGAAATTCCGGTGGCCATTGAAGGCTACGCCAGCAGTCGCTACAGCGTGGTAGAGCTTCAGCCGGAGACGGGGCGTCAGCATCAGCTGCGCCGCCATTTGCAGCACATCAGTCATCCCATCATTGGCGATACGAATTACGGGCGCACGCGCCACAACCATTACTTTGCCGAGCGATTCGGCGGCGGACGGCTCATGCTGGCGGCCACGGTGCTGAGTTTTCGGCACCCGGCCACCGGCGAAGCCATGACACTCACGGCAGCACCGGATGAAAGTTTCAGGCGGGTGCTGTCAGTCTTCGCAGAAGTGCCGCTCAGCCCGCCGAAATGACCGGCGGCAGCGACAGCCTGTCTTCGTCTGCCTGCTGTAGCAGCAACACTTCCATCTGTTCCGCCGGGATCGGTCGGCTGATGTAGTAGCCCTGCACATAGTCGCAGCGTTCGCGCACCAGGAACTCGAGATGGCAGGGGGTTTCCACGCCTTCCGCCGTCACGGTCATGCCCAGCTCGTGCGCCATGGTGATGATGGCGCGCACGATGGCACCATCCTCCGCGCTCTGGCCGACTTCACGCACAAACGACTGGTCGATCTTGAGCGTGTTGAGAGGGAACTTGCGCAGCTGGCTGAGCGATGAATAGCCGGTGCCGAAGTCATCCAGCGCAATGCTGATGCCGCGCTGGCGCACATCGCCGAGGATGCGCGCGGCCATGTCGGGATCGTCCATCAGCGAGGTTTCGGTCAGCTCGATTTCCAGCTGGGCTGCCGGCAGGCCGCTTTCGTCCAGCGCCACTTCCAGCGTCTGCAGCAGGTCGCCCTTGTGCAGCTGTTGCGGCGGGATGTTCACCGCCACCGTGAGTTCGCCGAGGCCAGCCCGCGCCCAGGCCTGAACCTGCTGGCAGGCCTGCTGCAGCACGCGCTCGGTGATCACGGAGATCAGTCCGGTTTCTTCGGCGAGCGGAATGAACGCGCCGGGATAGAGCAGGCCCAGCGTCGGGTGCTGCCAGCGCACCAGCGCCTCCATGCCCACAATGCGCTTGTTCTGCAGCGATACTTTCGGCTGGTAATGCACCAGAAATTCATCGCGGAAGATGGCTTTGCGCAGGCTGTTTTCCAGATTCAGCTGCTCCACCGTGGCACTGCGCAGATCGGCCGAGTAGGTGCGCCACTGGTTGCCGCCCAGGCGCTTGGCCTGCTGCATGGCGAGGTCGGCATGATTGACCAGAATCGCCAGTTCGCGACCATGGTCGGGGAATAGGCTGATGCCCAGCGACGCGCCCAGCAGCAACTCATGATCACCGACTCTGAACGGCTGGCGGAGCTGAGCAATGATGTCTTCGCACAGGGATTCGATTTCGTGGGTATCACGCAGGTCAGTGAAGATCAGCGCGAACTCGTCGCCGCCGAGTCGCGCCAGCGTGTCTAGGCGCGTGCCCATCTCCAGCAGGCGACGGCCGGTCTCGCGCAGAATGGCATCGCCGACTTCAAAGCCGAGGCTCTCGTTGACCTGGCGGAAGCGATCCAGATTGAGGTAGATCAGGCCCAGGCGCTGATCGCTTTCACGGGCGCGGGTGATGGCGGCATGCAGCCGATTGCGCAGCTGGCGGCGGTTGGCGAGCTGCGTCAGGCGGTCGTGGTTGGCGAGGTAGTCGAGCTTCTTTTGCGTCTCTTCGGCTTCGCGTTCGCGGGTGATGTCGCGACGAATGCCGAGCATGCGCACCGGCTTGCCTTGCGCGTCCCAGAGCACGACGCGGCCCTTGTCTTCAACCCAAACCCAGTGCCCACGCTGATGCTTGAGGCGATAGCGCGCCTCGTAGCGCGGCGTGCGTCGGCGTAAATGCCGCACGATATTGCGCTTCACCGTGCGCAAGTCGTCTGGATGCACACGATCCCGTACCTGCGTCAGCAGGTCATCGCAGCCGCCATCTGTGCAGCCCAGCAGCGGCTCCAGATTGGTGTGCTTGAGTGTGCCGTCGGCGATGGCCCAATCCCACAGCGCAATGCCCGAGGCCTCGATGGCCAGCGTCAGGCCGTCCTGACTTTCCTTCAGCGCCTCGGTGCGTTGCAGCACGCGCGCTTCCAGCTCGTTGTTGAGCTGATGCAGCTGCTGCTCGGCCAGCGTTCGTGTTTTCACCTCGATGGCGAGCTGCTGATTCGAATTCAGCGTGTCGTACTGCGTATCGCGCAAATGCCGGATCAGCTTTTCGTTGTCGATACGCAGGCGCAGGCTGCCCAGCACCATCCGGTTCAAATAGCGCGCGCTGAGAATCAGAAAGCCCCACCAGATGGCGCCAATGCTGGCCACGGTCAGGTTGGTCGAACTGGGGTGCAAAATCAGATGGATCAACGAGGGAATGAAAGTAATGACGGTGAAGCCGATGAAGGCGCGCAGATAGCCGGCATAGGCGGTCAGCGCGGCAATGCCCTGCGCCGCCAGCAGCGCCGCCAGCAGCACCTGACGATTGGCCACATCGGCCAAATAATCGCTGTTGGGGAAGATGCGCGGGTTGAAATCGATGATGGCATAGACCCAGAACGCCGCCGTCAGCGCCGCCGTGACCGTGATGATTCGGCCCAGCGTGTTGAGGTTCTGCGCGACGCGGCGGCCGTACCACCAGACCAGCAGGCCACGCACCATGAGAAAGGTCAGAAAGCTGCCGGCCCAGATCAGGATTTTGTTATTGCTGGCGTAGGGCCAATCCCAGAACAGCCAGGCGGCGGCAACCACAGACAGCGCCGAGATGATCAGAAAGCGGGGCAGCTGTTGCTGCACCTGACGCAACTGGATGTATTGCAGCTCACGCAACTGCTGCGCTTCGCGCAGGTATGCGGCGGTGGCCGTATCGGTCATGAAACTAGCCCTCAAACAGAGGCCGATGTATTCCCGGCCGTCCGTGTCATGTTCGCTACCATAACATTTGCCTGCGTCAGCGAAAACGCCATGCGGTCGGTGGTCTACAATAGCCGCCATGAACGACACTGAATTACTGAAAGGGCTTAACGCGGCCCAACACGATGCCGTCACCTGTGACAGCCAACATCTGCTGGTGCTTGCCGGGGCCGGCTCGGGCAAGACGCGTGTGCTGACTTCACGCATCACGCACTTTTGCCAGAACTTCGGCATCTCGCCGTTTGCCGTGCTGGCGGTGACCTTTACCAACAAAGCTGCCCATGAGATGCGCGCGCGTCTGGAGCAGCAGCTTGGCATCGCCACGCAGCCGCTGTGGATCGGCACTTTTCACGGCCTCGCGCATCGCTTTCTGCGCGCTCATTTCAAGGAAGCCGGGCTGCCGCAGACCTTCCAGATTCTCGATGGCGACGATCAGCAGCGCGTCATCAAGCGCGTGCTCAAGGATTTGCAGCTCGACGAGGAAAAGTGGCCGGCGCGGCAGGCGGCGAGCTTCATCAACGGCAACAAGGAAGAGGGCCGGCGGCCGCAGCATATCCAGCCGAATGGCGATCTTTATACCGGCACGCAGCTGCGTATTTACAGCGCCTATGAAGAGGTGTGCCAGCGCAGCGGGCTGATCGACTTTGCTGAGATTCTGCTGCGCAGCCATGAGCTGTGGCTGAACCATCCCGACCTGCTCAAGCATTACCAGACGCGCTTTCGCATGATTCTGGTGGATGAGTTCCAAGACACCAACAAGATTCAGTACGCCTGGCTGCGCATGCTGGCCGGCGAGCACGGCATGCTCACTGCTGTGGGTGACGATGACCAGAGCATCTACGGCTGGCGTGGCGCCTGCATCGAGAACATCCGCACCTTCCAGCGCGACTATGCCGATGCCGAACTGATTCGCCTGGAGCAGAACTACCGCTCGACCTCGGCCATCCTGCAGGCCGCCAACGCGGTCATCGCCAACAATGGCGACCGCCTCGGCAAGAATCTGTGGACAGAGCGGCCGAACGGCGACCCGATCCGGGTCTATGCCGCCTTCAATGATCTCGACGAGGCGCACTACATCGCGCGCACCCTCGATGACCGTTTCCGGGCCGGCACGGCGCGGCGCGACATGGCGATTCTGTATCGCTCCAATGCGCAGTCGCGTGTGCTGGAAGAGGCGCTGCTACGGGCGCAGATTCCGTACCGCATCTATGGCGGTCTGCGCTTTTTCGAGCGTGCCGAAATCAAGAACGCTGTGGGCTATCTGCGCCTGTTGCAACAGCGCGATGACGACACCGCCTTCGAACGCGTGGTCAACACGCCCACACGCGGCATCGGCGACAAAACGCTGGAGCTGCTGCGTCAGGTCACGCGCGACGAGAAGATCAGCCTCTGGGCCGCCGCCGAGGCCGTGCTCAAGGGCAAGATGCTGCCGACGCTGGCCAGCGGCAAGCTCGCGGCCTTTCTGCAGCTGATCGAGACGCTGGATGTGAACACGCGCGAGGTTCCGCTTGGCGAACTGATCGAGGCGGTCATCGAGCAGAGCGGGCTGGTCTTGCATCATCAGAAAGAGAAGGGCGAGAAGGGCCAGGCGCGGGTAGAGAACTTGCGCGAGCTGATCTCCGCCGCCCGCGAGTTTGAGGTAGAGGACGACGAAGCGCCGTCCGCCCTCGCAGCCTTTCTCGATCATGCTGCGCTGGAAGCCGGTGAGCAGCAGGCCGGCGAATTCGAGGACGCTGTGCAGCTGATGACGCTGCATGCCGCCAAGGGCCTGGAGTTCCCGATCGTGTTTCTGGCCGGCTTCGAGGAAGGTCTGTTTCCGCACGAGATGGCGCTGAAAGACGGCAATATCGAAGAGGAGCGCCGGCTCTGCTATGTCGGCATTACCCGCGCGATGCGCGAGCTGTATATCACCTATGCCGAAGTGCGCCGGCTTTACGGCAGCGAGAACCATCATGTGCCATCGCGCTTTCTGCGCGAAATGCCGGAGACGCTGCTGGAGCCGGTGCGCGTGAAATCGGCCCCGACGGCCATGGGATATCGTGGTGGCAGCAGCGTTCCCAACAGTGCCTTGCCGATGAACCTGAAGCAGTCATCGCTGGGCGGCGATGCCACCGGCGACGGTAGCTGGAGTCTGGGGCAGCGCGTGGCGCATCCGCGCTTCGGCGAGGGCGTGATTCTGGCGTTCGAGGGCAATGGCCCGAATGCGCGCATCCAGGTCAATTTTGCCGATCTCGGCAGCAAATGGCTGGTGGCGCAATACGCGCGACTGACGCGGGTCTGAGGCGACGGCTACTGGCTTGAGCTTGGCCTAGGCTTGCTGTAGGGCAGGCGGCAGTGCGCGCGTGCGGCCATCGTCATTGATGGCCACAAAGGTAAACAAGCCTTCGGTGAGCTTGGTGTGCTGGCCGGTGATGTCGCTGAGCGCCCAGACTTCCACGCGAATCTTCATGGATGAGCGACCGGCGGACTCCATGTCGGTATAAAAGCCGACAATATCGCCGACCTTGACCGCGCGCAGAAAGACCATGGCATCGATAGCCACCGTGGCGGTACGCCCCTGTGCGCGTTTGCGTGCGGCGACGCCCGCGGCCAGATCCATTTGCGCCACTAGCCAACCACCGAAGATGTCGCCATTAGGGTTGGCATCCTTGGGCATGGCGATGGTCTGCAGGCAGAGCCCACCCCGTGGGCCGGGGCATTCTTCTTCTTTTATCATGACGACCACCACTTCTAGGTGGCACTAGCCTAGCGAAAAAGTCGCTTCAATTGTATTCGACTAATGAAGAGCGGCCTTGCCGGCCGCTCATCGCACCGCAATCACTTGCTGCTGATATAGGCTTCCAGCACATCGTTGTTGTTGCCACGCAAGGTCATGCCTTCAGGGCCATCGCCAATGCGTGACACAAAAACGGCGGGCTCGCCCTGCGCCTTAAAGGCAGCCAGTTCGGCGGAATCAGCCTTGAATACCCACAGACGGCCATTTTCGACATGCGTCTCGAAGCCGGCTTTATTGAAATTTGCGTCTGCCATTGCCGGCAGCGCGAGCATTGTCAGGGTAGTTGCCATCACCAATTTGCGTAACATGATGCGTCTCCAGTCTTGAAAGGGGGTTTTCCAACCGGCACAGGCTGGCGCATGTTTATGACGAAATGACGACAAACGGCTAAGCAGGGTGCCAACAAACTGTCATGTTATGGTCATAATTGGCCTTCATTATTCGCCTCGTAGCAAATCAACCCCCTTTGCGGAGTGTGCAAAATGAAAGTGAAGACCCTGATTGCAGCCTTGGGCCTGGGCCTGACCCTGTCGGCGCAAGCGGCTGTTGATGCCAAGCTGCCGGTTTATGCTAAGGCTTCCGGCGTGTCCGGTAACCTGACCAGCATCGGTTCGGACACCCTGAACAATCTGATGACCCTGTGGGCTGAAGATTTCAAGAAGATGTATCCGAACATCAATATCCAAATTCAAGGTGCAGGCTCTTCGACCGCGCCACCCGCCATGACGCAGAGCACGGCCAACTTCGGCCCGATGTCGCGCATGATGAAGGGCAATGAAATTCAGGCCTTCGAAGCCGCCAAGGGCTATAAGCCGACGGCCGTTCCGGTCGCTATCGATGCGCTGGCTGTGTATGTGCACAAAGACAATCCCATCAAGTCCATGACCATGCCGGAAGTGGATGCCGTGTTCTCGTCTACACGCAAGTGCGGTCTGAGCAAGTCGGTGAACAAGTGGGGCGATCTGGGCATGACTGGTGCCTGGGGCGCTCGCGACATGCAGATCTATGGTCGTAACTCGGTGTCTGGCACCTACGGTTACTTCAAGGAAACCGCTCTGTGCAAGGGCGATTTCAAGACCAACGTGAATGAGCAGCCAGGCTCGGCCTCTGTTGTGCAGTCGGTTTCCGGCTCCATCAACGGCGTGGGTTACTCGGGTATTGGCTACAAGACATCGGGTGTGCGTGCTGTGCCGCTGCAGGGCAAGGACGGCGAGATCTACGATGCCAACGAAAAGAACGCCCTCACCGGCAACTATCCGCTGGCTCGCTACCTCTATGTGTATGTGAACAAGGCCCCGAACAAGCCGCTGCCGCCGCTGGAAGCTGAATTCCTGAAGCTGGTGCTGTCGAAGCAGGGTCAGATGGTTGTGGAAAAGGATGGTTACATTCCGCTCCCAGCCAAGCAGGCCGAGAAAGTGCGCAAGCTACTGGGTCTCTGATCCGGGTTATAAGCTGAAAAACGAAGGGGGCTAGATGCCCCCTTTGTTGCGCAAGAATGGTTGCGCAAAAATGGTTGCGCAAAAATGGTTGCGAGTTAAAAGTTAAAAGGTTGTGCGTTGAACTCAACAAGGTCAATAAGGTTTGTGTGATGGATAAAACACCTGCGGCTTCCGCCACTACCCAGAACAGACTCCTGATGCAGCGCAAGCGCCGCTTCAAGGACAAACTGGCGAACTTCACGATCGGCATGGGTGGCGTCACCGTGATCCTGTCCATCGTACTTATTTTCTTCTATTTGCTGTTTGAGGTTTGGCCACTGCTGAAGGGCAGCGAGCTGTCTAAGGGCACCTCGCAGGCCACAACAGTCCCGTCGCTGTATCTTGATGCTGATGAGTACAACGAAACGGGCATCCGTATTCAGGCCGATGGTCATTACGATGTGATCGCGGCCAAGACCGGCGCACTGGTTTCCAGGCACAGCCTGCCCCTGCCGGCAGGCGTGACGGTGGCAGCTGTCCATAAAGGTTCGGTGCTGTCGGGTCTGATCGGCTTCGGCTTGTCGAATGGTCAGTTGCTGGTCGCCAAGCCGAACTATCAGTCGAGCTTTGCCGACAACAACAAGCGTTCGGTAACCGCGAGCCTAGCATTCCCTTATGGCGAAGCGCCGGCGCTCATCAATGCTGATGGCCGTCCGCTGACGCAGTTTTATGTGCGCGGCGACGACAGCACGCTGACCGTCCTCGCAGAAACATCGCAGGGTTTGGAGCGTGTCAGCTTTGATTTCACCGGCGGTGAGCAATCCGAGGGGCTGACCCTGGGTGGCGATGATACTGCGCCGACTGAACCTACACTGACCCAGTCCGAGCGTATCCAGCTGCCTTATAGCGGCGGAGACATTACCGATATCGTGCTCGGCCAGGAAGGCGTTTGGGGCTATGTTTTCCATGATCGCAACAAGCTGGCGATCTATAGCCTGCGCGGCGAACCCGCACTGAATCAAGAGCTGATGGTCACTGAGCCGGGCCTGCAAGTCACGGCTGTTACCGCGCTGCAGGGCAATATTTCGCTGATTATTGGCGACAATCATGGCCAAGTCAGCCAGTGGTTCCAGGTTCGCAAGGAAACGGCTGAGGGCGAGAAGTTCGAGCTGCACAAGATTCGTGGCGTGAAGCTGGGCGATGCCGCCATTACGGCGCTGACCGGCGAGCCGGGTCGCAAAGGCTTTGTTGCCGGCGACCAAAAGGGCGTGATGTCGTATTACTACACGACCTCCGAGCGCCTGCTCAGCCAGCAGCAAGTGTCCACAACGCCGATCCGTACGGTGTCTGTGTCGCCGCGCTCGCACGGCATTCTCGTGCAGTCCGATGACGCCTACAGCTTCTGGAATCTCGAAGCCGAGCATCCGGATGTGTCCATGACTTCGCTGTGGAGCAAGGTCTGGTACGAGTCTTATCCGGAGCCGGATTACACCTGGCAGTCATCGTCGGGCAACATCGATTTCGAAGGCAAGCTGTCGCTGATGCCGCTGACCTTCGGCACGCTGAAGGCGGCGTTCTACGCCATGGCGCTGGCCGCACCGCTGGCCATCTTCGGTGCCATGTACACCTCCATGTTCATGGCACCGGCGCTGCGTCGCAAGGTTAAGCCGACCATCGAGCTGATGGGCGCGCTGCCAACCGTGATTCTCGGCTTCCTCGCTGGTCTCTGGCTGGCACCGACCATCGAGGCCAATCTGCCGGGCATTTTCAGCCTGCTGATTCTGACGCCAATCGGCATTCTGCTGTTCGGCATGCTGTGGTCACGCTTGCCGCTGGAAAAGCGTTCCGTGGCCGATGGTTGGGCGCCGATCCTGCTGATTGTTCCCATTCTGCTCATTGGCTGGTTCTCTTTTGCCATGTCGCAACCAGTCGAAGTGGCTTTCTTTGGCGGTGATGTGCGGCTCTGGCTGGAATCGGAAACCGGTCTCAATTTCGACCAGCGTAATGCACTCATCGTGGGTCTGACCATGGGCTTTGCGGTCATTCCGAGCATCTACTCGATTGCTGAAGATGCCTTGTTTGCGGTGCCGCGCCATCTCACCAACGGCTCTTTGGCGCTGGGCGCCACGCAATGGCAGACGCTGACGCGTGTGGTGCTGCCAACGGCATCGCCCGGTATTTTCTCGGCCGTGATGATTGGTCTCGGTCGCGCGATTGGTGAAACCATGATCGTGCTGATGGCGACGGGCAACACCGCCGTGATGGACTGGAACATTTTCGAGGGCATGCGCACGCTGTCGGCGAATGTGGCCGTGGAAATGGGCGAAGCCGAAGTGGCCTCGACACACTTCCGTGTCTTGTTCCTGTCGGCCTTTGTGCTCTTCGTCATCACCTTTGTGCTGAATACCGCCGCCGAAGTGGTGCGCAATCGTCTGCGCAAGAAATACGGCTCTCTGTAAGGGAAGTGGATTGACTCATGAAAGCACGAGATTACTTCAAATCCGGTGAGGCCTATGTCTGGCTCAATGCCGGTACGGTGGCCATCAGTTTGATCATGGTGCTGGGCGTGCTCGGCCTGATTGCTGTGCGCGGCCTGGGTTTCTTCTGGCCGGCCGATGTGATGCAGGCGCAGTACATCGCGCCGGGCAGCGCTCAGGTCGAGATGGTTCTGGGCGAGATCTACGACAGCAAGACCGATACGGCCAAGCGTCTCGGCGAGTCCGGCATCGAAGTGCCCGCCGGCATCGTGTCCGTGGAGCGACTGTCGATCAAGCAGGGCAACCGTGACCAAGGCCAGCCGGATTTCCGCTGGGTCTTTGCCGACACCCTCAGCAAAATCGACTATCCGACCGATATCGTGGCGCTGGAGCGCTTCGAATGGGGCACTTTCTACGGTCGCCTGAAGTCGGTGAGCGAAAATGGTGCCGTGGTCGCCGAAGGCAAGACTGCCTGGGCTGCTTTGCAGGACAGGCTGGATCGCAGCAATGACCTGATCGCCGAAACCACCTCCATCGAAAAGGGTGAGATCGGGGAAATCAACTTTGCACTGGAATCGCTGCGTCTGGAAGAGAAGCGTTTGCAGCTCAAAAACGAACTGACCGATAGCGAGCAGGCACGCATCAACACCGACCGCGACGCGCTGAACACGCGCTATGCCAAGCTGGCCGAAGGGCTGGATGCGCTGAAGGCAGACGGTGGTCGCGACAGCGCCACCTTTGTCACGGTGCAGGGCAACGAAGTGGTGATTCCGCTCAACAAGATTGTGGCCGCCACCCTGCCCAACGACATGAATGTGATCCAGAAGGTTGGCCACTACGGCAAAAATCTCTGGCACTTCCTGTCTGGTGATCCGCGTGAGGCCAATACCGAGGGCGGCATCTTCCCGGCCATCTTCGGCACGGTGCTGATGGTGCTGCTGATGACCATTCTGGTGACGCCGCTGGGCGTGATCGCGGCCATCTACTTGCGTGAATATGCCAGCCAAGGCGCTGTTACCCAGATCGTGCGTATCTCGGTCAACAACCTCGCCGGTGTGCCATCGATTGTGTACGGCGTGTTTGGCCTAGGCTTCTTTGTCTATTTCCTCGGCGGCAACATTGACCAGCTGTTCTATCCGGAAGCGGCTCCGGCCCCGGTTTTCGGCACGCCGGGCCTGCTCTGGGCCTCTATCACGCTGGCGTTGCTCACGCTGCCAGTGGTGATCGTGTCTACCGAAGAAGGCTTGTCGCGTATTCCGCGTGCGCTCAAGGAAGGCTCGCTGGCGCTCGGTGCCACCAAGGCCGAAACGCTCTGGCGCGTGATTCTGCCGATGGCCACGCCGTCGATTCTGACCGGTGTGATTCTGGCCATTGCGCGTGCTGCCGGCGAAGTGGCGCCCTTGATGCTGGTCGGCGTGGTCAAGCTGGCCCCGACGCTGCCGCTGGACATGAATGCGCCGTTCCTGCACCTTGAGCGCAAATTCATGCACCTTGGCTTCCACATTTATGATGTCGGCTTCCAGAGCCCGAATGTCGAAGCGGCGCGTCCGCTGGTCTATGCCACGGCATTCCTGCTGGTCACCGTGGTGGTGGCGCTGAATTTGTCGGCCATCAGCCTGCGCAATCGCTTGCGTGAAAAGTACAAAGCCCTGGAAAACTAAAGATGAGTTTTGATATGGACAAGCCAATGAGCAATGACACTCCGGTAACTGCAAGTTCAGGTTACAACATGACCGGCAACGATGAAGGCGCGATGGGCCGCACCAGTCGCAACCTGAATCTGTCGGGTGAAGAGACCTGTGTTGAAACCCGCCACCTGAATCTGTTTTACGGCCAGAAGCAGGCATTGTTTGATGTCAACCTGCATATCCCGAAGAAGCGCGTCACCGCCTTCATCGGTCCGTCGGGCTGTGGCAAATCAACCTTGCTGCGCACCTTCAACCGCATGAATGATCTGGTCGATGGCTGCCGCATCGAAGGCGAAATTCTGCTCGATAAGCAGAACATCTTTGATCGCTCGGTCGATATCACCGACCTGCGCCGTCGTGTCGGCATGGTGTTCCAGAAGGCCAACCCGTTCCCGAAGTCGATCTACGAGAATGTTGCTTACGGTTTGCGCCTGCAGGGCCAGAACAACAAGCGCGTGCTGGATGAAGTGGTCGAGGAGTCGCTCAAGGGTGCAGCGCTCTGGGATGAAGTGAAGGATCGTCTGCACGACTCCGCACTCGGCCTGTCTGGCGGCCAGCAACAGCGACTGGTCATTGCGCGTGCCATTGCCGTGGAGCCGGAAGTGCTGCTGCTCGACGAACCTTGCTCGGCGCTGGATCCGATCTCCACGCTGAAGGTGGAAGAGCTGATCAACGATCTGCGCGAGCGCTTCACCATTCTCATCGTGACCCACAACATGCAGCAGGCCGCGCGCGTGTCTGACTACACGGCGTTCATGTATCTCGGCAAAATGGTTGAATATGGTGACACTGACACCCTGTTCACCAACCCGAAAAACAAACAGACTGAAGACTACATTACTGGCCGATACGGTTAATGAGGCGGAGCTGAACCCATGAAAAGCAAAGATTACGCTCACCACATTTCCGGTCAGTTCAATTCTGAGCTGGAAGAAGTCCGCACGCATTTCCTGGCGATGGGCGGCCTGGTCGAAAAGCAGGTGACGGACAGCATCAACGCCTTGCTGGATGCCGACTCGGCGCTGGCTGCCTCGGTGCAAGACAACGACCGTCGCATCAACCAGATGGAGTCGGGCATCGACGAAGAGATCATCCGTATTCTCGCCCGTCGCCAGCCGGCGGCGTCCGACTTGCGCATGATCATCGCTATTGGCAAGTCCATTACTGATTTGGAGCGCATGGGCGACGAAGCCGCCAAGATCGCGCGCGCTGCTGTGTCGTTGTGCGAAGAGGGCGAGTCACCACGGGGCTATCTGGAGTGCCGCCACATCGGCAACCAGGTGCGCTTGATGATCCACGAAGCGCTCGACGCCTTCGCGCACTTCGATGCCAATCAGGCGTTCAAGGTCATGCAGGCCGACGCCGAGATCGACATGGAGTACAAGACCGCCACGCGTGCGCTGGTCACCTACATGATGGAAGATCCGCGCGCCATTTCGCGTGTGCTCAATGTCATGGGCGTGCTGCGCTCGCTGGAACGCATTGGCGACCATGCGCGCAATATCTCCGAGCAGCTGATCTTCCTGGTGAAGGGTGCGGATGTGCGTCACAGCAGCTATGAGCAGGTGCAGAAGAAGCTGGAAGACTGATGGCCTGTCAGCCATTCCAGCAATGAAAAAGCCGGTCAGCAGTGCCGGCTTTTTCATGTGTGCTGCTCAAGCCGTAGCGAAATTACACTTCAATTTCAGGATATTCGACTTTGCCATTTACCCACGGGTCGACAATCTGCGCCTTGATGTCTCTCAAGTAAGAGCCCCACTCTTTTCGCGAGTGGGCATCAGGCCCAACAATGGTCAGTAGTAGGTATTCGTCTTTGTAATCGTCGTATGCATAAATGAGCCAATAGTCGTTTTCGGGCTGACCGATGCTATTGGTTCTACGGCTCTGAAGTTTTGTCCGCCGCCACTTTGCTTCTTGGACGGAGTCTGCAGCCAAGTGGATGTGGTTAAGTGGCTCTATGTCGAGGGCTTCATCTCGACCGAAGATGTCAGGCAGCTCACCACATATCTTGTAGTTGTAGAAAGTGATGTAGTAAACGGGCCATTGTGGCGTTACCGTTTTGAAGAAGTCACTGACTTTAACGGTACTCAATGCAGTTACTTGGACGCAGCCAGCTTTCCCGTCTGAACAAAGCTCTGGAAAGCCAGATTTCCTGCGGCACCTGCCACGCGGACATCCTCAGCGGTGAGGGCTTTTTTGATCGGTTTCGGCTGCTTTTCGGTAACAAGCTTTCTGGTGGCTGCCATGTTGGACATCCTGCATCTGATGGCGTCGTCGAACGACAGACGCTTTGAGAAATTTTGCACGCACTCCATGCTGTTAGCAATGGCTAATTTTCACGCCACCGCACTCCCCGGAAACACACAAGTAAACCGCGACCCCTTGCCCAGATCGGAATGAATATCGAGCTGGGCCTTATGCTGCATCAGCACATGCTTGACGATGGCCAGGCCCAGGCCGGTGCCGCCGGTCGCGGAGCTGCGGGCGGCATCGGCGCGATAGAAGCGCTCGGTCAGGCGTGGCACATGAACTGGGTCGATGCCGATGCCGTTGTCGCTGACGCGGAAATACGCGCCCTGGCTGTCTGACCACCAGCGCACATGAATCAGGCCGTTGTCGGGCGTGTATTTCACGGCGTTGGTCACCAGATTGGAGAACGCGGAGCGCAGATCGGCTTCGCGGCCGAGCAGGTTCAGGCCGTCTTCCACTTCCAGTGTGACGCTTTGGCCCTTGGGCTTGGCCATGGCGTCGGCGTCGAGATGAATCTGGCGCAGCAGGCGCGGCACATCCACCACCTGCGGTTCGCGGTCGTCTGGCTGGCTTTCCAGGCGCGACAGCATGAGCAGGTCGTTGACTAGGTTGTTCATGCGCGTGGCCTGCTGCTGCATTTGCGTCAGCGCACGCGCCCAACGCGGCGCGAAGTCATCCACCTGTTCGTTCAGCGTTTCCAGATAACCGCTGAGCACGGTCAGCGGTGTGCGCAGCTCATGCGACACATTGGCCACGAAGTCTTTGCGCATCTGCTCCAGGTTATGTAAGCGGGTGATGTCGTAGACGATCATCAGCCGGTCGTTGTCGCCAAAACGGGTGATTTCGAATTGCAGATGTTGGCCGGGGAAGCGCGGCGAGGGCATTTTCAGGCCGTCTTCGTAGGGGCCGTGCTGGAAGTAGCGGTTGAAGCTGGGCGTGCGGATCAGGTTCAGGATGGGCTGGCCGAGGTCGCGGGCGCGGATGCCGAGCAGCGCCTGTGCAGCCGGGTTCCACCACTCCAGATTGCCGTCGCTGTCGATCAGTGTGACGGCTTCTTCCAGTGCGGATACCGAGGCGCGGGCGCGTTCGATGATGTTGAGCAGGCTGTCTCGTGAGCGGCGTTCGTTGCGGCGTAGCTGATAGATGCCCTGGAAGACCTCATCCCAGCTGCCATTGCTGTCGGGTACATCCTGTTCGGTGTTTTTCAGCCAGGCCCGCAGGCGCTCCAGGTCGCGGAGCGAGCGCCAGAGTTGGAAGGTCAATACCGCCGCTACCGTCCAGCCGGTAATGCCGAGGAACCAGCCAATCAGGCCGGCAACAATCAGTGCCAGTGTCAGTTCGCTGAGTTCGCGTTCCGGCAGGCGATGCTTCACGGCGTCTCCACGCGATCATCGACTTGCGTCGAGAAGCGATAGCCGGTGCCGCGCACGGTCTGGATGAAGCGGTCGAAGTTGAACGGTTCCAGCGCCTTGCGCAGACGGCGGATGTGCACATCGATGGTGCGATCTTCCACATAAACATTGCCGCCCCAGACCTGATCAAGCATCTGCGTGCGGGTGTAGGCGCGCTCGGGGTGGCTCATGAAGAAGGCGAGCAGGCGATATTCGGTCGGGCCCATTTCCACCGGCTTGTCGTGCGCGGTGATGCGGTGGCTGACCGGATCAAGCTTGAGGCCTTCGACCTCGATGGATTTTTCCTGGTTCAGCGCGCTGGAGCGACGCAGCACGGCCTTGATGCGCGAAATCAGCTCGCGGGTCGAGAACGGCTTGGTGATGTAGTCGTCGGCACCGGCGTCCAGACCTTGAATCTTGTTGTCTTCTTCGCCGCGCGCGGTGAGCATGATGATGGGGATTTCGCTGGTGTTCTCGTCGCGCTTGAGACGACGCGCCAGCTCGATGCCGGTCATGCCGGGCAGCATCCAGTCCAGCAGAATCAGCGCCGGGCGCTCATCGACCACGAGGTGGTGCGCCTGCAGGGCGTCTTCGGCCTCGATGCAGTCGAAGCCGGCCAGATCCAGCGCGATCGAGATCATCTCGCGGATGGCCGCTTCATCGTCGACGATTAAAATGCGTTCGTTTTTCATGTGCCGGTTTACCGTGAGCGAAGTGACACTCGCATTACACGCAGGTTTCATGACGGAAATATTACTATTTCATGTCGTCGAGCGAAAAAGCCATCCGCCCAACAGCGCCATAAACACGACCAAACCCACGATATGGTTGTTTTTGAAGGCGTTCAGGCAGGCGTCAGGCTCGCGCTGGCGTGTTTGCCAGGCCTGCAACGCAAACAGAACGATGGCGATGCCCAGTCCGGCCAGCCAAGGCCAGCCCAGCTCCAGCTGCTGGCCAATGAATAACAGGCCGACCATGAACAGCCCCTGCAATAGAGCCACCATGAACAAATCGAGCTCACCAAACAGAATGGCGGTGGACTTGATGCCGGCCTTGATATCGTCGTCGCGGTCGCACATGGCGTACTGCGTGTCGTAGGCCACTGTCCACGCCAGATTGGCGCTGTAGAGCAGCCAGCACAGGGCGTCCGGCGATTTGCCCTGAGCCACGAAGGCCATGGGGATGGCCCAGGAGAAGGCCGCGCCGAGCACGACCTGCGGCAGATAGGTGTAGCGCTTCATGAAGGGGTAGAGCGTGGCCAGCGCGAGCGCGCCGAACGACCAGTAGAAGGTGTCGCGGTTGAGCCAGAGCAGCAGCGAGGCGCTGGCGGCGATGAGCAGGGCGAATAGCACCAGCGCTTCGCTCGCACTGATACGACCGGTGACCAGTGGCCGCGCCGCGGTGCGCGACACTTCGCCATCCCAGTGCCGGTCGGCGTAGTCGTTGATGACGCAGCCGGCCGAGCGCATGAGCACCACGCCCAGCGTGAAGATCAGCACGATTTGCGCGCTCGGATGACCATCGCCGGCGACCCACACGGCCCACCAGGTCGGCCATAGCAGGAGCCAGATGCCGATGGGGCGATCCAGACGCATGAGGGCGATGAAGTCGGGCAGACGGTCTTTCAGCGTGGCCATAATAAAGGCAGTCTCGTGGCTATTTCTTCGGAAAGCAGCTGTGTGTGAAGCGCCGTTTAGTCTAGCAGAGCCGGCATGAACGCTTCGGCCACCAGCACTGGGTGGCCATGCAGCGTGAGCCGCGAGCGGCGCGCCCAGCAGATGCCGTTGGCCAGCGTGACGCGGGCGCAGGCGATATCACCACGCACCAGCGCCGGGTTGCGAAACAGCACACTGCCCAGCGACTGATTGCCGAGCCGGGTCAGGCGACGGCCCATGCCGGTGAGGCTGCTGCGCGGCAGAATCGAACGGGCTTGCACCCAAACCGCGTCACCATTGAGTAGCTGCACTTCACGCACCCAAGCGTACTGGCCGGCTTTCAGGCCCAGCTGTCGACGCTCCTCAAGGTGCGGCACCGCCCAGCCTTCGTGCAGTACGCGCACGCGCAGACCACCTAGCGCTTTGCGCTGAAGACGAGCGGTCAGCGAGCCGGGCTCGTTCAGCCAGCTGCGCCAAGCGGCTGGCGGTGTCAGCCGCCAATGTGTCGCGGCAGGGTGCCAGCACGCGGGTGGCCGCCAGTCGGATGGGTGTTTTTGCATGATGGCGCGAGCATGCCGAGGTGTTGCCGAGTAAGCAAGCTCGGTGTGCCTGAAGCAATAGTCTTTGGCTATCAAATTTGGCGAAACTATCCATTATAAAAAATATGGGTATGTCGCTAGAGTTCACTGGTCCCGAGCAGCAAGCCTGACTCGAATCGTTCAACACTGAGGAGCAACAACGATGAAAATCAATGTGACCGTGACTGGTAAGAACCTTGAAGCGGCGTTTGCCGGTGAATCCATGGCCTTCATGAAGTACAGCTACTTC
Organism: Pseudomonadota bacterium; assembly: GCA_038043385.1. Taxonomy (GTDB): domain Bacteria; phylum Pseudomonadota; class Gammaproteobacteria; order Pseudomonadales; family Moraxellaceae; genus Perlucidibaca. Next base: position 433,530 of record JBBTCA010000003.1, read on the forward strand.
GCCAAGGTTGCGCGTGCCATGGGCGATGAAGCCACCGCCGCAGCGTTTGAAGAAACCGCCAAGCAGGAAATTCAGCACGCTTTCGGCCACTTGGACATCCTGTACCCCAAGGAAACCCTGACCCCGGCCAATATGCTGGAAACGGCGATTGCCGGCGAGACCTACGAGTACACCGAGATGTACCCGAAGTTCCGCGAAACGGCGGTGGCGGAAAACAATGCCGATGCCATTAGTGAGTTCAGCGAGCAAATCGCCGAATCGCAGGAGCATGCACAGTGGTTCCAGCAGGCTCTGCTAAAAGCGGAAAAGCGCTTTGCTGCGTTGGCCAAGGTCGAAGAGCGTCACGCCAACCACTACAAGCAGGTGCTGGCGGCCGTTCAAGCCTGACATTCATTGCTGTAAGGGTTTGATGTACCATACCGCACCAAAATCGAATTTGATGAAACAGGGGTAAATCATGAAGAAGTGGCAATGCATCGTATGTGGTTTCATTTATGACGAAGCCGTTGGCATGCCGTGGGACGGCGTTCCTGCCGGTACCTCGTGGAATGACATTCCGGCCGACTGGCTGTGCCCGGATTGCGGCGTCGGCAAAGACGATTTTGAAATGGTGGAGATTTAAGTGATGCGCCCGCTGATCATCCTGGGGACGGGCCTGGCGGGTTACACGCTGGCCCGCGAATACCGCAAGCTCAATGCCGAGCGCGAGCTCGTGCTGATTTCGCAGGATGATGGGCGCAGCTATTCCAAGCCCATGCTGTCGAACGGACTGAGCAAGGGCAAGACTGCCGATGCCATCGCTATGGCTTCCGCCACGGACATGGCCACGCAGCTGAAGGCGACCGTGCATTCGCATGTGGCCGTTACTGCGATTGATCGTGACGCGCAAACGCTGACCGTGAAAGCGGCCGATGGTGCCAGCCAAACACTGGCCTACGGCGACCTCGTGCTGGCGGTGGGTGCCGATGTGTTCCGTCCGCCACTCGGTGGCAATGGCGGCGAGCGTGTTTACACGGTCAATGATCTGGAAGATTACGCTCGCTTCCGTGCGGCCATTGGCGACAGCGGCAAGCGCGTACTTATCATTGGCGGCGGTCTGATTGGCTGCGAGTTTGCCAACGACCTGTCGGCCAGCGGTTTTGATGTGGAACTGGTCGAGCCTATGGGTCGCCCATTGCCAACGCTGTTGCCCGAGCGCGCCTCGGCAGCGGTGGCGGATGGCCTGCGCTCGCTGGGCGTGAATTTCCATTTTGTCGGCGTTACTGCCGTCGATCTGGCCGGCGAGGGCGTGCAGGTCACGCTTTCGGATGGCAAGACCGTGGCGGCGGATATCGTGCTGTCGGCCATCGGTCTGCGTCCGCGTATCGCGCTGGCACAGGCGGCGGGGCTGGATACGGCGCGTGGCATCGTGACCGATCGCTTGCTGCGCACCAGCGACGAACACATCTATGCGCTGGGTGATTGCGCCGAAGTGTCCGGCAAGGTGCTGATGTATGTGTTGCCGCTGATGGCCGCTGCGCGTGCCTTGGCTAAGACGCTGGCCGGCGAAGCGACGCCGGTGAACTACCCGGCCATGCCGGTGCAGATCAAGACGCCGATCTGCCCGATCGTGGTGTCGCCGGTGGCGCCGAACACGGAAGGTGCGTGGGAAGTCGAGGCGGATGGTGCCAATGTGAAGGCCAGCTTCCGCGCGGCCAATGGCGATCTGCTGGGTTTTGCGCTGACCGGCAGCTATGCCACCGACATGAAAGTGAGGTCGGAAATGGCTAAGGCGTTGCCGGCCATTCTGGCCTGATTTTTTACAAGATCAGCGCTGTTCGGCCGCGCCTGACTGCTTGTAGAGCGTTCGGGCGCGGTCGATGTCTTGCTCCACGCCATCACCCGTTAGGTACATGTCGCCAAGACGCGACATGGCCTTGGCATAGCCTTGCTCGGCGGCGCGCTCGAACCAGCGCGCTGCCTTGCGACGATTCTGTCGCACTCCCTCACCGGCGTAGTACATCTGCGCCAGGTTGAACTGGGCTTCGACCACGCCCTGATCAGCGGCCTCTTCGTACCAGTCCGCCGCTTTGCCCTTGTCTTGCGGCACGCCAATGCCTTGGTCATACATCAGCCCGAGATTGTTCTGTGCCAATGCCGAGCCGCGCTTGGCGGCACGGTTGAGCAATTCAGCGGCCTTGCGGCGATCTTGCGACAGACCCTTGCCTTCGTAGTGAGACATGCCAAGCGCATAAAGCGCGGGTGGGTAGTTCTGTTCGGCAGCCAGCCGGAACCAGGTGTTGGCGACCTTGTAGTCGCGATTGACACCCAAGCCGCTGAAATACAGTGCCCCGAGGTTGTATTGGGCGCGATCCAGCCCTTGCTTGGCAGATTTGGTGAACCACTCGGCGGCCTTGGTGCGGTTACGAACCAGGCCATCGCCGTTGTAATAAAGAATGGCTAGGTTGTACTGCGCTTCGGGTGAGCCGCGAAACGCCTCGATGCGGGTTTGCGCAAGCGATACCGATGTTCGTTCGCCTTTGATTTCGGGGGCTGCATGAGCCACAGACAGGCTGGTGCAAAGGCAGAGCAAAGCAGTGCTAGTCCAGCGGGTCAGTAGCATGGGCGCATCCAGAAAGCGATCAATGACAGTGCTCATACTGCCGCGTAATGGCCTCGTTGTGCAATCCACCGTTGTAGTAATGGATGCTCCGAGCGCGGTTGTTTTTTACTGATGTGCTCGGCAAGCTGGCGCGCCGCAGGCAACAGATGCTGGTCGCGCAGTAGATCGGCGATGCGGAAACTGATGTCACCGGTCTGGCGGGTGCCCAGCACTTCACCGGGGCCGCGCAGGCTCAGGTCCTTTTCGGCAATCACGAAGCCGTCTTGCGAGTCACGCAGGATTTGCAGGCGCTCGCGGCCCAGCCCAGACAGCGGCGTTTGATACAGCAGCACGCAGAAGCTGGCGGCCTGACCACGACCCACGCGGCCGCGCAGCTGATGCAGCTGTGACAGACCCAGCCGTTCGGGGTTCTCGATGATCATAAGGCTGGCGTTTGGCACATCCACGCCGACCTCGATGACGGTGGTCGCGACCAGCACGGCCAGCCGGCCAGCGGCGAATTCGGTCATGATGGCGGCTTTCTCGGCCGGCTTGAGCTGGCCATGCACCAGCCCAATGGCCAGCTCGGGCAGGGCTTCGCGCAGCAGTTCGGCGGCAACTTCGGCGGCCTGCGCCTGAATTTGTTCGTTGTCTTCAATCAAGGTGCAAACCCAGTACACCTGCTGGCCGCTGGCCACATGGTGCGCGATGCGGGCAATCAGGTCGTCGCGGCGGCTGGCGGGTAGTACCACGGTCTGTATCGGCTGACGGCCGGGCGGCAGGCCGTGGATGACCGAGGTGTCGAGGTCGCCATAGGCGCTCATGGCCAGCGTGCGCGGAATCGGCGTGGCGGTCATGATGAGCTGATGTGGGGCCATGCCGTTGTGCTGGCCCTTGCGCGTCAAGGCGAGGCGCTGCTCCACGCCGAAGCGGTGTTGCTCATCGATGACGACGAGGCCGAGGCGGGCGAACTGTACGCTGTCTTGAAAGAGCGCGTGGGTGCCGGTGAGCAGCTGGCATTCGCCATTGGCGATGCTATCGAGCTGGCGCTGGCGGGCCTTGCCGGTGAGTTTGCCGGCCAGCCATCCCACGCGAATGCCTAGCGGTTCGAACCAGCTCTGAAAACGCTGGCGATGCTGCTCGGCGAGAATTTCGGTGGGGGCCATGATGGCGACCTGATAGCCCGCCGCCAGCGCCGGGCAGGCGGCCAGCGCGGCGACCACGGTCTTGCCGGAGCCGACATCGCCCTGGACGAGGCGCAGCATGGGCACGGGGCGCAGCAGGTCTTGGTGAATTTCCGTGAGCACTTGGGTCTGGCCGTCGGTGAGTTGAAACGGCAGCTGGGCAAGAAAAGCCGTGCTCAGATCGGTGTTGTCGCGGCAGACCGGTGCGGGTAGCTGGCGCTGAAGTTGCCGCCGCTGCAACAGACTGAGCTGATGTGCCACCAGTTCTTCAAAGGCGAGCCGCTGCTGCGCCGGGTGCTCTCCGGCGATGAGCCGGCGGCGGTCGCTGTCTAGCGGTGGCGCGTGCACATGGCGCAGGGCATCGGCCAGCGTCCAGCCGCCGGTGCTGCTGGCGGGCAGCACATCCACCAGCGCATCGGGCTGATCAAGCAGGGGCAGGGCGCGTGCCATCAGCTCGCGCAGGCGGCGCTGGCTGAGGCCGTCCACCAGCGGATAGATCGGGGTCAGCGTGGCGGTGAGGCCGGATTCTGACGAAGAAGAGCCTGGCGATGTGCCTTCACTGCTCACCGCCTCGACTTCCGGGTGGATCATCTCCGGCCCTAGAGGCCCCATGCGCACTTCGCCGAACACGCGCAGACGCAGGCCGGGCTTGTAGCTGTCTTTCTGGCTCTGGCGGAAATGATAGAAGCGCAGGGTCAGGCCACCGCTGTGATCACGCAGGCGCACCAGCAAGGCACGCCGCCGGCCGAGGGCGATGTCGGCCAGTTTGACCTCGCCCTCGGCGAGCGTGGTCATGCCCGGAATCAGCGCGCCGAAGGGTGTGAGTTGGCTGCGATCTTCGTACTGGCGCGGCAGCAGAAACAGCAGATCCTCAACGCTGAGAATGCCGAGCTTGCCCAATTTTTCCGCCAGCGCCGGCCCCACGCCCTTGAGCTGGCGTATCGGGAAGCTGTGCAGAAAGCCGCTGGCGGCGGTCATGGCAGGCGCACCGCTCCCGGCAGTTGCAAGGCCTGCAGGGCTTGCGTGAGGGCATCGAGCGCACGCCGGCGCGGGAAGCGGTAGCGACTGGCGAGCACGATCTGCCGCGATGGGGCTGGTTTCAAGGGGCGCGCCACCACTTCGTCATCGACCAGATAGGGTTCGGCAATGGCCGGGATGAAGGTGCTGCCGAGGCCGTTGGCGACCATGTGGCGCAGGGTCATCAGCGAGCTGCCGGCGCGCAGATTGCCAGACTGGCTGCCGAGTGAGCAGGTGTCGAGCACTTGATCACGGAAGCAATGGCCTTCACCCAACATCAGCATGGGGCTTTCACTGACTTCGGCGCTGACGATGCTGCTGCGTTTGGCCCACGGGTGTTGCGCCGCAAGCAGCAATCGGAAGGGTTCCTCGAACAGTGGCGTTACGCGAGTCTCTGGCGGCTCATAGGGCAATGCCACGAGAATCGCATCGAGGTCGCCATTGGCGAGCTGTTGGTCCAGTACATGCGTGTAATTCTCTTCCAGATACAGCTTGAGCGGGCTGGCGTTGGCGCGTAGCTGACGGATAAGGGGCGGGAACAGGTAAGGGCCGAGGGTGAAAATGGCCCCCAGTCGCAGCGGCTCGGCAAACTCGTCGCGCGCTTGGTTGGCGAGATGCGTCAGCGCATCGGCCTCGTTGAGCACGATCTGTGCCTGAGCAATCACGGCTTCGCCGGCGGGCGTGACCAGCACCCCGTGGCGATGGCGCTCGAACACCGTGAGGTTCAGCGACTCTTCCAGCTTGCGGATGGCCACGGACAAGGTCGGCTGAGCCACATGGCAGCGCTCGGCGGCACGCCCGAAGTGGCGCTCTTGGGCCAGGATGACGAGATAGCGTAGTTCGGTCAGGGTCATGTCATGTCGCCTTCTGGCGCCTGTTCAGGCAGTCTGTGTAGCACTTCACAACAGTAGCCAGAAACTATGGCTTTGAGAATTACATGGCAAGAATTTTAATCGTTGGCGCGGGCGATGTGGGTGGTCGCTTGGCCGTGAGCTTGGCGTCGCAGGGCCATGAGGTCTGGGCCTTGCGACGCAGCCTGCCGGCCCAGCGCGAGAGCTTGGCCGGCGTGCACTGCCTGGTCGCCGATGTGACGCAGCCGCAAACGCTGACAGCGCTGCCCGAACGGCTGGACATCGTGGTGACGGCGCTGAGCCCCGGCGAGTCCGGCGTGGCGGCGTATCGCCGGGTTTATGTGGAGGGCACGCGCAACCTCATGCAGGCGCTGGCCGGGCAAGCGCTGGTGCATCAGTTCTGGGTGTCGTCCACCAGTGTGTACGGCCAGTCGCAAGGCGAATGGGTGGATGCCGACATGCCGGCGCAGCCCGGCAGCGACACGGCGCACGAGCTGCTGGCGGCGGAAGCCGTGGCGCAGGCGGCGGGCTGGCCATGCAGCATCGTGCGATTTGGCGGGCTTTATGGTCGCGGCCGGCATTGGCTGCTGCGCTGGGTGACCAGTGGTCGCCCGGTACAGAGCCAGCCGCCGAGCTGGAGTAACCGCATCCATGTGGAAGATGCCGCTGGCTTTCTGGCGCACCTGGTGACCTTGGCGCTGGCGAATCAGCCGCTGCGCGCGATCTACATCGGTGTAGATGATGCCCCGACGCCGCAGCATGAAGTGCTGTGTTGGCTGGCCGAGCAGCTCGATTGCCGGCCGCCGCAAACAGAGAGCAGGCCGGATGCCAGCCAAGGCAAGCGCCTGAGTAACAGCAGCCTGCGTGATAGCGGCTATGAGCTGCGCTATCCGGACTTCCGAGCGGGCTATCAGCAAGTGCTGGCGGCACGGGATGCGCCGTAACATTTCCTCGGTGGCTGATTTGTGTTCGTTGCAGTAAGATGACAGTTACACAAAAACAACATACCGGCGACGGTGAGGCTGATTCTTGGCCCATGAGGATGTTATGCATTTGCGTTTTCTGGCTTCTTCCCTTGTTATCGCGATGACCCTCAGTGCCTGCGGCACCGATACCATCGACGACAGTACCGACACCAGCACGCCGCCGCCCAGCACCACGCCCAAGGAAGAACCGGAAGAGTCCCCTGTTGTTACGCCGCCCGTTGTTGTGCCTCCGGTGATTGCCGAAGCGCGCGTGGCGAGCTTTCGCGTGCCGGGCAGAACCGTGCAGACCGCCGAAAACAGCAATGAAGCCTCTTGTGCCCGTAAAGCCAATCTCACGGGTGGCCGTCATCATCAGGTCATCCTGACCTCGGCCAGCGGCAAGGACATCAGCTTCGAAGTTATCGAGCCCAAGGTCATCAACTGCACCGTCGGCAACCCGCTGATGCTGCATGGCCATGGCTTTGGCGGTTCGCGCACCATCGATCCATCGGGCAGCTTCCTGGAAAGATTGCAGAATAATGGCTATGCCGTGATCAGCATCGATCAGCGCGGCTTCGGCGAAAGCACCGGCACCGTGCGTGTCATGGACCCGAATTTTGAAGGTCAGGATCTGCTGCAGATTCTGGACTGGGCTGAGAAACATCTGGACTACCTGGCGCAAGACACCGCGAACAGGAGCGATTACAACCTGGTTGCTGGCTCCACCGGCGGCAGCTACGGCGGCATGTATCAGATGTTGATCCACAACACCGACCCCAAGCATCGCCTCGATGTATTAACGCCAGACATCACCCCGCATGACCTGCGCTATAGCCTGAATCCGGGTAATGCCGTGAAGTCGGCCTGGGTTGCGCTGCTGTCGGCCGGCGGCGAAGCCGGTGCCAGTGAAAAGCTGGTTGGCGGTCTGGACCCCGTCATCAAGGAAACGCTGGTGCGCGGCCTGGCCACCAATCGTATTCATGATGGCGCCTTGCCTTTCTTCTATTATCACAGCGTGCGCTACTTCACGGACGCCAAGCCGGCCTCCGAGCAAACGCCGATGGATTTTCTCGGCGCACCGCTGTACAGCGGGCTGAACTACGATAGCGGCCTGGGCTATGACACACCGGCGACCAAGCCGCTGCCCGTGAGCATTCTGTTCACCCAGGGCATGCGCGATACGCTCTTCAACTTCAATGATGGCTGGGACAACTTCCGTGCTTATCGGGCGCTGGGCGGCGATGTGCGCTTGTTTACGCATGAAACCGGCCATCTGTTGCCGGGCACGCAGACCGTGCTGAGCCAAGCCGGGCCGCTGGGCGCGGGCATCAACCAGATCACGGCGCAGCTGCAGGCGGGTGGTTTGAGCACACCGGAGCTGCAGCAGCCCTCGGGCTCGTCGGCCTGTGGCACCACCAATCGTGAAGATACGCAGCTGGCCTTCATTAATGAAAAGCTGAACCCGCCGAATGCGGTGGCGGTGAATGCTGAGGCGCTTAGCCGCCTGGAGTTGTTAAAGACCAAAGTGTGTTTGTCGTTGGGTGACAAGCAGGCAGCCTGGGTCGGCTTTGACCAGATCGAAAACCTGAACCGGGTCAAGGCGGTCGCCATCCCCGCCACCACACTGCCGGTACCGAACAGCGTGTTGGGTCTGACCAGCGTGCCGCAGCCGACCTTCATTCCGCTCGCCGGCTTGCCAGCAGCGCGCCGGACGGTAGCCGGTATTGGCCGCATGCAAGTCACATTGGCCTTGCCGAGCGTGCCCATGAATGGCTGCTCGATATCTGCCGCTGCGCCCGCCGAGTTCCCGATCAGGGGCTGTGATGCCGCCGTGTTTGTGGGCTGGGGTGCGCGCAAAGGCTCATCGGCACCACGCTTGCTGGATGAGCAGGTTACGCCGGTGCGCGGTCTGGGCACGCATGATGTGCGCATGGTCGGCGTTGCCGACGCACTGGCCGATGGCGAGGAGCTGGGCCTGCTGGTTTACGGCTACCACCTGCAATACCTCACCAGCATCTCGCGTGATTTGCTGGTGCCGGCGGTGACGATCAGCGGTACCGTGGATGTGCCGCTGCTGAATCCCTGACTTGAATGGGGTGTCGGGCGCTCAGCCCGGCACCACCACCACGCCATCCATCTCCACCAATGCCGCGCGCGGCAGGGCAGCTACGCCGATGGCGGCGCGTGCCGGATACGGCTGCGTGAAGTAGCGCGCCATGATCTCGTTGACCAAGGCAAAGTGGCCCAGATCGGTCAGGAAGATGTTCAGCTTCACGATGTCGTTGAGGCTGGCACCGCTGGCGTCGCACACCGCTTTCAGATTATCGAAGACGCGCACGATCTGCGCCTCGATGCCATCCACCATCTGCATGCTGGCCGGGTCCAGGCCAATCTGGCCGGACAGGTAAATGGTGTTGCCGATTTTCACGGCCTGCGAATAGGTGCCGATGGCGGCGGGCGCTTCGGTGGTGGAAATGATCGAGCGGTTCATGGGAACTCCTGTTTTAAGGGCTGATTAGTCTGCAAGGGATGGGCTGAGCGTCAGGCTTTGACGCGAATGACTTTGTCGACGCCGTTCAGCACGCGGATGCGCTTGATGATCTGGGCCAGATGAATACGGTCTTTCACCAGCAGGCCGAGCTGCATGACGCCGTGGTGCGAGCCTTTCTCTTCGATGCTGATGTGCTCGATGTTGGCATCGCTTTCAGTGACCACGCTGGCGATGGTGGCGAGCAGGCCGCGCTGGTTAAACAGGGCGATGCGCAGCTCGCTCTGGAATTCGCGATCGACCTTTTCCGACCAGCGCAGCGGCAGGCACTTGTCTGGGCTGGCGCGCATTTCAGCATTGATATTGCGGCATTTCTGGCGATGAATAACGACGCCACGGCCGGCGCTGAGGTGGCCCATGATGTCGTCGCCGGGCAGCGGCCGACAACATCGTGCATACGACACCACCAGCCCTTCGGTGCCACGAATGGCGATGCTCTTGCCGGCGCTATTGAGCTTGTGCAGCAGCTTGTCGATGATGCCTTCTTCTTCCGGCACCAGCCGTCGCGCCACAATCTGCGGTACCTGATTGCCCAGGCCGACGCTTTCCAGCAGCTCGTCCAGCTCCTTCATGCCCAGCTCGCGCAGCACTTTGCGCAGTGTCTTTTCAGGCAGCATGGCGATGCCGCTGCCAATGTTCGACAGCGCCTTTTCCAGCAGGCGTCGGCCCAGATCCTTGGACTCGCTGCCCTGCTGATCTTTCAGGTAATGACGGATCTTGGCGCGGGCGCGGCTGGTCACCACAAAGTCCAGCCAGCCCGGATTCGGGCGCGCGCCCGGTGCGGTGACGATCTCCACGGTCTGGCCCGTCAGCAGCGGCATGCTCATCGGCGCGAGCCGGTTGTCTACGCGCGCGGCCACGCAGGTGTCGCCCACATCCGAGTGCACGGCGTAGGCGAAATCGACCGGTGTGGAGCCGCGCGGCAGGGTCATGATGCGGCCCTTGGGCGTGAACAGATAGACCTCGTCCGGGAACAGATCGACCTTCACGCTCTCGATGAACTCCAGCGAATCGCCGGCGTTGCGCTGCAATTCCAGCAGCGACTTCATCCACTCGCGGGCGCGGGTTTGCGAGGTGTTGGTGAAGCCGTCGGTTTTGTACAGCCAGTGCGCGGCGATGCCGTTGCTGGCCATCGCGTCCATGGCCTCGGAACGGATCTGCACCTCAATCGGTACGCCGCGCGGGCCCTTCAGCACGGTATGCAGCGACTGATAGCCGTTGGTTTTCGGGATCGCGATGTAGTCTTTGAACTTGCCCGGAATCGGCTTGTACAGGTTGTGCACGATGCCCAGCGCGCGGTAGCAGGCATCGACATTTTCCACCACGACACGAAAGCCATAGACATCCATGATCTCGGAGAAGCTGCGGCGCTTGTCGCGCATTTTCTCGTAGATGCTGTAGAGATGCTTTTCGCGGCCTTCCACGCGCGCGGTCAGGCCCTCGCTGCTCAGGCGCTCGCTCAGCGCGGCCTCCAGCGTGTAGACCATTTCCTTGCGATTGCCACGCGCGGCCAGCACGGCGCCACGAATGCGCTCGGCACGCATCGGCCAGATCGCCTGAAAGCCCAGCTCTTCGTACTCGATGCGGATGTCGTTCATGCCCAGACGCATGGCGATGGGCGCGTAGATTTCCAGCGTCTCGCGCGCCACGCGCTTGCGCTTTTCCAGCGTCAGCACATCCAGCGTGCGCATGTTGTGCAGGCGGTCGGCGAGCTTGACCACGATCACGCGCACATCCTGCGTCATCGCCAGGATCATCTTGCGGAAATTCTCGGCCTGCGCTTCGGCCTTGGAGGTGAAATGCACCTGTGTGAGCTTGGTCACGCCATCGACCAGCATGGCCACATCCGGGCCGAAATCGGTGCTCAGGGTTTCCTTGGAAACGCCGGTGTCTTCGATGACATCGTGCAGCATCGCGGCCATGAGGCTTTGATGGTCCATATGCATGTCGCAGAGGATGTGCGCGACCGCGAGCGGGTGCGTGACATAGGGGTCGCCATTGCGCCGGAACTGGCCGGAATGGGCTTGCTCAGAGAAAATATAGGCGCGACGAACATCTGCCACTTGGTCAGGTGTCAGGTAATCGGATAGGCGTTTGCAGAGGGTGTCGATGCCGGAGCTCATGGTCTGAGTCTCCGGCCTTGCGGGCCGCGTCGTCAAGGCAGACAAGCGGCTAATTTTGCTGGAAATTGTGCGGAGATTGCTGCTCAGAGTTCAACAGGCGGTTGGTATTCGAGATCACCGAGGTTGCTGAGGTCTGGCAGGGCTTCCTCTTCCTGAACTTCGGTGAGGATAGCGCGCGTGACATGACCGGCTGCGATTTCACGCAGAGCCATGACGGTGGGCTTGTCGTTTTCCCAGGGCAGAAAGGCTTCTTTGCCGCCGGTGGCGAGTTGACGGGCACGCTTGGAGGCGACCAGTACGAGCTCGAAACGGTTATCCAGGTTGGTCAGGCAGTCTTCGACGGTTACACGGGCCACGATGTCTCTCCGAAGGCGGATCGCCTCTCCGAACGGGGAGCGATCACAAAAGAGGCGGAATATTACGCGATGACCCGTCGCAGCGCAATGCCGGTTTGCGGCGCATTGCTGAGCAGTGGCGCTTGGCCGCAGGGTCAGCCGCCCGTGAGCAGGCGCTTGATCAGCTCGGCCTGGCGCGCGGCCTGCGCCCGGTGTGACTGCCGCGCGGCGCGGACAATGGCTTGCAGGTCGGCGAGGGCGGTGGCGAAATCATCGTTGATCACGAGGTAGTCGAACTCGCTGTAGTGCGTGATGTCGGCGATGGCTTCGCTGAGACGGTGCGCGATGACCTCGTTGCTGTCGGTGCCGCGACCGTTCAGGCGCTCGGCCAGGGCCGGCAGCGACGGCGGCAGAATGAAGATCGACAGTGCCTGCGGCATCAGCTCGCGCACGATCTGCGCGCCCTGCCAGTCGATTTCCAGAATCACATCATGATCGCTGGCGAGCTGCTGCTCGACCCAGGTACGCGAGGTGCCGTAGAGGTTGCTGAAGACTTCCGCATGCTCCAGAAACTGGCCAGCGGCGACTTCTGCCAGAAATTGTTCGCGGCTGGTGAAATGATAGTTCACGCCATCCACCTCGCCGGGGCGCGCCGGGCGCGTGGTGTGCGACACGGACACGCCGAGGCGATCGGCATCGGCAACCAGTGCTTTTACCAGAGAGGTTTTGCCGGTGCCGGAAGCGGCGGCAATAATGAACAAGGTGCCGGACATGGCCGCACTCCGCGAATCAGAAAACGCGGAGTTTAGCGCATGCCGGGTCATTCGGGCGTGCATCGCAGGGGCTGGCGATCGGTCAGCGTTTCAAGGCCACTGACAGTGACTGCATGGTCGTGATAAAAACGAGCTATTGAATTACAGGTGCGCCAGATCATGCTCGGAATTCCGTTGGGGTTGATGACCGCGAATGCGTTTGAATGGGCCATGCACAAATATGTGCTGCACGACATGGGCCGTGACCCGAAGAACTTCTGGGCATTTCATTTCCACGAGCATCACAAGGTGGTGCGCAAGAATGAGTACCACGACCCCAACTACGAGAAGTTCCCGCTGGGCTTTCATGCACAAGGCAAGGAGGCGTGGGGCTTGATCGCGGCCAGTGCGGCGGTGGCGCCGTTGTTCCCCGTGGCACCGTTTTATGTGGGCACGCTCTGGTACTGCGCCGCCAATTACTACCGCGTGCATAAGAAGTCGCATCAGGACCCGGCCTGGGGGCGCGCCAACATCCCCTGGCACTACGACCATCACATGGGCCGCAACCCGAACGCCAACTGGTGCGTGACCAAACCCTGGTTCGACTATGTGATGGGCACGCGCGAGTTCATGCCCGATGCACCGCGCGAGACGAATGTGCTGGGCCTGCACACGCTACCGCAATGGTTGGCCAAGCGGTTGCCGGACCCGCTGCTGCGCGGGCGGGTGGTGGGTGCGCCGTTGAGAGTGGTGCCTTCTGTGGCGTGATTCGGCCGTGGCGCGATTCGTTTTTGCGTGATGCCGCTCAGAGCGGATCGCTGAGCGAGCTGTCCCAATAGATCGGGCGTGGTGGCGGTGTTGTCACGCCCGGTTTGGCTTGCAGGTACTCGCCGAGCACGCGTGACCAGAGCGCGAGAAAATGTTCGGCGAACGCCTCGCCTTGCATCAAATGTCTCTCCATCGCCATGCCGGTCAGCAGCCAGTGCGTGAGCACGAACAGGTGCGTGGCATTAACGCCATCCCGCGCCGGCTCGAAGTAATGCTTCGTGGCCACATCCAGTGTCTTGTAACCCACCGCCCAGAGCTTCTGTATCACCGCCGAGAGTTCGCTGTCGCGGCGACTGGCCAGCATCAACTCCATCAATGCCAGGCTTTCGGTCTTGTGGAAGAGCTCGTGCCAGCTCGCCAGAATCATGTCGTTGAGGCGATTGTCTGAATGCTCCAGCGCGCGAATGGCATGGCCGAGGTAGATATAGAGCTGGCGAATCAGGTGGTCGGCGGTGGCCTCGATCAGCGATGCCTTGGTCGGGAAGTGATGCAGCGGAGCCCCGCGCGATACGCCGGCGGCGGTGATGATCTGACTGACGGTGGTGCCCACATAGCCTTCGGCGGCCAGACATTGCACGGTGGCTTCGATCAGCCGCTGGCGCATCGTTTCGCTGCGTTCGGCCTGGGTGCGGCGCGGGTTGTCGCGGCTGGCCGGGGCGGTGTCGTTCATGCAGCGGTTCTCCTGAAAAGTGCGGTGTGGCTGCTAAAGTCGCGACATTATCCTGATGACCGATAAGTCACAAACTGCTTGACACGCATTGGGCGTCTGCGTAAAACGCAAAACATGTTGTACGACCGTAATGTAAATGTATTGAGGTCTGCAACTGGTTTTGTCTTTTCACGGAGTTTTTGTCATGAGTTTGAATGTCCCCAATCCTATGAATCCAATGATGCCGCGCACGATTTTCAGCGCCGAGCATGAGGATTTTCGTCGTACCGCCCGCCGTTTCTTTGAAGAAGAGATGGCGCCCCATCGTGACAAGTGGGAAGAGCAGCAGCACATCGATCGCAATCTGTGGAACAAGGCCGGCGAGCTGGGTCTGCTCTGCGCCACCATGCCGGAGGAATACGGCGGATCGGGTGTGGATCGCCTTTACAGCGTGATCATGATCGAGGAGCAGGCGCGCGTTGGCGACTCGGCGTCGGGCTTTGCACTGCACTCCGACATCGTGGCGAATTACATCAACAATTTCGCCAGTCATGAGCTGAAGCAGAAATGGCTGCCGAAGATGGCAACGGGCGAGGCCGTGGGTGCCATCGCCATGACTGAGCCGGGCACGGGGTCGGATTTGCAGGCGGTGCGGACGACGGCTCGTGAGGACGGCGACCATTACATCGTGAACGGTTCGAAGACTTTCATCACCAACGGCTATCTCTGCGACATCGCGGTGGTGGTGGTGAAGACCGGCGATGCTTCTGGGGGTGCCGAGAATGTGTCGCTGTTGTTGGTCGAGGCGAATCGCCCCGGCTTCAGCAAGGGCGCGCCGCTGAAGAAAGTGGGCATGAAGGGCCAGGACACCTGCGAGCTGTTTTTCGAGAATGTGCGTGTGCCGAAGAGCAATCTGATCGGCATGGAAGGCATGGGCTTCATCATGCTCATGAAGGAGCTGGCCTGGGAGCGTCTGATGATCGGCATCATCTGCGCCGCTGGTTGCGAGAGCGTGCTGGCCCACACACTGGCCTATGTGCGGGATCGCAAGGTCTTCGGTAAGCCGGTCGCGGCTTACCAGAACACCAAGTACAAGCTCGCCGAGCTGCGTTCGGAAACGCAGATCGCGCGGGTTTTCGTGGACAAGTGCATCGAGTTGCAGCTCAAGGGCGAGCTTCAGGTCGATGCCGCTGCGGCCGCCAAGTATTGGGTCTCGGATCTGATGTCCAAGGTCGCCGACGAATGCGTGCAGCTGCACGGCGGCTACGGCTTCATGCTCGAATATCCGGTCGCTCAGGCCTACATCGATACCCGCGCCAACCGTATTTACGGTGGCACCAACGAGATCATGAAAGAGCTGATCTCGCGCACATTCTGACCCTCGAATTTTACGGAGTACACATCATGTCTTTACGATTTGACGGCCGCGTGGCCATCGTGACCGGGGCCGGCAACGGTCTGGGTCGTTCACATGCCCTGATGCTGGGTGCGCTGGGTGCCAAGGTGGTGGTCAACGATCTCGGCGGTGGCGCCCATGGCGACGGCAAGTCCTCTGCGGCGGCCGACAAGGTCGTGGAAGAGATCAAGGCGCTCGGCGGCGAAGCTGTGGCCAATTACGATTCCGTGGAGAACGGCGCGAGCATCGTGCAGACGGCGCTGGATGCGTTTGGCACGGTGGATATCGTCATCAATAACGCCGGCATTCTGCGCGATGTCAGCTTCCAGAAGATGACGCAGGGCGACTGGGATCTGATCCTCAAGGTGCATCTGACCGGCTCGATGAGCGTCAGCCATGCCGCCTGGCCGATCATGCGCGAGAAGGGCTACGGCCGCATCATCATGACCACCTCGGCGGCGGGCATCTACGGCAACTTTGGGCAGGCCAACTACTGCGCGGCCAAGCTGGGTCTCGCCGGTCTCGCCAACTGTCTGGCCGAGGAGGGCCGCAGCAAGGGCATTCATGTCAACACCATCGCGCCGATTGCGGCTTCGCGCCTGACCGAGACGGTGATGCCGCCGGAGCTGCTGGCCAACCTGAAGCCGGAGAATGTGAGCCCGCTGGTGGCCTGGCTCTGCCATGAGGATTGCGAGGAGACCAAGGGTCTGTTCGAGGTCGGTGCCGGTTACATCGCCAAGCTGCGCTGGGAGCGCACGGTGGGGCAGTCGTTCCCGCTCGGCAAGGCGTTCAGCGTTGATGATGTGGCGAAGAAGTGGGACACCATCACCGACTTCACCGACGCCGGTCATCCGGCCAGCGTGAACGACTCTTTTGCGCCGATCCTGCACAACATCAACAACCCGCGCCTGGGCGGCAACGAGTTTATTGATCTCGATGAAGCCGCGAAGAGCGAGCTGGTGCTGGAGAACGGTTACGACGAGCGCGATATCGCGCTGTATGCGCTGGGTATCGGTGCCGCGCGCGACCCGATGGACGCCACCGAGCTGGGCTATGTGTATGAGCTGGGTTCGGATTTCCGCGTGCTGCCGACTTATGGCGTGATGCCGCAGTCCAACGCCATGCTGGCCGCTGCCAAGACCGGCAGCCTGAAGCTGCCAGGCATGAACTTCGGTTTCGATCGCCTGTTGCATGGCGAACAGTACACCGAGATTAAGCGCCCGCTACCGCCGCAGGCAAAGCTCCGGCATGTGTTCAAGTTCAAGGAAGCCTTCGACAAGGCGCCGAATGCCGTGGTGACTTTCGCGGTGCACAGCTACGACGAGACGGGCGAGGAGATCATCTACAACGAGATGACTTCGTTCGTGCGGGGCGCGGGCGGCTGGGGCGGCAATCGAGGCCCGTCGGCGGATATCAATGTGCCGCCGGCGCGTGAGCCGGACGCCGTCATCGAGGAAAAAACCGACGACAACCAGACGCTACTGTATCGCCTATCCGGCGATTGGAATCCGCTGCATGCCGACCCGGCGTTCGCGAAGGCGTTTGGTTTTGAGAAGCCGATTCTGCACGGCATGTGTACTTTCGGCTACTGCGGTCGCCATGTGGTTAAGGCCTTCAGCGGCAATGACCCCCGCTATTTCAAGAGCATCAAGGTGCGTTTCGCCAAGAGCGTGTTTCCGGGCGAGACCCTGGTTACGAAGATGTGGAAGGAGTCTGACACCCGCATCATTTTCGAGACTTCGGTGAAGGAGCGCGGTGAGGTGGTGATCAAGAACGCCGCCGTTGAGCTGTATGCCGAGATTCCGGCGCCCAAGGCCAAGGCGAAAGCCGAGCCGGCTGCGGCCAAGACAGCCAATGCGGTTGATGAGAGCGTGACGTTGGCCGATGTGTTCGGTGGCATCACGGCCTTCGTGGCGGCCAAGCCGGCGCTGGTGGCGGAAACCAAGACCTCGTTCCAGTTTGTGTTCCACAACCCGGAATCGACTTGGTTCATCGACCTGAAAAATGGCGCTGGCGCGGTCGGTAGCGGCCAGACCGACAAGCCGGATGTGACCATCGAGCTGGATGCCGAGCACATCGATACGCTGTTTGGCGGCGATCTGGGCGCGGTGCAGAAGCTCTACTTCGGCGGCAAGATGAAGGTGCATGGCAATGTCATGGCGTCGAACAAGCTAACCGTGCTGTCGGGCATGGACAGGGCGCTGGTTGAGCAGGCCCGCGCAGCTCGCGTGGCGGCCGGTGGCGGCGCTGACGCTTCAGCGACTGCCGCACCGGCAGCTGACGAAGGCGTGACGCTGGCGGATGTGTTCGGTGGCATCAAAGCTTTCGTGGCCGCGAAGCCGGAACTGGTCGAGCAGACCAAGACCAGCTTCCAGTTCAACATCCACAATCCTGAATCGAGCTGGTTCATTGATCTGCGCAACGCGCCGGGTAGCGTGGGTGCGGGCACAGCAGTGAAGCCTGATGTGACCATCGAGTTGGATGCCGAGCATATGGACACGCTGTTTGGCGGCGATTTGGCGGCGGTGCAGAAGTTGTTCTTCGGCGGCCAGCTCAAGATCAGCGGCAATGTCATGGCGTCGAACAAGCTCACGGTGCTGGCCGGCATGGACAAGGCGCTGGTGGAAAAGGCACGGCAGGATCGTCTGGCCAGTGGTGCTCCGGCTGAGGCTGCGGTGGCGGCCAAGGCTCCACGCGAGGTCTTCGCAGATCGCTTGTTCGCGGCGCTGACGGCCAAGCTCGGCAGTGGCGAGCTGAAGACCGGCTTGCAGGCGGTGCTGCAGTTCAACATTAACGACATCGATGCCGTGTGGTCGGTGGACTTTGCCGGTCGCGAGGTGGCGCGCAGTGCGGCGGCATCGCCGGCGGCGGTCTTCGGCCTGAGCGACGACACGCTGAAGGCGCTGGCGGAAGGTGGTGACCTGGTGGCGCTGTACCAGAAGGGCGAGCTGCGCGTGGATGGCGATGTGCTGCTGGCGCGCGAGCTGACTTGCCTGGCCGGACTGGTTTGATCTGAGCGGCCTTTATTGAACTGACTTGTGTGATTGCCGGGCGGCTGCGATCGCCCGGATCAACCCCGAATTGGATGAGAGAGAACATCATGAAAAATCGTGTAAATGTGATTGGCGTGGGCATGACCAAGTTCGCCAAACCCGGTGCTAGCGACGACTACCATGTCATGGCGGCAGACGCGGGCCGTCTGGCCCTCAATGATGCCGGCATCCGCTATGACCAAGTCGAGCAAGCCTATACCGGCTATGTGTATGGCGACTCCTGCAGCGGCATGCGTGCGGTCTACGAGATCGGCCTCACCGGCATCCCCATTTTCAATGTGAACAGCAACTGCTCCACCGGCTCCAGCGCGCTTTACCTCGGCCGCCAGGCCATCGAATCCGGCGTCGCCGAGTGCGTGCTGGTGGTGGGTTTCGAGAAGATGGAAAAGGGCGCGCTCGGTGCCAAGTTCAACGACCGCGAATCGACCATGTCGCTGCATGCCAATGTGATGCTGGCGGCGCAGGGCTTCACCAGCTCGCCGCCTGCCGCACAGATGTTCGGCGGTGCTGGTCGCGAGTACCGTTGGCAGCATGGCACCAAGAAGGAGACCTTCGGCAAGATCGCCGAGAAGGCGCGTCGCCACGCCAGCAAGAACCCGTATGCGCTCTTCGGTCAGGTCTTGTCGCTGGAAGAAATCATGGCCTCGGACGAAGTATTCGATCCGCTGACCCGCTTCCAGTGCTGCCCGCCGACCTGCGGTGCCGGTGCCGCCGTGCTCTGCTCGGACGCCTTCGCCGCCAAGCATGGCATCAAGAACCCGGTGTATATCGCCGCGCAGGCCATGACCACGGACTTCCCGAGCAGCATCCACGAGAACTCCATGATCAAGATGGTCGGTTACGACATGACCAAGAATGCGGCGCGTCAGGTCTACGACGCTGCCGGCATCGGCCCGGAAGATGTGGATGTGGTCGAGCTGCACGACTGCTTCACGGCCAATGAGCTGCTGACCTACGAGGGGCTGGGGTTGTGCCCGGAAGGTGGTGCCGAGAAGTTCATCTGGGACGAAGACAACACCTATGGCGGCAAGGTCGTGACCAATCCGTCCGGCGGCTTGCTGTCCAAGGGTCACCCCTTGGGCGCGACGGGGCTGGCGCAGTGCACGGAGCTGGTCTGGCAGTTGCGCGGCACGGCCGATCAACGACAGGTCGCCGGCGCGCGCGTGGCGTTGCAGCACAATCTTGGCCTCGGCGGTGCTTGCGTGGTCACGATGTATCGTCGTGACTGAGGCAGCTAATACCGCTGCGGACAGCGCCGGCGCGAGCCTGCCCTGGTGGGAGACGCTGCCGGCGGACTATCACCGGCAGCAGCAGGATACGCCCATGCATCGGGCGCATCCGTTCAAGGTGGCAGCCAGTGCTGCCGTGGACTACGGCCTGCGCACCGGTCTGGCCACGGCGGTGTGCGCGGCCATGCTGCCCAATTTCGGGCCGCGTGGCCTGGCCCGCGAAAAAGCGCTGTACCCGTTCTATCAGGGCATGGCGGACCGGCGGCAGCGCGACGAGGTGTTTGTCGCGCCGCCCCGACATATTCCCGTCACGGCTGAGCCGCAGCACATTCCGGCGCTGGCCGGCATCGGCGCGACCGTGCATCAGCTCAGTTTCGACAGCCCGTACGAGGCGTTGCACCCTGAGGTCCGCGAGGATTACGCCAAGCGCCGTCGCAACCTGCGCGCGCAGGCTCAGCACTGGACGCATGGCGACCGACCCCGGCGCACGCTGATCTTCGTCCACGGCTATTCGCTGGACGCCTACTGGATCAACAGCCAGATGTTCTCGCTGCGCTGGTTCTTTCGCCAGGGCTGGGACATCGTGCTGTTCACGCTGCCGTTTCATGGCAAGCGTCGTGGTCGTTTCGATCCGTTCAGCGGCTACGGCTATTTCAGCCAGGGCTTTGCCCAGACCAGCGAGGCCATGCTGCAGTCGATCTACGAGCTGCGGATTGTCATGAACCATCTGGAAGATCAAGGCGTGCCCGGCATGGGTATTTCCGGGCTCAGCCTCGGCGGCTACCTGACCGCACTGCTGGCTTCGGTGGATGACCGGCTGGCGTTTGCCATCCCCAATGCGGCGGTGGTGTCACCGGTAGACATGATCATGGAATGGCCGCCGCTGAGCACGGTGCTGGCTCCCGTGATGCCGCTGGCTGGCCTGACGATTCAGAATTTGCGCCACATCACGGCGCTACACAGCCCGCTGACCTGGACGCCGGTGATTGCGCCGGAGCGGCTGCTGATCATTGCCGGCGCCGGTGACCGCTTCACCGCACCACGCTATCAGACGCTGCTGCACCGGCATTGGCCCGGCAGCCAGCTGCACTGGTTCCCCGGCAATCATGTGGTGCACCTGCATCAGCGCGAATACCTGCGTCTGATGAGGAGCTTCATGGATCGCTGTCTGCCCGATGATTAGCGGCAATGCGATTTGAACTTGACCGGTCAAAATCGTAAGCTGCTGACTCACATGACCTTCGGGTCGATTTTTGCTCATGCGACTGTTCTAGGCTGGCTCCGATGGATGCGTTTATTGCCGATTTCCAGGCTAATCTCTGGCTTTATATCTCCATCCCGTTCATCAGCGGCTTGATCGGTTATGTCACGAAGGTCGTGGCGATCAAGATGATGTTCTACCCCATCGAGTTCTGGGGTATCAAACCGTTCTTCGGCTGGCAGGGCATTGTGCCGCGCAAGTCGGTGAAAATGGCCACCATTGCCGTTGATCTGATGACCGAGCGCCTGATCAAGCCCGAAGAGATCTTCGCGCGACTCGACCCCAAGCGCATCGCCCGCGAAATCGAAGTGCCGATGATGGAAGCGTCCGAAGATATTGTGCGTGAAGTCATGCACCAGTATCAGCCGGGTCTCTGGGAAGGTATGCCGGAGTTTCTGCGCCAAGCCATCATCAAGCGCGTCAAGGCTGAGGCGCCGAAGATCGTGGCAACTATCATGGGCGAGGTGCAGCACGATGTGTCGCGCTATTTCGACATCCGCCACATGGTCATCAACAATCTGCAGAAAGACAAAACCCTGCTGAACGAGGTGTTTCAGCGTGTGGGCAAGCAGGAGCTGAAGTTCTTCTGCACCGCCGGCTTCTATTTCGGCTTCACCATCGGTCTGGTGCAAATGGTGTGCTGGATCATCTTCAAGCAGCCGTGGATGCTGCCGGCGTTTGGCGGCTTTGTGGGCTTGGTCAGCGACTGGATGGCGCTGCAAATGCTGTTTCGTCCGCTGAATCCGAAGAAGTTCATGGGCTTTACCTTCCACGGCCTGTTCCTGAAGCGTCAGAACGAAGTGGCAGCCGATTACGCTGCACTCATCTCCAAGCAGATCCTCACCCCCGGCATCATGATGGAAGAGCTGTTTACCGGCCCGAAATCCGACCGCGTGATTCAGCTGCTGCAACGCCATGTTCGCCGTGTAATCGATGAGCAGGCCGGTCTGGCAAGACCGCTGGTGCTGTATGCGGTAGGCACTGAGCGTTATATCGAAATGAAGGCCACCGTGGCCGTGCGCATTCTGGAGAAGCTGCCGGAAACCATGAAGTACATGGAGAATTACGCCGAAGACGCGATGGATGTGCGCAACACGCTGGTCTCACGCATGAAGCAGCTGACGCCGACCGAGTTCGAGGGCATGTTGCGTCCGGCGTTCAAGGAAGAGGAGTGGATTTTGATCACGGTGGGAGCTGTGCTGGGTTTCCTCGTTGGTGAAATGCAAATTACATTCATGCTTTAACGGTTGATGATTTCGGGAGAAACCATGGGGATCAAGGCAAAGGATCTGGGGCCAGATGTGCCGCGTCGCGGTAATGCCGTGGGTCAGTTTGTCGGCGAGCTGCTGCTAAAGCTGCTGCGCTGGGAAGTCATCGGCGTGCCACTGTCGGCACCCAAGGCCATGTTCATCGGTGCGCCGCATACCTCCAATCGTGATGCCTTGATTGCTGTGTCGGTGATGCTGGCGTTGCGACTGCGCATTAATGTCATGGTGAAGGCCGAACTTTTTGTGGGCCTGTTCGGCAAGCTGATCTACTGGTTCGGTATGCGCCCGGTGTATCGCAGCAAATCCATGGGGCTGGTCGAGCAGTCGGCTCAGCAATATCGCGACACAGACAAGCTCTATCTCGGCATTGCGCCGGAAGGCACGCGCCACGCCTCGAAGGCTTGGAAGCTTGGTTTCTACCATATCGCCGTGATGGCTGGCGTGCCGATCCAGCCGTTCTCGCTGAATTTTGGCGAGCGCAAAATGGAATTTTTCCCGCTGTTTTATCCGACCGGCGATGCCGAGGCGGATCTGAAATACCTCATCGGGCTGTATCGCGGCATTGTGCCGGCTGACCCCAGTCGTTTGTCGATTCCGCTGCGCGAGCTGAACAAGCTGAACAAGGAGTAGCGCCATGAATCCGGTTTTTCGTTTTGCGCTTAATGCCGGGCTGTCGGCCAATTCGCGTGTGGCCTCGGCGGTAGACAACGCCTTTGACTGGCTGTTTCTGCGCGAAACGCTGGTGCAATCGGGTCTGACCTCGCACGAAGTGATCTTCGAAGCCGACCCGATGGCGCTGCGCTATTACCCGCCGCCCGCCGAGCAGTTCATCGAGCTGGCCGACAACGAGCGCGTGCGCGTCGAGCATCAACGGCATCCGGTGCCGCTGGTGCTGGTGCCGCCGCTGGGCGTCACCACCGAATCCTTCGATTTGATGCCGCATCGCAGCTTGGTGCGCTACATGGCCGCGCGCGGCTTTCATGTGTACCTGATTGACTGGGGCAAGCCGCAGCGCCGTCATGCCCAGCTCGGCATGCAGGACTACGCAGAGCACCTCATGGGCGATGCCCTGGCGGAAGTGCGTCGGCATTCCGGCAGTGAGGATGTGACGCTGATGGGCTGGTGCATGGGCGGCCTGCTGTCGCTGGTGTACATGGGCCTCACGCAGGATCAGCACATCCGCAACCTCATCACCATTGCCAGCCCGATCAACATGCGCGGCGGCGGTATTGTGGCGAAAGCAGCCACGGCGATGAACGCGCCGGCGCAGCTGGTACGCAAGTTCAGCGGCTGGCGGCTGCACAATCTGAATCCGTCACGCCTGCATTCGCCGGGCTGGATGACCACGCTGGGCTTCAAGCTCACTGATCCCATCGGCAGCGTGACTACCTACTGGGACTTGCTGACCAAGCTCTGGGATCGCGACTTCGTGGAAAGCCATTCCACCACCGCCGACTACCTGAACAACATGCTCGATTACCCCGGCGGCGTGATTCAGGACATGATGGTGAAGATGGCCATCGACAATCAGATGGCCACCGGCCGCATTGAAATTCGCGATGCCGTGGCTGACCTCACCACCATCACCGCCAACCTGCTGGTGTTTGCCGGCAAGACCGATGTGCTGGTGCCGGAAGGCATTGCCAGTCGCATCATTGAGCTGGTGGCCTCGACCGACAAGCAATTCCATGTGGCCCCCGGCGGTCATATGGGCGTGATTCTCGGCAGCAAAGCGGTGAAATCGGTGTGGGAGCCGACGGTGCAGTGGTTGTCGTCGCGCTCGCAGTTGTCGGCGGATGGCCGTCAGCACAGCAGCACCGCCGAAATCACCGCACGGCAGGCGCGTCAGCGGCGCATGGCCGAAGATCCAACACTCTGATTTTGCAAAAGGAAGGATGCCATGGCTTCTGCCAGCAATCGTCGCGCCGATAAATACCCCCTCGAACGCCTGCTTGAACATGCCCGCAAGGCGCCGGACAAAGTCTGGCTGGTGCAGCCGGCCGGCGACAGCGTGCGGCAGTGGACCTGGGCGCAGGCGACGCGTGAAATTGGCCGCATGGCAGCAGCGCTGAAGGCGCAGGGCTGGCCGCAGGGCTCGGCCATTGCCATCGCCGGGCGCAATACCGCGCACTGGTTCATGGCCGATCTGGCCATTCAATGGGCCGGCCATGTCACGGTCGGTCTGTATCCCAAGCAGGCCGCGTCGGCCACTACCTACATTCTGGAGCACTGCGAAGCGCGAGCGGTCTTTCTTGGCCCCATGCCCGACGGTGCCGAATTTCTCGCGGCCATCCCTGACGGTGTGAAGACCATTCGCTTCCCCTATGTGGAAGCCCCGCACGGTGACATCGACTGGGATGCCATGGCGCAGGCCGAGTCGCCGCTGAGCAGCTACGATCGCCCCGAGCCCGATGCGCTGATGACGCTGATCTACACCTCGGGCACCACCGGCCACCCCAAGGGCGTGATGATGACTTACGGCGGCATGGCGTGGACGGCACAAGCCTTCCTGTCCAAGCTGCCGCCCGCGCAGGCGGACGAAAAGCTGTTTTCCTACTTGCCGCTGGCGCATCTGCTGGAGCGCGCCGCCGTGGAAACCGCGAGCCTGCTCTGGCGCGCGGAAGTGCATTTTCTGGAAGCGTTGGACAAGCTCGCGCAACAGCTGCCGCAAGTGGCCCCCACGCGCTTCTTCGCCGTGCCGCTGGTCTGGGGCCGCTTCAAGGCCGGCATCCTCGGCAAATTGTCTGAAAGCAAGCTGGACAAGCTCATGGCTATCCCGCTGCTGCGCGATGTGGTGCGTTACAAGCTGCTGAAAACGCTGGGCCTACAGAATGTGCGTATGGCGCTGTCTGGTGCCGCGCCGATTCCGGTCAGCACGCTGGACTGGTTCAAGCGCGTGCTCGGCCTGGAGATTCTTGAAGGCTACGGCATGACCGAAAACTCGGCCTATGTGGCCGCTGGCTTGCCTGGTCGCACGCGGGCCGGCTCGGTCGGCAAGCCCTTCCCGGATTCGGGCTTCCGCCTGTCTGAGGAAGGCGAAATTCAGGTCAAGCATCCCGGCGTCATGGCGGGCTACCTGAAAGAGCCGGAGAAAACGCAGGAAACTTTCACCGCCGATGGCTGGCTGAAAACCGGCGACAAAGGCCGCCTCGACGCCGAGGGCTACCTTTACATTACCGGCCGAGTGAAAGACATCTTCAAGACCGCCAAGGGCAAGTATGTGGCACCGGCCCCGATTGAGGGCGCGATGGCGAAGTCGGCGCTGATCGACCAGCTCTGCCTGGTCGGCATGAACCTGACGCAGCCGGTGATGATCCTCACGCTCACCGCTGATGCGCTGGATCAGCCGCGCCAGACCGTGGAGCGCGAATTGCTCACCGTTCTCGATGCCGTCAACGCCGATCTTGAAGACCACGAGAAGATTGCCAAACTCATCATCACCAGCGACAGCTGGACGATCGACAACGGTTTCCTGACGCCAACGCTGAAAGTGAAGCGCAATCTGGTTGAGGCCAATTACGCCGGCATGATAGAGCGCGAGGCTGCGAATCGTCGGGCGGTGTTGGTCTGGGTCTGAGGGCGCTGAGCGATTTCGAACCCAGCTATAACGCGCTACGCTTGCGGGGATGGCGCTGCATCGTCTATTTGATTACGATTTGAGCATTATCAGAGTGGATGCCGCCATGAGCACCAAGCTATCGCCTATTGTTTCCGAATTCGAAACCGAAGAAGCAGCTGCCAGCTACGATCTTTGGTTCCGTGCCAAGGTTGAGGCTGCGCTGGCGGATCCACGACCCAGTATTCCGCACGACCAAGTTATGTCGGAAATGCGTGAGTTACTGGAGTCAAAGCGAGCAAAGCGGCGTCATGCGGGTTGATTGGCGTCCGGAAGCACGAGCTGAGCTTTGGGAAATCCTAGACTACATCGCTGAGCGTAATCCGCGCGCGGCGGATGATTTGTTCTTCGCCATTGAGTCCGTCACTTCATCGTTGCCGCAGCATGCGTATCTCTATCGCGCAGGCCGCGTTGCGGGTACGCGAGAGATCGTGGTGCATCCGAACTATTTGGTGGTGTACCGCGTAACTGACTGTGTCGAGGTTATTGCTGTCCTTCATGCTCGTCAGGCTTATCCGTAACATCACTCCAGATTCTGAATCTGCTCCCGCATCTGCTCGATCAGCACCTTCAGCTCGACTGACGAGAGGGTGCTGTCGGCACTGACCGATTTCGAGCCCAGCGTATTAGCCTCGCGGTTCAGCTCCTGCATCAGGAAGTCGAGGCGCCGGCCGACGGCACCGCCGCTGGCGAGCACGCGCCGAATTTCGGTGACATGTGCCAGCAAGCGGTCGATCTCTTCGGCCACATCCATTTTCTGCGCAAACATCACCACTTCCTGCTCCAGTCGGTCTGCAGATAGCTCCGCTTTGGCCTCGGCCACTCGCGCCAGCAACTTGCTGCGGAAGTGCTGCAGGATCTGCGGCAGGCGCTCGCGCACGCCAGCGACCTCTCGTTCGATGCCTTGCAGCCGGGCTTCGACCATCGCCTGCAGCGCGGCACCTTCGCGAGCACGCATGGCGATGAAATCTTGCATCGCCTGCGCGAACAGCGCATCGGCGCTGGCCAGCAAGGCTGACGCATCGACCTCCTGCGTGATCAGCACGCCGGGCAGGCGCAACAGGTCTATGGTGTTCAGCGGAGTTTTTTCACAGCTGCCGGCCGCGCCTGCTAACCGATCAATCTCACGCAAGACCCCAAGCAGCTGTTGCACCCGCGCGGTGTTGATGGTCACAGCCTCGCTGCTGTCTGCCGGCTCATAGCGGGCGCTGACCTCGACCTTGCCACGGGCCAGCTGCTGGCGCAGGCCATCGCGCCAGGCAAATTCACGCTCGCGCACGGCGTCGGCGAGGCGGAAAGATGCCTCCAGATGGCGACTGTTGACCGAGCGGATCTCGATGGCCAGCAGGCCGAGCGCGCTGCGTTGCTCGGCTCGGGCGAAGGCGGTCATGCTGTGGATGGGCTGGCTCATGCGCGGCTCTCAAGGCAGAAATGACGAAGACGGTGATTGTAGCGGCTATACTGCGCGCCACTACATGTCTCACAAACATGCCTCTCATCATTCAGGAACTTCCCATGCGCGCTTCCGGCCGTCTGCACGATCAGCTTCGCTCCGTCACCATCACCCGCGATTTCACCTGCCATGCCGAAGGTTCGGTGCTGGTCGAGTTCGGCAACACCAAGGTGCTGTGCACGGCCAGCGTGGAGGCCGGCGTGCCGCGATTCATGAAGGGCAAGGGCGAGGGCTGGATCACGGCCGAATACAGCATGCTGCCGCGCGCCACGCACACGCGTAACCAGCGCGAGGCCAGCAAGGGCAAGCAGGGTGGGCGCACGCTGGAGATCCAGCGACTGATCGGCCGTTCGCTGCGCGCCATGGTCGATCTGAAGAAGCTGGGCGAAAACACCATCACCATCGACTGCGATGTGATTCAGGCCGATGGCGGTACGCGCACGGCGGCAATCACCGGCGGCGCTGTCGCGCTGGTTGATGCGCTGACCTGGATGCTGAACCAGAAGATGATCAAGAACGATCCGCTGATCGGCCTTATTGCCGCGATCTCGGTGGGCATCGTGAAGGGCGAGCCGCTGCTGGATCTGGAATACACCGAAGATTCTGCCTGCGATACCGACATGAATGTGGTCATCAACCAGCTCGGCGGCATCATTGAAATTCAGGGCACGGCCGAGGGCGCGGCGTTCTCACGCAAGGAAGTGGATGCGCTCATGGATCTGGCCGAGAAGGGCGTGAAGGAGCTGGTGCAGGCGCAGCAGAAAGCGCTGAACTGGTAAGCTGGCCGGCACAATAAAAAGAAGAGGTTTGTCATGCCCGATTTTCAGGTGTTTACGCTGTTTGTGGCTTTTCATGCGGTGCTGCTGACATTGCTGGCGCTTAATGTGTCGCGCGTTCGTATCAGCCAGCGTATTCCCAATGGCGATGGCAACAGCATCCCGATGAAGAAGGCCATTCGTGCCCATGCCAATGGCGTGGAGCAGGTGATCGTGTTTGCGCTGGTGCTGCTGGCGCTGACCTATCAGGCCAAATCGCCGGAGCTGTTGATAGCGCTGGCCGGCGCGTTCAGCATTGCGCGACTGGCGCATGCGCTGGGCATGTTGCAGCCAAACTTCAATGCTCGCCGGCTGGGTGCGAGCTTGAGCTTTGCGCTGCAGATTTTGGGGGCGGTGTTGCTGGTGTTGTAATCAAGGGCCTAGAAATGAGGAGGCCCCGCAGAGCGGGGCCATGTTACAACCTAGTCTCATCACCGATATGGAAGTCGGGAGTGGAGGTTCCTAGGGCAGCGAGTTGATTGTACGCCAAGTACCGTCGGGCATCGCAGCAAGATTTATGACTAAACCACCTTCTCCGCCATCGCCACCGTATAGACCTTGCCCTGCTTGAGCTTGTCGTAGTTGCCGAACACTTCCTTCAGGGTGCGGCCCATGAATTCGCGCAGACCGTTGATGGTCACCACATAGAACCGGCCGCCGGGCTTCAGGCGCGAGAGGCTGTCGAACAGAAACAGATAGTGCTGTTCCTTGCTGGCCTTGGCCGGCAGGTTCGACACGATCAGGTCGAATTTCAGCGCGGGGTCTATGTGCTGTAAGCCGTTGGAGAGCTGGGCTTTCGCATTCGGAATGCGGTTCAGCGCGCAATTGCGGTTGGCGTATTCCACGGCCATGAAGTCCTTGTCCACCATCAGCGTTTGGCCTTGTGGGGCGAGACGGGCCATCGCCATGCCGAGCGGGCCGTAGCCGCAGCCGATGTCGAGGCAGTCGGCATCCATCGGAATCTCCAGGTATTCGAGCAGCATGTGCGTGCCGGCGTCGATGGCCTCGGGCGAGAAGATGCCCCAGGTCGTGGTGAATTGCAGGTTCTGGCCGAGCAGCGTGTCGCTGAAACGGATGTCTTCGCGCCAGCGGGCGAGGGTGGTCTTGTCGGGAGCGGGCATGACGGGCACACAAAATAGGAGATGCCGCATTCTAGCCGATGGCGATGATCGTGGCGCGGCTGATGGCGCTGTTCATGTTGCCCTGCCGGCGATCTGAGGTATAACGGTGCTCTAGCCTGATCGGCAAAGCGAGGTCGCAGATGAAACGGGTGCAATGGGGTGTGGTCATGGCAGCTGGGCTGCTGCTAGCCGCTTGCGGCGGCGGTGGTGGCGATAGCTCGGCCGCGATGGCGCCCAAGCAGACCGCAGAGACTACGCCGACCGCCACGGCTACGGGGTCATCGCGCGTGGTGGTGGCGGTGATCGACAGCGCCATCAACCCCTACCATGAGGCCTTGTATGCCGGCGGCAGTCTGTATCCGGGCAGTGCGCCGCGTGCGGTGACTTCGGCGGTGTTGGCCGAGTTTGGCATTGATGCCAGCCATATTCTCAACCTCACGCGCACAGGAAATTTCGCTGCCGATGTGGCTGCCGATGCCGCCCAGTGGCGCAAGGTCAGGCGCGGCGAGCGTTACTGGGTGCGCGGCACCAACCTGATTCTGGTCAGTTTCGATGACTCCGGCCTGCCGCTGCTGCAACCCACGGCGGATAAAGATCCGCATGGTGTGGGTACCAGTTCTGCCATGCTGGCGGCGGCACCGCAGTCGGTGCTGGTGTTTGTGGAAGGCACCACCGCAGATGCCGAAGCCTTTGCGTTTACGCATCCCGCCATCGACATCGTATCAACCAGTTATGGCACGCCCGGCAGCATCCCTCTGGCCTCACAGCCATTGACGCAAAGCCTGGAGGGTGTGGTCACGCAGGGCAAGCTGCATGTGGGCGCGGCGGACAACTCACCGGCGCTGGCGACCTTTGACGGCACGGCCGGGCCTTGGTGGTCGGTGGGTATCGCCGGGCTGGATGTGGACAGCCAGGGGCGCGAGCTGGTTTCCGGCACCTTCCCGGATTTCCTCGCGGCCTTCACCCAGACTCTGCCGTATTGCACCGATTGCGAAACTGGCCTGGAGACGGTCAGCGGTACTAGCTTCGCCACGCCGCAAGCCGCTGGTGTGGCAGCCAGCATCCTGCTGCAAACGCGCACGCAGCTAGGTCATGTGGGTGGCATTGTTGCTGGCGCTCAAGGGCCGGTGATGGTGCGTGGTGGCGGTCGCGAGATATCGGTCTGGCAGTTGCGTCG
Source organism: Pseudomonadota bacterium (assembly GCA_038043385.1). Lineage (GTDB taxonomy): Bacteria > Pseudomonadota > Gammaproteobacteria > Pseudomonadales > Moraxellaceae > Perlucidibaca. The sequence continues at coordinate 463,752 of JBBTCA010000003.1, forward strand.
GGCGCTGGAGCAGGCGGCTGCACAGGTGTCGATCACGGATTATCAACCGAGTAGCCCTACGGCTATTCCGGTGCTGCCGGTGTTGCCCGCCCTACAAACCGGCTGGGGCGTGCTCACGCCAGATTCAGCCAGCGGCGTGGTAGCGCGTGGTGTGGCGGTGCTGACGGGCGTTCAGGTGGCCGACACCACGCCTGCCGGTACCTGCGATGTACAGACCGGCCTGATGCAACTGCGGCGCAACTATTGGGACAGGTTAAATCCGCTGTCGCCGAGCTTCATGAACAGCCCTGCGAGCTTTCCGGTGATCGGTTGCGGCAGCCCGCTAGAGCAGCTGCCGTAGCGCGTGCACCTTACGGGGCGGGCGCTGCAACCGGCTCAGCGCTTGTCACTGGCGCGATAGCTGCTGCAGGACTGTCAGGCGCTGGCACGCTGCTGGGCAGCGGAATTGGGTTGGCGCGAAGCTTCAGATAGCCAGCCTCTGCTTCCTGCTTGAGCTGCGTGCCTTTGGCCAGCTGCTCCTGCCCTTGTTTAAGCTGTTTTTGACCTTCGTCCAGCAGCTTCTGGCCACGATCAATCTTGCTTTGGCCATCTTCCACATTGTCTTTACCGCGTTTCAGCAGCTTGGAGCCTTCACTCCACTGGCCTGCCAAGGCTTGTTGTTCAGCGCTGCGTTGCTTCAGGCTTTCACCAAAGGTTGGCAGCTGGTTACTGGCGCAGCCGCTGAGCAGGGCGGTGGTGGTCAGTGCCAGCAGCAAAGAGGTTCGAATGATCATTGTGAGTAGCCTTCTTCCATAAGTTCGAGCAGCCAACTTAGCCCGCGCGTGCCGGCATCGCAAGCGGTCAGATGGCGTAATCCAGTATCAGTGGGGCATGGTCGGAGAACTTCTCGCCCATGTAGATGTCTGCGGCCGTGATTTTGTCGCGCAATTCCGGCGATACGATGTGGTAGTCGATGCGCCATCCCACATTGTTGGCGTAAGCCTGGCCGCGATTGCTCCACCAGGTGTAGCGCTCGGCGCGCGGGTCGACGACGCGGAAGGCATCGACATAGCCGACTTCATCGAAGAGTTGTGTCAGCCAGGCGCGCTCGCGGGGCAGGAAGCCGGAGTTCTTTTGGTTGCCGCGCCAGTTCTTCAGGTCGATTTCCTTGTGCGCGATATTCCAGTCGCCGCAGATCACCAGTTTCTCGCCGGCGTCGCGGCGGGCTTTCAAGATGGGCATGAGTTCGAGCAGAAAGGCGTCCTTGCGCGCCTGAGCGGCATCGGAGGCGGAGCCGGAAGGCAGGTAGAGCGAGACCACGGTGAGGTCGCCAAAGCGGGCTTCTAGCCAGCGGCCTTCGTTGTCGCAGAGTTCGAAGCCTAGGCCTTTGCTGACGCTGTCTGGCTGCTGGCGCGAGTAGATCGCGGTGCCGGAGTAGCCGGGGCGCACGGCATCGAACAGCTGGCGATGCCAGCCGGCCGGGTTGAAAGTGTCGGCATCGAGCTGATGCGTCTGCGCCTTGGTTTCCTGGATGCAGACGATGTCGGTGCCGGAGTTTTCCAGCCAGGTGAAAAAACCCTTGGTGGCGGCGGAGCGGATGCCATTGAGGTTGGCGGAAACGATGCGCATGGATGTGTTGTGCTCTGTAGGGTCAGGCAATGATCTGGATGCCATTTTTGCTGACTACAGTCAGCAGGCGTAGCGCGGGGCCACCGGGCTTGCGCGTGCCGCGCTCCCAATCGGAAATGAGATTCTTGCTGACATTCAGGTAGCGCGCAAACACAGGTTGCGACAAGTTTTCCCGTTCGCGCAGCGCCCGAATTTCGGCGGGTGAAAGCATCTGAATGGGTGTCAGGCAGGCTTCATCGAACTCACGCAAGGTCAGTTTGCTGATAGCGCCCACTTCGTGCAGCGCCTCCATGGTCTCATGTACTGCCGCGAGTGCATCACTCCGGTACTTGTTTGCCATGCTCATGCACCTCCGAAAAAAGCCCTTTGTTTACCAGTGCTGTCAATTGCATCTCTGATCGCGCCAAGACATGACTTGCGGCCTTCTTGAATTGTGCTAACTCGTCATGACTCAGATTGCTGCGGTCGCTCTTGGCGAAGCCGTAAACGAAAACCGCAAGCTTTGCAGCGCGATACAAAATAATTGTTCGGTAGCTGCCGGACTTTCCTTGTCCATCACGAGCCAAGCGCAACTTGATGACACCACTACCAAGATCGGCATCGATCAGCCCGCGTTCTGCTTGTGCAACTGCTGCCAGCAAAGTGGCATCAGTGATGTTCTGCTTGCGCGCAAAGCGCTCGAACCAAGCATTTTTGAATGTTTTCAATGGTCTGCCCCATCCTTGGTTCAGTCATATAAAGTGTCACTCAAAGTATGATACTTTTTTCGGCTACCTAGCAAGCTACAACGCATGAGTTTTTAGTGTTTGACGCCCTCAGAACGACCAATGAATCGCCGCCCGTAGAGTGCGCGGCTCTGCCGGATGGGTGTGAAGGTCGGCGACCGGCGCGGCTTCGCCGGCGAGCTGGGATTCGTAGAAATAGTCGATGTCGCTGACCTTGCGATCAAACACATTGAGCACTTCCAGTCGCAGCTTGAGCTGCTGGGTGGCGGCGTAGGTCATTTGCAGATTGGTCAGCGTCGAGCTCTTGGAGTTCACGGAGCCGTCCTCGATTAAGGGTCGGGGCCCGAAATAGCGCAGGCGCATCCCGCCAGACCATGCGCCGCTGCCATTCCAGGTGGCGCTGACCGAAGCGGTTTTCTCGATGGAGCCGGGGATCAGGCGGCCGCCGGGGCTGCTGTTGCGAAAGCGAGCCTTTGACAGAGCTGCGTCTACATCCAGCGTGAGCTGCTTGGTGGGCGTCCAGTAGTTGGCCAGCTCGATGCCTCGGCGACGGCTGGGGGCGCTGGCTTCGGTGGTGCCGGCATCGCCAATAAACAGCAGCTCGGAGGCAAGATCGAGCTGCCAGAGCGCCAGCGAGGTTTGCACATTTGGCACGATGGCCGTGCGCAGGCCGAGCTCGTAGCTGCGCGCACGCACTAGCGGGTCGGCGCGCTCGGTGGCGGTGAGGAAACCGGGGTCGCGGAAGTCCGGATTGATGCGGCTGGTCACGCCACGGGCATCGTTGCTGTGAAAGCCGCTGCTGGCTTGCAGGTAATACTCGGTTTGCCGCCACGGCCCGAAAATCAGCGCCAGTTTCGGGCTGGCGATCTGCGCGTTGCGCTGTCCGGAGTTGATGGCGCGATCACTGTTCACATCGAAGCGATAGGCGTCGCCACGCAGGCCGACGACGCTGCGGAATTTCTCCAGCCATTGGATTTTCTGCTCGACATAAACGCCGAGATTGCCTTCGCGGACTTGATCGCGGCGGATCGTGCCGGTGCGCAGGCGTTTGCTGCTGGTGTTGAGCGCGACCTCGCCGATGTCGTCGAAGCGACCTTGCAGGCCCACGGTCAGCTCGGTCGGCCTGCCGCGCCAGGTCATCTGCCAGGCTTGCGACACGCCGCCGCCGTAGACCTGCCGGCGGTCCACTTGCTCGAACTGGTCGCCGCGATTGCAGTTGCCATTGGCAGCGATGTCGTTCAAGCAATAAGTGAAGTTCGACCAGAGGTTGAGGCTGGAGTCCACCACATAGGCATTGGCGCGCTGCTGCTGATTCTGCCCGCGCTTTGCCCATTCGTAAGACAGGCTGTAGCGCGAGGTCTTGCCGCCATCCGTTGGATCAAGATTGCCGAAGCGCGAGACTTGCCCGCTGGCTAGCGCCCGCTGCGGCACCTGATCGGTGGCGTTCCAGCTGGATGCATAGGCCATCGCGGACACAGACCAGCCGTGGTCGCGACTGCCCTGGCTGTAGCGCAACAGGGCGTTGCGCTTGCTCAGGTCTTCGTTCAGTACCCATGGGCCGTCGCTGCCGGTCAACTCCAGTGCGTGCAGCAGCGTGCCTTCACCGGCGCGATGCGAGCCGGCGGCGAGGGCGCGGCGGTAGCCATCGGCACCGACGGTCAGGTCAACAAACGGGGTGTCCAGCGCGCGCTTATAGTCGATGGCGGCCGAGCCGGCGGTGGCAAAATCACCCACATCGGCGGCCAGCGGGCCTTTGCGGTACTGGATGCGATCGATGAGTTCCGGGATCAGAAACTGCAGGTCAAGATAGCCCTGACCATGCCCGTGCGTGGGCATGTTCAGCGGCATGCTCATGAGCGAGGTGGCGAAGTCTGTGCCGTGATCGAGGTTGAAGCCGCGCAGGTAGTACTGATTGGCTTTGCCGCTGCCGCTGTGCTGCGACACGATCAGGCCGGGCACGGCCTCCATGACCTCAGCCGGGCGCAGCAGCGGGCGAGTGGCCAGATCATCACCGCTGATCGTGCCTTCGCTGGCCGAGCTGGCGGTGCCGATCAGCGTATTCTTGTAGTCGATCTCAATGACGGTATCGAGCGTGGGCACGCCGCCGGCGAGCGCTGAGCCGGACATCGCCATACCGAGCAAGCCAAGCGTCAAAGGTCTGCGAATGCTCGATCGTGAAGGCAAGTTGTCACACTCCGCTGGGCACAGGTTTGCCGGTGAAAATGACCGGCCCTTGGGGCAGATCAGATGTTGATCCGCCGGATGTTTCAATGCTGATGGCCAACACCTTGGCCTGACTCAAGTACTGTTGCTGCTGGGCATTGAGCGACATGTTCGCACGACCTTGAGTTAAGGTTAAAACGCCCAGCGAGTAGGGTGTTCCCGAGGCGTGGATCGCCCAAAGCTGCAGGCTCTTGTCGCTGGCGACGCTGACTTTTCCTAGCGCCGTCAGTTGTAGTGCATGCCCCGCTGTATGGCGCACGATCCACTGAGTCTGGCTGCTGTCGCTGTTCAACACCGCCACATCGCGCATGGAGTCAGGGTCGCCTAGCAGACGCTCAGGGCTTAGCACCAGCATGGCTGCCAGGCTCGCGGCCAGTGCCGTGCTGGCCAAGGCCCAACCTTGCCAGAGGCGTGTACGAGTCACGGGTTTGCGTGATGGATGCAGGCGCTCGTGAATCGTCTGCCACACCGTGGCTGGCACTGGTTCTGGAGTTACTGTCGAGGCCCAAGGTGCCAGCTGCTGCTGCCAATACGCCACTTGCTCGCGCAGGCCGGCATGTGTAGGCAGCATTTTTTCTAGGCGACGGCGTGCCGGGCCTTGTAGCGTGCCCAGCACATACTCAGCCGCTAGCTGCGACTGCAGTTCTTCGTCATCAAGCGTCATGATGCAAGCACCTCCGCAGGCTGCTCAGGCCGCGTCGCACCCGTGATTTTATGGACCCCAGCGGCGCTTTCAGGTGCGTGGCCAGCTCGCTGTGCGTGAGGCCATGAAAGAACGCCAGAGTCAGGGCATCGCGCTGCGGGCCATCGAGACCATTCAAGCAACGCGCCAAACCGCGAGCATCGGCGTCTTTGACCAGATGTTGCAAGGGTGTTGGCCCATCGGCTTCAAGATTGGCCCATTCGCTGTCGTTGAAATGAGTTTCGTTACGGGGTTGCCGACGCAGGCGGTCGATGCAGCGATGCCGGACAATCACATTAAGCCAGGTTTGCACGCTGCCTTTGCTGGCGTTATAGCTGCCGGCGGCATGCCATACGCTGATGAACGCTTCTTGCAGCGTGTCTTGTGCCAGCTCGCGGTTACGCAGCACGGCAATGGCCAGCGCATACAGCTGCGGCGAGGTGGCTTGATAGAGCCTCTCGAACGCGCGCTGGTCGCCCAGCGCGGTGCGATAAACCAGTGTGGGTAAGTCTTCGGCCATGACTATCCCGGAATGAGTTGCAGGTTGAGTGCGCGCTGGGCTAGCCAGAGCAGCGCGATGAAAGTAATCAACAGCGAGCTAATGGGCACTATGAAGCGACTGTAGATCGGATAGTGGCGCATCCACCAGAGGACAGGCAGGAACAACGCAATAAAGCCTAATTGACCGAGCTCAACGCCAATATTGAAGCCAGCCAGCGCCACGCTGCGCTCGGCAATGCCCAGTGGCAGTTCGCCCAGCACACCAGCGAAGCCGAAGCCGTGAATCAGGCCGAAGCCACCTGCAAGCAGCCAGCGCCTGTGTGTGAGCACGGGGCGCAGATTGTGCAGGGCAGCGATGGCAATGGACGCGGCAATCACTGACTCCACCAGCTGCGACGGCAAGTTCACGATTTGCAGGGCGGCCAGTGCCAGCGTGACCGAGTGAGCGAGCGTGAAGGCGGTGATGACGAACACGGTATCGCGGAAAGTGCGGCGACCACTGACGGACGGCTGCCAGTGCTTGTTGCGCCAGACCAAGGGCGCAGGCAGCAGCAGGCAAAGCAGAAACAGCAAATGGTCGTAGCCGGTGACGAGGTGATGCACGCCTTCGTGCAGAAAGCTGCTGAAGGTTTGCCAATGGCTGGCGTTGGCGCTCAGGGTGACAGGCTGGCGGCTAGGTTGCAGCACGGCGGTGCGCACCTGGCTGCCGGTGTGCAGGGTCAGAATGCCTCGGTGCAGCACATCAATGCCATCCAGCAAACGATAGTCGATGCGCAGGGCATCCTTTTCTTCCGGACAAGACATCAGGAAGGCGAGCACGATGTAGGCGCCGTCACTGTGCCGGGTGATGCTCAGTGGCGCTGGCTGGCCCATGAGCTGGCAGGGTTCGGCCCCTTGGCTGAGCGTGAGGCGCGCCAGCAGATGATTGCTGATGTCTTGGCTGCGAAGGCGAACTTCGCCCCAGCTCAGCTGGCGATCCTGGTTGCTGTCGAGCTGTAGTTCCAGATCAAGGTCACGCAGGGCGACATCCCAGCGAACCTCCAGCAGGCCGCCCGCTTGGCGCACATCGAGGTAGCTGTCGCTGCCTTTATGGGCGAAAGCAGATGCGCTGCCCAGTAGCAGCAGTGTCAGGCAGGCAAGCCGCCACCAGCCCGGCATCATCGTGCTCCCGACGGGCGCAGCCAGGCATCGCTGCGGCGATCTTCAAAGCCGGTTTGTGTTTGCCATGCGCGCAGCAAATCCAGATCGGCGCTGGCGTTGGCGGCCCGTGCCGCACGACCATAGACGCGGAAGTCAGCGGTTTCGCGCTGCTGCTGCCAATTGCGTCGAGCCAGCATCAGCGCATTGTTCGAGTCCTTCAGCACATCCAGATACAGCAGTGCCTGCTCGCGCTCATGGCCCGCTTCGCCGCGCTGGCGAAAGGCCGCGAGGCGGCGTAGCAGCTCGGCGCGATGTTGCTTGAAAGCTGCCGGCTGCGTTGTTTGCTCGGCACGAGCCAAGCGCATCAGCAGGCCATCATGCGCTGCCCAAGAGCGCAGCAGAGCAAGACTTTCAGCATCACGACCCTCTGCTTGCAGCCAGTCGGCATAAGCTCCAACGGCTTCGGCGCCACTCGGCAAAGCACGCTTCAGCGATGCCTCGGTGAGTGCGTTGTCGCCCAGTCGGTCGGCGAGGTCGGCGATGCCCAGATCCAGCCAGGCGGCTTGGGCTGGCGTGAGCCCGAGCTTGCTTCGTGGCAGCTTCTGCAGGCGCGTCAGGGCTGCGCGAGCCTGACCGGTAACACCGTCTATCTGCGCTTGGCAAATCAGCGTCAATGGCAACAATGCCAAGCCTTTCAGGCCACCACAGGCTTGCCGCGCTTCGGGGTATCGCCCGCGAACCTGCTGGATGGAGGCGCTGAGCAACAAGGCTTCGGGCTGACCCGGCGAGCGTTTTAGCACGCGGGCAAGATCGCTCAGGGCGGCATCGAAACGATGGTTGGCTTGCAGCAGGCGGGCGCGCAGCAGCAGCACATCTGTGGGTGGTTCGGGCAGATTCAGCCAAGGGCCAAGCTGTGCTTCGGCATAGCCGAGGTAGCGCGGATCGCCTTGCTGATGTGCAGCTTCCAGCTGAGCGCGAGCGGCAAGCAAGGCATTCGGGAGCGATGCCGGGCTTGATGAGTTGGGGCGCACTATCGGTCGTGGGCCGGCCGGTAGTGATTCAATAATTGTGCTGTCATCCAGCGGAATTTCGGCAAGACGGGCCTGAGCCGTGCCCATGAAGGGCACGACCAGACTGACGGCAAGCATGAGGTGGGAACATCTCCTCATAGAGGCATGGCTTCCCCGGTTTCCGGCGAGGTTGCCATGACACTTTCCACGACGGCCGGTGATGCTTCGACCTGTTCATTTCCGGTTTCATTGGCCACGGCGGCAGTGGCGGTCACAAAGTTATCGGCAGGCGTCTTGTCGTCGTCATCCGAGCCGAAACAACCGGCTAGTGCCAAGGTGGCCAGCGTGGCTCCTAGTAAAGACAGGCGGGTTTGCATGATTCAGCTCCTGTCAGTTACTGGATACGCTTCTGGGAGTATCGTTGGGTGAGCCGGGGATCGGCGACTTCAGGTACGGGAAGCTCTCCTCGAACTGAGTGGCTGTTTGCAGCGCGCCATCCGTGAATGGCGTCGTGCCGGAGGTTGCATCGCCGGGGGCACAGACACCGAGGCCGGCATGGCAGAGCAGACCCATGGCCACCCGCAATTCGATGTCCACCACATCATCACCGGGGCGACGACCGTTCGGGAAGCCGGCGGCATCACCACCGATTACGCCGAGGCGACTCTGCGTGGCAGCAGGTTTAGGAGCAATACTGCCGAAAGCACCTGCCGTGTCAGCGGTACTGAGTCGGAGCATCTCAGAGCCTTTGACATTCGCCGGCTGGTTCAAGGTTGGCACACCGGTCAGAAACGCTGCAATTAGGTCATTGCGCGGGAAGTTGTTCGGTGCTCGCACGCCGATAGTGCCAAAGAGTGCTTCCAGCAGCTCAGGCAATGCCGGGTTGGTCACATAGCCAGCGAACTGGCCATCATCAGTCGGCTTGCTGGCATTGAACTTGTCTTTGTCTTTCAGGCCGATAATCACTTCATTCACCAACGGCATACCCAGACGCGAAACCTGTGACCACGGGCCGCCTTCACGCGACGCTGTGGTGGTGTTGCTGCCCGGCTTCGGGTTGAGCAAGCGACCTTGACGCAAGCTTGCCGATGTCCAGGCGCCAATGACTTTTTCACTGCCACTGGTCAGGCAGCTGCTGGCCACTTCCAGCGCGAGCGTGGTGACATTCTTGTCGGCCAGTGAATCACTTTCGGCGCTTTCGCTACCCGTCGGACTGCTCACATTCACCAGGTCGAAAGTCTCGCCGAGGTTGACCACGAAAGAATCTTTGCGTTGCCCCACAAACAGCTTGGCTGGCGTGCTGCAGCCCGGAATGTTCACATTGTAGAGAAACTTGCTGGCATAGCCGTCGTAGTCCGGGATGGACTTGGTGCCGATGTTGTCTACAGGCTTGGTAAAGGTACTGCTGTTGCCGGCCACATTGGTCACCAGCTGTCGCGAGCTGCTGTTGCCGCGACGCAGGCCACGCACCACGGTCACGGTGTAGGTTTCGTTCACATTCAGCGTTGGCGTTGTGTCGTTGCTGGGTGGCAGGTTGATCAGCGGGATCGATGTCATCTGGCCGCCAGCAGCGATTTTCTGATCGATCAGGGTGTTCTTGAAGCGGAACTGGAAGGTGATGTCTTCGTTGGCATCGCCATTGTTATCCACATGGATTTCGTAAAGCGCGTCGGGGTCCATGGAGAAGTAGTTGGGGCCGCCGTAAGCATCTTGCAGAGGCTGGTAGTTGGCGATCAGCGTGACGAAGTTTGCGCGGTCCGGCTCGTAACTGCGGAACATGTAGAAGTCAGTGGCATCGACTTTCGGGTGGCGCGTAATGAACGGGGCTTCGCGGTGGCTGGAGGCTTGTGCTACTGGAACGACTGCGGTGCTGGCCAGCATCAAAATGCCGAGCATGGAAAGTGGCCGTACAGGGCCACGGTGGCGTGAATTCATGACAACTACTCCGCTTCTGTGATTTTTCTAGGACATCTCAGAGCTATACGGAGCGGTTGCAGGTTTGGATGCAATTATTTTGGGCTATTTACCAAGGCGGCAGCGGAGCCTCTAATCGTGGCCCCGGATAGCCGGTGACCTCGCCGAAATACTTCGCGCCGGCGTTCCAGTCTTGGCAGGCCATGCTCAGCTCTTGCTGCGTTCGCGCCACAAAATTCCACCACATCAGCAGCGACTCCTGCAGCGGTTCGCCGCCGATGAGCAGCGCGCGGCAGCCGGCGTCGGCGATCAGGCTCAGCGCGTCGCGGCCGGCACCTAGATACAGCAGGGTTCCTGGCTCCAGCACTTCGCCATCCACCTGCAGGCGGCCGGTCAAAACTTGGATGCCGTATTCGAAATCGGGGCGCAGCGGCAGCGTGGTTTGCGTGGTGGCATCAGCAAACAGCTCGGCGCCCATGAGCGGCGTGAAGATCTTGCCGGGCGAGACATGGCCGAGTACATCGCCGAGCAGCACGCTGATGCGCAGGCCATCGTGCGTGAAGACCGGCAGCTCGGCATGATGCGCAAAAGTCGGTTCGGTGAGGCGGTGAGCATCCGGCAGGGCGATCCACAGTTGTGCGCCGTGCAGCGTGGGCGTGTGCTCGGGCGGCGACTCCTCGGAGTGACTGATGCCGCAGCCCGAGGTCATCAGGTTGAGTTGGCCGGGGCGGATGATTTGCACGGTGCATAGGCTGTCGCGATGCAGGATTTCGCCACTGAGCAGCCAGGTCACGGTCTGCAGGCCGATGTGCGGATGCGGGCCGACGCGCAGGCCATCTTGCCCGCTCACATCTACCGGGCCGAAGTGGTCGAGGAAGCACCAAGCGCCGATGCTACGGCGACGGGCGCTGGGCAGGGTACGCACGATGGTCATGCCATCGCCGAGGATGGTGGGCTTGCCGGCGAGGCGTTGCGGGGCGGATGTGGTCATGGCGAGTCTCCTGCATGAGTCCTATCACTGGTCATCATCGCTGCCGATACCAGCGCGATCGCCGACAATCCCAGCAAATAGGCAATGACATAGTGCGGCGAGCCACCGCCTTGGGCGAGCAGCGCGGTGGCGATCATCGGGGCCAGGCCGCCGCCGAGCACGCCGGCGATCTGCACGCCCAGCGAGATGCCGCTGTAGCGCACGGCGGCCGGAAACTGCCGAGCGAAGAGCTGTGATTCCGGCGCGTACATGAGCGGGAAGACGACGCCGAGCGCGATGACCATCGCCAGCCAGACCTGATCGAGATCGCGCGTGGCGAGCAGCGCGAAGAACGGCCACACATAGAGCATGAGCAGCGTGACGCCGATCAGGTACAGGCGCTTCTGGCCGATGCGGTCAGACAGCCAGCCGGCCAGTGGCATGGTGATCAGCGAGAGCGCGGCCCCGGCGGTGATGGCGCTGAGCACATCTGCGCGCGGCAGTTTCAGCGGGCCGGTGGTGTAGGCCAGCGCGAAGGTGGCGGCGAGATAGAACCAGGCATTTTCGGCCATGCGCGCGCCGATGATGGTGAGCACGGCGCGGCGGTGGTCGCGCAGCACGATCTTGATCGGGAGCTTTGCTGTGGCGGGCTCAGAAGCCGTTTTGGCGGCCGCCGACTGTGCCGAAGCCGCTTTTTGCAGCCGCTCGAAGTCCGGCGACTCGGCCACTTTCACGCGAATCAGCCAGCCCACGATCAGCAGCACGCTGCTGGCCAGAAACGGCAGGCGCCAGCCCCAGCTCAGCATGTCCTCCTCGGGCAGGTTGCTCACCGCCGTCATCGCTAGTGTGGACAACACCAGCCCGGCTCCGACGCCGGTTTGCGGCAGGCTGCCATAGAAGCCTTTGCGGCCTTCGGGCGCATGTTCCACGGCCATCAGCACCGCGCCGCCCCATTCGCCGCCGACCGCCACCCCTTGCAGAAAACGCAGCGTGACCAGCAGCACCGCCGCCCAGTAGCCGATGCTGTCGTAGGTCGGAATCAACCCGATGAGCACAGTGGGCACACCCATCATCAGCAGGGTCAGGATGAGCATGGACTTGCGCCCGACTTTGTCACCGAAATGGCCGAAAACGATGCCGCCCAGCGGCCGGCCGATGAAGCCGACGGCGTAGGTGGCGAACGCGGCCAGCACGCCGCTGAGCGGGTCGAGTGCCGGGAAGAAGAGCTTGTTGAAGACCAGCGCGGCGGCGGTGCCGTAGAGGAAGAAGTCATACCACTCGATGGTGGTGCCGGCCATGCTGGCAAGCCCGGCTATGCGATGTTGCGATGGGGCGTTTGCAGTCATGGCACGGAGCCTCCGATGTTGGGCGGGTGGTCAGCCGCCGAGTCAGCCGGGTTTGCGGCGACGATAAATTTCCTCGCCATCGGCCAAGTCTTTCAGCACCAGACTGTCGCTGGTCATGGACTTGATTTCAAATCGTTTCAGATGATTGCTCTTGATAAAGCCGGCTGGGTCGGAGACAAACTGATCGAGTGTGATCACGCGATTGTCCAGCCGCCACTGGAAGTTCATGTTGACCTTCACATCGCTGGTGTAGCCATCGTTGTAAACATAGGTGGCGGTGGTGTAGCCGCTGGCCTTGCCGTCGGCGGTGAAGGTGCCTTCGCCATTGATGTGCGTTGCCGTCGGGCTGTCGATGGCTTGCCAGGTGCCGAGTAGGCCTTGGCGCAGGGCATTGTCATCGGCGGGGATGGCGGTGACAGCGACAGTGAGCGCGGCGGGAGCGGTGGCTGTTACCAGCGTCGTGATCTCGACGACCGGCGGCAGCGTCGCCCAAGCGGGCATCGAAAGAATGAGAGCGGGCAGCGTGAAAAGCGTTTTCTTGATCATGGTAGCGATGTTCTGAGAAGGGCTGGGAGAGTCTGAGCGGCGCAGTATTTATCACGACAAACCGGGTGCGTGATAGTGCTGAAGTGTTTCGGGTGCCGCTGCCGAGCAGTCGCGCTATCATCGCGACCTCAGAGATTTTCACTTCAGGTCTTCTTCATGCGCGACTATCAACGCGAATTCATCGAATTTGCTCTGGCTCAGGGCGTTCTGCGCTTTGGCAGCTTCACTCTCAAATCCGGCCGTCAGTCGCCGTATTTCTTCAACGCCGGCCTGTTCAACACCGGTAAGCGTCTGGCGGCACTCGGGCGCTTCTATGCCGCCGCGATTGTGGATAGCGGTATCGATGCCGATGTGCTGTTCGGGCCGGCCTACAAGGGCATTCCCATTGCGTCCGCCACGGCGGTGCAGCTGGCCGAGGAGTTCGACCGCGACATGCCCTGGTGCTTCAACCGCAAGGAGGCCAAGGATCACGGCGAGGGCGGCCTGATCGTGGGCTCGCCGCTGGCCGGTCGCGTGCTCATCATCGACGATGTGATCACCGCCGGCACCGCCATCCGCGAGGTCATGACGCTGGTGCAGAATGCCCGTGCGGCGGCGGTGGGCGTGGTGGTGGCGGTGGATCGCCAGGAGCGCGGCAAGGGCGAGCTGTCGGCCATCCAGGAAGTGGTGCGCGACTTCGGCATTCCGGTGATTGCCATCATCAAGCTCAATCAGATCATTGCTTACTTGGAAGAGACCGGGCTGCACGCCGAGCATCTCGATGCCGTGCGCCGCTACCGCGACGAATTTGGTGTGGATGCCTGATCTCGGGCGTTAACAGGAGTGCTGCACATGCGTATTGCCGTGGTCATGGACCCGATTGCATCGGTGAATTACAAGAAGGATTCGACGCTGGCCATGCTCTGGGCGGCGGCGAAGCGCGGCCACGAGCTGTTCTATCTCGAAGCCGGCGACCTATCGTTGCGTGAGGGTCGGGCTTATGGCCGGCTGGCGTCGTTGCAGGTGTTCGAAGATCCGGCGAAGTGGTTTGCGCTGGGCGAGCCCGAGCTGCGCCCGCTGGCCGAGATGGACGCCATCTTGATGCGCAAGGATCCGCCCTTCGACATGAATTTCATCTATGCCACCTACCTGCTCGAGCGCGCCGAGAGCGAGGGTGTGCTGGTGGTGAACAAGCCGCAGTCGCTGCGTGACTGCAACGAGAAGCTCTTCGCCACGGCGTTTGCCGACTGCATGGTACCGACCATCGTCACCAGCCGCAGCGCCGAGCTGCGCGCGTTCATCGCCGAGCATCACGATGTCATCGTGAAGCCGCTGGACGGCATGGGCGGCACCGGCATCTTCCGGCTCACGGCGGGCGGGCCGAACATCGGCGCCACGCTGGAGGTGCTGACGGATAACGGTGCGCGGCCGATCATGGCGCAGCGCTACATCCCCGAGATCAAGGACGGCGACAAGCGCGTGCTCATGATCGACGGCGAACCGGTGCCATTCGTGCTCGCGCGCATCCCGCAGGGCGACGAAATTCGCGGCAATCTCGCCGCTGGTGGTCGCGGCGAGGCCCGGCCGATCAACGACGACGAACGACGCATCGCCGCCCGTGTGGGCCCGGAGCTGAAGAAGCGCGGCCTGCTCTTTGTCGGGCTCGATGTCATCGGCTCGTACCTCACCGAAGTGAATGTGACCAGCCCGACCTGCATCCGCGAGATTGATCGTGAGTACGGCTATGGCATTGCCGACAAGCTCATCGAGGCCGTGGAGAAGCGTCGGCAGCAGCAACTAGCGCTGGCGAAATGCAGTCTGTAACCCGCGCGCTGGATGCCGGCAGCGAGGCCTTGCTGGCGCGTGCGCTGACGGCGCGCATCCAGCCGCGCCTCTCGGCGGCCCGGATCGCCCCCGAAACGCTGCCCGATTGCGGCGGCCTGCAGCTGTTCCTGCTTAACGACGACTTCCCGCATGACGCGCTCAGCCCATCGGAAATGGATTGGGCGCTGAACGAGCCGGCCTACTGGATGTTCTGCTGGGCTTCCGGTCTGGCGCAGGCGCGGCAGATCCTGAGCAATCCCGAGCTGGTGCGCGACAAATCCGTGCTCGATTTCGGCACCGGTTCCGGCGTGGTCGCGATTGCGGCAGCGATGGCCGGAGCGGCGCGTGTCGTCGCTTGCGACATCGACCCGGCATCGCTCGATGCCACCGCCGCCAACGCCACGCTCAACGGCGTGCACTTGGAACTGGCCGGCGACTTCTTCCAGCTCGATGAACGCTTCGATGTGCTGTTTGCCGCCGATGTGCTCTACGACCACGCCAATCGCGCCTTTCTGCCGGCCTTTCTCGATCGTGCCGATACCGTCTGGCTCGCCGATTCGCGCGTGAAAAATCTGCAGGCCGAGCACTACGCCCAGGTCGCCTCGGTCATGGCCGGAACCCTGCCTGACCTCAATGAATTCGACGAGTTTCGTCGTGTGAATATCTACCATGGCCAGCGTGGCTGAGCGGCGGCTGCCGCCGCAGTCGCCCATCACGCCAGCTGACCGCCTGGCGTTTACCCTAGTGATGGCGCTGCTGGTGCATGCGCTGGTGCTCTTCGGCATCCGTTTCGTCACGCCGAAAACCGAGGCGGCACCCGTCATGGAAGTCACGCTGGTGCCGGCAAAAAGTGCGAAAGCGCCGGTCAAGGCCGACTTTCTCGCGCAGGCACAACAGGAGGGCAGCGGCACGCTCGCGGAAGCGCGCCTGCTGACCACGCGTGAGCGCACACCGTTGCCCGGTCAGGGCCGTGGCGCGCAGCCGGTCACGCCGGATGCCCCCGAGGCCATCGCGGCAGTGGCGGAGCAGAAGCAGCCGACGCTGATTACCACGCGCCGGCCAGCAACGCCGGTGCCGACCGCGCAAGCGCTGGCGACGCCCGTGGCCCCGCCCGTCACGCCATCGCCCGATCTCGATGCCGACATTGCTGCGCTGGAGGCGCGCCTGTCCGCGAGCAAGCAGGCCTACGCCAAGCGCCCGCGCATCCGCACGCTAGCGGCGGTGAGCACGCGGCAGGACGACTGGGCGGGGTACATCGATCAGTTCCGCCAGCGCGTGGAGGCGGTGGGCAATGCCAGCTTCCCGGCCGAGGCGCGGGCGCTGCGGCTGCAGGGGCAGGTCAGGCTACTGGTGGCGATCTACCCGGACGGCCGCGTGCAGCGTATCCAGATTTTGCAGTCATCCGGCCATGCCGTGCTCGACCGTGCTGCCGAGCAATCGGTGCGACAGGCCGAGCCATTCGCGCGCTTCCCGGCCTCGCAGCAGGGCCAGGTTGATGTACTGCAGATCATCCGCACTTGGCGCTTCGCCGACACCCTGGCGACGGGGGTTTAGGGTGGCGAATCACTTCGCCATCAACTTCCCCGTAATCCTTGCCAACATCGTGCGCGGCATAAGCCGGCTCATCATCGGCAGCGGCTTATTGACCCAGCCGGTGACGATCACGCGCTCGCCATTCTGCAGCGCCTTGTAAGCCTGCGCGGCTACCGTCTCCGGGCTGTCCATGAATTTCGCGACCAGCGATCGATCGCTGCCGGCGACCGAGTGAAAGCCGCTGGCGGTGGAGCCGGGGCAGACCGCGGTGACGGTGATGCCGCTGGTTTCCACTTCGATGGCCAGGGCTTCGCTGAACGACATCACATAGGCTTTGCTGGCACCGTAGGCGGCGAAATTTGGGCAGGGCTGGAAGGCGGCAATGGAGGCAACATTGAGGATGCGGCCGCTGCGGCGTGCGCGCATGGCCGGCAGCACGCCGTGGGTGAGCTCGGTGAGCGCGGTGATGTTGAGTTGCAACATGCCACTGACGCGCGCCAGCGTCATTTCGTGCAGCGGGCCGTTGAGGCCGAAGCCGGCGTTGTTGATCAGCGTGTCTACGGTGAGGCCGAGCTGGTCGACTTGCGCCAGCAGCTTGGTCGCTGCGCCGGGCACTTCCAGATCGGCTTCGATGACCTGGGTTTCGGTGCCGAAACGGGTTTTCAATTCTTCTGCGAGCGCGTGCATGGGGGCGGTACGGCGCGCCACGAGGATCAGGACGCGGCTGGGTTCGCGGGCAAAGCTGGCAGCGAGGGCGGCGCCAATGCCGGACGATGCGCCGGTGACGAGGGTGGCGAGACGGTGTGCCATGCGGGTGCTCCAATAAGGTGGTTTAGTGACCGATGGGTCAAGATACGGAGGCAAGGCATCAGCGTCAACGCTTGTTAACACCTGACCCCTTGTCTCGCGGCGCGGCTGTCCCCATAGTCAGGGCATGAGCCTAGCAGATACCCCCCTGACCCATCAGTTCCTCATCGCCATGCCCGAATTGGCCGATGGCATCTTTCATCGCGCGGTGATTTACCTGTTCCGCAGCGACAAGGATGGCTCGGCTGGCATCATCATTAATCAGCCCAGCGAGCTGCTGTTTGGCGACTTGCTCACGGACTTGCGCCTGCCGCCGCTGAAACCGCTGCGACGGCCGGAGCAGCCGGTGCTGGTGGGCGGCCCGGTGCATCCTGAGCTGGGCTTCGTGCTGCATCGCGGCCACGGCCCGTGGACATCGACCATGCACAGCGCGGCCAATATCGCCGTCACGCATTCGCGCGATGTGCTCGATGCTATCTCGCAAGGTCATGGCCCGGCGGATTACCTGGTGTCGCTGGGTTACGCCGGCTGGGAGGCGGGCCAGCTGGAGCAGGAGCTGGCGGACAACCTCTGGCTGACGCTGCCGGCCAACGAGTCGGTGATGTTCGATCTGCCCTACGACGAGCGCTGGGAGGCGGCGATCAAGCACATCGGCTTCGACTGGCATTTGCTGTCGCACGAGGTCGGCCATGCTTGAGGCGGCATCAACGCTGTCTGCCGCGCCCAGCCTGCCCGAGCGCGTACTCGCGTTCGATTACGGCACCAAGCGCATGGGTGTGGCCAGCGGTCAGCCCATCACCGCGATGGGTTCGCCGCTGGCGCCGGTCGCCGCGCGCGACGGCATCCCCGAGTGGGAGCAGGTGGATGCGCTGGTGAAGGAGCATCGGCCGCAGGTTTTCATCGTAGGCAATCCGCTGAACATGGATGGCTCGGTGTCGGAGCTGAGCCTGCGTTCGCTGAAGTTCGCGCGGCGGCTGGCTGCGCGTTATCCGGCGGTGCCGGTGTATCGTCAGGATGAACGGCTGAGCACGCGCGCCGCCCGTGAGACGCTGGCTGAAGTCAGCCAGCAGCGGCGTGGCAAACTGCCGTCGCTGGATTCGACGGCGGCCTGTCATATCGTGGCGTCGTGGTTTGCCGAACCGAATTGGGTGCGGGTGTGAAAGCATGAAAGTGACGGTTGAGGGGATGGAGCTGGTGCTGCGTCCGAGTGGCCTGCGCGGCATCACGCGGGTGCCGCTGGCTGAACTGACCTGCTGGGACTTTCTGTATGAGATCACGGGCCGGCGCTTCATTGCCTTTCATCTCGGCGACCGCACCGCGTATGCGCAGCTGCCGCGATTGAGTGTCGCCGAGCGTGATGCGCTGGTCTCCGAACTGACCACGCTAACCGGCCGCGCACCGGATGTCTCGCTGCTGGAAAACGAGCGCGATAACGAGCACTGGCTCAAGGTCTGGGAATACATCAAGTGGATAGGCAGCTACCTGCGCCTGTTCATCAACCCGATGCGCCCGCCGGGTAAGCGGCCAAAAGGCTGAGGATAGGCGCGACGAGTTCGGCTACAATTCCGGCACGCTGATTCAGGATGCCGCACATGCACCAATCTCACGCCCATCAGGCCAGCCGCCTGCAGCTCAATGGCCACGGCCAGCTCAAGCACTTTCTCAGCACCGAAGGTCTGTCCCGCGAGCTGCTCACCGAAATTCTCGACCGCGCCGAAAGCTTTCTCGATGACCATGGCGGCATCCGCAATGTGCCGCTGCTAGCCGGCCGCACGGTGATGAACCTGTTCTTCGAGCCGTCCACGCGCACGCGCACTACCTTCGAGGTCGCGGCTAAACGCCTGTCGGCCGATGTGCTCAACATCGACATCTCCAAAAGTTCCACCAGCAAGGGCGAGACCCTGCGCGACATGTTGTGGAATCTGGAGGCGATGACCGCTGATGTGTTCGTGGTGCGCCACGGCTTGTCTGGCGCACCGCACTTCATCGCCAGCCAGGTCACGCCGCAGATCGCAGTGATCAATGCTGGCGACGGCCGCCACGCGCACCCGACGCAGGCCATGCTCGATATGCTGACCATCCGCCGCCATGCCGGTGCCTTTGAAAACCTGACCGTGGCCATCATCGGCGACATCCGCCACTCGCGCGTGGCGCGCTCGGAAATTCATGCCTTGCAGACGCTGGGTGCGAAAGAAATTCGTGTCATCGGCCCGCGCACGCTGCTGCCGAAAGACTTCGAGCTGCTCGGCGTGCAGGTCTTCGAAGACATGACCGCCGGCCTCGCAGGGGTCGATGTGGCGATTGCGCTGCGTATCCAGAACGAGCGCATGGAGTCGGCGCTGCTGCCCGGCTCCAGCGAGTTTTACGGACTCTTCGGGCTGACCCGCGAGCGCCTGAAAGTGGCCAGCCCAAATGTGCTGGTGATGCATCCGGGGCCGATCAATCGTGGCGTCGAGATCGAGTCGGAAGTGGCCGATGGCCCGCAGTCGCTGATCCTGAAGCAGGTCAACTACGGCATCGCCGTGCGTATGGCGGTGCTGGTAATGGCGGTGGAAGGGCAGATTCAGGAGAGCGGGCAATGAGCGCGAACATTCAACACGGCCTGATTTCCGGCAGCGCGATTCGCTACACCGGTGCCCGAGTGATCGACCCGGCCACCGGCGTCGATGCCGTGCAAAGCGCGGTGGTGCAGGATGGCGCGGTGATCGCGCTGGGCGCGGCGGCCGACGCGTTTGCCGTCACTGAAACTATCGTGGCCGATGGCTGCTGGCTGACCCCCGCCTTTGTCGATCTCTGTGCCCGTCTGCGTGAGCCGGGCCCGAAGCAGCACGGCACTATCGCCAGCGAAACCCGCGCAGCGGCGGCGGCCGGCTTCCGGCATATCGTGCTACCGCCGGATACGCACCCAGTCATCGATCATGGTGCGGTCGCGCTGCAGATTATTGAAAAGGCAGCCGCTGCTGGCCATGCTCATGTCTATCCGATCGGTGCCTTGACCAAGGGTTTGGAAGGCAAGTCGCTGGCCAGCATGGGCGGCCTGAAAGCGGCCGGCTGTGTCGGCGTTGGTCAGGCGCGCCAGCCGGTGGCCAGCCTCGACACACTGCTGCGCTGCCTGGAATACGCCAGCTCCATGGGCCTCACCGTGTTCTTCTCGCCGGAAGAACTTGCGCTGGCCAGCGGCTGCGCGCACGACGGCTTTATGGCCGCACGCCTCGGCCTCACCGGCATCCCCGAAACGGCGGAGACGGTGGCGCTGGCCTCGGCGCTGCTGCTGGTCGAACAGACTGGCGTGCGCGCCCACTTCGGCCAGCTCTCCTGCGCCGGCTCGGTCACGCTCATGCGTCTGGCCAAAGACAAGGGCTTTCCGGTCACCGCCGATGTTGCCATGCACCAGCTGCATCTCACCGATGCCGCCATCGACGGCTTCAACGCCATGGCCCATGTGCGGCCACCGCTGCGCAGTGAAGCCGACCGCGTGGCGCTGATTGCCGGCGTGCGCGAAGGCGTGATCGATGCCATCTGCTCCGACCACCAGCCGCTCAACGCTTCGGCCAAGCTGGCCCCGTTCGCCGAAGCACTGCCCGGCATGTCCACGCTGGAAACGGTGCTGCCGCTGGGTCTGAAGCTGGTGGCGGATGGCGAATTATCGGCACGACGGCTGATCGAGGCGCTGACCTCAGCGCCGGCGCGCATCCTGCAAAAGCCGATTGGCGCGCTGGGCGAGGCGGCGTCGGGCGTGCTGCTGATTGATCCGACGCAGGTCTGGCAGGTCACGGGTGAGGATTGGTTGTCGGCGGGGCGTAATACGGTGTTTGCTGGGCAGATGATGGTGGGGCGGGTGCGGGCTACGCTTTGATATTCAATCAGGCTATAAAGGACGCACGATAATTGGTATGCGTAGCAGGGAGAGTTGCTCATGGCACCAGAGGCCAAAGCCCGCCAACTGATTGATCAAAAGTTGGAGCATGCGGGCTGGCAAGTGCAAGACATGAAGCAGCTCAATCTGGGCGCGGCCATGGGCGTGGCGGTCAGGGAGTATCCAACGGATACCGGGCCAGCTGACTATGTGCTGTTTGTGAATCGGCAAGCTGTGGGCGTGATCGAGGCCAAGCGTGACGATGCCGCTGAAAACCTTAGGGCTACTGAAAAGCAAACCGAGCGTTATGCCAATGCCAAGCTGAAATGGCGAAAAGACAACACGCCGCTGCCTTTCTTGCTGGAGGCCACTGGCCAGATTATCCACTTCACGGATGGCCGCGACCCCATACCCCGTTCGCGGGAAACATTCTATTTTTTCAAGCCTGAAACGCTGGCGGAGTGGTTGGCCGAGCCAAACCAGCCCAACACGCTGCGCCGTCGCCTAGCGCAACACATGCCGTTGCTACCCACACAAAACTTGCGCGATTGCCAAGTCAGCGCCGTGACAGGACTGGAAGAGTCGCTCGGCAAAAACAAGCCTCGTGCGCTGGTGCATATGGCCACGGGCGCGGGCAAAACCTTTACCGCCATTACCTCGGTATACCGCTTGCTCAAGTTCGGGGGCGCTAAGCGCATCCTGTTTTTGGTGGACACCCGCAACCTTGGCAAGCAGGCACATCAGGAGTTCATGGCGTTCACCCCGCCAGATGACGCGCGCAAGTTCACCGAGCTTTACAATGTGCAGCGTCTGGCGTCGTCCACCATCGACCCACATGCTCAGGTCTGCATCAGCACCATCCAGCGCATGTATTCAATACTGAGCGGTGAACCGATTGATGAGTCGGCTGAAGATGTCTCGCTCAATGAGCTGCAGCAGACCGCCAAGCAGGCCAAGCTGGTGCGCTATAACCCAGCTATCCCGGTGGAAACCTTCGATCTCATCATCATTGATGAATGCCACCGCAGCATTTACAACTTGTGGAAGCAGGTGCTGGACTACTTCGATGCCTTCCTGATCGGCCTCACCGCCACGCCAGATAAACGCACCTTCGGCTTCTTCAACGAAAACATCGTGGCCGAATACACCTACGAGCAATCGGTGGCTGATGGCGTGAATGTGGGCTACGACGTATTCGAAATTGAAACGGAAATTACCCAAGCCGGCTCGGCCGTAAAAGCCAAGGAGTGGGTGGATCACCGTGATCGTGCCACGCGTAAAAAGCGCTGGGCCGAAACCGAAGATGACATTGCCTACACTGGCAAGGAGCTGGATCGTTCGGTGGTGAATCTCAGCCAGATTCGTCAGGTCATTCAGGCCATGAAAGTGGCCGTGGAAACGCAGATTTTCCCGACCCGAAACGAAACGCCGAAAACCCTGATTTTTGCCAAAACCGACAGTCATGCTGATGACATCATCAACATCGTGCGGGAGCTTTATGGCGAAGGAAATGCCTTCTGCAAGAAAGTGACCTACAAGGCCGAAGAAGATGCCGACAGCATCCTCGCCAACTTTCGCAATGACTATCACCCGCGCATTGCGGTGACCGTAGACATGATCGCTACCGGCACTGATGTAAAGCCGCTGGAAGTGCTGCTGTTCATGCGCGATGTGCGCAGCAAGGGTTATTACGAGCAGATGAAAGGTCGAGGTGTTCGCAGCCTGGATGCCGATGGCTTGCAGCGTGTGTCAGCCAGTGCCGATGGTGCCAAAACCCGCTTTGTGCTGATCGACGCCGTGGGTGTGGAGAAGTCGCTCAAGACCGAAAGCCGCCCGCTGGAGAAAAAGCCAGGCGTGGCGCTGAAGGACTTGTTGCAAGGCGTGGCCATTGGTCATCGCGACGATGACACAGTGCTCTCGCTGGCCAACCGCCTAGTGCGGCTGAGCAAACAGCTTGATGACAAAGCGCAGGCGCGCATTGAAAAAATCACGGGCGGTCTCTCGGTGGGCGCATTGGGCAAGAATCTGATCGTTGCGCTAAACCCTGACCAAATTGTGCAAGCTGCGCTGGAAATCGCCAAGGCCCAAGGCTTGAACCGCAACGAAGACACGCTCAGTGAGCAAGAGTTGGCTATAGCGCGTGATGCCCGCGTGGCGGCCGCTTGTGCTCCGTTTGACCAGCCCGAGCTGCGCATTGAAATCGAGTCTGCCCGGCGTGAGCGCGAACAACTGATTGACCACATCAACCTCGACCACATCACCTTCTCCGGCTACAGCGAACAGGCCGAGCAACAGGCGCAAAAAACCATCCAGACCTTCAGCGAATACATTCAGCAGCACAAAGATGAAATTGCCGCCTTGAGCTTTTTCTACCAGCAGCCTTACCAGCGCCGCGCGCTGACATTCGACATGATCGAAGCGTTGCATGAGCACCTGAGCCGACCACCGCTACTGCTGACCACCGAACGCCTGTGGAGTGCCTATGCCCGTGTGAAAAGATCGCAGGTGAAAGGTGCGAACAGCAGGCGCCAGCTCACCGATTTGGTGGCGTTGATCCGTTTTGCGATTGGGCTAGATGCAGAGCTCAAGCCCTTCAGCGAACAGGTGGACAAGCGCTTTCAGGCCTGGATTTTCCGCCACAACGCTCAGCGCACCACGGCCTTCACACCTGAGCAAACGGAGTGGCTGCGTTTGATGAAAGATCACATTGCCACCAGTTGCAGCATCAGCCGCGATGACTTTGATTTTGCCGAATTGGCCAGCAAGGGTGGGCTGCAGAAGGTTTGGAGCGTGTTGGGTAGTGAGCTGGATGCGTTGATAAGTGAGCTGAATGGGGAGTTGGTGGCATGAGTGATTTGTGGAGTCTACCCATGTCATGGTCTTGGATGACTATGGGTGATGTGACGGATGTTATTGGCGGCGGAACGCCAAGCACATCAAACCCCAGCAGTTTTGAGGGCTCAATTCCTTGGATAACTCCGGCGGATATGGCGGGCTATTCCGGCAAGACAATTTCAGGTGGTTCGCGTTGTATCTCAGAGCAAGGACTGAATGGCTCAGGAGCTCGCTGGCTACCGAAGGGCTCAGTTCTCTTCAGCTCACGGGCACCAATTGGTTATGTCGCGATAGCTTCTGGGAAATTAACGACAAATCAAGGCTTCAAGAGTTTTGTGCCTAGTGCCGGCATGAACTCAGAGTATCTATATTACTGGTTAATTTTAGCCAAGAGGCACGCCGAAGCGTTGGCCTCAGGAACCACATTCTTAGAGCTATCAGGCGCAAAAGCGGCTTTGATTCCACTTCCCATCGCTCCAGCCGTCGAGCAAACCCGTATCGTCACCAAACTCGAAGAGCTGCTCTCCGATCTCGATGCCGGTGTGGCCGAGCTCAAGGCCGCACAAAAGAAGCTGGGGCAGTATCGGCAATCGCTGCTCAAGGCTGCCGTGGATGGCGCACTGACCGCTGAGTGGCGCAGCCGCAATGCGCCCACAGAGGCGGGCGCGCAGCTGCTGGACCGTATCCTCGCCGAGCGCCGCGCCAGTTGGGAGGCCAAGCAGCTCGCCAAGTTTGATGCGCAAGGCAAGGCTCCGCCCAAAGGCTGGCAAAGCAAATATCCCGAGCCGGTAAAGCCGGATGTCAGTGGGTTGCCGGAGCTGCCGGAAGGGTGGGTGTGGGCGTGTGTTGAGCAGCTGGGGAATGTTCAACTTGGTCGCCAAAGATCACCCGATAAGCTAAAAGGCCTCAACCCCGTGCCGTATATTCGTGCTGCCAACATCACGGAGCAAGGTGTCGACTTTTCGGACGTCCTAAAAATGGATTTCAGCGAAAAAGAGCGCGAAACCTTTCAGCTCATATCTGGCGATGTACTGCTTACAGAGGCATCAGGAAGCCCGCAGCATGTAGGACGGCCCGTCATATGGCCGCATGTGGATGGGTTATATTGCTTCCAGAATACTGTCATTCGATTTACACCAATGGGGATCACATCTGAATTCGCGTTCCAGTTATTTTTGGCGTGGCAAAAGCTGGGAGTGTTCCAGCGCCTTTCTGGCGGAGTAGGAATCAACCATCTGAGTGCGGGGAAATTTTCGGCATTGGCGGTGCCCTTGCCACCGTTAACTGAGCAAGCAGCCTTGGTTGGTACTCTTTCGATGGCATTTGATTCACTGGCTGCCCAAGAGAGAGCCATTGAGTATTCCCTCAAACAATCCACTGCCCAACGCCAAAATATCCTGCGCGCCGCCTTCTCCGGCCAGCTCGTCTCGCAAGATCCGAATGACGAGCCGGCCAGTGTTCTGCTAGAACGCATCCGTACCGAGCGCACTGCGCAGGCCGCAGTGAAAGCGCCGCGCCGAAGCAAGATTAAGGAGTTCGCATGACGCGTGATGAGCAGTACCTGCTCAGCCTGGTGCGTGAGCTGACGGACTTGCCGGCAGAGACTGGCTGGTTGGAGCTCAAGCACAACAATGCCGAGCCGCAGGAGATTGGCGAATACATATCAGCCTTGGCCAATTCAGCCGCGTTGGAGGGTAAGGCGCAGGCCTATCTGCTTTGGGGTGTGGACGATGTTAGTCATGACATGGTGGGTACAAGCTTCAACCCATCAGCCAAGCGTGTGGGTAACGAAGAGCTGGAAAGCTGGCTACTGCGGCAACTTACACCCAAGATAGGCTTTCGCTTTCATCAGATTCAAATAGGTGGCTTGGCGATGGTGCTGCTCGAGATTGATCGTGCATTTCGCCATCCTGTTCAGTTTTCCGGGGTGCCCTTTGTGCGGGTGGGCACTTACAAAAAGCGGCTGAAGGATTTTCAGGAAAAAGAGCGTGAATTGTGGCGCGTATTGGATGCCACACCTTATGAGCTGCTGCCTGCCGCTGAAAAAATCAGTGCCGATGAAGTGCTGAGGCTCTTGGATTATGCGGCCTACTTTGATCTTTTGGATAAACCGTTGCCTAACAGCCGAGATGCGGTTTTGGCTGCCCTGGCGGCAGATCGCCTGATTGAGTCCATGGGGGCGGGGTACTGGCGCATTTTCAATTTCGGGGCGGTACTGTTCGCCAAAAAACTGTCCGACTTTGGCCGCTTGCAACGCAAGTCGGTGCGGGTGGTAGTTTATCAGGGTACGGGCCGTGTACAGACGCTGCGAGAGCAGGAAGATCTGGGCGGCTATGCGGCAGGCTTTGAGGGCTTGATTGGCTTCATCAATGGTCTCTTGCCTGCTAACGAAGTGATTGGTCAGGCGTTGCGTAAGTCAGTGCCTGTGTATCCTGAGTTGGCCATTCGTGAGTTGGTCGCCAATGCCCTTATCCATCAAGACCTTTCCATAGCAGGCAGTGGGCCCATGGTGGAGATTTTTGATGATCGTATGGAGATTACCAATCCCGGCATCCCTTTGGTTGATCCTTCGCGCTTGCTGGATAGTCCGCCGCGTTCGCGCAATGAAAACCTGGCCTCCTTGATGCGGCGTATTGGTATTTGCGAAGAGCGTGGTAGTGGTGTGGATAAAGTGGTCTTCCAGACAGAGCTCTATCAATTGCCGGCACCTTCCTTTGAAATTGTCGGTGACTCGACCCGAAGTGCGCTTTTTGCCCCTCGATCGCTGACCAAGATGGACAAAGAGGATCGCATTCGCGCGGTATATCTGCATGCTTGCCTGCGTTTTGTGCAGCGAGAGTTCATGACCAATACCTCGCTACGCGAGCGCTTTGGTATTGATCCGAAGAATAGCGCGACAGCCTCTCGTTTGCTGAATGAGGCATTGGCTGCCAAGCAAATTCGCCTGCAGGATGAGTCGGCAGCCCCCAAGCTGCGACGGTATGTGCCCAAGTGGGCGTGATTTGCTTGATGGGTATTTGATAGAGCTGTGTATTTCGCGATGTGTAAAAGCATTAAGTGTATAAAAATCAGATATTTACTCTTATTTCGTTGTTTGCTTGGTGTTTGATGGGAGGCTTAAGCCAACTTCGGCCTCTGGCGGGCTGGGCGAGCAAAGTTTGTTATCTACCGTGGAAGATAACAACGACGGCTAAGCTAAAAATCCATTAAAAAACAGCATCTTGAAATATTTTTATTATCTTTACCTCCCCTTTTTTGGAAGCCACGAACACATGAACAGCTCCACCTTGGTCCAGAAAATCTGGAACTTCTGCCACACCCTGCGCGATGACGGAGTGGGCTATGGCGACTATCTGGAGCAGCTCACCTATTTGCTGTTCCTGAAGATGGCACACGAGTACGCGCAAGAGCCCTATTTGCGGGAGACCCAGATTCCCCCAGCCTACGATTGGGCCAGCCTGCGCAGCAAAACCGGTGAGCCACTGGAGGCGCACTACCTGGCCACGCTGTACCGATTAGGCCTGGAGCCGGGCATGTTGGGCGCGATTTTCTTCAAGGCGCAGAACAAGATTCAGGATCCGGCCAAGCTCTCGCGCCTGGTGCAGTTGATCGACGCTGAAAGTTGGGTCGGCATGGATACCGATGCCAAGGGTGATTTGTACGAAGGCTTGCTGCAAAAGAACGCCGAAGACACCAAAAGCGGTGCCGGCCAGTACTTCACGCCGCGTGCCCTGATTCAGGCGATGGTGGCGTGTATGCGTCCGCAGCCACTCAAGGTGATTGCTGACCCCGCCTGCGGCACGGGTGGCTTCTTTCTGGTGGCCAATGAGTGGTTGAGTGGTACCGGCGAGTGGGTCAAGCAAAACGCCGACTGGCTGAATTACGAGGCACCTCAGCTCAACGCTCGGCAAAAGGCGTTTCTGCGCGATGAGACCTTCCTGGGTAACGAGATTGTGCCCAACACACGCCGCCTGTGCCTGATGAATCTGTTCTTGCACAACATTGGCGAACTGATCGGCGAGCCGTCTGTGGAACGCTCGGATGCCCTGATTGCCGAGCCGCGTCAGCGTGTGGACTATGTGCTGGCCAATCCGCCTTTTGGCAAGAAAAGCAGCATGACTATCACCAATGAGGAAGGTGAGGAAAACAGGGATGCGCTCACCTACGAGCGGCAGGACTTCTGGGAGACCACGTCGAACAAGCAGCTGAACTTCTTGCAGCACATTGTGAGCATGCTGAAAGTGAAAGGCAAAGCGGCTGTGGTGCTGCCTGACAATGTACTGTTTGAAGGTGGTGCTGGCGAAAAGATTCGCAAGAAACTGCTGGAAACCTGCGATGTGCACACGGTGCTGCGCTTGCCCACCGGCATCTTCTACGCCCAAGGCGTAAAAGCGAATGTGGTGTTTTTTGACGCCAAGCCCAAAGACGGCACGACGCACACGAAAGGTGTCTGGTTTTACGACTTGCGTACCAACCAGCACTTCACGCTAAAGACGCGCCCGCTGAAGCTGGAAGACCTGCGCGACTTCATTGCCTGTTACAAACCTGAAAACCGGCATGCGCGTGTCGAGACCGAACGCTTCAAGTTTT
Organism: Pseudomonadota bacterium; assembly: GCA_038043385.1. Taxonomy (GTDB): domain Bacteria; phylum Pseudomonadota; class Gammaproteobacteria; order Pseudomonadales; family Moraxellaceae; genus Perlucidibaca. The sequence goes on from JBBTCA010000003.1 coordinate 491,841, forward strand.
ATGGCTATGACGAGCTGATGAGTCGTGACAAGGCAAGCCTCGACCTCTTCTGGCTCAAGGATGATAGCCTCGACAATCTGGATGATCTGCCGCCGCCCGATGTTCTGCAGCAGGAGATCATCGAGCATTTGGAAGCGGCGTTAGTGGCGTTTCGGGATGTGGTGGCGGCTTTGCCGAGGTCTGTGGTGATCTCGGATTAACTGTGCCGACAGCTGATAATGTCGCCACTGCCTTGTCGCCAAACTGAAACTTAAGTTGGTTATGGTACGGGCTCGAAATTCTGCCCGAGCCATCCCTATGCAACGCCGTCAATTCATTCAAAACAGCCTGATGCTGGGCGCCACACTTCCGAGCCTGGTGGCTTGCTTGGGCTCGGGTGGCTCATCGGATGCCTCGGTTCAGCCGCCGACCTCGGGTGTCGGTGGCAGCACGCCGTCCGCCCGTGAGGTCGATGCCCTGCTGGCGGCCAATGCCTTCCCCTACGGCGTCGCCAGCGGCGATCCCGACGCCGACAAGATCATTCTGTGGACAGCGCTGAAGCCGGTGAATGCGGAGGTGGCGTCGATCCCGCTGCGTCTGGAATATGTGCTGTCGTCGCAGCGTCTTGCCAAGGAAAGCGATTGGGCAACCTTGTTCACGACTAACGCTGTGCGCAGTCTGGGCACCTTTCTGGCGCTGAAGGCGCGCGATTACACGGTCAAGATCGACCTTGGCAATGTTGCTCTGTATCAAGGCGTCGCCTTTGCCGAGGGTGCGATGACTGCGCTGCCGGCCGGCCAGTTTGTCTATTACCGCTTTGTGGCCGGCTCGCAGCTATCGCGTATTGGTCGTGGCAGAACCCAGCCTGCTGGCGCTGCTGCGACCACCGCCAATTTCGCCGTGGCCAGCTGCTCGAACCTGCCGGAAGGCTTCTTTGGCGTCTACGACATGATCAGCCAGGAAGACAGTCTCGATTTCGTCGTGCATCTCGGCGACTACCTCTACGAGTACGGCGAGGACGAATATGGTGACGGTTCGGCGCTGGTTCGCAATGGCCAGGATCGCGTGCCGGAGCCGCCCACGGAGATGATCACGCAGCAGGACTATGTGCTGCGCCATGCCCAGTACAAGCGCGACCCCGAGCTGCAGCGTCTGCATGCGCAGTTCCCCATGATCTGCGTTTGGGACGATCACGAGTTCACCAACGATACCTATCGTGACGGTGCCGAAAATCACACGGAAGGCAGTGAGGGCAGCTGGGCTGATCGCAGCGGCTTCAGCATCCGCGCCTACTTCAACTGGATGCCCTTGCGCGAGCAGTTCAGCCGCCAAGCCACCACGCTGCGCCCCGACCCGCGCGAAGTGATTTATCGCCGCATTCGTGTTGGCGGCCTGATGGATCTGATCATGCTCGACACCCGCTTTGTGGGGCGCGATAAGCAGGCCGCCACACCCGCGATAGACCCGGATCGCACCAACCCGGATCGCTCGTTGCTCGGTCAGAGCCAGCGCGAATGGCTGCAGTTGCAGCTTTTGCTGGCAAAGAACGAAGGCGCGAAGTGGACCTTCCTCGGTCAGCAGGTCATGTTCGGCCAGCTCAATCTGGTCGAGCTGCCGCAGCTTCAGCTGCTGGGGCAAAAGGTGCTGGGTAATATCGCCGCCGTGAACATGGATCAGTGGGATGGCTATGTTGCCGAACGAGACCGCGTGCGCAATTTCATCCAAGCCATCGGCCTGCAGAATCTGGTCGTGCTCACGGGCGATATCCACACCAGTTGGGCCATCGAGCTTTACGAGAACCCGTTCCTGCTGATCGGCAATGAGCTGGGCACGCCGTTTGGCGTCGAGCTGGTTGCGCCGTCGGTGACATCGCCCGGCTTTCCCGATGGTGTCGCTGAATTGGTGTCGGCCGCGATTCCGGTGGCCAATCCGCACATCCGCTACAACGAGTTGAAGACGCATGGTTTTGTGCTGGTCAGCCTCAGTGCCGAACGCATGATCGCGCAGTGGCGTTATGCCGCGAATATCGTCGATCATGAACAGATTGGCGTGGAAAATCTGGCTATGCGCAAGACTTTCGCCGTGGAGGCGGGTACCAGCAAGCTGACGGATATTGCGGATCCGTTTGCCTGAGTGGGTTTCAGAGCGGAATGTCTGCTGTGGTCCAGCGCTTGAAATCAACGCCCTGATTGCTGTCCTGACGGCTGCTGCCCCCACGGCTACTGAAAGCGACGCTGCCGGCGCTTGTTTCGCAGAGCCAGGGCTGCATGTCCATGGGCGTTTCGGAGCGCAGCCCTTCGGGTTTGAACAGGGCCACATTGATGCCTTTTTGCGGGCAGCGAGCCGATTGAAACTCGAAGCCATCCACGCCCTGTTGCCGAAGCCAGCTGCCGGCCGCTTGCGACACGCTGTAATCCCCGCGACGCGTCAAGGACTCTTGCCACTGCGACCAAGGCTGGTCCTGCAGCCTTGCGCCCGTTGCGCATGCGTAGTTCGCACTGAATGAGTCATGCTGCGTGATCAGCACCCCGGAGGGCGGCGGCACACTCATGCCCTGCCAAAATCGGAAACGATAGTAGGCAGTCTCGGCCTGAGCGGTTTGCAAGTCGCAGGAGCCGTAGAAGATGCCCGGCTCCCATTCCCGGCCAAAGCGCGAGCCCCACGGTAGCGGCGGGTATCGGAACGGCGTGGCCAGCAAGTAGTGAAGCCGCTCTGTCCCTGCGGGATAAGGCGGCTTCTGGCGTTCCAGCAGCTGTTCGAGCACGGCGCTTTCGTCCATTGAACTAACCAGGCTATTGGTCGCCACTTGCTCCTGGCTTTCCACAAACCGCCACAGCTTGCCCTCGATTGGCGAAAATGCGCTTTCCCGACTCAGGGATGCCCACGGCTCGGCCACCATGCTCATGCCTAGACCTTGCCGCGCATCGCATCAAGATAGGTCATCGTGCGTACCAGCCCTTGGGTCTGCTTGAGCAGCTCTTTGGGCGTACCACCCAAATGATGGTTGGGGGTGCTGATCCAGTGCTGCATGTCGGCATCCTTGCCGCCGACCAGCACAAACAGCGCGCGATAGCAGCGAATCAGCATCAAGGCCAATTCACCCGGCTTGGAATCAGGGGCGAGCCCGCTGCGAGACAGGGTGGATCGTTCGCGACCAATGATCTGGCCGACCTCTTCTTGCGTGAGGCCCAAGCCTTTGCCGGCATTGACGACGGCTTTTGCCAGAACCAATGCGGGTTCAGGTTTGCTATTGGCGAGTGCGCTCATGGCGGTTTCCTGATGTATTTGTCTTATTTAATCATTAAATGTTGTTTTTGCAACACTTAATGCGGCATATGCATACGCTGCCGTATCAACTGAAGCCCCCACGCTCCCAAGCCTGCGCCCGTGTCTGCATGCCTAAACTGCTACCGGTCTGCATGACGCTGTGAATCTGCGCCAGCCGGTGTTCGCGAATCAGATGCCGCACTGCCGAGGTGGCGATCAGCACTTCGCGCAGAGCGCGCGCCTGGCCATCCTGCCAGATCAGCTCCTGTGCCAGCACGCCGACCAGCGTTTCGGCGAGCAGAGCTTGGGCCAGCTCCTGTTCGTCGGGTGGGAACAGGCTGAGCAGGCGATCAATCGCACCGACGGCGGATACCGTGTGGAGCGTGGTCAGCACCAGATGCCCGGTCTCGGCGGCCGACAGCGCCAGCCGCGCCGTCTCGGCATCGCGCAGTTCGCCGATCAGCAGCACATCGGGGTCTTGTCGCAGCGCCGCGCGCAGGGCGCTGGCAAAGCTCGGGCTGTCGCGGCCGATTTCGCGCTGACTGATGCGGCCTTGATGCTGGCTCTGCTCACCGCCTTGCCCGTCGTCATAACGAAATTCGATGGGGTCTTCGAGGGTGATGACATGGCCGCCCTGCGTTTGTTGCCGGTGCGCGACGAGTGCCGCCAGCGTGCTGGACTTGCCCGAGCCGGTCGCGCCGGTAATCAGCACCAGCCCTTGTGCGGGAAGCAGGCGATGGGCCAGCGTGGTGTCGAGCTGAACTTCCCACAGGCTGGGGATTTGCCCGCGAATCAGACGCATCACCAGCATTAGGCCGTGATCGCTGCGCGCCAGACTCCAGCGCGCGCGACCCAGCGTGGGGTGCTCGAAAGCGCCTTCGGCTTCGCCGGCGGTCTGGCCTTGCAGCAGGCGCTGCGCATGGGCATCGCTGAAGTAGGCGGCTAGACCTGGCCAAGGCAAGGCCGGGCAGGGCGTGTCAGTGGATAGCGGCACGAGTTGGCCGCGACAGCGCATCAACGGTATTTGGCCGCTGCTTAAATGCAGGTCGGCAGCCTGTGCGGCCAACGCCTGCGCCCAGGCTGAGAGCAGCCAGCGATCATCTTCAGCCATCCTGGCCTCCTTTTTATAAACGAGCAGCTAATGCACCGCGCTAGGTTTGTCGCCACAGGTTTGCGACAATCCCTGCTCTACAAGCAAAGACCACGCTGCGAGGTTTCGCTAGTGCATCCGCCGGAAAAAACTGACACCGAACTGCTGGCCCGCTGGCAGATGGTCATCGCACGGGTGCGGGCTGCCGAGCAGGCTGCCGGTCGGCCAGCGAACAGCGTGAGCTTGCTGGCGGTGAGCAAGCTGCACCAGGCGCAGGCCATCCGCTCGTTGCATGCCGCCGGGCAGACCGCCTTTGGCGAGAATTATGTGCAGGAAGCGCTAGACAAGATGACTGCGCTGGCGGACTTGTCCTTGCAGTGGCATCTCATCGGGCCGCTGCAAAGCAACAAGACGCAGCAAGTCGCGGCGCACTTCGATTGGGTGCATTCGGTGGGCAGGCTGAAGATCGCCCAGCGCTTGTCGGCCCAGCGGCCGCCGCAGTTGCCGCCGCTGCAGGTCTGCCTCCAGGTCAATATCGACGCGGAAGACAGCAAGTCCGGCTGTGCGCTGGCCGATCTGCCGGCGCTGGCCGAGGCCGTTCTGGCGCTGCCGAACCTGCGCCTGCGCGGGCTCATGGCCATCCCCGCGCCGGGCAATGTCGGCGCTCATGCGCTGCTGGCAAAGACAGCTTCGGATTTACTCGCTAGACTGCCGGCTTTGGCCGCCCAGCCCTTCGACACGCTCTCTACGGGGATGTCTGATGATCTGGCGGAGGCCGTGGCGGCAGGCAGCACGATGGTGCGTATCGGCACCGCCATTTTTGGCGCGCGGCCCGCGCCGCAAAGCGAATAATCGAGTGCAAGCATGAGTCATTCACACTATCCGCAACTGGGCTTCATCGGTGCTGGCAACATGGCGTCGGCACTGGTCGGCGGCCTGCTCGCGCAGGGCTGGCCGGCGAGCCATCTCTGGCTGTCTGACAGTAATGCCGCGCAACTGGCGCCGCACGCCGAGCGCGGCTGCAAGACCGTGACCGACAACGCCGTGCTGGCGGCATCGGTGGACATGCTGGTGCTGTCGGTGAAGCCGCAGGTCATCGCTGATGTGCTGCGTCCGATTGCGGCCGTGGTGCAGCGCCGGCAGCCGCTGATCCTGTCGATAGCCGCTGGCATCCCCAGCGACAGTCTGGTGCGCTGGCTCGGCGGTGATCTCGCGGTCGTGCGCGCCATGCCGAACACGCCGGCGCTGGTGCAATCCGGCGCGACCGGTCTGTTTGCCAACGCCCGCGTCAGCAACGAGCAGCGCCGTCTTGCCGAGCAAGTGCTGGGCGCGGTCGGCATCACGCTCTGGGTCGAGCAGGAAGATCTGATCGACGCCGTGACTGCCGTTTCCGGCTCCGGCCCGGCCTATTTCTTCTATGTGATGGAAGCCATGATTGCTGCCGGCGTGAAGCTGGGCCTGGACGAGCGTGATGCCCGTGCGCTGACCTTGCAGACGGCGCTGGGGTCGGCGCAAATGGCGATTACGGCCGATGTCGCGCCTGCCGAACTGCGTCGCCGCGTGACCTCGCCGGCCGGCACCACCGAGCAGGCCGTGAAGGTTTTTGATGAAGCCGAACTCAGTGCCATTTTCGCGCGTGCCTTGCGCGCCTGCGCCGACCGTGGCGCACAAATGGCGCTTGAACTCGGCGCTGCCGACTAATTTTCAGGAGTGTTCGAGATGGATCCGCTGAGCCAGATTGCCCTGTTGCTGATCAACACGGCCTGTAGCGTATTTTTGATGCTGGTCTGGCTGCGCTTTCTGCTGCAAGCCTCGGGTGCTGACTTTTACAACCCGATGTCGCAGTTCGTGGTCAAGGCCACCAGCCCGATTCTGCATCCTTTGCGTCGGGTCGTCCCGGCCTTGTTCGGTCTGGATTTCGCCGCGCTGGTGCTGATTTTCGTGGTCAAGCTGGTGCAGTTGTCGGCCACGGCCTATCTCACCGAGCAGGCTGTCACGCCGGCCTTGCTGGCCGTGACCACGCTGTTTAGCCTGTTGCTGGCGGCGTCGAGCTTCTTCTTCTGGCTGATTCTGCTCATGGTCATCCTGAGCTGGGTGAGCATGGCCTCGGGCGGCGTCAGCCCGGCGCTGATGCCGGTGTTTCAGCTCTCGGAGTTCATTCTGGCACCGTGCCGTCGCCTGTTGCCGAGCATGGGCGGTTTTGACCTGTCGCCGATCATCGCGTTTCTGGCCATCCAGATCTTCGAGATTCTGGTGAAGTCGGCGTACCCCACGGCGCTGGCGTTGGTGGGGGCGGGCTGATGTCTGACGCGGTGTCGTTTGCCTATCCCGCCGACAGCGTTGGCGTTGCCACGCCGCAGACGGTGCATTTCGACACGCCGCTGACGCTGGCCAGCGGCCGCGTGCTGAAAGCCTACGATATCGTCTACGAGACCTACGGCACGCTCAACGCCGAGCGCAGCAATGCCGTGCTGATCTGCCATGCGCTGTCCGGGCATCATCATGCCGCCGGCTTTCATGCCGGCGAAGATCCCGCGAAAGCCAAGCCGGGCTGGTGGGATGCCGCCATCGGGCCGGGCAAGGTCATCGATACCGATCGCTTCTTTGTGGTGGCCATGAATAACCTCGGCGGCTGTCACGGCTCGACCGGGCCATCGTCCATCAATCCCGATACGGGCGTGCCGTTTGGCCCGGACTTTCCGCTGGTGGCGGTGCGTGACTGGGTCAAGGTGCAGGCGCAGGTCTCGGATCATCTCGGCATTGCGTGCTGGGCCGCCGTGGTCGGTGGCTCGCTGGGCGGCATGCAGGTGTTGCGCTGGAGCATCGATCAGCCGGAGCGCATCGCCAATGCGGTGATCATCGCCAGCGCGCCGAAGCTGTCGGCGCAGAACATCGCTTTCAACGAGGTGGCGCGTCAGGCGATTCGCCGCGACCCGGACTTTCATGGCGGTCATTACTACGCTAAGGGCGTGGTGCCGGAAGTGGGCCTGTCGCTGGCGCGTATGGTCGGCCATATCACCTATTTGTCTGACGATGCCATGCACCAGAAGTTCGGTCGCGATCTGCGCGCCACGACTTACCAGTATGGGTTTGATGCCGAATTTCAGGTCGAGTCGTATCTGCGCTATCAGGGCGAGGTGTTCTCCAAGCGTTTCGACGCCAATACCTATTTGCTGATGACGCGTGTGCTCGATTATTTCGACCCGGCGCGCGACTACGGTCACGACCTCGCCAAGACCTTTGCCAAGGCGCAGTGCCGCTTCCTCGTGCTCTCGTTCAGCACCGACTGGCGTTTTGCGCCCGAGCGTTCGCGTGAAATCGTCGATGCCCTGGTCGAGGCCGGCAAGTGCGTGTCTTACGCCGAGATTGATGCGCCGCAAGGCCACGACTCCTTCCTGCTCGACAATCCACGCTATTTGGCGATTTTCGGCGCTTATATGCGGCGCATCGCCGAAGAACGGGAGACCTGCCATGCGTCTTGATCTGGCTTTGGTCAAGCAATGGGTACGGCCTGACACGCGCGTGCTCGATCTCGGCTGCGGCGACGGCGAGCTGCTGGCGCATCTGCGCGATACGCTGAATGTGCGCGGCTACGGGCTGGAAATCGACCCGGACAAACTCACCATCGCCATCGAGCGCGGCGTCAATGTCATCGAGCAGGACCTGAACAAGGGCCTGAGCAATTTCAGCGATGACAGCTTCGACACCCTGCTCATGGCGCAGGCGCTGCAAGCCGTGCAACGCCCGGACGAACTGCTCGACGACATGGTGCGGGTGGCGCGCGAAGTCATCGTCACCTTCCCCAATTTCGGCCACTGGAAAACGCGCTGGTACCTGATTCGCAACGGCCGTATGCCGGTGTCGCGAGCGCTGCCCTACGGCTGGTACGACACGCCGAACATCCATCTCTGCACCTTCCGCGACTTCGAGGCCATGTGTCGCGACAAAGGCCTGCAGGTGCTCGATCGCCTCGCCGTGGATCAGGATCAGCAGGGCAGCGTGCTGTCGCGCTGGTTCCCGAATTTATTCGGCGAGATCGGCATTTTCCGCGTTACGCGTGGTGGTGCGGCATGACCCGTTTGGTGTTGGCCACCGGCAACGCCGGCAAGCTGAAAGAGCTGCAGGCGCTGCTCGCCGACAGCGCCGTCGAGGTGGTGTCGCAGAAGCTGTTCGATGTGCCGGATGCCGACGAGACCGGCCTGTCGTTTGTGGAAAATGCCATCCTGAAAGCGCGCCATGCCGCACGGCTCACCGGCTTGCCGGCGCTGGCCGATGACTCCGGTCTGGTCGTCGATGCCTTGCTCGGCGCGCCCGGCATCTACTCCGCTCGTTATGCCGCCGACCCCGTGACTGGCTCCCCGGCGGGCGATGCCGCCAACAATGCCAAGCTGATCGCCGCGATGGCCGAGTTTCCGGCCGGCACACCACGCACGGCACGATTTGTCTGCGTGCTGGCGCTGGTGCGTCATGCCGATGACCCGCTGCCAGTGCTCTGCCAGGCGGTGTGGGATGGCGAAATCGCGCAGGCGCTGTCAGGTGCTGGTGGCTTCGGCTACGACCCCCTGTTCGTGGTGCCGGGCGAGGGCATGACCAGTGCCGAACTACCGCGAGAGCGCAAGGCGCAGCTCAGCCATCGCGGCCAGGCCTTGCAGCAGCTGAAGGCGCGCTGGGGCGAGACGGGGCTTTGAGCGCGCCGCCGCTCAGCCTCTATGTGCACATGCCCTGGTGCGTGCGCAAATGCCCGTATTGCGATTTCAACTCCCACGCAGCACCGGCCGATGAGCAGGGTGGCGTGCCCGAAGCGGCCTACATCGCAGCGCTGCTGCAAGACCTCGATCAGGATCTCGCCGACTTCCCCGACGCTCAGGCCGGCGACCGCGAACTGGTTTCGATCTTCATCGGCGGCGGCACGCCCTCGCTGATCTCGCCTGCCGGCTACGCCACGCTCTTTAAGGGTCTGCGCAAGCGCCTGAACTTTGCCGATGACATCGAGATCACGCTCGAAGCCAACCCCGGCACGGTCGAGCAGGGCCTGTTCCAGGGCTATCGCGAGGTCGGCATCAATCGCTTGTCCATCGGTGTGCAGACCTTCCAGACGGCGCAATTGAAAGCACTTGGCCGCATCCATTCCGGCGATGAAGCGCAGCGCGCGGCACAGTCGGCGCGCGAAGCCGGCTTCAGCAATTTCAATCTCGACCTCATGCACGGCCTGCCCGGCCAGTCGCTGGAGCAGGCGCTGGATGACCTGCGCCAGGCCATCGCGCTTCAGCCCGCGCACCTGTCCTGGTATCAGCTCACGCTGGAGCCAAACACGGTGTTTTTTCGCGAGCAGCCGGTGTTGCCGGATGAGGATGTGCTGGCCGACATTCAGGATGCCGGTCAGGCGCTGCTGGCTGCCGAGGGCTATGTTCAGTACGAGGTGTCGGCCTATGCCCGCCGCGATCAGCGCTGCCGGCACAACCTGAACTACTGGCAGTTCGGCGATTACCTCGGCATCGGCGCCGGCGCGCACGGCAAGCTGACGCAGGTCACGAAGAATGGGCCAATGATCATCCGGACCACCAAGACGCGTGTGCCGAAAGATTATCTACGCGCAACGGACTATCGCGTCAGCACCACGACCATCGCGCAAAAGGAGCTGCCCTTCGAGTTCATGCTCAATACCTTGCGTCTGATCGACGGCGTGCCGGCCGCGTTATGGCCTGAGCGCACCGGCCTGAGCACCGGCAGCCTGTCCGCAACCGTGGCAGCTTTGCAGGCCAAAGGCTTGCTGCAAACGGAGCCAGGCCAGCTGGCCGCGACGGCGCTGGGGCAGCGCTATCTGAACCGTGTCATCGAGGCATTTTTGCCGGAATGATCTATGATCGAGCCGCGCTCAACATACGCAAGATCATCCGCCAACGAGAGATATGCACATGACCATGACACTACACTGGGGCAGCGGTAGCCCTTACGCTTGGACGGTTCTGCTGGCGCTTGAGCTCAAGGGCATGCCCTATGAGTCGCGACTGCTCAACCTCATGGCTGGCGAGCACAAATCGCCCGAATTTCTCGCCATGAATCCGCGCGGCAAGGTGCCTGTGCTCATGCACGACGGCCATGCCATCAGCGAGTCCCTAGCGATTCTGGCCTACCTCGAAGCCGTGCAGCCGGAGCCGCCGTTGTTCGGTGCCACGCCCATCGAAAAGGCCGAGATCATGGCCGCCGTCTCGGCACTGATGGCCTATCTCGAAGCGCCCGGCATCGCCATTCCCTACAGCACCTTCTTCCTGCCCTGGGGCGAGGAAAGCCAGGCCGCCATCGCTGCTGCGGCGCGCAAGGTCTTGCCGGAAATGCAGCGCATTGATGCCTTGCTGACGAAGCAGGATTATCTCGCCGGCAACACGCTGACCGTTGCTGACATCCGTCTCTACCCCATGCTGCAGATCATCTGGCGTTCGCAGCGCGTGCAAGACAAACAGGGTGGCGTAGCTGACATGAAGGCGCTGGAGCGCGGCCATTTCCCGGCCATCGATCGCTGGTGCCAGCGCATCGAAGCGCTGCCGGTCTACGACAAAACCTATCCGCCGCACTGGCGCAAGGGCTGAGTCATGGCCGCTGCCATCTGGGTCGATGCCGACGCCTGCCCCATTGTGGTCAAGGACATGCTGATCCGTGCCTGCGAGCGCACCGGCATCTTCATCACCTTTGTGGCTAACCAGCCGGTGCGCGTGCCGGCCGGTCTGCCCATGAAGGCGGTGCAGGTACCGGCCGGTTTTGATGTGGCCGACAACTACATCGTGCAGCATTCCGATGTGCATGATCTGGTCATTACGCAAGACATTCCGTTGGCAGCCGAGCTGGTGAAAAAGGGCGTGGCGGCGGTGACCCCGCGTGGCCAGTTTCACACCAAAGAGTCTATCGGCCAGCGCTTGGCTATCCGCGACCTCATGAGCGATCTGCGCGATGCCGGTATGGTGCGTGGCGGGCCGCCGCCGTTCTCGCAAGGGGATCGGCAGAACTTCGCCAATCAGCTCGACAAGTGGCTGGCGCAACGCAAGCGCTGATTCAGCCCCGGCCACAGGAGAGTGTCATGACGCCTGCAGACAACAGCATTGCCTTGCAAGCCCTGGCGCGACGCTTGCGCCGGCCGGCAGCCAGCCTGGCGGATTTTGCCGAGCTGTCTCCGGAGCAGTTGCAGCAGCTGAAGGCGTATGTCGAGGCTGCCAGCCGGCGTGAAGCCAGGATGCTGCGGCGCGATCTCCGGCATAGCTTGCTTTCACCGTTGCGCTGGTTGTTGCAGCGTCGGCTGAGGCGTGGCGTATGAGTCGCCTGTCGAGTCGTGCCGAGGTCATCAAGCTCGCACGCCTGCTGGCGGTGGAGCCCGCGCAGCTGGATTTTCTGACCGAATTGCCATCCGGCGCATTGCATCATTTTCGCACCGCGATTTCAGATCAGCTGTTCGATGAGCAGCGTGAGCTAATCCATGCCCTGGCCGCCCTGACGCGCTGGCTGCCGACCTGGTTGGCGGCATTGCTGGCGCGCCGTTGGCTGGGCTCGCCGCTGACGGCGCGCTTGGCCAGCGAATTGCCGGCGTGGCGCGTGGCGGCGATTGCTCGCTATCTGCCCAATGAGTTCATGGCGGATATCGCCGTGCGACTAGATCCGCGCGGCGCGCGAGAGCTGCTGTATCTATTGCCGGCGTCACAGATTGCCGCAATCACGCAGGTGCTGCTGGCGCGGCGCGACTTCATCACGCTTGGCCGCTTTGTGGCCTTGCTGCCGGATGCGGTGGTGAGCGAAGTCGCCGCCGGCATTCCGGATGAGGGCGATCTGATTGAGATCGTTTTCTATATCGAGGCGCGGCATCGCATAGATCATCTGATCCGCGTGCTGCCGCGCGAGCGTGTCGAGCGGGCCATTCTCATTGTCTGCGATAACCAGCGCCGCCAGCTCTGGCCACAGTTGCTGGCACTGGTGACCAATGCCGGCTACGGCCTCAAGCGCGAGCTCGGGGATCTGGTCGCTGCGCAAGGCGAACCCGTGCTGGATGCCATCGTGCATGCCGCCCAAGAAGAGGATCTCTGGGAGGATTTGCTGCCGGTGGTGGCTTGCCTGTCACCGGAAGTACAGCGTCAGGTTGTCAATCTGGTGTCGCTGCAAGTGCCTGAGGTGCTCCGCCGTATTCTCATCGCCACGGATCGCAAAGGCTTGTGGACGGCCATGCTGGCGCTGGCAGAGCAGATGAACGAGCCCGGTCGTGAGGCGCTGGCGGCGGTCATGGCGGAGGCCGACGACAGCTTGCTGGAGCATGCCGCCTATGCCGCGCTGCTGCGGGCGCAGTGGGACACCATTCTCGATATCGTGCGACGGCTGGCGCCGGCCCGGCATCAGGCTTGCCTGCGCATTCTCGATCAGTATCTCGATACGCTGGATGCGGAGACCGTGGCTCAGCTGCGCGCACTGTTGAAGCGCCACGGCATTGCCGGGCAGCTGCAACAGCCGGCCTGAGCCATTACACGATCTAGCGCAGCAGGTTTTCGCGCAAGGGCGTCAACAGCGTGAGCGCGTGCTCGTAGCCGCGCTCGATCAGCTCATCCAGCCGTTGCCAGTCGAACATGCCGATATCTTCGATGGGCATGCGGATATAGGTATCGGCGCGCTCAATCGACGCCTGTTGTGTGACGGTGTCGCTGGTCAGCGTGGCGGTGCGCATAAGAATCTCGGTCAGCGTTGGTGCTCGGGTTTCGCTTTTCCAGTTCAGCAGTGCGCGCTGATCCGGCTCGCCCATGCCGGCCCCCGGCGCGCGAATATCGCCGTTGCTGCTGACATTGCAGGCGATGATCACGCCACGCTCCAGATGCTGCATAACATCGGTCGGCAGGTTGTTGACCACGCCGCCATCGCAAAGCAGATCGCCTTCGAAGGCAATCGGCGGCGCCACGCCGGGCACGCTCATGCTGGTGCCGACCCAGGTCGCCAGGCTGCCCTGATCGTGCACCATGGGCAGGCCGGTGGTGAGGTTGGTCGAGATGCAGTAATAGCTGCGGCGCAGCTCTTCAATGCGGCGTGAGCCAAAGATGGCGGCGAGGCGGGCATGGAAGCGTTCGCCGCGAATCAGCGAGACCTTGGGCAGCGTGTAGTCGTTCAGGTAATTGCGGGCCACGAAGGTTTCGTGCGCGATGTGCGCCATCTCCACACTGTCGAAGCCGCAGGCCAGCAATGCGGATACGAAGGCGCCCATGCTGGTGCCACCAACAATATCCACCGGAATCTGCAACTGCTCCAGCGCCCGCACCAAGCCGATATGAGCGAAGCCGCGAGCGCCGCCACCGCCCAGCACCAGTCCGATGCCGCGCCCGGAAATCTGCCGGGCCAGCGCCGCAATCTCGGCTTTGGCCCAAGGATGCACGAAGTAGTGCGCCCGCGCCCCGGTAGCGCGACACCACGCCAGCGTATGCGGCGCGGCATCGCCCTCAGGACGCAGCAGCACCAGCTCGACCGGCGCCACCAGCCCGCCGGCCTGCAAGGCTTGCAGCACCGGCACGGGCTCCGGTGCCGAACCGGCTTCGGCCAGCATCAGGATGCGATCGGCCTGACGCAGACAGCGTAATGACCACGGATCATGACCATTGTCGGCGGCATAGAGAATGAAGTGATGCCGGTGTTCCAGATCGGCTAGCCAGCGGCGCAGGCGAGTGTCGTCGGCGCTGCCATCGAGCGGAGTCTGTGCGCTGCCGGCACCGAACAGGCTGTCTACATGGGCCGAGGTCACCAGTCGTGTTTGCGGCCAGCCTTGCATGTGCGCCGTCAGCGCCTCGGCCAGCTGCACGGCGGGTACGCCCGGTGCCGCCGGGATTAGCGCCAGAGTGCCACCCTGAGCACTGACCGACACTTGACGCAGCGTTTGATATTGCCGGCCACGGGCAATCACGAGCCGTGTGAGTTGCACCAAGCAGTCCGGCTGGCTGCGCATAAAGATCATAAAGGCGCTGGCGGGGATGCTCAGCAGCAGGCAGTCGCGCAGTGCACGGATGCTGGCACTGCGTGCTTCGGCCGCGACCACGCCCATTTCGCCGACCAGCTCGTGACGATTCACATGGCCCAGCAGCTTGCCGCGAGCCGTGACTTGCAGGCGGCCATGGATCAGCACATACAGATGGCGAGGTGGCTCGCCCTCTGTGTAGAGCGCTTCACCGCTGGCCAGCGTCAGCGTCTGTGCCGACTCCGCCAGCGTTGCCAGTGCATCGGCCGGCAGCCCCGAAAAAATCTCTACTTGCGATAGCGCAGCTGCAAAATCCATGATGGTCATTCCTTCCCGGTTGCAGCGCTCGCACAACGCAAGCGTCAAGACTATCGCCGGTTCTTGTTCTGCTCGGCCACGGAACTGCGAATCTGCGCGATATTCTCACGCAACATATCAGCCACCAGCTCATCCGTGCGGGGGTCCAATAAGACCTGCTCGGTCACTCGCAAGACCGTATCGGTCACACCCTCGATGATCTCGTTGTAGAACGGCATGCGCTTGAAGCGCCCTGTCTGCGGGTCATTGCGCAGTTTGTCGCGCACCATGTCGCGCAATTCGCTCTGATTTTCCAGCAGGGCATTGGCGATATTGCGCGTGTAAGTGCCTTTCACCAGCACATCGGCCACTTCATCCAGCACCGCCACGGTAATCACGCCGCTGACCGCATTCACCACGATATCCTTGACGCGATTGACCAGGCGATAAGTGAAGCCGTCGCCCAGAATGCGGTCAACGGCGCGACCGAGGCGTGCCATGGTCAGGATCAGGCGCAGGATAGGCCAGTCCTTGAAAATGACATTAGACACCGGAATCATGCCCAGAAAGGCATACCAGTTGCGCGCCAGATAGTGGCGAGTCCAGCCATCCTGACGCCAGTGATAGAAGAACTCGAAGGCAAAGATGCTGCACACCGTGTAATCCACCGTGCGTATCCACCAGAGTGCCTGCTTGCTGACATGAAAGAAGTTCTGCCAGCCCAGCAGCACCAGCGACAGCATGGCCAGCGCGAACAGAATCCAATCGGTGATGCCGCCGCTAAACAGTGCCGGCCGGGGCTCGCTGGCCGGTTTGACCGGTTCGATGACCAGAGCCATATCAGTCCACCCGTGTGTAAATGAGGTCCCAGACGCCATGCCCGGCAATATGGCCGCGCATTTCGAACTTGCTCACCGGGCGCCAGGCCGGGCGCGGATAGTATTCGCCCTTGGCGTGAGCGTTGGCATAGCCCGGTGCGGCTTCCATGTGCTCCAGCATCCATTCTGCATAAGGTGCCCAGTCGGTGGCCATGTGAAAGCGACCACCGATGCGCAGTTTCCGACGCACCAGCTCAATCAGGTCCGGGCGGACGAAGCGGCGCTTGTGGTGCCGGGCCTTCTGCCAGGGGTCGGGGAAATACAGCTGTAGCGTGTCGATGCCGCCATCAGCCACGGCTTGCTCCAGCACCTGCACGGCATCATCGGCGTAGAAGCGCAGATTGGTCAGGCCGCGCGTGCCGGCATCAAAGCAGAGCTGCGCCAGGCCGGGCTTGTGAATCTCGATGCCGATGAAGTCGCGCTCGGGCGCGGCCTCGGCCATCGCGATCAGGGTCTGGCCCATCCCGAAGCCGATCTCCAGCGTCAGCGGCGCTTCGCGGCCAAAGACTTTTGCCGTATCCAGCGGGCCATCGCTCAGTTTCAGCTCGAAGCGCGGCGCGAACTCGTCTAGGCCGCGCTGCTGCGAGGTGTTCAGCGGCGAGGTGCGCGGCATGAATGTCTTGATGCGCTCGGTGAACGGGCGCGGCGAAGGGGTGTCGCTCATGAAAGGCTCGGTGGAGAGGCGGTTGATGGCGCGAATTGTAAGCGGTGCGGGGGGTGGGGAGTAGGGCTCAGAACAGAATGGCCAGCTCGGTGTATTTAGCAACTTGGGCATCGTGTGTAAGAAGAAACATCGGCTCAGACATGGCCTGAGCCACCAGCATCCGATCAAAAGGGTCTTTGTGGTATGCGGGCAGGCGCAGCAAAGCCTCGCTGTGTGATCCGGTTACGGGCAATTCAAGGAGTCCGCTGGCGGCGGCTCCTGCGCGTATATCGGCCAGATTGAGTTGCAGACGACCCAAACCGATCTTGATCGCCAGCTCCCACCAGGATGCGGCACTGACATGCACCGAGTCCGCTTGTGCCAGCATTGGCAGTGCGGGCCGCAGGCGCTCGTCGCCCGCCAGCAGCCAGAGCACAGCATGAGTGTCTAGGAGTAGCCGCATCAGTCGTTACCCTCGAAGCCGACGAGCACGCTATCTGGCAGCGGGGCGTCGAAATCATCGGGGATGGCCAGCGTGCTCTTCAGCAGGCCGAATTGAACGGCTTTGCCCATGCCCAGCGGCACTAAGCGCGCCAAGGGTCGGCCTGCCTTGGCGAGAATGATTTCCTCACCGGCAGCGGCATCCTCAACCAGACGCGAAAGATGCGTTTTGGCTTCATGAATATTGATGGTGCGCATGATGCTGACCTGGCTATGCATAGATTAGTCCAGGTTAGTTTACTTGCGGGTGCATAGATGCGCCAGCAGGGGTGCTGGTGCGCGTAGCGTTGTTGGTTCGCAGAGAGTTTGTCATCATGTTCACAGTCCTTGTGATAAGTGCTTTTAAAAGCTAGTTCACAAGTCCGATTTTTGCTAGTCCGCATGCTTTAAAAGATTAGCCACTGGAGCCACCCCATGAAAAAAATCATCACGCTGCTATTGGCCTCCGCCTCCTTCACCGCCTCGGCGGCGAGCTATGCCCCCATGGCGCTGGTCGATGCAACAGGCACCGGTGCTGCGGTCGGCACTATCACCATCACCAACACCCCCTACGGGCTGGTGTTCACGCCGGCGCTGAAAGGCTTGCCGCCAGGTCTGCACGGTTTTCATGTGCACCAGAACCCGAGCTGCGCCCCCAAAGATAAAGACGGCAAGCCGGTCGCCGCGCTGGCCGCTGGTGGCCACCTTGACCTGACTGGCGCCAACAAGCACGGTGAGCCCTGGGGCGATGGCCATGTCGGCGACCTGCCGCCACTGTTTGTCGATGCCGATGGCTCGGCGTCACAACCGGTGCTGGCTCCTCGCCTGAAGCCCGCCGATATGGTCGGCCGTTCGCTGATGCTGCACATCGGCGGCGATAACCATGCCGATCACCCCGCCATGCTCGGTGGTGGCGGCGCGCGCATGGCCTGTGGCGTCGTCGAGGCGGGCTGATGCACAGCGAGCGTTTGTTTTCCTACGGCACTCTGCAGCTCGACGCCGTGCAGCTGTCTACCTTTGGCCGCTTGCTTGATGGCAGCGCCGATGTGCTGCCCGGCTTCGAGCAGGCAATGGTGCTGATTGAAGACGCCGAGGTCGTGGCCACCAGCGGCCAGACGCACCACCCCATCCTGAGCTACAGCGGCAACCCGGCGCACAGCGTGGCGGGGCGGGTATTTCGTATCTCGCCCGACGAGCTGGCGCAGGCGGATCGCTACGAAGTTGCCGCGTATCGTCGCGTATCGGTTACGCTGGCGTCGGGCCTGCAAGCCTGGGTTTATGTGGATGCCCGCTTTGCCCCACCCGCTATCTCTGGAGATACCCCATGAGCCTGTTGGCCAGCTTCATCGTTGCGCTTGTCGCGCTGCTGCATACCTGGTTTTTGGTGCTGGAGATGTTTCTCTGGACGCGCCCCATCGGCCTCAAGACTTTTAGGATGACGCTGGCTGAAGCCGAGGCTTCGCGGGTGCTGGCGGCGAATCAGGGCCTGTACAACGGTTTTCTGGTAGCCGGCCTGATCTGGGGCTTGTGCCTGGGCGCTGAAGGCTTGGCTGTGCAGGTGTTTTTCCTGAGCTGCGTGGTCGTGGCGGGGGTGTACGGCGCCATCACCGTGGGTCGCAAGATTCTTTATGTGCAGGCACTGCCGGCGGCTCTGGGCCTGCTGGCGCTGTATCTGGCCTGACGCAATGAACTGGCTAATCCTACTCGCGGCCGGCCTGTTTGAGGTGGTCTGGGCTATCGGCTTGAAATATACCGATGGCTTCTCGCGCTTTTGGCCCTCGGTGGGCACCATCGCTGCCATGGCGATCAGCGTTGGTCTGCTCGGCTGGGCCATGAAAACGCTGCCCGTGGGTACCGCCTATGCGGTCTGGGTCGGCATCGGTGCCATCGGCACCGCCATCCTCGGCATGGTGCTGTTCAACGAGCCGGCCACCTTGGCGCGCGGGCTTAGCCTGGCGCTGATTTTCGCCGGCATCATCGGCCTTAAACTGGCCTCGGCCCATTAACTCTTATGGAGCAACCAATAATAATGGATGACGAAAACACCAAGTTCTGCCGCGACTGTGGCTCCGCCATTCATGCCAAAGCCGAAATCTGCCCGTCTTGTGGCGTACGGCAAATGCCTGTGCCCGGAGTGATTCAGCTTGGCACTATCGCGCCCAATGGCCGCAGCAAGCTGGCGGCAATACTGCTCGCCTTCTTCCTCGGCGGTTTCGGTATCCACAAGTTTTATCTGGGCCAGATCGGCTGGGGCATTATTTACTTGCTGCTCTGCTGGACCTTCATTCCCGCGTTCGTGGCGATCATCGAGGCCATTTTGCTGCTGGTCATGAGCGATGAGCGCTTCAACGCAAAATTCGGCCAGCGCTGATCTGCGGGCCGTCATCCATCCTTGAATTCACCGTCGGCATTCCGCCGGCACCCATGGAGATAAGCTAATGTTCAATCACATCATGCTCGGCTCGAACGACATCGAGCGTTCCAAGCGCTTTTACGACGCCGTACTCGGTCTGCTCGGCGCCGGCGAGCCGCTGCGCAATGTTGCCGCTTCGGGCCATGTGCGCCTGTTTTATCGTCACGATGGCAACACGCTCTGCGTGACCGAGCCTATCAATGACGAACCGGCGACGGCGGCCAACGGTGCCACCATCGGTTTCAAATGCAACTCGCCCGAGCAAGTGCAGGCTTTCCACGATGTAGCAGTGGCGAATGGCGGCACTTCTATTGAAGATGCACCCGGCCTGCGCAATGGCAGTCTCGGCGCGCTTTACCTGTCTTATGTGCGCGACCCGGATGGTCACAAGCTCTGCGCGCTGCATCGCCCGGCATAAGCATCGCTACCGCGACTCCCAGTTGGTCGGCGCTTCAGTGCAACATCATTTGCACTTGAAGCTCGCCGACTAGGAAGCCGAGCACGGCGCCTACCGCGATCAGCTTCCATTCGTCTTGCTCGAACACAGGTCGCAGCACGCCCTCGAATTCCTCAGCGGTCATTTCCTGCATTTTCTTGATCAGCGTATTGCGCACATCCATGGCATCGTCGGCATATTTTTCCACATGCTTGAGTGTGGCGGGCAGGCGCTCGATCAGCTTGGCCGCGATATCCACTTTCATCTGCCGGTACGGTGTGCTGCCAACCGCAAAAACCACTAGCGGCTGGGCTAGTCCGGCTTGCTCATCGACCATGCTCTGAACATGCTTTTGGATGAGATTGAACAGGCGGTCGGATAATGGCCCGCGCAAGGCGGCTGCAAAGATGTTACGCGCCGTGATGACCTCGTCGGCAATCAGAGCGCCGTATTCCACAGCAACCTCTTTGCGACGCTTAAGGAACAGGCCCTGCCAGGTGAACAGGCCGAAATAGCGTTTCGGCTCGCGCGGGCTGAACACCATTTTCAGCGCCATCCAATCCGAAAACCAGCCCACGAAGCCGCCAAACAGCGGCATGATCCAGGGGGAGTGGGTGAGCGCCCAAGCCACGGCTTGCACGCAGCCGATGGCGAAGCCGAAGTACAGGCCGGAATTGCGAATGAACTGGAACTCACCGCGCCCGGCTTGCTGGAAAATACGGTTCAGCAATTCGCGGTCGCGACTGAGCTGGCTGACCATCATCTCTTTCAGGTCAAACACATTTTCGATATTGCCTTGGATATCGCGCATCATGCCTTCGACCGCAGCCGGCGCCTCAGCTTGAATGCGCTGAATCAGGCGGTTCTTCAGCACAGTCGGCAGGCCGTCCCAGAGTCCGGGACGGTGATGCGCCATGACCTCGCGGGTAATTTCCTCAACAGCGGTGAGCAGAGGCTGCTCGATTTCGTTCGCGACGCGCCTCGGATCAAGGCGCCCGAAAATGTCTGCGGGCTTGATCAGGCGCTTGGTCAGGGTGTCGTGCATGATGCCGGCCATAACACCGGCCTTGCTTGGAATGATGCCCTGCCAGCCCAGCCAGGGCTTGATGCCGACGAAATCCAGCGGTTGAAACATCATGCGGATGGCGATGATCTTGGTGACATAGCCGATGCCGCAGGCGATCAGCGGCATCGCGCAGTAGAGCATCCAGTTGGTCTGCACATCGATCAGAATTTCGGACAAAGACATGCGGTGACCCCCCAGTGCAGATGACCTGCGCGAGCCTGAGTAGGGGCTCGTCGCGCGTTCAGTATCTGCCCGTGATCTTGGCCGGACAAGTCACTTGGTCGGGTCTGCTTTATAGTGGATCGGTGTGCAAAAGCGCGCCGATCCGTGAGGCGTCAATCAGCGAAACGCCACACCATCAATCGGGCTGGACGCGCTGGCGTAGAGCTTGCGCGGCATGCGTCCCGCGAGATACGCCTCGCGCCCGGCCTCCACGGCCTTGCGCATCGCCGACGCCATCAGCACCGGCTGGCCGGCCGCCGCGATGGCCGTGTTCATGAGCACGCCAGCCGCGCCCAGCTCCATCGCCACTGCCGCATCCGATGCCGTGCCCACGCCGGCGTCGATCAGCACCGGCACCGTGGCCTCTTCCAGAATGATGCGCAGGTTGTACGGATTCACGATGCCTAAGCCCGAGCCGATCAGCGAGCCCAGCGGCATCACCGCAACGCAGCCCATCTGCGCGAACAGGCGCGCGGCAATCGGGTCATCGTTGCAATAAACCATCACCTCGAAGCCTTCCTTCACCAGTGTCTCGGCCGCCTTCAGCGTTTCCGGCATGTTCGGATACAGCGTCTTCTGATCGCCCAGCACTTCCAGTTTCACCAACTTGTGGTCATCCAGCAGCTCGCGCGCCAGACGGCAAGTGCGCACAGCTTCCTCGGCCGTGTAGCAGCCGGCGGTGTTGGGCAGAATCGTGTAGCGATCTGGCGAGATGACATCGAGCAGATTCGGCTCGCCCTTGTTCTGGCCGATGTTGGTGCGACGCACCGCCACGGTCACGATCTCGGCACCACTGGCGGCGATGGCGTCGCGCGTCTCGTCCATGTCTTTGTACTTGCCGGTGCCAACCAGCAGGCGCGAGTGGAAGGTGCGGCCGGCAAGAACAAAGGCATCAGCAGTCAGGTTAGGCATGGGGCAGGCTCGGGCAGGTGGCGTGAGCTGGCGATTGTACGAGGCTGGGGTGGCTTGGGCTAGGACGCAGAGAGCACCGCTGGACTGGTTTTTGTGACGCAGTCTTGTCGAGTTGACGGCAGTGTTTGTGCTGCGACTATCAAGTCAGTACGCAATTACACAAAAACTCACAAAGGTAGTCTGTCATGCAAGCAAGAAAGTCACTGGTACTTACGGCACTGGCAGCGTCCCTGCTAACAACGGCCTGCAGCAATACAACCAATAACACCACCATGATCGTGACGCCGCCACCGGTGCCCGGCAATGTGCTGCTCGACGCCAACCGACTGGCCTATCTGGACTTTGCCGTACCTGGAAGCAGCCTGAGCTTGCTCGGCACGGGCACCGTCACGGGCCTAGCCGTTAACGACACGCTCGTCAGCATCGATCGCCGTCCGCAAAACGGCTTCCTCTATGGCCTTGGCTATAACTCCTTGCTCAGCTCGGTCACGCTCTATGTGATTCACCCGGAAACGCTGGTAGCCACCTCGCTAGGTTTGGCTGGCGGCTTCACGACCGATGGCACGATTGTGGATCCCATTGGCAACGGCATGGCTGGCACTCGCTTCGAGATGGACTTCAACCCAGCGGTCGACCGTCTGCGCGTCATCAACAGCATGGGTCAGAACTTCCGTATGGACCCCAACACCGGCCTGGTGCTGGATGGTAATTTTGGCGGTGCCGTAGTGGCCGGCACCAACATGGATGGCGACCTGAATGGCGGTGGAGCCAACGCCGCGCAAGGCACGGCCTATGTGAATAATGTCGCCAACAACGGCGGCGTCACCACGCAATACACCGTCATTGAGAATCCGGGCATGTTGTTTATTCAAAATATGCCCAATGCCGGCACATTAACATTGCCGCTGGCGCTATCACCTACTGTGAATACCATTCTCGGTTTCGACATAGCACCGGGCGTGAATACGGCAACGGCTAATGCGGCTGTGACCACGGGCACTGGCTACTTGCTGCTGCGCAGAGGCGCTGCCACGGCGGAATCGCTGGCCACGGTGAACCTGGTGGATGGTGCTGTCAGCAGCATCACTGCCATTACCGGCGGAGCCGGTGCGCGTGGGCTGGCCGTGCAAGCACCAGCCTCCATGGCGGTGATCGGCTTATCTGGCGATGGCTTATCGCTGGTTCGCTTTGCGGCGGCCACACCAAACACCATCACCACGGTGGCAATCTCCGGTGTGCCCACTAGCGAAAGTCTGGTCGGCATTGATTTCCGGCCAGCCACGGGCCAGCTCTATGCGCTGGGTGTTAACCACATGGCCAATAACGGCACGATTTATCGGCTCGACCCGCAAAATGGCGTGGCCACAGTCATCGGCACAGCTGGCAGCATCGCCTTTGTTTCTGCTACCGATGGTGTTACGGCAGTGGATCTGCCCGATCCAGCCACAGCAGGCTACGGCTTTGACTTCAACCCAGCGGTCGATCGTATTCGCGTAACGACCAGCACCGGGCTGAATTTCCGCATGAATCAGCTCACGGGCACTCCCGTGGATGGCAATGCGGCTGCGGGTGTGAATCCGGATGGTGGCATCAATAACAACGGCATCACCGGCGTATCGGGTGCTGCCTACACCAACAGTGTTGCCGGCACGGCAGTCACCACGCTCTACGCGCTCAGTGACGTAGGCTCGCAGCTGACCATTCAGAATATGCCGAACGACGGCACACAAACCGTGCCGCTGCTCATCCGGGAAGGCGCCACCACACTGGCTTTCACCAGCGTCAACGGCTTCGACATTCCCTCGGATGTGCGCATCTCGACCAATAATGCCGCAGTGACCAGCGGTAACGGCTTTGCAGCGCTCACGGTGGGCGGCGTAACGGGTCTCTATCGCATCAATCTGGCCACGGGTGGCACCACTAAAGTGGGCAATATTGGCAACGGTGCATTAGCGCTGCGAGGCCTGACGGTGGGTCAAACGCATGCGCGTTAAGCGCTGCTGAAGTGACGCAACCCAAAAGGCCCGGCATGAACTGCCGGGCCTTTTTGGTTTCAGGTCGATCCTGACGCATCTTCCAAGACTTGCTGCGTGCTGGCTTCAATGAAGCTCAGAGCATCATCGGACACCACATACCGAAATTGTTTGCGCCGATTTAGTGACAACTGACCTTGGTTGTCTAGGCACATGATGACTAGCTTGGACAAGTCGCTGCCTCTCACATCGTACTGAGCATTAATCAAGCGGATTATCCTGTCATAGCGCGCCAGGAAGACTGTTTCTTCCCGCAACTCGACCTCCAGTGCTCGTTTTGCCATGTCCAGTGTGAACTCAACGCAAGCTGTAGCATCCCAGTAGCGGTAAAGCGCTGAACTGCCTTTAAAGGTCAGCTCGATCATGTCGGCATCTATCCATTTGACCGCCCAGAAATCACGGATTGGGCGTGAGAAGCTCTGCAGAGTCGCCAGATACCGAGCTTCTTCATGTTGCATGGCCACAGACACGGGCAGTAGCAAGCCGTTTTTCAAAACGCCGGCTCGGCATAATGTTTGATGAATCAGAAAGCGCGACAGGCGACCGTTACCATCCATGAAGGGATGCAGAAAGACAAAGCCGAACGAGGTGATAGCCGCTGCCACCAGTGGCTCGGTGTGCTGAGCGCTGTCATTGGCGAACCGCATGAGCTCCACCATCAGCTCCCGGCACAGCTCGGGTGGTGGCGGAACATAGGTAACGCCTAGCGCGCCGCGTCCGTTACTCAGATGATTCTGCTCATGGCGAAACGCGGCGGCATGATCCAGCACATTACTGATGATGTTGTTTTGCAGGCCCACGAAATAGTCTTCGCTCAGTGGGCGGCCATCCTGTGCCTGCTTCAATAGCTGCATGAAGCGCTCGGCTTTGTCAGGGCTGGGCGTTTCCTTCTCGATGGCAAACGAGCTACGTGTCTCATGCAGATAGGCCCACTGAATGGCGCGATCAATCATGGCCTCAGGCAGGGTAGCCATGAACTCCTGAGCTCTCAGCAGGATGTTCTCGTTGAGCAAGGCACTGATTTTTTCCGTCCGCTCGACCGTGGCACACCAGTTCAGGTTGCCCAAACCATTGAAGTCAATGCGCCAGCGCTGAACTCGCTGCGGCTCACCGGTCACATAACGCGCTGGATCAAACAGAGGCTCCACACGGCCCCTAGCGGGCTTTTTAGTGGCCAGTGTTGTGTTGTTAAACGCCTCCCACAGAAAGCAGGCCTTACGCAGATAAATGCCGGATGGTGTCTCCTCAAATCGGGCCGTCAGCTGCTCTGCAGGGATATGCGGCATGACTTGCGCGAGCAAGCTCAGATTGATGCCCTCATGTTTGAGCGCAAACAGTAGCTGTTCCAGAAGGTTGCCGTCACTGGGGGCCATGCCGGCGGGCACAGCAAGAACATTTCCGGCAAGATGAATGCGTGTTGCAGGCATAACCTGTGCGACACGCTTGAGCGGCAAAGCATCTAGGCCCAGCGTTTCTGCCAAGTAAGTGTAGCCAACGGAAGTCATGAACACCTGCCAAGTTGGTGCTGGCAGCCATAAAAAATTGACAGCCAGCTGGTTTTTTTAAACTTTAGGCTAAATGTACGAATTTTTCTAACAAATTGACAGGGCTTGTTAATCAGTTCGCTTGACACCCGACCAACCCAGGCTGTGAATTGTCGCAACCTCGTGGCTTGTCAGAGATTTTGGAAAGTCTGCCGGGAAGTTTTCGTCAAGCAGCAGACGCATCGTCGGCGATCCTTTCAAACGCGGCGTCGAGAACAGCAACGCGAGTGCCGACAAAAATAGGCGCTCCGCTGAGAATCTCGGAATTGCGTTGAGTAACGCCGGAAAGCGAGGCCATCTTGATGCTCTTAACAGAGCTTGCAGTATAGACCCGCCTCAAGCCTGCACCAAGCGCAGCAACTGCTGGTAATCCTCGTCGAACTGGGGCTCTTCTGCGCGCAACTCACGCACGCGTTCGCAGGCGTGGATGACCGTACTATGGTCGCGGCCATCAAATGCTTGCCCGATTTCCGGGTAGCTGTTCTGCGTCAGCTCTCGCGACAAAGCCATCGCTATTTGGCGAGGTCGGGCAATGCCGCGATTGCGTCTCTTGCCGGTCAGCTCCCGCAAGCTGATGTGATAGTACTCGGCCACAATCCGCTGAATGTTGTCGATGCTGAATTGCCGGGCACGAATCTGCAGCAGGTCGCGCAGGGCCTCCTTGACCAGCTCCAGCGTCACTGGCGTGCCCTTGAATCTTGCGGTGGCGATGACTTTGTTAAGCGCCCCTTCCAGCTCCCGCACATTGCCCGGCACATGTTCGGCAATGAAATGAGCCGACTCCACTGGCAAGCCTATGCCGATAGCCCCTGATTTCTTCAGCAGAATGGCAACCCGCGTTTCCTTGTCGGGTGGATCCACCTGAATGGACAAGCCCCAGGAGAATCGTGACTTCAGGCGATCATCCATATGGCTGATTTCCTTGGGAATCCGGTCAGAGGTCATGATGATCTGGCGAGATTCCTGCAGCAGCGAATTGAAGGTATGAAAGAACTCGTCCTGCGTGCTTTCCTTCTTGGCGAAGAACTGGATGTCGTCAATCAGCAGGGCGTCCAGTGAGCGATAAAGTCGCTTGAAGTCGCTCATCATGTTGCGCTGCAGGGCCGTAATGAAGTCACCAACGAAGCGTTCGGAAGTGATGTACATGACGCGCGCGGACGGATTCCGCCGCAGAACTTCATTGCCGACGGCGTGCATCAAATGAGTCTTGCCCAAACCCGTGGCTCCGTAGATGAACAACGGGTTCAAATGAGTTGCGCCAGGGCTGTCGGCCGCCTGCAAACAGCCAGCATGGGCGAGCTGAGCACCTTTACCGGCAACAAAGTTATCGAAAGTAAACAAGGGGTTAAGGTTTCGCCCGAGCTTGGGCGGAGGCTCGATACTGGTGCTAGACGGATTCTTGATGGGCACTTGCGCATCCGCATCGCCACGATTGCCAACCCGAATGCTGACCTGTGTTACATGCCCCGAGCTCAGATCAGCGATCAGCGCTCGGATGCGCGGCAGAAATTGCTCCTGGATGTGACGCATGAAAAATGGATTTGGCGCTAGCAAAGTCAGCGCATTAGCAGTTTCTTCAACCTGCACCGGCTGAATCCACATCCGAAAAAGATCGGGCTGGAGCTCGGTTTCCAAAATAGCCAAAACTTGCCGCCACACACTCACTGACATCTCGGATCATCCATAGGTTAAAGGCAAGCTGTGTCTTGCGGTGCGTTAGGCACTACAAGGTAGGCTTGCCCAAGCTCATATAGTGATACTCGATCGGCCAATGACGGCTATTTGCACTTGGGCGGCGGGGGCACGGATGCAGCCCTGCTTAGGGATACCTAGCTAACGCCCGCTTATGTGCATCAACTACTCGAGCTTTCAGCTCGGGTGGGCTTTGCACCACCACATCGGGCGTATGGCTCAGGATGTCATTGAGCAGTTCACGGTCATCGTTGTAGGGAAATTCCACGCGATACCAGCCGGTATCAAGCCAGCTGGTTTTCTGTTGCTCGTGCCAAATAATTCGGCTGATCCACTGTGCGCGTTGCGGCGAAAAGTCCAGCACGGCTAGCTGCGTTTTCGTGCCATTGAAAATGCCGTAGCCGTTGCCGAGCACCTCGTCCAGAATTTCTGGCGACACAACCTCCACGGGCGTAGTCAGAATGTCGATGGACTGAATTGCATCAATCGCGAAGCTGCGGATGCCGGAGCGCGTGTGACACCAACCATCCACATACCAGTTTTCACGGTAGTAGCTCAGGCGCTGTGGACTGATCACACGGTCGGTGGTTTCGCCCGTGTTGCGATTGAAGTGAGTGATGTGAATGCGATGGCCGTCTAGCGTTGCTCGCGCCACCTGCTGAAAGTGCTTCACAGGCATGAAGCGTCGCAACGACTGAACCAGGCGCAAATGACGGGAAATCGAGCCGGCATCCACGCCCTCAAGCGACAAGAGAGCCAGCAGGCGTGATTTCAACGGGGCGATGTGTGGGCCGAGCAAGCCGGGCTCGATGCTTTCGAGCAGGCTGTTGGCGGTGAGCAGCGCATGCGCCTCGGAAGCATTCAGCCACAGGCCGGGCAGTTCGTAGCGCGGGCCGATGGCATCTTGCTTGTCGAAGCGATACGCCTTCAGGTCGCGGTCGTAAATGATTGGCGCGTTCAGATGCAGCCGCATGAATTCGAGGTCGCGCTTGAAGGTCGGCAACGACACCTCAAGCTCATCAAGAAAGTCCTGAATGGCGACATGATGCCGGTTATTCAGCAACTGATCGATCTTGTGAACGCGAAGCGTGCGGCTCATGGGGCGTACCGGCAGTGAGTCAAGCGTGGACAGTAGCATTTTGCTTGGCTGGGATCAGCCTGTGAGCTTTCCGGCAGGCATAGTGCGAATTGTGATGTTTATTTTCGTACATCAACTTGTCGCATAGCTATAACCAGCGCACTTTCGGAAAGGCCATATAGCTCTCTAACAGCATGAATGAGAGCTAGCCAAAATATTGGCCCTTCGGAGCCGCCCCAGAAAAAATTAAATATCGGATCAAGTCTTTCGATTGACTGCCGGATATCATTTTGTCTGTGCTGGTAGTTGAAGATTTGCATCTGCCGTAATGTAGTCAATAAGCCTATTATTTTTTCATCACTAGAGTGCCCATCAAAAACTACCAACTCTGAATTGGTGAGCAGTAAGTCACCATAAACATTGTCGAATATTAGGTTTAAAGTCGATTTGCTTAGCTCGGGCAAGTCATTTTTCGATGGTTTTCGTTGATTACGAATGGGGTTCATATTTTCAAAAATAGTCATGGTGTTCTCCTGCTTAGGACGCTCTATCTATAAGCCAGCCAACTAGGCCATTGCGTACTGCCTGCTGAGCCAATTGCTCTACACCCCAAAATACGAAATTCCCATCATTATCTTTTGGTGGGATGGATGCCAAGGTGGCATCAGGTGAGTGCGTAACAAAATAGAATCGAGAAAACCCACGCATATCTAAAAATTTTGATTGATAATTTTTATAGATGGATATGGATGCTTTTGATTTAACTTGAACGGCAATTCTTTCTTGAGTGATGGGAGACAATAGGTCAAGGTCAATATCTTTTTCAACTTCGCCTGCAACACCAGTTCTTTGCCAGCCGGCTTGCCTAAAGATCAAGTCGGTTAATGTTTCCAAGTCTTTCGGATGTAAATTTTTTATTATTGGAATTAGTGAGGTAACCAGATTTTCGACAGCTAGTTGTGCATCAGCAATATGAGGCTCTGATGTGCCATTTATTTTGTGGAGTAAATATTCAATTTCCTTGACACTACAAATAGTGCCTTGGAAGCTCTGAACCGCCAATAGCTTTCCGCTCAAGCGCCCTTTTATGAGAGGCAATTTATTTATATCAGTGTCGGACCACTGGCTGATCACTTTGCGCGTCTTTGATTTGTCGGAGAGCTGCTTTACTTCTGGCCGAGAAAAGCACCACCACAGACGATCTGAATAAAAAGTTATCCAAAGTGTTTTTTCGGATTCTTCATAAAACTTCTGAACCTGATTTAGATGTCTTGTGACACTGCCGGGGTCTGCATGAAGAGGAAATGTTTTTTTCGCGTTAATCCAATCGGCGGCTAAACAAAGGTCATGAGGAACATCATTATAGCCTAGGCGTAAGGTGCCATTTTTAATGCATTCTCGCTCCCATTCGCCATTACCGCCTAGCTTAATAAAAAGAGCTTGTGTCGCCTTTATTTTTTCCAATACCTTCTCCGTAAGTTATTTATTTTAAGTTGGTGCAAAGCCTAGGCTTTCATCAAACGGTTTTATTTTCAGGAGAGGGGCAGTGGCAGCACTCCCTACTGAAAAATATAACCTACTCGAGCATAAAGATTGCCATAGCCGGAATTACATCGCAAATTGACGATAGCTCGCTTACCAAGCCAGCAACCCTATCCCTCACCCCTGAATCGGCTGCGCCAATATCCACAGCCCAGCCGTCGTAAACAGCACCATCAGCACCAGCATCGGCACCTGACTCAACACCGCCGCCTTTGCCGACCCAAAGCTCCGCAATGCCTGCTGATGCGCCAGATAAACACTGACCACATGCCCGAACAGAATCAGCCCCACCTGCGTATGCCAGACCGTGCTCATCTCCGGCAGGATGGGTGCGCGCCAGAGCTGCGCCGTGCCAAAAAGGTCCCAGCTCCAGCCGAACGGGTCCGACAGCAGGCTCACGATCTTCACCCCCTGCGATAGCAGCAGCGTGTAGTAGTGGGTGATGTGATAGACCAGCGCAATGGGCAGTAGCGAGAAGCTGAAGTCCAGCAGCAGTTGCCGCATCGGCACGCGGCTGCCGGCCATGAGGCGCCCCAGCCACACAAACAGCGCGTAGGCCGCGAAATACAGCCAGGGCGAGATCAGCAGGCACAGGGTCTCGTAGCCCAGGTAATACGGTCTGAGCTGCACAAACGCATGGATGGGCGGCTGGCCTATCCAGCCTTGAATCAGGCCATACGGGTCGGTCCAGAACAGCCGGTACCAAGGCACGGTGCCGCGTAGGCCATCGAAGGCGGTGGCCGAGAGCATGAACAAAATGAAGATGACCAGGCTGATGTGCTCGGCGCGGTGCTGCTGCAGGCCGGCAAATGGCATACGCCAGCGCAGGCCTTGCGCCTGTGGCCCGCGCTCGTGCTGCAGCGGTGACATATGCGCTATCAGCCGCAGAAACACGCCAAAGAATTCGCCATGCCGCAGCCAGGCATCGCGCCCGAAGCAGATCATGCCGGTGAAGGTAATGCCGCTATAGGCCAGCAGCTGCCAGGCGAGCGTGCGCGGCAGGGCGTGGCCGAACAGCTCGATCCAGATAAAGCCGCTGTATAGCGCCAGCGCCGGCCAGTAGCCCAGCCAGCGTGGGTACGCCCACTGGCCATCAAACAGACGATTCATGCGCCCGAGTGATTCACTGATGACCCGCCACGGGTTGATGGTGTTGTAAAGGTCGCCGATGACGGCGGTGGCGTAGGCGAAGCCGAGGATGAAGAGGATCCAGAAGCAGGTCATGCTGAAGTTGCGGTAGGAGTCTTGCACGCCGAAGAGCCCGGTGAGGATGCACAGCAGCAGCGTCATCACACTGAGACTGCGCAGCCAGGGGCGCAGGCGGGTCATTAGGCGGCCCAGATGTACAGCGGGGCGGGTGGCCGGCGTTAGTGTTGCCTGCTTTTGAGTAGCAAGCGCGCCAATCAGCAGAAACGACACCAGCAGCGTGGCCACGGCCGCATAAAGATAAAGCCAGAGCGGCACCGGCAGGGTGTAAAGACGGCCAAAGGAATGCGCCGAGGCCGGTGCGGCGGCCAGCGAAAGTGCGCAGAAAGTCAGCGTGATCAGGGTATGTCGCGGCCGAAGAGGCATGAGGTAACTACCGAGACTGAATGGACAGAATGCTACATATGTATTAGTTTTGTTAACACCAATTTCGGTTTCATTCCATTCATGAAATGCGGGAGAACACGCATGCGATTGGATTTCGCGCAACCTGTGCTGCGCCTTAGTCTGCTTTTGTCCGCGATCAGCCTCAGTGCCTGCGGCCCTTTTTCGTCAGATTCGAATAACTCGTCATCAGGCAGTCCGGCGGCCTCGTCGACACGCTCGGCACCTGAGACCAAATTCGACTTGGCCAATGGCTGCTACCGCATGCAGCCATTGGGTAGCAAAGGCTTTATTGGTCAGAGCGGCGATGCCTGGGTCGGCAATGCCACTGCCGCGAAGGCCGCTTCGTTCTATTTGAAGCCCACGGCGCTGGCGCAATACCTGTTGCACGACACGAACAGCCAGATGCTCTCGGGGCAGGCGGGTGCCATCGGTTCCGTTGCGCGTGCCAGCGATGCCGCTAACTGGACGCTGGCGACGGTGAAGCCGGGTCAGTACACCCTGAGTCTGTCCAGCGCGGGTCAGTTTTTGGCTGCCGCCAGCGGTGGTGCTTTGTCGTTAGCCGCTGCGCCGACCATCTTCAGTTTCGTTCCGGCTGCCAGTTGCAAGGCTTACCCGGAAATCAGCACGGATATCGACGGCGAAACTTATCGTGGTCAGGGTGCCAACAAGCCGGTGATCGGCTTTGCCGAGGTGCACACGCACATGGCCATGGGCCATGAAATGTCGGATGGCGGCAAGCTGGTCGGGCCGTCGGCGGGCGGTGTGATGTATGGCCAGATGTTCCATCGCTTTGGTGTTCCGCATGCCATGGAGGATTGCCAGGACTGGCATGGCCCGAATGGTATCCGCGACCCGGAAGCGCTGGTGCTCGATTTGAAGCCGCTGACCACGCATGAGACTCAGGGCTGGCCCAGCTTTGTGAACTGGCCGGCATCAGACTCCCAGCTGCATCAGGCCATGTATTACAAGTGGGTCGAGCGCGCCTGGAAGGCGGGCATGCGCATCATGGTCAGCGAGGGCACCAATATTGCCGCGCTCTGTGAGGTGGGCCGCCTGGCGGTGCTGCGTCCGGATGCCGATTGCAATGACATGAGCGTGGGCATCAAGCAGGTGAAGTACCTGTTTGATCTGCAGAATTATGTGGATGCTCAGGAGGGCGGGCCGGGCAAGGGCTGGTTCCGTATCGTGACCAATCCCACGATGGCGCGCGAGGTTATCAACGAGGGCAAGCTGGCGGTGGTGGCGGGCCTGGAGTTTGCCAATCTGTTTGATTGCACAGTCACATTTGATCCGCTGGGCAACGAGACGCGTGGCTGCACCAAGGAAAGCATCGACAAGCAGATCGACGAGGTCTGGGTGCTGGGTGTGCGCGAGCTGTTCCCATATCACGATGTAGACAGCGCGCTCGGCGGCACCGGTATTTTCAATGGCGACACCCTCAATGTGGTCGGTTTTTACGGCACGCGCCAGTTCTGGAAAACCTACGACTGCGCGGATACCGGCGAGGGCGACAAGTTCTTCTACGATGCCGGTGCCTTCATGACCACGGCCATCCCCGGCACCGGCTCTGACCCGATCAGCTCGGCGGTGATCAGCTTGCTGCAGGGGCCGGCACCGACCTATCCGGCGGATCGTCGCCAGTGCAATGCACGCAACATGACCGATCTGGGCGAGTACGCCATGCAGAAGCTGATGAAGAAGAAATTCATCATCGACATCGATCATGCGGAAATCACCATCAAGCAGAAAATGCTCGATATGGCGAAGGCGCAAACGCCGTCTTACCCGATGATTTCAGCGCATGGTGGCCATGGCGGCATCAACATGGCGCAGGCGAAGGAAATTCTCGACAACGGCGGCCTGATTTATCCGTTCAAGCCCAATGGCAAAGGTCATGTGGATTTCATGAAGAAGCTTAAGCCGATCTGGCCGGCGGGCAAGCCGATGGCCGTGGGCTATGGCATGGATGCCAATGGCATTGCCGATCGCGCACCGCCACGAGGCGCTGGCAGCAAGCCGGTGAAGTACCCGTTCACCTTGTTTAGCGGCCCGGATTGGGATGCGCGCTATGCCAATGCGGGCATCAAGCCGCTCACGGTGAAGCTGCAGACCATCCCGGAAAGCGGCAAGACCTGGCATATCGATGAGGTCGGCACGGCGCACTACGGCATGATGGCCGACTATGTGGAAGAAATTCGTCTGGAAGGTGGCCGTGAGGCGGTGGATGCGCTGTACAACTCTGCCGAAGCCTATCTGCAGATGTGGGAAAAAATCGTTAACCGTTGATGCTGTGAGGCGGGGGTTGTTGGGTCAGCCCCCGCCGATGGCGTGTACCACTTCAATGGCATCGCCAGCGGCGCACAGGCAGTGCGCATGCTGGCTGCGCGGCACGATCTCGCCATTGCGCTCCACGGCAATGCGCTTGCCGGTCAGGCCTTGCGCGGCAATCAATTCGGCGATGGTGCAGGTGTCGGCAACGCTCAGCGTTTCACCGTTGTAGCGGATGTCCATGCTCAAGCGCTCCGCAGCAGGTTCCAGGCCAGCCACAGCCAGCCCGCGATGAAGGCCAGGCCGCCAATCGGCGTGATGGCACCGAACCAGCGTGGTGCGCCCAGCGCCATGGCGTAGAGGCTGCCCGAGAAAATCACGATGCCCAGTTGCAGGAGTACAGCGGAGGTCTGTATGGAAGTCGTTGGCAATGCCGCTGTGGCTAAAGCAGGGCTGCTCAAACTGACCTTTAGCAGCACGCCGAGCGCGAGCAGGCCCAAGGCATGCCACATCTGATACGCCACAGCGGTTTGCCACCAGCCCAGCGCTTCAGGGCTCAGGCGTGCTTTCAGGGCATGAGCGCCGAAAGCCCCGGTAGTGACCGCAAGGGCCATGTTCAGGGCGGCGATTGCGATCCAATTCATGCGGTCAGTGCGGCCCGAACCTTGTCCATGGCATTCTTTTCGAGCTGACGAATGCGCTCGGCAGATACACCGAATTCGTCGGCCAGTTCGTGCAGCGTGGCCTTTTCTTCGCTCAGCCAGCGCCGCGCCAGAATGGCCTGGCTGCGGGTGTCCAAGGCATGGATGGCGGCCATCAGGTTGTCGGTGTTGCGGCTCTCGGTGTCGTCGGCCTCCACCAGCAGCGCCGGGTCGTAGCGGTGATCTTCAAGATAATGAATTGGCGCTTTCGCGGCCTTTTCGTCATCGTCGTCGATGCTGCCTTCCAGCGCGGTGTCGTGCGAGAGCAGGCGACCTTCCATCTCGAAGACATCCCGCGTGGATACATTCAGATCTTCAGCGATGGCGGCGGCTTCGGCCTGCGTCAGCCCGCGCGATGACTTCTTCATACTGCGCAGATTGAAGAACAGCTTGCGCTGGGCCTTGGTGGTGGCGACCTTCACGATGCGCCAGTTCTTGATCACATATTCGTGGATTTCAGCCTTGATCCAGTGCACGGCGAACGACACCAGACGCACGCCCATGGTCGGATCGAAGCGCTTCACGGCTTTCATCAGGCCGATATTGCCTTCCTGGATCAGGTCAGCCTGAGGCAGGCCGTAGCCGGAGTAGCTTTTGGCGATATGAACCACGAAGCGCAGGTGCGCCAACACGAGCTGGCGCGCGGCATCGAGGTCATCGTGGAAGTGCAGGCGCTCGGCGAGCGCGCGCTCTTCATCGGCGGTGAGCACGGCAACGCGGCTGACCGATTGAATGTAGGAACCGAGGTTTACACCCGGAACGGTTACTGCGATGGGCTGCAAGTCTTTGCAGTCGCTCATCTTTTTACGCCTCCGATGGCCCGTGGCCATCTGCTGGGTTCATAACAACCGTGGATAATAGCACTCGTGTGCTGCCCTGCAAGATGACGCCGCCAAGCCGGCTCGGTTGACGCCGTCAATGCGAGCGGGCGCGAATCAGGACTCCAGTTCGCGCAAATGCCGCCCCACCGCCAGCCAAGCCCCGAGCCAGCCCAGAAAGCCGGCACCGGCGAGTACGGCCAGGCCGGTCGTGAATGACGGATAACTGAGCGCAAACGAGCTGCTGTAGAGCCGGGCCATTTGTGTCACCGGCTCATTCAGCCAGGCGGTCAGGCTGCTGACCGAAATCAGCGTGAACACGCCGGCGCTGAGGCCACACCACACACCCATATAAATGAACGGGCGACGAACAAAGCCATGCGTGCCGCCGAGCAGTGAAATGACGCGAATTTCATCGCGACGAGACTCGATGCTGAGGCGGATGGTATTGCCCACGACCAGCAGGCCGCCGAGCAGCAGCGCACCGCCGATGGCCCAGAGCAGGCGCTGGCCGAGCTCGAGAATGGTTTGCAGGCGCTGCACCCAGGCAATGTCCACTTCTGCCAAGGCCACTTCCGGCCATTGCGCGAGCTGATCGCGCAAGCGGGTCATGGCCGATGAGCTGGCGTTGGCATCTGGAAACACTTCCAGCACGGCGGGCAGCGGATTTTCGCCGAGCTGCTCCAGCGCGGGGCCGTAGCCGGACTGCTGCTTGAATTCTTCTAGCGCGCCTTCCGGCGAAATCAGGCGTGCCGAAGCAATGCCGGGCAATGCCGCCGCCCGCGCCACGATGGCGGCACGATCTTCGGCGGCTACGCTTTCGTTCAGGTAGATGGACAGGCGAGCTTCGCCATCCCAGCCACGGGCGGCGCTGCGGGCGTCGTCGAGCAGCTTGCCCAGCGCCAGCGGCAGGGTCAGGGCGATGGTCATCACCAGAACGGTCATGAGCGTGGACAACGGCGATTGGGCGAGGCGGCCGAAGCTGTTTTTGGCTTCGCGTTGGTGGTGTTGCAGCCAATGCGTGGTGCGCGATGACAAAGTGCTGTGCTGTTTTTCAGCGCCGCGAGCAGCAATAGGCTGGTTCATACGGAGGCTCCGGTGTCGGCGACCAGCTGACCGGCCTTGAGCGTCAGCAGGCGATGGTGGAAGCGGGCAATCAGCGACAGGTCATGCGTGGCGACCAGAATGCTGACGCCCACGCGTGACAGTTCTTCAAAGATGTTCATGACTTCCACGGCCAGCTGCGGGTCGAGGTTGCCGGTGGGTTCATCGGCGAGAATGACGGCGGGCTTGCTGACCACGGCGCGGGCGATGCCGACGCGCTGCTGCTCGCCACCAGACAGCTCAAATGGCAGCGATTTGGCGCGGTGCTTAAGGCCGACGAGGTCGAGCGCGGCATAGACGCGATTGGGAATGTCGCGCGGCTGCATGCCCGTAATCACCAGCGGCAGCGCCACATTGTCGTACACCGTGCGGTCGTCGAGCAGGTTGTGATCCTGGTAGATCATGCCGATGTCGCGACGGGCCATGGCAATCTGGTTGCCCTTGAGCTGGCTGTGGTCACGGTCATTGACGATGACGCGACCGCTGCTGGCGCGCTCGATCAGCATGATGAGCTTGAGCAGGGTCGACTTGCCGGCGCCAGAGTGGCCGGTCAGGAAGGCCATCTCGCCGGTTGGCAGTTCAAAGCTGAGTTCGCGCAGCGCATCGAACTGCGGTGCGTAACGCTTGCTCACGGATTCAAAACGGATCATCTGATGCTCTCCACCGGGCGGTGACGGCGCTTAACGCGTCTCGTCGAACAGCGCCTCAACAAATTCGGCGGCCTCGAAGGGCCGCAGGTCATCCACGCCTTCACCCACGCCAACATAACGAATAGGCAGGTGAGTGCGGCTGGCGATATTGAACAGCACGCCGCCTTTGGCGGTGCCGTCCAGTTTGGTAATGACCAGGCCGCTAAGTTTGACGGCTTGATCGAAATCCTGCACCTGATTCAGTGCGTTCTGGCCGGTGCCGGCATCGACCACGAGCAGGGTTTCATGCGGCGCGCGCGGGTCCAGCTTTTGCAACACGCGCACGACCTTGCTCAGCTCATCCATGAGATGGCTCTTGTTGTGCAAGCGGCCGGCGGTGTCGGCAATCAGCACATCAATGCCCTTGGCCTGCGCGCTTTGCAGCGCATCAAACAGCACCGACGCCGAGTCGGCACCGCTGCCCTGCGCGATTACCGGCACATTATTGCGCTCGCCCCAGACTTGCAGCTGCTCCACAGCGGCGGCACGGAAAGTATCACCGGCGGCGAGCATGACCGACTTGCCTTCACGCTGCAGACGCTTCGCCAGTTTACCGATGGTGGTGGTTTTTCCCACGCCATTGACGCCCACCACCAGAATCACAAACGGTGTGGATGCTTTCGGGATGACCAGCGGCTGCTGGCGTGGCGCGAGCAGTTCGCCCAGCTCTTTCTGCAAGGCTTCATAAAGGGCGTGTGAGTGCAGCAGCTCGTTGCGTGAGACGCGCTCGGTTAGGGCATCGACGACGCGGCGCGTGGCATCAACGCCCACATCGGCGACCAGCAGCTGAGTTTCGATGTCTTCGAGCAGCTCGTCATCAATTTCCTTGGCGCCAATGAGCAGCGTGGCCATGCCCTGGCTAAAGCTTTTGCGGGTTTTCGACAGCCCGCTTTTCATGCGACTTAAGAAGCCGCCGGCCTCGCTAGAGGCGGTCTGATCTGTACTCATCTGGGTGTCCGACATGTGCTGGCGTGTCGCAGTGCGACAGCCTCGGGATGCGCTATGCTACCACCCGTTTTCTACATGCGGTGAGGTCATATGCGGCAGCTTGGCGGGCTCTTCGGGATGACAGCGCTCTTTTTGATGGCAGCGTTGGGTTTGGCAACGAATCTGGCTCAAGCCGCACCTGCGCCCGCCAGTTTTGCACTGGCCAACGGCCTGCGCGTCATCGTGCAGGAAGATCATCGTGCGCCGGTGGTGCTGACGCAGATGTGGTATCGCGTAGGTTCATCCGATGAGCCGCCCGGGCTGACCGGCATCTCGCATGTGCTCGAACACATGATGTTCAAAGGCACGCCGACTGTGCCGGTGGGCGAGTTTTCGCGGCTGGTGGCCTATGCCGGCGGCGATGACAACGCCTATACCAACGACAATTTCACGGTCTATTTCCAGCAGCATCTCGCCGATCGGCTGCCGTTGGCGCTGGAGCTGGAGGCCGACCGCATGCGCAATCTCACGCTGAATGCCGACGAGTTTGCCCGTGAGCTGAAGGTGGTCATGGAAGAGCGCCGCCTGCGCACCGACGACAACCCGCAGGCGCTGGCGATGGAGCGTTTTCAGGCTCTGGCGCTGCTCAGCAGCCCCGAGCGTACGCCCACCATCGGCTGGATGCGCGATCTTGAGCGCCTGACCGTGGAAGATGCCCGCGCTTGGTACAGGCAGTGGTATGTGCCGTCCAATGCCACGCTGATTGTGGTTGGCGATGTGTCGCTGGCGCAGGTGCGCAGCCTCGTCGAGCAGTATTTCGCCGGTTTGCCAACGCAAGCTGTGCCACGGCGTGCCGCCATTCGCGAGCTGGAAATACCCGGCGAGCGCACGCTGACCATGACGCTGCCCGGCCAGGTGCCGGCGCTGTATCTCGGCTTCAATCTGCCCAGCCTGGCCAGTGCCCGTTCGCCGGATGATGCCTACGCCTTGCAGCTGCTGGCTGGCGTGCTGGATGGTGGCATCAGCGCCCGGCTTGAGCGCGATGTGGTGCGCAAGAGTCAGGCGGCTGCTATTGGCTCCAACTATGACATGCTGGCCCGAGGCGATACCCTGCTGACGATCACCGCCATGCCGGCTGCCGGCCAGTCTCTGCCTGACTTGCGCGCGGCTATCTTGAAGTCGGTCTATGCCCTGCGCGATGAATTGGTGGGCGCCGATGAGCTGAAGCGCGTGATGGCCAATGTGCGGGCGCAGGCCGTCTATGCCCGTGATGATCTGGATGATCAGGCGCAACAGCTTGGCCGGCTTGATGCGCTGGGCCTGCCCTTGAACTGGGATGATGGCGTGCCGGCGAAGCTGCAGGCGATCACGCCGACGCAGCTGCGCGAGGTGGCGCGACGCTATTTGCAGCCGGAGCGGCTGGCCACGCTATATCTGCAGCTGCCGGCGCAACTGCCGGCAGAGCCTGTTGTTGGCGCGAAAGCTGCGGGCGCGAAAGCATCGGGAGTGACGCCATGATATCTGGCCTGCGTGTGAGATCGTGGTTGCTCGCCGGGGCTGTGCTGACGGCTGCAACATTAGCAACAACGCTAACAGCAAGGCCGGCGCTGGCTGGCGGCGAGCACAGCAGCACGGCCGACGGCCCGCTGACGGCGCTGACGAAGCTGAGCAGCGCACCGGCACTGGCGGAGGCACAGTCGCGCCGTCTTGGCCTGGATATTCGCGTTCAGCAATGGCTCACGCCGGAAGGCTTGCGCGTGCTGTACTGGCCCAACGACCAGATTCCGCTGCTCGATGCCCGTCTCATTTTCGATGCTGGCGCTGCCCGTGACGCAGACCTGCCGGGGCTGGCCTCGGCGGTGTCCAGCCTGATGGATGAGGGCACGCAGAAGCTCACGGCGCAGCAGGTCGCCGAGCGTTTCGAGCGCGTCGGGGCCGAGTTCTCGGCGGCGTCTTATCGCGACATGGCGCTGTTGCAGTTGCGCACGCTGAGCCAGCCCGAGTATCGCGATCAGGCGTTGGACATGCTGGCCGAAGTCGCTGCGCTGCCGGCGTTCGAGGATGCTGCCTGGCAGCGTCTGCAGGAGTCTTTGCGCATCGGTCAGCGTCAGCGCCAGCAATCGCCCTCCGGCCGGGCCGGGCTGCAGTTTTTCCAGCAGCTCTACGGCAGTCACCCGTATGCGAATCCGCCGACCGGGCTGGCTAGCAGCGTGGAGCGCATCACGCCGGCCGACCTGAAGGCTTTCCATGCGCGCTATTACACGGTGCGCAATGCCGTGCTGGTAATGGTCGGCGATATTGATCGCAAGACCGCTGAAGCCGTGGCGACCAACTTCAGTCGGCGTTTGCCAGCGGGCGATGCCGCGCCGGCGCTGCCCGAGCCGGTGCCGCTGAAGAAAGCCAAGCGGCAGCATATCGAGATGCCATCGCAGCAGACCTTTGTGGTGTTGGGCGAGCTGGGCCTGAGCCGTAACGACCCAGATTACTTCCCCTTGCTGGTGGCCAACGAAATTCTCGGTGGCAGCGGTTTCGGCAGCCTGCTCACGCGGGAGCTGCGCGAGAAGCGCGGCCTGACCTACAGCGTCAGCAGCCAGTTCGTGCCCATGCGCATGCCGGGGCCGTTCCAGATCAGCTTTGCCACGCGCGCCGACCAAGCCGATGCCGCGCTGAAGCTGACGCAGCAGCTGCTCGCCGATTTCGTGCAGAAGGGGCCGGATGCTGCCGCTGTTAATAATGCCGTCGCCCAGCTTACGCAGGCGTTTCCTCGCAGCCTGATGCGCAGCGATGCCGTGGCCAGCTATCTCGCCATGATGGGCTTTTACCAGCTGCCGGCGGATTATTTGTCGCGCTATGTGGAGCAGCTGGCGGCGGTGACGCCGGCGCAGGTGCGGTCGGCCTTGCAGCGGCGCGTGCACCCGGATCGTCTTGTGATTGTTACGGCGGGTCAAAAGGGAGCCAAGCAGTGACGCGGGCAAAAGCACCAGTTAGCAAGGGCGGTCGCCGCGAGCTGCGCATCATTGGCGGCCGCTGGCGTAGCCGCAAGCTGCAGTTTCTGGACTTGCCTGGCCTGCGGCCCACGCCGGATCGTGTGCGTGAAACGCTGTTCAACTGGCTACAGCTGGAGCTCGCCGGCGCGCAGGTGCTGGATCTGTTTGCCGGCAGCGGTGCCATGGGTTTCGAGGCGCTGTCTCGCGGGGCGGCTGGCCTCACGCTGCTGGAGCGCGATGCCCAGCAGGCAGCCTGCCTGCGCGAACAGGCCATCAAGCTGGAGGCCGC
Source organism: Pseudomonadota bacterium (assembly GCA_038043385.1). Classification (GTDB taxonomy): domain Bacteria; phylum Pseudomonadota; class Gammaproteobacteria; order Pseudomonadales; family Moraxellaceae; genus Perlucidibaca. The sequence goes on from JBBTCA010000003.1 coordinate 532,753, forward strand.
GAATTGCCAAATTCTCAGCTTGGATTGCCAACGCTGGTTGCAGGATGCGCCGTTGCCGGCTGGCGGTTATGGCCTGATTCTGCTCGATCCGCCGTTTCACCAGGATCTGCCGAGCAAGATATTGCAGCAATTGCAGGCCAAGGGGTGGCTAGAGCAAACACGCTGGGTGTATGTTGAGACCGAGCAGGGTCTGCCCGACCTGAAGCTGCCCGACTGCCTTGCGCTGCATCGTCAGACCAAGGCAGGTCTGGTCAATGCCTATCTTTTCCGATGTGAGGTGTCAGCGCCTGCTGATGCCGTTGAGCCTGAACATGACACGCACTGAAACAGACGCCTTTACGCCCGGTATCAATCGCAGCCCGTTCAAGCCCGCCTGGTGGCTGCACAACGCCCACCTGCAAACGCTCTATCCGTCACTTTTTCGCCGTGTCACGGTCCCGGCGCGCGTGCGCGAACGCTTGATTCTGCGCGATGGCGACTGGCTGTATCTGGACTGGCGCCTGCCGAAAGCCTGGATGGGCAGCGCTCAGCCGCTGGTGGTGATCGTGCACGGCCTTAGCGGCTGCAGCGGCTCACAGTATGTGATCGGCTTGCAGCGAGCGCTGGAAGCGCAGGGCTGGGCCAGTGTGGCGGTGAACTGCCGAGGCGCGACCGGTGAGCCCAACGACACAGTTAAGGCCTATCACGCCGGGGCTCACGACGATCTGGCGGATGTCATGGCGGCTGTTTACGAGCGTTACCCGGATGTGCCGCTGGCATTGGTCGGCTACTCGCTGGGCGGTGCCATCTCGTTGAACTATCTGGCGCGTGAGGCTTGCCCGCCGAGCTTGTTTGCCGCCAGCGCGGTGTCCGTGCCCTTGCTGCTCGGCGCTTGTGCTGACCGTCTCGATCAGGGCTTTTCGCGGGTCTATCGCAAGCATCTGCTGGGCTTGTTGCAGCAGGCTTGGGTGCGCAAGGCAGACCATCTGGCGGAATTGGGCGATGAAGAAATGGCCTCGCATATCCGCGAGTTGCTGGCGCAAGGGCCGTTCACCTCGTTCCGTACTTTCGATGATGTATTGGTGGCTGGCCTGCACGGCTTCGCCAGCGGCGAGGATTACTACACGCGCTGCAGCCCGCGCCAGAATCTGGCGGACATCAAAGTGCCGACCTTGCTGCTGCAAGCGGCCGATGACCCGTTCCTGACCCCGGAGTGCTTCCCGACGGCGCGTGAGCTGTCGCCGGCGGTGCATCTGGAGATCGCGCCCTGTGGCGGCCATGTTGGTTTTATTGAGGCAGGCGAGCACTGGCGCGAGCCGCGCTACTATCTGGAGCGGCGTATCCCCGAGTTCCTCACGCACCTGGCGGCGCAGTTCGATCAGCCTAAAGTGCTGTCGCTGCGCGCCCAGGGCGCTCAGGTGTCACGCCTGCGCGCTGGGGCTGCTGCCGGTGTTGTCAACGCGTAAGGCCTGCCCGTAGCGGGCCTTCAGCTCGGCCAAGCCTTCACGCGCTTCGCCGCGCAGATACGGCCCTTCTAGGCAGATGACCTGATAAATGCCCTGACGCAACATGTCTTGCGTCAGCGGTTCCTGAAAGTCAAAAAAGCCCGTGGTGCTGAGAAAGTTGACCCAGCTGGTGGCAATGATCCAGATGTTTACCAGCAGCGCGCTGATGTCATCTTCCGTGGCCTCCAGCAGGCCCGACCCAATCTGCAGCACATACAGCATGCGCACATTGTTGAACATGCGCGTGGCGAACTCACGGTAGTGCGCGCGCAGCTCGGCGTTGTCGGTGATCAGGTGCGTCATGTCGCGATGCAGGAAGCGATAGCGCCACAGGCAATCCAGAATGTGCTCGAACAGCAGCACCTTGTCGGCCTGCGTCAGCGGACGGTCGCTGGGCAGGTGCAGCGTGGACTGCATCTGGTCGGCATATTGCTGGAACAGCTCGAAGATAATCGCGTCTTTATTGGGGAAGTGGTAATACAGATTGCCGGGGCTCATGCCCAGCGCGGCCGCCAAGTGGTTGGTGGTAATCAGGCGTTCGCCCTGTTCATTGAACAGCTCGAGGCTTTTAATCAGGATGCGATCACGCGTCTTCACGGGGTTGGAATGTCCTGATGGCTGTAGCGGCTGAATTGACAGCCTAGAGTAAATGCTCTAAAAACGCGGCACAAGCTGTTTGCCGTCTTGGCAGCACATGAATTTTGTTTCGAGGTCATTATGGTCGCCCATCTCGCTCAACTCGCAGCATCTAACCCGCAAGTTGCTGATATGCAGCGTGTTTTCCAATCGCAGCGGTCAGCTTACAGCCTGCGCCCCATGCCCTCCGCCGCCGAACGCATCGCTCATCTCACGCGTCTGCGTGCGGTCATCATCAAGTATCAAGACGATCTGGCCGATGCTGTCAGCCAGGATTTCGGTCATCGCTCGAAAGATGAAACCAAGATCGCCGAAGTGCTGACTTCGCTGGAAGCCGTGAAGTACGCCAGCAAGAACCTGACTGGCTGGATGAAGCCGCAGAAGCGTCATCCCGGCATTCTGGCAACCCCGGCGAAGGCCCGTGTGGTGCCGCAGCCGCTGGGTCTGGTCGGTGTTGTGGTGCCGTGGAACTACCCGATTTTCCTCGCCATCGGCCCGCTGGTCGGCGCGCTCAGCGCCGGCAACCGCGTCATGATCAAGACTTCCAGCTTCACGCCGCGCCTGGGCGAGACGCTGAAGCGCATGCTGGCCGAGGCCTTCACCGAAGACACCGTGGCCGTCATCACCGGTCGCGGCGAAGTGTCGGAAGCCTTCAGCCACATGGCGTTTGACCAGATCACTTTCACTGGCTCGACCAATGTGGGTCGTACCATCATGCAGAACGCCGCCGCAAACCTGACGCCGGTACTGCTGGAGTTGGGCGGCAAGTCGCCGGCCATCGTGCACGAGTCCTACCCGATGGCCGATGCCGCTGAGCGCATTGCCTTCGGCAAGTGCTGGAACGCCGGCCAGACCTGCGTGGCGCCGGACTATGTGCTGATGCCGCGCGGCAAGACCGACGAATTCGTCATCGCCTTCACCGCTCAGGTCAGCAAGATGTACCCGACGCTGGTGACCAACGCCGACTACACCAGCATCGTCAACGACAAGCAGTACACGCGCATCCAGAGCTATCTCGACGATGCCCGCGCTCAGGGTGCCCGCGTGATCGAGATCAATCCGGCCAACGAGCGCTTCATCGATACCCGCAAGATCCCGCCGACGCTGGTCATTGGTGCCACGCCCGACATGCTGATCATGCAGAACGAAATCTTCGGGCCGATTCTGCCGATCATCGAGCGCGAGTCGCTGTCGCAGGCGCTGGAATTCGTCAACGCGCGTCCGCGTCCGCTGGCGCTGTACTACTTCGATAACGACACTGCGCGTGCCGATTATGTGGTCACCCACACGCATTCCGGCGCGACCGGTATCAACGATGTGGTCACCCATGTGGGTGTCGATGACCTGCCGTTTGGCGGCGTTGGCCCGTCCGGCATGGGCCGCTATCATGCCAAAGAAGGTTTCGAGACCTACTCGAACATGAAGGCCGTGCTTGAGCGCTCCAGCATCTACTCCGTGCGCTACATCCTGCCGCCGTTCGGTCGCGTGGCTCATGGCCTGATCCAGAAGCTGTTTTTGAGCAAGTAAGCTGCAACAACTGTGGTAACCCGTCCCTACAACAACAAAAACAGGGGTGAGAGGATGCAGGAAGTGATGAGTCAGGCCACGGCGCTCAGCCGTCGCCACTTTCTCAAAACCGGTGCGATGGGCAGCATGCTGCTCGCCACCGGCTCCGCAACGGCCTTGCTGACCGGCTGCGCGCAAGCTCAGCCAGCCACCGGCTATGTTTTTCTGCGCGATGCCGAGCTCAAAGTCTTGCGCGCCGTGATTCCATCGGTGCTAGCGGGCGCCCTGCCGGAAGGCAAGGCGCGTGCGTCGGCACTCAACAAAGAGCTGCTTTCCCTCGATCAACTTCTGGCCACCAGCAGCATTGCCGTGGGCGACCAAATTCATCAGCTTTTTGCGCTGCTGAGCATGGCCCCCACGCGAATTGCCATGGCCGGCGTCTGGTCGGACTGGCCCGATGCCAGCCCGGCCGACATCGAAGCCTTCTTGCTGCGCTGGCGAGATAGCCGTCTGGAGCTCTTGCGTGGCGCCTATCTGGGCCTGTGCAAGATCATCACAGCAGCTTGGTATCTGCTGCCGGAAAGCTATGCCGCCGTGGGCTACAGCGCCCCCGTGCGCACGATTTAAGGAGCGTTGAGATGGCGATTGAAGTAGGCCCGATTCCCGATCCTATTCGTGCCGGCATTGCCGGTGGCTGGAAAGTCTTTCATGCCGGTGAGCTGAAGGAAAATGCTGTGGTGGAGTGCGATGTGGTCATCGTCGGCACCGGTGCCGGCGGTGGTACTGCTGCCGAAATTCTGACTCAGGCGGGTCTGAAAGTGGTCATGCTCGAAGAAGGCCCGCTGCGCTCCAGCGACGATTTCAAGATGCGTGAAGGTGAAGCCCTTCGCGATCTGTATCAGGAAGGTGCGGCGCGCACTACCGGCGACGGCAGCATGACCGTGCTGCAGGGCCGCGCTGTGGGCGGCAGCACCACGGTGAACTGGACATCCAGCTTCCGCACGCCGCCGCAGACCTTGAAGCATTGGCGCGATGTGCATGGCGTTCAAGGCGTTGCCGAGGCTGAGCTGGCGCCGTGGTTCGACCGTGCTGAAAAGCGTCAGCAGATCGGGCCGTGGATGGTGCCGCCGAATGAAAACAACGACATCATCCGCCAGGGTTGCGAGAAACTGGGCTGGAGCTGGCACAGCATTCCGCGCAATGTCAGCGGCTGCTGGAACCTCGGCATGTGCGGCGTGGGCTGCCCGACCAATGCCAAGCAATCCATGCTGGTGACCACGATTCCGTCGGCGCTAAATGCCGGTGCCACGCTGTACCACCGGGCCCGCGTGCGCGAGCTGATCATGGATGGCGACAAGGTTCGCGGCGTGCTGGTGGACGGCATGCCGGAAGTCGGTCTGCAGCCCACCGGCAAGATTCTTATGGTGCGTGCACGGCATGTGGTGCTGGCGGGCGGCGCCATTAACACGCCGGCGATTCTGCTGCGTTCGAAAGTGCCGAACCCGCATGACCAGATTGGTACGCGCACCATGATTCATCCGGTCAATGCCAGCTTTGCCCAGTTCGATCGCAAGATTGAAGGCTGGGGCGGTGCGCCGCAGTCCGTGTATTCCGACCATTTCCAGTGGAAAGACGGTGCCACCGGCCCGATGGGCTTCAAGATCGAAGTCATTCCCATGCTGCCGGGCTTTATTGCCGGCCTGCTCGGCAATCATGGCCTCGATCACGCCCGCGATATGCAGGCGCTGGGGCATCTCAACGGCATGATTGCGCTGTTGCGTGACGGCTTCACGGAAGACTCTCCGGGCGGGCGCACCAGCATCCGCAAGGATGGCTCGGCCGTGCTTGACTATGAGGTGTCGGACTCGCTGGCGGACGGCCTGCGCCGAGCCTTCCTGACCATGGCAGAGGTTCAGTTTGCAGCCGGTGCGCGTTCGGTGCGGCCGTTCCAGCTCGCCGGCGGCACTTTCACCACGATGGCGGCGGCGAAGGCGGGCATCAACGGTTTTGCCATCGAGAAGTTCCGTACCGGCATTGGCTCGGCGCATCTCATGGGCGGCTGTGCCATGGGTGAAAACGAGAAGACTTCGGTGGTGAACAGCCGTGGCGAGTTTCATGGCTTGGCCAATCTCAGCGTGCTCGACGGCTCAATTTTCCCCACCAGTATTGGTGCCAATCCGCAGCTGTCGATCTATGGCTTGATTGCGAAACTGGCGACCGGGCTGGCTGAGCGGCTGTTGCCGACTGGTGCGCCGAAGCCGGAGACGATGACACGCGTGGGTTAAACGGCGCTAGCTTGCGCGGTTGAAGCCCGCGGTTGAAATCAGCCGGCTGAGGTGAGCCGCTCGAACTTGGCCTGCAGTTGCTCGCGACTTTCCTGATGATTGGGGTCGATGGGGATGCAGGCCACGGGGCAGAGGCTGACGCACTGCGGTTCATCAAAATGACCCACGCACTCGGTGCAGAGTGCGGGGTCAATTTCGTAAATTTCCGGGCCCATGGAAATCGCCAAATTCGGGCAAGCAGGCTCACAGACATCGCAATTGATGCATTCATCGGTGATTAGCAAGGCCATGGGCGTGTCTCGGTTCAGCTGCTGCGCGGGCCGTGGCCGAGCTTTGCGGCAAAGGCCTCAGCCACGCACGGTGCGACAAACTGACGCACATCGCCGCCGAGAATGGCGATTTCGCGCACCAGACTCGATGAAATGAACGACAGATGCTCGGATGGCGTGAGGAAGACGGTTTCGAAGTCGCGATTGAGCTGACGATTCATGTTGGCGAGCTGAAACTCGTACTCGAAGTCCGACACCGCGCGCAGGCCGCGCAGCACCACATTGGCGTCCATGTCGGTCACAAAAAACGACAGCAGCTTGTCGAAGCCGACCACACGCACATTGGGCAGATGACCCAGCACTTGCTGCGCCAGCGCCACGCGCTCTTCGGTGCTGAACAGCGGCTTTTTCTTGTCGCTGGCCGCCACCGCCAGAGTCACTTCGCCAAACAGCTTCGAGGCGCGCTCGACCAGATCGGCATGGCCATTGGTGATGGGGTCGAAGGTGCCGGGGTAGATGACGCGTGTGGGCATGGGTGCTCCTGCAGCGAATAGGTGGTCGAATGTGTAGTGTTGCGTTGTCAGATATGTTTTGCGACAGTGCAGCGATGGTAGCTTTTGCCCACAAAAATAAATACAGAGCCGTGCTTATGCCCTCCTTCAATCCTCGTCGTTGGTCACTTTCCTTGCTGTCGGCCAGTATTTTGCTGATAACCGGCTGTGGCGACGATTCGAGCCCAACCTCAGCAGCCCCGGCAGCCAATGTCGAGCCATCAGCCTGTGAGCGCAGCTCCTGGGTTGCAGGCAGCACGGAGTATTGCCAAGGCACGCTGATCTACCGCGATTATGTCTATGACGATTTTGGCGCCGATGCCGGCCCGCTGGCTGCTGGCCCGAATGTGCTCAATCTCACTACTCGCTTCGGGCAGCGTGGCAATCCACTGGCCACGACACCGGGCGTGTTGTCACCATCGGCGGGTGATGTCACCTATCCTGCGGGCCTCACCAATACCGCCGATCTGGTCAAGCTCAGCCTGAGTATCGTGGGCAATGAGCTGGTGGCGGATTTCGAGCTCAATACGCTGTTCAATGCCAACGATGCCATCGCCGCGTTGGCCATTGATACCGATAACAATGCCGATACCGGTGGCGGCGCCTGGGCACCGCTGCAGACCAGCAGTCGCGGCTGGGATGTGCTGAAAACCGTCGCTGTTGGCGACCCTGTGAGCAACCATCTCGTGTTGCGCATGCCGCTGCCTGGCGGCACAGTCTGGCGCGTACAAGCGGCGCTGGCACAGGCGGATGGCAAGGTCATGAATGTGGCCTTTCGGGGCATCGACGAAGAAGCAGGCGCTGACGGCTTTCAGAGCCAGTTCCTGCCGAACAAAGGCAATTACTGGGAAGACAAGCAGGCTGCCGCGCTGGCTGCAGGCGACATCTCGGTGTTTGGTGAAACGGTCACTGTCGCGGATTTGCGCAATGGCACCACGCGAGCGGCAGCAGCGCCTGTGGGCTTCCATCAGCGCGTCTACACCTCAAAATACGCACTGGGTGAAGGCGTCGAGCTGGCTGGGGTTGCTGGGCGCGACGGCGACACCAGCGGCTTCTGCTCGCAGTCGTTCAACTATCTGGGCAAGTACCAGCCCTACGGCATTTATCTGCCCAAGGCGCAAGCCGCCAAGCCCGGCATTCAGGTGGTGATGCACGGCTGCGAAGCCAATCACGCCAGCCAGATCAATCAGCCCGGCTTTCAGCAGCAGTTTGGCGAGGACCGCAACCGCATCCTCGTCGCGCCGCTAGGTCGCGGCCCTTACGGCTTCTACTCGGGGCTGTCCGAGCGTGATGTGCTGGATGTGATCGCCGATACCGAAAAAACCTACGGCAATGACCCGGATCGCATGATTGCATCCGGTTACTCCATGGGCGGCTTTGGTGCTATGCACTTCGCCACGAATTACCCGGATCGTTTTGCCGGCATGGTCAACTGGGTCGGTTTTACGGGCAGCCTGCGCAATATCCCCAGCACGGACTCGCCACTGGACATCGCGCTGACGGCGCTGACCGATGGCCTGAAGCCGGTGCTGGATGCGGCTGGCCCGATCAACGGCTCGGTGGCTTACGAGAATGTCATTAATTACATCGGCAATCTGCGTCACATCCCCAGCGCCAATCTCTATAGCGGCGCAGACGAGCTGGTGCAGGTCAATCAGGCCATTGCGCTGGCGCAGACCTATGACCGCAGCGGCGTGGCGTATCGCTTCTATCTGCACCCGGTGTCGGAGCATCTGACCTTTATCGCGCTGGATGACTGGACGAAAGAGTCGGAGGCCAGTGCCGATTGGGTGCGCGTGAAGAATCCACGACACATCACCTACCGCTTTGATCCTCGCTTTGATTATCCCGAATATGCCGTGAAGCACGACCGCGCTTACTGGCTTTCGCAGCTGACCTCGCGGGATGGCTTAGAGGCGGAGGTGGATCTGGTGGCCAATGGCTGCGGCGGCAGTGAGCCTGTGTTTGCATCCAGTCAGGATGCCGGCCCGAGTCCGGTGCCCTGGGTCGGTCTGTACCGGTTGACGACCGGGCAGGAGCCGGTGGCTGCTGCCAGTAGGCTGACCGGCAGCCTGCGCAATGTTGGCGCGGGCGTCATTGATGCGACGGCGATTTGCGCAGGCTCAGGTGCGTTGGGCTATGACATCACCAGCGATGGCGCTGCGCAGCTGCGCCTGAGTTCGGGCAAGGTGATCCGCTTGATCGCGGGGCGCAATCAGGGCTCGATTTAAGGCGGCGGCACTTTAGTGGTGCCGCTTCTAACGCTGACGCCTTTAACGCTGCTGCTTCTAACGCTGACAGTGCCCGCAAAACACCGTGCTGCGGGCACTTAAACGCACCTCTTTCAGCATCTTGCCGCATTGCCGGCAAGGTTGCCCGGCACGCCCGTAAACCAGTAATTCCTGCTGAAAATACCCCGGCTCGCCCTGACTGTTCACGAAGTCGCGCAGGGTCGTACCGCCGCGTGTGATCGCATGCGCCAGAATGTCGCGGATGGCCTGCGACAGCCGCTGATAGCGCTCGGCGCTGATCTTGCCAGCCTCGCGCAGCGGGTGGATGCCGACCTGAAACAGCGCCTCGTTGGCGTAGATGTTGCCAACGCCAACCACAACATGGCTGTCCATGATGAAACTCTTCACCGGCGCAGTCTTGCCTCGGCTGAGGCGAAACAGATGACGGTCGTCGAACTCGGCCTGCAGCGGCTCCGGCCCTAGCGACGCCAGCAGCGGATGCTTGAGCGGATCATCGCGCAGCCACAAACAGCAGCCGAAGCGGCGCGGGTCGTGATAGCGCAGCAGCCAGTCGTTATCCAGCGTCCATTCGAGATGATCGTGGGTCTTGCGCGGTGTGCCGGGCGTGACCAGCCGCAGGCTGCCAGACATGCCCAGATGCACCATCATCACGCCGCTGTCGGTGTGAAACAGCAGGTATTTGCCACGACGACTGATGCGCGCCACGCGCTGATTGGCCAGCAGTTCGGGCAGTTCAGGCGGCACCGGCCAGCGCAGCCGTGCGTTATGCACGCGCAGGCTAACAATGCGTTGGCCTTCTACAAAGGGCACGATGCCGCGACGGGTGGTTTCTACTTCGGGGAGTTCAGGCATGCCGGCAGTTTAGCCGAGGAAGGCCAGGCCGCCACGCTGCAATTGCAGCAATACGCGCTGGCAGGCTGCCAACGCCTGCTCATGGCTGATGCCGGGGCTGACCAGCTCAGCGGCCAGGCTGTTGAGTGTTTTGCCGCCGAGCTGGATGCGCTCGACCAGCCAGGCCGTCAGCGGCTCGACCACCAGCGAGCGCACACGATCATCCTGATTGCGCCAGAGCACCACGGCCTGCGCCTGCATGTGCAGCTCGGCGGGATCGGTCTCGACAGTCCAGCTCGCGACCGGCCATTGATAGGCCAGCGGCCACGCCGGCATCGCCAGGGCAATAGCAGCATCAGCTTGGCTCCAGAGGCTTTCATCCGCCAGCACACAGCCCGGCGCGATGCTGGCGTTGGGCTCCTCAGCGATGTCTGCCGCCAGCTCCGTCCACTCGTAATGCAGCAGTTCGGTCAGCCAGGGACAATCAGCCAGTTCGGGCCAGATCAGCGCCGCCACAAATTCTCTAAAATGCAGCGATATGTCGTAAAAAAATGGCGAATGGCAGTGATAATCCGCGAAAAAGTGCGTGGTCAGCCGCTGCCAGAGCGCTTCGGGCAGCAATGCCTTGGCGACTGGGAAAGTGATGTCTACAAAGCTGATGACATTGTTGAATAGCAGCTCGCGATAGGTGCTCATGCGCGCTGGCAACACGCCGGCAGGCAGCGGCGCAGATTCCGGCTGTCGTAGCCAGTGCGTGAATTCGGCCTGGGTTTGCTGGAAATCAGGCGGCATTGCGGTGCGCCTGCTGATGCTCACGGATGATGCTCATCTCGGCGAGCAGCTCGGGCAGCGCGGGGATGTTGAAGTCTCGCTCCAGCAGCGTCGGGAAGGTGCCGAAATGGGCATAGGCCGTGCGCAGCAAGGCCCAGACATCGGCGCAGACATCATCGCCATGAGTATCGATGCGCAGGTCTTCGGCCTCCACGAAATGCCCGGCAATATGGGCATAACGGATGCGCTGTGCCGGCAGCGAGCGCAGGTAATGCTCGGCATTGAAGCCATGATTGATGCTATTGACGAAGATGTTGTTCACATCCAGCAGCAGGTCGCAGTCTGCCTTTTCCAGCACTTGGCAGACAAAATCCAGCTCGTTCATCTCGCTGCCCGGTGCGGCATAGGTCGAGACATTCTCCAGCGCAATGCGCCGGCCGAGGATGTCCTGCACCTGCCCGACGCGCGCCGCCACATAGTCAGCGGCGGCTTCGGTCATCGGAATCGGCAGCAAGTCGTAGAGATGCCCGGCGTCGCCGGTATAGCTCAGGTGCTCGGAATAGGTCGCGATCTGATGGCTATCGAGAAATTTGCGCAGGCGTTGCAGGAATGCGATGTCCAGCGGAGCCGGGCCGCCTATTGAGAGCGACAGACCGTGGGTAACAAAACAGTGGCGCTCCGTGAGTGCACGCAGATCTCGTGCATAACGACCGCCAAGACCGATCCAGTTTTCCGGAGCGATCTCGAAAAAATCGGGGAGGGTGGCAGCAGGCACCGAGCCTAGCTCCGCTAAAAAGCTGCGGCGCAGACCCAGGCCAGCTCCCTGCACGGGAAAACTTTGCACGATACAGTCCGGCGCTGTTGTCCCGTTCATGTTTCAGCTTACTTCTTGGCGCCGCACTTGCCTTCGCCACACTTGCCTTCAGCGGCCTTCTTGTCGGCGCCGCACTTGGCTTCAGCGGCTTTCTTGTCGGCACCACACTTGGCTTCGGCAGCTTTCTTGGCGCCGCACTTGCCTTCGCCACACTTGCCTTCAGCGTGAGCAGCGGCCGGAGCAGCAGCGGCAGCAGCCGGTGCTTCGCCAGCGTGAACCAGACCAGTAACGGACAGGGCGAACAGGGCGGCGATCGGGGTCAGAGTTTGCAGCTTGTTCATGATTCATATCCTCAGGGGTTGGGTAGCTCACCAACGAAATATCGTCAGTGTCTCCTTTTAGAGTATTGACGAAGGCATTTGTTACGGAATCGACGAAAAATAATTTCGCAGTAATGTCCGGACATTTGCGCCGTCAGAGCAACAGTAACGACCAATTCGGGAAATAGCGTACATGAAGATCAAAGCCTTGCTGCAACGGACGGACGAAATGCTCCACCATTATCTGAGCGTTTTGCGTCACTTCGATGGCCTGCCGGCTCTCGGCTTGCGCCTGTATCTGGTGCCGGTGTTATGGATGGCCGGCATGCAAAAATATGCATCATTCGACGACACGGTGTCGTGGTTCGGTGATCCCGACTTTGGCCTGGGCCTGCCCATGCCTTGGCTGATGGCTTTTCTGGCGACGGCCGCCGAGCTCGGTGGTGCGGTGCTGCTGGCCGTCGGACTTGCCACGCGCTGGGTATCGATACCGCTGCTGATTACCATGATTGTTGCCATCCTCACCGTGCATGGCGAGTTTGGCTGGCAGGCCATTGCCGATGCCAACGCGCCGTTTGCCAATGAACGCGTGATGCAGGCGGTGGCTAATCTCGACAGCATCCGTGCGCTGGTGCGCGAGCATGGTGATTACGAGGCACTGACGGGCTCCGGCAGCATCGTCATCCTCAACAACGGCGTTGAGTTTGCGGTGACCTATGCGCTGATGCTGCTGGCGCTGATGGTCAGCGGCGGCGGGCGCTATGTGAGCCTGGATTATTTCTGGGCACGATGGCTGCGGAAGTAAGTTAGAAATATCTATAATCTCAAGGCTGAGCCAAGGAGATTGCTTGATGCCCACTTGCTGGATCATTGCCGGACCTAACGGGGCGGGGAAAACCACCTTCGCTCTGGAGTACTTGCCGCAGGTGGTGCAATGTTCGCGTTTCATCAATGCCGATTTGATCGCCGCCGGCTTGTCTCCCTTGGCTCCTGAGCGCGAATTGCTGGCCGCCAGCCGTCTGTTTTTGAGCGAAATCGACGCATCGATTTCTGGGCGCGAAGATTTTGCATTTGAAACTACTTTGGCTGGGCGTAGTTATTTGAGGTTGGTGCGCCGTTTGCGTGCTGATGGTTGGCGAGTAGAACTGATCTATCTGGCGCTTCCCAGTATGGAAATGTCCAAACTACGCGTCGCCGAGCGAGTTGCTCACGGCGGACACAATATTCCTGCCGCAGATATTGAGCGTCGTTTTGCACGCAGCTTGATCAATCTGCTGGAGCTGTTCAGCTCAGAGGTGGATGCTTGCCGTTGTTTCTTGAACAGTAGTGCATTGCCTGAGCTGGTATTTGAGCAGCAAAGTGAGATACGCAATATCCTTCACTTGCAACATTACCAACACCTTCTTGAGGAGGCTGCGCTATGACCACGACATCCGTTCCGCCATCTGCCCAAGCGGAAATGATGCTTCAGGCTTTACAGACCGCTGTGGCTAAAAGCCTAGATAAAAAGCATAGGCTTGGCCAATACGCAGTGGTCTGGCAAAACGGGCAGCCACTGAAAGTAGGTGCTGATGCTCCGAAGTCCAAGTAGTCATCAAAAAAGCCCGGGAAGTCCCGGGCTTTTGCTATCGCACATCAAAACTCAATGATGCGTATGCCCACCATGGTCATGATCAAGCGCGTCCATCCACATTTTGATCTGTGCTTCAGTTGGCGGCTTGGCCGGGCGTTTGCGCAGCGCTCGCAGCATGGTCAGGATCTGGATGACGGCGAGACGGCAGTTGCCGCAGCGCAGCAAATGCCAGACCACGCCCAAGTTGGTGCGCCAGGGCAGGGCTCCGGAGAGGAATTCGGTGGCGTTAGTGCCAACATCTTTGCATTTCAACATTCGCCGGTCTCCTCGTAGTGCGACACCATGGAGAACACCCGAATTCGGGCACGGTGCAGCAGTACGCGAAAATTAGACGGGCTGATGGTCAGCGTGTTACAGATTTCTGACGGAGAAAGTCCTTCAATGTCTTTCAGGGTCAGCGCCAGCCTCTGGCCTTCCGGCATGTCGTCGAGATGATGCTCGATGCACTCCTGCAGCACATGCGCGCTGAGCAGGGCGTCGGGCGTGTCGTTGTCCCACTGCTGCCATTGCTTGGCCCAGGTGCCCTCGCTGGTGAACGCGCCATCCAGCGGGTCATGGCGAGCTTCCAGACCTTCCAGCGAGACTTCGCGGCCCTGCTTGCGCAGGTAGTTGTAGGCCTTGTTGATGGTGATGCGGGTCAGCCAGGTCTTCAGGCCGGAGCGACCTTCGAATTCCTTGATGGCGCCATAAACCGAGATCCAGGCGTCCTGCACGGCGTCTTCCGCGTGTTGCGGCGCGACGGCGCGGGCGGCGGCGAGCATGGAGCCGCCGAAGCGACGCATGGCTTCGCGATAGGCGAGGCGGTCGCCCACGCGCAAGGCAGAGAGGAGGGCGGATTCGCTGCTTTCAGCATTGAAGCGAACGCCACCGGGACTTGCAGAGGCCATGAGAGCTCCGTTTTATTGTATTGATTCTGAGAGTGACAGTTGTTGGCGGCCCGACCAGTCGCGGGCGAACTGCATGGCGACACGGCCGCTGCGCGAGGCACGGGTCTGTGCCCAGCGCAGGGCTTCGCCACGCACCTGATCATTCCAGCCAGTGTAGCCGAGCTGCTGCAGATGGTGCTGCACCAGATTCAGGTATTCGGTCTGATCGAATGCCAGAAACGACAGCCACAGCCCGAAGCGCTCCGACAGTGAAATCTTCTCCTCGACCGATTCGCCGGGATGCACTTCGTCGTCGATCCACTGGTATTCAGCGTTGTCGGACTTGAGCGATGGCATCAGGTAGCGGCGGTTGCTGGTGGCGTAGATCAGCACATTGTCTGGCGCTTCTTCGACGCCGCCATCGAGCGCGGTTTTCAGGGCGATGAGCGCGGGATCGTTGCTGGCCACGGAGAAGTCATCGACATAGAGAATGAATTTCTCGGCACGGCCTCGTAGCGGCGCGACGATGTCGGGCAGGTCGATGAGGTCGTGCGGCGGCACTTCGATCAGGCGCAGGCCATCGTGCGAAAATTCGTGCAGCAGGGCTTTCACCAGCGACGACTTGCCGGTGCCACGCGCGCCGGTGAGCAGCACATGATTGGCCGGCAGGCCGCGCACGAACTGCTCGGTGTTGCGGCGCAGCGCGAGTTTCTGGCGATCAATATTGAGCAGGTTGGCCAGCGGCAGCGCTTGGGTTTTTTCGATAGCCTGCAGCTGGCCTTGGCGCCAGCGCCAGGCCAGGGTGTGTTCGGCAAGCGGAATCGAGTGCTGTGACATGAGCGTGTACTGTCCATGAAGATCGCGCGAGTATAGGGCGAGCTATGGCCGTGTGCGACTGCACAAATTTTGCGGCGAGGGTGGCGCTCGGGGTAGAGTGCGGCATTCGTTATCCGCAAGCTGCCGCCAAGAGCAGCCGGGAGTCTGCAATGAAAATCCGTGTACTGGCACCGCAGGCCAGCCTTCCCCTGTTTACCTTCGCGATGGCATTAGCCTTGACCGCCTGCGGCTTTGGCGACAGCGGCAGCTCCGCGCCCCGCACCACGCCATCCGCCGATCTGGTGCTGAAAGCCGAGACGGTGCTGCCGCCGGGGCAAAGTGGCTATTTCAGCATCCCCGGTCAGGCGCAGGGCCTGCTCACCGGCAATCCTGGCGATTTTGGCGCGCATGTGGATGACCAGCGCGAGTTGTACTGGAGCTTCAAGGCCAAGCCGGCGGTGCTCGGCACCAAACCGGGCACGCCGACATCGCCGAAAGATGGCGTGCAGGTGTATCGCGATAGCTATGGCGTGCCCATCATCTATGCCGACACGGTGCGCGACCTCTGGTATGGCGTCGGCCATGCGGTGACCACGGATCGCCTGTTTCTGCTCGATGCCGTCCGCCGGACTGCGCGTGGCTCGCTGGCCGAACTCACCGGCTGCGGCGCGGTGCCGGCTGACCTGCAGCAGCGCGTGGTCGGCTATACCGATGCCGAATACCAGACCTACTTCGACAAGCTCTCGCCTGATGCCCGCGATGCCGTGCTCGGCTATGTGGATGGCGCAAACGCCCGCATCGCCGAGGTGCGCGGCAATCCGACGCTGCTGCCGGCCGAATACGCGCTGTTGAGCAGCCTGCCGGAGCCGATCACGGCCACTGATGTGCTGGCTGCCGGCGTCTACATCACGCGCTTTGTGGCCGCCGAGGGGGGCAACGAGTTCCAGAACATCAGCCTGCTGAAAGCGCTATCTTCCCGCCTCGGCTCGCCGCGTGCCGGCAAGGACGCATTTCTCGACCTGACCTGGCTGGACGATGCCAAGGCCGTCGTGTCGGTGCCGGCAGGCAGCGGCAATTTCAGCAATCAGCCCGGCTCAGCCTCCGCGCGCGATGCCGTTTTCGAGCAAATGGCGGACTGGGCGATGACCTTGCCTGACTCCATCGCGCAGGGTGATGGCACTGGCAGTAGTGCCGCGCCAGCCCCGTGCTCGCAGCCGTCGCTGGCGATGGCCACCTCGGCATCCAGCGGTCTGCGCGGGGCGGCGAAACGTGAGCTGGCGCTCATGCCGGAGCGCGGTGTGGCGAAATCCGTGCCTGTCGGGAAATCTGCGACAGCTCTGGCTTACAAGGCACAGGGCGCACGCGCGCAGCGCCAGATCGTGCTCGCGCTCAACGAGCTGCGTGCTTATCTGCATGGTGGCTCGCATGCCTACGCGCTGGCACCGTCGCGCACCCGCGATGGCGGCACGCTGCTGGTCAGCGGGCCGCAGCTGGGCTATGGCTATCCGCTGCTACTGGTCGAGTACGAAATTCACGGCGCGGGCTACGATGCGCGCGGCTCGTCGGTTCCCGGTCTTCCGGTAGTCGGCATTGGTTACACCGAGCATGCCGCGTGGGGCCTGACCACGGGCTACTCGAAAACCATCGATAGTTTCATCGAAACCCTGTGCTCGACCGCGCAGCAGGGTGCCGGCACTTGCCAGGCCGACCAGTATTTCCACGATGGCAAATGGAAGGCCATGACCTGTCGCAACGAGACGCTGAAGTTCCGTGCGGCCACCTCGGGCGTGCCCATCGGCCCGGCGGTGCTGAGCCAGACCAACAAGGTTTGCCGTACCGTGCACGGCCCGCTGGTGGCGCGCGACGACGCCAAGGGCATGGGCCGCAGTCTGGCGTATGCCATGTGGAAGCGTGAAATCGAGACCATCGAAGGCATTCGCATCTGGAACAAGGCGCGCAGCTTCGCCGAGTTCGATGCGGCCATGCGTCTGGTGACCTGGAACGAGAACACCACCGTTGCCACGCGGGACGGCCATATCGCCTTCTATCACCCCGGCCTGCATCCCGTGCGCAGCGCGCAAACCGACATGCGCTTGCCGACGCCGGGCACCGGTGCTTTCGATCACGACGGTATGTTGCCGTTCGAGAAAACGCCGCAGGTGCGCGATCCGGCACAGGGCTATCTCGCCAACTGGAACAACAAGCCCGCGCTCGGCTGGCTTGATGGCGAAGGGCTGGGCAGTACCAGTCGCCCCGGTGGCGCCGGCCAGCGCGTGACCAATATCCTCGACAAGCTCGCCACCCGCAGCGACTGGGCGTTCGCCGACCTGAAGGCGCTGGATGAGCATGCTGGCACCATCGATCCGCGTGCTCGCGAGTATCTGCCGATGCTCAAGGCTTTCCGCAGCAGTGCGCAGGCGCAGCTCAGCGTCACCGAAAAGGCCGCGCTGGATCTGGTGCTGGGCTGGAACCGCAGTCATTACGGCCCGAACATAAACATCAACGACCCGGCCGCGCGTGATGGCGCAGCGGCGACAATCTTCGGCGAACTGGTCACGGCCTTGCGCGACGAGCTGTTTGGCGCGCTCAAGGGCGATGTGCTGGCGGCCGACCTGACCGCCTATGACCGGGTGGCCGGCGTGGGTAGCCATGTCTTCGATCAGAGCGTGATGGACAATGTGGTGCTGCGCATTCTGGCGCCGAGCACTTCGGCCATCGTCAATCGTCGCGACTGGGCTGGCGGGCGTTCGCGCGATGCCATCGTGCTGGCGGCTCTGAAGACGACCTTGAGCCGGCTGGCCACGACCTATAACAGCGGCAATGCTCTGGCCGTCGCCGATCTGGCGAAATGCACGCGCGTGCATCCGCGCAGCCAGCTCTGCTCGGTGTCCGGTGCGGTGGGGCCGGGTTCCAGCACGGTGCCGGGCACCAGCTGCGTGACCATGCCGTATCAGGATCGTGGCAGCTGGGTGCATCGCGTGGGATATGAGAAGCCCTGATCGGGCGTGTGCCGGAGCAGGCCCGTCCGGCACGAAACACGACATCGCAGGCATAAAAAAACCGGGCGCTGAGGCCCGGTTTTTTTATCTGCAAGTCACCGATCAATTACTTGATCTTGGCTTCCTTGAAGAGAACATGCTGGCGAATCTTCGGATCAAACTTCTTGATCTCCATTTTGCCTGGCATGGTGCGCTTGTTCTTCGTGGTGGTATAGAAGTAGCCAGTACCAGCCGTTGAGACGAGACGGATTTTATCACGCATGATTGTGCTCCTTAGACCTTGACGCCTTGAGCGCGCAGATCAGCAACGATCACGTCAACACCCAGCTTATCGATGGTACGCATGCCCTTGGTGGACACACGCAGACGCACGAAACGCTTCTCGCTTTCCAGCCAGAAACGCTTGTAGTGCAGATTCGGTTCGAAGCGACGCTTCGTTTTGTTGTTGGCGTGCGAAACGTTGTTTCCAACGATCGGACGCTTGCCGGTAACTTGGCAAACCTTGGACATTTCAGCTCTCCGCAATGGCGATCTACTGGCCACCTAGATCGGCGGCTGACAGCGAGGGCGCGATTTATACCAAAACACGCGACCGGCGGCAACGGGAACGATGAAATTTTGTGCGTAAGCGGCGCGAAATTGCCATTTTCAGCCTCAATTCTTGCCGTAGGCACGCGGCGCATGGCCTTTCCAGCGCTTGAAAGCATGAATGAAACTGGATGCTTCGGCATAACCAAGGCGGTCGGCGATCTCCGTCAGGCTGAGATGGCTGTTCTGCAGAAACTCCTCCGCCAGCGCCTCGCGCACCTCTTCGGTCAGCGCCCGGAAGCTGGTGCTTTCGTCATTCAGGCGTCGATGCAGGGTGCGCAGGCTGTGGCCCAGCGCTTGCGCCGTCGCGGCCATGTCGGGCATGTGGCCGGGCTTTTTCAGCAGGTAATCGCGGACTTGCGCGGCCAGACCCGAGCGGGCTTGCCGCTGACTGAGCAGCGCCTGGCACTGGCTTTCGCAGAAAGCGGCGGTGGCCGGATTGGCCTGCGGCAGGGGTAGATCAAGCAGCCGATTGTCGAGCACGGCGTAATGGCAGTCGGCGTTGTACTGCGCCGCCACGCCAAAGATGTCGTGCAGGCGCGCCGAATAGGCGGGTTCCGGGAAACGATAACCCACGGCTTTCACCGGGATGGCCTGAGCAAACAGCTCGCGCTGGATGGTCATGATGGCGGCGCTGTCGCGCTCGACCATGAAGCGGCGCATGTCGGCCGGGATGTCGCTGTCATCGAGAATCAGCCAATGCTCATCGCCACGGATTTCGCTGCGGATGCGGCAGAAGGCATAGGTCAGGTCGAGGTAGCGCAGGCCGATGTCGATGGCGCTGCGCAGCGTTGGGCTGCTGAGCAATGTGTAGCCCCAGATGCCGTAGGCGGTGAGGTGATAGCGCAGGCCGGCCTCCAGCCCCAGCGGCTGCTCGGCGCCCAGGTTGCTGATCAGGTTGCGGGCGATCTGTAGTTCGTCGGCGGCGATGACGGTTGCGCCGGGATCGGCCAGCATGGCCTCGGTCAGGCCGGTGCCGGCCAGGCAGGCGGCGGGCGTGAGGCCTTGCTCCTGGCCGAGCCGGGCCAGCAGGGCGGCGCTGGTCGCGGGGCGTATCAAGTTCCAATTGCTCATCTGGGACTCATATAGTGCTCATGCGCTGCTCGCGTGGCGGATGAAGAAAAGGGTGTTTGGCAGAAACTATCAATAAATTGGCAGCTCTGACCATACAGTCTTTTGATTTTTCTCGGTACTCTGCGGCCAGTCTAGAAATAAGGGTGCAGGCAATGACGACACAACGGGTACATGATGCGGTAATCATCGGCAGCGGCTTTGCCGGTCTGGGCATGGCCATCCAGCTCAGAGATGCCGGCTTCAGCGATCTGGTGATGCTGGAGAAGGAGGCCGATGTGGGCGGGGTCTGGCGCGATAACCGCTATCCCGGCGCGGCCTGCGATGTGCCGTCGCACCTGTATTCGTTTTCGTTCGAGCCGAACACGCGCTGGACGCGCAAATTCGCACAGCAGGCGGAAATCCACGCCTATCTGCGCGAGTGTGCCGACAAGCATGATCTGCGCGGGCTGACCCGGTTCAATACCGAGGTGACGGGTGCGGCTTTTGATGAGGTTGCCGGCCTTTGGCGCATCAGTACCAAGCAGCATAGTAAAGAGCAGAATGAAACGATTCTGGCGCGCGTGTTGATCTCTGCCGTGGGCCAGCTCAACCGGCCGGCAACGCCGCGCGTGGAGGGCATCGAGCAGTTTCAGGGGCAGGTCTTCCATTCTGCGCGCTGGAATTACGATGTTTCGCTGGCGGGCAAGCGCATCGCGGTGATTGGCACCGGTGCCAGCGCCATCCAGTTTGTGCCGCAAATCGTGCCGACAGCGAAAAGTCTGGTGCTGATCCAGCGCTCGGCGCCGTATGTGATTCCCAAGCCGGATCGTCGCTATCTTGGCATTGAGCAGGCGCTGTTCACGAAGCTGCCCAAGGTGCAGATGGGCAGCCGCCTCTGGCAATACCTCAGCCACGAGCGCAACGCACTGGCGTTCACGGTGTCGGACAAATTCATGGCGATGCCGTTGCGCCAGTTCCAGCGCCACCTCGCCGCCACGGTCAGCGACCCGACGCTGCGCGCCAAGCTCACGCCGGATTACCCCATCGGCTGCAAGCGCATCCTGATTTCCAATGACTACTATCAGGCGTTGGCTCAGCCGCAGGTGAGTGTGGTCAACGGCGGCGTGGAGCGGGCGGATGCCACCGGCATCGTGACCAGCGACGGCGTGCATCACGAAGTCGATGTGATTATCTGGGGCACCGGCTTCAAGGCCACGGAATTCCTTGCGCCCATGAAAATCACCGGTCTTGGCGGGCGTGAGCTAAACCAGTCTTGGCAGGATGGCGCCGAGGCGTATTTGGGCATGACCGTGGCCGGCTTCCCGAATTTCTTCATGATGTATGGCCCGAACACGAATCTGGGGCACAATTCCATCGTGTTCATGCTGGAAAGCCAGATGAACTACATCAAGCAATGCGCGCTGGCTCTGCGTGAGCGCGGCGCGCGTTACCTGGATGTGCAGGCTGCGCCGATGAGCGAGTTCAACCGCAAGCTGCAGGAACGCCTGCACAAGACGGTCTGGGACTCCGGCTGCAAGAGCTGGTATGTCAACGACGCCGGCAAGAACACGGCGAACTGGTCGGGCTTTACGATTGACTATCGTTTGCGTACCAACAAGCCGGATTGGTCGCACTACACTATTGTTTAAAAGCTAAACGGTTTAAGTAAAGGAAGGATGTATGCAGCGCATTGATCATCGGCCGCAACTCAGCGGTTTCGCCCAGTGGCAAAGTCAGGTGGCCCGACAGGTGCTGCCGCTGGTCATGCGCGGCAGCATCCGCCCGCTGTGGGGCAGCCGCGTGCCGGTGGTCTGGCAGCGCAAGCTCACCGAGGCGGCGCTGCGCAATGGCTGGGTGCCGCGCCAGGCTGTGGTCGGCGAGACGCGGCTCGGCCAGCAGCGCACCGAAGTCATTACCCCGCGCGATGGCAGCAGCGATCAGGTCGTGTTCT
Organism: Pseudomonadota bacterium; assembly: GCA_038043385.1. GTDB lineage: Bacteria > Pseudomonadota > Gammaproteobacteria > Pseudomonadales > Moraxellaceae > Perlucidibaca. The sequence continues at coordinate 554,378 of JBBTCA010000003.1, forward strand.
TCATGCACGGCGGCGGCTATGTGGTGTGCTCGCCGAGCACGCATCGCCCGATGACCTCGCGCATTGGTCTGGCGCTGAAGGCCACGACCTATGTGCCGCACTACCGCCTCGCGCCCGAGCATGTGTTCCCGGCTGGTCTGGACGATGCCCTGGATGCCTATCGCGGCCTGCTCGATCGCGGCGTGAATCCGGCGCGCGTGGCGCTGATGGGCGACTCGGCGGGCGGTGGTCTGGCGCTGGCGCTGGCGCTGTCGATCCGTGATCAGGGCTTGCCGCTGCCGGGCAAGCTGGTGCTGATTTCGCCCTTTGTGGACCTCACCTTGTCTGGCGAGAGTCTGCAGCGCAATGCCAAAGCCGACCCCATGCTCAGCCTGGACTGGATCTACGCCAAAACGCCGATGTACTTGGGCACGACGCCGGCGGCTCATCCGTTGGCATCGCCGCTGTTCGCCGATTTGCGCGGCCTGCCGCCGACGCTGGTGCAGGTCGGCACCGAAGAGATTCTTTACAGTGACTCCGAGCGCTTGGCCGCTCGTGCGGCCGAGATCGGCTGGGATCTGACGCTGAGCGTATGGGACGGCCTGTTCCACGATTTCCAGATGATGGGCGACATCCTGCCCGAGGCGAATCAGGCGATTGCGGAGATTGCGGCGTTTGTAAAGGGCTGATCAGCCCGACGCGGCAAATCGCTTCAGCGTCCGCGCCCGATAATCTCCGGGTGTCATGCCAGTCCATTGCCGGAAGGCCTTGATGAAGACCGTGGCGTCGCGAAAGCCGACCTGCTGCGCCACGGTCTGGATCGGTGTTTGCGTCTGCCTTAACAAGGTCATGGCCTGGTCACGACGCAGGCCGTCCTTGATTTCCTGAAAACTGGTGCCTTCGTCGAGCAGCTTGCGGCGCAGCGTGCGCCCGGTCATGAAGAAGTCCGCCGCGACGGTATCCAGCGCCGGTAGCTCGCCGCCTTCCCCTTGCAGCAAGCGGCTGCGCACACGATGCCCGAAGCTGCCCTGAAACACCGGCTTGATGAAAAACCCCAACGGCAGTTCGCGAATCAGCGCCTTCAGCTCATCCCGGCTGCGGGTGATGGGCAGGCTGAGCAGGCGGGCATCGAACACTAGCGTGGTTTCAGCGTGCCCAAAGTGGTGCGGACAGGGATAAAGCTGGTGATATTCGGCGACATGCGCCGGCGCCGGATAGTCGAAGGTGGTTTCGCTGAGCAGGATGCGGCGGTTGATGAGCCAGCAGGCGAAGCGATACCAGCACAGCAGGATGGTTTCGCTGAGCACATGGCCGGTGTCGAGGTCGGGCCGGCGCAGGCGCAGCACGAAGCGGGCAGCAGGCTGTGATTCCGGTGAAAGACTTTCCTCCTCCCGCAGCGACAGCGTGATTTCGTCCGTCAGCACGCGATAGAAATGGCAGCCGTGGCGCAGCGCTTCGCCCAGAGTTTCGGCATTGAGCGCGGCGTGCATCATGAGCGGGAAGGTGCCGACGCGGCTGCGATGCTCAGTGAAGCCCATGAATTCGTCGCCGCTCAGCCGCCAGAGGGCGCGCATGAGGTTGGCGAATTGCACGGGTAGCAGGCGACTCGTGGGGTCGTCCAGCAGGGAGGCGCTGATGCCTGCTTCGTCCAGCAGGGCGTCGCGGTCGTGGCCGGCGGCGTTGGCGCGCTGCAGCATGGCTTGCGCCACATGCAGCGAGACGGTGTGATGCAGCGGATTCATCCGGCGCTCCCGGCAAGAGGGCTCATGACTTGGAAAGTCTGTCCCATTAAATCAGTGAAAAACCAGTTTACTCGCCATTATGCGAGGTATTTGGCAGTTTCATGTCCGTTTTTGTCGATTTAATTGCCGTTTTTCTCATTGCCGCTGTGAGGCACTGCGAACACACTCTGAACCCGTCAGTCATCACCTTTTTCACGGGTTACCACCATGCATTTTCCCTCTTTGAATCATGACCTCGGCGAAACCATCGATGCCCTGCGCGATGCCGTGCGCCAGTTCGTTGTTGCCGAGATCGCCCCGATCGCCAACGAAGTTGATCGCAGCAACGAATTCCCCATGCACCTGTGGCGCAAGTTCGGCGACATGGGCCTGCTCGGCATCACCGTGGAAGAAGAATACGGCGGGGCCGGCCTTGGCTATCTCGCGCATACCGTGGTGGTTGAGGAGATCTCGCGTGCGTCGGCGGCGATTGGCATGTCTTACGGTGCTCACTCCAACCTGTGCGTGAACCAGATCCGCAAGAACGGTACGGATGCGCAGAAGCGCCAGTACCTGCCGAAACTGCTGACCGGCGAGCATGTCGGCGCGCTGGCGATGTCGGAGCCGAATGCCGGTTCGGATGTGGTGAGCATGAAGCTGCGTGCCGAGCTGAAAGGCGACCGCTACATCCTCAACGGCAACAAGATGTGGATCACCAACGGCCCGGACGCCGATGTGCTGGTGGTTTACGCCAAGACCGACATCAGTGCCGGCCCGCGTGGCATAACGGCGTTCATCATCGAGAAGAATTTCAAGGGCTTCAGCACGGCGCAGAAGCTCGACAAGCTCGGCATGCGTGGCTCCAACACCTGCGAGTTGGTGTTTCAGGATTGCGAAGTGCCGGTCGAGAATGTGCTGGGTCAGGTCGGCAGCGGCGTGCGCGTGCTCATGTCCGGTCTGGACTACGAGCGCACCATCCTCAGCGGCGGCCCGCTCGGTGTGATGGCTGGCTGTCTGGATGTGGTGCTGCCCTATATTCACGAGCGCAAGCAGTTCGGCCAGGCCATCGGCGAATTCCAGCTCATGCAGGGCAAGCTCGCCGACATGTATGTGGCGCTCAACACCAGCCGTGCCTATGTCTATACCGTCGCCAAGGCCTGCGATCGCGGCGAGCCGGCACGCAAGGACGCCGCCGGTGCCATCCTCTATTCCGCCGAGCAGGCAACCTGGATGGCCGGGCAGGCGATTCAGTGCCTGGGCGGCAACGGCTACATGAACGAGAACCCGGTCGGCCGTTACTGGCGCGATGCCAAGCTCTACGAAATCGGTGCCGGTACATCGGAAATCCGTCGCATGCTGATCGGCCGCGAGCTGTTTGGTGAGACCCTGTGAATACGCTGCAATTCCTGACCTGGAGTCACGCATGAAATCCATCCGTATCGGTTGCGCCTCGGCCTTCTGGGGCGACACTAGCACCGCCGCCGAGCAGCTCGTCAATCACGGCCAGCTCGACTATCTGGTGTTCGACTATCTCGCCGAAGTCACCATGTCCATCCTCGCCGTGCAGCGCATGAAAGACCCGGCGCAGGGCTATGCCCGCGACTTTGTGGATGTGATGACGCCGCTGCTACCGGCCGTGAAGGCGCAGGGCATGAAGGTCATCAGCAATGCCGGTGGCATGAATGTGGGCGCTTGCCGCGATGCCTTGCAGGCAGCGGCGGTCGCGGCCGGCATCACGCTGCGCATCGCCGTGGTCGAGGGCGATGACCTGACCGCTCGCCAGGGCGAGTTCCGCGAAGCTGGCATCACCGAGATGGACACCGGCTCGGCCTTCCCCGGCATGCTGGTGAGCATGAATGCCTACCTCGGCGCACCGGCGGTGGCCGAGGCGTTGCGGCAGGGCGCGGATATCGTCATCACCGGTCGTGGCGTGGATAGCGCCGTGGCCCTCGGCCCGATGATGCACGAGTTCGGCTGGTCGGCGACTGACTACGACAAGCTGGCTCAGGGCTCGCTGGCGGGCCATGTCATCGAGTGTGGCGCGCAGTGCACCGGCGGCAACTTCACCGACTGGGAAACGGTCGCTGACGGCTACGAGAACATGGGCTTCCCGTTTGTTGATATCCGCGAAGACGGCTCCTTCCTGGTCGGCAAGCCGGCCGGTACTGGCGGCGCGGTCACCATCGGCACCGTCGGCGAGCAGATGCTCTACGAGATCGGCGACCCGCGTGCCTACCTGCTGCCGGATGTGCGTTGTGACTTCACCACCGCGACGCTGGCGCAGGTCGGCCCGGACTCGGTGCTGGTGCAGGGTGCACGCGGCTTCGTGCCGCCAGATACCTACAAGGTTTCCGGCACTACGCCGCGCGGCAACCGCATCACCGCTACCTTCCTGATGGGCGGCCGCGATGCCCCGGCGAAGGCCGCGCGCGTGGCGCAGGCGCTCATCACCAAGTGCGAAAAGCTGTTTGAAGCCAAGGGCTGGGGCCCGTTCGGCGAGACCAATGTGGAGCTGCTCGGTGCCGAGACGATGTACGGCCCGAACGCCCGCGCCGGTGCGTTGGCGACGCGCGAGGTGGTGGTGAAGATCGCCGCCAAGCATCGCGAAAAGGCGGCGCTGGTGCTGTTCTCCAAGGAACTGGCGCAGGCCGCGACCGGCATGGCACCGGGCCTGACCGGCTACTTCGGTGGTCGTCCCAGCGTACAGCCGGTGGTGCAGCTGTGGTCGTGCAAGGTGCCCAAGCGCGATGTCGCCATCACCGTCGATTTCGAGGGCGTTCGCACGCCGGTGGTCGTGGTGGAAGGTGCGCCGTTTGATCCGGCCGCGCTGACGCCGCAGCCCGCTGGCGAGACTTGGGTGGCGACGGCCGATGCCGTCAATGTGCCGCTGATCAAGCTCGCCATCGCCCGCAGCGGCGACAAGGGCGATCACGGCAATGTCGGCGTGATGGCGCGTGATCCGGCGTATCTGCCGTATCTGCGGGCGGCGCTCGGCGAGCAGCGCGTGGCGGCCTTTTTTGCGCACCTGATCTCGACCACTAAGCCGGTTGGCTCGGTTTCGCGCTGGGAGCTGCCGGGCAGCCACAGCTTCAACTTCCTCATCCGCCATGCGCTCGGCGGCGGCGGCATCGCCTCGTTGCGCACCGACCCGCAGGGCAAGTGCTTCGCGCAAATGCTGCTCGATATCGACATCCCCGTGCCGCCCGCCGTTGCGGCATCGCTGAAGTGAGACTGACACCATGACTGTGCTCGAATCCCGAATTAACTCGCAGGACGAGATCTTCCGCGCCAACCGCGACGGCATGCTGGCCGCCGTCGCCGCCCTGCGCGAAGTTGAAAGCAAGGTTCGCGGCTCGGAAGAGAAAGCCCGCGCCAAGTTTCACAAGCGCAAGCAGATGCTGCCGCGCGAGCGCCTGCACCTGCTGCTCGATCGCGGCTCGCCCTTCCTCGAACTGTCCACCTTGTGCGGCTACAAGATGCACGATGACCGCGACGGCTCGCTGGCCGGCGGCAACATGATTGCCGGCATCGGCTATGTAGAAGGCGTGCGCTGCCTGATCGTGGCGTCGAACAGCGCTATCAAGGGCGGCACCATGACGCCCTGGGGCGTGCAGAAGACGCTGCGTCTGCAAGAGATCGCGCTGCAGCAGAAGCTGCCGGTGGTGTCCATGATCGAATCCGGCGGCGCTAACCTGATGTATCAGGCCGAGCTGTTCATCCCCGGCGGCCGCACCTTCGCCAATCAGGCGCGACTGTCGGCCGCTGGCATCCCGCAGGTCACGATCGTGCACGGTTCGTCCACAGCGGGCGGCGCCTACATGCCCGGCCTGTCGGACTATGTGGTGATGATCCGCAAGCAGGCCAAGGTGTTTCTGGCCGGCCCGCCGCTGCTGCTCGCCGCCACCGGCGAAGTTGCTATCGATGAAGATCTGGGCGGTGCCGAGATGCACACCCAGCTCGCCGGTACCGCCGAGTTTCTCGCCGAGAACGACGCCGACGGCATCCGCATGGCGCGCGACATCGTGCGCAGCCTGAACTGGAATGCCGACAAGCCGGCCGTGCCCCGCGTGCCGGTGCGCGCCCCGCTGTACGACATCGAGGAAGTCTGTGGCGTGGTCTCGGCCGACTACCGCAAGCCCTTCGATCCGCGCGAAGTCATCATGCGTCTGGTCGATGCTTCCGAGTTTCTCGAGTTCAAGAACGAGTACGACAAGCAGACCGTCTGCGGTCGCGCTGTCATTGACGGCCATCAGGTCGGCATCATCTCCAACAATGGCCCGATCACCACGGCCGGTGCCACCAAGGCCGGCCAGTTCATCCAGCTCTGCTGCCACGCCAACATCCCCATCGTGTACCTGATGAACACCACCGGCTACATGGTCGGCTCGGCGTCGGAGCAGGGCGGCATCGTCAAGCACGGCTCGAAGATGATTCAGGCCGTGGCTAACGCGACCGTGCCGCAGATCACCATCGTCATGGGCGGATCCTTCGGTGCCGGCAACTACGGCATGTGCGGGCGCGGCTTCGGGCCGCACTTCATCTTCGCCTGGCCAAACAGCCGCACCGCCGTCATGGGCGGCGAGCAGGCCGCCAAGGTCATGTCGGTGATCACGCGCGAAAAGTGGAACAAGGAAGGCCGCCCAGTCGGCGAGCAGGAAGAGTTCATGCTCAACGCGCTGGAGCAGCAGATCATCGGCAAGTTTGACGAAGACGGTCATGCCTTCGCGGCATCCGCACGCCTCTTCGATGACGGTCTGATCGATCCGCGCGATACCCGCCGCGTGCTCGCGCTGACGCTGTCCATCTGCCGTGAAGCCCCGTTGCGGACGACTCGTCCGAACAGCTTCGGCGTGTCGCGATTCTGATCTGGAGATGACCATGAGCTTTCCTGTTACCCAGCAGATCCGCCTCGACTTTGACAGCGCGCGCGGCCTGCTGCGCCTGACCCTGAACCGCCCGGACGCCCGCAATGCGCTCAACCCGGAGATGGTCGCCGAGCTGATCGCCGTGTTCCGCCACCTGCACGAGCGCGCCGATGTGCGCGTGGTGCTGATGCGCGGTGCCGGTGGCCATTTCTGCGCCGGTGCCGACCTCAAAGGCGTATTCAGCGATGTCGCCAAGCCGCTGCCGGCGGGCGCGGCCGACCCCATCGTTGCCGTCAACCGCTCCTTCGGCGAGATGCTGCGTTCGGCAGCGGCCATCCCGCAGGTGCTGGTGACCATTTGCGAGGGCGGCGTGCTCGGCGGCGGCTTCGGCCTCGCCTGCGTGTCCGACATTGCCTTCGCCCATGTGGACAGCAAGTTCGGCATGCCCGAGACCTCGCGCGGCCTGCCGCCGGCGCAGATCGCACCGTTCGTGGTCGAGCGCATCGGCCTCACGCAGGCACGCCGCCTGTGCCTGACCAGCGCCCAGTTCAACGGTCGCGAGGCACTGCGCCTGGGCCTCGTGCACGAAACCTTTGCCGATGAAGCCGAGCTGGCCGAGCGCCTGGGCCTGACCCTGACGCAGATCCTGCGTTGCGCCCCGGCCGCGAATGCGCGCACCAAGCAGATCCTGCTCAGCGTCGGTCACATCGACCCGGATGCTGTGCTTGATCAGGCTGCCGCCCACTTCGCCGCCTGCGCCCGCAGCGCGGAAGCACCGGAAGGCATCGGTGCCTTTTTGCAGAAGCGCGAGGCAAGCTGGGCTTCGCCGATCACGGCGGCCGATGCTGCCGCACTCAACCCTAATCTTTCGCAGGAGCCGTCGGCATGAGCCGTTTCGACACTGTTCTCATCGCCAACCGTGGCGAGATCGCGGCGCGCATCATCCGTGGCTGCCGCGCTGCCGGCTACCGCACCGTGGCCGTCTATTCCGACGCTGACCGCGATGCCCTGCATGTGCGCGAAGCCGACACCGCCGTCTGCATCGGGCCGGGCCCGGTCGGCGAATCCTATCTTTGCATCGACAAGCTCATCGCCGCCGCGCAGCAGAGCGGTGCCGGCGCCGTGCATCCCGGCTACGGCTTCCTGTCCGAGCGCGAAGCTTTCGCGCAGGCCGTGCAGGATGCCGGGCTGGTGTTCATCGGCCCGGACCCCTTCGCCATCGAGGCCATGGGAAACAAGAGCGCGTCCAAAGAACGCATGATCGCCGCCAATGTGCCCTGCGTACCGGGCTACCAAGGCGCGGGTCAGGATGACGATCTGCTGGTCGCGGAGTCCATCAAGGTCGGCCTGCCGGTGATGGTCAAGGCCGCGTCCGGCGGCGGTGGTCGCGGCATGCGTCTGGTGCACGAAGCGTCCGAACTGAAGGCGGCCATCCAGTCCGCGCGCAGCGAAGCGCAGAACGCTTTCGGCGATGGCCAGCTCTTGATCGAGAAGGCCGTGCTGCAGGCGCGTCATGTCGAGATCCAGGTCTTCGGCGACCGTCACGGTAATGTGGTCTACCTCGGCGAGCGCGACTGCTCGGTGCAGCGTCGCAACCAGAAGGTCATCGAGGAAGCACCATCGCCGGCGGTCAGCGAATCGCTGCGCGCGCGCATGGGCAAGGCCGCCGTCGCCGCTGCCAAGGCCGTGAACTACGTCGGTGCCGGCACCGTCGAATTCATGCTTGCCGCCGATGGCCATTTCTACTTCCTGGAAATGAATACCCGTCTGCAGGTCGAGCATCCGGTCACCGAGCTGATCTTCGATCTCGACCTCGTGGCCTGGCAGCTGCTGGTCGCCCAGGGCGAGCCGCTGCCGCTGACGCAGGTCGAGCTCGATGAGCGCCGTCACGGCCACGCCATTGAAGTGCGTCTCTGCGCGGAAGATCCAGCGCGCGGCTTCCTGCCGCAGACCGGCAAAATCCTTGCCTGGCAGACGCCGACCGGCCCCGGCCTGCGCGCCGACCATTGCGTGATCGAAGGCGGCGTCATCTCGCCCTACTACGACTCGCTGCAGGGCAAGCTCATCGTCTGGGGCGAAACGCGCACGCAGGCCATCAAGAAGCTCATCGCCATGCTCGCCGATACCGCTTACCTCGGTCTCGCCAGCAACCGCGACTTCCTGATCCAGCTGCTCTCGCACGACGAGTTCCAAGGCCCTGGCGTGACCACCGGCTTCATCGCCGAACACTTCCCGGCCGAGCGCATCACCGCACTGGCCGAGCCGACCGCCGCGCATCGCGCACTGGCGGCCGCGCTCATGGTGCATACGGATGCCCAAGCGCTGCAGCAGAAAGGCGAGCTCGACAGCACGCTGCTCGGCTGGCACAGCGCCAACGCCACGCCGACCCTGCTCAAGCTGCGTCACGGCGAAGCGCAGGTCACGCTTGATGTTGAAGTCACCGCCTTCGGCGACTATGTGGTGACGGTCGATGACAGCGACGAGCCCGCCGAGACCGTGCGCATTGTTTCCGTGCAGGGTTGTCGCGTGGATTACCTCGCGCATGGCCGTCGTCAGCACGCCTGGTTCGCGCGCGCGGCATCTGCGCAGGGCGGCCAGCTCTGGCTCGCCAATGCCGATGCCGCGCAGCCGCTCACCACCTGCTTCATCGACGCCACCTACGAGCCGGCGCAGACGGTTGAGGCCGGCAGCGACGGCCGCATCCTCGCGCCGATTGACGGCAAAGTCGTCAGCGTGGCGGTCACCGCTGGGCAGACCGTGGCCAAGGGCGACCTGCTGCTGGTGCTGGAAGCCATGAAGATGGAGTTCCGCCTGCAGGCACCGGTGGCCGGCACGATCGAGCTGGTCACGGCGAGTGCCGGTGCGCAGGTCGGGTTGAGGCAGTTACTGGTGCAGATCACGCCGGCGGGGTGATGGTAAACAGGTTGTTGACATACCTATTGGTACTCAAGGATACTTTTTGAGTACCCGGCCTAGCCGGTAGGAGTCTGCTTCCCTTAGGGCTTTCCTTAGGTCGAGGCAGCCGCGCAGTCTGGCGATAACAAGCTGAGTTGCGTGTTTGATTGAGCCGCCTTCGGGCGGCTTTGTCTTTTTTGGTAAATGGATATGCCACTGAACGGATACTTCCCCAAGCGGGGCGACCTCAAACCCCCGCCAATACCTCTTTCAAACTCGTCACATCATCAAAATCCACGCCGATGCTCTCGAAGTGCTTGCGGCCGCAACTGACCTTGTCGTTCTCTGCCTGTCGCCGCTTTTCCTCGTCGCGCGTGCTCTTGGTTTCACGAACCAGATACAGCTGCTCATCACCTTCCAGCACAATCGCCCAGTCTGGGTTGTAGTGACCAATTGGCGTATCCACCTTGAACCATGACGGCAGCTTCACGAACAGCTTCACGCGCTGATTGTTGTCTAGGTCGCGGGCAAACTGCCGCTCCACCTCAGACTGAAACTCAACGAAGTCATAGGGCGTCTTGCTCTGATTACGAACCTCATAAAGATTGTTCAGGTAGCGCAGCAGGCCCTTCTCGGCATCGGTCTCCAGCTGCCGCATTTCCCACACTTGCCCAGCAATTTTCTCGTACTCGATGCCATGCAGCATAAGGTCGTGCAGCGCCTTATTGATCTCGGCCACGGCCATCGTGATGAAGGCTTGCGGGTTCAGCCTGAACTCATCTAACCGCCCGCTGCGCAGCAGAATTTCCACCAGCGTGTGGCGTGTCAGCTCGGTTTCGTTTTGCAGATAGGCCAGGATGTCTGGCAACGAAGCAGGAGTGCTGACATGGCGATCACGCTGGTCTAGCACGCGATCCGTGCCGATGCCTGCCAGCGTGTGATCCAGTTCGACTTTAACGATCTCGATTTTTAGCGGCGTCAGTTTGCCGAACTTCTCCTGCTGAGCCTGCAATCGAGCTACAGCCGACTTGATCAAGTCTTCACTGTTGAACTTGACGCGATAGCGCGTGCGCTGGCTGATGCGCTTCCACAGCTCCGCGAAAGCGGGGTCGAGCGCGACATTCTTGCGAAACGCGATGGTCTTTTTCTTGCGCGCATCGACCACGCGATTCTGGAACACATAACGCTGCATCTCGTCGATGATGGCGGGCGCAAGATTGGCCAGCGTTTCCGGCACATCTAGCTGGAACTGCGGGTTGGCTGGATTGAACGCATCCTGCAAACGACCCTCGCGATCCAGATAGCCGTGCGCCTGCAAGTGCTGCCAAAGCTCCCCGGACTCGGCCTGCCCCAGCTTCTGCTCTGTGCCGTCCGGCGCTTTCGTGATCAGCCCGGCAAAGGCTTCGCGCGGCACGATGCCGAAGCGAATGCCGTAGTCCTCCTCGTACTCGCTTTGCAGCTTGCGCGCGAACTCCTCGTAGGACTCATTCGCGATTACGGTCAGCCGATTCACCGACTCGTCATGCACGCGGTCGCCGTTCTGATTCACCGGCAGGCGCAGGCCGCGCCCGATTTCCTGACGCTTGCGGTCGGCTGACTTGCTTTCGTTCAGCGTGCAGATCTGGAACACATTCGGGTTATCCCAGCCCTCGCGCAGCGCCGAGTGCGAGAAAATGAAGCGCAGCGGTTCATCCAGCGACAGCAGTCGTTGCTTGTCAGACATGATCAGGTGATAGGTATTGTCGTCATCCTTGGTGCCACCGCTGGTGTCTTTGAGAGTGCCTTTCTTGTCTGCCGAGAAATAACCGTTGTGCAGTTTGTCCACCGGATCATTGATCAAGCCCTGATACATCGGCTTCGCGCTCAGCTCACGAAGTGCGGCCTCGAACCACTGGCCGATCTTGCCCAAGCTGGTGCTGCCATCCGCCTCATAAACGCGGTAATTCGCGACGCGATCAATAAAAAACAGCGACAGTACCTTGATACCCTTGCCACGAACCGTGCGCTCCTTGATCAGATGCTGCTCCACGGTCTCCCAGACCTGCGCCTTCATCACCTCGTCATCCAACCCGGCAGCGGCCTTGCCCAGCTCGATAGCCTGACCATTGCTGAACTCGATATGCTCCGAGTCGGCATTGAAGCTGATGTTCTGCACGATATAGCCATCTTGGTATTCCTGTCGGCCCTTCGATACCACCGACAAGTCATCTCCCTTCTTCACCCACACGGTCTTCTGCTTCGCGCTGGCACCGTTGGCCACATTCAGCTTGAGCTGCGCCCGCAATGCTTTCTTGTTATCGACTGCCACCAGCTCCACAAATGCCCCGTTGAGATTCGCTTCGGCGCGCACGCTGGCGACCTCGATGCGCTTGACCAGGCGCAGGTCGTAAGCCTGAATCGGGTCGAGCTTGTAGAGCAGGTTGTACGGATTCTTGTGCGTCGCCGAATAGCGCAGCGTGCACAACGGATGCAGTCGCTCAATGGCCCGGCGCGACGCCTCGGCCTCCATGTTTTGCGGCTCATCCACAATCACGATTGGGCGCGTGGCCTGCACAAACTCGATCGGCTTGCGACCCGAGAGCTGATCGGTCTCGCGGTTGATGACATTGAGCTTTTTCAGTTGCTCCGCCGTCAGGCTGGCGATTTCGCTGTCGTCCTTCACATCCTTCTGGAATGACTGGATGTTCATGATCATGATCTGGATCGCATTCGAGGTCGCGAACTGGCGCACCTGGCCGAGTGCCTTCGAGTCATAAACCACGCGGCTGAACGGCTGGTTGTATATCGCCGTGAAGTGCTCCTTCATCAGGTCGATGCTGGCCAGCACGCCCTCGCGAATCGGCACGCTAGGCACCACGATGATGAACTTGGTGAAGCCGTACTCCTTGTTCAGCTCGAAGATCGTGCGCAGATACACATAGGTTTTGCCGGTGCCGGTTTCCATTTCGATGGAGAAGTGCCGGCCCAGCAGTGTGTCGCTTTGCACAAGCTGGTTGGCTGCCTGAACCTGCTGCACATTGGCCAGCAGGCGCTCGTCATCCAGTACCAGCTGATTACCAATGCCCAGCTCGGTCTGCTGCGTTCCCACAATATCGGTGCTCGCCAGCGTCACCGAGAAATGGCTGTCGGCCAGCGGCTGGCCGGCAAAAGTCTGCACCACGGCGGCGATGGCATCGTGCTGATAGGCGAGGCTGCTGTCGAATTTGATCTTCATGGCAGCACTCTCAAACTACGCGGAAGACGATATCGGTCTCGTCGTTTTGGTTACGCGACTTCACCGTTTGCACTGCATTGACCTTGAGCTGGTCGTTGCCGCGAAAGCCGTCGTCCAGGCACAGGATCATCGCCGGCGTGCGCGCCACCATGGCATCGATGACCTCCAGCGTCAGGCGGCGATCAAGGCAGATCAGCAGCGCGCCATCGCTGATGGAAAAGACTTCCTTGCCGGTCAATGTCAGCTTGTCGATGGCCGCAGTGAGTGGATAGCCAGCCTTCAGCAGCAGCTCATAGAGGATGTCTTCGGCCTGGCGACCCGGCGCGACATGGTCGGCGAAGAGCTGCAGGCTCTTGCCGAGGTCTGTGACTTTGGCGGGGTCGGATGACCAGACTTTGAAGTTGCTGGCGGCGAGTTTGAAGGCCCGAAAGCCAGGGTCGTTGGTGAGCTTTTTGCCGGCGCGCTTTACGCGTTCGCGTGTAATTCCAGCTATTGATTTGAGGGCTTTGTTCTCAATTTTTTCAGGTAATTGCACCAAGATGAACTTACGTGCAGTGACATCATTTTGATTTGTATCCATTACGGCATGGCCAGTCGTACCGCTACCAGCGAAGAAATCTAGAACAAGGTCATCTTTCTGTGTCGTTAGGCGAATAAGTGTCTTGAGGAGTGTCGTAGGTTTTGGAAATGTAAATGGACTTGCGCCATCGAAGAGTGCTTGAAGCTCTTGTGTGCCACTTGTCGATGTACCGTATGTATTTCCGTCAAACCATGAAGTTGGCACCTCGCCAAAAAGTTTTTTCTCTTCATAGAAAACCTTCAGCTGCGGTCTGGCATCCCCTGTCCTGCCAAAAATTATGCGATTGTCTCTCAGTAGCTCGATGTACTTTGGTTGCTCAGTTCGCCAGCATCGACCTTGTGGAGGCCAATGATCTTCTTTGGTCTTTGGATTGCGGATTGCGTAAGTGAGATTTTCTCGAACATTTGGAGCATCAAAAGGGTCTGCTTTCCATTTTCCGCGTGAATCATTATCTGGATTGCTGAAGCGGTCTTCATCAAGCGGTTTTGGGTAAGCAGCGAAGCTAGGTAGCTTGAACCATTCTTTGGCATTACTTTCTTTTAGCCGCTTTTGTTCCCCTCGACGGACTGTGGCATAGCCAACGATATACTCATGCTGTTCGCTAAAATCAGTATCGTTTTGAACGGATGTACGCGATTGCCAAGGAATTTGGGCAAAGAAGTTTTCTTCACCAAAAATCTCATTCATCAGCAGTCGCAGATTGTGAACCTCATGATCATCAATGCTGACAAAAATGACGCCATTGTCACGCAGCAAATTCTTCGCCAAAAACAACCTTGGATACATCATCGATAACCAATTCGAGTGATACCGCCCCCCAGTCTCCGTATTGGCCGATTGCTTGCGCCCCTCAGCATCTACCTGCCCGGAATACCGCAAATACTCATCCAGCCCTTCCCGAAAATTGTCCGGATAAATGAATTCGTTGCCGGTGTTGTAGGGCGGGTCGATGTAGATCATCTTGACCTTGCCGTAGTAGCTTTTCTGCAGCAGCTTCAGCACTTCCAGATTGTCGCCCTCGATGATCAGGTTTTCGCTGCTATCGAAATTCACCGACTCATCGCGCATGGGCAGCAAGGTACCGGTGGACGGCTGCTGGATCACCTTCATGCAATCGGCCTTGCCCGGCCAGTCCAGCCCGAAGCGCTCCTTGCGCGACTCGAACACCTCTGAAAATGTCCCCAGCTCGGCTTTCAGGCGCTCGAAGTCGATGCTTTCCACCACCGCGCCCTCGGCGTTGCGCGTCTCCGTAAATACCGAGGGGAACATCGCCTTGAGCTGCTGGCGTTTGTCGGCGCTGATGTCGAGCGAGCGGCCATCAAGGGCTTCTGGTTGCAGGGTATTGGTCATGGACTGGCTCTTCATGAATTGAATGGAGTGACTCAAGTGACGGCCCAGCGCACGGTGAACAGCACGGTGCTGACCACCTGCTGCTGCAACTGGGCTTCGACTTGATCAAGCAGGGTGTCTTTTTGGTTTTCGATGGCGCGCGCGGCATCGTCATAGCTGCGCCAGGCGTCATCTCGTTGGCGATCCAGCTCGCGCAGCTGTCGCTGCAAAGTCAGCTTGGTCGGCAGGTTGGCGGCACTGCGTGCCTGCTTCTTGAGTTCAGCGATGCGCTCGTCGTAGTCCTTGAGCTCGACCTTGAGGCCGCGCCGTTTGTCCTCGGCCCAGCCTTCGAGTTTGTCCATTTCGGCCTCGAACCACTGTGCTTGTTGCGTGGCGAGTTGATCGAAAATGGTTTGCTGGCGTTCAGCCAGTAGGGCTTTCAAGGCGGCAGGTTGAGCAATTAGTTGAGTGCTGGATACGCGTGCCGGTAAGTCCAAGCAGCGGCGCATGCTGGTTTCGTCAATGGCCTCGCCTACATCATTCACGGCAGTCAACAGCAAATGATCCTGGCTGTCGGCTCCCGTGATGGCGAGCTTGACCACGGTCAGAATGCCGGCTTGTCCGATCAGAGGTTCCAGGGTGTTCGCCTTTTGCGCCCAGCCACTGTAATCAAAGTGGAGCTGAGCATCAGGCAGCTCACGGCCAGCTGCTCGCGCAATTAGGGCCTGCGCCAGTGGGTGCCCCAGCCGGTATCGATGCGCTGTACCCGGCTCCTTGCTCAGGGCATACAGGCCGGGAGCGGCTAGGTGAGCGAACTCGCTGTTGTCGTGCAAGGTGAAGCGCAGCGCTTGATTGTCGAAGCTGGCCTGTGTGGCTAGCTCCTGCTGTGTTAATGCCCACAGCAATGTCTCGTATTTGTTCAGGTAGGCGCGACTTTCACTCAGATTGACGCGCAGGCGGTCATGCACCTCGGCATCGAAGTTCTCCAGCAGCTTGCGACGCGTGTCATCCATGGTCGCGCTAATTTGTTCGTCCATTTCAGCGCGCAGCCGCGCGAACTCAGCTTCGATCTCGGCGCTGGTACGGCAGTTCTGATAAATGGCGATGATGCGCTTTTCAAATTCGACGCCAGATTCGATGGCGCCCAATACCTCATCGCTGGCACCGAAAACACCGGAGAACAGCCGGAACTTCTCATCCAGCAACTCGAAGACGCGCTGATCAGCCGCATTGCCTCGGTTGAGAAAATTGACCACGACCACATCGTGCTGCTGACCGTAACGATGGCAGCGCCCGATGCGTTGCTCGATGCGTTGCGGGTTCCAGGGCAGGTCGTAGTTCACCACCATGGAGCAGAACTGCAGGTTGATGCCCTCGGCCGCAGCCTCAGTGGCGATCATGATGCGTGCATGCTCGCGGAAGTGATCGACCAAGGCTGCGCGCATGTCGGCACTGCGTGAGCCGGTGATGTGGTCGCTACCTTGATGCTGCGCAAGCCATGCGCTGTAAATGCCTTGCGATTGGCTGTCGGTGTTGCTGCCGTTGAAAAGCACCAGCCGTTCGCTATGGCCGTGCGCCGTGAGCAGGCGCACGAGATAATCCTGGGTGCGGCGCGATTCAGTGAAAATGATGCATTTGTCGGCAGCGCCTAGTTCATTTGCCTTGGCAAAGCCGGTATGCAGCGCTTTCAGCAGGGCCAAGCCCTTGGCGTTTTCCGTGATAGAGATGGCCAGATCGCGAAAAGCCTCCAAGGCGGCGACTTCTTCCATGATCGCTGCGCGCTGATCTGGATCAGGTGTATCGTCGCCAGCGTCCTCATCCCATTCTTCGGCGTATTCGTCGAACTCCTCGAAGTCGTCCGCAATCATGGTGTCATCGCTGCGATTGCTCGATGCTGGCAGACTTTCCGTGCTGAGTTGGCGACGCAGTTTGCGCACCAGCGAATCCAGCGTGCCGGCAATCGCGAAAGTCGATGAGGCCAGCAGCTTGCGCAGAATCAGCGTCATCAGCTGGCGTTGAGAGTTCGGCAGCGCGTGCAGGGTGGGCCGCCGCAAGTATTCAGACACCATGTCGTAAAGCGCGCTTTCCTGCTCTGAGGGCACGAACTCCTGAGTCACTGGCAAGCGATTGGTGTAGCGGATGTACTCCAACACTTGCCGGCGTAGCGTGCGGTGACACAATGGCTGCAGCCGAGTCTTCAGCTCTTCGAAACTGTCATTACCGCTGAGGCGGGCGAAGCGGGCGCGAAAGCTTTTCGCATCCCCGAAAGCATAGTCGTCGATCAGACTGACCAGCCCATACAGCTCCATCAGTGAGTTTTGCAAGGGTGTGGCGGTTAGCAGCAGCTTGGGTGCATTTGCCAAAGCAATCTTCAGCGCATTGCCGATGCGATTATCCGGGCGATACACATTGCGCAAGCGATGCGCCTCGTCCATGACCACCAGATCCCAGCGCGTGGTCATCAATTCGTCGCTGTGGCGAGCCGCAAATTGATATGAGCAGAGCACCATCGCATCCGGCTGCTCCAGTGGCCGGCGCATGCCAGATTTACGCAGCTGGTTGTAGTTTTTCGCCTCAAGAATCAGTGTGGGCAGATAGAACTTCTCCGCCATTTCCTGAGACCACTGCTTGCGCAAATTGGCCGGCGTGATGATGAGAATGCGGCGCTTGCCTTCTGCCCATTTCTGCGCAAGAACCAGGCCCGCCTCGATGGTTTTGCCGAGCCCGACCTCGTCAGCCAAGATCGCGCCTTTGGACAGCGGCGACTTAAATGCAAAGAGAGCGGCTTCAAGCTGATGCGGATTGAGATCAACTTGTGCATCGAGCAGGGTGCCTGCGAGCTTCTCCGAGTCCGTGCTGGAATGCCTGCGGCTTAACTCATGCGCGAAATACTTGGCGTGATAGGCAGTGATCAACAGCGGCTCCATGGATGTCGCCGGCGTCAGCTGGTTTTTGTGATGGTTGCGCTGCGCCGTCAGCAGGCGCTCCGAGCGGCCTGCTTAGTGAGTCTAATTTGCCTTTAAGGCAAATGTAAGTGGGAAATTTGCTTTGTCTGTTTGGTGCAAGACCGAAGCAGGGGGGAGCTTTTATTGACATCTACACGAGCTGTGACTATAAGTTGCCCAACGCATATGGTTCGCTATGTGCCTACCTTCCGAGGCCCGCTTGCAAGAGACTGCTGCGGGCTTTCGTGTTTCTGGCGCTAAGGGAATGAGGCTTAACTTTCGTGCCCGCTGCTTGAAGTGATAAGCTTAGGCGCGCTCCCTCAGATGATAAGGCGGTCATTTTCCGGCCAGCACGAGATAAAACCAACTTCATGCATAAACCCCCAGCAGCAATGAAATCCTTGTATGACCGGCTCAAGTCGCACGGCTTGGATCGCAAGTACATTCATGCTGCTGCTTTGCCCGACTGGTGGGATGATAGTTTGTCGTCCAATGACTCAAATCGCTTGATGGCGGAGATGAGCATTGCGCGTTTCCTTGGTATTTCACTGAAGCAGCTTCACGCTTCGAATGCTGGCGAGCTACCGGTTGGCCTTGGCGTGCGTTTGAAGCGGAACAAGAATCTTGAAATTTCCGATGTGACTGGCTCAATCGCAGCCGCCAGCCATGCAGCACGCATCACAGCAAAGCTACTGGAAGATCGTCTGCCATTTACGGGCAGGCGCCACGCTCTTGAGGTTCGCAACCAACTTCTGAGTCGTCCAGAGTGTACTTGGCCCGATCTGGCGAGTTTAGTGAACTATTGCTGGGAGCACGGTATTGCGGTTGTTCATGTCACGGCATTGCCAAGTGCGAGCAAGTCAATTGATGGGCTCGCGACTTTCATAGGCGAACGCCCTGTTATTGTGCTTACCTCCGGCCGGGATAGCCCGGCTTGGCTCGCCTTTTACTTGGCTCATGAACTTGGGCACATCATGTGTGGGCATGTAAAGCCTGGTGATGGTGCATTGGTGGACATCAAGCTTGACTCTGCCAATGATGAATTGCAGGAGCAGGAAGCTGACCAGTATGCATTCCAGGTTTTGACGGGCGAGCCCAAGCTTGAGCTTAGTGGTGGTACGGGTATGCGAGCCGCTGCGTTTGCACAAGCTGCGCGTGAGTTCGGTGCAAAGCATCGTATACATCCTGGAACGGTCGCTCTAATTTATGGGTACTCGCAAAGCCGTATTCCGTTGGCGCAGGCGGCGCTGAAGGAGATGGGCGAAAATCAGGGTGCCCGCGCGATACTCGCCAGTGCTTACAGAAAGCATGTGCCTCTCGACGATATACCGGATGCTTTTCAGCAGAGTCTTTCTGCGATGACGCAGGTTTTCGGCCTTACATCAGCGATTGAAAGCGCATAGCAACATGCTACTTCTGGATACCGACATGCTGGTGCTGTTGGTCGCATCTGGCACCTTGGAGCAGGTGTCTGAGCGATTGGGCTACTCGCTTGATCAGGTTAGAAGGCTGCCTGCTGCAATTCACCAGCTGAGAAAAAGCAAAAGCTTTCGTGACAGCTATGGCGAGGCGGTTCTGCAACGCATTGCTCCGATCATTGCGAGCATTCCTGAAGCACCGACTCCTGATAATATCGACCTTCTTGATGCGCTGTCTGAGGTAGTAGACACAGGCGAGGCGCAACTTATGGCTATCGCTGCGGCAACATCATGCACTTTGCTGATAAGCGGCGACAAACGCGCCATTGCTGATCTCGCGGCCTCACAAGCAACAGATTGTATTCGCGAGCTACAAGGGCGGCTTGTCACGCTGGAAGCTGTGCTATGGATGCTCGTGACCGATGCTGGCGCAGGTACAGTACGGAGCGCATTTGCTCCGGTGATGAACCATAAGACACTGCGTATTGTGCTCAGCCCCCATGCTGCCGCTGAACAGCAGCGTTGTTTGGCAGGTATCCAAAGCTACTACAACGAGCTAGCCCAATCAGCTGGCGGGCTATTGTTTAATCCTGCGCCTGAGAGTCTCGGTTGAATGAATCCGTAGCCCCCAAGGCATCATTCCTACCATTTGATGCTATAGCGACTTATTATTGCCTTAAAGGCAAAATAAATCTTATTATTTGATCCTATGGCTTTGCCTCCATGGCAAGCCGGCCAGAACAATCGGGCCATGAAAATTGGTCTGGTCATCAAAGGGTTGCGGATAGAGCAGGGCCTCAAACTGGAGGCGCTGGCGAACGATCTTGAGCTGGCCACCAGCACTCTGTCTCGTATCGAAAGCGGTAGGCGTAACCCCTCACTGGATGTTCTAGAAGCACTGGCCGATGCGCTTGGCGTGAAAGTCAGCGACATCTTCCACGAGGCTGAACGCGCTACCGCGATGGCGTCTAGCATGGCTCGCGAAGTGCCCAGCGACTACGACGCTTCGGGCTTACAACTGCGCAAAATCTATCGTTCATTGACTTCCGCTAATCAAATTATTGCCTTAGACCTGCTCCGCAGCCTCGCTAAATCGCAAAAGTCCGACTAAAACAAGGCTGGCCGAGCGCTAGTTTTCTGCGTACCTTCGGCACATAAAAACAAGAAAGGCGCTCTTCATGAACCCTGTTCGTGCATTTAGCATTGGCTTGCTCGCCAGTGCGCTCATGGCGTGTGGCGATGGTTCCAGCCCAGCATCAACCACCGTTGCTGGCAGTAATGATCGGGCTCCGGCAGCCAGCGCCAGCAGTGACGACCCCGCCTGCGGCACCTACCCGGATGCCAGTGCCGAATTCGCCGCTTGCGAACTGAAGAACTACGCCCGCGTCACCGAAGCCCCGCTTGAGGAGGCCGCCAATCCGGTCTTTCTGCAGCGCCTTCAAGAGCAGAGCTTGGCCAACTTTCAGTCTTACTTTGAACGCCTCGCGAGCGACCCCAGCTACCTGCCTTTGAGCACGGGCGGCGTGCCGCTGAACACGCCGGTCACGCCGGTGTGTGCGACATGGGGGCTGCAATGTGCCGGCGATCCCTTCCGCTATCCGGGCGTCGATTCGTTCTATGAGCGTGAGGCCGTGGTTGAGCCGGTGGTCTACTACGACCGCGATTGCGCGCGCATTTCCGGCCGCGTTTGGCGCCCGAAAAATGCCACGGGTCAGCTGCCCACGGTGGTTATCGAGAATGGTTCAGTGCAAGCGCCAGAACCCTTGTATTGGTGGATGGCGCAGGCGCTGGTGCGCTCCGGCTATGCCGTGATGACCTTCGATCCGCGTGGCCAGGGCCGCTCCGATCAGCAGACGCCGATGGGCGGGCAGGGCAGCAATATCAATTCGGCGGTGTTCTGGGAGGGTCTGGTCGATGCCATCGATTTCTTCCGCTCCAGCCCGGCCAAGCCCTATCCACATAACACCACCTGCGCCGGCACTTACCCGACCGTGGTAACGGCGTTCAACCCGCAACACGCGGTGCAGGATCGCGAACGACTCGGCATTGTTGGGCACTCATTGGGCGCGACGGGTGTGTCTGTTGTGCAGGGCTATGGCGGTGTGGGTGCCGACCCGTGGCCGGGCAAAATGGATGCGACTAATCCGGTGGATGTAGCCGTGGGCTGGGATGGCTTGTTGGCGCCTGGCAGCGATTCGGCGGGCGGCTTGTCGGCGGTGACGGCGCTGGCCGGGCAGGGCGCAGCGATGCCCCGGTTTGTGCCGCGCGTGCCGAGCATGGGCCAGAACAGCGAGTATGGCCTGACGCCCATGCCATTCACGCAAACCCCGCCGAAGGATGGCCAACTCGGGCCATTCAAGGCTTGGCAGGCTGCTGGCGTACCGGTTTTCGAGTTCACGATTCGTGGCAGCTCGCATTATGAATGGTCGTTGCTGCCGACCTTTCCGGCCACTTCATGGTGCCCGGAGGTCAAGGATGGCCGCTGTGTGGGCGGCTGGGGCCGGCCGATGGCTGAGCACTACTCGCTGGCCTGGCTGGATCGCTGGCTCAAGCGCGATGGCGAAGCTGGCTTTGCCGATGCTGACGCGCGCCTGCTCGCCGATGGCGAATTTCTGCCGCGCTTTAGCTTTTACTCCCAGTCAGCGCGCGATTATCCGATGCGCAATGGCCAGCGTGCGCGCTGTGCGGATGTACTGGCGGGCTGCCCTTGATGCTCGGGCTTGATCGTGACCAATCGGTCAATTAAGCTCTGGCAAATACTCAACAAAAGTTACATTAAGCATGACGACCCTCAAGCGCCCCGCCAGCCCGATCTACCGCAAACGCTTCGGCGTCATGCCTAACCCGGCCGTGGCGCGTGAAATCGCCGGTCTCGATGCGCAGGCCGACTGCCAGCGCATCGTCTTCCTGCTCACCGCCTACGAATTTCCCTGGGACATCACGCGCTCGCTGGAAATCGCGCTGTTCTACACCTACGCCAGCGACACCGTGTCCAAGCTGCTCGACCGCACCCGCGAATTCAAAGATCACGGCCAGAAGCGCTACGACGACACGCGCCTGCTCATCGCCCATTTCATGGAGTCAGGCTGGGATGGCGATGTGGGCAGCCGCGCCCTCGCGCGCATCAACCAGACCCATGGCAACTACCGCATCCCGCAGGATGACTTCCTGTTCGTGCTCTGGACCTTCATTGAATTTCCCATGCGCTGGACGGCCGATTTCAGCTGGCGGCCGATGACCGCGCACGAGAAAACCGCTTGGTTCAATTTCTGGTGCGAGATCGGTCGGCGCATGGGCTTGGTCGGTATCCCGGCCAGCAAGCCAGCGTTCGATGCCTTCGTGCAGGACTACAGCCAGCGCCATTTCGTGCCGGCGGATGCCAGCGCGCGCGTCGCCGATGCCACGCTGGATATCATTCGCGGCTGGCTGCCGGCTCCGCTGCATGGCTTGGTCGCGCCAGCGGTTAGCAGCCTGATCGATGAACCGGCGTTTCTCGCGGCGGTGCATCTGCAACCGGCCCCAGCGCTGATGCAGAAGGCCGTGACCGGTAGCCTGAAGGCGCTGGCCAGATTGAAGCGAGTGTGTGTGATCGGGGGTTATCCCGTCATGCTGGCGGATGCCCCGAACCGGACTTATCCGGGTAATCGCTATGAGGTGGAAGAGCTAAAGCCGGTGCATTTGCAGCGGCGCGAGGAGCGGGTTTGAGATAGGCAATCGTTCGCTCGGGACGCTATGATGACGCCATTCCCGAACCGGAGAGCCCGCTTGCGTGTTGCCCTGCTGACCCTGTTGCGCTTTGTCATTGCCTTGGTGCAAATGGCCGGCCTGATTGCCTATTTCCACCAACACTTGGATTGGGGCTTGTTGCCCACCGCCTTGGTGGCATTGCTGCTGACGCTGCTGGTACCCATCGCGGCCACCATCTTCGGCTTCATGGGCGCGATCTATGCGTGGGCCTGGCCCTGGTGGCTGGCATTCCTGGTCTTTCTGCCCGGCTTGGCGATGGCGCTGACAGCAATCGCCGGCGTTGGCATCCTCGGCGCGCTGTCGGCCTTCCTGATGAAGCGGCTGGGTGTGCGACGACCGCAGCGCGGGCCGTTTGCCGGTCGTGGCCAGATGCCGCCAGAACACGAGACACACAGCGGCTATGATCGTGGCGATAACGCGTCAAACCGTGGCAGCACCATCGAAGGCGAGGTCATCAGCTCGCGCGTGGAGCCCGACAGCAAGTAGACCTGTCGGTCGCTGAAGCATCGACGCGCGTAGTCGGAGACTCCATACTCGGGCATCGCCCATGGAGTCACCACGATGTCATTGATCAACCCGCAAGCCCCGATTCTGGTCACCGGTGCCAGTGGCTATGTTGCCGGCTGGATTGTGAAGAAGCTGCTCGAAGCCGGCCATACCGTGCACGCCACGGTGCGTGATCCGAACAAGGCATCCAGCGTGGCGCATCTGCAGAAAGTGGCCGATGCCAGCACTGGCACACTGAAGCTGTTCAAGGCCGATTTGCTCGACAAGGGCGCATTCGCGGAGCCGATGATCGGCTGCGAGCTGGTTATCCATACTGCGTCACCATTTGTGATGACCGGCTTTACCGATGCCAATGAGGCACTGGTGCGGCCGGCGCTGGAAGGCACGCGTAATGTGCTGGAGTCGGTGAATGCCACCGACAGCGTGCGTCGCGTTGTGCTCACCTCCAGCGTGGCAGCGACCTTTGGCGACAATTGGGACGCCAAGGATGTGCCGGGCAATCGTCTCGACGAGTCGTTCTGGAACACCACCAGCAGTGTGGATCACCAACCCTACCTGTACTCGAAGACGGTGGCCGAGCAGGAAGGCTGGGCCATGCAGAAAGAGCAGAAGCGCTGGGATCTGGTCTGCATCAACCCCGGTCTGGTCATGGGCCCGGCGCTGACCACCAACAGCATCTCCACCAGCATCACCACGCTGCAGCAGTTTGGCGACGGCACACTGGCCATGGGTGCGCCGTGCATGTGGAACGGCCTGGTCGATGTGCGTGATGTGGCCGATGCACACATCCGGGCCGGCTTCACGCCCGAGGCCAATGGCCGCTACATCCTCAGCGCCGAATCGCTGACGCTGCTCGATATGGCCGCGGCACTGCGGGCGCATTTCGGCCCGAAGTATCCGTTCCCGCGCATGACAGTGCCGAAAGTGCTGTTCTGGCTGGTGTCGCCGTTCTATGGCTACACCCGTGATTTCGTCTGGCGCAACATGGGTTGGCCGATGCACTTCAACAACGCGCGCAGCCGCGAAGGTCTGGGCATTCAGTATCGCGATGTGCGACAGGCCGTTTGCGAGCATTTCCAGCAGCTCATCGACGACGGTCTGGTCAAGCGTCGCGGCTGAGTGCAGGGTGTGGCGGGCTGCTCAGGCCTGACCTGCGCAGCCCGCCGTCATGTCCAAGGCGGGCACATATACCTGCGTTTTCACCCCAGCCAGACCGAGCAGGCTGTGAAAGATATTATCGTGTGACAGCGCATCGGCATGGCGCTGTTGCAGGCAGGCTGCGCGTGCCGGCTGGCGTGCCGAAAAATCCGCTGACAGCCAGCTCAGCATGGGCACATGTGTCTGTTGTGATGGCGCAAAAACATACGGAGCGCCGTGCAGATACAGACCGTGTTCGCCAGTCGACTCACCATGATCAGACACATAGACCAGTGCGCTGCTGTAGCGCGCATCCTGTGCAACAGTGCGGATCATGCTGGCGACAATGTGGTCGGTATAGGCAATCGTGTTGTCGTAAGTATTGACGATTTGTTGCCGAGTGCAGCTTTGCAGGGCATTGCTGTCGCAGGTCGGCACAAAGCGCTCGAAGGTTTTCGGATAGCGCCGGTAATAGGCCGGGCCGTGACTGCCGGACTGGTGCGTGACAATGACGCGATCTTGCACGGGGGCATCGGCCAAGTGTTTGCTGAAGCTTTCCAGCAGCAAATCATCCTGACATTCCCTGCCGACGCACCAGGCCGCTTTTCGGCTTTCCAGCATCGGAACTCGCTGTATGCGATCGCAGGCACCTTTGCAGCCTGAATTGTTGTCTAACCAACTCACGGCATAGCCGGCGCGCTGCAGAATGTCGAGCAGGCCCTCGCGATGCCGGGCAGCAGCGGCGTCATATGTTTTGCGCGTGAAGCCTGAAAACAGGCAGGGTAGCGAGACCGCCGTGGCGGTGCCGCAGGAGCTGACCTGCGAGAAGTAGGTGATAGGCAGCTTTTCCAGCTCGGGCGTGGTGTTGCGCGCATAGCCTTGCAGGCCGAAGCTTTCGGCGCGGGCGGTTTCGCCGAGCACCAGCACCAGCAGAACCGGTTTGCGCGCTCCGCTGGCATCCAGCACACGATGAGCATCGCTGCCGAATGCTTGCAGTGGCACTTGCGTTTCCAGCGCCTGATGCTTGAAGTAGGCGCGCAAACCGGTGACATAGTTGTGCGGCACGATGGTAAAGCGAATGGCCCGATGTTCACGAAAGATCGAGGCCAAGTCCGCATAAAAGAAGGTGGCTACGAGCATCACCAGTGCCAGGCTACCCAGGCTGGCAAGCATGCGCTGGCGTTGTCGTTGCCAGAAAGTCTCGGCCATCAGTGGCCGTGACCAAAGCCAGAGCAGCGGCAGGCCGGCAATGGTCAGGACATAGCCCAGCATGTTCCAGGTGACCAGATCGAGGCTTTCGTTCAGATCGGTTTCCATCATGTTCTGAATTTGCCCGGCATCAATGCCGATGCCGAAGGTATCGACAAAGTAGGCTGTGAGTGCGGATGCAAGCAGGATGAGCGTCAGCATGGGGCGGGCAAACCGGCTCCAGGTGATCCAGCTCAGAAACAGATTGATATAGGCGGTGAGCAGAACGGCCATGGCGATGAGAAAGACTGGAAAGCGCCAATCCTGATAGGGCGTCAGGGCGGCAATCTTGGCCATGAAGCTGGTGTTGGCGACGGCCATCAGCCAGAGTGCCAGCAAGGCATTGGTTGTGCCGAGTGTGCGTGGGCGTTGCAGCCAGTCTGAAAGGCGAGTGCGAAACATAATCACTCCTGATGTTGTGCAGGTGCAGGCTGGCGCTGCCAGAATCCGGCGCGCAGGCATAGATGAAAGGTCAGGCTGGTACAGCCGCCGGTCACGGCCGCAGTCATCAGCACATGGCTGACAAAATGCGCACCGCGCATGATCTGGATGAGGCCGCAGAAGGCGCCGAATGCGATGACGACGGCAAACGCGATGGCAGTGAGCGACGGGCGCCAGCGGATGCAGGCATAAACAACCGGCCACCACATAAAGCCCACGGCGGCATGGCCGCTGGGCAGGCAGCCACCGCTACCCGGATTGGCCGGTAGCGGGTCAAGCAGGCGGAAAAAATCGGCCTTGCCACCAAAGGCGCTAAGACTCCACGGGCAGCTATGCACGGAGTGGGTTTTCAGCAAGCCGTTCACTGCCAGAGCAATGGCGGAGGCCAGCAGAATGAAGATGCCGGCCTGAACTCGTTCCGTGCGTTCACCGTGTCGAACTCGATGTGCAGTGAATGCCAGCAGCATCAGCCAAAGCAGCATGCTGATCTGGCGGGTAAGGCTGTGTGCCGCCAGCCAGAGCTCGTCGTTGCGCAGCGGAAAGCCACCGGCGGATGGCCCGTGAAAATAGCTCGCCACTTGCCAGTCGATGTTGCTGTAGCGCGACAGAAATACCGTGAATGCCGCCAGTGCCAGCCAAGGTAGAAGGTCATAGGGGCGGGTGGACTGTGATCTGATCAGGCGCATTTGCTGTGTCCGCAAGAATGGCCTGCAGCATGCATGGCATGACCTGATCCGAAGCTGAAGCGGAAATGAAACTTTGTTCATGCAGCATGAAAACAGGCGATTTATGTTCTGTTGCGAAAAAAATGAATCAAGTTCATTATTCGAGCCTTAATATTTTAGCGATCACTTCATGGGCACCAAAGAGCGGCGTGAGCGACAGTTTCAGGAGCGTGAACAGCGCTTGCTGACGGCTGCGCGTCAACTCATCGTGCGTGATGGCTTGCTGAATCTGCAGATGGCCAGGCTTGCCGAAGTTAGTGAATACGCCATGGGCACGCTGTATCAGCATTTCGCCAGCAAGGAAGATTTGCTGCTGGCGCTGATGACCGAGTCAGTGGCTGAGCAGGCGGCGCTATTCCAGAAGGCCTCAGCCTGGCAGGCGAGCACGCGCGAGCGCATGTTCGCCATTACCGTGGCCGATATGATTTTTGTGCAGCGCAGCCCGGAGCATTTCCGGCTGGCGCAATACGCTCAGTGCGAGGTGGTGTGGAATGCCGCCAGCCAGTGCCGGCGCGAGGCGCATTTTGCCGCCAGCCAGCCGGTCTGTGATGCCGTGTTGGCCATCGTTAACGATGCCATTGCCGGCGGCGATATCGACCCCAAAGGCATGCGCCCGGAGTCGATTGCCACAGGCTGCTGGTCACTGGCGCTGGGCGTGCACAGCTTGGTTCATGTTGATGGCCTGCTCGATCATTTCAATGTCCATGCCCCGTATTTCCTGCTCGCCCGCCATATGCAGCAACTGCTCAATGGCATGGGCTGGCAGCCCCTGATTGATCCAGCCGACATTACGGCGCTGGAGCACCTGATTACCCGCATTCGAGCCGAGGTTTTTGATGAGTCGTGATGTGTCCTTGAATAAAGCCCCCGTGTTCTTGCTGAGTCTGGCCTTGCTGGCGGGCACATCGTCATCGCTGGCGATGGCCATGCGTGAAGCGCCGCTGCTGCCCACCACGCCTACGATGACGCTGCGTGAGGCCCTGCAGCGTGCCATCGATAGCGATCCTGCTGTTGCTGCTTCGCTGGCAGCGCGTGCCGCTGATCGCGAAGTCGGTGTGCAGGAGCGCGCCACGCGTCTGCCGCAAATCAATGCGCTGGGGGCGATCAATACCACCGACTCCGATGTCATCAGCACGCCGTTCCAGGATCCAGCGGCAACCAGCAGCGGCTTTCAGGAGCGCTACGACAGCTGGAGCGTCAGTGCCGAACTGCGCCAGCCGTTGTTTCGTTACGACTTCCTGGCCCGTGGTCATCGTGCCGATGCCCAGGATCAGCTCGGTGAGCAAGCCTTTATCCAGCGTGGTCAGGCTCTGGTGGTGCGCGTGGCCGATCGCTATCTGGCGGTGCTGAAGGCGACCAATGAGCTGACACTGGCGCAGATTGAAGCGGATGCCGTGAGCAAGTCTCTGGATGATGTGCGCAAGCGTTACGAGGTGCAGCTGGTAGCCGGGACAGATCTGAAAGAGGCGCAAGCGCGTCATGATCTGGCACAAGCCAATTTGTTGTCGGCACAGCAGGCCGTAGAGTCTGCGCAAGATACCTTGGATGAGACTACCGGCAACGGCCGTGCCCAACTCTTCAGCCTGAAAGCGGCCACCACGCTGCCCGAGCTCGACAGTCTGGACGCCGAGGTCTGGCTGACGCGGGCGCGGGCCAATAGCCCGATCTATCAGCAGGCGCTGGCACAGGTCGCGCTGGCGCAGGCCAATGTCACCAGCCGTCGCTCCGAGGCGCTGCCCACGGTGGATGTGGTGGCCTCGCATGGTCGTCAGGACATGTCGGATTCGCAAATTGGCTCGAAAGCCAACAGCACGGTGTTTGGCTTGGAGATGAAGCTGCCGATCTTTGCCGGTGGTGCACAGTCGAGCAAGGTTCGCGAAGCGCAGGCGCGCTTGACGCAGGCACAGGCCGAGCAGGCGCGCAGCGAGCGTGAATTGCTGCGTGAAACGCGCCGCTTGTTCCGTGAAGTGCAGACAGCCCGCGCCCAGAGCTTGGCTTTCCAGCGTGCCGTGGAGTCGGCGCAGGCCGCCGAGCAGGCCACGCGCTACGGCTATGAGGCCGGCAAACGCACCATCACCGATGTGCTCAATGCGCAATCCAATACGGTACAGGCGCAGCGCAATCTCGACCGCAGTCGTTACGATGTGGTGCTGAAAGTGCTGCAGCTGAAGCAACAGGCCGGTGTGCTCGATGCCGCTGATCTGACCGCAATCGATACTCTTTTAACCTCTGACTCTGCGCCGCGCGCCTAAGGAATCAACATGAACAAACGCATGATGTGGATGCTGATCGGCTCTGGAGTTGTTTTCGGTGGCGTGTTCGGCATGCAATGGTTTGGCGGCAAGATGATGAACCAGTATTTCGACACCATGGCGCTGCCGCCGGCGGTGATTTCGTCGGCCACGGCAAAGTCGGAAGTGTGGGCTGGCAGCCTCAGTGGCGTGGGCAGCGTGGTGGCCAGCAATGGCGCAGATGTCACCACGGAGTCCGGCGGCATCATCGCCGCACTGCATTTCGAGTCTGGTGCGCGCGTGAAAAAGGGTGATCTGCTGGTCAGCCTGTCATCAGCGACTGAGCAGGCGGATTTGCAACGATTGCAGGCGCAGGCTGATCTGGCCAAGTCCGAGTTTGCGCGCTTGGAACGCCTGTTCAAGCTCGAAGCCATCTCCAAATCCGAGCTGGATCGCGCTCAGGCCGACCTCAGCGCCGCCCGTGCCGGCGCCGATGCCCAGCGCGCCAAGCTGGCGCAAAAGCAGATTCGGGCACCGTTCAGCGGCCAGCTCGGCATTCGTCAGGTCAATGTGGGGCAGTACCTGAGCGCCGGCACGCCGATCGTGTCGCTGCAGGCCATCAACCCGGTTTTCGTGGACTTCACCTTGCCGGAGCAGAATCAGGCAGCTGTGCAGAACGGCCAGACCGTCAGCGTGGTGGTGGATTCGCAGCCGGGTCGCCAGTTCAGCGGCGTGATCTCGGCCATCGAACCGCTGGTCGACAGCAAAACCCGCAATTTCAAGGTGCGGGCACGCTTCGACAATGCTGACGAGGCGCTGCGTCCGGGCCTGTTTGCGCGTGCCAGCATTGGCCTCGCCAACACCGCCAGCGTGGTCACTATTCCGCAGACATCGGTGAGCTACAACCCCTATGGCAACTCGGTTTATGTGATTCAGAGCGTGAAGGGCAAGAGTGCCGACGGCAAGGTCACGGATGAGCTGGTGGTGCGTCGCCGCTTCATCAAAACCGGCGAGACGCGTGGCGATCTGGTTGTGGTCAGCGATGGTCTGAAGGCCGGCGAGCAAGTCGCCACAAGCGGTCTGCTCAAGCTGCAGAACGACAGCAAGGTCAAAATCAACAACACCGTGCAGCCGTCCGCTTCGGCAACGCCCACACCGACTGATAGCTGAGCAGGGTCGCGACCATGAAATTTACCGATATCTTCATCAAGCGCCCGGTACTGGCGCTGGTGGTCAGCCTGATGATCCTGCTGCTGGGTCTGAAGTCGGCGTTTGATCTGAATGTGCGCCAGTACCCGGAGCTGCAGAATGCGGTGGTTAATGTCACCACAGTTTATGTGGGTGCCGATGCCGACCTGATTCAGGGCTTCATCACCACGCCGCTGGAGCGCGAAATCGCCTCGGCGCAGGGCATCGACTATGTGAAATCGACGAGCATCTCCGGCGTCAGTTCGATTCAGGTTTACCTGCGTCTGGACTATGACCCGAACGAGGCGCTCACGCAGATCGCGGCCAAGGTTAATAAGCTGCGCAACCAGCTGCCGGAAGCCTCGGAAGATCCGACGGTGGAGTTGTCGGTGGGTGACACCACGGCGGCGATGTATTTGTCGTTCTACTCCGACATTCTCGACAACAACCAGATCACCGACTACCTCGTGCGTGTCGTCGAGCCGCGTCTGGCCACGGTGCCGGGCGTGCAGCGCGCGCTCATCCTCGGTGATCGTACCTTCGCCATGCGCATCTGGATGAAGCCGGAGCGCATGGCGGCGCTCGGGGTGACCGCCAGCGATGTGTACGGTGCTTTGCGCAACAACAATGTGCAGGCCGCGCTCGGGGCCACCAAGGGTTCGATGGTGCAGGTCGATCTCACCGCCGCCACCGACCTCAACACACCGGAGCAGTTCCGCTCGCTGGTCGTGCGCTCCACGCCCGATGCCATGGTGCGCCTCGGTGACATCGCCGATGTGGTGCTGGGCTCGGAAAGCTATGGCACGCAGGTGTCGTTCAACGGCAAGAGCGCGACCTTCATGGGCATCGAGATTGCCCCGGACGCGAACTCGCTGGATGTCATCAAAGACCTGCGCGAAAATGTCTGGCCGGACCTTCTGAAGCAGCTGCCGGAAGGTCTTAAGGCGAATATTCCTTACGATTCCACGCGTTATATTCAGGATGCCATCAACGAGGTCATCAAGACGCTGATCGAGGCCGTTGCCATCGTCATCGTGGTGATCTACCTGTTCCTCGGCTCCATGCGCAGCGTGCTGATTCCGGCGGTGACGGTGCCGCTGTCGATGATCGGCGCCTGCTTCCTGATGATGCTGATGGGCTTCTCGATTAACTTGCTGACTCTGTTGGCGATGGTGCTGGCCATCGGCATGGTGGTCGATGACGCCATCATCGTGCTGGAGAACATTCATCGTCATATCGAAAACGGCATGAAGCCTTTCGATGCCGCCATCAAGGGCGCGCGCGAGCTGCTCGGGCCGGTGATTGCCATGACCATCACGCTGGTCGCGGTGTATCTGCCGATTGGCTTTATTGGTGGCCTGACTGGCACGCTATTTGTGGAGTTCGCCTTCACGCTGGCGGGCGCGGTGCTGCTGTCGGGCGTGATTGCGTTGACGCTGTCGCCGATGATGTCGGCCATGTTGCTGCCGTCGAAGAAGCAAGAGCAGGGCAACCGTTTTGCGCATTGGCTGGATACGAAGTTCGAGGCGCTGCGCCTGAACTATCAGCGCAAATTGCACGGCGCGCTGGATGACAAGCATGTGATCGCCACCTTTGGCGCGATTGTGCTGGTGTCGTGCTTCTTCCTGTTCAAGAGCGCACCGCAGGAGCTGGCACCGGAAGAGGATCAGGGCTTCTTTCTGATCTTCTCGCAGAGCGACTCGTTCTCGTCGTTGGATTATCTGACCAAATTCACCGATGAGCTGGTGAAGATCGCCAACGCTATCCCTGAAAAGGACAACTTCTTCCTGCTCAATGGGGTGGGTGGCGGTGGTTCGGCGGTGGGTAGCAACACGGCTATCTCCGGTATTGTGATGAAGCCGTGGACAGAGCGAGAGCGCAGCACCAAGGAAGTGCTGACCGAAGTGACGGGTCAGGCGGGCGAGGTGGCCGGCCTGCAGAATGCGGTGTTTGCGCCGCCGTCGCTGCCCAGTGGCGGCAACGGTTTCCCGGTCGAGTTCATCATTACCAGCACGGCATCGCCGCAGGCCATGTTAGAGGCCTCCAACGAGGTGGTCGAGCAGGCCATGGCGAGCAAGAAGTTCATCTTTATGCGCGCTGATCTGAAGATCGACAAGCCGCAGGTGAAGGTCGATGTGGATCGCGAGAAGGCGGCGCTGCTCGGCATCAACATGAACACGCTGGCGGCTGACATGTCGGCCATGCTGTCCGGCGGGTATGCCAATCGCTTCAGCATGGAGTCGCGCTCGTACAAGGTGATTCCGCAGGTTGAGCGCAGCGAACGCCTGAACCCGGATCAGCTCTCGCAGTACTACACGCGCACGGCGGCGGGCGCTCTGATTCCGCTGTCGACCGTGGTGACGCTGCGCGATACCGTGCAGCCGCAAGCGCTGAACCGCTTCCAGCAGCTCAACGCGGTGACCATCTCGGGCGTGCAACGGCCGGGTGTGACGCTGGGTGAGGCGCTGGGCGTGCTGGAGCAAGCGTCTGCGAAAGTGCTGCCGAATGACTACGGTGTGGATTACGCCGGCGGGTCGCGTCAGTACAAGAATGAAGGCTCGGCGCTGGTGGTCACCTTCTTCTTCGCCATGGTCATCATCTATCTGGTGCTGGCGGCACAGTTCGAGTCGTTCCGCGACCCCATCATCATGCTGGTCACGGTGCCGATGTCGATCTGCGGGGCGTTGCTCTGTCTCAACATTGCGGCCATGTTCCAGACGCCGGGGGCGAGCATCAACATCTACACGCAGGTGGGATTGGTGACGCTGATCGGGGTGATCGCCAAGCACGGCATCCTGATTGTGGAGTTCGCCAATCAGCTGCAGAAACAGGGTTATGCCAAGCGGCTGGCGATTGAAGAAGCGGCATCGATCCGTTTGCGTCCGGTGCTGATGACCACCGCCGCGCTGGTGCTGGGCATGCTGCCGCTATTGTTCGCGACCGGCCCCGGCGCTGCTGCCCGTTTCTCGATGGGTCTGGTGATTTCCACCGGCATGACCATCGGCACCTTGTTCACGCTGTTTGTGGTGCCGGCGATGTATCTTTACCTCGGCCGTGAGCATGTTGCTGAAGATAAACCGGTCGAGGAGATGGCATGACCGCACTGTTACTGACGCTGGCGGCACTGAGTATCTGGCTGTATCAGGATGCCCAGCGCCGGCAGATGAATTCGCCGGGCGCGTGGGTCGTGGCGTTGTGCCTGGTCGGCCCGGTGGCCCTAGCGGCGTACTGGGCAAACCGGCCGCTGTTTCAGGGTGAGGTGCGGGTGGGCGGCCGTGGCTGGGTCATGATGCGCGTGTTTGTGGTGGCGGTCACGGCCTGGGCGATTCTGTTCGGGGCTGTGTTCTCGGTCTGGCTTAGTGCCTTCATGCCCTTGGTGGCGATCCTCATGCTTTTTGTCGGGCTGGGTTTGCTGCTGACGGGCGGCTGGATATTCGTGGTGGCGTTGCTGCTGCTCGCCGCCTGGCTGATTCGCGATGGTCAGCGCGTCGAGATCGGGCCAACACATGCAGCTTTGCGGGGCGTTGCCGCACCAGCGATGGGCGACAGGCTGCTGAAGGTGATCTTTCTCATGGGCTTGCTGTCGGTATTCATTTTCACCGAGCCGAGTCATCCAGAGTGGATACAAGAGTCGGAATGGCGTGAGATGCCGGGGCGATTCCAGATTTAGGTTCTCGGAATTCTCGTACTAATGAGAATTGTTTTCGTTCGTGTCTATAGTTATGCTCTCCGCGTCAAATCATTTGCCCGGAGAGTTGCGTGTTCAAGCTTAATCCCCTCAGTGCTGCTGTCATGCTGGCGTGCGCCGGTTTGGCCACGACGGTTTCTGCTGCTGATCAGGTGCTCGCCGAAGTTCAGGTGACCGCCGCCGCCGAAGCTACAGCCAGCAATGGTTATCAGCCGCTTATCAGCCGGGCATCCACGAAAACCGATACCGCGCTGCTGGATACGCCGCAGTCTGTGAGCGTAGTGACCGCTCAGCAGATCAAGGATCAGGCTGTGCAGAGCATGGCGGAAGCCGTTCGCTACACACCGGGTGTAACTTTTGCGCAGGGCGAGGGCAATCGTGATGCCGCCGTGATTCGTGGCAGCACCAGCACGGGCGATTTCTATCTGGATGGCGTGCGCGATGATGTTCAGTACTACCGCGATGTGTACAACATTGATCGTGTGGAAGTGCTTAAGGGCTCCAACGGCTTGGCCTTCGGTCGTGGCGGCGCTGGTGGTGTCATCAATCGCGTCAGTAAAGAAGCAGGCTGGACACCGATACGCGAAATCAATGTGTCGGTGGGTTCGTATGATCACAAGCGTATCGGGCTGGATGTTGGTGGTGGCCTGACCAGCTCCGTGGCGGGTCGCGTCAATGTGGTCAGCGAAGACTCCGACAGCTATCGCGATGGCGTTTCTGTGCGCCGCAATGGCATCAGCCCGACGCTAACGCTGAAGCCGGGTGATCGCACCAAGGTGGTGTTGTCGGCTGAATACTTCAATGACTTGCGTGTGACTGATCGCGGTGTGCCCTCGCAGAACGGCAAGCCGTTCAAGGCCGATGAGTCCACTTTCTTTGGTAATGCCGAGCAAAGCCCGACCGAAACGACGGTGCGTACTGTGGGCATGACCATCGAGCACAAGTTCACCAATGGCGTGATGCTGAGCAACAAGACGCGTTATGCCGATTACGACAAGTATTATCAGAATGTGTATGCCAGCAGCGATGTGCCAGTGACAGGTATGCCGAATGCCGGAACCGTGCGAATTTCGCAGTATCGCGATGATACGCAGCGCCAGAACCTGTTCAACCAGACCGATGTTGTCTTCGACCTGAAAACCGGCTCGATCAAGCACCAGATGCTTGCAGGCGTTGAGGTTGGGCGTCAGGACTCCAGGAATTTCCGGTTGGATGAAAAGAATCTGACGCGTGTGCCAGCGACCAATCCCTTTCTGGTGGCAACGATCAATCCAGCGATCGTGAATCGCAGCTCGGAAACAACGATTGATGTGGCGTCGGTCTATCTTCAAGACCAGCTGACCTTTAATAAGCAATGGCAGATGGTGCTGGGCCTGCGTCAGGATCGATTTGAGACGGACTTCACGGATAAAGTTGGGGCTAACTCCGGCAGGGCTACCGATACCGAACTGTCGCCGCGTGCTGCCTTGATCTTCAAGCCAGTCGATGCTGTGTCCGTGTATGCGAGTTACAGCAAGACTTTCGTGCCGCGTGCCGGCGATCAGCTGAGCTCGCTGACGGCTGCAAACAACAATTTCGATCCGGAATCCTTCCTGAACAAGGAAGTCGGCGTGAAGTGGGATGTGCGTTCGGATCTGTCGTTGGCTGCTGCTGTCTATCGCTTGGAACGCAGCAATGTGGCGGTTCCGGATCCGGCAATGCCAACACAGACGATTCTGGTTGATGGCCAGCGTGTCAAAGGCGTTGAGCTGAGTGCAACCGGCAAAATCACGCGTGCCTGGTCGATGACCGGCGGCTACGCGTTTGCCGACAGCGCCATCACCAAATCGCAGTCAGCCACCATTCAGGCCGGCAACGAAACCAACCAGACGCCGCGCCACACCTTCTCGCTGTGGAATCGCTATGACCTGAACGACCGCTACGGCGTAGCACTGGGCTTTGTCAGCCGCAGCCGCATGTATGCTCAGGACGACAACACAGTGAAACTGCCGGGCTACGGCCGTGTTGATGCTGCTGCCTTCTTCAATGCCTCGAAGAGTCTGCAGCTGCAGCTCAACATCGAAAACTTGCTCAATCGCGACTATTCTGTGAATGCGCACAACAACAACAACATCATGCCGGGTTCGCCCATCGCGGCACGCTTGTCGGCAACCTACAAGTTCTGACAGCGGTGATGTTGAGCAAAAGCCCTCGCCCTTGTGCGGGGGCTTTTGCGTTTAGTCATACGAGTTTCCGAGCCACACTATCGATGCAGGGCTGGGCCAAACTGTTGTCAGGCTGCGGTGGCAGGGCGATTCTTGTGGGTTATGTCGCCACGGCCAGCGAGCAAACCTTCGATTGAAATGTCTTCATCAAGAGCATCCCAATGCAGCCCGTAGCGGCCAATGTCACAATCGGCACGCTGTTTCGGCGTTGCCTGTAGCAGCCTCGGAAACCATGCTAGGGGGATGCCAAGTGTGCGTCCGTCACTCAAGTCTACCCACATGGTGCAGTCGTCAAAACGAACTTTCTTCGCTGAAATACTCATTCCACGCCCTCTCGATTTCGCCTTTGTGCTGCTCCACGATGCGGATCAGTTCAAGCTGCTCTTGCCGACTGAACCCATCAGAGTAGGCTAGGCCGACAGCAGGATACAGCCAGAGCTTGGCATCGTTGCCATTTCCGCGAGCATGAATGTGGATCGGCTCTCGCGGGTTGCCTTCGTTTGAGTAAAACAAAAATCGAATCCCTTTGTACCTGAAAACAACAGGCATAGCCTCACCTCCAATGGCGATTGCTCGAATATTAGTCTGTCAAGACATGGGAGGAAACTACAACATTCCCAGCATGACCGTCTTCAACATGCGTTTCTAATTGAGGATCTTGGAGGCAGCACGCGTAGCAGACATCCAGAACGCCTCATCCAGCTCCGGGATGTCGCTGAAGTCGATGTTCTCATCAGATTTCGAGTGCAGGGTATCAAGCTCGACCATGCTGCTTTCGTTTTTTCGCATGTGCATACACCCCTTGCCCTCTGATGTTTGGTCAGATATTAACCGATACTGCGGGTGGCCGCAGCTCCTCAAAGCCAGCCGCGCTCAGCAAACGACACCGGCTCGCCATCGCCAATGACCAGATGATCGAGCGTGCGTACATCGACCAGCTCCAGCGCGGTTTTCAGTCGTTGCGTGATGTGCCGGTCAGCGGCCGATGGCTCGGCCACGCCAGACGGATGGTTGTGAGCAAAGATCACCGCGCCGGCCCGCTGCGCCAGCGAGCGTTTCACGACCTCGCGGGGGTGGATGGAGCAGCTGTCTAGCGTGCCGCGAAAAATCTCCTCGAAGGCGATGACGCGGTGCTGGTTGTCGAGATAGAGCACGGCAAAGACCTCGTGGTCGTAGCCGCGCAGCTGGGCGCGCAGGAACTCGCGAGTGGCTGCCGGGCTGGTGAGCTTGCCCTTGCGGCTCAGACTTTCGCTGAGATAGCGCCGGCTCAGCTCCACCGACGCATGCAGTCGCGCCACGCGCGCCGGCCCCCAGTTCACGCGTAGCAGCAAATCTTCCAGCGGGGCATCCAGCAGGTCGCGGATGCCGCCATAGTGCTGCAGGGCTTGTCGTGCCATGTCTACGGCGGTCAGGCCTTCGCGGCCATGGCCGATGAGCAGGGCCAGCAGCTCGGCGGTGCTGAGCGCTCCCGGCCCCTGAAGCAACAGTTTTTCACGCGGCCGTTCGGCGGCCGGCCAGTCTCGAATACGCATGCGGGTGACTCCTGTCGTTCATAAATTCCCTGGGCTGCCGTGGTATCTTTCGCAGCTGCATAAGGTATAGACCCGAATTGGAGCTTTCGCATGCTCGCGCGGCTGTCAAACAAACATATTTTGCTCGGCGTGACCGGCGGTATCGCGGCCTATAAAAGTGCCGAGTTGATTCGCCGTCTGCGCGATGCCGGTGCCGAGGTGCAGGTGGTGATGACTGCCGCCGCCCGTGAATTCATCACGCCGCTGACGCTGCAGGCACTGTCCGGCAATCCGGTGCATGTGGATTTGCTCGATCCGGCGGCGGAAGCAGCCATGGGTCATATCGAGCTGGCGCGCTGGGCCGATCTGTTTCTGGTGGCACCGGCCTCGGCGGATACGCTGGCGCGGCTGGCGCAGGGCATCGCCAATGACCTGCTGACGACCTGCTGGCTGGCGGCATCGGGCAAGAAAGCCGTGGCGCCGGCCATGAATCAGCAAATGTGGGCTGATGCGGCGACGCAGGCTAATTTGGTGACATTAAAAGGCCGCGGTATCGCGGTGTTTGGCCCCGGCAGCGGCGCGCAGGCCTGTGGCGATGTGGGTGCCGGGCGCTTGCTGGAGGCGCAGCAACTCGCCGACCTCTGCGCCGACCAGTTCGAGAGCGGTCTGCTCAGCGGCGCGCATGTGGTCATCACGGCCGGCCCCACGCGCGAGGCGCTGGACCCGGTGCGCTACCTGAGCAATCACAGCTCGGGCAAGATGGGTTTTGCGCTGGCCGAGGCCTGTGCTGAAGCCGGTGCGCGCGTCACGCTGATTGCCGGCCCGGTGCATCTGCCCACGCCGGCGCGAGTGCGGCGCGTGGATGTG
Source organism: Pseudomonadota bacterium (assembly GCA_038043385.1). Classification (GTDB taxonomy): domain Bacteria; phylum Pseudomonadota; class Gammaproteobacteria; order Pseudomonadales; family Moraxellaceae; genus Perlucidibaca. The sequence continues at coordinate 592,818 of JBBTCA010000003.1, forward strand.
GTCAGCGCGCTGGACATGCTGGCGGCCAGCGCTGTCGCAGTGGCCGAGGCGAAGGCTCTAGCCGGCCCGGCCCGCACTGTGTTCATCGCCACCGCTGCCGTAGCCGATTACCGCCCCACGCAAGTCGCCACGCAGAAGATCAAGAAGGGTCTGAAAGACGACACGTTGGACATCTCGTTGGTGAAGAATCCGGACATCGTGGCAAGCATCGCCGAGCAGGCAGACAAACCGTTTGTGATGGGCTTTGCGGCGGAAACCCATGCTGTGGAGGCCTATGCCTGCGACAAGCTGGCGCGCAAAAAGCTCGACATGATTGCCTGCAATGATGTGTCGCGCGCCGACATCGGTTTCCAGAGCGACGACAACGCGATGACCGTGTTCTGGCCGGATCGTCAGGCCAGCGAAGGCGTGGTCCGCGTGGAGCTGGCCAAGGCCGGCAAACCGCAGATTGCCCGCGAGCTGGTGAGCTTGCTGGCGGCGCGGCTGACGCTCTGAACGCTTGAAAACTGCACTTTTGAAAGCTGTACTTTTGAATTGACGCAACGGAAACGCCAACCATGAAGATCCCTTTGCAAGTCCGCATCCTCGATGACCGTATCGGCCGTGACCTGCCGCTGCCGAGCTATGCCACCGAAGGCTCCGCCGGCCTCGACCTGCGCGCGCTGCTGGATGCGCCGCTGACGCTGAATCCTGGCGATACCGTGCTGATTCGCACCGGCCTGGCCATCTACATCAGCGACCCGGCCTATGCCGGCCTGATCCTGCCGCGCTCCGGTCTTGGCCACAAACATGGCATCGTGCTCGGTAATCTGGTCGGGCTGATTGATGCCGACTATCAGGGCGAACTGATGGTGTCGTGCTGGAACCGAGGCAGCGAGCCGTTCGTGATGCAGCCGGGCGAGCGCCTGGCGCAGTATGTGCTGGTGCCGGTGGTGCAGGCCGAATTTGAAATTGTGTCGGAGTTCCAGGCCACGGCGCGCGGTGCCGGCGGCTTCGGCAGCTCTGGTCGTCACTGATTCCTTTTACGCAACGCGAGATAACTCATGGCTCTTACGCAAGATGCTGCGCTCAATATCGCCAAGGTACTGACCGAGGCGCTGCCCTACATTCAGCGCTTCAACGGCGCCACCATCGTGGTCAAGTACGGCGGCAATGCCATGACCGATCCGGAGCTGGAGAACTCGTTCGCGCGTGACATCGTGCTGATGAAGACGGTCGGCCTGAACCCGGTGGTGGTGCACGGCGGCGGCCCGCAAATCGGCGATCTGCTGAAGAAGATCGGCAAGGTTTCCGAGTTCATCGACGGCATGCGCGTGACCGACAGCGAGACCATGGATGTGGTGGAGATGGTGCTCGGTGGTCTGGTCAACAAGTCCATCGTCAACCTGATCAATCAGAACGGCGGTCGTGCCATCGGCCTCACCGGTAAAGACGCCAACCTGATTCGCGCCAAGCGCATGACGCTGTCGCGCAAGGACGAGGCGGGCGTGACGCAGGAAGTGGACATCGGCCAGGTCGGCGAAGTTGCCGGCATCAAGACCGATGTGCTTGAGCTCATGTTCGGCAGCGACTTCATCCCGGTCATCGCGCCGGTGGGTGTGGGTGATGACGGCGCGTCGTACAACATCAACGCCGATCTGGTGGCGGGCAAGGTCGCCGAGGCACTGAAGGCCGAGAAGCTGATCCTGCTCACCAACATCCCCGGCGTGATGGACAAGGAAAAGAATGTGCTGACCGGCCTGACCACCAAGGATGTGGACGCGCTGATCGCCGACGGCACCATCTACGGCGGCATGCTGCCGAAGATCGCCTGCGCGCTGGATGCCGTGAAGGGCGGCGTGCAATCCGCACACATCATTGACGGCCGTGTGCCGCATGCCTGCTTGCTGGAAGTCTTCACCGATGAAGGCATGGGCACGCTGATCAGCAATCGCGCGCGCAAGAAGTAAAAAGCGATGGTAGAGGGTACGGTAGGGCAGCTTGGCCTGTTTGCCATTTCATTTGTCGCCAACACGCTGTCGTCGCTGGCGGGTGGCGGTGCCGGGCTGCTTCAGCTGCCGGTGCTGATCTTTCTCGGACTGGCGTTTCCGACCGCGTTGGCCACGCACAAGATTGCCAGCGTGGCGCTGGGCCTGGGCGCGACGCTGCGGCATCTGCGCGCTGAGCCGATCAACTGGCGATTTGCCGGCTTTATTCTGGCAGCCGGCCTGCCCGGCGTCTGGCTCGGCACGCAGATCATCCTGCTGGTGCCGGAGGCCTGGGCGCGAGCCGCGCTGGGCGTGCTGACGCTGGGGCTGGGGGCGTATTCGATGGCGCGACCGCAGCTGGGCAAGGTCCATGCGGTGCAGCATACCGACCGGCTCGGCCTGCTGATTGGCGGTGGTGTGCTGTTCGGCATCGGCGTGCTCAATGGCTCGCTGACCTCGGGCACGGGCCTGTTCGTGACGATCTGGCTGGTGCGCTGGTTCGGTCTCGACTACACCCGCGCCGTGACCTATACGCTGATCCTCGTCGGCCTGTTTTGGAACGGTACCGGGGCCTGGTTTATCGCGCAGCAGGCCCCGGTGCGCTGGGACTGGCTGCCGGCGCTGTTGCTGGGCTCATTTCTTGGCGGCTATGTGGGCGCGCATCTCGCGCATAGCCACGGCAATGGCCTGGTCAAACGCTCGTTCGAAATTCTCACGGTGCTTATCGGCAGCAAATTGCTGATCGACGCCTGGCCGCACCTGACATGAGCGATGCCACGCTGACGGATCTTTTTCGCCAGCAGGCGCAGCGGCGGCATCTCGAGATCACGGCGTACTGGCAGGTCTGGCAAGCGGGCGATGAGTCGGTGCTGACGCCGCTGTGCCATGCCGTGCACTTGCTCAAGGGCGCGGCACTGAGCGCGTCGGCCGATGCCGTGGCGCAGACGCTTCATGAGCTCGAAAGCCGATTGCAGCCGGGGCAGCAAACCGATGCGCTCGGCTGCTGGCCTGCGCTGTTGGCGGCATTGCAGCCTTGGCTGGCGGATGCCCCCTTGAGCTTCACGACATCCCCGGAAAGTATGCGTCGTGCTTTTCGCGAAGGCTTTGCCGCGCAGCTCAGGCTGAGCGGCCAGCCGGCGACGCTGCATCTTCAACTCGACCCATACGAGCCGTTCGATCTGCGTGGCAATGCTTTTTTGTGGGATGCATTTCTATGGGATGTGCTGCCGCAATTGCTGCGCAACTCACTGGTGCATGGCGGCGAGCCGGGCGCTGTCAGGTTGGCTGCCGGCAAGCCTGAGCGCCTGCAGGTCTGGCTGCGTTTGCGCCGTCGCGGCGAGTGCATCAGCTTGGTCGTGGCCGATGACGGGCGCGGTCAGGCCAGACCCCAGCAGACGCCGGATCTGATGGCAGGACGCGGCTGGGGCGTGGCGGCCGTGCACGAGGTGGTGGCGGGTTTGCCGTCAGGGCGTTTGGCGTTCCGCTGCCGTGCTGGAGCGGGCAGTGTGGTGCGTATTCAATGGCGTGTCTGCGAGTCGGTTCAGGGCTGAGTCGCGTGCATCGCTGAGGTCGGGACCGATGCCTGCAGCGCGCCATCACGAAACATCAGCAGTGTGCCGGGCGCGACCGGCGTCCAAACTTCGTTGTCGGTCAGCGGTGCGGTGGCGATGACGGCCACGCGATCGTCCGGGCCGGTATGCTCGCGAAAATCGACACTCACATCCTCATCGCTCAGATGCGCGACCGAAAACGGGGCCTCGCGCACGATCCAGGTCAGTAGCGTGGAGCAGTGGGCGAGCAGCCAGTCACCGTTGGACAGCAGAAAGTTGAAGGTGCCGTGGCGGGCAATTTCGCCAGCCACGCGCGTCACCACGCTCAGGAGTTGCTCGTCACTCGGGCGGCCATCGGGGCAGGTCAGCAGAATCTGATTGAGCAGATGGCAGAACGCCATTTCGCTGTCGGTATCGCCGACCGGACGCACCGGGCCGGGAGTCGCGGCAAAATCCTTGAGGTCGCCATTGTGCGCGAACAGCCAGTAGCGGCCGCCGAGTTCGCGCTGGAACGGGTGCGTGTTCTGCAGCAGCGTCTGCCCTTGCGTGGCTTTGCGGATATGCGCGATGACCTGACGCGAGCGGATCGGGTAGGCACTGACCAGCGCGGCAATCGGCGAGGTTACGCTGGCTTCGGTGTCGATGAACAGACGGCAGCCGGCATCCTCGAAAAAACCGATGCCCCAGCCATCGGCATGATGGTCGGTGAGGCCGCCGCGCTGGCGGAAACCACTGAAGGAAAAACAGATGTCGGTGGGCACATTGGCATTCATGCCCAGCAGCTGGCACATCGGAAAGCTCCTGAGAGGACGCCTGAAGGGATGGCGCCATGCCGGGCTTAGTGTCGGCGGCGGCGCCAGACCAGATCATGCAGCAAGACCTGTCCGGTAGGCCAGTCGCCGAGCTGACTTTGTGCGTTAAGGTGCCCGCCATTTGGGATGCTGATCAGGTCGCTGCCCCAGTTGGCCGCGAAGTGCGCGGCACGGGCCAGCGTGCAGCAGGGATCGTTGTCACTGGCAATCAAGCGGCTGGTAAACGGCAGCTGTTGCAGCGGAATCGGCGCAAAGCCGCGTAGCGCAGGCGCTGCGTCCGGGCGCTCAACATCGGCTGGCGCAACCAGCAGCGCGGCAGCAACACCACGACCGCCGGTTTCTTTCACCCAATGTGCCAGCGTGATGCAGCCCAGGCTGTGCGCCAGCAGAATCACCGGCTGGCGCGCCGCATGAATAGCTTTGTCGAGCTGCAATACCCAGCTGCCGGGGTCGGGCCGTTCCCAGTCATCCTGCTCGACGCGACGGATGTCCGGGCGCAGGTTTTCCCAGCGGCTTTGCCAGTGCGCCGGCCCCGAGTTGTGCCAGCCCGGCACGGTGAGCAGGGTGAAACGACGCCAGCGAGCATCCTGCAGGCTGGGTGTTTCGGGCAGTGTCAGAACCGCGCTGGCCGACATCATGACATCTCCGGCGCGCGCGGCTTAGTAGCTGAGCTGGACGCGGGTGAAGAGCGTGCGCTCGGTATCGCGATCAGCACCGTTGGCATTGCCGCCGTCGAACTGGGTCTGGTTGTAGTCAGCCGAGAGTTTGACATTGCGCGTCAGGTACCAGTTCACGCCCACACCGTAGTTCTGGGCACGACGAGCACTGGCGTTGGGGTCGGCCAGGCGCAGATCGGAGCCATCGCCGCCATTCACGGCCGTGACGCCGTTGAAGGTCGCGTTCGAGCTGGTGGTCAGCGTGTTCAGGGCGTTGCCCACGAAAGCGTCTTTGTCCACGGTCAGCGCAGCAACACGGCCAGCCACTTCAAACGCGCCCCAACCTTCGCCACCCAGCGTGAACGGGTTGGACGGTGTGACGCCGGCATAACTGGCATCTTCACCGGTCAGCACATAGGTGGCTGTCACGGTGTAGGCATTGTTCTTCAGCGTCTTGGCCTTGCTCAGCAGCGGCGTGGTATCGGTTGCGCCATTGGCGTTGCGGCTGGTTGAGCGACGCACTTCCTGCTCGGAAATGGCGTATTCGGCGGTCACACCCAGGGCATCCTTGTAGAACGATGCCTGCGGAACCAGACGGCTATGCTTGCCATCCGCGATCACCACGCTACTGAAGCCATTGCCGCCCGGCGAGGCAAAAGTCTCAAAGCCGAAGAACTGGTTCTGGCCGTACGAGCGATAGCGTGGCAGCGTGTTGGCGGCATTCGGTGTGGCGTCGCCGGAGGCATGCTTGTTACCGTAGCTGCCGGCAACACCAAAGCCGAGGCCGGCCAGCGCGCTGTATTCATTCTTGAACGGCTCGACGAAAATGCGACCTTCCACTTCCTTGCGCGAATCATCACCGCTGGACACATCGCGTCCGTCGGCGGTGCCGTTGAATACACCCACGGTGTAGTTGATCTTGTCGTTGGCGAGTTTGCCGAACAGGCTCACACCGAGGTCACGGTTCGGGGCCAGCTCGTTGGCCAGACCGCGCTCGATGAACGGCAGGGCAGAGCCCGATTGCAAGCGCTCGATGCTGATCGGCCCTTTCTGCTTGCCGATGCGAACGGATGCTTTGGGCGAGAACTTCAGATCGATATAGGCATCGACCACGGAGTTGCCGGAGGCATCACCCACACCGCTGCCAGCCAGCTCCGGCGTGAAGCGGAAGCCGACGAGCTTGCCGACCGTGCCTTGAATCGTCGGGCGGATGCGGCGCACCACAAAGCCATCGTTGTATTTGACGGATTGTGGTGTGGTGCGGATTTGACCAGCGAGCGTGTAATCCTTGGTGCCGGCGTTGGTTGGCGCGGTGTAAACGGTTTGGTTGATCGTTTCCTCATCGCCCAGATAGGCACGGAAATCGGCATGCGCCAGCGCGCTGAATTTGATTTCAAAGTCGCCCTTCTTGATGCCGAAGCCTTTGTCGCCCGCGCTGACGACTGGCGTATCCTTGGCTTTCTTCTCGCTTTCTTCGGTCTGGATTTCGAGTTTGCGCTCCAGAATCAGCAGGCGCTGCTCCAATTCGGCGACACGAGCATCGGCGCTGACGGGTTGCTCGGCCGACCAGGCCGAGGTGGCGGAAATGGCAGCAGCCAACGCCAGCAGGCGTGGTGCGGAGGTGTGTTTGAAAGACATTTTTTAGCTCCGATCAGGTTTTGATGGGGCCAAGCATGCCAACTCTTTTTATGAGTTAAAAAGAATAAATATGAATTTAATTATTCTTTTTTGATCTATGGAGTGTGAATACTCCATATCTCTTAAAGTTCTATAAATATGAAAAAACAGTATTTTAGGAATTAAAAACATCTGATTAGGATGCCTCCATTCGCTGCACATCCGCAGCTGACCGACTGGAGAGCATCATGTCATTTCGCAAAATTAGCCTCGCGGCCGCACTGGCCACCACCCTGTTCAGCGGCGCTGTCGCGGCCAAGGACTACAACCTGCTCAATGTGTCTTATGACCCGACGCGTGAGCTGTATCAGGACTACAACGCCGCCTTCGCCAAGTACTGGCAGAAAAAGACCGGCGACACTGTGACCATCCGCCAGTCGCATGGCGGCTCCGGCAAGCAGGCTCGCTCGGTGATCGACGGCCTCAATGCCGATGTTGTCACGCTGGCGCTGGCCTACGACATCGATGTGATTTCTGAAAAAGCCAAGTTGCTCGATCCGAAGTGGCAAAGTAGCTTCAAATCCAACAGCACACCGTACACATCCACCATCGTCTTCCTGGTGCGCAAGGGTAACCCCAAGCGCATCAATGACTGGAACGATCTGGTGAGGCCGGGTGTGAAAGTCGTTACTCCGAACCCCAAGACCTCGGGTGGCGCACGCTGGAACTACCTCGCGGCCTGGGGCTATGCCCTGCAGCAGCCGAACGGCAACGAGGCCAGCGCAAAAGAGTTTGTCACCAAGCTGTTCCGCAATGTGCCGGTGCTCGACACCGGGGCGCGCGGCGCGCTCACCACCTTTACTGAGCGCGGCATTGGTGATGTTTTCTTGTCCTGGGAAAACGAGGCTTACCTGGCCACGCGCGAACTGGGGCCGGACAAGTTCGACATCGTGGTGCCGTCGGTGAGCATCCTCGCCGAGCCGCCGGTGGCGGTGGTGGATCGTGTGGCGGCGAAGAAAGGCAATTCGGTGGTGGCCAAGGCGTATCTCGACTATCTGTACAGTGCCGAGGGTCAGGAGATTGCTGCGAAGAACTACTACCGTCCGCGCGATCCGGCTGTGGCCGCCAAGTACGCCAAGCAGTTCACGCAGGTGAAGCTGTTCGACATCAACACCTTTGGCGGCTGGCAGAAGGCTCAGGACAAGCACTTTGCCGATGGCGGCGTGTTTGACAGCATCTATGCGGCGGGGCTGCGCTGATGGCCACGCTTAGTAAAGCGGTGCCTCGCAAGGCCCAGCGCGTGTTGCCCGGTTTCGGGCTGACGCTGGGCTACAGCGTGGTGTATCTGAGCCTGCTGGTGCTGATCCCGCTGGCTGGTCTGTTCCTGAAAACCGCCGGCATGACCTGGGAGGAGTTCAGCACCATCATCTTCTCGCCGCGTGTGCTGGCGGCCTACAAGATTAGCTTTGGCACGGCCTTCATCGCGGCCGTCATCAATGCCTTCTTCGGCTTCCTCGTGGCCTGGGTGCTGGTGCGTTATTCCTTCCCCGGCCGCCGTTTGGTGGATGCGCTGGTGGATCTGCCCTTTGCCTTGCCGACCGCTGTCGCCGGCATCGCGCTGACGGCGCTTTACGCCGGTAACGGCTGGTTCGGCAGCATCCTGGAGCCGCATGGCATTCAGGTCGCGTTCACTCCCACCGGCATTGTGGTGGCGCTGACCTTTATTGGCTTGCCGTTTGTGGTGCGCACGGTGCAGCCGGTGCTGGCCGATCTGGAGACGGAGCTGGAAGAGGCCGCCGCCAGTCTCGGTGCCAGCCGCTGGCAGACCTTTGTCGCGGTGATCTGGCCGGCCGTTTTGCCGGCGCTGATCACCGGCTTTGCGCTGGCCTTTGCCCGCGCCATCGGCGAGTACGGCTCGGTGATCTTCATTGCCGGCAACATGCCGATGGTGTCGGAGATCGCGCCGCTGCTGATCGTGACCCAGCTTGAGCAATACAACTACGCCGGTGCGACTGCCATTGCGGCCGTCATGCTGGTCATTTCTTTCGTGCTGCTGCTGCTCATCAACACGCTGCAAGCCTGGGTCCGCCAACGCGGCGGACGGGGAGTTTAAGTCATGGCTCTGGTTTCAATTCCGGGCAAGAAGTCGGCCGCTTTGCGTGACCCGTTGTGGGTGCGCGTGGTGCTACTGACGCTGGCCTTCACCTTTCTGGCGCTGTTCCTGTTTGTACCGCTGATCGCGGTCTTTACCGAAGCCTTGCGGCAAGGCTGGGGCGCGTATCTGGCAGCGTTCGATGACCCCGATGCCTGGTCGGCGATCCGGCTTACGCTGCTGGCGGCGGCCATCGCGGTGCCGGTCAATGTCGTGTTTGGGGTGGCGGCGGCCTGGGCCATCGCCAAGTTCGAGTTTCGCGGCAAGTCCTTCCTGATCACGCTGATCGACCTGCCGTTTGCCGTGTCGCCCGTGATTGCCGGGCTGGTCTTTGTGCTGATCTTCGGCATCCACAGCAGCTTTGGTGCGTGGCTGGCGGAGAACGATATTCAGGTCTTGTTCGCGGTGCCGGGCATTGTGCTGGCGACGCTGTTCGTGACCTTCCCGTTTGTGGCGCGCGAGCTGATTCCGCTCATGCAGGCACAGGGTTCGGACGAGGAAGAGGCGGCGATCACGCTCGGTGCCAGCGGCTTCGCGACCTTTCTGCGCGTGACTCTGCCCAACATCAAGTGGGGTCTGCTCTACGGCGTGATTCTGTGTAATGCGCGAGCCATGGGCGAGTTCGGTGCGGTATCGGTGGTGTCGGGGCATATTCGCGGCCTCACCAACACCATGCCGTTGCACATTGAAATTCTCTACAACGAGTATCAGTTCGTCGCTGCGTTTGCCGTGGCCACCCTGCTGGCGCTGCTGGCGCTGGTCACGCTGGCCGTGAAGTCCTGGGTGGAATGGCGCATGAGCGCAGAGCTGGCGGCACAGTCCAGCGGTTTTCAGGAGTCCGGCCCAACGCCGACGCCAAACAGTTTTGAGGAGAAACAGGCATGAGCATTGCCATCGAGTCCGTTACCAAGCACTTCGGTGCCTTTCAGGCGCTCAACGAAGTCAATCTGGACATTGCCAGCGGTGAGCTGGTGGCGCTGCTGGGGCCATCGGGCTGCGGTAAGACCACCTTGCTGCGCATCATCGCCGGTCTGGAAACGGCAGACAGCGGTCGCCTGGCTTTCCACGGCGAAGACACCACGGCGACGCCGGTGCGCGAGCGCCAGGTCGGCTTCGTGTTCCAGCATTACGCGCTGTTTCGCCACCTGACGGTGTTTGAGAATGTCGCCTTCGGTCTGCGTGTGCGGCCGCGAAAGCAGCGCCCGAGCAATGACTTCATCAAGGCCAAGGTCACCGAGCTGCTGCAACTGGTGCAGCTTGACTGGCTGGCGGATCGCTATCCCAGTCAGCTCTCCGGCGGGCAGCGCCAGCGCATTGCCCTGGCGCGTGCGCTGGCCGTGGAGCCGCGCGTGCTGCTGCTCGACGAACCCTTCGGCGCGCTGGATGCCCAGGTGCGCAAGGAGTTGCGGCGCTGGCTGCGTCGTCTGCACGATGAGCTGCACATCACTTCGGTGTTTGTGACGCACGATCAGGAAGAGGCGCTGGAAGTGGCCGATCGCGTGGTCGTGCTCAATCGCGGCAAGATCGAGCAGGTCGGTTCGCCGGCCGAGGTCTATCACCAGCCGGCGTCGCCGTTTGTGGTTGAATTTCTCGGCCAAGCGAATAAGCTGCCGGCGCAAATCACGGCCGGTCGCGCCGATGTGCTGGGCTGGCAGCTGCCCGCGCCTGCACGCGCCGACGGCGCTGGTGTGGCCTATGTGCGCCCCAGCGACTGGAGTCTGTCGCACCATGCCGTGGATGGCAGCCAGTCCGTGATCCTGCGCGATATCCGCGCCGTCGGCCCGCGCTGGCAGCTCGATTTGGCGCATGGCGACCGGCTGCTCGAGATCGAGCTGTCCAGCCGCGATGATCTCGGTGATGCCGATCTCACGCCGGGCCACGAGCTCTGGTTGCATCCACGCAAGGCGCATCTTTTTCCGGTACAAAAATGAGGTAAGGGTTGTGGGCAAGGTGACGAACATTCAGCGTCTGGCGGCATTGGCCACGCTCCTGCTGCCGGTCGCGGCTCAGGCCACCAATGGCTATTTCGCCCACGGCTACAGCGCCTCGCAGCGCGCGCTCGGCGGTGCCGGCACGGCGAATCCGTCGGATGCGCTCATCAGCACCATCAACCCGGCGGGCACCGCGTTTGTGGATGAGCGCTGGGATCTCAACCTGAGCCTGTTCGTGCCGCTGCGCGAATACACGGCCGGCGAGTCGCAGCCGGGCGCGCTCGGCCTCGGCATTGTTGGCATCGAGCCGGGTACTGTGGAGAGTCAGCACAATCTGTTTGCCATACCCGGTTTTGCCTTTGTGAAGTCGCTCGATGACATCACGACCGTGGGCCTGGCGGTTTACGGCAATGGCGGTCTGAACACGGTCTACAAGCAGGATGAAAGCACCGCCAGCTTCTTCAAGGCCGGCTCCTCAGGCAGCCCGATCAGCTCGTTGCTCGGCGGTGTGCTGGGGCAGGCTCCGACCGAGAGTCGCTGCCGGGGTGTGTTTGGCGGTGGCGCGCCGGCAGCGGGCAATGCTGACTTGCTCGGCTTCTGCGGCAATGGCAACGGCACGGCATCGGTGGATCTGATCCAGCTCTTTGTGACGCCGAACATCTCGGTAAAAGTCAGCGACAAGACCGCCTTTGGCGTATCGCCGATCTTTGCCGCGCAGCGCTTCGAAGCCAAGGGGCTGCAGGCGTTTGGCGCTTTCTCCAACAGCCCGAATCGTGTTTCCGATCAAGGCTTTGATTTTTCCTATGGCGGTGGTTTTCGCCTTGGCGTGCAGACGGAGCTACTGCCTGGCCTCGACGCCGGTGCGTCCTGGCAGTCGCGCATCCGCATGTCGCGCTTCAAGAAGTACGAAGGTCTTTTTGCCGAGCAAGGCGACTTCGATATTCCATCGACCTGGAATCTCGGGCTGGCGCTGAAGCCGACGCCGAACCAGCGCATCCTGCTCGACTACCAGCGCATCAATTTCAACGACATCGCCTCGGTCGGCCTGCCGCTGGATCCGAACCGCTTCGTCAATGACTGCGCCTTGCCGCGTCTGGCCGGCAGCACGACGGCGAGCCCGGCCTGCTTGGGTGCCAATGGCGGCCCCGGCTTCGGCTGGCAGAACATCTCGGTGGTGAAGCTGGGCTATCAGTATCAGCAGGGTGATTGGCGCTGGCGTGCCGGCTACAGCCAGACCGAGCAGCCGATTCCGGCCAGCGAAGGGCTGTTCAACATCCTCGCGCCGGGTGTGATTGAAAAGGACTACACCGTGGGCACGGCTTGGCAGGCGAGCAAGAAGCTGGGCTTGGACCTGAGCTTCATGTATGCGCCGCCGAACCCGGTCAAGGGCAAGAATCCGCTGAGCAATGTGCAGCCGCTCAGCGGTGGCAATGTCGTGAATGCCGGTATTGATGCCGGCGATCAGGACATCACGCTGGACATGCGCCAGTTCGAGCTGACCGTAGGTGTGAACTACACCTACTGAGCCTGTCTGTCAGAGGCCGTAGTCGCCGTAGAGCAGCTGCAACACGCTGAGCGCGGCGACCGGCGCTGTTTCCGTGCGCAGCACGCGCGGGCCGAGCTGCCAAGGCTGGAAGCCGGCTTGTTGTGCCGCCACGATTTCGCTGTCGCTGAGGCCGCCTTCGGGGCCGATCAGCAGCGCCACGCTGGTTGGTCGCTGGTTGCTGTCAGGCCCGCCTGTCACGGCCGGTGCCAACACCCACTTTTGCTCGGCCTCAACCTGCACTTGCCAGTCGGTCACGCTGATCGGGCCGTGCAGCAACGGCAGCGTATTGCGGCCGCTTTGCTCACAGGCACCGATCATCACGCGCTGCCAATGTGCCAGCTTTTTGTCCGCGCGTTCCTCGCCGCGCAGCTTCAGTTCGCAGCGTTCGCTGGTTAGCAGCGTGATCTCGCTGACGCCCAGCTCTACGGCTTTTTGCAGCGCGTAATCCAGGCGCTCGCCCTTGCTCATGACTTGCCCGAGATGGGTGTGCAGCGGCGACTCGTTGAAGGCCTCGGTGAGTTCCAGCACGCGTACACGCGCGCCGCGCTTGTGGATGTCGATGAGCTCGACGCGGGCGGCCAGGCCGGCGCCATCGAAGAGTTCAGCGGTGTCGCCGAGGCGGGCGCGCAGCACGCGAACCCAGTGGTGGTGCGCGTCTTCGGGCAAGTCGAATTCGGCGTCGAGGGCGTAGGGCAGGGGGGCGTAGAGGCGGGTCATGTCGGATATCTCTCAGGCCATTGCCGGCCCACGCTCACTAAAACTGCCCGCCGGTGCCCGCAGGCCCTCGTCAATCGCCTCAGCCGCCGTCGCCACCATCCAGCGGATCTGTTCTGGCGTGATGATATAAGGCGGCATGAAATACACCACATTGCCGATGGGCCGCAGCAGCAGGCCGCGCTTCAGCGCCGCCTGAAAGATCGCCAGGCCACGGCGCTCGCGCCAGTCGTAAGGCGTTCGCGTGGCCCTGTCGCGCACCAGTTCGATGGCCGCGACCATGCCTTTTTGCCGCACTTCCAGCACCTGCGGATGGTCGCGCAGCGGCGTCAACGCCTCGGCCATCACGCGGGCGCGTTCGCGGTTCTGCACGACCACATCGTCACGCGCGAACAGATTCAGCGAGGCCAGCGCGACGCGGGCGGCGAGGGCGTTGCCGGTGTAGCTGTGCGAGTGCAGGAAGCCTTTCAGCGTGTCGTAGCGGTCGTAGAAAATGTCGTAGATTTTGTCTGTGGTCATCACGACTGACATCGGCAGATAGCCCGCTGTGAGGCCCTTGGACAGCACCAGAAAGTCGGGCGTGATGCCGGCCTGTTCGCAGGCGAAGAGCGTGCCGGTGCGGCCGAAACCGACGGCGATTTCATCGGCAATCAGGTGCACGCCGTGGCGGTCGCAGGCCTCGCGCAACAGCGTCAGGTAGATCGGGTCGTACATGCGCATGCCGGCCGCGCCCTGAATCAGCGGCTCGACGATCACCGCCGCGACCTCATGCGCGTGGCTTTCGAGCAGCTGCTCCATCGCCGCCATCGCGCGGCGGGCCACATCGGCATCGGACTCGACGCTGCCGTCGGCCAGCGTGCGGCGCTGCGAGGCATCGGGCGATGGCGCGCGCAACGGCGGCTGCAGCATCGGCCGATAAGTCTCGGAAAAGAGCGGAATGTCGGTAACGCCAAGCGCGCCGATGGTCTCGCCGTGGTAGCTGTTTTCCAGCGCGATGAAGCGGGTCTTGCCGCTCTGCCCGAGGTTGCGCCAGGCGTGCAGACTCATCTTCAGCGCGACCTCGATGCCGGAGCTGCCGTTGTCGGCATAGAAGCATTTGCTCAGGCCGGGCGGCGCCAGTGCGACCAGGCGCTCGCTGAGTTCGACAATCGCCTCGTGGGTGAAGCCGGCGAGGATGACATGCTCCAGCGTATCGGCCTGCTGGCGCAGCGCTGCATTCAGGTCAGGGTGGGCATGGCCGAACAGGTTCACCCACCACGAGCTGATGCCGTCCATATAGCGCTTGCCATCGAAGTCTTCCAGCCAGATGCCCTCGCCACGGCGAATCGGCACCAGCGGCAGTTGCTCGTGATCGTGCATCTGCGTGCAGGGGTGCCAGACATGTTTCAGGTCGCGGCGGGCAATGTCGTGGTTGCTGGTCATTTTTTGCGTGAAGGCTCTGGCACAATAGCGCCACTCTACCAACAGGGCCCGCCACATGCAGCCTGCCGATGCGCCATCTCCCGTTTCTTTTCGCGAAGCCCTGGGCTTCTGGTTCAAGCTCGGCTTTGTCAGCTTCGGCGGCCCGGCCGGGCAGATCGCGCTTATGCATCAGGAGCTGGTCGAGCGCCGGCGATGGTTGTCTGAGCGCCGCTTCCTACACGCGCTGAACTACTGCATGGTGCTGCCGGGGCCGGAGGCGCAGCAGCTCGCGACCTACATCGGCTGGCTCATGCACCGCACCTGGGGCGGCATCGCGGCTGGCGCGCTGTTCGTGCTGCCGTCGCTGTTTATTCTTATCGCGCTGTCGTGGGTGTATCTGGCCTTTGGCGACTTGCCGCTGGTGGCCGGAATTTTCTACGGCATCAAGCCGGCGGTCACCGCCATCGTCTTGCAGGCCGCGCATCGCATCGGCTCGCGGGCGCTGAAGAATGGCTGGCTCTGGGCTATCGCCGCCGCCGCCTTTGTCGCCATTTTTGCGCTGCAGCTGTCATTCCCGCTCATCGTCGTCACCGCCGCCGCACTGGGCTGGCTGGGCGGGCGCTATCTGCCGGATGCCTTTGCGCTGGGCGGCGGCCACGGTGGCAAGATCAAGGCGCGCACGGCCCCAGCCCTGATCGACGACGACACCCCCACGCCCGACCACGCCCGCTTTCGCTGGACGGGCCTGCTCAAGGTTGTTGCCGTTGGCGCGCTGCTCTGGCTGCTGCCCATGGCCGCGCTCATCCTCACCCAAGGCTGGACTGGCACGCTCACGCAGATGGCCTGGTTTTTCACCACAGCCGCGCTGATGACCTTCGGCGGCGCCTATGCCGTGCTGCCCTATGTCTATCAGGGTGCCGTCACGCACTACGGCTGGCTCACGCCCACGCAAATGATCGACGGCCTCGCGCTCGGCGAAACCACGCCCGGCCCGCTGATCATGGTGGTCGCGTTCGTGGCCTTTGTGGGCGGTTATGTGAAGGCCGTGTTCGGCCCCGATCAGCTGTTTCTGGCCGGCGCAGTCGCCGCCTGCCTGGTGACCTGGTTCACTTTCTTGCCATCGTTCCTGTTTATTCTCGCCGGCGGCCCGCTGGTCGAGTCCACGCACGATGACCTCAAATTCACCGCCCCGCTCACCGCCATCACGGCCGCCGTGGTCGGCGTCATCGTGAATCTTGCGCTGTTCTTTGCCTGGCATGTGTTCTGGCCGAAAGGCGTGACCGGTGGTGTGCTCGCGAGTGCTGACTGGGGCTCGATGATCATTGCCGCGCTGGCCGCGCTGGCGCTGTTTCGCTATCAGCGCAGTGTCATGCAGGTGATCTTCGGGGCGGCAGTGCTGGGGCTGGGGTGGTCGTTGGTGGTGGTTTGACGGCGGCACCGAAAAGTAACAGACTAGTTATATGACTAGTTTGAAGAGGTGTGAAATGCACACATGGCCAGTTCAAGATGCGAAAGCGAGGTTTAGCGAGTTTCTGGATGCGTGCTTAGTGGAAGGCCCGCAAATGGTGACAAGAAGAGGTGCTGAGGCGGCCGTGCTAGTACCGGTGCAAGAGTGGCGCCGCTTACAGTCGGCGGCTCGACCATCCTTGAAGCTGCTGCTGCTTTCTGACCAAGCTCGTACCGACATGATCGTGCCGGCGCGAGGTGGTGCGCAGCGTCGCAAGGTGGAGCCAATGCTGTGACTAGCGCGTACTTGCTTGATACGAATGTGGTTTCAGAGCTGCGCAAGCAACGCCCACACGGTGGCGTTGTTGCCTGGCTGGAGTCGATAGATGACGCCCAGCTATACCTGTCTGCGGTGACGCTTGGCGAGATACAAGCCGGTATTGAACTAACGCGCGAGCAATACCCCGACAAAGCCAATGAAATTGAGGCGTGGTTGGAATTGGTGGCTGGGGCATACAACATTTTGCCGATGGATGCCGCAGCCTTCAGGGCGTGGGCGCGGCTCATGCACAGAAAGTCCGATACGCTCTATGAAGACGCCATGATCGCGGCGACAGCGAAAGTGCACGGGCTAACCGTTGCCACACGAAATGTGGCTGACTTCAATGCGCTTGGATTGGAGGTTTTTAATCCATTTGTGACGGTGTAGATGCGCGACTGCACAAGATGTGCTGTGCAGCAGCTTATTAGTCCGGAATCTCCGGCTCTACCAGTTTGGCCAGCTGCGCGAGCGACTCCTGCCAGCCGAGATAGCACATCTCCACAGGAATAACGGTCGGTATGCCTTCTTGCACGATGCTGATCTCCGTTCCGCAAAGAACGGTCGTTAAATGCACCGTCACCTGCATTTCGCCGGGCAAGTTCGGATCGTCGAATTTGTCGGTGTAGCGGATGCGTTCGTTGGGCACGAGTTCGAGATACTTGCCACCAAATGAGTGCCCATTGCCCGTCGTGAAATTGGTAAACGACATCCGAAAAGTGCCACCAACCCGCGCATCCATATGATGAACCTGACAGGTGAATCCGTAGGGCGGGAGCCACTTCGCCATTGCGCCGGCATCCAGGAACGCCCGATAAACCCGCTCTGCTGGCGCGCGAAGTACACGATGTAGATTTACGGTGTTGGTGGTCATTGGTGCTCTCTTTTTATATGGATGGCATTTGCACAACAGTTGAGTGTTGGCTCAAGTCAATTCTGCAGGAACCATTTCAGACAGCAGTGTTTCCGGGGCAATGTCTTGTTCATTGGGCCAAGTTACTGCGCCAAACTGAATGCCGACCCGATTGAAGTAGCGCACATCTTGAAGCTCGCGAAAAACGCCGTGATCGAGATAGGGGGTCAAGTCGAAAATGCCCTTGCGACCATTCTCAATCTCGACATAAATCCGGAAGTTCGGGAGAGGTTTGACGGTTTTTACATCCCAATACATGGTTGCCTCCTCACAGGGGCTCGATTTTGTACGGGCTTTCGCCGCTGACGGCGAGCTCCCAATCGGCCAACAGTTCGTCACGATGAAGCTCTATCCATGCCTGCACCAAGCGCAATTGCTTGCGAGGTAATTTGCCCGCAAGAATCTCACCATCGTCGGGGCGATTGATGCCTCAAACTCGGCGTATTTGGCATGAATGTGCGGCAGGTTATGGTGCTGGTTGTCGATCAAATACAGACGGATGATGATGCCGTAGAACATGGAAATGACGGGCACATTGCTCTCCGTGTGGTCGTGCTTGAGTGGTCAGTTTAAGGGTAGGGAGTGCCTTTCGCAAAGTTCGGTAGTTCGGCAAGAAAGGATTCGCCGCCACCGAGTCGCTCGGCTCCTGCATGTAATCCTCTGTTATGCGGTACGCAACGCATATAACCTATGCGAAATCCCAGTGAGGACTAGCTCATGCAGCCCGCCTGCAACACACAGGCCCCAAAAAATTGAGCATCAATGCCGACTTGTTGCGGCAAGCCAAGGCACTGGATATCAACTTATCTGCAGGGCTGGAAGCAGCGTTGGTCGATACCTTGAGGCAGTGGAAACGAGAGCAGTGGTTGGCCGACAACAAGGCCGCCATGGATGCCTACAATCAGCAAGTGGAAGACAATGGCGTTTTCAGCGACGGCCTGCGGGCTTTCTGATCACAGGCATTTGACGGCTCACTTCCCCGCAAACCGCGCCACCATTCTCGCCGCCACCGAATCGCTCCACACATTCACCGCCGTGCGGCACATATCCAGCGGCCTATCCGTAATCAGCAGCAGCCCCAGCGCCTCCGCCGGCATCCCCAAGCGCTGCAATATCAGCGCGATGGCGACCAGGCTGGCGGCCGGAATGCCGGCCATGCCAATCGATGTCGCCAACGACAGCGCGACCACCACGACCTGATCCGCGAGGCTGAGGTCGAAGCCCAGCAGCTGCGCCAGAAACAGCACGGCCACGCATTCATAGAGCGCGGTGCCGTCCATGTTCAGGGTCGCGCCCAGCGGTACGGTCAGGCTGGTCACACCGGGGGCGACGCCGGCGCGTTCGTTCAGGCAGCGCAGCGTCAGTGGCAAAGTGGCGGTGGATGATGCTGTGGAGAAGGCCATCCACAGCGCCGGGCTCATGGCGCGGGCATGGTCGCGCGGGGATACGCGGGCCAGTTGCCAGAGCACCAGCCCGAGGCTGACGCCGGCGTGAATTAGCAGGCCCACGATGACTGTGGCCATGAACCACGCCAGCGGTTGCAGCGCGGCCCAGCCCATCTGGCTGGCGCTGTTGCAGACCAGCGCGGCCACGCCGATCGGGGCGGCTTTCAGCAGCCACAGCACCAGCGTCAGCAGCACCTGTTGCAGGCCTTCCCAGAACTGACGCTGCACCTCGCGCAGGGCCTGCGGTAGCGTGCGGATGGCCATGCCCACGAGCAGCGCGAACAGCACCAGCGCGAGCAGGTTGCCGTCGCCGGCGGCCTTGAACAGGTTGGCCGGCACGATGGCCAGAATTGAGTCGGCCCAGCCCGGCGAGGCCAGCGTCGGCAGCGCACCCGCCGAGCCGGCCGATGCCAGCCAGCCGCCCGCGGGTGCTGTGGCGTGCAGACCGGGTGCCATCAGATTGGCCACCAGCAAGCCGACCAACACGGCCAGCAGCGTGCTCAGGCCATAGAAGCTGATCGCCAGCGCACCGAGCCGCCCCAGGCGCTGGTTCAGGTTGCCGATGCCGGCAATCAGCGTGACAACCACCAGCGGCAGTGCCACGGCTTTCAGCGCATTCAGGAACAGACTGCCGATGACGCGAGCGATCTCCAGCGTCAGCGCTTTAGTTGCCGGTTCAACATAAGTCAGTCCGGCGGCGAGCAGAATGCCGACGATGAGGGCGATGAATATCTGGCGATGCAGGGGCATGGTGGTCTCTCGGTCAAATATCAATAGCCGGCGGCGCGGCCTTCGCGGCGGGGGTCGGCTGCGCCTTGCAGGCTCTGTTTTTTACGCACGATGACGCCGAGGCCGCTGGCCATTTCGACATCGCGAATATCGTGACCGCGTGCCGCCAGCTCGGCGCGGCGCTCGGCCGGAAAGCCGGTCTCCAGCTCGGTGATGCCGTTGCGATTCAGCGCATGCGCGGCGCTGACCAGCGCGCCGGCATCGTGCTCGCCGTGCAGCCATCGCGCAATCACGCCGGTATTGAAGCCGATGATGCGGCTGCCGCCGGGCGAGCCGACGCTGAGCACAGGCTGGCCGGCGGCATCCAGCAGGAAAGTTGGCGACATGGCACTGCGCGGGCGTTTGCCGGCGGCCACGCGATTCGCCACCGGCAGGCCATCCTGCTCGGGCACGAAGCTGAAGTCGGTGAGCTGGTTGTTCATCATCACGCCGTTGATCATCAGGCGACTGCCGAAGGCGTCTTCGATGGAGCTGGTCATGGCCAGCCAGTGGCCACGGGCATCCGCAATCGCAAAATGGCTGGTGCCATGTTCCAGCACTTGCTTGTCGGTGGCGAAGGCGAGGGCGGGCGTGACGGTGCCTGCTGCGACCGTGCCGGCGGCCTTCTCCCCGATCAGTGCCGCGCGCGCTTGCAGATACGCGGGGCTGAGTAGGCTATCTACAGGAACTGGAACGAAAGCCGGGTCGGCGCTGTAACGCTGGCGGTCGGCAAAGGCCAGACGCTCGGCTTCGAGCAGGGCATGATCCGGCGGCAGGGCCGGATTGGCTTGCGTCATGAGCAGGATGTTTTCGAGCACGGTCAGGCCGCCCGAGGGTGGCGGTGCGGAGCAGATGCGGCCGGTTGTTTTCTCTGGTTGTTGCGATAGCTGCGGTGCTTGCGCTGTCGGCCAACTCAGCGTCCGGCACAACGCCGTGCTGACGGTGGCGCGATAACCCTGCCAGTCATCGAGCGAAATATCGCTGCCGGCCGCCTGCAGTTGGGCCACAAAAGACGCCGCCAATTTGCCTTTATATAACGCCGTCGGCCCAGCCTTAGCCAGCTGTCTGAGCAGCGCCGCGTAGGCCGGATTTTTCAGCATCGTGCCGGCCGGCCAGGCCCGACCCGAGGCATCGAGAAAGTAGCTGGCGGTGCTCGGGCTTTTCGCCAGCAACACATCCTGCGCACTCAGCCGAGACAGGCGATCAGACACCGGAGCGCCGCGCTCGGCGAGCCGGATGGCCGGTGCCAGCAGCGTCGCCCACGGCAGCCGCCCCCAGCGCCGGTGTGCCTCGGCCAACGCCGCGACAGCGCCGGGGATGCCGACTGCGCGCGCCTGGCCGAGAGCATCGTTGAAGCGCATCGGCGTGTTGTCGGCGGTCAGAAAGCGAGACACCGTTGCAGCGGCGGGGGCCGTCTCGCGACCATCAATCGCGGTCACCGAGCCGTTGCGGGCATGCAGCAGAAACCCGCCGCCACCAAAGCCGGATGACTGCGGCTCGACCAGACCCAGCACCGCCTGCGCGGCCACGGCGGCATCCGCTGCCGAACCGCCGGCGCGCAGCATGGCCAATGCGGCGTCGGTGGCCAGCGGGTGAGCTGTGACAACCATGGCACGACGCCCTTGCGCAACACTGAGCGGATACCGCCCGGTTGCCGCTTCCGGTGTGGCCTGACGCTGGGCGATCGCGGCCAGCGCAGCAGCTGGCGCATCAGGAGTAGCCATCGGTAATGCAGCGACAGGCAGCGCCGTGGCAGCCACTGCGGCATAGGCGACGGAAACCCCGCCCAGAGAAACCGAAGCCGATAACACCCAGCCCAAACAGACGATCACTCTCATGGCGGACTCACCACTTTGCTGATGATGTCTGTGATGGCCCCAGTCATCGCGGCCTGTACCACCTGCGCGGCATACGCCGTATCCGAGCCGATACGCTTGCAGTCATAGCCAATTTTGTCGCTGAGCCTGCTGTTAGCGTAGCCGCTGCTCCACAGCAGCTTGCCGGCGTTGTCTACGAGATCAGCACGCATGAACCACATGGCCTCGCAGCGCGTGTTGCCCATGTCCTTGCCGAAAATTGCCACTCGCCGCACATCGAAGCGCCAGGCAGCATTGGCCGTGGCTGACTGCTGCGTGGCCAGCGCCGGCGCATTGCTTTGCAGCTGGCGCAAAAACTCGGCATTGACCTGCGCCGTCACCGCAAACAGCTTATCCAGCGGTTGCACGGCAAAGGCTGGTTGGTTCGGCTCGGGCGTGGCCATCAGCCCGAATTGCGGGGCACGGCTGGCAACCGAGGCATAGCGTGTCAGCGGTGGATAACGCACCGGCTGGTCTAGGCGGAAGCCGCCGTGCTGGCGCAATAATGCTGCTGGCAGGCCTGCCACAAAAAACGGCTGTACGAGTCGAGGCGGCGCGCTTTGGCAGGCGGCAAGCAGGCTGGTGGCAGCCAGGGCGAAAAGCAGGCGACGCATGAGCAATTCCGAAAAAGAAAAAGGCTGGTCTGCTCAATTAGCAGACCAGCCTTCATCACACAAGCTCATGCGAGCAATCGCAATGCTTCAGCCGCGTTCGGGCAGCCCCAGATTTCGCCACAGCGCGAGCGTCGGCTCGGCCAGGTTCATGCTGTAGAAGTGCAAGCCCGGCGCGCCGCCATCGAGCAACTGGCGACACAGGCGGCTAATCACCTCTTCGCCGAATTGCTGGATGCTGACGCTGTCATCGCCAAAGCTGGCGACTTGCTTGCGAATCCAGCGCGGAATTTCGGCGCCACAGGAGTCCGAAAAGCGTACGAGATTGGCGAAATTGGTGATCGGCATGATGCCGGGAATCACCGGAATGTCGCAGTCCGCCGCACGCACGCGCTCCACGAAGTGGAAGTAGCAATCAGCATTGAAGAAGTACTGGGTGATGGCGCTGTTTGCACCGGCATTCGCCTTCGCCACGAAATGCTTGACCTCAGTCGCCAGGTCGGCCGACTGCGGATGCGATTCGGGGTAGGCTGCCACTTCAATGCTGAAATGGTCGCCATGGCGTTCGCGGATGTAGCGCACCAGATCAGCCGCGAACGGCAGCTCGCCTAGGCCGCGACCCATGCCCGAAGGCAGGTCGCCGCGCAGCGCCACGATGCGCTTCACACCTTGTGAGCGATACAGGTCGAGCAATTCGCCGACTTCATCGCGACTGTCGCCAATGCAGGACAGGTGCGGGGCCACATCGTAGCCCAGCGCCAGCACATCCCTGACGGTACCCAGCGTGCGATCGCGCGTGGAGCCGCCGGCACCGTAGGTCACCGAAAAGAATTCGGGACCCAGTGCGCCGAGGCGTCGCGCAACATCACGCAGCTTCTCGGCGCCGACATCGGTCTTGGCCGGGAAAAATTCAATGCTGAAATGGCTACTCATTTTTACTCTCAAAAATGATCAGCTCACCCAGCATGAGCTGATCTGTCAGATTGGTGCGTATTTGTCTTCGATCTGATTTTTGATAATCAGATACTCATCCATGGTGACCGTTTTCAATAGCAGCTTTTGGTCCAGATCACGGAGTTCGGTTTTTTTCTTGGCCTCAACCACAACCTTGGTGGCGTAATAATTACGACTTTCTGCTCCGTCATAACCACTCACCGGATCCCAAAGAATGGATGTGGGCCAGAACAGCAAGCTAATAATTCCTGGCCCGATATTGCCAGTATAAAAAGAGCCGCCGCCGGGCAAGATGCCGAGAGCCGCTGCCGTTCCTGGGTTCTTCTCTTCGATGGCCATGCCTTTGGCTCTGTAACCTGTAAGCTCTTGCTTCTGGTTAAGAGCCAATGGCGTGGCACAGCCGCTCAACATGGCTGCACCGAGGGTCACTGCTACAATAGATTGCTTCAACATCATTAACATCCTTGTGTTTTCAGAGGGACGCTAATGATAATCGAAACGATCGTTATTTGGCCATCAGTACTTGTAAGTTTCCGGCTTGAACGGGCCATCCACCGGCACACCGATGTATTCGGCTTGCGCGCTGGTCAGCTTGGTCATGACGCCACCGAAGCCGGCGACCATGGCCGCAGCCACTTCTTCGTCGAGCTTCTTCGGCAGCACTTCCACGCGAATCTTGCCCGGCTTCTGTGCCGTTGGCAGGTCGGCAAAACGCTCACCGTACAGGTGAATCTGCGCCAGTACCTGGTTGGCAAACGAGCCGTCCATGATGCGCGATGGATGACCGGTGGCGTTGCCGAGATTTACCAAACGACCTTCCGAGAGCAGGATCAGGTAGTTCGGATCGGTTGGGTTGGCTTCGCTGCCGGCAGCCACGCGATAGACCTTGTGTACCTGCGGCTTCACTTCGTCCCAGACCCAGTTCTTGCGCATGAAGGCGGTGTCGATTTCGGTGTCGAAATGGCCGATGTTGCAGACCACGGCGCCGTTCTTCAGCGCGCGCAGCATGGCGCTGTCGCAGACCTTGTCGTTGCCGGTGGTGGTCACGATCAGGTCGGTTTCGCCGAGCAGTCGTGCATTCACATCTTCATCGCGACCGGTCACGACGCCGTTATTGTAGGCCGAGACCAGCTCGAAGCCGTCCATGCAGGCCTGCATGGCGCAGATCGGATCGACTTCGGTAACACGCACGATCATGCCTTCCTGACGCAGCGACGCCGCCGAGCCCTTGCCCACATCGCCATAGCCGATGACCAGCGCGCGACGACCCATGAGCAGCATGTCGGTGCCGCGCTTGATGGCGTCGTTGAGCGAATGGCGGCAGCCGAACTTGTTGTCGTTCTTGGACTTGGTGACCGAATCGTTAACATTGATCGCCGGCACCTTGAGCTCGCCGCGCGCGGCCATCTCGATCAGACGCATCACGCCGGTCGTGGTCTCTTCGGTGATGCCGTGGATTGTGTCCAGCATCTGCGGGTATTTCTGGTGGATGAGGCCGGTCACATCGCCGCCGTCATCGAGAATCATGTTGGCCGCCCAGGGCTTGCCTTCGCTGAGCACGGTCTGCTCGATGCACCACCAGAACTCTTCTTCGGTCTGACCCTTCCAGGCGAACACCGGCACGCCGGCGGCAGCAATGGCAGCGGCGGCGTGATCCTGCGTGGAGAAAATATTGCACGATGACCAGCGCACTTCGGCACCGAGCGCGACCAGCGTCTCAATCAGCACGGCGGTCTGGATGGTCATGTGGATGCAGCCGATGATCTTGGCGCCGGCCAGCGGTTGCGTCGGGGCATAGCGCGCACGCAGGCCCATCAGCGCCGGCATTTCGGCTTCGGCGAGAATGATTTCCTTGCGGCCGTAAGCGGCGAGGCTGATGTCACGAACTTTGAAATCGGCGAATGTTTGCATGTTTACTTGAGCGTTCATCGGGAAGTACTCCGGTGTGAACGGGCGCCGTTGAAGATGATTGCGATCGAGCCTGACGGTGAGTTTTCATCATGGAAAACACCCGCTGCAGCGCCCCTCAACCGCCGGACAGGTGCGCAGTATAGCGGCGCGAGGCATAATATCCAAATATTTTGATATTTCATTCGGTGTGTAGGCTTTGTGTAGCGTTTGAGTGGTTCAACAAGCGACTTGTGCTAACTTTCGCCAACGAATTTTGCGAGGAAGGGCCATGAACCGTTTAGTAATCGCCGCCGTGTTGGCGAGCCTGACAACAAGCGCCCAAGCCGCCAGCTTTGCGCTGGTGCCGCAAGCCGGTCTGGCCGGTATCGGCGCGACGGTGCAATGGGGTTTCACACCGTATCTGGCGATGTCGGCGGGCTATACCGCACTCGATTATTCCGTAAAAGATGTGAAGACAGATGAGGCGACCTACAACGGCGATCTGAGCCTGAGGAACCCGCAGGTATTCTTGAATTGGGCTCCGTTTGGTGGCCATTTCAGGCTGTCGGCGGGCCTGATCAATCAGCAGTCGAGCTTCGATCTCACCGCATCGGATTTCAAGGATCCGCAGGCATCGGCGGTGAACTCGGTCAATATCAAGGCGGACTACGCCAAAAGCCTCGCACCGGCGCTGACGCTAGGCTGGGAAAGCCCCATCATGGCAACAGGCTTGGGCTATCACCTCAGTGTGGGTGCCATGTTTGCCGGCGAGCCGGTGGTCAAGACCAAGCCGGATTGCAAAGACTCGAACACGCCGGGACAAGATGCTTTTTGCGAGACCTACACCGCCAGCGAGCGCAAGAAAGTTGAAGATGAGCTGCGCTCTTACAAGGTTCTGCCCATCCTTCAGGCCGGTCTGATATTCCGCATGTGATTCACGGCCTGCGCTGACACTCCCAGTCAGCGCAGGCATTCTCAGTTCCGAAACATGAAATACACCGCGCCCATCAGGCAAAGCCCGGCCCAGAGAAAGTCCAGCCTCAGCGGCTCTTTCATGAAAATCACCACAAACGGCACGAACACCAACAGGGTGATGGCCTCTTGCAGGATCTTCAGCTGACTCAGGCTCAGCACGGTATGACCTAGGCGATTCGCCGGCACCATCAGCATGTATTCAAACAGGGCGATGCCCCAGCTCACGGCGATGGCTATCCACAGCGGCTTGCCCGGCAGTGTGCGCAAATGCGAGTACCAGGCGAAGGTCATGAAGATATTGGAGAGCACGAGCAGCAGAATGGTTGTGGCGATTGGGGGCATGGGCGCACCGTAGCGATGTGGCGGTCATCGAACTGTCATCTTCTGGCATCCTTGGTTAAGCTTCGACCAAGCGCAGGCACACAGCCTAAACCATAAGAACAAGAACCCAGAGTACAGATCATGCATCAGCCCAGACTTTCTCGTCGTCAAGTGTTGAGTTTGCTCGGAGCTTCGGCTGTCACGGTAGTGGCACCCGGTTGCGGCACGGATGCGGTGGGTGGCTCCGATACATCAGCGCCCGGCACCACGCCGGGGACGCCGCCGGGCACCGTGCCGGCGGGGGATCCGGCGCAGCGATTTCGTCATGGCGTCGCCTCGGGTGAGCCGCTGCCCGAGGCTGTGGTGATCTGGACCCGCGTGACGCCGAGCAGCGATGCCTTGCCCGGCTCCGGCAAGGGGGCGGCCACCGAGGTGTTCTGGGAGGTGGCAACGGCCGCCGACTTTAAGACGCTGCTGCAATCGGGCAAGGTCAATTCGGCAGTAACGCGCGATCACACCATTCATGTCGATGTCAGCGGCCTGCAGCCGAGCAGTAGTTAT
Organism: Pseudomonadota bacterium; assembly: GCA_038043385.1. GTDB lineage: Bacteria > Pseudomonadota > Gammaproteobacteria > Pseudomonadales > Moraxellaceae > Perlucidibaca. The sequence goes on from JBBTCA010000003.1 coordinate 619,223, forward strand.
TGGTATCGTTTTCGCACCCGTGACGCGGTGTCGCCGGTCGGTCGCATGCGAACTGCGCCGGCACTGAGCGCATCGCCAGCGGCCCTACGTTTCGGCATGGTGACCTGTGCCGAATACGAGTTCGGATTCTTCGGCGCCTACCGCCATCTGGCCGAGCGCAACGACATCGAAGCCGTGTTGCACATGGGCGATTACATCTATGAGTTCGGCACCAGCTATGGCCCGGTGCCGACGCCCGGTGCCGCCTTGGGCCGTGTGCACAATCCGCCCAAGGAAATCACCACGCTGGCTGACTACCGCACGCGCTATGGCCAGTACCGCAGTGATCCGGATTTGCAGAAGCTGCATGCCCGCCACCCCTTCATCACGATCTATGACGATCACGAGATCGCCAACGATTGGTGGCGTGAGGGCGCGGAAAATCACGATGCCAGCGAGGGCGCATTCATTGATCGACTTGCCGCCGGCCTGCAGGCTTGGCGCGAGTGGCTGCCGCTGCGCCCGTTCTCGGCCACCGACCCTTTGCGCGCCTGGCGACGCATGCAGTTCGGTGATCTCGTCGATCTCTGGGCCATCGACACTCGCCTGTATCGCGACCAGCAGCCGAGCAATGCCATTGTCGGCTATGGCTCGGTGGATCCGGCGGTAGACAGCCCGACGCGGACCATCCTCGGTGCCGAGCAGAAGACTTGGCTGAAAGCCGGCTTGGCGAGCAGCACGGCGCGCTGGAAGGTTTTGAGCAATCAGGTGCCGTTCTATCCGTTCATCGTCGGCGCAGCCTTGCCGGCCATGCTCGAAGAGGCGCTGGACCCTGCTGATGGCACCTTGCCACCGCTACCGGCGACACTGACGGTCGAGGACTGGAACGGGTATCGTGCCGAGCAGCAGGAAATGATGGCCGTCATGGAGCAGACACAGAATGTGGTGGTGCTGACCGGTGACTATCACGAATCCTTTGCCACCGAAGTGCCGTCGCGGCCCGGTGATTATCTGCTCGACGGCAACTCGGTCGCTGTTGAGTTCATTTGCCCGTCGGTAACATCGCCGGGGCTTTCGGAAACCCTGGAAGGGCTTGGTATTGGTCCGCTGAGCGCGCTCATCAACCCGACCTTCGAGGCCAACCTGGCGCTGGCCAACCGCTGGGTCAAATACCACGAAGGCTTTGCCAACGGTTTTGCGGTCATCGAGTTCGGTCGTGAGCGCACTCAGATGGACTATTGGTTCGTTGATGACCGTGCCAAGGCCGATACCGGTGCCAGCGTAGCCGCTTCATGGGAAGTGCGTCAGGGGGCCGCCAAGCTGTTTCAGTCAGCGGCGGCCTTGTCTTGAGCGACTAGCGCGGACGAGCTTTCTCGGGCCAGGCCAGTGTGCCCAGCAGCCAGTCGGTCAGCGGGAAGGTGAGGTTGAAGTTCACTGCCGTCATGCGCGCCCGGTCATGATGAATGCGATGCAGCGCGGCCATCGTGCCCAAGCCCGGCACCAGCCGGTGCAACCAGTGCCCGTCGGGCAGATGATCGCTGAAGTGCACCAGTTCATAGAGCAGGTAGGTGCCCACGATGCCGGTCAGCCAGAGTGCGCCGGCATTGACGCTGACCAGCTTGCCCAGCGCGAAATAGCCCGGCAGGCCGATAATCGCAATCACCACCAGAATCAACCAGCCTGGAAACAGCACCACACGCCAGTCGCGTGAGGTTGTCCAGAGCATGTTGTTTTCGGTGAAGAAGCTGTGATGGTCACCGGTATGGCGCTGGTAGAACAGCTTCGCAGGCCCGCCCAGTTTCTGGTGCCCGAGCTTCTTATGGATGCTGTACTCGCCCACATTGCCGAGCAGTAGCGTGAATAGCAGCACCAGCCATTCCGGCGCAGCCACTGCGCTGAGCTGGCTCGCCGCATACACCATCGTCGCGATACCCACGCTGGCGACCCAGAGCGCATGCAGCGGGCCGGAATAGCGCGGGCTGATGCCGGCCCGATAGCGCCGGCGAAATGCTTCGGTAGGGTGCGTCATGCCGGTTGCTCCTGTTTCGGCTGCCAGTGCTTGAGCAGATCCATGACCTTGCCGGCCTTGCGGCCCATGAGGGCGCAGGAAGTGAGCATGCCGCCCATGAGCGCGCCGCCAACGCCGGCGGTGACCACATCCTGCCCGGTCAGCGCCAGCCCCGGAATCGGCGTGATGGGGTGCAGCCAGGTCTGGCGAAAGCGCTCCACATCGTGATCCAGCCCGTAAATCTCGCCCTGCGGATAATTGCCGAACCAGGCCGTGGACAGCGGCGTCGACAGCTCGGCATAGACCAGCGCCTCCCGTAGCTGTGGCAGCTCCTTGAACAAGGCTTCGAGCAGACGCTCCTGCAGGCCGGCCTTGAAGGCGTCATAGTCCTCGCCGCGCTGGCCCCAGGTTGTGTCCTGCCATTTCTCGAACCACTCCCACGGGGCCATGGTCAGCACCTCTACGGTACTCTTGCCGGGGTAATTGCTGTCCCACTCCGGGTCTTTCGCAGACGGAAACGACACATAAAGCATGGGGAAGGGGGCGTTTACATCGGCCTGAAAGGCCTCGACATTGGCCTCGTGATGCGCGTTCGGATAGATCCACAAATTGGTTCTGGGCAGGCCCAGCTCGGCGGCCGTGCCCTTGAAACCGGCATAGATGCACAGATGCGCGCCCGAGGTCTTCACCTGCTTGAGCTTGGCCGGATAGCCCAGCGACTCGCGCAGGGCCACCGGCAGCAGCTGCTCGTAAGTCACGCGTGCCCCGGCGGAGCTGACGATCTGGTCGGCGCGCAGAATATCGCCGTTGACCATGCGCACACCGGTGGCACGACCCTTCTCGATGACGATTTCCTCGACCTTGGCATAGGTGAAGACCTCGCCACCACCGGCGCGGATCACCGGCACGATGGTGTCCGGGATCATCCACGAGCCGCCAATCGGATAGCTGCCACCGCCAAAGTAATGCTTCACCACGGTGGCATGCATGAGGAAGGAGGCATCGCGCGGAACCATGCCGTAGTCGCCCCACTGACCGGTGAGCACGCCGATCAGCTCCTGATCCTGCGTCAGCTCTTCCAGCACCTCGCGCACGCTGCGGAAACAGTTTTTCGGCACCAGCATCGGGCGGGCGGCCTGATAGGTCCGGCCCAACCAGCGCGGCATGGCCTGACCGGCAAAGAACTTTTGAGCGGCGCCGGCGGTTTCGTCAATCAGCTCGATGTAGCGGCGAATGGCTGCCTCTTCGGCGGGGAACTGGGCGATGAGGTTGTCGGCCAGTGCGCCTCGGCCGGCGGTGAAATCGACACGACGGTCGCCGATGATGATGCGGTCATAGACCGCGTCCATCGGCGCCCACTTCAGCGCGCCGTCGCTGATCACATCGAATAGCCGTCGCAGCGTGCTGTGCGGCTTGTGCACCTCGCCGATGTAGTGCACGCCCACATCCCACTCGAAGCCTTCGCGCTCGTAGCTGTGCGTGAAGCCGCCGGCGGTGTAGTGCTGCTCCAGCACGCAGACGCGCTTGCCGAGCTTGGTCATCAGCGCGGCCAAGCTGAGCCCGCCAATGCCGGAGCCAATCACAATCACATCGTAATGTTCAGCGGCGCGGCCACTGCGGTAACGGCGTCCGGATCGACGCATAAGGCTTCCTCGCTATTCTGAGCTCGCTGCTTCTGGGGGCAGGATGCGTAGTCGCGAGCTTTGCGGAGAATCAGCGAATAGGCAAGCATGAAAAAGCCGCTCGGTGTGTAAGCACGGAGCGGCTTTTTCAAACGGTATTGCGGTTACAGCCCAGCAGCAGCCCGCAGCGCGTCGGCCTTGTCTGTGCGCTCCCAGGTGAACGCTGTCGCCTTGTGTGTCTTGACGACCTTGCGGCCATTTTCCCAGACGCTGTAATCGTAGCTGCGCTCGAACGGATCGCGGCCGAAGTGGCCATACGAGGCCGTCGGGCCATAGATCGGATGCAGCAGATCGAGCTGACGGGTCAGACCGTAGGGACGCAGCTCGAAGTGCTCGCGCACCAGTTGCACGATGCGCTCATCGCTGAGCTTGCCGGTGCCAAAGGTGTTGATCGACACCGAGGTCGGCTCGGCCACGCCAATGGCGTACGACACCTGAATTTCGCAACGGTCGGCGAGGCCGGCAGCCACGATGTTCTTCGCCACATAACGGCCCGCGTAAGCCGCCGAACGATCGACCTTGGACGGATCCTTGCCGGAGAACGCGCCGCCGCCGTGACGGGCCATGCCGCCGTAGCTATCCACGATGATCTTGCGCCCAGTCAGGCCGCAATCGCCCATCGGGCCGCCAATCTCGAAGCGGCCAGTCGGGTTGATGAAGAACTTGGTGTCCTTGGTCAGCCACTCGGCCGGCAGCACCTGCTTGATGATCAGCTCCATCACGCCTTCGCGCAGGGTCTCGTCGCTCACATCCGGCGAATGCTGGGTAGACAGCACCACGGCTTCGACCGCGACCGGCTTGCCATCGGCATAGCGGAAAGTGACCTGCGACTTCGCATCCGGGCGCAGGAAGGCCAGCTCGCCGGACTTGCGCGCTTGCGCCTGACGCTCGACCAGACGGTGCGCGTACAGAATCGGGGCCGGCATCAGCAGATCGGTTTCGTTGCTGGCATAGCCGAACATCAGGCCCTGGTCGCCCGCGCCCTGATCTTCCGGCTTGGCGCGATCCACGCCCTGATTGATGTCTGGCGATTGCTGGCCGAGCAGGTTGAGCACGCCGCAGGTCTTGCCGTCGAAGCAGACATCCGAGGAGTCATAGCCGATGTCGAGAATGACCTCGCGGATGATGCGCTCGTAATCGACGATGGCGGTCGTGGTGATTTCACCGGCAACCATCGCAACCCCGGTCTTCACCAGCGTTTCGCAAGCCACGCGGGCAAACGGGTCCTGCACGATGATGGCGTCGAGAATGGCGTCCGAAATCTGGTCGGCCATCTTGTCTGGGTGGCCTTCGGAAACGGATTCCGAGGTGAAGATGCTGTATTCGCTCATGCGGGGTTCCTGCTCAGGTCAATGCAATGGATGTGGCGGTCGTGGCGCTGACCGGTTGGGTAAATTCGCGCAGCTGCAAACGGAAGCCGTTGCGCTGCGCCTGATATTCTTCGCGGGCCGGCACCAGCCCTGCGGCCATCGCCCAGCTTGTGAGCGTGTCCGGGTGAAAGCCGGGCCAGACATCGCCGCAGACTTCCCGTGCCTTCTCGCCTTGGCTGTGATCGCACAACTCGGTGAGCAGAAAGCTGCCACCGGGGGCCAGCAGGCGGGCCACATCCTGAAAGATGTCGGCCGGGCGGGCGGTGTGGTGCAGCACCATGTTCATCACCACCAGATCTGCCAACGGCAGGCCAGATGCTTGTACGCTGGCGGTGTCGCCATGAACAAAGCGAATGTTGTTGGCATTCTGCTGCGCTGCGTATTGCTGCGCTTGCGCCAGCATCTCGGCGCTTACATCCAGCGCAATCACGGTCTCGGCAATGCTGCCCAGCTCCGGCAGCAATTCGCCACCACCGGGGCCGATCTCCAGAATCACGCCATTCCGGGCCAGCGCTGTGGCGCGCTCGACCACGCGCGGGCCGTAGTCGGCGAGGCGTGCGATTAAATCCTGATGTTCGCGATACTCCTGCCCGAACTGGGCAAAGAAGCGGCGGCTGGCCTCGGCGCGCGTGGCTTGCACGGCTTCTAGTCGTTGACTGGTCAGCGCATCCATCAGCGTGGCATCCAGTGCGCAGAACAATTCGGCGACCAGCGCCGACGGTGCCGGTGCGCGGCGGTAATACAGATTCGTGCCTTCGCGGCGATGCACCACCAACCCGGCTTCCGACAGAATTTTCAGGTGATGGCTCATCGACGGTTGCTTGATGTCGAAGAGCTGGCACAGCTCCAGCACGCCAAAGGCATCGCGAGCGAGCACGCGCAGCACGCCTAGGCGCAGGCGATCGCCGGCCGCCCAGGCGAGATTGGCCAGATGATCCAGCGGATTGGCCTGTGTCGGTTCGGCTGTGGTCAAGGGTGTGTTCATAGGGCGAGAGTGTAGCGGGGCATCTGTTAAATATCAAAATATATAAATATAGATAACTGTTGATGGAGTTTAGGCATCAAGTCGTTTGCCCCCGAGCCCTGTAATCGGTGAAAATTGCGCCTTTCGCGCAGACCGTGCCCTGACGGTTTGCGCCCGAGCCGACTGGAGCTACTGCATGCCCGCGCTGCCGCTGAATCAACGCCACTACGCCAATGCCATCCGCGCCCTTGCCATGGATGCCGTGCAGAAGGCCAATTCCGGCCACCCCGGCGCGCCGATGGGCATGGCCGACATCGCCGAGGTGCTGTGGCGCCAGTTCATGCGCTTCAACCCGAGCAATCCGGGCTGGGCCAATCGCGACCGTTTCGTGCTCTCCAACGGTCACGGCTCCATGCTGCAATACGCGCTGCTGCACCTGACCGGCTTTGACCTCGGCATCGATGACCTCAAGCAATTCCGTCAGCTGCACAGCCGTACCCCGGGCCACCCCGAGTTCGGCTATGCCCCCGGCATCGAAACGACCACCGGGCCGCTTGGTCAGGGCATCGCCAATGCCATCGGCATGGCGCTCGCCGAAAAGACTCTTGCTGCCCAGTTCAATCGCGACGGCTTCCCGGTGGTCGACCACTTCACCTATTGCTTCCTCGGTGACGGCTGCCTGATGGAAGGCATCTCGCACGAAGTCTGCTCGCTGGCCGGCACGCTCGGCCTCGGCAAGCTCATCGCCTACTACGACGACAACGGCATCTCCATCGACGGCGAAGTGGAAGGCTGGTTCACCGACGACACCGTACAGCGCTTCCAGTCTTACGGCTGGCAGGTCATCGGCCCCATTGACGGCCACGACAGCGATGCCATCCGCACCGCCACGCTGGAGGCTCAGGCCGACGGCGCACGCCCGACCCTGATTCTGTGCAAGACCGTGATCGGTGCCGGCTCGCCCAACAAGCAGGGCAAAGAAGACTGCCACGGCGCGCCGCTGGGTGATGCCGAGATCGCGCTGACTCGCGAAGCGCTGGGCTGGACGCACGCCCCGTTCGTAGTGCCGCAAGACATCTACGATGCCTGGGACGGTCGCGCCAAGGGCGACGCTCTGGAGCAGAACTGGGACGGCCTCTGGTCGTCCTATGCCAAGGTGCACCCGGAGCTGGCCGCTGAACTCAAGCGCCGCCTCGCCGGCGACCTGCCCGCCGACTTCACCGCCAAGGCCAACGACTGGATCGCCGCCTGCGACGCCAAGGGCGAAACCATCGCCTCGCGCAAGGCGTCGCAGAACACGCTCAATGCCTTCGGCCCGCTGCTGCCGGAAATGCTCGGCGGTTCGGCTGACCTCGCCGGTTCCAACCTGACGCTGTGGAAGGGCTGCAAGGGCGTTCAGGATCACGCCGACGGCAACTATGTGTACTACGGCGTGCGCGAGTTCGGCATGAGCGCGATCATGAACGGCGTTGCCCTGCACGGCGGCTTCGTGCCCTACGGCGCGACCTTCCTGATGTTCATGGAATATGCCCGCAACGCCCTGCGCATGGCCGCGCTCATGAAGCAGCGCGCCATTCATGTGTATACCCACGACTCCATCGGCCTCGGCGAAGATGGCCCGACGCACCAGCCGGTCGAGCAGCTCGCCAGCCTGCGCCAGACGCCGAACCTCGCGTCCTGGCGTCCGGCCGACACCGTTGAATCCGCCGTCGCCTGGCGCGAAGCCCTGCTGCGCAAGGACGGCCCGACTGCGCTCGTGTTCTCGCGCCAGAACCTGCCGCACCAGACCCGCACGGCCCAGCAGATCGCCGACATCGCCCGTGGCGGCTATGTGCTGCGCGATGCCGCCAAAGTCGATGTGATCCTGATCTCTGCTGGCTCGGAAGTGTCGGTGGCACAGGCCGCTGCCGACCAGCTCACCGCCGAAGGCCTCGGCGTGCGCGTCGTCTCCATGCCGTCGCCAGATACTTTCCTCAAGCAGGATGCTGCGTATCGTGAGCAGGTTCTGCCGCTGGCCGTGCGCAAGCGCGTCGCCGTGGAAGCCTCGATCACCGATTACTGGTATCGCTTCACCGGTCTCGATGGCGCCGTGATCGGCATGACCACCTACGGCGAATCGGCCCCGGCCGGTGAGCTGTACAAGCACTTCGGCATCACTGCCGATGCCGTCGTCGCCGCCGTCAAAGGCTTGGCCTGAGCAGGACTTCAACGGCGAGCCGCCGGACATGACCTTGCGCGTTGCCATCAATGGTTTTGGCCGGATCGGCCGCCATGTGCTGCGCGCGCTGATCGAAGCGGGTGAGCGCCACCCGCTGCAGATCGTCGCCATCAACGACCTCGGCGAACCGGAAGCGCTGCTACACCTGCTGCGCTACGACACCACTCATGGCCGTTTTCCCGGTGAGGTCGTGCTCGAAGATCGCATCCTCCGCGTCGGCAGCCAGCGCATCGCGCTTTATGCTGAGCCGCATCCCGAGAAGCTGCCCTGGCGGCACCTCGCCGTGGATGTGGTGCTGGAATGCACCGGCCAGTTCCGTGCTCATGCTCAGGCCGCCCGCCACCTCGAAGCCGGCGCATCGCGCGTTATCATCGGTGCCGCCCCGTTCGACAGCGCCGACGCCATCATCGTGCATGGCGTCAATGACGCTGACCTGCGCCCCGAGCATCGTGTCATTTCCGCCGCCAGCTGCACCTCGCACGCGCTCTGCCCGCTGCTACAGGCGTTCGACCAGCTCACCGGCATCGAATCGGCATTGATGACCGAGATTCATGCCTACACCTCGGATCAGGTGCTGCTCGATCATGTCCACCGTGACCCGCGCCGTGGCCGTGCTGGCGCGCAGAACATGATCCCGACCACCTCCAGCGCGCTCGGCGTGGCGCGCAAGATATTCCCAGCGCTGGCCGACAGGCTCGGCGGCTACTCGCTGCGCGTGCCCACTGTGAATGTCGCCGCCATTGATCTGACTGTGCAGATGACCCGCCCGCTGACCGTTGATTTATTGCATGCCGGCCTGCGTAAATATGCCGCTGGTAGTGGCGCGGGCTGGATGGCTATCAACGAAGAGCCGCTGGTATCGGCGGACTTCAACCATCGCACTGAGTCGCTGATTCTGGATTTGACCCAGACTGAAGTGGTCGGCAATCAGGTCAAGGTGTTTGCTTGGTACGACAATGAGTGGGGGTATGCGAATCGGCTGCTGGATTTGTGTGCGGCACTGGCGGCTTTGCGATAGGGCTTTTGTGATTGTGCTCCGTAGCGCGTGTGGTGGGTGTACCTCCGACTGAGATGAGAGCGGACAGTCAGTGGGCCTACCACTGGCTGTGGAAAGAGAATTGATGCTGTCTTCCTGCCGTGGGTGGGGGGATGTACTGCGGAGGAACCTTTCGCGCCATGGATGGCGCGAGAAGAGCGCCCATGGACGGCTCGAGCGATTCCGAGCAGCACATCCCCCCACCCACGGCAGGGAGGCCGAACCGTTTATTGAAAGATAGGAAGCCAAGAAAATGACCGTCCTGAAAATGACCGACCTAGACCTCCGCAACAAGCGCGTGCTGATCCGCGAAGACCTGAATGTGCCGGTGAAGAACGGCGTGATCCGTTCCGATGCCCGCCTCGTGGCCTCGTTGCCGACCATCAAGCTGGCGCTGGAGAAGGGCGCTGCCGTGCTGGTCTGCTCGCACCTCGGCCGTCCGGTTGAAGGCGAATTCAGCGAAGAAAACTCCCTGAAGCCAGTGGCCGAATGGCTCTCCGCCAAGCTCGGCCAGTCCGTGCCGCTGATCGCCGACTACCTCGATGGCGTCGCGGTAGAGCCAGGTCAGGTTGTGCTGCTGGAGAATGTGCGCTTCAACAAGGGCGAGAAGAAAAACCTCGATGAGCTGACCCGCAAATACGCCGCGCTCTGTGATGTCTTCGTGATGGATGCCTTTGGCACTGCCCATCGCGCCGAAGGTTCGACGCACGGCGTCGCGCAATTCGCCCCTGTCGCCGCCGCCGGCCCGCTGCTGGCCGCCGAACTGGATGCGCTGGGCAAGGCGCTGGACAAGCCGTCGCGCCCGATGGCCGCTATCGTGGCTGGCTCGAAAGTCTCGACCAAGCTCGATGTGCTGACCTCGCTGAGCACGCTCTGCGACCAGCTCATCGTCGGGGGCGGCATCGCCAACACCTTCCTCGCGGCGGCCGGTTTCCCGGTCGGCAAGTCGCTGTGCGAGCACGATCTGCTCGATACCGCTCGCGCCATCGCCGCCAAAGTCAGCGTGCCGCTGCCGACCGATGTGGTGGTGGCGGAAGTCACCGGCCCGATCGACGATTTCTTCGCCTTCGTGCAGGCAGCTACGCCGGTGGTCAAGGCCGTGGCCGATGTCGGTCCGAACGACATGATTCTCGATGTCGGCCCGGAGACAGCCGCGCAGTTCGCCGAACTGCTGAAAGCCGCCAAGACTATCCTCTGGAATGGCCCGGTCGGTGTGTTCGAGGTCGATGCCTTCGGCGAGGGCACGAAAGCGCTGAGCCTGGCCATCGCCGAGTCGGACGCCTTCTCGATTGCTGGTGGGGGTGATACCTTGGCGGCCATCGACAAGTACGGCGTGGCCGATCGCGTGTCCTACATTTCCACCGGTGGTGGTGCCTTCCTCGAGTTCGTCGAGGGCAAGGTGCTGCCGGCGGTTGCCGCGCTCGAAGCGGCGGCTAACAAGTAATTCTTCAGGAGAAACTCAAATGGCTCTCATCAGCCTGCGTCAATTGCTCGATCACGCTGCTGAACATCAGTACGGCGTGCCGGCGTTCAATGTCAATAACCTCGAACAGATGCGCGCCATCATGGAAGCCGCCGCGAAGACCGATTCGCCGGTGATCGTGCAGGCCTCGGCCGGTGCCCGCAAATACGCCGGCGCGCCGTTCCTGCGCCATCTCATCCTCGCCGCCATCGAAGAGTTCCCGCATGTGCCTGTGGTCATGCATCAGGATCACGGCACTTCGCCGGCGATCTGCCAGCGCTCGATCCAGCTCGGTTTCAGCTCGGTCATGATGGACGGCTCGCTCGGTGAAGACGGCAAGACGCCGACCAGCTACGAATACAATGTCAGCGTGACCCGTCGTGTGGTCGAAATGGCGCATGCCTGCGGCGTGTCGGTGGAAGGCGAGATCGGCTGCCTAGGTTCGCTGGAAACAGGTATGGCCGGTGAAGAAGATGGTGTTGGCGCGGAAGGCGTGCTCGACCACTCGCAGCTGCTGACTGACCCGGAAGAGGCCGCGCGCTTCGTGCAGGATACCGGCGTGGATGCGCTGGCCATCGCCATCGGCACTTCGCATGGCGCCTACAAGTTCACACGCCCGCCCACCGGCGACATCCTCGACATCAACCGCATCAAGGAAATCCACCAGCGCATCCCGAACACGCATCTGGTCATGCACGGGTCGTCGAGCGTGCCGCAGGACTGGCTGGCGATCATCAATCAGTACGGTGGCGACATCAAAGAGACCTACGGCGTGCCGGTCGAGCAGATCGTGGAAGCCATCAAGCACGGCGTGCGCAAGGTCAACATCGACACCGATCTGCGTTTGGCTTCGACCGGCGCGATTCGTCGCCACATGGCGCTGAACCCGGCTGAGTTCGACCCGCGCAAGTTCTTCAAGGACACGATTGTGGCCATGCGCGATGTCTGCATCGATCGCTACGAAGCCTTCAACTGCGCCGGTCAGGCCAGCAAGATCCGCGCGTTGTCGCTGGATGCGATGACCGAACGCTACATCCGTGGCGAGCTGCGCCAGCAGGTGCAATAAGACGAATCCGGCGATGACCTTCGCCCCGGAGAAAGCCCGCGCTGCGCTGCCCCGTTTTGATCTGAATGTGCGGGCTCCGCTGCGCGGGGTCTTGCAGGATTACGCCGCGCACTACGGGCTTGATGCGCTCGTGCAGGCCGCCAAAGCGACGCACTTTCTCGGCAAGCTCGAAGCCTATGGCTACGACATCGCGACGCAGGTTTTTCTGCCACCGGGCAAGGCCAAGGGCACGCTGTTGGTGCTGCATGGCTACTTCGATCATGTTGGCCTGTTCACGCATCTGATCCGCCGTGGTCTGGAGCGGGGATATGCGGTTGTGGCCTATGACTTGCCGGGGCATGGCCTGTCTAGCGGTGCGCCGTGTGACATCGAAGATTTTGCGCATTACCAGGAGGTGCTGCGCGATGTGCTGACAGCACTCAAGCCGGACATGCCTGGCCCTTGGCTGGCGGTCGGGCAGAGCACCGGTGCGGCCATTCTGCTCGATCATGTCTTGCAGTCCATCCAGAATGGTCAGCGCCCGGCCTTTGCGCGTGTTCAGTTGTGGGCACCGCTGGTGCGCCCGGCGCAATGGCGCAAGGTGCGCTTTGGGTACCACCTGCTGGAAAAGTTCAAGCGAGAGATCCCACGGCACTTTCGCCGCAGTTCCAGCGACGAGCGCTTCATCGATTTCCTCTGGCACAACGAGCCGCTGCAGCATCGCCAGATTCCCGTGCAGTGGCTGGGCAGCATGATCCGCTGGGAAGCACACATGGCCGCGATGCCGGCGTGCCGCTACCCGGTCAGCGTGGTGCAGGGCGATCAGGATGAGACCGTCGATTGGCGCTTCAATATCGACTATGTGCGCAGCCATGCCTTTATCGAGGGCTACACCGAGGTTGCCGGCGCATCACATCATCTTGCCAATGAGCGCGAGGCGCTGCGCGAGCCGTGTTTGCGAGCGCTGGATCGCTATGTGCTGATCTAGCGCAAGCGGGCGCGCTGCTGAGCTTGCCGTCACGGCGGCGCTCCGGCATCATCGGGCATCGATCAAATCTGACGATGACTATTTTCAGAAGAGGGTGACATGGCCAGACAACACATTGAAGTACTGCAATCCTTCCCGTTTTCCGTGGATAAGCTGTATGGCTTTCTCGCTGTGCATGAAAATCTGTCGGCGATTTTTCCGGCCAAAATCAAGCGCGTCAAAGATGGTCAGAATGGCGTTAATGGCGTCGGCTCCACGCGCCGCATGACACTGGCGCCGGGCGTGATCCTGGAAGAGACGGTGACCAAGGCCGAGACCAATGAAGTCATCGAATACACCATCAGCAAGGGCGGCTGGCCGGTGAAGAATCACTACGGCGTAATGCGCTTCTATTCGGCCGAGAACGGCTGCCGCCTGCATTACACCATCGACTTCGATTCGGCCTTGCCGGGTACTGGCTGGGTCGTGAAGAAGGCGCTGGAAGCTCCGATCCGTGCGGGTTTGAAGAAGCTGGCGGCACGCGGGCTGTAAGTGAAACGCAGGCTGACTAATCAGCCTGCGTTAATTCCGACCAGTACCTCAAGGCGACCAGGGCGCACGCGCAGGTCGCGAATTTCAAACTGATTGACCAGCTGCATGAGCAAGTCGCGGCTGTCTTTCAGGGTGGTCAGGCCGGGTAGCACACTGAGATCGCTCAGGCTCAGCAACTTGTCGACCATCCAGGCGCGGTTGTTGAGCAGCTCGATCAGGTCTGACTTCTGCAAATCGATGCGCCACAGGCGCGGCCCTTCGCGACGAAATCCCGACAAGTCTTCCAGCATCTGATTCACCGGCGAGCGCGTGGGCAGGCGGTTGGCCATGAAGAAGCTGCCACGAGCAATCTGCCGAGTTGCCCAGTTCGTCACCAGATTGGTCTGACGGAATTGCGCATCCAGTGACTCATCGACCTGACGCACGCGCAGGTATTGTTCATCGCGGGAAATACGACACTCCAGCACATCGAACTCCAGCTCTACGGTATACACCAGCCGGTTCTGATGGCCATCGATGGCGACAGTGAGGCGGTCATCGCCGCAATAGACTGCAACATGATCGACGCTGGGGTTGCGTTGCGCCATGAGCCGGACTTGCTTGTTCAGCAGGCTTTCCGGCAAGGCCAGGGTCAGGGTCGATTTGCGCAGATAAGCTTGCGCCATCTGCAGCGCGACTTCCTTGGCGATCTGGCTGGCGGCCTTGGCGGTATCGCCAGCGATCTGTGCGGCAACTTTGGCACCGTCTTCGGCGAGCTGAGCCACGACCTGAGCGCCTTCTGAGGCAATCTGTATGGCCGAGCGCGCGGTTTCGCTGGCAATCTCGGTCATGCTCTTGGCGGTTTCGTTGGCCAAGCCGGCAATTTCCTTGGCCGTTTCGCTGGCGGCACCGGCCACATCGCGGGCTGCTGAGCCGGCGCGTTCGGCCAGTTCACGCGCGCTGCGCACAGCTGTCCGCATGGAGATATCTAGCGCCGAGCGGGGCTTGGCAGCAACCGGGGTCGGCTCTAGTACTTGCTGTGAGGGCATTTGCTTGGGTGGCGTCGGCTCGGAGGCCATTTGCTTGGCGGGCAAGGACTCGGGCAGTGATGACTCATCGTTCATGACACATCCACTCAACTTGATGGCGACAGGGTCACATTGCCGGCATGGTAGCGTGCGCCAGTGCCCTGCCGCAAAGCCGTGACGATATAAAATATGGCCGATAGCGTTGCTCTGGGCTAAACTCATCGACAAGAAAGATTGTCGCATTCAGTGACAGACAACAATAACAAGAGGTTGCCATGCTTCGTCATGCTGCAGTGCGTTCCATTTTTCTGACTACCTTGCTGACGCTGGCAGCCTGCTCGCAGAGCCCGGATGCCCGTATGGCTGACGGTGGCGGTGGCGGTGGCGGAAATCCGCCCACGCCTGAAGTCGACAGCACGGAGCCGCGCACCCGCTACGAGTTCAACAATCGTTGCGTGGTGTTGCAGTCGGTTGCCAACAATCGCTTTGTAGCACAGGCAGATGGCCAGTTTGCGGCCACGGCGACGGCATTGGCAGGTGCCGAGGCCTTTTACTTCAAGCCTTCCGCGCTAGGCGACTACCTGCTGTTCACGCGCAATGCCGATCTGCTGGCGGCCAATACGCCAGTTGCCGCGAATGATCTGGCATCGGCGTCCAATGCCAATATCTTTACGATCCGCGTGCTCAACGATCGTACCAGCTATGTGCAGCCACCCTTGCAAGATCGCGAACCGACGCCGGCTGAAATCGCGGCCTATCGCAACTTTGCCGACCCTCAGCTCAGTGGCCGGATTTTCACGCTCGATGCCGCCGCTACCGGCCAGCGCTTGCAGATCGGTGCCGATAATATCCTCACGCAAGCGGCCGCCCAGGCGGAAGCCGGTACCGCGCAACAGTTCCGCCTGCTGACCGCGACCGGCTGTGCCGAATTCCCGGAAGCGCAGAACAATGCCAGCGGCGAAACCTTCAAGGGCGTCACCAGTGATGGCCGCGTGCTCGGCATGGCGGATGTGCATGTGCACTTGAGCGCCACCAACTTCCTAGCCAATGCCCAATACGGCGATCCTTTCCATCGTTTTGGTGTGACCCATGCGCTGGCTGATTGCGCCGTTGATCATGGCCCCGGCGGCCAGCTTGATCTTGTTGGCAGCCTGCTCGGCAATGATTTTGACGGTCACAGCACCGATGGCTGGCCAACCTTCACGGACTGGCCGTCGCGCAGCAGCCTCACGCACGAGGCCATCTACTGGAAGTGGCTGGAACGCGCCTGGATGTCGGGCTTGCGCATCATGGTCAATGATGTGGTGGATAACGAAACGCTGTGCGAATTGCAGCGCAATGTGACCCAAGACCCGCTGCGTGATTGCAATGAAATGAACAGTGCCGCGCGCCAAGTCGGCACCTTGTACGCCATGCAAGACTATATCGACGCCCAGTATGGCGGGCGCGGCAAGGGCTGGTTCCGCATCGTGCTGACGCCGGCAGAGGCTCGCAGCGTGATTGCCGACGGCAAGCTGGCGCTGGTCATTGGCATTGAGATTTCCAATGTGTTGGATTGCAAGGTGCTCTACAACCCGCTGCGTCAGCAGGAGCCTTTCCAGGAAACGGGCACCGGCCCCACCGAAAACAGCTATACCTGCAGCCAAGACAGCGTCAAAGAGCAGCTGGCGCGTCTGACCGGTCTCGGCATTCGCCAGATCATCACGATCCATGAGTTCGACAATGCCTTCGGTGGCAACGGCATTTTCGATGGCTTGGTGCTGAATCTCGGCAATCGCGAAAACACCGGCGGTATTCCCTCGCAGGATATTGGCAAGCTCACCGGCCTGATTACTGGCGGCCCATCCGATATATCGCCGCTGGGCTATCTGCAGTCGGCCGAACGCCCGACCGGCGAATTCTGGACGACCTACGATTGCCCGGAAGAGTCGCCATCGTTCCAGTATCTCTGGGGTAACTCCGGCGGTGCGGAAATGACCAGCCTGCACACCACCGGTCTGCCAGACAGCATCTGCCCGTTCCTCGGCCAAGGTGGTCGGGCTGGCGGGCCGCTGTTGTGCTATCCCAAGAAAAAGCAGTGCAATGCGCGCTGGATGACGCCGATGGGCCTATTTGCCTACAAGCAAATCATGGAGAAAGGTCTGATATTTGATATCGACCATCTCGAGCTGGAGATGAAGACGCAGGCGCTGGAGCTGGCGGAAGCGCAGCCGACGGCCTATCCCTTCGTGTCTACTCACGGCACCTTTGGCGGCACCAGCAATGATCAGGCACGACGCATCCTGAAGAATCAGGGCTTTCTGTACCCGAGCCTGGGTAACGGGCCGGGCTTGATTCGCGAGATGGCGGAGCTGAAGGCGATTTGGGCGCAGTTGCCGAGCCCGAGGCCGCTGTTCGGCTTCGGTTTTGGCACAGACACCAATGGTTTGTCGGCGCAGGCCAGCCCGCGTGGCAATGTGCCCGCCAACAAGGCTGTGAAGTATCCGTTCCAGCTCTTTACCGGCAGCACCTTTGATCAGATCCCGGACTTCCAAGGCAAGACCGCCGTGACATTCAACCAGCCGGAAGAGCGTAATGCCGCTGGCGAGGGCCGTACCTGGTCACTCGACGAGGATGGCAGCGCGCACTACGGCATGCTCAGCGACTTCGTGCAGGAAATGCGTCTGGAAGGCACGCCGCAAGACATGAGCGACTTGTTCAACGCTGCTGAGCGCTATTTACAGACCTGGGAGCAGACGCTGAAAGCGAGTGCGGACATTGTGGCGGCGGGCGGTGCGAAAACACCTGCTGGCATCTTGCGCCCCGCCCCCAAGCCCGCGAATCCGCTGGCGTTGCCGGCGGGGCTTCCTACGCCTTGATCGATATTAGGCCTTGAACTGAACATTCTCTGCCAACGGCGCACGCACGGTGCGCGCGTTGTTGGCAGCGATGGCCGGGTCTTCAAAGCCGAAGGAAATGCCGAACAGAATGGCGATGTCGTCGCTGATGCCGAAGGCCTCGCGCACATCCGCTGGGTAATAGCCCATCGAACCCTGCGCACACGAGCTGATGCCATGCGCGGTCATCGCCAGCATCAGCGTCTGCGCGTACATGCCCACATCCAGCGCCATCGGGATGCCGAACGATTTGTCCATGCCGATGAAGCACACATGCGGCGCATCGAAGAGCTCGAAATTACGCATCGTGGCCTGCATGCGGCCCATTTTGTCACCTCGTTCGATGCCCATCGCGCCGTAAAGTGCCTGCGCGCATTCGACCTGACGATCACGATGCGTGCCGGTCAGCGATGGCATGAAGCCGATGTCTGGTGTCATGCCGCGGCCGGTCGCCACGCCATCCAGGAAGCGTTGGCGCAGATGATCACGGGTGGCACCGGATGCCACATAAGTTTGCCAGGGCTGCACATTGCAGTTCGACGGGGCCAGCTGTGCCAGCGCGAACACGGCCTGGAGTGTGGCGTCTGGCACGGGGGTAGACAGATAGCCGCGTACCGAGCGGCGCTGACGGAGACAATCTTCAAAACTGAGAGCGGTTTGCGACATGCTGAGCATCCGAAAAGTGAGATTCGGACGGCACCTTAGCAAGTTTTGACTAAACGGTCACGAGCGGATGCCACGCCGCAGCTGATGTATCCCGCGCCACACCAGCGCCACGCAAATCGGCACCGACAGACCGGTAATCAGCGCCGGATGCATCAGCACCCCCATCTCATGCAATGACTCGCTGGCATATTTCACCAGCCCCACCAGGTAGTAGCTGATGGCCACTACGGACAATCCCTCCACGGCCTGTTGCAGTTGTAGCTGAAGCTGGCTGCGCCGGTTCATGGACTGCAGCAGGTCCTGGTTCTGCGCTTCCAGCGTGAGGTCGATGCGCGTGCGCAGCAGCTCGCTGGCGCGGTCGATACGGCGCGCCAGGTCGTCGAGCTGGCCGGCCACGGCCTCGCAGGTGCGGAACGCTGGTGTCAGGCGTCGTGGCAGAAATTCGCCGAAGGTTTGCAGGCCCGGTTCTTCCTGCTCGCGCAAGCCGGAAAGCCGGTTTTGCACCAGCTCGTAATAGGCGCGTGCAGCGGAAAAACGGAAGTTGGTTTCGGAGCGAATGTGCTCGATGCGGGCCGCCAGTGTAGACAGTGCGGCGAGCAGCCGGCGCTCATCGCCGAGGCCGCGAATGGCGTTGATTTCGCCGGTGATGCTGGCCAGCTGCGCATCCATGCCGGCCAGATCGGGCGCAACCTGCCGCGCCATCGGGTAGGCCAGCAGTAGCATCATGCGATAGGTTTCCAGCTCCAGCAGGCGGCGCACCAGTCGCCCGAGCTGGCAGGGATTGAGCGAGCTGTTCTGCACCAACACGCGACCCATGCCATCACCATGCAGGCGGTAGGCTGTCCACAGGCGGGCCTTGCGATCGATAACCCAGCTGCTGATCAGGCGCTGGCCATCGAAATGCGCGCGTATGGCATTGGCGTCTGGCACAGGTGAGGGCAGTGCATGAATTTCCACATGCAGGCCGCTGATGATGCTGCCCGGCAAGGCACTGACCCAGTTGGGCGGCAGCAGAGACAGCGCCGTGGCGCTGAACGGGGCCGATGGATCGGGTGCGCGGATGATGGTGTAGGTCGAAAACTCGCTGTGTCGCTCCCAGCGCAGCTCCATATTGCCGAAGTTGAGATGCTGGCAGGCCTGACTATCGGCCGGCGCCGCCAGGCCCAGGCGCTGACAGAGTTGCGCCAGGTGCAAAGCCTCATCGGCCATGCTGCTGCCTTGGTGCAGCATGGTTAGCTGCGATACGCGGGTGCCTTGGCCCAGCACGGGAAACGGGCGTGAGTGCAGCTCATTGAAAAGTGCATTGCGTTCAGGGTGCAGCGGAAAGAGATGGGTCACGGTCTGGCTTCACATTAAACGCGGGCTGCTTTTTCCGGCGCAGCCGACAACAGGGTGCGAATGGTTTCGCGTGCGGTGTTTCGTGCCGGGTAGCGATCAAGGGCATGATAAGTCTTTTGTGGGTTGGTTTGTTACTATGGCCCGACGGTGGGTTTCATGCGCCTTGAACCCATCGACAAGCGGTCGATATTTAATAAGAAAATGTGAGAAAACACATGCATATCATGATGTCGGCACGCTTGCCGTTGGCTGCTCTGGGATTGCTTTTACTCAGTGCTTGCTCGCCAAACAATCAGGGCGCTACACCCGCCACACCGATCAGCGCCGAAGAAGTACCTGCGGCAACGCCGCTAGCCACCTGCGGCCCCGGCTCACGCCCGGAGACCGGCATGCAAGGGCGTGTGAGCCGTGAAGATCACACCAGCGGTCGCGCCAGCGAAGGCTATACCTGCAACACCGAAATTGTCGGCTCCTATGCCACACCGAATGCACTGGGCACCGTCGGTGGTTTCAAGGTCGAGCGCTATACCGATGCCGCCGGCCACGACTGCGCCTATTACGACACCACGCTGCTGTTCCCGACCAACATCATCGACACCTTGGGCGGTGGCGTGAATGTGCTGGACATGAGCGATCCGACCAAGCCGGTACTCACGGCCAAGCTGATGACGCCGGCCATGCTGTCGCCCCATGAATCGTTGCTGGTGAACCAGAAGCGCGGCGTGCTCGCGGCCGTGATGGGCAATCCCGCCTTCGGCCCCGGCGTGGTCGACATCTATGATATTTCGCAGGACTGCCGGCGCCCGGTACTGAAATCCGTTGCGCCGGTGGGCACGCTGGGTCACGAAAGCGGTTTCTCGCCCGATGGCATGACCTTCTATTCGGCATCGCCCGGTACGCCGACACTGACGCCGATTGATCTGACCAATCTCTCCGTGCCGTTGCCGCTCACCATTCTGCAGATCGCCTCGCATGGCGTGTCCATCAGCGATGACGGCAATCGTGCCTACCTGTCGACGAGCGACGGCCTCAAGATCCTGGATGTATCCGAAATTCAGGCCCGTAAGCCTAGCCCGAAAGCGCCCGAGATTTCAGCGCTCAGCTGGCCCTCGATTAGCATTCCCCAAAACACCATGCCCATCACCATCAAGGGCAAACCGTATCTGGTCGAGATCGATGAATATACGGACGCCCTGAATGGCGGGCCGGGCAACATCGGTGCCGGCCGTATTATCGACATCAGTGACGAAACCAAGCCGAAGGTGATTTCCAATCTGCGGCTGCAGGTACATCAGCCCGAAAACAAGGCCGCCCGCGATGGCGACCCCGGTGCCAACCTGCCGGTGCAGGGCTACGGCGGCCACTACTGCAATGTGCCTAGCCGTGTTGACCCGACCATCGTGGCCTGCAGCATGATTATTTCCGGACTGCGCATCTTCGATATTCGCGACCCGTACCACCCGCGCGAAGTCGCCTATTTCAATGCGCCGGTGAGCCCACGCCTGATCCTGGAAGCCAGCAACTGGGCCATGTCCAGCCCGAGCTTCGTGCCTGAGCGCAAGGAGATCTGGTATAGCGACGGCTACAGCGGCTTCTATGCCATTCGGGTGACGAACAACGCCTGGCCTGACAAATGAGTTGAGGGGGCGACCCCTTAGGGCTTTCGGCTTTCTTGCCGAAAGCACCATCGGTGCCTGGTCTGTCCTGTATTGACAAAAAACGGGAGTGCTACATGTATCAGGCAGGATGGAGTAAGCAGGAAATCGGCATCAGTCCGCGCGGCTATGCCATGCACGGCTATGGTCAGCCAGGCCATCGTGCGTTCGGGCAGGAAACGCCGCTGTTTGCCCGCGCGCTCTTTGTGCAGGATGCCGCCGGTCAGGCACTGACCTTCTGTTGCCTTGATCTGGGCTATGTGACCCATGCCATGCGCGCCGGTGCCGTTGAGCGTCTGCGCGCACGCATGGGCGGCATCTTCAACGACGCCGCTTTCGTGCTGACCTGCACGCATACCCACTCCGGCCCGGGCGGTTGCAGTCATGATGCGATGTACAACCTGGTCACGCCCGGCTTCGTACCGGAGCATCTGGAGGCGGTGATTGTCGCCACCGTCGAGTCGGTCGTGGGCGCTTGGCAGAGCGCCGCGCCGACCGATCTGAGTCTGGCCTCCGGCCGCTTCGACGACGCCGTTCCGGTAGCCTGGAATCGCTCACTGAAGGCGTGGAATCGCAACCCGGATGTCACCCGTTATGAGGCGGGCGAGAATCACAAAGCGCTGGAGCGCAGCATGCAGGTGCTGCGTCTGAGCCGGGATGGCCAGCTGCTGTCACTGCTGTCGCTGTTCGGCGTGCATGCGACCTGTCTCGCCGCATTATCACGGCCCCGGCCAGACCGCCCGCCGCAACGCCATCAAGGGGCGTGCCGAATATGTCTACGCCGCCGAGAACGGTCGCCATCAGAGCCGACTTGCGCTGAGCATCGCCGCTGATCCGCAGCAGACAAGCGTCGCCGGCGGCATCGACGCCATCTTCACCTATGTCGATTTCACGGCCGTTCATGCCGACCCGGCCATGGCCAATGGCGAGCCTGAGGCGTGGACCACGGAGCCTTGCCACGGCGTGTCGTTCTTCGCCGGTACGCCCGTGGATGGCCTCGGCGTGCCGCCACCGCTGGCCGCAGCCATGCGTATCGGCGCGCGTGTGGTGCGCAGTTACCGTCTCGGACCGCTGTCACGGCTATCGCCGGATGAGCGCCAGTACTACCAACGGCTCTATGCCGCGCAAGGCCCCAAGGACATCCTCATGGAGGCAGGCCGCAAGCTCGCACTCGGGCGTTCGCTGGATCGCCTCGGCCGGCTCGACGCTGTAGATCCGCTGGTGGCCGAGATGACGCGTCAAGCCAAGGCTGGCGCCATCAACGCGAGCGCGCTGGTGCCGACCGTGCTGCCGCTGCAGATCGTCATCCTCGGTCAGATCGCGCTGGTCTGCTGCCCGGGCGAATTCACCACCACCGCCGGCAAGCGCCTGCTCCAGGTTGTGGCCGAGCGCCTGCGCCCGCGTGGCATCGAGCAAGTGCTGATCTGCACCTACTGCAACGACTACATGGGCTATGTCACCACTAATGAGGAATACCAAGAGCAAGCCTACGAAGGCGGCCACACGGTGTTCGGGCAATGGACGCTGGCGGCGTTTCAGACCCGCTTTGCTGCGCTGGCGGATGAGTTGCTGAAGGACGAAGGTCTGCGCGGGCATGACCGGGTGACGCAGCCGACGCCGGTGCCGGTGGAGGAGCTGGCGTTGCGCAGCACTTAGCTGCTCATGCATCACTTCAGCTCATACCAGACACCGCGCCCGCTGCCCTGCTGATTTAGATGAGCGCGCTCGACCAGCGCGCGGAAATGCTGTTTCAGGGTATTGCGGTTGGAGCTGGTCAGCTTGATGGCGTCGCCCATGGTGACTCGCCCATGTTCGCGCGCGAACTCGACGATCTGTAACGACAGCTCTGGCAAGGCGGCCAGCACGATCTTCTCTCGCACGACCTTCTTCTCCAGACGGCGAACCTGCTCTGCCAGCGAGCGCAGAAAGAATACCAACCACGGCTGCCAGTTTGGGGTGGCCGTTCGTATCGTGCCCTGAGTCTGGCGCAGTGCTAGGTAGTAAGCCTCTTTGTTCAACTCGATCACGCTTTCCAGTGAGCTGTAGGGCACATAGGCGTAGCCGGCCTGAATCAGCAGCAGGGTGGTCAGTACGCGACTGAGCCGGCCATTACCGTCCTGGAAAGGGTGTATCTCCAGAAATACCACCACGAAGATACTGATGATCAGCAGCGCGTGCAGATGCTTTTTGTCGCGCTCGGTGTTCACCCATTCAACCAGCTCGGCCATTAGGCGGGGCGTATCGAAGGGGCTTGCTGTTTCGAACACGATGCCAATTTGCACGCCGTTCTCATCGAAAGCGGCGACGCTGTTTGATGTGGTCTTATATTGTCCGCGATGGCGAGTGTCCTTCTCGCTGTGGCGCAGCAGGATCTGATGCAGTTGCTTGATGTAGTTCTCGTTGAATGGAATGTCTTGCCAGGCGCTAAACACCAGATCCATTAGCTCGGCATATCCCGCCACCTCTTGCTCGTCGCGTGTATCGAAAGACTGGCGGGACAGATTCGACAGTAGCTTCTCCACCTCGCGGTCATTCAGCTTGCTGCCTTCGATGCGTGTGGACGAGCCGATGCTTTCAATGGTGGCGACCTTGCGCAAGGCCAGCAGGCGCTCGGGTGCCAGCGTGCCCAAGGCTCGCCAAGCGCCCTTGAACTCATCAATGCGGGCGATCAGGGTGAGGACTTCGGGGGTGATTTGCAGGGTGTCTGATTTCATCATGACACCAATTTAACACCCATTTACACCCATTAATAGGGTGTCTCTGATGGTTGCGAGCTAAGCCATTGTGATGCAGAAATTTGGTGGGCCCGCAGGGACTTGAACCCTGGACCAAAGGATTATGAGGGCGTTTACTTCCGCCTCCGGAGCATCACAATTTACCACAATGCAACATGGGCGCGGCTTCTGGATTTTTTCGACCTTTGTCGAGCCACAATAAGCCATAGCTCTGTTGACACTTTGTTGACATCAATTCCTTTGCTGTTTGGTGATTGCTGATTTGAAGTGTTTAATATGCTCTAACGGATCGACTGGTGAGAATGCAAAATGGCTGAGCGTGAGAGCAAGTCTAAAGCTGAAGTGCTTAGCCAGCTGTCAGTTTCTGACATTGATATGCTTATAAGCAGAATAACGAAGCAAAATTGCCATCCAGAAACGGACACTGGCGCGCCAGTTGGTCGTGAACATACCTTTTTTCAAAAGTAGCACCCTTTAAACCCCACCCTCTGAAAACTTGAGCATGCTCAAGATCAGACGGATCTGGTGAGGTCGGGCATGGCGTGTAGCAAAATGGTCAATTATTTTGCGCCTCTAAAAACCCCACCCCTAAAATCAGCCATTCGGGTGTATTTAACAAGGTTTAAAGTATTGATTTAAATGAGGTTTCAGAGATTTAGCCTCTAAAAACCTCATCCCCCTGAAAACTTGAGCATGCTCAAGTTCAGCTTTATATAGCGAGGAAGAGACAGGGCGGATAGCAAAATTGTCATTTTGTGCCAATTATTTCCACCTCCTAAAGTCCCATCAATAAAAAACGCCCATTAGGGCGCATTTCATAGATATTAAAGCATTGATTTAAATAAGATTTCAGAGATTGCGTCTCTTAAAACCCCACCCCCCCCTCAGCTAAAAATTGAGCATGCCCAAGTTTGATCTGAACTACACATCTACTTGCTTACCTTAACGCAACTAATCGAACCAACACTGTTTGCATCGTATGCTCGATTTCCTTGGGTATCTTGGCTGTAGTGCAAGTCACTAGGCTTGAGTACATAACAAACCACGCCTTCGTTGAAGTCGACATACTTATTGATGTATGTATCCTGATCTACTTT
The DNA here is from genome assembly GCA_038043385.1 of Pseudomonadota bacterium. GTDB lineage: Bacteria > Pseudomonadota > Gammaproteobacteria > Pseudomonadales > Moraxellaceae > Perlucidibaca. The sequence goes on from JBBTCA010000003.1 coordinate 643,880, forward strand.
GTGAGAGCTCGAGAACTGTACCCCTGAAGCGGCGAATGTGACCAGTGGAAAGAAGGCCATTCCGACAGCAGCAAATTTCAGTTTCATTTTTAACTATCCTTGTGATTAGTTTTTTTGAACTTGAGCATGCTCAAGTTTTTATAAGATCAGATTCCCAAATTTCGTAAATTTTTTGAACTTTTTCCTTCGTTCCCGCGTGCACAAAAAATTCATTTACATGATCTGGCTTTAAGTTCTGAAGTTTTTTACCTTCCTTGTCACCAACTTCAAGCTCGCCGTCACTGGAAAGAATTAACAGCCCTGTTTCGCAGTAGGTTTTTAGGCCTCGAAGTACAGCAACAGCAAACGATTCGGTACCGTTCTCTGATGTCCTCTCTTGGTAGTAGTCGATCCGCGACACTTTGCCAACCAGCTCGGGTGCAAAAATATTATCTTCTCTGCGGACCCAAACTGTACCGACAAGCCTCGTTCGAGTGCTATCAATTTCTGTTGGGTCGTGCTCGCAGCTGACTGCTGCTGCTTTCAGCATTAGCAGGTCATTCGGCATGAGCCGTGCTGGCCCACCACAAGCTATGAAGTTTGCTAGCTCTGGGTATTTTTTGCAGACACTTTCAATATCTGTGTCATGAATTTTTTGACGCAGACGCTCCAGGTCATACAAGCGGCTTTCAGAGATGCCGGTTTCCATACCGAAGCCAGCTCTGCTTAAGCCTGCCCACTTTCTGATTATTGCTAGTCGTCGCCCAGCCTTTAAATTCATGTCGGAATAATTCCCAAAGTTGTTGACTTAGGAACAGTTCCTATACCATTATTCGGAACTGTTCCGGCATAACAATACTATACAACATTGAGTGTGACGCAATGAGTGATAACGAGCAGCTAAAGCAAATTGATCTATTCGGATTCACACCAGTTCTAACCTACGAACGTTTTGCTGTCCTGTCCGGCCTGTCGCCTGACTCTGTTCGTGGGATGGCTGATCGAGGGCAGCTCCCTACTCGAAAAATTGGAAAGCGACGCATGGTCAATCTCGTCCTTCTGTTGCAAGAGTGCTCTGAATAAAAAGAAAAGCCCCCACAGGCGGCAACCTGCGGGGGCTTAGTTTTGTCCACCAATCCGTCTAAAGAAGGGAGACACCACTATGGTACCTGTCCGTTTAGAACAGTCAAACATGCTGCAACACTTGGATGCCGGTAGTGCGCCCCGCAGCGTCAGCGAGGAGCGCACTACCGGCATCCAAGGTGCCCTCCTTGGTATATATGGCGATAACGACTTCCGCTCACAACCGTTCACTGAGTTTAGCCGCCTGAAGCTCCCTGAAAACTTTGGCATTGCGATTGACACATCTACGGGTGAATTCAAAAAAGAAGTTTCGCCAGGCGTTTATGAAACGGATCGCCTTGAAAGTTTGACTAACCGTTATCTGCTCCGGGCGGCCTCAAAAAACCTCCTCCAGGATTTCCGAAAGCCAACAGAGAACGGTAACAGCCACCCCGTGTATCGCGTTGTCCGGTGCGGTATTGGTGTCATGAACGAGGCTCAAGGCGTCGGGATCTGGAAAAATACGGAATTTAAATCGACTCATTTTGGCGGTCTTTGCACGTGTGGTTCAATTTGGCAGTGCGCAGTCTGCGCTCCCAAAATTTCGAACCGAAGGGCTGCTGAATTAGCTGTAGCGATCTCAAGAAACAATGAGGAAGGGGGAGTGACTGGGCTGCTCACTTGCACGATCCCTCACGCTGCCGCTGACCGCTGTGCCGATGTTTTACAAAAGCTGCAACAACTTTTCACTAGGTTAAATTCCGGTCGCGCATCTCAAGCCTTCAATTCTGAGTTTTCAATACGAGGCCAGGTACGGGCTATCGAATTTACTCATGGCTTCCATGGTTGGCACCCCCACGTTCATGCACTCGTTTTTTCTGAGACACCTCTCGATTGGGATCTGGTTGGCGATGAGTTTTACCGTCGCTGGTCTATCTCAGCAAAAAAGAATTTCGGATGGGATCTTCCACGTCTATCCATCGATTTCCGCGGCGGGAATCGAGCTGCTCAATACGTAAACAAGTGGGGAATTGAAAATGAGCTTACCACCGGCATGCAAAAGCAAGGCAAAGGCAACAGCCGGAGCCCTTGGGGACTACTTGCTGATTACGCGTCAGGATGCCAAGCATCAGGGGAAAAGTGGAAAGAGTTTGCCACAGCCGTATCGCGACAAGAACAGGGCTCAGCTCGACTTATTTCAACCCGTCAGCTTGTTTGGTCTCGCGGATTAAAAGACACATTCAAAATAAATGAAGTTAGTGATGAAGAAATAGCCGCGTCTCAGGAAGAGCCAGCGATTCTTCTCGGAACTTTATCTTTCGAGGACTGGGTAAAAGTTCTTAACCAAGATTTCGAAGCGCGTCCTGTTTTACTGCAAATAGCCGCACTCGGAAGCATGCAAGACGTTCAAAACTTCGTAAACCAACTACCAGAGCCTTCAAAAAAGAAGCTCATCATTTAATCGAGGATTAAAAAATGAATTTTTTAAACAATTCAGCAACGAAAAAAACATACCTGATGAACATTTACCCGAGCAAGGGCGTTATTAAAGAGTCGGGTCAAGTTTATGACAGCACCGTGCTTTTTCTTATGGCCACTCAGAAAAATCCAAACGGCACATACGGCTTCACAGTCGAGACTTGCAAGTGGGGTACAAGTGAAAACTACCAACGTTTTGAACACCTCCGATTAATGGAAACTGGCCCGGTCGAAGTTGAAATCGAGTTTCGTGAAAACGTCCGTGGCAGTGGCGATAACGAGCGTAAGGAAACAGAAATCTTGAATATGAGGATTGCTCAACTTCCAGCAGCCGTATTAGCAGAGAAAAAGGCTTCCTAATGAGCTATCAGCAAGTAGTCGTCGGCTGTCAATCGGGCACAAAGTGGACTGCACCTTTGTCCACTTCTAGCCCTGATCCATGTCCATCTGGACAGAAAATGACTGCGATAACACTTGTCTTGCCAACTCAGTCTGAACTCGATTTGTTGAGTTCTGGTGGATTTGATGCGGTTGAGGCCGGCGGCTATTTCTCGTTTGCTCTCGGAACTGTAATTGCTTTTTGGCTGCTTGGTAAAAGTGTTGGAGCTATTACCAATTTTCTAAAAAGAGCATAGCTGCGCGGCAATGTGGCTAATCAAAAGTATCCCCTCTCTGGGGTAGGGCCGCAGACCCATTTCTGCAAACCAATCCGTCTGGAGATGTAAAATGCAAGCCAAAATCAATTCCACCCTGATGACCAAAGCTGCTGCTGTTGCAACGGTTTTCGCTCTTACTGCACCGGTCCATGCCGATGCCATTAGTGACTTGACCGCATCTGTCGATTTCACTTCTGTTATCACAGGCGTTATGGCTATTGCTGCATCCATTATGGCTCTTTACATGGCATTGAAGGGTGCTCAAATCATCCTTCGAAAAGTTAAAGGCGCTTGATGGAGAGGGCGGGGGAAACCCTGCCCTTTTTTTAATATGCAAGCATTCTGGAACATTGCTCTCTTTTCGCTAGGCATCGCGTGTGCTTGGTCACTTGTTATTGGTTGGGAACACACATGAAAAGCATTGTGGCTGCATTACTAGTTGTTTTATTTTTTCAGCCCTCTGCTCAAGCTGCTGTGATTCCTATTACGCAATCTATGCGCGCTGCACATGCTATGAAAGGAACAATTGGCTTTGCTTTAATTAATCGAGGTGTTGCTGCTGAGAGTACAGCCTTTGCAAAAACGACTGCCGCTGTAACAAAACTTGTGTCATCTGTCTCAGCGCCACCATGTTTTACGGCTGGTTGGGTATCCCTTATTGCTTGTGTTGCTGTTGGTACTGTTTTCGCCAATGGTGTTCAATGGGTTATTGATAGCGTCACAAACTTATTCGTTGAAGAAGAACAAAAGCTATCTGTAACTGAGCAAAATTCCAATATTTCACTAGGGACAAAACCAAGCACTTATGATGCGTTAATAGATCAATTAGGCAATAGTGGTGAGGTTATCTATCCTTACATGATCAATAAAGACCAATGGTTACAACATTTTAAAACTGTACTCGGCCCTTCTGGTTATCTACCAATTAGCGGTTGGAATGAGGTGGCCAGTAAGCGCGAATTTCCAGATTCTGAAAATTTTATCCACCTTTACGAGCGAAATTACCTTGCTAGTCAAGCTAATCGCACTGCTCCTGCCAATCCAGAAGTGGCAGTAGAAGCGATTCCCGAGGATGACGTACTAAAGCATATTTCCCCTTATATGTTGGCTGCGATGGCTAACTTGGCTTGGTATCGTGCAGCTCAAAGTCCTGATTGGGATGGGCTTCCTTACGACGCTACGCATCCTATTACGGAAGAAGAAGCTAAGTCTTGGCAGGACGCTAATCCAGATAAAAATCCAACAGGCAGTGACTTATTGGCACCCATTGGCGATCCTGACGCAAATCCTGATCCGGACCCCAATACTGACCCCGATCCCAATACAGACCACCAAGTGGACTTGGGTGAAAACCCTAATATTGGCGCTCCAGAACTTGAAGAGCCTCCAACAGGAATGACTATTGTTCAGCCATTGCTTGATGAGCTAAACCCGTTTCGGACGTTTAATTTGCCTCCTCATGCTAGTCAGTGTCCAGTTGCAGTAATCGAGTTCTCGATGTTCTCACGTAGATTTTTTGGTCAAATTGACAGCCACTGCACACTATGGGAACAAAACGCTTCACTTATAGCAGGCGTTATGACTGCATTTTGGTTACTAACTGCCACCTTCATATTCTTGAGGGCTTAACATGTACGGCATTCTGTTTTCAGCTTTTAACTCAGCACTTGCATGGGTTTTTCGCGTTGTCTTAGTAAAGTTCATAGTCGGTTTTGCTTGCTTCCATTTCATTAGGCTTGTCGTTGAGGTTGTCACTTCTTTAGGGCCATCCTCACAGGCTCTTGAAGGTGCGTTCGCGGCTATACCGCCTGGTGTTTGGTGGTTCTTGGATGCCTTTCAGATTGGTTTTGGCCTAACTGCGTGTCTTTCTGCTTATAGTTCAGCATTTATTATTAGAAGGCTTTCGTAATGCCTATTAATGCTTATACAGGTCTGATGGGATCCGGAAAAAGCTATGAAGTTGTCTCTTCGGTAATGCTTGATGCACTCGCTCAAGGTCGCCGAATTGTTTCAAATATTGATGGCCTAAATATCGAGAGAATTACTGAATATTTGATATCGAAGCGAGGCATTGAAGAGCAAAAAATAGGCGTTGTCGTTTTGGTCAGCAACGAACAAGTTAAGTCCCCAAATTTCTTCTTTCATGGCACTGATGTTGAAACTATTGTTCAGCCAGGCGATCTTGTTTGCATCGACGAGGCATGGCGATTTTGGGGAGCAGGTGAGGCTATTCCAGAGCCTCACTTTATTTTTTTTCGTGAGCACCGGCACTATGCTCATCCCGAAACAAATATTTGCTGTGATTTAGTTCTGATGGTTCAAGACATTAGTGACTTAAACCGAAAGCTAAAATCTGTCGTTGAGCTCTCTTTCCGAACTAAAAAACATAAGTCCTTAGGTCTTTCAAAACATTATGTTGTTCAGGTTTTTGAAGGCTACCGGATGAACGCTAAAACCCAAGTTAACCTGCTGCAAAAAAAATACGATCCTTGCATTTTTCCGCTTTATTCCAGCTATTCGGGTGGCAAAGGAAAAGAAGTGACAATTGATAAGCGACAAAATTTGCTGCTTTCAAAAGGATTTCTGATACCTGTCATTTTAGTTATAGCATTAGCTGCCTTTGGCATACCAAAAGTCTGGCAGTTTTTCCATCCTAAGCCCATGCCAACAAAAATTGATGACAGTTCTACTCGTACTCCTGCCTCTTCTACCTCTGCTTCAGTTTCAGAAACTGCTGTTTCCAGCCCGACAAGTCTTCGAATTGTTGGTTACTACATGCGTACCGACGGTGAATATATTGTTCTTTATACAGATGGCGCGTACACACGATTTGCTAAGGCCCGCGCTTTTATCATGGATGGCTACAACACTACCGGTTTTATCAATGGACAGCCGACGGCATTTTACGGTGTCAGTCAATGAGATATTTTCTTGTGATTTTTCTATCTCTTGCTTCAACGCATATTTTCGCTGCGATGCCTAAGCTTGTTTTTGATCAGGTTCCCATAGTCGATCTAATTCGTATTTATTACAGCGATATAGAAAAAAAGAGCTTTTTAATTGATGACTCAGCTTTGGTAATTAACAAGCGACTCACCCTTAATTTTCAGGGCTCAAAATCATCAGAGTATTCAAAAATGATGAAGCAAGCTTTACGAATTTCAGGTCTTGAGCTGATCAGCACGGAAGATCTGGACGTTATTGTTTCAAAGCCTGTAGCTGCTTCAACAGCAAAACAGAACTTCTTTGCATATCAGCCAAAGCATCGAGAGGTTTCGCAACTCATTGATCAAATTCGTTCATCATTTCCGGATGGACAATTTACAACGCAACGCACTATTAACGCCTCGGGATCCCTTGAGCCTGGAAATCAGCTATCAGATCAAGGCGCTACAGCAAATATCAGCCGACGCTCCGATATTTTGACCTTTCGTGGTTCCGATCAAAATATTGAAGATCTGCGTCTATTACTAGATATGTTAGATGTTGCTGAGCGCCAAGCGAATGTCCAATTACTCGTTTACGAATTCCAAAGCGGCACTCAGGACTCAAGTGCGCTTAAGGTGGTGGGTGACCTCTTGGGCGGTAAGCTTGGCTTTTCTGGAGGACTGTCTCATCAAGGTGATGCATCCCTACGGCTTGATGTTTCTGGCCTCAGTGTCATCGCTGATGTGCTTAAGACTGATGAGCGCTTCAAGGTAGTTAGCCGGCCGTTCCTGAGCGTGAAGAGTGGATCTGCTGCGCGCTTTCAATCCGGCAGTGATGTCCCTGTACTGGGCTCGGTTTCCCAGGACAAAAATGGCAATCCAATCCAGTCGATTGAGTACCGCTCTAGTGGTGTGATCCTAGATGTAACGCCGAGCATCCATGAGCAGGATGTAGAGCTGGCTATCAGCCAGCAGCTAAGTGATTTCAGTCAGACTCAGATCGGAGTCAATAGCAGTCCAACACTGAACAAGCGCGAATTGCGCACTACGCTGGTGACGAAGTTTGGTGAGGTGGTTGTTCTCGGAGGTTTGAAGTCGGAGCGCCACACCGACAGCAAGCGATGGCTTCCCTTCTTCAGGTCATCATTCCCGCTTAGCGCATCTAGTGATGAGCGCTCAACCGAGCTGGTCATCCTTCTTCAACTTCAACCTGTAGTTCCTGAGCAAGGCTGATGAGTAATACCAAAACGCCAAATGGCCGGTGGCATGTTGACATTCAGCCAGGCGGAAGAGGGCACAAACGCTTCCGCAAGACTTTCGATACAAAAGCTGAAGCCTCACGCTTTGAGCTTCATGTTTCAGCGCAAGTTCAATCTGGCCAACCGTGGCAACCGACAGCCAAAGATCGTCGTCGCTTAAGTGATCTCGTTAAGCGGTGGCATGACGTACACGGTCGCAATCTCAAAGACTCTAAGAACCGAAGGCGACACTTGGAAAATATTGTTATGTCTCTCGGCAACCCTTTTGCCGTTCAATTCACTGCAAAACAGTTTGCTGACTATCGCGCCTCTCGACTCGATGATGGCGTAAGTGCCAATACGATCAATCATGACCATTCATACCTACGTGCCGTTTTTAATGAACTGATTAGGTTGGGTGATTGGCAGTTCCCCAACCCTTTGCTCACCGTCCGTAGGCTCAAAACTGTTGAGACTGAGCTTTCATATCTCACCCACTCTGACATTCGCCATTTGCTTGACCATCTCAAACAAGGCCAAAACGATAGCGCCTACATCATTGCTCGAGTGTGCTTGGCTACCGGTGCTCGGTGGAGTGAAGCTGAACTACTTTGCCGTGAGGATGTTCTGCCAGGCAAGCTTCGTTACTTGGGCAAGAATGGTCGATATCGCTACATCCCAATCTCGGCTGACATTGAAAAAGATCTTGTTGGCCGCGCAGATTCAGGGCCACTCTTTGTTCCTTCTTATAACGCATTTCGCTACGCGCTTAAGCGTTCGGGCATTGATCTTCCCGATGGTCAAATGACGCATGTTTTGCGGCACACCTTTGCCAGTCACTTTATGCAGAACGGTGGCAGCATCCTTACTCTACAGCGCATCCTTGATCACTCCAGCCTGACAATGACCATTCGCTATGCTCACATGGCACCGGATCATCTTTCACAGGCGCTCGAACTGAATCCGCTGGCTTCCCTTGCTCTGCTCTAGCTAAACAGCCCCATCTTCCCTCTGTTAAACCAGTCGCGCAGCGACAATTCACGCACCGATGACCTGAGTAGGTATACGCGCAGACGCTGCCAACACTGTCCTATGCCCTCAATTTGTAGTTGCTCTTTTTTGATCAATTCTGATGATGACTATGCGCTACGCCCATATGGGGCCGGATCATCTGGCGCAGACACTCGATCTGACCCCGCTGGTGAAATTGGCGAAGCAGGCGAACGCGATCTAGACCCATCGCTGCATGAGGAAGCTCCTACGTAAGTTGGAGATGCTGTACCCAAGCCCCTGTCAGTTGCTGCTTCCTGGGGCTTTCTCATGACAGGCCTCTGCCGAGATGCGGAATTTGTTATAAAATCGGCGATATCAGGCATGATTTTTTATGCAAGATATTGTTGCTGCTATAAAAATATCGTGCAAATATCGGAAAAAATATGCGCACTAACTGCCGTCGGCACTAGCAATCGGAGGATGCATGCACCGGATGGAGCCACTTCTACCCATTACGATTCCCACCAAACTGCTCGATATGGCGGATGAGGTACGGGTGAAGGCCGCGCAGCTGCAAGCGATCCTTCCTCTTGAAACGGCCGAGATCATTGGCAAGCTGCTGCGCGTTACGAGCAGTTTCTATAGTAACTTGATCGAGGGAAGGTTCACTGAGCCAGTAAAGCTCAGTGAGTCATTGCCGAGGCGTACAAAGGAAGAGTTGCGTGACCTCGCCATCACCCACATGGTCGTCCAAGATCGGCTTGAGCGGACGGTGGATGCTCGTCCGGATATTCCCTTCCATCTGTGGTTCTCTCCGGACTTCCAGCGGCATGTACATACTCGACTCTTCAGAGGGGCTGACCCCAGCGACCTTCTGACCGTTAATGGTCAGGAGATCGTTCCTGGCAAATTCCGTGACATCGATGTTCAGGTCGGAACGCATGTAGCCCCCGAGCATTCAGCTGTTTTGGGGATGATGCAGCGCCTCTATGAGTTTTACCGGAAGGAACAGGATTTCCGCCGTCAGCTGATTGCCGTTTTCGCATTTCATCATAGAGTGGCTTGGGTTCACCCTTTCGCTGATGGGAATGGCCGCACCACTCGACTCGTCACGCACATGCAGCTCTACAAACTCGGCTTGGCTTCTGACCTGTGGTCGCTTTCTCGCGGATTGGCCAAGCGCCAGAGTGACTTCTATGAGCGATTGAATGTGGCTGATATGCCGAGGTACACGAGCACTGATGGCCGTGGCGCGCTCACAGAGCGCGGATTGATTGAGTTCATCGAGTTCATGCTGGAAGTCTCTCTCGATCAGCTTACCTACATGCTCTCTGTTCTTGATCGAGATCGGTTACGCGATAACCTAGAGCGCGCAGTCCATTTCGATGAAAATTTCGTCAAGGCAGGCATTGTTCCTGGGGCTGGGCGTGCCCTCTATATATTGTTGTCGCAGGGTTCGGTGCGTCGAGCTGACTTCAAGGACTATCTTGGTTGCGGGAAGCGCATGGCTAGCGAGCAACTCACGAAACTAATCGAGCTTGGCGTTGTCCGTAGTGAAACGGAGAAAGCGCGTGTGATCACGCCAGGCCTACCTTTGTGGTTTGCTTTGGATGTTTTTCCAGGTTTGATCAAGCAAGTTGCTCAGCCATGAGTCTTAGCCGGCTGACACTTCGTTGACAGGCACACCGATTTTGTACCTTTCTGGCGTGTCAGTAACTTTTTAAGTTATTGATTTAAATGGCTCCTGATCATTTGGCACAGGCTCTGGAGTTCAATCCGCTGTCGAAATTAGCGAAGTAGGCAACTCAGGTCTAGACTCAGGGTTGCATGTGGAGGTTCCTGCGCGAGCCGGAGATGCTGTACCAAGCCCCTGTCAGTTGGGGCTGTCATGGGCTTTCCAGCCGTTTGCATCAGCCGAATGCGGCTAGAAAGATTTCTACCTGATCTGTCCGAACAGTGAACATTGCATGGGTCTCCCCAAGGTCTCTTGCGAGAGCTGTTCGGTGGCGACCCTGCGCGAACTGGAAGTCGGCTGGATCACCTGTATTCGTATAAATCGTTGGCATAGGGAGCTCGGCTTCATCCGCTACCCCTTCTTTGAGGGTTTCGAGTTTCCATGGCTTCATTGCCCCATGGCTCTGACCATCGCGGTCAATGTAGGAGAAGATATCTCGGGCCCAGACCAGGTCTAACTTCGTGAGCGAGAGCTTGATGCATTGTGTTTCAACATCTTCAAACGGTCTTTCGGGATGTGGAGGGAGCAGGCTACGTGCTTGGGGATCTTCCACCCAATGTACTTTCATCCTTCCTTTGTTGTTGCTCTCCTGCTGCAGACGTAGTCTTTCGAGAGCGGCGGTGGTCACCTCCTCGTAGATGTCTTCTTCCTTCAGGAAGTCGTCAAAGCTGCTGCCAATGTGTTTGCTCATAGGCGTTGCTCCTTGTGGCGATATGAGGATGGCTTGCTCTCGTTTGAGTCTACTCAGATAGTGGTCGCCTATGGGAAGCGGATCGCTTCAGTTAGTATCTGGAGGCGAGGGATCACACTCACCATCATGAAGTTGATGGCAAGACTCACAAGGCAGTGTTGGCATGAGGTAGGTACATGAACGAAAGTAAAAGCGATAATAAGAAAACGAACGTAACAATCGATCAACTTTTCCTGGCAGTCGACAATCCCCGTCATGAAGAGGTGGATAGTGAGGTCGATGCGATAGAACGCCTGTGTCGATCAGAGGATATCGATGCTCTAGCGCGTGACATTGCACGTTATGGCATCAACCCTGCAGAGCGTCTCATTGTGATTCCCGTTGATGAAGACGCTGATATTAATGATAAAAGCTCATACATTGTTGCTGAGGGCAATCGGCGTGTTTGTGCTCTTAAGCTTTTGAAGGATCCGGAGCGGGCCCCTTCCAGTATTAGGGCCTCTATACAGGCCTCTTCGGGTGCATGGGCGCCTATCGAGAAGATTGATGTCGTGATCATTCGTGATCAGGATCAGCGTGACCATTGGCTGCAAAGAATTCATGATGGCGCTCAGGGCGGACGAGGTAGAAAGCCTTGGACGGCCGAGCAAAAGACGCGCTTCACCGGGAGTGGTCGAAACACGTTAGCGCAAGCACTTATGGACTATGCCGAGAAGGCTGGGCTTTTGGCGAGCGAGGAGCGTCGTGGTCGCCTGTCGCATTTGACTCGCCTCCTTGGGAACGAGCTTGTGAAAGATGCCTTGGGTGTTGATAACCGTAACGGTGCAGATGATCTACTCCGAAATCGTCCCCAAAATGACTTCGATCTCGTGCTGCGAGCCCTGCTTCAAGAGGCAGGTGAGAAGTCACTCGGCTCACAGGCAAAAAAGACTGCAATCAATGACTATGCGCGCAAGCTGCAGCAGCTAGATGGATTGACTCCGACGCGTATTGAGCCTGAGCCACTGCTGAAAATTGAGCAAGAAAGCGATGGGAAGTCAGGCTTGCCAACGCGCCCTGAGAGGCCAAGGCACCCAGTGCACATTGCATATGATGATGAGGTCGCTAATGCCCTTAAGGCGCTGGGCTTTGGGAAGTTGTTTAGCCTTCACTTCTCTGTATGTAAGGTTAATGTAGATCTCCACACCCCTCTGGTTGCTGTTGGTATTTGGTCTTTTTTTGAGAGCCTTGCGGCATCCATCGGAAAAAACGAGAGCCAAGCGTTTAAGGATTTTTTCAACAGGGGGCGTATGTCCCAGCTTGAGATTGGCAAAGGGCAGGCGCTCAATGCGCCTGTGCAAGCTATCCAGCGCATAGCTGACTTTGGGAACGTAACAAAGCACCACAGTGTTGGTGCAAACTTCAATGCCCCTCAGTTGATCAATGATATGGCGACGCTAAAGCCCTTGATCTTGGCATGCGCCAAGGAGTTGGTTGGGACATGAGTAAGAGTTTTTCTCCCTTACGCTATCCGGGTGGCAAGTCGAGCTTGCTACCCGTTATGGCCTCAATATTGAAGTCCAATGACTTGGAGCGGCGGCCTTACGCAGAGCCTTTTGCTGGTGGTTGTGGGCTTGCGCTTGGGCTTCTCTATGGGGGCTATGTAAGCGAGATCCACCTTAACGATATCGATCCTTCGATCTGGTCTTTTTGGCACTCAGTTTTGGAGAGGACGGAGGAGCTCATTGAGCGTGTGGCCACTACTCCAATCACCATTGATGAGTGGCGTTACCAGCGTGATATTTATCTGGCTGGGGATCTTTCCGATCCTGTTTCCCTTGGGTTCGCTGCATTCTTTCTCAACAGAACAAATCGTTCAGGCATCATTAAAGGTGCAGGTGTGATAGGCGGCTTATCTCAGACGGGGAATTACAAAATTGACTGCCGCTTCAACCGAGAGGACTTGATTCAGCGCATCACGCGTGTGCAGAAGTACAAGCGTCGGATTCATCTGTATCGACAGGATGCCGTAGAATTCTTAAGGTTCGCCGACTGTGAGCTTCCTGAGCAATCTCTTCTCTGTATCGATCCGCCGTACTACAACAAGGGTTCGAGTCTCTATACGAGCTTCTACACTGCCGATGATCATGCGGCGCTGAGTGAAATGATTTTGACCCTGACGCGTCCGTGGCTAGTTACCTATGATGATGTCCCAGAGATCCGAGCTCTTTATGAGCATAGGCCTCAGCATCGTCTTAGTGTTAAGTACTCTGTCCAAGTTAAGCGTACAGCTGGTGAGCTGCTTGTCTCATCAGCGGACCTTGAGTTGCCGGAAGGCTTGGAAAGACTTGCAACGGCTTGATTAGGCTGGCCTTCAGGCGGCTGCTGTGGGCTGCCTGGCGTAGTAAAGCTCGCGGATCAGGGGCCCAGAAATGAGGAGGCCCCGCAGAGCGGGGCCATGTTACAACCTAGTCTCATCACCGGTATTGTGGCCGGGAGTGGAGGTTCCTAGGGCAGCGAAGCGATAGTACGCCGTTAGCGTTTGCTAATCAAATATGATGCGTTTCTGCATGTAAAAACGGAGCTGTTGCTGTATGCCATGGACAACACTGGAGACCCATCTATCCTCTCCGAGGATGGGCCGTTACTTGAAGTATTGTGGTGGTGACAAGGCTCGGGCAGTCGATGCTTACACGCATAACATGCTGATAAGTGAGGCGTTCATCCCGGTTTTGCATGTTCTCGAGGTTGCTTTGCGTAACGGCATTCATCAGCGCATGTCGTCACACTACGGCCGTGATGATTGGTACGAAGCGTGGGTGGGTGACTCGAACTTCAATGAGCAGTTGGGCTATGTGCAGGAGGCAAAGAGGAAATTAGCTCAGCGACGGGAGGCCGTGAGTACTGACAAGGTCGTGGCAGAGTTGAACTTTGGTTTTTGGGTAAGCCTCTTCAACCGCAAAATCATTCATGACACCTCGAAGCCTCTGATGCTTAGCTTTCCCAGGTGTCCTAAGGCTCAGCGCCGTCCAGAGCCAATCCGCTCAAAGCTAAACAAGATTCGCAATCTGAGAAATCGATGCTTCCATCACGAACCTATGGTGTGGATGCCTCTGCATGCTTTGCACACGGATGCTCATGAGGTTATCAAGTGGATCAGCCCTGATCTTCAGTTGTGGCTTTCGTCACATGACCGTCTTCCAATGACCTTTCATGCATGGCGTGCATGGACAACTCCAGCAGCAACGCAGGCCCCAACGTGATTCTTGTGGTTGACACTTTGTTGACAGGCACGCCTGTTTAGCACTCTTTTCAGTGCCAAAAATTTCATCAACTAATTGATTTAATTGGTGGGCCCGCTGGGACTTGAACCCAGGACCAAAGGATTATGAGTCCTCTGCTCTAACCAACTGAGCTACAGGCCCCAACACAGCTGCGAGCGCAGATTGCGCTCAACGGCGCGCATTCTAGCAACTCTGTCTCCGTTTGTGTGCACTGGCAGAGGCCGACAATCTGATGCTGTTGACTCTCCCGTTTGCTTTATAGAATAAAGTTCGTTATCGTAACGATCGTTATGCAAGTGATTGCACAATCTATAGCGCACAGCCAATAGGAGAACCAGCATGACTTTTGTCGTCATGGAAGAATGTATCCGCTGCAAGCACACCGACTGCGTCGAGGTCTGTCCGGTGGACTGCTTCTACGAAGGCCCGAACTTTCTGGTCATCAATCCGGAGGAGTGCATTGACTGCGCTCTCTGCCAGCCGGAATGTCCGGTCGATGCCATCCGCAGTGACGATGAAGTTCCCGCCGATCAGCGCGCATTCATCGCCCTCAACGCCGAGCTATCAACGCATCCTGCCTGGACGCAAATCACCCGCAGAAGTCCGGCGCTTGCAGACCATGCCGACTGGACTGGCGTCAAAGGCAAGCTGGCGCATTTGGATCGCAACGGCGCCTGACTTTCCGTCTGGTGCCTGGAGCCTCGCATGAACGAAAGTGCTCGAATTCAGCCTGCATTGATTGACCGCCTCCAGCGGCGCGTCACCTATCTGCGTCTGTCAGTGACCGATCGCTGCGATTTCCGCTGTGTCTACTGCATGCCTGAAAAGATGAGCTTCATGCCGCGCACAGAGATACTCACGGCAGACGAGCTGGCCCGAATTGCTGAATCCTTTGTGGCTCAGGGCGTGACCAAAATTCGTCTCACCGGCGGCGAGCCGCTTGTGCGGCCAGACATCTGCACCGTGGTCGAGCGCCTGGCTCGCATTCCCCGGTTGAAGACGCTAGCCATGACCAGTAATGGCTCCCGGTTGTCCATGTTGGCTCAGCCTTTGCGAGATGCGGGCCTGCAAAGCTTGAACATCAGCCTGGACAGCCTGCGTCAGGATCGCTTCAAGGCACTCACGCGCACCGGCGAGCTCCAAGATGTGCTGGCGGGTATAGACGCCGCACGCGAGGCCGGCTTCACACGGATCAAGCTCAACGCCGTCATCATGCGGGGTCGCAACGATGACGAAATCATTGATCTGGTGAGCTTCGCGCGCCGTGAGCAGCTCGATATCTCCTTTATCGAGGAGATGCCGCTCGGTGTCATCCATGAGCACGAGCGAGCACTGAGCTTCATGTCCAGCGGGGAAGTGCTGGATCAGGTGCGTCAGGCGTTCGATGTCTTGCCTTGCCTGGATTCCAGCGAAGGCCCGTCGCGCTACTACCGAATGACCGACAGCCAGATACGGGTCGGGGTCATCTCGCCCCATAGCAACAATTTCTGCGCCAGCTGCAACCGGGTACGCGTGACGGCCACCGGCCGCCTGCTGCTCTGCCTGGGCCATGAGCATGGGGTGGATCTGCGCGACATCGTGCGCGCCAGCCCGTATGACTCGGCGCAGCTGCAGCAAACCATTTTCGACGCCATGCCACTGAAGCCGGATCGGCACGAGTTTGATCTGCAACAGCCGCCGCAGATCGTCCGTTTCATGAACACCACAGGAGGTTAAAAAGGATGTCTGCGTTCAACGAAGAAAAGATACTGTCGGTCCATCATTGGAATGACACGCTGTTCAGCTTCACCACCACGCGTGATGCGAGCCTGCGTTTCAAGACGGGCCAGTTCGTCATGATCGGCTTGATGGTAGACGGCAAGCCGCTGATGCGCGCCTACAGCGTGGTCAGCGCCCACTACACCGACCACCTCGAGTTCTACAGCATCAAGGTGCAGGACGGCCCGCTGACCTCGCGCTTGCAGCATCTGCAGCCCGGCGACACGCTGCTGGTCTCGCGCAAGCCGACCGGCTCGCTGATCATGGACAACCTGAAGCCGGGCAAGAACCTGTATTTGCTGTCTACCGGCACGGGGCTGGCGCCGTTCATGAGCGTGATCCGCGACCCGGATTTTTACGAAGCCTTCGACAAGATCGTGCTGACTCACGGTGTGCGCTGGAAGAGCGAGCTGGGTTATTTCGAGCACATCACCGAGGACATGCCGGAAGACGAGCATTTCGGCGATCTGGTGCGCGATAAGCTGATTTATTACCCTACCGTGACCCGCGAGGACTTCGGGATGCAGGGCCGACTCACCGACCTCATCCGCAACGGCAAGCTGTTCCAAGACATTGGCTTGCCGCCGCTGAACCCGGAAAACGATCGGGTGATGATTTGCGGCAGCCCGGCCATGCTCAAGGATCTGGTCGAGATTCTGGAGGCGCGTGGCTTCGTGGAGGGCACCAGCCACGCGCCGGGTGACTATGTCATTGAGCGTGCGTTTGTTGAGAAGTAAGAGGCTGCGAAATAGCGGGCTGAGCAGTAACCGCTTGTCGCAGCAGGCCAATCGCGTGTTTGGCAATGTCTTCGATGGCTTCGGCGGTGAACGCTAGGCCATCGTTATACATGCAGCACAAGCCGTGCAGCGTGGCCCACGCCACTTGCGCCAGACGCAGGGGGTTGGCGTGGGCGGGCAGCATGCCCAGCTGCTGGAGCTGTAGCAGCCGCTCGCTCTGCACACGAAAGCTGTGTCGCGCTTTGCGCTGAAATTCGGCCGCTTCCGGGCTGGACCAGATCCGTCGTCCGAATAGCAGCTCGTACAGCGCCGGCTCGTCGCGGGCAAAGCGCACATAGCCGAGCACGAAGGCGCTCAGGGCGTCGTCCTCGGTCTGCTGAAGCATGGCGCTTGCCATCGCCTCATCAAAGGCATCAATCGCGGCCTCACCGAGCTGGCCAAGCAGGGCTTCCTTGTTGCGGAAGTGGTGATACAGCGCCGGCGTGGACACACCCACGCGCTCGGCGAGCTGGCGCAGGCTGATGGCTTCGATGCCGACCTCGCGTACCAGATCCAGACCGGCATCGATCAGGCTGCGCTTCAAGTCACCGTGGTGATAACCTTGTTTTTCTTGCGGACTTGACATGCCCGTAAATCCTCGTATCTTAACGGCGTTAACTTTACCGCCTTTTTCGGGCGATGACGAGGATTTAGAACATGACCGCTTTCTCAAACATGCTGGCTCCGCTCGACCTGGGCTTCACCACGCTGCGCAACCGCATCGTCATGGGTTCCATGCACACCGGCCTCGAAGATCGCTTCTGGAATTACGGCAAACTGGCGGCGTACTTTGGCGAGCGCGCCAAGGGCGGCACGGCGCTGATGATCACTGGCGGCATCGCCATGAATCGTCAGGGCTGGCTGCTGCCGGCGGCCGGCACCATGAACAGCTATGGCGACATCATCAATCACCGTCGCGTGACTTCGGCCGTGCATGAGCACGACGGCAAGATCCTGATGCAGGTGCTGCACGCCGGTCGCTATGCCTACCACCCGTTCTCGGTGTCATCGTCGTCGGTGAAGTCGCCGATCAATCCGTTCAAGCCTAAGGAAATGAGCGACAAACTCATTCTGCAGACCATCAAGGATTACGCGCACACAGCACGACTGGCGCAGCTGGCGGGTTATGACGGCATCGAGATCATGGGCTCGGAAGGCTATTTGCTGAACCAGTTCATCTGCTCGCGTGTGAACCAGCGTACGGATCGCTGGGGCGGCTCGGTCGAAAACCGCATGCGTCTGCCGCTGGAGATCGTCAAGGCCGTGCGTGAGAAGGTCGGCCCGAACTTCATTCTCTGCTATCGCCTGTCGCTGATCGACATGGTGCCGGGCGGCAATACTTGGGACGAGATCGTGACCATCGCCAAGGCGCTGGAAGCCGCCGGCATCAACATCCTAAATACCGGCATCGGCTGGCATGAAGCACGGGTGCCGACCATCGCCACACAGGTGCCGCGCGCGGCTTTCCGCAGCGTCACCGCACGCATCAAGAAGGAATTGAAGATTCCGGTGATGGCGTCGAACCGCATCAACACGCCGGAAGTGTGCGATGACATCGTTGGCAGCGGCGATGCCGATCTGATCTCGATGGCGCGTCCGCTGCTGGCCGATCCGGACTTCGTCAACAAGGCCGCTGCCGGCCAGCCGGAAGCCATCAACACCTGTATCGCCTGCAACCAGGGTTGTCTCGACCTGACCTTCTCGAACAAGCGCGCGACCTGTCTGGTCAATCCGCGTGCCGGCTACGAGACCGAGCTGGTCTATGTGAAGGCGCGGAAGATGAAGCGCGTGGCAGTGGTCGGTGGCGGCATGGCCGGCCTCACAGCGGCGACGGTTGCGGCGGATCGTGGCCATGAAGTGACGCTGTTTGAAGCCGCTGCCGACATCGGTGGCCAGTTCAACATGGCGGCGGCTGTGCCCGGTAAAGAAGAGTTCCAGGAAACCATCCGCTATTACCGCAACGAAGTGGCGCGCACCGGTGTGCAGGTCAAGCTGAACAGCCAGGTCACGGCCGAGCAGCTGGCCGGCTTTGATGATGTGATCATCGCGACGGGCGTGAAGCCGCGCACGCCGCGCTTCCCCGGCGTGGATCACGAAAAGGTACTGAGCTATCCGCAGGTGCTGCGTGGCGAAGTTCAGGTCGGTCAGCGTGTGGCCGTGATTGGCTCGGGCGGTATCGGTGTGGACATGTGCGCGTACTTGCTCGAAGAGCACAACCAGTCCGTTGAGCATTGGGCCAAGCACTGGGGTGTGGATTTCGAGGTTCAGGAAAACGGCCTGAAGGCCCCGGAACGGCGTTTCGCCCAGCGTGAAATCACCATGCTGCAGCGCAAACCGGGTCAGAAGAAAATGGGTGCCGGGCCGGGCAAGACCACAGGCTGGGCGCACAAGGCGCTGCTGGGTCAGTTCGGCGTGAAGATGCTGGCCGAAGTCGAATACCTGAAAGTGGATGATCTGGGCCTGCACATCCGCGTTGGCGGCACGGAAGAGCACATTCTGGATGTGGATCATGTGATTCTCTGCGCCGGTCAGGAGTCGGTGACCGATCTGATTCCGCGTGATGCCGAGGGCAAGATCACGGACAAGCGCTACCATGTGATTGGTGGCGCCAAGCTCGCTGGCGAGCTGGACGCACGCCGTGCGATTCGCGAGGGTGCGGAGCTGGCGGCTAGTTTGTAATCAATCACGGCGCTATTGACATGCGGCGTTGTCAAATGTACCTTGCCATCGTCCGCTGTCATTAACAGGTCATTACTGATGAAAGATTTCAAGAACAAGGTTGCTGCCATCACCGGTGCCAGCTCGGGTATGGGTCGTTCTTTGGCCGTTTTGCTGGCCAGCCGTGGTTGCCATGTCGCACTCAGCGACATCAATGAAGCCGGCCTGGCAGAGACCGTCAAGCTGCTCAACGGCACTGGCGTCAAGGTCACTTCGCAGAAGCTCGATGTAGCCAGCAAGGATGCCGTGTTTGCTTGGGCCGACCAGGTCGCGAAGGATCATGGCAAGGTCAACCTGATCTTCAACAATGCCGGCGTTGCGCTCGGCAGTGCTGTTGATGGCGGCAGCTACGAAGATCTGGAATGGATCATGAACATCAACTTCTGGGGTGTGGTTCACGGCACCAAGGCGTTCCTGCCGTACCTGAAGGATGCGGGCGAAGGCCACATCATCAATACTTCCAGCGTGTTCGGCCTCATGGCCGTGCCGTCGCAAAGCGCCTACAACGCCTCCAAATTCGCCGTGCGTGGCTTCACTGAAGCCCTGCGTCAGGAACTGGAGATGCAGAACATCAATGTCAGCGCCACCAGCGTTCATCCGGGCGGCATCAAGACCAACATCGCCAAGGCTGCCCGCATGGACAACTCGGTGAACAAGCTGGGTTTGAGCACCAACAGCACCGAGAAGTTCGAGAAGCTGTTCACCACCACGGCTGATGAAGCCGCTGCCGTGATCATCCGTGGCGTCGAAAAAAATGACCGTCGTGTGCTGATCGGCAGAGATGCTGTGGCCATCGATTTGATGGTTCGTTTCTTCCCGTCGGCCTATCAGAAACTGGTGGCGATGAGCTCCAAGCGCATGAAGTAACGCTTCATGGCGCATGTTCCTCTGCGTGATGGCGCAGCCCTGCATGTGCGCGTCCTTGGGCGCGGACAGCCGGTGCTGATGCTGCCTGGGCTGGGCATGAGCGGCAGCAGCTGGCTGCCGTTCATCTTGCCGCATCTGGGTCGTTTTCGCTTCTACCTCGTGGATTTTCGCGGTGCTGGCGGCTCGGCTGATGTGGCGTTGAAGCCCGGTGATGTGTTCCAGGCACACATGGAAGATGTGCAGGATGTCATCGCCCATTTCGGCTTGCGCGACTTTCTGCTTGTGGGCATTTCTCTGGGTGGCACCACCTCGCTGCATCTGCAGCGCGAAGGCGGTTTTGCTGCCGTGAAGCGCTATATGCACATCGATCAGTCACCTTGTGTCGGCAATCGCGAAGATTGGTCGCATGGGCTTTTCGGTGCGCGTCAGAACGAGTTGTTCGCCAAGTTGCGCGTGATTGTAGCCGTGCTCGACAAGCATCCGCAATGTGAGCGCTTTGCCGATTTGCCCGTGGCGGCGCGGCAAGAAGCCGGCGACACGCTGGCCGAGGTGTTGGCGATGATGGCTGGTGGCAAGGCCTTGCGACCGGTGTTGCGCTTGGTGATGCGTCTGCCGCGTCCCTTGCTGGCGCGTGTTCCGCTACCGATGGCTCGGCTCGATGACATGCGCACCTATCTCGCGGCGTATGCGGCTGGCGGTCACGACTACCGTGCCAGCCTCGCGCGCGATGCCGTGCCGGTGACTGTGATCACTGGCGTGCGCTCACCGCTGTATGCCGAGGCCGGCCAGGCGTTGGTGGCCTCGGCGCATCCACAGTCGCGCATTGTTCGTTTCGAGCGCTCCGGTCATGTGCCGCTCAAGGACGAACCGCTGCGCTTTGCGCGCGAGCTGGGGCGCTTCCTGCGCCAGGCGTGACGGTCGAAGCCAGCCTCGTCAAGCCTCGACCGTCAGCTCGGCGCGCAGTCGCTGCGTCGCGCTAACCATCTCCGCCAGCGCCGCTTTCACCTCCGGCCATCCCCGTGTTTTCAAGCCGCAATCAGGATTGACCCAGAGCCGCTCTGCCGGGATGCGCTTCAGCGCTTCGGCGAGCAGGTGCGCCATGGCATCCGCCTGCGGCACGCGCGGGGAGTGAATGTCATAAACGCCGGGGCCGATCGCGTTCGGGTAGTCAAATTCGTTGAAAACCGTGAGCAGCGCCATCGCCGACCGTGCGGTTTCAATGGTGATGACATCGGCATCCATGGCGGCAATCTGCGCGATGCAATCGTTGAACTCCGAATAGCACATGTGCGTGTGAATCTGCGTGTCGTCACCAACGCCGCTGGCACTGAGGCGGAAGGCGTTGACGGCCCAGCGCCAGTAGTCGGCCTGCGCCGCCTTGCGTAGCGGCAGACCCTCGCGGAACGCCGGCTCGTCAATCTGGATGATGGCTATGCCGGCTTGCTCCAGGTCGCAGACTTCATCGCGAATGGCGAGTGCGATCTGTCGGGCGATGGTCTCGCGCGGCAAGTCATCGCGCAGGAATGACCAGCACAGGATGGTGACCGGGCCGGTGAGCATGCCCTTCATCGGTCGTGTGGTCAGCGATTGCGCGAACTTGGCCCAGGCCACGGTCATGGCTTCCGGGCGGCTGACATCGCCGGCGATGATGGGTGGCTTCACGCAGCGGCTGCCGTAGCTTTGCACCCAGCCGTTGCGGGTGAACAGGAAGCCGTCGAGCAGCTCGCCGAAGTATTCGACCATGTCGTTGCGCTCGGGCTCGCCATGCACCAGCACATCCAGCCCCAGATCTTCCTGCACTTGCACCGATTCAGCGATGAAGGCGCGCATGGCGTGGGCATATTCGGACGCGCCGAGGTGGCCGGCTTTGTAGGCGGCGCGGGCTTTGCGGATTTCCGGCGTCTGCGGGAAGGAGCCGATGGTGGTGGTCGGCAGCAGTGGCAGGTTTAGTTTGCGTTGCTGTAGCGGGGCGCGCAGCGCGAACGGCGTGCGTTCGGCATCTTGCGCGGTCAGCGCCGTTAGGCGTGTGCTGACAGCCGTGTTGGTACGCCAAGGTGCATTTTTTCGATCGTGCAGCGCGGTACTGGCAGCGGCCAGGGCGGCGACCACTTCGGTAGCGTGCGGCTCGAGCACGGCACGCTTGAGCAGCGCGACTTCACTGAGCTTCTGCACGGCGAAGGCCAGCCACTGGCGGGTGCCCGGTGTCAGCTCGGTTTCGCCGGCGAGATCCACCGGCGCATGTTGCAGCGATGCCGAGCTGGCAATCCACAGGCGGTCGCCAAGGCGAGCATGGGCGGTGCGGGCGATTTCGCTTAAGTGCGCCAGATCGGCACGCCAGATATTGCGCGCATCGATCAGGCCCAGCGACAGCACCTTGTACTCGCTCAAATTATCCAGCACCTGACGCCACTCATCGCCACTGCGCGTCACATCAATGTGCAGGCCGGCGACGGGCAGGCGCGTGGCCAGCCAGAGGTTGTCGGCCAGTGGTGCGAAGTAGGTCGCCAGCAGCAGATTGATGCGCCGCGTCTGCAGCCGGTTGTAGGCCGACTCGATGGCCGCCTGCCAGGCCAGCGGCAGATCCAGAGACAGAATCGGCTCGTCAATTTGCAGCCAGCTCACGCCCAGATCGGCGAGGCGATTGATGACCTCGACATAGATCGGCAGGATGCGATCGAGCAGGCTCAGGCGATCAAAGTCATCGCCCTGAGCCTTGCTCAGCCAGAGATAACTCACCGGCCCCAGCAGCACGGCCTTCACCGAATGCCCCAGCGCCTGCGCCTCGCGCACCTCATCAAACAATCGCTGCGATGACAGCGCGAAGGCTTGATCCACGGTGAGTTCGGGTACGAGATAGTGGTAGTTGGTATCGAACCATTTGGTCATTTCAGCGGCGGGCGCATCGCAGCCACAGGGCGTGCGACCGCGCGCCATCAGGAACAGGGTGTCGAGATCGACTTCCGTGCTGCTGTTGTTGAGAGAATTGTCGAGCACACGGCCGAAGGCGTGGCCTGTAGCATGCCCATGATCCCGAAAGCGTGCCGGGATGGCCCCGAGCAGTGCCGAGGTGTTGAGCACCTGATCGTAAAACGCGAAATCACCGACGGTGACGAAGTCCAAGCCGGCAGCCTGCTGCTGCGCCCAGTGGCGGGCGCGCAGATCGCGACCGGTCTGTTCCAGCGTCGCGCGGTCAGACTTGCCGGCCCAGTACGACTCAAGCGCGAACTTGAGTTCGCGGGCGGCGCCAATGCGGGGAAAACCGAGGATATGTGCTTGCATGATGTGCTCCAGAAATCAGGCAAGCAGTGTGGCGGCAGTTTTTTATTGAAACAAACTCATAATTTTAAGATTATAAGTGAAATTAATTCACTTATTGGTTGCTATGGACATTCGCCAGCTCCGCACCTTGAAGGCCATCCACGATACCGGCTCGCTGGTTTCCGCCGCTGAGCGCCTGCATTTGACGCAGTCCGCGCTATCGCACCAGTTGCGCGAGCTGGAAACCGAACTGGACGCCGTGGTGCTGATTCGCAAGACGCGCCCACCGCGCTTCACCCAGATCGGCGAACGCTTGCTGGCGCTGGCGGATACGGTGTTGCCGGCCTTGCGTGAGGCCGAGCGCGACATCATCAAGCTGCGCGGCGGGCAGGCTGGTCGTTTGATTATGGCGATTGAATGCCACAGCTGTTACGAGTGGCTGATGCCGACGCTGAACCTCTTTCGCCAGCACTGGCCCGAAGTCGAAATCGACTTCCAGAGCGGTTTTCACGGCGATGCCCAGGATGATCTGCAAAACAACCGCCTCGATTGGGTGGTCACCTCCAACCCTAGCCAGGTGCCGGGCATCAGCTATCAGCCGCTGTTTCAGTACGAACCCTTGCTGGTGCTGAGCAACACCCATGCGCTGAACCAGAAGCGCGACATCGTACCGGCGGATCTGGCCGAGGAAACGCTGATCACCTACCCCGTAGACAGCGACCGGCTCGATATCTTCCAGCACTTTCTCACGCCCGCCGGGGTCGTGCCGGCCAAGCTGCGCAGCACGGAGCTGACGCTGATGATGGTGCAGCTGGTGGCCAGCGGCCGTGGCGTGGCAGCGCTGCCGAGCTGGGCGGCGGCGGAGTATGTGGCAAGAGGATGGGTGAAGACGCGCACGCTGGGCAGCGAACCGGTGTGGTGCACGCTCTACGCGGCGATTCGCGATGAGGATGTGGCCTTGCCTTATATTCAGGATCTGCTGGCGACCATCCGCGACAGTAGCCAGCAGTTTCTCTCGGGCGTGCGGCCCGCGCCCTGACGCTTCACGGCTTCAATAAAAAAGGGCCCCGAAGGACCCTTTTCATTCACCGCGCTTAGCTCACTCGCTGTCGAGGAACGAACGCAGGTGCTCCGAACGACTCGGGTGACGCAGCTTGCGCAGCGCCTTGGCTTCGATCTGACGGATACGCTCACGGGTTACATCGAACTGCTTGCCGACTTCTTCCAGCGTGTGGTCGGTATTCATGTCGATGCCGAAGCGCATGCGCAGCACCTTGGCCTCGCGCGGCGTCAGGTTTTCCAGCACTTCGCGGGTGGCTTCGCGCAGGCCTTCGGCGGTAGCGGCGTCGATCGGCGAGGTCATCAGCGTGTCCTCGATGAAATCGCCCAGGTGGCTGTCTTCATCGTCGCCAATCGGCGTTTCCATGGAGATCGGCTCTTTCGCGATCTTCAAGACCTTGCGCACCTTGTCTTCCGGCATTTCCAGGCGCTCGCCCAGTTCTTCCGGCGTAGGCTCGCGACCCATTTCCTGCAACATCTGGCGCGACACACGATTGAGCTTGTTGATGGTCTCGATCATGTGCACCGGAATACGGATGGTGCGCGCCTGGTCGGCGATGGAGCGGGTGATGGCCTGACGAATCCACCAGGTGGCATAGGTTGAGAACTTGAAGCCGCGACGGTATTCGAATTTGTCCACGGCCTTCATCAAACCGATGTTGCCTTCCTGGATCAGATCGAGGAATTGCAGGCCACGGTTGGTGTACTTCTTGGCAATCGAGATGACCAGACGCAGGTTGGCCTCGACCATTTCTTTCTTGGCGCGCCTAGCCTTGGCTTCACCGACGCTGACGCGACGGCTGATGTCCTTGATGTCGCCCACAGAAATGGTGTGCGCGGCTTCCAGATCAACCATGTTCTGCTGCGCACGGATGATGTCTTCGCGCTGAGCATCCAATGCTTTAGCCAGCGCCTTGCGCTTGACCATTTCCTCGTCGAGCCAATCCAGATTGGTTTCGTTGCCAGGGAAGTCGAGCAGGAACATCGGGCGTTCCATGCGCGCACGACGCACGCAGGAGATCATGATGGCGCGCTCTTGCGCACGCACGGTGTCCACGCTGCTGCGGATGTGATCGGCAATGCCGTCGTACACGCGCGGCGTGAGCTTGAACATCATGAAGATGTCGGCCAGCTCTTTCATGTTGGTTTGCCAGGCCTTGGCCGTGCGACCGGTGCGGCCTTTGGCTTTCTCGGTCTTCTCGGCCTGAGTACGCAGGGCTTCGAAGCGCTCGCGCACCATCTCCATGTCGAGACCGGTGTCGGCTTCTTCCTCTTCGGCATCACCCTCAACGGCAGCTTCTTCTTCCTCGCCTACCGGTTTAGCGCCCACGACACCCTCAGGCACAACGACTTCTTCATCTTCGACTTCAGCGAGGACGACAGGCGCAGCAACGGGCAGGTCAGGATCGAGGAAGCCGGCAATGACATCGCCAATGCGGCGCTCGCCGGCTTCAACGGCATCAAACTCGGAGATCAGCAGATCAACGGCGCCCGGCCAGTAGGCCATGGCGTGCAGCACATCACGAATGCCGTCTTCGATACGCTTGGCGATGGCGATTTCGCCTTCGCGGGTGAGCAGTTCGACGGTGCCCATTTCGCGCATGTACATGCGAACCGGATCGGTGGTGCGGCCGGGCTCGTTTTCTACCGAGGCCAATACGGCGGCGGCTTCTTCAGCGGCAAGATCGTCGTCGCGGGCTTCCGGCGTTTCTTCGCGCATCAGCTCATCGGCTTCCGGCGCGCGTTCGTGCACTGGAATGCCGAGGTCGACCAACATCTGAATGATGTCTTCGATCTGCTCGCTTTCGGTGACGGTCTCGGGGAGATGGTCGTTGACTTCGCTAAAGGTCAGGAAGCCTTGTTCCTTGCCTTTGGCAATCAGCGCCGCGAGCAGCGAATGGCGTTGGTCGATGCTCTCGACTTCAGGCGTTTCGCTTTCCGGCTTTTCAGGCTGGGCAGTATTGATATCGGTGCTAGTCATGCGGGCCCCCGGTTCAGCCTGTGCAAAATAAGAGCGGGATTATACCCGCAAGTGACTGAATTTGTCAGCAAGACGAACTCAGGTCGTCGATTCGTTGGCGGCCTGGCGTTGCAGTTCAGCATGCTGGCGCTTGATGTCCGTCAGCGCTTGCAGCGTGTTGCGATCCAGCGTCAGCTGCAGTTGTTTATTGAGGCGATCGGCCTCCAATTCAAGGGCACGCAAGCGCAAGCGATAGGTCAGGTGCCGGGCTTCGACCTCGGGATCGCTGGGTGTCAGCAGCCAGGCTTCTGCGGCGATGGCCGCCAAGGCGTCGCCTTCGGGGGTGCCGTGCCAGCTGCCGAGCAGGGCGGCGAGGCTACGCTCGGGGTCGAGCTTGAGGTCATTGAGCAGCGCGTGCAGCACGCCCGATTCTGGGTCGTCCAGCGTTAGCAGCAGGTCTTCCGGCCAGCTGCTGGCCAGTGCTGGCGCTTGCAGCATCAGGCGGATGGTTTGTGCGGATAGTGAGCGCAGAGGCGGCGGCTGCGTGCGTTCGCGGCGCTGGCTTAAGGTTGGCTTGCCGTCGCCACGGGAGAATTTGGCATCGCGACTGAAGCCTTTGCGCTGGCCGAATTTCGGCTGAGCTTGCGGCTCATGATCTTCGTGCTGATGCCAGTGCATGGCATCGGCATCGTCGTCCGGCATTTGCGCCCAGTAGGGTTCGTCATGCGGGTTTGCGGCTGTTGAGTCATGGCCGGGTTGTGTGTTGCTGGCGCGTGTGCCGTTGGATGGCGCGTTGTACTGGGCCGAGTCTGCGGCAGCTTGCTGCTGTTGTGCCGCCTTTTGCGCGGCGCGCTGGCTCAGCTGTTTTTCGATGACCTCGACGCTGAGCTCGGTAAGCTCGCTCAGCCGTTGCAACAGCAGCGTCTTGAATAGGCTTTCCGGCACAAGTGCGAGCAAGGGCAGGGCTTCGTTGGCCAGCTTCGAGCGGCCTTCCAGCGATGTCAGGCTTAAATCTTCGCTCAGGTGCTTGAATAGCTGCTCGGTGAGCGGCACGGCATCGGCATCGATACGGGCACGAAACAGCTCGGGGCCTTCGCGTCGCACCAGGCTGTCTGGGTCTTCGCCATCGGGCAGAAACAGGAAGCGGGCGCTGACGCCATCTTTCAGCGCCGGCAGCGCATTTTCCAGCGCTCGCCAAGCGGCGCGGCGACCTGCGTTATCGCCATCGAAACAGAACACCACCTCCGAGACAACGCGGAACAGGCGCTCGATATGCGTGGTGCTGGTGGCCGTGCCGAGCGTGGCGACCGCTTCCTGGATGCCGTTCTGTGCCAGCGCGACGACATCCATATAGCCTTCCACGACCAGCAGGCGCGTGAGCTTGCCAGATTGCCGGGCCTCGTACAGGCCGTACAGCTCCTGACCCTTGTGAAAGACCGGCGATTCGGGCGAGTTCAGGTATTTCGGCTTGTCATCGTTGAGTACGCGGCCACCGAAGGCGATGACGCGACCACGGAAGTCGCGGATCGGAAAGATCACGCGGTCGCGCATGGCATCGTAGACCGAGTTGCGCTGCTCGTTGCGAATGAGCAGGCCGGCCTGCAACAGGCGTTCGTGCGCGACGGGGTCTTTGCCGAGATCCTGCAGCAGATTGTCCCAGCCGGGTGGTGCATAGCCGAGGCGGAAATGCTTGGCTATGGCACCGGTGACGCCGCGTTTTTTCAGATAGCTGACGGCGCGCTCACGGGCCGGAGCCTGTCGGAGCTGCTGCTCAAAATACTGCGCAGCGGCATCGAGTGCATCGAACAGCGGCTGCTGCGAGTCGCGCTGGCTGCCGCCGGCCTCGCGTGTTTCAGGTAACGACATGCCGGCGTGACCGGCGAGCTGCTTCAGGCCGTCGATGAATTCGAGGCGGTCGTGCTCAATCAGAAAGCTCAGGGCATTGCCGGAGGCGCCGCAGCCGAAACAGTAATAGAACTGCTTTTCACGATTAACCGTGAACGAGGGCGATTTTTCCTGATGGAACGGGCAGCAGGCAGCGTAATTCTTGCCGGCGCGTTTGAGTTTTACGCGGGCATCGATGAGATCAACGATGTCGGTGCGCAGCAGCACTTCATCGATGAACGCTTGCGGAATACGGCCTGCGGACATGACAGCTCGGGTCGTGAGGGGCAGGGCGGAAGTGTGCGATAGCGCGGGCGTGTCTGCAATCTGCGCGATGTGCAGTCAGATGCAGTGCAGCGGCTCAGCTCAGGCGAGTCTTCACTTGCTGAGACAGCGCGCCAACATCGGCCCGGCCAGCCACCATCGGACGCAGCAGATTCATCACCTTGCCCATGTCGCGCGCACTGGTAGCACCGGCTTCGGCAATGGCAGCCGAAATCAGCGAAGTCAGTTCGGCATCACTCAGAGGCTCAGGCAGGAAGGTCTGCAAGATGGCAATTTCAGCCAGCTCTTTGGCGGCCAGCTCGGCACGACCACCTTGTTCAAAGGCAGTGGCCGACTCGCGGCGCTGCTTAACCAGCTTTTCCAGCACGGCCAGCGAACGCGCGTCATCGAGCTCGATGCGCTCATCCACTTCAATTTGCTTGAACGCGGTCAGGGCCATACGAACAACGCCAAGACGATCTTTGTCTTGGGCGCGCATAGCGTCTTTCATGGCTTCGGTCAGACGAGCTTTCAGAGACATGATGGAACCAGCATGCTAAAGGGGATGTAACAAAAGGCTGTCACGGCAGGGCGCATCGATGACACGCCCTTGCCGGTCGCTCCTGGCGGCACGCCTTGGCAGGCGGGCCTGGCCGGGATTAGTACAGACGCTTGACCTTGACGGCTTCGCGCTGAACTTTCTTAGCGTGACGCTTCACAGCGGCAGCGGCTTTGCGCTTGCGCTCTTGCGTCGGCTTTTCGAAGAATTCGCGCTTGCGCACATCAGCCAGAACACCGGCCTTTTCGCAGGAACGCTTGAAACGACGCAGGGCGACATCAAACGGTTCGCCTTCTTTCACTTTAACTTGGGGCATGAATGCTCACCTGGTTCAGAAATTCGATACGCCGGTCGGGCGTGGGGCGCGGATTTTAGCCAGTTATCACGCGAATGGCAAACCCCCTGTGCACAGCGTTACACTGCGCGCCTGAAAATAGCCTTGAATGGGATGCTGAAAATGCGTGTTTTGGGCATGGAAACCTCCTGCGACGAGACCGGCGTGGCCATTTACGACGATGCCGGCAGCGGCAAATTGCTCGCGCACTGCCTTTATAGCCAGATCGACATGCATGCCGATTACGGTGGCGTGGTGCCCGAACTGGCCTCGCGTGACCACATCCGCAAGATGGTGCCGCTGGTGCGTGAAGTCATGGCCGATGCCGGTTGCCAGGCTGGCGACATCGACGGCATTGCCTACACCGCCGGCCCCGGCCTTGCCGGCGCGCTGCTCACCGGTGCGTTGATGGCACGCTCGCTGGCCTACGCCTGGGGCATCCCCGCCGTGCCGGTACACCACATGGAAGGCCACCTGCTCGCGCCCTTGCTGGAAGCCGACCCGCCCGCCTTCCCGTTTGTGGCGCTGCTAGTGTCTGGCGGTCACACCCAGCTCATGCGGGTGGATGGCATCGGCCGTTACGCCCTGCTCGGCGAATCCATCGACGATGCCGCCGGCGAAGCCTTCGACAAAGTCGCCAAGATGCTCGGCCTGAATTATCCCGGCGGCCCCGCCGTGGCGCGCATGGCCTTGGACGGTCGCGATAACGCCTTCAAGTTCCCGCGTCCCATGCTCGACCGCCCCGGCCTCGACTTCTCCTTCAGCGGCCTGAAAACCGCCGTGCTCACCGCGCGCCAGCAGACTGCCGATTACCCGAACAAGACCGCCGACATCTGTGCCAGCTTTGAAGCTGCCGCCGTCGACACCCTCATCAGAAAATGCATTCGCGCCTTGCAGGAAACCGGTTTGAAGCGACTGGTGCTGGCCGGCGGCGTCAGCGCCAACAAGCGTCTGCGCGCCGACCTCGCCGAAGCGCTGAAACCGCTACGCGCCCAGGCCTACTATCCGGCCCCCGAATTCTGCACCGACAACGGCGCCATGATCGCCTTCGCCGGCTGCCAGCGTCTCAGAGCGGGCGAGTCGGTCGGCCTTGGGGTGAGTGTTCGGGCGCGCTGGCCGATGACGGAATTGTCGGCGATCAACTGAACTTGTGGGGTGGGGAGCGGAAGGTGTGCTGAAACCTTCCGAGGCATGGATGCCGAGGGGAGCCTCCAAGGGTGAATGCGGGGTTTTTCGGCGCATCGCGCCGAACCGCATGAACGACCGCGCGATGCAGCGCGCGGGCCGGGCGGATTCATGGCGTGTTTCAGCACATGCTCCGCTCCCCGCCAGGCAGCTACTTGAACCGCCGCTCAGTCCCCTTAACGAGCGCCAAAATATTCGTCTTGTGCCGAGCCAACAGCATCACGCTCATGACAGCAATACCGACCACAGCCTCCGGCATCAGCCATCCCGCCAGAAACGGCGCAGCCACAAACGCCGTAATCGCCCCCACCGACGAGATGCGCGTTAGCGCAAACGCACTGACCCAGAGCAGCACCACCGCCACGCCCAGACCCCAGTGCAAGGTCAGCATCACGCCAAATGCTGTGGCCACACCCTTGCCGCCCTCAAAGCGGAAAAAAATTGGGTAGAGATGCCCAAGAAACGCCGCAACTCCCACGGCACTGAGCAGCACATCGCTCATGCCGTACTCACGCGCCATCAGCACCGGGATGACGCCTTTCAGCATGTCGCCGGCGAGCGTGAGCAGTGCCGCCGGCTTGCCGCCGATGCGCAGCACATTGGTGGTGCCGGGGTTGCCGGAGCCGTCGGTGCGCGGGTCGGGCAGGCCCATCAGGCGACAAACAATGATGGCTGCCGAGACAGAGCCCAGCAGATAAGCGAGAATCAGCGCCGCACAGGTGATCAGGTCGGGGCTCATGGCCGCTCCAGACTGAGAAGTTGAACGAGGGCTGCAGTATCGCCGCCCGGTAAAATGCCTGCCGCAATCCTAGCAAGACAACCCGCGTACGACGAGGCAACTAATGGATATTGTGTACATCCGGGATTTCAGAATCGAGACAGTGATCGGCATGTTCCAGTGGGAGCGCCGCATCAAGCAGACCCTGAGTCTGGATGTCGAGATGGGCTGGGATATCCGGCCAGCGGCGGCCAGCGATGCCATTGCCGATGCGCTCGATTACAAAGCCGTGTCGCAGCGGCTGAAAGCGCATGTGGAGTCAGCGCATTACGAGCTGGTGGAGACGCTGGCGGAGTCGATCTGGACCATCCTGTGCGAGGAGTTTCAGGTGCCGTGGCTGCGCCTGCGGGTGAGCAAGCCGGGCGCTGTGCGTGGCGCGAAAGATGTGGGTGTGTTGATCGAGCGCGGTACGCGCTGAGCGCCCGCTGTTGCGGGCCGGGTTGGCCTCGCGCTGAGGCTCAGCCCCAGACGCTGCGACCACCATCGACCGCGATGATCTGGCCGCTGATGTAGTCCGTGCCGTCGATCAGGAAGGCGATGGTGTCGGCAATGCTGTCGAAACCGCCGATACGCCCCAGCGGCACGGTATCGAGAATTTCTGCTTGTAGCTCGGACGACATTTCACCGCTGCCTTCCGGCCAAGCTATCGCTCCCGGTGCAACGCCATTCACGCGCACGGCCGGTGCCAGCTCTTTTGCCAATGATCTTGTCATCGCGGCCAGCGCCGCTTTTGCCATGCAATAAACCGTGTGTCCGGCGAGCGGGAAATCGGCGTGGATGTCGATGACATTGACCATCGCGCCGCGCCCGCTGGCTATCAGCGCCGGTGCCAGTGCCTGGCTGAGAAAAAACGGCGCGCGGGCATTGCTGGCGAACAGGTCGTCCCACTGCGTTTGCGTGGTGTTGCCGATCGGCGTGGCGTAGAACGACGAGGCGTTATTGATCAGGGCGTCGAGGCGGCCGTAGGCGTGGACGCTGGCCTCGGCGAGTGCGCTGATGGCGCTGGCCTCGCTGAGATTGGCGACGAGCACGCGGGCGCTGTCGGTGCGAAGCTGGTTCAGCTCATCGGCCAGCAAGCGCGCCGTGCGCTCGGAGTGAAAGCAGTGCAGCAGCACGCGCCAGCCGCTGCGATGCAACCGTCGCGCCGTTGCCGCACCCACGCGGCGGCCGGCGCCGGTGATGAGCACGACGCGGGCTTGTTGCAGGTCATCATCAGCCATGATTTTGGGCTCTGTTTGGTGTGAGAGCGGCTTAAGGCCGTTCCGGGTGCTGCTGACGATACCGCTGGCGATAGTCACTAAGCTGACTCAAGCGCAGCGCGGCGATGGCGTTGGCCATGTCGGCACCTTGCAGCCCTTGCGCGATCAGGGTCGGCATGTCGACTTGCGTCGCGACATGAGCGCCCAGCCAGTAGTCGCGCTGCCAGTAGTCGCGATCTTCCAGGCCGGTGCGGCCACGGGCGTCGGCTTCGCAGGCAGTGAGAAAGTCAGCAAAACGATCGGGGCGTCGCCAGGCATCCAGCAGGGTCAGTTTGCGCAGCAGGGTGTCGGGCCGCAGTTCAGTGGCACGATGGCAATCGAGATGCCATTCGCCGACCAGCAGCGCCAGTTCCTGCCAGGCTTTCGGCACACGCAGGCGCTGGCCGATGGCGCGAATCAGCGGCAGGCCGCGCGCTTCGTGGCCGGTATGGCGCGGCAGCACATCGGTGGGCGTCAGACCTTTGCCAACATCGTGCACGAGCGCGGCATAGCGTATCGCTGCATCCGGGGTCAGGCGTTCGGCCTGCTGCAGGCTGAGCAGTGTGTGCAGGCCGGTATCGACCTCGGGGTGATAGTCCGCGCGCTGCGGAATGCCGAAGAGATGGCTGACTTCCGGCAGCAGCACGGCGAGTGCGCCGCAGTCCTGCAGCACTTCGAAAAAGACATCGGCACGCGGGCCGGCCAGCGCTCGCGACATCTCTTGCCAGACGCGCTCAGGCGTCAGCGTTTGCAGCTCGCCGCTGCGGCTGAGTTGCTGCATCAGCGCGAAAGTCTCTGGCGCGATGCGAAAGCCCTGCGGCTTGAAGCGGGCAGCAAAGCGAGCCACGCGTAGCACGCGCAGCGGGTCTTCGATGAACGCCGGCGAAACATGGCGCAGCAGTCGCGCGGCCAGGTCCTGCTGACCGCCGCAGGGGTCGATCACGCTGCCGTCCGGCAGCTCGGCCATGGCGTTGATGGTCAGGTCGCGGCGCTGCAAATCCTCTTCCAACGAGACCTCAGGCGTGAAGTCACAGACGAAGCCGTTGTAGCCGCTGCCCTGCTTGCGCTCGGTGCGAGCCAGCGCATATTCGTCCTGACTGTGCGGGTGCAGGAATACGGGGAAATCGTTGCCGACCTGGCGATAGCCCTGCTCCAGCAACTCCGCCGGCGTGGCGCCCACCACCACCCAGTCGATATCGACCACGGGCAGGCCGAGCAGGCGATCGCGGACAGCGCCACCGACGCGATAAGTCTGATAGCTCATTGCAACCCCGGCCGACTGTAGAAGCGTTGGCCATCTTCCAGACGGTACGCAGTCAGGTGATTGCCCCAGACGCAGCCGGTATCGAGCGCGATGCACTGTGGCTGATGCGTGATGCCGAGGATGGCGGCCCAGTGCCCGAAGACAATGCGGGTTTCGCCGATGGCGCTGAGGTCGGCCGCATACCAGGGCTGGAGGCCGGGCGGTGCGGTGTTTGGCGAGTCCTTGTGCAGGAAGTCCAGCGCGCCATCGGCATGCAGCAGGCGCATGCGCGTGAACACATTGGTGATGGCGCGAAGGCGCGTTGTGCCGGTGAGATCATCGCGCCAGATCGCGGGTTCGTTGCCGTACATGTTGGCGAGATAGCTCAAGGCGTCCGGGCCACGCAGGGCGGCTTCAACCTCGCGTGCATGATCGCGAGCCTGCGCTAGCGTCCAGCCCGGCAGCCAGCCGGCGTGGCAAAGCACATGGGGTTGCGCCGCGACATCCGGCAGTTCGATCAGCAGGGGCCGCGCCTGCAGCCAGGCCATCAGCATCGCGCGATCCGGCGCATCGAGAATGGGCAGCGTGCCGTCTTTTGCTTTCAGCGTGGCGAGGCCGTGATGTGCGGCAACGAGGTGCAGATCGTGGTTGCCGAGCACCGTGTCCGCCGCCGCGCCCAGGCCATGAATCAGGCGCAGGGTGCCCAGCGAGTCCGGCCCGCGCGCGACCAAGTCGCCAGCAAAGTAGAGACGATCCTGCGCGGGGTCGAAGGCGATGGTGTCGAGCAGGTTTTCCAGCGCGGCGCGACAGCCTTGCACATCGCCGATGGCATAGTGCGCCATGCAATCCGCCCCTTAGTTGAGCACGCGCGGAATCGCCAGCGTGAAGGCCGGGATGGGCGACTCGAAGCGTTCGCCTGCTTCGTTGATCATGCCGTAGCTGCCGTGCATGCTGCCCACCGGCGTCTCCAGCACGGAGCCGCTGGTGTATTCGAAGTGCTCGCCCGGCGCCAGCGTCGGCTGTTCGCCAATCACGCCATCGCCACGGACTTCCTGCACGCGCGCTTCGGCGTCGGTGATGATCCAGTGACGAGTCAGCAGCCGCGCTGTGCGCGCACCCTCGTTACGAATGCGGATGTGATAGGCAAACACATAGCGCTTCTCGGCCGGGTTCGACGGCTCCGCCAAGTATTCGCTGCGCACCTGAATGCTGATGCCATGGGCATCGATCGCATGCACTGACTGGCTCATGTCGTGGCTTCCGCTAAGGCGTTGGTGATGTTCACATAGTCTGCCACGGACAAGGTTTCAGGGCGACTGCCCAAGTTCACGCCGGTGCTGCGTAGAACTTCCTCGGGATAACGCCCGAGCGCATTACGCAAGGTCTTGCGGCGCATGGTGAAGGCGGCCATGACCACCTCGCCGAGC
This sequence comes from Pseudomonadota bacterium, assembly GCA_038043385.1. GTDB lineage: Bacteria > Pseudomonadota > Gammaproteobacteria > Pseudomonadales > Moraxellaceae > Perlucidibaca. The sequence continues at coordinate 679,211 of JBBTCA010000003.1, forward strand.
AACTTCTCATCGCGACACGGGTAGGGCAGCACGCTGTGCGGCGTCAGACGCACAATCGCGGAGGTGACTTTCGGTGGCGGGCTGAAGGCTTCCGGCGGCACATCGAACAGCCACTCCGGCTGGCAGCGGTACTGCACCATGACCGACAGACGACCGTAGTCGTTACTGCCCGGCTCGGCACACAGGCGGTCAACCACTTCTTTTTGCAGCATGAAGTGCATGTCGCGGATCACGCCAACCTGGCTGAGCAAATGAAAAATCAGCGGCGTGGAGATGTTGTAGGGCAGGTTGCCGATCACGCGCAGATCGGCGGCACCAGGCGCGCTTGCCAGCGGTGCGAAGTCGAACTGCAGGGCATCCCCGCTGTGGATGACCAGCTCGCCCATGCCCGCCAGTGTGTTGGGCAGGCGCTTGGCCAGATCGCGGTCGAGTTCGACCACCTGCATATGCCCCAGCGCCGGCAGCAGCACCTTGGTCAGCGCGCCCAGACCCGGCCCGATTTCGACCACATTCTGATCGCTGCCGGGCTGAAAGCTGGCGACGATCTGCTGAATCACGCGGTCGTCGCTGAGGAAGTTCTGGCCGAAGCGTTTGCGCGCGACATGGCCTTCAACGACGCGACTGCCTTTCTTGCCCTGCGGATGACTCATGGTGTGTTGCTCATTGTGATGTTGCTACGGGCGTGAATCATGTGGATAGCTTCCTGCACAGCGGCCTGCAGGCTGCCGACTTCGGCCAGCCCGGTGCCGGCCAGCGTCAGTGCCGTGCCGTGATCGACCGAGGTGCGGATGATCGGCAGGCCGAGCGTGATATTCACGGCCTCGCCAAAGCCGGCGTGCTTGAGCACGGGCAGGCCCTGATCGTGGTACATCGCGAGCACGGCATCGGCTCCGGCGAGCAGGCGCGGCGTGAACAGCGTGTCTGCCGGCAGCGGGCCGGACAAATTCATGCCGGTGGCGCGCAGGGCATCCAGCGTGGGCGAGATGACTTCGATTTCTTCGCGGCCGAGGTGGCCGGACTCGCCGGCATGCGGGTTCAGCCCGGCGACCAGAATATGCGGATTGGCGATGCCGAACTTCGTGCGCAGGTCATCGTGCAAAATGCCCAGCACTTGCGTCAGGCGTTCCGGGGTGATGGCGTCCGGCACATCGCGTAGCGGCAGATGCGTGGTGGCGAGCGCCACGCGCAGGCCGGGGCAGGCCAGCATCATGACCACGCGCGGCACGGCGCAGCGTTCCTGCAGGTATTCGGTATGGCCGCTGAAGGCGATGCCGGCATCATTGATCACGGACTTCTGTACCGGTGCCGTGATCATGGCGGCAAATTCGCCGCTCAGGCAGCCATCGCAGGCGCGGTCCAGTGTGGCCAGCACGGCGCGAGCATTGCTCACATCGAGCTGTCCGGGCGTTTCTTCGCGAGTGAGCGCCACATGGGCGACTTTCAAGGTGCCGGCCACATGCGCTGCAGCGGGCGTTGCGGCGTTATGCGGCAGCAGCTGCAAGGGCAGGTTCAGCCGTTGTGCAGCGCGGGTCAGCAGGGTAGTGTCAGTAATCGCGACCAGCTCGGCAGGCCAAGCGGATTGTGCAAGCATGACCAGCAAATCAGGGCCGATGCCAGCGGGTTCGCCTGGAGTCAGTGCAAGTCGGGGGATCATCAGAGAGGTCACATCCTGGGCGTCGGTCGTCCACTCTATTGTGCCATAGTTGTGATATAGCCAACCTAAGAGGAGTGGACACCGACGGCGGATGCGCAGTAACAAGAGCTTGCCGCATAAGCCTTGTCACAGGTTCCCAGGGGTCCGGTTGACGCTGCTGGGTACAATTGGCATTGTCGGCGTCGATCGTGATGCAGCCAAGTAAAGATCCCGTAAAACTTCTGCTGCTATGCCCTGGAGAAATGCCATCCACCGTTTTTGGATTCGTGCCCAGCCTTATGTGATTGCCGTGCTTGCCGTTGCGATGGCCAGTGTTGTGGCATGGCTGCTGCAAGGCTATGTGTCGCTGCCGAATCTGGTGCTGTTGTTCATGCTCGCTGTGGTTGCCGTCGCCTTCGTTACCGACGGCCGTGCTGCCATGCTGGCCTCGGTGTTGGCGAGTCTGGCCTATGCCGGTTTGTACTTGCCGATCGGCTATCTGGATGCTGCCGAGCTCAGCCAGTATGTGGTGACGGCCGTGATCACCATGGCCATGAGCTTGTTCATCAGCCAGCTCACCACGCGTTGGCGTGGTAAGGCACTGGAGTCGGCCGAACGAGCGCGTGAGCTGGATCGGCTGTATCGCTATACGCGCGAGCTGGAAACCGAGCGCTTGCGCAATTCGGTGCTGAGTGCGCTCTCGCATGACCTGCGTACACCGCTGGCCGGCCTCATTGGCGCGTCATCATCGCTTATGTCAGATGAGGTCACGCTGACCGCAGAGGCGCGTCAAGGCTTGGCATGCCTGATTTATGACGAGTCACGGCGCATGCAGGCGCTGGTGGAGAATTTGCTGGAACTCGCTAGGCTGGAGTCCGGCCCGGTGACCTTGCAGCAAGACTGGCAAGCACTGGATGAAATCATCGGCGCGGTGTTGCCGCCGTGGCGCAAGCAGCTGGCTCCTCGGGTAATGGTGCTTGATCTGCCAGATGATTTACCCCTGTTGCGCTTTGATCCTCGCTTGATTGAGCGTGTGCTGGTCAATTTGCTGGAGAATATTGGCAAATACACACCTGCCGACAGTCAGGTAAAGATATCTGCGCGTGCGCTCGAGCATGCCGTCGAGCTAGCGATTGCCGACAATGGGCCGGGTTTTCGGGAAAGCCCGGATAAGCTCTTTCAGAAATTTTATCGCGGTGACAGTGCCGGCCCGATTCCGGGGGCTGGGCTGGGCTTGGCCATCTGCCGAGCCATCATGGAGGCTCATCATGGCCATATTCGGGCCGAGCTTGCTGTGCCGCAGGGTGCGATTTTTACCTTGAGCCTGCCTCGGCCGGTACAGAGCTTTCCACCGCTGCGCGATGAGGATGCCTCATGAGTGTCGATATTCTCATTATTGAAGATGATCCGAGTCTGTCTCGCTTCCTTTCCACGACGCTGGCTGCGCAAGGGTATGCCGTGACCACGGCCATGCGTGCCGATGAGGCGCTGGCGCGAGTTGCACTGGATGATCCTGCGCTGATCCTGCTTGATCTTGGCTTACCTGATGGCGATGGCCTGCTTTTGCTGCCGCAGCTGAAAGCGCGTTGTGATGCGCAGGTCGTCGTGGTGTCGGCCAGGTCGCAGGAGAGTGACAAAATCGGTGCGCTGGATGCAGGTGCTGAGGACTATCTGACCAAGCCATTCAGCGTAGCGGAGCTGCTGGCGCGTGTGCGCGTGGCTCAGCGCAGGCGTTTGGAGGCTGTTCCGGTGGCACAGCTTTATGTTGTGGGCGAGTTGCGGGTAGACCTGGAGAAGCATCAGGTATGGCTGTCAGATGAGGTGGTGAAGTTGACGCCGAAAGAGTTCCAGCTATTGGCCATTCTGGCGCAGTCACGCGGCTGTGTGGTGACGCATGCGCAGCTGCTGCAGGCCATCTGGGGCAGGCATCACAGCGATGATACGCATTACCTACGCATCTACTTGCGTCAGCTCAGGCAGAAGATTGAGCCGAATCCGAGCGAGCCGCGGTATCTGCTGACCGAGCCGGGCGTTGGCTATCGGCTCGCAGATACATAGCCGATAGCTAACGCGTCAAGCCGCCCGTCAAGCCGCCGGTTTATCGGCCGCCGCGATAGTCCACATAGGCTTCCGAGCGCAGCTCGCGCAGCCAAGCGCCCAGTTCTTCGTCATAGGCGCGGGCAAACAGGATCTGGCGGGCGCGATCTTTCAGGATGCTGTCACGCATGTCCTGCTTGCGCTCACCTTCAACACGGAGAATATGCCAGCCAAAACTGCTCAGGAAAGGTTGGCTGATTTGGCCGATTTCCGTTTTGCCGATCATGCGATCAAATTCGGGCACCATGTCACCGGGCGAGACCCAACCCAGATCCCCGCCCTTGACGGCTGAGCCTGGGTCCTGCGATTGCAGTCGTGCCAGCTCGGCAAAATCAGCCCCTTGCTTCAGTTGGCGATACAGACCATTCATGATTTGGCTGACATCGTCGGTAGATTGCAGATCGTTGGAGCGCATCAGAATATGACGCACCTGCCGTTGCGTAACCACTGTTGTGGGCGCAGGGGGCGGCGGCGGCAGGGAGACTTCCGGAGCATTCAGCTCGCGACGATCCAGCAGCCAAAGCAGGTGCCAGCCGCGAGGTGATCGCACCAGTGCGGGCTCGCTGCCGGCAATGCGTTGCTTGATGGGTTCGACCAGAAGCGATGGCAGGTCCTCCGTGGCGCGCCAGCCGAGCGGCTCTATGGAAGCTTCATTGTCTTTGCCCTTGAGATTGTCGATCGCATCTTCAGGCGTGGCACCCGCTCGCTGTGCGGCCAGCAGACGCTCGGCCAGTGCGGTCAGCTCCAGCTGCTTGCGAGGCGAGGCGTCTTCCTCCATCGGGACCAGAACTTGTGTCACCAGAAATTGCGTGGTGGCAGGCTTTGCAGCCACAACTTCCGGCTTCTGTTTCGGCTTCAGCTGAGCGTCCAGCTGACGATTCAATTCTGTGCCGGCAGGTGTCGACATAAATTGGGCGATGTCGGCATCGGTAATGCGAATGCGCTCGCCCATGCGGCGCTGTCGCAAGCGCTCAATGACTTGCTCGCGCTCTACCGCGCGGCGTACATCGGCAAAGCTGGTGCCTGGCGTGTTGTCGAGTTTGGTGCGGAACTTGTCCAGAGCCATGCCATTCTGGCGAGCCATGGCAGTCATTGCCGCAATCACGGCATTGTCATCCGCCCGGATACCGTTGCGATCAGCCAGCTGCATTTGCAGCGTTTCCAGGATGAGTTGCTCGCGTGCCTGCTGACGCAGCGCCTTGTCGTCGGGCACAGCCGCTTTTTGCTGCTGTGCCTGGAAGCGCAAGTCACCGACGCGTGTTTCCAAATCTGAATTCAGAATCACGCCATCATTAACGATAACCGCAATCTGATCGAGAGGCTGTGCCGCAGCAAAGACATGGCCAGACAACGCCAGCGTGGTTGCATACAAAAGCGTAGATAGGGGGCGCCACATTAGAAGCTGTCCTCATTTTTCGTGAGTTGTGAGTAGCCAATGACATTTCGCTCCAGCAGTGTATCGACGCTGCTGCCAAGGCCGGCAAGGCCTTTCAGGGTGATCTCTACAAAGAAAGCGCTGGAGTTTCTGTCGGTATTGGGTTGTTGCACATCGCTGGTGACGGCAATGTAGTTGCGCTTGAACACGCGGACCTGCCAGCAGCATGACTCGTAAGACACACCAAACAGGGCTTCTTGCGACTCTTGCGCCAGAAGGTCGTATTGCCACAAGGCAATCGCTTTCCAGTTCGCACCAAAAGGTTGAACGAAAGACAGCTGCGTTTGGCTGACGGGCTTCTGCTCAATTTGTTGGTCATTTCGGCGATACCGATAACCGGCGTTGTAGACGCGACCTGCGTTTTTCGGCAGATAGCTCGCGCCCACACTGTATTGGGTAAATTTACCGTCATCAGGACTCAGCAGGAAGTCCGTGTAGACGCTAGCCTCTTCATTGGCACGGACAGTGATATTGCCTGCGAAATCGGAGCTAGCAGAGATGCCAGGCTGTCCGCCACCTGCGCAGCCGGTAGTGCCATTACAGCTCGGCGGCAGCGTGACCAGGCGATCCCGGAAGTAGTAAATCTGACCCAGAGAGGCTTGCAAATGCTCGAAGCCATCGCTGTCGAGCTGACGGGTCGTGACACCTAGCGACAGCTGATGAGCATCATCAATGCGATCGTTGCCCGAAAAGCGGGTGTCGCGGAAAAGCTGGTCATAGCTGAAGGTTCGGGTTGCCGTATCAAATACGGGTAAGGCTGTCTGATCCCGATAGGGCGAGTACAGGTACAACGCTCGCGGCTCAAGTGTCGTGCTGCTGCCGCCAGCATTCAGGCGCTCGAAGTAGAGGCCGGAGTCGAGGCTGAGGGTGGGCAGCGTAAAGCTCGGCGAGTCGGTCTTGTTCGTGGTGCCATTACCCGTCAATGCGTACTGCAAATGGGAAAGTTTGATGCCGGGGCGCAGGAATCCCCACGACTGGTTGTAGTCATAGCGCAGTTGCGGATCCAGACGCAGACGCACACCGTTGATTTCGGATGTCAGCGGACTGTTGTCATTGATCGTGCGCTGGAAGTTGGTGATTTCTGCACGAGCCTGTTGCTGCCAGCCTGGCAGGCGCGACGGGTCCGAACTGAGCAAGAGCTGAGGTAGTCGCGTGTATGGCTTGTCACTGTCTGCCAAGCCTTCGTCGAGTGTCTGGAAGCCTTGTGCTCGGGCCAGAAAGTGCCATTTTTCGCGGTCTAAGCGAACCTCGCCAACACGCTCTTGATAAGTCTGGTTGGCAATTTCCAGACCACTGCCCAAGTCAGAGCGATAGAACGGGTCACTGACATAGTTCAAGTCTGTGCGAGCAGTCCAGCCATTGCCCCAGCCCAGCGCGTGGCGAACTTGCCCGGATTTGCGATCTTCACCCGTCTGGCTGTCATTTGGCAGGATAGCGCCACGAATTTCGCCGCGCCCCAGGCTTTTGCTGAGATAGCGAAACTCACCTTCCAGCAAGGTGCCGCGCTGGGTATAGAGCGTTGGTGTGAAGGTCGCATCGTAATTTTCGGCCAGATTCAAATAGATCGGCTGGGCATAAAGAAAGCCGCCATTGGTTGAAGTACCAAAGTGCGGTGGCAATAGGCCTGTCTGGCGACGATCATCAATCGGGAAGCGAAAGTAAGGCGTATAGAGGACGGGGATATCCGCAATACGCAGTGTGGCCCCATAGACTTTGCCTGTGCCCGCCTCGGGGTTGAGCTCGATGTTGCGCGCCTGAAAAGACCAGCTGCGCTGACCGGGCGCGCAGGTGGTGTAGATGCCTTGATCAATGCGCATGCTGCCATCGCTGAAGCGGCGAATGCGTTCGGCACGCCCGTGCGCATGCATGGTGCTGGAGACAAATTCGCTGGACAGCAATTGGCCTGCCGATGAGTTCACATTAACGACACCTTGGTCGCCGGTCAGCAGCAGTCCAGGTTCGGCTAAGCGAATATTGCCGTCGAAGCGTGCATAGTCGCGATCTTGGGTCAGGGAGCCGCTGTCGGCCTCAACCAAGCGGCCGGGCTGTTGCAGTCTGACCTGGCCCTCCATCACGGCTTCGCCGTTATCACGATAAGTCAGGCTGTCTGCCATCGCCTGAACATCGGTCTCCTCAAGTCTTGATGCCACCACTGACGAGCCAATCGGAGTAACCCAACCCCCTTCGCAGGTATCATCAAGTATCGGTCGATCCACGGCAGGCAAGGCGGCGATTTCTGCGCGCGACATCCAGCCCAGGCGTTCGCCGGCAGTATCGATGTTTGGCAGGCTCGCATTCGGCTTGCTGACAAGTGCTGGCTCGGTCGATGGCTGTTCTGCGGCCAGCACGAGCGGGGCCGGCAAGGCCAGCATCGCAGCCACCAAGGGGGTCAGCTGCCAGCGCAGCAAACGCGTATTTTCAGCACGACGGCAATCAGTCATGGCAGGAGTCGTTGGGTCATGTCAGGATTTGCCGGATAATAGAGTCATTACCCCTTTTCAGCTAGGAAAATCCCGAGATGCCCGCAGACCCCCGTGCCCAGCGCTTGCAGGAGTGGACACAAACCTGGCTTGGCCGCCAACAGCAATGGTCGCAGCCCATTGGCGACCTGCAGGTTGTGTCTGGCGATGCCAGCTTTCGCCGCTATTTTCGCCAGCCGTTGAAGATCAGCACGCTGATTGCCGTTGATGCACCGCCTGAGAAGGAAGACTGCGGCCCCTTCGTGGCCATCGCCAGGTCATTGCATGGCCATGGCCTGTGCGTGCCGGAAGTGCTGGCGTGGTCATCGCAGGAAGGCTTTATGCTGCTGACCGACCTCGGCGACACACTGCTGCGCGACGAGCTGGCCGATGACACCGTGAGTACCTTGTACGGCGCTGCGATGACGGCGCTGGTGCAGATGCAGTCCTGCCCGGCCCCAGCGGACTATTTTCTGCCGAGCTACGATCGCGAGCGCCTGCTCACGGAAATGCGCCTGCTCAGCGACTGGTTCATCCCAAAGTTCCTCGGCCTGAGCCTGAGTGATGAACAAGCGCAGACCTTGGAGCAGCAGTTCGCGCTCATTGCCGGGCGAGTGACCGAGCAGCCCACCGTCTTCGTGCATCGCGACTATCATTCGCGCAACCTCATGCTCACGCCCACCGGCGAGCTCGGTATCATCGATTTTCAGGATGCTGTGCGCGGGCCCATCACCTACGACCTGGCATCGCTTTTGCGCGATGCCTATGTGGTCTGGCCAGCCGCCGATGTGGCGCGCTGGGTGCAGCAATTCCGCGATGAGCTGATCACCAACCATGCCCTGAGCCCGCTGGTCAGCGCCGAGCAATTCCAGGCTTGGTTCGACTGGATGGCCGCACAGCGACATCTGAAAGTGGTTGGCATTTTTGCACGGCTCAGCCTGCGCGATGGCAAGCACGGTTATCTTGCCGACATCCCGCTGGTGTACCGCTACCTGCTGGATGAAATTGCCGATTACGCCGAGCTGCAGCCATTGCATCAGCTGCTGATCTCGCTGCTGCCGGCGTATTTGGCGCGCTACCCGGAGGCGCAAAAGCTGCTCGGAGACTATCTGTGAGAGCCATGATTCTGGCCGCCGGGCTGGGCACGCGCATGCGGCCGCTGACTGACAACACGCCCAAGCCGTTGCTGGTGGTGGGCGGCAAGCCGCTGATCGTCTGGCATATCGAGGCACTGCGCGCGGCCAGCATCACCGAGATCGTCATCAACACCGCGTGGCTGGGCCACAAGCTCGAAGCGGCCCTGGGCGATGGCCGTCGCTATGGCGTGAATATTCACTGGTCGCACGAGCCGGAGGGGCAGCCGCTGGAGACTGCCGGCGGCATCGTGCAAGCCTTGCCGATGCTGGGTCACGCCCCGTTCATGCTGGTCAATGGCGACATCTGGCTGCGCAAGCACCTGACGCCGCTGCGCACGGCGCTGACCTCAGGTCGGCAGGCGCACTTGGTGCTGGTGGATAATCCGGCGCATCATCCGCAGGGCGATTTTCTGCTGGCCTGTGGTGCTGATGCAGGGGTGGCGGGCGAGCGCCATGCCTTGTCATCGCGCGAGGTGGCTGGCCAGCGTTTGACCTATGCCGGCCTAGCGGTCTATTGCCCGACGCTGTTTCAGGGCTTGGCGCGCGGTGTGCGACCGCTGGCCCCGCTGCTGCACGAGGCCATCGCCGACGGCATGGTCAGCGGCGAGTATTTCCCCGGCCCTTGGGTCGATGTAGGCACGCCAGAGAGGCTGCGTACGCTGGACGCCGCCATTCGCGATGGTTCGATTTAATTTTCTGAGGTCGTCATGACAACTGTTTCTACATCATTTCAAAAGGACTTTCTGATTGCTCCCTCAATCCTGTCTGCCGACTTTGCCCGTCTGGGCGAGGAAGTAGACAATGTGCTCAAGGCCGGCGCTGATGTCGTGCATTTCGATGTCATGGACAATCACTATGTGCCCAATCTGACCATCGGCCCCATGGTGTGCAAGGCGCTGCGCAAGCATGGCGTGACGGCCCCGATTGACGCTCACCTGATGGTGCGTCCGGTGGATAGGCTGATCGGCGACTTCATCGAGGCCGGCGCCAGCATCATCACCTTTCACCCGGAAGCCTCTGATCACATTGATCGGTCGCTGCAAATGATTCGCGATGGCGGCGCGCAGTGCGGTCTCGTGTTCAACCCCGGCACACCGCTGCACTTCCTCGACTATGTCATGGACAAGGTCGATGTAATCCTGCTGATGAGCGTCAACCCTGGCTTCGGCGGGCAGAAGTTCATCCCCGGCACGCTGCAGAAGCTGCGCGATGTGCGTGAGCGCATCCGGGCCAGCGGTCGCGACATTCGTCTCGAAATCGATGGCGGTGTGGGCGTGCAGAACATTCGCGAAATCGCCGAGGCGGGTGCCGACATGTTTGTGGCCGGCTCGGCGATCTTCAATGCGCCGGACTACGCCGAAGTTATCGCGAAGATGCGTGCCGAGCTGGCTCTCGCCACAAGCATGGCGGCTCGCTCATGAGCGCGCTGAAGCCGCTGGCGGACTGGTTTGGCGGCCTGCCGCAGGTCATCCTGATGGACCTCGACGGCACGCTGGTCGATAGCGCTGCCGACATTGCGCTGTCGCTGAATCGGGCGCTCGCCGATCTGGGGCTTGGCGCTGTGACAGAAGCGCAAGTCCGCGACTGGGTTGGTCGTGGCGCAGCGCGTCTGATCGAGGTTGCGCTCCAGCATGTGGTGCCGCATCACGCTCAGGACCCGCAGAAGCACGCGGTCGAGGCGCGCTTGCTGGCGGCCTTCATGACGCGCTATCAGGACTCGGTGTGCGAGGCCAGCACGGTGTATCCGGGCGTGGCGGAGTTTGTTGCTGCCGCGCGTGCGGCGGGCATTCGTCTGGCCTGCGTCACCAACAAGCCTTACCGCCCGGCGGTGGCACTGCTGGAAGCGCTGAATCTGCTCGATGCCTTCGAGCTGGTCATCGGTGGCGACTCATTGGCGCATAAGAAACCGCACCCGGAGCCGCTGCTGCATTGTCTGCGTCATTTCGAGGTCACAGCCGCGCAAGCGCTCATGGTTGGCGACTCGCGCAATGATGTAGATGCCGCGAAAGCAGCGGGTGTGAAGTCGCTGGCGCTGCCTTACGGCTATAATCACGGCGAGCCCATCGAGGCCTGCGCGCCGGATCGCTTGGTTGCGTCCTTGGCCGAGTTAATTTAACTTCATCACATTCTTCATAAAGGCTACAGCCATGTGTGACCAGCTCCTCAAGCTTGGCAGCATCTGTTGGCGATGGTGACGCGTTCGCCATTGCCCGTTGTGCTGTCCTGAATTTGTTTGAGTGAGTGTTCATGAACGCTGAAAAATTTGCTGCGCTGGCCGCGCAAGGCTACAACCGCATTCCGGTTGTACGCGAAATTCTAGCCGATCTCGATACCCCGTTGTCGTGCTACCTGAAGGTGGCCGACCAGCCCTATACCTATCTTTTCGAGTCTGTGCACGGCGGCGAGCAGTGGGGGCGTTACTCCATGATCGGCCTGCCGGCTCGCATCCTGCTGCAGATTCGTGATCACGCGGTGACGGTACAAGTTGATGGCGTGGTCACCGAATCGCTGACCGTGACCGATCCGCTGGCCTTCGTCGAAGCGTTCCAGCAGCGCTATCGCGTGCCCGAGCTGAGCGACCTGCCGCGCTTCACCGGCGGCCTCGTCGGTTATTTCGGCTACGACACCGTGCGTTATATCGAGAAACGGCTGGCCGGCGTGGTCAAGCCCGATCCGATCGGCACGCCCGACATCCTCTTCATGGTTTCCGACGAAGTCATGGTTTTCGACAAGGTTAAGGGCTCGCTGTTTCTGGTGGTGCATGCCGATCCATCCCAGCCGGATGCCCTGAGCCGTGCCGAGCAGCGCCTGAGCGAGCTAGTCACGATGATTCGTGCGCCGCGCGGCCAGACCTCGATCGATGCCTTTGTGCCCGGCCAGGTCACTCGCGAGCAGGATTTTGTGTCCAGCTTCGGCGAGCAGAACTTCAAGGCGGCGGTGAATCGCATCAAGGACTATGTGCTTGCTGGCGACATCATGCAGGTGGTGCCGTCGCAGCGTCTGAGCGCGCCCTTCGTGCAGCCGCCACTGACGCTGTACCGCGCCTTGCGTCACCTGAATCCGTCGCCGTATCTGTATTTCCTGCACTGCGGCGACTTCCACATCGTCGGCTCCAGCCCGGAGATTCTGGCGCGCTCGGAGAACGGTCAGGTCTCGGTGCGTCCGATTGCCGGCACGCGCAAGCGCGGCAGCACGCCCGAGCGCGACCGCGAGCTGGAGGCCGAGCTGCTCGCCGATCCCAAGGAAATTGCCGAGCATCTGATGCTCATCGACCTTGGCCGCAATGATGTGGGCCGTGTTGCCGAAATCGGCCAGGTGCGCGTCACCGAGAAGATGGCCGTGGAGCGTTATTCGCATGTCATGCACATCGTGTCGAATGTTGAGGCCACGCTGAAGCCGGGCGTGACCGCGCTCGATGTGCTGAAGGCGACGCTGCCGGCCGGCACGCTGTCTGGCGCGCCCAAGGTGCGTGCCATGGAAATCATCGACGAGCTGGAGCCGGTGAAGCGCGGCATCTACGGCGGCGCGGTCGGCTATCTGGCGTGGAATGGCAACATGGATACCGCGATTGCCATCCGCACCGCCATCCTCAAAGATGGCCAGATGCATGTGCAGGCCGGCGCGGGTGTTGTTGCCGACTCCATTCCCGAGCTGGAGTGGATGGAAACCCAAAACAAGGCGCGGGCGCTGATGAAAGCGGCCGAGCTGGCCTCGACCAATCTGGTCAAGGCGGAGGACTGAGCCATGAATCGTGATCAAGCGATTACGCTACTGCGGTCTGCCAAGCCCGTGCTTGCCAGCCAGTTTGGTGTGACGCGCCTGGCGCTGTTTGGCTCGGTTGTACGCAATCAGGCCGGCGCAAATAGTGATATTGATGTCTTGATTTCATTTTCCGGCGCTGCCAATGCCAAGTCCTATTTCGGGGCTCAGTTTTATCTCGAAGACTTGCTGGGTGAGCCTGTGGACTTGGTCACGGAAAAGGCATTGAGAGCTGAGCTGAAACCATTCATCGAGCGAGATTTGATTGATGTCTGAGCGTATCTGGACATTTTATGTCGATGACATGATCGCCTTCGCTGAAAAGGTGCTGAGTTATACCGAGGGCTTTGATCAGGCGCGTTTCGTTGATAGTGGGCTGACCTATGATGCAACGCTGCGTAATCTGGAGCTGATTGGCGAGGCTGCAACGCATGTGCCGGCCGAGATTCGAGCTACGCATGCTGAAGTTCCGTGGCGACTTATTATCGCGACCCGTAATCGCCTTATTCACGGCTATCTCGGTGTCGATAACGACACGCTATGGAGCATAGTGGTTGATGAAGTGCCAGCTTTGCTGGCAGACCTGATCCAGTTGCGCACACAGTACCGCGCGCTTTAAACGAGAAAAATCATGTTGTTAATGATCGACAACTACGACTCTTTTACCTACAACCTCGTGCAGTATTTCGGCGAGCTGGGCGAGGAAGTCGTGGTCTATCGCAACGATGAAATCACGCTTGACCAGATCGCGGCGCTGAAGCCGGATCGTCTGGTGATTTCGCCCGGCCCCTGCACACCGACCGAGGCTGGCATCTCGATTCCGGCCATCGCGCGGTTTGCTGGCGAAATTCCGTTGCTCGGCGTCTGCCTCGGGCATCAGAGCATCGGCCAGCATTTTGGCGGCGATGTGGTGCGCGCCCGCCAGGTCATGCACGGCAAGACCTCGCCGATTTTCCACAAGGATCTGGGTGTCTTTTCCGGACTCAACAACCCGCTCACGGCCACGCGCTATCACTCGCTGGTGGTGAAAAAGGAAACCTTGCCGGCTTGCCTGGAAATGACCGCGTGGACGCAAACCGAAGACGGTGCTGTCGATGAAATCATGGGCTTGCGCCACAAGACGCTGGCCGTCGAGGGTGTGCAGTTTCACCCCGAATCCATCCTCACCGAGCAGGGCCATGCCCTGCTGAAAAACTTTCTGACGCAGACGCGCTGAGCTGGACGAATAGCTATGGACATCAAGCAGGCGTTGGCCCGCGTAGTCGAGCGCATCGACCTGAATGCCCCAGAAATGCAGGCCGTGATGCAGGCCATCATGAGCGGGCAGTGCAGTGATGCACAGATTGCCGCGCTGCTGGTGGCGCTGCGCATGAAGGGTGAATCCATCGACGAAATCGAAGGCGCGGCGCGGGTCATGCGCGACCTCGCCACGCCGGTGAAAATCGCCAACACGCAGTACCTGGTCGACATCGTCGGTACCGGCGGCGATGGTGCCAACTTGTTCAATGTCTCCACGGCGGCGGCGATGGTGGTGGCGGCTGCTGGCGGCCGTGTCGCCAAGCATGGCAACCGCGCCGTGTCATCGAAGAGCGGCAGTGCGGATCTGCTGGAAGCCGCCGGTATTAATCTGGCGATCAGTGCCGAGGAAGTGGCGCGCTGCATCGACACCATCGGCGTCGGCTTTCTCTTCGCCGTGAATCATCATGGCGCGATGAAGCATGCCATTGGCGCGCGTCGCGAAGTCGGCCTGCGCACCTTGTTCAACATGCTCGGCCCGCTCACCAATCCGGCCTTTGTTCAGCGCCAGGTGGTTGGTGTGTTCAATCCGGCGCTCTGCCGCCCGATGGCGGAGGTGCTGGGTCGCCTCGGCAGCATCCATGCGCTGGTCGTGCATGCGGCGGATGGCCTCGATGAAGTATCGCTGGCGACGCGCACGCAAGTGGCGGAGCTGAAGGATGGCATCGTGCACGAGTACAGCGTGGTGCCTGAAGATCTGGGCATCCGCAGTCAGAGCCTGATCGGCCTCATGGTTGATAGCTCGGCAGACTCGCTGGCACTCATTCTCGATGCCCTCGGCAAGCAAACCACCGAGCAGAGCCGCAAGGCTGCGGACATCATCGCGCTCAATGCCGGCGCTGCGATTTATGTGGCCGGCCTGACCACGAGCTGGAAGTTTGGCGTGGCGCTGGCCGAAGATGTCATCAGCACCGGGCAAGCGCTTGAGAAACTTCAGGATTTGCGCTTGTTCACACGAGCCTTGCTGCCGGAGAGCGAGAAGCAATGAGCACCATTCTCGACAAGATCATGGCGCGCAAGCGCGAAGAAGTGGCGGCTCGCCGCAAGCGCCACTCGCTGGCGGATCAAGAGGCGTTTGCCCGTGAGGCTGACCCCGTGCGCGGCTTCACGCGGGCCTTGCAGACGGCCATTGCCGCTGGCCGGCCTGGTGTTATCGCTGAGATCAAGAAGGCATCGCCATCCAAGGGCGTGATCCGCGCTGACTTCCAGCCGGCGGCCATCGCCGAGTCGTACCAGAAGGGTGGCGCTAGCTGTCTGTCCGTACTCACCGATGTCGATTTCTTTCAGGGCAGCGATGACTATCTGAAGCAGGCGCGTGCGGCGTGCGACTTGCCGGTGATTCGCAAGGACTTTCTCTGCGATCCGTATCAGGTCATCGAAGCGCGGGCGCTGGGTGCCGACTGCGTGCTGTTAATTGTCGCGGCGTTGTCGGATGCGCAGTTGCAGGAGCTCAACGCCTGCGCCATCGAGCAGGGCCTTGATGTGCTGATTGAAGTGCATGATCGCGCCGAGCTGTTGCGCTCGTTGCCGCTGAACAGCCCGCTGGTCGGCATCAACAACCGCAATCTGCACACCTTCGAGGTCAGCCTGCAAGCCACGCTCGACCTGCTCAGTGACATCCCGAAAGACCGCACGGTAATCACTGAAAGCGGCATTTTCACGCGCGATGATGTGGCGCGTATGCGCGATCACGCCGTGCACGGCTTCCTCGTGGGCGAGGCGTTCATGCGTGCGCCGGAGCCGGGTGAAAAGCTGGCTGAATTGTTTTTTTAATGATTTGAGAGGATTGCTCAGTGGAAGCACGAATTACCTGGAGTGGCGATGTCAGTTTCAAGGCCAAATCCGGCACCGGTCACGAAGTCATCATGGATGGCCCGCCCGATCTCGGTGGCCGCAACCTCGGCGCTCGCCCTATGGAAATGATGCTGATGGGCATGGGCGGTTGCACCAGCTTTGATGTCATGACCATCCTGAAAAAGTCGCGCCAGCAAGTCACACATTGCGAAGCCGTGCTGCAGGCCGAACGGGCCGATGCTGTGCCGGCTGTGTTCACGAAAATCCATGTGCACTTCATCGTCACGGGTATGGACTTGAAGGAGGCGCAGGTCAAGCGCGCCGTCGAGCTGTCGGCCGAGAAATACTGTTCGGCGTCCATCATGCTGCAGGCCGCCGGCGTGGTGATTACGCACAGCTACGAGATGATTGCCGCCTAAAGGTAGTAAGTCGTTCCCGTCATCACCGTAGACATCGCCTGCATGGCTTTCTGCACCGGCTCCGGCAATGTCGCCGCGCCGGCGCGCAAAGCCATGTCGCGATGCTCGGCTTCATCATGGTGCATCTGCGCCAGCACGGCGCGTGTGCGCAGGTCGTTCAGCGGCAAGCGCGTGAGATGTCCCTGCAAATGCTCGCAGACTTGTCGCTCGGTTTCGGCCACAAAGCCCAGGCTCCATTTGTCGCCCGCCATGCCGGCCAATGCGCCAATGCTGAATGACGCTGCATAAAACAGCGGATTGAGCACACTGGGCGATGCTCCCAGCTCATCCAGCCGTTGTTGGCACCAGGCCAGATGATCCACCTCTTCCTGCGCGGCATGCTCCATGTCCTGGCGCACAGCTGGCAGTCGAGCGGTCAGTGCCTGGCCGTGATACAGCGCTTGCGCGCATACCTCGCCGGTATGATTGATGCGCATGAAGCCGCTGATCTGACGCTGCTCTTCCGCGCTCAGGCCGGCTTCCGGCAGGGCAGCAGCCGGCGATGGCCGTGTCGCGGTCGCGGCATCGTGGGCGAGGGTGCGCAAGACCTTGTCGGCCTCGCCAATCAGGCGGTCAAAAAAGCTGTAGCGGCGTGCCATTCAAATCTCCCGGAAGGCCAATTCAACCGAAATGCCAGCTCAGCCCGGCGGCCAGCTCAGGCGGCGCCCGGCGAGCAGATGCAGATGGATGTGATACACGCTCTGGCCGCCATCCTGATTGCAATTCATCACTACGCGATAGCCATCGTCAGCAAGGTTGTGTTCCTTCGCCAGCGCGGTCGCGGTGGTGATGAGCTCGCCCAGCAGCGCGGCCTCGCTCGCGGGCACATCATTGAGCGTGGTGAAGTGCTGCTTGGGGATAATCAGCAGATGCGTCGGGGCCGCCGGAAACAGATCATGGAAGGCCACGATGCGTTCATTTTCAAAGACGATGCGCGAGTTCACTTCATGGTGGGCGATCTTGCAGAAAATACAGTCCGTCATGCCGGAAAATCCTGTTCGAGAAGGGTTGGGGCGATGCCCGTAGACTACGGGGTCTGCAGCACAGACTCAATCAATGGTATGCTCTCGCGCCGGTCAAGCAGCTTGCCCGCCACCCCCCGCTTGTATTAAGTGCGCACCAAGTTGGCGCAATGTTGGCGTAAAAGCACCGTTATGGTGATTTCTGACGCTAATATGCACCGAGTTGGCGCAATCTTGTGTGCTGGTGTCGTGGCACGCAATTTGCTAAAACCGTCCAGTGATACTGGCATGTGCTCCCGTTTTTAACGGGCAACGGCCCGAGTGTCCCGACGAATTCATCAAAAGTCTGTGCATTGCTCTGTGGAGGAGCTAACCATGTCGAACAAGGTCCTGAAACTGATCAAGGAAAACGAAGCCAAGTGGGTCGATTTCCGTTTTACCGATACCAAGGGCAAGGAACAGCATGTTTCCTACCCGTCGCACACCATCGATGAAGACACCTTCGTTAACGGCAAGATGTTCGACGGTTCGTCGATCACTGGCTGGAAGGGCATCGAAGCCTCCGACATGATCCTGTTGCCGGACCCGGAAACAGCCTTCATGGACCCGTTCTTCGAAGAGTCCACTGTTGTTGTGACCTGTGATGTCATCGAGCCGTCCACGATGGAAGGCTACGAACGCGATCCGCGCTCCATCGCCAAGCGCGCTGAGGCTTACCTGAAGTCCACCGGTATCGGTGACACCGCTTTCTTCGGCCCGGAGCCGGAATTCTTCGTGTTCGACGAAGTGAAGTGGGACATCAACATGGCTGGCTCGTCGCACAAGATGATCGCCGAAGAAGCCGCCTGGTCGACCAACAACGATTACGAAGGTGGCAACACCGGTCACCGTCCGCGCGTCAAGGGCGGCTACTTCCCGGTTCCGCCGATCGATTCCGCTCAGGATCTGCGTTCGGCCATGTGTACAGCCATCGAAGCCATGCTGGGTGTTGGCAAGGTTGAAGTGCAGCACCACGAAGTGGCTTCCTGCCAGTCCGAAATCGGTGTGACCTTCAACACGCTGGTGCGCAAGGCTGACGAAGTTCAAGTCCTGAAGTACGCCGTGCACAATGTTGCTCACGCGTTCGGCAAGACCGCCACTTTCATGCCGAAGCCCATCGTTGGTGACAACGGTTCCGGTATGCATGTGCACATGTCCATCGCCAAAGATGGCAAGAACCTGTTTGCTGGCGACGATTATGCCGGCCTGTCGGAAATGGCTCTGTTCTTCATTGGCGGCGTCATCAAGCACGCTCGCGCACTGAACGCCATCACCAATCCGGCTACCAACTCCTACAAGCGTCTGGTTCCGCACTACGAAGCCCCGATCATGCTGGCCTACTCGGCCCGTAACCGTTCGGCCTCGATCCGTATTCCGTATGTCGCCAGCCCTAAGGGTCGTCGTATCGAAGCGCGTTTCCCGGATCCGGCTGCCAACCCGTACCTGTGTTTCGCAGCACTGCTGATGGCTGGCCTCGACGGCATCCAGAACAAGATCCACCCGGGCGCCGCTGCAGACAAGAACCTGTACGACCTGCCGCCGGAAGAAGAAGCGAAGATCCCGACCGTGGCTCACAACCTGGAAATGGCTCTGGACGCCCTCAAGGCCGACCACGAGTTCCTGACCAAGGGTGGTGTGTTCACCAAGGAAATGCTCGACGCCTACATCGATCTGAAGACCGAAGAAGCGCGTCGCGTCAGCACCTTCGTATCGCCGATCGAATTCGATCTGTACTACTCGGTGTAAGTTGTTGCACAAGGTGGCCTGAAAAGGTCGCTGCGTGAATAAAAGGCCTGCTCGCAAGAGTGGGCCTTTTGTTTTTGGCGATGGGGCTGGCATGATCGGTGCCTTGTATTGGGGCACGATATGACGAAGTCGGTGGAAGAGTGGTCTCCGTGGTTGCAGGAGCGGTTACAGCGAGGCGTGCAACTGGCGCAGTCAGGCGTTGCCGGCGAGTCATGGCTTGAGCGTGTGCAGCGGGTTGTCGTTGGCTTGCCGCGCGCGGCTGATCGCCCGTTGACTGAGCTGGCACGCGGTGTTGATCCGGCCTGGCAGGCGTCCTTGCGTCAGCTCCGTACGCGGGAGCAAATGCGATTTATTTCGCGTGACCTGCAACGACTTTGCACGCTGCCCGAGCTGACCCGCGAGCTGTCCGAATTTGCCGATGCGGTGCTTGAGGTGGCGCTGGCACAGGCTCATGCCGATGTAGCTCTGCTCCATGGCGAGCCCATTGGCGAAGATTCCGGCAAGCCGCAGCAAATGATCATCATCGGCATGGGCAAGCTTGGCGCGCATGAGCTGAATCTGTCCTCTGACATTGATCTCATGTTTACCTATGCCGAAGACGGCGAAACCGATGGTCGTCGCTCTATCAGCAATCAGGAGTTCTTCGTCAAGGTCGGCCAGCGCATCATCCAGCTGCTCGATCCGGTCACGGCGGATGGCTTCGTGTTTCGTGTGGACATGCGCTTGCGGCCCTGGGGCGATGGCTCTGCGCTGGCCATGAGCGTGGATGCCATGGAGACCTACTACGAGCGCCACGGTCGCGAGTGGGAGCGCTATGCCCTGATCAAGGCGCGCATCTGTGCCGGTGACCGCAAGCATGGCGAGCTGCTGATGCGAGCGCTGCGACCGTTCGTGTTTCGTCGCTACATCGATTTCGGCGTGTTTGAGTCGCTGCGCGAAATGAAGGCGATGATCGAGCGCGAAGTACGGCGGCTGGATCGTGAGGACAACATCAAGCTCGGCCGGGGTGGCATCCGCGAGGTCGAATTCATTGCGCAGGCGTTCCAGCTCATTCGCGGCGGTGTGGATACGGCTTTGCAGGAGCGACAGCTGCTCAAGGTCCTGCCGATGCTGGCCGAGCGAGGCTTGCTGCCGGCCACGGCGGTCGCCGAACTGACGCAGGCGTATCATTTTCTACGCGACAGCGAACATCGCATTCAGGCGCTGCACGATCAGCAAACGCAAATGCTGCCGGTGGATGCTGCCGATCGCCAGCGCCTGGCCGAGGCCATGGGTTTTGCCGACTGGCCGGCCTATGCCGCGGCATTGGCCGTTGAACGCGACAAGGTGCATCGATACTTTCGCGATGTGATTGATGTGCGCGAGCCTCAGCGCGAAGCCGTAGCGCCGGCGCCTGAGCAATGGCCATCGCCCATACAGGCGCTGCTCGACAGTCGTGCATTGGCTCAGCTCAGCGTTGCCGGGCGCGAACGCCTGGAGCGCTTGCTGCCGGTTCTTGTTCGCGAATGTGCTGCACATGACAATGGCGAGCAGGCATTGGTACGCATCATTCCCCTGATCGAAGCGACGCTGAAACGCTCGGCTTATCTCGTGCTGCTCAGCGAAAATCCGGAAGCGCTGAAGCGTCTGATCGACCTCTGCGCGGCCAGTCCGTGGATGGCGCAGCTGCTGGCGCGCTATCCGGCGCTGCTCGACGAGCTGCTCAATGCCGCCACGCTGTTCGCGCCGCCATCGCGCGCCGAGCTGGCGGCTGACTTGCGGGCGCAGCTGGCGCGTGTGCCTGAGGATGATCTGGAGCGGCAAATGGACATCCTGCGCCTGTTCCAGAAAGGCCAGCTACTCAGGGTCGCGGCCTCGGACCTAAAGGGCACCTTGCCGCTGATGAAAATCAGCGACTCCCTGACCTGGATCGCCGAAGCGGTGTTGCAAGAGGTGCTGCACCTGAGCTGGCGACAGCTGGTGGCGCGTCACGGCACACCGCTGGATCGTCACGGCAATGCCTGCGATCCTGGCTTCATCATCGTTGGCTACGGCAAGCTCGGCGGCCTTGAGCTGGGCTATGGCTCCGACCTCGACCTTGTTTTCATTCACGATGCCGATGCCCAGCGCGACACGGTCGGCGGCATCAAGCCGCTGGACGGTGCCAGCTTCTTTGCCCGTCTCGGCCAGAAGATCATCCACCTGCTGACCACCAGCATGGGCAGCGGCCTGCTCTACGAGGTCGACATGCGCCTGCGCCCGTCTGGCGCATCTGGCCTGCTGGTCACATCGCTGGACGGCTTCGCGCAATATCAGCGCGAGCAAGCCTGGACCTGGGAGCATCAGGCGTTGGTGCGCGCGCGCGTCGTGGTTGGCGATGCGGCGTTGGCTGCTCGCTTCGACGAAGTTCGTGCCGGCGTGCTGGCGCAGCCGCGCGTGGAGCCCACGCTGCGCCAGGAAGTGCGCGACATGCGGCAGAAAATGCGCGATCACCTGGCGCCGAAAGATCCGGCCGAGATCGACCTCAAGCACAGCCCTGGCGGCCTGGTAGACATCGAATTTCTGGTGCAGTACCTCACGCTGGCGTACGCCCCTGCGCATCCCGCGCTCACACAATGGCCGGACAATGTGCGTCTGTTGGACACGCTGGCGCAGGAAGGTTTGCTACCGCCCGCCGATGCCGACGCCTTGAAAGCGGCCTATCTTGCGCTGCGCCGAGCCGGCCATGCGCGTGCCCTTGCGGGTGCCGACAAGGGTTTGAATGTAGACGAGCTGATGGCCGAGCGCGCGCTGGTGCAGCGGCTCTGGACTGACATCATGCATGACGATGCTATGATGCCCTGACCTTTTTGCGATCACTTCTATGCGTCTGAGCCCACGGCAAATTGCCCTGATAAAACAAGCGGTCCATGATCTGGTCGGTGCAGAGGCTGACCTGCGGCTGTTTGGCTCACGCACCAATGACGATGCACGCGGCGGAGATATTGATCTTTGGGTCTCTTCGCCTGTGGCGCTCGCGAACCGGGTCTGGCTCGGTGCTCAGCTCACCGCCCGTTTGCAGATGGTCTTGGGGGATCAGCGCATTGATGTGCGGCTGGTAGATCCGGCCACAACTCTGACCGCCATTGATGCAGTGGCCCAGCAGCAAGGAATCCGACTGACATGACACGCTACATTCCCGAAGCCTTGCCGGCCTTTCAGCACACTTGGCGTATCGTCTGCCGCGAAGCGGAGGGCTTGGCAGATGTGCGTGATCGCCTGTTTGCCGACGCGCCGACGCTAGAGCGGCTAACACAGCTGGCTGATGACAAGGCTCTAGCCGATCGTATCGAGGCGTTTGGTTCCCGCTTCACGCGCCTGCAGGATCAGCTCGGTGAAAAGACCTTGCCCAGGCTGCTAGCGTTGTTTGGCTCATCGCCCAAGGCCTTGCTCGATACCTTACATGCAGCCGAGCGGCTGGGTGTGGTGAGTTCGGCGGAAGGCTGGCTGGCCTTGCGCGCGTTGCGCAATCGGCTGGTGCATGAGTATCTGGAATCGCCCGATGATCTTTTGCAAGGCTTGCAGGCAGCCGAACCTGCGGCTGAACTCTTGTTGGCCACTGTAGATCGCATTCGCCAGTTGCTGGCCGAGCGCGCCATTCCCGAGGCATGAAGTGAACATCCTGATCACTGGCAGTACCGGCCAAGTTGGCTACGAATTGCAACGCCAGCTCGCCGGGCTCGGCACGATCACTGTAGTAGATCGCCAGCAATGCAACCTTGCCGATGCCGACAGCATTCGTGCGTGTGTTGCACTGGCAAAGCCTGACTGGATCATCAATGCCGGTGCCTGGACAGCCGTAGACAGGGCTGAGAGCGAGCGCGATGCCGCGTTTGCCGTCAATGCCGATGCCCCACGCTTGCTGGCCGAGCTTGCGGCAGCTTGCGGCGCACGACTGGTGCACTACTCCACGGACTATGTGTTTGCCGGCGACAAGCAGGGGCGTTATCGGGAAGATGATCCGGTGCAGCCGCTGAATGTCTATGGCGCCAGCAAGCTTGCCGGCGAGCAGGCCATCGCAGAGATAATCGCCAGCCGCGATTTGCAGGCTTGGACCTTCCGCACCACCTGGGTGTTTGGCACTCACGGCAACAACTTTCTCAAGACCATGCTCAAGTTGGCGCAAACGCGAGACAGCCTGTCGGTGGTCAACGATCAGTTTGGCGCACCAACCAGTGCGGGTTTGATTGCTGAGGTGACGGCGCAGTTGATCCGGCAGGTCGAGGGCGGCAAGTCTGTAGCGCCGGGCCTCTACCACCTGGCCGCCGCCGGAGAGACGAATTGGCAGGCCTACGCGCAGCGCGTTATTGCTCAGGCGCGCCAACAGGGCTTGGCCACTCGTGTCGCGCCCGAACAAGTGCAGGGCATTCCGGCCGTGCAGTACCCCACGCCAGCAGCCCGCCCGGCCAATTCGCGGCTGGATTGTCGGCGCTTGGAGGCGGCCTTGGATATGAAGCTGCCGGACTGGACCGCGGGCGTGGACGCCGTGGTGGCTGAATTGGTCATTGCTGGTTTCTGATTCAGCGATGTTGTTTTGGGCGGCTGTTATAGGTACTATTTTCAGTATCAAAAGGAGTCGTCCATGAATATGGTCAGTGCACAAGACATCAAGCGGCGAGGCATGGTGGTCATTGAAGAGGCCCTGCAGCAGGGGCCGGTGCGTATTCTCAAATACAACAGGCCAGCGGCGGTTGTGCTCTCGGAAAATGACTATCAGCACCTGCTGGCAGGTCAGCAGACGCGCTCGCACTCGGTGCAGGAATGGCTGGCGGCCTATACACCCACAGGTGGGCGTAGCCGTGCCGACATCGACCGTGAGCTGGCGCAAGAGCGCGCCGACTGGCCTGATGCGTGAATGTTTTTCTCGATGCTAATGCGCTGATTTATCTCTTCGAGGGTGAGGCAGCGTTCGCGGAGTCGGTGCAGCAAGTGATCTTGCGCTGTTTGCAGCCGAGCCATGCCGGTCTGGTCATCAGCGCGCTGACCTTGTTGGAGTGCCGTGTGCGGCCCATGCGGCATCAGCAGCTTGAGCTTTTGCAGCGCTATGACGATTTTTTTGCCAGCACCGATTTGCGCGTTGCTGAGCTGAACCCGGCCGTGATGCAAATAGCCACGGTGCTTCGCGCGCATCATGGCCTGAAAACGCCTGATGCGCTGCAGGCCGCGAGTTGCCTCGCGCTACCCGGCGAGCATGTGTTCATTACGGCTGATGCCGGCTTCCGGCGGGTGCCCGGCTTGCAAATCGAATGGCTGGCACCGTGATCCCAGTATCCGAATGACCCCGCTTTGTGGTGCAATACGCAACCTGAATTTTCAATGCATGTGCCGGCCTGACGGCTGGCGCACAAGCCCTGTGGAGTGATTCAAGATGTCGATGTCTGATCGTGATGGCGTGATCTGGTATGACGGCGAGCTGGTGCCGTGGCGCGAAGCCAAGACCCATGTGCTGACCCACACGCTGCACTACGGCATGGGCGTCTTCGAGGGCGTGCGCGCCTACGCTACCAGCGAAGGCCCGTCGATCTTCCGCCTGAAGGAGCACACCAACCGTCTGTTCAATTCGGCGCACATCATGAACATGCCGATGCCGTATAGCCAGGCCGAGATCAACGAGGCGCATCGCACCGTGGTGCGCGAGAACAAGCTGCCGCACGCCTACCTGCGCCCAATGGCGTTTTACGGCTCCGAAGGCATGGGCCTGCGCGCCAGCAACCTCAAAGTGCATGTGATCGTGGCTGCCTGGGAGTGGGGCGCCTACATGGGCAAGGAAGCGCTGGAGCTGGGCATCAAGGTGCGCACTTCGAGCTACACGCGCCATCATGTGAACATCTCCATGACCCGTGCCAAGGCTAACGGCAACTACATCAACTCCATGCTGGCCCTGCAGGAAGCCATCTCCGGTGGCGCCGAAGAAGCGCTGCTGCTGGACCCGGAAGGCTATGTGGCCGAAGGTTCGGGCGAGAATGTGTTCATCGTGAAGGATGGCGTGATCTTCACCCCGGATGTGACTTCTTGCCTCGACGGCATTACCCGCAAAACGGTGATCCAGATCGCCGAAGAGCATGGCTACACGGTCAAGGAAAAGCGCATCACGCGTGACGAAGTTTATATCGCCGACGAAGCCTTCTTCACTGGCACCGCCGCTGAAGTTACGCCGATTCGCGAGCTGGATGGCCGTGTGATTGGCGCCGGTCGTCGTGGCCCGATTACCACCGTGCTGCAGAAGGCTTACTTCGAGACGGTGACTGGCGTGCGCCGAGATCATGCAGACTGGCTGACCCCGGTGGCGTAACGCTCGCGGTGGTATTGAACTGAGCTTGAGCAGCGGCCCAAGAACGGCGGCCGAACTGCCCCCACACTGAACTTCCCGGACTCAGCCACCTATGCGGGATACAGCAGCGATGCGGGATACAGCAACTCAGCCACTGGTCATTTGGCGCCTCATGGATGGCAAGCCTGGCCACGAAAATCAGACGCTGGGCCTGCTCAAGGCGCTAGAGCGGCTGACAGCCGAGCGTGGCATGGCAGCACCACAATGCCTGGATATGCCGCTGGGTGATTTCCGCTATACCCTCTGGGATTGGCTGTTCAAGCGCTTTCGACCCGGCTTTCTGAAGCCGCGCCCAGACCTCATCATCGGGGCGGGGCATCGTACGCATTGGCCGATGCTGTGTGCGCGGCGCAGCTTTGGCGGCAAGGCGATTGCGCTGATGTCACCGAGCCTGCCTAGCGCTTGTTTTGATCTGGTTATTGCTCCTGCACACGATGGTTTGACGGGCCGGAATGTCATCGTGACTCAAGGTGTGCTTAACGCCATGCGGCCGGCCGAGCTCAAGCGGGCAGGCTATACGCTGGTGCTGATTGGTGGTGTGAGCAAGCATTTTGTCTGGAACGATGCGCAGGTGTTGGCACAGCTCGACGAAGTCATGGCGCGACATCCACAAGTGCGCATCACGGACTCGCGGCGCACGCCTGACGCATTGCGAGCCGAGCTGGCTGCACGCTGGCCGGTGACCTATCAGCCCTGGGAGAAATGCCCGCCGGGCTGGCTCGCCCATGAGCTGTCTGTTGCCGAGAATGCCTGGGTTACGGAAGACAGCGTGTCGATGATTTATGAAGCGCTGACGGCCGGGTGCGCGGTGGGGCTGGTGGGGCTTGAGCCGGCAGGCAGCAAGGCCGGGCGATTGGCGCGTGGCATCCGACAGTTGGAGCAGGAGGGCTTGGTGAGCAAGCTGCCAGCGCTTGCAAACGGTGAGGTTTTGCGTGTGGCTGAGCCCAGCTTGAATGAGGCCAATCGGGTGGTGGGACTCCTACTGCCAGAATGAGACCTGCCTGCTATGCGATTAGCTCTGTAAGGAATCCAGTGCCTTTTTCCAGACTGCGCGGGTTTTCTTTCGGCCGTAGGCATGAATGTGAGTGCGTAGCCAGAATCTGAAGCCTAGATGCCTTGTGCCTAAACCATCGACAATGGCGACAACGACCGAGGAGTCGGGCTGCTCCGACAAGATGAAGTGGTCAGGATGATAATCAACGACGACAACATTATGACTAATCATGTATTCGAAGAGAGTATTAATTAGTGTTGTTGCCTGATTCAGACTGATTTCGCCTGAGTGTAATGCTTCTAGTACGGATGGAGCAGCAGAAAAGTCTGCGCGACAGATTCGATCCGTGACCAGGCCGATGCCTTTGTCTGTATTGATCCAGGCATGGCAGGCGGGTATATGGGGGGATGCTATATTTCTTGCACTCAGGCTTTTGTAATATGTCCAGTCAATCAGGTTTTGTCGTCGGCCGATTACGCCTGGGCGATTTACTTTTACGCAAAGCTTCTTGTTATCAGGATGAATATAGCAGTCTCTTTCGCCGCCGCTGCCTAATTTTTCTGTCAGGACTATGGCAGAGGACTCACTCATGTCATGAACTGAGGGGGCTTTAGTCATTGCAAAGAGCCTTTAATGACGACATGCACTTTTCAATTGGCTTGTCGGTGTTTATTGATAAATAAATTTCGGTCGGATTTTTCAAGTAAGCCAGTAGTGTGAGTCTTTGATAAGCATCAATCTGGCTCGTGCTAAGCTCTTGCTTTCGTTGATGTATGACATCTGCTGGGGCATTCAGGTGAATGATTATTCGTGGAGGCGGAGCTATCCAAGAAAGAGAATAAGTGGTTTTGTTGAAATCCAGCTCCATGTCAGGAAATCTGGCACCTGAGATATAAAAATCCGAGAAGCTTCTGTCGGCAAGTGCGACTCTCTTGGTTAAAATATTCAACATAGATCTGATGCGCATTTTGAGTGCAGAAATTAGAAAAAGCACTAAAGCCAGTCGTTCATCAATTTGATTCTTTAGGAGAGCTTCCTTTCTATTAAATGCAAGAAACCCTCGGTATAATAAATGCAGAGGGCGATAAAGCAGGCTTTTTCGGAAGCTGTTCTTGAATTTGAAATAGTATGACTTCTGTGTGCTAATCAAAGAAAAGCTTTTGATGATGGTGGTTTTTCCCACGCCATCTGGGCCAACAAAGGCAAGAAAAGCGCTTGCTTTTGAGCGAGCAAGATTGAGCCTGAAAGCCAAGTTGCTGATTTTGCTAGGCAGGCGACGGAGTGTTTCCTTGAGACTGGAGCGCTTTAGAACGCCAAGCGTGTGCAAGCGGGCATTTGCAGTATTGCCTACTAGCGACAATGTATCCTGTGTTGTGATTTGTGAGATCAGCGACAGAACTTCCGAGCTTACACCCGGCAGTTCGCGGTAATAATTGATTCTTTTCTGCACAAGCGGAGTCGTGATGGATTTATTCTTGGTGAGCAGATGAGATAAGTAGTAACAGATCTCGACATCGGGATGCAGTCGGTACCCTGTCAGACTGGTGTCATCCGTGCAGACGAAATCGGACAAGTTCTCCCAAAGAATCAAGGAAGCGAAGCCTGAGCTTTTGCGTACTTGCAAACAAGACCAGAGCTCGAGAACAATATTTTTCTCGATCAGCGGATCGAATATCTCCAGTCGAATCTTCTCTTGCCGGACGCGTATGACGGAAAAATCGATGCCATTACTGGTTAAGTAGCGCCAGGCCAATTGCAGAAAAAGATCGCAATGTGCTGGATTGATTGTCAGGTCCAGGTCGCCATCATAAATGCTCTCACCCTCAAACCGAGGGCGAAGCAGTGCGATGATGCAGCCCTCCTTTGCGGTTGCATCGAATAACTCGGTTACGATGGCGGGCAGTTCAATCGTTTTCATGGGTATTTGCGCTGCAATAGTAGATTTTGTCAGGTTAACATGGCACTGCTGATCATGGCGCGATGCCCGCAGCCAAGGTCATGATTTCCCGCTTATTTGCTCGAAGAAATCACAGTAGCGCTGCACGATGCTGGCCTTGCTGTAATGACGCATATAATGCTCATGCGCCTTCATGCGCATGTCTGTGCGCAAATCGGGGTCGCTAATGGTCCGGTTTATTGCAGAGGCTAGGGCCATGGCATCATCTACTGGTGTTAACAGGCCTGTAACGCCATCCTCGATTATTTCAGCGGGCCCTTGTGCACGTGTTGCTACAATAGGGCAGTGATTCAGCCATGACTCCAGCACGATAGAGCCGAGTCCTTCGTGGCGCGAAGAGCATATGAACATGTCGGCCGTGCGCATCAAGGCGCTGACATCATTTCGCCAGCCAAGAAAATGAACGCGGTCATCCAGTTTGAGATCACTACACAACTGCTTTAATGAGGCGTCTTCTGGTCCTGATCCTGCCAGCCACAAGTGGGCTTCCGGCACATGCACGAGTGCCTGCAAAAGGGTGTCGAAGCCTTTAACGGAGTGAAGTCGGCCAGCCGTCAGCAGCAAAGGTTTGTCTGCCGGGGTATTGAAGCTAGTGCGGTCAATGGCTTCGACAGGGCTTTCATCGGCAAAGTTAGGAATGTGAAAAACGCGATCAGCGGGTATTCCACCATCAATCATGTACTGGCATATACCCTTGCTGATGCCTATCCAATAGTCTGCTTTACGATAGTTTTTAAGGTTGTAATAGCTGCCCAAGCGATTGACTAAAATGTAGTTTCCTTTGGGTGTTAGCTGGCTTGCCCTGCTCATCCAAGTCAAGACGATATCGGGCTGCCATGCATGCAAAGCCTTACGGTAGCGCCAGGCATCCAGGAGATCCAGCGGCCCGCCAAAACGAAATGTTGCAGTATCGACGCTGCTTTCTGCCAGCTCTGCTGTTCGATGCTGGTGTGGCCGGGTGAACGCTTTTTCAGTGAGCAGCGACTGCTCATTGAGCGCGCAGGTCAGGCGCGTGAAGAAGTTTTCGGCACCACCATGTGCGCCGCCGGCCATGACTTGGGCCACACGAATGGGCTTTGCGCTCATGATGTAGCCTCGCCTGCAATGGCTCGGCGAATGGTGGGCATGATTTTTTCGGTGAGTAACTGCAGTCCATCATGATTCAGATGTGTGTTGTCGGCAAACAGGGTGTCGCGTGCAGCGTAAATGTCGTCATAGGCATCAACATAATGACAATTCGTATGCTTTTCAGCTAACGCAATCAATGCCTTGTTGTACCGGAGAATGCGCGGGTTTCGCTGCTCTTCAATATTCGGTGCGGTGCCAATTAAAATGAATTGTGTCATTGGTGCCGTCGCAACCACGCGTTCAACATTGGCGATGTATTCCTCCAAAGGCACGACCTCAACTGCGCCCCAGCGCTCTTGTAGTCGAAATGCGCGGGCATATTTTTTGACCTTCTTGACAATCTTTCGCAGGATTTTGCGCAGAGGGCTGTCAGGAAAATAGGGCACATAAGGCGAGTGGCGGAAAGTCAGCCAAGAGTCCACCAGTCCGTACTGGATAAGCACAAGATCGAATTGGCTTGGCGGATAGGCTTTGGCGTATGCAAGCAGCTCTCTGCTTGTGCACATGGTATGGCCAAAGTTGCTGACCTCGTAGCCTATGGCTTGTGCAATTTTCTCCGGGAAGCCTTGGCCCTGCTCCGGCCCGAAGCCCAGCGTATTGCAATCACCATAGGCAGCCAGCCGCTTACGGGGGGCGGTGTTTGTTACATTGCTGATACCTTCATGGATAAGCATGCCGAGGTGCTCTTGTGGGTGGGTTCGTGCTTTCGACGCCTGGGTTGGCGCGCCCTTCCGGTAGTTGAGATAGGCCGGATTGTCATCAGTGCGTCGCGCCAGGAAGGCTTGAATGTGCTCATTTAGTCTGGCGACTTTTCTTTTGGCTCTGGCCTGGCAAAGGCTGGACGGTAGCCAATGATCAGGTACTAGCCCGGAGCTGCCTAGACCATCAATTACGACGATACGACGAATGGTTTGATCTGCATTGCATTGGATAACCAGATTGTGAATCAGCAAGTCGCGTGAAGGCAGGCTGACACTGCACCAAATATGGCAAAAGCGTGCGACGGCAGCTTGAAGCTCCTCGGTGTTGCCGTTGTCCCACAGGTATTGCTTGAGCGACCTGGAAATTCGGCCATCGCCGTTGCGGATCAGCTCAGATGTCAGACCTTTGCCCATGTCCGTTTCTTCAAAGCCATAGCAGCGACTGATCAAGACTGATGCCGCATCGCCAAAACGCGCCTCAATATCCTGCATCACACGATGCTCTTCGAGGTTGTCATCGAACCATGACAGGGGTCTCAGGTTCTTGGGGAAACCTTTCAGGCGGCGAGCATCTGCCAGTGTGAAGTCGGGGCGGCGAACCTTGATGCAGCGGTCAGCATCTTGCGGGTGCACAAAACACAATCGATTACCGCCGCTTGCAAAAGGAGTCTGTGAGCATAGGTTGATCGTCATTAGTGCTACTCGTTTCGTTAATATCAAACGCTGTGAGCGCCAAGCTTGGTTTGGCAAGTTTGCTCATAGGTATCCAAGGTTTGTGCGCACATATCATCGAGTTGAAACGCCCCGGTTTCAACTAGCGCCGGACGGGTGAGCAGCCACTGCCGTACGCGCGCGGCCAGCGCTGCATCATCACCGGCGGGTACGGCGCCAAAAGGGTACATGGTGCGCAAAATCTCTCCTACACCACCAACATCCCAGCCAATGACCGGCTTACCTAGACGCAATGGTTCAAGCGTGGTGCGGCCAAAGGCCTCGGGAGTGACGCGGAGTGACAGAACAAGGTCGCACTGGCTGAGGACTTGATTCATGTCGTTGCGATGACCGGTGAAGGAGATGCGCGAGTCGAGGCCAAGCGCGCTGACTCGCGTTTTCAGCTCCTGCTCATAGGCTGCTTTCGCGGGTTCGGCTCCGCCGATAATCAGCCCGTGTATGTCAGGGAGGTCGGCTACCAGGTTTTTCATGAGTTCAAGAAAGGTTTCATGCCCTTTTACACGCGAAAGTCTGCCAGGGATGGCGATGATGGTCTTGCCGGCTAGTTCGGGAAAGTCTGTTTTCCAGGTGGCAAGCCAGTCGGGGTCGGCAGACAGGCCAAAGGGAAACTCATTGGGCGTAACTCCGCGATAGATCAGGCGGATTTTCTCCGGAGCACATCGTGGATAGTTTTCCAGCACATACTGTTTCACCGTGTTTGAAACCACAATGACGCGTTCGCCAAATGTCATGACGGCGCTGTAAGGGCTGATGGAGTACAGACCATGTACCGTGGTGATGAAGTGAGGCCTGTTCAATGGCGCCATTTTGCGTAGCGCCAGAAATGTAATCCAAGCAGGAACTCGCGACCGGGCATGAACAATGTCGGGTTTGATTTCTTCCAGAATTCGCCGAAGCGGCCGAACTTGAAACAGGCTGCGCAGTGATTTCCGATGAATTGGCAGGGTGATGTGCTGACTGCCTTCGGCCTCCAATTGCTTCACGAGGCGCCCGCCATGCGAGATCACAATCGAGCGATGACCTTGAGCGACGAGTGCGCGTGCAATCTCGAGTGTGCCGCGTTCGACGCCACCACTGTTCAGTTCGGGAAGTGTTTGAATGACAGTGAGCGAGCGGGCCATGTGATACTTCCGTAAACCACGATTGAAGCAATCGATTTTAAGTCTATATCGGTCATGTGATAGTAGCGGTCAACTAATTTTAGTGTGTTAAAACAAGATTCGCTGCTTCTCTTGGTCTGAACCAGTAAGCTTGTGATCTATTGTAGCTTGGAGATTTTGAAGATGTTGCATTCGTCTCTTGTGGCGGGAAAAACCGTCGCCATCATCGGCTTGGGCTATGTTGGCCTGCCGCTGGCCCTGGCCTTCGGTCGTGTCATGCCCACCATCGGCTTTGACATCAGTGAAGCCAAGCTCAAGGCATATCGTGAGGGCTATGACCCGACCGGTGAAATGGAGGCATCAGCCTTCCAGGCAGCGACTCAGCTGACGGTGACATCGCGCGGTAGCGACCTGGCCACTGCGGACTTTCTCATCGTTGCCGTGCCTACGCCGATCGACAATGCCAAGCAACCTGATTTGACCCCGGTAATTCGCGCCACAGAAACAATAGCGCCACACATCAAGCTCGGCGCTATTGTGATTTATGAGTCCACGGTTTATCCCGGCGTGACGGATGAAGTGTGTGCACCGATTCTCGAGCGTCTGTCCGGCAAGCGTCGCGGTGCCGATTTCAAGCTCGGTTACTCGCCTGAGCGAATCAATCCGGGCGACAAGACACACCGACTGGAAACCATCATCAAGATTGTTGCAGCCGATGATGCCGAATCGCTGGATTGTGTTGCGGCACTCTACGAAGTAGTGGTTGAGCCAGGGGTATATCGCGCCTCCAGCATTCGAGTGGCAGAGGCAGCGAAGGTTATCGAGAACACGCAACGGGATGTCAATATTGCGCTGGTCAATGAGCTGGCGGTGATTTTCAACCTCATGGGCATCGATACACTAGAGGTACTTGAGGCTGCTGGCACCAAATGGAATTTCCTGCCATTCCGCCCTGGTTTGGTTGGTGGTCATTGTATTGGTGTGGACCCCTACTACCTCACGCACAAGACGCAAACGCTGGGCTACAATCCAGAGGTAATTCTGGCTGGGCGTCGCATCAATGATCGTATGGGCTCTTATCTGGCGCAACAAACCGTGCGCCAGATGCTCAAGGCGGATCGTTTGCGCGCTGGTGCAACCGTGCTGGTCATGGGCCTGACCTTTAAGGAAAACTGTGCAGATATACGCAACAGCAAGGTCATCGATATCGTGCACGAGCTTCAGGAACACGGCTTGAATGTGGTCATCTGGGATCCTGTTGCGGATGCCCACGAAGCCGGCGAAGAATATGGTGTGTCTATGTTGGCTGACTGGCAGGCTGCGCCGCGCGTCGATGCCGTCGTGGTTGCCGTAGCACATGCGAGCATCAAAGCGCTGACGCCAGCTGAACTGATATCGGCATTTGGCCCTGGCGTGCCGGTCATTGATATCAAATCGATTTTCGATCGCGACGCGTTTGCTTCCGCCGGGCTGCCGCTTTGGCGCCTCTGAGTCGCGTGCAGCTCTATTAAAATGATCAGTGATTCTTGTCTGGACTCAATGAATGAAAATAACAGTGGTCGGTGCAGGATATGTGGGCTTGGTTACGGGAGTCTGTTTGGCGGACCTTGGTAATCAGGTGTTTTGCCTTGATATAGATGAGAATCGCGTTGCCGCTTTGCAGGCGGGCCATTCGCCAATCTATGAGCCGGGCCTGGATGATTTGATCAAGCGGAATGTGCACGCAGGTCGCCTGCAATTCGGTACGGATGTCGCAGCGGCAGTGGCGCATGGCGATATTCAATTTATCGCTGTAGGCACTCCGCCGGATGAAAATGGTGCTGCTGACCTCCGCTATGTACTTGAGGCAGCTAGAAATATTGGCCGTCACATTAATGGCTTCAAAGTTGTTGTCGATAAATCTACTGTTCCTGTTGGTACCGGAGAGCAAGTACGCGCTGTGATTGCCGAGACATTGGCTGCGCGTGGTGTAGTGCAGGCCTTTGCCGTGGTATCCAATCCTGAGTTTCTCAAGGAGGGGGCGGCGATTGAGGACTTTATGCGTCCGGATCGGGTTGTCATCGGTATTGAGAGCTCTCCTGAAGGGGAGCAAGCCGAACAGCTCATGCGCAAGCTCTATGCACCCTTCAATCGCCATCATGATCGTTTGCAATCCATGGATGTGCGCTCGGCCGAACTGACCAAGTATGCTGCCAATGCCATGCTCGCCACGCGCATCAGCTTCATGAATGAACTGGCCAATCTGGCAGATCGTTTAGGGGCTGATATTGATCAGGTTCGCCGGGGTATGGGCTCTGATCCGCGCATCGGGCCGGGTTTTCTTTATGCCGGCACAGGTTATGGCGGCTCCTGCTTTCCTAAGGATGTGCAGGCTCTGTGTCGCACTGCGCAGTCTCATGGCCAAGAATTGCAAATACTCAACGCTGTCGAGGCAGTGAACGATACTCAAAAGCTGGTATTGGTGCGTAAGCTTTTTGCACGCATTGGCAATGACTTGCAGGGACGGCGCATAGCAGTCTGGGGCTTAGCATTCAAACCTAATACCGACGACATGCGTGAGGCGCCGAGTCGCACCATTATTCGTGCATTGCTGGATGCAGGTGCGGAGGTGGTTGCTTGCGATCCTGTGGCGCTGAAAGAGGCGACGCGTGCTTTTGATCTTGATCTTGCACAGAGGCCGGAGCTACGCAGTCGCCTACAGTTTACCGATGAAGCTTATGCGGCACTCAATGAGGCCGACGCACTGCTGATCATCACCGAGTGGAAGGTGTTCAGAAGCCCGGACTTCCAGGTGATGAAGCAGCGCTTGAAGCTACCGATTGTGCTGGATGGTCGTAACCTCTATGAGCCTGCAGATATGGTTGCACTGGGTTTTGATTATGAGGGTATTGGTCGGAGCTATCCTTTGCCTCGATGAGGGGGCTCATGCCTTCGGCCCTTCCACCCGTCCATAACGATCTTCAAACCGTACGATGTCATCTTCGCCCAGGTAGCTGCCGACCTGCACCTCGATCAGCTCCAGCGGTACCTTGCCGGGGTTCTCGAGTGCATGCACGGCACCTACCGGCAGGTAGATTGACTGATTCTCGGTGAGCAGGCTGTCGGTGCCGTTGAGGGTGACGCGGGCGGTGCCCGACACCACAATCCAGTGTTCGGCGCGGTGATGGTGCATTTGCACCGAGAGCTTGGCGCCTGGTTTCACGGTAATGCGCTTGACCTGGTAGCGCCCGCCGGCATCCACCGAATCATATTTGCCCCAAGGGCGATAAACCTCGCGATGGATCTGCTGCTCGCTGCGGCCCGCCTGCTTCAGCTGAGCCACAATCTGCTTCACCTCCTGCACGCGGTCGCGCGGGGCCACAAGCACCGCGTCCTTGGTCTGCACCACGACTACATCGCTCAGGCCGACGGTGGCGACTAGGGCATTCTCGGCAAAGACTAAGTTGTTCTGGCTGTCATGGCTCAGCACATCGCCGCGATGCACATTGCCGTTGGCATCCTTGGGCAGCACTTCCCAGAGCGAGGCAAAAGCGCCCACATCGTTCCAGCCGGCGTCCATGGGCACCACCACGGCGGCGCTGGTCTTTTCCATCACGGCATAGTCGATGGAGTCGTCCGGGCAGGCCTTGAAAGCATCCACATCGAGACGGATGAAGTCGAGATCAGGCTGAGCGCCGATCAATGCCTGGCGACAGGCCGCGAGGATGTCCGGGCGAAATTGCGCCAACTCTTCTAGGTAGCGGCTGGCGCGGAACAGGAACAGGCCGCTGTTCCAGTCGTAATCACCCGAGGCGAGGTAGTCTTCAGCGACTTCACGAGCAGGTTTCTCGAAAAACGCCGCGACACGGAAGGCACCATTGCCGATGGCTTCGCCGCGACGGATGTAGCCGTAGCCGGTCTCCGGGGTGCGCGCCACGATGCCAAAGGTGACCAGCGAGCCGGCTTCAGCCAGTGGCAGGGCGCGGCGGATGGCGGCCTGGAAGGCGGCGGTATCGCGAATCACATGATCGGCAGCGAGGACCAGCAGTAGTGGGTCTGCACCAGTGGCCGTGGCTTGCAAGGCGGCCAGCGCGATGGCCGGCGCGGTGTTGCGACCGACGGGCTCGAGCAGGATGTTGCCTTGCAGGGCGTCCAGCTGCCTGAGCTGCTCGGCCGCGAGGAAGCGGTGATTCTCATTACAGATGACCAGTGGCAGGGTGACCTGCAGCCCGGCTAGGCGTGCCAGAGTGACTTGCAGCATGGACTGCTCTGCCTCAAGCGCCAGGAACTGCTTGGGAAACAGTTCGCGAGATAGCGGCCAGAGGCGGGTGCCGGAGCCGCCCGCCATGATCACGGGCAAAATGGATGAAGTCACTACAGCGTCCTCTTCAAGTTCTGGCAAGCCTCAATGGCTCTGAAAGTACCATTGGGTATGTAAATGTACGACAGGGCTGGTCAGCAGCTCAGCGACTGGCCACCAGCGATAATGTCCGTGCTGCTCGGCGGGCAGGGCGGCCAGCGACAGGTCCAGCACCAGTTCGTAGGCTAGCACTACATAGTGCGTGCTGAAGTCGGTGCCGGAAAAGTTGTCGGGGTAGTGATGCTCGTAGACGCCGAGAAAGCGGGCGGCCTCCATTGCAATCGATTGCCCCAGCTCTTCCTGTGTCAGTCGCGCAAAGGCTTGTGCGATACGCTCGTCTTTGCGAATACGACCGCCCGGCACGAACCAGCAACCTTGAGCCGGCCTGTTCAGGCGCTGGCCGAGCAGGGCCTCTCCCCGAGCATTTCGCACCACCAGATCGATGGATACCAGCGGCATGTCGGCCACCATGCGGCTGAAATGCTCGGCGGGCAGCCAGCTCATGCTGCGCGCGTCGCGATCAGGCGCATCAGCCGCGCACTTCGCTGGCGTTTGTCAGGAACCAGTCATAGGCATCTTGCAGGCCGTCACGCAGCTGAATGTGCGCACGCCAGCCCATGTCGGCTAGACGCGACACATCCATGAGCTTGCGCGGCGTGCCGTCGGGCTTGGTGGTGTCGAACACGAGACGGCCGGTGAAGCCGGTAACGGCAGCAATAGTTTCGGCCAGCTCGCGGATGGTCACATCGGTGCCAGTGCCGACATTGATGTGCGAGAGCATTGGCTCGGTATTGGCCAGATAGGTCTGGCGGTCGAGATCGAGCACGAACAGCGAGGCGGCCGCCATGTCATCCACATGCAGGAACTCGCGCATCGGCGTGCCCGTGCCCCAGACCACGACTTCATCGGCACCGGCCTGCACGGCTTCGTGGAAGCGACGGATCATCGCCGGCACCACATGGCTGTTGGCCGGGTGGAAGTTGTCGTGCGGGCCGTACAGGTTGGTCGGCATCACGCTGCGATAGTCCGTGCCGTGCTGGCGGTTGTAGCTTTCGCAGAGTTTGATGCCGGCGATCTTGGCAACAGCATAGGGCTCGTTGGTCGGCTCCAGCGTGCCCGTGAGCAAGCAGGATTCCGGCATGGGCTGCGGTGCCAGCTTTGGGTAAATGCAGGAGCTGCCAAGAAAGAGCAGCTGCTGCACGCCAGCCCGGTATGCCTCATGGATGACATTGCACTGCATCATGAGGTTGTCGTAGATGAAGTCGGCAGGGAAGTTATTGTTGGCGAGAATGCCACCCACCTTGGCTGCGGCGAGAATCACGACTTCGGGCTTCTCGGCAGCAAAAAAGGCACGAACGGCAGCTTGATCCACCAGATCCAGTTCGGCATGGGTGCGCGTGATCAGATGGGTGCAGCCGCGCGCCTGCAGCTGACGCACGATGGCCGAGCCGACCATGCCACGATGACCGGCCACATAAATGCGCGAATTCACAGAGAGCGTCGTCATGGCTTACTCGTGGCTCACCGAGACCTTGAATCCGGCTTGCTTCAGCGTGGCATGCTGCATGGCCTTATCCAGGTCGTGCGCCACCATCTCTTCAATCAGCTCGTCCAGCGTGATTTCCGGCACCCAGCCCAGCTTCTCTTTCGCTTTCGTTGGGTCGCCCAGCAGCGTTTCCACTTCCGCCGGACGGAAATAGCGCGGATCAACCTTGACGATTACATCGCCAACCTTCAGTGCCGACGCCTTGTTGCCGCTGATCGCTGCCACCACCGCGGTCTCACTCACGCCCGTGCCGTCAAAGCGCAGCGTCACACCCAGCTCCAGCGCAGCGCGGCGGATAAACTCACGCACCGTGACCTGCACGCCGGTGGCAATCACGAAATCATCGGGCACTTCCTGCTGCAGCATCATCCACTGCATGCGCACATAGTCCTTGGCATGACCCCAGTCACGCAGCGAGTCCATGTTGCCCATGAACAGGCACTTTTCCAGCCCTTGCGCGATGTTGGCCAAGCCACGGGTGACCTTGCGCGTGACAAAAGTCTCGCCACGACGCGGCGACTCGTGATTGAACAGGATGCCGTTGCAGGCATAAATGCCGTAAGCCTCACGGTAGTTCACCGTGATCCAGTAGGCGTACATCTTGGCGACGGCATACGGGCTGCGCGGATAGAACGGCGTGGTTTCCTTCTGCGGAGTCTCTTGCACCAGACCGTACAGCTCAGAGGTTGAGGCCTGATAGAAGCGCGTTTTCTTTTCCAGACCGAGGAAGCGGATGCCTTCGAGCAGACGCAGCGTGCCCATGGCGTCCACATCGGCGGTGTATTCCGGCGACTCGAAACTGACCGCCACATGCGACTGCGCGCCGAGGTTGTAGACCTCGTCCGGCTCAACTTCACGCAGAATGCGGATCAGGTTGGAGGTGTCGGTGAGGTCGCCGTAGTGCAGCTTCAGCTTCGGATTCGGTGTGTGCGGATCCTGATAGATGTGGTCAATGCGCTCGGTGTTGAAGGACGATGCACGGCGCTTGATGCCGTGAACTTCGTAACCTTTCTCCAGCAGAAACTCGGCCAGATAGGAGCCGTCTTGGCCGGTGATGCCGGTGATGAGTGCTTTTTTCATGTTTATTCGCTCAGATGAAGCTGGTTGAGAGGCAGCCCATTCGCATCTTTTGCGGTCAGCATGGGGGCCTCGGAAATTTCGTGCAGGGGCCAGGCGATCTGCAATGCTGGATCATTCCACAGCAGTGCGCCCTCGGAGGCCGGATGATAATAGTCTGTGGTCTTGTAAAGAAAGTCCGCCGACTCACTGAGCACTAGAAAGCCGTGCGCCAAGCCTGGTGGAATCCAGAGCTGGCGCTGGTTGTCGCCACTCAGCTCAACGCCCACATGCTGGCCATAGGTTGGCGATTCGGGGCGGATATCCACCGCCACATCAAACACGCGGCCTTGCGGTACGCGCACCAGCTTGCCCTGCGGCTGGATGCGCTGGAAGTGCAGCCCGCGCAGCACGCCCTGGCGCGAGCGCGAGTGATTGTCTTGCACGAAGGTCACTTCACGGCCAACGGCTTCGTTGAACTTCTGCGCATTCCAGCTTTCCAGAAAATAGCCGCGCGCATCGCCGAAGACTTTCGGCTCCAGAATCAGCACATCGGCGATGGCAGTTCTGAGCACATTCATGCTGCCGATGCCTCGTTGGCGACCTGCAGCAGGTACTGGCCGTAGGCCGTTTTCTTCAGTGCTTCGGCCTCAATCAGCAGGCGTTCGCGACTCAGCCAGCCATTGCGAAAGCCGATTTCTTCGAGGCAAGCCACTTTCAGGCCCTGACGCTTCTCGATGGTCTGCACAAACGAGCCGGCTTCCATCAGCGAGTCATGGGTGCCGGTGTCCAGCCAGGCAAAGCCGCGTCCGAGCAGCTCCACCTGCAGGTCGCCGCGTTGCAGATAGGCATTGTTCACATCGGTGATTTCCAGCTCGCCGCGCTCGGAGGGCTTCACGGCACGGGCAATGTCTACGATGTCGCGGTCGTAGAAATACAGGCCGGTGACGGCATAGTTCGACTTCGGCTTGGCTGGTTTTTCTTCAATGGAAATGGCGCGCCCTGCGCTGTCGAACTCCACCACGCCAAAGCGCTCGGGGTCGGACACATGGTAGCCAAACACGGTGGCGCCGGTTTCGCGATCAGCCGCCGCCTTGAGCTGGGTGCCGAAGGATTGGCCGTAGAAGATGTTGTCGCCCAGCACCAGGCAGACGCGGTCATTGCCAATGAAGTCGGCACCGATGATGAAAGCCTGCGCGAGGCCGTCAGGGCTGGGTTGCACGGCATAGCTGAGTGTTATGCCGAAGCTGCTGCCATCGCCAAGCAGACGCTGGTAGCCGGGCAGGTCGTCGGGCGTGGAAATGATCAGCACTTCGCGGATGCCGGCCAGCATGAGCACAGACAGCGGGTAGTAAATCATCGGCTTGTCGTAGATCGGCAGCATCTGCTTGGACACGCCGCGCGTGATGGGGTGCAAACGAGTGCCGGAACCGCCGGCGAGGATGATGCCTTTCATGATTCTGCTCCAATGCGTTCCAATTGATACGCCCCGCTCAATACGCGTTGCCACCAAGCCTCGTTGTTCAAATACCACTGCACGGTCTTGCGCAGCCCGCTATCAAAGGTCTCCAGCGGCCGCCAGCCCAGCTCGCGCTCGATCTTCGAGGCGTCGATGGCATAGCGAGCATCGTGGCCGGGTCTGTCTTTCACGAAAGTGATGAGGTCGGCAAACGCAGTCACACCGGATGGCTTTTTGTCGGCGGCCAACTCCTCCAGCAGCGCACAGAGCGTTTGCACTACATGCAGGTTTTTCTGCTCGTTATGGCCACCAATATTGTAGGTCTCACCAACCACACCCTGCGTGGCCACCAGCACCAGCGCACGCGCATGGTCTTCCACATACAGCCAGTCGCGCACTTGCTGGCCATTGCCATACACCGGCAGCGGCTTGCCGCTCAGCGCATTCAAAATCATGTGCGGGATGAGCTTTTCCGGGAAGTGATACGGGCCGTAGTTGTTCGAGCAATTGGTGATGAGCGTGGGCAGGCCGTAGGTGCGTTGCCAGGCGCGCACCAGGTGGTCGCTGGCGGCCTTGCTGGCGGAGTAGGGTGAGCTGGGCGAGTAAGGCGTGGTTTCCAGAAACAGGTCATCGGTGCCGTGCAGGTCTCCATAGACTTCGTCGGTGCTGATGTGGTGAAAGCGGAAGGCGGCCTTGCGGTCCGCATCGAGCCGAGACCAGTAGCTGCGGGCAGCCTCCAGCAGCGTGTAGGTGCCGTGAATATTGGTCTCGATGAAGTCGCCGGGGCCGTCGATGGAGCGATCCACATGCGATTCGGCGGCGAGGTGCATGACCACATCTGGCGCATGTTCGGCAAAGACGCGATCCAGACCGGCGCGGTCGCAAATGTTGACCTGAGCAAAGGCATAGCGCGGCGAGTCTGCCACGGTCGCGAGCGATTCCAAGTTTCCGGCGTAGGTCAGGCAATCCAGATTGATGACGGTGTGCGTGGTGTTTTCAATCAGCTCACGCACTACGGCGGAGCCAATGAAGCCGGCACCGCCGGTAACCAAAATGTTCATGAGTTAGCGTTTCCGTTTTTTCTTGGCATACAGGGTGGATCCGCCTGCAGGCTGGCTTTTGAATCTGCGATGAAACCACATGTATTGCGTTGGTGCGCGGCGAATCAGCGTTTCCAGCTCGGCATTTAGGCGTGTGGCATCTACTACATCATCGCCGCTGGGGTAGCCGCTTAGTGGCGCCGTGAAGTGCATGGTGTAGGTTTGCTCATCCGGGTTGCGCATGAAATGCACGAAGATCACCGGCGAGTTGTTGACTCGCGCCATCCGTGAAGTGGCAATCAATGTGGCGGCGGGATAGCCGAAGAAGGGCGCCATGACACCTTGCTTGAGGCCGAAATCTTGATCGACCGAGGTCCAGACGGCATCGCCAGCCTTCAGCGCTTTGAACAGGGTGCGCATATCGGCGTGGTCGATCTGGCCAACATAAGTTTTGCGACGACAATTGCGAATGAAGTAATCCAGCACCGGGTTGTTTTGCGGGCGATACACCGTGTGCAGCGGGAAGTGTAGCGAGGCGGCCGTGCCATTGAGGTCAAGGCCGCTGTAATGCGCGCCCAGAATAATGACGCCGCGTCCTTGCGCCGATGCCTCCAGCACATGCTGCAAGCCTTCAACACGAATACGCTGGCGATGGTATTCCACGGGCTTCATCCACGCGCCGGCGGTCTCCATCACGCCAATGCCGCCTTGGCGAAAGACATCGCGCACCATGGCTTCGCGCTCGTCATCGCTGAGCTCGGGGAAGCACAATTTCAGGTTGATGCGGGTGTCGTTGGCGCGCATGGGCACCAAGTGAAAGGCCAGCCAGCCCAGGCCGGCACCGAGGCGGCGCTGAATCGCCCAGGGCAGCCAGCCGAGCACATAGGCAAAGCCAACCAGCAGCCAGGTCAGCCAATAACGCGGGTGCAGCCAGGCGGTTTCGAAGCCATCGTTGACGCGGATGATGCGAGCCATGAGGGTCCTTGGTCGGGAGCATGTAACAGTGGCAAGTGTATGCGGCTACAATGACTGTCTCCAGTCTTTCCGTCCGGGAGCGCTCTGTGCCGCGCTGGCTTTACACTGCAATACTGCGCTTGGTATTTCCGCTGATCTGGCTGCGCTTGTGGCTGCGTGGCCGCAAGGCACCGGAGTATCGCCTGCGCTGGCGTGAGCGCCTGGGCTTCAGCACGCAGCCGCAGCCCGCGCAACGGCCGCTCTGGATTCATGTGGTGTCGGTGGGTGAAACGCTGGCCGCACAGCCGCTTGTTGCCGCAATTCGCCAACAGTACCCGGCCTTGCCCTTGCTCATCACCACCATGACGCCCACCGGCTCCGAGCGCGTGCGCGCTATCTGGGGCGATGTCGTCAGCCATGTTTACGCGCCGTATGACTATCCCGGCGCCATCGCGCGGTTTCTGAAGCATTGGCAGCCTTGTGCGCTGGTGGTGATGGAGACTGAGCTGTGGCCGAACACGCTGGCGGCGGCGAAGCGTGCCGAGATTCCGGTGCTATTGGCTAATGCGCGCTTGTCTGAGCGCTCGGTGCGTGGCTACGCCAAGGCGGGTGCGCTGACGCGCGAGATGATGCTGAACTTGAGCATGGTGGCTGCGCAGGACGACGCGACGGCTTCCCGATTCCGGGCCTTGGGCGTGCCGTCGCCGCGTGTGCAGCTGACCGGCAGCATGAAATTCGACATCACTATTTCGGCCGAGCAAACCGCTTTGGCCGATGCCTGGCGCGAGCAGCCGGCGCTGCGTGACCGACCGATTTGGGTCGCAGCCAGTACGCATCAGGGCGAAGATGACTTCATGCTGGCGGCACATGCATTGTTGCGTCAGCAGTTGCCAGATGCCTTGCTGATTCTGGTGCCGAGGCATCCCGAGCGATTTCAGCGTGTTGCCGAGCAGATTGGCGCAGCCGGCTTGAGCTATGTGCGGCGTAGCGAGCAAGCGCCAGTGCTGCCAACCACAGCGGTCTGGCTGGGCGACAGCATGGGCGAGCTGATGAGCTGGCTAGCCTTGGCGGATGCCGCTTTTGTGGGTGGTTCGCTGGTGCCTCGAGGTGGCCAC
This sequence comes from Pseudomonadota bacterium, assembly GCA_038043385.1. Lineage (GTDB taxonomy): Bacteria > Pseudomonadota > Gammaproteobacteria > Pseudomonadales > Moraxellaceae > Perlucidibaca. Next base: position 722,495 of record JBBTCA010000003.1, read on the forward strand.
AATGCGCTGGAGCCGTTGGCTCTGGGTGTACCGGCCCTGACGGGTCCGCATGATTTCAATTTTGCCAGCATCAACGCCGAGCTTAGAACTGCAGGGGCCTTGCAGACGGTGCAGGATGCCGCAGAGCTGGCGCAGGCTCTGCACGATCTGATGACCGACCCCGCGTTGGCGCAATTGCGCCGCGAGGCCGGCTTGCGCGTTATTGCTGCGAATCAGGGGGCTGTGGCGCGTCAGCTAGCCTTGCTGGCGCCACTGTTGCCGTCCGCATGAATCTGATTCTGCTGGAAGCAAGTGACTTCACGGCGCCGGATACCGTTACGCTGGTGGGTCGTCGCTTGCAGCATGTGCTGGCGGTTCATCGTGCCAATGTGGGCGATACGCTGCGCGTGGGCCAGATCAATGGTCTGATGGGCGATGGCGTGATTACGGCACTCGGCGCCGAGGCTCTGCAGCTTCAGGTGTCGCTGACAGTACCGCCACCGGCTAAGCAGCCGGTGATTTTGCTGCTGGCGTTGCCGCGTCCGAAGATGCTCAAGCGTGTCTTGCAAATGGTTACCACGCTCGGAGTTGAGCAAGTAGTTTTGCTCAATAGCTATCGCGTGGAAAAAAGCTTCTGGCAAAGCCCTTGGCTGGCCGAGGCGGTAATTCGTGAACAGCTGGTGCTGGGGCTGGAGCAGGCGCGTGACACGGTGCTGCCGGAGGTGTTGCTGGCGCAGCGCTTCAAGCCGTTTGTGGAGGATCAGCTGCCGGCGTTGTTGGCGGGACGGCGTGGTTGGCTGGCGCATCCGGGTGGCAGCATGGCTTGCCCGGCAGCTGTGAGTGAGCCGCAACTGCTGGCCATCGGCCCCGAAGGTGGCTTTATTCCCTATGAGGTTGAGCTGCTGCAGCGGGCCGGTATGCAGATGATTGATCTGGGCCCGCGCATTTTGCGTGTGGAGACAGCGGTGGCGGTGGCGTTGGCTAAGCTGCTGATCTGACTGCGTTTAAAGCGTTAACCAGCTATTCACTTTTTTCACATTTTCCTCGCTCAACATCCCGGCTGCCGCCTGTAGCCGCAGGCTGTTAATGACATAGTCATAGCGCGCATTGGCATAGTCGCGTTTGGTCAGATATAGGTTTGTTTCGGCCAGTAACAAGTCCACGATATTGCGCGTGCCCACATCGTAGCCGGCCTTGCTGGCCTCGTAGGCCAGCTGTGCCGAGGCTTGCGCGCGTTGGCGTGCCTGCAGGCGGGCACTGTCGACCTTGAGTGTGAGGTAGCTGGTGCGTGCGGCAGTCACCACCTGATGCTCGCGTGCTAATGCAGACTGTTTGCTGGCCTCTGCATTGTCGGTAGCTTGCTGCACCAAGGCTCTGGTGCGCCCGCTGGCAAACAGCTCCCACTGCGCTTCAACACCAACCACATCGGTGTCACCAGCGTTAAACATGATGGATTGATTGGCGCCGCTAACTTTGCTGTTTTCGCGGACGCTGCGGCTAACGAACAAGCCGATTTGTGGCAAATAGCCTCCGCGCTGGGCTTGGCGAGCCGACAATGCCGCTTCGCTTTGCAGGCGTGCGGCGATCAGTCCGGGATTACGCTCTCGGGCCAGCTTGGCCCAAGCCTCGGCATCATCCGGCACGGGGGCATCCAAAGGCAGATTTTCTTGCAAGCGAGCGAGTGTGCCAATGTCTCGGCCGACGGCAGCATTAAGCTTTTCGCGGGCGTTGCTCAGGCCAATTTCTGCGGTGAGTCGCTGTGCTGTCGCGCTATCACGCTGAGCTTCGGCTTCCATCACATCTGCTCGTGCAATCAGGCCGACTTTAAAGCGTGCTTCAGCTTGGTCGCGCTGGCGATTAAAGGCGGCCTCTTGCGCGATGGCCAAGGTGAGGTTGTCGTCGGCACGCAATACATCAAAGTAGGCTTCAGAGACAGCCAGTAGCAGGTTCTGCGTTTTGTCCTGAGCATCGCTTTGTGCCTGCGAAAATTGCAGTTTGGCGGCGCTGAACTGATGCCAGCTGGCCCAATCAAATAGAGGCTGCGTGAGCTTGATGGACCATTGCTTGCTTAGGTAGTCGGTGGTGGTTGGTATTGAGCCACCCATGCCATCTGAGGAGTTTTGCGCCAGCGTTGTATCGCCGATATTGCCGCTGGCGAGCACATTGGGCAGCAGGCTAGCGCGAGCAATTTCGGGGCCTTGCGCGGCAGCACGAGCACTGGCGCGAATAGCAGCCAAGTTCGGGTCGTTTTGATCTGCGAGGCGAAGGGTTGCTAGCAGGTCCAGCGCTTCGGCTTGTGCGAGCGGTGCAGTGAGCAGGCTTAGAGCAAGGACAGTAGTAGCGATGTGGCGCAAATACATGCGAGATACTCGTGAGTATGTTTAGTGTTGCCGAGCCTAAGCCGAGGCATCGTGAACTGCAAGCAATAGCCCTGTTGGCCTTTTGTCGTGCGCGGCCGTGTTGTCGCCCTCAACACCCCGCTATATAGTGCAGGGCTGATCCTGCCGCCCGGATGCACGCCTTGCTGGCGCTGCCTTGGCGGCCTCGTTGCCCGAACAGGAAACTCGCATGAATTCGCCCGAAACCGCCTTCCTGAGCACTTCCGCTCAGGTTGATGCTGCTGCCATCGCCCCCTTGCCGAACTCACGCAAGGTTTATGTCACCGGCTCGCGCCCCGATATCCGCGTGCCGCAGCGCGAGATTTCGCTGGCGGACACACCAACCAACATGGGCGGCGAAAAGAATGCGCCGGTCATCGTTTATGACACCTCGGGCGCTTATACCGACCCGGCCGTGAAGATCGACATCCGCCAAGGCCTGCCGTCGGTGCGTGCCAACTGGATCGACGAGCGTGGCGATGTCGACCTGCTGGGCGGCGTCAGCTCGGTGTTTGGCTTGCAGCGCGAGAAAGACATTGCCACCGCGCATCTGCGCTTCGGCCACATTCGCCAGCCGCGCCGCGCCAAGGCCGGTGCCAATGTCACGCAGATGCACTATGCGCGCAAAGGCATCATCACGCCGGAAATGGAATATGTGGCGATTCGCGAGACCATGCGCCGCGAGCATCTGGCCGATGCCGGCTTGCTCAATCATCAGCATCCGGGTCAGAGCTTCGGGGCGTCGATTCCGAAGATCATTACGCCTGAGTTTGTCCGCGATGAGATCGCTCGTGGCCGCGCCATCATCCCGGCCAACATCAATCACACCGAGCTGGAGCCGATGATCATCGGCCGCAACTTCCTCGTGAAGATCAACGCAAACATCGGCAATTCGGCGCTGGGTTCGTCGATCGACGAAGAAGTCGAAAAGATGACTTGGGCCATCCGCTGGGGCGGCGACACGGTCATGGATTTGTCCACCGGCAAGAATATTCACGAGACGCGCGAGTGGATCATCCGCAATTCGCCGGTGCCGATCGGCACGGTGCCGGTGTATCAGGCGCTGGAGAAAGTCGGCGGCGTGGCCGAAGACCTGACCTGGGAACTGTATCGCGACACGCTGATCGAGCAGGCCGAGCAGGGCGTGGACTACTTCACCATCCACGCCGGCGTGCTGCTGCGCCATGTGCCGCTGACGGCCAAGCGCATGACCGGCATCGTCTCGCGTGGCGGCTCGATCATGGCCAAGTGGTGTCTGGCGCATCACAAGGAAAACTTCCTGTACACGCGCTTCGACGAAATCTGCGAAATCATGAAGGCCTATGATGTGTCGTTCTCGCTGGGTGATGGCCTGCGCCCCGGCTCGATTGCCGACGCCAACGATGCCGCCCAGTTCGGCGAGCTGGAGGCGCTCGGTGAGCTGACCAAGATCGCCTGGAAGCACGATGTTCAGGTCATGATCGAAGGGCCGGGCCATGTGCCCATGCACCTCATCAAGGAAAACATGGAGAAGCAGCTTGAGTGCTGCGACGAGGCCCCGTTCTACACGCTCGGCCCGCTCACCACAGACATCGCGCCAGGCTACGACCACATCACTTCCGGCATTGGCGCTGCCATGATTGGCTGGTTCGGCTGCGCCATGCTCTGCTATGTCACGCCGAAAGAGCATCTCGGCCTGCCCAACAAGAAGGATGTGAAGGACGGCATCATCACCTACAAGATCGCCGCCCATGCCGCCGACCTCGCCAAGGGCCATCCGGGTGCGCAAATTCGCGACAATGCGCTGAGCAAGGCGCGCTTCGAATTCCGCTGGGACGACCAGTTCAACCTAGCGCTGGACCCGGACACCGCGCGTGATTATCACGACGAGACCTTGCCGAAAGAGGCGCACAAGGTCGCGCATTTCTGCTCGATGTGCGGGCCGAAATTCTGCTCCATGAAAATCACTCAGGATGTGCGCGACTACGCTGCGGGTCTTGAGGCGGCCAGCCTGGAAGATGCCGCCGCGCTCGCCGAGGCCGAAAAGGGCATGGCCGAGAAGTCGGCGGAGTTCCGTGAACAGGGCGCTGAAATCTACAAGGTGGTTTGAGCATGAGCAGCAATGAGCTGAGTCGCGCAGATGTGGTGATAAATCGTCGTGAAACCTTGTTTCAGGGTTTCTATCGCGTCGACAAGTTCTGGCTGCAGCAGCGTCATTTTGATGGCTCCATGGGTCGTGAAATCACGCGCGAGATGTTCGTGCGCCCGCCCGCCGTGGGCGTGCTGATCTATGACCCGAAAACTGACGATGTGCTGCTGATCGAGCAGTTCCGCGTCGGAGCCATCGACGATCAGCACCCTTGGCAATACGAGGTGGTGGCCGGTCTGGTCGAGCCCGGCGAAGCGCTGGAAGATGTGGCGCGCCGTGAGACGCTGGAAGAGGCGGGCGTGGTCATCACCGATATGGATTTCGTGTTCGAATTTATGCCCAGCGCCGGTGGCTCCGACGAGCGCTTTACGCTGTTTGTTGCGCCGGCCGATTTGTCGCGCGCGGGCGGTGTGCATGGCGTGCCGGAAGAGGGCGAGAACATCCGCGTCAATGTGCTGGGCCTGAAGCAGGCGCTGCAGCTGGTCAGCAGCGGTCGCATCAATAACGCACCGTGCATGCTGGCGCTGCAGTGGCTGGCCTTGAACAAGGCGCATGTTGTGTCGAAGTGGGGCCGATGAACGCCGTTTGGCCGCGCTACACCGTCGATCTGGCGGGCATGCATGCGCTCTACGAATTTAACTATGCGCGTCTGCAAAAGCTTCTGCGCGGAGCCGGCGTGGCGGATCGTCTGGGGGCTGTCGCGCCGCTGGAGTTTGCCTGGGGCGAAGCGCTGCAAGTATCGCTAGATAGCGAAGTACTCAGCGTACAGCCGGTGCTGCAATTGCAGCGCGTGGAGCGCACCCGCTACACCGAAACCTGGCGCTTGGCGCAAATGACGCCGACGCTGCCGTGGTGCCCCGAGCTGGATATGGAAGTGCGCCTGTTTCACGATGCGCGCATGGCTGATGTGCTGCGCTTTCAGTCAGCGCGCCGTATCCCGGCGATTGTTCCCCCGCTGCATCAGGCCGGTTGGCGCATCAACGAAAAGCAGCTGGTGAATCAATTTCTGGGCGACTGCCTGCAGCATTGCCTCAACTATGGCTTGCCGCGAGATCCGCGCTTGAGCCCTGATTACCACTCATGGGATCGGCGCAACGCGTCTATCTCTGATGAACCGCAACCCGAGGATGTGCAATGACCGGCTATACCGCCGCCTCCATCGAAGTCCTGTCTGGCCTTGACCCGGTGCGCAAACGCCCTGGCATGTACACCGACACCACGCGTCCGAATCACCTCATTCAGGAAATTCTCGACAACTCTGTCGACGAAGCCCTGGGCGGTTTTGCTGATGAAGTTCGCGTCGTGCTGGCGGCCGACGGCTTCATCGAGGTCAGCGACAACGGCCGTGGCATGCCGGTGGACATCCACCCCGAGCATGGCGTGTCTGGTATCGAGCTGATCCTCACGCGCCTGCATGCCGGCGGCAAATTCTCCGGCAAGAACTACAAGTTCTCCGGCGGTCTGCACGGCGTCGGCGCGTCCGTGGTGAACGCGCTGTCGTCATCGCTGGAAGTCACCGTGAAGCGCAACGGCCAGCTCTGGCGCATGGCTTTTGCCGGCGGCGAGAAGGTCTCTGAGCTGGCGGTGATCGGCGAGTGCGGTAAGCGCGCGACCGGCACCGTGGTGCGCTTTCTGCCCGATGCCAGCTATTTCGATTCGCCGAAAGTGTCGCTGAGCAAGCTCAAGCATGTGCTGCGCGCCAAGGCTGTCTTGTGCCCCGGCCTGCATCTGCATTTCGAAGATCAGGCCAGCGGCGAGCGCATCGAGTGGCACTATCAGGATGGTCTCAAGGACTACCTGATGGAGTCCACACAGGACTGGCCGCGCCTGCCCGAGCAGCCGTTTCTGGGCAAGCTCGAAGGCAAGAATGAGGTGGTGGACTGGGCCGTGCTGTGGCTGCCCGAAGGCGGCGAGCTGACGCAGGAATCGTATGTCAACCTGATTCCCACCGTGCAGGGTGGCACGCATGTGAACGGCCTGCGCACCGGCCTGTTGGAGGCCTTGCGCGAGTTCTGCGAGTTCCGCAGCCTGCTGCCGCGCGGCATCAAGCTTGCGCCGGAAGATCTCTGGGAGCGCTGTGCCTTTGTGCTTTCGCTGAAAATGCAGGACCCGCAGTTCGCCGGTCAGACCAAGGAGCGCCTGTCCTCGCGCGAGTCTGCCGCCTTCGTGTCCGGTGTGGTCAAAGATGCCTTTTCACTGTACCTGAACCAGCATACCGACATCGCCGAGCAGCTTGCGCAGCTGGTCATCAACTCTGCGCAGAAGCGCCTCAAGCAAAGCAAGCAGGTCGCGCGCAAACGCATCACGGCCGGGCCGGCGCTGCCGGGCAAGCTGGCGGACTGTTCCGGCAGTGACATCGCGCGCAGCGAGCTGTTTCTGGTCGAAGGCGACTCCGCCGGCGGCTCGGCCAAGCAGGCGCGTGATCGCCAGTTCCAGGCGGTGATGCCGCTGCGAGGTAAGATCCTCAATACTTGGGAAGTGGATTCGTCGCAGATTCTGGCGTCGCAGGAAGTGCACGACATCGCCGTGGCGCTGGGCGTCGATCCCGGTTCGGATGACATCAGCGGCCTGCGCTACGGCAAGGTCTGCATCCTCGCCGATGCCGACTCCGATGGCCTGCACATCGCCACGCTGCTCTGCGCGCTGTTTGTGCAGCACTTCCCGGCACTGGTGCGCGGCGGTCATGTCTGCGTCGCGATGCCGCCGTTATTCCGCATCGACCTCGGCAAGCAGGTGTTCTATGCGCTGGACGAGGCCGAGAAGCAGGGCATCATGGACAGGCTTGAAGCTGAAAACAAACGCGGCAAGCCGCAGGTCACGCGCTTCAAGGGCCTTGGCGAAATGAACCCGCTGCAGCTGCGCGAAACCACCATGGCGCCGGATACGCGCCGTCTCATCCAGCTTGTGCTGGATGAAGTCGAGAAGACCCATGAAATGATGGACATGCTGCTGGCCAAGAAGCGCTCCGGTGATCGCAAGACCTGGCTGGAAAGCAAGGGCAACCTGGCCGATGTGGAGGTTTGAGGGCGGGGGCTCTGGCGAATGTGCGGATCGTGGTCTATACCTTTACTGACACAGACATGGAGTGGGTCGGCAATGCAGTCAGTAGCGATGAGTCAAAAAGTCATGGATAGCTATCTTGATACCTATCTCTCTGCAGGTATATATTACGGTATGTACCCGCACGAGGGAGATCACATCATGTCGCATACCGCCAAGTTGTTCATGACCGGCCGCAGCCAAGCTGTGCGGCTGCCGCTGGAGTATCGTTTCGAGGGTTCGGAGGTGTTTGTACGCCGCGATCCGCAAACGGGCGATGTCATCCTGTCGCGCAAGCCTGATTCCTGGCAGGGCTTTTTCGCGCTAGCGCAAGCCACGGTGGTGCCTGCCGACTTCATGGCCGATCGTGAGGATGCCCCTGCGCCTGAGCGAGACCTGTTCTGATGCGCTATCTGCTCGACACCAACATCGTCAGCCATGTCATCAAAGGCACTTCGGTGGTAGCGCAGCAGCGTCTGCAACAGGTGCCCATGACGGCGCTGGCGATTTCCGCCGTCACTCTCGGTGAAATACAGTACGGCCTGGCCAAATGTGGCCATCCGTCGGGCTTGACCAAGCTGATTCGCGAGTTTCTGCTGCGCGTGGAGGTCTTGCCCTGGGACTCTCACACCGCAACCTGCTACGGTGATTTGCGCGCGCGCTGTCAGGCCGGCGGTATCACGCTAGGTGCGCTCGATCTCATGATCGCTGCTCATGCCGTCGCGGCGGATTGCACGCTAATCTCGAATGACCGCGCCTTTGCTCGCATTCCCGGCGGTCTGCTGCTGGATAACTGGATTGCCAGCTGACCAGCAGTCTGTTTGCCCGCAGCCTCGGCTCAAGGCTCAATGAAGAACTGAATGCGGCTAACCACGCGCACCTTTTTCATCAGCGACGACTCTGCATCGTAATCAGACACGGGTGAGCTGATGGCAAATAGCCCCTGATTGGCGCTTTTGATATTGCCGACCACCACGCCCGAGTCCTTGGCAAAAGTCGCGGCTGCGTCACGGGCATTGGCTGTTGCGGCTTTCAGCATACCCGGCTTGATGCGATTCAGATCGGTGAAGAAGTAGCGCACATAGCTGTTGTCGAGCACCACGCCTGCGCTCACAAATGTCTCCGTGGTGCGACTCGCCCGATCAACCAGATCAACATCTGTCGTTTCAACGACTACGCCACCATTGGCGCGAAAGCGTTGATTGAGCGGAGGCAGGTTGCCGCCATTACCGAAGCTGTCTGACAGTGACAGCGGCAAGCGACGCATGTTCTCGGCCTGGAAGCCTTGTGCTTTCAGTGTTTGCTCAAGCGCGGTCATTTTGTTGGCCCAGGCGCGGTTTGCGCTCAGGGCATCGGCACCAAAGGTGGTGAAATTCAGCTGCCAGCTGGCCTGGTCAGACTTCACCACTTGCTCGGCAAGCCCCCGAACCTCCACCGATTGGTCAAAGTGACGAGCATCGCGAATAGCACCGGCAATCAGGCCGCCGCCGGTGGCTAGGCCCGCCGCCAAAATCAATGCCGAGATAAATGCGACTGAACGCGAGGCATGGGGCGAGGCATTGGTATCTGACATGACGCTGCTTCCAGCAAAGAAAAAATGAGAATGGCCGACGGCCAACTGTCTGTCCAGCCCGTTTTTGGGGTCGCGCAGCGGCAGTGGCTCGACTACCATCGCTGCACATAACAAGCCACGCACAAGTAACGCGGGCGATGACACGATAACGGATTGATTTTCATGACTGATACGCAGCAACCCCAGGTTGCCGACGGCACCGAACTTGTCCCGCTGCGCACCTACACCGAGCAGGCTTATCTGAATTACTCGATGTATGTGATCAAGGATCGTGCCTTGCCGCATGTTGGCGACGGCCTCAAGCCGGTACAGCGCCGCATCGTCTACGCCATGAGCGAGCTCGGCCTGAAGAATTCGGCCAAGCACAAGAAGTCGGCGCGTACCGTCGGTGATGTGCTCGGCAAGTACCACCCGCATGGCGACTCGGCCTGCTACGAAGCCATGGTGCTGATGGCGCAGCCGTTCAGCTACCGCTATCCGCTGGTCGATGGTCAGGGCAACTGGGGCTCGCCAGACGATCCCAAGTCCTTTGCCGCCATGCGCTACACCGAAGCCCGCCTGTCGCCCTATGCCGACACGCTGCTGGCCGAGCTGGAGCAGGGCACCGTGGACTGGCAGCCCAACTTCGACGGCACCCTGGACGAGCCCTGCGTACTACCCGCGCGCCTGCCCAACCTGCTGCTCAACGGCACCACCGGTATCGCTGTCGGCATGGCCACGGACATCCCCGCGCACAACCTGCGTGAAATCGCTCAGGCCGTGATTGCGCTGATCAACGACCCCGGCATTTCGCTCGATGAGCTTTGCGAGTTCGTGCCCGGCCCCGACCTCGCCACCGCCGCCGAAATCATCACGCCGCGTCACGAGCTGATACAGATGTACGCCACCGGCAAGGGCGGCTTCCGCATGCGTGCGGTCTATGAGATCGAGGACGGCGACATCGTGGTCACCGCACTGCCGCACCAGGTTTCCGGCGCCAAGATTCTCACCCAGATCGCCGACCAGATGCAGGCCAAGAAGCTGCCTTGGGTCGCCGATCTGCGCGACGAATCCGATCACGAGAATCCGACGCGCTTGGTCATCGTGCCGCGCTCCAACCGCATTGATGTTGAGCAGCTCATGGGGCATCTGTTTGCCACCACCGACCTGGAATCGAGCTATCGCGTCAACATGAATGTAATCGCGCTCGATGGCCGTCCTCGTGTCATGGGCTTGCGCGAGATGCTCAGCGAATGGCTGGAGTTCCGCACGCTGACCGTGCGCCGGCGCCTGCAGCATCGCCTCGACAAGGTCAACGCGCGCCTGCACATCCTCGACGGCTTGCTGATCGCCTTCCTCAACATCGACGAAGTCATCCGCATCATCCGTTACGAGGACGAGCCCAAGGCCGAGCTGATGCTGCGCTTCGGGCTCAGCGACATTCAGGCCGAAGCCATCCTCGAACTCAAGCTGCGCCATCTCGCCAAATTGGAGGAGATGCGTATTCGCGGCGAGCAGGACGAGCTGGCGAAGGAGCGTGAGCAGCTAGAGAAAGTGCTGGGCTCGAACGCGCTGCTGAAGAAGCTGCTGGTGAAGGAAATTCAGGCCGATGCCGCCAAGTATGGCGATGCACGCCGCTCGCCGCTGGTGGTGCGCAAAGATGCTGCGCCGCTCAGCGACACCGACATCACGCCGGCCGAGCCGGTCACCGTGGTGCTGTCGGAAAAAGGCTGGGTACGCGCCGCCAAGGGTCACGATATTGATGCCAGCGGCCTTAGCTACAAAGCCGGCGATGGCTATCTTGCCAAGGCCGAAGGCAAGAGCAACCAGCTCGCGCACTTCCTCGACACGACGGGGCGCAGTTACTCCGTGGCAGCCAACACGCTGCCGTCGGCGCGCGGGCAGGGCGAGCCGCTCACGACCAAGCTCAGCCCGCCGAGTGGCGCGCAGTTCATGGCTGTGCTCATGGCGCCGAGTGAAGACACCGTACTGCTGACCACCAGCGCTGGCTACGGATTCATCGCGCTAGTGGCTGACTTTGAGGCTGGAAATCGCAATGGCAAGGCGCTGCTGACGGTGCCCGAAGGGGCTGCTGTCATGGCCCCGGTTCGTCTGTTTGACCTTGAAGCTGTCAGTTTGGCCGCTCTGAGCAGCATGGGCCGACTACTGATTTTTCCCGCCAAGGACTTGCCGCGTCTTGCCAAAGGCAAAGGCAACAAATTGATGAATCTGGATGTGACCGAGGGTGAAACGCTGCTGCGCGTGGTGCCGATCAAAGCCGGCGCGAGACTCTCGATCAAGGCGGGTGCGCGCACCATGACACTCACCGACAAGGATCTGGAGTTCTACCGAGGTGAGAGAGCGCGGCGCGGTCAGAAGTTGCCGCGTGGCTTTCAGCGGGTGGATGATCTGCTGGTGGACTGACCGAACGGGCATTACAACAAAAAAGAGATTCGCATGATATATCAGCCGATTGACCACTTACGCTATCAGGCCGCCATGAGGCCGAATGCGATTGCTTTGCAAAGCCTCGATCGCGGCATGAGCTTTCGTGATCTTTATCAGCGTGTGCGGCGTATTGCGCACAAACTGAGAAATACCGGTGTGATGCCGGGTGATGTCGTGCTGACGGTTTTAGGGGCGCGCACTGCGGGTTGGCTGGTAACGCTGGCGCTCCTGCATGAGGCTACCATCGGTGCTGTCGCGGCATCAGTCGAGCTGCCTGACCCAGCTTTGCGCGTGCGCTGGCTGATTACGGATAGCACCAATTCAGTCTGGCCAATCGAGCAAGTAATTGTTTTGGATCAGGAATGGCTTGCTGATCTGCCTTCGGGCGATATTTACCCTCAGCGCTACTCTGAGGCTGAATCAGTTTGTCGACTGATCATGACCAGTGGTACCACGGGACATGCCAAGGCAGTCCCTATGAGTGTTGATTTATTGAATTTGCGGTTGGCGGGTGTTGTTGGCTATTGGTGTACAGCAAAGCCTGAGCTGAACTTGATGTCGATCTCCACGATTGGCGGGTTCATGTCGGCATTTCATGCGCTGGTCGAGGGCAATCCATGCTTTCAATATCGTGAGATGAGCGAAGCCATTGCGCTTGTGCAGCGCTTCAATATTGTCAATCTGGCAGGCTCACCAATGCAGCTTGCCGCGTTTGCACAACAGGTAGTCATGCTTGGCACGCCGCCACTCACTTTGGAGCTGATTCGTTCGGCTGGTGGCATGCTTTCTGTGAGCTTGTTAAAGACATTGTCGAATTGTACGAATGCACGCGTGGTCAATGTGTATGGCTCAACCGAGGCCGGTGGCATTGCCACTGCAGACGCCGGTTTGCTGCATCAGCAGCCGGCATTGGCTGGGTTCATTCGGCCAAATATCGATATCCAGATTGTTAACGACAACCACGAAGTCCAACAACCAGACACTATCGGTATCATCCGGGTGCGTTCGTTGGCCATGGCACAGCATTACTTCCGCAATGAAGCAGCCAGTGCAGAGTCATTTCGCGATGGCTGGTTTTATCCGGGCGATACCGGGCAGCTCAATACGCATGGCCAGCTGATTTTGGCAGGCCGCAGTAGTGAGTTGATTAATTGCGGGGGTATTAAAATGGACCCAGTGTCGATAGACAGCTTTATTCAAAGCCAGCCTGGCATCGAAGATGCGGCGGTTTTTGGCTATCAAAATGCAAATGGCATTCAGGCGGTCGCTGCGGCTTTGATTGTACCAGCGGGCTTTGTGTTTGCAGAGCTGCAAAAAAGTATCGCTGCCCGTTTTGGCAGGTATGCTGTGCCGGAACGCTTCATTGTGATGAAGCGAATTCCGCGAAATGAAATGGGCAAAATCCAGCGAGCACAGCTTGCCCGCATGCTTGAGCAGAATGAGCAAGTGGAGCGCGGCACGAGCCGGCAGTAATTTTTATTCAATGAGATAACAAACAGTGCGTGAGATTCTACTCGTTTCGATTGCCGGCCCGGATCGCTCCGGCATTAGTGCCGTGCTGACGCAGGCGCTGGCGGCGCATCAGGTCAATATCCTGGATGTCAGTCAGGCCGTGATTCACGATCAGCTCACACTCGGTCTTGTCATCGAGACGGGTGGCGAGCAGGACTCCGCGTTGCTCATGCGTGCCGTACTGTTCGAAGCGCATGCGCTGGGCCTGCAGGCCCGATTCACGCCAATCAGTGCCGACAGCTACCATCATTGGGTCGCCGGCCATGGCAAGGCACGCTATATCCTGACGCTGCTGGCGCGCAAAGTGACGGCAGAGCACCTAGCGGCTATCACGCGGCTGATTGCCGACCAAGGTTTGAATATCGACGGCCTGCAGCGTTTGTCTGGCCGTGTTTCGTTGGAAGGCGAGCATGAGCAGGCGCACGCTAAAGCCTGTGTTGAGTTTTCGGTGCGTGGCGAGCCGCGTAATGTCGATGCCATGCGCAGTGAGTTCCTACGCTTGGCCGGCGAGCTCGGCATCGATATCGCATTCCAGAAAGACAATGCCTTCCGCCGTAATCGGCGCTTGGTCTGCTTCGACATGGACTCCACGCTGATTGAGCACGAAGTCATCGACGAGTTGGCCAAGGCGGCGGGCGTGGGTGAGCAAGTGGCTGCCATTACTGAGCGCGCCATGTTGGGCGAACTGGACTTCATCCAGAGTTTCGAGGCTCGCGTTGCCTTGCTGAAGGGGCTGGATGCGTCCGTGCTGGACCAGATTGCACAGTCGCTCAAGCTCACGGAAGGTGCTGAGCACTTGATGCGTACGCTGAAGGCGCTGGGCTACAAGACCGCTATTTTGTCTGGCGGCTTTACCTATTTTGGTGAATACCTGCAACGCAAGCTCGGCATCGACTATGTGCATGCCAATGCGCTCGAAATCGAGAATGGCTTGGTTACTGGGCGAGTCGTGGGGCGAGTCGTGGATGGCCAGCGCAAGGCCGAGCTGCTGCGCGAAATTGCTGCCAAGGAAGGCGTAAACCTAGAGCAGGTGATTGCGGTCGGCGATGGCGCCAATGATCTGCCCATGCTGTCCATTGCCGGGCTGGGCATCGCATTCCGCGCCAAACCGCTGGTGCGTGCCAATGCCAAGCAGGCCATCAGCACACTCGGTCTGGATGGCATCCTGTACTTGCTCGGTGTACGAGATCGGGATGTGGATCTGTAACGATTAGCGCCGGCAGTCGTCAGGTACCAAAGGAAATGGCCTGAGTCGGTGGCTCCTTCCATTCCAGTGCATTCATCAGTGCCCGCAGGCGATCATCGTCGAGCAGGCCTAGCGCCTGTTGCAGCTGGCTCCAGAACAGCAGGGCCTGAACATTGGCGCGCACCTTGTCACGCTCTGCCACGGCCCTATCAGCCTCGGCATTGATCTTGTCGGCGACCGTGGCGGTGCCAGCGGTTATACCGAGTGTGGCACTGCGCAAGCTGACCTCAGCCGCCTCCAGCGTTGCACGCGCACTCGCTGCTTGCTGCCTCGCGGATGTCAGACCGGCCAAGGCGCGCACAATCTGTGACTGCACTTTTGCGATGACGCCATCAAGCCTTGCCTCGGCCTGAGCCAGCCGTGCCTGACTCTGACGCACGCGAGCCTGGGTAGCACCGCCACTGAACAGGGGTAGCGTGAGTTGCAGGTCAACACGGTTGGTCAGAAAGGTCGTATCAATCGTATTTTCCGTATTGGACTCCGAGAAGCTGCGTGATGCATTCAGATCCAGTGTTGGCAGGTGCTCGCTGCGTGCGCGTTGCACATCAAGTGCTGCTGCATTGCGTTCCTCCATGGCGGCAAGAATAGCCGGCTGCTTGTCCTTGGCTTGGCTGAGCAGCTTGCTAACATCGCTTTCTGTCAGGGGTAGGCGCTCTACCAAGTCGGCCGGCAGTGCTGGCAGCATCACCTGAGCATCCCCAGTAATTTCTGTCCAGGTGGCTTCCTGTGTTGATTTGTCCAGCATGGCTTCTGCAATTTGTTGCTGGGCCAAGGCTAGCGCTGTTTGCGCCTCAGCCGTTTCGCGGCGAGTGACATTGCCGGCGCTCAATTGGCGTTGAGTGAAGCTGAGCTTTTGCTGGGCACCAAGGACTGATGCCTTTGCGGCAGTCAGGCTGGCTTCGGCGAACTGAAGTTGCGCCATGGTTTCAATCAGGTTGGCGAGCAGAGTCTGACGCGCATCTTGCAGTTGAGCGGTGCTTGCGGCAACTCGCTTACTGCTGCTGCGCCAAGCATAAAATGCCGAGGGCCTGACCAGTGGCTGGCGAATTTGCAAGGCCCACAGATTGGCATCGTAATTGCGATTCAGCGTGGTTCCGCCCGGGCCGGTGCCGGTGATCTTGGCATCTGCTTTGCCTCGGCTGCCTTGGGCGCTGATTTGCGGCAGTAGCTGACTGCGTGCCTGCACATGATCTTCACGCTTGATATCCGGCTCTGTCAGGGCAATCTGATAGTCAGCATCGTGAACAAGTGCTTTGCTCCAAGCATCAAACAGCATGGCTTGAGCAGGTGCCGAAGCAAAAGCAGCAAGCGTAGACAAAACAAGGGCTGTTCTCATGCTTAGCGCTCCTTGAGAGCCATGGCAAAACTGTCGGATAGCGGCTTGAGCAGGTAGTTCATGAAGGTGCGCTCACCCGTTAGCACAATCACTTCGACCGGCATGCCGGGTTGCAGTCGCGCAGTCCCTAGCAGTAAGAGTTGCTCGGCACTGACTTTGACGCGATAGGAGTAATAACTGTTGCCTTCGGAGTCGACAATTCGATCAGGGCTGACACGACTGACGACCCCCTCAATGACTGGCGTTGTGCGTGGGTTGAGTGCACTGAAACGCAGGCGGGCGGGCAGGTCAGCATGCATAACCTCGATCAGGTGAGGCGGAATCTGCCCTTCGATAATGAGTTTGTCGTTTTCGGGCAGCACATCCAGAATATGCGCCCCTGGCGCAATAATGCCGCCGATGGTGTGAACATTCAGGCCAATGACATTGCCTGATACGGGGGCCGTGATGTTGGCTCGCGCCATCTCTGTATTCAGTAAGGCTAGGCGGTTGCGCATTTCTGCCATTCTGGCCTGAATTTGCTGATGTTCTGTTTGAGCGCTAATGAGCTGCGTGGTGAGTTGTGCGAGTTGGCGCTGCTTTTCAGCATAGCTGTTGCGAGGGTAAAGCTCCTCGCGCAGTAGTGGCTCAAGCTGAGCCAGCTCATTGCGCAGAGAAGTCGCTTGCGACTGCAACTGAGGTAATGATTGCCGCATGCCTTCAGCTTGCGCAGCCAGCCCAGCCATTTGATTGCCGATCACGCTCGCTTCTGCTGATTGCGCACTGGTATCGAGCGTGAGCAGTGTTGCACCCGCCGATACGCGGTCGCCTTCTCGCGTATTGATGCTTTTAATGATGCCGCCGGTCAGGTGCTGCACGGTCTTGCGATTGCTTTCAACCGCCACCACACCGGACAGTGGCACACCTTCGTCCAGTGGTGCCAGCGCGGCCCACAGCGCAAACCCGCCGAAGCCGAGAATGAGCGTCAGCAAGCCGATATGCATGTGTGAGCGGGAGTCCAACGGTGGTGTATTTGGAGCAGAGTTATTCATGTCGCCACATTCTGAAGGGGTGGAGTTTTGGCCGAGGCATTGTTTTTGAGCGCACCGGCCCGGTTGTTCTTGAGCGTTTCTAGCACTTGATCGCGCGGACCATGCAGCATGACCGTGCCATCCTTAAGTACGGCGATGGTGTCGGCAACGGCCAGCATATGGCTGCGATGCGTGATCACCACGATGGTTTTGCCCGCTTGGCGAGCCTGTACCAACGCCTGCTGAAGTGCCTGTTCGCCAGTTTCGTCCAGATTAGCGTTGGGCTCATCGAGTACCAGTAGTGCTGGGTTGCCAAACAGGGCGCGCGCCAAGGCAATACGCTGCTTCTGGCCACCTGAAAGACTCGATCCTGCTTCGCCAATCGGGCTGTCGTAGCCTTGCGGCAGCTTCAGGATGGCTTCGTGCAGGCCGGCTTTGCGGGCAGCGGCAATAATGTCGTTGCTGTCGGCTTGGGTAAAGCGGGCAATATTTTCGGCAACAGTACCTTCAAACAGCTCAACATCTTGCGGCAGATAGCCAATGCTCGGTCCGATCTCGCTGCGATTCCACTGGCTCATTTCTGCGCCATCAATACGCACAGCCCCATTGCGGACAGGCCAAACACCTACCATGACGCGCGCCAGCGTGCTTTTGCCAGATGCCGAAGGTCCGATGATGACCAGAATTTCGCCGGGACGGGCGCTCAGTGTGATGCCTTTGAGTGTCGGCGTTTGTGCTCCAGGCGGGCCCGCCAGCACTTGCTCCAGCTGCAACAGACCTTTTGCGCTTGGTAGGCTGAGTCGTGGTTCGGTCATTGGGTTTTCGGCCAGCATTTCGTTCAGGCGCTCCTGGGCATCCCGAGCGCTAACAAATTGCTTCCAAGCGCCAATAAGTGCTTCTGCCGGCGACAGCGAACGCCCCATGAGAATGCTGCCTGCGATCATCATGCCGGGCGTGATTTGCGCTTGAATAACCAAGTAAGCACCCACACCCAAACCAGCAGATTGCAGTGTCAGGCGCAGTAGCTTTGTGCTTGCGGTAATGTTGCCGGCGTTATCTGACGCTTTTGATTGGCTGGTCAGGAATTCTTGCTGAATGTTGCGCCAGCGTGCGCCCAGGGTATCCAGCATGCCCATGGCTTGGATGACCTCAGCATTACGCAATGTGCTGGTGGCAAATTGATTGCCGCGTTGTGCGGCTTTATTGGCATCGCGCAGTGGTGATTTGGTGGTCAGCTCCGTCAGCAATGCCATAAGCACCAATAACAGCACACCGACCAATGCAACGGTTCCCAGCAATGGGTGAAACAGCCAGATCACAGCAATATATATAGGTATCCACGGGGCATCAAAAATGGCGTTCAAACCCGGCCCTGTAATGAATTGGCGAACCTGACTCAGATCGCTCATCGCCATGCCGGCAGCATGATTCTTGCCTTTCAGGTTGCGCTGAAACGCCGCCTCAAAAATACGATAAGCCAGCTTCTGGTCGAGCTGGTTGCCCAAGCGTGTCACGGTGCGCGTGCGAGCCCACTCCAGGATCGCCATGATGATGTAGATGCCGAACAGCAGAATGCTGAGCATGGCGAGGGTCAGCAAGTTATTGCTGGAAATGACCCGATCATAAACCTGCAGCATGTACAGGCTGGGGCTCAGATAAAGCAAATTGATAAACGCAGAGAACAGGCCGACGACCACAAAGATGCGTTTGTGCTGGGCCAGGGCTGATCGTAGTTCGGAGGGCTTTGTGTTCGGCTGCTTCACGCGTGTGCTACCTAGGCTCTGATGTTGGCCAATGATGTTTGCCAAGTGGCAGGGAAACAGCTGTGTAGACTACTCTGCAGGTAGTCGCTAGCACAATTTGTTAGTGTTGTGTAACTGAGGTGGCGTAATTGTATTTTTTTGGTACAGTGCTCACTGTAACAGGGAAGGCAATCTATCTGAAACAAAGGCCTTGTAGTCTACAAGACCCTGAACACCCGAAAACACACAACTGATAAAAAACGGTGAACTCAAATGGCAACTATCAAAACCAGCGGTCTGAATAGCCGCTACGGCTACGACTCTGCATGGGATCTCAATGATTTTCTCTACGGTGAGGCTTTCAGTGCCGCATCTTCGGCGGCCAGCCTTCTGAGCTTTGGGATCGGTAATCTCTCCTCGGATCTGTTGCCGGCGTTGGCGACCATTAGCGTTGCAATGGATGGCAAGTCAGCCACGAGCGAAGACCTGACACTGACTGGCAAGAACCTTGGCGCCCTTCAGACTGGCAAGGGTGTTGCCACCATCAATACGCTGACTGCAGGCTTAGAAGACGCGGTGCTCAAGCTGGCCGGTACCATTCAGGTGACAAGCAAGGGCGTGTCCGGCACCGTCACTTCAGCATCCCTTTTCACGGAAGGTTCTCACTGCGATAGTAACAATGACACCTTGGTCAGCTTTGTTGGCAGGGCCGTTATCAAGAACAATTTGCTGATTTCGCAGAGCTTCACCTCCGCAACAATCACAACCTACGCCAACACCGAGCTGACCAACCCGGCCAGTGAAAATATCATTGACAGCGTCACCGTCACCGGCAGCTTCTCGGTGGGTCAGAACGGCGTCGATGGCAATGTTTCCGGTATCAGCTTCATTGGCGAAGGTGAGGCCCAGCTTGTTGTCACCAACATCCAGGGCGTGAAGCTCAGTGACATTCTGGAAGATGGCTTTAACAAAGAGTTCATTCTGGCTGGCGCAGACACGATCACGGCTGTCTACACAAACATGAATGAAAATGACTACGATGACGAAGATTTTGGTGCCGTCATTGAAGGCTTTGGCGGTAGCGATACGCTGAACGGTGGCGATCGCGATGACGACCTGTTCGGTGGCGCAGACAATGACACGCTGCGCGGCAACGCCGGTGAAGACTATCTTGATGGTGGCAAAGGCGCTGACCGCATGTTTGGCGGTGCCGGTGATGACTATTACGAGCTCGACAACGCCAAAGACCTGGTGAGTGAAGCCAGCAATGGTGGCAACGATAGCGTCTATCTCGAATTTTCCGAGAGCTTCAATAACTACAAAATGGCCAGCGGTGTGGAAAATGCCTTTGTTTACTACGCTCAGGCTGAGAAAGAAGACGGCCCCCAAGCAGTCGCCGCAAAAGACAGTGGCTATGAAGTTGTTGCCGGCACGGTGACTGGCAACAGCCTCGATAACCTGATTATTGGCAACATCGGCAACGACACCCTGAATGGCGACAGTGGCAACGATTTGCTGGATGGCGGTGACTACTACTTCAGCGGTGAAGACGAAGTTAACAGCAGCATCGATACGCTGAACGGCGGTAAAGGCAACGATGTGCTGTATGGCGGCGGCGGTATCAATGTGCTGACCGGTGGTGCAGATGCTGACCTGTTTGTGTTTGAGCCGTACTACGACGATGATGCAAGCAATCGCATCACCGACTTCAAGTCCGGCACCGACAAGCTGGTGCTTGAGCTCGATGGCTACGGTGGTAGCTTCGACTATGTTGACAGCCTGTCGACCACCGGTGGTCCTCTTGCCACGGGTAATGCCTTGTTCGATGGTGATGAGCGCGACTCTGCACAGATCTTTGCGCTGGACGGCGAGGACTTCCATGCAGTGGCTGATTTCGAGTCACTCGAAGGCTTCAGCGAATCGGGCGTCTACTACGACACCGGCGACAAGAAAGTCTGGTATGTCGAAGTCGGAGAAGACTATGGCAGCTATAGCGCCAGCAGCATCAGTGGTGGCAGCGGCATCGCTGAGTTCAATACCTACCTGCTCGCCACGCTGGACGGCAATGTTGCGCTGAAGGCAACTGATATCGCTATCCTTGACTATCACTACTACACATAACTCCTGTTGACGGGAGTTGCATAAAAAAGCCGCGCTCTTTGCGCGGCTTTTTTATGCGCGAACACCAAGCTCTGAAGGCGCTCTCACAGGTGGCTGCCGCCAAAATTCAGCACCTATGTGATGTTGTTTGAGCTTTTGCGTGAAGTTGTGTAAATTCAAAACCCAGTAGTGGGTCGAAAAAGAATCAATAAAAGGGATACATCAAATGGCTGTTACCAAAATTCGCGGCAGTGATGTCGGTGCCAACAACACCAGCATTACCGATCTTCTGGCGCAGCTGCAAACAAACACTGCAACCCTGTCCAGTCCTGTTATTGCCACCAAGTATGGCTCGGTAACGCTGAATGCAGCAGGCCAGCTGGTGTTTACTCCCGGGGTTCTTACGACCAAGCTCGCAGCAGGTAAGAAAGCCTCTGAAAGCCTTAAACTCACCGTCAACACCGACTCGGGGCCGCAGCAGATTCAAGTCAGCTATACCGTGATTGGTGTGAATGATGGCCCAACAGCAGTCAGTGATACCCTGATTCTCAGTAACGGTAAGGCCAAGGGCATCAGTGTCCTGAAAAACGATTTCGACATAGATTCAGGCGACAAGCTCAAGGTGGTTGCGCTCGGCAACTCCGAAAGTGCGGTGTCCTTGATCAAGGAAGCCTACTCCACAACCACCAAGCACGGCACCCTGACCGTCAGTACAAACGGTACCGTCAAGTTTGTTGTGGATGCTCGCTATGCCAACCTCGCCTTCACCGATACGGTGACCTACGATGTGTCTGACGGCAAAGGTGGTGTGGCCACAGCAACGCTGGATATTTCCAATAATGGTGGTACTGCCGCCGCGCGGCCCGGTCGCTTGGATCTGGCCGCAGCAGACGACAAGGGCAGCAGTAACACAGACAACCTGACCAGCAGCCAAAAGGTCGCTATTTCCGGTAATGCGGTCGCAACGCAGGTAGTCAAGCTGTTCAATAATGGTGTGTCAATTGGCGAAGCCACAGCAGATGCCAATGGCCGTTTCAGCCTGACCGATGTTGTGCTGACTGAGGGTGACAACGCCATTACGGCGCAGACCACAGACCCTGCTGGCGTTGAGCTGACCAGCACGCCGCTGGTGATCAAGGCTGACTTTACTGCTCCTGCTGCACCAACCGGGCTCGCGTTGTCGCTGGAGGATGACACAGGCGCCTCCGATACGGATGGCTTTACCAGCAAGACCTCGGGTTTGACGCTGACGGGTAATGCCGAGCCTGAGACTGTGGTCTACATTTTCCGCGAAGGCAGCTCTGTTCCGCTTGGTACAGGCAGCGCCGATGCAACCGGCGCTTTCTCGATTGATGTCGCTTTGCCTGCCGGTACTCACGAACTAACCGCCAAAGCTGAAGACAAGGCCGGTAATGCAAGCCCTGTTAGCCCTGCATTCAGCATCACGGTTGTTGCCCCGCCCACGGTTGCTCTGAAGCCGACCATCAGCGAAGTGCTCAATGATGATGGCATTGCAGTGGCAGCCTCTGCGGCAACCAATGATGTGATGCCGACACTGAACATCACGCTGGGGCAAGACCTGCCAGAAGGGGCAGTCATTGAGGTTTATGACGGCAATACGCTGCTGGGCAAGGCAACTGGCGCAGGTACCAGCTTCAGCTTCACACCGGCCAATCAGCTGACTCAGGGCGTACACAGCTTCAGTGCGCGTGTGATTGACATCGCTGGTGGCAAGGGGCCGCTCAGCACTGTGCGCACGGTTGAGGTAGATACCACGGCACCGGGAGCCCCCGGCATTCTGGATTTGGCTTCACCGGATGATACGGGCCGCAGCAGCACAGACAACATCACCCAGAAAGTGACCGATCTGACGCTCACCGCTACCGTTTTGTCTGGCACTTCGGCGGCAGATGTCACGCTTTACGAGTGGGACGATCAGGATGGCAACGGCTTGGCAGAGCAGGAAGAGCTGACTGTCGTGACCCCGATTGGTACCGGTGCAACGGTGACGGGCACGACTTATCGCGCCGATGTCGCTCTCGACAATGGCAAGCATGTCTTGCTGCTGACGCAGAAGGACAAAGCCGGCAACGAAAGCCTGCCGAACGCGAATAATGCACTGACGCTTGTGGTTGATGCCGACAAGCCGATCGCACCGGCTGATCTGGATCTGGCTCAGGCAGACGATACAGGCAGCTCGAATACCGACAATCTGACTTCCATGACTACCGGGCTGACGATCTCCGGCAAGGCCGAAGCCGCAGGTCAGGTCGAGCTGTATCGCATGGTGGGCAATGCCGAAGTCAGCTTGGGCAAGGTGCTTGCCGCCGCCGATGGCACCTTCACGATGGATGTCAGTCTGCCTGAGGGTGCATCTGGTGTGTTTGCTCGTGTTACCGATGTGGCTGGCAACATTAGCGCTAGCTCGGTGCCTCTGAGCATCACCGTCGATACTGTTGTGCCCGATGCACCAAGCGTCATGACGCTGGATGCTCTCGATGACACAGGGCGCTCCAGCATTGATGCCAATACTTCGAAAACGACGGAGCTGACTTTCACCGGCACCACCAACGCCGGCTCTACGGTAGAAGTCTTCAAGCTGGACGCGGGCGTACTGGTTAGCTTGGGGCAGGCGGCTGTCATCGGTAATACCTTCAGCATCGATCTTGGGCTCTCTGAGGGCGTGCAAAGGCTGGTAACCAAGGCCACCGACGCCGCTGGCAATGTCAGCAGCGTCAGCACGGCATTGACAGTGACCGTTGACACGACCGCACCAACAGCCATCTCGACAGTCAATCTGGTTGATGTGGCCGATACTGGTGCCAGCAACACGGATAATGTGACCAGCAAGACCACAGGTCTGACGATCACTGCCGTTGTTGCCGCCGGTACTGACCGGGCCGATGTCAGCTTCTACGAGTGGAATGATGCCAACTTCAACGGTCTGATTGACGAGCCGGATGAAATCACCGCATTGGCCTCGACGGCTATCCTGAACCCGGCGGTAAATGGCACGACTTATGCGGCCAATCTCTCCTTGGCTAATGGCACGCACAAACTGATTGCTACCCAGAAGGATGCCGCCGGCAACGAGAGCATCAAGGATGCCAGCAATGTATTCACCATCGTCGTCGACAATGTGGCGCCGACCCAGGTAGCCGATATTGAGTTCGCGGATGAGCTCAACAGCAGTCAGGCAGTGATTGGTGGCGAGCTGGTCGCGCCATTGAATTCGGGTGAAGTGATTAATGTCTGGAACGGGGCTGTGTTGCTTGGCACAGCCACAGTTACCGATGACAACACTTGGTCGTTCGTGCTGAGCAAAAGTAACTCGCTCAAGACGCTGCAGCTGACAACTCAGGTTGTTGATTTGGCAGGGAATCCAGGGGTCATGTCGGATGTTGTCATCGTCAGGCTGGGTACCAGCGGCGATGACATTATCGATGGTGTGAGCGGTGACAAGGAGTACATTTTCGGCTTCGATGGTAATGACACCATTGATGGTGGCGTTGGCCAGGATGTGATTTTTGGTGGCACCGGCAACGATCGTCTCAAGGGCGGCGAGGGCGGCGACACGATTCATGGTGGTGCCGGCAATGACACGATCGAAGGCGAGAATGGCAATGACTCCATGTTCGGCGGCGATGGCAACGACATCGTGCGTGGTGGTGCAGGCGATGACACGCTGTATGGCAACGCCGGTGCAGATCGACTCATTGGCGGCGCTGGCAGCGACTTCTTGAGCGGCGGCAAGGATGTTGACACCTTCACCGGGGGTGATGGCTCCCTGAACACTGCAGGCAAGCCAGTGGATGATGGTGGCTCTGACACTTATCAAGTTCTTGAAGGTGACAGCGCGCTGCCACCAAGCAGCACGAGCCAGAGTGATGTGACACCGTTGGTTGATCAGATCACCGATTACTTCAAGGATAGCGACACGATTGATCTTGGTGGCCTGACGGTTGACAAGACGGCG
Organism: Pseudomonadota bacterium; assembly: GCA_038043385.1. Classification (GTDB taxonomy): domain Bacteria; phylum Pseudomonadota; class Gammaproteobacteria; order Pseudomonadales; family Moraxellaceae; genus Perlucidibaca. The sequence goes on from JBBTCA010000003.1 coordinate 746,941, forward strand.
GGTGCGGCAACCAGCAGCTACACGGCAGCCTTCAATGCAGCGGCCAGCGATCTTCAGGCAGCTGCAGATTCCAGCTATCAGTATCTGGCCACCACATCTGGTGGCGGGCTGTTCTCGCCGCCGGTGACGACGGATGCGGGTATCGGCTACTTGTTTGTGAACGCTGACGGTGCCTTGAGCGCAGATCAGGTGATTCAGATCACTGGCGTAGGGTCGGGCGGTCTTTGATCGCCCGCGATCAGATCACCAAGCGGTCAATGTGAAACTCAAAAAGCCCCGGAAACGGGGCTTTTTGCATTGAGCGGCAGGGCTTTATTGAGTTTCGGGATCGCTGTTCACTGTGGGGGTTGCTGCGGTAACCGCCTGAATTGTTGGTGGGGCAGGCTTGCGGTTGCCCCTGAGTGCTTCAAGAACCTTGTCTCGAGGCCCGGATAAGGCCACTTGACCATCCTTGATGACGGCAATCTGATCTGCAATAGCCAGCATGTGACTGCGATGTGTAATGACGACAACGGTTCTGCCTGCTGCACGCGCTTGTAGCATGGCGGCTTGCAAAGCCTGCTCACCTGCTTCGTCGAGGTTGGCATTGGGTTCGTCTAGCACTAGCAAGGCCGGGTTGCCAAACAGAGCACGGGCTAGTGCAATGCGTTGCTTCTGGCCACCAGAGAGGTTGGCACCGGCTTCTCCAATCGGGGTATCGTAGCCTTGCGGTAACCGGAGGATGGTTTCGTGCAGACCGGCCTTGCTGGCAGCTTCAATGATGCGGGTGCTGTCTTTGCTGCTGAAGCGAGCAATATTTTCAGCCACAGTACCTTCGAACAATTCCACATCTTGTGGCAAGTAGCCGAGCTGAGGGCCGAGCTCCTCACGGTTCCACTGGCTCATTTCAGCGCCATCAATACGCACGCTGCCAGTTCGTGCGGGCCAGACGCCCGTCATCACTCGCGCCAATGTGCTCTTGCCAGAGGCTGACGGCCCGATAATGACCAGGATCTCCCCTGGCTTTGCTGTCAGAGAAATACCACGCAAGGTGGCTGTTTGGCTGCCGGGAGGTACGGCAACAAGTTGGTCCAGCTGGAGCAGGCCGGTCGGGGCAGGTAATGAAAGTCGAGCTTCGCTTTTTGGGTTTTCCGCCAGCATTTGATCTAGGCGCTGATGAGCATCTCGAGCTCCGACAAACGGTTTCCATGCGCCTATCAATGCTTCGGCAGGCGATAGTGACCGCCCCATCAGAATGCTGCCGGCAATCATTTCACCGGGTGTGATTTGTGCCTGAATGACCAGGTAAGCGCCCACACCCAGGCCGGCAGATTGCAAGGTTAGTCGGAAAAACTTGGTGGTGGCTGAGATGCTGCTGGCAGAATCAGACGCTTGTGACTGCTTGCTCAGCAACTCTTGCTGAATAATCTGCCAGCGCGACTGAATGATGTTGATCAAGCCCATGGCTTGAATGACCTCAGCATTGCGCAAGCTGCTGGTGGCGAATTGATTGCCGCGCTGTGCGGCCTGATTGGCGGCCTGCAGGGGCTTTTTCGTGGTCCACTCGGTCAGGGCTGCCAGGATGGCAAGCAGCAAGACGCCCGTTAAAGCCACGATGCCCAGCAGTGGGTGGAAGACCCAGATCACCGCGATGTAGATCGGAATCCAAGGGGCGTCAAAAATGGCGTGCAAGCCGGGGCCGGTGATGAATTGGCGAACCATGTTGAGGTCGCTCATAGCAATGCCGGCAGCATGGCTTGTACCCTTCAGATTACGCTGAAAGGCGGCTTCGAAAATACGGTGTGACAGCGTTTGGTCAAGCTGGTTGCCAAGGCGTATCAGCGTTCGTGCTCGCGCCCATTCAAGAATGGCCATAATCAGGTATATGCCCAGCAGAAGTACGCTGAGCATGACCAGTGTGGTCAGATTGCTACTGGTAATGACACGATCGTAAACCTGCAGCATGTAGAGACTGGGGCTCAGGTACAGCAGGTTGATGAATGCCGAAAACAGGCCGACAACCAGAAAGACTGACTTATGAGTGGCTAATGCAGCACGGATTTCGGAGAGTTGCTTGTTGTTCTGCTTCACGCGTTGTGTTCCTGCTGAAATTGCAGACAAGACTACCTCTTGTTGGTGCTATCGACCAAGCCGCAAGCTGTCAGGAATTGCTGAATTCCTCGGGTCTTGTATTTGCTGCGGTGGCTCAACACAAATAGCGAGCGTCTCAAGTTCAGAAATGGTGTATCGAGTATCACAATGCGTTTTTGTGCCAAGCTTTCCTGCAGGGTTAGTCGTGATGCGCAGCCCAGACCGATGCCGGCCTCGACGGCGCGACGGATGGCCTCGGTATTGCCGAGCTCCAAGCGTACCTTCAGCGCGGTCAGCTTTCCGGCCACGGCGTTGTCAAACACTTCTCGTGTACCTGAGCCTGCTTCGCGCAAAATCCAGTGAGCACCCTCGAAGTCTTGCGCGGCCAGTGTCTTTCGCGTTGCCAGCGGGTGCGACGGGTCTGCAAAAATCACCAGTTCATCCTCCAGCCATGGCAACACTTCAATATCCGGCTCGTGACAAAAACCTTCAATAAAGCCCACATCGCAGCTGAATTGCCTAACGGACTCGATGACATGGCGGGTATTGCCCACATCCAGACTGACTTCAGCTTGGGCGTGTGCTTGCAGGTAGCTGCCAATAAGCTGCGGCATCAAATAGTTACCGATAGTCAGGCTGGCACCAATGCGCAAACGACCATGACCTGGCAGATCGCCTGCGGCAATATCTTCAATTTCCTGTGCTCGGGCGACGGTTTCTTGGGCCAGTGGTAACAGGCGATGGCCCAGGGTATTGAGTTGTAAGCGCCGCCCTAAGCGATCAAAAACCTGAGCTCCGAGTTGAGCCTCCAGATCGGCCAAAGCCATGCTGGTGGCACTTTGCGTCAGGTTCAGCCAGTTTGCTGCCTTGGTGACACTGCCTTCGCGTGCCACTGCGGTGAAGACGCCGAGCTGTTTCAGAGTGATACGCATAGAGAGTCAAGGTCGAGTGGGTGCCATGACCATAACGGATGTTGCTGGAGGAGGCAAAAACAAAGACCCCCGCACAGGGCGGGGGTCTTTGGTGCTACCTGAAGCTATTGCGGATCAGCAACCCAGAATGCCGCAGAGTGCATCCGTGAGCGGGTTGGCTGGCAGCATGCCGAGCAGATCGCCCGGTGCTGGTGCACCACCTGCGCCGCCAGCACCGCTGAGGACGCCATTCAGCGCATCAAGCAGCGGTGTCAGTGCGCTGTTGTTTTCACCCGCCAAGGCTTCGACCAAGGCATTGAGCTGAGCCAGGGCCTCTTCATTAGAGGTGACGGCTTCAAGCTGGCTGGTCAGTGCTTCAAGTGCGCCAGCCTGTGGGTCGACCAAGGTGTTGACCAGGTCTTGTACCGGCTGCAGCGGCGTGCCGCCAGTAACCTGGTTCAGTGTGTCCTGAACGGTCGAGATAAGGCCGTCAGAGTTGCCGCTGCCGCCCGTGCCCGTGCCAGTGCAAGTAGCGCCGGCCGCGCTGGCCAGCTGCGCACCGATGCCCGGAATGGCGCAAAGCTGGCTGGCATCGATCGGGCTGCTGGCGCCGCCACCGGTGCCGCCGCCTGCGCAGGTGCTACCTGCCGCGCTGGCCAATTGCGGGCCGATACCTGGCAACGCGCAAAGCTGATCCGGGCTGACAGGCAGACCGCCAGCACCACCACCTGCACCTGCTCCGGCACCGGAAAGAATGCCGTTGAGTGCGGCAATGACAGGATTCAGGGCGCTGTCATTCTTGCCAACCAAGGCGCCAACCAGCTGGTTGAGCTGTGCGAGAGATTGGCCATCTGCTGTGGCATCTTCGATTGCGCTGGTGAGTGCTGCCAGGCCACCGGCCTGTGGGTCTACCAGCGAATTGACCAGTTCTTCAACCGGGGTCAGCGGAGTGCCGCCGGTCAGGTCGTTGAGCGTATCTTGAACGGTCGTGATCAGGCCGGTGCTGCCACCACCATTACCACCGTTACCACCACCGTTACCACCGTTGGTGCCATTGCCGTCTGCAGTACAAGCAGCAAGGCCCGCGGCGAGTGCCAAGCAAGCTGCCAGGCGAGTCATTTTGAACATGTGCATAAATACCTCTGTGACCCGCAGGGGCCGCTTGTGTCTACTAAAGGAGTAATGTTTACAAACTACATGCTAGGCGCTGACAGGCAGTAACACCGTGATTAAAGCGTCTGGCTTTTGTAACCTACTGTTACTGTAAGGCCGGAAGATGTAGCTTTTGTGGCGCGAGATTGTAGTGCCAGATGTGACATTTGTCATGCGTTGGATGTGCACTTGACCATGACAAAAAAATACCCCGCCGGAGCGAGGTATCGTAGTCGATTTGCGTATCGCCGAAGTGGCGAGTGCAGTGCAGTGCAGTGCAGTGCTTAGCCGAACAAGCCACCGAGGATGCCGCCGAGCAGGCCGGTGTTGCCGCCACTGACGGGCGTTGTTGGCAGGGAAGTAATGGTGGTGAGCAGTTGCGTGACCACATCATTATTGGTGCCGGCCGCGCTGGTCAGTTGCGAAGTGAGGCTGGTAATGACGGTGGTTGTGGGTATGCCGCTGCCCATGCTGACATCCAGCGCTGAGGTAAGTGTAGCCACCAGATCTGTCAGGCCGTTGCTGGTGGCACTGCTACCACTGCAGTCGCCAAACAAGGTTAGTGTGCAGGAGAGCGGCGCCAGAGCTGTCAGTACAGGAGTCAGCACGCTTGAGTCCACGGTCGTCAACAGTGTGGTGTTGAGAGTGGTTGTTAGGGTGTCGATGCCATTGTTGAGTTGCGCATTGCCAGTGCTGACAGCGCTGATGAGCTGGGCGTTGCCGGAAGCGCTGGCAAGTGTGCCTAGCAGGCCGCTTGGTGCTGTTAGCAAGTTGCTGACATTGGTGAGGGTACTGTTGAGTGTGCTGCCGACGCTGACGCCAGTGCCGGTTTCGAGTGTGCTCAGCGTTATGCCGAGGTCGGCAATGACACTGCCCAGCGTTTGTACGGCTTGGCCTGCGACCGGAATTTGAGTGCTGCCTGGGATGTTGTTGTAGCCATCGACGATGGCGTCGCCCACGGTGGCCAAACCAAGACCGAGGTTGTCGACGAGTTGGCCGTCTAGCGGTGCGGGTGCTGTGCCGCCCGGGGTGCCGAGTGCGGTCAGCAAGGGCGCCAGCAATGCGTCCAATGGTGTGCCTGTGGGGCCGCCAGCAGGTGTGCCGGGTGCGCCATCAGTACCCAAACCAGCGAGTGGTGTGCCGGCAAAGGGGTTGCTGCTGCCAGCAAAGAGACCGATCAGGCTTTGCAGTTGGGCGGCAGGGTCAGTGCCGGTGCAAACGCTGCCGCGCTGACCGGCCAGTGTAGCGAGGGCGCAGGGCAGATTTTGCGCAAGGCTGGCCACGGATGGCGGCAGGGCGCTCAAGCCATCCTGAATTTGGCCGGCTGCTGTGGTGAAACCGGCGGCGCTGGGGTTGGACAGGATGGTCTGGACGCCAGTGAGCAGGCCACTGAGCGTAGCATCCGGGCCGATCAGCAAATCGTTGACGGTGGGGCTGAGTGCAATCAGAAAGCCGCCAATATCCAGCGGTGTTCCGGCGGGTGTGTTTTGCTGAACGGTGGTGCCGAGCGTGGTGAATACGCCTGCCAGCTGAGTGCGTGTGGCTGAGAGCGCGAGTGTGTTGCTTGAGCCTGTTCCAGTGCCGGTACCAGTGCCTGTTCCCGTACCGGTGCCAGTACCGCTACTGCTGCCATCGTTGGCGCCACAGCCGGCCAGACTTAGGGCGATCATGAGGCCAGCTGCCAGACCGGTCAGTTTGAGTTTATTCATGGTTTTATCCTCAAGGCAAAATGCCGGAATTTGACGCAACGCCGACAGGCTGCTGCGGACAAATGCGACCCTAGCAAGGGCTTGAGGAGTGACCTACGGAGGTTTGGTTGGAGCTTGGTTGCGCTTTATGAAAGATGTTTCTGGCGCATCATTCGTGTGTTGCCAAATGATTGCGCCGCGTAAGGAAATGTTAGCGGGCGATGCCCAGGCGCTCGCCCATGCGCGTGGGGGTGCCGGCATCGTAGCGGCTGTCCCAGTTCATCACATCCGGCCCGAACAGCACGATGGCGGTGGAGCCGAGGCGGAAGCGGCCCATTTCGGCGCCGCGATTAAGCGTGATCTGCTGACCATCGGCAAACTCGCGTACACGCACTTCGTTGCCGATGGGCTCGATGCCGCCCCAGACGGTTTCAATGCTGGCGACGATCATCGCGCCGACCAGTACCACGACCATGGGGCCGAGGGCGGTGTCGAAATGGGCGACTAGGCGCTCGTTGCGGGCGAACAGGTTGGGCACATTTTCGGCGGTGCGGGTGTTGACCGAGAACAGGTCGCCGGGCACATAGACGGCCTTGGTGAGGCGGCCGGCCAGCGGCATGTGCACGCGGTGATAGTCGCGTGGCGACAGGTAGACCGTGGCGAACTGGCCGCCGATATAGGTGGCGGCGTCGGCGTCGCTGGCGAGCAGGTCGCTGAGCGAGTAGCTGTGGCCCTTGGCCTGGAAAATCTGGTCCTGATCGATGGGGCCGAGCTGCGACACGGCACCATCGGCCGGTGCGAGGATGCTGTCTGGGCGGCTGTCGAGCGGGCGGGCGTTGGGCTTCAGGGCGCGCGTGAAGAAGGCGTTGAAGTTCTCGTAAGCAGCCAGATTGGGCTCGACGGCTTCGCTCATGTCGACCTGATAGCGTTCGGCAAAGCGCGTGATGAAGGTGTCTTTGATCCAGGGCGTGCGGCTGTCTGCCAGGCTGCCGACCAGACGCGATAGACCGTGCTGGGGAATCAGGTATTGCGGCAGTGTGAGAAAGCGGTCGCGCAGCAGGGCCATGGTGGTGGTTCCTTGAGAAAAGGGAGCGGCCAGTGCAGCAGCCATTAAAGTCGCGATGGTAATGCAGCCGAGGATGACTACCAAGCCTCGGCGCAAGGATCTTCGCGGCATCAGGCGACTTTGCGAGCGCGCACCCAGAAGCCGTTCAGCACCGCAACGCCATTCACGCCGTCCACATCCTGATCGTCGGTGAGGTCGTTCAGGCTGGCACCGGCATGTTTTTCGGCGATGGACAACTGCGTGCCGGCGCGGTCGTGGCCCCAGCCATGCGGCACGCTGGCGACGCCGGGCATGATGCTGTCGCTGACCTGCACCGGCAGGCTGATTTCGCCGACGCGGCTGCGCAGGGTCAGCGAATCGCCGTCGCTGATGGCCAGCGCTTCGGCATCTTCAGGATGCAGCAGCACGGTGCAGCGGTCTTTGCCTTTGACCAGGCGATGGGCGTTGTGCATCCACGAGTTGTTGCTGCGCACATGGCGACGACCGATGACCAGCAGCGCGTGGCCGGGGCCGGCGAGCTGTTCGGTCGGGGCCGTTTGCAAGGCCGCGTGCAGCGCCTCGATGAAGTCTTCCGGGCTGAGCTGGATGCGCTGGCTATCGGTGAAGAGTCGCTGTGGGAAGGCGCGTTGCAGCGCGCCCAAATCCTTGCCGTGCGGATGCTGCTTCAGCGTGCGGATGCTGAGGCCTTGCGCGGCACCGCTGAACGGCCCGAACCCGGCGATGGCTTTTTCAAGATGCCCGCGCTGCGCCACTTGCCGCTGCAGCCAGGTTTTGACTTGACCGAACAGCGGCGCGGTCAGCGCGTTGTCGCTGAGCAGTGAGCTGGCGCGTTGCAGCCAGGCGGCTTGCTGGCCGTAGGGGCCGACGCGCAGCAGGATGTCCAGCACACCTTCAAGGCCAAGGCGCTGCACCAGCTTCTGCGAGGCGCGTGCCTGCCAGCGTTCGCTGCCGGGCTCGGTGCTCATGCGCAGCGTCAGCTCCAGCAGGATCTCCCAGTCGTGACGGGCATCGTCGGCCTTCGCCAGCAACGGTGGCGAGTACTTGGCGACATTGCGCACGGCGAGCGTATTGAAGATGACATCGTAGTACGGACGCTCCAGCGGCCCGGTCGGCGGCAGGATGAAATGGGCGTGGCGGGTGGTTTCGTTGATGTAGTAATCGACCGCGACATAGCAGTCCAGCGTGGCCAGCGCTGCTTCGACCTGACGACCGTTTGGCGTGGACAGCACCGGGTTGCCGGCGTGCGTGATGAGGCCGCGAATCTGGTCTTTGCCCGGCGTCAGAATCTCTTCAGCAAAGGCCGCCACCGGCAGCTCTCCGCCGAACTCGGGCAGCTCGCGCACACGCGACTTGAAGCGTCCGAACGAGCCCTGCAAGCCGCGCCCGGTGGCGCTGAGCGCGACCAGATCGATGGCCGGGCGGGTGAACATCATGCCGCCCTCGTGGTCGAGATTGCCGGTGACGATGTTGAGCGCGGTCACCAGCCAAGTGGTGAGCTGGCCGTGCTGCTGCATGGAAGTGCCGCAGCGCGAATAGGCGCAGGCATGATCGCTGGCGGCGAAGTCGCGGGTCAGGCGACGGATGGTGTCGGCGCTGATGCCGGTGTAGTCGGCGGCATGCTCGGGCGTGAAGTCGGCCACGGCCTGCTTGAGGGCATCGAGGCCGTCGATCATTTCGCTGAGATGGCGTGGCCGGGCGAGGCGTTCGGCAAAAATCACCTGCAGCATGGCGGCGATCAGGTAGAGGTCGCTGCCGGGGCGGATGAAGACATGCTCATCGGCTTTGTCCGCCGTTTCGGTGCGACGCGGATCGATGACGGTGACGCGACCGCCACGCTGGCGGATGGCCTTGATGCGGCCCATCGGGTCGCCGGCCGACATCAGGCTGCCATTCGATGCACCGGGGTTGGCGCCGATGATGAGCAGGTGCTCGCAGCGGTCGAGATCGGGAATGGTGAACAGGGCCTGATTGCCGAACAGCTTGTAGCTGGTGAGCATGTGCGGCAGCTGATCGACGCTGGTGGCGCTGAAGCGGTTGCGGCCGGCGAAAGCGCGGATCAGGTTAGGCAGGAATAGGATGGCACCGGCGCTGTGCGCGGTCGGGTTACCGGCATAGACCGCCAGGCTGTGCTTGCCGTGCTCGTTGCGAATGGCCTTGAAGCGGTTTTCGATTTCCTCGTAGGCGTGATCCCAGCTCACCGGCATCCATTCGGTGCCGACGCGCTTCATGGGCTGGCGCAGACGGTCAGGGTCGCTCTGCAAGTCCTGCAAAGCCACGGCTTTTGGGCAGATGTTGCCACGACTGAGCGGGTCGTCCGGGTCGCCCTTGATGAACAGAATTTGCTCGCCCTGATGCTCGATGATGATGCCGCACATGGCTTCGCAGAGGTGGCAGGTACGGAAGTGCTGCTGAGTGTCGGCCATGATGGGCTCCGGCCGAATCTGCTCGGCTCTTGTTATGGGATAGCTCGCAAGGCGGCTGTCGTTGGTGATGCGAGTGGCCAGCTGACGCTGACCACGGCATCCGGCAGGCGGAAGCTGTGCAGCTGCCAACAGCCTATGAGCTGATGCTGCACGGCATCGTGGCAGGTGTCCAGTGTGTTCAGCTGAAGGCGCAGGCCGAGCCCGTGCGCTTTTAGCACAGCTTCCTTGCGCGTCCAGATTTCTAGCCAGACTGTGGAGCTTTCGGATGCGCCGGCAGCTAGCCATTTCGCTTTTTCAGCCGGATGATAGTAGCGCTCGGCGAGGGCGGCGAAACTGGGGCGCCGCCCGAGGTCTTCGATATCGACACCGACGGGCTCGTGACCGACGCGCCAGCTCAGTGCGAACCAGTGCGGGCTGTGCGAGAAATTGAATTGCAGACCACTGTTGGCGACGAAGGGCTTGCCGGCATCGGTGCGTTCGATCAGCGAGGCATGGCCAAGCAATTCGCTCAGCCAGTGCTGCAGGAGCTCGTTGGAATCAGGTGTGTCGTCCTGGCGCTTTAGCAGCCACATCTGCAAATCACTTTCGGGCACCGCATAACGCAAACGGCCGCTGCCTCCGGGGTGGGAAGCAGCGGCCGTGGTCAGCACGAGAGTGGCTTAGAACAGCACGCGGGTGCGGATGGTGCCGTTGACCTGCTGCAGCTTTTCCAGCGCCAGCTCCGAGTATTCGGCATCCACATCCATGACCAGATAGCCGATCGTGTCGTTGGTCATCAGCGACTGGGCGCTGATGTTGATGCCATTCTCGGCGAACACCAGGTTGATCGCCGACAGCACGCCGGGGATGTTGTTGTGGATGTGCAGCAGACGATGCTTGCCCGGCGATTGCGGCACGGCCACTTCCGGGAAGTTGACGGAGGTGACGGTGGCGCCGCTGTCGGAATAGCGGGCGAACTTTTCGGCCACTTCGAGGCCGATGTTGGCCTGCGCTTCCAGCGTCGAGCCGCCGATGTGCGGGGTCAGGATGACATTGTCGAGACCGCGCAGCGCCGACAGGAACTCTTCGTCGTTGGCTTTCGGCTCTTTCGGGAACACATCAATCGCGGCACCGTTGAGATGCTTGCTCTTGATGGCATCGGCCAAGGCTTCGATATCGACTGTGGTGCCGCGCGCGGCGTTGATGAAGATCGCGCCTTTTTTCATCTTGGCGAATTCGGTCGCGCCCATCATGTCCTTGGTCGACGGCAGTTCCGGCACATGCAGCGTCACCACATCGGCGGTGGCGAGCAGCTCGTCCATGGTGCCGACCTGGCGGGCGTTGCCCAGCGGCAGCTTGGTGACCACATCGAAGTAGATGACTTGCATGCCCAGCGATTCGGCGAGCACCGACAGCTGCGAGCCAATCGAACCGTAGCCGACGATGCCGAGCACTTTGCCGCGAGCTTCGTAAGAGCCTTCGGCCGACTTCGACCAGCCACCGCGATGCACCAGGAAGTTCTTCTCGGGGATACCGCGCAGCAGCAGGATCAGTTCGCCCAGCACCAGCTCGGCCACCGAGCGCGTGTTCGAGAACGGCGCGTTGAACACGGGGATACCGCGCTTCATGGCGGCCTTGAGATCGACCTGGTTGGTGCCGATGCAGAAGCAGCCGACGGCGATGAGCTTGTTGGCCGCCGCGAAGACTTTCTCGGTCAGCTGCGTACGCGAACGGATACCGACGAAATGAGCGTCCTTGATCTTCTCGATCAGCGCATCTTCGTCGAGCGCACCGCGCAGGTACTCAATGTTGGTGTAGCCATTGTTGCTGAGCACATCGAGGGCATTCTTGTGAACGCCTTCCAGCAGCAGGAAACGGATTTTGGCTTTGTCGAGGGAGAGCTGGCTCATGGCGCGAGGACTCGTGGCATCAAAAAGGAAGTCGCGAATGTTAGCACAGACTGTCCTGCTGGTAGAATGCGCACATTCTTTGATGCCTGTGAGATTGCCATGAGCCTCGCGCCTGAAACCCTGTCCCGCCTGCAAGCCATTGTTGGCGATAGCCGTGTACGCACGGATGCCGACAGCCTGAAGACCTGGGGTTGCGACTGGACGAAAATGTACACGCCGGCGCCGAGCGCGATTGTGTTCCCGTCGAGCATCGAGCAGGTGCAGGCGGTGGTGGTGCTGGCCAATGAGGCCGGATTCGCCATCGTGCCGTCGGGCGGGCGCACCGGCCTGTCGGCGGGCGCTGTTGCCGCGAACGGTGAGGTCGTCATCAGCTTCGACTACATGAACAAGGTGCTGGAATTCATCCCAGAAGACAGAGCCGTGCGCATCCAGGCCGGCGTGGTCACCGAGCAGCTGCAGAATTTCGCCGAAGAGCAGGGCCTCTATTACCCGGTCGATTTCGCGTCGGCCGGCTCCTCGCAGCTGGGCGGCAACATCGGCACCAATGCCGGCGGCATCAAGGTCATCAAATACGGCATGACGCGCAACTGGGTGCTGGGGCTGAAGGTTGTTACCGGCAAGGGCGACATTCTCGAACTCAACAAAGACATGATCAAGAACGCCACCGGCTACGACCTGCGCCACCTGTTTATCGGTGCCGAGGGCACGCTGGGGCTGGTCGTGGAAGCGACCATGAAGCTGGATCGTGCGCCGCGCAATCTGCAGGTCATGGTGCTAGGCACGCCAGATTTCCCGAGCGTGATGAATGTGCTCAAGGCCTTCCAGGCGCGCCTTGACCTGACTGCCTTTGAGTTCTTCTCGGAGCTGTCGGTGCAGCTGGTGACGGCGCATCAGGGCATCCCGCGTCCGTTCGATACTGCCACGCCGTTCTACGCGCTGCTGGAGTTCGAGGCGCTGTCATCGGAAATGGCTGATGAGGCTATGGCGATCTTCGAGCAGTGCGTGGCCGAGGGCTGGGTGGTTGATGGAGTGCTTGGCCAGTCCGAGACGCAGGCGAAGAACCTCTGGCGTTTGCGCGAGGACATCTCCGAGACCATCGCGCAGTACACTCCGTACAAGAACGACATCTCAGTGCTGATCCAGCGCGTGCCGGCGTTCATTGCCGACATCGATGCGATTGTGGCGGCGCAGTACCCGGATTTTCGCGTGGTCTGGTTCGGGCATATTGGCGATGGCAACCTGCACCTCAACATCCTGAAGCCTGATGATTTGGTGAAGGAGGAGTTCTTTGCTAAGTGCAAGAGTGTGAATGTGCAGGTGTTTGAGACGGTGCAGAAGTACAACGGATCTGTGTCGGCGGAGCACGGTGTGGGCATGACTAAGAAGCCTTATCTGACTTATACGCGGTCTGAGGTTGAGGTTGCTTATCTCAAGGCCATCAAGCAGGTTTTCGATCCGAACAATGTGATGAATCCGGGGAAGATTTTCGATATTTGAGAGTCCGCTGGCGGAGCGGATTTACCCTGTTCGGGAACGCCGCAAGTCCACCCAGCCCGCGCGCTGCATCGCGCGGTCGTTCATGCGGTTCGGCGCGGTGCGCCGACAAACCCCGCATTCACCCCTGTAGGCTCTCACGCGCCATCCATGGCGCGTGATGTCCCGTACAGGGTAAATCCGCTCCGCCAACAGCACTCCCGATCGAAATCTTGCGCCGGGTTCCTGAGGCGGGCTCGAATTTATCGCGGTGTGGAGTTCATGCGCAGCTCCGTTTGGGCTCGCGTGGAGGTGTGGGATGCTCAGTGATGGGACGTCGTGCGCCATGGATGGCGCACGAGAGCCTACATGGATGTACTTGTGGCGGTCCCAACACTGGGCATCCCACACCTCCAAAGCCCAGCAAAAAGGAACTGAGGAAATGATCTACCAGCATCAATGGCAAGATGGATCACCAGTGAGCTGGCCCGTCGGGAAGGTAGTTTGCGTCGGCCGCAATTACGCGGCGCATGCACGCGAGCTGGGTAATGCCGTGCCGGAGGCGCCGATCTTGTTTTTGAAGCCGGCGACGGCGCTGGTTCCACTGGGGCCGGATTTCGCGATTCCGAGCGGGCGTGGCAGTTGTCATCACGAAACCGAGATCTCACTGCTGATCGGGAGCACGCTGACGGGGCAGGTCAGTGCACCCGAGGCGCGGGCGGCGATTGCCGGCATCACGCTGGGTCTGGATCTGACGCTGCGGGATGTGCAGAACCAGCTCAAGCAGCAGGGGCATCCCTGGGAAGTTGCGAAGGCATTTGATGGCGCAGCACCGATGGCAGCGTTTGCGCCTTTGCCAGCCACGACGGATCTCGCCGATTTGTGCTTCACGCTGACGGTCAATGGCGGTGTGCGCCAGCAAGGCCATAGCGAAGACATGATCACCGGCATTGTTGCCTTGCTGCAGTTCATCGCGACGATATTCACGCTGCAACCCGGTGATGTGGTGATGACGGGCACGCCGGAAGGTGTTGCGGCGCTCAATTCGGGTGATGAGCTGGTGCTGGCGCTGGGCGAGCAATCCTGGGCGACTCGGGTGCGGTGAGAAAGGACTACTCAGATAATCATGCTTGTCGGGATGTCGCGGTGAGCATGCAGGATTCGCAGCACATCAATGTGCTCTGCTTGTTCACGGTAAAACACCAGGTAGTGAAAGCGCTGGCACGGCCAAAAGCGCAAGCCGTCGATATCTAGTATTTCAGCGTAGCGCATAGAGCCGGAGCTAGGTGAATGGCTGATGTGCTCACAGGCCTTGGCAACTTGTTCAAGCAGCCTCAGAGCGAGTGCTGTGCTTTCTTTTTGGAGATACGCAGCTGCAGTTTTGAGATCAGCGTCAGCTTTGGCTGACTGAATAACTGGCTTCCTTGCCATGATTCTGTCCTTAGCGTTTGCTGGCGATTATTTGCTCGCGTAGCTGATTGAAGTAGTCAGCATTGGCCTCTCCGATTGAGGCGGAATTCGCACCTTCAAGAATGAGGTTGCGCAGTCGCTGTCGCTCTTGTTCGCGCCGCAAGAGGTCTCGTACATATTCACTTGATGTGCCATAGCCCGATTGGCTGACTTGCTGATCAACGAAGCTTTTCAGGCTGTCGGGCAGTGAGATATTCATGGTCGCCATGATGGTTTTTCCCTTGAGGCAAGGGCTCATCTTGGCAAGAAATGGCAAAAAATGTCAATGAGCCTGGCCATGCTGTTTCGGCTGAGGTCTCTTTTTAACGCTCTGCCAGCGCAGCAGCAGATAGCCCATCCCCGTCAGTCCGGTGAGTAGGGCGGGAATGAGCAGAGTGTCATAGCCCAGTTGCCGGAAGCTTAGCGCGCCGGCCAGACCGCCACAGAAAAAGGCGGAGATGACGGTGAGGCACAGAATCAGACGCCGAGGCTCCACGGCCACGCCGCGCATAGCCTGACCGAGAAAAATGCCGAGATCGGTGAACATCCCGGACAGATGCGTGGTGCGTACCACAGCCTTGCTGTAGGTCGTGGCCATGCCGTTTTGCAGACCACAGGCGGCTGCTGCAAGCCAAAGTCCGGCCATGTGATGACGATGCAAAAGCGCGGTGGCGACAACCAGAGTCAGCGATTCCAGCATCAGCACGGCACCATAACGACGGCCCAGCCGCAGCACCTTGTCGCGAATGATCAGGCCGCTGATCAGCGAACCCAGAAAGAAGGCGAGCAGGATGGCCCCGAGTAGCGTTATGAGATGCGCATCGTGCTCGATGACAGCGATGGCGAGCAGACTGGTGGTGCCGGTGAGGTGCGTAACCGCTTGCTGCGAGATGCTGAGAAAGCCGACGACATTGACCATGCCGGCCACAAACGCCAGCAGCCAGGTGCCGACCCAGATCCAGCGCGGCAGGCGGATCACCCGGCACTCCCTACATCGCGCTGAAAGCGATGAATCTGCCGGCGCTCCTTCTTGTTCGGGCGATGATCCGGGTGCGCCAGATTCATGGCTTGGCGCTGTGCTGTCTGTTCTGCGCGCTCGGCCAGACTCTCCGGCGTTTCGCAGTACAGCAACTGAGCCACGGATGCTGGGCCCCGCACATCGCTGATCGCGAGCACATCCACGGTCTTGTAGTCGAAGCCCTGGCGGATGCGCAGCTGCATGCCGACCGCCACATCGCGACTGACTTTGATGCGCTGACCCTGGCAGTGCACATGACCACTTTCGATGGCGGCCTTGGCCAGCGAGCGTGTCTTGAAAAAGCGCGCGGCCCAGAGCCATTTGTCGATGCGGGTGCGGGCGTTGTCGCTCATGGCTGCGTTGCTCGGCTTTGCTGGTATGCCGGGGGCTGACCCAGCTCATCGAAGCGATCAATGGCAGGATGGCGCAGGCCGCTGCGCACGGACTTCTGGCTGTCTGGCGTGCTCACGCAGACGACCTGGCCGATGCCATAGCGCACGGCGCTGTCGAGCACGGATTCGCTGTCATCCACAAACAGGGCGCGCGCCGGATCGAAGGGGTGCGCGGCCTGCAGGGCTTGCCAGAAGTGCTGATCCTCTTTCGGTGCGCCGTAGTCGTGCGAGCTGACCATCACATCAAAGTAGTGGCCGAAAGCGATTTCGGCGAGCTTGATTTCGAGGCTGGCGCGGTGGGCATTGGTCGCCAGCCACAGCGCCCGCCCGCTGGCCTTGACGGCGGCGAGAAAGCTGAAGGCATCGGCGCGTTCGCGAATCAGGTGCTTGAGGTCGGGTTTTAGCGCAGCCACATCGAAGCCGACTTTTTCGCTCCAGAAGTCGGTGCAATACCAGTTCAGCGAACCTTGATGCGCGGAGAACTGCGTGAGCAGCTCGCTCAGGCCTTGCTCGCGGGGCAGGCCGCGACGATCCGCGTAGACCTCGGGCAGATGCTGCATCCAGAAACGGTTGTCGAAATGCAGATCGAGCACGGTGCCATCCATGTCGAGGATGACCGTATCGATGCGGGACCAATCTATCATTCGCGCTATCCTGTAAGACCTAGGCACAGTATGCCAAAGCCGACGCAGCCTGCGACAGAATAACGGAGCTTGTGACATGACAAACGCAGACCTTGGTCTGATGCGGGAGGTGCTGGCGGTGGCCGAAGCGGCCGGTCGCGAGATCATGGCGATCTATGCCGACGCCAGTCGCTGGGCCGTGCAGACCAAGGCCGACGAGTCACCACTGACGGCTGCTGATCTGGCGGCGCATCACTGCATTGTCGCCGGTCTGGCGACGATGGCCGAGCCTTGGAGAGCGCTGCCCGTGCTGTCTGAGGAGTCTTCAGAGACCGAGTTGGCGGGCCGCCGTGACTGGCCGGCCTGCTGGTTGGTCGATCCGCTCGATGGCACGAAGGAGTTTATTGCCCGTAATGGCGAGTTCAGCGTGAATATTGCCCTGATCGTGGGCGATGCCGCTGTGCTCGGCGTCGTGCACGGGCCAGCTACGGGCATCAGCTATGTGGCCGCCAAAGGTCTGGGCAGCTTCCGTGTCGATGCCTCCGGCTGGCAGCGTATCCACAGCGCAGCCTTGCCCGTAAAGGGTGAGCGCCCGATTCAGCTCACGGTCAGTCGCCGTCACGGCCTAGAGCAACTGGCGCTGTTCGAGCAAGCGGTCATCGATGATTTCGGAGCGGTGCAAAGCGTACCGGCGGGCTCGGCATTCAAGATTTGCGCCGTTGCGGAGGGCCGCGCGGATGCTTATCCACGGTTCGGCCCGACCAGCGAGTGGGACACTGCTGCCGCGCAAGTCGTGCTGGAGGAGGCGGGTGGATATTTGATTGACAGCCAAGGCCGCGCCTTTCGCTACAACCGGCGCGACACTTTGCTGAATGCAGGTTTTTTAGCGGTGGGCAGTGAGCCACAACGCTGGCTTAACTACTGGTCCACACTTTAATGAGCATCGGGGGCTAATGGTGTGCGCGGGCATCCTAGCCCGAGCGCACCATTAGCCCCCGATGCGACCCGCAATCAACCCCAGGCCTTCTCCAGAATCGCCATGATCTCGTCGCGATCGGCTTCCTTCGGATTGATGATGATGGCGCCATCATCCAGCGTGAGGTCAGCGATCTGAGCCAGCTGTTCGCGCGTGACCTTGCCGGTCTCCTGCAGCGTGCGCGGCAGCTTGCAGCGATTGAAGATCTCGTCACGCATGCGGCGGATTTCGGCGATGGCGCGATCGGCGCGCTGGGCTACGGGCGTCGCGGCATAGACATCGGCACCGGCCAGCGGTAACAGCAGCTCGGCGATGCGATCACCGTTCTTGTCTTTGTTGAACTCCAGTGCGTAGGGCAGGAACAGGTTCATGCACAGGCCGTGCGGCAGGTGGCAGACGGCACCGAGCGAGTGACCGAGCGCATGCACCAGACCGACCATCGCATTCGAGAACGCGACGCCAGCCATAGTCGACGCTTGTGCCAGTTCCAGGCGGCCATCGGCATCGGTCGGGTTGTCGAGCACATGAAGCAGGTTGTCGGCGATCTTCTTGATGGCGCCGTTGGCGTAGGCATCGCTGATCGGGTTGTGCGCTAGGCAGGTGAAGGACTCTACGGCGTGCGTGAGTGCGTCCATGCCGGTCATGGCGGTGATGTGCGGCGGCAGCGTCAGCGTCATGCGCGAGTCGAGCACGGCGGCGTTCGGCATGAGGAAGTAGGACACGAAGGGCAGCTTCACGCCTTTTTCTGTGTCGGAAATGACCGCGATGGCGGTGGTTTCCGAGCCGGTGCCGGAGGTGGTCGGCACCACGAACAGCGGCTTCAGCGGGCGCTTCAGCACATGCGCGCCGGAGTACACGAGCAGGTCGTCGCCGCCTTCCGAGGCGAGGATGTTCACGGCCTTGCTGGTGTCGATCACCGAGCCGCCGCCGATGGCGATGATGG
Organism: Pseudomonadota bacterium; assembly: GCA_038043385.1. GTDB lineage: Bacteria > Pseudomonadota > Gammaproteobacteria > Pseudomonadales > Moraxellaceae > Perlucidibaca. Next base: position 765,014 of record JBBTCA010000003.1, read on the forward strand.
CGTCGCAATTATTGTCGCGATAGACCTTGGCGGCGGCGCGTACGGTCTGCAGCGAGCTGTCTGGCGGCACATCGTCAAAGATGGCGGCGATGCTGGCGCCGGCAGCGGCGAAGGCAGCTTCGACATGGGTCAGCAGGCCGACACCACGCACACCTTTGTCGGTGATGATGAGCGGGCGCTGGGCACCGAGGATGCTGAGCTCGAACGGCACATGTTCGAGGGCGGCGTGACCGGCAATGACTTTGACCGGGCAGAAGAATTCGTAATAGGGCTTGCTCATGATTAGTTTCCTGCGATGAGTGACTTGGCCACGAGGCCGTAAATGCGGATGGCTTTGCTCAGCTTCTCGCTCAGCGGCACATCGTCGTAACGCTTGACGGCGCGGGCGGCGACCAGCTTGGGCAGAATCAGGGTTTCCATGCGGTTAAGGCAGCGCACCAGACGGATCGAGTGCGAGACATTGCCATCGGCCACCATGCGGTCGTTGGCAAACGCCTGCGCGGTGCCTTCCTGGAAGGAGAACACGAGGAAGGCGTGGGTCATGTGCTTGAAGCGAATGGTCAGGTCGGGCTTGCCGATGGGCGCGTCGATGACATCGGCGATGCCATTCTCCTGCATGCGCAGGAAGAAGTTTGGGCCGCTCGGAAACACGGTCATGCAGATCTGGTAGCCGGCCGGGAAGGCGGCGAGGTTGCGCTGCACATCGGCATCGACACGACTGGCAGCCGCCAGGCCGCCACCGACGACTTTCATCATGGTAGCGACATAGGCTTTCTGAGCTTCGTAGCCCAGCGTTTCTTTATTAAGGTTCATGAGACGCTCGCGTCCTGACAATGGCGACGCGAGAGTCTAGAGCAATTACTCTATATTTGCCAGCCAGCGCACCTTGCTCGACTTCTGCGGGTGATCCGACAGACGGTCAAGCAGCCAGGCCATGGTTTTCTGCGCCTCTTCGTAGAAGCCCCAGGGCGGATTGATCACGATCAGGCCGGAGCCATTGAGACCGAGCGCGTTGTCGTCCGGCTGCATCAGCAGTTCGCAGGCGAGCATCTTGGGGATGCCGCTGTTCATCAGCTCGCGGTAGAACTTGACGATGGCGGTGCGCTGCTTGATCGGGAACCAGATGGCATAAACGCCGGTCGGCCATTTCGTGTGTGCGGCCACGATCAACTTGACCAGCTGCGGGAAGGCGTCGCGCTCGAGTTCGTAGGGTGGATCGATCAGCACCAGGCCGCGTTTTTCCTTGGGCGGGATCATCGCGGTCAGGCCTTCGTAGACATTGCGCTGATGCACGGCTACGCGCGGATCGTTCTTGAAGTGATGACGCAAGCTGGCGACTTCGGCGTGCTGCACATCCATGAAAACGGCGCGATCCTGAGCGCGGAGCTGGCGCAGACCGAGCCAGGGCGAGCCAGGATAGTGGCTGCGACCGCCGGCGGCCTGGCAGGCGAGGATACTCTGCAGGTACTCGGCGACCCAGGTCGGCGCGCCACGATGATCCGTTAGGCGCTCGATGCCCTGCTGGTATTCGCCAGTCTTTTGCGCCTGCATGCCGTGCAGGTCGTAGATGCCGGCACCGGCATGGGTATCGATGAAGCAGAAGGCGGTATCCTTCTTCTTCAGCGCGGCGAGCAGACCCATTTGCAGGCTGTGCTTCATCACATCGGCAAAGTTGCCGGCATGGAAATGGTGGCGATAATTCATGAGTTCAGTCTGGCTCAGTCGGGTTTGGGCTGGTCGAGGGGGCCGTCGCTGGCCGGGGTTTCGGCGACTCGGTCAAGAATGCTGTGGTAGCGATCCAGGTCGCCGTTGGCGGCGCGTTCACGCAGCAGCGTTGCCGTGTGCAGCGCCGAAATTTTCTCCGCGATGGCGGTCACAAAGAATTGGTTCATCGAGGTGTTGTCTTGCTCGGCCAGCTTGCGCGCGGCCTCGAACAGCGAATCAGGAACTCGCAGGGCATATTGACTCATGTTTGCCACTCCTGGCGCGGCCAGTCGGCCGGGCTGCAGACCGGCAAGCCAAAGCGGCGTGCGGCGGTCGAAAAGTCTTTCACATTGAAGGTGATCAGCCGATCCGCGCGGCCGTTCACAGCGGTTTCCAGTACCATCTCGTCTTGCGGATCGGTGAGCTGTGGCCGCCAGAGATAATGCAGCTCTACCGGGCTGGCGACCGCCGCCCAAGTGCCGAGCAAAGTGTCGATGTCTGCCAGCGACAAGCCGTGACAGAGCTGTTGCGCCTCGCGTTTGAGCACGGCTTCGTACTCCAGCAGCAGCGGCACCGACAGCAGCAGCTCAAAGCGACCGGCGGGCAAGTGTCGCAAGATTTGGTGCGACAGGCCTTGGCGGCTGCGCAGACCGGCCACCATCACGCAGGTATCCAGCACGATGCGTGGTTTCATGTCGCCATCTCTTCATATTGCCGATGATATCAGTATAGGTGGTCAATGACGAATTTGCGAGTTGAAGCATTGGATTGGACGGCTGTTCTGGATGCCTTGCCCGAGCCTGGCTATGTGGCGCTGCCGGGCTTTTTGCCGTCGTCATTGGTCGCTGCCTTGCGCGAGGAATTGCGGGTGCTGGATGCCGCTGGGCAGTTTCACGCGGCAGGCATCGGGCGAGGGGCGAGTCAGCAAGTGCAGCGGCAAATTCGCGGCGATCGTATTCGCTGGCTGGCCGCAGAGGCGGACATGCAGGCCGCCACTGCGTATCTGGCGATCATGGATGGGCTGCGGCAAACGCTGAATCGCGAGCTGTTTCTTGGCCTGGCCGAATACGAGGCGCATTACGCCTGCTACGAGCCGGGCAGTTTTTATCGACGGCATGTGGACAGGCATGACGCCGATGCGGCGGGCGGCGGATCAGGCCAGCGTGTGATTTCGACGGTGTGCTATCTCAACGAGCCGGGCTGGCCGGTGGATGCTGGCGGCGAGCTAGTGCTTCATGCGGAGCCTGCTGGGGCGCTGCGTGTGAGCCCTGAAGCTGGCACGCTGGTAGTTTTTCGCAGCGACAATCTTGCGCATGAAGTGCTGCCGGCGAGTCGGCAGCGCTTGAGCATTGCCGGCTGGATGCGAACGCGCGACTGAGCGCCAGCCTCCTTCAGCATCGGTATCCCGCTCGCCGAACACGCTCAGCGTCGTAGCCTCAGAACTGCCGCGTGCGCAGCAGCACCAGCGTGCAGGCGTCTTCAGTGGCGATGCCGGCTTTTTCCAGCCGAGCGGCGACTGAAGGATGCTCCGCGCCGGGATTGAAAATGACCCGTTTCGGTTTGAGCTTGAGCAGGCCATCCACCAGTGGCTCCAGATGCACGGGGCTGACATACACCGTCACGGTATCCACCGCTTGCGTAATGTTGGCGAGCGATGCCGCCACCGGAAGCCCAGCGATTTCACGCTGGATCGGATTCACCGGAATCACCGCATGCCCGTATTGGCGCAGCAGGTGGATGGCCTGATTGCTGTACCGCTCGGGCTTGGGGCTGGCGCCGAGTACAGCGACGGTTTCGGTCATGGTGTGATCTCGCAGAAGTCAGCTTGCCACGCTAGGCGATGTCGGCGTGATCGGCAAGTGCCGGCGAGAACGGGAATCGTGGTCTATAGTGATTTGGCAGGCAGCTCAAGGAGGAGCCAGCCGTGCCAACCATCAGCAGCTTTTATGGCATCATCATTTACATGTACTGGGATGATCATGCGCCGCCACACTTTCATGCGACTTATGCAGAGCATGTGGTGCAAATTGAGTTGACTACAGGGAGCGTAATAAAAGGCTATTTGCCACCCATCGCCTTGGCGATGGTTCGTCGTTGGGCCAAAATACATCGAATGGAATTGGAAGAGGATTGGCTGCTATGCGGGGTCAAAAAATCACCCAGACGCATTCCCGCGCTACCGTAACACCGCGAGCCTATTGGCTGGTGGCTGAGGTTAAGGCGCTGGAAAATTTTTGCTTTCAGGTCTGTTTTCAAGATGGTCTGACGGGCATCGTGGATATGTATGACTATATTCATGCCCCGGATGCAGGTGTCTTTACTGCGTTGCGTGATGAGGCCGAATTTCGCCAGATCGGTCTTGAGTGCGGCGCAGTGACTTGGGCCAATGGGCTTGATCTGGCACCAGACAATATGCACATTAAGCTCACGGCTGGCGCTGGTATTTATCGCGTGCATGACTGAGGTAGCCGGTACCAGCGACTCCACCCCAGATAGCAAAAGGCCTGCTTATAAAGCAGGCCTTTTCATTCACTAGGCGTTGCTTACTTATCCGTCACTGCACCTTCTGACGCACTCGACACCAGCTTGGCATATTTCGCCAGCACGCCCCGCGTATACAGCGGCTTCGGCTGCACCCACTGGGTCTTGCGCTCGGCCATCACGGCATCGGACACGCCGACGCTGATCTCGCGGGTTTCGGCGTCGATGATGATCTTGTCGCCGTTTTCCAGCAGCGCGATCGGGCCGCCATCAAAGGCTTCCGGCGTGATGTGACCGACCACGAAGCCGTGCGAGCCGCCGGAGAAGCGGCCATCGGTGATGAGCGCGACTTCCTTGCCGAGACCCTTGCCCATGACGGCCGAGGTCGGCGACAGCATTTCGCGCATGCCGGGGCCGCCCTTGGGGCCTTCGTAGCGGATCACGATGACATCGCCGGCGACGACTTCGCCATTGAGGATGCCGGCGAGTGCGGCTTCTTCGCCGTGATAGACGCGGGCGGTGCCTTCGAAGCGCAGACCTTCCTTGCCGGTGATCTTGGCGACCGCGCCGGTCGGCGACAGGTTGCCGTGCAGGATGACCAGATGCGAGTCTTTCTTGATCGGGTTGTCGAAGCCACGGATGACATCCTGGTCGGCCGGATAGTCAGCGACATCCGCCAGGTTCTCGGCCATGGTCTTGCCGGTGACGGTCATCACATCGCCGTGCAGCAGGCCGGCATCGAGCATGCGCTTCATCAGCGGCTGGATGCCGCCGATGGCGACCAGTTCGGACATCATGTACTTGCCGCTCGGACGCAGGTCGGCCAGCACCGGCGTGGTTTTGCCGATTTCCACGAAATCATCGAGCGTGAGCTTCACATCCACGGCGTGCGCCATGGCGAGCAGATGCAGCACGCCGTTGGTGGAGCCGGCGAGGGCGATGATGACGCGGATGGCGTTCTCAAAGGCCTTGCGGGTCATGATATCGCGCGGCTTGATGTCGCGAGCGAGCAGTTCCAGCACCTGCTGGCCGGCACGGAAGCAATCCGAGGCTTTGTCAGCGGAGACAGCGTTCTGTGCGCTGGAGCCGGGCAGCGACATGCCCAGGGCTTCGATGGCTGAGGCCATGGTGTTGGCGGTGTACATACCGCCGCAGGAGCCTGGGCCGGGAATGGCGGTGTCTTCGATCTGCTTGACCTGGATCAAGTCGATGTCACCCTTGGCGTGCTGACCCACGGCCTCGAATACCGAGATGATGTCGGTGTGGCCGGCGCCCGGCTTGATGGTGCCGCCGTAGACGAAGATCGACGGACGATTCAGGCGCGCCATGCCGATGATGCAGCCCGGCATGTTTTTGTCGCAGCCACCGACGGCGACGATGCCGTCGAAGCCTTCGCAGCCGGCCACGGTCTCGATGGAGTCGGCGATGACTTCACGCGACACCAGCGAATACTTCATGCCCTCGGTGCCGTTGGCGATGCCGTCCGAGACCGTGATGGTGTTGAAGATCACGCCCTTGCCACCGGCCGCGTTCGCGCCCTTCTCGGCTTCTTCGGCGAGCTTGTTGATGTGCATGTTGCAGGGGGTCACATTGGCCCAAGTCGAGGCGATGCCGATCTGCGGCTTCTTGAAGTCCTCGTCGCTGAAGCCCACAGCGCGCAGCATGGCGCGGCCCGGTGCGGCTTCCACGCCATCCACCACTTGAGAAGAGTACTTGCGCATGTTGTCGGTGATTTGAGTCATTTCCATAAATCCTTAAAGCGGTTTGCTAAGCACCAGCGAGTTGCGCTGGTAGTTGTAAAGTGACTGGCGATACTTCGGCAGGTCATCCACCGAGGCCGGCTCGAAGCCGTGCTCCTGGAACCACAGCCCGGTGCGTGTGGTGAGCACGAACAGCTTGCGCAGGCCCTTGCTGCTGGCGCGCTTTTCGAGGAACTCCATGAGCTCGCTGCCCCGGTCGCTCTTGCGGTAATTCGGGTGGATGGCCACGCAGGCGATCTCGCCCGCCGGCTCCTCGCCCTTGAGCACCGGCAGCGGGTACAGCGCCGCGCAGCCGATGATCATGCCGTCGCGCTCGACCACGGCGAACTGGGAGATTTCGTTCTCCAGCTTCTCGCGCTCGCGGCGCACCAGAATGCCTTCTTCTTCCAGCGGCTCGATGAGATCGATGATGCCGCCGACATCCTCGATCTCGGCGGTGCGGATTTCTTCGTAGGGGTCGTGCGTGATCAGCGTGCCCGAGCCGTCACGCGTGAACAGCTCCTGCAGCAGCGCGCCGTCGCGGGCATAAGAGATGATGTGCACGCGCTTCACGCCTTCGCGGCAGGCTTCGCGGGCGGCGTTCATGTGGCGCAGCAGTTCGCTGTCTAGCGCCTTGTTGCGCAGGTACTGATCGACCTCGTTGGGGATCATTTCGCGCAGCAGGCGATCATCGTTGTCATCCACGATACCTTCGCGCTCGCCCAGGCAGATCAGCTTGTCGGCCTGCAGCGCCACGGCCACCGACACCGCGACATCTTCGGCGAGCAGGTTGAAAATTTCGCCCGTGGTCGAGTAGCCGGTCGGCCCGAGGATGACGATGTGGTGGTTGGCGAGGTTCTTGTTGATGACCTCGGTGTCGACTGCACGCACTTCGCCGGTGAGCGCGAAATCGACGCCATCCCGCACGCCGTAAGGCTTGGCGGTGATGAAATTGCCGGAGACAGCGTCGATCTTGGCACCGTACATGGGCGAGTTCGACAGGCCCATCGACAGCAGTGCCTCGATCTCCAGTCGGATGGCACCAACGGCATCCATGACGCAGCGCAGCGCCTCACGCGTGGTCACACGCAGACCGTTGTGATACGGCGTGGTCAGGCCGTACTCGACCAGATTTTCGTCGATTTGCGGGCGTGCGCCATGCACCAGTACCAGCTTGATGCCCAGCGAATGCAGCAGCGCGATGTCGTGCACGATGTTGCGGAAGTTCTCGTGATTGACGGCCTCGCCGCCAAACAGCAGCACAAAGGTCTTGCCGCGATGCGCGTTGATGTACGGCGCGGAATTCCGGAACCAGTGCACATACTGTTCCGACATGGTGTCTTGAAACGGGTTCTGGCTGCTCACGGTGGTGGCCCGGGTCAGTGGGAGGCATCGCCTCGAAAGTCTGCGATTGTATAAGTGAAGCGGGGTCGGGCGGTAGCGCTGCCTTATATGCAGAGATGTCTTACAAGCAAAACCGCCGTACCAGCGCCGCCAGCTTCTCTATCGTCGGCTGCAAGCTGGCAATCTCCAGATGCTCATCGGGCTGATGCGCGGTTTCAATGCCGCCGGGCCCGAAGATTACCGCCTCCATGCCCAGCTCTTGGAAGTACGGGCCTTCCGTGCCGAACGCCGCAGCGCCGGCGGTGAAACCGGTCATCTCTTCCACGGCCTTGACCAGCAGCGAGCTGGCGGGGGTTTCCATGGCCGGCGTGCCGCTGAACAGCGACTCATTGACGATGCTGACCTGATACTCCTCGGCCAGCGGCTTTAGGCGACGCTTGATCTCGGCGCGCAGGCTATCCATCTCCATGCCCGGCAGTGGGCGCAGGTCGTACTGCAATTCGCAGCGGGCGCAGATGCGATTGGGGTTGTCTCCGCCGTGAATGCAGCCCAGATTCAGCGTGGGTGTGGGCACAGTAAACAGTGGGTTGTGCCACTTCGCGGCCAGCTCGCGGCGATAGACGATCAGCTCGCTGATCACGGCGTGCATGGCATCCAGCGCGTTATGACCGAGTGACGGATCACTGGAGTGGCCGCTGCGGCCTTCGATAATCACGCGCTCCATCATCACGCCTTTTTGCAGGCGCAACGGACGGCCGCTGGTTGGCTCACCGATCACGGCAAAGCGCGCTTTCGGCTTGCCGGCGGCGACCAGCGCTTTGGCACCGGCCATGCTGGTTTCTTCATCGCAGGTGGCCAGAATAATCACCGGCGCTTTCAGTATTTCCCCGCGACGCACGGCAGCAACGGCGGCTTCGACGGCCTCCAGCACGAGTGGAAAAAAGCCCTTCATGTCTGCCGTGCCTAGGCCGAACAGGCGGCCGTCGCGCTCGGTTAGCGTGAACGGGTCGCTCTGCCATTTCGCGCCATCAAAGGGCACGGTGTCGGTATGGCCGGCGAATACCAGACCACCTGGCCCATCGCCCAAGGTGGCAATCAGGTTAGCCTTGCCTGGTGCCACTGGCATGATCTCGCAGCGAAAGCCGAGCGTCTCCGCCCAGCTGGCGAGGTGCTCGATGACGGCAAGATTGCCCTGATCCATCGCAGGGTCGGTGCAGGTCACGCTGGGGGTGGCAATCAGGGTGCGCATGCGCGCCAGCAGGGTCAGGTGGTTCATGGCTATCGTTCAGGTCAGGCAGAAAGAGCGAGCATAGCGGATAGCGAGGGTGTTTTGGCTTAGGTCGTCAAAGCGTCAATGATTCGTCAAGGAAGTGTCATGGACGGGCTATAGATTCTCCAGATCTCAGCCAGTTACCGGAGTCAGTCATGGGTCATCAGCATCCGATGGAAGATAGCAACCGTTCAGCCAACCAGCGCCTTGAAGAGCTGGTCTCGCAGCGTATTTCCCGCCGCGCGGTCATCAAGGGCGGCTCCACGCTGGGTGCTGGCATGATGCTCGGTGGTCTGGGCTTGGCGGGCTGCAGCGAAAAATCCGATGCCGCCACTTCGCTCAAGCTGGGCTTTGCGGCCGTGCCTAAAAGTACGGCGGATGTGGTCTCGGTGCCCGTGGGCTATACCGCCAAGCCGCTGGTCTCTTGGGGTGACCCTCTGTTTGCCGGTGGCACGCTGCCGACAAACATCTATGACCTGACGCCGGCGCAGCAGGAAGCCGCGTTGGGCGATCATCATGATGGCATGTATTACTTCGGCCTGAGTGCCGCCGGCCTGCCGGATCGCAGCAACAGTGCGCGCGGCTTGCTGGCTATCAATCATGAAGCGATAACGGAAGATTTTGCGCATGTGAAAGGGCCGACTTTTGCCAATCTGGACAGCGCCGGCCGCTTGCAGTCGGCTGATCCCGCCGCCACGCCGCCCAAGCTCGACAGTGCCCGAACCTCATCTGACGAATGCCTGAAGGAAATGGCGCTGCACGGCATTACGGTGGTGGAGGTAGCCAAGTCGGTTGCGGGCTATCGCTATGTTCAGGGCAGCAGCTTCAATCGCCGCATTACGCCCTACACGCCGGTTGCTCTCAGCGGTCCACTCAAAGGCTCTGACCTCGCCAAGACGCGCTACGACAATGCCGGCCTGAAGGTTCGCGGTACGCTCAACAATTGCGCCAACGGCTTTACGCCCTGGGGCACTTACCTGACTTGTGAGGAGAATTGGGCGGGTTATTTTGGTCAATATGGCACCGTCACGCCGGAGCAGGCACGCTATGGCCTGGCACGCCACGGCTTTCAGAACTTGCGTTGGTACACGGCGCCGGACCCTGCCGGCACAGGCGATGCTGCCGATCTGATGAGCCGCTTTCAGCTTAACGCCACGGGCTCTGGTGCCACGGCGGACTATCGCAACGAGGCCAATACCTTTGGTTATGTGGTCGAGATTGATCCCTATGACCCGAGCAGCATCCCTAAAAAGCGCACAGCACTGGGCCGCTTCTCGCACGAGGGCTGCTGGCCGAAAGCCATCCAAGGCAAGCGCATGGGCTTTTACATGGGCGATGACTCCAAGGGCGAGTATTTCTACAAATTCGTGACCGATGCGGTGTTCACGGGCAGTGAAGCTCGGCAGAACGACATTCTCGACAATGGCGTGCTGCATGTGGCGATTTTCAATGCCGATGGCACTGGGCGCTGGCAGCCCTTGCTGGCCTCGGATGCGTCGCTAGGCATGACCGCTGCGGAGATCGCCGTGCATAGCCGCTTGGCGGCCGACAAGGTTGGTGCCACAAAAATGGATAGACCGGAATGGACGGCGGTGCATCCTGGCAATGGCGAGGTTTATCTGACGCTGACCAAGAATGATCAGCGCGTGCTGGTTCCGGCGACGGGCAGGCAGGTGGTTGATCCTGCCAATCCGCGTGCTTACAAGGATCACGATGGCGGCTTCAGCAAGACCGGCAACAACAATGGTCATGTCATTCGCATTCGCGAAACCAGTGATGACCCGGCGGCTACCACATTCCGCTGGGATATTTATGTCTTTGGCGCCGAGGCCGACGCGCCGACCAATGTGAATTTGTCTGGCCTGACCGACGACAATGATTTCTCCAGCCCCGATGGCCTGTGGTTTGACCCGCGTGGCGTGCTCTGGCTGCAGACCGATGACGACGCCTATTTGGACGAAACCAATTGCATGATGCTGGCGGGTATTCCGGGGCAGTTGGGTGACGGCGGCCCGGTGACCGTCAATAACCGGATTGATGGTGTTTCAACGCCGGTAGTGACCGTGGCTGGCAAGAAAGTCTCGGCAGACAACCTGCGCCGCTTCTTAGTCGGGCCCAAGGGCTCGGAAATCACCGGCATCGACATGACGCCGGATCGCAAAGCGCTGTTCGTGAATATTCAGCATCCCGGCGAATTGGGCGGGTTTGCGGATTACCGGCAAACTGGCGCGTTTGTTCAGCAGAGCACCTTCAATGCGTTAGAGACGGTGGATGGTCAGAAGCGTGCGCGCTCCACAACACTGGTGATTACCAAGGATGATGGCGGCGAGATCGCACTTTAAGCAGATGCTGCGTTAGGGCGTTGCCGCTTCGATCAGGTAGAGCTGGCGGGCCAGCATCAGGCTTTCCAGCTCGCCACTCAGGCTCGGCGTCAACCGTGACTGCGGGCTGGCGAGCAATAGGGCCGTCACGGCGATTAGGGTTGGCGAAGCGGCGGGCACACTGAAGCGACGCATGGCTAGGGGCTGTCCGTCTTGTTCCAGCAGTGCCCATGCCGCGCCACTGTGGATGCCGGTCGGCCCGCGCAGGGTCACGGCGATGGCGGACCGTTCGGCGGCGCTACCGATGCTCAGTGACGGCTCTTGCGAGCTGATGGTGAATTCGGTGGCCTGGCTGCACTCCACTTGCAGCATGAGTTGTTGCGCATGGCGACGGGCATCGACGCCGGCCGGTATCTGACCAAAGTTCAGCTCAATGCTGGCACCACCAAAGCGGCAAGGGGCTGTGGTGGGCAGCGCAGGCAGATTTTTGGTGACAGGTACTGCGGCTGCCTGAGTCAGTGCTAGCAGGTCTGCAGATATCAGCGTGTTGTTCGGCAGGGCCGGCATCACCTGGTTCAGCGGAGGCGGGGTGAGTGCGCCAGGAGCCGGTAGCGTGCCAAGCAATGAGGGCATGTCAGGCGCAGCGCTCAAGGCCGGCGTTACCGGCAGAATCTGCGCTGCGGTCAGTGTCGTGCTGATCGCCAGGCCGGCCAGGCACCACATCAACCGGTTCATCGTGGTACTTCCTCGATCAGGCGCAGCAGCGACTTGCCGTCGCTGTCTAGCACATAGGTTGGGGTGTCGGTGCGCAGCTCGCGCAACTGGATGATGCGTCGCTCGTTGCCCCAGCTCAGGGTGTTGCCGCCGACCTGGGCCGAGACCACATAAGCGCCGCGCGGCCCGTAATAAAACTCGCGCTGATTTACGGTGATCTGGCTGCCGGTGAAGCCGGGGATACGCAGGAAAAGTCCGGGAGTGTCGGCAGCATAGCGAGCATTGGCCTGTGCTCCCGCTGAAACACTGACCGAGCGCGTGGCGCTGTCGAGCCGATAGCCTTTCGGCAGCGAGTCGAGATCAACGCGGATGTCGCTGCGGCTGAACGCCGGGATCGTGAATACCGCGATGCCATCCGCATTACTGTACTCATCACTGACGCCTTGCGTGAGTCGCAGATCGGGCAAGTTTGTGTTCACGCTGACATAGCCTTGGCGCTCACCGATGTAGCTGGTGGCGTAGGGTCGCCAGTCGTGCCAAGCAATGGCGCTGGCCAGCGTGATGGATTGACTGCGATTGTCACGATTTTGCTGCAGGGAATAGCTGGCTTGCAGATCGTCCAGTGACTGGCTCAGGTTGACGCTGCCCTGGTCACTGTATTGGCCCTGCTCATCTTCCTGCCGTGCCGCGCTGAGGCTGTAGCTGGTGCGGGTGGCGGGCAGGAAGTCATTGGCTTGCACGCCGGCAATCGAGCCATCGCGCAGGAGGCTGTGGCGATAGGCCAGATTGGGCAGGCCGGCTGGGCGTGTGGGCTGCCAGCCTAGGCTGAGTGTGCCCAGCCAGTCTTCCGTGTTGAAAAAGTACTGGCTGCCTGCGGCCAAGGTCAGGCTGCCATAGGCCAGCAGCAGCTCCGATTGTGCCGAGCGAATGCCGCCGGCATCGGTGTAGCTGCCGCGCAGGGCGGCGCCGTGCAGGCTGGCGAAGGCACTGAAGCGAGTTACATCTGGTGCCACTGTGGTGGCCCGGTAGCGACGGAACTGATCCGACAGGCTGGCATCGGCCGATATACCGAGGTTGAGGCTTGCGCCGATGCGGCCGCTTAACGACCAGGAGGCACGGGCTTGTGTGCCGGTTTCGCGCACCCCATTGACGGTTTGTGTGGCCACACCGCCGCCGAGCAGAATGCGTCCGAGGTCGTGATTGATTGAGATGGCGGCGGAGCCGAGGCCGAAATCGCCATCGCCTTCTTCGCCATGCAGCTCGGCGGCCAGCCAGGGCAGCAGGCCGTAGCGATAGGTGCCGGCAACAAAATGCCCGTCGTAGCTATTTTCGCCCGTGCGCGCTGCACCGGCCTCGAAGGAGAAGTCGGAGGCTCCTTGCGCGAGCCGGAAGGTATTGCCGAAGAGGCGTGTGCGAATGACTTCGCGCTCACCCAGGGCATTGGTCAGCACCAGCTCCACATCGGAGCCAGAGGTGCTCACATCCAGATCGCGGACTTCGTACTGGCCGCCGCTCAATTGCTCGCTCAGGCGCTTCTGGCCATCCACAAATACATCGAGTGTGGCGGGCAGGGCGGTCTGGCCATTCAGGGTGTAGGCGGGTCTATCGAGAAAGTTGTCATTGAGGCTGAAGTCACGCGCAATCTGCACGCCCGCCAAGCGTGGCGAGCTGCCGATGGTGCCGGCCAGCGCGGCTATGTCACCGGCCGCGAAGCGTCGTGAGTTGGCGCTGTCGTAGTAGCGGTAGGTGGTATCGCCGCGCTGGCTGAACAGGTTGCCGATGAAGCCGTTGCTGCTGAGTGTGCCGAAGCGCCCGAGGCCGATGCTGAGCAGGGGCTCCACGCCATAGCGAATGCTGCGTCCTAGCGTGGCATCGTCTTGCACAAAGCCTCGGGCCACATAGCTCAGCGCTAGGGCTGGTTGTGTTTGCGCAGCCAATGCCGGCGCTGACTCGGGTCTGACGCTGATGCTGCGTTTGCGCAACAGCGCGGAGGCAAGTTGCAGTGTGGCTTGCGCGCGCGCCTGGTTTTCATCGTAGCGACCGAGGTCATCCAAGCGATAGCACATGCCGATATCGGGCAGCGTCGTGACCGTCAGTGCCGCGACGGCCTCTGGTGCTAGGTCGCGCAACGGCAGATCTGCCTGACGCAAATACAGTGAGCCTAGCCATTCATAGAGCGTGACGATCTGCCGCTGACCCGTGGAGAGCTCGAGGTCGACGATACGGCGTGCCAAGGTGTCAGCATGGGCATGTAACGGCGAAGCCAGCAGTATCGCCAGCAAAAGTGCGGGCGATGCCTTCAATCTCAAGGCGCGGGAACCTTCAGCCAGCCCTGCTTTTCAACACGGATCTGGCCCGTCGGCTCATCGGCGGGTAGCGCGAGTTTGCGACTGTGGCCGGGCAGCACAAACAGCGATGCCGGGCGCTCACGCCGTTGCAGGCTTTGCAGGCCGGACACATAAGCCACGGCCGTGCCTTGATTGGTCAACTTAAGCGTGACGGCATCAAGCCGTTCGATGAGAACGCCCGGTTGCGTTTTTTCCGGATTAACAAAAGCCGGGAAGCTGCCGCCGAGACCAAAGGCGACGCTGTTGATGGTGATGCCGTCAGGCGCGTCATTGCTGCTCGGGCGTTGCTTGAACAGCACGCGCAAGGGCAGTGGCTGCTCGAGCTTGCCGCCTTCATAAGCAAGCCGAACCACTTGTTCGCTACGGGCGGGAATATTGGTCACCGCAGGGTAGGCGACAAGTGCCGGTGTGCCCATCTGGCGGGGCATGCCGGGCAGCGGCCAATGCACCACGGACAGGCTGACCTCCATGCTCACCGGCTCTTCATTGGTCAGTGTGAGCGATAGATAGCGGTTGGGCAGATCCAGAAACATGATGGCCGGAGACAGGCGTACGCCAGCCAGCGCCGACCAGGAGCAGAGCAGGCAGGAGGCCAGCAGCAAGCAACGGTGCAAATCCAAAGCAGTGAACTCCTCAGACTCGCGACTTAGCTCGGCTGTGGCGCGCTATTCGGAACGGTGCTGCAGCTAGCGGCATCCGTGCTGTCTTCCACATAGGTATCGCCAAAGAAAAGATAGAGATTGGTTGGCGTACCAACAGGGAGCGCATCGCCGGTCACGGCATCGTAAATGAATATCTGGCCGGGTGCCGGATTGCCACCGTTGACAGCGGCAATGCGAGCTTGAACGGAGATGCTCTTGTCATTGTTCTGATTGCTGCCGGCGTTGAAGCGCTCCAGCGGAAGATAGCTGCCGCTGGTGGCAGCAGCCAGATCAATGCGGGCAATCGTGTAGTCTGACAGTGTTGTGGTTGCGTTCGGAACCGGGCCGACCACAGCAGGAATGCTGCCGCAAACACCAGCCGGTATTGTGCTTAGGCGAGCGTTGCTTTCAATCAGTCCCTGCGCGTTATTGCAGGTGACCTTGAGGGCATTGGCCGCCGTGGTCACAACATCGCTGCTGAATCTCAAGTCCACCGATGCGCCGTTGATGCTGCATGACTCCGTATTAGCCGAGAGCGTGCCAACACTGCCGGAAATATTCACCGGAATGGATTGCGAGCCAGTGCTTGGTGACACCACGGCCATGACAGTGGGTGACGCCAAAACAATCAGTGCAGCAAAACAGAGCGAAGTTTTCATGATATGGCCTGCTAACTCAGTCAATCCCTCAGCAGCAACGCTCGGGATGCAAGTTTGATCTTAGCTTAAAATGTCTCGTTGTCGGCATTGCGTTCACGGCGCTTTTCCAGCAATCCGCCGGCAAACAGCCCGAGTTCGAACAGCAGCCACATCGGGATCGCCAACATGGCCATGGAGATGGCATCGGGCGGTGTCAGGAACATGGCCACAAAGAAGCAACCCACGATGATGTAACGGCGCTGCTCGGCCAGGGCGGCGCTCTTCACCACGCCGGCGGCAATCAGCACGAGCACGGCGACCGGAATCTCGAAGGTAAAGCCGAACACCAGAAACAGCTTCAAGGCAAAATCGAGATAGAGATTGATATCGGTCATGATGGCCACGCCTTCGGGGCCGACGCCGGTAAAGAAGCCGAGAATGGCCGGCAGCGTGATGAAATAGGCGAAGCTCACGCCGGCGTAGAACAGCACCACGCTGGACAGCACGATGGGAATGGCAATACGCCGCTCATGCTTGTACAGCGCCGGCGCAATGAAGCCCCAGAGCTGAATCAGGATATAGGGCACGCAGGCAAACAGCGCGACAAAAAAGGTCAGCTTGAACGGCGCCATGAACGGCGAGGTGACATCGGTGGCGATCATGGTGCTGCCCGGCGGTAGCAGGGCGCGCAAGGGTGCTGAAAGAATCTCGTAAATGTCATTGGCAAAATAAGCCAGCGAGAAAAACACCAGAATCAACGCAATCACCACGCGTACCAGCCGTGTGCGCAGTTCAATGAGATGCGTGACCAGCGGCATCTCGGCGGGTGGCAGATCGTGGGGCGTGGTCATGGTTTCTCGGTGCTGTCGGCGGGCTTGCTGCGGGGACTGTCGTCAAGCGCCGAGGTCAGCGCTTGTTGCGCATCATCAAGGCCGCTGGCAGCGCGGGCCTTTTCCATTTCCTTCTTGATGCGCTCGCGCATTTCGGCGGCAGCCACTTCATTTTCGATGTCGGCCTGCACGCTGACGATCATGCGCCGGATACGGCCGACCCAGGCACCTGTCATGCGGGCGGCATGCGGCAGCTTCTCCGGGCCGAGCACGACCAGCGCGATCACCGCGAGTAGCAGTAGCTCGCTGAAGCCGACATCAAACATGGCTTACTGGCCTTGTTTCTGGTCGGTCGGTTGTTGCACCGGCGTGGCCTGAGGCGGTACAGGCTGAGCTGGCGGTGTTTGCACTTGTTGGATTTGCGCGGGCGGTGCGGCAGGTGTCGCGGCGTCGTCTTCACCCTTCATGGACTCTTTGAAGCCCTTGATGGCGCCGCCAACATCCTTGCCGAGGTTTTTCAGCTTGGAAGTGCCGAAGACCAGCACCACGATGACCAGCAGCAGCAGAATGTGCGGCAGTGAGATTCCAGACAACATATGACAACTCCTCGCCCGCAGGCGCTCAGCAATTAAGACGGGTTGCGAGCAGCCTTTTCGGCCAGCCCGGATAAATCGAAACGACGCGCCAGCTCAGACAATACCTGATCCGGGTGCACATTGAGCTGACTCAGCATGACCAGCGTATGAAACCAGAGGTCGGCGGTTTCGTAGACCAGCTCCTCGGTATCGCCACTGCGCTCGGCATCCTTCGCGGCTAGCAAGGTTTCCGTGCACTCCTCGCCAACCTTTTCCAGGATCTTGTTGAGACCCTTGTGGTACAGGCTGGCCACATAGGAGCTGTCGGGTGAGGCTTGCTTGCGCTCGGCCAGCACCGTGGCGAGTTGGCTCAATACATCGGTCATGACGAATAAATCTCGTGGGGATCCTTGTGCACGGCATCAACCACCTGCCATGCGCCGTTCTCGAAGCGTTGGTAAAAGCAAGATTCGCGCCCAGTATGGCAGGCGATGCCGCCAAGTTGCTCAACCTGCAGCACCAGTACATCGCCATCGCAGTCCAATCGCAGTTCTTTCAGCACTTGCACATGGCCTGACTCTTCGCCTTTGCGCCAGAGTTTGCCGCGTGAACGCGACCAGTAGATGCCGCGTTGCTCGGCCACCGTCAGCGCCAGCGCCTCGCGATTCATCCACGCCACCATGAGCACGCGGCCGGTGATGTGATCTTGGGCAATGGCCGGCACCAGCCCGTTGGCGTCCCACTTGATGGCATCTAACCAATTCATGTTGCTACTCACTTACCTGCAAAGGCGGGCCATGCCCCAAAACAGGGCTTTAGCATAACGGAAAGCGACTTAGTGCGTGAGCACATGCCAGCACAGCGTCGCCACGGCAATCAGCGTGGCCCAGCTCAACAAGCTGCTGCTGCGGTGCTGACTCTGCAACTGCCGTTGGATGGCTTTCAGCTCGGCGATCTGGCGGCTCTGCCACTGACCGTTCTGGCGCATCTGTGTGAGCGCATCGAAGACCATCTGCGGCAGCTCGGGCAGGCCGGCGAGCAGGATCGGCGTGTCTTCGGTGAAGCGCTTGAGCAGGGCTTTCGGGCCGATGCGATCTGTCATCCATTGCTTCAGCAGCGGCTGCGCCAAGCTCCAGATGTCCAGTGCCGGGTAGAGCTCGCGACCCAGGCCTTCGATATGAATCAGCGTTTTCAGCAGCAGCACCAGCTGCGGCGGAATCTGCAGGCCGTGCGTGCGCGCCATGTCGAGCAGACCGGCCAGAATCGGCGCCAGATTGATCTGGTCGATGGGCTGGGTCAGCACCGGCTCGACCAGGCGGCGAACTTCCTGCGCGAGGAAGTCCAGCGGCGCGCCGGCAGGCACCCAGCCGGCTTGCGCGGCGGTGCGGATGAGCTGGTTGAAGTCGCGCTGGATCAGGCTGAGCAGGATCTGCGCGATGGTCAGTTGGTCGTCCGGCGGCAGCGAGCCGACGATGGCGCAGTCGAGGCCGATGAAGCGCGGGTCAGTCGGGTTGCCGGTCTCCACATAGACATTGCCGGGGTGCATGTCGGCGTGGAAGAAGTTGTCGCGGAAGACCTGCGTGAAGAAGATGGTCAGGCCCTTGTTGGCTAGGCGTTCACGGTCGATGCCGAGGCGGGCGAAGGTGGCGTGATCACTGATCGGCACACCTTCGATGCGCTCGGCAATCATGACTTCGCGGCTGCCGTTGGCGTCGTAGATTTCGGGCACATAAAACAGCGGCGAGCCGACAAAATTGGCGCGCAGCTGGCGCGTGTTGGCGGCTTCGCGGGCGAGATCGGTCTCATCCAGCAGGGTGCGCTCGTAGTCGCTGACGATACGCGACAGGGGTATCACACGCAGGTCGAAGCGGGACTCGGCGAGTGCGGCGAGATCTTTCAGCAGCGCCATGTCGGTGCGGATGCGATCGGCCACGCCGGGGCGCAAGACCTTGACGATGACTTCGCGGCCATTCGGCAGTGCGGCGGTATGCACCTGAGCGATGGAGGCGGCGGCCAGCGGCGCGTCATCGAAGCGGGCGAACGCCTGCGTCAGCGGCATGCCCAGCTCACGCGCGACGATGGCTTTGGCGTCGGCGGTCGGGAACGGCGGCACATTTTCCTGCAGATGCACCAGCTCATCGAGCAGGGCCGGGTCGAGCAGATCGCGGCGCGTGGCCAGCAGCTGGCCGAGCTTGATGAACAGCGGGCCGAGTTCCTCGAAGGCGAGGCGTACGCGTGCCGGGTTTTGCGCCGCTGCTCCGGCTGTCCACCAGGCCGGGTGCAAGCGGAATGCCAGCAGCGCCAGGCGTGCGGCAGCGGTCGGTGGTGGCAACAGGGTGTCGAGGCGATAACGCGCGGCGACAGCCCAGAGCTGCAGCAGGCGCGGCCAATGACGAATCATGGCGCTAGCTCCGGAGTGGCTGCCGTGAGTTTGCTGACTCTGTGCTGTAGGCGTTGCAGCCTCGCTTCCAGGCGCTCCACATCGGCGCGCAGGTCTTCGCTTTCCTGAATGAATTCGTTGATTTCCCAGCGCACCGGCAGCAGCTCCTGCTCTTCTTGCAGGTATTCGCTGCTGTTCATCAGAAAGGTCTTCGCGGTCTTCTGCGCGAAGCTGAACAGGCCGCGCAGCTGTTGCCCGAGCTGATGCCCAGCGACATCGCCCCAGAGCATCGCCAGCGGTTCTTCCCAGTCGATGTCGAGCTGTTTGGCGATGCTGTGCAGCTGCTCGATGAGCTGAACTTGGCCGTGCACGCGCAGCGGCCCGCCGATGAGCTGCGGCTGTTTCGACAGCGCCAGCTTCAGCAGCGCCACGCTTTCGGCCTCGATGGTGGCATGCGGCTTCTGATCAGATTCGGCGAGCAGGCGGATGCGGTTTTCGCGAATTTGCACCATCACCGAGATGGCCGGCGATTGCGTCTCGATGAACAGGCTTTTGCCGGCGAGCGCATTCAGGCGCATCTGCGTGGCGGGGTCAAAGCGCAACGCCTGATTGACCAGAGATTCGAGTCCGCGCAGGGCGAGCATGTAGGGTAGCGATGGCATGAGGCGCTCCTGTTGGCGAAGTTCGAAAGCCGGGGCTCAGAACTTGAAGCCGCGATGCAGGGCGACAATGCCGCCGGTGAGATTGTGGTAGTCGCAGCGCTCGAAGCCGGCCGCTTCCATCATGCCTTTCAGCGTGTTTTGGTCTGGGTGCATGCGGATCGACTCAGCAAGGTAGCGGTAGCTCTCGGCATCGTTGGCGATGAGCTTGCCCATCATCGGTAGCAGCGAGAATGAGTAGGCGTCGTAGACCTTCGCCAGCGGCTCGGCGATTGGCTTGCTGAATTCGAGCACGAGCAGGCGGCCGCCGGGCTTCAGCGACTGGTACATGGAGCGCAGCGCGGCATCCTTGTCGGTGACATTGCGCAGGCCGAAGGCGATGGTGATGAGGTCGAAGCTGCCCGGCGCAAACGGCAGGCATTCGGCATTGGCTTGGACGAACTCGATCTGGCCGGCCACGCCGACATCGAGCAGCTTGTCGCGACCGACCATGAGCATGGACGAGTTGATGTCGGCGAGCACGACGCGGCCGGTGGGGCCGACTTCCTTGTGGAAGGCGCGGGCGAGGTCGCCGGTGCCACCGGCAATGTCGAGCACCTGCTGGCCGGGACGCACGCCGGACATCTCCACGGTGAAGCGCTTCCACAGGCGGTGAATGCCGAGCGACATGAGGTCATTCATGATGTCGTACTTGGCGGCCACCGAGTGGAAGACTTCGGCGACTTTGCCGGCCTTTTCTTCGCGAGCGACGGTCTGATAGCCGAAGTGCGTGACTTCGCCTGATGCCTTGATGTTAGAGCTTGAGGTGCCAGAGGCTTGAGCGCGGGCCTCGGCTCCGGCCATTGGGCGTGCTGACGGCGTCGGCATGGGCGTGACAGCCACCGATTCACCGCGACTCATGGGGCCGTTAGCAGGAGGCAGATCAGGGCGGCGTTGGCTCATGGCGAGTCTCTTTGGGCAGCGTAACGGGCTATCAGTTTAAACGGCGAAGGGATCGTCGCAGTCTGTGTTGAGATTGTCGAGGATACGCGCCTCGCGGCCGAGGAAATCATCGAGAAAGTCGGCTACGGATTTCATTGGCTTCATCACCGCGAAACCGGTGGCCATGAAGTCGTAGAGGCCGCCGAGGCCGGCCATTTTCGCCGGGCGCGCGGCCATCTTGAAGGTGGCGGTGATGAGGCGCGAACGCACATAGCGATCCAGGCCCAGGCCGAGTTCGCGCAGCAGGCGCATCTGTTCGCGCCGGGCGATGTCCTGATCGCAGCGACGGTAGGCGGCAATTAGGTCGGCATCCGTAGGTTCGATGATGCCGGCGGCGTGCAGGTCACGGGCGGCCTCTTCATCCAGCTCGCCGGTCAGCGCGTTGGCTTCCACCGCGATGGCGGCGGTGCGCAGCACGGAGTCGGGCAGCATGCGTGTGGCGACCGGCAGTGCCTTCTCGATTTCCCGCGCCAACTCGGCAAGATCGAGCCCAGCATAGATTTCACAGAGAAAAAACTCAGTGATGGGGCGGAAGCGGTCATCGGCTAGCAGGCCGGCGTGAGTACGGCGCAGACGGGCGATTTGCAGCTGCTGCACGACCAGCACCTGCGCTTGCAGGGCTTCGTCCGTGTGGCGTTGCCAGCCGCGATAACGGGCAATCGCATCCCGAATGCGTTGGGCTGCGGTCAGGGTTTCATCGATCTGGGGCGGCAGCATGTCGTTCTCGTCAATATCCAGTTCGTAGCGTTCAGCAACAGCGGTGCGACTCATGATTCAGTTCCGGGCTACAGCAAAAAAGTGCTACAGCAAAAAGTGTTACAGGATGAAGCGGCTCAGGTCTTCGTCCTGAACCAGTGCGCCGAGCTGCTTTTCCACATCGGCGGCGGTCAGCGTGAGCACAGCACCGGCCTGCTTGCCGGCCAAGTCAGCGGCATCGAAAGCGATGCTTTCAAGCAGGCGTTCCAGCACGGTATGCAGGCGACGGGCACCGATGTTTTCCGTGCGTTCGTTGACCTGCCAGGCCACTTCCGCAAGGCGGCGAATGGCATCGCTCGCGAAAGCAACCTGCAGACCTTCGGTGGCCAGCAGCGCCACATATTGCTCGGTCAGCGAGAAGTTCGGCTCGGTCAGGATGCGCTCGAAGTCATTGGCGGTTAGTGCTTCCAGCTCGACACGAATGGGCAGACGGCCTTGCAGCTCCGGGATCAGATCCGACGGCTTGGCGAGGTGAAACGCGCCCGAGCAAATGAACAGGATGTGATCGGTCTTGACCATGCCGTACTTGGTGTTGACGGTGCAGCCTTCGATCAGCGGCAGCAGGTCGCGCTGCACGCCTTCACGAGATACATCCGCGCCCGAGGTTTCGCCGCGACGGCAGACCTTGTCGATCTCATCGATGAAGACGATGCCGTTTTGCTCGACGGCATGCAGCGCACGGGCCTTCAGATCTTCTTCGCTGACCAGCTTGCCGGCTTCCTCTTCACGCACGCGCTTGAGCGCATCGCGAATTTTCAGGCGCTGGCTCTTGCTCTTGCCGCCGCCAAGGCCGGCAAATAGCTTCTGCAGCTGGCCGCCCATTTCTTCCATGCCCGGCGGCGTCATCAGCTCCACCGAGGCCGCAACCGGGCTCAGCTCGATCTCGATTTCCTGCTCGTCGAGCTCGCCGTTGCGCAGCTTGCGGCGGAAGAGCTGGCGCGTGGCGTTGTCGCCCGTGCTGGCCGGGGCCGGCTCGGTGGTGTCCCAGCCGGTACTGGCGGTGCGTGCCGGTCGCAGCAGCACATCCAGAATGCGGTCTTCGGCGGCTTCATCGGCGCGCTGGCCCACCTCGGCGATGGCCTGCTCGCGCATCATCTTCAGCGCCATGTCGGCGAGGTCGCGAATGATGGTCTCGACATCGCGGCCGACATAGCCGACTTCGGTGAACTTGGTGGCTTCGACCTTGATAAACGGAGCGTTGGCGAGCTTAGCCAGACGGCGTGCGATCTCGGTCTTGCCGACGCCGGTCGGGCCGATCATGAGAATGTTTTTCGGCGTTACTTCCGGGCGCAGATGTTCGGCCAGCTGCATGCGTCGCCAGCGGTTGCGCAGCGCCAGCGCGACGGCGCGCTTGGCACCATTCTGGCCAACGATATGACGATCGAGTTCGTGCACGATTTCGCGCGGAGTCATGGCGGTCATGGGGGCTTACCAGTCGAGTCGTTCGAGCGTGTGCTGATGATTGGTGAAGACGCAGATGTCTCCGGCCATCGTCAGCCCGTATTTGACAATTTCTTCTGCTGACAGCTCGCTGTGGTCGATCAGTGCGCGCGAGGCGGCGAGCGCGTAGTTGCCGCCGGAACCGATGGCGATGATGCCGTGCTCCGGCTCCAGCACATCGCCGCTACCGGTGATGATCAGCGAGGCGTGCTTGTCAGCGACGGCGAGCAGGGCTTCGAGCCGGCGCAGCGTGCGATCGGTGCGCCAGTCCTTGGCCATTTCCACGGCGGCGCGCACGAGATGACCGCTGTGCTTTTCCAGCTTGGCCTCGAAGTAATCGAAGAGCGTGAAAGCATCGGCCGTACCGCCGGCGAAACCGGCCAGCACTTGATCCTTGTACAGGCGCCGCACCTTGCGGGCGTTACCTTTCATGACCGTGTTGCCGAGCGAGACCTGGCCATCGCCACCGAGTACCACGGTGTTGCCGCGACGGACGGATAATATGGTGGTCATGGGTTGCGACTCTCTGCATTTGATGAAACAGGCGGTTGAGCGGGCGATTTGCCGGCAGCGGGTGCGCTGGCCGGGATGGCATCGAGACCGGCCTCGCCGAGCTTGGTGCGAGCCTGATCGCGGCGCTCAATCTGATTGAACGGGCCAACGAGCACGCGCTGCAGCGTGCTTCCACCTTCGCGCTGGCTTTGCACGCGCGCCGGCAGACCAAGCTGGCTGATGGCCGAGCGCCGAGTATTGGCTTCAGTGGCACTGCGGAAGGCGCCGGCTTGTAGCCAGAAGCTACCTTCGCTGATGGCAGTGGTATCGGCACCGGGGCGCGGCGCCGGGCGTGTTTCCACGGCGCGGGTGGGTAGCACTTTCTGGTTCGGCAGCAGCTCGTAGAAGGCGAAGCGCTCAGCCGGCTTCGGCGCTGGCTTGGGCTTTTCGGTCTTCTCTTCGGTCAGTGCTGGCGGCACGGTGGCCACCGGCGGTGCCGGCTTTTTCATCAGCATCACAATCAGTGCGATGAGGCCGGCAAGCAGCAGCAGGCCGACGATCAGGCGGCCTTTTTTAATGCCTGGCTTTTTTGCCGACGAGCTTTTGCTCGCCGTTTTCGCCGTGCGCCGACCGCCACGCCCGGTGCTGGCAGCTTTGCCGGCAGGGCGTGGTGAGCGACTGGCGCCGCGGGGCGGATTCGGACGACTCATTACATGCGTTCCGGGGCAGCCACACCGAGCAGGCCGAGACCGTTGGCAATGACCTGACGCACGCCGAGGCTGAGCGTCAGACGCGCTTGACGCAGCGGTTCGTCATCCACGAGTACCTTGGTGCTGTTGTACCAGCCGTGGAATTGGCTGGCCAATTCCTTCAGGTAGTTCGAGAGCTGGTGCGGCTCGTAGGCTTCGGCGGCTTTCAGCAGCACTTCCGGGTAGCGTTGCAGCGCTTTCGCGAGATCGCGCTCGGCATCACTGTCGAGACGATCGAGCGCTGCCAGACCGGCATCGCGATCCAGCGTCCAGCCCAAGGTGGCCAGCTTTTCCAGCATCGAGCACACGCGAGCGTGAGCGTACTGGATGTAGTAGACCGGATTGTCCTTGCTCTGCGACACGGCGAGATCGAGGTCGAAGTCGATGTGCTGCTCACTCTTGCGCGTGATGTAGTAGAAACGCGCGGCATCGTTGCCGACTTCCTCACGCAGCTCGCGCAGCGGAATGAACTGGCCGGAGCGCGACGACATCTGCACCTGCTCGCCGCCACGCCACAGCGACACGAACTGCACCAGCAGCACATCGAGCTTGCCGGCATCGAGGCCGAGGGCGGTCAGCGCGGCTTTCACGCGGATGATGTAGCCGTGGTGGTCGGCACCCCAGATATTCACCACGCGGTCGAAGCCGCGCTCGAACTTGTTCAGGTGATAGGCCACATCGGAGGCGAAGTAGGTGCCCTGGCCGTTGTCGCGAACCAGCACGCGATCCTTGTCGTCGCCGAAGGTGGTGGAGCGGAACCAGATCGCGCCGCCTTGCTCGTAGGTGTGGCCGTTGGCGGTCAGGCGGGCGACGGCGCGTTCGATGGAACCATCGGTTTCCAGCGTTTTTTCCGAGAACCACTCATCGTAATGCACGCCGAATTCGCCCAGATCTTCGCGGATGTCGCTGAGGATGCTGTCGAGAGCGGCGCGGAAGAACACATCGTAGCCGTCGCTGCCGAGCAGGGCGCGGGCATTGGCGATGAGGCCGTCGATATGCGTTTCCTTGTCGCCGGAAATGACTTCGCCGGCGGCGTTCTTGACGGCATCGGCGGGAACATCGGCAAACAGATCGGCGACCGGCTTCACCAGCGTCGCACCGTGCGTGGCGGTAACGCTGGCGGCGATGTCGCGGATGTAATCGCCGCGATAACCATTGCTCGGGAACACGAACGCGGCACCGGCAGCAATGCCGGACTCGACTGGATGCGATTCGACATATCGCAGGTAGGTCGAAGTGGCGAGGATGGCCATCTGACGGCCGGCATCGTTCACATAGTATTCGCGCTGCACATCGTAGCCGACGGCATCGAGCAGCGTGGCCACGGTCATGCCGTAGGCAGCACCGCGACCGTGGCCAACATGCAGCGACGAGGTCGGGTTGGCCGAGACGAATTCGACCTGCAGCTTCTGATTGCGACGCGGTGTGCGGCCGAAGTCGGCAGCGGCGGCGAAGATCTGGCCGAGCACGGCAAATTCGGTGGCGCCGGCGAGGAAGAAGTTGATGAAACCGGGGCCGGCAATCTCGATCTTGCTAACGATGTCATTTGCCGGCAGCGCGGCCACGATGGCCTCGGCAATGTCGCGCGGCTTGCGGCCGGCGGCTTTCGCGCTGGCCAGGGCGAGATTGGTGGCCCAGTCGCCATGCGCCTTGTCGCGCGTGCGATCGAGTTGGATGGCCGGGCTGAAATCTGCCGGCAGCACGCCGTCGGCACGCAGGGAGGCGAGGGCGGTGGTCAGCAGGTGTTCGAGAGCAAGCTTCATCGTCTATTCCAAAGCGGGTCGTGCACGCAGCAGGCAGTCGCCTGCGCTTTAATTGGGCGCGATTGTACCAATAAAAAAGGCGAACACCCGTTTCCGAGTCTTCGCCTTTTTGCGATCACCGTAACAGTGATCGGCCTCTGCAAGTGCTTACTTGGAGAAGCTGCGAGCGCCAAAGCGCTGCTTGAACTTGTCGATACGACCGCCAGTGTCGACGACTTTCTGCGTGCCGGTGTAGAACGGGTGGCAAGCTGAGCAGGTATCGATCAGGAAGTTTTTGCACAGGGTGGAACGGGTTGTGAAGGTGTTGCCGCACGAGCAGGTGGCAACAACAGCTTCGTAACGCGGATGGATGTCGGCGCGCATGAGTAAATCCTCTGGTTAAGAACGGGGTTGGTGACCTCGCCATCCTCGTGGGTTCTGCCATAAGGCCATGCGGCCGGGGCAGAGCAAACGCCGAGGTACGAAATCAAACCATTCTTTTGGCCTACCGAAACTGTCGCTTCGTTCCAGCGGGGCACAACAAGGTGGCGGATTCTACAAGATGTCTGCTTTTTGGCCAAGTGGGCTTTTGCCTGCCTGGATGTGACGGTCATGAGCGCGGTGGTAGTAGCGCAATGGTAATCTTGCCGCCATGAAGCTCATCCAGGTGGCGCTGCCATCGCCGTTACGGCAAGTCTTTGATTATCGTGTGCCCGCAGGCGTTGCCGTGCCGGCGGCGGGCGTGCGCGTGCGCGTGCCGTTCGGCCGGCAGCAGCTTATCGGGCTGGTCACCGCCGAGGTGGCGCAGAGCGATGTGCCATCTGGCAAGCTCAAGGCCGTGAGCGAGGTGCTCGATGCCGAGCCGGCGTTGCCGCCAACGCTGTGGGCGCTGGCACGCTGGGCGGCCACCTACTATCAGCATCCCTTGGGCGATGCCCTGAGCCAAATGCTGCCGGTGCTGATCCGTCAGGGCGAAGCCTTGCTGCCGACTGCGCCCCGGCTCTGGCGATTGACGCCACGAGGGCTGGCACTGGCGGCGGATGGTCTGCGCCGTGCCGCGCGCCAGCAGCAAGCCTGGCAGGTCTTGCGCGAGCACGAGCATGGCCTGGGCGATACCGCGCTGCAGGCGCTGGGCGTGAGCCGTGAGGCGTTGCTGGCGCTGCAGGAAAAAGAGCTGGTCGAAATTGCCAGCGCGGAGCCGGCACAGGCCGCGCCCGGTATTTTCAGCGCGGCCAATGTCAGCTTGGCGAACCTGCTGGCAGAAACGCCGCTGACGCTGAACTCGGAGCAGGCGGCGGCGCTCTCCGTGCTGAGCGCGCAATCCGGTTTTCGCGTCACGCTGCTGCAAGGCATTACCGGCAGCGGCAAGACTGAGGTCTATTTGCAGCACATTGAGCAGGTGCTGCGTGCCGGGCGGCAGGTGTTGGTGCTGGTGCCGGAGATCGGTCTCACGCCGCAAACAGTGGCGCGCTTTCGTGCCCGTTTTCGCTGCCCGCTGGCTGTTCTGCATTCGGGCTTGTCGGATCGCGAACGCCTGCACGCTTGGCGCGCGGCCCGGGCCGGCGATGTCAGTCTGATCATCGGCACGCGATCGGCGATTTTCACGCCCATGGCGCGGCCGGGTCTGATCATCGTCGATGAAGAGCACGATCTGTCGTTCAAGCAGCAGGAAGGCTTTCGCTATCACGGCCGCGATGTGGCCGTGCGGCGCGCTCAGCTCGAAGACATCCCCATTGTGCTGGGGTCGGCGACGCCGGCGCTGGAGTCGATTGCCAATGTGCAGGCCGGGCGCTACCAGCGATTGGCGCTGACGCAGCGCGCCGGCGGCGCTCAGGCACCACTGGTGCGCTGCCTGGATCTGCGTGGCCAAACCTTGCAGGACGGCCTTTGCGCCGCTGCCCGCACCGCCATTGGCGACACCCTCAAGCGCGGCGAGCAGGTGCTGGTGTTCATCAATCGCCGAGGCTATGCGCCGGTCATGCTCTGCCATGACTGCGGCTGGCAGGCCGAGTGCAGCCGTTGCGATGCGCGCCCGACGCTGCACCGCGACCCGGTGCGGCTGCATTGCCATCACTGCGGTTTCGAGCAGGCACCGCCACGGCATTGCCCGACTTGCAACAGCACGGACTTACGGCCGGTCGGCGTCGGCACCGAGCGCCTAGAGCAGGCGCTGATGGCCGCGCATCCCGGCATTCCGGTGCATCGGGTAGACAGAGACAGCACGCGCCGCAAAGGCGCGCTGCAAGGCCTGCTCGACGAGATCCACAAGCCCGGCCCGGCGATTCTGGTGGGCACGCAAATGCTGGCGAAAGGCCATCACTTCCCGCGTGTGACGCTGGTGCTGATTCCCGATGTGGATGGCGCGCTGTTCAGCGCCGATTTTCGTGGCGGCGAGCGCCTGGCGCAGCTGCTGGTGCAGGTCGCCGGCCGCGCCGGTCGTGGCGACAAGCCCGGCCAGATGTGGCTGCAGACGCATCAGCCGGATCACCCGTTGCTGGTGACGCTGCTGTCACAGGGCTACATTGCTGCCGCACGCGATCTGCTCAAGGAAAGGCAGTTGCTTGGCTTGCCGCCGGCGGGGCATCTGGCGTTGTTGCGCTCCGAAGCGACGCGCGCCGAGTTGCCACTGGCCTTTCTGCAGCAGGCGGCGGTGGCGATTGTGCAGGGGCAGTACGGGGTGCAGGCATGGGGCCCGGTGCCGGCGCCGATGGCGCGCAAGGCCGGGTTGTCTCGCGTGCATCTGCTGCTCAAGGCCGATGACCGCAAGTCATTGCATGCCTTGCTGACCACGCTGGTGCCTTGGCTGGATGCGCTGCCCAGCGCCCGTCAGGTGCGCTGGTCGCTGGATGTTGACCCGCAGGAGCTGCAATAGCGCGCCGCGGGCCAACATTAGCAAAAGCATCAGGGGATGACGATGCTCGCTGCAGGCTCTGTGGCAGGGCTGGCTGGCGGCGTCGCTGCCGGTGCCTGCTCTGCCGGAATCAGCTCGTCAATCGCTTCAGGATCAGCCGCATCGGCCTGTTGGCCGGTGAGCCGGTTGACACGCACCGACGACAGCCCGGCCGGTGTGGGCGGCATGCTGAACGGAATGTTGCGCAAGGCCGTGGCCATGTACTGATTCCAGATCGGCAGCGCGGCATAGCCACCGTATTCGACCTTGCCCAGACTCTTCGGTTCATCAAAGCCCACCCACGATACCGCCACCATCTGCGCATTGAAGCCGGCGAACCAGGCATCGCGGGCATCGTTGGTGGTGCCGGTTTTGCCGGCCAGATCGGCGCGCCCCAGGCTGAGTGCGCCACGGCCGGTGCCGTGCTGAATCACATCCTGCAAAATCGAGTACATCTGGCGTGCCGCACGCGGACGCATGATGCGCAGTGCTACCGGATAATCGGGCACAAACGCCGCTGGCACAGGCTGCGTGACCGCAATATTGGTGCCATCGCCAGTGATGCTGCCGCTTTGCTCGGCGCTCACCGGCGGCGTGACGCCGGGAATGACCTCGGTAGGCTCGGCAATCCCGTCAGCATTGACCACCGGTGCGGGCATCGGCAGCTCACACGGGCGGCAGACGCGCTTCGGTTCGGCCTGAAACACGACCTTTCCACTACGATCCACGACCTTCTCGATGAAGTACGGATTCACGCGCAGACCACCATTGGCGATGCTGGCGTAAGCCGTGGCCATCTGGATCGGCAGCACTTCGGCCGAGCCCAGCGCCAGCGTCAAATCTTGCGGCATGCGCGATTTTTCCAGGCTGAAGCGGCTCAGATACTCGCGAGCATCGCCCACGCCAACCGATTGCAGCAGACGAATCGAGACCAAATTGCGTGACAAATAGAGCGCACGGCGCAGCGTGATCGGGCCCATAAATTCGCCATCGGAATTGCTCGGTGACCAGTCGCCGAAGGTCAGCGGCGAATCATCAATCACACTCACGGGTGTAAAGCCGCTTTCCAGTGCTTTCGCGTAGATCAGCGGTTTGATGGTGGAGCCGGCCTGACGCCAGCTTTGCACGGCGCGATTGAACTTGCTTTGGGTGAAATCGAAGCCACCAACGATAGCCTCGATGGCGCCGGTTTCCGGGTTCAGGGCGATGAGCTGGCCCTGTACTGCCGGCACCTGTGCCAGTCGCCAGGACTTCCCAACAGCCTGCAGACGCACCAAGTCATTGACCTTGACGATTTCGCCAGCGCTCTCCGGTGCCGCGCCAATACTGTTGACATTGATGTAGCGGCGCGCCCAGCGCAGGCCATTCCAGTTGATGGTGATTTTTTCACCGCTGCGTAGTTCTACGCTGATGGTTCGTGCCTTGACCTCAAGCACGCGCGCTGGCTCCAGACCGCCAACGCGGCGCAGCAGCTTCAGCGCAGCATTGTCGCCATGGCCTTCCGGCCCGCGCCAGCCGTGGCGCTGATCGTAGGCCAGCAAGCCGCCAATCACTGCGGCGCTGGCGGCATTCTGGTTGCGCGACTCCACGGTGGTATAGACCTTGTAGCCGCTGTCGTAAACAGCCTTGCCAAAGCGTTCCATCAACGACTCACGGACCATTTCGGCAAGCCAGGGAGCCTGTACATCCTGCATGCTGGGCTGAAAATTTAGCGCAACTGGCGCGGCGATCGCGGCATCGTGGGCCTTCTGGCTGATGTAGCGGAGCTTGAGCATGCGGCCAATGATCCAGTTGCGACGAATCAGCGCGCGCTCGGCATTGCTCACCGGATTGTATTTCGACGGTGCTTTCGGCAGGCCGGCGATCATCGCCATTTCAGCCAGTGTCAGCTTCTGCACAGTCTTGCCGTAGTAGATCTTGGCGGCTGCGCCAATGCCGTAGGCGCGTTGGCCGAGGTAGATCTTGTTCAGATAGAGCTCAAGAATTTCCTCTTTGGTCAGCGAGTCCTCGATGCGCTTGGCCAGCATGATCTCGGTAAATTTGCGGCTGAAGGTGCGTTCGGAGCTGAGGAAGTAGTTTTTCGCCACCTGCATAGTGATGGTCGAGCCGCCCGAGCGGATGTTGCCGCTGGTCAGAATTTCGCTGAAGGCGCGGCCGAGGCCGGCGTAATCAATGCCATCGTGCTCGAAGAAGCGATCGTCTTCCGCCGCCAGAAAGGCTTGTATGAAGGGCTTCGGGATTTCTTGATACTTCAGCGGCACACTGTGCTTGAGGCCGAATTCGCTGATCAGCTTGCCGTCACGCGTGAGTACCTGCAACGGCGTTTCGTACTCGACATGCTTGAGCGTGGAGATGTCGGGAAGCTGTGGCGTGAGTGCAAGATAGGAGCCGCTGGCCCCCAGGGTAATGCCGGTCAGGGCCAGGCCGAGCCAGCGCATCAGGCGAAAAGGCGTTGCTGCAGCAGTCATTCGAGCCACTCGTGAATCGTCCCTGCACAGGACATGAGCGCGCAGTATAAGACGCTCGTGCCGACCTTGCCTGTGTGTTTGCGTAAATGCCGATCGCCTGCTACACCATAGGCAGTGGCAGGACGCCACACAGCGAGGATGGATCCATGTTTACGCGTCAAAATCACGGTTTGCGTGTCTTTCGTTTTTTTTCGGGCGTTGCTCTGTGCTGGTGGATGGCGGCGCATGCCGCAGCAGCCACGGTCAGCACCCGTTTCAGTGAAGCCGACTTGCGCACAGTTTTGTTGCAGCTGGCCGAAACCGCTCAGGTTGATGTCTTGCTGGCTGAAAGCGTGCAAGGTCGCATCAGTCTTGATGTGCGGGCGGCGCGACCACGCACGATGTTGTCTGCCGTGGTCAAGGCGCGTGGCTTGGTCGAGCAGCAGGTGCCTGTGTCGGCAACCCGTTCGTTGCTCTGGATCGGCTCTGCCGAAGAGGCTGCAACACAGGCTCGGCAGGCATTGAGCTGGCAGCAGGCGCGGGAGCTGGGCACGCCGGTGGAGACGCGCTTGCTGGCCTTGCATTACGCCCGAGCCGGTGATCTGGCGAAATGGCTGGGGGCGACCAGTGGCGAGCGTTTGCTCGGGCCGCGCGGACGCATTGATGTGGATGCTCGCACCAATACCTTGCTGGTCACTGATACGCCGGCGCATCTGGATCAGCTGCAGCGCTGGCTGGTCAGGCTGGATCGTCCGGCGCGACAAATCATGGTCGAAACGCGGCTGGTCGCGGTATCGCGCACACAGGCCGAGGCGCTAGGGGCTCGCTGGCAAGTCACTGGCCCGCAATGGGTCGGGCAGGTGCCGCTGACTGCGCCTGGAGCCGAGGTCTCGGCACTGCGCTACGGTCTGCTGGGCCTGAGCGGCCATGCGCTCGATGTGGAGCTGTCGGCACTGGAAACCTCCGGGCAGGGCGATATTCTGGCGCGGCCGAGCGTGATGACCGCCGAGCAGCAAAAAGGCATGATCGCGTCCGGCCAGCAAATTCCGTATCAAGAAACCACGCATAGCGGTGCCACGACCACGCGCTTCGTCAATGCCGAGCTGAGCTTGGAGGTCACACCGTCGGTCAGTGCCGATGAGCAGATCCTGCTCGACCTGAGTTTGAATCACGACAGTCCCGGCGAGCTGCAGGCCAATGGCGCACGCGCCATCGAGACCAATCATCTGGTCACGCAAGTGCGTTTGCGCGATGGTCAGACCCTGATGCTCGGCGGAATTTTTCGAACTCAGGCTGTGCGCACTGTCAGTCGGGTGCCTGTACTGGGTAATATCCCGTTATTGGGCTACCTGTTCCGTCGCAACCTGGTGCGTGAGGACAAGCAGGAGCTACTCATTTTTGTGACACCGCACCTGGTCGCGGATGCCGACCCGCTGCCAGTACCGGTTGCTGAGAAGTCAGATGTTGCCAACAAGCGTTCACAATATTTATCTGGTCGGGCCCATGGGCGCAGGCAAGACCACGATCGGCCGTCAGCTCGCTGAGCTGCTGCATTGGGAATTTCTCGACTCGGATCACGAAATCGAGGCGCGAACTGGGGCCAATATTCCCTGGATATTCGATATCGAGGGCGAAGACGGCTTTCGTCAGCGCGAGGAGCATGTCATTGATGTGCTTACGCAGCGCCGTCATGTGGTGTTGGCGACGGGTGGCGGTGCAGTCATGCGGGCCGAAAATCGTCGTCACCTGCATGAGCGCGGCACCGTGATTTACCTCGAAACGACCGTTGAGCGCTCGCTTGAGCGTACGGCGCGTGACCAAAATCGGCCTTTACTGCAAACCGCCGACCCGCGTGCCAAGCTGGTTGAGCTGCTACGCATTCGCGACCCCTTGTATCGTGAGGTCGCGCACCACATCATGCCCACCGAGCGCGTCAGTGCGCGTGAAGTGGCGTGGCATATTTTGCAGAAACTGGGTGCGCGTTGAATGACAGCGTTGCACGGACAGCGTTGCACGGTTGCTGAACAAGAGGCTGAGATGCATACCATGTTGAATGTCGCCCTCGGCGACCGCAGTTATCCGATTCATATTGGCGAGGGCGTGCTCAGCAATCCTGACTATCTGCTGCCGCATATTCGCGGCAAGCAGGTACTGCTGGTCAGCAAT
Organism: Pseudomonadota bacterium; assembly: GCA_038043385.1. Lineage (GTDB taxonomy): Bacteria > Pseudomonadota > Gammaproteobacteria > Pseudomonadales > Moraxellaceae > Perlucidibaca. The sequence goes on from JBBTCA010000003.1 coordinate 798,321, forward strand.
GTCACCGTGGCCCCGTTGTACGCATCCGCTCTGCGCCAGAACCTCACGGCGGCTGGTCTGGCGGTGGCCGAGGTGATCTTGCCGGATGGCGAGCAGTTCAAAGACTGGCAGCATCTCAATCTGATTTTCGATGGCCTGCTGCAGGCGCGTTTCAGCCGTAAAGTGACCTTGATTGCCCTTGGCGGCGGTGTTGTCGGCGACATGACCGGCTTTGCCGCCGCCTGTTATCAGCGCGGTGTCGACTTCATTCAGGTGCCCACGACCTTGCTCTCGCAGGTGGACTCCTCGGTGGGTGGCAAGACCGGCATCAACCATCCGCTGGGTAAGAACATGATTGGTGCCTTCCAGCAGCCGCGTGTGGTGCTGGCGGATACCGCTGTGTTACGCACGCTACCGATTCGCGAGCTGTCGGCGGGGTTGGCGGAAGTCATCAAGTACGGTCTGATTCGCGATCTTGATTTCCTGTGCTGGCTGGAAACGCACATGGATGGCCTGATGGCGCGTGATCCGGCGTTGCTGGCGGAGGCTATCGAACGCTCCTGCCGGAACAAGGCCGAAGTCGTTGCCGCAGACGAGTTCGAGCAGAATGATATTCGCGCATTGCTGAACCTGGGTCATACCTTCGGCCATGCCATCGAGACCGGCATGGGCTACGGCGAGTGGCTGCATGGCGAGGCAGTGGGTGCCGGCATGTTGCTGGCCGCTGATTTGTCGTGCCGCGAAGGCTGGCTGACCCCTGAGGATGTGGCGCGGGTGAAGCGTCTGCTGGAGCGAGCTGGGCTGCCTGTGGCTGCCCCGGCTGGAATGACTCCCGACATCTTCATGCAGCATATGGCGGTGGATAAAAAGAATGTGGATGGCCGCTTGCGTCTGGTGCTGCTGAAGCGGCTCGGCGAGGCGGTGGTCACCGATCAAGCCAGTGCCGGAAATTTGCAGGCCACGCTGGTGGCGGGTTGCGCAGGGGCATTATCATGATGACGGCAAAATCACAGCAACGCCTAGGCAATGCGTTCTTGCTGATCTTTCTGGCAGGTGTTGTCGGGCTCTGGTTAAGTGCGCCGGTGAAGGCCTTGTTTGCTGAGCATGTGCTGGCCAATGTCGGTTATGGCGAGGCGGGCTTCAGCGACAGCTTCGGTGCGTTGCCCGAGTTGGTGAAAGACAACGGCGGCTCTCAGCCAGTGCCTATCGAAGCGGCCAGCCCTCAGCGCATCGCCCAGTATCGCGACAAAGACTGGTTGATGACACAGGACGCGACTTCCTACACCTTGCAGGTGGCAGTCTTCAGTGATGAGCGCCGCATCGGCGATTTGCTCTCGGCGCGTAGTGACAAGGATCAGTTCCATTATGTGGTGCTGCCGGTGGTGGCAGAAGCTGCCGATGCGTCCCCTCTCGGTCTGCGCTATGTGGTGACCTATGGTCAGTTTGCGACGCGTCAGCAGGCAGATGAGGTGGCGGCTGCGCTGGAAGGCTTGCCATCGCTGCCACTGCCGCGAGCTTGGGCGCATATCCAGAACGAGGCATTGGCGGCATTTGCAGCGCAGGCAGCGGCTCAGCCTGTTGCCCCGGAGGCCCCAGCAGCGCCAGATAGCGGCAGTGCCGCTGAGGTATCGCGCGGTGATTTGATTCAGCTGCCAACCAATTCGCCCCCAGGCCCAATCCCTGTCGACACCTTGTAGTGTCGGTAAAGGCAGAGACTGGCCTGAAACTTGCTCCATCCGTGAGGGTAAAACGGCATATTTCATGAAATGAGGCCGCCATTAGGCCGGCATGAATTGAGTGAAACTGCCTTTTCACCTACTATACGCGTCCAATTTTGCGCCCAGCGCGGTTTTTGCCTGCGCGTAAGAATTCTTAAACCTTTGTTTTCCAAGGTATAACTGATGCTAGAGCAGCCGGTCGTCAACGCGGGTCTGTACCACCCGGATGAGTTTCGTGACAACTGCGGTTTCGGCCTCATCGCACAGATGAAGGGCGAGACCAGTCACCATCTGGTCCAGACAGCGATTCATTCACTCAGCTGCATGACCCATCGCGGTGCCATCGCCGCCGATGGCAAGACTGGCGACGGCTGCGGCCTGTTGCTGGCCATGCCGCGCGCCTTCTTTCGCGCTGTCGCGCAGGAAGAGCTGGGTGTCACCCTGACCGATACCTTTGCTGTCGGCCTGGTGTTTCTCAATACCGACCCGGCGCTGGCCGCCAACGCCCGCGCCATCCTGAAAAAGGAAGTCGAGGCCGAAGGCCTGGCGCTGGCTGGCTGGCGCACCGTGCCCACCGACAACAGCATCCTCGGCGAAATCGCGCTGCGTTCGCTGCCGGTATTCGAGCAGATTCTGGTCAATGCCGGCACGCTCGATGAAGAAACGGCCAATCGCAAGCTGTTCCTGGCGCGCCGCCGTGCCGAGCAGCAGCTGAAGACCGATCCGCTGTTCTATGTCACCACGCTGTCCACCCAGGTCATCTCCTACAAGGGCCTGGTGATGCCGGCCGACCTGCCGGTTTTCTACAAGGACCTTGGCGACGAACGACTGGAAACGCATATCTGCGTGTTCCACCAGCGTTTCTCGACTAACACGCTGCCGCGCTGGCCGCTGGCACAGCCGTTCCGCTATCTCGCGCATAACGGCGAAATCAACACGGTCAGCGGCAACCGCAACTGGGCCGTGGCGCGTACGCCGAAGTTCACGCACCCGGATCTGCCCGGCCTCACCGAGCTGACGCCGCTGGTCAATCGCACCGGCTCTGACTCGTCGTCCATGGACAACATGCTGGAGATCCTGCTCGGTGGCGGCATGGGCCTGTTCCGTGCTCTGCGCATGCTGGTGCCGCCGGCTTGGCAGAATGTGGAGTCGATGGACGCCGATCTGCGCGCGTTCTACGAGTACAACGCCAAGCATATGGAAGCCTGGGACGGCCCGGCCGGTCTGGTTATCACCGATGGTCGCTATGCCGTGTGCATGCTCGACCGTAACGGTCTGCGTCCGGCGCGCTGGGTCATCACCAAGAACGGCTACATCACGCTGGCGTCGGAAATCGGCGTCTGGGATTACAAGCCGGAAGATGTCGTGTCCAAGGGCCGCGTCGGGCCGGGCAAGATCGTCGCCATCGATACCCAGAAGGGCGAGTTGCTCGACAACAATGCTGTCGATGCCCTGCTCAAGAATGCCCAGCCTTACAAGCAGTGGCTGCGTAAAGAGGCGCGTCGCGTCGAGACCGACAGCGCGCTGGAAAAGTCGTTGCTCGGCAATATCGACCGCAACAGCCTGAACACCTATCAGAAGATGTTCCTGGTCACCTTCGAAGAGCGCGACCAGATCATCCGTCCGCTCGCCGAGTCCGGTCAGGAAGCTGTGGGCTCGATGGGCGACGACACGCCGATGGCGGTGCTGTCGCGTCGTGTGCGTCATCAGGCCGATTATTTCCGTCAGCAGTTCGCGCAGGTCACCAACCCGCCGATCGATCCGCTGCGCGAAGCCATCGTGATGTCGCTGGAAACCGCGTTCGGCCCGGAGATGAACATCTTCGAAGAGACGCCGGAGCATGCCCGCCGCGTCATCGTTTCGAGTCCGGTGCTGTCGCACTCGAAGTTCGCCCAGCTCAAGCAGATCGATCTGCCGGGCTACGGCTTCGAGGTCATCGACCTTAATTACGCCGAAAGCGAAGGCTTGCAGGCCGCCATCCAGCGTATTTGTGCACAGGCCGAGGCCGCCGTGCGCGCCGGTCGCTCGCAGCTGGTGCTGTCTGACCGTGCCATCCAGCCCGGCTTCCTGCCGATCAGCGCGCTGATGGCGACGGGCGCTGTGCATCATCACCTGATGAATGCCGGCTGGCGCTGCGATGCCAACATCATTGTGGAAACCGGCTTTGCCCGCGACCCGCATCACTTTGCTGTGCTCATCGGCTTCGGTGCCAGCGCCGTGTATCCGTACCTGGCCTACGACATCATTGCCGACATGGCGCGCAACGGCGAGATCCTCGGTGATCCGCTGGAAGCGCAGGGCTATTTCCGCAAGGGCATCGACAAGGGTCTGCTGAAGATCATGTCGAAGATGGGCATCTCCACGATTGCGTCCTACCGTGGCGCGCAGCTGTTCGAAGCCGTCGGGCTGGACAGCGTGGTCGTGGAGACCTGCTTCAAGGGTGTTCCGAGCCGTATTCAGGGCGCCAACTTTGCCGATATCGAAGGTGATCAGCGCCTGCTCGCCGACGATGCCTGGAAGGCACGCAAGTCGCTGGATCAGGGCGGCCTGCTCAAGTTCGTCTACGGCAAGGAATATCACGCCTTCAACCCGGATGTGATCAACACGCTGCACACTGCCGTGCGCTCGGGCGACTACGCCGACTATCAGGCCTATGCCGATCTGGTCAACACGCGTCCGGTCGCGACCATTCGTGACTTGCTCAAGCTCAAGGTTGCCGATCAGCCGCTGGCGATTGATGCCGTGGAGCCGCTGACCGCGATCCTGAAGCGTTTCGATTCCGCCGGCATGTCGTTGGGCGCGCTGTCGCCGGAAGCGCATGAGTCGATTGCCATCGCCATGAACACGCTGGGCGGTCGCTCGAACTCGGGCGAGGGCGGCGAAGATCCGGTGCGCTACGGCACCATCAAGAACTCCAAGATCAAGCAGGTCGCTTCCGGTCGTTTCGGCGTCACGCCGGCGTATCTGGCCAGCGCCGAAGTGCTGCAGATCAAGGTCGCTCAGGGCGCCAAGCCCGGTGAGGGCGGCCAGCTGCCGGGCGGCAAGGTCAATGCGCTGATCGCACGTCTGCGCCACTCGGTGCCGGGCGTCACGCTGATCTCGCCGCCGCCGCATCACGACATCTACTCGATCGAAGACTTGTCGCAGCTGATTTTCGACCTCAAGCAGGTCAATCCGCGCGCGCTGGTGTCGGTGAAGCTGGTGTCGGAGCCGGGTGTGGGCACGATTGCTGCCGGTGTCGCCAAGGCCTATGCCGACCTCATCACCATCTCCGGTTATGACGGCGGTACGGCCGCGTCGCCACTGAGCTCGATTCACTACGCCGGCTCGCCGTGGGAACTCGGCCTGTCCGAAGCCCAGCAGGCGCTGCGTGCCAACGATCTGCGCGGCAAAGTGCGCGTGCAGACTGACGGCGGTCTGAAGACCGGTCTCGATGTCGTTAAGGCGGCCATCCTCGGTGCCGAGAGCTTCGGCTTCGGCTCCACGCCGATGATCGCGCTGGGCTGCAAGTACCTGCGTATCTGCCATCTCAACAACTGCGCCACTGGTGTCGCCACGCAGCAGGACAAGCTGCGCCAGGACCACTACATCGGCGAGCCGGAAATGCTGATGAACTTCTTCAAGTTCGTCGCCGCCGAAACGCGCGAGTGGCTGGCTGTGCTGGGCGTGGCCTCGTTGGCCGAGCTGATTGGTCGTACCGATCTGCTGGAAATGCTGCCGGGCGAAACCGGCAAGCAGTCGCGCCTCGACCTGATGCCGTTGCTGAAGAACGATCACATCTCGGCCGACAAGCCGCAGTTCTGCATGCAGTCGAAGAACGAGCCGTTCGATCAGGGCGTGCTCGCCGAACTCATCGTGGCCGAAGTGCTGCCGGCGATTGAAGGCAAGACGGGCGGCAGCTACGATTTCCGCATCGGCAACTGCGACCGCTCCATCGGCGCGCGTGTGTCCGGTGAGATCGCCCAGCGTCATGGCGATCAGGGCATGGCTGATGCGCCGATCACGCTGAACTTCACCGGCACCGCCGGCCAGAGCTTCGGCGTGTGGAATGCCGGTGGCCTCAACCTGCGCCTGGAAGGCGATGCCAACGACTATGTCGGCAAGGGCATGGCCGGCGGCAAGGTCGTGATTCGTCCGCCGCAGGGTGCGGTGTTCAAGTCGCAGGATACTGCCATTATCGGCAACACCTGCTTGTACGGCGCTACCGGCGGCAAGCTGTTCGCGGCGGGCACGGCGGGCGAGCGTTTTGCCGTGCGTAACTCCGGCTGCGAAGCGGTCATCGAAGGCGCTGGCGATCACTGCTGCGAATACATGACCGGCGGTCTGGTCACCGTGCTCGGCCGTACCGGCCTGAACTTCGGTGCCGGCATGACTGGCGGTTTCGCCTATGTGCTCGACCTCGACAATAACTTCTTCGACCACTGCAACCATGAGTTGATTGAGCTGCATCGCATCAGCACCGAGCCCATGGGCCCGCATCGTCAGCATCTCAAGGCCGTGCTCAAGGAGTATGTGGCCGAGACGGACAGTGTCTGGGGTCGCGAGATCCTCGAACAGTTCGACGAGTATCAGCGCAAGTTCTGGCTGGTGAAGCCGAAGGCGGCGCACTTGAAAGAGCTGCTCAAGAACACGGTATCGAACCCGCAGTAATTGTGTACGCACCGGGGGTAGCCTCGGCGCGTGCTGAACGCCCGAACAGGTATTGAGGCAAGATCATGGCAGAGCGCCTGAACAACGATTTCCAGTTCCTCGATGTGGCCCGCCAGGACCCCACGAAGAAGCCGATTGATGTCCGCACGGCGGAGTTCGTCGAGATTTACCAGCCCTTCGCCAAGCCCGAAGTGGAAGGTCAGTCGCACCGTTGCCTGGACTGCGGCAACCCGTATTGCGAGTGGAAGTGCCCGGTGCACAACTATATTCCGAACTGGCTCAAGCTGATCTCGGAAGGCCGCATTTTCGAGGCCGCCGAGCTGTGCCATCAGACCAACACGCTGCCGGAAGTCTGTGGTCGTGTCTGCCCACAGGACCGTCTCTGCGAAGGTGCCTGCACGCTGAACGACGGCTTCGGCGCGGTCACCATCGGCAACACTGAGAAGTACATTGTGGACACCGCGTTCGCGATGGGCTGGCGTCCTGACCTGTCGCATGTGGTGCAGACAGGCAAAAAGGTCGCCATCATCGGTGCCGGCCCGGCCGGCTTGGGTTGCGCCGATGTGCTCACGCGCAGCGGTGTCAAGGCCGTGGTGTTCGACAAGAATCCGGAAATCGGCGGTCTGCTGACTTTCGGCATCCCCGAATTCAAGATGGAAAAGGCGGTGATGTCGCGTCGCCGTGAAATCTTCACCGACATGGGCATCGAATTCCGCCTGAATACGGATGTTGGCGTAGATGTGAAGATCGAAGACCTGCTCGCCGAATACGATGCCGTGTTCATGGGCATGGGCACCTACACCTACATGAAGGGCGGTTTCCCGGGCGAAGACCTGCCAGGCGTGTATGACGCGCTCGATTTCCTCATTGCCAATGTCAATCGCAACCTCGGTTTCGAGAAGAACCCGGCGGATTACATCGACATGGCCGGCAAGAAGGTCGTTGTGCTCGGTGGCGGCGATACCGCCATGGATTGCAACCGCACCTCCATCCGTCAGGGTGCCGAGAGCGTGAGCTGTGCCTATCGCCGCGACGAAGCCAACATGCCCGGCTCGGTGCGCGAAGTGAAGAATGCACGCGAAGAGGGCGTCGAATTCCTGTTCAACCGTCAGCCCATCGAGATCGTTGGCGACGGCAGCAAGGTCACCGGCGTGAAAGTCGTGGAGACTCAGCTCGGCGCAGCCGATGCCCGTGGTCGCCGCAGCCCGGAACCAGTCCCTGGTTCTGAGCAGATCCTCCCGGCCGATGCCGTGGTGCTGGCCTTCGGTTTCCGCCCAAGCCCGGCACCGTGGTTTGCCGATCAGAGCATCGGCATGGATGCATCCGGTCGCGTGCAAGCACCGGGTGAAGCGAAGTTCAAGTTCCAGACCACGAACCCGAAAGTGTTCGCCGGTGGCGACATGGTGCGCGGTTCCGACCTGGTGGTGACTGCGATCTGGGAAGGCCGTCAGGCCGCCGAGGGCATCCTCGACTATCTCGAAGTCTGAGTTAGCGGATGTGAAAAAGCCGGGCCTGCTGAAAAGCAGAGCCCGGCTTTTTTGTGCCTATAAATTGCGTTTGCTTGCATAGACGACAGCATATAATTATATTTGCAGTCAATGAAAGCAATTTAGGCAATTTGACTATGGCGATTTTGACGGTAAGAAATGTGCCTGACGATGTGCATCGCGCCCTGCGGGTTCGCGCGGCTCAGCACGGCCGTAGCACGGAGGCAGAGGTGCGCGAAATTCTGGCGAGCGTGGTCAAGCCGCAAGCGCGCCGGCGCTTGGGTGATGAGTTGGCGACCTTGAGCCGTGAAGTCGGGCTGACCAATGAGGACTTTGCCGTCTACCAGGCGGTGCGGGAGCAGGTCAAAGACAAGGCAGCCGCTGAACCGCTGAGGTTTGAATGATTGTTCTGGATACCAATGTCATTTCCGAGGCAATGAAGCCTGAGCCAGACCCTTCTGTGCGAGCTTGGCTGAATGAGCAGGCGACCGAGACGCTGTATTTGTGCAGCGTGACGGTCGCCGAATTGCTGTTTGGCATCGCTGCACTGCCGGCTGGCCGGCGCAAGCAGCTGCTGACCCAGGCTCTTGATGGCATGTTGGCGCTATTCAAGGAGCGCGTGCTGCCCTTCGATGTGGATGCTGCGCGCCGCTATGCCGAACTGGCTGTAACCGCCAGAAGCGCTGGGCGCGGCTTTCCCACGCCAGACGGCTATATCGCCGCCATCGCTGCTTCGCGAGGCTTCATCGTGGCCTCTCGCGATACCTCGCCGTTTCAGGCTGGCGGGCTGGCGGTGATCAATCCTTGGGCGATGGCGTAGGACTGGGGCATCGCGCACATCAGCATCAGTCGATACCGCATGATTTGTCTACTTCCGGCAATCATTGCCCTGCGTCTTCCAGTTCAGGATGGTCTTGGCCTTGTCCACTTCAAAGTAGGTCTGGCAGCGCAGGCTCCCGCTCTGTTGGCCAAAGCCGAAACCGACTCCGGTGCCGAAGCCAACGCCACCCCGCGAGCTGCTGAAAATGGAGGTCGAGATCGTTGGTGCCACGGTATAGCTGCCTTGCTTGTCCCACACATAAACCAGGTTGCCGGTCGGTGATTCGAAGCTGCCGGAGGGATAGCCCCAGGCATCCATGACGACCTTGATATTCGAGCCGACCCAGCCTTGCAGCTCGCTTTCGTAACGCTCGCGGGTGGCGCAGCCGGTGAGCACGAGCAGGCCCAGCGTGAGCGCGACCAGCTTGATTTTGGTGCTTGAACCTTGCATGACGAAACTCCCGTTGCCTAGTCAATGTCAAATTCCGTGGATGCTACAATAGCCCCAAAATGCCGGCAGACCTAGTGCACAATCCTGCGCCATGCCGCTCGCCATGACCGACTTGAGAGCCTCCATGTCTGACTTGAAGAATGACCGTTTCCTGCGTGCCTTGCTGCGCCAACCCGTAGATCGCACGCCGGTGTGGATGATGCGCCAGGCCGGGCGCTATCTGCCGGAGTATCGCGCCACGCGCGCTCAGGCCGGCGACTTCATGAAGCTCATGATGAACCCGCAGCTGGCCTGCGAGGTGACCTTGCAGCCGCTGGATCGCTATCCGCTGGATGCCGCCATTCTGTTCTCCGACATCCTCACCATCCCGGATGCAATGGGGCTGGGCTTGTACTTCGAGACCGGCGAGGGCCCGCGCTTTGCCAAGACCGTGCGCACTCAGGCCGAGGTCGATGCGCTGCCGATTCCCGACCCGGAAAAAGACCTAGGCTATGTCATGAATGCGGTACGCACGATCCGCCGCGAGCTCAATGGTCGCGTGCCGTTGATCGGCTTTGCCGGTAGCCCGTGGACGCTGGCGACTTACATGGTCGAGGGCGGCTCGTCGAAGGACTTCCGCGCGGCGAAGACGCTGATGGTGACGCAACCGGCCGTGCTGCATGCGCTACTGGGCAAGCTCGCGCAGTCGGTGACGGCGTATCTGAATGCGCAGATTCTGGCGGGTGCGCAGGCGGTGCAGATCTTCGACTCCTGGGGCGGTGCGCTGTCGCATGCGGCGTATCAGGAGTTTTCGCTGGCCTATATGCAGCAGATCGTCAACGGCCTGATCCGCGAGCATGATGGCCGTCGCGTGCCGGTGATTCTGTTCACCAAGGGCGGTGGCCAGTGGCTGGAGGCGATGGCCGATACTGGTGCCGATGCTTTGGGGTTGGACTGGACGACCGACCTTGGCCTGGCGCGTCAGCGCGTCGGTGGCCGCGTCGCGCTGCAGGGCAACATGGACCCGTCCATGCTGTTCGCACCACCGGCGCGCATCCGCGACGAAGTGGCGCGTATTCTGGCCAGCTATGGCCATAGCAGTGGCGCTTCCGGCCTGGCCAGCGGCCATGTTTTCAACCTCGGTCACGGCATCGATCAGCATGTGGATCCGGCCCATGCCGGTGCCTTCATCGAGGCTGTGGTCGAGCTGTCGGCCGCTTATCACACCACTGTGTAAGTTCCGCTACACTCGGGGCATAACGACAAGAATCGGGATGCCCCTGTCATGAATTTCTTTTCCAGTGCGCGCGAGTTCGGACGGCTGCGTGAGCTCATCTCCATTCTGCTCAAGTATGGTTTTGACGACATCGTGCGCTGGTTGCATCTGGAGAATCGCGCCGGCCTGCTCAAGCGCTGGCTGCGTCAGGACTTGCCGCCGGATATCCGCCGCCTGCCCAGCGAGGCGCGGGCGCGATTGGCGCTGGAGGCGATGGGCCCGACCTTCGTGAAACTCGGCCAGATCTTGGCCACGCGTGTTGACCTCTTGCCCGCCGAATGGATTACCGAGCTGGAAAAGCTGCAGGATCAGGCCGCTGCCGTGCCGTTCTCGCAGCTCAAGCCGCAGCTGGAGCGCAGTCTCGGTGCCAAGGTCAGCGCCTGCTTTCGCGAAATCGACGAGACGCCGGTCGGCACGGCCTCGATGGCGCAGGTCTATCGCGCAGTCACGCCTATCGGCCAGGAAGTGGTGCTGAAGATTCGCCGTCCTGGCGTCGAGGAGAAAATTCAGGCCGATTTGCGCCTGTTGCGCAAACTGGCCGAGATTGCCGAGGCGCAGTCACCGGAGCTGCGTCGCTATCAGCCCATCGAGATCGTGCAGGAGTTCGAGGCATCGTTGCTGCGTGAGCTGGATTTCACGGTGGAGGCGCGCAGTGCTGATCGCATGCGCGAAAACCTTCGTCACCTGGACTGGCTGGTGGTGCCGCGCATCTACTGGGAATGGACTTGTGCCGACCTCAATGTGCAGGAGTTCATCCGGGGTATCCCGGCGAAAAATGTGGAGCTGATTGATCGCGCCGGCCTGAACCGCAAGCTGATCGCCCGTCGCGGCGCGCAGGCGGTGTGGAAAATGATGCTGGAGGATGGCCTGTTCCACGCCGACCCGCATCCCGGCAACTTCCTGATTCTGCCTGGCAGTCGCATTGCCATGCTCGACTTCGGCATGGTCGGCAAGCTCACCGCGACGCGCCGTGATCAGCTCATCCGCATGATTCGCGGCGTGGCGCTGCAAGAGCCGGATACGGTGACGCAGGTGCTGGTGGAGTGGTCGGCCGGGCGCTATGTGAATCGTGAGGGCCTGCTCTCGGAAGTGACCAATCTGATCGAGCAGTTCGATGGCGTGCCCATGGCCGAGCTCGATATCACGGCGCTGCTCAATGCCATCGCGGCGGTATTGCGCAACTACAGCTTGCGCCTGCCCAGCGAATTGACGCTGCTGGCCAAGGCCTGTGTGACGCTGGAGGGTTTCGGCCGCCTGATTGACCCGAATTTTCAGCTCATGGACGAAGCCATGCCGCTGCTCAAGCGCACGCTGGCGAATCGCTACAGTCCAAAGGTGCTGGCGCGGGCGGTGCGGTCGCGGGCGCTGGATGCGGTCGAGCGCTTGTATCACCCCGGCACGCCGGGGCTGAACGGCCATGGTGGCAACTACTCAGGCCCGCCGCCGATGCAGATTGAGGAGTTGTCGAAGCTGGTCAATCGCTTGGAGCGGGCCAGTCATAGGCAGGCACGAGCTGTACTGCTGGCCGGGCTGTTTCTGGTCAGCGGCATGATGCTGCAACTGGAGAACGGGCCACACTTTCTGGGCCTGCATGTGCTGGGGCTGCTTAGCCTGATCGGCTGCACCGGCTACTGGATCTGGATGCTGACGCAGCTGTGGTGGACGGAGCGCGGGCATCGCGATTGATGCCCGAAAGCTCAAGCAACAAACTGAATGCTTTCATACTCGCTGAGGTCGATTTGTTGGCGAGCAAGCCACAGGTTGTAGTTATCCTGCATCAGTAACCAACTTTCCGGCGACCGCCCAAGCACTTTGGAAAGCTTAAGTGCCATTGCAGGTGATACATCAGTTTTACCATTGACCAGCCGGCTTACTAGCCCCGGGCTGACTTTAAGCTTGCGTGCGAGTTCGTTGGAGCCGAGATCAAACGGCTCAAGATACACTCGCGCAATAAACTCGCCGGGGTGCATGGGCTTGTGTAGCTGGCTGTTCGATGTATCAGCCGAACGCAATTTCACGGTCATGGCGTACTCGGAGGATGGTTACATCGCCAGTCTCGGCGTTATGCCTGAATCGTACAACGAAGCTCCCGCCACCGAATGGAATGATGGCCTCTCGCTGATTCAGTCGATCTGGCACGGGGCGGAAACTGTGCGGCCGACTCATGATGCCATCAAGACTCGCTTTGATGGTTGTCATAGCACGAGTTGATGCCGTGCTGCCACGATCAAGCCAGAATTCACGAATACGCACCAAGTCAGCCAAAGCTGCTTCGGTATAGATCAACCGTGACATGCAGGGACAGGCAAGGGTTGGTCAGAGTCAAGAGATGACAGCCACGCAGTCACTTCGTCATGAGTTACATGCAGGCCGGTTTCATCGAAGTGCTGGGCTGCTGCATCACAACTCTTTGCCCACTCTATTGCGCGTTCGCGTTGCTCAACCAACAGCTGGACAGCCTCTGTCGCGACCGAATGTACTGAGCGCTTCTCTAAAACAGCGAGTGTTCGCAGTCGCGCCTTCAGTGATTCATCCAGTCGCAAAGACATTGGCGAAGACATGGCAGACTCCAGATTCAAAGTATTGCCTACATTGTAGTCACATCTGGAGAGAATGCACCTGTTAGCCGTGCCAAGTCCGCACAGACGGCTCGGGAAAAGTCATGGTGAACTGCGGAATTTTCACCGCCGCTAGGCAGCGGCCGCGTGCCAGGTCGGGAAACAATTCAGGGTCAAAATGCCAGTCAAGCACCTTGGCGGCGCGGCATTTTCCCTGCGCGCTCGGGGCCAGCGTGAACACCTTGCCTTCCCAGGCTTGCGCCAGTGTGCGCCAGGCCGCCGGCAGCCAGTGTCCCGGCAGCGGCAAGGTGGGGCCGCTGCTGCTCAATGTCATCTCGGCAATGCGGCGACCATCGTCGGCGGTGAGTACGGCGCGATCTATGCCTTCGTCATTCAGTGACATCGCGAAATCACAGCGATCCTTGGGGATGCCCCAGTTACGGCGGCCGTTGAGCACGGAGGCCTGCGATGACACATAGATGCGCGAGATGCTGGGCTGGCGTTCGCCGTCGCCAAAATCGAAGCTGCCGGGAATGAACAGCAGTTCCTGATACGGGCCGACGGGGCTGCTTTGGTAGTCCACCAGAACGGCCAGCGAGAGCGGGCTGCGACGACTTTTGCGCAGGCCGGTGGGCGTGAACGGGCAGTTGGCGAGCACATCTTCCGGCATCTTCATGAGGAAGGCGTAGCCTTGGCCGCTGAGTTGCCAGGGGGCCGGGGCGAGTTCGAGGGCCGGGTCGGCGAGAAGGGAGGCGGTCATCGAGGCAGTTCCTGCGGGTCAACAAGCCGATTCGGTTCGGCGGGCCGCAGAAGCTTGCCTATTCGTGACTGCCCGGTCAAGTCTGGCGCTTTTCAAGCTAGCTGCCGAGACTTTCCCAGCGCTCTAGTAGATGCAGCAGGCGCTCGTCGATCTCGCTCAGGCGCTGGCTCAGCGTGGCGGCACGGGCGCTGTCACTGACATACAGCGAGCCGTCGGCTAGGGCGGCATTGGCGGCCACCTGCTCGGCTTCCAGCGCCGCGATTTCGGTGGGGATGCTATCTAACTCGCGCTGCTCCTTGTAGCTGAGCTTGCGCTTGGCTGGTGCAGGAGCGGCGGGGCTGGCCGCAACCACAGCGGCCGGCTTGCCGGGCAGCGACACAGCGGTTTGCGTCGGACGCTGGCGCAGCCAGTCATCGTAGCCACCAACATATTCATTGATCTGGCCATCGCCCTCGAAGACCCAGGTGCTGCTCACCACCTCGTTGAGGAAGGCGCGGTCATGGCTGATCACCAGCAGCGTGCCCTGATAGCTCACCAGCAGCTCTTCGAGCAGCTCCAGCGTTTCCACATCGAGGTCGTTGGTGGGCTCGTCGAGGATGAGCAGGTTGGTCGGGCGCGTGAACAGCTTGGCCAGCAGCAGGCGATTGCGTTCGCCGCCGGACAGCGCCTTCACCGGCGTGCGGGCGCGTTGCGGCGAGAACAGGAAGTCTTGCAGATACGACAGCGCGTGTTTGCGCTGGCCGTTGATCTCGATGAAATCCGAACCTTCCACCACATTGTCGATGACGCTGCGCTCAGGATCGAGCTGGGCGCGCAGCTGGTCGAAGTAGGCGACTTGCAGCAGAGTGCCGTGGCGCACGCTGCCGGCATCGGGCTCGATCCTCTGCAGCAGCAGGTTGATGAGCGTGGTCTTGCCGACGCCGTTGTCGCCGATCAGGCCGATCTTGTCGCCGCGCATGACTACGGTATCGAAGTCCTTCACCAGCGTCAGGCCGCCGAGGGTCTTGCACAGGCCGGTGGCTTCCATGACCAGCTTGCCGGAGCGTTCGGCATCGCTGATGTTGAGGTTGGCTTTGCCGACCCGCTCGCGACGCGCAGCGCGATCACGCCGCAGCTGCTCCAGGGCTCGCACGCGACCTTCATTGCGGACACGACGCGCCTTGATGCCCTGACGAATCCAGACTTCTTCCTGCGCCAGCTTCTTGTCGAAAACAGCGCTCTGATGCTCTTCGGCGATCAGCTGTGCTGCTTTCGTTTCCAGGTATAGCGCGTAGTTGCCGGGGAAGCTGCGCAGCGTGCCGCGATCCAGCTCGACGATGCGCGTTGCCACTGCCGCGAGAAAGCTGCGGTCATGGGTGATGAACAGCAGCGTGCCGTTCCAGCCCAGCAGGAACTGCTCGATCCAGGTGATGGAGCGGATGTCGAGGTGGTTGGTGGGCTCGTCGAGCAGCAGAATGTCGGGCTCGGTGATCAGCGCGCGCGCCAGCAGCACACGACGCTTGCGGCCGCCGGACAGGCTGGCGAAATCCGTGTACGGGTCCAGCTCTAGGCGCGTGGTGATCTTCGCGACCTTAGTCTGGATCTCCCAGTCTTCGAGCTGGCCGACCATGTCGGGGTGTTCCTGCAGACCACCGGCAACGATGTCTTCCACGGTGCCGGTCCAGTCGCGTGGCACTTCCTGCATCATGGTGGCGATGCGCAGACCCTGCTGGCGCACCAGCTCCCCGCCATCGGGCAGAATCTCGCCGGCGATGACCTTGAACAGGGTCGACTTGCCTTCGCCATTGCGGCCGATGACGCAGACGCGCTCGCCCCGGTCGAGGCTGAACGCAGCCTTGTTGAGCAAGTGCGGGCCACCGAAGGCCACGGAAACATCACGCAGGGAAAGCAAAGCCATGGATTACGCCGAAGTGCTGCAAAAGAGAGGTGCGTATTCTAGCAAACCTCGGCTGCTCATAAGCCGTACAATTACGCCTATTGGTAAGTCAAAGGCGAAATGCAGTGATGGATGCGCGAATTACGGATTTGGAAGTGAAACTGGCCTTCCAGGACGACCTGCTGGAGGCGCTGAACCAGACGGTGGCGCAGCAACAGCAGCAGATCGATTTGCTGCAGGCGGAAATGCGCCTGATTTATCAGCAGATGAAGACCCTGCAGCCGTCAGGACTGGCGGACGAGGCGGATGAGCCGCCACCGCCGCACTACTGATTTTTTGCTTCTGGTGGCGATTACTTCTTGCTGACCCAGGCCCAGAGCATCTGGCACTGGATCGGCTCTTCGCCGGACTCGTCGGTGACGGTGACCGGTACCATCAGCTCGCCTTTGGGGCTGGCATGGATCATCGCCACCTGTTCGGCGGTGAGCGAGGCCACGGCGCGCATGTCGCCGACGGTGCGGCGCTTGTAATCCACATGCAGGCTCTTGATCAGCGGCAATTTTTCATCGCTCAGGTTCACGCCAATCACAAAGCCGGTGGCGGTTTCGGCCAGCAGGGCCATGGCGGCGGCGTGCACACCCTTGATGTGGTTTTGCACCGGCCGGCGATTGCGGATCGACACCACCACGCGCGTCGGCGTCACTTCTTCGTAGCGCAGGCTGCTGGTGCCCACGAACGGCACGACCTTGCCGAGGATGAACGAGAGCGTGGACACGCGCATATTGCTCGGCAGCTTGGCCAGCGGGCGCATGAGGCGGGTGAGATTGTTTTCAATGGCAAACATGGTGCGGACTCGGTTAGACAAAGTGCAGACAGCTTGCCTGAGAAAGCCGCGTTTGTGACTGACTTTGTTGACGGGGCACGCTCTAGCATGGGTCAAGCCGGCTGGTTCAAGTCAGGCGCGCTGCCCAGCTTTCGCTGCTATGCTTTTGCGACTTCGCCCGAGATGACGATTCATGCCTGCCAGCGCCCCGCGCCTGTTCACAATTGCTGCCTATCCGAGAAAGCTGCTGCGCCTTTGCGAGCAGGAGTGGCAGATTGCGCCGGCGGAGCTGCTGAAGGCGACGCGACTGCAGCCTGAGCAGCTAGCCAGGCCCGAGTTGCTGGTGCCGCTGCAGGATGTTTTTGCGCTGTTCGTCCGCGCCCAGCAACTCACCGCCGCGCCGGATCTGGCCTTGCGTTATGCCCGCTGCCTGCCGCCCAGCTCACACGGTCTGCTCGGCACGGCCACGCTGACGGCGGCGACGCTGCACGCGGTCATCGACCTCTATTACGAATACATGGCCACGGTGGCGCCGTTCGTGCTGATGCATCAGGCCGAACGCCGCGATCAGCTCTGCCTGGTGCTGGAGCTATTCACTGAAATGCCCATGGACGAAGCGTTTGTGATGACGCTGCTGCTGGCCACGGCGTTCAACATCTGCGAAGGCATTCTCGGCGAGGAGGCCGAGCGCCTGTCGGTGCATCTGTCCTGCCCGCCGCCGCCGTTTGCGGCCGAGCTGCTGGCGCATTGCCGGGGCGGGGTGCATTTCAATGCCAGCTTCAACGGCCTGAGCGTGCCGCTGGATCTGCTGGAGCGCCCGATTGCCACGGCCGATGCCATCGCCCATGCGGCCGTGCTGGCGGAGATCAATGCCCGCATGGATGTGCTGCTGGCCCGTGGCGCCTTCACCGATGTGGTGCGCAAGGCGCTGGCGCAACAGCCGGGCAGCCTGCCGTCATTGCCGGACATGGCCGCGCAGATGCACTTGCCGGTGCGTACCGTGCGGGCTCGGCTGAGTCAGCAGGGCAGCAGCTATCAGCAATTGCTCGACGAGGAGCGGTCGCGGCGGGCGCAGCAGGCACTGGCGGAGGGCGAGCTGTCGGTCAAGGCCATCGCTGAAAGTCTGGGCTTTCAGGATGGCTCGAACTTTTCGCGAGTGTTTCGGCGCTGGACCGGCCTGACGCCGCTGGCTTATCGGCAAGCGCAGCAGCAGTCACGGAACCCGGTTTAGTCTTTGAAGTTGTTGAACTGCAGCGGCAAGCCCAGCGTCTGCTGACGCAGGAAGGCCATAACATCCTGCAGGGCATCGCGCTTCTTGTCGGTCACGCGAACCTTGTCGCCCTGGATGCTGGCCTGCACCTTGTAGCCGTTCTCTTTCAGCAGCTTCACGACCTTCTTGGCGGTATCGGAATCGAGGCCGTCTTTCAGCTTAATGAGCTGGTTCATGTACTTGCCCGAGGCTTCGATCTTCTGTGGATCAAGCACCTGCGAATCGACCTTGCGCTTCATCAGATGCGCTTCCAGCATCTCGCGCACCTGATCGATCTGAAAGTCGGACTCGGCGCTGAGCTTGATTTCCTTGTTCTTTTCGCTGAAGTCGACCTTGACCTCGGAACCGCGAAAATCGAAGCGCGTGGCAATTTCCTTCACCGTGTTTTGCACGGCATGATTGACCTCGAAAACTTCGAGTTCAGACACGACATCCATGGATGGCATGATAAGTTTGCTCCCGATAAAAAATTCCGACTGCATGATACCTGAGGAGCATCGCGATGAAACCGGCTGTCTTTCGTTGGATGATGAACCTGTACTTTCCCTACCTCGGCGCCGGCGTGCATATCGAGCGCATCAATGACGACTACACCGAGCTGGATGTGCGCATGCGCCTGACGCGGCGTAATCGCAATTATGTGGGCACGCACTTCGGCGGCAGCCTGTACAGCATGACCGACCCGTTTTACATGCTCATGCTCATGCAGCATCTGGGCAAGGATCACATCATCTGGGATCAAGCTGCGCAGATCGATTTTGTCGCGCCCGGTCGTGGCACGGTCTATGCCCGTTTTCGCCTGTCTCGCGAGCAGATCGAGGCGTTTCGTGCCGATGCTGCGACGGGCAAGTCGACGCGCCCGGAGCTGCTGGTGGATGTGGTCAGCGATACCGGCGATGTGGTGGCGCGGGTGCGAAAGACGCTGTATATCCGGCTGAAGCCGGAGCTGCGGCCGCCGGCTGCAACAGAAATCAGCACCCCCGTTGAACCGGTTGCGGAGTAAGTCATGGCCCTGCGTTTTCGTATTTTGCCGGTGACGCAGTTCGAGCAGAACTGC
Organism: Pseudomonadota bacterium; assembly: GCA_038043385.1. Taxonomy (GTDB): domain Bacteria; phylum Pseudomonadota; class Gammaproteobacteria; order Pseudomonadales; family Moraxellaceae; genus Perlucidibaca. The sequence goes on from JBBTCA010000003.1 coordinate 817,024, forward strand.
AGCCTGATCTGGTGCGACAGCACGCGCGAGGCGGCGCTGGTGGATGCCGGCGGCGACCTGGAGATGCTGCTGGCGGCGGTGGAAGCGGAAGGCGTGACGCTGACCAAGTTGCTGGTCACGCATGCGCACATCGACCATGCCGGCATCGTTGCCGAGCTGGCCGAGCGCCTGCATCTGCCCATCGAGGGGCCACATGTTGGCGATCAGTTCTGGATAGACCGTCTCGCGGATCAGTCGCGCATGTTTCGCTTTCCGGCGTCGCGCCCGTTCACGCCGACGCGCTGGCTGGAGCAGGGTAATGAAGTCTGTGTGGGCGCTGAAACGCTGCAGGTGCGGCATTGCCCCGGCCACACGCCGGGGCATGTCGTGTTTATCTCCGAGGCATCGCGCATCAGCTTTGTGGGCGATGTGCTGTTTGCCGGCTCCATCGGCCGCACCGACTTCCCCATGGGGCATCACCAGACGCTGATTGATGCCATCAAACGCGAGCTTTGGAGCCTGCCCGACGACATGCAGTTCGTGCCGGGTCACGGGCCGATGTCTACCATTGGGCATGAGCGTCGGACGAATCCGTTTGTGGCGGATCGGCGCGGCTGACGGGGGGTGCGTTGCTGCACGCTTGAACGCGTGGATGGCGCCTAGTGCGAACTGCTGATGTGCAATGGCAGCTGGCTGGTGTGCTGGCCATCCAGCAGCACTTCGGCGCAGGCGGCATAGCCGAGCTGGCTCACAGCCGGCAGCGAGGCGTTGGCAAGATCGGCGGGATAGCGCGAGACATGTACATGCCGGCCCTGCAGCTGCTTGCGCCAGGCCGGTGCCGGCTTGCCCAGGCGCTGCTGCCAGAGCCCACTCAGGCATTGCCCGATGCTGGCGGTCTGGATCAGCAGGATATCCATGTGACCTTCGGGCTGGTGGCGTATGCGCAGGCTGGTGGCGGTGTGGTAGCTGTCATCGATTTGCACCAGGAATCGGGCGCGGCCGAAGTGCTGCCAGAGGCTGAGGCGGAATTGCCAACGCTTCAGCCATGAGGTGCGGGCTGGCTCGGGCGTGGCACGCCAGGCGGCCCAGCCGATGTCGATGCGACTGGCATTGATGACTGTGGTGGCGTTGTTGGCATCAGCAGCGGTGAGGCCAGAGAGGTTGTCCGTGCCGGCGCTGACGCGGAGCGCGCTGAACAGATCGCGCCCCGTCATGGTCATCAGCCCTTCAGCCCGTAATTCACCACATCAACCCCGGCAAACTGCAGGTCGGCGTGATACGACGAACGCACCATCGGGCCGCTGGCGATGTTGCGAAAGCCGAGCTGGCGGCCGTAGGCGGCGTAGCGCTCGAATTCGTCGGGGTGCACGAAGCGATCCACCGGCGCATGCGTCTTCGACGGCTGCAGGTATTGGCCGATGGTGACCAGATCGACATCGTGCGCCTTCAGGTCAGCGAGCAGCGCCATGACTTCTTCTTCTGTCTCGCCGATGCCGACCATGAGGCCGCACTTGGTGGCGATGTCTGGCCGCTCCTGCTTGAAGCGCTGCAGCAGAGTCAGCGAGTGCTGGTAGTCGGAACCGGGGCGGATGGCCTTGTACAGGCGCGGTACGGTCTCGATGTTGTGGTTAAACACATCCGGCGGGCATTCGCTGATCAGGCGCAGGGCGATGTCCATGCGGCCACGGAAGTCCGGCACGAGGATTTCCATCTTCGTGGTCGGATTGAGCTTGCGCACCTCCGTGATGCAATCCACGAAGTGCTGGGCGCCGCCGTCCTTGAGGTCATCGCGATCGACCGAGGTGACCACCACATACTTGAGCTTGAGGTTGGCTACGGTCTCGGCGAGATGGCGCGGCTCATCGGCATCGAGCGCGTTCGGGCGGCCGTGGGCCACATCGCAGAACGGGCAGCGACGGGTGCAGATGTCGCCCATGATCATGAAGGTCGCGGTGCCGCCGCCGAAGCATTCGGCGAGGTTGGGGCAGGCCGCTTCCTCGCACACGGTATGCAGCTTCTGCTCGCGCAGCAGGCCCTTGATGCGGCTGACTTCGCCGGGGTTCTTCACGCGCACGCGAATCCAGTCCGGCTTGCGCGGGTACTCTTCGGTGGGGATGATTTTCACCGGGATGCGCGCCATTTTTTCGGCACCGCGCAGCTTCACGCCGGCCTCGATGGGGGCGGGGCGGCTGGCCGGATGCATGGCCACCGGGGATGAATTGCTCTGTTCGCTCATGACGGACCTCATTTATGCGCCGAAGTGTAGCGCAACCTGCGGTTTGCGGCTAAACGCCAATGGTCGATGCGCCGGAAAATCCAGTAGGCTAGGGGCCTTGAAAAGGATGCTTGGTTAACGAGGAAGGCAGTAATGGCAACGCGATACGATGCAGTGGTGATTGGGGCAGGCCCCGCCGGGGAAGGCGCGGCCATGAAACTGGTCAAGGAGGGTCGCCGCGTGGCGGTCATCGACCAGCTTGGCGAGGTTGGCGGCAACTGCGCCCATGTCGGCACCATCCCGTCCAAGGCGCTGCGTCAGACCGTCTACAACCTGATGCGCTTTCGACGCGATCCGCTGCTGTCACGCATGGCCGACATCCGCAGCGTGCCGTTGTCGCAGGTGCTGGCGCGCGCACACAAGGTCATCGAGACTCAGGTCAGCACGCACCACCGCTTCTTCGAGCGCAACGATGTGGACCTCTATTTCGGCCAAGCGCGCTTCGAGGAACCGAACCTGATTTCAGTGCTCACGCCCGAGGGCATTACCGAGCGTATTGGTTTCGAGCACGCCGTGATTGCCACTGGCAGCCGGCCTTATCAGCCGCACGACATCGACTTCAGTCATCCGCGCGTGTTCGACAGCGACAAGATCCTGAAGCTGGACTACCCGGTCAACAAGCTCATCATCTACGGTGCTGGCGTGATCGGTTGCGAGTATGCGTCGATCTTTGTTGGCCTTGGCTACAAGGTCGATCTGGTCAATACGCAGCCGCAGCTGCTGTCTTACCTTGATGACGAAATTGCCGATGCCCTTTCGCACTATCTGCGCGATCTTGGCGTGTTGATCCGCAATCAGGAAGAGTACGAGCGCGTCGAGACCAATGCCGACAATGTGGTGCTGCACCTGAAGTCGGGCAAGAAGATCAAGGCCGATGCCATCCTCTGGTGCAACGGCCGTGCCGGCAACACCGAGACGCTGGCGTTGGAAGCCGTCGGTCTGCAGGCCAACAGCCGTGGTCAGATCGCAGTGGATGAGCAATATCGCACGGCCAATCCGTCCGTGTTTGCCGTGGGCGATGTCATCGGCCCACCCGCGCTGGCTTCCGCGGCCTACGATCAGGGTCGCTGTGCCGCCGCGCACATCACCGGCAGCCAGGATGTGCCGCATGTGGACGATGTGCCGACCGGCATCTACACGATTCCGGAGATTTCTTGCCTGGGCAAGACCGAGAAGCAGCTCACCGATGCCAAAGTGCCTTACGAGGTCGGCCAGTCCTTCTTCCGACACCTAGCGCGTGCGCAGATTTCCGGCGATGTGGTGGGCATGCTGAAGATTCTTTTCCATCGCGATACGCGGGAAATTCTCGGCATCCACTGCTTCGGCAACAACGCCGCCGAGATCGTGCATATCGGGCAGGCGGTGATGAATCAGCCGGGCAACTCCATCGATTACTTTGCCAACACCACCTTCAACTACCCGACCATGGCCGAGGCGTATCGCGTGGCCGCGCTAAATGGCATGAACCGCTTGTTTTAAGCGGTTCATGCGGGGCAGCGATTCGTGTGGCGGCGCTGAGGGTCAGCGCGTGAGCCTTAGGCGTTGCGCTGGTGCATCCAGCGTGCAAAGGCGCCGGCGGTGAAGAACATGAACACGCCATAGACGGCAGCCGGAATCACCATGGTTGGCGTGACCATGGCACCTACTGCCATCGCCAGCGTGGTGTTGTGCACACCCAGCTCAATGCTCACAGCCGTGGCCTGGCGGCCATTGAGGCCGGCCAGTGTGGACAGCACATAGCTGATGGTCATCGCCAGCACATTCAGGCTGAGCACGGCAAAGCCGACCACGGCGAGGTTGTCGCCAATGTGTGCGCGTTCGCTCCACAGGGCGGCGGCCACCACCAGCACGAAAAACACCATCGCGATCTTCTTGGCCAGTGGCTCATTGCGCACGGCCCAAGCTTCGGCTTTGGCGCGCACCAGCATGCCTAAGCTGAGTGGAATCAGCGTGATGATCAGCACTTTCACCACGATGCCGCTCATGTCGAGCTGCACGGCCAAATCGCCGCTCAGGAAATAGTCGCTGGCCAGGCTGAGGATCAGTGGCGTCATGACCACGGCAGCCACGCTGCTGATGGCGGTCATGGTGATGGACAGCGCCGTGTCGCCACGCGCCAGATGGGTCAGCATGTTGGCCGTGGTGCCGCCGGGCGATGCGCCGAGCAGTACCATGCCGACGGCCAGCTCCGGTGGGAGTTTGAAGACTATGGCCAGCGTGAAGGCCAGCAGCGGTGAGATCAGCAGCAGATTGAGCAGGCCGATACTGATGCCGCGCGGAAACAGCACCACGCGCCGGAAATCGGCGATGGTCAGTGCCATGCCCAGACTGAACATGATGATAAAGAGCGAGGCGGGGAGAAACAGGGTGATGAAAACACCGTTCATGGCTGATCCTTTTTGTATGCTTTTTGTTATGCGGGGATCATGCGCACAATCGTCTGCCACGGCAAGCGCTCATGGCAGATATTGAGTGACGGGTCAGAGGCCGGAAAGCGGTGTTTGCAGGTGCGGCGGGATGCCCACCGGGCGGCGTCCGGTCACCGCCATGACCAGGGCATTTTTGGCGTCATAAGGGCGTGTGATGACCGGGCTCCAGACAATCTCGCCCTGCTCGGAGCGCAGGCCGATACGACCATGATCCAGCCATCGCCCCAGCAGCGACTGATGCACCCAGACATCGGCGATGTCGGTACAGGCGTAGCGCCGAGTGCGACGACCGGCAATGCCATCACGCATGAGTAGTGTGCGATTTGAAATGACCAGCAGATTGCTGCTTTGGCGCAGCATGGCCAGCAAGCCGAAGAGGCTGAACGCCATCCAGCCGCCGCCACCGCCTTGGGCGATCATGGCAAAACCAAGCAGCCCCCAGAGAGCCCAGCAGGCACCGAGCAGTGCAGAGCCATGAGCTGAGTACGCGGGCTGATCAAGTCGTGGCTGAATGTCGGTATTCGATGCAGCGAGACGCAGGTGCGAGAGCCGTGCAGCGCTGCCGCGTATGCCGAAGGAGGGTGGAGAGCTGACAGACATGCCGTCGCCGAGAGCATCGAGCGTGTCCAGGCTATGTAGGGCCTGCTTGCGCCAGGTTGACATGATTTGGCTTCCTGAGAATGATCTTGCATTCACCATAGGCCGATTGCCGACCGACTTCGATAGCGAAGGCGTTGCGGATTTGTAACACGCAAAAAAAGCCCCGGAAGTCCGGGGCAAATGCTCTATTACGGGCACCGTTCAGGTGCTTGATTCCTTGCTGGCGTTAGAAGTTGTAGCGGGCCATAAAGTGCAGGCGATCCATATCGCCTTCGGCTCCGCCTTCAACCTTGCGCGTGGCATGTAGTCCCTCTACGCCGATGTCCAGCTTCGGGTTTACGGCATACATCAAATTAATCAGACCGGATGAGACGCTTTTGGTGGCATCGGCGGTTGCCGAGTCGGGGTTGTCGGCAGAAAAGACCGAGAACTGCAGGTTGCTGCGCAGCTTGTCTGTCCACTTGTGGTGGTAGGTGACATAACCGGCGGTAATGCCGATCAGATCCAATTCGCCGGTGGCGGTATTGATCGTGGCGTCGTTACTGGTGTTGAGTGACATATAGCGGCCTATGCCGTCGCCATGAGTGACCATGAAGCGGATGTCATCCTTGCTGCCGACCTTGATTTTGCCGGACACGGTGATGCCGTACCCGGTCTTGCTGTCGCCAATATTGACGCCGCCGGCGACCGGATTCTTGGCTTTCAGCTGACGCACTAGGCCAGCGGTAGAGACATAGCCGAAGCTGCCTTTGTGCGTGTAGCGTGCAACCACATCGGGCACGACGCTGTCATTGGATTCGACCGGGGCAGCGGTGGCCCCCCCATTGGCGTTAGAGCCGCCGACGACGGTCTGGCTGTTTTCCACCGCGAGCTGCCACGGGCCGTTGGTGTAGCGCACCTGCGGTTGGCGGCCGAATACGGCGCCATCCGATGAGCCCACAAAGTCAGCGGTTTCCGGTAGGGCACCAAGATCCTGGAAGGTGGTCCAGGCTTGGCCGGCCAGCCATTTGCCGTAGGTCACGAAGGCTTGGCGCAGCTCGGGGCTGTAGCCGTTGCTGATGCGTTCGTCGCCTTGGGCCGAGCTGAGGAAGTCCATCTCGATATGGCCTTTCAGGGCATTTTCACCGCCGGTTGGTGTTTCCGTGGTCACGATGAAGCGGGTTTGCTTGGCGTGCAGGTCAAAGAAGTTGCGGGCCTTGCCGTTGGCTCCGGCGGTGGCGCCTGTGCCTGCGGCACCAAAGACCGGAATCTGGTTGGGCACATAGAAGTCACGGCCAACGGTACGGCCGACTTCGCCTTCCGAAAATTGCGACGAGATGGCATCTAGCTTTACATAGCCTTTGAAGCCGAATTTGGTATCGCTGACCTGCAGGCCGCCACTGCTTGCCGGAGCAGCCACGGGGGCAGGCTTGGCGGCAGCTTCCTGCACCTGCTGTTCGAGTTGCGCCAGGCGAGCTTTTAGCTCGGCAATGTCGCTGGCGGCATCGGCCCAGCTGTTCAAGGGGAGCAGCGCAAGGGCTAAGGGGGTGAGGCGAATGAGTTGTGCAAGGCGGCTCATGATTTTTATTCTCCAGCGCTAATGGGTGTAGTGACGGTATAGCGATGGAGTGGTGTGTCGCACCATTAGCCCTTAGTCTCTAAGACCTTGTGCGAGTGGCCTTTCGGCGGTAGTTGCGACCAAAGGCTAATGCGTAAGACTGCCAAGTCAGCACATACTCGCGCCATCCCATGACTGATTGCCTAAGGAGCCCCTCATGAGCCAAGTCAAGACCTACGCCGTCCCGGAGCATTACAAAGGTGCGCGCAATTCAGCGGCCGACTACGAGCGCCGCTATCAGTTGTCTGTGACCGATCCCGAGGCTTTTTGGGCGGAAGAGGCCACGATTCTGGACTGGATGCAGCCGTTCACGCAGGTCAAGGATGTGTCGTACAACACCGAAGACTTCCGCATTCGCTGGTATGCCGACGGTGCTTTGAATGTGTCGGCCAACTGTCTGGATCGCCATCTCAAGGAGCGCGCCGGCAAGACCGCCATCATCTGGGAAGGCGACAATCCGGCTGAGAGCCGTCACATCAGCTATCGCGAATTGCACGACGAAGTCTGCCGCTTTGCCGGCGTGCTGAAGGCCAAGGGCGTGAAGAAGGGCGATCGCGTCACCATTTATATGCCGATGATCCCAGAAGCGGCCGTGGCCATGCTTGCCTGTACCCGCATCGGGGCCGTGCATTCGGTGGTGTTTGGCGGCTTCTCGCCGGACTCGCTGGCGGGTCGCATCGAAGATTGCCAATCCACCATCGTGATTACGGCCGATGAAGGCCTGCGCGGCGGCCGTGCAGTGCCTCTGAAGAGCAATGTGGATAACGCCATTCGCACGCCGGCTGGTGCCGGTGTGAAGACTGTGATTGTGGTGCGTCGCACTGGTGGTTCGGTGAACTGGGAAGCGGGTCGCGATCACTGGTATCACGACCTTATGGCCGGCATGAGTGCCGATTGCCCCGCCGAGGCCATGAACGCCGAAGATCCGCTGTTTATCCTCTATACCTCGGGCTCGACCGGCAAGCCCAAGGGCGTGCTGCACACCACGGCGGGCTATCTGGTTTATGCCGCCAGCACCCACGCCAATGTTTTCGACTTGCGTGAAGATGATGTGTACTGGTGTACGGCCGATGTGGGCTGGGTAACCGGCCACAGCTATTCGCTCTATGGCCCGCTCGCCAATGGCGCCACCACGGTGATGTTCGAGGGCGTGCCGCAGTACCCGGACTGGAGCCGTTTCGGCCAGGTCGTGGACAAACACCGCGTAACCATTCTCTACACGGCCCCAACGGCCATCCGCGCCATCATGCGTGAAGGCGATGCGCCGATGCTGGCGACTTCGCGCAAGAGCCTGCGCCTGCTCGGTTCAGTCGGCGAGCCGATCAACCCCGAAGCCTGGGAGTGGTACCACCGCGTGGTTGGCGATGGCCGCTGCCCGATCGTGGATACCTGGTGGCAAACTGAAACCGGTGGCGTGCTGATCTCGCCGCTGCCGGGCGCGACGGCCCTGAAGCCGGGCTCTGCGACGCTGCCGTACTTTGGCGTGCGTCCGGCCATTGTGGATAACGAAGGCAAGGTGCTGGACGGCGCTTGCGAGGGCAATTTGGTCATCCTCGACTCCTGGCCCGGCCAGATGCGCTCGGTCTATGGCGATCACCAGCGCTTCATCGACACCTATTTCAAGACCTTTGCCGGTGTTTACACCACGGGCGATGGCGCCAAGCGCGATGCCGACGGCTACTACTGGATCACCGGCCGTGTTGACGATGTGCTCAATGTCTCCGGGCATCGCATGGGCACGGCGGAAGTCGAGAGTGCGCTGGTGTCGCACCCGGCCATCGCCGAGGCCGCTGTGGTTGGCTTCCCGCACGACATCAAGGGTCAGGGCATCTTTGCCTATGTCACCCTGCAGGCCGGCTCGGAGCCCAGCGAGGAGCTGCGCAAGGCGCTGGTGGCGCATGTGCGCACCGAGATCGGGCCGATTGCCGCGCCAGACATGATCCAGTGGGCGCCGGGCCTGCCGAAGACGCGCTCGGGCAAGATCATGCGCCGCATTCTGCGCAAGATCGCCGCTAACGAGTTCGACGGGCTTGGTGATATTTCGACGCTGGCCGATCCGTCGGTGGTGGCCAGCTTGATCGCCGCCCGTCAGGCTGGCTGAAGTTGAGCGGGAGCAGATTATGAAATTCGTCATTGCCGATGATCATCCGCTGTTCCGCGATGCCCTGAAACGCACGGTAGCCGGGCTGTTTCCGGCTGCCGAACTGATCGAAGCCGACTCCACGGCCAGTCTGCAGACGCAGCTGGAAAGGACGGCCGAGCCTGACCTGCTGCTGCTCGATCTGCACATGCCCGGCAGCTCCGGGTTCTCCGGGCTGGTGCATGTGCGGGCGCGCTATCCGGCGCTACCGGTGATCGTGGTGTCCGGCAACGAAGAGCCGGGTGTGATGCGGCGGGCCATCGCCCACGGTGCCAGCGGCTATATCCCGAAATCATCCTCGCTGGATGACATGGCGCAGGCGATCTCGGTGGTGCTCGATGGCGATGTTTGGCTGCCGGCGTCGGCAGCGGGCTCGCAGAAGACGCATCTGGCACCGGATGAGGTGGATATTGCCCAGCGCATTCGTGACCTCACGCCGCAGCAGTTTCGTGTGCTCATGATGCTGGCCGATGGCCTGCTCAACAAGCAGATCGCCTATGAGCTGAATGTCTCGGAGGCCACCATCAAGGCGCACATGACGGCAATCCTGAAGAAGCTCGGGGCCTCGAATCGCACGCAGGCGGTGGTGGCGGCGGCACGACTGCAGCTCGATCCGAGCATGCGGATTGTGGAGGTGGTGGAGGAGGATTGAGCGGAGGCCTTATGGCTGGAGCTCGTGCCAGTTTTGCCACTGCAGCCCTGACACACGGGAAAACTCGCGCACATTGCGTGTAATCAGTGTGGCTTGATGGCGCAGTGCTGTGGCGGCTATGAGTGTGTCGTGTGGGCCGATCGGCGTGCCTGCTGCCTCAAGCTCAACGCGAATGCGGGCCGCATGGATGGCGCACTCGCTGTCGAACGGTAAAAGCTGCATGGGTCGCAGCAATTGTGTCAGCGCAGCCAGGCGAGTCTTGGCGGCATCTGGCGGCAATCGCAGCAGCCCATACCGCAGCTCATATTCAACAATGGCCGGAATGCCAAGATCAGCTGGGCGCAGTGCGTGCAAGCGAGGGACGACTTGTGGGTCGCCGCGAAAGTAGTAGCTGATGGTGTTGCTGTCCAAGATCAACATCATTAAAAAGCCACGCGAGGTGCATCGGCTGGCTGTGTGGCCAGAGCATCCTCGCGCAAGGGGAAGTCTGCAAAGCTGCCTGCAAGAGCCAAGCAGTCTTGTGGCCATTCATGGTCAGCATATTTGCGAATGATTTCCGCAACCCAGCGGCTTTTCGACAAACCGTTGGCTTGGGCGGCTCTCTCAACCAGCGCCTGTGTGGCATCGTCCAGATATAGCGTAATTTGCGACATGGCGACTTTCCTCGAAATACATCGTTTAAAGTATAAGTGAAAATATACTTGTTCGGCGCTATTCGTCAATGTTGAGCAGCTGTAAGTGAGCTTTCCAAATAAGTGCTTAGTGCTGGCGAGTGCTCACCGATGCGCACTCACCAGCACATACCGCACCGCTTGCCGCCGGAACCAGTGCCCGCAGAGCACGCCGGTCGCGGCAATTTTCAGCCAGGCCAGCGAGCGCCGCTGCGGCTTTGGCAACTCGGCTGCGCGTCGCGTCACGAATTCCGCAAATCCCTGCAAAACTTCACGATCCAGATATTCGATGCGAATGCCGGCAAAGCCGAGGCGCGTCAGCGTGCGCTGCAGCTCGTCTGGACTGATAAAGCTGGCGGACGGAATGCCGCTGAGGCGTGTCATGAGTCGCTGCTGGAGCCGCTGGCTCAGGCTCGTGCTCGCAGGTCGCAGCACGGTGGTGAAGGCGAGCCGGCCCTGTGGCCGCAACAGCCGCTGAGCGACTGCAGCGAAAGCGCCGAGGGAGTCGGCGTGATATGCGGCGTCAACACACACCACCGCGTCGGCACCGGTTGCCGGCAGCAAGGCGCTGATGTTTTGCGGCAGCGGAAGCTGATCAAAGCGGCCCTGATGTAGCGAGATACCGGCGACAGGCTGATCGTGTTGTTGCCAGCCTTCCACGCAAGCGGACTGTAGTTCGATGCCGATAACTTGCGCCGCTGCAAACTGCTGCGACCACAGCAGCAAGCTGGCACCATGGCCACAACCCAAATCGACCACGCATTTGCCGGGCGCGCTGATGGCCGCCGCGCCGACGCGAAGGGCGAGTTCCTTGGCGGCTTCAACATACTGTGTTAGCTGCGTGCCCACGCTGGAGCCATCGCGGCGTTGCCAGCAGCCGAGGTTAGTCCACGCCGGCCATGGCATATCGGCATCGAGCAGCGTGTGGGCTATCGCGAACGAGGCGTCGCTGTTGGTCATGCGTAAAAGTTCATGAGCGAGTGGTTTGCAGCGCCGCCGCCACGACCTGTGCCGAGCGCACGGCCGACTCCAGCAGCGGCACGCCGGGGTAGGCCCACGAGCCGCAGAAAAACACACGACGATCCGGCTCGGCATGCAGCGCAGCGAGCTGCTCTTGCACGCTGCGGGTGCCGGCATGAACCACCGCACGCGCCAGCGGCACGCGGGCGATGACTTGCTCCGGTGCCGGCTCGAACAGCGGGTTCCAGGTTTGCAGCACAGGCGGCGCATCGGCCAGCGTCGGCTCCACGGCATTGACCAGCACCGTGAACATGGCGTCTTTCAAATCACGCGACATCTGGAAGTTGAGCGCGCTCCATTCGCTGTGCTGGCGCGGCAGAAAGCGGGTGTCGCTGTGTACCCAGAGTTCGCCGTGGTCGAAGCGGATGCCTTGCAGCAGCGCACGCTCGCGTGGGTAGTCGGCTGGGCTCAGGAAGTCGAGCTGATTGGCTTGGGTCGCGACGATGACGCGGTCAAACGCATCGCTGTCGCCACGGGCATTGCGAACTTGCAGCTTGCCGCTCTCCAAATGACTGACTTCGACCACCGGACTGCCACTGATGAAGTTCAGACCCTGCGCCAGCCCGGCGACCAGCGCCGGCGTGCCGCCGGTGAGGCGACGCAGCGTGCTGCCGTGCAGGATGGTATCGACCAGCATCATGAGGTCGCGCGCCGGCCAGGCCATCAGATGCGATTCGTGGCAGGTGCAGATCGTGGTCAGGATGGGCAGGATAAGGCCGCGCCAGAAGATGGGCTGAAAGCCTTCGTCGGCCAGAAATTCGCTGAGCAGGCGCGGGTCTTGTGGGTTGTTGCGCAAGGCTTCAGTGGCGGCGGCAAGTTGCTTCAGGCCGCGTGCCAGTGCCAGCGTTTGCAGATTCAGGTGACGCCAGGAGCCAACCCAAGGCAGGCCTATGACCGGCAGGCGGCTGCTGCGAAACCAGGTGCTGCGGTCATCCCAGCTGCAGGAGGTGTAGGTGTCGACCGGGAAGGTGCTGACGCCGACCTGCTCGGCCAGCGTCAGCACGCTTTGCCAGGCCAGCGGGCTCATCACGCGCAGTGGCACATCAACCAGACCGCCGTGGATATGCAGGCTGTGTGCATCCATGCCGCGCTTTTGCTGAGCCTCGAACACGGTGACCTGCTGGCCAGCCAGATGCGCCAGGCGGGCAGCGGCCAGACCAGCCATGCCACTGCCGATGACGGCAATTTTTTCACTCATGCCCAGCACACTCCGGAGCGTTAGCGCGTTTGCGCACTCAGGAAAGCGCGCAAGGCGGCGGGTTTGACGGGCTTGCGCAGCAGGCCGAGGCCGGCACTGCGGACCTGGCTGGCGACCTCGTCGGTATGGTCGGCGGTGACCAGCGCCCCGCGCCGGCCGGCACTGAGTTCGCGCAACAGCAGCAAACCGTCTTCGTTATTGGCGAGATGATAATCGGCCAGAACCACTTGCGGGTCTTTTTCTGCCAGCAATTGCCGTGCGCCCACGCCATCGCCACTGGTGAAGACGGTGCAGCCCCAGCGGCTGAGCAGGGCTTGCATGCCGGCCAGAATGTCGGGCTCGTTGTCGATGCAGAGCACGCGCAGGCCTTGCAGATTGCCATCGTGCACGGTGGCAGATTCGACTGTGGTGGCGCTGGCGGGCTGCGACGCGATAGCGGGCACCGTCACCGTGAAGCAGGCGCCGCGACCGGGCACCGAGCTGACGGCGAGCGGATGCTGCAGCAGGCGCGACATGCGATCGACGATGGCTAGCCCTAATCCCATGCCTTTCTCGCCCCAAGGTGATGCTTCGCCGCCGCGCTGGAACTCCTGAAAGATCTGCGCCTGCTTGCCGGCCGGAATGCCGGGGCCGGTGTCGTGTACTTCAATGCGCCAGTTGCGACCTTCGCGACGCAGGCCGATGAGCACCCCGCCCTCACGGGTATAGCGCAGGGCGTTGTTGATCAGGTTCTGCAGGATGCGTCGCAGCCATTGCCGGTCGCTCAGTATCCAGATCGGGGCTTTTGGCAAATGCAGGCGCAGTTCCAGATGCCGCTGCTCGGCCACCGGGCGCACTTGCTCGGTCAGCTCGCGCAGCATGTCGCTGAGCGCTATCGGCTCCAGATGCGGGTTCAGCGCGCCGGCATCCAGGCGGGATATGTCGAGCAGGGCCGAGAGCAGCTCTTCGGCACCACGCAGGGAGCTGTCGACTTGGCGGGCGAGCTGGTGGGCATCGCCGCTGAGGTCAGGGTGCTGGCTCAGCGCCGAGGAGAACAGGCGCGCGGCATTCATGGGCTGTAGCAGGTCGTGGCTGGCGGCGGCCAGAAAGTGCGTTTTCGACTGGTTGGCCTGCTCGGCCTGGAGCTTGGCCTGCTGCTGCGCCTGCAGCGCGGTTTCCAGCTCGACGGTGCGCTGGGCGACGCGAATCTCCAGTGCTTCCTTGGCGTTGGCCAGCGTGCGTTCAGCCTGCTTGAAGTGAGTCACATCGGCGTAGGTGGTGACAAAGCCGCCGCCGGGGATGGGCCGGCCGCGCAGCTCTAGCACCTTGCCATCGGCGCGTGTGCGCTCAAACACATGGGGGCTGCCCTGACGCATGTAGTCGATGCGCTTGGCGACATGCGCTTTCACATCGCCGGGGCCGCATTCGCCGCGCTCGGCGTTGTAGCGGATCAGGTCGGCGACCTGACCGCCGGCGTAGACCATGCCTTCCGGGTAATCGAACAGCTCCAGATAGCGGCTGTTCCAGGCCACCATCTTCATGTCGGCATCGACCACGCTGATGCCCTGCTCGATGTGCTCCATCATGGTGCTGAGCACGCCGCGATTGAAGCGCTGCAGCTGCGAGCTTTGATCGAGCAGGGCCACGACCTGACCTATCTCCAGACCGGAGCCGCGCAGCACCGTGGTCAGCAGGGCACGGGCCGATGAGGTGCCCATGGCGCCCGCCAGCAGGCGCTCGGAGAACTGCACCCAGCCGCGACTGGCCGGACGGCGCAGATCCAGATGCTGCATGCGGCCTCGGGCGAATTGCTCGAAGGCCTGCTGGGTGGCGTCGTGACCGAGAATGCGAGCAACCAGCGCGTGCAGCTCGCTCAAGGGCAGGCGATGCCACTCGGCGCTGTGCAGGTTTTCCGCTTCGCTGGCGTAGGGGTCGAGAAACGGTGTGGCCTCCAGCTGTTCGCTGATGCCGGGGCGAAAGCGCAGCGAGACCAGCACGAACAGGGCAATGTTGATCAGCAGCGACCAGAACACGCCATGCGTCAGTGCGTCCCAGCCGGTGAGGCCGAACAGCGCCTGCGGTTTCAGCCACTCAAGACCGAACAGGCCGTGGCTGAGCCAGCTGCTGGCTAAGCCCAGCGCTGGCAGCAGTGCCGGCAGCATCAGCGTGTACAGCCAGATGGCAAAGCCGGCGATGAGGCCGGCCATAACGCCCTGCTTTGAGCCGCCGCGCCAGAACAGTCCCCCGATCAAGGCGGGCGCAAATTGGGCGACGGCCGAGAATGCCAGCAGACCAACCGCCGCCAGCTGCGAGAACTCGGCGAGCAGGCGGTAGTAGCCATAGCCGAGCAAGGCCAGCGACATGATGGCGCAGCGGCGTATCCACAGCAGCAGACGCGGCATGGGTTGCTGGCCGAAGCGGCCGAAACGCAGCAGCAGCGGCACCACGAGGTCGTTGCAGATCATCGTGGATAGCGCCACCGAGGCCACGATGACCATGCCGGCAGCGGCCGAGAAGCCGCCGATGAAGGCGAGCATGGCCAGTGGCTCAGAGCCGAGGCGCAGCGGCAGGGCGAGCACGGCGGTATCGGGGTGGATGCCGGCCAGGCGCGGATCGAGCAGCGTCATGCTGGCAATCGGCAGTACGGCGACGGCAATCAGCACCAGATATAAGCCGAACCAGATCGGCGCTTGCCGCACCTGACGCACATCGTGGCACTCCACCACGGCCACATGAAACTGGCGCGGCAGGCACATCATGGCGAGGAAGGCGAGCAGCAGCTGGGCCATGAAGCCGGTGGGCAGGGTGTTTGGGCGCAGCAGATGATCGAGACGGATGTCGTGCTGCCAGCCGGCGGGCAAGGCTTGCAGGCCATCCCAGGCAAACCAGGCAACGGCCAGCAGCGCCACGAGCTTGACCAGTGACTCCAGCGCGACAGCGAACATCAGACCTTGGTGATGCTCGGTGGCATCGATCTGGCGGGTGCCGAAAAGCATCGCCAGCAGCGCCAGCAGCAGGCTGGTCCAGAGCGCGGTATCGTCGGTGGGAAAGGCGGTGCCGAGGCCGGCGGCGCTGAGCACATCGACACTCATGGCGACGGCGCGTAATTGCAGCGCGATGTAGGGCAGGGCACCGATGATGGCGACCACGGTGACCATCGCCGCTAGGGTCTGGGCCTTGCCGTAACGAGCGGCGATGAAGTCGGCAATGCTTGTGATGGAGCGCGCTTTGCTGATCAGCACCATGCGCTCGAGCAGCGAGCGTCCGAAGACAATGAAGAGGAACGGGCCGAGATAGATGGGCAGGTAGGACCAGCCGCCGGTGACCGTGGCACCGACCGCGCCGTAGAAAGTCCACGAGGTGCAATAGACCGCCAGCGTCAGGCTGTAGAGCAGGTTTTTCTGGGCGACAGACAGGCGCGGGCTGTACTCATCGCCCCAGTAGGCAACGGCAAAGAGCAGGCTGACATAGAGCAGCGAAATGACCGGTAGCAGCCAGTGTGGCATGCCTGACTCCAGAGCGGCGGATCTTGCCTGCGACTATGGTGCAAGGCGCTGGCAGCGTCTAGGCGCGGGAACTTAGACCAAGGTCGAGTTGTGGCAGGTATTGCTGCAGACCGCCGATGACCGCCGCACGGGCCTCGGCCATGAGGCTGGCGCGATTGGGCACGAAGTCGCGCAGCTGGCACATGTCCAGGCCGGCATAGCCGCAGGGGTTGATGCCGCGAAACGGCGCCAGATCCATGTCTACATTCAGCGCAAAGCCGTGATAGCTGCAGCCTCGGCGGATACGCATGCCGATGGAGGCGATCTTGCGGCCATCGACATAAACGCCATGCGCGTCGCGATTGGCCACGGCGTTGATGCCAAAGCTGCATACGGCGGCCGCTAGGGCATCTTCCACCGCTTCAACGAAGGCGCGAGCGCCTAGCCCGAGGCGGTCGAGATCAATCAGCAGATAGCCGACGAGCTGGCCGGGGCCGTGATAGGTGACCTGGCCGCCGCGATCCGACTGCACCACGGGGATGTTGCCGGTAAGCAGCAGATGCTCGGGCTTGCCGGCTTGGCCTTGGGTGTAAACCGGGGGGTGATCGAGCAGCCAGAGCTGGTCTGGCGTGGCGGCATCGCGCGATTGCGTTAGCGCCTGCATGGCCTGCCAGGTCGGCTCGTAATCGCGCCGATCCAGCCAGCTGACCTGCAGTGCCGGCAGCATCAGAGCACCTTCTTGATCATCGGTTCGGCAGCGAGATCGGCGTAGAGGCCGTTGATCTGCTCCTTGCGCTCGACCCGGAAGCGAGCGCGCACCGACACATAGGTGCCTTTGGACGAAGGCACCATATCGAGGCTGGCCGGATCAAAATCAGGCACCTGTCGGCGAATGATGTCGGCCACGATCTGCGCCATCGGGAAGCGGGTTTCACCCATGACGGTGAGCGGATAGTCCATGGGGAACTCCCAGAGCTCCTCATGAAGAATATCGGTTGGCTTGCGCTCCATGGTCGGCCTCTCGCTTAGAACAGGGTGCTCAGAAAGCGCTTCAGGTGGTGCCAGAGGCGGACCACGAAGTTGGTTTCCTCAACGGCTTCCATGGCCACCACCGGCTGCGTGGCAATGGTCTTGCCATCGAGCGTGACCACCACTTCACCGACTTTCTGACCCTTGGCGATGGGCGCCTCCAGATCCGGCATCAGGCGAGTCACGGCCTGAACCTTGTCTTTCTGACCGCGCGGCAGGGTGATGGACAGGTCACGGTCAAGACCGGCTGTGACCTGGTCTTCGGTGCCGAACCAGACCTGAGCGCTGCCCAGAACCTTGCCGGCTGTCAGCGGCTTGATGGTCTCGTAGCTGCTGAAGCCCCAGCTGAACAGGGCGCGAGTCTGATCGGCGCGCTCCTGCATGCTGTTGGTGCCCATGACGGCGGTGATCAGGCGCATATTGCCGCGCTTGCTGGATGCCACGAGGCAGTAGCCAGCGGCTTCGGTATGACCAGTCTTCAGGCCGTCCACACTAGGGTCGGTATAGAGCAGCGCATTGCGGTTACCCTGCTTAATGTTGTTGTAGGTGAATTCCTTTTCCGAGTAGATCGGGTAGTACTTCGGGTTATCGCGAATGATGGCCTGCGCCAGCGTCGCCATGTCGCGAGCGGTGGTGATATGCGCTGGATCCGGCAGGCCGGTGGCGTTCATGAAGTTGGTGTTCTTCATGCCCAGTCGCTTGGCTTCGGCATTCATGATTTCGGCAAAGGCCGGCTCGGAGCCGCCAATGTGCTCGGCCAGTGCCTTCGAGGCATCGTTGCCGGACTGGATGATGACGCCGCGCAGCATGTCGATGACCGATGCCGAGCCGTTCAGCGGCAGGTACATGCAGGATTCGGCACTGGTGCCACGGCACCAGGCGTGCTCGCTGACCAGTACCGGGTCAGTTTCTTTCAGGCGGTTCGACAGCAGCGCGTGCTCGACGATGTAGCTGGTCATCATCTTGGTCAGCGAGGCGGGCTCAAGCTGCAGATCCGGGTTGCTGGCGGCGAGGACGCGACCAGAGTCGGCATCCATGACCACATAGGCTTTGTTTTCCAGCGTTGGCGGGTTTGGCACAACAAAGGCATAAGCATGGGCGCTGAGCATCAGCGAGGAAATCAGGGTGGTGGCAAGCAGGCGGTTCATCTGAAGTATCCGAGACTGGGTGGGCGTTAATGAGGCTCATTCTAATGCAGGTAAAACGGCTATGGCACAGCGATTGCTTGGCTTGCGCAAATTAGCTGTGGGTTTTTCTCATGTTGCGTGTGCTCTTGCTCGGTGAACCAGGAACGCGCTCCGACTCGCTCGGGCGCTTGCTGCTGGATGCCGGCCACGCCGTGGAAACGCTGCCGGCCTCGCGCCTGATGCATCTGGAAGCGCTGGTCACCGCCATGCGCCCCAATGTGGTGCTTGTTGACTACACCGACCCCTTGCGTGACAGCGTGGAGCAGCTTTGCTACGCCCCTTTCGGCCTGGATACCCCACTGTTGCTGCTTGGTCAGGGGCTGGATCAGGGCCTGTCGCAGCGTGTCAGCCGTGCCGGCTTTGCGGTTTACACCGGTTTTGGCGCTGATGTGGTGCATCTTGCCGCACTGTTGCCCGTACTCGATGTACTGGTATCGCGCGAGCGCACTCTGCGTGACGAGGTGGACAGCTTGCGTCAGGCCCTGAGTGATCGCCGCGACATCGAGCGTGCCAAAGATTGGCTTAGCGAAAGCCGCAAATGTAGTCCGCAGGCGGCTTTCGAGGCATTGCGCCAGAAAGCCATGGAGCGGGGCGAAAGCTTAGGTCAGGTGGCTCGCGCTTTGCTGGCGAAGGCCGGCGAAAGCAGCGTTGGGTAAGTTTTTCAGCCCCTTTTTTAAAAGCTGGCACGCTTTCTGCTTTAACCCTTTTGTGCAGTTCAAGCCTGTACACGCGATAACGGATTCCCTCCAGTTGTCGTGACAATTTGACTGATGTGGCCTCGTTTGAGGCGACATTCCGGACAACGGCGTCCGTATCGCGAAAGCGGTGCGGGCGTTTTTTTTTGATTTGAGTTTAGTGGCCCAACGGCGGAGTACGGACATGAGTGAAGACAGCAAGAAGGTAGCCGAAGCCCTGGTCAGCAATCGCCGGGACTTCATCAGAAACAGTGCTTTTCTGGGCGCTGCCACTTTGACGGGAGGCGTGGGTATGAGTGTGTCTAGCGGTGCCTGGGCTGCCGGCAGCGACAAACCGGAAAAAACGCAGGTCAAGGTCGGCTTCATTCCGCTCACCGATTGCGCCTCGATTGTGGTGGCGGCGGCCATGGGCTTCGACAAGAAGTATGGCATCGAGATCATCCCCAGCAAGGAAGCGAGCTGGGCCGGCGTGCGCGACAAGCTGGTTAACGGCGAGCTGGATGCCTCGCATGTGCTCTACGGTCTGATCTACGGCGTGCAGCTGGGCATTGGCGGCATCAAGAATGACATGGCCGTGCTGATGAACCTGAACAACAACGGTCAGGGCATTACGCTGTCGCGCCAGTTGCTAGATCAGGGTGTGAAGGATGGCCCGTCGCTGGCCAAGCACATCAAGGCCAATCCGCGCGAATACACCTTCGCCAACACCTTCCCGACCGGCACGCACGCCATGTGGCTGAATTACTGGCTGGCCTCGCAGGGCGTGAACCCAATCAAGGATGTGAAAAACATCGTGGTGCCGCCACCCCAGATGGTCGCCAACATGCGCGTCGGCAACATGGATGGCTACTGCGTGGGTGAGCCGTGGAACGCCCGCGCCATTGCCGACAACATCGGTTTCAGCGTAGCGACCTCGCAGGATGTGTGGGCGGATCACCCGGAGAAAGTGCTGGGTGCCACGGCGGCCTGGGTGAAAGCCAACCCGAACACAGCGCGCGCCTTGATTGCCGCGGTGCTGGATGCCTCGCGCTGGATCGACAACCCGAAGAATCGTCCGTTGGTGGCCAAGCTGATTTCCGATAAGTCCTATGTGAATGCGCCGGAAGAGGTCATTGCCGGCCGTTTCCTCGGGCAGTACGACGACGGCATTGGCCGCAAGTGGCAGGACAAGCACGCCATGGCCTTCTTCCGCGACGGTCAGACCAACTTCCCGTATCTCTCGGACGGCATGTGGTTCTTGACCCAGCACAAGCGCTGGGGCTTGCTCGCGACCGATCCGGATTATCTCGGCGTGGCCAAGCAGATCAACCAGATTGATCTGTACAAGCAGGCGGCGTCGATGGCGCGCGTGCCGGTACCGAAGTCGCTGATGCGCACCAGCAAGCTCATCGACGGCAAGGTCTGGGATGGCAAGGATCCCAAGGCCTACGCGGCGAGCTTCGCCATCCGGGCCTGATCACCTTTTTTCACTGTTGACTGAAAATGCCGGGGCCGTTTTGCCCCGGTACAGGAGAGACTCATGCTGAATATGTCCCCGGTTGCCAATGTCGGCACCATCGTGGCGGCGAGCGCTACTGCTTCCGAGCGCGTTCCTGCGGCTGTCAGGCGTGCCCGGCAGGTTCGTGCCAAGGCATCGCCTGAGCAGGTTCGTCTGCGTCGGCGTAAATTGCAGGGCCATGTCATGCAGGTTCTGCCGCCGCTGCTGGGCGTGCTGATTTTCCTGCTGGCCTGGCAGATGCTGGCCGGCTTTCGCAGCGATCTTCCGGGCCCGGCGGTGACTTGGGTCGCCGCCGTTGAGCTGTTTGCCGATCCGTTCTACGAGAACGGCCCGAACGACATGGGCATCGGCTGGAATGTGCTGCACTCGCTGGGGCGCGTCGGTCTGGGCTTTGGCATGGCGGCGGCGGTCGGCATTCCACTGGGCTTCATTGTTGGGCGTTCGGCCTTCATCTCCGGCATGCTGTCGCCGATCATGGGCCTGCTGCGGCCGGTGTCGCCGCTGGCCTGGCTGCCGATTGGTCTGCTCGTGTTCCAGAAGGCCGAGCCGGCCTCGATCTGGGTGATCTTCATCTCCAGCATCTGGCCGATGATCCTGAACACCGCCGCCGGTGTGCGCCAGGTGCCGCAGGACTACCTGAATGTGGCGCGCGTGCTCAACCTCAGCGAGTGGAAGATTCTCACCACCATCCTGTTCCCGGCGGTGCTGCCCTACCTGCTGACGGGTGTGCGTCTGGCCATCGGCGTGGCCTGGCTGGTGATTGTTGCCGCCGAAATGCTCACCGGCGGTACCGGCCTCGGCTTCTGGGTCTGGGACGAGTGGAACAACCTCAATGTCGCGCACATTCTCATCGCCATCTTCGTGGTCGGCCTCATCGGTCTGTTCTTGGAACAGGCTCTGGTGTTGCTTGCCCGTCGCTTTGAATACTGAGCTGGAGAGTCCTCATGAGCTTATCTAAAAAGTTTGTTGAAATTTCCGATGTCGGCATGACCTTCGAGACCGCCAAGGGCAGTTTCACGGCTCTGCGCAACATTGATCTGACCATCGAGCAGGGCGAGTTCATTACGCTCATCGGCCACTCCGGTTGCGGCAAGTCAACGCTGCTCAACCTGATTGCCGGCCTCACGCTGCCCACCACAGGCCATCTGATCTGCGCCGGGCGGGAAATTGCCGGCCCCGGCCCGGATCGTGGCGTGGTGTTTCAGAACCATTCGCTGCTGCCCTGGCTGACCTGCTACGCCAATGTCTATCTTGCGGTTGAACGCGTGTTTGCCGAGACCGAAAGCAAGGCTCAGCTGAAGGCGCGCACCGATGCCGCGCTGGCACTGGTTGGTCTTACCCACGCCGCGCAGAAGCGCCCGCAGGAGATATCCGGCGGCATGAAGCAGCGTGTCGGCATTGCCCGTGCCTTGGCCATGGAGCCGCGCGTGCTGCTGATGGACGAGCCCTTCGGTGCGCTAGACGCGCTGACCCGCGCGCATCTGCAGGATGAGCTGCTCGGCATCGTGGCGAAAACCAAATCGACGGTGGTCATGGTCACGCACGATGTAGACGAAGCCGTGCTGCTCTCGGATCGCATCGTGATGCTCAGCAACGGCCCAGCGGCTGTCATCGGCGACATCCTTACCGTGGATTTGCCACGCCCGCGTGAGCGCCTCGCGCTGGCCGAAAACCCGGCTTACCACCACCTGCGTTCGAGCGTGCTCGAGTTCTTGTACCAGAAAGAAAAACGGCCAGCGGCCTGATTTTTGCGATACCCCTAAAATTGGAGATGTGATCATGAAAAAACTGATTTTGACCGTGTCACTGTTATCGCTGGCTATTGCGGAAGTGCATGCCGATGATGTGTTCACCGACGCCGTAAAAGCTGGCAAGGCCACCTTCCAGGTACGCCCGCGTTTCGAGTTTGTGGATGACGCTGGCGCTGCTACCGCTGACCCTGCCAAGGCCTTCATCGTGCGTACTGTGCTGGGCTACAAGCTGGCACCGATTGCCGGCATCACCGCCTACGCTGAAGCCGAAGACATTCGTGCGCTGGGTGACGATTACCATGTGCCGGTCGTGCAGGCGAAGCCGGCATACGCCACGGTCGTCGACCCCGAAGGCACGGCCGTGAATCAGGCCTGGCTGGCTGGCTACGGCTTCAAGGTCGGCAAGCAGAAGGTGGTCTACAACAACGCCCGTTTCATTGGCGATGTCGGCTTCCGTCAGGACGACCAGACCTTCACGGCGATCAGCTACGAAAAGGCCAAGCTGCTGAGCTGGCTGGATGTACAGGCCAGCTACGCCAACAAGGTGGCGATGATCAACGGTCAGGACGGCGACATTAGTCTGCCCATCGTGAACCTGAAAGCGCGCACCCCGCTGGGCGCCAATGTGACCCTGTTTTGGGCGGGCCTGGAGGGCAAGGAAGCCGCTGGTCTGACAGTGCCGGCCGCCGGCCTGCTGGCTAACACCGGCAAAGACAAAAGTCGCGAGTACCGTGTGCTGAAAATAGACGGAAAGAAGGGCAAGTTCCTTTATGACCTGTCGTACGGCAAGCAGTCCGCCTATGCCGATGGTACTGCCGCCAACGCCCCGGATGCCGAATATCGCGACATTCAGCTTGGCTATGACTTCGGGCCAGTGCTGGTGAAGATTCAGCAGGAAACGCTGGAGCAGGGCTTCCAGACCCCGCTGGCGACGCTGCACGCCTTCAATGGCTGGGCTGACCGCTTCCTGGCAACCCCCACGGGCGGCCTGGTCGACACCAACATCAAGCTCTCCGGCAAGGCAGCCGGTCTGGGCCTGGCGCTGGCTGTCCACCGGTTCGAGGCTGAGTCCGGTGGCAAGACCTTTGGCAATGAAATTGATGCCAGTGTGAGCAAGACCTTCACCCCGCAGTGGTCCGCGATGGTCAAGGTCGCCAAGTACAACGGCTCTGACGAGATCACAGCGCCTGCCAATCAGGTGGCCTACAGCAAGGATGTGCTGAAAGCCTGGGCTCAGGTCGAGTACAAGTTCTAAGGCAATCTGTGGGGTGGCTGGTTACGGCATCAACGCCGCGACCAGCCAAGCCACATTCCCCGCCACGGCCAGCAAGGCCAGCCATTTCCAGAACTTCACCGGATCGCGCTCGATCCACGGCAGCCGTTGATTCGGCGTCAGGCCCGGATTTGGCCGCTCCATGTCCAGCAGCAGCTCGCTGAGCGCCTCGTAGCGATTATCGGCATTGATGGCGCAAGCCTTCCGCAAGGCGGCATCGAACCATAGCGGCAGATGCGGGTTGTATTTGCAGGCACTGATATAGCGCAGCTGATGAAACGCCGCCGGGGTCTGAGCCTGATCGTAGCCTTCGCCATACGGATGTTGCCCGGTCAGCAACTCATAGATCGTCACGCCCAGCGAAAACTGATCGGCGCGAGTATCACGCGCCATGCCCAGCGCATATTCCGGCGCGGCATAGTCGGCGGCACCGGGCCGGTCCAGCACATCCCGTGGCGACGATTCCTGCAAGCTGGCCACGCGGGCCGAACCGAGGTCGATGAGCTTCAGCGTGCCGTCGTTGCAGAGCAGGATGTTGTCGGGCTTCAGGTCTTGATGCAGCGTATCGCGGCGGTGCAGGGCGCGCAGGCCGGCCACGATCTGGCGTGCGAAACCGACCACGGTGCCGATGTCGACGCGCGTCTGTCGCGCCTGCCAGCCGGCCAGCGACTCGCCTTCTAGCCAGTCCATGATGTGGTACAGGCACTGCGGCGTGCGCGTGGGCGGATGAATGCGGATCAGGTTCTTGTGCGTGATGCGCTGGCCTATCCAGCCCTCGATGGCGAAGTGCGCGCGATAGTCCTCGTCGTCCTCGAATTGCACGCTCGGGGCCTTCAGCGCGAAGAGCTGGCCGGTCTTGCTGTCTCGCACGCGGTAGAGGTGGCTGCGCGGGCTGGCATGCACTTCGGCTTCCACGAAATAGCCATCCAGCGTCTGCCCCGGCAGCAGGCTCGGCGGCACCGGCAGGCGCGCCTGCTGCTGGCCCAGCTCATCATGCGTATCCAGCCCCACCGACTCTACGCGCGCCAGCTGGCAAGACAGATTGTCGTTGCTGCCCTGCGCCAGTGCGGTGGCCAGCAGATTATCGGCCAGCGCTTCCAGGTCATGCTGCTGATCGCGCAGCAGCTGCTTCAGCTGCGGGTTGGCGATGAAGCCGTGCACGCCGTCGCTGCAGGTCAGAAACAGGTCGCCGGGCTCGATGTCGCTATGGCGATAATCGATGTCGACACGCCAATCCATGCCCAGCGCGCGGCTCAGGTAGGTGGTGTCGGCATTGATGCGCGTGCAGTGATCCTGAGTCAGCGGCTCTAGCGTGTCGCCGCGCAGGCGGTACACGCGGGTATCGCCAATGTGCAGGATGTGCGCGCTGCGGCCACGCAAGACCAGCGCCGTGAAGGTGGTGAGCCAGCCCTGATTCTCGGCATGCGCCTGACCACGGCCGTGCAGCCAGTGGTTGATGGCGGTGACCACGCGCTCGCCGGCACTCTGGATAGACCAGGTGTCCGGCGTGGCGTAGTAGTCGCTGAGAAAGCCTTGCACGGCGGCTTCGGCGGCCTGGCGGCCGGCATCGGCACTGCTCACGCCATCGGCAATGACCAGCGATGCACCGCGATGGCGCTCGCTGGCATCAGGAAGACGAATGCCCAGAGCATCCTCATTGCCGGGTTTGACGCCGGCAAGGGAGCGCTGGGCAACGCTGAGTTCGAGAGTGGTCTTGCGTTGGTCGGTGTCGGTCACATCAGCTCACAGCAATCATCTGGACATTACCGTCCTCGTCGACCTCTACGATATGCCCGCGCGGCTCATCGAGGAAGTGCGCTCCAACAAAAGCCAAGGCAGACACGCCGGCGATGACGAAGAAGAAGGTCATGGGGCTAACGAAGGAGAGCACGGTCAGGAAGAACACGCCGCCCACATTACCGTAGGCACCCGCCATGCCGGCAATCTGGCCGGTCATGCGGCGCTGAATCAGCGGCACCACCGAATACACGGCGCCACAGGCAGCCTGCACGAAGATCGATGTCCCCAGCGTGACTACCACGGCCAGCGCGATGCCCCAGCCGGCATTAACCTGCGACAGCAGCGCGTAGCCAGCGGTCTGGATCGCCAGACAGGCCATCAGCACCTTGCGACGACCGATCTTGTCGGAAATCAGGCCGCCAGCCGGGCGTGCCACGAGGTTCATGATGGTGAAGGAGCCAGCCATCAGGCCGAGCAGGGCCGGTGTGAGGCCGAAGGTTTCGCCGTAGAACAGCGGCAGCATGGACACCACAGCGATTTCCGAGCCGAAGCAGGCCAGGTAGGCGAGGTTCAGAATGGCGACCTGCTTGAACTTGTAGCGCTGTGTGGTGGGGATGACTTCGGTGGTCAGGTGACGGTTCACCTGCCAGATCTTCCACGACTGCCAGACCATCAGGAAGGTGATGATGCCGTAGCAAATTTCCGTGAAAGTCGTGCTGATGATGTCGAGGCCGGTTGGCGACAGGCGCCAGGCCAGCACATAAAGAATCAGGTAGATCGGCAGATTGACCAGCATGTAGAACACCAAATCACCCTTGCTGGTGACTTCCAAGCCGCCGGTCTTCTTCGGTTTGAAGTAGGTCGCGCCTTTCGGGGTGTCGCGCACATTATGGTAGAACACGCCGCTGTACAGGATCGCGATCACGCCGGTGAGGGCGATGGCATAGCGCCAGCCGAACTCGCCGCCAAACACGCTGATGGCCAAGATAGGCATGGAGATTTTGGCAACCGCCGCACCGAAATTGCCCCAGCCGCCGTAAATACCTTCGGCGATGCCGACTTCACGGGCCGGGAACCACTCGCTGACGAGACGGATGCCGATGACGAAACCGGCACCGGTGAAGCCGAGCAGGAAGCGCATCACCGCGAGCTGTTCAAAGGTCTGTGCCGCGGCGAAGCCCAAGCAGAGGAAGCCGCAGATCAGCAGCAGCAGGCTGTAGCTGCGACGGGGGCCGTATTTGTCGACCAGAATGCCGATCAGGATGCGTGCCGGAATGGTCAGCGCCACATTGAGAATCAGGAATGCCTTCACCTGTTTGTCGGTGAGCATCATGGTTTCCTTGATCATTGGCATCAGCGACACATGCGCGAACCAGATCAGGAAGGTGATGAAAAAGGCCATCCAGGTGAAGTGCAGGGTGCGAATACGCGGTTCCTGCCAGTTCATCAGGGGAATAGGGAAACGGAAGGCCATGATGCAAGTTCTCCAGAAACGACCAGTAGCGGTATGACGCGCTAAAGCAAATGCCGTGCCATAAGCCTTTGGCAAAGGCACCAGCTCGGTGCATGGCATGGCTCTTGCTTTGGGCACGCCATTACTTACCTTGTTTGTGGGAATAGGTCTTATGACCCGAATGCAACTGGTGGTCATCGGCAACGGCATGGCCGGTATGCGTACCGTCGAAGAGCTGCTGCAGCTGGCGCCGGACAAGTACGACATCACCGTCATTGGCCGCGAGCCGCATGGCAACTACAACCGCATCATGTTGTCGCCGGTGCTGGCCGGTGAAAAGGCCTTTGAAGACATCGTCATTCACCCACTGAGCTGGTATGCCGAGCGTGGCATCACGCTGCTGGCGGGCCATACCGTGACCGGCGTGGATCGCGTGCAGCGCTGCGTCACCACCGATCAGGGCGCGGTTGTTAGCTATGACCGCTTGCTGCTGGCCACCGGATCGGTGCCGTTCATGATCCCCATGCCTGGCCACGACCACCCGGATGTGATCAGTTTTCGCGATATCGCCGATGTTCGCCGCATGTTAGAGCCATCTGCGACGCTGCCGCGCGTGGTTGTGCTCGGTGGCGGCCTGCTCGGGCTAGAGGCCGCCAATGGCCTGGTCAAGCAGGGCATGGCGGTGACGGTAGTCAATGATGCCGCCTATCTGCTCAATCGCCAGCTCGATGAAGAGGCGTCCAGCCTGCTGCGGGCGGCGCTGGAAGCCAAGGGCATCGTCTTCAAGGTGTCGGCTGTGACCTCGCACATCAGCCACAATGCCGAGACGGGCAAGCTCAATGCCCTGCATTTCAAGGACGGCACCGAGCTGCCCTGCGATTTGCTGGTGATGGCCGTGGGCGTGCGCCCTAATGTGGCACTGGCACGATCCATAGGCTTGCAGGTGGACAAAGCCATTCTCGTCAACGACACCATGCAGACCTTCGACCCCCGCGTTTATGCGGTTGGCGAGTGTGTGCAACATCGTGGTGCGCTTTTTGGCCTTGTCGCACCTTTGTACGACCAGGCCAAGGTCTGCGCCAATCATCTCGCCGAGATGGGCATCAGCCGCTATGAACAGAAGCCGACGGCCACGACGCTGAAGATCAGCGGTGTGGCACTGTTTTCGGCCGGGGAGTTCAGCCATGCCGAGGCCGACAAGCTTTACTACCGTGATCCGTCACGAGGCACCTATAAGAAGCTGTGTGTGCTCGGTGGCCGCTTGGTCGGCGCGGTGCTCTACGGCGACACGCAGGACGGCGGCTGGTATTTTGATTTGATTCGTGAGGGCCGCGATGTGACGCATCTGCGCGATCAATTGTTGTTTGGAGCAGGGGGCGAAGATGTCGCTGCAGCTTGAAGGCGTGGGCGGCACGGTGCTGCTCGATGCCAATCGTATTGCCCTGCACGATGCTGCAGGTTCGGTTCACACCACCTGCGCCTACTGCGGCGTGGGTTGTGGCGTGATCGCCACGGTCGAGGATGTGGCCAGCCGGCAGGTGCGTATCGAGGGTGACACGGCGCATCCGGCCAACCTCGGGCGTCTGTGCTCGAAGGGCTCGGCGCTGGGCGAAACCATCAGCCTGGAAGGCCGCCTGCTGTACCCGGAAGTGAATGGCCAACGCAGCAGCTGGGATGACGCTGCCAATACCATCGCCAGCGAAATTCGTCGCGTACAGGCGCAGTACGGGCGTGATGCCGTCGCGTTCTATGTGTCCGGCCAGTTGCTGACCGAAGACTACTATGTGGCCAACAAGCTCATGAAGGGCTTCCTCGGCACCGCAAATATCGATACCAATTCGCGGCTGTGCATGTCGTCGAGCGTGGCCGGGCATAAGCGCGCTTTCGGGTCAGACACCGTGCCGAACAGCTACGAAGACTTCGAGCTGGCCGACCTCATCGTGCTCACCGGCTCCAACACGGCTTGGTGCCATCCCGTGTTGTTCCAGCGTATCAAGGCTGAAAAGCAGCGCCGGCCGGGCTTGCGCGTGGTCAACATCGATCCGCGTGCCACCGGCACTAACGAAATTGCCGACCTGCATCTGCCGCTGAAGCCGGGCAGCGATGTCTGGCTGTTCAACGGCCTGCTCGCGCATCTGGCGGCGCAGGGCGTGATCGATCACGACTATCTTGCGCAGCACACCACCGGTTTTGGCGTCGCGCTGGCCGAGGCCAAGGCCAGTGCCGGCAAGCTCTCGCAAGTGGCCGATGCCACCGGCCTCGACGAAGATGCCATCGCTCAGTTCTATCGCTGGTTTGCCAATACGCCGCGCAGCCTGACGCTGTATTCGCAGGGCGTGAACCAGTCCAGCGCCGGCACCGACAAGGTCAACAGCCTGCTCAACTGCCATCTCGCCACCGGTCGTATCGGCAAGCCCGGCAGCGGCCCGTTCTCGCTCACCGGCCAGCCCAATGCCATGGGCGGTCGCGAAGTCGGCGGCCTCGCCAACCAGCTCGCCGCGCACATGGAGCTGACTGATCCGGCGCATCTCGATCTGGTGCAGCGCTTCTGGCAGGCCCCGCAGATCGCGCGCAGCAACGGCCTCAAGGCTGTTGATCTGTTCGAGGCCGTGCACAGCGGCAACATCAAGCTGATCTGGATCATGGGCACCAATCCCGTGGTATCCATGCCGGATGCCGATCGCGTCAAGGCCGCGCTCGCTGGCGCCGAATGCGTCATCGTGTCGGATTGCATTGCCGACACCGACACCAACCGTCTTGCCCACATCAAGCTGCCGGCGCGTGGCTGGGGCGAGAAAGACGGCACCGTGACCAATTCCGAGCGCCGCATCTCGCGTCAGCGTGCCTTCCTGTCCGCACCGGGCGAGGCCATGCCGGATTGGTGGATCGTCACGCGTGTAGCGCAGGCGCTGGGCTACGAGGCGGCATTCCCGTTCCAGTCGGCGGCCGAAGTATTCGCCGAGCACGCCGCCCTGTCCGGCTTCGAGAATTCGGCAAATGGCATCTTGCGCGACTTCGACATCAGCGCGCTGGCCGGTCTCGATGCCGCCCGCTACGACAGCCTCAAGCCGGTGCAATGGCCGGTACGCATGGGTCGCCCGGATGGCCAGACGCGTCTGTTTGCCGACGGCGGCTTCTTCACGCCCGACCGTAAGGCGCGCCTGCTGCCGGTGAAGCCGCGTGCCCCGCACAACCCGACCTGCGCCGATTATCCCTTCGTGCTCAATACCGGTCGTATTCGCGACCAGTGGCACACCATGACCCGTACCGGCCTCACGCCGCGCCTGCTGGCCCACATCAGCGAGCCCTTCGTGGAGATGCATCCACGGGATGCCGCCGCTCAGGGTCTGCGTGACGGTGAGCTGGCACGGCTGAGCACACGCTGGGGCCAGATGCTGGCACGCGTGCAGGTCAGCAGCGGGCAGCAATCACGCACAGTTTTTGTGCCAATGCACTGGACTGGTGCGCTCAGCAGCCAGGGCCGCGTCGGCGCCTTGGTGAATCCGGTCACCGACCCCTTCTCCGGCCAGCCAGAAAACAAGCATACGCCCGTCGCGGTGATGCCTTGGCAGCCGGCCTGGCAGGGCTTCTGGCTGCATCTGGACGCGGTCGAGCTGCCGGCCACCGACTATGCCGTGGCCATCCGTGGTGAAAACGGCTGGCGACATGAGCTGGCCGGTGCCGAAAGCGCTGACTTGCAGGCCTTAGCGGATACCTGGCTGCCATTAAATGACGGCGAATGGCTGGAATACTCAGACTTGGCACGCGGATTGTATCGCCGTGCCCAGATTCGAGACGGTCGTCTGCATGCCGTGCTGGTGCTGGCCACGACCAGCGCCGATATGCCCGAGCGGGCATGGCTGAGCGGGCAGCTCGGCCAGGAAGTCGATGATCTGACGCGCCGCGGCCTGTTGTCCGGCCGGCCATCAGATCCGGCTAGCGATGTCGGGCGCACCGTGTGTGCCTGCTTCGGGGTCGGCGAAAAGACCATCCGCCGCGCGATTGCTGCGGAGCGTCTCGAAAGTGTTGCTGCCATTGGCCGTTGCCTGAAGGCCGGTACCAATTGCGGTTCTTGTCAGCCAGAACTGAAAGATATTCTGGCCACCTGCGGAGTGCGTTCATGAGTCACAAACAGCGAGTCGTCGTTATCGGTAATGGCATGGTTGGCCATAAATTCCTCGAACAACTGGTCGAGGACAGCGCTGGTTTTGCCCAGCTCGAAGTCACCGTGTTGGCGGAAGAGCCACGCGCCGCTTATGACCGCGTTTATCTGTCGGCTTATTTCAGCGGCAAGACCGCCGAAGACCTGAGCCTGGTCAAAGGCGATTTCTTCAAGGACAGCGGCGTCTTCCTGCACCTGAACACCAAAGCCGTGTCCATTGACCGTGACAAGAAGCTGGTCACGATCGCCAGCGGCGAGCTGGTGCCTTACGACAAGCTGGTGCTGGCCACCGGCTCGTTCCCGTTCGTGCCGCCGCTGCCGGGCAAGGATCGCGAGCATTGCCTGGTCTATCGCACCATTGAAGATTTGGAAGCGATTCAGGCCGGCGCGGCTGTGTCCAAGGTCGGTGTGGTGGTCGGTGGTGGTCTGCTCGGTCTTGAAGCCGCCAAGGCGCTGCGTGACCTTGGCCTGGAAACGCATGTGGTCGAATTCGCACCGCGCCTCATGGCCGTGCAGATCGACGATGGCGGCGGCCGTGTGCTGCGCCGCAAGATCGAAGCGCTGGGCGTCAAGGTACACACCGGCAAGAACACCCAGGAAATCGTCGACGGCCAGACCGCACGGCATGCCATGAACTTCGCCGATGGCTCCAGCCTCGAAACCGACCTGATCCTGTTCTCCGCCGGCATCCGCCCGCGTGACGAGCTGGCGCGTCAGTGCGGCCTGGTCATGGGCGAGCGCGGCGCCATCGTCATCAACGATCAGTGCCAGACTTCCGATGCCGACATCTACGCCATCGGCGAATGTGCGCTCTGGGGCGGCAAAATTTTCGGTCTCGTGGCTCCCGGCTACCAGATGGCGCAGGTTGCGGCTGACCACATCACCGGCAAGAGCGGCAACGCCTTCCAGGGCGCCGACATGTCCACCAAGCTCAAGCTCATGGGCATTGATGTGGCCTCGATTGGCGATGCCCACGCGGCCACACCGGGCTCGCTGGCCTACACCTATGTCGATGAAGCCGCCGAGGTCTACAAGAAGCTGGTGGTATCGGCCGACAAGACCAAGCTGCTGGGCGCGATTCTGGTTGGTGAGGCTGAGGCTTACGGCACGCTGCTGCAGCTCATGCTCAACGAGATGACGCTGCCGGCCAACCCGGAAAGCTTCATCCTGCCGGAAAGCGCGGGTGGCGCGCCGGCACTGGGCGCCGATGCGCTGCCGGATACGGCACAGATCTGCTCCTGCAACAGCGTCAGCAAGGGTGCCATCTGCAGCACGATTGCTGCCGGCACCTGCGACCTGGGCGAGCTGAAGGTCATCACCAAGGCCGGTACTTCCTGTGGCGGCTGTACCGCGCTGGTCGGGCAGATTCTCAAGAGTGAGCTGGCCAAGCAGGGCATTGAGGTCAAGAAAGACCTCTGCGAGCACTTCGCCTACTCGCGTCAGGAACTCTTCCACATGATCAAGGTCGAGAAAATCACGACCTTCGATGAGCTGCTGGAAAAGCATGGCACGGGCGAGGGCTGCGATATCTGCAAGCCAACCACCGCGTCCATCCTGGCATCGACCTGGAATGACCACATCCTGAAGCCGGCGCTTGCGGGTCTGCAGGACACCAACGACTACTACCTCGGCAACCTGCAGAAAGACGGCACTTACTCGGTCGTCCCGCGCATGGCCGGTGGCGAAGTCACGCCGGATGGCCTGATCGCCGTCGGTACCATCGCCAAGCAGTACGGTCTCTACACCAAAATCACCGGTGGTCAGCGCGTTGATCTTTTCGGTGCCCGCGTCGAGCAGCTTCCAGAGATCTGGGAAGCGCTGGTGGCTGCCGGCTTCGAGACCGGTCACGCCTACGGCAAGTCGCTGCGTACCGTGAAGTCCTGCGTCGGCTCGACTTGGTGCCGTTACGGCGTGGGCGACTCAGTCGGCCTCGCGGTGCGTCTCGAGAATCGCTACAAGGGCCTGCGCTCGCCGCACAAGATCAAGTTCGGCGTGTCTGGCTGTACCCGCGAATGTGCGGAAGCGCAGGGCAAAGACATCGGCATCATCGCCACCGAACGCGGCTGGAATCTGTATGTCTGCGGCAACGGTGGCATGCGTCCGCGCCACGCCGAGCTGTTCGCCAGCGACCTCGATGAAGTGACCTTGGTGAAGTACATCGACCGCGTGCTGATGTTCTATGTGCGCACCGCCGACCGTCTGCAGCGCACCAGCGTTTGGCGCGAAAACCTGGAAGGTGGTCTCGACTACCTGAAGCAGGTCATTCTGGAAGACTCGCTGGGTCTCGGCGCAGAGTTGGAGGCCGACATGCAGCATGTTGCCGACACCTACCAGTGCGAATGGAAGACGGCCATCGAAACGCCGGAAGTGCGTGCGCGCTTCACCAACTTCATCAACGCCGATGTGCCGGATGACAACATCGTGTTTGTTGAAGAACGCGGCCAGATTCGCCCGGCCACGCCCGCCGAGAAAAGTGCCGAGCGTATTGCCACGGTGTCGCTATGAACTCTGTTGAGGATGTGAAGATGGAACAGGTGGTTTGCGCCAGCGCAAAAGTACAGTCGGGTGTGGGTGTTGCGGCGTTGGTCAATGGCAAGCAGATTGCCATCTTCCGTCTGCGGGACGGCTCGCTGCACGGCATCAGCAATTACGACCCGTTTTCGCAGGCCAATGTGATCTCGCGTGGTCTCATCGGCAGCCTGCAAGGGCGCGCCGTGGTGGCATCGCCGGTGTACAAGCAGCACTTTGATCTGCACACCGGCGTCTGCCTGGAAGATGACTCGGTGACGCTGCCGACATTTGCCGTAATTGAGCGCGATGGCGAGATTTTGGTCATAGGCGCGTAAGTCGCACCCTGCTAGGCTCGACCCTCAACACTTTTCAGGAAGAGAGTAGAGGGTATGTCGCCAATTCGCGTCGAGCACATGGGGTCGTGGGCAGAGGTCGTTCTTGCCCGTCCGGAAAAACACAATGCTATCGGCACCGACACCTTGTCGGAGCTGATTCGCGTGGGTCGTGAACTGCGCAAGGATCGCAAGATCCGCGCCGTCATTCTGCGTGCCGAGGGGGCCAGTTTCAGCAGCGGCCTCGACATTCCCGGCTTCATGAAGAAGCCATCGAAGATGCTCAGCAATTTCGTAAGGCCGTTCTGGCGCAACACCAACAACTTCCAGGAAGTGGCCTGGGTCTGGCGGCGTCTGCCGGTGCCGGTGATTGCCGTCCTGCACGGTCGTTGCTATGGCGCGGGCGTACAGATCGCCATGGGTGCCGACTTCCGCTTCGCCACGCCGGATTGTGAAATGTCTATCATGGAAGCGAAGTGGGGCTTGATCCCGGACATGTCGGGCACGGTCAGCTTTCGCGAAGTCATGCCGCTGGATGTGGCCAAGCGCCTGTCGATGACGGCTGAAGTATTCACGGCTGAGCAGGGCAAGGGCTGGGGCTTGGTCACCGAGCTTCATGCCGACCCGCTGGCCGCTGCACGCGCGCTGGTCGAGCAGATCGCGACGCGCTCGCCAGACTCGGTGGCTGCCACCAAGTTCCTGTTCCAGCGCGCTTGGCCGGCGTCAATAAACAAGGCGTTCTGTCTGGAGCGCTGGTATCAGCTGC
The DNA here is from genome assembly GCA_038043385.1 of Pseudomonadota bacterium. GTDB lineage: Bacteria > Pseudomonadota > Gammaproteobacteria > Pseudomonadales > Moraxellaceae > Perlucidibaca. The sequence goes on from JBBTCA010000003.1 coordinate 851,446, forward strand.
GTCTGCTGCTGGGCCGTAATCAGAAGCTGGCGGTCAAGGCCGCGCAGACGAAGCAGCCGGCAAGTTATCTGCCGCGCAAGACCGACTGCTAAGCCTTAGTAGTCCTTGCCGGGCTTGATGCGCAGGGGCTCCTCGGCGAAGCCCATGCGCGTTGCGCGGATGCTGCGAATCAACACCTGCACTTCCACGGGCGAAGCCAGCGGACCGACCTCCACACGATGCGTGACGACAGGCGCCGGCGTTGTGTTCAGCTTGACGGGAATGCCGGGCGGCAGCCGCTTCATCAGCCGCGCCTGCAAAAGCTGAGCGGCGTGCGTATCCGTGTAGTTACCCAGCACCACCTGATAGGCCGGATCACTGCCTAGTGCGATGCCCGGCCTGTCTTTGCCGACCCGCTCTTCGCCATCCACCGGTTCCAGCGCGACATGCCCGGTGCCCTTGATACCCAGCACATTTGCCGCCGCATAAGACAGATCAATGATGCGGTTGCCATGAAAGGGCCCGCGATCATTGACCTTGACGATGACACTCATGCCGTTGCTGGTGTTGGTCACGCGCACATAGCTGGGTAATGGCAGCGTGCGATGTGCTGCCGACAGTGCGTGCATATTGAAAGTCTCGCCGCTGGCGGTTTTTCGGCCATGAAAGCCGGGCCCATACCACGATGCTTCACCAAGCTGGCGACGGCCCACAGACAGGCGCTTGACGCGATAGATCTCGCCCTTCACGCCGAATGCCTGCCAGTTGGCGACGGCCTCTGCGTTATCGTCTGCCAGGGCAGGCAGCGTTGCATATTCTTCCGGCAGTGCATCCGGTAGCAGGCCCCAGTTCGGGACCGGGGCTTGCACCACAGACAGGGCACTGGCTTCGGCCTCGCCCCATTGCTGCCAGTTGAGCTGGCCACTTCCGCCGGCTGCGGGCTGGGCAGGCCTGGAAGGGGCAGAGATGAGCTCGCTGATTTGGGCTGGGGTCAGTGTATCTGCCACCAGCGCGTCAACAGCGGGGGGCACTGCGGCCTCAGCGACAAGGGCAGCACCGAGCAATGACAGCGGTACGCTGAGCCAGCGCAATATCGTGAGCATGAGGGCTCCTGCAGGATTCAGGGCAGGAGGCTGACTCCTGCGGATGCCATTGGGGCAGCGGCCTTATCCCGTTCTTGTTGTGCGGCTTCGAGTGCTTGCGAAAGCTGAACAGCGGCCATCGCATACAGAATGCTTCTGTTATACCGCGTAATCACATAGAAGTTATTGAATCCTATCCAGAATTCGCCGCCATTCATCCCTTGCAGACGAACGCCGCTGGCGGGTGTGCTGGGCGTCACGCCCGCCAGCGCATCACGCGGACTCAGCCCCAGAGCAGCCAGCGCTTGCAGTGTGCTCACGGTTTTCAGCTCGGTGCTGGTCGCGGTGTCGTAGAGCTGGCCGTTGAGGCGTGAGCGCACCACGACCGGCTCGCCGGGGCGCCAGCCGTTGCCCTTGAAATAGTTGGCGATGGAGCCGATGGCATCGACCGGGTTATTGATCAGGTCGATGCGGTTATCGCCATCAAAATCGACCGCCAGGTTACGCCAGCTCGATGGCATGAATTGCGGAAAACCCATGGCGCCGGCATAGGAACCCTGAATGGCGAGCGGATCCATGCCGTTCTGCTTGGTCAGGATCAGGAACTCCTTCAGCTCCTTGCGGAAAAACGGCGCACGCGGCGGATAGTCGAAGCCCAGCGTGGCCAAGGCCTCAATGACCGGATAGCTGCCCTTGTTGCCACCGTACTTGGTTTCAATGCCGAGGATGGCCAGGATCATGCTGGCGGGCACGCCCGTGGCTTTTTCGGCGCGCGTGAACTCGGCGCGATAAGTGTCCCAGAAAGCCAGACCATCACTGACACGAGCCTCGGTCATGAAAATTGGCCGGTAATCGCGCCATTCCTTGCTCTTTTCGGCCGGCCTGGCAATTGACTCAAGCACTCTGGGCTGACGATTGACCTGCTCGAACAGCTGGGCCAGCTCGCCCGGCGCATAGATCTTCTCTGCTTCTAGCTGTTCGATGAGCGCTGTCAGCTCCTCGTATTGCGAGAAGTCGCCAGCGGGCGCATTGCTGCTGAGTATGCCGAGCGCGGCCAGGGCACCGTGCCACCAGGAAGTAATCATGAGAATCCTCGTTTAGCCCATCAACTTGCGATGCGCGTGAATGGACATCAGCACGCCAAAGCCGGACATCAGCGTAATGATGGCGGTACCGCCATAGCTGACAAACGGCAGTGGCACGCCCACAACGGGTAAAATGCCGCCAACCATGCCGACATTGACAAAAACATAAACCGAAAACGACAGCGTGATCGCGCCCGCGAGCAGGCGACCATACGATGTTTGTGCCTGCGTAGCGATCTGGAAGGAGCGCGCGAGAATGCCGGTATAGATCAGCATGAGCAGCACCACGCCAACAAAGCCGAACTCTTCGCTGTAAGCGGCAATGATGAAGTCAGTATGACCTTCCGGCAGAAAATGCAGGTGCGACTGACTGCCATCGAGCCAGCCCTTGCCGAAAATACCGCCCGAACCGATCGCTGTTTTCGATTGAATGATGTTCCAGCCATTGCCCAGCGGATCGGACTCGGGGTCGAACAGGGTATGGATGCGACGACGCTGATAGTCATGCAGGAAGTGCCAGCCAATGGGGGCCAGTACTGCAAAGCTTGCAGCCATGCCGGCCATGAAGCGCCACGGCAGCCCGCCCAGGAAGATCACGAAGAAACCGCTGGAAAATACCAGAATGGAAGTGCCCAGATCCGGCTGCTCGGCGATCAGAAATACAGGCACCATGATCAGAGCCAATGAAGTAGCCACCTCTCGTATGCTTAGTGGCTGTGGCCGGGATGACAAATACCAGGCGGCCATCATGGGCATGGCGAGCTTGAGAAACTCCGAAGGCTGAACACTGGTCACACCGGGGATGGTGAGCCAGCGCTGCGCGCCCAAACGGACATCGCCAACGACCGCGACCGCGCCCAGCAGCAGCAGACAGGCGCCGTAGAACCAAGGCGAGACATAGGCATAGGTGGTGGGTGGAATACGCGCCAGCACCAGCATGACCACGGTGCCAATCAGCATGCTGGAGCCTTGCTTCAGGGTCATGCTCATGTCGGCACCGCTGGCGCTGTATAGCGCAATCAGACCGACCAGGCCGGCCAGCGCCAGCAGCGACCCTAATACCGGATCAATATACAGCGCCGACCAGGTATCTGTGCCTTTGGAGAACTCGGCGCCGGTCACTGGCGCCGAGCGCAGGAAGCGGTTTTGCTGTTCGCTCATTATTCGTCAACGACCTCGCTATCGGCGGAGACGGGGGGCGGCGCCTCGATGCCCATGACCTCGTAATCAAACAATGCCTTGGCAATCGGTCCTGCCGTGGTGCTGCCATGCTTGCCGTTTTCGACCAGTACCGCCACCGCAATCGTGGGGTTGATCACGGGCGCGAAACCCATGAACCAAGCATGGTCAAGGTGGCGGGCATCCATCTTCGACTCGTCATACTTTTCGTTCTGCTTGATACCCTTGACCTGCGCCGTGCCCGTTTTTCCGGCCATTTCATAGCCTTTGGTCTTGTAGCTCAAATGGCTGGCCGTGCCGCTGCCGTGTACCACGCGGCGCATGGCTTCATGCATGTTGTCCCAGTCTTCGGGCGGACCATTGTAGACCACGCGATCGGTCGGCTGCGGCTTGATGATGACCGGGTTGGGGCCAGCGCTGGATTTGACCATTTGCGGGCGCAGTATGTGCCCCTTATTGGCGATGATCGCCGTACTCAGGGCGATCTGCAGCGGTGTGGCGGTGAAGTAGCCCTGGCCAATCCCGACCGACATCATTTCGCCGCGATACCAAGGGGCTCTTAGCCGTTTGCGCTTCCAGGCCACAGACGGCAGGGTGCCGGTCTTTTCGTTGACGAGATCAATACCGGTTTTGCTACCGAAGCCGAATTGCATCATCCAGTCGTGGAAGCGATCCACGCCCATGCGGTCCGAGAGCTGGTAGAAGTAGATGTCGCAGGAGATCTCCACGGCCCGATAAAGGTCGACGATGCCGTGGCCACCCTTTTTCCAGTCGCGGAAGCGATGCGAATCGCCGGGCAGGCTGAAAAAGCCGGGGTCCGCGATGCGATAGCTCCAGTTCACCAGCCCGTAATGCAGGCCGCCCAAGCCCTCATGCGGTTTGATGGTGGAGCCGGGCGGGTAGATGCCTTGCAGCGCGCGGTTGTACAGCGGGCGGTCTTCGTGATCGCGCAGGCCGCGATAAAGCGCGCCGGGAATGCCGCCCACAAAGAGGTTGGGGTCGAAGCCGGGATTGCTGACAAACGCCAGCACGCCACCGTTGCGCGGGTCGATGGCGACGACGGCACCGCGCCGGCCAGCCAGCTGCTCATGAGCGATCTGCTGCAGCTTCACATCCAGCGACAGCGTGAGGTCGGTGCCGCGCACCGGCGGCGTCTTCTTCAGTACGCGGATCTGCTTGCCGTAGGCATTGGTTTCCACATGCTGATAGCCCACGCGGCCATGCAGGGCCGACTCGTAATGCTTCTCGATACCGATTTTGCCGATCAGGTTGGTGCCGTCATAGACCGCTGGGTCCAGCGTCTTTTCTTCTTCTTCGGAAATGCGCGACACATAGCCGATGACATGAGCAAAGAGTTCGCCATACGGGTAGTAGCGCGAAACTTCGATTTCGGTATTGACGCCGGGGAAGTCATAGCGAGCCTCGGAGAAGCGCGCCAGATCCTCTTCGCTCAGGCGCGAGCGAATCGGCACTGAGTCAAAGCGGCGCGATACCCGCAGCCGTTTCTTGAAACGCACGACCTCTTCATCGCTGAGCTGCAGTACGGGCTTCAGGCGAGCGATGAGCTGGTCCAGGTCGCCGGCCAGCTGGCGGTTAATCACCAGCGCGAAAACCGGGCGATTATCGGCCAGCAGCACGCCGTTGCGGTCGTAGATGAAACCGCGTGGCGGCGAGATCGCTTCCAGATGAATTCGGTTGTTTTCGGCCAGCGTCACATAGGTTTCGTGCTGCACCATCTGTAGCCAGCCGTAACGCAGCAGCAGCAGCCCGAAGCAGCACAGCACAATAATGCCGGCGAGCGCGGCACGACTGCGATACAGCGAGGATTCCTGCTGCTGATCTTTCAGGGTGATGCGTTCGGGCTTTTCGGGTGTGGTCATGGCGCCATATGGCCCAACGGCCAGTGCAAATCGTCAACGAGGGTAGGCGTGGTCAGCGGTGATAAGGATGCCCTTTCAACAGCGTCCACGCCCGGTACAACTGCTCAGCCAGCAACACGCGCACCAGCGGGTGCGGCAGGGTCAGGCGCGACAGTGACCATTGCTGATCGGCACGGGCACTGGCGGCTGGCGACAACCCTTCCGGGCCGCCAATCAGCAAGCTGATATTACGACCTTCCTGCAGCCAATGGCCGAGCATTTGCGACAATTCTTCGGTGCTTAATGCCTTGCCGCCGACTTCCAGCGCGATCACCCGGTCATTGCTGCCGATGGCCGCCAGCTGGGCCTCGCCTTCCTTCTCGGTGAGGCGGGCGATGTCGGCATTCTTGCCGCGCTTCCCGGCCGGAATTTCCACCACTTCCAGGCGCACATCATCGGTGAGCCGCTTGGCGTAGTCGTCGAAGCCGGTGTTGATCCAGTCCGGCATTTTCGTGCCGACGGCCAGCAGGCGAATCTTCATTGCTCAGAAGTGAACTGCTCAGCGCTGAAGTTCGATGCCGATCTGGCGCCCTGAGAGCCCCACAGGCGCTCCAGGTCATACAGCGCGCGCGTGGCAGGCAGCATCACATGCACAATCACGCCGGCGAGGTCGATCAGCACCCATTCACCTTCCTTTTCGCCTTCCATGCCCACGGGCATGAAACCGGCGGCCTTGGCCTTCACCTGCACTTCGTCGGCCAGTGCTTTCACATGGCGCGTGGAAGTACCACTGGCGATGATCATGATGTCGGTCATGCTGGTCAGCGGGCGCACATCGAGTGTCACCACATTCTGTGCCTTGAGGTCAGCCAGCGCGTTGAACGCGGCTTCGTAGAGGTGTTGCGTATCTTTGTCGAGAGCATTCATGAGGATGCCGGGTTCTCCGGTTCACGGTACAGGCCGTGTTGATCAATATAGTCCCGCACGCCGGGCATCAGCCAGTCTTCGGTCTGCCGTTGGTCAGCCAGGGATGCGCGCAGGTCGGAGCTGGAAATGGGTCGCAGCGGAGTCTCCAGCAGCACGACGCTGCCGAAGGGGCGCGATTGTAGCAGCTCGGGGCCGCCAAGTTGTCGATTTTCCAACCAGGATTTCAGCGGTTCGGTCAGCTCCTCGCTGCAACCGGGGCGACGGGCAATCAGCAGATGCGCGTAATCGGTGAGTTTTTGCCAGTCTTGCCAGCGTGGCAGCTGCAGCAGGCTGTCGCGTCCCATGAGGAAGGCCAGCGGCGCTGACGGCCCGACTTGGGCGCGCCAGCGCTGCAAGGTATTGATGGTGTATGACGGTGGCGGCGCGGTCAGCTCGCTGTCATCGAGTTGCCAGTGGGGTTCACCGGCCTCTTGCAGCATTCGTTGCAACATCTCGCGACGCTGGTCGGCCGAGGCCACGCTGCCGGCTTTCAGCGGCGACAGCGCGGCGGGGATCCACACCACTTTGCTGGCTTGCACGGCAGCGGCCGCCGCTCGAGCGGTATCGACATGGCCGCGATGCACCGGGTCGAAGGAGCCGCCGTAGAGCAGGATCATGCCGGCCGTGCCGCCATCAGATTAGCCACGAATCTGGCCATCGCCAAAGACAATCCACTTCTGCGAGGTCAGGCCTTCCAGACCGACTGGGCCACGGGCGTGGATCTTGTCGGTGGAGATGCCGATTTCGGCACCCAGGCCGTACTCGAAACCATCTGCAAAGCGCGTGGAGGCGTTGACCATGACCGAGCTGGAGTCCACTTCGGCGAGGAACTGGCGCGCCCGCGTATAGTTTTCGGTGACGATGGCATCGGTGTGGTGCGAGCCGTACTGGTTGATGTGCGCGATGGCGGCATCAACACCGTCCACGATCTTGATAGCCAGCACCGGCGCCAGGTATTCGGTGTACCAGTCGTCTTCGCTGGCCGCGATGCCATCGCCAATAATCGCCAGCGTTTGCGCGCAGCCGCGCAGCTCCACGCCTTTGGCACGATAAGCCGCCGCGAGGCCGGGCAGCAGCGCTGCCGCCACGGGGGCATCCACCAGCAGCGTTTCCATGGCATTGCACACGCCGTAACGGTGCGTCTTGGCGTTGATGGCGATGTGCTCGGCCTTGACCGGGTCGGCATCGCGATCGAGGAAGACATGGCAGTTGCCGTCGAGGTGCTTGATCACCGGTACGCGGGCTTCGCGCGACACGCGCTCGATCAGGCTCTTGCCACCGCGCGGCACGATGACATCGACAAATTCCGGCAGCGTGATGAGCTGGCCGACGGCGGCGCGATCGGCGGTTTCAACGACCTGCACGATGGCGCGCGGCAGGCCCACGGCCTCCAGCCCGCGCTGAATGCAGGCGGCGATAGCGTTATTGCTTTGCAGCGCTTCGCTGCCGCCGCGCAGGATGGTGGCGTTGCCAGACTTCAGGCACAGCGATGCGGCTTCCAGCGTCACATTCGGCCGTGATTCGTAGATGATGCCGATGACGCCCAGCGGCACGCGCATCTTGCCGAGCTGGATGCCGGAGGGGCGATAAGTGAAGTCGGTCATCTCGCCGATGGGGTCAGCCAGGGCGATGACCTGGCGCAGGCCTTCGAGCATGCCGTCGAAGCGAGCATCGTCGAGGGCGAGGCGGTCGAGCAGGGCGGCATCGAGACCATTGGCTTTGCCTGCTGTCACATCGCGGTCATTCGCCGCGAGCACACTGGCGCGATCGCGCAGCAGCTCGTCGTGAATAGCCTGCAGTGCGGCATTCTTAGCAGCGGTGTTGGCCCGGGCGATAACGCGCGAGGCCTGGCGGGCAGCAGCGCCGAGGCTGCGCATGTAGGCAACGATATCCATGCCGTGAGTTCCGAAAATGAAGTAGAGCAGATTATAGCCAGCCTGCCGATATTGGCGCGCGCATTTACACAAGATTACTTTACAGTGTAAGCAGTGCATGACAGCTTTCACCAAAGACCAACAAAGAGCGCGCCGTAGCGCCTGCCCAGCCATGAATTTCCGCGTGCCGTCGTCGTCAATGCTTGTGCCTCACCGCCTCAGTTTCCGGGCGGCGGTATTGTGCATGCTGATGTTGCTCACTGCTTGCGCGTGGCATTCGGGCAAGGGCACGACCGGTTTGCGCGCCCAGCAGCCGCAGACCTGGCAAGGTGAGGTGTCGTGCCCCGGCTGCAGCGAGCGTTGGCTGACCGTGACCCTGTTTCCCGATGGTCTATTTCGCCTGCGTGAAACCTATGTGGCAGCCAAGGGCGCCAGCGAAGAGCGCTTTCACGATACTGGCCGCTGGTCGGCACCGATGGGCGATAGCCAGCGTGTGATTCTGAAAGGCGCCAGTACGCGGCAGGTCCGGTTGTTGCCCGGCGGCGACCTGGCTTTGCTCGATGCTGCCGGTCGCGACATCGTGTCTATTCGCGACTACCAACTGAAGCGGCTGCCCAAGCCAGATCTGATTACTGACCCCATGCGCCTGCTCGCGCTCTATGCCGCCGATGGCAGCGGTGCGGTATTGACCGAGTGCCTGACGGCGCAGGTGGTCAGTGTGGCTGACAGCCCGGCCGCTGCCGAAATGCGGCAAGTGGTGAGCAAAATTGCCCCCGAGCGGCGTGCCCGAGGGCCGGTGCTGGCGGCACTGACCGCACGCTGGAGCGATGCCTCGGGTAAATCGGAGTCTGCGGGTCGCCGTCTGCTTATCGAGAAATTCGACCGCTTCTGGCCAGACGAAAACTGCGCTCAAGGCCCCATAGCACCCGTTCAGCCCTTGATTGAAACGGTTTGGCAGCTCAGCAGTATCAATGCGGTGCCGGCACAAGAGGCCGTGCTCGGACAGGCGGCGCATATCCGTTTGCGCAAGGGCGGGCGGCTTACCGGCAGTACGGGTTGCAATCGTGTGCAGGGCGGCTGGCAAATCTCTGCCGACAAGCTCAGCCTAGCCCGTGTCAGCAGTACCCGCGCCAACTGCCGCGAGACCATGGCGCAGCAAGAGCAGGCATTCATGGATGCGCTGCGCAATGCCCGGCAGTATCGGCAGGTCGGGCACCAGCTGGAATTGCTGCAGGGCGACCAGGTGCTGGCCCGCTTTGTAGCCACGGAAATGCTCTGATGACGGCGCTGGAGGTGTGGGAGCTGCTCAGCTATGTGGTGACCGTGATCGGTCTGCCGTTAGCGATTGCGGTGTTTCTGTACGAGCAGCGCAAGGAGCGCGAGAACGAAGAGGAAGAGGTCTTCCAGCTGCTCTCCGACAACTATCAGGACTTTCTCAAGATCGTTCTGGAGAATCCCGACCTCAAGCTATTTTCGCTGCAGCAGGCCAGTGGCCTGAGCGAGGAGCAGCGGGAGCGCAAGCGCATCATCTTCACTATGCTGGTGTCGCTGTTTGAACGCGCCTACTTGCTGCTCTACGAGGACGACATGGCCGCCAAGCAGCAGCGGCGCTGGTCATCGTGGGAAGACTATCTGCAGGAATGGTGCTTGCGGCCTGACTTCCGCGAGGCGCTGCCAGAGCTGCTGCGTGGTGAAGATCCCGAATTTGTGACCTATCTCAACCGTCTGCTGGCCGGCTACACGCACTAATCCGCTTCAGTAGAAAACAGCCACGGTCTGCTGGCTCATCGCAATTGCCTCGCCCCCAGGCGTCCACAGTGTTGAGCGGATGTGGGCGTAGCCATCGCCGCTGCTCAGGGTGTCGGCCTGATACGCCCACCAGCCATCGGCGCGGACGGCTTCGTTCACCGGGCGATACCCCACTGCCCAGGTCATGGTGCTCAGGTTCGCTGGGCCGTTGCAGCGCGCTACCACGGCCGGGGGCCAGGCATCGACCAGCGCCAGCACCAGCGCGGGGTCTATCGTGCCTGCATCATCCGCATCACGCAGACGAATCCAGCCTTTCATGTGCGGGCTGGCATGACCGCTGAAGGGCAGACCGCCTTCGCTCCAGCGCAGGTCGAAGTGCTGGGTGAATTCGGGCGTGAGGCCGGCAATATAGGGCAGTGCCTGGCAATCTTCCGGGGCTTTCATGGCAGGACGCAGCGGCGCCGGCTCAATGAGCTGCGATGCGCGGTCGGCACCAAAGCTGGCTTGCAGCATGGCAATCACGGCATCGCCTTGTAGCAGGCGGACTTCGGCTTGCAGGGCGGATTTGCCGGCGCGCAGCAAGCGGCTTTCCAGGATGGCATCGCCCACGGTGGCCGGGCCGATGAAGGCGATGTGAGCGGCACGCAAAGGCCGGCCTTCGCCTTGTCGCTGCTGCAGATGCGTTTGTAGCAGGGCCGCGACCAGCCCGCCGTATGCAGCGCGACCCTGGCCCCAGCCGGCGGGGATGACCACGGCCTGGCGGCAAGCGCCTGCTTCGTGGGCGAGCTGTTCGTTCTGCTGAAGCGGTTGCAAGATGTGGCTGAAGCGCATGAGAGTCTCTCTTGGGTAATCAGGCAAAAAGCGGGCGGCCGGCCATGGCCATGGTCAGGCGCAGCAGGGCATCCCAGGCGCGCTCTGGCGACTGGCCCTTGATGGCCTTGTCTACCTCAATCACGCCGCTGGTCAGCCGTTGCAGACGAATCAGCGACAGACGCCGCAGCGCCTGCTGCGCCGGGCCCTGACGCTTGGCCCAGAAGCCGAGCTGATTCAGCGCTTGCGACGACAAACCCTGCTGGCCGCTCTGGCTCATCTGCTCAGCCGCCAGTGTGAGCGCGCGCAGGTCTTTTTGCAGCGCCCACAGCACCACGGACTCGGCCTGACCTTCGCTTTCCAGCCCGAGCAACAGGCGGGCTGCGCGACTGGCATCGCCCAGCAGCACGGCATCGGCCAGGTCGAACACCGAGTAGCGCGTGCTGTCGCTGACCAAGCTGGCGACGGTCTCGAAGCTGATGTCGATGCCATCGCTGAGTAGACGCAGTTTTTCCAGCGCTTGCGCGGCGGCGAGCAGGTTGCCTTCGGTGCGGTCGGCAAGCAGTTGCAGGGCTTCAGCTGGAATGCGCAGGCCGAGCGCCTGTGCGCGGGCACTCAGCCAGCCGGGCAACGCGGTGGCATCCACCGGATAGAGCGTGATCTGCACGCCGTGGCTGTCTAGCGCGGTGAACCATTTCGATTTTTGCGCGGCGGCGTCGAGCTTGGGCAGAGTGATCAGCAGCAGTGTGTCTTCTGGCGGGCGCTCGGCGAAGGCGATCAGCACTTCGGCGGCGGCGGCATCGGGCTTGCCGCTGAAGCGCAGCTCCACCAGCTTGCGCTCGGCAAACAACGACAGTGCTTGGCTGTCGGCGATCAGAGCATCCCAGGAGAAACCGCGCTCGATGCTGTGAATCTGGCGTTCGCTGTAGCCATTTTGCGTGGCGGCCTGACGGATCAGATCAGTGCTTTCCTGCAGCAGCAAAGGCTCATCGCCGGATAGCACATAGACGCTTTGCAGGCCCTCGCGCAGGTGTCGCTGCAGATGCTCCGGGCGCAGCTTCATGGTGTGGCTGGCTGGGCCTGTGCGGGGGCGGCTGGTGCTGAAGGCGCTGGCGTTACGGCATCTGGCGACAACTCGCTGACCTGTGTGCGCGCCAGCTGAGTCAGCAGCTGTGCCACGGCCTGTTGGCGCATGTCTTCCTTCAGCGTTTCCTCTTCGTCGAACTTACCCACGATGCGGGTGTTGTCGAACTGATAGGTGCGGCGCAGACGAATCGAGCGTTCCGGCTGCGCCGGCACACCGCTGGCGTACTTGAGCTGGAAGTTCAGCTCATACAGCAGCGTGTATTCGGCGGCCTTGGCCAAGCGGTCCACCGTGCTGGTCTGGCGAGTGAAGAGTTCGCGAGTGATGTGAACTTGCATCGGGGCATCTGCTGCCACGGTCACGCCCATGCGCTGGATGCCGGCGCTGACGCGATCTTCCAGCGTCGGCACGGTGCTGACCACGGCAACCGGCTGCAGCAGCGGCGGCAGCGTGAACTGCCCGCGCAGATGAAAACCGCAAGCGCTCAGGGCGATGCTTAGCAAACTCAGCCAGACCAGACGCATACAGCGCTCCTCATTCATCGGTGATATCAGACGACGATATTGACCAGTTTCTGTTTAACCACAATCACTTTTTTCACCGGCGCGCCGGCGATGGTGCGCTGGGCATCGGCGTTGGCCAGTGCGGCGGCCTCGATACTGGCGTTGTCGGCATCCACCGGCACCTCGATCTGGCCGCGCAGCTTGCCGTTGACCTGGATCATCAGCGTCAGGCTGTCACGCGTCAGGGCGCTGGCATCGACCTCGGGCCAGCGTGCCTTGAGCAGGCCGTCAGCGTTGCCGAAGGCTTGTAGCAGCGCATGGCTGATGTGCGGCACGATGGGCGCGAGCAGCAGCACGGCGCTGTGCAGGGCTTCGCGTTCCACGGCCAGGGCCTGATTTTGTTGGGCATCGAGCTTCTGCACGGCATTGAGCAGCTCCATCACCGCCGCAATCGCCGTGTTGAAGGTCAGGCGGCGGCCGTAGTCATCGCCAACTTTGGCGATGGTCTCGTGCAGCTTGCGGCGCAGCGTCTTCTCGTCGGCATTGAGCGCGGCCGTGTCCAGCGCCGGCACCGTGCCCTTGGCGAGATGACCGTGCACCAGCTTCCACAGGCGACGCAGAAAGCGATTCGCGCCCTCGACGCCGGCATCCGACCACTCCAGTGACTGCTCCGGCGGGGCCGCGAACATCATGAACAGGCGCGAGGTGTCGGCGCCGAACTGGTCGATCAGCGACTGCGGATCGACGCCGTTGTTCTTCGACTTCGACATCTTCTCCATGCCGCCGTGGATGACCGGCTGGCCGTCGGCGGCGAGCAGGGCGCCGGTGATGCGGCCCTTGTCGTCGCGCGTCAGGGTCACATCGGCCGGGTTGATCCAGTCCTTGCCGCCGTTGTCTTGCTCGCGATAGAAGGTGTCGGCCACGACCATGCCCTGCGTCAGCAGGTTCTTGAAGGGCTCGTTGCCCTGCACCAGACCTTCATCACGCATGAGCTTGTGGAAGAAGCGCGCATACAGCAGGTGGAGGATGGCGTGCTCGATGCCGCCGATGTACTGATCGACCGGCAGCCAGTGCTGCGCGGCTTTGGCATCGACCATGCCGGTGTCGCACTGCGGCGACGCGTAGCGGGCGTAGTACCAGGACGACTCCACGAAGGTATCCATGGTGTCGGTTTCGCGCTTGGCCGCGCCGCCACAGGTCGGGCAGGTGGTCTCGTAGAACTCTGGCATGCGCGCCAGCGGCGAACCGGCACCATCGGGTACGACATGCTCGGGCAGCACCACCGGGAGCTGGTCATCCGGCACCGGCACATCACCGCAGGACGCGCAGTGGATGATGGGGATAGGGCAGCCCCAGTAGCGTTGGCGCGAGATGCCCCAGTCGCGCAGACGGAACTGGGTCTTGCGGGCACCGTGGTCGCAGGCTTCAAGGTCGGCGACGATGGCATCGAAGGCGGCTGCGAAATCGAGCCCGTCGTATTTGCCGCTGTTGACGGTGATGAGGCCGGCCTTGTCGCCGTACCAGTCCTGCCAGTCCGTGCTGCTGAAATTGTTGTCGCCAGTGGCGGGCTTGTAGACCTGCTCGACCGGCAGCGCGTACTTGTTGGCAAACGCAAAGTCGCGCTCGTCATGCGCCGGCACGGCCATCACCGCGCCTTCGCCGTAGCCCCAGAGCACATAGTTGGCCACGAACACCGGCAACTTGCGGCCATTGAGCGGATGGATGACGAACTGGCCGGTGGCCATGCCCTTCTTTTCCATCGTCGCCATGTCCGCCTCGGCGACCGAGCCGGCCTTGCATTCGGCGATGAAGGCGGTCAGTTCGGCATTGCCGGCAGCCGCCCGTACAGCCAGCGGATGCTCGCCGGCGACGGCAACATAGGTCGCGCCCATCAGCGTATCCGGACGCGTGGTGTAGACCTTGAGCTGGCCGCTGATGCCGACGCTATCCACATCGTAATCAAACTGGATGTCGGCGCCGAAGCTCTTGCCGATCCAGTTGCGCTGCATGGTCTTGACCTGCTCCGGCCAGCCGTCGAGCTGATCCAGATCACCCAGCAGCTGCTCGGCATATTGCGTGATGCCGAAGTAGTACATCGGGATCTCGCGCTTCTCCACCAGTGCGCCCGAGCGCCAGCCGCGGCCGTCGATGACCTGCTCGTTGGCGAGCACGGTCTGATCCACCGGATCCCAGTTCACATTGCCGGACTTCTTGTAGATCACGCCCTTGCGGAACAGGCGGGTGAACAGCCATTGCTCCCAGCGGTAGTAGTCCGGCTTGCAGGTGGTGACCTCGCGCGACCAGTCAATGGCCAGCCCCAGCGACTTCAGCTGGGTCTTCATGTAGTCGATGTTGGCGTAAGTCCACGCGGCGGGTGCGACCTGATTCTTCATCGCGGCGTTTTCAGCGGGCAGGCCGAAGGCATCCCAGCCCATGGGCTGCAGCACATTGAAGCCGTTCAGGTGCTTGTAGCGCGCCAGCACATCGCCGATGGTGTAGTTGCGCACATGGCCCATGTGCAGCTTGCCGCTGGGGTAGGGGAACATGGACAGGCAGTAGTAGCGCGGCTTGCTGCTGTGGTCATCGGCGCGGAAAGCGTCGGCGCGGTTCCACTCGGTCTGGGCGGCGGCTTCGACGGTGCTGGGGAGATACTGTTCTTGCATTGGGATGACTCACGAAAGCGACGGCGGGCCAGCGGAATCGGCGTTCGCCATAATGCGCCATAGAATACCCTAACATCGTCGCCCTAACGACCCGTGCGTGGCTGGAGAAACTCTGTGGTACTGACCCAACTCATCCATCTCTTCCTGCTGCCGCCCGGCCTGCAATGTCTGCTTGGCCTGCTGGCGCTTTTTTTGGCCTGGCGCGGTCGTCGCTATAGCGCCACTGCCGTTGCCGTACTGGCCATTTCATCGCTGTATGTGCTGGCCACGCCGGTCGGCAGCGGCTGGCTGTCCCGCCCGCTGGAGGCGCGCGTGCCGTTGCTGAATGATCTGACGCAGCTGCACACGGCGGGCTATGGCGCGATTGTGGCGCTGGGCGGCGGGCGCACGCCACGGGCACCGGAGTTCGCCGGGCTGGATGTGTCCAGCCCGAATGTGCTGACGCGGCTGCGTTATGCGGCTCGCATTCAGCGCGCATCCGGGTTGCCGATTCTGGTCACGGGCGGGATGCCGCTGAGCGGGCAGCGCCCGGAGGCCGAGCTGATGGCCGAGAGCCTTCGCGAGGACTTTGGCGTGCCGGTGCGATGGCTGGAGCCGGCATCGAGAACCACTGCCGAGAATGCTGAGTTCAGCGCGGCTATCCTGCAGCCGCTGGGCATCCGCCAGATTGTGCTGGTCAGTCATGCCAGCCATTTGCCGCGTGCGGTGAAGGATTTCGAGCGTGCCGGTTTTACCGTGCTGGCGGCGCCCACGGAGTTCACGCCGGGCACGGGCAATTACAGCGTCATCGAGCGCTGGACGCCGCAGAGCGATTCGCTGAGTAGCAGCCGTCGCGCGCTGCATGAGTGGCTTGGGCTGGCGCGCGATTCACTGCGCTAATGCCCGTCATGCCAACGCCGCATCACTGATACCGCAGCGCATCAATCGGCTTCAGCTTGGCCGCGCGATTGGCCGGGTAGAACCCGAAGAACACGCCAATCGCAGCGGCCACGCCGAACGCCAGCAGCATCGAGCTGAGCGTGACAATCACCAGCAGATCAAAGGCCATGGCGGCGGCGTAAGCACCAGCAATGCCGACGCCGAGGCCGATGAGGCAGCCCACCAGCGAGATCAAAATCGCCTCCAGCAGAAACTGCATGCGGATGGCATTCGGCCGCGCGCCGATGGCCATGCGGATGCCGATCTCACGGGTGCGCTCGGTGACCGACACCAGCATGATATTCATGATGCCGATGCCGCCGACCAGCAGTGAAATGCCGGCAATGGCTCCTAACAGCAGCGACAGGATGGCAGTGGTTTCGGCGGCGGTCTTGGCGATGGCGGTGAGGTTTTGCAGCGTGAAGTCATCCTCTGCATCGGCACTCAGGCGATGCCGCTGGCGCAGCTGATCGCGCAAGTCCTGCTCGGCTTGCGGCATCACGGCTTCGCTCTCGGCCTGCACCATGATCAGGCGAACGGAGGTGCGGAAGCGACTGCCGGAGAGCTTGCGCTGCGCGGTGGTGATGGGGATGACGACGGTGTCGTCCTGATCTCGGCCATCGAGGCTCTGGCCTTTGCTGCCGAGCACGCCAATCACCTGGAATGGCACATTGCGGATGCGCAGTGTTTCGCCAATTGGGTCGTTGTCACCGAAGAGGTTGCTGGCGACCTGCTGGCCGATGAGCGCGACCTGCGCGGCGGACTGCAGCTCCGGCGCATCAAAGGCATAGCCCGAAGTCACCACCCAGTCGCGCAGACCGAAGTAGTCGGCGTTGCTGCCGATGATGGTGGTGTTCCAGTTCTGTGTGCCGTAGATCACCTGCGCGTTGGACTGAACCACCGGGGCCACGGCAATCACATGGCGGGTGTTTTTCAGCGCGGTGGCATCTTCCACGGTGAGGTTGGGTGCGCTGCCGAAGCCTGTGCGCACGCCGTTGGCGCTGGTGGCGCCGGGCAGGATGATGAACAGGTTTGAGCCCATGCTCTTAATGGACTGCTCGATGCGCGCTTGCACGCCCTGACCAATGGCGAGCATGGCGATGACCGAGCCGACGCCGATGATCATGCCGAGCATGGTCAGGAAGCTGCGCAGACGGTTGGCTTTCAGCGCGAGCAGGGCTTCGCGGAGCATGACCAAGATCATGATGTGATGCCCTCGCGCGGGTCAGCGCCGGCCAGCGCAGCGGGCAGGTGTGCGGCCGCCGTCAGCCCGGCCTGCGTGTCGCCATCCCAGGCTTTGTGGCCGTCAACGAGACGCACCAGCCGTGGCGCATGTGCGGCGATGTCGGGCTCGTGGGTGACCAGCACAATGGTGATGCCTTCTTCCTGATTCAGGCGGCGGAACAGCTGCATGATTTCGTCGCTGGTGTGCGTGTCTAGGTTGCCGGTGGGTTCGTCGGCCAGAATCAGCGCGGGCCGGTTGACCAAGGCGCGGGCGATGGCGACACGCTGCTGCTGGCCGCCAGAAATCTGACCTGGCAGGGCATCGAGGCGCTGGCCGAGGCCGACCTTGGCGAGCATGTCGGCGGCGCGTTGCTTGCGCTCGGCCAGGGGCACGCCGGCATAGATCAGCGGCAGCGCCACATTGTCCAGCAGGGTGCTGCGCGGCAGCAGGTTGAAGCCCTGAAAGACGAAGCCGATGTAGCGGTTGCGCAGGTCGGCGAGGGCATTGGCATCGAGCGTGGTAACGGCCTGACCGGCCAGCGCAAAGCTGCCGCCGCTGGCGCTGTCCAGGCAGCCGAGGATGTTCATCAGCGTGGATTTGCCGGAGCCGGATGGGCCCATGACGGCAACGAACTCACCGGCTTGGATGGCCAGATCAATGCCGTGCAGAATGCGCACCGGCCCGACGCCGCTGGGGTAGTCCTTGATCAGACCCTGCAGCCGGATGACGCTGCTCATCAGTCGCCCATCCGGAACTTCATACCCTTCTTGGCGATCTCTTCTTCGCTCAGTGCCTGCTCGATGACCACTTCGTCGCCGGCCTTCAGCGCGCCGCCGACAATCTCGGTAAAGCGCCGGTCGGTAATGCCGAGTTTGACTGGCACGGCGCGCAGGCCGTCTTTGCTGTTGATCCAGACCTTGCCGAGCTGGCGTGCGCCGCGACTCTTGCTGCGCGTGGTGGTCGAGGCTGCATCGGCGGATTTTTCGGAATTGGCCGCATCTGCCAGCGTGGCGTTCTCTGGCGGACGGAAGCGTAGCGCCGCCGTGGGCACGCGCAGCACATTCTGCTTTTCTTGCGTATTGATGCTGACATAGGCGGTCATGCCCGGCAGCAAGGATTCATCGGCATTGTTGACGGCGACGACCACGGCATAGGTCACCACATTCTGTTCGGTTTTCGGGTTCAGGCGAACCTGCTTCACCACGCCGTCAAAGTTGCGATTCGGGAAGGCATCGACGCGGAATTTGGCGGCCTGGCCGACACGAATGTCGCCGATGTCGGACTCGGTGAAATAGGCATCGATGACCATCTCGCGCAGATCCTTGGCGATCTTGTACAGCTCGGGTGTCTGGAAGCTGGCGGCCACGGTCTGGCCCACATCTACTGCACGCAGCACGACCACGCCCGACACCGGCGAGCGAATCACCGAGTAGCCGAGATTGACCTGATCGCGCTGCACTTGCGCGCGCGTCTGGGTTACGCGCGCTTCGGCCTCGCGCAGCGCCTGCCGGCTCTGATCGACTTCCTGCGATGACGCAAAGCCGTCCTTGGCCAGTGGCTGAATACGCGCCCAGTTGCTGCGCGCCAGTGCCAGCGAGGCTTCGGCGCTGTTCTGGTTGGCCCGCGACTGCGTCAGCTGCGCTTGCAGGATGGCATCGTCCAGGCGCATCAGCACCTGCCCAGCCTCGACGCGATCGTTGAAGTCGGCGCTATACGATCGCACGATGCCCGACACCTGCGTGCCCACCGACACCAGCGTGACCGGGCTGAGCTGGCCATTGGCCGCGACACTCTGCGCGATGTCGCCCCGGTCGGCTTTCTCGCTGCGATATTGGATGCCGCTGTCGCTACCGCCGCAGGCCTTCAGGCCGATGCCGGCAACGACTGCCACAGCACCGACGATCAAGGCCCAGCGACGGCGGGCGGGGGTGAGAAAGGTCATTGACGAAACTCCATGGCGGTATCGCGCACCAGCAGACCGCTGGCCTGCGCGAGTTGAAGGCGGGCGGCGGCGAAGTCGAAGCGCGAGCGGGCGTGCTGCTGGCGGGCATCGGCCAGATTGCTTTGTGCGGTCAGCACATTGAGCAAGTTACCGAGCCCGGCCTGATAGCGGGCGAGGGCGGCGCGGCTGGATTCGCTGGCGGCGGCGAGCAGGCTGTCGGTGGCGGTAATGCGCGCCTGTGCCGTGCTGAACTGCTGCCAGGCCAGCCACACATCCAGGCTGACTTGCTGCTGAATACGCGCCAGCTCAATGCCCTGTTCGGCGATCTGTGACTGCGCCAGCGCTTCCTGATGCCGCTGCTGAAAGCCGGTGAACAGCGGCAGCGTGGCCGTCAGCGCGACCTGCCCGCCCTGACTCTGACTGAGGTCATCGCGACTGTTATTGCTGCTGGCCGACAGCGACAGCCGGGGCCGAGCTTGCGCCGCAATGCGATCCAGCTCCGAGCTGTTGGCCTGCACGCGCAGCTGTTGCGCGATCAGTTCCGGCCGGCGCTCCTGAGCCAGCGTCAGCAGCTGCTTCAGCTCGGGCGGCTGGGCGCTGGCCTCCTGGCGCAAGCTGTCCAGCCCATTGTCTTGATAGTCCAGCGCCAAGGGCGTGTCGGCGGCATAACCGGCTATCACGGCGAGGCGTCCGGCGCTGGCGGCCAGCTCGCCTTGTCGTTGAATGAGCGTGAGTCGGGCCTGCGCCAGCGCGGTTTCCGCCTGCAATTCATCTTCACGGGTCGCCACGCCGATGAGCTGGCGCTGGCGTGCGGCTTTGGCGGTTTCCTCGGCGGCAAGCAGCGAGGCTTGTGCGGCCTCTAGGCTGGCGCGGGCACTAAGCTGGGCGAACCAGTTTTGTACGGCGCTGATGGCGATTTGCTGGCTGGCCGTGTCTTGGCTGGCTTGCAGTGCGGCTAGGGTTTGCTGCGTGCTGTCTAAATTGGCGCGACGACCGCCGAAGTCCCAAAGCAGCCACTGGCTGTTCAGGCCGAGCTGGGTCTGGCGTTCGGCACCGGGCACGGCGGCATCACCCAGGCGTTCGCTGAGGCTGGCACTGGCGTCGAGCGTGGGGTAGTAGGCCGATTTCGCGATGCCGACGCGCTCGACCTGGCTGCGGCTGCGTTGCCAAGCCGCGCGCGTGTCCGGGTTGGCGCTCAAGCTGCGATCGATGAGCTGGGCCAACGACAGCGGCGCAGATGGCGGCGTGGCCGCAGCTGTTGGCGTGGCCACAGGCGCAGCGGTGCTGTTATCGGCCTGTGCCCCGCATGACAGGGCGATGATCAGGAGCGTTGCCGAAATGCGCCGCATGAGAGTCTCTCAGTAAGGTCGGGAGTCGTTACAGTGACGCCCGCGCGCGGGATGCGTTGACGGCCACGGCAGCATCAATCGGCATGACGATGCTGACGCAAGGCCGCCCGCAGAGCATCTTCCAAGCTGCTGTGCTGAAACGCATGGTGCGCCTGCAAGAGCCGACTGGGCACCACGCGCTGACCATCGAGCAGCAGCGTTGACATCTCGCCCATGGCCATCTTTAACACGCTCGCCGGCAGACGCAAAAATGCTGGTCGGCGCAGCAGGCGGGCCAGCGTTTGCGTGAATTCGGCATTGGTCACCGGGCGCGGGCCGGTGGCATTGAAAGCGCCGTGCAGCTCGCGATCATTGAGCAGGCGCAGGATGATCTGCACCACATCGGTCAGCGATATCCAAGACAGGTATTGCTGACCGCTGCCGAGCTGGCCCGCGAGACCCAGGCCGAACAGTGGCAGCAGCTTGCGCAGCATGCCACCGCCAGAGCCGATGACCACGCCGGTACGCAGCAAACAGACGCGCAGGCCGTGAGCCTCGGCCGCAGCGGCGGCTTGCTCCCAGTCGCGGCAAAGCTCGTGCACATATTCCACATGCGGCAGCGCACCTTCTTCCAGCACCTTGTTGCCCTGACTGCCGTACCAGCCCACGGCCGAACCGGAGATCAGCACGAGCGGTTTCTTTTTTGCTCGCCGTATCCACTCCACCAGCTCTTCGGTGAGCGTGATGCGGCTGTCGTGCAGCTCGCGCTTGCGCTGCGTTGTCCACGGTTTGTCAGCAATGCCTTCGCCGGCGAGGTTGATCACTGCGTCGTAAACATCATCGCGCGTCAGTTCTTTCAGCGTGCCGATGACGCGCAGCTGCTCGCAGGCAATCGCCTCCTGATGCCGTAGCGAAAACTTCGCCGGCCGGCGCGTGAGCACGGTGACGCGATGGCCGCCGCCCAGCTCCGATGGGCCGAGTAGCGTCGGCAACAGCAGGCTGCCAATGAAGCCGGTACCGCCGGTCAGCAGAATATTCATGGCGACATCGTCTCGCTTATTTAGAATGGCGTCAGTCTAGCGAGAATGGCTAAAAAAACGAGGTCTACAGTGAGTATTGCAACGCATGTCATCACCGGTTTTCTCGGTGCCGGCAAAACTTCGCTGATCAGCGCGCTGCTGGCACAAAAACCGGCGGATGAACGCTGGGCGATTGTCGTCAACGAATTCGGCCAGATTGGCATTGATCAGATCGCCTGGGCCGGCTCTGGCGTGATGATCAAGGAAGTGCCTGGCGGCTGCATTTGCTGCACGCAGAACCTGCCGCTGCAAATCGCTCTGGGTCAGATTATCAGCCAGTCGGGCGCGCAGCGGTTGCTGATTGAGCCGACCGGGCTGGGGCATCCCGCCGAGCTGCTGCAGATGCTGCGCGAGCCGCACTGGCAGGCCAGCCTGAAGCCGGCCGCGACGCTGTGTGCGATTGATGCCCGGCAGCTCGACGATGCCCGCGTGACCACGCACGAAACCTTTCAGGCGCAGGTGGCGGCGGCGGATTTGCTGGTGTTCACCAAGGCCGATTTGCTCAGCGATGCACTGCGCGAGCAGGCTGAGCAATTCGCTTCGGCTCAAGGCCGTCCATGGGTGTTTGCCCAGCCCGATCAGGTCGATTCCGGCTGGCTGGATGCCGCTCTGCTGAAGCCGGTGACACAGCGTCGCTCGCTGCTGCATCTGCGTCCGCAAGGCGCGGCAGCAGCGCCAGCGGCCAGCGCTCCGCAAACGCCGCCGTTTCATTATCACGAGCAACGGCAGGGGCAGGCCGTGGGCGGCTGGATTTTACCGGCGGACTGGCAGTTTCAGCATGACCCGCTGCTCACCACGCTGCTGTCTTGGCGGGCGGCGGAGCGCGTGAAGGGCGTGTTTCATACGGATCAGGGCTGGATCTTCTTCAACGCCACCGGCCACGACATGACCATCAATAGCACGGAGTATCGTGCCGATAATCGCGTTGAGCTGATCAGCTCAACGGCGCTGGACTGGCCGGCGCAGGAGCAGGCTTTGCTGGCCTGTCGTGTGCCGGCTTAAGCGCTTTAAGTGGCTGCGGTGTGAGCCCGGCGGCCGAACCAGAACCCCAGCATAAGCAGCACGCCGCAAATCAGCAGAATCGGCATCACGCCATGGCGCTGCCAGAAGGTCAGACCTTGCGCCGGATAGACCTCGCCGCGCAGCACAGCGGCGACGAAACGCGGGGCCTGGCTCACGACCTTGCCTTGGTCGTCGATGATGGCGGTAATGCCGTTGTTGGTGCCGCGCACGATGTAGCGCCCGGTTTCCTTGGCGCGCATGCGTACCATCTCGAAGTGCTGATCGGGGCCGATGGAACGGCCAAACCAGCCGTCATTGCTTACGGTGGCGAGAAAGTCGGCCGACTTTGACAAGCGCTGCACCAGCGACGGATAGGCGATTTCGTAGCAGATGAACGGTGCCATGCGCTGCGACTTCACCAGCAGGGGCTGCTGATCGCTGGGGCCCCAAGTGAAGCTCGACATCGGCAGATCAAAGAACGGGATGGCGCCGCGCAGCCAGTCTTCGTAAGGAATGTATTCGCCGATCGGCACCAGCTGCTGCTTGTGGTAAAGGCCCAGGCCATCGCCCATGGCGGCGATGCTGTTGTAGAACAGCACGCCGGTGCGGGCCGTGTTCCAGGTCGCGTAGGGCACGCCGGTGACAAACGCCGAGCCTTTTTTCAGCGCATCATTTTCGATTTCGGCCAGCACATCCTGCGCCTCGTGGGCGAACATCGGGATGGCCGCCTCCGGCCACAGCACGAGGTCACGGCCCCACTCACTGGCGGATAGATCGCGGTAAATTTTTACGGTCTTGTCGCGCCATTCCAACGCCCATTTCGACTCTTGCGGAATATTGCCCTGCACCAAGCTGACCGACATGCCGTTGTGCTTGTCGATGGTCGTCCAGTGGATGCGGTTGAGCAGGCCGCCGCCAACCCAGAGCGCGATCACCGCGAGCAGGGGCAGCCAGGCTTTCGCGCCATCGCGCACCACCAGAAACAGCGCGATGCCGGTGATGGCGGCCGCCAGACTGACGCCGTAGATGCCGAAGAAGGGGGCCCAGCCGGCCAGCGGCGTATCGATGAAGCCGTAGCCGGTCATCAGCCAGGGGAAGCCGGTGAGCACCCAGCTGCGCAGCCATTCGCCGATGACCAGCAGCGCCGGCAGGGTCAGCCAGCTCAGGCGATCGAGCTTGAAGTGGCCGTAAAGCCAGCCCACGGGAATGAAGATCAGCGCCATCAGCGCCGCCACAAAGGTCAGCAATGCCAACGATAGCGGCCACGAGGTATCGCCAAAGTCGTGCATGGACACCACAAGCCAGCTGCCGCCGTGCAGCCACAGGCCAAAGCCGAACAGGAAGGCGATGCGGGCGGCGCGACGGGCCGATTGGCCGTGCAGCAATTCGGCGAGCAATCCGGTGGCCAGCAGTGCGACCGGCCACCAGCTCAGCGGTGCCAGCGCCAGCGGCATCAGCAGGCCGGCCAGCAGGGCCAGCCACAAGGAGATGGTGGTTGGCCGAACCGTGTGCATCAGGCGTGAAAAACGAGACATCAACAAAGGCATGAAGCGAGACTCGCGGGCAGGTTAGCTGGGTTCAACTTTCAGCAGGCGAATGGTGCGCGAGTCGGCGGCGAGGATGGTGAATTTCCAGCGCTCCAGCACAATCTGCTCATCCTTTTCCGGCAGGCGTTCAAAACCGTTGATGACGATGCCAGCAATGGTGTCGAAATCATCGTTATTGAAGCGGCTGCCGAAATGTTCGTTGAAGTCGGCAATCGGCGTCAGCGCCTTCACCACCCATTCTTTCGGGCCGGTTTCGCGGATCAGCACATCTTCGTCGTCTTCGTAATCGTGTTCATCGTCGATCTCACCGACGATCTGCTCCAGCGCGTCCTCGAGTGTGACCAGACCGGCAATGCCGCCGTACTCGTTTACCACAATCGCCATGTGGCTCTTTTTGCTGCGGAATTCGCGGATAAGCTTGTCGAGATGCGTCGATTCCGGCACGAAAAAGGCCGGGCGCAGATAGTCTTTCAGCGCGATGCGGTCGCGACCGTCGAGGATGAGCTTGAGCAGGTCTTTCGCGAACAGAATGCCGAGGACCTCATCGGGATTGTCTGCCGCCAGCACCGGGAAGCGCGAGTGCGCCGACTCGATCAGGCCGGGCAGGAATTCGCGCAGGTCGTCATCGCTGCGGATGGCGACCATCTGGCCGCGCGGAATCATGATCTCGCGCACTTGGCGCTCCGAGACCTGCAGCGTGGACTCGATGATGTGTAGCGCCTCCACATCCATGAGGCCGCGCTTGGCGGCATCGCGAATCACATCGATAAGTTCGTCGCGCGTCTCCGGTTCGCCGCCCCAGACATCGGTCAGTCGGCTCAACCAGGATTTCGGACTGTCGCCCTCGCTCATTACGGTAGTTCTCTTGATGTTCTGTTTAAGTGGATTCGTCATCGTAGGGATTATCCCAGCCCAGTTCGGCCAGGATGGTAATTTCCAGAGGTTCCATGCGCGCGGCATCGGCCTCTTCAATATGGTCGTGACCGAGCAGATGCAAGACGCCGTGCACGGTCATGTGCGCCCAGTGTGCGAGCAGCGGCTTGCCTTGCTCCAGCGCCTCGCGCGCTACCACTTCGGCGCAGATGGCGAGGTCGCCTATTGGTACTTCGTCCAGCTCGGCGATCAGCTCCGGCGGTAGCTCGGCCGGAAACGACAACACATTGGTCGGTTTGTCTTTGCCGCGATAATCACGATTCAGCGCCTGGCTCTCGCTCTCGCTCACGATGCGAATATCGAGCGTGATGCTTTTTGAGGCTGGCCCGGCCCCTATGCTTGCAGAAGCCAAGGCCGCCTCGGCCCAGCGCCGAAACTCGGCCTCGCCAGGCAGGTCGGCAATCAGCGCACTGTTGCCGGCCAGTTCATCATCAATTTCCAGCCACAGGTCCAGACTCATGATCGCTCCGGGCGCGGCGGTTGTTTCGCGTCCCACTTCTCGTAAGCATCCACAATGCGCATGACCAGCGGATGACGGACCACATCGCGCGAGGCGAAGCGGGTGACATGAATGCCGTTGACGCCATCGAGAATGCTCAGCGCCTGCGCCAGGCCCGAGGGCTGACCGCGCGGCAGATCGATCTGAGTGATGTCGCCGGTGATCACCGCCTTGGAGCCATAGCCGAGGCGGGTCAGGAACATCTTCATCTGTTCCGGCGTGGTGTTCTGGCCCTCATCGAGAATGATGAAGGCGTGGTTCAGCGTGCGCCCGCGCATATAGGCCAGCGGAGCCACCTCGATGACTTCGCGATCGAGCAGCTTGGCCACGCGCTCGAAACCGAGCATCTCGTAAAGCGCATCGTAGAGCGGGCGCAGATACGGATTGATCTTCTCTGACAGGTCGCCGGGCAGGAAGCCGAGCTTTTCGCCGGCCTCGACCGCCGGGCGCACGAGGATGATGCGGCGCACCTGATCTCGCTCCAGTGCATCCACCGCACAAGCCACGGCCAGATAGGTCTTGCCGGTGCCGGCCGGGCCGATGCCGAAGCTGATGTCGTGGCTGAGAATCTGCTCCACATAGCGACGCTGGTTGGGGCCGCGCGGACGGATCGAGCCCTTCTTGGTGATTAGCACCGGGCCTTCGTCGAGGCCCTCCTGCGCGGCGGCCGTGCGCCGGGCGCCGGTGTTGGCCGGTGCTGGCTCCGGCTGCTGGCTGAGCGCAATCTGCAACACCAGATGCACGGTTTCCGACGCCAGCTCGTTGCTTTCCTCAGTCTCGTCATAGAGCCGCAGCAGCACTTGCTCGGCCAGCTCGATGGCGGCTTCGTCGCCGTGCAGCGCCCACTGATAGCCGCGCTGATTGACCTGCACTTGCAGGCGCTTTTCGATGAGCTTGATGTGTTCATTGAACGGGCCGCAAAGCAGCGCGAGCCGACGCGGATCTTCAGGCGTCAAAGGCAGGTTGCGATGGCGCGTTGCGGAACTGTTCAAGGTGACGATGGGCTCATGCCGGGCAGGTACTGCAGGATAACCGAAAGCGGGCATAGCGTCATGGCACTGGCAGCGTACGAGTACGGTCACGACTTTTGTTGCTTAAAGCCCATTTTCGACTTGAGAAGTTTGTCGGGTCTGCTAAGGTCGGGCAGATGACCTACGGGTCATTCCATAAAAACAACGAGGACAGACCCTCATGCCCACTCTGGCAAACGCCGCGCCGAACCGCATCGATCGTCCCCGTCATCACATCAGCACACAAGCCTCGGCGCTGGGCTGGGCGTTGTCCCTGACCATTCGCCCGCTGGCCACCATGGCCGCCTATTCACCGGAATCGATGATGAACATCCGGCGCATCTTCCGCATGACCGGTGCCGTGCTCTCGCATTTACCGAAGAATGTCAGCATCACGCCCATACTCACGCCCGAAGTGCGCGGCGAGTGGGTGTGCGCGCCCGAAGCGGTGAAATCGAAACAGGTCGCGCTTTACCTGCACGGCGGCGGCTATTTCTTCGGCGCTGCCGCCATGCATCGCCAGATCACCTGGCGTGCCTCGCGGGCGCTGGCCCGTCCGGTACTGGCCATCGATTACCGACTCGCGCCCAAGCATACTTTCGAAGCTTGGCGTGACGATGCC
Source organism: Pseudomonadota bacterium (assembly GCA_038043385.1). Classification (GTDB taxonomy): domain Bacteria; phylum Pseudomonadota; class Gammaproteobacteria; order Pseudomonadales; family Moraxellaceae; genus Perlucidibaca. The sequence continues at coordinate 878,384 of JBBTCA010000003.1, forward strand.
GTGCAAGCCTACGAATACCTGCTCAGCCGTGGCTACGCCGGCGAAGATATCGTGGTGGGCGGCGACTCTGCCGGTGGCCATCTCACACTGGTGCTGCTGCAAACGCTGCGTGATCGCGGCCTGCCGCTGCCCAGTTGCGCCATCTGCATCTCGCCGTGGACCGACCTCAGCTGCGAATCGCCCTCCATTCGCGACAACGAACGCCGCGATCCGATGATTCCGGCACCGACCCTGCGTACGCTCTCGCAATTCCTGCTGCGCGACCGCAACCCCTACGATGCCCTGGTATCGCCGCTGCACGGCGACTTCACCGGCCTGCCACCGATGTTCGTCATCGTCGGCAGCACCGAAGTACTGCGCGACGACTCGCGCCGTCTCGCTGCCTGCGCTCAGGCCGCCGGCGTACCGGTGCGCTACGAAGAGTGGCATCGCATGCCGCATGTATTCCCGATTTTCGCCGCGATACTGCCGGAAGGGCGCAGCGCCTTTGGGCATATGCGCGAGTTTGTTCTCGGCGTCGAGCGGCAGTTACTCACACGCGCGGCGTGACGGCGCATGGCGCGAGCAGGTAGCATCGCGCCATGAACTCACCCGCTCAGCAAAAAGCCCCCGAAGTCACGCGCGCCGAACAGAAGCGCGTGCGTGACCTGCACGCCAAAAAAGGTCGTCGCGAACACAACGCCTTCCTCGTGGAAGGCGGCAAAAGTGTCGCCGAACTGCTCGCCGCCGACTGGCCCGTACTCGCCGTCTACGCCAGCCACGAGGCTGCGCCAGCCTTGCGTGATGCCACCGCGCGTCGTGGCATGCGCCTGCACGAAGTCAGCGCCAGCCTGCTTACCAGCCTCAGCACCTTCGAGAGCAACGACAGCGCCATTGCCATCTCCGGTCAGCGCTCCTGGCCGCTGCAGCCGCTGCGTGCCGGCGAGCTCACGCTGGTGCTCGACGACATCCGCGACCCCGGCAACCTCGGCACCATCCTACGCCTGGCCGACTGGTATGGCGTGACACAGGTGGTGTGCTCGCCGACCACCGCCGAATGGCAGGCCCCGAAAGTGATTGCCGCCAGCATGGGCTCGTTCCTGCGCATGCCGCTGCTGGTACGCGAACTGCCCGAGTTTCTGGCGCAGGCGCGGGCTGATGGTGCCGAGGTTCTAGGTGCGGTGCTCGATGGCGAAAACACGCATCGCCTGCGCCAGCCGGTGGCAAAAGTGGCGGGCGCGGTGCTGGTTATCGGCAATGAGTCGCATGGCTTGAGCGACGAGGTGCAGGCGCTGCTGACAAGACGGCTCACGATTCCGCGCTTTGGTCAGGCGGAATCGCTGAATGCGGGTGTGGCGACGGGGATTTTGTTGGACGGGTGGCGGCGGGGGTAAGGGGCTGTAGTCGGTGTCAACCCGCTCTCACCTCATCAAGCAGTTCCGGGTGACGATCCAGTAGTTTCAGCAACTTGATCAAGGCCAGTGACGGCTTGGTCTTGCCGGTTTCATAGCGCGAAAACGCATTGATGCCACCGCCGAAAACTTCGGCCGCTTCGCGCTGATCAAGCGCCAACTTCTTGCGCACGGCGGCGATGTAGCTTGGGTCAACAATCGAAGCATTCACCTGCTTGTTGAACGCCAGCATGGCGACGCTGCTGCGCATCGACTCGGCCATGTCCAGCACGGACTCATCACAGCTCGGGCAGAAATCGCCGGTCACCGCCGGAATGTGGAGCATCTGGCCCTTGTAGACATGGGGCAGATCACGGGTATCACGCACCAGATCGGCCGATCCGCACGATGGGCATTTCATGTTCACAGCTCCTCATGATCTGGCCGCAGGCTAATCTTTTAGGTCTATTTTGGCAAGTTGGTTAATGCGGATGCCACTGGATGTTTGTTTTATTGGCATGCCGGCTGTTTATCCGCATGATCGCTATCAAGTATCCCGCCACCCGGAGCCCTCCATGATTCTGCACCACTACGCGCTGTCCCCTTTTTCGGAAAAGATGCGCGCCATGTTGGGCACGGCGAATCTGCCTTGGCAATCCTGCATCACCCGCGAGCTGCCGCCGCGACCCGTGTTGGCGGCGCTTGCCGGTGGCTATCGCAAGATTCCGGTGGCGCAGATCGGTGCCGACATCTTCTGCGACACTCGCGTCATCGCCAGTGAAATCGCGGCGCTGAGCGGCATGCCGCAACTGGCCCTGGAATCGGCGGACGACGCCACGCAGGCTTACGCCAACGCGACTGACCTGCATGCGTTCATGGATGTTCTGGCCGCATCGGCCACGATGACCGCCGCCCGCAAGATGCTTGCGACCATGTCGGTGCGTGACTTCATCGGCTTCTTTGTTGATCGCATCCGCATCGGTGCCAAAGCCAAGGTCAAGGCCGGCAACCCGCGCCAGGCCAAGCAGCGCGTGCTGGCGCATCTGGCGGCCACGGAGCAGCGTTTGCAACAGCAGCCGTACCTGTTCGGGCCGCAAGCGACCTACGCCGACTTCTCGACCTATCACAGTCTGTGGATGGCGCGCGATGTGGCCGAATGGCCGGCGTTGAAGTCTTACCCGTTGGTCATGGCCTGGATGGACAGGCTGCAGGCCGTAGGGCAGGGACAAAGAACAGAAATCAGTGCCGAGCAGACGCTCAAGATCGCACGCGATGCCACGCCGCGAGCCATCGCCAGTGAGCATCAGCAGGATGCGCGGATCGGCCAGCGCGTGGGTATCGCGCCGTCAGACTATGCCCGCGACGCTACCATCGGCCGGCTGGTCGGCGTGACGCCAGCGCGCTGGATTATCGCTCGTGAAACGCCGGATCTGGGGACGCTGCATGTGCACTTTCCGCAGACGGGGTTTGTGCTGCGCGTGCTGTCCGAAACTTGATCGCGAGTACGGTGCCATGCCCTATGTAAACATCAAGATCACCGACGAAGGCGTTACCAAGGAACAGAAGGCCGCGCTCATCAAGGGTGTGACCCAGCTGCTTCAGGATGTGCTCAACAAGAATCCGGCCACCACGGTGGTGGTGATTGATGAGGTGAACACGGACAACTGGGGCATCAAGGGTGAGCAGGTGACGGAGTTGAGGAAGCAGGCGGGTTCAGTTTGAGTGCGGAGATGTACGGGGCTTATTAGGCTGCTATCGACCCAAAGCGGACGGATGCGACTCCAGTACCACTCTAGAAGCTTGCCCGACGAGCTATGCACTGACATGCTTATCCGCAGCACATAAGGTTGGGCGGTGTTTGTCGATAGGTAGCGCGGGAACTACTTTCTCAGGGCAGTGAAAGTCTTCGGCTTCTCTGTCTCCTCCCGCTTTAATATTCTAATTTTAATATATTAAGCAGTAATCATTCGGTATAAGATAAGTAAAACTCAAAAAGGATGACTTGCTTGCCAAATCCCTTCAATCCTCTTGATTGGATCAAATCTGCGCAGGATTGGTTTGCAAAGACCGAGAAATCGAGTGGATTTCGCCCATTTCTTATCTACCTACTTCTTTGTCTTGGAGCAGGAGTTACTTTGCTGACTGCCTTACCAGATACACACCTCTTAAATTTTCTCGCGGCAATCCTCATAATTGTCCCAGTTGTATCTTTCGTGCCTCTTTTTGCCTGGAAGGCACACCAAGACCCTGATTTCTGCCGTTCAGAAACCCATGTACAGCGAATCAAAAAGTATGAGCTTGAAGCAATGGGTACAGAATCACGACAAATTGACGGTGCAGTTATTGAGCAATCCTCTATTGAAGACTCCGTAAGGGAGCCGCTCACCATCGACCATGAGCCGAATGTCGGAGCCGGCACATGAATTACTACATTGTTACTTTCGATAGACAGCCAGATGTTGCATACGGACCATTTCACACCGCTTTTGTAGAGCACCCGAGCATTAAAAAATGGTGGCACTACATTAAGAGCAGCTATCTAATTGGGGCGGATCTAAGTGCCAGCGAGCTTTCAGATCACTTCACTAATACAGCAAAGAAGCTGAATATTAAAACTAATCATCTAGTTGTCGCCGTAGATCTAACTAAGAGACAAGGAATGCTGCCGAAGGATGCTTGGCAATGGTTTAAGAAAAATGCATGAACCTAACAATGGCATCAAACCGATGTGTTAACACACGACTTCTCCATACAAGCGCACCTTATTTTTGATAGCAATCCGGTAGCTGAGTTGTCTGCGCGGCAGTGTGCGCAGACAACTCAGTACTATGTTAAGTGCCCACTTTTAGCCTAATCCGGCCAGAGGCGAACACTACAATTTTTAGTTTAGGCAGTATTTCGGTAGAGTTGTTTTACTTGTATAAATTTTTTGGTTCGCGAGCCACTATGGCGGACAAATATTCTTGGTAATATACGCATCAAAGTCTTTAAAGGATCGACACTTCCTAAGACTAGATAAAGACATAATTTTTGATATTTTCTTGTTATGTATAGTGTTTAAATAGCGCTTTTTCCCGATACTCCAGACAATCTCCTCAAGATGTTCTTTTGGCGAAGAAACGGCTTCGCAATCATGTATTTCACGGGGAACCTTAGGGAGGGAGAAGGTTTTTTGTATCGCTGCAGCGTCAGAAAGCAGCCAAGCCTCCAATTCTTCGACTGGAATTACAACTAAAGAGTTTGGATACTTAGTTGGCGAGACTTTCTTTTCAAGAGTCTTTCTTAAGCTAATCTCGTCATTACGATCAAGGTCGTGAAATATGAAAACATGAGTACATCCACTTTTGAATAAAATGGATGTCCAGGTTTCACACTTACTACGAAGTTTTCCGCAGCCATCTCCAGTAAACTTCTTAACAGAGAATGTGTTTCTTGCGATATACTTTTCCAGTATCTCGACAATCACTTCAACATCGCTAACATCTTCAGCAATAATCCCTATTGAGTTAGTCATGTTCGAGGTGCCCATGCTTCCAAAACTCACCGAGACTACCTTCGTTGGCAAGGTACTCTTTCAAGGCTGCTAGCTCTTTCGATTTTAGCTGCTTCTTGATGCTCGATACGCTCGTGCCAATCTTTGAGTCGCGGCGGACCCTAAACACATTCTCAATATTCAGTTTATCGAGGACTGCATCCGAGTGTGTAGATATGAATATCTGTTTGCTCTTCGAATAGATTCGAATAAGCTCAACAATGCTTGAGAGCAGCCCATGGTGCACACACACCTCAGGCTCTTCGAGCATTAAAACAGCACTCTTGTCCGTAACCAGATAGAAAATCATAGCCAGTGTCTTGAAAGTTCCTTCAGATAGTTGGCTTGGTGATAGCCTATTTCCAGATATCTGAAAGCTGGGAACAACAAGAAGATTTTGCTTTTCGCTCTTCTTAACATTGCCTCCTGTGAGAACACTATAATTAGATGAAGATGTTAGAATTTCGTTGAATTGCAAATCTTCAATTAACCCAATTCCATTTGGCCCCACCAACTCATAAAACTCTTGATATGATTCACTTTTTGCACGGCTCTCCTGATACATGTCGTACAAGAGCTTCTTATGGCCGGTAATTGAAATCCCTGTTCGACGCCTGTTGTCGCCCTCCACTTCAAAGGATATGGGGCAACTACCCGGATTTGTAAATTGCGATGCAGAGTAGTAGCTAATGCTTGCAATTTCCCGCACGGCCTGAAGTAGGACTGACAGTTCTGCGTGATTTACTCCACGCCCCTTAAGATAATCCATTAGCCCCGAAGTTCTATTTCTTGGCGACATAAGACCTGTGCCGTCCTCCTTAGAAATATCGAACAATATCCAAGAAGGGACTGAGATATGTCCCTTTTTCCTAGTGAAATCATACATATACCAAGATTCTTCACAGTTAATAATCTCGTCTTGGTTTTTCTCGTTAGTCACCAGATTTAATTTTGCCGTATGGACCAATTTTTTTCCATTGACGTCGTACCAAGTCCTAATTTCACTAATAGACGTGAGAGGCTCATCTCCCAAAAAGTGACGCCCCCGATGAAAGCACAAAAGAGGTAGCAACTTAAGCGCGGACAAAATATTTGTCTTTCCGCTTCCATTCGGCCCAATCAAAGCAGTTAGAGTGGCATTCGGCTCGAATATAGTCTCTTGGCAAGATCGGTAATTCTTAATAGATAGCTTTGATATTTTCATTTTCTGTTACTCACAGTAAATCTAGCACATGCAAACCTAGCTTATTTTAGGTCGTAGACATGTAATCTAATAATTCTGACTTAATTCATGAATCATGGTCGAGCGGGAAAATTCCACTTTTTTCAATCCTATGATTAAGCAAATGCAGCATTTTTAACTGAGAAGTACCGAAGATCTTCGATTCTGAGCATGCCAGTACTCCACCATCGAAGCAACAAGCCAGCTGCCCATCCGTCCGCTCCGGGTCGAAAGCAGCCGATGAAGAGGTCCGCTCCAACTACCTTGAAAAGCGCCGCGAGCGATGACCATACGAATGCGCGCAAACTAAATCTCCCTTGAGTCGAAAGGAGATGGTCATGGACACTGAAACCTCAAGTGCTGAGCGTCATGAGCCTTGGAACAAAGGCAAGCTCATCGGGCAAAAACCACCGTTGAAACTCCGGGAAATATGGGCAATTCGGACAAGGCTGCAGATAGCAGCGAATCACCGCGAACTGGCAATATTCAACTTGGCGATAGATAGCAAGCTTCGGGCATGCGATCTGACACGCCTCCGGATGCAGGATATCCGTCATGGAAGCCACCTGGTATCTCGGGCTACGGTCATGCAGCAAAAAACACAATGCCCCGTGCAATTCGAAATCACGGAGCAGACCCGTCAGAGCCTGGAAATCTGGATTGAGCAGCGAGGCCTTCGATCGGCGGACTATCTGTTTCCAAGCAGGTTGTATTCGTCGCAACACGTATCGACACGACAATATTCACGGATGGTTCATCGCTGGGTCGCTTCAATTGGGCTGGACGATACGGCGTATGGCACCCATACAATGCGCCGCACGAAAGCTTCGCTGATCTATAGGCGCACGAAGAACCTGCGAGCAGTGCAGCTTTTGCTCGGACACACCAAGCTGGAAAGCACTGTTCGTTACCTCGGCATCGAGGTAGACGATGCCCTTGAGCTTGCGGAGCAAACCGAAGCTTGATGGAGGGGTCGGGCCGCAAGCCGACATTGAGCCCAAGAGGTGATGGCATCAGCGGCCTTGATTTGTGCACGAGCCTGTAGCGGCCCGACCAGAAAATCATGTGGCAGATCAGGGTGCTATTCAGTCTGATCGTTTCTGTCTGACCCTAGCCGTCACTCATGGCTGGCCAACAAATTCCACGATCGCTTTCGCCAGCTCCTCCGGCTGCTCCAGCGTCATCAAGTGCCCGGTGTCCAGCTCCTGGAGCACCGCCCCGGCGATCTCGTCAGCCAGTACCTGTGTCAGCGCCCTTGGCACCATCTGATCCTGACTCCCCGCGATGACCAGCGTAGGTGCCTGAATCCGCGCCAGCTCGGCGCGAATGTCCAAGCGCGCATCGAGATCGGCCTGCCGCGCCATGCCGGCCCAGTTCGTGAATTTCACGATGGCCGCCACGCGCTTTTCCAGCACTGCCGCTGGCTGAGCGCTGAGCCACTGCGGATTGCAGCCGGTGAGCAAAATGAAGCGCGCCATCAATGCATGATCGCGGGCAATCAGCTTGCGCCAGAGGCCGAACTGCAGCTCGCTGCGGCTGTCGGTGCCACCGGCAAAGCCCGCCACCAGCACCAGTGAGCGCACGCGCTGCGGATGTCGCGCCGCCAGTGCCGCCGCAATCACCGCCCCCAGCGAATAGCCGACCAGATCAAAGCTCGCCTGACCACAAGCATCGGCCACAGCCACGATCTGCGCCACCAGGTCATCGAGCTGCAGAGGCTCGTCGCTGTCGGTGGTCTGGCCCGAGCCGGCATAGTCGGGGCAGATCACGGTGTGCGCCGGGGTGAGATGACGCAGCAGCTGGCCCCAGTGCGAGAAGCCATCGCCACCGGTGCCGTGCAGCAGCAGAAGCGCCGGGCCGCTGCCCTCGACGGTGTAGTGGACGCGGGCCGTTGGGGTGTTGGCGAAAGGCATGGCGGGCTCGACTATCAAATAGATGGTTGAGTGAATAGTAGCGACTTCCGAGCGAGATGCGGAATCACTGTCTAGACTTATGGCGCGACATTGAAATTGTCTATTTTGTAACTAATAATAGTTGCTATGGCGGGAGGCCTTAATGACAAAACTAATGCAATACAAAGGCTATTACGGCTCTATCGGCGCCAGCCCGGAAGATGCCTGCCTGTATGGCAAGCTCGAATTCATCGCGCCCTTGGTGAGCTACGAAGCGGAGACCGTGCCTGCGCTGGTCGAGGCTTTTCATGCGGCTGTGGATGATTTTCTGGCGACCTGCGAGCAGCAAGGCCAAACGCCGGACACGCCCTGCAAGGGATCATTCAATGTGCGCGTAGGGCATGAGCTTCACATGCAGGCGGTGATTGCGGCGCGTGAGGCGGGGGTGTCGCTCAATGATTTTGCTCGGCGAGCCATTGAGCGACAATTGTCTGCCAAACCCTCAGCGCGCCTCGTGCCACAGCGGAATGCGCCCGCTCGGTAGCCCCAGACCGACCTGCGTTTCCGCATCCGATTCGATCCACAGCGGCGCACCGGCGCGCAGGGCGTTGATGGACTCGATGCCATCCACCAGCACATCCGCGAAGCGGCCGATCAGCGCGGCGTCGCCGGGGAAGTGAATCCAGCGCGTGTTTTCGGCAATGCCGACCAGGTAGCCGGGGTAGCGCTTGGATGGGCGGTCGATGAGCACGCGCTGGACGCTGCCGAGCAGGGCATCGGTCTTGCGGCCGGTGTTGCGCGCAATTTGCGTCTTCAGCGTGGCCAGGCGCTCTTTCTTGACGGCATCCGAGGTGTCATCGGGCATCTCGGCGGCGGGCGTGCCGGGGCGCTTGGAGTAGACGAAGCTGTAGGAGTGATCAAATTCGACGAAGTCGATCAGATCCATGGTGTCTTGGAAGTCCTGATCGGTTTCGCCGGGGAAGCCGATGATGAAGTCGGAGCTGATGAAGATGCCGGGCTTGGCGGCTTTCAGGCGCGTGATAATGTCTTTGTAGACACTGATTTCGTGGTTGCGCTTCATCGCGGCCAGAATGCGATCGGAGCCGCTTTGCACCGGCAGATGCACATGCGCGGCCAGTTCCGGCACATCGGCATGGGCGGCGATCAGCTCGTCGCTGAATTCCAGCGGATGCGAGGTGGTGTAGCGCACCCGGCTGATGCCCGGAATGGCCGCGACCGAGCGCAGCAAATCAGCGAACGAGCAGAGCGAGCCATCATGCTGATCGCCGCGATAACCATTCACATTCTGGCCCAGCAGCGTGACTTCGCGCACGCCCTGGCGCGCGACCTGCGCGACCTCTGCGATGACATCATCAAACGGGCGCGACACCTCTTCGCCACGGGTATAGGGCACAACGCAGAAGGTGCAGTACTTCGAGCAGCCTTCCATGATTGACACATAAGCCTTGTGGCCGTCCACCCGAGGTTCTGGCAGAAAGTCGAACTTTTCGTTTTCCGGGAAGCTGACATCGACTTGCGAGCGTTGCTGGCTCAGGTGCTGATTGAGCATGTCCGGCAGGCGATGCAGGGTCTGCGGGCCGAACACCATGTCCACATAGGGTGCGCGATCCAGAATCGCGGCGCCTTCCTGAGACGCCACGCAGCCGCCCACGCCAATAACCATGCCGGGGCGGGCGTTCTTCAGCCGTTGCCAGCGGCCCAGCTCGGAAAACACTTTTTCCTGGGCTTTTTCGCGAATTGAGCAAGTGTTCAGTAGCAACACATCGGCCTCTTCCGGCACGGTGGTGCGCACCAGCCCATGCGAGCTCGCCAGCAGATCGACCATACGGGACGAGTCGTACTCGTTCATCTGGCAACCCTGAGTTTCGATATAGAGCTTTTTGGCCATGCTGCGGTACTACCGATTTTGCGTGAGGGCGTCATTATACAGGTATGCTTGAAGACGCGTGGAGGCTCCGTTTGCGGGCCTCAAGCACACTATTTAGCGCGGTTTACAGGAGACATCATGCGGGTTCAGTTGACGCGTCATTTCCGAGTCTGCTGCCTGGCGTTGTCGCTGACCGGCTCGACGCTGGCTCATGCTGACGATGCCGACTGGCTGGCCGCTCGCTCGGCGTTTCGTGCTGGCGATAGCGCGGGTCTGGAGCAAGCCAAAGTGGCGATGGCCGGCTCGCCGTTGGCTATCTATGCCGATTTTTGGCAGCTCTGGCGACAACTGAAAAACAATGATACCGCGGCCATCGAAGCCTTTATTGCGCGGGATGACAAAGGCTATCTGAGCGAAAAAATTCGCGGTGAATGGCTGCGGCAGTTGGCCAAACAGGGCGAATGGCAGGACTTCCGCGTGCAGTTTGCCAAGTTGCAGGACGCCAGCGATACCGAGCTGCAATGCCTGTACTGGCAGTCTGTGCTGGCGAGTGGCGAGAGCATCCCGACCAGTAATGCCAAGGCCTTGAGAGCCTCCTTGTGGCTGACCGCGAAGGATCTGCCCTCGGCCTGTGCGCCGGTGCAAGCTGCATTGCAGGATCAAGGCGTGATTACGAACGAGGATCGCTGGCTGCGTTTGCGTTTGGCGCTGGAGGCGAATGCACCCGGCTTGGTGCGTCATTTGCTGCAGCAGCAGGATTCGGATTTGCCGCCAGATGAGTTCAAGGATTTGCAGGCTGATCCACAAACCTATATCGATACGGCGGACTTGTCTGCGCGGGATCAGCGCGAGCTAGCGGCCTATGCCTATGGACGCTGGGCGCGCACGGATCTGCTGGCGGCCAGCGAGCAGCTGACGGCTGCGGCGGCACCGTTGGCCGAGCAGGCTGCCGTGGCTTGGCGACAAGTGGCGCTGGCCGCCGCCCGCCGTTTCGACAGCCAGACCGAGGTTTATTTTCAGCGCAGCGAAGCCGCTTTTTGGCCAGACAATCATCGCGAAATCCGGCTGCGCTTGTGCGTGCGTGCTGGCGACTGGGTTCTTTATCAAAAGCTCTATCAGCAGCTGCCGGCGGCTTTGCAAGACAGTCGTCCTTGGTTGTATTGGCAGGGCGTTGCCAGTGCCGAGCTGGGCAAGGCCAAGACCGCTGGCTATTTATTCCGGCATCTCGCGCAAGAGGATGATTACTACGGGTTGCTCTCGGCCGAACGCCTGGGCGAAAAGATTCGCAAGCCGGCAGTAGCAGGTGTGATGACGGCTCAGGCCGATGCCGGGCGGCTAGCGCAGCATGCCGGCTTTCAGCGGGCGTTTGCACTGCGCGCGCTGGGTCAGCGCTGGGAGGCCGTGAACGAATTCAACTGGGCGTTGCGCACGGCGGATCAAGCACTGACGCTGGCAGCCGCGCGGGCAGCCAACGACATCGGATGGTATGACCGGGCCATCTATGCAGCTGAGCAGACGCACGGGGCCGATGCCATCCAGCTGCGCTATCTCATGCCTTACAAAGAGGTTGCTATGGCCTTGAGCGAGGAGCGTGCGCTGGACTCTGCCTGGGTCTATGGCCTGATGCGACAGGAGAGTCGTTTTGTGCCCAACGCCAGTTCGGTGGTGGGGGCCGGTGGGTTGATGCAGCTGATGCCGGCCACGGCGCAGTGGGTCAGCGGCAAGCTCGGCGTGCCCTATCAGGCCGAGGCGGTGAATGATCCCGAGCAGAACATGCGCATGGGCACTTATTACCTCAGTCATGTGCTGACCGAGCTGGGCCATCCGGTGCTGGCGACCGCTGGCTACAATGCCGGGCCTCGTCGGGCGCGTGAGTGGCAGAGCGATTTCGAGCTGGATGCGACGCGTTATATCGAGAGCATCCCTTTTTCCGAGACCCGTGATTATGCGAAGAAAGTCATGACCAATGCCGTGCATTACGCGCTGGCACTGGGGCAGGGCGAGACCCGGCTCAGTGTGCGTTTGGGCTCGATTCCGCCCAGACCCGTCACTGTGATTGAGGGGCCGTAACATGAGCCAGGCATTTCGTGTGTTTGCGTTCTCGCTGGCCATCATGACGGGCTTGATGGGCGTTGCGGTGTGGGCCAAGAAGGTCTGGAGCGAGCCGGAAGCCAGCTTGCCGGTGCTCAGGCTGGGCGGTAATTTCGAGCTGCAGGATGACACCGGCGCGTCCCGGCAACTGAGCGAATGGCGCGGCAAGATGGTCTTGCTCAGCTTCGGCTTCACGCATTGCCCAGACATCTGCCCGATGACGCTGGCGCGTTACCGGGCCGTACTGAAAGCACTGGGCGAGGATGCCGCACTGTTGCAGCCCATCCTCATCAGCGTTGATCCAGCGCGCGACAGCGGCAAAGTGCTGGGCGACTATGTGCGCTACTTTGATCCGAAAATTGTCGGTTTAACCGGAAGTCTGTCCACCTTGGCGGCAGTCGAGCGTCTATATGGGGCGCAGGTCGTGTTGTCGGCGCCGGGTGAGCCGGTATCGGTCAGTCATAGCGACTATTTGTATTTGATCGATGACCTTGGCCGTGTTCGCAAGTTGTTTGATCAGCAGGCCTCGGTGGCCGCGATTGTGCAGGATATTCGCGTGCTGCAGCATGAGGCTGAAGCGCGCTGATGGGCGTCTGAAAATGCATTTGGTGTTAGCTCGCCATCATGGAGTTGTCATGACTGTTTGTTTCAATCGCGCCGTTTGGCGTGCGGGTCTGTTGGCACTGGTGTTCAGTTTGGATGTGCAGGCCGCTGCAAGTGCCGGCGTCATCGCTTCGGATGCCTGGATTCGTGAGGTGCCGCCGCAGAGCAAGGTCGCGGCGGCCTTTGTTGAGCTGAGTAATTCGGGCAAGGTAAGTGAGCGCATCGTAGCGATGTCCAGCCCGGTGGCGGTGCGTGTGGAGTGGCACGACATGCGCCATGAAAACGGTCGCATGGAGATGACGCAGCGCCTGAATCCGGAGCTGCCTGCCGGTAGCCGTACCCGCCTGGCCCCGATGGGCAGTCATTTTATGCTGCTGGGTTTGAAGCAGCCGCTGCGTGTGGGCATGTCGGTGCCGCTGACACTGACGCTGGCATCCGGCCAGACCGTCGAGATGCAGGCTGTCATTCGCCCCAGCCTTTAAGGGTTATTGCCAGTGGCTGGTTGCAACGCTGAGTTGTGACCACCAATTATCGCCCCTGTGGCGTCAGGATTTTGTCATGGCTTTGTTGTTGATTTCCCCGCTGCTGCGCCCTCGGTTGCTCCGTCCCGCAGGCCTTGTCATGGTGTTGAGCCTGTTAACGCTGGCTGCCTGTCAGCCTGCTGGATCTGCTCCGGCGGCTTCTGCGAAAAAGAAGCCGCCAGTCAGCGTCGAGGTCATGCCCGTGCGTGTCGGTGAATGGCAATCGAGCTTTGCCACGCTGGGCACTTTGCGCGCGAATGAGTCGCTGGCGTTGCGCCCGGAGGTTGCCGGGCGAGTCACGGCGCTGGGCTTTCAGGAAGGTGCCTCGGTGCGTCGCGGCCAGCTCATGGTGCAGCTTGATGATTCGGCGGCGCGCGCCGAGCTGAATCAGGCGCAGGCCAATCGCAAGCTGGCCGAGGCTGATTTGGGGCGTGCCCGCAGCTTGGTTGCATCTGGCCTGATTGCTGTCAACGAGGTTGAGCGTTTGCAGGCGCAGGCTGCCGTTACGCAGGCGGCGGTGGATAAGGCGCGGTCGGCGCTGAGCAAGACACGCTTGCTGGCCCCGTTCGATGGTCGTGCCGGTCTGCGCCAGTTCAGCCCCGGCGAGCTAGTGCAGCCGGGTCAGGCATTGGTCACGCTGGTGTCGCTGTCGCCCATGAAGTTGGATGTGTCGGTGCCGGAGCGCGAGGCATCCAGCCTGCGCGTGGGGCAGGCGGTGTCGGCCACTATTCCAGCGCTGAATAATTTCACGGTGACGGGGCAGGTGCAGGCCTTGGAGCCAGCGCTGGATGGTGCCGCGCGGGCGCAGCAGGTGCGCGTGCTGGTGGCCAATCCGGCCGGCAAGTTGCAGCCGGGCCTAAGCGCGCAAGTGCGTTTTTTGCAGGATGCGCCGCGTCAGGTGCTGCTGGTGCCGGATCAGGCCATCGTGCCGCAGGGCGGACGCCAGGTGGTGTATCGCCTGCAGGGTGATGAGGCGGTGCTGATCCCCGTTGGCGTGGGCGAGCGGCAGAATGGCTTGAGCGAGATCGTGTCTGGCCTGAAGGCGGGGGATGTGGTGGTGGTGTCTGGGCAGAACAAGCTGCCGAAACCGAGTCAGAAGGTGCGCGCCGTGCCGTATGCGGAAACGGCTACAGCGGCGGGGCGCTGACGCATGTCTTTTTCCGAGCTTTGCATTCGCCGGCCGGTACTGGCCACCGTGCTCAATCTGCTGGTCATGCTGGCAGGCGCGATGGCCTTCGACCGCCTGACCGTGCGCGAATACCCCAATATCGACATGCCGGTGGTGACCGTGCAGGTGGATTATCGCGGGGCCAGCGCAGCCATCATCGAGTCCACGGTGACCAAGGTGCTGGAGGACTCGCTGTCCGGCATCGAGGGCATCGACTTCATGACCTCGACCAGTCGCGCCGAGTCCACGCAGATTTCACTGACCTTCAACCCGGATCGCGACATCGACAGCGCTTCCAGCGATGTCCGCGATCGTGTTGCGCGCGTGCGCCAGCGCCTGCCGGAAGAGGTCGATGAGCCGCGTATCAGCAAGGCCGAGGCGGATGCGAATCCGATCATCTGGCTGGCGCTGTCTGCCGATAAAGTCCAGCAATCCGCTTCGCCGCAGCAACCCGCATCAGCCCAGCCGTCGTCGCTGGCGATCAGTCAGGTCGCCGACCGCGTCATCAAGGATCGCCTGCAGACACTCCCCGGCGTTGCCGACATCCGTATCAACGGCGAGCGCCGTCCGGCCATGCGCATTTGGCTGGATGCCTCGCGTCTGGCCGCGCAAAGCCTGACCCCGGCCGATGTGGAAGCAGCTTTGCGGGCGCAGAATCTGGAAGTGCCATCGGGGCGTATTGAAGGTGCGCAGCGTGAGTTTTCGGTGCTGGCCGAGACTGACCTGAACACGCCCGAGCAGTTTGCCGCCATCGTGCTGCGCAATAGCAACGGCCTGTTGGTGCGCCTCGGCGATGTCGCGCGCATTGAAGTTGGCCCGCTGGATGTGCGCCGGACCACGCGCTTCAATGGCGTCGAAGGCGTCGGCATCGGCATCATCAAGCTGTCTACGGCGAACCCGCTGACGGTGTCGCAGGCGGTGACCCAGGCGCTGCCGGAGATTCGTGCGGCCCTGCCCGAAGGCATGAGCCTGAAGCTGGCCTACGACTCCTCGGTGTTCATCGATGCCTCCATTCATAATGTGGCGCAGACGCTGATCGAGGCCACGCTGCTGGTGGTACTGGTGATCTTCCTCTTCCTGCGCAGCGCCCGCGCCACGCTGATTCCGCTGGTCACCATCCCGGTTTCGCTGCTTGGCGCGATGGTGTTCATGCAGATCTTCGGCTTCTCGCTGAACACGCTGACGCTGCTGGCGTTCGTGCTCGCCATCGGGCTGGTGGTGGACGATGCTATCGTGGTGCTGGAGAACATCTATCGCCACATCGAAGAGGGGCTGGCACCCATCGAAGCCGCCATCAAGGGCATCCGCGAGATTGCTTTTGCCGTGATGGCGATGACGCTGACGCTGGTGGCCGTGTTCGCGCCGCTGGCGTTTACCACCGGGCGCACCGGCAAGCTCTTTACCGAGTTTGCGCTGACGCTGGCGGCGGCGGTGCTGGTCTCTGGCTTCTGTGCGCTGACGCTGTCGCCGATGATGGCGTCGCGCGTGCTGAAGCCGGTGCATGGCACGCCGCCGCGCTGGTCGCAGGCTATCGAGCGCGGTTTGAATGGCATGACGCAAGGCTATCAGCAGGCGCTGATCCGGCTGCTGCCTTGGCGCAAGACGGTCGTTTTGGGCGCCTTGGGCTTGCTCGGGCTGGCGGTGATGCTGCTCACGGCACTGCCGAAAGAGCTGTCGCCCATCGAGGATCGCGGCATCATCATCGCCGCCGGTTCCGCGCCGGAAGGCTCGACGCCGGCCTACCTCAGCCGCTACACGCAGCAGGTGGAAACCGTCATGCAGGGCGTGCCGGAGTGGGCCTCGACCTTCATGATCATCGGCTTCCCGGACGAAACCCGCTTCATGAGCTTCAATCGCTTCCAGCCTTGGGCCGAGCGCGAGCGCAAGGTGCAGGACATGGCACCGATACTGGCGGGCAAGCTCGGCAATATCCCCGGCCTGCAGATCGCGCCGATCCTGCCGCCGTCGCTGGGGCAGAGCAATCGCAGCAGCCCCATCGAGTTCGTGGTGCAGACCAGCGCCGATTACGAGACGCTGAGTCGCGTCGTCAACGAGCTGGTGGCGCAGGCCAATGACAACCCCGGCCTGACTAATGTCAGCTCCGACCTCAAGCTCAACAAGCCGCAGCTGTCCATCCGCATTGACCGCGACCAAGCGGCGCGACTGGGCGTGAGCGTCGCTGAGATTGGCCGGGCGCTGGAGTCCTTCCTCGGCGGTCGTGCCGTCACCACCTTCAAGCGCGACGGCTCGCAATACGATGTGCTGGTGCAGATCGAAGACAGCCAGCGCCGTCAGCCGGACCAGCTCGCGCAATTGTTCGTACGCGCCGGCAACGGCGAGATGATCCCGCTCAGCAATCTGGTGCAGGTCAGCGAGAGCATCAGCCCGTCATCGCTGGGGCATTTCAACAAGCTGCGCAGTGCCACCATTTCGGCCAGTCTGGCGGATGGCTATTCGCAGGGCGAGGGCGTTGCTTTCATGGAGCAAGCCGCGAAGGCGCTGGCTGATCCGCTGGTGAGCACTGACTGGAGCGGCCCGACGCGTGAGTTCCTCGCGGCCAGCGGCGCGCTGTCGATGACCTTTGTGCTGGCGCTGCTGTTTATCTATCTCTTGCTGGCCGCACAGTTCGAGAGCTTCAAGCACCCGATCGTGATCCTGTTCACCGTGCCGTTGGCCATGCTCGGTGCCGTGCTCGCGCTGCGGCTCACCGGCGGCAGCCTGAATGTGTATAGTCAGATCGGCCTTATCACGCTGGTTGGGCTGATCACCAAACATGGCATTCTCATTGTGGAGTTTGCCAACCAGCTTCGCGACCAGGGCGTGGCGCCGGCGCAGGCGGTGCTTGATGCTGCCGTGCAGCGTTTGCGGCCCGTGCTGATGACCACCGCGACCATGGTGCTCGGCGCCTTGCCGCTGGCGTTTGCCACCGGAGCCGGCGCCGAAGCCCGGCATCCCATAGGCTGGGTGATCGTGGGTGGGATGAGTCTGGGAACTTTGTTTACCTTGTTTGTGGTGCCTGCCGTCTACCTCTTGGTGAGTGCACGCGGGTCGTCAGGAGAGCTTCGTGGCGCATGAGAAAAACCCAGCGGAAGCTCTACTGAAGCCACTCAAGGAACGGTTGGATGTGCTCAGCCAGCCGCGCCTGAAGCTGGCGGAAAATGACCACTTCAACGGAAGTCGCTTCTTTAATCCGTGGCTGCGCACCGGCCACGGTCTTCGCGATGCCCTGCGCTGGATGCGAACGCGCAAGCCTGCTGAGTGGCCGCAGTGGCAGAGCAACGGCCCAGCGCAAGTGCCGCCAGCCTGCTTCAGCCAGCGTCTCGACGATTGGCAGGTCACCTTCGTCAATCACGCCACCGTGCTGATCCAGATCGGCCCGTGGAATCTGCTTACCGACCCGGTCTGGTCTGATCGCGTCAGCCCCTTACGCCAGATCGGCCCGCGCCGCGTGCGCAACCCCGGCCTGCGCCTAGACGAGCTGCCGACCATCCATGCCGTGCTGCTCAGCCATGACCATTACGACCATCTCGATGTGCGCTCGCTGATGTGGATTGCCCAGCGTGACCAGCCGCTGGTGGTGACCGGCCTAGGCGTGGGAGCGGTACTGCGCCAGCATGGCATCGCGCGCGTCAGCGAGTGCGACTGGTGGGAAAGCGTCGAGCTGGGGCCGCTGACCATTCACTTTGTGCCGGCGCAGCATTTCTCCGGGCGTGGTGCGCGAGATCGCAATCGCACACTCTGGGGCGGCCTGTTTGTCAGCAGCGAGGCCGGCAGCTGTTTCTTCGCCGGCGATACTGGCTACGGCCCGCATTTTGCCGAAATCCGCGAGCGCCTCGGTGCGCCGCGACTGGCTCTGCTACCGATTGGTGCCTACGAGCCGCGCTGGTTCATGGGCCCCGTCCACATGAATCCAGACGATGCCGTGCGCGCTCATGTGGACCTCGGCGCGCGGCGTTCGTTGTCCATTCACTTCAATACTTTTCAGCTTACAGACGAGGCGATTGAGCAGCCGGTGCTGGATTTGCAGGATGCGCTGCAGACGCACGGTGTGGCATCGGCTGCGTTTGCGGTGTTGAAAGAGGGTGCTTCGCTGCGGGTTTGAGTCAGCTCAGCTGAACCACCGCGCCATCGCTGCCTGTTCATGCAGCGCGCGCTCAGCCCCTTGCGGCACCCAGTTGCGATGTGACACACAGGCTTGCTGCAGGAAATCAAACAGCGTGACATGACGGCGCAGCACGCGCTCATGGCGGTGCGGCAGCAGTGGATTGAACAAGCCCATCGGGTCCAGCAGCTGACGCGGATTCTTCTTCATCCAGGCCCAGGAGCCCAGCTCCAGCGTGAACGGCAGGAACAGCTTTTCCGGCTGCTTTTGCCGGGCTTCATCGTAAAGATAATCCCAGAGGTCACCGTGCGTGGTGTAGTTCAGGCACTGCGGTTCCATCAGGTAGAAACTGTGGTTGGGATAGGTGCGATTGAACAGCGCACGCAACGCTTCGGCCTCTGCCAAGTGCGGCAAGGGCTGTTGCGTGCGGGCATAGGGAAACCAGAGCTGATCGCGAAAACCGAAGCCGGAATGGCAGTCCACCGCCAGTGAAAAGCGATGCGGCAGCAGACGCTCGCGCACGACCTTGAACACGGCTTCTGCCTCTGGCTGCAAGGGTTCGCCGAGCGCGCCACGATACCAGGGCAGATGCGGACTCAGGCGCTGCCCGCCGAGCGGCCAGCGCACATCGCCATCGGCCTCGACCGGCGCATGTCGCATCAGATCCACGCCAGCGGGGTTGGCACGCGTGCCACGCAGAAAGCCGCCGGGATTGACGATGGGAATGAACACCAGCCGCAGTCGCGTCAGCAGATCATGCAGCGTCACATCCCATTGCAGGCGCTCGACGAGATTGCCGAGATAGGCAATCAGCACCTGGCTGCCGATGCGCTCCACGCCATGGACGCCGCCGAAGAAGCCGATGGCCGGCACATCCGGGCTGCGATTGCCCATGCTCAGGCACCACAGCGGCAGGCTGTGGCCATCCACATCAATGCGCGTGACGACTTCGCTGACCAGGCGCGAGCCGGCCTTGTCGATGAGGGCATCGAGCGCCAACAACTCCGGGCTGTTGGCGAGATGGCTCACAGCCAGTTGCGTCGCTTGAAGTAGAGGAAGGGCGTGACTGCTGACAGCGCCATCAGGCCGATGGCAAAGGGGTAGCCGGCAGCCCAGTCCAGCTCCGGCATAAAGCGGAAGTTCATGCCGTAGATGCTGGCGATCATGGTCGGCGGCAGGAACACCACCGACGCCACCGAGAAGATCTTGATGATCTTGTTCTGGTTCACATTGATGAAGCCGAGCGTGGTGTCGAGCAGGAACTTGATCTTGTCGAACAGGAACGAGGTGTGCGCGATCAGCGACTCGGAATCTCGGATGATGTCGCGCAGGCGTTCGCTGAGGTCGGCATTGAGCATGCCTGAGCGCAGCAGCAGGTAGAGCATGCGCTGCAAGTCGACCATGGAAATACGCACCTTGCCGATGATGTCTTCCTGCTGCGCGATCTCGGTCAGCAGCGATTCCATGTCGTCGGTCTCAGCATTGCCGAGCACTTGGCTGCTGGTCACTTCAAGATCGGCGGCGATGCGCTCTATCATGTCGGCGAGGTTTTCCACCTTGGTTTCGAACAGGCCGATCAGGATCGATTTCGGGCTGCTGATGTTGACCAGACCTTTGCGCGCGCGCAAACGGAACAGGCGGAACGCGGCCAGCTCTTCTTCGCGCAGCGTGAACAGGCGGTCGCCGTTGAACACGAAGGCGGCGGAGATGTTGGTCGAGGACTGGTCGGCGTAGTTCAGGAAGTAGGAGCTGATGTGCAGGCCGTCATCGTTCTCGTAAAAACGCGAGGTCGCCTCGATTTCGTAGAGGTCGTCGATGCTCGGCAGCTCTTGCTGGTAGGCAGTGCGTACCCACTCGCGCTCTTCGTCGCTGGGGTTGATCAGATCGACCCAGAGGATGTCGGCAATGAGGTCTTCGGCCGCATTGATGGCAACCGGTTCGAGCAGGCCCTTGTTCAGGGTGAAAGCCATCAGCATGAACGGTGCATCTCCCAAGTGTTGGCGCATTTTAGCAACGCCGCGCCGGCACTAGCTACCAACTTTACGGCTAATCGGTGACAGGCGTGTGAAGGTCGGTGCCAGCGTGCCGACCCGCATTCGGCGGGATGGCAAGTGTTCAGGCCGGCAGTGTGCGCGCAATCACCAGCGCATGCACGGACTCAGCGCCAGCATTTAGCAATACCTCGCTGAGCACGCTGAGGGTGGCGCCGGTGGTCAGCACATCGTCGATGAGCAGAATATGTTGGCCAGCCAATGCGTGCCCGGCGCAGCCAAAAGCGCCGGCGAGATTGTCGCGGCGTGCATCCCGATCCAGCGTTTTCTGCATGGGCGTATCGCGCAGCCGTTGCAGTGTGGTCGTGTTGCAGGTCAGGCCGGTTAGCCTAGCCACGGTCCGCGCTAGCAACAAGGTCTGGTCGTAGCCGCGTTCGCGCAGCCGGTTTCGATGCAGTGGTACCGGCACGATCACGGTCGGCAGCGCATCCGGTGCTATGCGTGCAGCCATGAGATCGGCAAACAGATCCGTCAGTGCCAGCTGATGCTGGTACTTGAACGCCGCGATCAGGCGGTCGATGGGGAATTGATAGTGAAACACCGTCTGCGCCTGTTGCCAGGGCGGCGGCTTGAGCCGGCATTCCGCGCAAATAACGGAGTCGTCGTGCGTGCTCAGCGACGGCGTTAGTGGCGGCGGCAAAGGTAGGGCGCAGACCGCACAGGCATGATCTTGCCAAGGCAAATCTGCCAGACAGGCCGCGCAAAGGCAGCGTGTTTGGGCCGGCTGCAAGCACAGCAAACACTGGTTGCCTCGTATATTGTCAAATAATTTGCCGATAATAAGTTGACGATAGTGCCCCAGCGTCGCCAGAATCGGCCGCATCCGCCAGTGTTTTGACTGGCCAGTCAGAGTTCTCATGCCATGACCTCATCCTTGATTCGTCACGAAATTCGCCATAACTGGACTCGCCCCGAAGTGCGGGCCCTGTTTGATCTGCCGTTTAACGACCTGCTGTTTCAGGCGCAGCAAGTGCATCGCCAGTATTTCGATGCCAATGCCGTGCAGGTCAGCACACTGCTCTCGATCAAGACCGGTGCCTGCCCGGAAGACTGCAAGTACTGCTCGCAGTCCGGCCATTACGACACCGGCCTCGATAAAGAGAAGCTGCTCGAGATTGATAAGGTAGTACAAGAAGCCAAAAATGCTAGGGAGAAAGGCGCATCTCGTTTCTGCATGGGTGCTGCCTGGCGTAGTCCGCGCGAAAAAGACATGCCCTATGTGGTCGAGATGGTGAAGCGCGTGAAGGCGCTTGGGCTGGAAACCTGCATGACGCTGGGCATGCTCGACGGCGCTCAGGCCGGCCAGCTCGCCGAGGCCGGCCTCGACTATTACAACCACAATCTCGACACCAGCCCTGAGCATTACAACCAGATCATCACCACGCGCACCTATCAGGATCGCTTGGACACGCTGACGCATGTGCGCGATGCCGGCATGAAGGTTTGCGCCGGCGGCATCGTGGGTTTGGGCGAAAGCCGTGAAGATCGCGTGGGTCTGCTCACGCAGCTGGCGACGCTGCCGGCGCACCCGGATTCGGTGCCGATCAACCAGCTGGTGAAAATTGCCGGCACGCCGCTGGGTGATGTTGAAGACCTGGACCCGTTTGAGTTCGTCCGCACCATTGCTGTGGCCCGCATTCTCATGCCGAAAAGCATGGTGCGCTTGTCTGCCGGTCGCGAGCAGATGCCGGAGTCGCAGCAGGCGCTGTGCTTCCTGGCCGGTGCCAATTCCATTTTTTACGGCGAGAAGCTGCTGACGACCGCCAATCCGGAAGCCGAAGCCGATCGTAAGCTGTTCCAGCGTCTGGGCCTCACGCCCAAGGTCGAGGAGGCCATCGCGCAGCCTGAGCAAGGAGCTGCTGCCGCCTTCTTTGACCCGAGCCAGCCGGTAGCCAAGCCGCTGTGGCGTGATGCCATGGCCGATGCCGTGCGCGTTTGAGCCGAGCATGAGTGCCTCGTGAATAGCGGCCTCTCGCCTGGCTGGCAAGGCTGGCTGCAAGACACGCTGACGGCGCGGCGCGAGCAGCATTTGCTGCGCGTGAAGCAGCCGCTGCAATCGCCGCAAGGTCCGCAGGTTCGGGTCGATGGCCGCTGGCTGCACAACTTCTGCAGCAACGATTACCTCGGGCTGGCGAATGAGCCGGCGCTGGCTGAAACTCTGGCCAGCGCCGCGCGCAGTATGGGCGTCGGTGCCGGTGCGGCTGGGCTGGTCTGTGGTCACCATCAGGCGCACGAGTCGCTGGCCGAGGAGCTGGCGGACTGGCTGGGCGTGGAGTCGGTGCTGCTGTTCGGCAATGGCTATCTGGCCAATGTCGGCGTGCTGCAGGCGCTTGCCAGCAAAGGCGATGCCATTTTTCAGGATCGTCTGAATCACGCCTCGCTGCTCGATGGCGGCCTTGCCAGTGGCGCTCGTCATCAGCGTTATGGCCATACTGATATCGCCGATCTGGCGCGACGGCTCAGCGATGACGCCTCGCGGCGACGACTCATCGTCAGTGATGGCGTGTTCAGCATGGATGGCGACCTTGCACCGCTGCCCGAGCTGGTGCACTGCGCCCAAGAGCACGATGCCCTGCTCATGCTCGACGAGGCTCATGCCTTTGGCGTGATCGGCGCGCAGGGGCGTGGCAGCGTCGCGCACTTCGGCCTGGCGGCGGATGCCGTGCCCTTGCGCATCGGCACGCTGGGCAAAGCTTTCGGCGTTTACGGTGCCTTTGCCGCCGGCCCGAAGTTGCTGCTGGATGTGCTTCAGCAGACCGCGCGCACAGCGATCTACACCACAGCCCTGCCAGCGGCGCTGGCGGAAACCACGCGCCATGCCCTGCGCTTGTTGCGCGCGGATGACTGGCGTCGTGACCGCCTGCACACACTGACTGCGAGGCTGCGCGAAGGCTTGCTGGCCCAAGGCTGGCAGCTGATGGCGAGCCCCACGCCGATTCAGCCGATTCACATCGGCTCGTCCGAGCGCGCCATGGCGCTGAGTGCGGCGCTGGCGATGCGCGGCTTCTGGGTTGGCGCTATCCGTCCGCCGACGGTGCCGGCAGGCACGGCACGCCTGCGCCTGACTTTGTCGGCCAGTCATGACGATGCCGCGCTGGAGGCTCTGCTCTCGGCCATGGCCGAGCTGGCTCCCGAATTTGCCACCGAGACTGAGACATGACCGCGTTAGTGCTTTACCACGACACTTATGCATGTACAGGTGGTGCTTGCACCGGCCCCGCCGGCGCAGCAGCCCCGGAGCTGGTGCTGCTGCACGGCTGGGGCATGCATTCGGTGGTCTGGGACCCGATCGTGCCGGCCTTGCTCGAGCATTATCAGGTCACCGTGATTGACCTGCCGGGCATGGGCCGCAGCCCGCTGCCGGGTGGTGACTACGATCTCGACTATGTGATTCAGCATGTGCTGGCCGTGGCGCCGGCGCGTGCGGTCTGGATGGGCTGGTCGCTGGGCGGCGAGATCGCCACGGCCATTGCCGCACGACATCCCGAGCGCGTATCGGCGCTGCTGTTGGTCGCCAGCAACCCCAGCTTTGCGCAGCGTGACGATTGGCCCTGCGCGATGGCATCGCAGCAATTGCAACAATTTCGCGACTTCTACGAGGAAGACCCGGAAGGCACGCTGATCCGCTTTTTGTCGCTGCAATGTCGCGGCTCGCGGCGCATGAAAGAGGACATCCGCTTTCTTCAGGAAATCATGTATCTGCAAGGGCTGCCGGCACCGCAGGCGTTGCGGGCCGGTCTGCGCCTGCTCGCCGAGATTGATGTGCGCGCCGACTTCCAACGCCTGACTCAGCCAGTGCAGGTCGTGCTTGGTGCCAATGATGTGCTGGTGCCGGCGACTTTGGCGCCCGCCTTGCTGACGCTGGTCAGTGATCGTCAGCGCATCTGCCAGGTCAGCGTGCTGGCCGAGAGCGGTCATGTGCCGTTTCTGTCTGAGCCCGAGGCCTTTCTGGCGGCGGCGATGCCGTTTCTGGTGGCGCAGCGATGACCGCCTGGCAGGCTACGCTGCGCCGCCGGTTCGACCGTGCCGCGAGTGGCTACGAGGCGCTGGCGCAGCTGCAGCAGCAGAGTGCCGAGCGCCTCGCGGATGCGGTTTTGCAGCAGCTAATATTGCAGCAGGCCATCTCGCCGCAGGCAGCAGTAAGGCCCGAGCGCATTCTCGATCTCGGCTGCGGCACCGGCTGGCTGTTGCGGCATTTGCAGCGGCAATGGCCTGATGAGCAGCTCCCGTCCTTGTTCGCGCTAGACCTCAGCGAAGGCATGTTGCAGGCGGCAGGGGCTAAAAACGGCCCGCTGCGCATCTGCGCCGATGCCTCATCGCTGCCGTTCGCCAATGCCAGCATCGACCTGCTGCTGAGCAACTTCGCCTTGCACTGGTGCGATGACCCGGCGCAGGTGCTGGCGGAAATGCATCGCGTCAGCACCGCCGATGGCCGCGCCTTTTGCGTGATTCCGGTGGCCGGCAGCCTCAGTGCGCGCGGTGAGCTGGCCGGGCAGGGCGCGGCCTTGCGTGATCTGCAGGACTGGCAGCAGGCGGTGGCCGATTCGCCTTGGCAGCTGGTGAGCAGCGAGCTGGAGCAGTGGGCGGAGCATCACGAAACCCCGGCGGCCTGGCTGAACACCTTGCGAGCTCTCGGCGTCACGGCGCGACGCGGCGTATCGGGCGGCTTGCCAGGCCGCGCGGCCTACGCCGAGCTGCAACGCCAGCTGGAGCTGTCCCGCGAGCCGGCCGGCATTCCCTTGCGCTATCAGGTCTGGCGTATCCAACTGCAAGCCTGAACTTTTTCTGGAGATGTCATGCCGGCCTATTTTCTTGCAGGTACCGATACCGATGTCGGCAAAACCACTACAGCGGTGGCGCTGTTAAGTGCTGCCGCAGCGATGGGCTACAGCACCCTGGGCCTGAAGCCCATCGCCGCCGGCTGTGAGCAAACGCCCGACGGCTGGCGCAATGCCGATGCACTCGCGCTGATGGCGGCCAGCACGGTGCCCAAGCTGATCTACGAAGAGGTCAATCCCGTGGCTTTGCCCGAAGCCTGCTCGCCGCACATCGCTGCGCGGCTGGCCAATCGCCGCATCACGGTGGCGCAGCTCACCGGCTATGTGCGCGGCAGCCTGAGTCGTCGCGCCGAACTGACGCTGGTCGAGGGCGCAGGCGGCTGGCGCGTGCCCGTCAATGATCGCGAGCTGCTCTCTGGTCTGGCCAAGGAGCTGAATCTGCCGGTCATCCTCGTGGTCGGGCTGCGCCTGGGCTGCCTGAACTCGGCCATCCTCAGTGCCGAAGCTATTCTGCGCGATGGCCTCAAGCTGGCCGGCTGGGTCGGTAATCATCTGACGGATGAGTGGACGCATGGCGACGACAATATCGCCACCTTAAGCAGCCTGCTGCCGGCGCCGTGCCTCGGCATCGTGCCCTGGCGTCCGCTGGAAACCGCCGCTGAACGCGGTCAGTACCTGAGTCTTTCGGCCCTGGCGTTGCCAGTGCGAGTCTGAGCAGTATTTGTCCTAGTGCGTGCTCCTGCGCTCAAGCCATAAATTCCAGCTCGAAGCAGGCGCTGTGCGGGATTGAAAGCGTGAACCATCAGTCACACATCGGGCTGGGTTGACTACCTTTTATTCACTACACTTCACTGCCTTGCGGAAGCTGAGTCGAGTTTGTTTGCTCGTCGTGGCTCGCTTCGCAATCCTTGCAGACGGGCTGATGCCCCTTTTTTACCGAGGTCATACACCATGGCATTTCAATACAAGGCACCACAGCGCGATATGCAGTTCGTCATGCACGATATGCTTGGTCTGGAAAATCTCTACACCGGCCTGCCCAAGTTTGCCGATACCAACCGCGAGCTGATCGACAGTGTTGTTGAAGCCGCCGCCCAGTTTTGCGAAGGCGAACTGGCCCCGATCAACCGTTCGGGCGACGAAGAAGGCTGTACCTTCAACAATGGCGTCGTGACCACGCCGAAGGGCTTCAAGGAAGCCTATGCCAAGTTTGTCGAGTTGGGCTTCGGTTCGCTGTCGGCAGAAGTCGAGCATGGCGGCCAGGGCTTGCCGCCCACCGTCGGTATCGCGCTCAGCGAAATGATGGGTACCGCCAACTGGTCGTTCGGCATGTACCCCGGCCTGTCCCACGGTGCTATCAACACCGTTGAAGCACACGGCACACCGGAACAGAAAGAAGTCTATCTGACCAAGCTGATCAGCGGCGAATGGACCGGCACCATGTGCCTGACCGAATCGCACGCCGGTTCCGACTTGGGCCTGATTCGCACCAAGGCTGAACCGCAGGCTGACGGCTCCTACGCCATCACTGGCAACAAAATCTTCATCTCCGCCGGTGAGCATGACCTCGCCGGCAACATCGTACATATTGTGCTGGCGCGTCTGCCGGATGCCCCGAAGGGCACCAAGGGCATCTCGCTGTTCATCGTGCCGAAATTCATGCCGGACGGTACTCGCAATGGCGTTGCTTGCGGCTCCATCGAGCACAAGATGGGCATCAAGGCATCCGCGACCTGCGTGATGAATTTCGACGGCGCTATCGGCTTCCTGATCGGCCCGCCGAACCGTGGTCTGAATTGCATGTTCACTTTCATGAACACCGCCCGTATCGGCACTGCTGTGCAGGGTCTGGCCGCTGCTGAAGGCTCCTTCCAGGGCGCGCTCGAATACGCCCGTGATCGTCTCGCCATGCGTGCGCTGACCGGCCCGACCAACCCAGAGAAGGAAGCTGATCCGATCATCGTGCATCCGGCCGTGCGTCAGCTGCTGCTGACTCAGAAGGCATTTGCCGAAGGTGGTCGTCTGCTCTGCTACTGGTTGTCCACGCAGAACGACATCATCCAGGGCTCGACCGACGAAGACGCGAAGAAGAAGGCTGACGAGCTGCTGTCGTTCCTGACGCCGATTGCCAAAGCCTTCCTGACCGAAACCGGTTACGAAGCCGCCAACCACGGTGTCCAGGTTTACGGTGGCCACGGCTTCATCCGCGAATGGGGCATGGAGCAGATCGTGCGTGATACGCGTATTGCTCTGCTGTACGAAGGCACCACGCAGATCCAGGCACTCGACCTGCTCGGCCGCAAGGTGCTGCAGACTCAGGGCGCGATGCTGCGCAACTTCACCAAGCTCATCCACAAGCTCTGTGAAGCTGAAGCCGGCAATGCCGCCATGGCTGAATTCACCGGCCCGCTCGCCAAACTCAACAAGGAGTGGGGCGATCTGACCATGAAGATCGGCATGAAGGCGATGTCGAACCCGAACGAAGCCGGTGCCGCCGCGACCGATTACATGATGTACTCGGGCTATGTCACCCTCGGCTACCTCTGGGCCTGGATGGCCAAGGTTGCGCAGACCAAGATCGCTGCCGGCGAAGGCGATGCTGCTTTCTACGAAGCCAAGATCAAGACCGCGCAGTTCTACTTCAAGAAGATTCTGCCGCGCACGCAGTCGCACGCAGACATCATTGACGGTGGCGTTGATGTGCTCATGCAGCTGCACGCAGACGCTTTCGCTTTCTGAGGCTGACGCAGCTGTAGATGCTGGTTGTAGACACCTATTTCAGGTGTTTGCAGCACACGGAGGCCCGCAATTGCGGGCTTCTGTTTGTCTGATTCTGGTGTGGCGGCTGTGGCCACGCACTTTGTTTTAGTGAGATTCGATATGCCCGTTTTCAAAGCCCCATTGCGCGACATGCGCTTCATTCTCGACGAAGTTTTCCAGGCCGGCGAGCTCTGGGCGCGCTTGCCGGCACTGGCCGACCAGGTTGATCGCGACACCGTCGATGCCATCCTAGAAGAAGCTGCGAAGTTCAACGAGAATGTTGTTTTTCCGCTCAATCGCAGCGGCGACGAAGAAGGTGCGAAGTTCGACAACGGTGTGGTGACAACACCGGCCGGCTTCAAGGAAGCCTTCGCGCAGTACGGCGAAGGCGGCTGGATCGGCCTCGGTGCCGACCCGCGCTGGGGCGGTCAGGGCATGCCGAAGATGGTCACGGTGATGACCGAAGAGATTATCTTCGGTGTCAATCCGTCGTTCGCGCTGTATCCGCTGCTCGGCATCGGCGCTGCGCTGGCCATGTCGCAGCACGCCGGCGACGAGCTCAACGAGCTTTATTTGCCTAAAATCTATTCGGGTGAGTTCGGTGGCACCATGTGCCTGACCGAGCCGCATGCCGGCACCGATCTCGGCATCATCAAGACCAAGGCGCTGCCGCAGGCGGATGGCTCCTACGACATCGCCGGCACCAAGATTTTCATCACCGGTGGCGAGCACGATCTGACCTCGAATATCGTCCATCTAGTACTGGCCAAGCTGCCGGATGCACCAGCGGGCTCCAAGGGCATTTCGCTGTTTCTGGTGCCCAAGTTCCTAGTCAATCAGGATGGCTCGATCGGTGCGCGCAATGCCGTGGCTTGCGGCTCCATTGAGCACAAGATGGGCATCAAGGCATCGTCTACCTGCGTGATGAATTTTGATGGGGCCAAGGGCTGGTTGGTGGGCGAGGTTAACAAGGGCCTTGCTGCCATGTTTGTGATGATGAACTACGAGCGCCTGTCCATGGGCCTGCAGGGCATCGGTGCTTCGGAAGTGGCGTATCAGAATGCCGCTGCCTATGCCAGGGACCGTATTCAGGGGCGTTCGGCCACAGGCGCCAAGCAGCCCGAGAAAGCTGCCGACAGCATCCTTGTGCATGCCGATGTGCGCCGTATGCTGCTCAAGGTGCGAGCCCACAACGAAGCCGGCCGCTGCTTTGCCATGTATGTGTCGAAGTACCTCGACCTCGCCAAGTACAGCACCGATGCCGACGAAAAGGCCGCCGCCACCAACATCGTGGCGCTGATGACGCCGGTGGCCAAAGCCTTCCTCACCGACAAGGCATTGGATGCCTGCCTCGAGGCGCAGCAGGTCTTCGGTGGTCACGGCTATGTGCGCGAGTGGGGCATGGAGCAGCTGGTGCGTGACACTCGCATCGCGCAGATCTACGAAGGCGCCAACGGCATCCAGGCGCTCGATCTGGTGGGTCGCAAGCTGGTCAGCAATCAGGGCGCGTTCATCAACACCTATCTGGCGGAAGTACGGGCGCTGGTGACGGCTACATCGGACGATCCTGCCTTGGCGGGTTATGCCGCAGCGACCGCAGCCGCAGCCGATCAGATTGCCTCGGCGGCCGAGTGGATTTTGTCGGTGGCGCGCACGCAGCCAAACGAAATCAGCGGTGCCTCGGTGGACTTCCTGCACGCCTTCGGTCTGCTTTGCTATGCCCACATGTGGCTGCTCATGGCGCAGGCGGCCAGCAAGCAATCCAGCGATTTCCATGCCGACAAGCTGGTCGTGGCGAAGTTCTTCTATGCGCGCATGCTGCCTGAGCTGAATGCCCGTGTTACGGCGCTCAAGGCCGGCTCGGACATGATCATGGCGCTGGATGCTGCCAGCTTCTGACGCAGATCAAAAAAGCCCATCATCACAGGCTGTATAAAAGCAGCTGCTGTGATGATGGGCTTCTTGCAGAAATGCTGTGTCAGAGACGCTGTGATAGCCCACGACGCTTTTGGTGGCGTTCGATAGTGCGCATGGTCTCAATGGCGTGCAGATAGCCTTCCTTCAAGCCTGCCAGCTCGCGAACCGAGCTGGAGCTGCTCCGGTAATACTCGGCCAGCTGCGCTGCTTCAGCATAATCTGGGAAGCTTAGCAAAACAGAAAGGTCGCGCATGAGCTTTATTTTCTGTTGATGAACTCCCGTGCAATCCACCGATGGAATCACTCGCTTGTATGTCCAAGCAGGTTCATAGCCAATGCCAGTGGCACAATCCCGACTTTCGAGTCGCTGTGCAATGAGTGCGTAGAGGCGTGGCTTATCCAAAAGTTTGGGGCCTAATTCGGTGCTCACGGCGACTTTCAAACGCTCAATGTGTTTGATCGTAGCCTGTGCTTCGGCATTGGGCGGAAAGCGTCGCATATCAGTGGCGCGGCGAATTTGTGCTTCTTGGTAGAGCACGCCGGCATCAGTCAGTCGATTTAACTTGATGGCTGTTGATGCCGCAGCAAAGAGTTCTGCCGGGTCGGCCAATTGCGTATTTCTGAGCAGCTCACTCAGTGTTGCAGGCTTAGCTGTATTGCCTGCGGCAGGCGGCTCTGGCACGGAAGGGACAGAGTAGCTCGCGTCAGGGGGACTGCTTGCCGAGGAGTCCTCGGGCGGGATGCTTTCGCAACCAGCCAAGCTGAGGGCCAAGGCGCCTGCCAGTGTCAGGGATGTGGTGATAGCCAGCTTCATAAGTGTCAGCTCATCAGCAGTGTTTTTAACAGGTCATTCACCGCAGCCGGATTAGCCTTGCCACGAGATGCTTTCATGACCTGGCCGACAAAGAAGCCGAACAGCTTGGCTTGCTTGGCCTCATCGCTGGCGCGATATTGCTCGACCTGAGCGGTATTGGCGGCAATTACTTCACGAATCACGACCTCGATGGCACCGGTATCAGTTTCCTGTTTCAGGCCCTGTTTTTCAATGATGTCATCGGCACTGCTGCCTTCGCCAGCCATCAAAGCTGCAAACACCTGCTTGGCGATCTTGCCGGAGATGGTGTTGTCGCTGATGCGCAGAATCAGGCCGCCCAGTTGCTGTGGTGACACGGGTGATGCGCTGATGTCTTGCTCGCTGCGGTTGAGTGCCGCCAGCAGCTCGCCGGTGACCCAGTTGGCCGCCGGCTTGGCTGCCGCAACGCCCCCAGCGGCCGCCACGGTAGCTTCAAAGAATTCGGCCAAATCACGACTGGCAACCAGCACGCCGGCATCATACGGTGACAGACCCAGCGCGCTTTCAAAGCGTGCACGCTTTGCCGCCGGCAGCTCCGGCAGGCTGGCGCGAATCTCGATCAGCGTGGCGTCGTCAATGATGACCGGCAGCAGGTCCGGGTCGGGGAAGTAGCGGTAATCATTGGCCTCTTCCTTGCTGCGCATCGAGCGGGTTTCGTTCTTGGCCACATCGTAGAGCACGGTGTCTTGGCGAATCGTGCGGCCGGATTCGAGCTCGTCGATCTGCCACAGCACTTCCGCCTGGATGGCTTTTTCGATGAACTTGAACGAGTTCACATTTTTGATTTCGCGGCGTGTGCCGAAGGGCTGGCCGGGCTGGCGGATAGACACATTGCAGTCGCAGCGCATCGAGCCTTCGGCCATGTTGCCGTCAGAAATGTCGAGGTAGCGGATCAGCGCGTGGATAGCCTTGGCGTAGGCCACGGCTTCTTTCGCCGAGCGCATGTCCGGCTCCGAAACAATCTCCAGCAGCGGCGTGCCAGCGCGATTGAGGTCGATGCCGGTCATGCCGGAAAAGTTCTCGTGCAGCGACTTGCCGGCATCTTCTTCGAGATGCGCGCGGGTGATGCCGACGCGCTTCACCGTGCCGTCATCGAGCGTGATGTCGATGTGGCCCTTGCCCACGATGGGGTGATCCATCTGCGAGATCTGGTAGCCCTTGGGCAGGTCGGGGTAGAAGTAGTTCTTGCGCGCAAACACCGAGTGACGGCCGATCTCGGCATCGATGCCAAGACCGAAGCGCACGGCATGACGCACCGCGCCGATATTGAGCACCGGCAGCACGCCGGGCATGCCGAGGTCAATCAGGCTGGCCTGCGTGTTCGGCTCGGCGCCAAAGGTGGTGGCGCTGCCGGAAAAGATTTTCGATTGCGTGTTGAGCTGAACATGCACTTCCAGCCCGATGACGATTTCCCAGGTCATTATCAGTGTTTCCTCAGGCGAAAGCGGTGGGCAGCTGGCGGTGCCAGTCAGTCACTTGCTGATAGCGATGCGCGACATTGAGCAGACGAGCCTCGCTCCAGTACGGGCCGATCAGCTGCAGACCCACCGGCAGGCCGTGCACGAAACCGGCCGGGATGCTCATGCCGGGCAGGCCGGCGAGAT
The DNA here is from genome assembly GCA_038043385.1 of Pseudomonadota bacterium. Lineage (GTDB taxonomy): Bacteria > Pseudomonadota > Gammaproteobacteria > Pseudomonadales > Moraxellaceae > Perlucidibaca. Next base: position 910,736 of record JBBTCA010000003.1, read on the forward strand.
TGGTGGCAATCGTGTAGATGTCTTGCAGATACATCGCGATCGGGTCTTCCTGCTTGGCACCGAGCGCGAAGGCCGTTTCCGGCGCGGTTGGGCCAAGGATGACATCGCAGTGCTGGAAGGCGATGTCGAAATCCTGTTTGATCAGGCGACGCACGCGCTGGGCCTGCAGGTAGTAGGCATCGTAGTAGCCGGCCGAGAGCGCGTAGGTGCCAATCATGATGCGACGCCGTACTTCGGCGCCGAAGCCCTCCGCACGCGAGCGCTTGTACAGGTCTTCCAGATCCTTGGGGCTTTCGCAGCGATGGCCGAAGCGCACGCCATCAAAACGCGACAGGTTCGATGAGCATTCTGCTGGCGCGATCACATAATAAGCAGGCACCGACAGCCCACTGTTGGGCAGATCGACTTCCACCACAGTGGCACCGAGCTTCTCGATCTCTTTGATGGCAGCGTGAATCAGCGCCGCCGTATCGGCATTCAGGCCGTCGCCGAAGAACTGCTTCGGCAGGCCGATGCGCAGGCCGGCGAGCGAGTCGCCCAAGGAAGCGCGATAGTCCGGCACCGGATGATCAATCGAGGTCGAGTCCTTGGTGTCGTGACCGGCCATGACCTGCAGCAGCAGGGCGGCATCTTCGGCGGTCTGCGTCATCGGGCCGGCCTGGTCGAGGCTGGAGGCGAAGGCAATCATGCCCCAGCGCGAGATGCGGCCGTAGCTGGGCTTGAGGCCGGTGAGGTTGCACAGCGCCGCCGGCTGACGAATCGAGCCGCCGGTGTCGGTGCCAGATGCGGCCGGTGCCAGACGCGCTGCCACGGCAGCTGCTGAGCCGCCCGAAGAGCCGCCGGGCACCCGGGTCACATCCCACGGATTCTTCACCGAACCATAGAAGGAGGTCTCGTTCGATGACCCCATGGCGAACTCATCCATGTTGGTCTTGCCGAGCATGACCAGGCCGGCGGCGTCGCAGCGGCTGATGACTTCGGCGTTGTAGGGCGAGATGAAGCTGTCGAGCATCTTCGAGCCGCAGGTGGTTTTCACGCCCTGCGTGCAGAAGATGTCTTTCTGCGCCAGCGGGATGCCGGCGAGCAGGCCGGCGCTGCCGTTGGTACGGGCGGCATCGGCGGCCACGGCCTGGGCCAGCGCGCGTTCCGGCGTGACCGTGATGAAGCTGTTCAGACCGCCATTACTGGCGCTGTCGTAGCGCGCAATGCGATCAAGAAAATGCTGCGTCAGTTCCACGCTGGAAAAGTCGCGGCGTTCAAGGCCGGCAGAAAGCTCGGCCAAGGTCTGGGTATGCAAGGTCATTTCAGGTTTCCGCAACAATTATTCGACGACATTTTTCAACGACATTATTCAACGACACGGGGCACGAGGTAGCAGCCATCCTGAACGGCGGGTGCAATACGCTGGAAGGCCTCGCGCTGATTCACTTCACTTACGCGGTCGGCGCGCAGCGGCTGGGTGGCATCCAGTGGGTGTGCCATGGGCTCGATGCCCTGTGTCTTGGCAGCCTGCAGCTGGTCTATCAGCCCCAAAATGTTGTTTAGGCTGTCAGTGACGCGGGTATTTTCATCGGATGGCAGTTGCAAACGGGCAAGATGGGCGATACGCGCCACCTGATCGGTGGTCAGGGCCATGAGGGCTAACTCCGGATTGGGCCGCCAAAGGGGCAGCCGCAAAGGATTTCGAGGTAGAAAGACGGCAACTTATCACAGAACAGAACTTGTCCAAAATGGTCTCTTTGTTTAACCTAGCGCCACTTAACGCCTGCCGCTCATCGGCTGCAGGCTCGGCTTCATTCGCGCGGCGCCACGCGCTCATCAATTCGGATACGCTCATGTTGTTCAAACGCCTCCTCGGGATGTTCTCCACCGATCTCGCCATCGACCTCGGCACTGCAAATACTCTGGTTTATGTGCCCGAGCGCGGCATTGTGCTGGACGAGCCCTCTGTTGTGGCCATCCGCACTTCCGGCGCGACCAAGACCGTGGTCGCCGTGGGCATGGATGCCAAGCGCATGCTCGGCCGCACACCGGGCAACATCGCTGCCATTCGCCCCTTGAAGGACGGCGTCATCGCCGACTTTGAAGTCACCGAAAAAATGCTGCAATACTTCATCAAGCGCGTGCACGACACCGGCTTCATGCCTCCGCGTCCGCGCGTACTGGTTTGCGTGCCCTGCAAGTCGACGCTGGTCGAGCGTCGCGCCATCCGCGAATCCGTGCTCGGTGCCGGTGCCCGCGAAGTGCGTCTGATCGAAGAGCCGATGGCTGCTGCCATCGGTGCCGGTCTGCCGATCGAGCAGGCCTGCGGCTCCATGGTGGTCGACATCGGTGGCGGCACCACAGAAATCGCCGTGATCTCGCTGTCGGGCTCGGTCTATTCCGACTCCGTGCGCATCGGTGGCGATCTCTTCGACGATTGCATCGTGTCTTATGTGCGTCGTCAGCATGGTTGCCTGATCGGCGAAGCTACGGCCGAGCGTATCAAGCAGGAAATCGGCACGGCATTCCCCGGCGGCGAGCTGCGTGAAATCGAAGTCCGTGGTCGCAATCTGGCCGAAGGCGTGCCGCGCACCTTCACACTGAACTCCGATGAAATTCTCGGCGCCATCCAGGATCCGCTGGCCGGCATCGTGACCGCGATCAAGAGCGCGCTGGAGCAAACTCCGGCCGAATTGTCTGCCGACATCGCCGAGCGTGGCATGGTGCTGACGGGCGGCGGTGCGCTGCTGCGTGACCTCGACAAGCTGCTGGCCAAGGAAACTGGCCTGCCGGTGATCGTCGCCGAAGACCCGCTGACCTGCGTCGCCCGTGGCGGTGGTCGCGCTCTGGAATTCATCGACAACATCGCTTACGACATGCTGTTCCAGGACTGATCGTCTGATCGGTTGAGAGAGCCGGCCAATGTGCCGGCTTTTTCATGTTTTAGCGTGCGTCACGGCTTGTCTCTGTGGCTAGGCCGTGTATAAAAACACAACGCAACGCGGTGCCCTCGGGAGGCCATCATCGACAATTCGTTGTTTACCCGTCAACGCGGTGATCGCCTCCATTTGGCGGCAACGCTGCTGCTGTCGCTGACCTTGCTGGCCGGCGACAGCCTGCAATGGCGCTGGCTGGAAAATCTGCGCGCCTCGCTTTATGCCGGTGTTGAGCCGATCTATCTCGCGATTGCCTGGCCCGGTATCGCATTTGACGATCTGGCCGACAGCATTCGCTTCGGTTCGGCCTTGAAGCGTGAGAATGCGCATTTGCGCCAGACCAATCTGGTGCTGGCGGCGCGCGTGCAGAAGTTGTCTTATCTGACCAACGACAACGCCCGTTTGCGTGGCCTTACAGCGGCTGCCGACAGCATCACAGGGCGTGTCATGGTGACCGAAGTGATCGGGGTCGACCCGGACACCACGCACCATATTCTGATTGTAAATCGTGGCTCGCGCGCCGGGCTCTACAAGGGGCAGCCCATGCTTGATGCTCGTGGCGTGGTTGGTCGCGTGCAGTCTCTGGGCTTGGTCACGGCACGCATCATGCTGATCTCTGATCGTCAGCACTCGGTTCCAGTGCGCATCAATCGCAATGGTATGCGAGCCATTCTCAGCGGAACTGGCGACCCGGCCGAGCTGAGTCTGCAGTTTGTGCCGGAAACAGCAGATATCAAGCCTGGCGATTTGCTGGTCACATCAGGCTTGGGTCGGGATTTTCCGGCTGGCTACCCGGTGGGGCGCGTCACTCGAATTCGCAAGATTCCTGGCGAACAATTCCTCGACATCTCGGCGCAAGCGGTTGCATCGCTTGACCGCAGCCGCTACCTGCTGGCCTTGTTCGAGCAGCCAACCATGGCCAGTAGCAGCATGGCCAGCACCAGCGCGATCAGCGTCAGCCCACCGGATGCCGGCATCTTGACTGTGCCGCCATCGACCCCAGCAGTACCGGCGCCGGCAGCTCCCGCGTCGCCTGTGCCGCCCCCGGCAGCTCCGATCCAACCCGAGGTGCCCCATGGCTAAGGCTCGCAGTCCGTTCTTTGCGCTGATCTGGAGCGTTGCTGCCGCGTTGCTGATGAGCATCTTGCCATTGCCTGACATCTTGCAGCCCTGGCGCCCGGAGTGGCTGACACTGGTGCTTCTATTCTGGGTTATGCATGCCCCGAACTGGGTTGGGTTGTGGTTCGGCATGGCCATGGGCTTGCTGCTGGATGTCTTGCTGGCAAGCCCCCTCGGTATGCACGCCAGTACGCTAGTAGTAGTGATTTATGTGGCGCGCATGACGCAGCGCTGGTCTGGCGTGTTTTCAGTACGCCAGACCACAGCGCTGGTATTTTTGTTGATCTTGCTAGGACGGCTTATGACTTACGCACAACTCGCACTCCGTGGCGAACAGCCCTCGGACCTGACTTTCTTTTTGCCCGCTGTTGCCAGCGCATTGATCTGGCCAACGGTGCTGCTTTCGCTACGCCGCTGGACGCAGCGCTGATCATGGCGGGCGGTCTTTATTTGGCGTCGGCCTCACCGCGCCGTGCTGACTTGTTGCGTCAAATCGGTATCACAGCCCGTTGTTTGCCGGCGGATGTTGATGAGTCCCTGCGTGCCGGTGAGTCTGCATTTGACTATGTTCGGCGTTTGGCGATCGCCAAGGCGGAAACAGTGGCGGCACGACTGGCTCATGTTCGCGAGCCGATCTGGGTGCTTGCGGCTGACACAACGGTGGTTGCAGGCGGCGAAATTCTGGCCAAACCGCAGAGCTTCACGGATGCCAAGCGCATCTGGCGGCATTTGAAAGAGCCAGATCATTGCGTACTGACCGGGATTGCACTTTGGCACGCTGGCGCTGTGGTACAGCATGTGGTGAGCACGAAAGTTGACTTTGCCGGCATTCCTGAGGCCGAGCAGCGTGCCTACTGGGAGAGTGGCGAGCCGCAAGACAAGGCGGGTGGTTATGCCATTCAGGGCCGAGCGGCGTTGTATATTCGCGGCATCGAGGGCAGCTACAGCAATGTGGTGGGCTTGCCTCTGGCCGAGACTGCGGCGCTGTTGCGTCAGGCTGACTATCCGCTTTGGCTGTAAAGGAGTTTCATGCGCACGCTGACCACCGATGAAGTGCTGATCAATGTCACGCCGATGGAGTCGCGTGTGGCCTTGGTCGAAAATGGCGTGGTGCAGGAGTTGTTCATCGAGCGTACGGCGCGGCGCGGGCTGGTCGGTAATATCTATCGTGGCAAAGTCGTGCGCGTGCTGCCGGGCATGCAGGCGGCCTTTATTGATATCGGTCTTGAGCGCACAGCTTTTCTGCACATCAACGAGGTGCGACTGGCACCGCACGGCGTACGCCCGGCCACTATCCAGGAATGCATGCACGACGGTATGTCGGTGACCGTGCAGGTCATGAAAGACATGATGGGCAGCAAGGGTGCTCGGCTGACCATGGACCTGTCGATTCCCTCGCGCTATCTCGTCTACATGCCTTACAGCGATCAGATCGGTGTGTCGCAGAAAATCGAGGATGAGCCCGAGCGTGATCGTCTAAAGCAATGGATTCGCCGCCTGCGCGAATCATCGCCGGATGAGCTCGGCGGCGGCTTCATCATTCGCACCGTGGCCGAAGGCGCGCACGATGCCGAGCTCGATCACGACATGGCGTTTCTGCTCAAGCTCTGGCGTCATGTGCGTGAGCGGGCGATCTACACCAATGGCCCGGCGCTGATTTACGAAGAGCTGCCGCTGTCGCTGCGTACTCTGCGCGATATTGTCGGTGCTAGTGTCATGAAGGTGCTGATCGATTCGCGCGAGAGCTTTGCCAAGGCCATTGAGTTCGCGCAGGAGTTTGTGCCCGGCCTGGAGGCGCGGCTGGAGCATTACCCCGGCGAGCGTCCGCTGTTCGATCTTTACAATGTTGAAGATGATTTGCAGAAGGCTTTGCAGCGCAAGGTGCTGCTCAAGTCCGGCGGCTACCTGATCATCGATCAAACCGAGGCGATGACCACGGTGGATGTGAATACCGGCTCGTTTGTTGGCTCGCGTAATCTCGAAGACACGGTGTTCAAGACCAACTTGGAGGCAACGCACGCCATCGCGCGGCATTTGCGCCTGCGCAATCTCGGCGGCATCATCATTCTCGACTTCATCGACATGCAGGAAGAGGACCATCGCAGCCAGGTTCTGCGCTCGCTCGAGAAAATGCTCAGCCGTGACCATGCCAAGACCAAGATCACGCAAGTGTCTGAGCTGGGTCTGGTGGAGATGACTCGCAAGCGCACTCGTGAGTCCTTAGAACATCTGCTTTGCGAAAGCTGCCCTATCTGCAGTGGTCGTGGCAGCGTGAAAACCGCTGAAACCGTGTGCTTCGAGATCTTTCGCGAAATCCTGCGCGAGGCGCGTGCCTATGATGCCGCGCACGGCTATTCTGTGGTGGCTAATCAGCGTGTGATAGACCGTTTGCTGGGCGAGGAGTCGGCGGCTGTGGCTGACCTTGAGCATTTTGTCGGCAAGCCCATCCGTTTTCAGGTTGAAGCGATGTACCACCAGGAGCAGTACGATGTGGTTTTGCTCTGAGCAGACAGACGAGTTCACCCTGTGACACATGTCGTGTCGCGTTTCGACCTCATCCTGCACCGCAGTCTGGCGGTGCTGGCTGCAGTGCTGATCCCGCTTGCGCTGATTGTCGGTCTTGGCCGTGAACTGCTGCCCTATATTGGCGAACAAAAGCCGCGCATTGAGCAGTGGCTGAGCGCCCAAGCCGGCCTCGACATCCGCTTTGGCTCGCTGGAGGGCGACTGGCGTCAGCTCAGCCCGGTGCTCACCGCGCGTGATATTTCCTTGCGCGATCCGGCGCATCCCGAGCGCGTACTGCTCACTCTGCCATCGATATCGACAACGCCAGACTGGTGGGCGACCTTGCGCGATCGCAGCCCGCGTCTGCGCACGACCGTGTCAGGTCTACAGCTCACGCTGCTTGCGGATGCTCAAGGCGGTATTCGTGTCCGCGAATTTGACGGTCTCGGTCAATCCGATCCGGCCAAAGCCTTGCAAACACTGCGCTGGCTGTTGGCGCAACCCGGCTTGTCTCTACAAGACAACCAGCTGTCCTGGCAAGTGGCAGAGCAACGGCCCTTGAGCATTCAGGATCTGCGTTTGACGCAATTCAACAGCCATGACGACTATCGCCTGCAGATCGCATTCCGTTTAGCGAGCAGCAAGATTGAACAGCATGCCTTGCTGGTCATGAGCAACGATCCGCTGCAATGGCGTCAGAGCCCGTGGCAAATCTATCTGCAGCTTAATGATTTGCCAGCCTGGCAGCCTTGGCTGACCAATTTGAATGCATTATGGCCTTTGCCGGCTGGCTGGGCCATGAAACTGCATCATGGTGATATCAAGCTCTGGCTGAGCAGCCGTGGCGGCGCTCCGACGGAAGCAACGGCCGTGCTCAATCAGGTCGCTGCGGCGGTCACGCTACCTCAGCATGGCGAGCAAGCAGGCAGTGCGCTTTCGGGTGTCATCAGTGCCCAGCGCCAGGGCGAGCGCTGGATGTTGGGCGGCGACGACCTCTCGGGGCAAGTCAACGACATGGCCTTGCCCCTGCGCCGCTTTGCCGTGGATTACCGTCCGACACAAATAACACTGGCCGCTGCGCGCATGTCATTGCCACAGCTGCAGGCACATGCACAGCGCCTGAAATTGATTCCTTCCGAGTGGTCAAATCGTATCGCAGCGGCGCAAGTGCAAGGCGTGTTGCCCCGTATGCATGTGCAGCTGCAACGAGGGCAGGACGGCTGGGCGTTTCAGACAGCCGAGGCTGAGTTCAAGGCACTCAGCCTACAGCCGGACGGCAGCCGGCCCGGTGTTGAGCGCATGGCAGGCTGGTTCCGCAGTGGAACTAAGGCGGGCATGGCTTATTTCGATACGCGGCAGGCGCGTATCCTGTTGCCGGATGTGTTTCGCGAGCCTGTTGCGGTTGACAGTTTGCAGGGTGGCTTGCGCTGGCAAAACCGTAACGGGCTTTGGCATATCGACAGCGATGTGCTCAAGCTGGTCAATGCTGATGCCGAGGCGGATGCGCAGTTTGCCTTGCGTCTGCCGGTAGCCAACCCTGCTGATGGTCAGTTGGAGCTGTTGGCCGGCTTGCGCAAAGGCCGTCTGGCCAGCGCCTATCGCTATGTGCCTTGGCATTCAGCCGGCGACAATACTCTGGCCTGGCTCAAGCGATCGCTGGTGGCTGGCGATATCGAGCAGGCCACTTTCCTGCATGTCGGCCCCCTGCGTGGCGGAGCCAATGGTGGGCGTCTGGACATGCAGTTCAAGCTGAAGAATGCCACGCTGGATTATTTGCCGGGCTGGCCTGCGCTATCCGGTCTGGATGCCATCGTGGATATTTCCGGCCGGGCGCTGAAAGTGCGAGGTGAGCGTGGCCGCATCATGTCGGCGCAGGCGAGTCGGCTGGTGGCCGACATTCCGAATTTGACGAAGGCGATCCTGTCGATTGACGCTGACCTAGCCATCGATCTTGCCGATGTCGATAAACTGCTGGCGGAGTCACCACTGCGCGCCCACAGCGCTGCGGTGGCAAAGCGTCTGGACTTGTCCGGCCCGGCGCAGGCGCATCTGGCGTTGTCAGTGCCGTTGGCCACCGGCGATACCGATGTTCGCGTCGATGCCCAACTGAAGGATGCCGTGCTGGCGCTACCAGAAGAGAATCTGCGTTTCGAGCAGGTCAATGGCGCTCTCGCTTTCGACAGCCGCAGCGGCTTGCAGGCCAATGCTTTGCAAGCGCGTCTCTGGCAGCAGCCGGCCACGATTCAGCTGCAGGGCGAGCGTCGCGGCGGACGCTGGTGGCAACAGAAGGTGCAGGTACAAACCCCGGTAGACATGTCGGCGCTGGCGCGCTGGTCTGGCGTTGATGTCTTGCGTTATGCCCGTGGCCAAGCGCCGGTTTCCGTGGCTGTGAACCTGCCCGTGGCAGCGCCAGGACTGTCGTCGTTGCAAATCAGCAGCAACCTGGTGGGGACACAAATTCTGCTGCCTGCGCCACTGGGCAAAAATGCGGCTACTGCGCAGGCCCTGCGCTATCAGACGACATTGGGCAACAGCCCGGAACACAAGGCCAGCGCTACGCTAGGCAATGACTTGCGCATTGGTTTGGTGTCGCGTGCCGGTCGCATCCATCGTGCCTTGTTGCGTTATGGCGTGCCCGGTCTGGTCTGGCCAGCACAAGCAGGCCTGGTCGCCGAGCTGCGTGTTCCGCAGATCAATATCGGTACCTGGCAGACCTTTCTGGCGCGACCGGCAGCGTCTCAGCAGGGCCGCAAAGACCCTGCTGCCGACTTGCCTGAGCTGCGCCAGATCAGTCTCGAGGCCGATAACCTACAGCTAGGTACCGAGCAGTTTGCCAACACGCGAGTCAAGGCTGTGAAGCAAGACAAAGGCTGGGACCTGCAAATGAAGGGGCTGCAGCCGTTGCGCTGGCCAAACTGGCCGGTCACGGAGGTCACCACAACGGTACTGTCTCAGGCCTCGGCTTGGCAGTTGTCACCGCTGACGGTGAAGCAGCCGCTGCTGAGCTTTGCCGGCAGTGCCGCCTGGGGGCAGCCGGGCAGCGATCAGACGCTCATCAAAGGCCAGCTTGATGCCGCTGATATTGGTGCAGTCATGGCGCAGATGGGTATCGCTCATGCCCTCAGCAGTGACTCTGTTGTGGCCAGTGGCGAGTTGCGCTGGCCGGGTGCGCCTAATGAATTCAGTCTCAGTCAGAGTGCCGGCACGGTGGATGCCACTTTGAAGCAAGGCCATCTGAAGGAGGTCAGCGGCCTCAACTTGGCTACTCGTGTCTTTGGCCTGATCAATGCCAGCAATTTGCTGCGTCGCCTGCGTTTCGACTTCACGGATATCACGCGCAAGGGCCTGAACTACGACAAGATCATCTTGAAAGCGGATCTGAAGCAGGGGGTGTTCAAGCCTGCCCAGTTCGATCTGGAAGGGCCGACGGTGCAGATTCGAGGCCGTGGCTGGGTCAACCTGAACAATCAGACACTGGATCAGCAGTTGCGCGTGGGGGTTCCCGTCAGTAGCGCGGTGCCGGTGCTGGCAGGCTTCCTGGCCGGCCCGATTGTGGGTGGTGCGCTGGTTGCAGCTGATCTGTTGCTGGACAAGCAGCTGGCCAAGCTGACCTCGGTGCGTTATCGCGTGAGTGGCTCGTGGGACAACCTCGCAGTCGATGACGAAGCACTGGAGTCCTTGCCCGCTGCCGTGCTCAAGGGCGACAAGCCGGATGCGCCGGCCGCCGAGGTCAAGCCATGACCGAGTCTTCATTGCCGCTGGTCGCTGCCTGGCAGATGGTCAGCACATCCGATTGGCCGGAAAATCAGGCCAGTCTGCGTCGAGGCTTTGCTCAAGCCTCTGCGGCTGGCGTGAAGCTGCTGGTGTTGCCGGAGAATGCAGCCGTTTTCGGCGCCGGTGCTCAGTTGACCCTAGCCGCCAATGGTGCGGACATGCTGGCGTGGTTTGCGGCACAGGCCGCCGAGCATCGGCTGACGCTGGTAGCCGGCACGCTGCCGTTGGCGTATCGCCCGGACGGCCAAGCGGTGCCGGATGGCCGGGTGCGTAGCGCTGCCATGGTCTGGGGGCCATCAGGCGAATTGCTTGGGCGTTACGACAAGCGTCATCTCTTCGATGTGGATGTGGCCGATGCCCAGGGGCGCTATCAGGAGTCGGCCACTTACGAGCCAGGCAATCAGGTGCTCGTGATGGATACCGAGCTGGGCAAGCTCGGCATTCTCACTTGCTATGACCTGCGCTTTCCCGAGCAGGTGCGAGAGCTGCGTCGGCAGGGTGCCGAGCTGCTGGTGGTGCCGGCAGCCTTCACCGCCGTGACCGGCGCGGCGCACTGGCAGGTGCTGCTGCGTGCGCGGGCCATCGAGAATCAGTGTCTGGTGATTGGTGCCGGGCAGGGTGGTCAGCATGGCCCGCAGCGCCAGACTTGGGGCCACAGTCAGGTCATTGATGCCTGGGGCGTGGTCTTGGCGGAGCAGCAAGAGAATGGCGAAGGCCTGGTCATGGCCGCCTTTGATCGTGCCGAGCAGAATCGTTTGCGCCAGCGCATGCCGGTAGAGCAGCACCGGCTCGACTGATTTCCCCGTGATTTATAGCGACAGCGCAGCCAGCTCCCGCAGGTAAATCCAGAGCTTGTGGCGAGCGGGTCGCGTGATTTCGTTGATTTCCGTGCTGCCAGCCGCTTCCGCGCTGGCGACTTCCTTGCGCGCCAGTCGCACCAGTGTGCGCAGCGTGTGACGATCGGCATCGGGAAAGCGCCCCATGACTTCGCCGAGCAGCTCATCTCCGTGCGTGATCAAGCGGGCCATCAACAAATCCAGCTGACGCTGCAGCGCCGGATTGCGCAGCGGATTCAGTGCATTCAGCAGCGCGGCTTCATCAACCTGACGCATGAGCTTGCCAATGAACTGGCGCTGCCGGCGAATAGCCTCGTGGGCCTTGATGCGCTTGAAGTCGAGCAGTGCCTTGAGCAGCGCCTCATCGATGGGCAGTTTGCTCAGCTGAGAGTCGCTCATCTCGGCCAAGCGTTCGCCCAGTGCTTGCAAACGATCGGATGACTTTTTCTGATCCCCTCTGCTCGGGCCAAAATCCTCATAGTCATCTTGCGGGGTCAAATAGCCACTCATGTCGCTCTCCGGCAGCCGCGGTCATGGGCTGGAACGGCGGGCATGATAGCAAGGTTGGCGCTATTCGGCTTCGTCAAAGCGCCGCGCTGCCAGACTTTGTACCGCCGCCAGAGCCGCATCGGCGTCATCGCCACACACCTGCAGCTGTAATTGCGTGCCTTGGCCGGCGCCGAGCATGAGCAGGGCCATGATGCTGCGGGCATCGATCAGGCGTTCACCACGGCCGATGCGCACGCTGGACTTGAACGGCGCCACTGCTTCCACCAGTTTGGCTGCAGCACGCGCATGCAGCCCGAGCTTGTTAATGATGTGCAGCGTGACCAGATGCTCAGCCATGCTGACCTCGACGGCTGAGCTCGCGATGACGCAGTTGCAGGTTGGGCAGTTCATCCACTAGCGCGGCAAACAGGCGCTCGGCCAGATATACCGAGCGATGCTGTCCGCCCGTGCAGCCAATGGCAACAGTGACATAGCTGCGGTCGCTGGCCTGCAACTCTCGCACCCAGCGCAGCAGGAAGTTGAAAATATCCAGATAAAGCTCTTCCACCAAGGCTTGCCCGGCAAGAAAGTCGACGACGGCGGCATCGCGCCCGGTCAGCTCGCGAAGTGCGATTTCCCAATGGGGATTGGGCAGGCAGCGCGCATCGAAAACCAGATCGGCATCCAGCGGTACACCATGCTTGAAGGCAAACGATTGAATTTGCACTGCTTGATGCGCAGAGGCGACGGGCTCCAGTCGCTGCTTGAGCACCTCGCGTAAGTCGTGCACGGACAGTGAGCTGCTGTCTACTCTGAGGTCGGCGCGCTGTGCCAGCGGCTCCAGCAGCTCGCGCTCATAGGCCAGTGCTTCTTCCAGCGAGCGATCCTGATTGCTCAGGGGATGCCGGCGTCGAGTCGAGCTGAAGCGAGCCAGCAGGATGTCGTCACGCGAGTCGAGAAAGACGATTTCAGGTTCGCAGCCCTGCTCATTCAGCAGTGCCGCGATACTTTCGTAGCGGCTCAGGTCGCGAATCCGGTTGCGCGCATCAATGCCCACGGCTAGGCGTGCCGGGCGTTCTTCTACATCATTGCGGAAGGTGGCAACCAGCTCAGGCAGCAGTGCCACGGGTAGATTGTCGACGCAGTAGTAGCCCAAGTCTTCGAGTTGATGCAGTGCCGTCGACTTTCCAGAGCCCGAGCGTCCACTCACGATCACTAATTTCATGCCAAGGCTCACCCGGTCAAAGTCATGGCCCTATCCTCACGGGCGAGCGCTTGCTTGGCAAGAGAGAAAGACTATCTTGGTGCAAAACAGCGTGAGGTAAAAACACGAATGCCCAGCTTTGGGCCGGGCATTCAGTTCAGGCGCAATAGCTCGTATAGAGCTTAGTGCGTTTGGTGCTTCTCTTTATGTCGCACAATCTGTCGGTCTAATTTGTCCGACAAGGCATCGATGGCGGCGTAGAGATCTTCGGACTCGGCGATGGCAAACAGTTTTGCCCCCGATGTTCGAACAACCGCTTCAGCCTTTTGTACCAGCTTGTCGACGCTCAAAATGACTTGCATGCTGGTGATGTGATCGAAGTGTCGCTCGACCTTCGACAGCTTGCTGGCCGTGTAATCCTTCAGAGCGTGAGTGAGTTCAACGTGGTGTCCACTAATGGTCATCTGCATGAGACGCTTCCTCGCTTTCGTGGGTGACGACAGCGGGGGCCGGAGCTTCCAGCATTCAGCGGGTCGGACGGGCAGAGTGGCCTTGCAGCCAAGGTGTCCGGGCGGCCTGTCGAGGTTGGAAGCAGAGGTCCCCAGTTAAAACTGAGTGACGCGGTACTTACTTCGCTACGATCAACAACCGGTATGACTTGACTCTAGCACAGGGCCTCGGGATCAAAGCAAGCGCTTTCTGTCGCTGGATGAGGCGATATTTAGTGACTCTCTGTATTTCGCGATGGTGCGTCTTGCAACCTCAATGCCCTGAGCCTGAAGAAGATCAGCAATTTTGTTATCGCTCAAGGGCTTGCGTTGATTTTCAGCCGCCACGAGCTGCTTGATCATGGCGCGAATGGCCGTGGATGAGGCCTCGCCGCCCGCGCTGGTGCTGACATGCGAGGAGAAAAAGTACTTCAGCTCGAACAGGCCACGAGGGGTGTGCAGATACTTTTGCGTTGTCACGCGCGAGATCGTCGATTCGTGCAGGCCGACCTCGTCAGCAACATCACGCAGGATCAGCGGCTTCATGGCCACCGGGCCGTCATCGAGAAAACCGCGCTGATGTTCGACGATGCAACTGGCGACCTTCAGCAGCGTTTCGTGACGGCTTTGCAGGCTCTTGATGAGCCAGCGCGCTTCCTGCAAATGGTCGCGGATGAACTGGTTGTCGCGCGTGCTGTCGGCGCGGCGCAGCATGGAGGCATAGCCGCTGTTGACGCGCAGTCGTGGGGCAGCGTCGGGGTTGAGCTCGACGCGCCAGCGGCCGTGCAGCTTGCGCACCACCACATCGGGAATCAGCGCTTTGTCATCGGCCGTGGCCCAGCCTTCACCGGGGTGCGGCGTGAGCTCGCGAATCAGCTTCAGGGCACGATGCACGGCGGCTTCATTGAGCTTGGTCAGACGCATCAGGCCGGCGAGGTCGCCATTGGCAAGGCGATCGGCGTGCTCGCCGAGCAGCAGGCGGGCATCGGCCAGTCCGGGCGTAGCGGGATCGCGCTGACCGAGCTGGATGAGCAGACATTCGGCCAGATTGCGCGCGGCTACACCGGGCGGATCGAATTGCTGAACACGATGCAGCACGGCGATGATTTCATCTTCCTCGGCCTCTTGCTGACGCCAGTGCATGGCGGTAGCAGCCAGCTCTTCGAGGCTCACGGTGAGATAGCCGCGTGCATCCAGGCCGTCGATGATGGCGTCGGCGATCAAACGATCGAGGTCGGAGAAACGAGTCAGATTGAGCTGCCAGCGCAGATGGTCCTGCAGCGTCTCCGTGGGTGCATTGCGGCTTTCGATGGGATCGCCATCTTCATCCAAGCTATCGCCGCCGCCACTGCCGCTGTTGCCGACATAGATGTCGTCCCAGGCGGTATCCACGGGCAGATCGGTGGGTAGATCGTTCTGGTGGTCGAGATCGAGCGCCTGACCGGCGGCGTCTGCCAGCTCAGGGGCGCCGGCAGTCACTTGGGTCAGCGGGTCGGAGGAGGCATCGGAGCCGTCATCGAGCTCCAGCAGCGGATTGCTGTCGAGCGCCGATTGCACTTCTTGCTGCAATTCCAGCGTCGACAGCTGCAGCAGCTTGATCGCCTGCTGCAGCTGCGGTGTCATGGTGAGGTGCTGCCCCAGCCCCATCTGGAGCCCGATTTTCATCACAGTGAAAATTGCTCCCCAAGGTAGACTTCACGCACCAGCGGGTTGGCCAAAATTTCTTCCGGTGTGCCCTCGGCAATCTCCACGCCGGCGCTGACGATGTAGGCCTTCTCGCAGATATCCAGCGTTTCACGCACATTATGGTCGGTGATGAGCACGCCAATGCCGCGCTGCTTCAAATGCATGATGATGCCTTTGATGTCGGCCACGGAGATCGGGTCAACGCCGGCAAACGGCTCATCGAGCAGAATGAATTGCGGGTCGCTGGCCAGCGCGCGGGCAATCTCGACGCGGCGCCGCTCGCCGCCAGACAGGCTCATGCCGAGGCTGGTACGAATGTGGCCGATGTGAAATTCTGCCAACAGAGATTCGAGTTTGACCTGCTGTGCGGCCTTGTCCAGATCTTGGCGTGTCTCCAGGATGGCCAGAATATTGTCTTCGACACTGAGCTTGCGAAAGATTGAGGCTTCCTGCGGCAAGTAACCAATCCCTTTGCGCGCACGGCCATGCATGGGCAGGTGCGAGATGTCCTCATCGTCGAGGCGGATGCGACCGTTGTCCATCGGCACCAGGCCGACAATCATGTAGAAGCTGGTCGTTTTGCCGGCACCGTTAGGCCCGAGCAGCCCCACGATCTGCGCGCTTTCCACGGTCAGGCTGACATTTTTGACGACAGTGCGGCCTTTATAGCTTTTGGCCAGACCTTCAACCTTGAGCACACTCACGGCTTGCTGCTCCCGCTGCTGTTGGGCGCGGCCGGACTTGTGCTGGCCGGTGTTTTTCCACCCTGACGAGCGGATGGCGGAAAGGTCAGCTGCACGCGCTGCGTGGAGTCGCCGGTAGCCTCGATTTGCTTGCGAACCGTGGAGTAGACAATTCGCGGGCCGCTGAAATTGGCGGAGTCCTGGCGCAAGACGGCATTGCCCAGCAGCGTAATGACGCCCGTATTATTGTCGAAGAGAATTTCATTGGCGTCGGCATTGACCAGGCCTTTGGCAGGATCAGTCCGCTGCTCGTAGTGCGCCTGCTTGCCGAGGGTGCGCGCCGTTTGCAGCTGACCGCTAGCATCGACTTTTAGTGTCAAGGTATCACCTGTTACGCGCAGCGTGCCTTGAACGATCTGTACATTGCCCCTATACAAGGCTTCACCCGTCTTTTCGTCAAAGCGGGCATTGTCGGCGGTGATCTGTATGGGTTGCTGGGCGTCTTCTGGGAGCGCCAAGGCAGCGCTGGAGGCCAGCAAAGGCAGAAGTGTGAGCAGCACGCGAGCTGCGTGCAGACTAGTAGGATGGTGCATATTGAACCTCAACAGCTGAATTCAGTTCGACAGATTGTGTGCGCAAGTCGGCTCGCATGCCCACGCCTGTCAGCGTTCCGCGCGGACTAATCACACGCACAGATGCTGGCGTGTCCAAGCAATCTCCACGCGGATTTGCATGCAGTCGCGAGGTTTCAAAGCGGAGAGGCTCTGAGCCCTGCATGCGACGAGCAATAACATTGCCTGATAGCCAGAGGTCAGTGGCCGGATTCGGGCTGCTGGCCTGTTCTGCCGTGAGTGACCAGAGCAGCTGGCCTTTGCTGTATAGCTGGATTTGGGGGCGGAGTAGTTGAAATTTCTCCGGTTGCGGATAGTGCATCAACTGCTCGCCCTGCATTTGTCGCAGCAAGTTTCCGTTCGCATCGGTCTGCCAGAGTCTGACCTGCTCAACAATATAGTCCGGCCCGCGACCATCGTCTGTTGCAAGATTGTCTGGCGTGAGTCCGCCCCAGCCGTAATACGCCCCTGCGGCAACGGCGAGCAGCACCGTAGACAGCTGCAGCAGCGGGCGAATATCCATGTTAGATGGCCAGATAGGGCGCAAGCGCCGCGTCGTAGCGGTCCTGCGCGTGCAGCAGCAAATCGCAGACCTCACGCACGGCACCGCGACCGCCGGTGAGCGTGGTCACATGGTCGGCGCGAGCACGCAGCTCGCTGTGCGCGTTGGCCACGGCGACGCCCAGGCCGGAGGCGAGAATGGCCGGCAGATCAGGCCAGTCATCGCCAACATAAGCCACTTCTTCAAGCTCATAGCCTAGCTCGGCAATCAGCTCCTTCAGCGCCACCAGCTTGTCTTCGCGGCCTTGCAGCAGGTGCTTGATCTTCAGGTTGGCGGCGCGGCGCTGCACCAGCTGCGTGGTGCGCCCGGTGATGATGGCGACTTCGATGCCAGCGCTCTGCAGCATCTTGATGCCGTGGCCGTCCTGCGTGTCGAAGGTCTTCAGCTCTTGGCCATCTTCCGCGAAAAAGAGGCGACCGTCAGACAGTACGCCATCTACATCGAGTGCCAGCAGGCGAATACGAGCAGCCTTTTCCTTGATACGAACCGAGAGCATCAGACCACTCCTGCTTTCAGGAAACCATGCATGTTGACCGCCCCCAGCGGGCGGCGTTGAGCGTCAACAACGACCACGCCGTTGATGCGACGAGCTTCCATCTCAGCCAGTGCCTGCGCAGCCAGAATGCCGGCGGGTACGGTCAGGCAGTTTGGCGTCATGACTTGTTCGATGGGAGTAATGCGAATGTCGAGATTCTGGTCGATGGTGCGACGCAAGTCGCCGTCGGTGAACAGACCGACGAGGCTGCCGTTGGCATCGACCACGGTGGTCATGCCCAGACCCTTGCGCGTGATTTCCAGCAGGGCGTCGCGAATCGGCGTGCCGACCGCCACGATGGGCACCTGTTCGCCCTTGTTCATGATGTCATCGACCAGCAGCAGCAGGCGGCGGCCGAGCGCGCCACCGGGATGCGACAGCGCGAAGTCTTCGGCAGTGAAGCCGCGCGCTTCCAGCAGTGCCACAGCCAGAGCATCGCCTAGCACCAGCGTATTGGTGGTCGAAGAGGTGGGTGCTAGGCCGAGCGGGCAGGCTTCCGGCGACTTGCCGATGGTCAGGGCAACATCGGCGTGACGACCCATGCTGCAGTCGGCCAGCGCCGTAATGCTGATGAGCTTGGCGCGCAGGCGTTTGATGACCGGGATGATGGCGAGAATTTCGTGAGCTTCGCCGGAGTTGGAAATGGCAATCACCACATCCTGCGCCGTGACCATGCCGAGATCGCCGTGACTGGCTTCGCCAGGGTGCATGAAAAAAGCCGGCGTGCCGGTGGAGGCGAGGGTGGCGGCAATCTTGTTGCCGATATGGCCGGACTTGCCCATGCCGGTGATGACGACGCGGCCCTTGCAGGCCATCAGCAGCTCGCAGGCGCGGTGGAAGTCGTCGCCAATCAAGGGGCGCAAGGCTTCGATGGCAGTGAGTTCGACCTGCAGGACGCGCTGGCCGGTGGCCACAAAATCGTTGTTGCTCATGAAGTCATCCCAAAGCTCATACAAATTCAGTGCCAACTCTGTCAGGTAATTATGGCCAAGCCAAGGCCTTGTCACCAGCCCTGCGCTTTGATTCCGCTGAAAAAGATCCGGTGCTATGATGCGCGCCTTTATTGGCTCGAAATTATTGCCATGGCAGATTCCTCCAGCGATCTGGTTCATATCCGCGACCTCAGCTTCAGTCGCGGTGATCGCCTCATCTTTGATCGCGTCAATATCCGTATTCGTCGTGGCCAAGTCACGGCCATCATGGGGCCGTCGGGCTGTGGCAAGACCACGCTGCTGCGCTTCATTGGCGGTCAGCTGCGCCCAGATAGCGGCGAGGTCTGGGTGGATGGTCAGAATGTGCCGACGCTATCGCGCGATGACCTGTTCAAGCTGCGCGCGCGCATGGGCATGCTGTTTCAGTCCGGTGCGCTGTTCAGCGATCTGACCGTGCATGAAAATGTCGCCTTCCCGCTACGCGCACACACCCAGCTCAGCGAAAGCCTGATTCACGACATCGTGCTGATGAAGCTCGAATCTGTGGGCCTGCGCGGTGCCGAGCAGCTGATGCCGGCCGAGCTGTCTGGCGGCATGGCACGACGGGCCGCGCTGGCCCGCGCCATCGCGCTCGACCCGCATCTGATCATGTACGACGAGCCCTTTGCCGGCCAGGATCCGATGGTCATGGGCGTGCTCGTGCGTCTGATTCGCACGCTGCGTGAGGCGCTCGACCTGACCTCGGTCATCGTCTCGCACGATGTCAACGAGACACTGTCCATCGCTGACTACATCTATGTGCTGGCCAATGGTGCCGTGGTCGGCGAGGGCTCGCCGGAGCAGCTGCGTGCGTCGGAGTCGCCGTTTATCCAGCAGTTCCTCAATGGCAGCGCGGAAGGTCCGGTGCGCTTTCACTATCCATCGCAGCCTTGGGCTGCCGTGCTGGGAGCTTGAGATGCTGATGCGTGTGCAGGCACTCGGTGCCCGTGGTCTGGATGTGGTGCGCACGCTGGGTGCTGCGTCTGTCTTTCTCTGGCAGGCGCTGGTGTGCTGGCCGCGCTGGCGCCTGGCGCTGCCACTGCTGATCCAGCAAATTTATGCCGTTGGCGTGCTGTCGTTGGTCATTATTGTGGTGTCGGGCCTGTTCATCGGCATGGTTCTTGGCTTGCAGGGCTACAACATTCTCATCACCTATGGCAGCGAGCAGGCGTTGGGCACGCTGGTGTCGCTGACACTGACGCGCGAGCTGGGGCCGGTGGTGACTGCGCTGCTGTTTGCCGGCCGTGCCGGTTCGGCGCTGACCGCTGAAATTGGTCTGATGAAGGCCACCGAGCAGCTGTCGAGCATGGAGATGATCGGCGTCGATCCCCTGCGTCGCATCGTTGCTCCGCGCTTCTGGGCCGGCGTGCTGACCATGCCGATGCTGGCGGCCATCTTCACGGCGGTGGGCATTCTTGGCGGGCGATTGGTCGGCGTGGACTGGCTAGGCATCTTTGAAGGCTCGTATTGGGCCAACATGCAGCTCTCTGTCGAGTTTGCCGATGATGTGCTCAACGGCCTGATCAAGGCGCTGGCCTTCGGTATTGCCGTGACCTGGATTGCCGTGTTCCAGGGTTACGATTGCGAGCCCACCAGCGAGGGCATTTCGCGTGCCACCACGCGTACGGTGGTTTATGGTTCTTTGGCGGTTTTGGCACTGGATTTCATCCTCACCGCCGTCATGTTTGGAGGCGTCTGATGCGCATTAAATCCCTTGAGTTGCTGGTCGGTGCCTTTCTACTGCTGGCGTTTTGCGCGCTGATGTTTCTCGCGATTCAGGTCAGCGGCTTGTCTGGCGAAACCAGTAAGCAGTCGTACCGCGTGCATGCCTTGTTCCAGAATGTGGGCGGTCTCACCGAGCGTGCCAAGGTGACTATTGCCGGCGTCAGCGTCGGTCGTGTCGAATCTATTACGCTCGATGCCAAGACTCAGCAGGCGCGCGTCGAGATGGCTATCGACAGCAATGTCAGCGACATCAGCACCGACTCCGTCGCGGCGATCCTGACCTCGGGTCTGCTCGGCGAGAAGTACATTGGCCTGACGCCGGGCGCTGACGAGACTTATCTGAAGGAAGGCAGCCGCATTGAGCAGACTCAATCGTCGCTGGTATTGGAAGACTTGATCGGCAAGTTCCTGTTCAACAAGGCTACGGAAGCGCCCAAGGCGGTACCGGATGCGTCAGCCGAATCGGCCGATGCAGCGTTTTAAGCCTGACACTACTTCAAGGATCGCGTTATGAACCGTTTGTTAGGAATGCTGTTGGTATCGATTGCTGTGCAGCCTGCGTTGGCCGCTCCCGTTGCCGCAAGTGCTGCAGCTAGTGCTGTTGTGGTCGTGAATGCACCCGAGGCCAATCCGCAGGTTGTCGTGCAGAAATCCATCGACAGCCTGACGGCGCGCATCGTCAAGGATCGCAAGATTCTGCAAAAAAGCCCGGTGGCTCTGGCCACATTGGTGGATCAGAACATCACCCCGTTCGTGGACATTCCCGGTATCGCCCGTGGCGTTATGGGCCAGTATTTCCGCCAGGCCACCCCGGAGCAGCGTGATCGCTTCGTGGCCACCTTCAAGCAGAGCATGATTCGCACCTATGCCAATGGCCTGGCGGGCTACAACAATCAGAAAATTGTGGTCAAGCCGTATACGCCGGGCGCCGACCTCACGCGCGCCCAGGTTGAGGTTGAAGTCACGCTGGAATCGGGCACGATGGTGCCGGTGACTTTCCAGATGGTGCGTGATGCCACGGGTGTGTGGAAGGCTCGCAACCTCATCGTTAATGGCTTGAATCTGGGTCTGACTTTCCGCAAGCGTTTTGCCGAAGTAGTGGAGCAGTCAGCCGGTAGCATCGACAAGGCTATTGTGGCCTGGGCACCGGATGCCGCAGCGGTTGATGCCGTCAAGGTCAAACCATGAGTGTAGAGAGCCAAGCCATGAGCGCCCCCAAAAAAGCCATGAGCGCCGTCGTCTCGCGCCTGAGTGAGGGCAATGGTCTGGTGCTGGCGGGTGCGGTTGACAGCGCCAATGCCGGCCAGTGCGAGGCTGATGGCTTGGCGCTGATTGCGCAGCTCTCCGCCGGTGCCGTGGTCTGCGATCTGGCCGGCCTCACCACCGGCAACAGCGTTACCGCTGCCGTCCTGATGTCCTGGCGTCGCGCCGCTGCCAAACGGCAGCAAGTGTTGACGCTGCGTGCTATCCCTGAGCGCCTGCAAGCCATTCTGCAGGCCAGCAACCTGCTTCCTGTATTCACCTCTGCTACACACGAGCCCCAATGAACGCTGCCGAGATTCAGTCCTTGCTGACTGCTGCCATTCCTGAAGCTCCACACATCGCGGTTACCGGCGATGGTGGGAAATTTACCGTGACCATCGTGCACCCGGCGTTTGAAAGCCTCCGACCAGTGGCAAAGCAGCAGCTTGTCTATGCGCCGTTGCAGACGCATATTGCCAGTGGCGCGATTCACGCCGTCAGCATGCAGACGCTGACGCCGGAAGAGTGGCGCAAGATGAAGTTGTTCGGCTGATTATTTCGCTCATTTTTAAGGCAGAGCTTCATGGATAAATTATTGATTACGGGCGGCCGTGCGCTGAACGGCGATGTTCGTATTTCTGGCGCGAAGAATGCTGCACTGCCATTGCTGGTGGCTCCGCTGCTGGCCGATGGCGTGGTCAACATCGGCAATGTGCCGCATCTGCAGGATGTGACCACGATTCTGCAGGTGCTCGGCTGTATGGGCGTCACCGTCACCATGCAAGACAACAATCAAGTGCAGATCGATGCGCGCACGCTGACCAGCGCCGTCGCGCCGTATGAGCTGGTGCGCACCATGCGTGCCTCCATCCTCGTGCTCGGCCCGCTGTTGGCACGGCATGGCGAGGCGACCGTGTCCTTGCCGGGCGGCTGCGCCATCGGCTCGCGCCCGGTCGATCAGCATCTGAAGGCGCTGGAGAAGCTGGGCGCGGAGATTCGCGTCGAGAACGGCAATGTGCACGGCAAGGTCAATGGTCGCCTGAAGGGTGCGCACCTGGTGTTTGACATGGTCACCGTCGGCGGCACTGAAAACATCCTGATGGCGGCGACGCTGGCCGAAGGCACAACCATTATCGAGAACGCGGCGCGCGAACCCGAGATCGTCAACCTGGCCAATATTCTGATTGCCATGGGTGCCGACATTGAAGGCGCCGGCAGCGACACCATCGTGGTGCGTGGCGTTGAGTCGCTGCATGGCTGCAATCACGATGTCATCCCGGATCGCATCGAGACCGGTTCGTACCTGTGTGCCGGTGCGATCACCGGTGGTCGCGTGCGTACCACGGCGGCCGATCCCAAGCAGCTCGATTCCGTGCTGCTCAAGCTGGAGGAGGCGGGAGCTCACATCACAACCGGTGCTGACTGGATTGAGCTCGACATGCAAGGCCGTCGCCCGAAAGCCGTGAGCTTCCGTACTGCGCCGCACCCGGCTTTCCCGACCGATATGCAGGCCCAGTTCATGGCGGTGAATACCATCGCCAACGGTGTTAGCACGATCAGCGAAACCATCTTTGAAAATCGCTTCATGCATGTGCCCGAGCTGAGTCGTTTTGGCGCAAAGATTGCCGTTGATGGCCATACCGCCATCATCACCGGCGTTGAAAAACTCATGGCCGCGCCGGTCATGGCCACCGACCTGCGCGCGTCGATGTCGCTGGTGCTGGCTGGTCTGGCTGCTGAGGGCAGCACGGTGATCGATCGTCTTTATCACATGGATCGCGGCTACGAGCGTCTGGAAGAGAAGCTCATTGGTCTGGGCGCTGATCTGCGCCGCATCTCCTCCCGGAGCGGACGATGAGCCTGATTATTGCCTTGTCGAAAGGTCGTATTCTGAAAGACACGCTGCCGCTGCTGGCCGAAGCCGGCATTGAGCTGCTGGAAGATCCGGACAAGAGCCGCAAGCTGATTTTCCCGACCACGCAGGAAGGCGTTCAGATCGTCATTTTGCGCGCTACCGATGTGCCGACCTTCGTGCAGAATGGTGCTGCCGACATCGGCGTGGCCGGCAAGGATGTGCTGGTCGAGCACGGTGCCGACGGCATGTACGAGCTTGTCGACTTGCAGATCGCGCGCTGCCGCCTCATGGTCGCCGGTAAGGTCGGTGCCGCCAAGCCGGCGCGGCGTTTGCGCGTCGCCACCAAGTTCGTCAATGTGGCCAAGCGCTACTATGCCGAGCAGGGTGAGCAGGTCGAAATCATCAAGCTGTACGGCTCGATGGAGCTAGCGCCGATCATGGATCTGGCCGATCGCATCGTGGATGTGGTCGATACCGGCAAGACCCTGAAGGAAAACGGCCTGGAAGCGCTTGAGCTGATCATGCCGGTGAGTTCGCGACTGATCGTGAACAAGACCGCCATGAAGCTCAAACAGGCTAGAATTCAACCCTTGGTAGATCAGCTTCAGGCCGCCGTTACGCGCCGCGAAGTTGCCCACGCCTGAGACCTCCGTCGGCCCCGTCGTGACGATGCCGGGCCGTGGCTCCGGCGCTTAGCGAATGAGGAAAGACATGACGGTGATGCAACGCTACAACAGCCAGGATGCCGACTTCGGTCGCACGCTGGATCAATTGCTGGCCTGGGAAGGCGTGTCGGATGCGGCCGTGCAGGCCACCGTCAGCGAGGTCATCGCCCGTGTGCGCAGCGAGGGTGATGCCGCTGTTGTCGATTACACCAATCGTTTCGATCATGTTCAGGTTGCCGATATGGCCACTTTGAGCATCGCCTTGCCGCGTCTCAAGGCCGCCTACGAGGGCTTGCCGGCAGATCAGCAGCAGGCGCTCACCATCGCAGCCGACCGCATTCGTCGCTATCACGCGCATCAGCGTCAGGGCTCATGGCAGTACACCGAGGCCGATGGCACCGTGCTCGGCCAGCAGGTCATGCCGCTGGATCGTGTCGGCATTTATGTGCCCGGTGGCAAGGCGTCGTACCCGTCCTCCGTGTTGATGAACGCGATTCCTGCCAAGGTTGCCGGCGTGGCCGAGGTCATCATGTGCGTGCCGACACCACGGGGCGAGGTCAACGAGCTGGTGCTGGCGGCGGCGTGGATTGCCGGCGTCGATCAGGTCTTCACCATTGGTGGCGCGCAGGCCGTGGCCGCGCTGGCTTATGGCACGGAATCGGTGCCGCGCGTGGACAAGATCGTCGGGCCGGGCAACATCTATGTGGCCACCGCCAAGCGTCAGGTCTTTGGTCAGGTCGGCATCGACATGATTGCCGGGCCATCGGAGATTCTGATTTATTGCGACGGCAAGACCGACCCCGCATGGATCGCCATGGACCTGTTTTCGCAGGCCGAGCATGACGAGCAGGCGCAGTCCATTTTGCTCAGCCCGGATGCCGCCTTTCTCGATGCCGTCGCCGCTGAAGTTGAGCGCCTGCTGCCGTCGTTGGAGCGCGAAAGCATCGCCCGTGTGTCGCTGAGTGAGCGCGGCGCGCTGATTCAGGTTCGCGACGAGGCCGATGCCTTGGCGCTGATCAATCGGATTGCGCCCGAGCATCTGGAGCTGTCTATCGACAACGCCGAAGCCTTGTTGCCGGAGATTCGCCACGCCGGAGCCATCTTCATGGGGCGCTACACCCCGGAGGCGTTGGGCGACTATTGCGCCGGCCCCAACCATGTTCTGCCGACCTCCGGCACGGCGCGATTTTCGTCGCCGCTGGGCGTCTACGACTTCCAGAAGCGCAGCAGCCTGATCGGTTGTTCCGCCGCCGGTGCCTCGACGCTGGCCAAGGTCGCCTCGGTGCTGGCGCGTGGCGAAGGTCTGACCGCGCACGCGCGTTCGGCGGAGTATCGCCTGTTGCCGGATGCCGTTGTGAAGAGCCGTGAGGAGCCTAAAGCATGAGCCGTTTCTGGAGTCCGTTTGTCCGCGACCTCGTGCCCTATGTGCCGGGCGAGCAGCCGAAGATTGCCAACCTGGTCAAGCTCAATACCAACGAGCATCCGTTCGGCCCGTCCCCGCGTGCCTTGGCTGCCATGCAAGCAGCCGTGGGTGATGACCTGCGCCTGTACCCCGACCCCAATGCCGATCAGCTGAAAAGCACGATTGCCGACTACTTCGACCTGGCCAGCCAGGGCGGCGACAAATCCTGGGTCTTTGTTGGCAACGGCTCGGATGAAGTGCTGGCGCATGCCTTCCACGGGCTGTTCCAGCACGACAAGCCGCTGCTGTTTCCCGACATCAGCTACAGCTTCTACAAGGTCTATGCCGGCCTGTATCACATCGCTCATGAAACGGTAGCGCTCAACGAACGCTTCGAGATCGATCCGGCGGATTACGCGCGCTCGAATGGCGGCGTGATCTTCCCGAACCCGAACGCCCCGACCGGCTGCTTGCTGCCGCTGGCTGCCGTCGAGCAAATTCTGCAAGCCAACCCCGATGTAGTCGTACTGGTAGACGAAGCCTATATCGACTTCGGTGGCGACTCGGCCGTGAGCCTCGTTGGCCGCTACGAGAATCTGCTGGTTACCCAGACGCTATCGAAATCGCGTGCGCTAGCCGGCCTGCGCGTCGGCTTTGCGATAGGCCAGCCAGCCCTGATCGAAGCATTGGAGCGCATCAAAAACAGCTTCAACTCCTACCCGCTGGGCCGTGTCGCGCTTGCCGGCGCGCAAGCCGCCATCGAAGACAAATCGCACTTCGCAGCTATGCAGCAGATGGTCATCATGCAGCGCGACTCGCTGGAAGTGAAACTGCAGCGCCTCGGCTTCGAAGTCCTGCCATCCGGCGCCAACTTCATCTTCGCCCGTCACCCCGCACATCGCGGTGCCGACCTTGCCCAAGCGCTGCGTGAACGGGCCGTCCTGGTGCGTCACTTCAAACTGCCGCGCATCGACGACTTCCTGCGCATCACCATCGGCACCCCCGACCAGCACCGCGCCCTGCTAACCGCGCTAGAAGAAATCCTGAGCTGAAAAGCAGCGCAGCAATCGCTGAATACGGTGTGCAGGTGGATGACTGTTGGCGGGCATCTGTTAGCCCGACAACAGTCATCCACCTGTGCGCCGGTCACTCCTCCTTACTGCGCTGCTTCGGCCTCTCCCCCATGGTCACGCTCAGCGCCCGCCGCTTACCATCCCGCATCACCTCAATCTCAGCACTAGTCTTAGGCTTCAGGCTAGCGATCTGGCGGATAACCTGATCGGCACTCGTCACCGTCACGCCCATCACCGACTTCAGCTCATCGCCAGCTTGCAAACCGCCGCGCTCGCCCGGCCCGCCTGGCATGACGCCGGCAATGATGATCGGCTGCTGCCCGTTCGGACTACGCGACTCATCTCCATGCCCGAGACTGCCGCTGCCAATCTCGATGCCCAGCCAGCCGCGCACCACGCGCCCCTGGCTGATGATGTCCTGCATGACCTGCTTGGCCAGCGGTGCCGGGATAGCAAAGCCGATGCCCATGCTGCCGCCTGAGCGCGAATAGATTGCCGTGTTGACGCCGATCAGATTGCCGCTCACATCGACCAGCGCACCGCCGGAGTTCCCCGGATTGATGGCCGCATCGGTCTGAATGAAGTCCTCGTAGGTATTGATGCCCAGCCCGCTGCGGCCAATCGCGGAGATGATGCCCTGCGTCACAGTCTGACCGACGCCAAAGGGATTGCCGATGGCCAGCACAACATCACCGACAGCGCTTTCAGAGGTCTTGAACGGCAGCACCGGCAGCTTGTCGAGCTGCACCTTGAGCACGGCCAGGTCGGTATCGGGATCGGTGCCGATGACCTTGGCGGCGACCTCGCGGCCATCGCGCAGCGCCACCACGATGCTGTCGGCACCGGCCACCACATGGTCGTTGGTGAGAATGTAGCCATCGCTGGATACAATCACGCCGGAGCCGAGGCTGGAGGCCGTGCGCTCACGCGGCAGCTGCTCGCCGTGAAAGCGGAACCACGGGTGTTCGAGCAGGGGATTGGTCATCGTGCGGATTTTTTGCGTGGTGTAGATGTTGACCACCGCTGGTGCGGCACGGCTCACGGCCGGCGCGTAAGACACTGGGCCCGAGCTGGTGCTGCCGGTATTCGGCAGGGCATATTCCTGGGCCAAGTTGGGCGCTGCGGGCGTGTTGCCGCGCGGCCAGCTATCATGCCAGCTCACATAGCCGACAACGCCGGCGAGTGCCAGCCAGGGAAGAGCGGTTGCAGCACGCATGTGCGACTCCTGAAGAACACTGCGCCGTGTGCGCAGAGACGATGATTTTCAATATGGGGCCGACCCCTGCCGCTGACAAGAGGGCAAAGCCGAGGTCAATGATGCAACTCAACGCTTTTGTACAAACGCTGGATGACCTGCTGCAACCGGCAAGATTTAATGACTATTGTCCGAACGGATTGCAGGTCGAAGGGCGTGCCGAGGTGCGTACGCTGGTCACTGGTGTTACCGCCAGCGAGGCCTTGATTGATGCCGCGATTGCGCTGAAGGCCGATGCCATTCTGGTGCATCACGGCTATTTCTGGAAAGGCGAACGCGCCGAGATCACCGGCATGAAACGGCGTCGCCTCGGCAAGCTGATTACGCACGATATATCGCTGCTGGCCTACCACCTGCCGCTGGATGCTCATTCTGTGCTTGGTAATAACGCGCAGCTCGCGCAGCGTCTCGGCTTTGTCCGTGATGGTGCTCTGTTTCCGAATGATTCGCGTGCGGTCGGCGATGTTGGCACCTTGTCGCAAGCCATAAGTGCCGATGCCCTGAGCCAGCACATCGCGCAAGTGCTGGGCCGTCAACCGCTGCACATTGCCGGCAGCGACAAGCTCATCCAGCGTGTGGCCTGGTGCACGGGTGGTGCACAGGGATTCATCGAGCAGGCCATCGCCATGGGGGTGGATGCCTATTTCAGCGGCGAGATTTCCGAGCCCACGGTGCATGCCGCGCGCGAGTCAGGCGTGCATTACTGGGCGATGGGCCATCACGCCAGCGAGCGCTATGGCGTGCAGGCGCTGGGAGAGTGGTGTGCCCGCGAGCTGGGGCTAATGCACCATTTTGTCGATATCGACAATCCCGCCTAGGCCGCTCAGGGCTGCAGCCGACTCAGCTGCCAGCTGCTGATGCCATTGGGGCTAGTAGCATCGGGCAGATACAGCACGCGATCATGCAGCCGGCTGGGGCGACCCTGCCAGAACTCGACACGATCAGGCGTGAGGCCGTAGCCACCCCAATGCGGCGGGCGCGGCACTTGCTCCGGGAAGCGGGCTTTGAGCTCGATTTCGCGTGCTTTCAGCGTTTCGGCATCCGCCACAGGTTGGCTCTGCTCAGACACCCAGGCGCCGATGCGGCTGCCGTAGGGCCGGGAGGCGAAATAGGCATCCGATGCCGCCGCAGGCAATGTGCTGATGCGACCTTCAATACGAACCTGCCGCTCCAGCTCGGGCCAGAAAAAAGTCAGCGCCGCGAAGGGCTGTGATGCCAGCTGCTCGCCTTTGCGGCTCAGGTAGTTAGTAAAAAAGCAGAGCTGACCAGATTCGATGCCTTTCAGCAGCACGATGCGTGCGCTGGGTCGGCCTTCGGCATCCACCGTGGCCAGATTCATCGCCGTGGCTTCGTTCACGCCAGCCGCTATGGCTGCACTCAGCCAGTCTTGCAGCTGCTGCAACGGATCGGCATGGCAATCATCCGGGCAAAGCCCGTGACGGCCATACTCCAGCCGAATATCGGCCAGGCTCAGCTGCGTCATGCCGGTAAGGCTTCCAGCAGCGCCGTGGTCTCTGGCGAGGCAAAAAATGTCTCCAGATGCTCCTTGATTCGGCGCTCGAAATAGCCCGACTCCACCCAGGCTGTCACCAGCGGCGAACCAATAGCGATGACTTCACGCACGATCTGCTTGCGGGTGATGCCGAGGCCGAGCAGTACATCCATGGCAGTCTGGTCGCCGGCATGGGCATACCAGCCCTGAATCAGGTAAGCCACCTGCTGCTTCATGAAGTCGGTCTGGCGGATCTGGTTCCAGAACACCATGGCCATGTAGCTCAGGCCTTCAATTTCCAGATGACGGCTTGCCTGGCCCAGCTCGTAGGCTTCCAGATGCGGCCAGAGCTGATCGGCAAAGGCACGCAGCTGATCTTCATTGAGCGCCTTGTTGACCAGCGCCTCGCTGAACGCAGCGGTGCTGCGCACATTCGATTGCAGATAGTTCTTCAGCGTGGCTTCCACGGTCTGTTCGAGGTTGCCGAACTTGCCCATCATGCCCTTGCCGGCCTTCAGCAACGACGACATACCGGGCACATTGCGCGACAGCGGATTTTCGGTGAGCAGGTAGTCCTGGATGGCGTGGAATAGCACATCCGAGAGCAGGCGGTGATAGATCGGGCTGCCGAGCACAGCGTGAATCACATCACTGCGCAGGGCTGGGCGCGATACCAGTCGCTCCACCATGAAGTCATAGATCTGGCGGTTGATGAGCTGACGCATCGGCATCTGCTGATGGCTGGGATTGTTGAGACCCATCTCCACGAGCATCACGACCTGTTGGCGCAGCGCTTCCGTGGGTTCATAGCCAAGGATGTTGCGCTCGATCCAGCCGATGATGACCTCTTCGCTGAAGAGCTGTGGCACCGTGATGCGCTCCAGCAGGTCGCAGTAGGCGTTGGCCTCGGTCTTCAGGTGATCCTGCAAGGTCTCGCCAGACAGCTCGCGCAGCAGGGATTGCAGCTGGGCCGTCATTAACTGGTGAGCGATGGGATGCATGGCAAACTCCGTGAACATCAAACTGATGCGCAACATAACGGGTTGAATCAGCAAAATCCATGCTGAAAGGCGGCTGCAGGTCAACGAATCGTTGACCTAGGGCGTAGATTTTGAAATAACATAACCTGACCAGCGCGAGATGCTGCGTTATTTACTATAAAAAGCGAGTCTAGCGGCATGACTTTTCCCTTGAAGAGGCGACCCGTTTCCGGTCTTTCTGCCTCACTTATAGACGCTACGCTGTCCCTATCCGGCCTGCTGCTGCTCGCGGTTCTGAGCACGGCTGCGAGCGCGGCTCCGTTTGCCTATTTCACCGACAAAGACCCGGTCGAGAGTCTGCAGGTGGCGGTGCCACCGGCTGCCGCCGATGACATGGCCATGACGGCACTGACCTTGATGGGCACGCCGTACAAGTTTGGCGGCACCTCGCCCGAAGGCGGCTTCGACTGCAGTGGCCTGGTGCAATACATCTATCGCGACATCAGCACGGTGACCTTGCCGCGCACAGCCGCTGAAATGGCCAACTTGGCTGGCCGCGATGTGACCACGCGAGAGTTGGTGGTGGGCGACTTGCTGTTTTTCCGCCTGGGCAGCTCGTCACGCATCAATCATGTGGGCGTCTACATCGGCAAGGATCGCTTTGTGCATGCACCGCGTACCGGCACGAATGTGCGCATCGACAAACTCGATAATCGCTACTGGATGCGCTATTACGACAAGGCGCGCCGTCTCTTTACGGATGAAGGCAATCTGCACAGCGCCGTCAGCATGGATACGCAAGAACGCGTGCAATAGGCCATAAAAAACCGGCCTAGGCCGGTTGTTTCATGCGTCGCGCATTTCACTTCTCAACACTTACTTTTCGACAAAAGCGCGCTCGATCACATAATGCGCCTGCTGGCCATGCCGTGACTCGGTGAATCCACGGGCTTCCAGCATCACCACTAGGTCTTTCAGCATGCTCGGGCTGCCGCACATCATCACGCGGTCGGTTTCCGGATTCAGTGCTGGCAGACCGATGTCGGTGAAGAGCTTGCCGCTCTCGATCAGATCGGTCAGGCGGCCCTGATTGCGGAAGGCTTCGCGCGTCACGGTCGGGTAATAGATCAGCTTTTCACGCGCTTCGGCACCGAAGAACTCGTTATCGTGAATTTTGTCGCTGATGTATTCGCCGTAGGCCAGCTCGCTGACTTCGCGCACGCCATGGCAGAGCACCACATTCTCGTAGCGCTCGTAGACTTCCGGGTCCTTGATGATGCTCATGAACGGCGCCAGACCTGTGCCGGTAGAGAGCATGTACAGGGTCTTGCCGGGCAGTAGGTTGTCCATGATCAGCGTGCCGGTGGGCTTGCGGCTGACCATGAGCTTGTCGCCCGGCTTCAGGTGCTGCAGCTTCGAGGTCAGCGGGCCGTCCTGCACCTTGATGCTGAAGAATTCCAGATGCTCTTCGTAGTTGGCGCTGACAATCGAATAGGCGCGCATCAGCGGTTTGCCTTCGGTCTCCAGGCCGATCATCACAAAATGGCCGTTGTGGAAGCGCAGGGCCGGATCGCGTGTGGCGGTGAAGCTGAACAGCGTGTCATTCCAGTGATGCACGCTGAGGATGGTTTCCTGACCGATCGAGGACATGGCATTTCTCTAAATAGTGCAAAGTATGGGCGGATTTTAGCGGGTCAGCTATATCAGCACCAACGCATAAATTTGATTTTACATATCAGGATAGCTGAACTCAGTCGGAGCGCTCGCTGAGCCAGTTCGCCATCAGGCGCCACGCTTCCTTTGGCGCTTTGCTGCCCGCGAGGATGCCCATGTGGCCGCCGGAGATATGCTCGAAACGGCTGTCGCTGCTGCCGACCAGCGCCAGCAGGGGGCGCACGGCATCGGCGGTGACCATGGTGTCGCTCTTGCCGGCAAAGGCCAGCAGCGACGCCTTGATTTGCAGCAAATCGGCGGTTTGCTCGCCGATGGTCATCAGGCCGTCGGCCAGGTCGTTGTCGATCCAGACGCGGATCAGCATGTCCTGCACGATGCCGCCGGGGTAGGCCACCATGTTGTCCAAGAAAGCGCCGTTGGTGGCGTGGTTGATGACATATTCACGATCACCGAGCTGCTTCAGCAGGTCCCAGTAGCCCATGATCGAACCTACTGGGCTGAGCATCTTGAACGCCAGCACATTGGCCCAGCCCGGTGTGTGCAGCCAATTCGGGTTCAGGTTGTGAACGCGGAAGCTGGTGTTCTTGCGCACCCAGTCGGCCTGCTTGGCCAGCTGCTGATACATCTTGCCGATAGCGCCGGAGGCATGGCCGTCGACCGGCGTGCCAACAATGACCATGTTGCGGATATGCGGGTCGCGGCTGAGCGCGCTGTAGCCCAGCGTGAACACGCCACCGAGGCTCCAGCCGTGCAGCGTCAGATCCTGCACGCCGGCATGCTGACGGACGCGTTGCAGAAACAGCGGCATGAATTCGGCGATATAGGTGTTCAGGTTGTAGTGCGTGTGCTTGCGGCCAGGCACGCCCCAGTCAATCAGGTAGACCTCGTAGCCGCGCGCGAGCAGGTATTTGACCAAGCTGCGGTCGGGGAACAGGTCATAGATGCTCATCTTCACCGCGAGCGGCGGCACGATGACCACCGGCACGCGATGACGACGCTTTTCGACCTGCAGTGTTTCGCCATCGACCGGGATGCGCTCGTCGCTCAGCGGCGTGTAGTAGCGCAGCTTGATCAGGCCGTCATCGTGCAGTACCTGATACGGCGTTTGGTCGGCCAGCGTGAGCTTTTCGGCGCGTAGGAAGCGGTCGCCGGCATTGCCCAGCGCGACTTCGGCGCGTTCGCGCAGTTCCTGCGAGCGAGCGCTGAGCACGGCGGTTTGCTGGCTTACGCGCTGACGAATCTGTTGCGTCAAATCCTGAATTTTCATGTGACCTCCCGGTATTCCGGTGCGCTGCCGCAAAGGCGGCGCTGCCGTCTGCCTGTCATGGCGCGAAATATAGCCTAGGCGCTGGCAAATGCACTGGCCGTGATGGTCAAAGTCACTGCCATTTCGGACAATACGGCGAGTTTGTGGCAGAGTCTGCGCCAATCAGCAAACGCCTGTTCAGGAGCGTGTCATGTCTATCGGTCATCAGTTGCAAGTTGTTAGTTCGGTCTTTGCCTCAACATTTGCGGCCTGGCGCGGCGGGTCGGTCTTCAAACAGCGCAAAACACCGGCTGAATTGCCCATTCTGTTCGACATCGAGGCATCGCCGTACTGCCGTCTGGTGCGTGAAGCCTGCACCGCCTTGCAGCTCGACATCGAGATTCGTCCCTGCCCGAAAGGTGGCACCCGTTTTCGTCCGGAAGCCGAGCGTCTGGGCGGCAAGCAGCAGTTCCCGCTGCTGATCGACAGCAATAGCGGCGTCGTGCTCTACGAATCGGCGGCCATCATCGAATATCTGTTCAAGGCCTACGGTCGCGGCGAAACACCGAAGCGCTACAAGGCGACGGCCCTGAACAAGGCCGAGAGCTATGCCGCCACCATCGCACGCGGCTTGAAGGGGCTGAAAGTGAAGCCATCGCAAGCGCCGGCGCAGCCGCTGGAGCTGTGGAGCTTCGAGGCCAGCCCGTACTCGCGTCTGGTGCGTGAGCGTATGTGCGAGCTGGAGCTGCCGTATACCCTGCATAATCTGGCCAAAGAGCAGTGGGCCGATGTTGGCCCTGCCACGATGCGCGTCAAGCCCGGCCCTTATGTGCCGGTGCCGGGCGGCAAGCGTGACGCTTTTCTCAAGCAATATGGCCGCGTGCAACTGCCTTATCTTGAAGATGCCAACACCGGCGCAGCGCTCTTCGAGTCTGAAGATATCCTCGCCTACCTCGACCAGACTTACGCGCGCTAAGCGCAACGGAGCCGCCTCATGACGACCCTGAAAAATCCCGTTGTGGCCGCATTGTTTGAAGCCCATGTGCAGCACAGCCACGAGCTGCTTACCGGCGATGGCCTGATTCCGCATCTCACCCACGAGTTGGATGCCGACCTAGCCAATGCGGCCTTGCTGACGCTCAATGCCGTGATGACTCGCGACATGATCAAGGCCACTGTGCAGGCCTATGCCGTAGAGATGCCGATGGCTGGCGGCATTCCTGAGCTGGTGGGCGATATTGCCCGCATGCTGCATGCCCATCCCATGCAAGACAGCACCCGCCTGATCGACCTCATTTCCGATCAGCAAGTGCGCGAGATCGTCGCCAAAGCCGTGGAAATGCGCGAAGTGCGTGAGCGCATCATTCACGAGGTGCTGGGCAATCCGGTGCTGGCCGACATGGCCGGCGACCTCATTCTGCGCGGCATCAAGGGCTATCTGGCGCAGGGCAACGAAGCCGCGAAGAACATTCCCGGTGCATCGGCGCTGATGGGTTTTGGCAAGTCCATGCTCAGCAAGGCATCGCCTGATCTGGAGAAGAAGCTCGACGAGGGCTTGCAGAGCTATGTCCACAAGAGCACGCAGGCAACGCTGCGCAGCAGCGAGAAAGCCTTGCTGGACAGGCTCAGCGACAAAGCCCTGCAACGCATCGCGCTGGATTTCTGGGCCGAGGTGAAGCATCAGCCGGCTGGCTCGCTGCGTCGCTTTGTCAGCGCTGAAGCGCTGGAAGAGTGCTTTGTGATCGGTTATGAGTACTGGCGCAGCGAGCTGCGTAAAACGCCGTACTACAAGGCCATTATTGATATCGGTATCGATGCCTTCTTCGACAAGTACGGCGACAGTTCGCTGGCCTTTATTCTGGAAGAGGTCGGCGTGACGCGCGAGATGATCCTGCGCGAAATTACGCGTTTTGCACCGCCCGTTCTGGCGACGCTGCATGAGCAGGGCCTGCTCGATGGCATTATTCGTCGCCAGCTGCTGCCGTACTACGCTTCCGGCCGCATCGAAGCGGTGCTGGCGGCGCACGGAGCGTAAACGGTGGCGATTTCGCTGAAAGATCAGCTCTTGAAGGCGGGCTTGGCCGACAACAAGCGCGCCCGTCAGGCCGATCATGCCAAGCGCCAAGCGGCGAAAGGCAAGACCGATGGCGAAAGTGCTGCCTCGGCGGTGCAAAAAGCTCGCGAAGCTCAGGTCGAAAAGGATCGCGAGGCCAGCCGCCAATTGATTTTGCAGCAAGAGCAGAAGGCCGTGGCGGCGCAGATTCGCCAGCTCATCGAGGCGCATCGCATCGAGCGCAAAGGCGGCGAGCTGAGCTATCAGTTCAGCGACGAGCGCAAGGTCAAGAAGCTGCTGGTCAGCGAGCCGCAGCAGTATCAGCTGATTCATGGCCAGATCGCGATTGTTCGCCTAGACGAGCGCTACGAGCTGGTGCCGGCGGCGATTGCCGAGAAGATTCAGCAGCGTGACCCGGCGCCGATCGTGCTGCTCAATAGCCGCCAGGTCAGCGCCGTGGCCGATGACGACCCCTATGCCGACTACCAGATTCCTGACGATTTGATGTGGTAGCGCGCTGTCGCATTCATATTGATGGCGCGGCGCATTAGAATGCGCTGCGTTTTTAACCGAGGTTCGCTGCAATGTTGAAATGGATCATCCTGGCCATCTTCGTCGCTTCCGCGATTTATGTGCATCGTCGCGGCAAGATCAAGCACAAGTTCTCACGCCAGTTTTTCGACCACTCCACGATCATGGCGCCGATCAATGTCATCATGTACTGGTGGTCGAAAGTGCCGACCACTCCGTACCTGTCCAGCGATCATTTTGCTGACCTGAAGGTGCT
This sequence comes from Pseudomonadota bacterium, assembly GCA_038043385.1. GTDB lineage: Bacteria > Pseudomonadota > Gammaproteobacteria > Pseudomonadales > Moraxellaceae > Perlucidibaca. Next base: position 946,566 of record JBBTCA010000003.1, read on the forward strand.
GGAAGCGAACTGGGAAGTCATTCGCGATGAGGCTCAGGCACTGGCTGATAAGGGCCTGATCAAGGTTTCTGCCGAATACAACGATGCCGGTTTCAACTCATTCTTCAAGGTCGGCTGGAAGCGCTTCTACCTGAAATGGTACGAAGATGGCCATCCGTCTGCCGCCGAGCTCTGCCCGAAGACCACCGCGCTGGTGCGCAGCCTGGACTCGGTCAAGGCCGCGATGTACACCGAGCTGCCGCCGGGCAGCCGCTTGGTAAAGCATCGTGACCCGTTTGCCGGCTCGCTGCGTTACCACCTGGGCCTGATCACGCCGAACGACGACCGCTGTTTCATTGATGTTGACGGCGAGCGCTACAGCTGGCGCGACGGCGAGGGCGTGATGTTCGACGAAACCTACATTCACTACGCCGAAAACAAGACCGAGCAGAATCGCATCATCCTGCTCTGCGACATTGAGCGCCCGATGACCGCGCGCTGGGCGCAAGCCTTCAACAGCTGGTTCGCGCGCAATGTGATGACGGCGGCCAGCTCGCCGAATACCGAAGGCGACAAGACGGGTGGCATCAATCAGGCCTTCCGCTACTTGTATCAGGTTCGCCTGCGCGCCAAGGCGCTGAAGAAGACCAATCGCACGCTCTACTATGTGCTGAAATGGCTCATCCTCGGCGGCCTCATGGCCTGGATCTTCATCTTCTGATGATCATTTCATGACCAGTCAGCACGCCGGGCAATCGTTCAGCGACTACGCCCGGCTGTCGCCGGACCTGGTCATCGACGCCATCGAGCACACGGGCCGTCTTTCGGACGCGCGTGTGTTTGCGCTCAACAGCTACGAAAATCGGGTCTACCAGGTCGGCATCGAAGACGAACTGCCGCTGGTGGCCAAGTTCTACCGGCCCGGTCGCTGGAGCGATGCGCAGATCCGCGAAGAGCACAGCTTCACGCGCGAGTTGGCGGCGGCCGAGCTACCGGTCATCGCGCCGATGGCCAACGCCGATGGCGAGACGCTGTTCGGCTATGGCGACTACCGTTTTGCGCTGTTTCAGCGCAAGGGCGGGCAGGGGCTGGAGGCCGGCGATCTGGATCAGCTGCATCGCGTCGGCATGCTGCTTGGGCGCGTGCACCAGATCGGGCGGCAGCAGCCGTTCAGTCATCGCCCCGTGCTGGATGTCGAGCGCTACCTGACCCAGCCCGTACGCCAAGTTGAGGCGCGCTTGCCGGCGCATTTGCTGGCGGCGTACCGCACCGTCATCGCGCAATTGCGGGACTTGATTCAGGCCAGCGGCCTGGGGCAACTGCGCCATATCCGCACACAGGGCGACACCCATCCCGGCAACATCCTCTGGACGCGTGACGACGGCCCCTGGCTGCTCGATTTCGACGACTGCCAATCCGCCCCGGCCGTGCAAGACCTGTGGATGCTGCTCAGCGGCTCGCGCCCCGAGCAGGAGCTGCAACTCGCCGAAGTGCTGGACGGCTATCAGATGTTCTGCGATTTCGATGCCCGCGAGCTGGCCGGCATCGAGGCGCTGCGCAGCCTGCGCATGATTCATTACGCCGGCTGGCTCGCCTTGCGCTGGGAAGACCCGGCGTTTCCGGCGGCATTTCAATGGTTTGACACGCCACACTACTGGCAAACCCACATCGGCGAGCTGCAAATGCAGATCGAGCGCATGGGCGAGCCACCGCTGCGTATGCTCTGAAAGCCCGGTATCACCACTCGTCGCGCGATTTGGTTGACGCCGGTCAGCGCCAGACGAGAGGTAGTGTGCGTGGCCGGCAGACTGGCGTATGGTCATTACTGACCTGACGACTGTCGGGTTGCTGATATCGGAGGCCTGTCTGCATGACGCCGAATACCTTCAACGACCTGCTGAAAGACTGGACGGCGCGACAGCTGTCGCAGCGGCAGAAGGTCACCCGCACCATCAGCTTGTATGACACTGACATGGTCAAGGTGAAAGCCTTGGCGGCTGTCTTTGGCCTGAGCGAGCAGGAAGTGGTGGCTAGCATCATCCATCATGGCCTGTTTGAGCTGGAATCGAAGATTCCGTACGAGCAGGGCAGCAAGGTGATTCGCGTTGAAGAAGGTGAGGATGTCTACGAAGATATCGGCATGATGCCGCGTTATATCGACAAGATCAGAGATATTACCCGAGGAAGATGAGTGCGTTGCTTGATGGTTTCATGAGTTCAGCCTGGGCACGCGCGGATGCCGGACCCAGGCTGTTTTTTATCAGGCCTTGCTGAAGTTGAAGTTCCTGAAGTTCGGCTTGCGCATCTTCATCCAGTATTTCCAGGTAAAGCCCGGCCAGATCGTGAAGTTTCGACCCGTTTCGCCATCGATATACCAGCTCTTGCAGCCGCCTTCGCTCCACACCATCTTCTTGAGCTCGGCCTGGATCTTGTCGTTGTAGGCATCCTCGGCTGCCGGCTTCACTTCAATGATGCCAGCCTGTTTGCGATCCATCTCCTCCAGGCAGGCAATCACATACTTGATCTGCTGCTCAATCATGAAAATGATGGAGTTGTGGCCTAGCGCGGTGTTCGGGCCCAGCAGCATGAACAGATTCGGCAGGTCTTTCAGCGTGGTGCCGAGGTAGGCGCTCATGCCGCCCGTCGTCTCGCGGGTCTCGATGCCGCTGCGGCCGTAGATTTTCAGCGGGCCCAGCGGATCGGCCACATCAAAGCCGGTGCCACAGATGATGGCATCGACCTCGTGCTCGACGCCGTTGGCATCAATCACGCTGTTTGCGCGCACTTCCTTCACGCCGGCAGCGATGACATCCACATTGTCACGCGCCAAGGCCGGGTAGTAGTTGTTCGAGAACAGCACGCGCTTGCAGCCGATGGTGTAGTTCGGCGTCAGCTTTTCGCGCAGCACCGGGTCCTTGACCTGATTGGCCAGATGCCAGCGCGCCAGTTTCTCGATCACCACCATGAGTTTGGGGTTCACGAAGCCCAGCGCAAAGCCTTCGGCCTGCCAGTAGATGCTGCTGCGGAACAGGCGTTGCGACACCGGAATGAACTTGAACAGCTTCTTCACATTGTCGTTGATGAGGCCGTCCGGCTTCGGCACCAGCCAGGGCGGCGTGCGCTGGAACAGCACCAGCTTGTCGACCTTGGGGGCAATTTGCGGCACAAATTGGATGGCGCTTGCACCAGTGCCGATGACGGCGACGCGCTTGCCGGTCAGGTCGTAGTCGTGATTCCACTGCGCCGAATGGAAGGTCGGGCCGGTGAAGCTGTCTAGCCCCTTCACATTCGGCAGCGCCGGGCGGCTGAGGCCACCAATGCCGGAGACGACAACACGGGCGGTGTATTGGTCACCCTTGGCGGTGGTCAGCTGCCAGCGTTTGTCGGCCTCCATCCAACGCGATTCAATCAGCTCGCTGTTGCCACGGAAATGCGGCATCAGGTCGTATTTGTTGGCGCACTTTTTCATGTAGGCGAGAATTTCGGCCTGACCGGAATAGAAGCGCGACCAGTCAGGGTTCTGCTCGAACGAAAATGAATACATGTGCGACGGCACATCGCAGGCCGCGCCCGGATAATGGTTGTCGCGCCAGGTGCCGCCGATGTCGGCCGCTTTTTCGAGAATGATGAAGTCTTTACGGCCGGCTTTTTTCAGAAAAATGCCCATGCCGAGGCCGGAAAAGCCGCTGCCGATAATGGCTACATCATAATGAGGAATGGTCATTGGGTGCTCCCGTCGCTGCTGCCGGCTATGGCCGGCAATTGGTGTGACGAAAGGCTATCACGAATATGACAGTGTGTGATGTAAAGGTTTCTCAAAAACGGCCTGACGAGCAGGCCGTTTGTCTGATTAACGCTGGATTTTGGAGATTTTGCTGCCTTCAATGCTGAGGCTGGCCATCAGACCTTGCTGGTCAAAAGTGAAGGCGTAGGCGTCGCCTGTTAGGGTGGTGGATGACATATTTTGCGCAACGCCCTCGTTGACCAGGGCTACTGTTGGGCCAACCCCGATTTCCCAGCCTTGGCTACTTTCCAGGTAGCGCTGTGCCTTGTCGTTCATAAGAAACACGGCATAACCATAAGACTGAGCACCCGCCTGAAGACCCCAAGAGGCAGAAACCGAATTGTAGTAGGTGTTTGCTGTTCCGGCTTTGAGGAGTACGCCTTCGCCATAACTGGCCCCGAAAACCAGACCAGCCTTGATCACATTAGGGAAAACCAGCACAGCGTTGGCTTGTTTGCCCAAAGAGGCCGCGGCGGGATTGTTGCGGTAAAGCTTCTCCAGTGCCTGTGCGGCGGAGCGGTTCAAGTCTTCCGCACTTGCAGCAGCTGCCACGGGGCTGAACAAGGCAAGTGAGAGCGGAGCAGAAAGACCCAAGAGGATAGATAAAGTGGCATTGCGCAAGTGCTTCATGGCAGGCTTCTTGTTGTGGAATGTATTTTCGATAATGCCTGCGACAGTGTTTCCTGTGCAAGCACGGTGAAAATGTCGGCTAGATATTTGCCGACGCTTGTCAGATCCATCAAACTGTCAGCGATTGGGTGCAAACCGTATTTTTATTCAGGAGTTATGCAGCATGTCGAACAGCCAGCAAGCCGGCACCATCAGCATCAATGGCAAAGACCGCTACCACGAGCCAGCACCGGATCACATTGATGTGGAGGAGTTCCGCAAGGTCGTCATCAGCCGTCGCTCGGTACGCAAGTTCACCGACAAGCCGATTCCGCAGGCGGTGATGGACGATTGCCTGGACATGGCGCTGCTGGCTCCATGCTCGTCCGGCCTGCAGCCTTGGGAGTTCTATGTGGTACGCACGCCATCGAAGAAGGCCAAGCTGGTCAAGGCCTGCATGAGCCAGCTCGCCGCCAAGACTGCCTCTGAGCTGATTGTCTGTGTGGCGCGCACGGATCGTGTCGACGACTTCTCACGCAAGATGCTGCGTGAATGGCCTATGCCGGATGTGCCGACACTGGTCAAACGCTACTACCAGCTCATCCCCTACAACTACGCGCCGGGCCCCCTGAACAGCTTTGCCATGGTGAAGAAGGCGGCGTTTGCTGTCGGTGGTCTGGTCGCGCCCGTGCCACGCGGCCCATACACCAGCTCGGAGGTGCAGCTCTGGGCCGCAAAGAGCACGGCGCTGGCCTGCGAGAACCTAGTGCTGGCCTTCCGTGCCCACGGCTTTGACACCTGCATGATGGAAGGCTTCGATGAAGTTCGTGTGCGCAAGCTGCTCAAGCTTGAAGACGCGGCTTTCCCGGTCATGGTGGTGGGTGCGGGTGAACGAGCCGATGACGGTGTGTTTTGGCCGCAGGTGCGTTTCGAGCGCGAGCTTTTCGTACACGAAGTCTGATGCGATGAGCTTGTCTCCGCTGGCCGAAATCACTGCGCAAACGCTGGGTCACTACAACGATTCAGCCGATGGCTTTCGTGACGGCACGCGCGATCACGATGTCAGCCAGAACATCGAGGCGCTGCTGAGGCATCTCGATGCTTCTTCAGCGCTGACCATTCTCGATTTTGGCTGTGGCCCGGGGCGTGATTTGCGAGCGTTTGCAGCTCGCGGTCATCATGCTATTGGTCTCGATGGTGCCGAGCGTTTCGTGGCCATGGCGCGTAGCGACAGTGCTTGCGAGGTTTGGCATCAAGACTTTCTGCAACTGAATCTGCCGTTGGACCGCTTCGATGGCATCTTTGCCAACGCCTCGTTATTTCATGTTCCGCTCAGCGAGTTGCCGCGTGTGTTGAGTCAATTGCATGCCAGTCTGAAGCCTGGCGGTGCGCTGTTTAGCTCGAACCCGCGCGGCAGTAATGAGGAAGGCTGGAGTGGTCAGCGTTACGGCAGCTACCACGATCTTTCCGCGTGGCGGCGTTTGCTGACCACGGCAGGCTTTGTCGAACTGGAACATTATTACCGCCCGCCCGGACTGCCGCGTGAGCAGCAGCCTTGGCTGGCCAGTGTCTGGCGCAAACCCTCAGTGGCTTAATCCACTTCTAGCACCATCGCCGCACCAATGCCGCCGGCCGCGCAAGCTGTGGTCAGGGCTGTGCCGCCGCCGCGTCGTTGCAATTCATACAATGTCTGCGCGATGACGCGAGCGCCGGTAGCCCCGAACGGATGCCCGAAGGCGAGACTGCCGCCATTGACATTGAGGATGTCGCGATTGACCTCGCCGACAGCCGCGCTGCGACCGAGCATGGTGCGGGCATAGTCGGCGCTGGCGAGACCCTTGATGTTGCAAGCGACCTGTCCGGCAAAGGCTTCGTGCATGTCGATGATGGTCAGATCGGCCAGCGTCAGCCCGGCACGATCCAGCGCAATCGGTGCAGCCAGCACCGGGCCCATCAGCAGATCATCTTTCGGTGTCTTGGCGGCAAAAGCGTAGGAGCGGATGTAGCCCAGGACTTGGCGACCCTCGGCCTTGGCGCGGGCTTCGCTCATCAGCAAGAGCGCGCCGGCGCCGTCGGTGAGCGGGCTGGAGTTGCCAGCGGTCACGGTGCCATGAGCGGTATCGAAAACCGGTCTGAGCTTGCTGTAGCTGTCGCGCTCGGAGTTCTTGCGCACCAGGTTGTCATCTTTCAGCGTCTTGCCATTGAGCGTAACGCCGATGACCTGACGATCAAGTCTGCCTTCGCGCCAAGCCGTAGCTGCATTGGTATGCGACGCATGCGCAAGGTCATCCTGCTCGGCGCGTGTCACGCCCCATTTTTTCACCATCTTTTCCGTGCTCTGGCCCATGGTTTCACCGACCGAGAACTCGGTGATCGAAGGCTGTTGCGGCAGGATGTCTCTCGGCCGCAGCGTCGCCAGCAGTTTCAAGCGATCACCGGCGGATTTGGCGAAATTGACATCACGCAGGGTGGCGGAAAATTTTGGCGACATCGGCAGACGCACGCTGCTGGTGGAGTCAGTGCCGCCGGCAATCACCACCTCGGCATTGCCGGCAAGGATGCTCTCGGCGGCGCTGGCCACGGTCTGGAAGCTGGTCGCGCAGGCTCGGGTAATCGAATAGGCATCAACCGTGTCGAGGCCGAGCTGCAACGCGACTTCACGCGCAATAAAAGGCGCTTCCGGAATCATCACCGTCATGCCGAAGATCAGCTGGTCTACTTCGCTGGCCTTGAGGTCATTGCGTTGCATCAGCTCGCGCACGGCGAGAGCACCCAGATCGATGGCGCTGAGATCGCGAAAGTGTGTGGCGATGCGGGCGAACGGTGTGCGCAGACCATCCACAATGGCGATACGACCGTGTTGATTGGATAGGGGCTGGCGGGTGGTCATGGCGCGTCCTCGGGGAGTGGGTACTGAGCAGTCACGCGATTCTGGCAGACGTTGGCGTGGCGTCAATGACCGAGCGATGTGACCAGAACATTCATGCTCAAAAGCGCTGCATATAGGGTAAGCTTGCCACCATACAAGGCTTGTGTCCGGTGCAAACTCGGTTGCGGCTGAATTTTATCGAGAGGAAAACCATGAAAAAGCTGTGGGCGGTTTTTGCAATCGTGTTGGCGTTCACGCTGACCACTGAGATGGCTCATGCCAAGCGCTTTGGCGGCGGCAAGTCCTTTGGTCGTACCTACCAAACCACGCCATCCCAGCCCAGCAAATCGACTGCCGATGCCCCCGCGCAGCGTCAGCAAGTGGCCGGTCAGCCTGCCAAGACTGCAGGCAAAGGCTTGATGGGCGGCATGATGGGTGGCTTGCTTGGCGGCCTGCTGGTTGGCGGTCTATTTGCCGCGCTCTTCGCTGGCGGTGCCTTTGAAGGCCTGCAATTCATGGACATCTTGATCGCAGCAGCACTTGCGTTTGTCGCCTTCAAGATTTTCCGCTTGATGCGCCAAGGCAGTGCGCCCGCCAATGCGCCCGCCAATGCGCAAGTCCGTACACCGCAGCCTGCCTATGTCGGCTCCAGTGCACCGACCTCAGCGCCTCCTGTCTTTGGCAATCGTCGCGACAGTTTTGTTAGCAGCACACCGGTCAGCACTGGCAGCGATGCCGTGCCCATGAGCTTGCCGCTGGGCTTCGACACCCCGGCTTTTCTCGACGGCGCGAAAGAGCATTACCGCACCCTGCAAGACGCTTGGAACCAGAACGATCTGGCCAAAATTGAAGAGTATGCGACACCTGCACTGTATGCCGAGTTAGTCGCCGAGCGCGCCAGCTTGTCGGCGACACAGCACACTGAAGTCATCCGCGTTGACTCCGAGCTGGTGCGTGCCGATGAAAAGCTCGGTCTCGCCGAGGTCAGTATTCGCTTCACCGGCCGTTATCGCGACACCGTCGAAGGCGTGGAAGAAGACTTCACCGATGTCTGGCACCTTGAGCGCGATGGCAGCAATGCTGAAAATCCGTGGCTGATTACGGGTATTCAGTCGGCTTAATCGCCGTCCGCATGACCCGTTACGCTGTCCTCGACTTTGAAACCAACGGCCTTATGCCCGACCAAGGCGGCCGTGCCTTGGAAGTCGCGGCCGTCTTGCTGCAAGACGGCCAGATTGTCGACTCCTGGCAGAGCCTGATGAACCCCGGTGTACGCGTGCCGGGGTTCATCACTTCGCTCACCGGCATCACACCCGCCATGATCCGCACTGCGCCATCACCCGAACATGTCATGGCTGACATTGCCGAGTTTGTCGGTGATGCTACCATCGTCGCCCACAACGCCAGCTTCGATCGTAAGTTCTGGCAGTACGAGCTGTCGCGAATTGGCCGGCCACATCAGCACGACTTTCTCTGCACCGTCCTCATCGCGCGCCGGCTCTATCCGTGGGCCAGCAACCACAAGCTTGCAACCCTCGTAGACCTGCACAACATCCCCGTCGACGGCCGTTACCACCGAGCGTTGGCCGACGCCAGCATGACCGCGCACTTGTTCCTGCGCATGCAAGCCGACTTGGCCGAGCTGTATCAGGGCGCCGAAGCCAAGCCTGGATTCCTGAGCATCTATCAAAAAACCGTCAAGACGCAGCTCAAATCCGTCCTCGAATCACCCCGAGCGCGCATTTGGTAGCGGGTCTTTCGCCGAGCTCTTGATGCACTGAAGCAGGTCTGGCGCTGAGGGAGCGTGGTGCGGGAAACTTTCGAGGCATGGATGCCGAGAGGAGCGCCCATGGATGGGTTCACAGCGTTTTCCAGCACCACGCTCCCTCAGCGCCAGACCGTCGTTAAAGCGCATAAAAAAGCCCGGAACAAGTCCGGGCTTTTCGTCACAACAAGGCAGCTTAAGTCAACTGAGCCATATTGATCTTGTCGGCCTGGTCCGTGTACTCGCTCATCTTGTCGAAGTTCAGGTAACGGTAGATGTCGCCCGACATCGCATCCAGCTTGCCCGCGTACTCCATGTACTCGGCAACCGTCGGCAGCTTGCCCATCACGGCGGCAACAGAGGCGAGCTCTGCCGAAGCCAGAAAGACATCAGCACCCTGGCCGAGACGGTTCGGGAAGTTACGCGTCGAGGTCGATACGCAAGTGGTGTTCGGCGCAACGCGGGCCTGGTTGCCCATGCACAGCGAGCAGCCCGGCATTTCGGTGCGAGCACCGGCACGGCCGTAGATGTTGTAATAGCCTTCTTCCATGAGCTGGTGCTCGTCCATGCGGGTCGGCGGAGCCAGCCACAGGCGAGTGGCGAGCGAACCGCCTTCCACCTTGTCGAGCAGCTTGCCGGCGGCACGGAAGTGGCCGATGTTGGTCATGCACGAGCCGATGAACACTTCATCGATCTTCGTGCCCTGAACCTGCGACAGCGGCTTGGCGTCGTCCGGGTCGTTCGGGCAGCACAGGATCGGTTCCTTGATGTCGTTCAGGTCGATCTCGTAGATGGTGGCGTATTCGGCATCCTTGTCGGCGCGCAGCAGCGACGGGGCAGCCAACCACTTCTCCATGGCAACGATACGACGGGCCATGGTGCGAGCATCGCCGTAGCCGTTCGAGATCATCCACTTCAGCATGGTGATGTTCGAGGTCAGGTATTCGGCAACCGACTTCTCGCTCAGGGTGATCGAGCAACCGGCGGCGGAGCGTTCAGCCGAGGCATCCGACAGCTCGAACGCCTGTTCGACGGTCAGGTCTTCGAGACCTTCGATTTCCAAGATGCGACCGTTGAAGACATTCTTCTTGCCCTTCTTCTCGATGGTCAGTTCGCCACGCTGGATGGCCGCGTAGGGAATGGCGTGCACGAGATCACGCAGGGTGATGCCAGGCTGCATCTTGCCCTTGAAGCGAACCAGTACCGACTCCGGCATGTCCAGCGGCATGACGCCGGTGGCAGCGGCAAAAGCGACCAGACCGGAACCGGCCGGGAAGGAAATGCCGATCGGGAAGCGGGTGTGCGAGTCGCCGCCGGTGCCGACGGTGTCTGGCAGCAGCATGCGGTTCAGCCAGGAGTGGATGATGCCGTCGCCCGGACGCAGCGAGACGCCGCCACGGTTCATGATGAAGTCCGGCAGGGTGTGATGCGTGCTGACATCGACCGGCTTCGGATAGGCGGCGGTGTGGCAGAACGACTGCATGACCAGGTCGGCGGAGAAGCCGAGGCAGGCCAGATCCTTCAGTTCGTCACGGGTCATCGGGCCTGTGGTGTCTTGCGAGCCGACGGTAGTCATGTGCGGTTCGCAGTAGGTGCCCGGACGCACGCCCTGGCCTTCCGGCAGACCGCAGGCGCGACCGACCATCTTCTGAGCCTGGGTGAAACCCTTGCCAGTGTCTGACGGCTGTACCGGTGTACGGAACAGGGTCGACGGCGCGAGACCGAGGGCTTCGCGGGCCTTCTTAGTCAGGCCGCGGCCGATGATCAGGTTGATACGGCCGCCAGCACGCACTTCGTCGAGCAGAACCGGCGTCTTCAGCGGGGCCTTGGCGATCTCAGCACCATTTTTGGTGGCGGTCACTTCAGCGCTGTCGTGGTTGATGTGCAGAACGACTTCGTCGCCCATGTTCATCTGGCCAACATCGAGTTCGATCGGCAGAGCGCCGGCGTCTTCCATGGTGTTGAAGAAGATCGGGGCAATCTTGGTACCGATGCAGACACCACCGTCACGCTTATTCGGGATGTGCGGCAGATCGTCGCCGGTGAACCACAGCACCGAGTTGGTGGCGGACTTACGGCTGGAGCCGGTGCCGACCACATCGCCAACATAGGCCACGATGTTGCCCTTGGCCTTGAGTTCTTCGATCAGCGCGAGCGGACCGACTTCACCCTGCTTGGCTGGGACGATGCCGTCGCGGGCGTTCTTCAGCATGGCGTTGGCGTGCAGCGGGATGTCCGGACGGCTCCAGGCATCCTGCGCTGGCGACAGGTCGTCGGTGTTGGTTTCGCCGGTGACCTTGAATACGGTGACCTTGATTTCGCGGGCGACTTCCGGACGGCTGGTGAACCACTCGGCATCGGCCCAGGACTGGATCACGGCCTTGGCGTAGGCGTTGCCGCCCTTGGCCTTTTCTTCCACATCGTGGAAGGCGTCGAACACCAGCAGGGTCTTCTTCAGCGCTTCGGCAGCGGTGGCGGCGAGAGCGGGGTTATCGAGCGCGACAACTAGCGGTTCGACATTATAGCCGCCGAGCATGGTGCCGAGCAGGTAGGTTGCGCGCTCTGGCGTAATCAGTGGCGAACTGGCCTTGCCATTGGTGACGGCGGCCAGGAAGGCGGCTTTCACATAGGCTGCCTGGTCAACGCCAGGCGGAATGCGGTTTTCCAGCAGATCAACCAGAAAGGCTTCTTCGCCCTTGGGCGGGTTTTTCAGTAGTTCAACCAGCGAGGCGACCTGAGCTTCATCCAGGGGCTTCGGGGGAACGCCGAGAGCGGCGCGTTCGGCAACATGTTGACGGTAGGCTTCGAGCACGGGGTGTGTCCTCTACGGGGGCGGCGGAATGCTGACCCAATGGGCTGCCGGCACCGAAGCACACAGCATGCCAATCTGGGAAAGTACGGAATTCGGTTGAAAATTGTAGCGGAAAGACCTGCTGAAAGTAAGGCTGTTCATCCTTTGCAGCGGCCTCCGTTAGTCGCAAATCCCTCGCGACCGGCAAATCGGCTCACTTGAAGCCGAAGCGCTCGTCCAGCGTACCTTTGTCTTGCGGGCTTTTGGTGGCGTAGTCGCGGGGTGGCTCGTAGCCGACCAGATCGGTCTCGCTGTACTGATCGAAGGTATGCGGCGCGCGCACTTCCGGCGTGCTCAGGCTGGTGAAAGCGTTCGCAGGATTGGCATCCTTGCTGCGCTTGGGGTCGTCGCACAGAAACTGTGCACCTTGCACCAGATGCTGATGCACTTCGCGATAGCGCTGCGTCAGCTCGTTGACGCGCTCGGCGGTTTCGCTGAAATGATCGCTCACATCGCTCTGGTAACGGTCATGGCGTGCCTGCAGATCCTGCAGCAGGGTTTCCAGCTCCTGTACGCGCCGATCCGGTGCCTGACGCTTGGTAATGACCACGCCGGCTGCTGCGCCCAGAATAAAAACCAGCAGATAAATCAATACACCCATGTCCAGCATCTCCTGAAGCGCTGCGCTAAAGTGGCATTGGCGCAGCTTCTTGCTATCTATACCATCTGGCCCCACTCGTTTCAAAGCGCAGAGTACAGGAGAGCCCATGTCTGAGGCCATTTTTTCCGAAGGCGAGCATCGCGTGCTGGTATCGGGGCCGGTCGGCCAGATCGAAGTGGCACTGAGCGTGCCCTCGGGCGCAGCCAGCGGCTTTGCCATTATTTGTCACCCGCATCCGCTGATGGGCGGCACCATGGACAACAAAGTCGTGACCACGCTGGCGCGGGTTTGTCGCGATGCCGGTCTGATTGCGATCCGCTTCAATTTTCGCGGTGTGGCAGCCAGTGCCGGCAGCTTTGATCAGGGTATTGGCGAGCAATCTGATGTGCTGGCGCTGGCGCAGTGGGCGCAGACGCAGTTTGCCCTCCCTTGGCGCGTCCTGGCCGGTTTCTCCTTTGGTTCCTATGTGTCCGCTCAGGTGCTTGCGGGATTGGCCGCCAATGGCGTCCGTTCCGATATGGCGGCGCAACCCGCGCTTTGGCTGGTCGCACCGCCGGTAACGCGCTTTGCACTATCGGCACAGTCTTTGCCCGCCGGCACGCGCGTCATTTATGGTGATGCCGATGAAGTCGTCGATCCGACCGCTATTGCCGATTGGCTGACGGCGGCATCGAGCGATGTGCAAATCACCGTCGTGCCAGATGCAGGACATTTTTTTCACGGCCAGCTCGGTGTGCTGAAGGCATGGGCGCAAAGCGCCTGCAGGGAGATTAACGATGCAAGTTGAGTCGGGCATGAGCCCGCTGCAATGCTACGAGCGCGATATCGCCAGTGGCCAGTTCCAGTTCGATCCGGCACAAAACAGTGCCGTCGTGGCGCTGACGGAAGTGCATGCCGCACTCATTCAGCGCTTTGAGGTTGCTAAAAAAGTGCGTGGCCCGGCCCGTCTGCGTGAAATCAAGCGCCAGAAAACGCCGGCTCAAGGGCTCTATTTATGGGGCGGGGTAGGGCGCGGCAAGACCTATCTGATGGATCTGTTTTTTGAGCAGATTCCGTTTCGCCGCAAGATGCGCGTGCATTTTCACCGCTTCATGCAGCGCGTACATAAGGATTTGACAGCCTTGCAAGGCACGAAAGATCCGTTGAAAGCAGTCGCGGAACTGATTCACGACGAGGCCGTGGTGATTTGTTTTGATGAGTTCTTCGTGACCGACATCGCCGACGCCATGATTCTCGGCGGCCTGTTCGAGGCGCTTTTCGCGCGTGGCGTGACCTTGGTGGCAACATCCAACATCGTGCCGGATCGCCTCTATGAGAACGGTCTGCAGCGCCAGCGCTTCCTGCCGGCCATCGCCATGGTCAAACAGTTCTGCCAGGTCATCAATGTTGACTCCGGTGTTGATTACCGCCTGCGTGTGCTGGAGCAGGCCGAGCTTTATCACGCGCCGCTGGATGCCGCCGCGCAGGCGTCGCTGTCGCGGAGCTTCCGTGAGCTGTCCAATGCCTCGCCCGCTTTGCAAAGTCCTATTGACATTAATGACCGTTCAGTCGAGGTTATTGCCCGCACCGACGATGTACTGATGTGCCGCTTTGCCGAGCTTTGCGAAAAGCCCCGAAGCGCCCATGACTACATCGAGATTGCCCGCGAATACCACGCGGTCTTGCTGGCGGATGTGCCGGCGCTGGGCGCATCCAACGATGATGCCGCGCGGCGCTTCATCAACCTGGTTGACGAGTTCTACGACCGTAGCGTGAAGCTGATCATCTCAGCCGAGCGCCCGATTCTCGAGCTTTACGATCAGGGTCGGCTGAACTTTGAGTTCCAGCGCACGCAAAGTCGTTTGCAGGAAATGCAGTCGCGAGAGTATCTGGCGCGCGAGCATCGCCCCTGAGTGTTTAAGCTCTTGACAGGGGGCGGGCGGCGCAGATCATCGCGACCAATCACTACCTTATTGGGAGCTACACCATGATTCCGCGTACCTTGTTTTCCGCCGACCACGAAGGTTTTCGTGACACCCTGCGCAAGTTCCTCGAAAAAGAGTCCGTACCTCACCATGCGCAATGGGAAGAGGACGGCCAGGTCTCGCGTGAGCTGTGGCTGAAGGCCGGCGAAAACGGCTTTCTCTGCCCGACGCTGCCGGAAGAGTACGGCGGCCCTGGCGCTGACTATCTCTACTCCATCATCGTCATGGAAGAAATCGCGCGGATGGGCCAGAGCGGCATCGGCTGGGGCCTGCATACCGACATCGTGGCGCCGTATATCGAGCATTACGGCAACGATGCCATGAAGCAGCGCGTGCTGCCGAAGATGGTCGCTGGCGAGCTGATTGGTGCCATCGCGATGACCGAGCCGGGTGCCGGCTCCGACCTGCAAGGCGTCAAGACCAATGCCATCGACAAGGGTGACCACTACCTGCTCAACGGCTCCAAGACCTTCATCACCAACGGTCAGATGGCCGATGTCGTCATCGTCGTCGCCAAGACAGACCCGTCGCAGGGTGCCAAGGGCATCTCCCTGTTCTTGGTCGAGCGCGGCATGCCCGGTTTCGAGCGCGGCCGCAACTTGCACAAGGTCGGCATGAAAGCGCAGGACACCTCCGAGCTGTTTTTCAACGATGTGAAGGTGCCGAAAGAAAATCTGATCGGTGTTGAAGGCATGGGCTTTGTCTATCTCATGCAGGAGCTGCCGCAGGAGCGCCTGGGCATCGCTGTGAATGCCGTAGCACAGATGGAAGGCGCGTTGCAGCTGACGCTGGACTATGTGCGCGAGCGCAAGGCTTTCGGCAAGCGCATCGGCGATTTCCAGAACACGCAGTACAAACTGGCGGAAATTCACACCAAGATTGAAGTCGCGCGCACCTATGTGGATCGTTGCATTGAGCTGCACATGCAGAAGAAGCTGGATATTCAGAGCGCAGCTGCGGCAAAATACTGGGTAACCGACCTGCAGTTCGAAGTCGCCGACGAGTGCGTTCAGCTCTTTGGCGGCTACGGCTACATGTGGGAGTACCCGATTGCTCGCATGTGGGCAGATTGCCGCGTGCAGCGCATCTACGGCGGCACCAACGAGATCATGAAGGGCATTATTGCTCGCACATTGATCTGATTGTTGCCGGTCTGTGCCTGTGAAAGCGCCTGAGCGTGAATTTTTATTCGCTTGGGCGTTGTCAAAGTCGATGACCTTGGGTACTATTCGCGACCTCATTGCGACAGCCTGAATTTCAGGGGTCGCGGACTCTGTTTTTATGAAGGCATGTTGACATGAAGACTTTCAGTGCCAAGCCCGCAGACGTTAAGCGCGACTGGTTCGTCGTTGACGCCAGCGGCAAGACTCTCGGCCGTTTAGCGACCGAAATCGCAAGCCGCCTGCGTGGCAAGCACAAGCCGGAGTTCACTCCGCACGTTGATACTGGCGACTACATTGTGGTCGTGAACGCTGCCAAGGTTGCCATCACTGGCAACAAGGCGCACGCCAAGGTCTATTGGCACCACACCGGTTTCCCGGGTGGTATCAAGGGCGTGAACTTCGAGAAGCTGATTGCCGCCAAGCCGGCAGCGCCGATCGAAATCGCCGTCCGTGGCATGCTGCCGAAGGGTCCGCTGGGCCGCGACATGCTGAGCAAGCTGAAAGTTTACGGTGGCGCTGAGCACCCGCATTCTGCACAGCAGCCCAAAGAACTGATCATCTGAGCCGAGCGCCATGACAACAAATTACGGAACTGGCCGTCGCAAGACTGCGACTGCACGCGTTTTCATCAGCCCGGGTACTGGCAACATCGTTGTCAATGACCGTCCGCTGGACATCTACTTCGGTCGCGAAACTGCACGCATGGTTGTTCGTCAGCCACTCGAGCTGGTTGAGCTGCTGAACAAGTTTGACATCATGGTCACCGTCGCTGGCGGTGGTATTGGTGGTCAAGCTGGTGCCATTCGTCATGGCATCACTCGTGCTCTGGTCGAATACAACGAAGAACTGAAGTCGCCGCTGCGTAAAGCCGGCTTCGTGACTCGTGATGCCCGTGAAGTCGAGCGTAAGAAGCTCGGTCTGCGCAAGGCACGCAAGCGTCCCCAGTACTCCAAGCGTTAATATTGGCCGCCTTCGGGCGGCTGATAATGGGGAATCGTCTAACGGTAGGACTACGGTCTCTGACACCGTCTGTCTAGGTTCGAATCCTAGTTCCCCAGCCAATTCGAAAGCCCGCAGCGAAATCTGCGGGCTTTTTTATTGGTGCCTGAAATTGCTGCCCGAAAAGCTGTCGCTCGTCGGGACAAACCCCCTGCAATACCGGCGTTTCAGGCGATCAATCACCTTGTCACTGGTAGGTGATTTCATTACCATTACTCGGTTTTCCATGCAGTGCCGAAGTGCCCGTATAGAGTGCGCATGTTCGGTTGCCATTAGCTGATTCGGAGAGTGCGTCAATGAGTACTGACGGCGTAAATGTCGATCGCCGGCGCCTGTTGATCGGTGCCACTGCAGCCATGGGCGCAGTTGGCGTCGCAGCGGCTGCGGTTCCTTTCGTGAAGTCCTGGAACCCGAGTGCCAAAGCGAAAGCTGCTGGTGCTTCGGTAAAAGCGGACATCAGTCAGCTGGAAGTCGGTCAACGAGCCGTGTTCGAGTGGCGCGGCAAGCCGGTATGGGTGGTGCGTCGTACGCCACAGATGCTGGCTGACTTGCCCAAGAACGATGCCGATCTGAAGGATCCGTCGTCGGCCGAAGAGGCCCAGCAGCCAGCCTATGCGCGCAATGCCGTGCGCTCTATCAAGCCGGAATTCCTGATACTTACAGGTATCTGTACTCACTTGGGCTGCTCGCCGTTGTTCCGTCCTGAGGTGGCCGCTGCTGATCTCGGTGCAGACTGGAAGGGCGGTTTCTTCTGTCCTTGCCACGGTTCGCGTTTCGACATGGCCGGTCGCGTTTACAACAATGTTCCGGCACCGACCAATCTGGTTGTGCCGCCGCACATGTACGAGTCCGATGCCATCGTTGTGTTAGGTGAGGAGAAAGCATAATGGCGAACATCGGCAAGAGCTTGATGGGCTGGGTAGATGCGCGTTTCCCGGCGACGGAAACCTACGAATACCATATGTCGAAGTACTACGCCCCGAAGAACTTCAACTTCTGGTACTTCTTCGGCGTGCTGTCCATGATCGTGCTGGTCAACCAGCTGGTCACCGGTATTTGGCTGACTATGTCCTACAACCCGTCGGGTGAGGGTGCGTTCGACTCCATCGAATACATCATGCGTGATGTTGAGTACGGCTGGCTGCTGCGTTACATGCACTCCACGGGTGCCTCGGCGTTTTTTGTCGTGGTTTATCTGCACATGTTCCGTGGTCTGCTTTACGGCTCTTATAAGAAGCCGCGCGAGCTGGTCTGGCTGTTTGGCATGGCGATTTATCTGGCCCTGATGGCGGAAGGCTTCTTCGGCTACCTGCTGCCCTGGGGCAACATGTCGTACTGGGGTGCTCAGGTGATTCTCAACCTCGCTGGCGCTGTGCCGGTGGTGGGCGAGGAGCTGGTGACCTGGGTGCGCGGTGATTATCTGATCTCCGGCATTACCCTGAACCGCTTCTTCGCCCTGCATGTGGTTGCGATTCCGCTGGTGCTGGTTGCGCTCGTGTTCATGCATCTGGTCGCTTTGCACCATGTCGGCTCTAACAATCCGGATGGTGTTGACATCAAGAAGGTCAAGGACGAGAACGGTATTCCGCTCGACGGCGTTCCCTTCCATCCGTATTACACGGTGCATGACTTGGTGGGTATCGTCGTCTTCCTGGCGGCATTCAGTTCCGTGCTGTTCTTCTTTCCGGATGGTGGCGGTTATTTCCTTGAGCGCCCGAACTTTGAGCCTGCCAATCCGCTGAAGACGCCTGAGCACATCGCGCCCGTCTGGTACTACACGCCGTACTACGCGATTCTGCGTGCCGTGCCTTCCAAGCTCGGTGGTGTGATCGCCATGGGTGCTGCGATCGCTATCCTGTTTGTGCTGCCTTGGCTCGACAAGAGTCCGGTCAAATCGATGCGCTACAAGGGTACGCAAAGCAAGATCTGGCTGACCTTGTTCGTTATCAGCTTCATTGGTCTGGGCTATCTGGGCGCAGTGCCCTCTGATCCGATCAAGACAGTGATTTCGCAGATCCTGACGATCATCTACTTCCTGTTCTTTTTGCTGATGCCGTTCTATACCTCTATGGAAACTGTCAAAACCGTGCCTGATCGCGTGACGGGGGGAGCACACTGATGAAAAAGCTGATTCTCTCGCTCTTCCTGGTATTTGCGCCTTCGGCCGTGCTGGCTTCGGGTGGTGGTGGCTGTGGCGAACTGCATGAGTGTGAGCAGGCGCCCGTCGATCTGCGTAACAAGGAATCCCTGCAGCATGGCGCACAGCTGTTCCTGAGCTATTGTTCGGGTTGCCACAGCGCCAAGTACCTGCGTTACGAGCGTATGTCGCAGGATCTGGATATCAGCCCAAAGCTGGTCGAAAAGTACATGATGTTCACTACCGACAAGATTGGTGACCCGATTGACCCGAAGGTGAGCTTGAAAGACCAAGCTAAGTGGTTCGGTAACGCACCGCCTGACCTGTCGCTGGAAACGCGTTTCCGCTCGCCGGACTGGGTTTATACTTATCTGCTCAATTTCTATCCAGATGACAAGCGCCCTTGGGGTGTCAACAACCGTGTGTTCAAGGATGTTGGCATGCCGCATGTGCTGGATCCGCTGGAGCAAGAATTGGGGCCAGAAGAGTTTGAAGCGGCAGTCGGTGATCTGGTGAACTTCATGACTTACATGGCAGAACCCAGTCGTCTGACGCGTGAAAACATGGGTATCTGGGTCTTGCTGTTCCTGGCGCTGCTGATGGTGCCTGTCTATCTGCTCAATAAAGAGTTCTGGAAAGACGTCAAATAAGCTGACCGGCCATTGCCTTGGGTAATGGCCGGTTCTTGACAAAGGGGGGCGCCTGAATGGGCGTCGCCCTTTTGTCTTTTTGTTGTTAGGAGGGTTTCATCATGGCAACCGCTGCGCGTCGCGCTTCAATGACGTTTTATTCGGATGCTGCCGATCACTACAGCCATCGTGTGCGTATCGTGCTTGCCGAGAAAGGTGTTTCGGTCGATGTGATCAATGTGCGCGATAATAATCGCCCGGCGGATCTCGCTGATCTGAATCCTTACAACCAGCTCCCTGTCCTGGTTGATCGCGAGCTGTCGTTGTACGAAACCAAGATCATGATGGAGTACCTGGACGAACGCTTTCCGCATCCGCCCTTGCTGCCGGTATACCCTGTCGCTCGAGCACAGGCGCGTTTGCTGGCCTACCGCATTGAGCGTGACTGGTGTGTGTTGGTGGATGCCGCGATTGCCGGTAAAGGCAAAGAGCTGGCAATTCAGAAGGCACGCAAGGATCTTCGCGATAGCTTGATCACGATTGCACCGATTTTCCAGGAAAAAGCCTTTTTCATGAGCGATGAGTTTTCGCTTCTGGATTGCATGCTCGCGCCGATTCTGTGGCGTTTGCCGATCTTGGGTGTCGAGCTTCCCGAGAAGGCTTGCGCTCCGATGTTGCGCTACATGGATCGTATTTTCCGTCGCGACGGATTTCTGGCCAGCCTCACTGATGTTGAGCGTGACATGCGACGCGGGGCTTGAGCGATGGCATTGAAAGGCACGCGACCCTATCTGGTTCGCGCGATCAATGAGTGGATCATTGACCAGGGCTGGACGCCGCATTTGCTGGTCAATGCCCTGTGGCCTGGTGTTCAGGTTCCTCAGGCATTTGTGGAAGATGGCCGGATTGTTCTGAGCATCAATCCATCAGCAGTCCGTGAGTTGCTGCTGGCAAATACAGAAGTGTCATTTTCGGCCCGATTTGCCGGTACGCCGCATTGGGTTCAAGTGCCTATTGGCGCGGTTTTGGGCATTTATGCACGAGAGAATGGCGAGGGGCTGTTCTTTGAGGAGACTGAGTATTCTCCGGATGCGCCTGTTGCAGACGCTGCGGCACCTGCCGCGCCCTCTGTGACGAAGAAGGCGCGGCCAGGTTTGCATATCGTGAAGTAATGGTTACCGGTCAGGACTTGGTCTTGACCGGACTATCGTCTGGCAGTACATCCACAACTTTGACAATCCGGGTAACGCCATCAAGTGCTTGCAGACGCACGATGGCGCGCTCGGTTTCACGCTGGGTCAGCTTGCCCATCAGGTACAGTGTGCCGTTTATCGCCGTCACTGTGGCTTGGCTGCTACGCAGGCCATCGGCAGAAAGCAGGCTAAAGTTGGCCTTGCGCTCCAGCAGGTCATCACTCAAGCGCTGACCAATACTGCGATTGATGCCAACGGTCAGCTCGTTGTGCACGGCCTTGACATCGCTATAGCGCTTGGCAACGGCGCCAACTTGAGCTTTCAGCTCCTCGTTGGGCACTTCCCCGACCAGTAGAATGGATTGATAGAAGCTGATGACTTCGATGCGTGCATCGTTGGCGGCGGGCACGGTTTTGTAGATATCGACCCGCACTGACTGTGCCAGGCTGAAATCATTCATGCGCGATGCCGTGGTGCGCGTGCCGGGATCGGCAACGCTTGGGCCGATACCGACTTTTGCTAGCGAAGTGCATCCGCCGAGAAGGCCAGCAGCAAGAGCAAAAGCGCTCAGTGTTCGAAAGCTGCGTTGCAGCATGAGAGCGTTAGACAAGGTCGGGATCTCCGAATAATGAAGCATCGATTAAGGCGCAACAGCAGTGCAATGTAAATAACTGAGCTTCATGTACCCGATAAGCGCGATGTTCGGGTATCTGAATAAGCACATCCTCAGGTGCTAGCAGCCTGGCAACATCACCGCCACTGGCACCCGTGATGGCAATGACAGGGCAGCCACGCTCATGCGCCGCTTGAACGATCGCGAGGATGTTGGCGGCGGTGGCGGTCGCGGATAGCACGACCAGCACATCACCAGGCTGCGCGAATGCCAGAAAAGGGCGGGAAAACGACTCGGTGAGACGGTTGTCTTGTGCCAGAGCGCTCAAGGTGACGCTGTCGGGTGCCAAGGCTAGTGCAGGCAGCGCCGGGCGCTCGTGCTCGAAGCGATTGAGCATCTTGCTGACAAAGGATTGCGCATTGGCGCCTGATGCGCCATTGCCGCAACAGATGATCTTGCGCTCATGGATGAGGGTATCCACCATGATCATGGCGGCATGTGAGATGGTATCTGCCTGCTCTTCGATCAGGCGCGAAAGCATATTCATGCTGTCATGGCACATTTGTGTGATTTGGGTGTGCATCGATCTCTCTAAAATGCAGTGAAAGCAGCTTGCAGCCAGTGGCGTTGCCACGCGGCTGGCTGCCCCTCAAACAGCATGACATCAAACCGGATCAGATACTGCTGCCAGTGCTTTTGCTTGCTCAGAAAATAGCTGGCTGTGGCAATGATACGCTGCCGCTTGTGGTGTGTCAGGGAGCAGGCTGCTCCACCGAAGTCTGTTCGGCTGCGCCAGCGTACCTCCGTGAAGACCAGCCATTGTCTGTGCCGGGTGATCAAATCAATTTCGCCCCGGCGACAATAAAAGTTGCGCGCGATCAGCTCGTGGCCTTGTGCCTGAAGGAAGGAAAGGGCGGCATCTTCCGCCAAGCGGCCGGCGAGTTGAGTCGGCGATTCGGCGCGCAAGCCGGATGGGTGAGTTGTCATCACTCGGTCCTTGTATGATTCACTAAGGTGTAGACCAGCTAGGGCAGATTTGCCAGTTTGTCTTGGTGCATTTGCTGCTATGCCCTGATAATGCCGACCTTCAAAGAAGAGAGTTTCTGGCCATGTCTGCCCCCCTAAAGCCCGGCTGTCTCTATGTGGTTGCCACTCCTATTGGCGATGCCAGCGACATCAGCGCGCGCGCGCAAGCTGTGTTGGCGAATGTTGATCAGGTTGCGGCTGAAGATACGCGGACATCGGCACGCCTGTTTGAGGCGCTTGGGCTGAAAACAGTGCTGACAGCCGTGCATGACCATAATGAGGCGCATCGTGTGCCGGGGTTAATCGCGCGTTTGCAGGCCGGCGAAACATTGGCATTGGTATCAGATGCTGGGACGCCATTGATCAGTGATCCGGGTTATCGCTTGATTGCGGCTGCACATGATGCGGGTGTGACGGTGGTTCCGGTGCCTGGGCCTTGTGCGGCGATTGCGGCATTGAGCGCTGCCGGTCTGGCATCAGACAGATTTCATTTCGAGGGTTTTCTGCCGAGTCGCCAAGGGCCGCGTGTAGCACGCTTGAAGCAGTTGGCGGAGGCATCACCAACACTCATTATTTATGAGGCGCCGCATCGCATTGTGGAGACGCTAGAGGATCTCGTGGCTACATTTGGTGCCGACCGCCTTGCCACGCTGGCCCGAGAGCTGACCAAGACCTTTGAAACTATACGCCGTGCGCCGCTGGGTGAGTTATTAGCCTGGGTCGCTGCAGACAGCAATCAGCAGCGTGGTGAAATCGTGCTGGTGGTTGCCGGTGCGCCGGAGCTTGAAGCGGCGGATACCCGGGCATTGTCTGCCGAGTCGATCTTGCGGATTCTGGTGCGTGAGCTGCCGGTCAAGCAGGCGGCAGGTTTGGCGGCAGAAATGATGGGTCTGAAGCGCAATGCGCTGTATGACATGGCGCTGGCATTGAAGCTGGCGAACGAATCACCTTGAGTTAACCGGCCTGCGCCCTTAAGCTGCGCGCCGGAGTCGGCTGGGCGATCGCTGCCATGCGTGCATGGGGGAGGAAAGTCCGGGCTTCATAGGGCAAAGTGCCAGGTAACGCCTGGGCGGCGTGAGCCGACGGAAAGTGCAACAGAGAGCAGACCGCCGATGAGCTCGGTACTTTCGAGTGCAGAGATACAGGCAAGGGTGAAACGGTGCGGTAAGAGCGCACCACGAGTCTGGTAACAGACCGGTACGGCAAACCCCACTTGAAGCAAGACCAAATAGGTGTCCATACGCGCGGCCCGCGCGGGACACGGGTAGGTTGCTCGAGCCCATCGGCGACGATGGGCCTAGAGGAATGATCGTCCACGACAGAACCCGGCTTACAGGCCGACTCCACCTATTCTGCAGTGCGTGTATGGTTTGTATGGCTATTTCGCTTATAGCGAAAAAATCTAGGCAAGCCATAGACTTAAAAATTTATGCAAGATATTGATGTAACTTATTGATTTTGTGGCTAACGACTTCTTTTTCGCTCTTCACGATTTGCTCTAACCCACTGTTTTAAATAAACAAAATGTTACTTATAACCACGGCCTTTGCAGGTTGACTGCATGGGGGTGTCTCTCTATATTTGCCTGCAGAGTGGGGAAAAGTGTGGTTTTGTGGTTTTTAATGTTTCCAATCCCTCGCTCTAGGAAGAAAACGCATGTTTCGCGGCTACGACGAACTGACCATGGACGCAAAGGGACGCATCGGCTTGCCGACGCGCTACCACGAACGCGTGCAGTCGGAATGTCAGGGCAAGTTTGTGCTCACCGTGGATATTCGTGAATCCTGCTTGGTGCTTTACCCACTGACCGACTGGGAAGCGATCGAGGCGCGCTTCAATGCGCTGCCCACATCCAGCGCTGCCATGACGCAACTGAAGCGCCGCATCCTCGGTTATGCCACGGAAATCAATCTCGACAGCGCCGGCCGCTTTCTGGTTAGCCCGGAGCTGCGTCAGTTTGCTCATCTCGATAAGTCGGTGGTACTGGCCGGCCAAGGCAAGAAGTGTGAAATCTGGCACAAGCCATCCTGGGATGCATTGCAGGCGGACTTGTTGAGTGCGGACTTCTCCGCAGCCGAGCTGGCGCAAGCCATCGACTCCCTGGCGCTTTGATCATGACTGATTTCCAGCACCTGACCGTATTGTGTGACGAGACCGTGGATGCGGTGCTCACCGGCACGGCTGGCTGCTATATCGATGCCACTTTCGGTCGCGGCGGCCATGCACGCAAGCTGCTGGCGGCGCTGGGGCCGCAGGCTCGCGTTATCGCTTTCGATAAAGACCCGCTGGCGATTGCCACCGGCGAGGCGCTGGCTAAGGCCGATCCGCGCTTCAGCATCGTGCACGATTCGTTTGCCAGCATGAAAGCGCATGTGAGCGATCTGGGGCTGCTGGGGCAGGTCACCGGTGTGCTGGCGGATCTCGGTGTGTCGTCGCCACAAATTGATGATGCCGAGCGCGGTTTCAGCTTCATGAACGATGGTCCGCTGGACATGCGTATGGATCCTACGCGTGGTCAAAGTGCTGCTGATTGGCTGGCGTCGGTGAAAGAAGCGGATCTTGCCGATGTGCTCAAGACCTATGGCGAAGAGCGATTTGCTAAGCGTATTGCGCGTGCCATCGTGACGGCGCGTGCGCAGGCGCCGATTACGCGCACCAAGCAGCTGGCCGAGATTGTCGCGGTGGCGCATCCGGCTTGGGAAAAGCACAAGAACCCCGCCACACGCAGCTTTCAGGCCATTCGCATTGCGGTGAATCGCGAGCTTGGCGATCTGGAAGATTTTCTTGAGCAGAGCCTTGCGGTGCTTGCACCGGGCGGTCGTTTGGCCGTGATCAGCTTCCATTCACTGGAAGATCGCATGGTGAAGCAGTTCATCAACCGCGAAGTCAAAGGCGATGATTTTCCGCCGGGCTTGCCGGTGACTTGGCAGCAGATGCGGCCGGGCCTGAAGAAAATTGGCAAGGCCATTGAGCCGAGTGCCAGCGAAGTCGCCATGAATCCGCGTGCGCGCAGTGCGCATTTGCGCGTGGCCGAGCGCCTGCAGGTGTTCGCATGATGTGGTCTACGCGTGTTAGCGCCGTGGCCCGCATGGTCATGCAGCCGGACTTGCGTCAGGCGGCGGCGATTCTGCTGGCGCTGATTGCGGCGTCGCTGGGGGTTGCCTACAGCGTGCACAAATCGCGTATTTATCTGAACCAGTTGCAAACGCTGCAGGTCGAGCGTGATCACCTTGAAGTGGAATGGGGTCAGTTGCTGCTGGAGCAGCAGGCCTGGGGCGCTTACGGGCGCATCGGCAAGGTGGCTACGGATGAGCTGGGCATGCGCACGCCGGCACCGCATGAAGTCATGATGGTGCGGCCATGAATCAGCTTCCTCTGAAGAACAAGGCCGATGCCACTGCATTGCAGTTCCGGCATCGCCATTACTTCATGATTGGTGCGTTGTTGGTGCTGTTTGTTGGTCTGGTGGGTCGGGCGATCTATCTGACCGTGGTCGATAGCGAATTTTTGCGCAAGCAGGGCGATGCTCGCTCGCTGCGTATCGAGCCAGTCATGGCCATGCGCGGCATGATTCTGGATCGTAACGGTGCGCCGCTGGCGGTTAGTACGCCAGTTGTCTCGATCTGGATCAATCCTCGTCAGGCGTTGGCGGGCAAAGCTGATATTACTGTGCTGGAGCGGGACCTGGCGTTACCTGCCGGCAGCCTGGTGGCACGCGTCAAGCGCAATGCTCGCAAGGGCTTCATGTATGCCAAGCGGCATTTGTCACCGACGGCCGCCGAGCTGATTCTCGCGAAGGACATGCCCGGTGTGTATGGCATGACGGAGTATCGTCGCTTTTACCCTGAGGCTGATGTGACGGCGCACATGATCGGCTTTACCGATCTTGATGATCAGGGCAAGGAAGGTCTGGAGCTGTCTCTCAATGGTCAGCTGGCGGGTGAGGCCGGGGTCAAGCGCGTGGTCAAGGACCTCAAAGGGCATCGCGTGCAGGATGTAGCCCTGATCAAGGCTGCGCGTCCGGGCAAGGACATCACGCTAAGTTTCGATACCCGCGTTCAGTATGCGGCGTACCGTGAGCTGGCACGCGGCGTTGCCGAGCACAATGCATCGGCCGGTGTGCTGGTGTCATTGGATGTGGAAACGGGCGAAGTGCTGGCCATGGCTAACTTGCCATCCTACAACCCCAATAACCGCAAGCAGTTAACGGTCAATGCCTTGCGCAATCGTGCGGTGACGGATCAGTTCGAGCCGGGTTCAACGCTCAAGCCGTTCACCGTGGCGGCAGCGCTGGAAAGTGGCAAGTTCACCGAACGCAGTCATTTCAATACCAATCCTGGTACCTACAAGGTCATTAATAAGCTGATTCGTGATCACGAAAATTATGGCGTGATCGATTTGTCGACCTTGCTCACCAAGTCGAGCAATGTGGCGTCGGCACAAATTGCCATGGCGCTGCCCCGCGACACGCTGCCGCTGCTGCATCGTCGCCTCGGTTTTGGGCACAACACCGGTAGCGGCTTTCCCGGCGAAAGTGCCGGCAGCATGCAGCCGTCGAATCGCTGGAATCCGGTTGAAGTGGCCACGATGTCTTATGGCTACGGCGTGACGGTGACAGCACTGCAGCTGGCGCAGGCCTATGCCGTGATCGCCAGTGGCGGCATCCAGCGCCCGATCAGCTTTACCAAGGTCACCGGCCCAGTGCCGGGTAAGCGCGTTCTCGATGAGAAAATTGCCCGTGCGATCATTCCCATGATGGAAACCGTGGTGACACAGGAAGGTACGGCGTTGCGTGCTGCAGTGCCGGGTTATCGCATTGCCGGCAAGACGGGCACCGCACACAAGGCCCAGGCCGGCGGCTATGCCAGCAATGCCTATATGTCTCTGTTTGTTGGTCTGGCGCCAGCTAGCGCGCCGCGCGTGGTTACTGCCGTCATCATTGATAACCCACGCCAGGGTGGTTACTACGGCGGCCTCGCAGCGGCACCGGTGTTTTCGCGCATGATGTCGGACACGCTGCGCCTGATGAATATCGAGCCGGATCGCAGTGCCGAGCGCCTGGCTGAGCAGCATCGCTTCCCGCATCCGTCCACCTGGGCTCGCCCAGGCCGGGAGGGCTGAATGAAGACGCTGATTCAGATCTGGCCGGAAGTGCCTGCACAATGGGCTCAGGTGGCGGTGCCGGCGTTGGTGTCGGATTCGCGACGGGTTCAGGCTGGTAGTGTTTTTGTGGCGCTGGCAGCACTGCATCATGATGCACGCAGTCATATCCCGGCGGCCGTGGCTGCGGGTGCGGGCGCTGTGCTGGCAGAGGCTGGCGGTGATTGGCTGGCGCATACCAAGGTTGGCAGCGTGCCGGTTTTGGTGGTGCCTGATCTGACGCAGCGCTTGGGACAGTTCGCCGCGCGCTTTCACGATCAGCCGGCACAAGACATGACCGTGCTGGCGGTGACTGGTACCAATGGCAAGACCAGCATCGCTAATCTGATTGCTGGTGCGGCGCTTGAGTTGGGCCAGCGCAGTGCCGTCATCGGAACGCTGGGCAATGGTTTCTATGGCGAGCTGGCGGCGTCGCAATTCACCACGCCAGATCCGCTGCAGCTGCAGGGCTTGCTCGCCGGTTTCCGCGATCAGGGCGCTCGACTGGTGGCCATGGAGGCCAGCTCGCATGGCCTTGAGCAGGGCCGCATGGTTGGTACGCCAATTCACACGGCACTGTTCACCAATCTGACGCGCGACCATCTCGATTATCACGGCGATATGGCCAGCTATGCGGCAGCCAAGGGTCGTCTGTTCTCCTGGCCGGGCCTGAAAGCTGCGGTTATCAATGCCGATGATGCTCAGGGCGCACTCTATCAGCAGCAGCTTGCGGCGGGTGTGCGCTGCCTGCGTTACAGCCTGCATGCCGATAGCGATGCCGAGATTGTGGCCGAGAGCGTGCAGCCATCGCTGGATGGCTTGCTGCTGCAAGTTCGTACGCCGTGGGGCCGTGTTGCGCTGAAGAGTGCGCTGCTGGGCCGTTTCAATGCCAGCAATCTGCTGGCGGTGCTGGGCGGCTTGCTGACGCTGGGCTATGACCTGGAGCAGTCGGCACGAGCCTTGGCGGCCGTACAGCCGGTTGCCGGTCGCATGCAGTGCCTGCGCCAAGGTCAGTCGCCGTTGGCGGTGGTGGATTATGCCCACACGCCGGATGCGCTGGAGCAAGCCTTGAAAGCGGCGCTTGAGCACACCGAAGGCAAGCTCTGGTGCGTATTTGGCTGTGGTGGCGGTCGTGACACCGGCAAACGCTCGGAGATGGGTCGCATTGCCGCCGCCCTCGCCGATGTGCTGGTGCTGACCACCGACAATCCGCGCGAAGAAGCCCCGGAAAGCATTCTTCACGATATTCAGCAGGGCCTGAATGGCCGGCCGGCAACGATCATTGTGGATCGCGCCGAGGCCATCGCTTATGCCCTGAAAAACGCCGCCGCAGATGATGTGGTGCTAATTGCTGGCAAGGGCCACGAGACCTATCAGGAAATCATGGGCGTGCGTTATCCCTTCAATGATGTTGAGCAAGTGCGGCTCGCGCTGAGTACGAGGAGTACGGCATGAGACTGTCGGAAATCGCGGTGGTGGTTGGCGGTGAGCTGATCGGTCTGGATGCCGATGTCGGCAGCTTTTCCAGCGATACCCGCACGCTGCAGGTCAACGATGTCTTCATCGCGCTGTCGGGCCCAAATTTTGATGCCAATGCCCTGATTCATCAGGCTGCAGAAAAGGGCGCGGTGGCTGCTGTGGTGTCGCGTATGGATCCGAATGCGGGCATTCCGCAGATCATCGTGAATGATTGCCACCGGGCGCTGGGCCAGATTGCGGCCGCTTGGTGCGCACGCTTCCCGCAGGTGGTGCGTGTGGCCATGACCGGCAGCGCCGGCAAAACCTCGACCAAGGAAATGACGGCACGCATCTTCGAGCAGCAGGGCGAAACGCTGGCGACGCTGGGCAATCTGAACAATGACATCGGCGTGCCGCTGACGCTGCTGCGCCTGCGCGACGAGCATCAGTTTGGCGTCTTCGAGCTGGGCGCCAATCACGCCGGCGAAATCGCCTATACCTCGGGTCTGGTACGGCCTCGTGCAGCGGTCATCATCAATGTTGGCACGGCGCATCTGGAAGGTTTCGGCAGCCGCGAAGGTATTGCGAGGGCAAAAAGCGAGATTTACGACGGTCTGGCGGCAGATGGCACGGCCATCGTCAATCTGGATGATGACTTTGCCTCGCTCTGGCTGGGCAAGCTGGCTGGCCGTAAATTGCTGACCTTCTCCGAGCGTCAGACCGCCGACATTTACGCGACCGACATCACCTCCGGCGACATGCCGCAGTACGCCTTCACCTTGCATATCGGCACGCAGGCCATGCCGGTGCAGCTGCAATTACTCGGTCGCCATCAGGTCATGAATGCGCTGGCGGCTGCGTCGCTGGCCCATGCCTGCGGCATTTCGCTGTCGCGCATTGTGGCCGGCCTGCAGAAGACGCGCGCGTTTTCGGGGCGCACTGTGCCGCACAGCCTGGGCCAGCAGCGTTATGTGATTGATGACACTTACAACGCCAATCCGAGCTCGATGAAGGCAGCGATTGATCTGCTTGCCGAGCTGCCGGGCCGTCATGTGCTGGTCTTGGGTGACATGGGTGAACTGGGCGGTGCTACGGCATCGGGCCATCTTGAAGTCGGGGAGTATGCACGCATGAAAAATATCGACGCGCTTTATGCCACGGGCCAGCACAGTGCCCAGTACGCAGCCGGCTTCGGCCCGCAGGCACAGCTGTTCCCGGATCATCATGCGCTGCTGAAAGCCTTGGAGGCCGAGCTGCAGGGCGTGGTCACCATTCTCGTCAAAGGTTCGCGCAGCGCTCGCATGGAGCGTGTGGTGCAAGGCCTGACCGGCGAAGCAGGAGTGCACTGACATGCTGCTATGGCTCGCGGATCAACTGGCACAACACTACAAGGGGTTTGGGGTTTTCAACTACCTGACCTTCCGTTTCATGCTCAGCATTGTCACGGCGTTTGCGCTGTCGCTGTGGTGGGGGCCGTACCTGATCGAAAAGCTGAAGGAAATGAAGTTCGGCCAGGCTATTCGCACGGATGGCCCGCAGACGCATCTGGCCAAGACCGGCACGCCGACCATGGGTGGCGTGCTGATTCTGCTGACGATTGCGGTGAGCACGCTGGCGTGGGCGCGTCTGGACAATATCTATGTCTGGATCGTGCTGGGGGTAATGGTGATTTTCGGCCTGGTCGGCTGGGTTGATGACTATCGCAAGGTGGTCGAGAAGAACCCGCGTGGCCTGCCCAGTCGCTGGAAGTATTTCTGGCAGTCCGTGGGTGGCATTGGTGCTGCTGTGGTGCTGTATTACACCGCGAAGACGCCGATTGAAACCAGTCTGATCGTGCCGTTCTTCAAGGATGTGATCATTCCGCTCGGTCTGTTTTACATCGTGCTCAGCTATTTCGTGATCGTTGGCGCCAGCAATGCCGTCAACCTCACCGACGGTCTCGATGGTCTGGCCATTATGCCGACCGTGATGGTCGCGGGTGCGCTGGCGATTTTTGCCTACCTCACCGGCAACATCAAATTCGCGACTTATCTGCAGATTCCTTTTGTCATCGGCGCGGGCGAGCTGATCATCATCTGTGGCGCCATCATCGGTGCCGGTCTTGGCTTCCTCTGGTTTAACGCCTATCCGGCGCAGGTCTTTATGGGCGATGTCGGCGCGCTGTCGCTGGGCGCGGTGCTCGGCACCATCGCTGTCATCGTGCGTCAGGAGATTGTGCTGTTCGTGATGTGCGGCGTTTTCGTGATGGAAACGGTGTCGGTGATGTTGCAGGTGGCGAGCTTCAAGCTGACCGGCAAGCGCATCTTCCGCATGGCCCCGATCCATCACCATTTCGAGCTCAAGGGTTGGCCGGAAACCCGCGTGGTTGCACGCTTCTGGATCATCAGCTTCATGCTCGTGCTGGTCGGTCTCGCGACCCTGAAGCTGCGCTAAGGAGAGACGAGCATGCTCATTCAGCGCGACGGTTTGCGGGTGGTCATCGGTCTGGGCAAGACCGGGCTGTCTTGCGTGCGTTATCTCAAGCGCCAAGGCTATCCGGTGGCGGTCAACGATACCCGCGAACATCCGCCGGGGCTGGCTGAACTGCGCGCCGAATTTCCCGATGTAGATGTCAGCTTGGGCAAGCTCGATGCCGCCTTGCTGCTGCGCGCCAGCGAAGTCATCAGTAGCCCTGGCATCTCCATTCGTGAGCCAGAAATTGCTGCCGCGATCGCTGCCGGTGTTTCGGTAGTCGGCGATGTGGAGCTGTTCTGCCGCGCGGTGACTGCGCCGATTATCGCCATCACTGGCTCTAATGCGAAGAGCACGGTGACCACGCTGGTTGGTCTCATGGGCGAAGCCGCGGGCAAGCGCACGGGCGTCTGCGGCAACATCGGTACGCCGGTGCTGGACATGCTCGCCGAGGGCGAGAAAGACCTGTATGTGATGGAGCTGTCGTCGTTTCAGCTGGAGACCACGCATTCGCTGAAAGCGGCCGTGGCGATTGTGCTCAATATCAGCGAAGACCACATGGATCGCTACACCGGCATGGTCGATTACCACCAGGCCAAGCACCGCATTTACCGCAACTGCCAGCGCTTCGTGTTCAATCGCGATGATGCTCTGACCATGCCGCTGATTGCCGACGATCTGCCGCGCGCCAGCTTCGGCCTGAGCGCGCCTGACCTGAATGATTTCGGCGTGCGGGTTGTGGATGGCAAGCCGTTCCTGGCGCGTGGCCGCGACACCCTGATGCCGGTCAGCGATCTGCAAATCTTTGGCGACCACAATGTGGCCAATGCGCTGGCCTGCCTGGCGCTTGGCGAAGCCGTGGGCCTGCCGCTGGATGCCATGCTGACCACGCTGCGCACCTTCACCGGCCTCAAGCATCGCTGCCAGCGTGTCGCGCTGCACAACGGCATCGGCTGGTACAACGATTCCAAGGGCACCAATGTCGGTGCCACGCTGGCCGCCATCAACGGTCTGGGCGCAGCCATCAGTGGCAAGATCTTGCTCATTGCCGGCGGCGTGGGCAAGGGCCAGGACTTCACGCCGCTGTCGCCAGCGATGGCTCAGTTCGGCAAGGCGCTGCTGCTGATTGGCGAGGATGCCCCGGTCATTGACCTCGCCATTGCCGCTGCTTTGCCGCGTCACCACTGCAGCAGCCTAGACGAGGCTATCGCCAAGGCGCTTAGCATCGCCAAGCCGGGTGATGCCGTGCTGCTGTCGCCGGCCTGCGCCAGCTTCGACATGTTCAAGCACTACGAGGATCGCGGCGATCAGTTTGTCGCCGGCGTTCGTCGTCTGGTCGAGGTGAGCTGATGACCAGCCAGAGCCTGAATCATCCTGTGCAGCTGCTGCGAAATATCGCGGCCGAGCTGACCGAGCGCCAGGTGCTTCTGGTGGCGGCCGGCTTTCTGCTGTGCATCGGCTTGATCATGGTGGGCTCGGCATCGATGGGCGTTGCAGAGGCATCCTATGGCAATCCGTTCTACTTCTTTACGCGCCATGCCATCTATCTTTGCATCGGTCTGATCGTGGGTGCATTGGTGCTGCAGGTGCCGATGCAGTTCTGGAGTCGCTACAGCTACTGGGTATTCCTGCTGGCCTTGATTTTGATTGCCATTGTGCTGATTCCGGGCATTGGTCGTCGCGTCAATGGCAGCATGCGCTGGATCGGCTTGGGTGGCATCACCTTGCAGCCCTCGGAAGTCATGAAGCTGGCTGCGGTGCTAGCGATGGCAGCATATCTGGTGCGTCGTCAGGAAGAGGTTCGCAGCAATCTGCGAGGCTTCATGAAACCGTTGGCCGGTCTATTTTTTGTGGTGACCTTTCTCATGTTGGAGCCTGATTTTGGCGCCAGCATCGTGGTCATCATGGCCACCACGAGCATGCTGTTTTTAGCCGGCGCGCCGCTCAGGCAGTTTCTGGCCGTCATGGGAACTCTGACGCTGGTCGGCATCCCCGTTGTCATGGCCGAGTCGTATCGCATGAAGCGCCTGCTGGCCTTTACCGACCCTTGGGCAGACCAGTACGACACAGGCTATCAGCTCGTGCAGAGCTTGATTGCCTTTGGTCGCGGAGACTGGTTCGGGGTCGGCCTTGGCCATAGCGTGCAGAAGCTGTTTTATCTGCCGGAAGCGCATACCGACTTTGTTTTTGCCGTGTATGCCGAGGAGTTCGGCTTGGTTGGCGTGCTGATTTTGTTGGTGGCCGTAGCCTCGCTAGTGACCGCTGCACTGCGCATCGGTCAGCGTGCCGAGCGTGCAGGTCAGTCCTACTCCGCCTATGTTGCCTACGGTCTGGCCGTGATGCTGGGCGTGCAGTCGGCCATCAACATCGGTGTCAACATCGGTTTCTTCCCGACCAAGGGTCTCACGCTGCCGCTGGTGAGCTACGGGGGCTCCAGCCTGGTCATGGTGTTTGCCGTGCTGGCCATTCTCTTGCGCATCGACGCCGAGTCCGGGCAGGTCAAGGAGCGTGGCGTGCGCCGCGCAGAGGGAGGCAGTCATGGCGCTCGTTAAGTCCGTAGTGGTGATGGCCGGTGGCACGGGCGGTCATGTCTTTCCGGCGTTGGCCGTCGCGCGGGCCTTGCAGGCGCAGGGCGTACGCATCCACTGGCTGGGCACGCGAGCTGGCATCGAGGCTGATCTGGTTCCTAAAGCCGGATTTGACATTACTTATCTGGATGTGGGCGGCTTGCGTGGCAACGGTTTGAAGCCGCTGTTGAAGGCCCCGACGAAGCTGCTGCGCGCTGTCTGGAAAGCCACGCGCGTGTTTTCGGCAGTGAATGCTGATGCCGTTATCGGTCTGGGTGGCTATGTCACCGGGCCGGGCGGTCTGGCAGCACGGCTGTCGGGCTTGCCGCTGTATATCCATGAGCAGAATGCCATTGCCGGCTTTACCAACAAGGCCTTGGCCAAGTTTGCCACGCAGGTGCTGCAGGCGTTTCCCAATGCCTTCGATGCTTGCGCGAAGGTGACCTGGGTCGGCAACCCGGTGCGTGACGAAATCGCGACGCTGGCACAGCCGAGTGCGCGTTACGGCGCTCGTCGTGGCGCGCTGCGCGTGCTGGTCATGGGTGGCAGTCTGGGCGCGGTGGCGCTGAACGAGCTGGTGCCGGCGGCTTTCGCCGAGCTGCCGCTGGAGCAGCGCCCGCTCATTCGTCATCAGGCCGGTCGCAAGCATGCCGACAAGGCAGCTGCCGTTTACGCCAAGCTCGGTGTGCAGGCCGAAATTCTGCCCTTTATTGATGACATGGCCGCCGTTTACGACTGGGCCGATCTGGTGATTTGCCGCTCCGGCGCGCTCACGGTGTCCGAAATTGCCGCTGCTGGCGTGGCCTCAATCCTGATTCCGTTCCCGCATGCGGTTGATGACCACCAGACTGCCAATGCCCGGTTCCTCAGCGACATCGGTGCCGCGCGCCTGTTCCAGCAGCGCGATCTGACGCCGGCCGCCTTTGCTGTGACGCTGGCCGAACTGATGGATCGCAAGACGCTGCAAGTCATGGCCGAGCAAGCCCGCACGCTGGCCAAGCCGGATGCCACGGCCTTGGTCGTCAACGCCATTTTGAGAGGTAATGCATGAAAGCCATTCCGCGTACGCGTCTGATCGAAATTCCGGAAATGCGCCGCATTCGCCGTATTCATTTTGTCGGCATCGGTGGCGCCGGCATGTGCGGCATCGCCGAGGTGTTGCTCAACCAGGGCTATGAAGTGGCGGGTTCCGATGCCAAGGCCGGCAAGACCACGGATCGCCTGAAG
Organism: Pseudomonadota bacterium; assembly: GCA_038043385.1. Classification (GTDB taxonomy): domain Bacteria; phylum Pseudomonadota; class Gammaproteobacteria; order Pseudomonadales; family Moraxellaceae; genus Perlucidibaca. Next base: position 981,590 of record JBBTCA010000003.1, read on the forward strand.
TCGTTCGGTGCCGAGATTTTCATTGGTCACGACGCCGCGCACATCGCCAAGGCCGATGTGCTGGTGGTATCGACCGCAATCGACCCCAGCAACCCGGAAGTGAAGGCTGCGCAAGAGCGTCGCCTGCCCATCGTGCGTCGTGCCGAAATGCTGGCCGAGCTGATGCGCTATCGCCACGGTATCGCCATCGCTGGCACGCACGGCAAGACCACCACGACCAGTCTGATCGCGTCGATTTTGGGTGAGGGCGGCTTTGATCCGACCTATGTCATCGGCGGCCTGCTCAACAGCGCCGGCACCAACGCCAAACTCGGCAGCAGCCGCTATTTCGTGGCCGAAGCCGACGAGAGCGATGCCTCCTTCCTGCATCTGCAGCCCATGGCTTCGGTCGTCACCAACATCGACGCCGATCACATGGACACCTACGGCGGTGACTTCGAGGTGCTCAAGCGCACCTTCATTGAGTTCCTGCACAACCTGCCGTTCTACGGCCTCGCCGTGGTTTGTGGCGATGACCCGGTGGTGCGCGAGCTGCTGCCGAAGATCGGCCGCCCGACCATCACCTACGGCTTCGATGCCGACAACGATGTGCGTGGCACGGATGTGCATCAGGAAGGCCTGCAGACGCATTTCACAGTGCATCGCATAGGTCATGAAGCGCTGCGCATCACGCTGAACCTGCCGGGTCTGCACAATGTGCTGAATTCGCTGGCCGCGATTGCCATCGCCACGGATGAAGAGGTCGAAGACAGCGCCATTGTCAGCGCGCTGGCCAGCTTCCAGGGCGTCGGCCGTCGCTTCCAGCGCTTGGCTGAGGCCGGTGGTGTGCAGCTCGTGGACGACTACGGTCATCACCCGCGTGAAGTCGCGGCAACGATTGCCGCTGCTCGTCAGGCCTTTCCGGGTCGTCGTCTGGTGATGATGTTCCAGCCGCATCGCTACAGCCGTACCCGCGACTGCTTCGAAGACTTCGTGCAAGTGCTGTCTACCGTTGATCAGTTGCTGCTGCTGGATGTGTATAGCGCGGGCGAAAAAGCTATTGCCGGGGCCGACAGCCGCACCTTGGCGCGCAGCATCCGCACCCGTGGCCTGGTTGATCCGGTGTTTGTGGAAAAGCTCGATGAGTTGGCACAGCTGTTGCCTTCGCAATTGCGCGCCGGCGATGTGCTGCTGACGCAAGGCGCCGGCACGGTCGGCGCGATTGCGCTGGAGCTGGCCCAGAACGGTCTGTATCTGACCGCTGCGAAAAAGTGAGAGAGATGATGAATATGCTGGATGTGAAGCGTTTTGGTCGGGTTGCGGTGCTGCTGGGTGGCACGGCGGCCGAGCGCCCGATTTCCCTGATCAGCGGTGCTGCAGTGCTGAAAGCCTTGCAGGCGGCTGGCGTGGATGCCCATGGTTTTGATCCAGCCGAGCGCGACATCGTGGAGGTGCAGGGCTATGACCGCGCCTTTATCGTGCTGCACGGTCGTGGCGGCGAAGATGGCGTGATGCAGGGCGTGCTTGAGCAGTTCGGCGTGCCTTACACCGGCAGCGGCGTCATGGCCTCGGCCATCGGCATGGACAAGGCGCGCACCAAGCAGCTCTGGCTCGGTTGCAGCTTACCCACGCCGACCTATCGCCGGCTCTCGGCGGATTGCGACTTTGCTGCTGTCGTCGCTGAGCTGGGTCTGCCGCTGATGGTCAAGCCTTCGCGTGAAGGCTCTAGCATCGGCATGGCCAAGGTCTACAGCGTGGACGATCTGGCCAAGGCTTACGCCGTGGCTGCCGAGCACGACAGCGAAGTCATCGCCGAACATTTCATTGAAGGCAGCGAGTACACCGTGAGCATGCTCAACGGCAAGGCGCTGCCGGTGATTCGCATGATTCCGGCCAACGATTTCTACGATTTCGAAGCCAAGTATCAGCGCAATGACACGCAGTACAAGGTTCCCTGCGGTCTGACGGCCGACGAAGAACAACGCCTGCAGAACATCGCCGAGGAAGCATTCGAAGTGCTGGGCGCACGCGGCTGGGGTCGTATCGATGCCATGCGTGACAGCCAGGGTCGCTTCTGGCTGCTCGAAATCAACACCGTGCCGGGCATGACCGATCACTCGCTGGTACCGATGGCCGCTCAGGCCGCCGGCATCGACTTTACGCAGCTGGTGCTGGCGATTCTGAGCCAGACCCTGAACGCGGAGACTGCCGCATGAGCAGCCAGGTCACGCGTCGTCCGGTAGCTCGCCAAGCTGCAACCCGTCCGGGTTTGCTGGCGGCTCTGGCTGCGCGCTGGCAGTCGCTGATCGGGCAGGGTTCGCGCTGGTTGAACGCCCTCGTGTTGATGATCTCGTGCGCGGCATTGCTGGTCGTTGCCCATGCGCTGCATGTGCTGGCCACGGATTGGGCGCTGGAAACGCCGATCCGTCGCGTAGAGATTGCCGGCAACCTCGCGCAGACCCAGCGTGGCGAGCTGCAGGCGGCGCTGGAGCGCACGGTACGCGGCAATTTTTTCACCGCCAATCTGGATGAGCTACAGGTGTTGGCGCAGCGCTATCCCTGGGTGGCTCAGGCGCGGGTCAGTCGCCAGTGGCCGGATCAGGTACGCGTCACGCTGACAGAAAAGCAGGCGCTGGCGCACTGGGGCAAGGATGGGCTGGTGAGCCGCGCCGGTGAAGTTTTCCGGCCGCAGCGCATCGCAGGTCTTGCGCCATTGCCGCATCTGGATGGCCCCAGGGCGCAAGCGCGTTTCGTGCTGCAGCAGTATCAGGCCATGGATCGTGTGTTGAGCCGCGTTGGTCTGCATATCGAGTCGCTGCAATTGACCGATCGCATGAGCTGGCTGGTCATGCTGGAAGGCGGTGTTGAAGTTCTGGTGGATGCTCAGGACACGCTCGCGAAGCTGGAGCGCTTCACTGTGCTTTATGACCGACAGTTGGCAGCTGACATCGGCAGCATCGCGCGTATTGACCTGCGTTATCGCAATGGCGTGGCCATTGGCTGGCGTCAGGGTTGAACTGAATTTTTTTGATGAGGTAAACGGTCGTTCGCGACCAGGAAGGCAGAGATGGCAAATATGACACAGGCACCCATGATCGTTGCGGTAGACATCGGCACTTCCAAAGTGGTCTGCATGGTCGCGCAAATCAATCAGGCCGAGCAAAGCCTGGAAATTGTGGGCTATGGCATGAAGCCATCGCGCGGTATGCGCAAGGGCGTTGTGGTCAATATCGACCAGATGCAGGAAGTCATCCAAGGTGCCGTGGCTGAAGCGGAGCTGATGGCCGATTGCAAGATTCACTCGGCCTATATTGGTATTGCCGGCAGCCACATCGGCGGCCGCAATTCGCAGGCGGTGGTGGCGATTCGCGATGGCGAAGTCACGCAGACCGACATCGAACGCGTGATCGATGCCGCCAAATCCGGCGCCAACCCCGCCGATCAGCGCATTCTGCATGTGCTGCCGCAGGAATTCATTGTGGATGACCAGGGCGATGTGCGAAATCCGCTGGGCATGGCCGGCGTGCGCCTCGAAGGCCATATCCACCTCGTGACTTGTTCGGCCAACGCCGCACAGAACCTGGAAAAATGCGTGCGCGGTGCCGGTCTGGCCATCGATGACATCGTGCTGGAGCAGGTCGCATCCAGCCACGGCGTGCTCACTGACGATGAAAAAGACCTCGGCGTCTGCCTGGTCGATATCGGCGGCGGCACCACCGACATCGCCGTCTTTGTTCGCGGCGCGATTCGTCACACGGCCGTCATTCCGATTGCCGGCGATCAGGTCACCAATGACATCGCGATGGCGCTGCGTACCCCAACGCCCGCCGCCGACGAGATCAAGGTGCGCTATGCCTGCGTCGTGCCGCAGATGGTCGATCCCGAGCAGACCATCAGCGTGCCCGGCATGGGTGATCGCCCGGCCCGTACGCTGGCCCGGCAGACACTGTCGGCCGTGGTCGAGCCGCGCTACGAAGAATTGTTCAGCATCGTGCAGATGGAGCTGGAGCGTTGTGGCTATGCCGATCAGCTTGCTGCCGGCGTGGTCATGACCGGGGGTTCGTCGAAAATCGAGGGAGCGATACAGCTCGCCGAATCGATTTTCCATCTGCCGGTACGCATCGGCATGCCCAAGTCGCTGAAGCTCGGTGGCACGGAAGAATTGTTGCGCAACCCGATTTATGCCACCGGCATCGGCCTGCTGTTTTATGGCATGCAGCGCACGCTGGCATCGGGTCAGAACAGCTCGACTCGCGCGATTCGTCGTGAAGATGATGGTGCGAGCTGGACGGGAAGAGTGAAGGTCTGGTTCGCCAGCAACTTTTAAGGATTTGGCTCTCGCGAGCAAGGTTTTACCGATGACCAGGCAGGGCATCGGCAAGGGCAGGAAGCCTCACGGCGCGTAAATTATAAAAATCGGCGGAAGTCCTGCGGGACTGGAGAAACATCATGGCGAACATTTTTGAACTGGCAGACAACACCCCGGAACTGGGCACGGCAATCATCAAAGTGATTGGCGTGGGTGGCGGCGGCGGCAACGCGGTCGAGCATATGGTTAACAGCGATGTACAGGGCGTGGATTTCATCTGCGCAAACACCGACAAGCAGGCGCTCACCAAAATGAACGCCAAGACCCTGCTGCACCTCGGTGACAATGTCACTCGTGGTCTCGGTGCCGGTGCCAACCCGGAAGTGGGTCGTCAGGCGGCGGTCGAAGATCGTGACCGCATCCGTGAAGCGCTGGCCGGCTCCGACATGGTTTTCATCACCGCCGGTATGGGCGGCGGTACGGGCACTGGCGGTGCGCCGGTCGTGGCCGAAGTGGCGCGTGAAATGGGCATTCTCACCGTGGGCGTGGTCACCAAGCCATTCCCGTTTGAAGGCAAGAAGCGCATGGATGTCGCCGAGCAGGGTATTGAAGCGCTGTCGCACCATGTTGATTCACTGATCACTATTCCCAACGGCAAACTGCTGCAGGTGCTGGGCAAGGTCTCGCTGGTCGATGCCTTCAAGGCCGCCAACAATGTGCTGCAGGGTGCGGTTCAGGGCATCGCCGACATGATTCTGAATCCGGGCGTCATCAATGTCGACTTCGCCGATGTGCGCACGGTCATGTCCGAGCAGGGTCTGGCCATGATGGGTACCGGCTCGGCCAAGGGCGAAGAGCGCGCCCGCATCGCCACCGAAATGGCCATCCACAGCCCGCTGCTCGATGATGTGCAGCTCAAGGGTGCGCGTGGCGTGCTGGTGTCGATCGCGGCCAACGAAAGCCTCGGCCTCGACGAGTTCTCCACGGTTGGCGACATTGTTTCCAACTTTGCCTCGGAAAGCGCCACAGTGGTCATCGGCACCATTCTCGATGAAACCCTGGGCGATGAAATTCGCGTGACCGTGGTTGCCACTGGCCTGCCGAAAGCCAGCGCCATGCGTGCCGCCCAGCCCAAGGTTGGCATGAGCCTAGTCGCCGCAGCCGCCGCCACGCAGGTGGTTCAGCAGGTGCCGGTGCATGTGCCGGTGCAGCAGGTCGTCAATGGCGGCACGGTGCAGCCAACCGAGCAGGATCGCTATGCCGGCTACGATACGCCGACCTGGAAGCGTAACGAGGAAGCGGGTCACAAGCGTCGTGGCGACACGAACTTGCTCAACATCCCGGCTTTCCTTCGTCGTCAGGCCGATTGAGCAGTCGAGGCGGCTCTGCTACCATGAGCCACCTTTGACATGATTTGTTACAAATGCTCAAACAACGAACCGTCAGACAAGTCATCCGCGCCAGCGGTGTCGGCCTCCACAGTGGCGAGAAAGTCTTTCTCGCCCTGCGGCCTGCGCCTGTCGATTCGGGCATCGTGTTTCGCCGCACGGACCTCGAACCGCCAGTCGTAATCCCGGCACAAGCGCTGCTGGTGCGCGAGACCATGATGTCATCCAACCTCGTGATGGGTGATGTCCGCGTCGGTACCGTCGAGCACATCATGTCGGCTCTCGCGGGCCTTGGCATCGACAACGCCGTGATCGATGTCAGTGCCCCCGAGATTCCGATCATGGACGGCAGCGCCGGGCCTTTCGTGTTCCTGATCCAAGCTGCCGGCATCGTGGAGCAGGAAGCGCCCAAGCGTTTCGCCCGCATCAAGCGGCGCGTTGAAGTCAGGGAGGGCGACAAGATTGCCGCTTTCGACCCCTACGACGGCTTCAAGGTATCGTTCACCATCGATTTCGATCACCCGGCGTTTCGCGACGAACACCGCTGGGCCAGTGTCGACTTCTCCACGACGGCCTTCGTCAACGAAGTCAGTCGTGCCCGCACCTTCGGCTTCCTGCGTGACATCGAGTACCTGCGCGCCAACAATCTCGCATTGGGCGGCAGCATGGACAACGCCATCGTGGTCGATGACCAGGGCGTGATGAACGAAGATGGCCTGCGTTTCGAAGATGAGTTCGTGCGTCACAAGATGCTCGATGCCATCGGTGACCTGTACTTGTTTGGCGTGGGCATTCTCGGTGCTTACGAGGGCTTCAAGTCTGGCCATGCGCTCAACAACAAGCTGCTGCGCGCCCTGATTGACGACCCGGATGCCTGGGAAGAAGTGACTTTCATGGATGAGCGCCTGACGCCGATCAGCTATGTGAAAGCGGATGCTGTGCACTAAATAATCAATTCTGACTGGCTTGCAGACGCTGAAAATGTACCTGAATAGTGCGATTTTCAGCCATTTGTAGCCTTGCGGTTTCTCAAGGTATGCCTTGCCAAACGACGGAAACCTCCGCTAAGCTCCGAATTCTCCAAGGAATCTGCCATTTCCAATAGGTGCTTCGCCGTCTCTTCACTGAGAGTTGGCAGAGTTTTTGCTTTGGTATTTGGTGTTGGAGACGCTGGCTTGATGAGAACGCGCAGGCGCTGAACAGAGTGAAACTCAGCGTGTTGCTTCAGTTGCTGTAGCAGAATTTTCTGCAGATAGCGCAACTGACTAGCGGTTGTCGCATGATCTGCGCAAACCGTGAGCGTGCCTTCTCGCAGCGATGTTAACCGGCAAGAAGACCGGATGGATTCATCAACAATTTGTTGCCATATCGCTTCATGTATTGCGCGCAGGGCATTGCCCCGCAGCAATGGCGTAAAGCTGCCGAGCTTGAGCAAGTCTCTGAGGGCGGTCGGTTCAGCGTTGCGTGTCATGAGTGTGGGTCGCAGATCAAGGCGTTCAGCATGCGCAAAGTGCGCGTGTTCGCCAAGAGGTAAAAGAGATGAACATTATTTTTTTCAACCGCAAACACAATCGTCCGATTCGTTTGCAGCTGAATCCCAGGCTGATCGGCACCGCCGCCGCAGGCCTGTTCGTGTTGGCCGGCAGCATTGGTGCTGGCGGCTATTGGGCGTATGACCGGCTGACTGCGTCGCCCGTGTCGCAGCTGAGCGCTGCTGACCTTGCCCAGCAGGAAGAGCTGGCGGCTATGTCGGCACGCATGGCCGACATTCAGGCACGCATGATGCGCATCGATGCCCTCGGCGCGCACTTGGCCGAAAGTGCCAAGGTTAAAGGCGACGAGTTTGATTTCTCGCACAAGCCGCCTATGGGCGGGCCGGAAGAGGCAGTTGCCTTGCCGGCGTCCAGTTCCGAACTGGATCGCACGCTGTCATCGCTGGGCAGCGAGCTGCAGTTGCGTGAGGCTCAGTTGCTGGCATTAGACAAGGTTTTGCAGAGCCGTCGTCAGCAGGTAAATCTGAACAACATGCCGGTGCATGATGCCTACATCAGCTCCAGCTTTGGCTATCGCGCCGATCCGATCACCGGCCGCACGGCTTTCCATGGCGGCATCGACTTTGCCGGCAACGAAGGCAGTGATGTGTTTTCCGTCGCTGATGGCATGGTGACCTTTGCTGGCCAGCGTACTGGTTATGGCAATGTGGTTGAGGTCAATCACGGCGATGGGCTGGTCACGCGCTATGCTCATGCCCGCGCTGTTGCGGTCAAGGCTGGCGACATGGTGAGCAAGGATCAGCTGGTGGCCTACATGGGTTCCACGGGGCGCTCCACGGGCACGCATCTGCATTACGAGGTCTTGCGTAATGGTAAACAGATTGATCCGGCGACCTTTATTCGCGTGGCAAAACGCTAACATCCGCCCGGTTTTTCGCGCCATGACAGCCCGGCCCTTGTGCCGGGCTGTTGCTTTCTGCACGAGTCATCACGGCAACGCTTTTTCCTGCGGGGAAAGCAGGTAGAATGTTGCGCTGATTTGCCCATCTTCTGAGTAGTGATCATGTTTTCTCGCCTTGTCAGTGGCTTGTTCGGTACCAAAAATAATCGTGAACTCAAGCGCATGCGCCAGATCGTCGAGCGCATCAATGCGCTTGAGGCTGCTACCGATGCCTTAAGTGATGATGAGCTGCGTGCCCGCACAGCATCATTCCAGCAGCGTTTTCAGAGCGGGGAAAGCCTCGATGCTTTCCTGCCGGAAGCGTTTGCGGTCTGCCGCACGGCCGCACAGCGCGTGCTCGGCATGCGCCATTACGATGTGCAGATGATCGGTGGCATCACCCTGCATGAAGGTCGCATCGCGGAAATGCGCACGGGTGAAGGCAAGACGCTGACGGCTACGCTGCCGGCGTATTTGAACGCCTTGTCGGGCGAGGGCGTGCATGTGGTCACGGTCAACGACTACCTCGCCGCGCGTGATGCCGAGTGGAATCGTCCGTTGTTTGAATTTCTCGGCCTCAGCGTAGGCGTGGTGCGTTCGCAGCAGCCGCCGGAAGACAAACGCGCGGCGTATCGTGCCGATATTACTTACGGCACGAACAACGAGTTCGGCTTTGACTACCTGCGCGACAACATGGCGTTCCGCCTCGAAGATCGCTTCCAGCGTGGTCATGCCTATGCGCTGATCGACGAAGTCGACTCCATTCTGATCGATGAAGCCCGTACGCCATTGATCATTTCCGGCGCCAGCGAAGATTCATCGCGTCTGTATACGCAAATCAATCTGCTGATCCCGCGCCTGACGCGCCAGGCTGCCGAAGAAACGGCGGATGGTGGCCATTACTGGATCGACGAGAAGAGCCGCCAGGTTGAGCTGACCGAGGCCGGCCATGAGTTTGTCGAGCAGTGTTTGGTTGAGATGGACCTGCTGGCGGAGGGCGAAAGCCTGTATTCGCCGGCGCACTTGAATCTGCTGCACCATGTGCATGCGGCGCTGAAGGCGCATGTGCTGTTCCAGCGCGATGTGCATTACATCATTACGGGTCGCGATGTGGTCATTGTCGATGAGCACACTGGCCGTACCATGCCGGGTCGGCGCTGGTCGGAAGGCCTGCATCAGGCCGTGGAAGCGAAAGAAGGTGTGACGATTCAGGCCGAGAATCAGACGCTGGCGACCACGACTTTCCAGAACCTGTTCCGCCTCTATCGTAAGCTGTCTGGCATGACCGGCACAGCGGATACCGAAGCGCCGGAGTTCCACCAGATTTATGGCTTGGATGTGGTCGTTATCCCGACACATCGTCCAATGGTGCGTAAAGATCACGACGACCTGGTGTACCTGAGCCCGGTGGAGAAGTACCAAGCCATCGTCAAAGACATCAAGGATTATCGCGACAAGGGTGCGCCGATCCTGGTTGGTACCGCCACGATCGAGACCAGTGAGCTGCTCTCGCGCCTGCTGCAGCAGGAAGGCATCGAGCATCGTGTGCTGAACGCCAAGTTCCACGAGCAGGAAGCCGAAATTGTGGCGCAGGCTGGTCGCTCCGGCACCGTCACCATCGCCACCAACATGGCCGGTCGCGGCACGGATATTCTGCTCGGCGGCAACTGGAAAGCGGAAGCAGCGAAGCTGGGCGACGCCATCACGCCAGAACAGACTGAAGCGTTGCGTCAGGGCTGGGAAGAAGATCATGCGCGCGTGATCGCTGCGGGCGGCTTGCACATCATCGGCTCCGAGCGTCACGAATCACGGCGTATCGACAACCAGCTGCGCGGCCGTTCCGGTCGTCAGGGCGACCCCGGTGTGACGCGCTTCTATCTGTCGCTGGAAGATGACCTGATGCGCATCTTCGCCAGTGATCGCGTGAAGAGCATGATGAAGTCGCTGGGCATGAAGCCGGGCGAGGCCATCGAGCATCCGTGGGTATCGAAGTCGATTGAGGGCGCGCAGCGCAAGGTCGAGGCACGCAACTTCGATATCCGCAAGAATTTGCTGAAGTACGACGATGTGGCCAACGAACAGCGCCGCGCCATCTACACCCAGCGCGACGATATTCTCGGCTCGACCAGCATCAGCGAAAATGTCACGCTGATTCATGGCGATGTGGTGGATAGCGTAATCAACGCCTACATTCCGCCGCTGAGCTTGGATGAGCAGTGGGATGTGCCGGGTCTGGAGCAGGCCTTGCAGACCGATTTCGGGCAGACACTGCCGTTGCAAGTCTGGCTTGATGAAGACAGCAAGCTCGATGAAGAGGGCCTGCGTGCGCGTGTGCGTGACGCCGTACTGCAAGCCTGGCTGGACAAGCGCGAGCGCATGGGCGATGACACCGCCAACCAGCTCGAAAAGCAGGTCATGCTGCAGATCATCGATCGCCACTGGAAAGACCATCTGGCGGCCATGGACTACCTGCGCAAGGGCATCCACCTGCGCGGCTATGCGCAGAAGAACCCGGAGCAGGAATACAAGCGCGAAGCGTTCCAGCTCTTCGAGCAGCTGATCAATGCCGTGAAGCTTGAGCTGATTCAAACGCTGGCGCGTCTGCATGTGCCGACCGCTGAAGAAGTGGCGGCGATGGATGCGCAGCGTGAAGCCGAGGCCAAGTCCATGGCGCTGCATTTTGATCATGCCGATGCCGCGCAGGCTGAAGCCGAGATGGCGGCAATTGAGTCCGGCGAACCGCTGCCGGTGCCGACGGCGGTAGAAGAGCCACAGACCTTTGTGCGCGATGGAGCCAAGGTTGGTCGCAACGATCCCTGCCCCTGCGGTTCGGGCAAGAAATTCAAACAATGTCACGGTCAGCTGGCGTAAGCCTTAGCCGTATCAAGCAAGGAGTTCGTCATGGCCGTGGGTGATCTGTCGCTTCCTGTCATGCTGCCGGTTAACGGTGTGCGCATTGGTATTGCCGAGTCGGGTATTCGCTACAAGAATCGGCGCGATCTGGTGGTTTTCGAGATCAGTGAGGGTGCGAATACGGCGGGCGTGTTCACCACCAATGCCTTCTGTGCCGCGCCGGTGCATGTGGCCAAGGCGCATCTGCAGGCCGGCGCGCCGCGCTATCTGGTGATCAATACCGGCAATGCCAATGCCGGAACCGGTGAGCCGGGCATGGTGGCTGCGCAAGTGTCTTGCCAGTCGTTGGCGGGCTTGACGGGTGTTGCTGAAACGCAGGTGCTGCCGTTTTCCACCGGCGTGATTGGCGAGCTGCTGCCGGTGGCGCGTCTGCAAGCCGGTCTTCCGGCCGCGCTGGCGGCGCTGGATGCAGACAACTGGGTCGCTGCCGCCAACGGCATCATGACTACCGACACGCTGCCCAAGGGCGCCAGCGAACAGTTCACTGTGGACGGCACGACTTACACCGTCACCGGTATTTCCAAGGGCGCTGGCATGATTCGCCCGAACATGGCGACCATGCTCGGCTATGTGGCTACCGATGCGGCAGTTGCGCCGGCGGTGTTGCAGTCGCTGCTGCGCGAAGTCGTTGAAGGCTCGTTCAACCGCATCACCATCGATGGCGATACCTCGACCAACGATGCCTGCGTGCTGATCGCCACAGGCAAGGCCGGCAATGCGCCGGTAACGGCTGCCGACGGCGAGCTCTACGATGCGCTGCATGCGGTGCTGACGCGTGTGTTTCTGCGCCTGGCCCAGCTCATCGTGCGTGATGGCGAGGGTGCCACCAAGTTCATGACCGTGCGCGTGGAAGGCGGCGGCAACATCCAGGAATGCTGCGATGTTGCTTATGCCGTGGCGCACTCGCCGCTGATCAAGACCGCGTTCTTTGCCTCCGACCCCAACTGGGGCCGCATTCTTGCGGCGATTGGCCGCTCCGGCGTGCCGGCGTTGGATGTGTCGAAAATCAATGTCTGGCTCGATGCCGTGCTGCTTTGCCAGAACGGTGGTGCCGCTGCTTCTTACACCGAAGCGCAAGGCGCAGCGGTGATGCAGCAGCCGGAGATCACCATTCGCATCGATCTCGGTCGTGGCTCGTTCAGCGATACCGTGTGGACCTGCGACTTTTCTTACGATTATGTGAAGATCAACGCCGACTACCGATCCTGAGCCGCCATGACTCATCAGCGTGTTCAGGTGGTTGCGGCGGTCATTCGGGCTTCGGATGGCCGTGTGCTGCTGGCGCAACGCCCGCAGCACAAGCACCAGGGCGGCCTCTGGGAGTTTCCCGGCGGCAAGGTCGAGCCGGGTGAAACTGAAGTAGAGGCCTTGCAGCGCGAGCTTCACGAAGAGCTGGGCCTGTGGGCGGAAGCGCAAACGCCGCTGATCCGCATTCGGCATGATTATCCTGATAAATCCGTTGAGCTTTCCGTGTGGCAAGTGACTTGCTGGAGCGGCGAGTCTTATGGCGATGCTGCTGGCGACGCTATTGCTGGCTCCAGTGCCATGCAGGGTCTTGAAGGCCAGCCGGTGCGATGGGTTGCGCCCGATGACTTCCTGCAGCTGCCGTTTCCGGCGGCGAATGGCCCCATCGTGGCGGCGGCGCGACTACCGGCGATATGGCGTATCACGCCGGCACTGAGTTCGCTGGCGGAGGTTCGGCAGTGGGCTGAGCAGCGCTTGCTCTCCGGCTTTAATGCATCGGCTGATGCCCGCGAGGGCTGGCTTTTGCGTTTGCCGGCATGGTCGCTGGATGATTATGTGCTGGCGGCCGAAGCGCTTGTTGCGTTGAAAGCGGCTGCTGTGGCTGAGGCTCAAGCTATTGGTAGTGCCTGTGCGCCAATTTCGCTTTGCCTGCACGGTGATCCGCGCGTCTTGCAGCGCGTGCCGGCGGCGGATGGTTTTCATTTGAATCATCAACAGGTTCGGCGGCTGGTGGCGGATGGCCAGACGGCGGTATCACTGCGCAGTCGTGCTGACCAGATGGTGTCGGCAGCGGCGCATGACGAGGCTGAGCTTGCCGCTGCGCTGGCAGCGGGCGTGGATAGCGCTTGGTTGTCGCCAGTATTGATGACGCCGTCACATCCTGATGCTGCGCCTTTGGGCTGGGCGCAATGGGCGCAATGGCTGGCGAGGGTGCCGATGCCGGTTTACGCCCTGGGCGGTGTTGCCGCCATCGAGGTCGGCGTGGCGCGCAGTCTGGGTGGCCAAGGCGTGGCCGGCATTAGCCAGTTTTAACGCTCGATTTTTTATCGTGGTCTTTAATCGCGGTCAAATTCGTCCAGATCGGGTGGCGAGGCAGCAGGAATAGCGTACTTTTCCGAGGCCCAGGCGCCCAGATCGAGCAAACGGCAGCGGTCGCTGCAAAAAGGCTTGAAGGCTGAGACCGGCCCCCAAACCACCGGTTTGCGGCAACTTGGGCAATTCACCACGCGGGTGATGTTGCTGTCTTTTGCGGTGTCGCTCATCGTGCTGCCAACTCCAGATACTGTTGATGCAGGGCATCGAGCTGAGCGTAAAGCTCGGCCAGGCTGCCCTCGTTGCTGATGATATCGTCGGCGCGCTCCCGGCGCTGCGTACGCGACCATTGCGCTTTCATGATGGCCTCGATTTGTGCCGGCGATACGCCGTCACGACCGCTGGCGCGTTGCACTTGCGTGGCCTCGCTGACATCAATCAGCAAGGTGCGTAGCACGAAGTTGACCTGGCCGCTTTCCCAGAGCAGAGGCGATGCCAGCACGGCATACGCCGAGGGTGCTGCCATGAGCTGCTGCATCAGAGCATCGCGAATGGCGGGGTGGGTGATGGCCTCAAGTGCCAGTCGCTGGTTAGGATCGGAAAACACGCACTGGCGCATCCAGGGGCGATTCAGTTGCCCGGCCTGAGCGCCATCTTGAATGATGGCCTCCGGGCCGAAATGTGCGGCGATGGCGGCCAGCGCCGGTGTGCCGGGCGCGACGACTTCGCGGGCGACTACATCGGCATCGACTACGGTCACGCCCAGTTTTTGCAGATAGTCTGTGGCGGCGGTTTTGCCAGAGCCGATGCCGCCGGTAACGCCAAGTATCCAGGTTGCCATGTTTATTCCGTGCTTAAAGCGGCAGCGGGTGCCAGAAAAGAATCAGGCCCGATGCGGCCAGGGCCGGGCCAAAGGGAAACTCACCCTGCTTGCCGTGACGCAAACGAAACCATAGTGCGATGCCCAGCCCCAGCAGCGACGACATCAGCAGCAATTGCGGCAGCACGAGGCCGCCCAGCCATGCGCCGAGCGCCGCCAGCAGTTTGGTGTCGCCGCCGCCGAGGCCATCGCGCCCGGTGACCAAGCGAAACGCGGTCGCCATCAGCCAGAAGGTGAGGTAGCCCGCCATCGCGCCCCAGAGTGCGTGGCTCAGGCTCAGGCCTAGGGGATTCTGGCCGATGCTGGCCAGAAACAGGCCACTCCACATCAGCGGCAGGGTGATGCGATCGGGCAGCCATTGGCTGTCCCAGTCGATCAGGCCGCCGACCACGAGTGTCATGGAAAAACCGTAGATGGCCAGTGCCAGCAGTGGCGCTTCCACCTGCTGCCAAGCAATGACAGCGAGTACGGCGCTGACTAGCTCGACGACGGGATAGCGTACGCTGATGCTGCCCTGGCAGTGTGCGCAGCGGCCGCGCCGAAACAGCCAGCTCAGCACCGGAATCAGGTCACGATAGCGAATCGGCGTTTGGCAGTGCGGGCAGTGCGAGCGCGGCAGGCTGAGCGAGAGTGGCAGCGACTGTCGCTTGGGTTCGGCTTCGGGCTCGGTCGCCGACGCGGCCGCAGTTGCCAGCGGCGGCGTGATGCCTTGCTCTTCGAGATAGGCATCCAGCTCGGCCTTCCATTCCTGCTCGATGATGCGTGGCAGCCGATAAATCACGACATTGGCAAAACTGCCGACGACCAGCCCGAGCAAGGCAATAAGCGCGATGAGCAGCGAGTTATCCATCAGATCGCATTTCCTAGTTCAAACAGCGGCAAATACAGGGCCATGACAATAGTGCCCACGAGCACGCCAAGGCCGGCCATGAGCGTGGGTTCGAGCAATTTCAGCAGCAATGCGCAGCGGCTTTCGAGCTCGGCCTCAAATTGCCGGGCAAGCTCGTCAAGCAGGTTCACGAGCATACCGGATTCCTCGCCAATCGCGATCATCTGGGTGCTCAGTGCTGGGTAAGTAGGCCATTTCATGATGCTTTCAGACAGACGCTGACCCTGTGCGACGGCATCGGCAATGTCTGGTTGCGCCCACGCCAATGGCGACTCCTTGACCAGTGCGGCGGTCTCGCTCAGGGCATCGAGCAGAGGCAGGCCGGCGCGCAAGGTCTCATGCAGCGTGCGATGCCAGAGCCCGAGCCAGTGCGCCTGCGTCATCGCGCCAATCAGCGGCAAGCGCCACAGCGTCTGAAATAGGCGACGGCGGAAGGCCGGGCTCGTTCGCCATTGCCGTCGTGCCAGAAAAAACAGGCAGCTCAAGGTGAGCAGGCAGGGCAGGCCCAACCATTGCACCTGCCGGCTCAGCGCCATGATCTGCTGCGTCAGCCAGGGCAGCTCGGCCCCGAAGCTGCGATACAGATCGGCAAAGCCGGGCACCACGCGCCAGAGCAGAAATACGGTGACCGCCAGTGCGCCGATCAGCACGAACAGGGGATAGCGCATGGCACTGCGTACTTGCTGTTGCAGCGCCAGCCGTCGAGCCTGCGCATGGGCTAGCCGCTCCAGTTGCACATCAAGTTGGCCTGAGCGTTCGGCGACGGCGATGAGTTGTATGTCGCTGGAACGGAAGCCACTTTGTTGCGCCAGCACCGAAGACAAGCTCTGGCCTTGCTCAATACCGGTGATGATGGGCTGCCAGTAGCTCTGCTGTGCGAGCGGCTGCTGAAGACTCAGCAGCTCAAGCGCCGGATGCAAGGCAATGCCGGCCTTCAGCAAGGTTGCCAGCTGTTGCAGCCAGCGTTGCTGTTGGATCGCCGTCGCCGGCTTTGCAACGACCTTACTCATCGCCCAGCACACGCAGCAGTTCGCTACGACTGACCTCACCTTGCTGCCACAATGCTTCTGCACTACTGCGCAATGTCGGCCATCCGGCCTGCGCGGCACAAGCCTGCAGCGACTGCCGATCTGCGCCCTGAGTACAGAGCTGAGCAAGCGCCGGCGACATTTCTAAGTGCTCGAACAGGCCCAGGCGCTGATGATGACCTTGCTGGCAATAGACGCAGCCATGACTGGCCAAAAAGCCGCCTGCATCGGCTTGTTTGCAATGCGGGCACAAGCGGCGAATCAGGCGCTGTGTGACCACCAGCCGCAAGCAGTCGGCGAGCAAATAGCCGGGCAAGCCGAGGTGACGCAGCCGAGTCAGTGCCTCGGTGGCAGATCCGGAGTGCAGCGTAGAGAGCACAAGATGGCCCGTTTCGGCGGCTTGTATGGCCATTTCTGCGGTATCGCGATCACGAATTTCACCGACCATGAGCACATCGGGATCTTGTCTCAACAGGGCTTTCAGCACTTGCGCAAAGCCCAGACCGATACGCGGCTGTATCGGCGTCTGATTGATGCCTGGCAGTAGCCGCTCGACCGGATCTTCGACGGTGGCGATATGGCGGTGCCGTGCATTGAGATGCTGCAAGCAGGCATAAAGCGTGGTGGTCTTGCCAGCACCGGTCGGGCCGGTGATCAGGACAAGACCCTCCGGGCGCGCCAGACTGCACAGAAGTGCTGCTTGCGTTGAATCAGGCAGCGCCAGTGCTGCCAGGGTTGGCATTTGCCCCGAATCAGCCAGGCGCAGGCAGAGCTTTTCACCATGCAGCGTGGGCAGGCTGGCGACACGGATATGGCTCAGGCCTTGACCGCCGTCCACCAGCCGGCCATCTTGCGGCAGGCGTTTTTCAGCGAGATCCATCTGCGCCATGACCTTGAGGCGCGACACCAGACGCGGCTGCCATGCCGCAGGCACATCTAGCCAGTCTTGCAGCAGGCCGTTGATGCGCAAGCGCAGGCAGGCACCTTGCGCTTGCGGATCGATATGCAGGTCAGATGCACCGAGCTGTTGCGCGCGTTGCAGCAGCGATGTGACCCACGGCACCACTTCCTGATCTTGTCTGGGCAAGATCAAACCTTCCGACAAGATCAGGTTCATGGCGATGGCCTGAGGTGGGCAAGCCCGTTAAGTAGACAAGCCCGTTTGCTGCTTGGTGCAGGCCGTTGTGCTGCCATTGGCGACGGTCTTGCCCGTCCAGATGGCATCGCCCGAGCTGGTATCGACCTGCATTTCGACCTTGCAGTCGCCGGCCTCACTATTGCCGACCATCGCCACGGTGAGCGTTGTGCTGGTGCTGCTCAGCGTGACGCCATTGCTGCCGACATACTTGGGTTGTGGCAGTGTTGTCTGGATCTTGGCACTGCTATCGCAGGCCGTGCTGGTCATACCGCTCTCCAGCAGGCACTCCGAGATGGCCAGCTTCAGCGGCTCGATCTGACTCAGGTTCACCGACCATTTTGCGCGCATCACATAGTTTTGATATTGCGGGATAGCCACCGCCGACAACACGCCGACGATGGCCACGACGATCATCAGCTCGATCAAGCTGAAGCCTTTTTGTGCTGCGATTTGTGCTGCGAGAGGTACATGATTCATGGGATGGCCTCCTTGCCAAGGTGCAGTGCCGGTATGGCATTGCGTAGAGCATCTTGCTCTGTCGAAAGCCTAGGAATGAAATCGCGATTTCGCTAGGGCAGATACAAGATATTTTTGCGTTGGGCAAAGCAGCAGCGGATGCTTGTCAGTGCCGGATCGGCTCGTTATCATCGCCGCCCACACAGACGCCAGTCTGCGGTGCTGCCGGCATAGCTCAGTTGGTAGAGCAGCGCATTCGTAATGCGAAGGTCGGGGGTTCGACTCCTCTTGCCGGCACCATATTTTTAAAGCAAAAACAGTATCTTAGATAAAGCAGTGTGAAGCAGTGAAGTGCAGTAAAAGGCACTGTTTTGCGATGCAACTGTGGCAAATCTGTGTTTCGGGCAGTGACATGCCATTAATTCGCTGTAAAAAGTTCAACCGCTAACACCCGAGGCCACCTCGGCTGAACATGCTGAAACTCAGCTGGCGCGTCTGTCGTCACCACATATACGCGCTGCTCATCGCCCCAAGTGGCTAACAGCCCCTGCAAAAACGAACCAGCCTTGGCCTTGACCCAATACGGCTTGTTCTTCTGATCCCGCTCCATGTAGCGATCCATCGGGATTTTCACGGCTCTGGGGTTGAAGCGAGCCCATTTGCGCTCCTTGATGGACTCTAGTCGTGCGCAAGGGCCCTGAAAGAACGGGCTTGGTACGCCATGCCGTTCGCCCCATTTCACCCAGCTCAGCGTGCCGTCACGCATCTGCATGGGCAAGCGAACTTCGCTGTCTTTCCACAGGTGCATTTGGCCTTCGTATTCGATGCCGCTGCACATCTCAGATCGCCAATGACATCGGAGCAGGGTGCTCAGACAAGCCCAGCAGGCGTCGAGCGGCATTGATGGCTTCGCTCAGTTCCGGCGTAAACACCATCTCGGCATGCGGCTGCCAATGCCCCTCGCTGTCCAGCGCGTACAGCAGCCAGCCTGTGGGATCGTCGGTGTGAATGACTTTCAGCAACGGGTGTGCCGTCAGCACCGAGGTTTCGCCGGCCAGCGTGTGATGTTGCAGGATGAACGCGTCTTCATTCAGTCGGTAGCTGAAGTCTTCATGCTGACGGTCGCTGGGTAGCGGGCGTGCTTCGGCCATTAGGGTATCGAGGTGTTCCTTGACGCGGTTCAGCAGTCTGGCATTCATCATGAGAGCCATGCTCCGTGTTGGCTTTGAATGAGCCTTTTAGTGATACTGATCATAATGACAGTATCGCGATGAGCTGACACAATAGTCAAGACACGGAGCGTTGAATCTGTACCGCTGCTGCCGCGAGGCTTAGTAGAAGACTAAGCAGCGTCTGCAGCTTTCAGTTCGGGCACCGAGCTTCGAATCAGATGATCAAAGGCCGCTAACGAAGCCTTCGCGCCTTCTCCCATGGCAATGATGATTTGCTTGAAGGGAGTGGTGGTGGCATCGCCGGCAGCAAATACACCAGGCATCGATGTTTGGCCGCGAGCATCAACCTCAATCTCACCGCGCGGGCTGAGCGCTACAGAGCCTTTGAGCCAATCTGTATTGGGTAGCAGACCGATCTGCACGAAAACGCCGTCCAGATTGAGGCGGTGCAGCTGCTCTGTGGTGCGGTCCTTGTAGGTCAGGCCATTCATCTTCTGGCCATCACCATGCACTTCGGTAGTCTGCGCCGACACGATCACGGTAGTGTTCGGCAGGCTGCGCAGTTTCTTCTGCAGCACAGCATCAGCACGCAGCTGGCTGTCGAATTCGATTAGCGTGACATGAGCGACGACACCAGCAAGATCAATCGCAGCCTCGACCCCTGAGTTGCCGCCGCCGATCACCGCCACGCGCTTGCCCTTGAACAGCGGGCCGTCGCAATGCGGACAGTAGGCAACGCCCTTGCCGCGATACTCCTTCTCGCCGGGCACATTCATTTCACGCCAGCGAGCACCGGTAGACAGCACCACAGTCTTGCTGCGCAAAGTGGCACCATTGGCCAATTCGATCTCGATGAGTTCGCCGGCCGAAAGCCTCACGGCGCGCTGCATGTTCATGATATCGACATCATACGCTTTGACATGCTGCTCCAGCGCTAAGGCCATCTTCGGCCCTTCGGTCTCCTGCACGGAGATGAAGTTTTCGATGCCCATGGTATCCAGCACCTGACCGCCAAAGCGCTCAGCTACAACACCTGTGCGAATGCCTTTGCGTGCCGCATAAATAGCCGCTGCTGCGCCCGCCGGACCACCACCCACAACCAGCACATCGAAGGCATCCTTGGCGGCCAGCTTTTCGGCATCGCGTGCTGTGGCGCCGGTATCGACCTTCGCCAGAATTTCCTCCAGGGTCATGCGGCCATTGCCAAACTCCACGCCATTCAGGCGTACGCTGGGCACGGCCATGATCTGCCGTTCATTAACTTCATCCTGGAACAGCGCACCGTCAATCATGGTGTGCGTGATGCCGGGGTTGAGGATTGCCAAGAGGTTGAGCGCTTGCACAACATCCGGGCAAATGTGGCAACTCAGCGAAATATAGGTCTCGAACACAAGGCCGCCCGGCAGGTTGCGAATCTGCTCGATGACGGCGGGTTCCACCTTGGGTGGATAGCCACCCACTTGCAGCAAGGCCAGCACCAGCGAAGTGAACTCGTGCCCAAGCGGGATGCCGGCGAAATTCACGCCAGTATCTTCACCCACGCGGTTCACGGCGAACGATGGCCGGCGCAGGTTGTGACCGTCCTCACGCAGCGAAATGCGGTCAGACAGCGGCACGATGTCCTGCAGCAATGCCCGCAACTCCTGGGACGCCGCACTGCTATCGAGGCTGGCAACCAGCTCGATTGGCACTTCCAGGCGTTCGAGGTAGCCCTTCAACTGAGTCTTGAGGTTCGCATCCAACATGATGATTCTGCCTTGCTTGCAAAGAATTTGGGGGAGCCGGGGCGTATTGCCCCGGTTACATCAGATCTTGCCGACCAGATCCAGCGATGGTGCGATGGACTTGGCACCTTCCTTCCACTTGGCCGGGCAGACCTGGCCTGGATTGGCCGCAGTGAACTGGGCCGCTTTCAGCTTGCGCAGAGTTTCCGACACATCACGGGCAATTTCGTTGCTGTGAATTTCGGCGGTCTTGATCACGCCATCCGGATTGATCACAAAGGTGCCACGCAGTGCCAGACCCTCTTCTTCAATGTGCACACCGAAGGCGCGAGTCAGCGCATGCGTCGGGTCACCGACCAGCGGGAAGGTAGCTTTGCCAACGGCTGGCGAGGTTTCATGCCAGACCTTGTGCGAGAAATGCGTATCGGTTGTGACGATGTAGACTTCGGCACCGGCAGCCTGGAAGGCCGTGTAGTTGTCGGCGGCGTCTTCCACTTCCGTGGGGCAGTTGAAGGTGAATGCGGCCGGCATGAAGATCAGCACGGACCACTTGCCTTTCAGACTGGCCTCGGTAACTTCAACGAACTTGCCGTTGTGGAAAGCTTGAGTCTTGAATGGCTGGACTGCGCTGTTGATCAAGTTGGACATGAGGTTTTCCTTTCTGATGTGATGGATTCAACAGAACGGATACTAGCCTTCTTGAGTATGGTTTTTTAATTGATTGTTTTAAATTTTTTGATAGCTATTTGCTATTGCTTTGGCGGTATTATCCGTGCCGGTGATGTGCAGTGGATGACCTTGGTAAGGGAAGCTTTCAAGGTCTCATCGTTCAGCATCATGGCGGCTATATTTCCGACTATCCGATCAAAGTCTGGGTGTAGAAAAATGTCTTCGCCGAATTGCCAGCGCAATATTTCCTGCACAGTCACTATCGGCGCTGCCTTGGCAAAATCAGTACTACTTTTCTTCAGCATCTTGAGGCGTTCACTGATGCGTGACTTCAGAATAGCTGGATCGCGCGCGGTGGATGCTTTGCCGCGCTGTAGCGCAGTAGACGCTATTCCCGTATGAGCAGTCGATGTCGTCGGCTCTTTTAGTTTGGTCAGTGAGGCCTGGCCACGCGACAGCTGAGCGACATCAATCTGAGTCATTACGCATTCTCATTCGCATCTCGGTAGGCACCCAGAAAAACGGGGGCTGGATCATCCACAGATGGCACTGCTGTGTCCTCGGACGCTTCTTGCGTGAGATTGGCCAGGATACGCGCCATGTCTGCTTTCAGCGCTGGGTTGTTGCAGTTGACCAAGCCCGCTTCAAGCTTGGTTCTTGCTCCGGCCAGATCATCATCCAGCAAGTTGATATAGGCCTCGCCAAAGGTGCGCAGCGAGTCGTCCTGAGTGAGGCTGACCAGTGTACTGAAGGTTTCACGGGCATCGTCGGGTCGTTGCAGCTTCAGGTGTAGCAAGCCCAGCTGAAAGCGTGCGATATCGATACGGCCATCGATCTCCAGTGCCTTGGTCATGCCTGCACAGGCTCGCTCAAACAAGCCCAGCTCGGCATGCTCAGCTGCCTGAAAGTAGATCAGCCCGGCATTGGCAGGCTCATTTTCCAGCGCCTGATTCAGGTAGTTCAAGGCAGCGTGATGATCGCCTTTCTGGCTGGCATCAATGGCGAGGTGCAGATATTCAGCGGCATCCAGCATGATAAAGCTCCTGGTTGAAATCAATGTTGGCCGGACGATGATCGCGGCGATTTTCCCTGGTGGTCTTGCAACCAGCGCTCCATGAGCATGCGTCCGCTCTGGCTGCTGCCGGGTGCTTGGCGGTCAAGCACTTGCTGAACGAGTGCCTGGGCCTCTTCGGGTTTGCCGGCCTTTTGCAGCATCAGCATTTCGGCATAGCGTGCGCTCATGCCGTCTGGGTTCAGCTTGAGCGCGCGACGAATACCGAGCTGTGCGGCTTCCAGCTTGCCATCCAGCACATCAACCACGGCCAGGCCGCCGTGGGTTTCACCAAAAGTTCGATCTAGCGCATAGGATTGCTCCAGGGCCGATCTTGCCTGGGCGCTGTCGCCGCGCAGGATGTAGATCCAGGCCAGCAAGTGCCAAGTGCCGATGTGATCGGGCATATAGGTCACGGCCGTTTTGAGATGCTCTTCGGCATCAGCGAACTCCAGCTCGTGGAACTCCACTTGTGCCAAGCCTGACCAGGCGCGACCACAGGTCGGATGCACGGCAACGGTATGCCGCCAGGCTTTGCGGGCAGCCGCCATGTTGCTCTGTTCCACATGCACTGAGCCACAGGCCAGCAAGGCATCGAGCTGGTTCGGATCGTGTGCCAGTACCTCATGGGCTAAGTGCAGCGCCGTGTCGTTACGGTCTCGCTCATGGAGCAGCAGGGCCAACAGGCCTTTGGCCTCGACATGTTCGGGATCGCGTTGCAGGGCTCGCATCACCAGCGGCTCAGCCTGCTCGGGCAGAGCTAGGTGATGCAGGGCGCGTGCATGCAGGATGAGCGTGTCGGCAGAGGCATCATCCTGCGCAGTCAGCTTGGCGAGAATGGCGGCACAAGTGTCGTAATGGCCGCTGTAGAAGTGCCCGTAGGCAGTGTTTAGTAAAACTGCCGGGTGGCTAATGCCGGCTTGAATGGCCTTGTCGCCATATTCGCCGGCGGCTGCAAAGTTCCTGAGCAGCAATTGCAAATGTGCCATCTGTGCCCACACGGTGGCGTCCTCTATTGGGTGTGCCTCGATGTGCTCGATCAGTTGCCTTGCCTGCTGAGAATCACCGGAGGCAATGACCAGCGACAGCGCCTCCTGCAGTAACCGAAGGTTGCCCGGATCGCGTGCGAGAAAGCCGAGCAGGCGAGTCAAGCGGTTAGTGTCTGTGGTGGCGGTATCGGTAGTCATACAGTGATTTCAACGGGTTAGCCAAGGGTTTCAGGGCTTATATCGCCACAGCGTGGCCGAAATATGACCACAGAACTTCGGCCTTGTCATGCCTTTGCCCGCTCTTTGCTCGCGAATAAAAATATTTTCGCCAGACCCTAAACTTTTTCTGAAATACGGGAATAAGTCATACAAGAGGCACTGCTTAGGGACTAATGACATGGTGGCGATTGTTGCGGGCAATGGACTGGGGCTGTTCAACACATCACTGAATACGCTGGGCGGGGCGGGTGTCACGGGTCAAGAGGTGGGCTTAGGGCAGGCTGGCGGTGGCGCGTTTGTGAATGCCGCCACGGGCAACCTGATTCTGCAATTCAACGATGAGCAACTCTCCGGTCTCGGGCAGGATCTCTACCACCTGCGTACCTACAACGCCCAAGGCGTGATCGCGGATGATGACGCCGATGGCTGGCGCTGGCAGGGCGAGCGCAAGGTGGTTCTGACGGGCACGCGTAATACCGCAGGCAGCACGGTGACTCGCACCACGGGTGATGGCCATCAGACGGTCTATGCCTGGGATGGCACCGCTTACACATCAAGCGAAGGCGATGGCGCTCACGACAGCCTGAGCTGGAGTGCGGGCATCAGCCGATGGGTGTGGACGGATGGGTCTACGCGCACGGTCGAGCAATACCTCGAAACTACCGGACGCTTGGCGTCCGTCACGGATGCCGAAGGCACTTCAATCACCTACAGCTACAACACCAATGGCCGCCTGAGCAGCATCAAGGACAGCGCTGGTCAGGAGCTGGTGCTGAACTACAACGCTGCGGGCAAGCTTGAGCGCTTGGATACCCGCACGACCTCGGGTGGCGCGCTCACGCGGCAGGTGTATTACGCCTATGACGGCAACAATCGCTTGAAAACGGTCAGTACTGACCTGACGCCGACTGACGGTAGCATCACGGATGGCAAGGTCTATAGCACGACCTATGCGTATGTTGGTATCAGCCTGCGCATCGCCAGCATAAGCCAGAGCGACGGCACATCAGTTGCCTATACCTATCAAGCGATCCGTGGCGAATATCGGGTGACTAGCGTTGCGGATGCATCGGGCACCAGCACCTTTACCTATGACATCACTAACCGCCGAACCGATGTCACCAACGGCCTGGGTCAGCAGTGGAGCTATTTCTACGATGCCGCCAGTCAGCTGACGCAAGTGTTGACGCCGGCGGTCGAAGGTCAGCGGCTGTCGACCCGCTACACCTACGATACTGCTGGCAATGTCACCCGCATCACGGACGGCCGCAGCAATGCGGTTACCTATGAATACGACGGCAATGGCAATCGGGTACTTGAGCGCGATGCCTTGGGCAATACCCTGACGCGCGTGTTCAGCGCGACCCATCAGCGCTTGAATGAGACCCGATACACCACGCCGGCGAGCTTCAGTGATGGCGTCTGGACGGATCCACCGGCAGTGAATGCCAGCACCAAACGCTCTGTCTACGATGCCAGTAATCGTCTGCGCTTTACCGTTGATGAAACCGGCATGGTTACCGAGCAGCGCTACAACGCCAGTGGCTTGCGTAACCAAGTCATTAGCTACAACGACAGTGCCTACAGCCTTGAGGGCTTGTTGCCGCCAGACACCATCTTCGAAGCGCAGCTTAACGCTTGGGTTGCTGCTCGTGACAAGACTCACTCTCAGCTCACCGAAATGGTCTATGACTACCGTGGCAACCTGAGCAAGACCACGACCTACGCGACCGTGAACAGCGCCGGAGCCGGTGTGCTGGATGCGGCGGCGTCGGTCACTGAGCGGGTGTATAGCGAGTCTGGCCAGTTGTTGCAGACTATCGCCGTGCGGGGGGCCTTGCGCACCACCAAAACGACGCTGAGTTCCGTGGCCTATGACGGTCAGGGGCGTGTCCTCAGTCAGGTGGATGCCAACGGTACCCAAACCTCTGTCTATAACGGCACCACGCGTCAGATCACGGTGACCAACAGTGCTGGTCTGAGCACGGTACAAACTTTTGATACGCGCGGTCGCTTGGTCAGTGTCAGCGCCACCGGTAGCGATGGTTATACCGCGAACACCACGCGCACCAGCCAGATTGTCTACGATGCCCATGGTCGCTTGACCATGACGCAAGACACCACCGGTGTTCGTACTTATACCTTCTATGACGAGGCTGGCCGGGTGAGCGCCCGCGTTGACGGCACGGGTGCGGTAGTCGAGTACCGCTACAACGAGGCCGGTCAGCTGGCACAGGAAAAGCGCTACGCCAATCTGGCGACCACGACCAGCTGGTATAACGGCACCGTGGTGACCAAAACGCTGGTCAGTGAGATTAGACCCACGAGCAGTGCATTGGATCGTGTCCTCGCCTATGCCTACGACGCGGCAGGTCGATTATCGACCAGTACCAATGAGGTTGGGCTGGTCACGACCTCAACCTACGATGCGCGTGGCTTGCTTATGCAAACCCAGGCCGGCGATCGGGTGGTGCGTTACTTTTATGACGCCGCCGGGCGGCAGCTAGGGCAGCTTGATGCCGAGGGTTACCTTCGCGAGAACCGCTACAGTGCGGGTGGGCAGCTGGTGCGCGTCACGCGTTACGAAATGGCCACTTCACCAGAGTGGCGAGCCAGCGGCACACTGGATCAACTGCGCCCAAGCACAGGCAACAACCTCAGCACCTGGTATTACTATGATGATGCCGGTCGCCAGATCGGCAGTGTGGACGAGCAGCAGTTCGTCACGGAAACCGTCTTCGACGACGCCCTGAATACACTGCAAAGCACGCGTTACGCCGTGGCTCATACAGCCGCAATCACCAGCACAACACCATTTGCAGCGATCAAGGCCGCCGTTGCCAGCTCAGCTCAGCAAACTACCCTGGTTGCTTATGACAGCATCGGGCGTGTCAGCCAGCGAACGGGTGCAGATGGGGTCATCACAACCTTTGAGTACGATGTTGCCGGTCGCCTGGTGAAGGAAACGCAGGCGCAAGGCAGCCCGGAAGAGCGCAGCCAGCGCCTGCGCTACGACGCCTTTGATCAGGTCATCGGCAAGCTGCTGGGCGAGGCCTCAGCCCGTGTCACGGCCAGCACGACGGCCACTCAGTTGGCGACGATCTATGCCCAATACGGCTTGGCGTATCGCTACGATGCAGCCGGCAGAGCAGTCAGCATCACCGACGCGAATGGCAACAAGACCGTCTCGTACTACGACGAAGCTGGCCGGCTGACCCATGTCGTGAATGCGTTGGGCGAAGTCAGCGAGACGGTCTATAGCGCCTTTGGGGAAGCCAATGAGCGTACACAACTACTGGCTCGCCTGAGCAATCCGGCGAGTCTGACCGGTGGCCTCAATACGCCGATCAAGCCGCTGGTGCAGGCGATCAAGAATGCTGCCAACGACAACAAGACGGTTTATGAGTACAACGCGCTCGGCTTGTTGACGGCACAAACCGATGCCATGGGCTGGCTGACCAGCATGGTCTACAACAGTTTCGGTGAGCGAACGGGCCTTACGCGGACACTGTCGGCCGGCACCACCACCACGCAAGGTTTTACATACAGCAAGCGTGGCGAGTTGCTGAGCAGTACTGAGGATGTCGGCGGCCTTAATCGCACAACGGGAAGCCAGTATGACGCTTTTGGGCGTGTCGTGAGTACGACGGATGGCCGAGGCTTTGTCTCCAGCACGCGCTATGACCTCAATGGCCGCAAGATCGTCACGCAAGATCCGCTGAATCCGTCACGAAGCACGGAATATGACGCTTGGGGCCGGACTTATCAGGAAACCGATGCCCTCGGTCATGTCACGACATACGCCTATGACGATACCGCTCGCCAGCTGACGGTGACTTATCCGGATGGTGCCGGTGTTACCACGGAGAGAAATCGCCATGGTGAGGTCTTCAAGGTCACCGACGGTCGTGGCTACACCACGACTTACACCTACACCAAGGATGGCCTGCTCGATACCGTCGTGGATGCGCTCGCGCAAACCAGCACGGATAACACCTACGATGAGGCTGGCAATCGGATCAGCAGCAAGAATGCACTGAACCAGCTGACGGCGTTCACCTACGACGCTGCCAATCGGGTGGTAACGCGCACGGATGCCAATGGCGTCATCACCCAGTACCGATTCGATGGCATGGGCCGCAAGACCGATGTCATCGAGGCCCGCAACCTGACCGAGCAGCGCACCACGACCTATGCCTATGATCGCAAGGGACAGGTACTTAGCGTCACGCAAGACGCGGGTGGCCTGAACCTGACTACCCGCTATCAGTATGATGGCCGGGGCCAGCAGGTGCTGGTGACGCGAGGTACGACGGCCCAGCCTGAACTGCAAGCTACGCGCTATACCTATGACGCTCTGGGTCGCCGAATCAGCGAGCAGGTGGATCCGAACGGGCTCAACCTCACCACGCAGTATCGCTATAACAGCCATGATCAGGTCACTCGCAAGACTGACGCCTTGGGCAACAGCACCTGGTATGTCCATGACGCTGCCGGTCGCCTCACCGACACGGTGGATGCGCTCGGCGGTGTGACGCGAAACGCTTACGATGCTGCTGGGCAAATGACCAGCACGACGCGCTACTTCGCTGCGCTGCCAGCGACTACGCTGTCTGCCTTCGGTGATGTGGTTACGGATGTCATTCCGATGGCTACGACCACACGGGATCAGGTCACGACTTATGGCTATGACAACACGGGCCGCCTGAGTTGGACGCAGGACAACGCGACTAATCTCAAGGATGCCTACAGCTATGATCTGGCCGGCAATCGCAAGACGCTGACGAACAAGGCGGGTGCTGTCTGGACCTACACCTATGATGCGCTGGGCCGTCTGACTGAAGAGGTAACGCCTGCGGTCACTGTGCAGAACAGTGCGGATGCCGCCTCCGTTTCACGCAAGCTGGTCACTCAGATTGGCTACGATGCGGCAGGCAATGTCATCAGCCGTACTGAAGGCATTCTGCGTGATCCTGCCGGTTCGGCGGCCGATGACATCAGTCAAGCTCGGGTCACGGCATACGCCTACGACGGCGTCGGTCGGCAGATCAGAACGACCCAGGCCGGCTGGTACAACAAGACCACCGGGCAGTATCAACAGTCCAGTGGGGCCGGCAGCACTACATTTCAGACCACCACCGAGGTGACTTACGACGCCCTCGGCAATGCCGTGCGCAATCGTATCAAGGTTAACAACACCGGCACGGCCTCCACAGACTTTGTGGACAGCTACAAGGTTTACGATGCGGCAGGTCGTGCTCGCTACGAGATCGATGCGCTGGGTGGCGTGGTCGAGAATGGCTACGACGCTCTGAATCAGGTTATCTCGCTCAAGCGGTATGCCAACGGGATAAGCAGTGGCGTGCCATCGGGCAGCACCTACTACAACATGGCCGACATGCCGTCGCGTTTGACCGCCGATGCCGCCAATGATCGAACACTGACCCTGACTTACGATGCCGCCGGTCGCAAGACCGCTGTGCAGCAAAACCTGGTCAGCACCTACACCTACGCCGGCGATGTGCTGCAGGCCGCGCCCACCACGGTCTACAGCTGGAACGCCCTTGGGCAGATGGTGCGTGAAACGCTCATCGGTCGTGCGGCGAATAGCACCACGGTCATCACCGGTGCCAGCACCGTGCATTACTACGATGCGCTGGGTCGTCGCTCCGGTAGCGTAGACGCGCTGGGCTACTACACCCGATTTGAGTACAACGCGCTCGGTCAACTGGCTCGGCAGGTGGAGTACGCATCGGCATTGACCAGCTGGGCGGAAGGCAGCGTGCCGACCCTTCCTACCGCCCATGCCAACGACCGCTCGACCGCCTATGCGTATGACCAGCTGGGTCGTGCCGTCCAAGTAACGCAAGAAAGCGTGCGCTACTACACCCAGACCGGCACGGCGACGATCGGTGGCAACCTAGGCGCCAATGTAGTCGCCTCAGGTAATGTGGCGGTCAGCAAGACCACCTACGACAGCCTGGGCAATGTAAAGACGCAAACCGATGCGCTCGGCAATGTCACCAGCACTGACTACGATGTGCTGGGCCGTGTGATCCAGATCAAGGAGCCCGCGCGTGCAACGGCAGGAACAGGAGCCGTAGATCCGTTTGCGGTAACCCAGGTCACGGCATCACCGGTCACTACCATGGCTTTGAATGCCTTCGGCCAGGTCGTGAAGCAAACACGCTCAGCCGGTAGTGACGGTGCCAACACCCAAGCCGGGCTGACGCAGATCAGTAAAAGCACCTACGACGCAGCCGGCTACGAAGTACAGAACATCGACGCGAGCGGTGCGACCATCAACTACAGAATCGATGCACAAGGCCGTCGCTTGGAGGAAAGTCAGCTGGTCAGTGCCAGCTGGTCTGAATTGAAGGATGCCAACGGCAATGGCTATGCCGATGATACCGCAGCCCAGAAGGGCTACAGCCATACCATCCGACGCAGCTTCGAATACGACAAGCTGGGCCAGCAACTGGCGACAAGCGACTGGTACCTGTCATCCACCAACGTCTCGCAGCGAACCCGAACATCACAAGCCTTCAACCGTTTTGGTGAAGCAACCGGGCAATACCTCAATGACAAGCTGATCAGCGGCTTCACCTACGATCAGGCGGGGCGTAAAACCCAGCAAACCGGCTCACAAGGTATCGTGAACATGGCCTACGACATCGCGGGCCAGCTGACGCGTAGTACGCAGGCGGGCGACACCACGACTACGGCCGATGATCGTGTCACGACCATGACCTACGACCTGCTGGGTCGTGTTCAGGTGCAACGACTGCCCAAGTTCCTGGCTAATACCCAAACCAATTCGCTGCTGCTGCCCACCGGTGCGGTCGACTTTGATCCGAACACGAGCCTGTGGCTGACCAACACTACACCGACCATCACGCTGACCTATGACCGCTGGGGTAACACGACTAGCCAAACAGATGCTCGTGGCAAGATCACGACCTACACCTATGACCACGGCAACCGTGCCCTGACAGAAACCCTCCCGGAAACCGACATCGTGCGGGAGAACGGCACCAGCTACCGCGCCAGCCTCATCCACGAGCGTCGCTATGACGCCTTGGGGCGGCTGATTCAAGAGGTTGATTTGATCGGCCCGTATACCGGCGTCAGCACGGCAACCGAGCTCCGCAAGCGTCAGCATACCTACAACGCGGTCGGTCAACTGACGACCGATGTGGATGCGATCTTCACGCAGACCAACGGGGCCGATGGCAATGTGCGTAGCTATGCTGTTGACATGAATGGTAACCGAGTAGGCACCAAGGACATTTTGGGCACGGTGCTGGTCGACAGCTATGACGCGATGGGGCGGCAGCTGACGCACGGCATCCTTCGTGGCGGTGCGCAGACGGTGCTGCAAACCAATCTGTATGACCAGGCTGGTCGCTTATACGCTGAAATCAGCGGAACAACAGCCGTTGAAGAAACCCTGAGATCCGTCGCCGCCACGGTCAGCCCGTGGGACTCAACAACCTCCGGTGTGGCTGGCAACACGCGCTACACGGTGTTTGATGAGCGCGGCAATATCGTCCGCACGCGCAATGAGTCCAAGGTCGAGAAGTTCTACGGGTTCGATGCCAACAATCGCAAAACACTGGAGCTAGACGGTCTGGGCAATACGCTGATCTGGCAATACAAGGAGGATGTGGGCTATGAGCAGCTAGCCTCGCGCAAGGATCTGGGTGGCCGGCTCTACGGTTTGGAGTACAACCTGTTCGGCCAGGTCAGTGCCGAGCAATTGGCCGTTGCGGGGGCGGAGGTGGCCAGGACCTACTCGTATTATGGCAACGGTCAAATCCAGCGTATTACGGATACCAAGATCACCAGCGGCAGTACCTCCTCGATCCACTATCGCAACATTGACGAGCGTAGCTCGGAGTACCAGTACGATGCCTCGGGCAACCGGGTGCGCGCCATTGATGGCAGTTTGGTCTACAAGGAAAACACCTACAAATCTAACGGAAGTGTCACCTTGAGCCCCTACCGGAAAGACGCCACGGAAACGCGCTACCGGTTTGATGAGCAGAATCGCCTGATCGGCCTTTATGTACCCAATAATGGCAGGCTGGCAGCAGGGTTTCCGGACGCTGCGGGTGCCTACAAGGAGTATGAAGGCGCGCGTGTGGATGAGATGAAGTATCGGTATGACGAGTTCGGCAATCGTCGTCAGGTGTTTTTGAATACGGTGACGATTGGCGGCACGCCAACGCAGCTGGATTACTGGTATGCCTACGATGCCAATGACCGGGTTCGCGTGACGGATGGCTACATCAATGCCGAGGGCAAAGTGGTCGCGGGTCTGAGTAGCGGCAAAATCAAAGGCACTGCACTGACCTATGACCGCGTGGGTCGGCGCTCAAGCGCTGAGCAGTGGTCAGGGGAGATATACGATGCCTATCATGACGCTGTGGTGGGCAATAAGTTCGCTGAGGAAGTGTATCAATACAATGACATGGGCCAAGTCACCGCCATCCGTGAGCGCTCCACCACACGCGTGGGGACTGATACCAGTCAGGCTAAGGTAAACATAGAGTATGACGATGGTTATGGGGGTACGGCCATCGCGTACGCAGAGGGCAGTCAGGCGGACAAACTGCTAAACACCTACGATGCCCGTGGCAACAAGACTGCTGAAATCGAGAATGACGCGGCGGGCGTACAAAAGACACGCACCGACTATCGTTATCGTGGCGATGGTCAAGCCCATGAGCAAACGACCTACAAATACAACACGAAGTACAAGGTGTACGACAAGCTCCAAGTGACCTACCTCAACGAAGTGGGCATGCTGGATGCTGCTGGCTTGCAGACCAATTATCGCTATGTGGTCTTCAAGACCAGCAAGTACGGCGTGACCTCGTACAGCTACCGTGGCAACTATGTAAAAACCTACGCGGCCTTCGACAGCTACAAGGAAACGACCACGGTCGCGACCTGGATCAACAAGAGCGGCACGGCCGGCACCTCCACGCTGACCTACAACGATCGTGGCGACCTGCAGCAAGTCCAGCTGACCGGTGGCACTAAGTACACCCGCTACTATGCGCTCAACCGCGAAGGTCAGGTGGTCATGCGCCATCAAGCAGACAAGGACAACACCGACAGCTATCTGTACCACAACGGCGCTGCTCTGGTGCTCTTGGGTCGGCCGCACAAGCCGGAGCTGATGGATACCTACACGCCGATCTCGTCGAGCTACCCGGCCTCCACCCCGACCAGCTATGTAGTGAATGAAGGCGACACGCTGGAAGGCATCGCGCAGATGGTCTGGGGCGATGCCCAGATGTGGTATCTGATTGCCGATGCAAACGGGCTGGAAGGCACGGATCCACTGGTGCTGGGCGATACGCTGACCATCCCGAATGTGGTGAGCAGCACCCATAACGACAGCAAGACCTTCAAGCCATACAACCCGGCGGAAGCGATTGGTAATACGACGCCGAGCCCGAAGCCGCCGGAGCCGAAGTGCAACGCGGTAGCGACGATTGTGATGATCGTGGTGGCGGTTGCCGCATCTTTCTTGGCGGGCCCGCTAGGGCAGATGCTTAGCAGTCAGTTCCTAGGTGGTGCCGCTGCAGCCATGATTGGCAGTGCAGCCTCCCAACTCGCCGGCAAGGCGATGGGCGTTGTTGACAGCTTCAGCCTCAGGCAAGTTATTGCCAGTGGTATTACTGGCGGGATTGCCGCTGGTGTCCAAGGTGCGCTGGCCGCGACAGCAAGCTCTGTAAATGCAGTTAATGGAGCAAGTCAGTTTGCAACCATGACGAATGGCGTGGCAAAGCTGACGGCCCTTGGGCAGGGGGTGCAGGGCATCAGCTCGGTTGCGGCGAGCTATTTGGCGAACAAGGTGACCGGGCAGAACACTTCATTTAGTTGGGCAGGCGTTGCGGCGGGGTTTGTGGGAGGCTACATCCAGGGCAAGGTGGGTTTTGGTCAGTCTCTGGAGGTTAAAACCGGGGTTCCTGCGATCAATAACTTGAGCAACAGTTTTACACAAGCGATGGTGAGGCGCACGGTATCAAGCAGTGTTGAGCGCCTGTTCGGGGTTGCTGGAAAGCAAGATTGGGGGATGGTTGCTGCGGATGCATTCGGCAATGCGTTGGGGAATCACCTCGTTGACAACATGAAGCCCGCTGCAGCGGAGCTGAGGCTAAAACAAGTTCTGGCGGATGCGTTGAAAGAGCTTGATGTTGTTAAGGAGAATGCAAAGATGGTTGCAGCGGCACTTAGCGATCCGCAAAAACAAGCACTGCTTCGTGATAAAGGATTTGACCCAGTCAAACTGCGCGCCACTTATGTGGCGGATCTAGCGTCTGGGGATGTCTACCTTGACTACAAGTCAACCAGTGTTGGCAACGATGAAAAGATTGCTCGGATGAAGGAAGCACTAGGGTATTTTGGAGTCAGCAGGCTGTCTGATGAGCAGTTGACTGTACTGAAGTTAGATCCTGATAAATTTGTGAACGAGAAGTCTGGTTACTACGCTGCCCTGTATAAAGATGATGTTAACGGTGGCTATTTGTTAGCTAATCGTGGCACTGAAAGCTTGCGCGATCTTCGTACTGATTTGGTAAATAATTTTGCTGGTGTAGATGCGCAATTTGAAGATGCAACAAAGTTGGCTCGTATTGTTAGCTCAAGAGAAGCTGTTGGCAAAAACGTGACGTTTACGGGCCACTCGCTAGGCGGTGGCTTGGCGTCAGCGCAGGCTGCTGCTGTCAGTGGCATAGCCATTACGTTCAATGCGGCAGGTTTGACGCAAAGGGTCGCTGATAAGTTGAGTCTGGATCTCTCAAATAATAACCTAGCGAAAGTCGAAGCCAACTATCTGCAAGGTGATCTCGTGTCGCGGTTGCAAGACAATCCATTGATTGATGGTCTTGCAGCTGTGCTCGGCTCGCCAGTCAAGTACGGGATTCAGGCTATTGGTTTGCTGACGGGGCAAGTCAGGTCTTCAGAGCTAAATCTTACTATTGGGTACGCTCCCGAGGCGTTTGGGACGCGTCACATGATCCTGCCCGCAAACAACGACTGGAGCCCATTGACGCGTCATTTAAACAACTCGATTTTACAATCATTAACGGATCAATACCTATCGATGGCAACGGAGGAAGGGAGGCATTGATATGAGTAAACTGAAAAGGCTTTTATCCCTATTTTTTGGTGTAGTACTTATGAGCGTTACATCTTCGTGCAGCGCGTTGTCGCAGCTGGGAGGACAAACAATCCGACAAACTTTCACCGATGAAAAAGTGGTAGTGCTGGTCGAGGCGGCTGTGGCTGGTGAAAGCAAAAAAGTGGCTCAGCTTGCTGCGCAGGGGGTCGATGTGAATGCAGTCGGCAATAACGGAGCGACGCCTTTGATATGGGCTTTGAGTTCTAGAAATAAAAGCGGCGTTGCAGCTCTCTTGCGCGCTAATGCCAATCCGAACTTGCGCGCCGAAAAAATTGGTGATGCACCGATGTACTTTGTTTCGATGGGCGACGATCCTGAGCTATTGCGTTTGCTATTAGAGCATGGCGGAGATCCTAATCATCTAGGACGAGGGCGCATCGAAGAGCGCCCCCTGACACAGGCGACGGCTAAAGGCCGGATAGAAAATATTAAGCTACTGCTGGCCGCGGGGGCTGATATAAACGCGCACGACTCTTTTGAAGAGTCCGCTGCGACTAGTGCAATTGATTCAGCACAATTTGAGGCTATCGCTCTGCTTCTTGAGCGCGGCTACACTTACAACATTTCATATTTGGCGAGAGGCGTGCAGATCAGGCATGTACCACCAGAGTCCGACGCTCAGCGCTGGAAAGATAAAGTGATTGTCATGCTGAAAGAACGCGGAGTTACGACCAGAAAATAGAAGTCCACATATGCATTTTGGCAATGCGTTAGGGGAACTATGTAGTGGTTCAGCTGAACGGCGGCACTCGTATATCCAGTACTATGCAGTCAACCGTGAAGGCCAGGTGATCATGAGTCGCCAGTCGAGCAAGAGTGTAAATCACTGATGTGTGGTGCCCCCGAGACGATTCGAACGTCCGACCTGTCCCTTAGGAGGGGACCGCTCTATCCAACTGAGCTACGAGGGCTGATGCCGCAGGCGAGCGATTCTAGCCTACTCGCCCTGCATCCGGGAAACGCAAATCAGTCCCTGTCTAGGCTGTCGACGCAGCTGGCATCGTACCCCGCCTCGATCAGCCAGGCTTTCAGTTGCTGCAGGATATTAATTTGAATCTGGCGTATGCGTTCGCGCGTAATGCCCAGTTCGCCTGCAATGGTATCCAGCGTGGTTTCACTGCTGCGTTTGCCCATGCCGAAGCGCGCGCAAAGAATGTGCTGCTCCCGTGGCTTGAGCTGGGCAATCAGTCGCTGCAGATTACACAGCAGGTCCTGGCGCTCGGCTGAGTCGGCAGGGTTTTGCGCGTTTTCATCGGCGAGACTGTCTTGCCAGCTGCCTTCGCCGCTCTCGTGGCCGACTTGCAGTGAGTTGGTGGGCTCCTCCCAGATCATGAGTTCTCGTACGCAGTGGGTGCTGTCGCCGGTAGCGCGAGCAATATCGTCGTACCGCGGCATGCTTCGGGATGACTGCATCAAGCGCCGTTGTGCTGCAACATATGCGTTTAGCCGTTTGGCGACATGCACCGGAAGGCGTACGAGTCGTCCTTGATTCATGATGCTGCGGCGAATGGACTCGTGTATCCAGTGGGTGGCGTAGGTCGAAAAACGAAAACCCAGGTTCGGATTGAATTTCGCAATAGCGCGCAGCAGGCCGATATTTCCCTCTGAAACCAGGTCATCGATGGCTATGTTGCTGCGTCGGTAGTTTTTCGCGATATGAATGACCAGGCGTAAATTCCCGGCCACCATGCGCTCGCGAGCCGTTGGGTCGCCTTGGCTGATGGCCTCGACCAGATCACGCTCTTGTTGGTGACTCAGCAGTGTGTGCTGGCTGATATCGCGCAGATAGCAGCTGAAGGCTGCGGGGCGATAGCCCGCGCTCAGGCAGGAACTCATGGCATCATCCTTGATGTACGGCGTAAATCCTGGCCTTTACGCCAAGGCCTTGTTGTTCACGACACTAAGTAAGCAAATGCCATCCGGTTTCGCTAGGCGTAGCACCTTTGTAGTAGACGAATGGTGGTGATGGCGGCATGACGGAGTAGTCATGGAGCCTTTCAGGCAAATCTTGCCGTGATTTGCCTGAAAGTTCAGGGCTGAAAGTTCCGCGATCAGGCCAGCAGATTTTTCAGCATTTCCCGGTAGATGTCGGTGAGCGTGTCGAGGTCGTCGGCGGCAACACACTCATTGATCTGATGAATCGTCTTGTTCACCGGCCCCAGCTCGACCACCTGTGCGCCGGTGGGCGCAATGAAGCGGCCATCGGAAGTGCCACCACTGGTGGACAGCTCGGTGTCGCGACCGGTCACGCTGCGAATAGCCTTCACGGCGGCATCCACCAGATTGCCGCGTGGCGTCAGGAAGGGCTGGCCGCTGAGCTTCCAGTTCAGCGTGTAGGTGAGGCCGTGGCGGTTGAGTACGGCCTCGGTGCGCTCGCGCAGGATCGTTTCGGTCAGTTCGGTGGAGAAGCGGAAGTTGAACACCACCTGCAGGTCGCCGGGGATGACATTGTTGGCGCCGGTGCCGGCATTGATGTTGGAGATCTGGAAGCTGGTGGCCGGGAAGAATTCGTTGCCGTGATCCCAGGTTTCTGCGGCCAGTTCGGTGAGCGCGGGCAGGGCGCGATGAATCGGGTTGTCGGCCAGATGCGGGTAGGCGACATGGCCTTGGCGGCCGTGCACGGTGAGGATGCCGCCGAGCGAGCCGCGCCTGCCGTTCTTGATGACATCGCCGACGAGCGTGGTGCTGGAGGGCTCGCCGACCAGACACCAGGTGATCTTCTCGTTGCGCGCTTCCAGCGTTTCCACCACGCGCACGGTGCCATCGACGGCCACGCCTTCTTCATCGCTGGTGATCAGGAAGGCAATCGAGCCTTGGTGGTCAGGGTGCGCAGCAACGAACTGTTCGCAGGCCACGACCATCGCCGCCAGTGAGCCTTTCATGTCGGCCGCGCCACGGCCGGTGAGGATGCCGTCGGTGATGGTGGGCTCGAACGGCGGCACTTTCCACTGCTCGACGGGGCCGGTCGGCACCACATCGGTGTGACCGGCAAAGCACAGCACTGGGGCTTGCGTGCCACGGCGCGCCCAGAAGTTGTCGACCTCGCCGAAGCGCAGGCGTTCGATGCGAAAGCCTATGGCTTCGAGTCGGCGGATCATCAGCGTCTGGCAGTCGGCATCGAAGGGCGTGACCGACGGCTCGCGGATCAGGTCCAGGGTGAATTGCAGGGTCGGCGAGAGTGCAGATGAGGGCGTCGGCGAGGTATTCATGAGGCTCCGAAGGGAAGCTGGCGGCTTATGGGCACAGATATTGAATGATTCTACCGGTAGCAGCCTGTCGCGTCATGCCGCCAAGCGTTCAACATTCTGTAATGATGTACTTTCATTGACCGCTGACAGCGGCAATAATCCGCGCAAGTTCCGTCACATTGCCATCACCGATGGTTCAGGATGAATTCATGTATAGCACTCGTCTCGCACTGATCCCGGTTCTGCTGGCTTCTGCCCTTGTCATCACCGGTTGCACCAAGTCCGAGCCGGTGCCTAAGACCACCGCTGATGGCAAGCGCATCATCGTCATTGGCCATGCTGCACCGCTGACCGGCGCGCAGGCGCATATCGGCAAAGACAATGAAAATGGCGTGCGCCTCGCCATTGAAGACCTGAATCGCGAAGGCTTCACCATTGGCGGCAAGCCAGTGCATTTCGAGCTGGACTCGCAAGACGACCAGGCCGATCCGCGTATGGCCACGACCGTGGCGCAGAAGTTTGTTGATGATGGCCTCGATGCCGTCATCGGCCATTTGAATTCTGGCACCACCATGCCGGCGTCACGCGTTTATAACCAAGCCGGTCTGGTCGAAATTTCACCGTCGGCCACCACGCCGAAATACACCCAGCAGGGTTTCGGCAACGCCTTCCGCGTGATGGCCAACGATGTGCAGCAGGGCAAGGTGCTTGGCCACTTTGCTGTCACTGATCTGAAGGCGCAGAAGATTGCCATCATCGATGACCGCACCGCTTACGGTCAGGGCATCGCTGACGAGTTCGAGAAGGCGGCTGTGGCGGCTGGCGGCGCGATCATCGTGCGCGAGTACACCAGCGACAAGTCGTCTGACTTCACCGCCATCCTCACCAAAATCAAGGGCAAGCAGCCGGATCTGCTGTTTTTCGGCGGCATGGATGGCCAGGGCGCACCCATGGCACGACAGATGCGCTCGCTGGGCCTGAAAAGCCAGCTGCTTGGCGGTGATGGCATCCACACCGCCGAATTCATGAAGCTCGCCGGCCCGGCTGCCGATGGCGTGGTGGCGTCGCTGCCGGGGCGTCCGCTGGAAACACTGGCCAAGGGCCCGGAGTTCAAGCAGCGCTTCGAGAGCCAGTACGGCAAAATTCAGCTCTACGCACCGTATTGCTATGACGCCATGCAGGTGCTGGCGCGAGCCATGCAACGGGCCGGCAGCACCGAGCCGGCCAAGGTCATTGCCGAGCTGAAGAAGACCGACTACGAAGGCATCACCTCGCATATCCAGTTTGATGACAAGGGCGACCTCAAGCAGGGCTCGATCACCGTCTACAAGGCGGTGAAGGGTGAGTGGCAGGTCCTGAAGACAGTCGAGTCGAACTGAGTCAATGGATATCCTGTCGCAACAGCTGGTCAACGGACTGATTCTGGGTAGCATCTACGCCCTGATTGCGCTGGGGTACACCCTGGTCTACGGCATTCTCGGTCTGATCAATTTCGCTCATGGCGAGGTGGTGATGATTGGTGCCATGGTCACCATTTCCTGCTTGGGCTGGTTGCTCGGCCTGAACATGGATATCTCGCCGTTTGTGCTGATTGCCGGCAGCCTGCTGATGGCGGTGCCGGTCTGCGCCTTGCTCGGTGCTGGCATTGAGCGTCTGGCTTACCGGCCCTTGCGCAATGCGCCGCGCTTAGCGCCACTGATTACCGCCATTGGCGTGTCCATCGTGCTGCAGAATGTGGCCATGATGATCTGGGGGCGTCAGTACATCCCCTTCCCGGATATTCTGCCGCATGAGCCGATTCACCTAGGTTCAGTGACCTTTCTGCCGGTGCAGGGCGTGATCGTCGGGCTGTCCGGCGTGCTCATGGTCGGCCTGCTGCTGCTGGTGCATCACACCCGTCTTGGTCGCGCCATGCGAGCCACGGCGCAGGCCCCGTCGGTGGCGCGTCTCATGGGCGTGTCGGTGGATCGCGTTATCGCCAGCACCTTTGTCATCGGCTCCGTGCTGGCGGCGGTTGCCGGCGTCATGGTCACGGCCAATTACGGTCAGGCGCATGCCTATATGGGCTTCATGCTCGGCCTCAAGGCGTTCTCGGCGGCGGTGCTGGGCGGTATCGGCAACCTTGCTGGGGCGGTTGTGGGCGGCCTGCTGCTGGGGCTGATCGAGAGCCTGGGTGCCGGTTACATCGGTGATGTCACTGGCGGCTTTCTGGGCAGCCAGTATCAGGATGTCTTCGCGTTTCTGGTGCTGATTCTGGTGCTGGTCTTCCGGCCCTCCGGCCTGCTCGGCGAACGACTGGCGGACAGGCCATGATGGCGTCGCTATTGCGGCTGGCGGAGACCCGCGCTGGCAAGATCATCCTGCTCACGCTCTTGCTGACAGCGCCGCTCTGGGTCGGTGCCACGCTCGGCCCGTACTGGGTGCGCATTCTCGATTTCTGTCTGCTTTATGCCGTGCTGGCGCTGGGCCTCAACATTGTTGTGGGCTATGCCGGCCTGCTTGATCTCGGGTATATCGCGTTCTATGCCGTGGGCGCGTATCTGTTTGCGCTGCTGGCTTCGCCGCATTTCGATTTGCACTGGTCGCCGTGGCTGATTCTGCCGCTGGGTGCCTTGGCTGCCGGTCTGGCTGGCGCTTTGCTGGGCGCGCCGACGCTGCGCTTGCGCGGCGACTATCTGGCGATTGTCACGCTCGGTTTCGGCGAGATTGTGCGCCTGTTCATGAACAATCTGGATCGCCCGGTCAACATCACCAACGGCCCGCAAGGTATCAGCGGTATCGATCCGGTCAGCATCGGCGGCTTTTCGCTGGGGGGCTCGCTGCAGCTCGGCGGTATGTCGCTAGGCTCGGCGCAGCTCTACTTCTATTTGCTGCTGGCGCTGGTGTTTGTGGTGGTGGTGATTTGCCGTCGCCTAGAGAACTCCCGTATCGGTCGTGCCTGGGTGGCGATTCGTGAAGATGAAATCGCGGCCAGCGCCATGGGCATCAACACGCGCAACATGAAGTTGCTGGCGTTTGCCATGGGGGCCAGTTTTGGCGGTATCGGCGGTGGTCTGTTTGCGTCTTTCCAGGGCTTTGTGAGCCCGGAAAGCTTCACGCTGATGGAGTCGGTGATGATTCTCTGCATGGTCGTGCTCGGCGGCATGGGCAACATCGCCGGCGTGATTCTGGGCGCGGTGCTGCTGACGCTGACGCCGGAACTGCTGCGTGAGGTCATCAATCCGCTGCAGCGCGAGCTGTTCGGCCGTATGGTGGTCGATCCCGAGAATTTGCGCATGCTGTTGTTCGGGCTGGCGATGATCCTGATCATGCTGTTCCGCCCGGCCGGGCTCTGGCCATCGCGGCGTCGGGCGCAGGAGCTGCATCATGACTGATGCCGTCGAGTTGTTGGCCTTGCGCAATATCAGCAAGCGCTTTGGCGGCGTGAAAGCGCTGGATGGCGTTAGTTTGAGCATTCCCGAAGGCTCGATCTATGGCTTGATCGGCCCCAATGGCGCCGGCAAGACCACGCTGTTCAATGTCATCACCGGGCTGTATCAGGC
Organism: Pseudomonadota bacterium; assembly: GCA_038043385.1. GTDB lineage: Bacteria > Pseudomonadota > Gammaproteobacteria > Pseudomonadales > Moraxellaceae > Perlucidibaca. The sequence goes on from JBBTCA010000003.1 coordinate 1,023,031, forward strand.
CGATGCCGGCGAGCGCCGGTTTGCCGGCGAAGCCATGAGCCTGCGCCTGAAGGCCAGTAGTATTGTGCAGCGCGGTATTGCGCGTACTTTCCAAAATATTCGCTTGTTCGACTTCATGACCGCGCTGGAAAACATCATGGTTGGCCGTCATGCCCGTACGCGAACCGGCATCTGGTCAGCCATCCTCAATACGCGTGCGGCGCAGGCTGAAGAAGTTGAAATCCGGCAACGGGCGCTGGCTTTGCTGGACTATGTCGGCCTGCCGCGTCGCGTTGCCAATAGCCTTGCGCACGAGTTGTCGTATGGTGATCAGCGCCGCCTGGAGATTGCTCGGGCGCTGGCCACGGAGCCGCGTCTGCTCGCGCTCGACGAGCCGGCGGCTGGCATGAACCCGACCGAGACGGCACAGCTCAAGCTGCTGCTGGAGCGTATTCGCGCGGATGGCATCACGGTCTTGCTGATTGAGCATGATGTGAAGCTGATCATGGGTTTGTGCGACCGTGTGGCGGTGCTCGATTTCGGCCAGCTCATTGCCGAAGGCCAGCCGGAGCAGGTGCGCAATGACCCGCGCGTGATTGCGGCCTATCTCGGAGGAGCTGCCTGATGAGCCTGCTTGAAGTCAGTGATCTGACTATTCATTACGGCGGCATTAAAGCCGTGCGCGGCATCAGCCTGACGGTGGGCGAGGGCGAGCTGGTGTCGCTGATCGGTGCCAATGGCGCCGGCAAAAGCTCGACGCTGGGTGCGCTGGGCGGTCTGCTGAAGCCGGTTCGTGGTTCGCTGCGCTATGCCGGTGAGGATCTGCTGCAGCTGCCGGCGCATGCCCGCGTGGGCCGGGGCTTGGCGCTGGTGCCGGAAGGCCGAGGTATCTTTCCTCGCCTGACTGTGCTGGAAAACCTGCAGATGGGTGCCTACAGTCGCAATGATCGTGCCGGCATCCAGGCTGATCTGGCGCGCATGCTGGACATGTTTCCGCGCTTGCAGGAGCGCCGTGCTCAGCTCGCCGGCACGCTGTCTGGCGGTGAGCAGCAAATGGTGGCGATTGCCCGGGCGCTCATGAGCCGGCCACGATTGCTGTTGCTGGATGAGCCTTCCATGGGGCTGGCCCCGATTCTGATCGAGCAGATTTTCAGGATCATTGGTCAGATCGTGGCGGATGGCACGGCGGTGTTGTTGGTCGAGCAGAATGCAAAACAGGCCCTAGAGATTGCCAATCGCGCCTATGTCATGGAGTCGGGCGAGATCACTTTGTCGGGGCCGGCAGCCGAGCTGGCAGCAGATCCGCGTGTGCGGGCGGCTTATCTCGGCGAATAAGGCTCGGGGGAGTAAGGCTTACTGAGCCAGTCTGCCGGGCTGAGTAATGTCGTAATCGAGCTGGGCCACGCGTTGCTGGTCGCGATCGGCATCATGATTCAACGCAATCGCATCGTAGTAGCGACGCACTTGCTGCACATAATGCAGGGCTTGTGGCACATCGGGCGCAGGCTTGCCGCTGGCACGATTATTCAGCGCCAGCTGACGCAAATTTCGTGACACATCCAGCCAGCTGTTGGCATCGCCCTTGAGGCGACGGGTCAGCTTGCGGGCATCAATCATGTGGCCGGGGCCCATGTTGTAGGCGGCCAAGGCCATCCAAGTGCGGTCCGGCTCTTGGACGCTGGCGGGCAGCTTGTCGAGAATTTGCTTGAAGTAGGCGGTGCCGCCTTGAATGCTGTCACGCGGGTGTGTGCGATTCTTCACGCCCATCAGCTTGGCGGTGCCCTGAGTCAGCATCATCAGGCCTTGAACGCCCGTTGGGGATATCGCATTGGCGTCCCAGTGTGACTCTTGGTACGAGATGGCCGCGAGCAGGCGCCAATCCAGCCCTTGTTGGCTGCTCTGCTTCTCAAAGTCTTTCTGATAGCGCGGCAGACGGTTGGCAATATCTTTCTGGAAGCTCTGTGCGCCGTAACGGTTGAAGGCATCACCGGAGCCATAAAAGGCGGCGAGGCGTTCCAGTGTGCCGTCGGCTTGTTTGCGGGCCAGGAAGTTTTGCGCGGCCTGGTACAGGCTTTCGTCTGCCGACTTCAGAAAGACCCAGGCGACGGCATCGCTGCGTTCAAACGACAGGCCATCGCGCAGATTCGGGAACAGCGGGCGATAGGCATCAAATTCCTGATCGGTCATGCCGACATAGTCGATTTTGCCCTGATCCAGCAGGGTCAGCAGGTCCAGCGAGTCGCCTTCCTTGAATTCGACTAGGCGCACGCCATCTACATCGGCCAAGGCGGTATGCAAATGCTTGGCTTCACGGCTGCCGGCGATGACCGCAATCGTGCTCTGGCGCAGATCGTCCACATCAGTCGGCTGTGCCCGGTCGGTGCGCTGAATCAGCTGCTGCTGCAATTCCACCAGCGGTGCGCTGACGCGCAGACGGCTGAGGCGCTGATCGTGAGCGGCGAGTTCGGTGAGCGCGAGCTGAGCTTGATTGCGGCGCACGGTCTTTAGCACTTGCTGGGAGTCGTCCACCGGATCAACCACCAGTTTCACGCCCAGCTCGTTGGCAAATTGCTGCGCCAGTTCGAACTGCAGGCCGTGCGTATGGCCGTCGCGCTGGAAGAAAGTGGTGGCGCTGCTGACGCCAACGAGGTGAAGTTCGCCGGAGTTGCGCACTTGTTGCAGGCTATTGAGCGTCGGTTGCAAGGCCATGGTGCCGGCAGCCAGCGAAAGCCCAAGCGTCACGCGCAGGTGGCGTGAGTTCAGGCGTTGCAGCTGTTGCATCAACTTGCGATGCGGCTTCAGGCGTTTCTTGCTTTTGGCGCTAGTCATCGCTGACCTTGCTCTGGCGCACCCATGACGGTGCCGTTAGGACGAACTTTAGTCAGTTGCCACTGGGGTGTCCAGACTGGGCAGACGAGAAGTGCTGGATTGTCTGACAATTATGGGGTCGGGCTCACATATGCTTTCGTAGATGCTTTCGCGCGGCAAGACCGCCAAGTCGCTGCCCGAGGCTGCTCGTTTTTCGCTACAATACCGCCAACTTTTATTCCCCCGATGCTCCGCGAGACCATCCATGCTGATTTTGTCTGGCGCGCCCGCGCTGTCTGCTTTCCGCCAAAACCGCCTGTTGCAAGACCTGCAAGCCGAATTCCCGATGTTGACGGCGCTCAGCGCGCGCTGGTTGCATCTGGTGGAGACTGATCTGAGCGAGGCTCCCGCGCAGTTGCAGGCGCTGCTGACCTACGGCGATGCGCTCTCCGAAGCCGGGGCGGACGAAGGTCGTATAGCCGTAGTGGTGCCACGGCCGGGCACGATTTCGCCATGGTCATCGAAGGCGACCGACATTGCCCGCAACACCGGGCTGGCGGATGTACGGCGCATCGAGCGCGCCACGGCCTACTGGCTGGCTGGCGCTGAAGGGTTAGATGCTGCCGAGTGGCTGGCGCTGACCGCGCAGCTGCACGATCGCATGACGGAAGTGGTGCTCGACTCTGCCGAGGCCGCATCCGTGCTATTTACGCATGAAGCGCCGCGTACGCTGGCATCGGTCGATATTCTCGGCGGTGGCCGCGAAGCGCTGGTCAACGCCAATCGTGAGCAGGGCTTCGCGCTCAGCCCGGACGAAATCGATTATCTGGTCGATAACTTCACGCAGCTCGGTCGCAACCCGAATGACATCGAGCTGATGATGTTCGCGCAGGCCAACTCCGAGCATTGCCGTCACAAGATTTTCAACGCTTCGTGGACCATCGATGGCAAGCCGGCACCGAAATCGCTGTTCGGCATGATCAAGAACACTTACGAGAATTACAGCACTGACATTTTGTCGGCCTACAAGGACAACGCGGCGGTGATCGTCGGTCATGATGCCGAGCGCTTCTACCGTGTCGGCGGCGACACCACCTACGGCTTCAGCCCGGAGCCGGTGCACATTCTGATGAAGGTGGAGACGCACAACCACCCGACGGCGATTTCGCCGTTTGCGGGCGCATCCACCGGCTCCGGCGGCGAGATCCGCGACGAAGGCGCGACCGGTCGTGGCGGCAAGCCCAAGGCCGGCCTCACCGGCTTCACCGTGTCCAACCTGAACATCCCCGGTTTCGCGCAGCCCTGGGAAAAGCCCTATGGCAAGCCCGGCCGCATCGTCACCGCGCTGGACATCATGATTGATGGCCCGCTCGGTGGCGCGGCGTTCAACAACGAATTCGGCCGTCCGGCGCTGTGCGGCTATTTCCGCAGCTTTGAGATGACCGTGAACGGCGTCAGTGGTGCGGAAGTGGCGGGCTATCACAAGCCCATCATGATCGCCGGCGGCTACGGCAACATCCGCGAAGATCATGTGCAGAAGAACGCGATCCAGCCCGGCAATCTGCTGATTGTGCTCGGTGGCCCAGCGCTGCTGATCGGCCTCGGTGGCAGTGCGGCGTCGTCGATGGCCAGCGGTGCCAGCGCCGAAAATCTCGACTTCGCCTCGGTGCAGCGCGACAACCCGGAGATGGAGCGTCGTGCGCAGGAAGTCATCGACACCTGCTGGAGCATGGGCGCGAACAACCCCATCGTGGCGATTCACGATGTGGGCGCGGGTGGTTTGTCGAACGCGATGCCGGAGCTGGTCAACGATCACGAGCTGGGCGCGACGCTGAATCTGCGTGCCATCCCCAGCCTGGAGTCGGGCATGGCGCCGGTGGAAATCTGGTGCAACGAGGCGCAGGAGCGCTATGTGCTGGCCATCGAGCCGGACAGCCTGGCGCTGTTCCAGTCCATCTGCGAGCGTGAGCGGGCGCTGTTTGCCGTGCTCGGCGAAGCTACGCAAGTACGCCACCTGACCGTGGCTGACCCGCAGTTCGGCAACAATCCGGTGGATATGCCGATGCAGGTGCTGCTCGGCAAGACGCCGAAGATGCAGCGCAGCTTCGAGCGCAAGGCGCTGGCGCAGCCGGCTTTCAATGCCGAAGGCATCACTTTGGTCGATGCCGCCGAGCGCGTGCTGCGCCTGCCAGCGGTGGCGTCCAAGCAATTCCTCATCACCATCGGCGACCGTTCGGTGACCGGCCTCGTGGCCCGTGAGCAGATGGTCGGCCCCTGGCAGGTGCCGGTGGCCGATGTTGCCGTGACCGCGACCGGCTTCAAGACCGAGGCCGGCGAGGCGATGGCGATGGGCGAGCGCACGCCGGTGGCCATCCTCAATGCGGCGGCGTCGGCCCGTCTGGCTGTGGGCGAGACCATCACCAACATCGCGGCGGCGCGCATCAATAAGCTATCGGACATCAAGTTGTCCGCAAACTGGATGGCGGCTGCTGGTGCCGGCAAGCAGGATGAAGATCTGTTTGATGCCGTGTACGCGGTCGGCATGGAGCTGTGCCCGGCGCTGAACTTGACCATTCCGGTCGGCAAAGACTCGATGTCTATGCGTACGGTCTGGGAAGATGGCAGCGAGAAGAAGGCGGTGACCTCGCCGATGTCGCTGGTGGTCACCGGTTTTGCGCCGGTGAGCAATGTTCGCCACACGCTGACGCCGCAGCTGCGCACCGATAAGGGCGCGACCACGCTGCTGCTGATCGACCTCGGTCGCGGCCAGAACCGGCTTGGTGCTTCGGCGCTGGCGCAGGTTTATGGCCAGACCGGTGCTGTGCCAGCGGATGTGGACAGCCCGGCGCTGCTGCAGGATTTCTTTGACGGCATCCAGGCGCTCAACACGGCCGGTAAGCTGCTGGCCTATCACGACCGTGGCGATGGCGGCTTGTTTGCGACGCTGGCGGAGATGGCCTTCGCCGGCCGCAGCGGCATCCGCGCGGACCTGACGCGTTTAGGGGATGACACCCTAGCGGCGCTGTTCAGCGAAGAGCTGGGCGCTGTGGTGCAGGTGCGCAGCAGCGATGCCGGTGCCGTGCAAGCCGCGTTTGCTGGCACCTCGCTGGCGGGTCATGTCCATGCCATCGGCACGCTCAGTGGCGATGACAGGCTGCATTTCGTGAAAGCTGGTGCCGAGCTGCTCACGCTGGCTCGCGCCGACGCTCAGCAGATGTGGGCCGAGACCAGCTATCGCATTCAGGCGCTGCGCGACAACGCCGATTGCGCACAGGAAGAGTTTGCTGCACTGGCACAACCGGCGGCTCCAGAGCAGGCCGGTCTGAGCGTCAAGCTCAGCTACGACCTCAATCACAACATCGCCGCACCGTTTATTGCCAGCGGCGTGCGTCCGCGCGTGGCCATCCTGCGCGAACAGGGCGTGAACGGTCATGTCGAAATGGCCGCTGCCTTTGACCTCGCCGGCTTCACCGCGATTGATGTGCACATGAGCGACCTGATCGCCGGTCGCGTCGATCTCGCCAACTTTGCCGGCCTTGTGGCCTGCGGTGGCTTCTCTTACGGCGATGTGCTTGGTGCCGGCGGCGGCTGGGCCAAGACCGTGCTCTTCAACGAGCGCGTGCGCGACCAGTTCGCGACCTTCTTTGCGCGGCCAGACAGCTTCTCGCTGGGCATCTGCAACGGTTGCCAGATGTTGTCGCAGCTGAAAGAGCTGATTCCGGGAGCCGATCTGTGGCCGCGCTTTGTACGCAACCGCAGCGAAGTCTTCGAGGCGCGCACGGCGCTGGTGGAAGTGCCGGCATCGCCGTCGATCTTCCTCGCCGGCATGGCCGGTTCGCACATGCCGATTGCCGTCGCGCATGGTGAAGGTCGCGCGCATGACAGCGCCGAGAATTTGCAGGCACTGGCTGGCAGCGGCTTGGTCGCGCTCGGCTGGGTCGATGGCCAAGGCCAGCGCACGCAGCAGTACCCGCTCAACCCCAACGGCTCTCCGTTCGGCATCGCTGGCGTGACCTCGGCCGATGGCCGCGCCACCATCATGATGCCGCACCCGGAGCGCGTGTTCCGCGCCATCCAGCACAGCTGGCGACCGGACGAGTGGCTGGAAGACGGCCCGTGGGCGCGCATGTTCCGCAACGCCCGCCAGTTTGTCGGCTAAGCGCGGAGCTGCCATGAGCGATCTGCTCAAGCTCACGGTCTATGTGCCGGCCAGCCACCTCGATGCGGTCAAGGACGCGATCTTTGCAGCCGGGGCCGGGCGGGTCGGTGACTATGATCGTTGTTCCTGGCAGGTGCTGGGCGAAGGCCAGTTTCGGGCCTTGCCCGGCGCGCAGCCCTTCATCGGCATGGTCGGCTCGCTGGAACAAGTCGCCGAATATCGTGTGGAAACAGTGCTGCCTCGGGCGGCGCTGGCCGCAGTGGTGACGGCGCTAAAAATGGCGCATCCCTACGAAACCCCCGCATTTGATCTGACAGTGCTGCTGAATACCGATTAACGGTCGTGAATGTCGGCGAATACCCGCTTTCAGGTTGCCCAAATGACGGCTTTCACGGTAAAAAGGGCCAACTGTCAGTCACCCTTATTCCGGCAGCTCAAGGACACTCCTCGTATGGCCGAGCGCACCGACGCGCCCATTCTCCTCCGACTCGCGTATCAGGCCATGCTCAAGGCCGGTTTGCCTGTGGATGCCATTCTGCTGCAGGCGCGCGTATCGCCGGCTTGGCTGGATGTGGAGTCGCCGGAACGCACGCCCTTTGCCGGTCAGGCGCGCTTCTGGAAAGCGCTGGAAGACATCTCCGGTGATCCGCACATCGGCCTGCATTTGGGCGAAAACCTGCCGGTGTATCGCGGCCAGGTGCTGGAATATCTGATTTCGTCGAGCCCGACTTTTGGCGAGGGGCTGCACCGCGCGCTGGCGTATCAGCGCCTGCTCAGCGACGCCATCACCTCGCGGCTGGTGCTGGATGGTGAGCAGTGCTATCTCGCCGATATTGCCGATGCCACCGAAATGCGCCACTTCGCCGAAGCACTGGTGATGGGTGTGATCCGCTTTTTCGGCTCGCTCACCGATGGCCATTTCAAGCCGTTTTCGGTGCATTTCACGCATGTGGAAGGCGCGCCGGCGGAAGAGTATCTGCGGGTTTATGGCTGCCCGGTGACGCTGGGTTGTCGCGAAAATCGCATCTATTTCAATCCGGCCGTGCTGCAGCACCAAGTCTGGCATGCTGAGCCCAGCTTGCTGCGCCTGCATGAAAAGATGGCCAACGAGAAGCTCGCCGAGCTGGCACGACTGGATCTGGTGGGTGCCGTGAAGCGCGCCATCGGTGAATCGCTGGAGTCGGGTAATACCACGCTGGAGGCGGTGGCGCAGCGCATCGGCATGCCGGCGCGACGGCTGCGCACCGAGCTGGAAGAGGCCGGCACCAGCTTCAATCATGTGCTCGCGGACTATCGCTCGCGTCTCGCCCGGCGCCTGCTGGCGCGCACGGACGAGAGCATCGAGCAGATCGTCTACCTCACCGGCTTTGCCGAGCCCAGCACTTTCTATCGTGCGTTCAAGCGCTGGACCAACGAGACGCCGATCGAGTATCGCAAGCGCAAGCAGGAAGAGCGCGCGACTACGGCTTAAGAGTTGCCGGCTTAAGCGTTGACGCGCTGCTGCATGGCTTCGCGCAGATCGCGACGCAGGCCGAGCATGAACAGCACTTCCACGGTGACAAACAGCGGGCCAATGGCCAGACCACTGAGGTCATCCACAAAGGCCGGCTTGCGACCCTCGAAGTAGTGCCCGATGAACTGGATGATCCAGCCCACCACGAAACTGCCGACGCTGATCACGAGCCATTGCATCATCGGCAGTGCGGCGACTTCCGTGCCGATGATCACGCTGCCGCTCATGAGCACGGCCATGATCAGCCCGAGGCCGATGTCCAGACGCAGATAGAACAGGATGCTGGCCGCAGCCATGAGCATGGCGGCCGAGAGCGTGATGCCGTTCACCTCCAGCGTGAGCCGGGCGAGCAGGGCGGCGACCGACACCACAATGATGGGAATGCCGACAATGTGGGTGATGACATTGCGCATGTTGCGGTGATAGCTGGCGTATTGCGCCAGATGCTGAGCGATGGTTTTCATGGCTGTCTCCAATGTTCGGGGTGACAGCAGTATTGCGTACGAGCGCCGTTGCGAGCGTCGGCTGGCCGACACAAGGCGCAATCAGGCGGGCATCAGAGCGCTTTTCAGTACGCTGTTTCAGAGATCAGCCAGTGTCTCCAGCTGTGGCAGATCAAGAATTTCGATGCCGCCGCGCCCCAGACGCACCACACCGCTGTGTTCCAGCTGGCGCAGCAGCTGATTCACGGTCTGTCGCGACAAGGCCAGCATCTGCCCGAGCTGCTCCTGCGGCACACGGATTTCGCGTTTGCTGACACCCTCCAGCTCGCCATAACCACGCGCCATCATCAGCAGTCGTCGCGCCAGACGGCTTGCCGGCGGTTGCAGCGACAGCTCCTCCAGCGCCAGAAAGGCGAGGCGGATCTTGTGGCTAAGCAGCACACCAAGCGCGTGCCAGAGCAGCGGATGCTCGCTCAGCAGGTGCTGCAAAGTGGCTGCTGGAATGTGCAGCAGCGTGGTTGGCTCATCGGCCCAGGCATCGTGCGTGCGGGTCAGCTCATCGAAAGCGGCGATCTCGCCAAACCAGCTCGGCGGCTCGATGATCGCCAGAATCGCCTCCTTGCCATCGCGCGCGCTGCCGGTGAGCTTGATGGCGCCATCGGCCACGCAGTAAAGCCCGTCAGCCGCGTCGCCACGCGCGAACAGGCGCTGCCCGGCCGCGAGCTGGCGCAGCGTCATATGCGCCAGCAGCAGCTCCTGCAACAGCGGTGTCAGGCCCTGAAACCACTGGCCGGCGCGCAGGCGTTCGCGATACTTGGCGGGGATGTCTGCTGCTGAGGTCATGGAATGCGCGTGATCTGTCGTGAATTTGAACTTTAATAACATAGTGCTCAAATTTTGGGGTGCTCAAATGTTAGGAAATTACTGCCTGCCGGTAGCGCTTTTACCAAAGCTGAACTATGACTATAGACACGCGATCCCGCGTTTAATGGAACTTGAAAGGCAAAGCTGGCGACGCCGCCAATATTGCCTTACACTGAAGTAAGGAGACTTCATGGAGTATTTCATCATGCCGGTTGCTACCATCACCAGCAAAGGCCAAATCACCATTCCCGCCGAGGTACGGCAGATCTTGCGTGTTGAAGCGGGGGATCGCGTCGAGTTCGTCGAAATCGAGCCTGGCCGCTTTGAGTTTGTTGCGGCCACGCACTCGGTGACCTCGCTCAAGGGCATGTTCGGCCCGGCCAGCCGTATCGTTTCCATCGAAGAAATGAATGAAGCCATTCGGTTGCAGGGGCAGGTGGCGTCATGATCGGTCTCGACACCAATGTCATCCTGCGCTACATCATGCAGGATGACCCCGTTCAGGCCCGGCAAGCCACCGCGCTCATCGAATCACTAACGGCAGACGAACCGGGCTTTATCCCCCTGATCGTTCTGGTCGAAATGGTCTGGGTGCTGTTTTCTGCGTACCGGCTAAACCGTCACCAAGTCGCACAAGTGCTGGAGCAGCTGGCTCAACTCAAGGAAATCCGGCTAGACAGCACCGATCTGGTTCTGAAAGCCTTGCGCATCTTCAAGGCCGGCACTGCTGACTTCTCCGACTGTCTCATCGAACGCATAGCCGCAAACCAAGGCTGCCAAAAGACCGTCACCTTCGATATCGCCGCCGCCAAATCAGCCGGCATGGTGCTGCTCAGCGCCTAAGAGACGCCTCAAGCCCCCAGCGCACCCTGCTACCGCAACCTCCCGAATCGAGAGCCCTCCTGACTCTGGCACTCCTCCTGATCTCGGAAGCTGAGCCGTCATGCCAACGGGGGCGATAGTGGAGGCGGGCATCCGTAGCCCGAATCCACTATCGCCCCCGTTGGCATGGCAGAGCTAACTACTTAAGTTCAGCAGAGCTCTTGCCCAACACGCGCCGAGCAATAATCAACTGCTGAATCTGCTGCGTCCCCTCAAAGATATCGAGGATCTTCGAGTCGCGTGCCCACTTCTCCAGCAGTTCATCTTCGCCATAGCCCAGCGACGCCGCCAGCTCCACGCACTTCAGCGTAATCTCGCTGCCAATACGGCCGGCCTTGGCCTTGGCAATAGACGCTTCCTTCGAATTAGGGCGCTTGTTATCCGCCATCCAGCAGGCTTTCAGCGTGAGCAGGCGGCAAGCCTCCCACTCGGCTTCCATACGGTAGATGGTGGCCGCGATGTTTGTGGTGTTGAGCATGGGCGTCGCGTAGTTAGCATCGAGCTGATCCTTGAACAGCTCCTTGATGCGCTCCAGAGATGCCTTCGCGCAACCAACAGCCATGGCCGCCACCAGCGGACGGGTATTGTCGAAAGTCTCCATGACGCCGGCAAAACCCTTGGCGACATCGATCTCCGGATTGCCCAGCAGGTTGGCTGCCGGCACGCGGCAGTCCGTGAAGTTGAGCGCTGCAGTATCGGACGCCTTGATGCCGAGCTTGTGCTCCAGACGCGCGACTTCCATGCCCGGCGTGCCGCGTTCCACCACAAACGACTTGATCGCCGCGCGGCCCAGATTCTTGTCCAGCGTGGCCCAGACCACAACGCAGTCAGCGCGCTCGCCGCAGGTCACATAGATCTTTTCACCGTTGATGATGTAATCGTCGCCATCCTTTACCGCCGTGGTGCGGATGTTGGCTGAGTCGGAGCCAGTGCCCGGCTCGGTGATGGCCATCGCGGCCCACTTGCCGGCGAAACGCTCCAGCTGCTCGTCATTGGCGACGGCGGCGATGGCCGAGTTGCCCAGACCCTGGCGCGGCATGGTCAGCAGCAGGCCGGTGTCGCCATAGCAAAGCTCGATGACACCCAGTGCCGTGGACATGTTGGAACCGTTGCGGATGCCTTCCTCGCGCACGGCACCGCGCTTGCCGGCAGTGGCGGCGCCGGTGGCCGAGTCGCTGCCCTCGTTCATGCCATCCAGCAGCGACGCCAGCATGTCCAGCTCTTTCGGGTAGGCGTGCTCGGCCTTGTCGTACTTGCGCGAGATGGGGCGGAAGAAGTTGGCTGCGACTTCGTGAGCCTGATCAACCAGCAGTTTGAATTTCTTCGGGTTTTCAAGATTCATGTTTGTATCCTCGAATTCGGTGGGCGATCAGGCGTGCAGGCCGGAATGCATGACGGCGGTGGCGCGCAGGTCGCGGTACCAGCGTTCGACCGGATGTTCCTTGGTGAAGCCATGGCCGCCAACGACCTGGACTCCATCGTTACCGATCTTCATGGACTTTTCGGCGCAGAGCAGGCGGGCCAGATAAGCCTCGCGGTGGAACGGTCGGCCGGCTTCCGCCAGCGAGGCCGCATTCCAGACCAGAATGCGCATGGCATCGGTCTCGATGGCCATGTCGGCGATCATGAACGCCACGCTCTGGCGATGCGAAATCGGCTCGCCGAACGCGATGCGCTCGTTGGCGTATTGGGCAACATAGTCGAGCACGGCCTGGCAGGTGCCGACGGCCAACGCACACCAGGTCAGCGCGCCGAGGTCGAGGAAGGCTTGATAGTCGAAATCGGCCTCGCCGAGCTTTTCGGCCGGCACATTGTCCAGACGCAGCTTCACGGTTTCGCCGGCCTTGAGGCCCATCGCCGGATCTTCCAGGAACGACACACCTTCCGTGCCTTCAACAATGAACACCGCCGGCTGGCCATCGAGCTGAGCGGCCACGAGGAACAATTCGGCATGCTGGCCGAGCAGCACCAGTGTCTTCTCGCCATTCAGCACATAGCCGCTGCCGCTGCGCTTGGCCGTGGTGTCGAGCTGGGTCGGATTGAAGCCCGGTGTGGCCTCCTGAATCGCAAAGGTAGCCACCGGCGGATTTTCTTCCGCGAAGGCCGGCAGGTATTTTTCCTGCTGACCGGCCGTGCCCCAGCGCGTCAGCGCGTTGGCGATGCTCATCGGCGTGAGGATGGCGGCAGCCAGCGTGAAATCGCCGTAGCCCAGATCTTCAGCGGCCAGCACATTGGTCACCACCGACTGCTCGGCGGCCATACCGCCCATCGCTTCCGGCACCGCATAGAAATTCAGGCCCAGCTCCTGAGCCTGCGCCAGCAAGCCATCCGGGAACTTGGCGTGATGATCGGCGTTGTGCGCGGCCGGACGCAGCACATCCTTGGCGAATCGTTGCAGGGTGTCGCGCATCATCTGCTGCTCATCGCTCAGGCTGATGTCGAACAGACCCTTGGCGGCGGCGGGCAGACGCTGCTTGCCGGCACCGCTGGCGGGCTTGAAGGTGCGCGTGGCGGCGCCGAGCAGCTGGAAGCCGGTCTTACTGCCGGTATAGAGCAGCTTCTCGATGGGCTTGCGAATTTTCAGGCGATCCGGCCAGTCGGATTGGGCAAAGCGGTTGAGGTAGTTCAACCCCAGGCCCTGGATTTGGTTGGCATTCATGTTGATGTCTCCAGAGTGTGGATGCGGTATGTGTTCCGCGAACCTGGTGGATCATGCACAAGAACTTGTTCGCTGAATTGACTCGTCTGACGGATTGTTTGGTCAGTTCGACCGATTGGTCAAAGATACTGAAGATGATGCTTTCCCATAAACCACGGAGTGGTGCATTAAAAGATGAATCTGGGAATGTTTATTTTTTTGCTAGTGGTTAGAATTCTACCGCCTGCACCATTCAGATCGGGATGATCGGGTGCAGGTCTCTCAAATATCAAAGGAATCAGAATATGAGAAAAACAGCATTGATGCTGGCTGTGTGTTCGGTTGCAGCCTTGTCGGGTTGCGCCAGTATCGTCAGCAAGTCGCAATACAATGTGGCTGTGAACAGTGTTCCAGAAGGAGCCGACTTCTTGATCAAAGATAAAGGCGGCCGAAAAGTTCACAGCGGCCGTACACCACAAACGGTTAGTCTGAGTTCAGATGCCGGTTTCTTTCAAGGTCAGACCTATCAGATTGACTTGAGCAAAGAAGGGCACACCAGCACCACTACCATGCTCGATAGCAGTATCAATGGTTGGTATTGGGGCAATATTATCTTCGGCGGTTTGGTCGGGATGTTGATTGTGGATCCAGCCACAGGGGCTATGTGGAAGCTTGATGATCATGTGTCTCAGACGCTGTATCCGCTGCAGCCATCGGCCACTGCCAGCCCGGTAACAGCTCAGTAAGTAAAAGCGCTGCAGCTATTTCCGGCCGGACGGCGTCCAGGTCAGATCTTCGATATGGATCGGAAACTCGCCGGTGAGGCGATCACGGAAATAATGCTGCAGCGTCTTTTTCACCGACGGAAAAGCCAGCTCATCCCACGGGACTTCACCCTCGTTGAACAACCGGCACTCCAGTGACTCGCTGCCCACACCGTACTGGCCGCCAACGAGCAGGCCGCGATGCAGCATGTAGACCTGGCTGATATACGGAATGTTGAAGATGGTATAGAGCTTGAGGTCGGTAACATTGGCCTCGGCCTCTTCAAAGGTCTCGCGGGCACCGCCCTCGGCCACGGTCTCGCCGTTTTCCATGAAGCCGGCGGGCAGCGTCCAGTAGCCGTAACGCGGCTCGATGGCGCGGCGGCAGAGCAGCACCTGATCGCCCCAGATCGGCAGGCAGCCGGCAATGATCTTCGGATTCTGATAGTGCACGGTCTGGCAACTTGGGCAGACGGCGCGTTCGCGGCTATCGCCATCCGGTATGCGATGTTCCACGGCGTGACCACAGTGACTGCAAAAATTCATGGGCAGGCTCCAGACTGATGCCGTGCAGTATACATGGCGCTCTGTGTATCATCGCGTCATGACCGAGCATTCACAGATCACCACCCTCAGACAGAACCTCGCCGCGCATCCCGTCCCGCTGGACGGTGCCGATGCGGCCGTTCTCATTGCCATTTTCACCGGTAGCGGCGAGCCCGAAGTGCTGCTGACGCGACGGCCGACGCACATGAAGTCGCACGCCGGCGAGGTCGCCTTCCCCGGCGGTAAGCGCGATACCAGCGATGCCTCACTGACCGAGACCGCCCTGCGCGAAAGCGAAGAGGAGGTGGCCTTGCCGCGCGCCTGCGTGGAGATCATCGGCGCGCTGAAGCCGGCTCGCGCCAAAAGCGGCATCAAAGTCTTGCCGGTGGTCGGTCTGGTGCGGGATGAGCCTGTGCTGGTCGGCAGCCCGGATGAGGTCGAAAGCCTATTTCGCGTACCGCTGCGTTTCTTCTTCGAGCAGAAGCCCGAGCGCGACCATCGCATCAACTTTCGCGGCATCGATCTGGTGGTGCCGTGCTTCCGTTACGACGGCTACATCATCTGGGGCCTGACCGCCTACATGCTGGTCGAATTCATGCGTCAGGGTTTTGACCATGCCATCGACTACCCGTGGCCGCCTATCTTGCCGGGCATCATGGTTCCTAATAAATAATTCTGAGGATGCGTACATGAAGTATCAATTAGGCGATCGCCGCGTCGAAGCCAAGGGCGCGCATTGGGTGGCCGACAACGCTACTGTCATCGGCTCCGTGGTGCTGGAAGAGAACGCCAGCGTCTGGTTCAACGCCGTCGTGCGCGGCGACTGCGATCTCATCACCATCGGCGAAAACAGCAATGTGCAGGATGGCGCGGTGCTGCACACCGACTACGGCTTCCCGCTCACCATCGGTGCCAATGTCACCATCGGGCATCAGGCCATGCTGCACGGCTGCACGGTGGGCGAGGGTTCGCTGATCGGCATCCAGGCGGTGATTCTCAACGGCGCCAAGATCGGCAAGGGCTGTATCATCGGCGCTCAGGCGCTGATTGGCGAAGGCAAGGAAATCCCCGACTATTCGCTGGTGGTGGGTTCGCCGGGCAAGGTCGTGCGCCAGCTCGACGAAGCCCAGCGCCAGATGCTGCTGCTCAGCGCCCAGCACTATGTGGAAAATGCCAAGCGCTTCCAGCGCGAGCTTCAGGAGCAGCAATAATGACGCAGCCGATTCTGGGCACGCCGTTCTCGCCGACCGCCACCCGCGTCATGCTGCTGGGCTCCGGCGAACTGGGCCGTGAAGTCATCATCGAGCTGAAGCGACTGGGCTGCGAAGTCATCGCCGTGGATCGCTACGAGAATGCGCCGGGCATGCAGGTCGCCGATCGCAGCCATGTCATTTCCATGCTGGATGGCGCAGCGCTGCGTCGTGTCATCGAGCTGGAAAAACCGGCGCTGATCGTGCCCGAAATCGAAGCCATCGCCACCGACGAGCTGGTCAAGCTCGAATCGGAAGGCTGGCGCGTGATTCCCACCGCCCGAGCCGCCCAGCTCACGATGAATCGCGAAGGCATCCGCCGTCTCGCCGCCGAAACACTCGGCCTCGCGACCTCACCTTTCATCTTTGCCGATACCTTTGCAGCCTTCAGCACCGGCATCGCACAGATCGGCATGCCCTGCGTGGTCAAGCCGATCATGTCGTCATCGGGCAAAGGCCAGAGCGTGGTACGCACGGCGGCGGACATCCAGCATGCTTGGGACTACGCCCAGGAAGGTGGCCGCGCCGGCGCCGGCCGCGTCATCGTTGAAGGCTTCATTGATTTCGACTACGAAATCACCTTGCTCACCATCCGCCACACCGACGGGCAGGGCGGCACCGCCACCTCCTTCTGCGACCCCATCGGCCACCTGCAAATTGCCGGCGACTACCGCGAATCCTGGCAACCGCAACCGATGTCCGCGAAGGCGCTGGCTGGCGCGCAGGATATTGCCGAGAAAGTGACTGCTGCACTGGGCGGCCACGGCCTTTTCGGCGTCGAACTCTTCGTCAAAGGCGACCAGGTCTGGTTCAGCGAAGTCTCCCCGCGCCCCCACGACACCGGGCTCGTCACCCTGATGTCGCAGAATCTCTCCGAATTTGCCCTGCACGCCCGCGCCATCCTCGGCCTACCGATTCCCGCCATCCGCCAACAAGGCCCCACCGCCTCCTGCGTACTGCTAGTAGAAGGCCACTCCCGCGACATGACCTACGGCAACCTAGCCGAAGCGCTCTCCGCGCCGGACACCGACCTCAAACTCTTCGGCAAACCCGAAGTAGCCGGCCAACGCCGCCTGGGCGTAGCGCTCGCCAAAGGCTCCGACATCGACACGGCGCGAGCCGCCGCCCGCAGCGTAATTGCAAAGATCCAAGTGCAGGTCTGATCGAGAGAAGCTGTCGGTGGTTGTGACCTGAGGTGGTAAAACCTTCACTCGCCATGGATGGCGAGTGAGAGCCCCCATGGAGGGGTTCACGGCGTGTTTTACTACCTCAGGTCACAGCCACAGGCGCAGCTAATTTAGAGCGGGGCAGGTTGCGTGTTTTCCAGTGTCACGCCACGCCCTCCGTCTCAGCCTATCTTCAGCACCCGCGCCGACTTAATCAAATGCCCGCGCAACTGCAGCACCTCAAGCTGATACCCGCCAACCCGCAGTCCCACCGGCGCCTCCGGAATCGTCTCCAGCTGCTCCAGCAAAAGTCCGTTCAATGTCCGTGGCCCCTCAGTAGGCAGCGCCCACCCCAGCGTCCGATTAATAGTCCGCAAACTTGCCGTCCCATCAATCAAACAACTGCCATCCTTCTGCGGCGTAATATCCGGATGCCGATCCGCTGCCCGCGTCGTGAATTCCCCGACCAGCTCCTCCAGAATCGACTCCAGCGTCACGATGCCCTGCACATCGCCATATTCGTCCACCACCAGCCCCAGTCGCCGCTTCAGCTTCTGAAACTCCAGCAGCTGCGCCGGCAGCGGCGTACGCTCCGGCAGGAAATACGGTGCCCGGCAGTACTGCAAAATATCCGCCTTATTAAAGCCACTACGGCCCAAAAAGCGCGTGGCATTACGCACATGCAGAATGCCGGCGGTGTGATTCAAATCCCCGCGATACACCGGCAAACGCGTGTGCTGCGTGCTACGCAAGGTTTGCAGGATAGTCTCTAAATCATCGTCCAGATCAATGCCAGACACGGCTTGGCGCGGAATCATGATGTCATTCACCGTGCAGCGATCCAGCTCCAGCAGACCCAGCAGCAGTCGCCGATGCAGGTCGGGCAGCAGCATCTGGCCGATCAGCCGCACCAGCCATACGCGAATCGCCGGCCGCCGGTTCAGCCGCAGCATCACGCGAGAAAACAGGTGCGATAACCAGCGCGGGTTGCGCTGCAGCAGCCACAGGGCCAGCAACAGCGCAACAAAGAGGCTGATCAGGCTGAACATGGCTCAGCCTGCGCCGGGCTGCAGCAGAAGCTCGATCACTGCCTGCGAGCCGACGAAGCCGATCAGCAGCAGGCCGAAGCCGGCCAGGGTAAATTTCACCGCCGTGCGTCCACGCCAACCGCGCCAGCGACGACCGGCCAGCAGCCCGGCAAACACGGCCCAGGCCATCAGCGAGAGCACGGTCTTGTGCGCCACATGCTGGGCAAAGAGATTGTCCAGCTCCAGAAAGCCGGTGCCGATGGCTAGCGTCAGCAGCACCATGCCGATGCTGAGCAGTTCGAACAGCATGTTCTCCATGGTCTGCAGCGACGGCAGCGCCATCAGCAAGCCGCGCCGATGCCGCCGCAGCGCGCGATCCTGAGCAAACACCAGCAGCGCCTGCAACGCGGCAATGCTGAGCACGCTGTAGGCCAGCAGCGACAGCAAAATATGCCCTTGCATGGCGGCGGTCAGCGGCGCAGCGCGCGTGCCGGCCTCATGCCCGAGCACGCCCAGACCCAGCTCCAGCGCCGCCAGCGGCATCGCAATCAGGTAAATGCCCTGCACCGGGCGATAAACATTGACCAGCAGTGCCAGCAACGCCAGCAGCCAGCCATGCAGCACGGCAATCGTAGCCAAGCCAAAGTGGAGCCCGCCAGGTTGTATCAGCACCTCATGCATGACGATGCCGTGCAGCAGCAGGGCGGCGCTGAGCAGGCCGATCAGCGGCCCGCGTTCCGGTGTGATCTGGCGGCCGACGGCGCGCGCAACATAGGCGCTGGCCGCGAGATAGAGCAGGGTGGCAAGCAAAGCCAGGCTGGCGGGTAACACATCCATGACAGCGGGTCGTCGGGTGAACTGAAGAAACAACAGTTTGGCACAAGCGCGCGGCCGTGCGCTAGGCAACGAGCCTGTCTATAATCACCCGCATGTTGCCGGCTGGACCGGCGTTGGCGGAACTCCCGATCTCATGTTCGACAATCTCACCGAACGCCTCAGTGGCAGCCTGCGCGCCATCAGCGGCAGCGCCCGACTGAACGAAGACAATATCAAAGACACCCTGCGCGAAGTGCGCATGGCGCTGCTGGAAGCCGATGTCGCACTGCCGGTGGTGAAGGATTTCATCGAGCGCATCAAGGTTTCGGCGCTGGGCCAGGAAGTGCTCACGCAGCTTCAGCCGGGCCAAGCTTTCGTCAAGATCGTCCACGACGAGCTGGTGCGCACGCTGGGCGAGGCCAACGAAGGCCTGAACCTGTCCACGCTGCCGCCGGCCGTCATTCTCATGGCCGGTCTGCAGGGTGCGGGCAAGACCACCACTGTGGCTAAGCTCGCGCGCTACCTCAAGGGTCAGAAGAAGTCCGTACTGGTGGCATCGGCAGACATCTACCGCCCGGCCGCCATCAAGCAGCTGGAAACGCTGGCGCACGACATCGGCGTGTCGTTCTTCCCGTCTGACCTCAGCCAGGACCCGGTGGCGATTGCCCGCGCGGCGATTGCCGAGGGCAAGCTCAAGTTTGCCGATGTCGTCATCATCGACACCGCCGGCCGCCTCGCCATCGACGAAGAAATGATGGACGAGATCCGGCGCCTGCATGCGGCCATCAACCCGATCGAAACGCTGTTCGTGGTCGATGCCATGACCGGCCAGGACGCCGCCAACACCGCCAAGGCGTTCAACGACGCACTGCCGCTGACCGGTGTAGTGCTCGCCAAGGCCGACGGCGATGCCCGTGGCGGTGCCGCGCTGTCGGTGCGTGCCATCACCGGCAAGCCCATCAAATTCATCGGCGTCGGCGAAAAGACCGATGCGCTGGAGTTGTTCCACCCGGATCGTATCGCTCAGCGCATCCTCGGCATGGGCGATGTGCTGTCCTTGGTCGAGGAAGTCGAGCGCAAGATCGACAAGGAAAAAGCCGAGAAGCTGGCCAAGAAGCTGCAGAAGGGCAAGGGCTTCGACCTGCAAGACATGCTCGAACAGTTCCAGCAGATGCGTAATCTCGGCGGCATGGCCGGCCTCATGGACAAACTGCCGGGCATGAACGCCGCAGCGGTGCAGCAGGCCATGGCCGGCGGCGCGCCAGAGAAGCAGATGAAGCGCATGGAGGCCATCATCCAGTCCATGACGCTGGCCGAGCGCAGCAAGCCGGATCTGATTAACGGCTCGCGCAAGCGCCGCATCGCCAACGGTTCCGGTACGCAAATTCAAGATGTGAACCGTGTGCTCAAGCAACACGAGCAAATGGCCAAGATGATGAAAAAATTCGCCAATCCCAGTGGCATGATGAAAATGATGAAGGGTCTGGCGGGTAAACTGCCCCCCGGCATGATGGACGGCATGCCGGGGATGCCCGGCGGCTCCGGTGGTGCGCAGGGAGCAGGCTCCATGGGCACAAAGGGTGGCTTGCCAGGATTGGGTGGGCCGGGCTTTCCCGGCGGACTGGGCGGCATGTTGCCCCCCGGCTTCAAGAAGCGCTAATACATGACAGCAAATACCGTAAAACAGACCCTGGCAGGCTGGGGTCGATACCCGCAAGTGGCGGCGCAAGTAGCGCGCCCTGATCGTTATGTCGAGCTCGCCCAGTTGGCACAAGGTGCCGCGTTGGCGCGTGGCCACGGCCGGGCCTATGGCGACGCCGCCATCAGCGCCTCTGGCACCACCGTGCTGATGACGCGCCTCAATCGTTTCCTCGCCTTCGATGCCGCCAGCGGCCTGCTCACCGCCGAAGCCGGTGTCAGCCTCGACGAAATTCTGCAAGTGGTGATGGCGCAGGGCTGGTTCCTGCCGGTCACGCCGGGCACGCGCTTCGTCACCCTCGGTGGTGCGGTCGCCGCCGATGTGCATGGCAAGAACCATCACCATGTGGGCAGTTTCAGCGCCTTTGTGCGCGAAATCGAGCTATTCACCGCCCAGGGTGCCTTGCGCTGCTCGCCCACTGAAAACGCCCCGATATTCTGGGCGACGGTCGGCGGCATGGGCATGACCGGCCTCATCGGCGAGGTCACGCTGCAGCTGAAGCGCATTCCCTCGTCCGACATGCAGGTGCAGCATCGCCCGGCAGCGAATCTGGCGGCAGCGTTCGCGCTCATGGAGTCGGCCGAGCTGGATGACGAATACACGGTGGCCTGGATCGACTGCCTGGCGTCCGGCAAAAGTCTCGGCCGCTCGGTGTTCATGCGCGGCCATCACGCCGAGGGAGCCTTGTCTGCCGGGCCCAAGCCGGCCAAACGGAAAATGCCGTTTGACCTGCCCGGTGTGGCGCTGAATCGCTACAGCGTGAAGGCCTTCAATGCCTTCTATTACCGCTGGGAAGGCCGCAAGCAGCAGACCTTCCGCTGCGATATGGCTCCGTTTTTCTACCCGCTAGACGGCATCCAGAACTGGAATCGCCTCTACGGCAAAAAAGGCTTCGTGCAGTACCAGTTCGTGCTACCGCCCGAGACGGCCGCCAAAGGTCTGGAAGCAGTACTGACGCGCCTTAGCCTGTCTGGCAATGCCAGTTTCCTGGCGGTGCTCAAGCGCTTCGGCGCGGCCGGTTCGGGCCTGCTGTCTTTCCCCATGCCCGGCTACACGCTGGCGCTGGACCTGCCCATGCGCCACGACACGCTGGCCCTGCTCGATACGCTGGATGCCGTCGTGCTCGATCACGGCGGCCGCGTCTATCTCGCCAAGGATGCGCGTCTGGCAGCGTCGTCGCTGCCGCGCATGTACCCGCAACTCGATGCTTGGCGCGAATTGCGTAGCCAGCTCGACCCTGAAGGTTTGTTCGTGTCGGCACTGGGCCGTCGTTTGGAGATGTGCTGATGACCCAGATTCTGATTGTTGGCGCCACCTCGGCGATGGCGCGTGGCTGCGCCTTCGCCTGGGCCGCGCAGGGCCAGCGCGTGCTGCTTGCCGGTCGCGATGACGCTGAGCTGGCACGCCTGGCGCAGGATATCCGCGTGCGCTTCAACACCGCCGCGCAAGTCGTTGCGCTTGATCTCGACGAGACTACGCCGCGCGAAGCCTGGCTGGCCGATCTGCAAGAAACCTACGGCCAGATCGACGGCCTGCTTTGCGCCGCCGGCTGGATGCCCGATAACGAAACCATGCGCCACGGCATGCCGGCCTTGCAGGTTATCCAACGCAATTTCACCGGCCCGGTGGCGCTGATCAATGCCTTCGCCGATGTCTGCGAGCAGCGCAAGCATGGCTTTATTGTTGGCATCAGCTCGGTGGCCGGCGATCGTGGCCGCCAGAGCAACTATCTCTATGGTGCGGCCAAGGGCGGTTTCGCGATTTATCTCGCCGGCTTGCGCAACCGTCTGTTTGCGTCCGGCGTGAGCGTGCTTACCGTCAAGCCCGGTTTTGTTGATACCCGCATGACCTTCGGCTTGCCCGGTCTGTTCCTGGTCGCCGATCCGTTTTGGGTCGGCCAGCAGATCGTTGCCGCCTGCGACAAAGGCCGCGACGAAATCTATGTGCCGGGCTTCTGGCGCCTGATTTTGCTCATCATTCGCCATGTGCCCGAGGTCGTTTTCAAGAGGCTCAAGCTATGACGGTGTTGGTCAAGCATCCCGTGGTGGCAGCGTTTGATTTTGATGGCACGCTGACCCACGGCGAGTCGTTTTTCCGCTTTCTGGCCTTCGTGACCCCGTGGCCGAGCTTTGTTTGGTCATTCCTGAAGTGTCTGCCGACCCTGCTGCGCTATGTGCTGCGTCTGCAAGACAACGAATCAGCCAAGATTCGCGTGCTGCAGGTCTATCTGCGCGGTCGTCGCGTCAATGACATTGAAGCCTTGGCCGAACGCTTTGCCCGTGAAAAAATTCCGGCCACGCTGCGTCCGCAAGGCATTGCCAAACTGCACGGACACCTCAAGCAAGGCCATGTCTGTGCGCTGGTCAGTGCTACGCTGGCGCTCTATCTCAAGCCCTGGGCGCGCGATGCCGGTTTTGATGTGGTGCTGGCCACCGAGCTGGCCGTCGATGCCAAAGGCCGCTATACCGGCGAGCTGGCCACGCCGAATTGCTATGGCCCGGAAAAGGCGCGGCGTTTGCACGCGCACTTTGATCAGCCACGCATCATCGCTGCCTATGGCGACAGCAGTGGCGATACCGAGATGCTGGCACTGGCCGAACAGCCGCACTTTAAACCCTGGCGCTGAATAAGAATAAAAAAGGAAGCGATGCCCATGTTGAAACTCATGCGTCCTCACCAGTGGGTGAAAAACGGTTTCCTGTTCATGGGGCTGGTATTCGGCCATGGCTGGACCGAGCCGTCGCTGGTGCAGGCTGTTTTGCTGGCCTTTGTCGCCTTCTGCCTGGCGTCGAGTACCGTCTATGTGCTCAACGATCTGCACGATGTCGCCGAGGATCGCGTGCACCCGACCAAGCGCCTGCGCCCGATTGCGTCCGGCGCGGTCACCGAGCAGCAGGCCCGGCTGCTGGGCGTAGTGCTGGCGGCTGCCTCCTTGCTGCTGGCGTGGTCGGCGAATCCGCCGGTGGCTGGCTATGTGCTGGCCTATCTGCTGCTTAATGTGGCCTATACGCTGCGCTGGAAGCAGATTGTGCTGCTCGACATCTTCTGTATCTCGGCCGGTTTCATGCTGCGCATTCTCGCCGGCACCGATGGTGTGGATATTCCACCGTCAAACTGGCTGCTGTTCTGCGGCCTTTGGGCCACGCTGTTCCTCGGCTTCATCAAGCGCCGCGCTGAGCTCATGGAAATGCGTGGTCACGGTGCCGAGCATCGCAAGGTACTGGGCGATTACAGCCCCGAGCTGCTGGATAAGCTCATCGGCATCACCTGTACCGGCATGATTCTCAGCTACAGCCTCTACACCATGGATGTGGATGTACGCCGCATTCACGACAGCGACGACTTGATCTTCACCGTCCCCTTTGTGATCTATGCCTGCTTCCGCTACCTGTTTCTGTTGCATCAGGAGACCGGCGGTGGCGACCCGTCGCGTGATTTGCTGAAGGATCGCCACATCCTGGTGGTCGGCAGTCTGTGGCTGCTGGCCACACTTTTCATGGTGGCATGATGACGCTGTCGAACACGCAACAGCGCTTGCTCTGGTGGTCTATCGGCCTCAGCGCCCTCGGCTACCTGGGTTTTGCCCTGTGGTCAGGCTGGCGTGAAGTTTGGCAAGCCTTTCAGCATATTGGTGTGATGCCCATGCTGGCAGCGCTGGCTCTGTCCTTGATGAACTATCTTTTGCGTGCCGAGCGCTGGCATTTGTACTTGCTGCGCGATCAGCACCCGATTTCGCGCTGGACCAACCTGCGCATCTATTTCGCCGGCTTCTCGCTGACCACCACGCCGGGCAAGGCCGGCGAGCTGATTCGCAGCCTCTTTCTCAAACCCTACGGCGTACAGTTCCACCATTCTGCTGCGATGTTTTTCAGCGAGCGCCTGGCTGATCTGGTCGCGATCGTGGCGCTGACCGCTATCGGCTTTACGCATTTGCCGGGGGGTGCAGCCTATTTTGCGCTCCTGGTGGGTGCATTGATGGTTGGTTTGCTGCTGCTGCGTACGCGTTGGCCGGAGCGGCTGCTGCGCCAGCTTGCCCATTGGCGCAATGATTCGCCCGGCCTGATCTGGTTGTCGGATGTGGCAGCCAGCAGCCGGCCATTCTGGCGTGGTCGCCTGTTATGGCAGGTGCAGGGCCTCACGCTGCTGGCCTGGCTGGGCGAGGGCGTCGGTGCCTATCTGATCCTGCATAGCCTGCAAGCCGACATTTCGCTCAGCTTTGCCTTGTTCGTGTACGGTTTCGCCATGCTGGTCGGAGCCTTGAGCTTTCTGCCCGGCGGCCTCGGTGGCACAGAAGCGACCATGACTGGGTTGCTGGTTCTGCAAGGCATGCCCTTGCCGCAGGCCATTGCCGCCACAGTCATTATTCGCCTCGCTACCCTGTGGTTTGCCGTACTGCTGGGTGTCATCTCGGTGATGGCATTGCCCACGCCCGACAGCACCGAGATCAAGGCATGAACACGACCGGCTGGCTGTCACGATTGACGCTCTCGCAAGCGTTGATTCTGGCGCTGCTGGTCAAGCTGATCGTTGCCGCCTTGTTGCCGATGACCGGCGACGAAGCCTACTTTGTGCTCTGGGGTCGTCATCTCGATTACGGCTACTACGATCACCCCCCCATGGCGGGCTGGCTGACTTGGCTGATGCTGCAGATCTCCGAGCATCCTGTGGTGGTCAGGCTGCCCGGCATTGCCACTGAGCTGCTGATCGCGATTGGGTTGTATGCGCAATGGCATCGTTTCGATGCCGAAAAGGCTCGGCTGGCGGCGCTAGTCTTCCTATTCAGTCCGCTCAGCCTGATTTTTGTCTTCACCCTGACGGATACCGGCTGCATGTTGTTCGCGGCGCTATCCTGCTTCGCTGCCATGCAGGCCTTGACGCCTACCGCATCTGCGACCGGCACGAGGCATTCCGCGAAGTCATATGGCTGGGCCGTGCTCGCGGGCTTAGCGCTGGGCCTGGCATTCCTGTCGAAATACTTTGCCGTATTTCTCGGTCTGGCTTACCTGATCTACTTCTTTGCCGTGAACCGTCGTCTCTGGCGTCTCGGCCTGACGCTGGTTCTGGTGGCCATTCCCTTTGGCCTGCTCAACCTGTACTGGAACCTCACGCATTGTTGGTCCAATCTGCTGTTCAATCTGGTCAACCGCAACCGTGGCGAAATCGGCATTCAGTGGTCGGATGTGCTGACCTATATCGGCATGATGGCCTATGTGGTGCTGCCGCCACTGGCGCTGGCCTGGTGGCGTAGCTGGCCGGCTTTTCAGCAAAAAGAGCAGCCGCAAAAACAGCAGCCTGCCGAGCTGGCTGAAAGTGCGCGCCTAGCCCGCGTTATTGTGCTCACGGCACTGATCGGCTTTCTTATCGTCAGCCTTAAGAAAACCATTGGCCTGCATTGGGTGCTGTGGTTCTACCCCATGGTGCTGATGGCTCTGTTTACGACCCCCGTTGCGCAGTGGCAACGCTGGTTGCGCTGGATGGGCTGGCTCAGCGCCGCCCATGTGACCATTATTCTGCTGATCTTGCTGATGCCGCTCAGTGTTTGGCAAAGCAAGCCGAAAGTGGCAAAAGACCTGCTGGCCGCCACCGAGGCCCCGGCCATCCTTTCGGCTACCCGGCATCAGCTGGTCGCTGAAGCCGGACTGACGCCTAAGCAGGCGGCGAGTCTGCCGCTAGCGGCGCAGGGCTACACCTGGGCATCGGTACTGTCATACCAGCTCAAACAGCCCGTCATGGTCATCGGCTCTGGCTCCAAATACGCTCGGCAGGACGACTTCTGGACCGATTTCCGCACCCTCGATGGGCAGGCGGTGCTGGTTTACCTGAAGCGTCCGAGCGAGCTGGCCACCGTGTCGCGGTGGTTTTCCCGCACGCGCTTGCTGACGGTGAGCTATCGCGGCCAAGCCTATGTCTTTGCTTTGGCAGAAGGGTTCAGCTACGAGCGCTACCTGAGCCAGGTGCTGATACCGGTGCGCGGCAATTACTACGCCGTCCCCGACTGGCTGCCTGCCGGCAGCTGCCCGGTCACTCAGCGCTACTTTGGTGCTACGGCGGGCTTGGCTGTGGATGCCGTTGCGGCAGGCACAACAGCGTCGCCATAAAAATCACCACGGTGCCGATCACCGCCAGCTGATCGGGCACTTCGCCCCACAATATCCACGCCCACACGCCGGCAAAAACGATGGCCATATAAGCCGCCGGCCCGATCTTGCCGGCGGGTGCCAGCGCATATGCCTTGGACATGGCGAGCTGGCTCAGTGTGGCCAGCACGCCAGCGCCCACCACCAGCATGAGCTCGTGGCCACTCAGCGGGTGCCAAGCCCAGAGCATGGGAATAGCCGAAATGGCAGCGGAAATCAGGCTGAAAAACAGCACGATGCGCGTCGTCGGCTCCGTGGCCGACAGCGAGCGCACAGTCACAAATGCCACGGATGCCAACAAGCTCGAGCTGATGCCGACGATCAATATCCAACCGTTGCCGACCAGCTCCGGCTTGCACACCATCAGTACCCCAGCCAAGCCCAGCGTGGCGGCGATCATCATGCGTGGCGTGATCGTCTCTTTCAGAAACAGCCAGGCCACCAGCGGAATAAACACGGGCGATGAATAGGTAAAGACCATCGCGCTGGACAGCGGAATATGCGCGATGGCGTAAAAGAAGCCGTACATCGCAGCCAGCCCGACTACGGCGCGCCAGACATGCTTCCACGGCACCGTCGTTTTCAACAGGCCCGTGCCATGCACCGCAAGCAGCGGCAGCAGCAACATCGAGCCAGTCACATTGCGCATGAACACGATGGTTTCGTTGTTGACCGTATGCGAGGCGAGGCGAATCAGCACGCCCATGGCCGAAAACAGCAGGGCAGATAATGTCAGCAGGGCGAGGCCGCGCAGCAGCGACTGGCGAGGGGCTTGATAGTGCATGCGGGGTGGGGTGGTCTTGAGCCGGAGAAGTGCGTACAATACGCGACCTTCCGTGCCAGGTCGATTTCTGTGGCGCCTGCACGGACCGAAAGACCACAGAAACTCAAATAAAGGAAACGACCCATGGTCACCATTCGTCTCGCCCGTGGCGGCGCCAAGAAGCGTCCGTTCTACTCCATCGTTGTCACCGACAGCCGCAATGCCCGTGATGGCCGTTTCATCGAGCGCGTTGGCTTCTTCAACCCGGTCGCCCGTGGTCAGGAAGAGCGTCTGCGTCTGAACATGGAGCGTCTGGCCTACTGGATCAGCAACGGTGCTCAGACATCCGAGCGCGTTGCCCAGCTGGTCAAGGAAGCCCAGAAGGCTGCTTGAACATGACTCAGGCGGCGCTGCCCTCGCGCGATGACCTGATTCAGGTCGGCCATGTGCACACCGCCTACGGCATCAAGGGCTGGGTGTGGGTAATGTCCCGCACCGAGCCTATTGCCAATATTTTTGCGTACGGTCCTTGGTATCTGGATCGTGCCGGTACGCTGAGCAAGGTCGAACTGGCCGATAAGCGTGCCCAAGGCAAGGGGCTTGTCGCCCAATTTGCCGGTTGTGAAGACCGCAACGCCGCTGACCTGATGATCGGTGCCACGATCTGGGTGCCGAAGTCTGCCTTGCAGACGCTGGCGGCTGACGAATACTTCTGGTCGGACCTGATCGGCATGCGTGTCGTCACCGAACAGGGTGTCTTGCTCGGTCGCGTTGAAGACATGATGGAAACCGGCGCCAACGATGTCATCGTGGTGCAGGCGTGTGAAGGCAGCATCGACGAGCAAGAGCGTCTGCTGCCGTGGGTTGACCAGGTCGTGCTCAAGGTCGATCGCGCCGCCAAATGCATCACGGTCGACTGGGACCCTGAGTTTTAAACCGACTGCTGATTCTTGATCGAGTGGGCGAGGGCAGTGCCATGTGGGTAGGCCTCATCACTTTGTTCCCGGACATGTTTCGGGCCATCAGCGAGTCGGGTGTGACGGCGCGAGCGGTTGCCACCGGCAAGCTCACGCTGGCGAGCTGGAATCCTCGGGACTTTACCGAGGATAACTATCGCCGTGTCGATGATCGCCCTTACGGTGGCGGCCCCGGCATGGTCATGCTCATCGAGCCGTTGCGGCGTGCCATTGCCGCCGCGCGGGCCGAAGCAGCACGGCTGGGTGTGCAGGCACCGGTGATTTATCTGTCGCCGCAGGGTCGGCAGCTCGATCAGGCCGGCGTCACGGAATTGGTGGCAAGCCACGGCGAGCAAGGCTTGATCCTGCTCTGTGGCCGTTACGAAGGCATCGACGAGCGCCTGATTGCGCGTGAAGTGGATGCTGAATGGTCGATTGGCGACTATGTGCTGTCCGGCGGTGAATTGCCGGCCATGGTCATGATCGATGCGATGGCGCGTTTGCTGCCGGGTGTGCTGAACACCGAGGCATCCGCCATTGAAGATTCGTTTACGGACGGTCTGCTCGATTGCCCGCACTACACCCGACCTGAGGTGTACGATGGCGAGAGCGTACCGGCCGTGCTGCTCAGCGGTGACCACGCGGCAATCAAGCGTTGGCGGCTGCAGCAAAGTTTATTGCGCACGCGTGCGCGTCGCCCCGACCTGCTCGTGGGCCGCACGCTGAGCAAGCAAGAACGCACCTTGCTGGATCAGGCCGATAAAGCCTGAATCAGTGAAGTTCGAGGGGACCGCATGCGCCTTAGCCTCTGCGTTCCAGGTTGGATGCCGCCCGTGTCAGGCCATGAGCCGCCGGGTCAGACAGGTATCTGGTAGCACCCTAGTCCATGCGTTTAGCCTCTGGATAGGGGTAGTCGGAGAAGTAACATGAGTGGTAAGCACCCGTTAGTTCAAGCTGTGGAAAATGCCCAGCTGAAAACCAATATCCCGGCCTTCGCCCCAGGCGACACCGTGATTGTGCAAGTGAAAGTGAAGGAAGGCGACCGTGAGCGTCTCCAGGCCTACGAAGGCGTGGTTATCGCGATCAAGAACCGTGGCCTGAACTCGGCTTTCACTGTTCGCAAGATTTCCAACGGCATTGGCGTGGAGCGCGTGTTCCAGACCCATTCCCCGGTGATTTCGAGCATCGAAGTGAAGCGTCGTGGTGATGTTCGCCGCGCCAAGCTGTACTACCTCCGCGATCGTTCCGGCAAGTCGGCGCGTATCAAGGAAAAGCTGGCTCCGCGCGCCCCGAAATAAGGGATGCGCTCAGGCGGTTCTCGGATCGCCTGAACCAGCAAAAGAACCGCTCCGGTGCAAACCGCGAGCGGTTTTTTTATGCGCGCAGCCGGCCGGCTAAACGATGCGCTAGACTCACGGCATGACTGATGCTGCCAACCTGCCTGACATCCCCGCTGCCTCCGAGCAGGCGCTAACCAGCTTTCGCCATCAGCTCGCCGCCGAGGGCCTGAGCCTGCATACCCGCAAAGCCTATCTCACCGATGCTGCTGCGCTGGCCGCCTGGGCTGCGCCGCGAGCCTTGCTGGAGCTGACCGCCGACGATTTGGCGGCCTATCTGGCCAGTCCGCTGGTGATGGCCAAGAGTCCGCGCTCTATTGCGCGCCTGCAATCGGCTTTGCGTCATCTCTGGCGCGGCCTGATGGCCCGAGGGCAGGCGGTTCAGGATCCGACCATCGGCCTCGATACGCCACGCATTGGCCGACCCTTGCCGAAAGATTTGTCGGAAGCAGATGTGGATGCCCTGCTGGCTGCGCCGGATGTGACTACGGCTCTGGGCCTGCGCGATAAAGCCATGCTGGAGCTGCTCTACGCCTGCGGCCTGCGGGTTAGCGAGCTGACCGGCCTGCCGCTGGCGGCGCTGAATCTGCGAGGCGGCTTCCTGCGCGTGATGGGCAAAGGCCGCAAGGAGCGCCTGGTGCCGCTGGGTGAAACAGCAGCGGACTGGCTGCAGCGTTATCTTGACGATGGCCGCCCGGTGCTGCTTAAAGCAACTGTTCCGGCCCTGTTCCTGACTCAGCGCGGCGAGGCCATGACGCGCGAAAACTTCTGGCATCTGATCAAGCGGTATGCCTTGATGGCCGGCATCAGCTCATCGGTATCGCCGCATACCTTGCGTCATGCCTTTGCCACCCATTTGCTTAATCATGGCGCTGACCTGCGTGTCATTCAGCTCTTGCTGGGCCACAGCGACTTGTCGACCACGCAGATCTATACCCATGTAGCCCGGCAGCGCCTGCAGGAACTGCATGCACAACATCATCCGCGAGGCTGACGCTGGCGCTGCTTTCTCGTATGCTCTAGCCCCCACGAATTCGTTGACCCGTGATTGCGCCTTGGCGCTCCATGGGTCTGAGGACTGCCTGATGCGTCTGTTCAAAATCGCTGCGCTTGCTGCACTCACTGCCTTCTCCACGACCTTGGCCTGGGCCAGCCCGGAAGAGATTATCCGCAGCAAGTTGCAGCAGGCGGTGCCGGGCACCGTGATCAAATCCATCAAGCCAGCGGCCTTGCCGGGCTTTTATGAGGTCAATATTCCGGGTGCCACGGTCTATGCCAGTGCAAATGGCGAATATGTACTTCAGGGTGAGCTACTGCAGATCAAGGGCAAGCAGGTCATCAATCTGACCGAGCAGGCGCAGGCCAGCGCGCGGGTTGGCCTGATCCGGGGCATCGACAAGCGCCAGGCGGTGGTGTTTCCGGCCAATGGCAAGCCCAAGGCGGTGTTGACGGTTTTTACCGATACTCACTGCGGCTATTGCCGCAAGCTGCATCAGGAAGTGCCGGCGATGAATCAGATGGGCATCGAAGTGCGCTATCTGGCCTATCCGCGTGATTTGCCGCGTGTGGGTGCCAATGCCGGTACAGGTGCGGAGCTGGCCAATATCTGGTGTGCCAGCAATCCTGAGCAAGCTATGACCATGGCCAAGCAGGGCCAGTCCATCCCCGCCGGCCGCAAGGGCTGCAAAGCGCCGATCGCGCAACAGTTTGCGCTAGGTCAGCAGATGGGTGTGACCGGCACGCCGGCTATCTTTGATGACAAGGGCCGGCAGCTCGGCGGCTACATCACGGCTCAGCAAGCCGCCCAGCGCCTTGGTCTGAACTAAGCGCGCGGTTCGACAAACGCGCGTTGGCCGTTATAATGCGCGCCTTGAATTTTCGGGCCGGCAACGCCTTGTTGCCGGCTCACTGGCTTCTTTAGGTGGTGTCGTGAACGCTCTCAACAAACCGGTCAATGTCGGTATCGTCGGTCTTGGTACCGTCGGTGGTGGCGCCTTGAATTTGCTGCGCAACAATGCCGCAGAACTGTCGCGCCGTACCGGTCGCGAGATTCGTGTGTCGCATGTTGGCATTCGTCGCGATAAGCCGGGTCTGGATCTGGCCGGCATCACCGTCAGCAACGACATCTTCGCTGTGGTCAATGATCCGGCCGTGGACATCGTGGTGGAAGTCATTGGTGGCACCACCACTGCGCGCGAAATCGTGCTGCAGGCGATTGCCAACGGCAAGCATGTGGTCACGGCCAACAAGTGGCTGCTGGCCGAGCATGGCAACGAAATTTTTGCCGCCGCCGAGGCCAAGGGCGTCTATGTTGCCTTCGAGGCAGCGGTGGCGGGCGGCGTGCCCATCATCAAGGTGCTGCGCGAAGGTCTGGCGGCGAACCGCGTGGACTGGCTGGCCGGCATCATCAACGGTACGGGCAACTTCATTCTGACTGAAATGCGCGACAAGGGCCGCGACTTTGCCGAGGTGCTGGTCGAAGCGCAGGCGCTGGGCTATGCCGAAGCCGATCCGGCGTTTGATGTGGAAGGCATCGACGCCGCGCACAAGCTCACCATCATGGCCTCGCTGGCGTTCGGCATTCCGCTGCAGTTCGACAAAGCCTATGTTGAAGGCATCACCCAGCTCACGCGCGATGATGTGGCCTATGCCGAAGAGCTGGGCTATCGCATCAAGCACCTCGGCATCGCGCGCCGTACGGCCGATGGCATCGAGCTGCGCGTGCACCCCACGCTGATTCCGGCCGAGCGCCTGATCGCCAATGTGCATGGCGTGAAGAATGCCATCCTGGTGCAGTCCGACCCGGTCGGCCCCACGCTGTATTACGGCGCCGGTGCCGGTGCTGGCCCGACTGCATCGGCCGTGGTTGCCGACATCGTTGATTTGGTGCGTTCGCTCACCGCCGAGTCGTCACCGAATGTGCCGCATCTCGCGTTCATGCCGCAGGCCATTGCCGCCACGCCGATTCTCGCCATGGAAGCTGTGGTGACCTCGTACTACCTGCGTCTGCAAGCTGAAGACAAGCCCGGCGTGCTCGCCGATGTCACGCGTATCCTCAGCAGCCGTGGCATTAGCATCGAAGCCATCGTGCAGAAGCCGGTTCAGGCCGAAGGCGCGGTGCCCGTGATCATTCTCACTAACCCGGTGCTGGAGCGCGAAATGAATCGCGCCATCGCCGAACTGGAAGCACTGAGCGATATCGTCGGTGCCGTGACCCGCATTCGTTTGGAGACTCTGGCATGACCACCCTCGGCAACCGCTACACCGGCCTCATCAGCCGTTACCGTGATCGTCTGCCGGTCAGTGCCGACACCCGCCTGATTTCGCTGGGCGAGGGCAACACGCCCTTGCTGAAGCTGAAGAACATTCCGGCGCTGATTGGCAAGAATGTCGAGATCTATGTCAAGTACGAAGGTCTGAACCCGACGGGTTCGTTCAAGGACCGTGGCATGACCATGGCCGTGACCAAGGCAGTCGAGGCTGGCTCCAAGGCCGTGATCTGCGCCTCCACCGGCAACACCTCGGCGGCGGCGGCGGCCTATGCTGCGCGCGCTGGCATCAAGGCTTTCGTGCTCATCCCGGAAGGCAAGATCGCCATGGGCAAGCTTGCTCAGGCCATGATGTACGGTGCCATCACGCTGCAGATTCGCGGCAATTTTGACGACGGCATGGAGCTGGTCAAGCAAGTGGCCAACGAAGCGCCGGTGACCATCGTGAACTCGGTCAATCCGTTCCGCCTGCAAGGTCAGAAAACAGCGGCGTTTGAAATTGTCGAAGAGCTGGGTCGTGCGCCCGACTATCACTGCCTGCCTGTTGGTAACGCCGGCAACATCACGGCACATTGGATTGGCTACTGCGAATCGTCCACGCCGATCGGCCAGAAAGTCACCGACGCTTGCGCGTTCTGCGATGGCGACTGCCGTTATCCGAAAGCGCCAATCACGACCGGTCGCCCAAAGATGGTGGGCTACCAGGCCGCCGGTTCCGCCCCGTTTGTGCGCGGTGAGCCGGTGAAGAATCCGGAAACCGTCGCGACGGCCATTCGTATCGGCAATCCGCAGAGCTGGGCTCAGGCACATACGGTCATGAAGGAGTCGGGCGGCTGGTTCGATGAGCTGGCGGATCAGGAAATTCTCGACACGCAGCGTCTGCTCGCCATGTCGGAAGGTATTTTCTGCGAGCCGGCTTCGGCGGCATCGCTCAGTGGCGCACTGCGCGACATCAAGAGCGGCAAGATCCCTGAGGGTTCGGTGATTGTCTGCACCTTGACCGGCAATGGTTTGAAAGACCCTGACACCGCGATTGGTCAATGTGCCAGCGCCGTGCTCAAGACCATTGATGCCAAGCTCGATCAGGTTCGTGACAGCATCCTGCAGACCATGGGCGTTTGACGCGCGCATGACTGCTCAAGGCCGCCTGCGGGCGGCCTTTGTTTTTCTGCCTAGCTAAGTTGCCATCAAAACAATATAGTGATATCACTGATATCAAAATATGCAGGTGATGACATGACGGCTTTGACTGTTCGTAATCTCAGTGACGAAACGCACCGTGCCTTGCGCCTGCGCGCCGCGCAACATGGCCGCAGCACCGAGGCAGAGATTCGCTCCATTCTGGATGCGGCCGTAAAACCGAGCGCCGGGTTGGGTTCTCTGCTCTTGGCCATTGGCCGCGAAGCGGGTGGTGTCACGCTGGATATCACGCGTGACCACCGGCCAATTGATGCGGCGAGCTTCGAATGATCATCCTCGATACCAATGTGGTATCTGAGCCCCTTAAATCGGTGCCCGATGAGCAAGTCGTGCAATGGCTGGATGCTCAGGCTCCTGAGAGCCTGTTCCTGACCACGATCAGTTTGGCGGAATTGCATGCCGGGGTTGACCTTTTGCCCGATGGTCAGCGCAAATTTCAGTTGCGCGAGTCACTGGGCGGGCAGCTGATCATGCTCTTTCAGCGCCGTCTGTTGCCTTTCGACGAGCTGGCTGCAGAGGCCTTCGCGCGTATCCAGACGCGTGCACGAGCCGCCGGTAATGTCATCAGCTTCCCGGATTGCGCCATTGCGGC
Organism: Pseudomonadota bacterium; assembly: GCA_038043385.1. Classification (GTDB taxonomy): domain Bacteria; phylum Pseudomonadota; class Gammaproteobacteria; order Pseudomonadales; family Moraxellaceae; genus Perlucidibaca. The sequence continues at coordinate 1,057,840 of JBBTCA010000003.1, forward strand.
TCTAGCCGATCGGCATGGCTACCTGCTGGCAACGCGCAATGTGCGTGACTTTCGCGGCACTAACATCAGGCTAATCAATCCGTGGGATGGCAAGGGTTGCGCTGCGCAGACAATGGCATGACTCCGCGCCTCTGGAAGCGCCGACACCTGTCGCCCGAAGCCCTGCTGCCCAGCGTTCATCCGCTGCTCGCCAGGCTCTATGCCGCTCGCGGCGTACACGCTGCCGATGAGTTGGCACAAACGCTGGCGGCGCTCAAGCCAGCCAGTGCCCTGCATGGTCTGGATGCCGCGCTGGATCTGCTGCAGCGGGCTCTGCAGGAGCAATGGCGCTTGCTCATCATCGGCGACTTTGACGCCGATGGCGCGACCAGTACAGCTCTGTCTGTACGAGCCTTGCGGGCGTTGGGCGCGAAGCATGTCGACTTCCTCGTGCCCAATCGCTTCACCTACGGCTACGGCCTCACACCGGGCATTGTCGCGCTGGCGCTGGCCGAGAAGCAGCCGCAGCTCATCATTACCGTGGATAACGGCATTGCCAGCCACGAAGGCGTCGCCGCAGCGCAGGCTGCGGGTGTGCGCGTGCTCATCACCGACCACCACTTGCCCGGCGCGACTCTTCCACCGGCCGATGCCATCGTCAATCCGAACCAGCCGGGCTGCGAGTTCCCGAGCAAGAATCTGGCCGGCGTTGGCGTCGTCTTCTATGTGCTGTCAGCCTTGCGCACGCGTCTGCGTGCGGCGAGCTGGTTTGCCGAGCAGGGTCTGGCCGAGCCGAACATGGCCGATTATCTCGATCTGGTCGCGCTCGGCACCGTCGCTGATGTCGTCGCGCTCGATGCCAACAACCGCCTGCTCGTCCAGCAAGGGCTGGCGCGCATCCGTGCCGGGCGCTGCTGTCCTGGCATCACGGCGCTGCTCAAGGTCGCCGAACGAGATCCGGCGCGCTTGCAGGCCACCGACCTAGGCTTTGTCGTGGCGCCTCGCCTGAACGCTGCCGGTCGGCTGGATGACATGGCTGAAGGCATCCTCTGCCTGCTCACCGACTCGCCAACCGCCGCGCTGCGTATGGCCGGCGAGCTTGATGCGCTGAATCAGGAGCGGCGCGACATCGAAGGCGGCATGCAGAACGAGGCGATGGCTGCGCTCAATGCCCTCAAATTCACCGCCGACACGCTCCCGCACGGCCTCGTGCTCTATGACCGGCACTGGCATCAGGGCGTCATCGGCATTCTGGCGGGACGCATCAAGGAGCGTTATCACCGTCCGGTCATCGCTTTTGCGCCCGCGCAAGCCCCCGCCTATGGCGAGCAGCCCGAGGAGCTGAAGGGTTCAGCAAGATCTATTTCGGGTGTACATATCCGCGATGTGCTCGATGCCGTGGCCACGCGCCATCCCGGCCTCATCACCAAATTTGGCGGTCATGCCATGGCGGCGGGGTTGAGCCTGCCGGGCGCGAATATTGCCGCTTTCCGGCAAGCCTTCGATGAGGTCTTGCAAGATTGGATAGATCCGGCCGATCTGGAAGCGGTGTTGCTTACGGATGGCGAACTGCAGGCGGCTGACTTCACCGAAACCACGGCGCGCCTGCTGCGCGACGGCGGTCCGTGGGGGCAGGCCTTCCCGGAGCCATTATTTGAGGGTGAGTTTCTGCTGCTTGACCAGCGCTTGCTGAAAGACAAGCATCTCAAGCTCAGCCTCAGTCATCCGGACTCGAATCGCATGTTTGACGGCATTGCCTTCAATATCGACAGGGCGGTGTGGCCGAATGCCGGCTGCAAGCGCGTGCGCCTGGCGTATCGGCTGGATCTGAATTTTTTCCGGGGCATGGAGACGGTGCAGCTGAGGATTGAGGACATGCAGGCGCTGTGATGGCCGCCATTCTCTGTGCCAAGCATAAAATATGAGTGCTAAAAAATGCATCAACGAGTTTTAGTGGTTTGTGTCGGCAACATTTGTCGCAGCCCTTTGGCAGAGCAGCTTTTGCAGGCCGCCTGCCCAGACAAGCAAGTAACTTCGGCTGGTTTGGCTGCAGTTGTGGGTAGCGATGTACATGCGGTAACGCGTGAGGTTGCGGACGCGCATGGCGTGAGCTTGAGAATGCATCAGGCGCGTCAGCTCACGCGTGATATGTGCCGTGAGGCTGATGTGATTTTGGTGATGGAGTCGGGTCACCGTGAGGCTGTATTCAAGCTCTGCCCAGAGGCCAGAGGGAAGATTTTTCTGCTCGCACAGGGGCAGGATCCTGCTAATATTTTAGACCCATTTCGAAAAACGCCGGAGTTTTTTGCTTCGGTACATCATCAAATTGTTCAGGCTTGTATGCGCTGGGCAACGCTACTACAGAAATAGCCCTTAAGTTTGTGGGAATACGGATTCGTAAGCATGACCAAAAAAGCACTCATCACCGGCATCACCGGCCAAGACGGCTCCTATCTGGCCGAGT
>JBBTCA010000004.1:0-69506 GCA_038043385.1 Pseudomonadota bacterium
GCTGTCTCCACAGAAAAAGAATCAGATGACACGACAACTAGCCTGACACAGCGGGCATATAACGATCAAGCTAGCCGGAGAGCAAAAGCATAAGCTTTTGCTCGTCCAGTGAGCGGAGCGAACGAGGCTAAGCGTATTGTTATATGTCGCACAACGCTATCTCCCTATCGTTGCAACTTCCTTCGTACGCACCTGGGTGAGCCGGATATCACACTCAAGATACGTTGGCTGATATGCCTGACCGCCGGCAACACTCGATGCCTCAAGGTCGCACCAATTGTTCTTCGCAACAAGCCATGCTCGTTGTGACTTTACCAGCAGTGCCTTCTGCTCCTTAGTCAGTCTCGCAACAGTATCTTTGTATGTGCGATTGAGTGCCTGATGAGCACGCTGCGATGAGCTGCCCAAACATACAATGAGATCATCCGTTTTCAGCACATTGTCACATTCATTCGTATTGGCAACTGCTACAACTGGCATAAGCACAAGCAAAATTACCTTAGCCCACATATGCCCTCTCATAGTGACATATAACGCCAATGCTCACGCGCGGCGAAGCCGTCGCGTGGAGCGCCTTGTTGGGCGCTACGACAGATGGTTGAGATAAATGCTTTCAAGGTCATACATGGCCTCTTCTGCCTGACCGAACATGAGATCTGACTTGCTGATACCGAAGCCGCTCTTGCCGTAGCTGCCGGGGAGAGTGCCGTGCTGCGCCGACGACAGCCAAGAGTGGACATTGCGGAGTGCTACCTCCCCGTTGCCATAGAACAGCGAACGATCTTGTCCGGATGCGCATCCGCATTCCAACAGCTCGACTAAGGCTGAAGCCTTGGTAATGAAGAGTAACAGCGCTTGCTCGCGGTTCATGCTTTTAACGCCCAACTTGGTTTATGCAGCAATAACTGCCGCGTAATAAGTTTTGACTGCTGCATAACATCGGAGGAAGAGGAGAGAACTCAGCCGTTTCAAAGGCTTGAAAAGCCTGACACAGCACTCCTTGCCGACAAATATCGCAACATCTTCACGGCTTAAGCATGCCAGCGCTGAGTCATTCGGACAACCATCAGTAAGGGCGTTGGCGTCCCACCCGTCCGCTTCGGGTCGAAAATGGTCAGTTATAGGAGGTTTTTGCTGAAGGATTGGCGCTAGCAACATCATTGGTTGATGTATGCAAAGCCAAATGAGTATGTGTGATGTGCTTAGAGAAATCTCAGAATGAAATTTCTCTAAGCACATCACACATACCTTTACGCGCATGATTAGCTGCCGATAAGTAGTCCGAATGCCGAACGAGGTCTTCCCCAATAAACTGACTATCCATACTGGATTTCGATGAAGCCAGTCGACCAAGCAGGTGCATGAGAAGCATGGATTCGTGTGGAGCGTGTTGTTCCAGCTCGTTGAGATGCTTGGCCACAAGGATCAGTGTTTGTGACTCGTGTCGAAATAGTCGGGGAGACAAGGGTCTAGGATTTTTTTGACCGACTGTTTGGATCTTACCGAGATCATGAAGTAGGGCGCCTACTTGCGCGATGAGCTGTTCCTCATATGTGAGGCCGAGTACAGATGCCATCGCTTCAATCATGCGCGCCATCTGAACACTGTGTACTAGCAACCCACCAGGATAGTTATGGTGGTTATTCACACTAGCTCTTGAGCGGATAAACGGTATGCCAATAGCGGAATCAAGCAGCAAGCTTGTCAAGAATGTCCGCAGGCTAGGTGAGCGCATCTTGTCAATAAACTGCACTAGCCACGCATGTGCCCCTCTTGCAGCGAGAGGCACCCAGAGCGTTGGAATCAATTGCGCACCATTGCAGATGTAACTGCCTGACACGACAGAAATCTCTTCTGCCTTGACCCGAAGGCAATGGTTTAGCTGAATGACTCGTCCCACCAGCTCGATGGGAGGAAGTTCCTCCCAATCAATCTCTCGAAACTTGTCGTACAGCATATTGCCCGACCAGATCTGCACGACGGCACTACCATGATCATCTGCAAAATGGAGCTCGTAAAAAGCACGGTCATGTTGGGAGCGTCGATGCCTAGCGTGTAAGCATCGACCTTGAAGCGTTACCGTTTCTTGAACATGGTCGGTTAGAGAGGCCGTGGTGATGAGGTTCATAGCAAGCCTCCCTGCAAATGCGTTGGCACTCGAGTTAGGCGTCGTTGAAGCCTGTCGCATAGGACTTGAAAGACCGATTGCGCGAGCTGCTCATCCAGCAACTGAAGCTGATCCTTCACGAAGAGCTCAAGTGCTTCAAGGTTCGAAATCGACATGTCATAGCCCAGTGTTTCAGCTAAAGGCAGCTCTGGTTGAATGGCATAACCATCCAGGAGCGCTTGTGCAATTCGGCTGACAAGTGATTGAGCTTTCTCAAGATGGCGACGCATCCGAGCTTCATTAAGATAGACAATATTCATACGGTCTCTCCTGTGGCACCGGCACTAGCGAGTAGTCGCTCAAAAGCGGAACCATCGTTACGAGTAAGGTTGGGGACATAGCGGCTATAAACGCTAAAGAGCATCTGTGTATTTGCATGCCCTAGTTGGCGAGCAACCCATTCGGGAGACTCTCCTGAAGCGAGCCACAGCGTCGCGCAGGTATGACGCGTGTTGTAGGGGCGGCGATACTCGATCCCTAAGTCCTCAAGCATCGGCTTCCAGATGCGGTTGGTGAAGTTTTTGGCGTCGATAGGTGTTCCCATGCGAGTAGAAAACACCAAGCCATCCCGACCTCGATACCCCGTGACATCAAATTGGCGCTTTAGCGCCTCAAAGACCGGCACAGACATATTGATCTCACGCTGCGAAGGATCGTTTTTGGTGTACTCAAAACGTCCTTGAGTAAAGGTCTCCCGGATCAGGATTTCCCGCCTGTCAAAGTCGACGCACTTCCAACGAAGGCCGTTGATCTCAGCCGAGCGCATGCCCGTAAAAACACGCGTGATTAGATAGTCCCTGAAGTCAGACCGTACATCCGCAATCATCGCCGTGACATCATTTAAGCTGAATGGATCCACATGTGTTTTCTCCTCTTTAAGCTTTTTGATACGGTCAAAAGGAGAGACCAAATTGTGGCGGATGCAACCATCTTCGATGATGGCTTTAGTGATCATCATGAGTCGGTTGATGGTGCAATTGGAAAGTTGGTTCCCGCCTGGAGTTCGGTACTTTGCTCTGCCAGTGCGAAAGCTAACGAGAACATCTCTTGTGATGGCATCTAACGGCAGCTCTCCGAGCTCTGGACGCACATGCTTCTCAAGTAGATTGATGATGGTGGTGCGATAGTTGATGCGCCACTCAATCTCACGCTCCTCGAGCCAGCGATCTGTGTGCTGGTTTAGAGAGGGTATGTTGTCTCTGTAAGCGCCGCGATTTAGCCTAACTTCCTGAAGCTTGATGGTTTTTAAAAACGTGCTTGTGGGAAAGTACTTTGCGTAATCAAACTGACCCGTGAGGATTTCAGCCTCAATCTTTTTGAGTGTTTGAGTCAGCAATTTCCGATTCATCGCCGTGTCAGGAAGCGCTGTGATTTCACGGCACCGCTTACCCAAATAGCGGAAATCAAAGTAAAGCTTTCCGCTAGGTTGTGCTCGGATGTTACCCATGGCAAATACCTCCCGATGCAAGAGGGATTCTGATGGGGGTTGGTAAGTTCAGTTCTGCTTGGATGTTTTCCCAGAAGAAAAGTAGTTTTCGGCCATTAAATGGACGTGTGTAGTGCACACCTTCAAGCAGTTTGTTATCTACAAGATGGCGCAAAATATAGCGCTGTGAGTAGCGGATTTTGGCTGCCAGCTCTTCAGTGGTCAGCAGTGTTGGCTCTTGCATAGTCATGCCCCATAGTGGATGATTTGGAGTAGAAAAATTGTGGTTTGATTCACAAAATTCGACTTCAAGTTAAATCTAGCATGAAAAGATTTAAGTTTGCAAGAAGAAATTCTATTCTGTTTAGAATTTATTGAGCCTAGATATGATTCGATGCCACCTAAGCCGTCTTATGGGCGAGCGACGTATGAACATTGCTGATGTGATGCGCGAAACTGGCATCAAGAGAACAATGTTGACCCTGATGTATAACGATGAAGTACAAAGATTAGATGTTGAGGCGCTGGATAAGCTCTGCCGTCTGTTTAGCTGTAATGTTCAGGATATTTTAGAGTTTGATTCTTCGATTCCACACATAAAGCCAATGTAATCAATGGCCTATTTGATTTTTGGTCCGGATCATTCAGTGATTTAAGGAGTAGGGGTCGTAATTGTTTTGACCCTTACTTTTTTGAGATTGATGTTGGTCAATATAAGGTCCGGAATTGGTCCGGATGAGTTTTGGCTGCGGAGCCCGAAAAGAAAAATCATCCCCCAAAAACGACAAAACCCCCAAGCCGTGCGGCTTGGAGGTTCTCAGGATATGGTGGGCGATACTGGGATCGAACCAGTGACCCCTACCGTGTGAAGGTAGTGCTCTCCCCCTGAGCTAATCGCCCTGAGGCGGCATATGGTACGCATTTTCGCGAGGCAAACAAGCCTGCGGGCCACAAAAGTTGTGGCTCAGGATGGCTTCGGTTCGGCAGCCGGCATCTGCGCCAGCGCATCCTGCAGCACCGCATCAAGCAAATTCTGGCGTGCCTCCGTGCTGGCCATGGCGCGGGCGATGACTTGCGCGCCAATGGCCTGACTGAGCATGACCCAGGCTTGCTGGTCATTGCCCAGCAGCTCGGCGAAAGAGGCCTGCAATTTCAGCATGTGGGCTTCGAAGTTCTCTCGTGTGCCGATGTCTGCGCGTGCAATTTCGGCTCCCAGGGCCGGAATCGGGCAGCCCAGTGCCGGAGTTTCGGCGTGCTGCAGGCTCACATAGCGCGCCATGGCCCTGCGCATCTTGGCCGGCGAATGGCCATCGAAGGTGTTTAGCAGCATGGTCATGTCGTTCGCCACAATGGCATCCAGCAACTCAGCCTTGGAGCGGAATTGTGCGTAGAAAGCACCGGAGGTGAGGTTGGCGGCAGCGGCCAATGCGTCCAGGCCAGTAGCGGCAAAGCCGGCCTGCCGGGCGAGGGCACCACCGGCCAAGATCAGGCGCTCGCGGCTGGTTTGCCGGGCGGCGGCTTTGGCTGAGGCGTTGGCTTCGGATTGGATGGCGGGTTTGGCTTCGGGCGTGTGGCGCATGGTTGCTCCATCCAGATGGCTTGACACATAGTGTAGCGCTGATATAGCGTTCGTTATCAATAACGATCGTTACTTTTTGGCGATTGCCAAGCAGCTGCACTGGGAGAGGCTCTGATGAGAACTGAAAAAACCGCCTGCATTTTGTGTTCGCGCAACTGTGGTCTGACCGTAGATATCGAGGACGGCCAGTTCAAGAAAATTCGCGGTGATGACGATCACCCGGTATCCAAGGGGTATATCTGCCAGAAGGCAGCGCGATTGACTCATTATCAGACGCATGATGACCGCCTGCAGTTTCCCCTGCAGCGTCAGCCCGATGGCAGCTTCAAGCGCGTGAGCTGGGATGCGGCGCTCGATGACATCGCGGCGCGCCTCATTGCCATTCGTGATCAGCACGGCGGTCATGCTTACGCGTCGGTGGGCGGCGGCGGGCAGGGCAACCATCTGGCCGGTGCTTACAGCGGGCAGCTCCGTAGCGTGATGAAAAGTCGCTACATTTACAGTGCGCTGGCGCAGGAGAAGACCGGCGACTTCTGGCTCAATGGCCGCTTCTTCGGCAACCAAACCTGCCATACCACGGAAGATGTGGAGCATTCCGACTATGTGCTGTTTATCGGCGCGAATCCCTTCCAGGCTCACGGTATTCCCAACGCTCGCGATACGCTGCGCGAGATTCGCAAAGACCCGGCACGCACGATGGTGGTGATTGATCCACGGCGCTCGGAAACTGCCAAGGTGGCGGATATTCATTTGCAGCTGAAGCCGGGCACGGATGCGTTTTTGATGAGCGCCATGCTCGCCATCATCATCCGCGAGGGGCTGCATGACCGCAATTTCCTAGCGCAGCATTGCTCGGGCTTTGAAGCGGTGGAGAAGGCCCTGCTGGCTATCCCGGTGGCCGAGTATGCGCAGCGCAGCGATGTGCCGCTGGCCGACATCGAGCAGGTGGCGCGTGGCTTTGCCACGGCGGACAGTGCTTGCATTCGCATCGATTTGGGCATTCAGCACACGCTGCATACGACCTTGAACGGCTATCTGGAGAAGTTACTGTATTTGGTCACCGGCAATTTCGGCAGGCGCGGTTGCAATAATCTGCACACCTTCCTCATGCCGATTCTCGGCGACACCGATGAGCGCAAGGGCAAGTACACGCGCACTCGATATCACAAGATGTTCCCGATTTCCGGCCTGTTTCCACCCAATATTCTGCCCGATGAAATCCTGCAGCCCGGCGAAGATCGCATTCGCGCGGTGTTTGTAGACAGCGCCAATCCGGTGGTGAGCTACCCAGATACCGCCGCCTACGAGCGTGCTTTTGCGCAGCTGGAGTTGCTGGTGGTGGTGGATGTGGCCATGACCGAGACGGCGCGGCTGGCGCACTATGTGCTGCCGGCGGCATCGCAGTTCGAGAAATGGGAGGCCACTGGCTTCAATCTGGAGTTCCCGGAGAACGCGTTTCACTTGCGCCATCCCTTGTTGGCGCCGCTCGGCGAGTCACTGCCGGAGCCGGAAATCTATACGCGCCTGCTGGAGAAAATGGGGGCGATGCCACGGCAGTTCCCGGTGCTGTCGCGCATTGCTCGCCATGAGCCGGCGTTCAGCGAGCACTGGGGCTATATGACGGCGCTGGGGTCTGCGCTGTCGCGGAAAAAGGCTTGGCAGGCGGTTGCGCCATCCATTTTGTATCGCACGCTGGGGCCGACTTTGGCTGGTGGCACGGCGGATGCTGGTGTGAGTGCTGCAACCGTGGATGCCTCGGCGACGGCCTTGCTGCTGCCGCTGGCGATCCAGTATGCGAAAAAGCATGAGCAAGCGATGCGCCGAGCTGGCTATAGCGGTCACAAGCTGAAGCTGGGGCCGGCCTTGTTTAAGGCCATTCTGGCCAAACGCGAAGGTGTGGTGATGAGTCGTCATGAGTATGACGAGGTGTGGTCCTTGGTGGCGTATGCCGACAAGCGCATCCAGCTCGCGATTCCGGAGATGCTGGCCGAGTTGCAGGCGCTGGCGACCTCTGTTGCGCCCGGTGGTGAATTCCCGTTTGTGCTGATGGCCGGTGAGCGACGCAGCTATAACGCCAATCAGATTTACCGCGATCCGGCCTGGCGCAAGATCGATCCGCACGGTGCCATGCGCATGCATCCGCTGGATGCCGGGGAGTTGTCACTGGCTGATGGCGCTGCGGCGGTCTGCGAGTCCGATACCGGGCGCATTCCGGTGGTCATCGAGCATGATGACGCGGTGCGTCGTGGCACGGTGACGCTGCCGCACGGCTACGGCATGCGCTATCGCGACAGCGCGCCGGTCGGGCCGGAGCTGAACCGGCTTACGAGCAGCGATCATTGCGAACCGCTCACACGCACGCCGTATCACAAGTATGTGCCGGTGCGCGTGTTGGCCCAAATACCGCTGGTTGAAGCCCCGCTGGTCGAGGCAGGGCTGGCTCAGTCGGCCTGAGCCCCAGCGGCTCAGAGAGCGTCTGGGTGTTCGAGCAGGATGGCGGCACCTAGGCCGCCACCAGCGCAGGTCGAGATCACAGCATAGCGCTTGTCGGATGCCTGCAGGCGCTGGCTGGCGGTCATGAACAGACGCCCGCCGGTCGCTGCAAACGGGTTGCCCAGCGACAGTGAGCCGCCCCAGGGATTCAAGTGTTCCATGGGTATTTCGCCGACCGGGCAATCGCGGCCGAGGCGCGTGTGTACAAAGCTGGCATCGGCCATGCAGGCGCGGTTGATCAGCACCTGCGCGGCGAAGGCTTCGTGAATTTCCCAGACAGCAATATCGTCGAAACTTAAGCCGTTGCGCGCCAGCAAGCGCGGGATGGACATGGCCGGGCCCAGCAGCATCTCTTCCTCCAGACTGTCCACACCGGTGAGCAGGTAGTCGCGTACCACGGCCAATGGCTTCAGGCCTTCAGCTTGGGCGTGGCCGAGGCTGCCCAGCAGCAGGGCGGCGGCACCGTCGGTGAAGCGTGAGGCATTGCCGGCGGTGATGATGCCGTGCTGGCGATCAAATACCGGTGGTAACAAGGCCAGCCTGGCCTCGCTGGCATCGGCCCGGGGGGTGTTGTCGGTGCTGGCCATCAGATTAGCGCTGATGGTCACGGGCATGATCTGTGCGGCGTAATGGCCGCTTTCCGTGGCAGCGATAGCACCGGCATGGCTGCGGGCGGTGTAGTGGTCGCATTCAGCGCGGCTCAGGCCGAACTTTCGCACCATGGCTTCGCAAGCCACGCCCATGGTCATGCCGGTGGTGTAGTCGCTGCCGGTTGGGATGTCGAAGCTGAGGTCGGCCGGGCGCAAGCCGCCCAGCACTTTCAGGCGGTCACGAGTGCCTTTGCGCTGGCGTAGCTTCATCAGGCTGCGGCGGATGTTTTGCGACAGGCGCACCGGCACATCCGAGAAGTTTTCGGTGCCGGCGGCAATGCCCAGGTCGAGCCGGCCCAGGGCAATTTGGTCGCAGAGATTCATCACGCCCACATTTGGCGAAATGCCGGCCATGGCCACGGTATAGGCAGGGATACGGCTGGGCATGCCGGCGGCGAGCATGGCTTCGCGGGCGACATTCGTGGTTTCCACCTCATGCAGCACGGTGCCCATGATGACTAGTTCGATGGTCGCCGGATCGACGCCGGCGCGATCGAGCAGGCCGCGCAAGGCATGAGCGCCGAGTTCGTAGCTCATGAGCTCGGCATAGAGGCCGGCGCTGTCGAGAAAAGGCGTGCGGGCACCGGCGAGGATGACCGGCAGGCGGTGATTGGGAATAGCAGTTTTCATGGCGATTACCCCGCCTTCGGCAGAAAGCTGCCGACCTGATACAGATTGCCGATGGCATCGGTCAGGCGTAGCGCATGACGGCCCTCGGCATCGGCAGTGGCGGCGACCTGAATCAGCAATGGCGGACTGGGCAGCGGCAGTGGCTTGATGAAGCGCACATCGATGTCGGCAATCGTGTGGCGGGCATTTTGTATGGCTTCGAAGACCTGCGCGAAGGCTCCGTAGCCATGCATGATGCAGCCTCGGAAGCGCGTGTGGCGGGCCAGCATCGGCAGGGTGTGGATGGGGTTGAAGTCGCCGGTGAGTAGAAAGAACTTCACGCCTTCGTCGGCGCCGGCCTGCCAGTGCCCGATGGTTTCAAAATCGGGCTCATCGCGTTCCGCTTCAGCACTGGCGGGGCGCTTGCGCAGAACCACGGCTGCATAGGAGTCGATCTCCAGCGCCTTGGGCTGGCTGGCGGTCCCGATCTCCACGCGGCTGTGAACGCGGGCGCGGAAGCCATCGTCGCTGGCGTCTACGAGGCGGCCGCGCAGCTGCAGTGCTTCACCTTGCGGCAGAGGCTTATGGATGCGGATATGCACGCCCTGATTAAGCACGCTGAGCATGGGGTAGGGCGATTGCGCCGTGAGCCGGGCGATGAGGCCGAGGCCAAGCTGGCTGCTGGCGAGATGCGGCGGAATGCTGGACTGATAGCACTCTGCACCGGCCCGTGACCATTGGCGGTAGGCATGCAGCAAGGCCGGCGTTGGTGCCGGCAACTGCTGCGTGATCCATTCGCCGCGCTGGCGGTCGGGCAGTGGCAGATAAGACATCACGGCGCCTTTCAACATGGCACTGATGTTGGGCAACTGCTGGCGCAGCAAGGCAGCAGGGACTTTTTCGGACAATGCAGCAGGCATGGCGTGGCTCCGGTCAGGGGGGTATGGCGTGATGGCATCTTGCCGGCGATATGCCCGTGCCGGTAGTCGTGAATGACGACAGTCGGCATGTAGAAAGTGACAGGTGTCTGCGCTATGGTTGGCGGTTTGTATGTATTGCAGCCCCTGTTTAACGGAGTGACGCCGCCGGTGAAGTATCCCGCCACCTATGTTCGCCTGCTGGCACGCGCCCTGCGCCTGGACCCTGCCGGCCAGGAGCGCTTGCTCGCTGGTACTATGCTGACGCCTGCGGACTTGGCGGTGCTCGATCAGATGATCAGCCAGCCTGAGCAGGTTCGTATTGTGCGTAATGCCATCGCGCTGGCCGGTCGTGCCGACTTTGCGCTGGACATCGCAGCGCGCATGCCGGTTGCGGCTCATGGCCCGCTGGGCGCCTTGTTGTCGGCCTCGGAAACTTTGCTGGATGCGTGGGCTGCACTGGAGCGCTATCACGCGTTGCGGGTTCCCGGAGTTCAGATCAGCCGCGCTTTCAGCGGCGAATACATGGCCATTCGCCTGGAGCTTCAGCTGCCCATGGACGAGGTCGGACTGTTCTGTCTGGAAGCCATGGCGGTGACGGTGCAGCGTGGTATCGAGCTGGTGATCGGCCGCCGCTTGCGCGAGGCCGTGATTCGTTTCGGCTATCCGGCACCGGCGCATGCCGGAGCTTATGCCGGCTACTTCAACAGTCCCTACAGCTTCGCTGCCGAAGACACCGTGATACTGGTACCGATGCAGCTGCTGAAGCAACCCAACCCGTTTCGCGACCGCGCTATCTATGAACAGGCCTTGCGCCAGTGCGAGCAGCTTGAGCAGGCCCGGCGCGATGAGAGTAGCTGGAGTTTGCGCATCACGCGGTTGTTGCAGCAGCATCCGGGGCAGCTGTGGAGTTTGGCCAGCATGGCGGATCACCATGGCCTGTCTGCACGCACGCTGATGCGCTATCTGAAGGCTGAGGGTTCGAATTACCAAACCTTGCTGGATGCCGAGCTGTCACGCCAGGCGGCAGCGCATTTGATGTCGCCACGACATACTGTGGAGTCGGTGGCGCTGGCGCTGGGCTATCAGGATGTGACCGCGTTTCGGCGTGCGTTTCGGCGCTGGTATGGCATGCCGCCTTCAGCCTGGTTGCAGCAGCGCGAGCGTTGAGTGTTCTAAGTTTTCAGCGATTTTCTGGAGCGGGATTTGATTCATGCAGCTGTGAGCTTTTTAGTGTCTCCAATATCCGCAGGCACAACTCTTCATCCATGCTCATGCGGTCCAGCGATTTGCGCAAATGCGCTTGATCTCTTTGATTCATCAAGCACCATGCTGCGTTGAAGCTTCGCGTGATAGCTGAGCCATAGCCACGCGCAGCGGTGGCTTTTTCAAGCGCCTCGGCAGGAATATCGCCCCAATGCATGATCATCATGGCCAGATCGATCATGTCGCGTGAAAGCGTCGAGGTATCGAGTCCTCGATCAGCATTGGCCAGCAACTTTTCGGTGTACATGTCGGCTCTGGACAGCACAGGCACCGGGAACGAATTTTCAGTCGATCCGCTCAGAGTAATGCGATCTTCTTTGACGATCTCGAACTTGATGGGTTGCTCATCGATCATCAGAAAGCAGCGAATGCCGTAGTCATCGGCACTGAAGTTGATCACATCCACTGGCTGCGTGAGGATGCTGCCGAGGTTGCGGTCTGTCACGACATGTCGGAGCTGCCGGTATCCAAGCGGATCAGCGCATAGAAAGTCCATATCTACGGACTCCCGATACTCCTTACAAAGCAAAACAATCGCCGTGCCACCGGCGAAGTAAGTCGAGGTTGCTTGTAGCAGCGGGGCGTTGAGCAGATGCAGCGCGCGGAAAATGCGATTGTGGTGCGCGCGTTCAAACATGCAGATGGGGTGCGTTGAACTTTTTTGCTAAGCGGTGCAGCAAATTCATTTCATCTTGCTGCAGATGCGCCGTATCTACAAAGCGCCAGTTGCGCGTGTAAATTGCGTAGGCTTCATCGTCGTCGAGCGGCTCATCCGCACGGCGATTCCAAGTGATAAGCCTGAGCTGTGGATAGCGGGCAATAGGAATCATGTTGGCCTCGGCCAGTAGTTATGACCAGATTCTGCACGCTAGCGCCTAACGGATGCAACAGATCAGCCCGGCGGCGTCGGGTTGATCACGCTTTCGCCGTAGGGCGTGGTCGGGAACTTGCCGTCGAGCATGAGCTGGAGCTGATCAAAGCCGGCGCGGATGACTGGGTGGCCGTAGTCGCCTTCGAAGCCGTGGCCGGTGAGGTTGAGCCCGAGCTCGTCGTTCACATCGGGTGCTTCACCGCCGGTCAGCAGCGCCAGACCGCCGGTGAGTGTGGTGCCGCTGGTCTGCTCGGGGCCGTCAAAAACCACATTGATGAATTGCGTGGGGATGCCCGCCAACAGCAGGGCCGTGGCCATTTCGCGGCCCTGGTTGTAAGGCACCAGACCGTCGTTGAAGCCGTGAATCACCGCCACCGCCTGCAAGCCGCCGGACTTCATGGTCTGTGCATTCAAGGCCGGCGAGCGGCGCACATATTCCTGGGGCTGGTCTGCGGGTGTACCGCCAACATCGCGCTCCATGCCGGCAGCGGCTGCGGGCAGCGCGGCACTGGCTTCCAGCCAGCTCTCGGTGAGATTGCTCAGGCCTTCTACATCCACCCAGTAGTCATAGAGGCTTTTGCCGGTGGGCGATTGCTTGGCTGACTCTGTGATGGCATTGCCGCAGACATTGCCGCCGAGGCTCACGCCCAGCGCATACACGGTCTTCACGGATGGGAAGCGCTTGAGCGCATTACGGGTGGCGATGATGGTGTCTTCGGCGCCTCGCAGCGAGGGGAAGCCGAGATTGTCGCGATAGTTGGTGGAGACCACGGCGATGTCTGGGCTGGCCGTACGACGCATGTGCGTCAGCCAGGCACCTTCTACGGTTTGGCCGAAGCCGTGACAGAACACCACCAGCTTGGTGGGCTGCGAATCGGGCACAAAGGCGGTGGTGACCATGACGGTTTCGCCATCGGTGCTGCGCGCGCTGGGTTGCAGCTGAACGCCGCCGGGATTGTTGTCGCTGCCGCCGGGGCATGCGCTCAAGCAACAGGCGATGGCAGTGACAGCAAAGGCGCGAAGCAGCATGGCAGATTCCGGTTTGTTGTTTTTGTGTAACTGGAATCTACCACAACATCACGCTATTAGCGCTGAACGCGCTCGCCGAGGAAGGTCAGCAAGTCAGCGATGGCCACATCGGCCTCATCACCGTTGCGGCGGCCTTTATATTCCAGCGTGCCGGCGTCCAGACCCTTCTCGCCCACCACCAGGCGATGCGGAATGCCGATTAGCTCGGCATCGGAGAACTTCACGCCCGGCCGTTCGTTGCGATCATCGAAGAAAACCTCGTAGCCGGCGGCAGTGAGCTGTTCGTAGAGCTTGCTGCTTTCGTCCTGGATGCGGATGGACTTGGCGTAGTTCATCGCCACCAGTGCGATCTGGAACGGCGCGATGGCATCCGGCCAGATGATGCCGCGCTCGTCGTGATTTTGCTCGATGGCCGAGGCCACCACGCGGGTCACGCCGATGCCGTAGCAGCCCATGGTCACTACCAGCGGCTTGCCGTCTTCGCCCAGCACCTTGCAGTTCAGCGTCTGCGAGTACTTCTGGCCGAGCTGGAAGATGTGGCCGACTTCGATGCCGCGCTTGATAACCAGCGTGCCCTGACCGCAGGGTGATGGATCGCCTTCGACGACATTGCGGATGTCGGCGACCAGCGCCGGTTCCGGCAGGTCGCGGCCGAAGTTGACGCCGCTGAGGTGGAAGCCGGCCTGGTTGGCGCCGCAGACGAAGTCGCTCATGGCGGCGACGGTGCGGTCGGCGATCACGGTGACATCGGCCGATACTTTCACCGGACCAATGAAGCCAGGCACGCAGCCCAGTACGGCGACGATTTCAGCTTCCGTGGCGAGACGGAAGTCCTTGAGACCGGCGAGCTTGCCGGCCTTGATTTCGTTCATGTCGTGATCGCCGCGCACCAGCAGCAGGAAGAAGCGCTGCTGTTCTGGCGCTTGGGGCTCAGCCTTGGGCTTGGCTTTCAGCGTGGCAGCATCCACCGGCACCGGCGCAACCACGGCGATGGCTTTCACGGTCTGCGTGACCGGCACACCCAGCAGGGCGGCGACATCGGCGCAGGCGGTCTGCGTCGGCGTGGCAACTTGCGTCAGGGCTTGCGTAGCAGCGGCGCGCGGCGCGCTTGGGGCCAGCGCTTCGGCCATCTCGATGTTGGCGGCAAAGTCGGAGGCATTGGAGAAGGCGATGTCGTCTTCGCCGCTGGACGCCAGCACATGGAACTCATGCGAGCCATCGCCACCGATGGAGCCGGTGTCGGCCTGCACTGGGCGGAAGTCGAGCCCGAGACGGGTGAAGATGCGGCAGTAGGCGGCGTACATGACATCGTAGGTCTGCTGCAGCGAGGCCTGATCGGTGTGGAACGAGTAGGCGTCCTTCATGATGAATTCGCGTGAGCGCATGACGCCGAAGCGCGGGCGGATCTCGTCGCGAAACTTGGTTTGCACCTGGTAGAAGTTCACCGGCAGCTGTTTATAGCTCTGCAGCTCCTGTCGTGCCAGATCAGTGATGACTTCTTCGTGGGTCGGGCCGAGGACAAAGGCGCGGTCGTGACGGTCCTTGAAGCGCAGCAGCTCGGGGCCGTATTGCACATAGCGGCCGGACTCTTCCCAGAGCTCGGCGGGCTGTGTGACCGGCATCAGCACTTCCAGCGCACCGGCGCGGTCCATCTCTTCGCGAATGATGCGTTCGACCTTTTTCAGCACGCGGTTGCCCAGCGGCAGCCAGTTGTACAGGCCGGTGGCGACCTTGCGGATCATGCCGGCGCGCAGCATGAGCTGATGCGAAATGACTTCGGCATCGGCCGGGGTTTCACGAAGAGTGGCAAGCAGGAAGCGACTGGCGCGCATGGTGGGTTCCGAATGGGCTGAATTGGCAAGGCCCGCATTGTAAGGAGCGATGGTCATGCTGGCTACAAGAGGCTGGCTATACGGCACTGGCTATACGCTGCGTGCCGGCATTCATTACATGCGTGTTTCAGGATATGCTTTCCGCCTTAATGAAAACTGGCTTTCAAAGAAAAAGGGCTTGCCGATGAAAATGACCGCCACCGAAGTGAATGACTTCATTCACAGCACCATCCCCATGTTCAAGAATGCCGGCTGTCGTGTTGAAACCGTTGCCGAAGGCTGCATTACGGTGCGTCAGCCCTATAACGAAGGCTCGTTGCGCGCCGGCGGCAGCATTTCCGGCCCGACCATGATGGCGCTGGCCGACACCGCCATGTATGCGCTGATTCTGGCCAGTCTGGGCCCTATCGGTCTAGCGGTGACGCAGAACCTGAACATCAACTTCCTGCGCAAGCCGCGCAATGCCGACCTCATTGCCACGGCCCGTTTTCTGCGTCTGGGCAAACGGGCGGCGGTGATTGATGTGCTGATTCACGCCGGCGATGACCCGGAGCCGGTTGCGCAGGCTACGGGCACTTACGCGATCCCTGCGGCTTAGCTACACTCACGGCATTCGCGGCCCGAAGCTCAGGGCCGCCATCGCCGGAGACTTATCCTTGTCAAAGCCTCTCGCCTATCACCAGCTTTACCGCGCCACGCCGCTGAAGAATCTGCCGTTTCGCCATACCCGCCGCCTGAAGCCCATGACCGACTTTCTCGGCCAGGAACGCGCACGCGAATCGGTCGAGATGGCCGTGGCCATGCCGCACGACGGCTACAACCTGTTTGCCATCGGCAATAACGGGCTGGGCAAGCGCACCATGATCCGGCGCTATCTGGAGTCGGTGGCGCACAAGCGCGAGGCGCCGTCGGATTGGATTTATGTGAACAACTTCCAGGACCCGCGCTATCCGCAGGCGATCGAGCTGCCGGCGGGCGTGGGCTCGGTGTTCAAGCAGGATGTGCACAAGCTCTGGCGCAAGCTGTCGGATCGCATCCTCAGTGCTTTCGAGAGCGACCGTTATCAGGACCGCCGCGAAAGCCTGAAGGGCGAGCTCAGCCGCGTGCAGCAGGATGCGCTGTCGCAGCTTGCCGTCATTGGCGAGAAGCAGGGCGTGAAATTGGTGCTGCGCACGCCTGGCGGCTACGGTTTTTCGCCGATGTCCGAAGGCGGTGAGGTACTTAGCGTCGAGGCCTTTAACAAATTGCCGGCGCAGCAGCAGGAAAAAGCCAAGCTGGCCATGGTCGATATGGAAAACCGCCTGCGCAAGGTCGCGCGCAAGCTCGATCAGATCGAGGATCGCAATCGCGATCAGGTCGACAAGCTCAACGAGGAAGTGGCGCTGGCGGTGATCGATCCCTTGCTCGGCAAGCTGCTCGACAAGTACGCGCCGCACGCCAGTCTGCTGCGCTACCTGAAGGCGTATCGCAGCGATCTGCTTGATCATCTGGAGCTGGTGCTGAATGCCGGCGATAACCAGGACGCCACGGTGTCCGTCGGGCAGGTCGGCGAGCAGCTGCCGCCGGTGCGCTATCAGGTCAATGCCCTGATCAGCCGCGACCCGAAGCAGGGCGCGCCGGTGATCTTTGAGGACTTGCCGACGCACTACAACCTGCTCGGTCATGTCGAGCAGGTCACTTATATGGGCACGGTGGCCACCGATTTCACGCTGATCCGGCCGGGCGCGCTGCATCGTGCCAATGGCGGTTTTCTGCTGATTGAGGCCGAGCAGGTGCTGGAGCATCCCTACGCCTGGCAGAGCCTGAAGCGGGCGCTGCGGGCGAAGTCGCTGAAGCTGTCGTCGCTGGAACAGATGTTGACGCTGACCGGCACGGTGTCGCTGGAGCCGGATGCGATTCCGCTGCACCTGAAGCTGATTCTGCTCGGTGACCGCGAGACCTTCTATCTATTGCAGGAGTTCGACCCCGAGCTGGAAACGGTATTCAAGATGCGCGCCGACTTCGAGTCGGACATGCCACGCAACGCCGAGAACGAGCTGCTCTATGCGCACTTTCTCGGTGATATTGCCAATCGCGAAGGCCTGCGAGCGCTGGATCGTGGCGGTGTGGCGCGCCTCATCGAGGAAAGTGCGCGAGTCGCCGATGATCAGGATGTGCTGTCGCTGCATGCGCGTGGCGTGGCAGATTTACTGCGCGAGTCGAATTACTGGGCGGAGCAGGAACAGGCGGAGTTCATCGCCACGGGCCATATTGCGCAAGCCTTGCAGGGCCGCGAGCGGCGTCATGACCGCATTCGCCGGCTTTATTTGGAGGATATCGGCAAGGGTAATCAGCTCTTTACCTGCGCCGGCGAAGTCGTTGGCCAGGTCAACGGCCTGACCGTGGTCAGCTATGGCGATGCCAGCTTCGGCCTGCCATCGCGTATCTCGGTGACGGCGCATTACGGCAACGGCGAAATCATCGACATCGAGCGCGATGTCGAGCTCGGTGGCGCGATTCACTCCAAGGGCGTGCTGATTCTCACCAGCTACCTGAAGGCGCGTTTCGGCGCCGAGCATCCGCTGCGTTTCGCGGCCAACATCGCCTTCGAGCAATCGTATTCGGGCGTGGATGGCGACAGCGCCTCGCTCGGCGAGCTTTGCGGCCTGCTCTCGGCCATCGGCAAGCTGCCGGTGAAGCAGCAGTTCGGCATCACCGGTTCGGTTAACCAGTTTGGCGAGGTGCAGCCGATTGGCGGTGTGAACGAGAAGATCGAGGGTTTTTTTGCCGCCTGCCAGCTCAAGGGCCTGACCGGCGATCAGGCCGTGATCATCCCGGTGCAGAACATTCGCCACCTGATGCTGCGTGATGATGTGCTGGCGGCGATCAAGGCCGGGCAGTTCCGCATCTACGCGATCAGTCGTGTGGAAGAGGCGATCGAGCTGCTGCTGGGCAAGAGCGCCGGGGCCATGGATGCGGAGGGTAATTACTCGGAAGGCTCCGTGTTTGCCGCCGTTGCCGAGCGGTTTGCGGTTTGGCATGACGCGGAAAAAGACGACGATGACGAAGACGAAAAGCCGGCGGCTGGCGCGCCTGCGGCGGTGGCAGCCAAGCCAGCGGCTGCTGTTTCGGGGCGAAAAACGCGTCTATGACCTGACTCTATAGTCACAAAAAGGCGGCGCAAATGACGCGCCGCCTTCGCAAAACCCCTGCCAAAAAAGCGCGGGATGCGTACACTCGGCCAACCCGCTTTCGTGCTGCCTGGTCGTTTGGCCGCAGCGGCGTGTGCATTCATTCGAACTCATTCGAAAAAACGGAGATCACTGCATGATTTATTCGGGATCGGCCATCAGCGTGCAAGCGCTGGACAATGGCATCGCGGAACTCAAATTCGATCTCGCTGGCGAGTCCGTCAACAAGTTCAACGCCGTCACGGTGAACGAACTTGCTGCCGCCACGCAAGCGATCAAGGCTGACAGCAGCATCAAGGGCGTTGTCGTCACTTCCGGCAAGGGCGTGTTCATCGTCGGCGCCGACATCACCGAATTCGGTTCGCTGTTCGCCAATGGCGAAGCCGGCGTTGTCGAGTGGACGGCCAAGGCCGCGTCCGTGTTCAGCGCCTTTGAAGACCTGACCGTGCCGTCCGTGGTCGCCATCAACGGCATCGCCCTCGGTGGCGGTTTCGAAATGTGCCTGTCTTGCGATTACCGCGTGATGTCCACCGCTGCCAAGGTCGGTCTGCCGGAAGTGAAGCTGGGCCTGTTCCCCGGCTTCGGCGGCACCGTGCGTCTGAGCCGCGTGATCGGCATTGATAACGCCGTGGAATGGATTGCCGGTGGCAGCGAAAAGCGCCCGGATGTGGCACTGAAAGAAGGTGCTGTGGATGCTGTGGTTGCGCCTGAACTGGTGCGTGATGCCGCCATCAACCTGTTGCAGCAGGCCATTGCCGGCAAGCTGGACTGGAAGGCCAAGAAGGCCGAGAAGCTGGCTCCGGTCAAGCTCAACATGATGGAACAGATGATGGCCTTCAATACATCGATGGCTGTTGTGGCTGGCAAGGCCGGCAGCAACTACCCGGCGCCGGTGCTGGCCGTGAAGACCATGCAGAAGCATGCCACCATGACCCGCGACGACGCCATGCAGGCTGAAGCCGCTGGTTTCGCCAAGGCCGCCGTCACACCGCAGGCCAACGCGCTGATCGGTCTGTTCATGGCTGACCAGGCCGTGAAGAAAGCCGCCAAGGCGCACACCGCGAAGTCGGCCAAGGCCGTCAAGCAGGCCGCTGTGCTCGGTGCTGGCATCATGGGTGGCGGCATCGCCTACCAGTCGGCGAGCAAAGGCACGCCGATCATCATGAAAGACATCCGCTCCGAAGCCCTCGATCTGGGCATGGGCGAAGCCACCAAGCTGCTCTCCGGCCAGGTTGCCAAGGGCCGTTTGACCGCTGAAAAGATGGGCCAGGTGCTGTCCAGCATTCGCCCGACGCTGAACTATGGTGACTTCAAGACCGTCGATATCGTCATCGAAGCCGTGGTCGAGAATGCCAAGGTCAAGGGCGCTGTGTTGTCGGAAGTCGAAGGCCTGGTCGCCGACGACTGCATCCTCGCCTCCAACACCTCGACCATTTCCATCACGCATCTCGCCAAGTCGTTGAAGCGCCCGCAGAATTTCGTGGGTATGCACTTCTTCAACCCGGTACACATGATGCCGCTGGTGGAAGTCATCCGTGGCGAGCAATCGTCGGATGAAGCCGTTGCCGCCACTGTGAAGCTGGCGCAGCAGATGGGCAAAACCCCGATCGTGGTCAACGACTGCCCGGGCTTCCTGGTCAATCGCGTGCTGTTCCCGTACTTCGGTGGTTTCGACCTGCTGGTGCGTGATGGTGCCGACTTCCAGGCCATCGACAAGGTCATGGAGAAGTTCGGCTGGCCCATGGGCCCGGCCTACCTGCTCGATGTGGTCGGTATCGACACCGGCGTGCACGCCGCGCATGTGATGGCTGAAGGCTTCCCGGACCGCATGAAGCCGGACTACAAGTCCGCCACTGAAATCATGTTCGACAACACCCGCTATGGCCAGAAGAACGGCAAGGGTTTTTATGTCTACGAACAGGACAAGAAGGGCAAGCCGAAGAAGGTTGTTGATCCGACCACTTACGAGCTGATCGCGCCGGTGGTTGCTGCTCGCAAGGAATTCGAAGCCGACGAAATCATTGCTCGTTTGATGCTGCCGCTGGTTAATGAAATCGCGCGCTGCTTGGAAGAGAAGATTGTTGCCTCGGCCGCTGAAGCCGACATGGCACTGATCATGGGCATCGGCTTCCCGCCGTTCCGTGGCGGCGCCTGCCGTTATGTTGACCAGATGGGCATCCAGAACTACCTGGCGCTGTGCGAGAAGTTTGCGCACCTCGGCAAGGCCTACGAGGCACCGGCTCTGATCAAGACCATGGCCGCCAACAACCAGAAATTTTTCGGCTGATCCAGGAGCTCGACATGACTACTTTGAACCCGCGTGATGTGGTGATTGTTGATGGCGTGCGCAGCGCCATGGGTCGTACCAAGAACGGCATGTTCCGCCATGTTCGTGCCGATACCATTTCGGCCGAGCTGGTGAAGGCGCTGTTTGCCCGCAACCCGAATGCGAACCCGGAAGAAGTTGAAGATGTGATCTGGGGCTGTGTGAACCAGACGCTGGAGCAGGGCATGAATGTGGCGCGCAACATCGCCATGCTCGCCGAGCTGCCGCGTTCGGTGCCGGGCCAGACCGTGAACCGTCTTTGCGGTTCGTCGATGCAGGCGCTGCACACCGCTGCCGCCCAGATCATGACCGGCCAGGGCGATGTGTTCGTCATCGGCGGCGTTGAGCACATGGGCCATGTTGGCATGATGCACGGCATCGACCTCAACCCGGCGGCGTCCAAGTACTACGCGAAAGCATCGAACATGATGGGCCTGACCGCTGAAATGCTCGGCACCATGAACGGCATCAGCCGTGAAATGCAGGACCAGTTTGGTTTGATGTCGCACCACAAAGCGTGGGCCGCCACGCAGCAAGGCCGTTTTGCCAATGAAATCGTCGGCATTGAAGGTCACGACGCCAACGGCTTCAAGCAGCTCTGCACGATTGACGAAGTGATTCGTCAGGACGCCACGCTGGAGCAGTTCGCGGGCCTGCGCCCGGCCTTCAACCCGAAGGGCGGCACGGTCACGGCCGGTACTTCATCGGCACTGTCTGACGGTGCTTCCGCCATGCTGCTGATGAGCGCCGAACGCGCCAAGGCGCTGGGCTTGACCCCGCGTGCCAAGATCCGCTCGATGGCCGTTGCCGGCTGTGAAGCCGCAATCATGGGCTGGGGCCCGGTGCCAGCCACCGAGAAGGCGCTGAAGCGTGCCGGTCTGAGCATTAACGACATCCAGACCGTGGAGCTGAACGAAGCCTTCGCGGCTCAGGGCCTGTCCGTGCTCAAGGGTCTGAATCTGCTGGATCAGGCTGAAGCCAAGGTCAACCACAACGGCGGCGCGATTGCGCTGGGTCATCCGCTGGGTTGCTCCGGTGCGCGTATCACCACTACGCTGCTGAATGTGATGGAACAGAAGGATACGCAGATTGGTCTGGCGACCATGTGTATCGGTCTGGGCCAGGGCATCGCGACGGTGATTGAGCGTATTTGACGCTTACACTGATGCTGCACATGAAAAAGGCCGCGCAAGGTTTTGCGCGGCCTTTTTCTTTTGATTTCATGCTTTTGGCAGGGTGGCCTGAGCAGCTTTTACTTGGTGATACAAGTCTGGGAGATTTGTCTGAATCGTTTTCCAGACAATTTCCCAGTCAACCTTGAAGTAGCCGTGAGTAATGGCATTGCGCATTTGGTAAGCCGATGACAAAGGCAGCTCCGGATTGCGCTCAGCGAACATCGGATAGTGCTGCTCGATCTTGTGACTGGCTTCGCCAATCACTTCCAGATTTCGAACGACAGCATCTTGAACCAGGGAATTGCCCAAGAAATCTACTTCGCTTATATCCTCGGTATAGTGCTCAATGCGCTCGATAGCTTCGAGAATATGACTCAAGTAGTCAGCCAGTCGCTGCTGGTCACGACTCATACGGGAAGTGCCTCTGCCAATACGGCAGCGCGGAAATTTTCTGGCAATGCATTCGGCGTCAAGACATCCACTCGAACACCAAGCAACTTCCCCAGTTCGTGCCGCATTGCACCGATATCAAACAAAGTGGTTTCCGGCGTTGGATCCACCAGAATGTCCAGATCACTAGTGTCGGTATCACGGGCGTGCAGCACCGAGCCAAATACGCGCGCATTTCTTGCGCGATGAGCAGAAACGATGCGATTAATCGCGACACGATTATGCTTGAGCGCATCTGATGGCTTCATGGTGCCTTGCTCGCAAGTCAGTTAAAGAGATGACGAATCCGCACTTTACAGTGCCTCTTGTTCAGCTGGAAGGTGGACTTCGGGCTTCGGGGTCATAAATACATATATACAAATTATGTTTTTTATACCATCATGAGTTTGTCACGACCCTGAACAGTCTGCCTTGACGCAGACCCATAACAAAAAAAACAGTCGCAGAGAGCGAGTAATCATGACCGCATCCGTGCTTCGCCCCACCTTGAAACACTTGTCCTTAGCCATTTTGGCCGCTTGCGCCACGCCTGTGTGGGCCGCCGGCTTTGATGTTCCTGTGATCGCCACAGCCATGCAGGGCACTTCGAATGCTAATCATGCCGAGGCCAATGATGCCTCCGTGCTGTATTACAACCCGGCGGGCATTACGCGGCTGAAGGGGCTGAATGTCTCCAATAGCCTCAGCATCATTACCTTGTCGGGCAAGGTCGAGAATCTGGGCACTACCGGCACGCCAAGCCCTGAGCAGACTGGCCCCGGCGAGGAAGGGCCGCTGATTGAAGGGGGCGGAGCTGGCACCTATTGGCCGAAAGTGCTGGGTAGTGCGGCGCTGTTTGCCTCTATGCCCTGGAATGACGAAATCACGCTGGGCTTCGGTATTTTCCCGGCGGCTGGTGGCAATCTGAATAACAAGGCGGATTGGTTCGGCCGCAACTTCGCGGATGCGACGGCCGTGGAAATTATTGATGCCAATTCGGTCGGTGCCATCCGTTTCGACGACAAGCACAGCCTGGGCTTCGGTACTAATTTGCTGATCGGGCATCTCAATCAGAAGCTGCAAATTGATATTCCCGGTGTGGCACCCTACTTATTGCAGCCTGTGGTCAGTGATGTCAGTGCTGACTCGCTGACGCCCTGGCTTGCGCCAGCCGAAATTAGCCAGCTTACGCAGTTGCTGGGGGTGAACCCGGCTGATATCAAGCTCGGTATCCTCTATGACCAGCTCCCGCCGGAGCTCAAGGGGCAGTTGGCCAAGCTGGCCGGGCAGGCGCTGCTCACGCCAGAGAGCAGAGGCTCGGGCACCATCGAAATGTATGGCTACGGCTTGGGTTGGAACATCGGTTACATGTTCAGCCCGGTCGATGAAACACGCTTCGGCATCTCGTTTCGTTCCAAGGTGCGCATGAAAATGCGTGGCGATATTGATTGGGAAGTCAGCCGCGTAGAGGGCAATACCGACTCCACGATCGGGCTGCCGGCGCCGGATGGCGAGCGCGTGTCGGGTTCGGAGCTGCTGTCGGAATACTATCGCCCAGATGCCACGACCAAATCGACGCTGATCATCCCGGCCAAACTCTCGTTCGGCCTGTTTCACAAGCTCAACGACAAGATTGACCTGATGAGCGATCTCACGCTGAACAAGACTTCGGATGTGAAGGAGATCAAGGTCTACATTCTCGATGAGAAAGAGCCCAATCGTGATGTGGCTATCAAGCAGGAGCCGGGCGTCATCAACACCAAATGGCGTGACAGCTTCAAGCTCTCGGTAGGCGGCAATTACCACTACGACGACAAGCTGACGCTGCGCGGCGGCTATATGTACGACATGACGCCGATCCGTTCGGCGCGCTATCGCCACCCGAGCGCGCCAGACAGCAATCGCCACATGCTGTCGGTGGGTGCCAACTACAAGCTGAAGAAAAACATGCATGTGGATGCCGCCTACAGCCTGGTGCATCTGGAAGATACCGAGTCGCATTATCGCGACCCTTGCCGTGGCGACCACCTGGAAAACGACGATGGCAGCTTTGACGGCAGCGGCCCGGCGAATTGCACCGGCAACGGCGGCACCTTTCATGGCCGGTTCACCGACACCTTCATCCATATTCTGGGCTTGCAGCTGAACTCGCGGTTCTGAGGCAGCTCTCACAAGCGCAATAGGAGCGCGGGCACATGGCTTACTACTTCGCATTTCCACTGGCCACAGATCATCAGCAGCAGCTCGACGCGCTGATCGAGGCGCACAGCCAGGGCACTTACAACACGCCAGAGGAGATCAGCCGCCTGGCTATCCGTGGCGTGGATGGCGTGATTCAGGTGTTGGCGCTGGATGTGATTGAGATTCTCAAGAACGACAAGGAAGGCGGCTCGATTCTGGAGATCGTGGCGAAGCTGGTCACCGGCACCATGCATGTGTTGCTGCGGCAGCTGTTGGGCAAGGTCTCGCATACCGAGCAGGACAAACTCTCGGCCTACATGCTGCGGCGGCGTGTGGATGCACCGGTGGGGCGTCTGTTCGGCTTTCAGATGCCGGATGCGGCGGGGCAACGATTGCAGGCGGCGTTGCGGATGGCCGCTGAAGGCGCTGCGCCCAAAGGCTCGCGCGATGAGCTGGTGCAAGCCATGCTGCTGTTCATTGATCTGACTACCGAGTATTGCTACGACGAGTTCGTGGCCTGCCTAGAGCTGGGCATGATCAAGCGCAAGCTCGTGGATATGTCGCGCAGCACCATCCAGAAGGCCGGACATTCCACGGTGCGCAAGCTGTTCGCGACTTTAAGCGATGAGCAGATTTGTGCGGTCAGCAAGCATTACGACGGTATGGTGCTGAACTTCTGATTGATGGCCAGCAAGCTGGGCTGTGAGCCTCAGCCCGGCAGCGCTTTCGGGTCGCTCTCGGCCAGTTGTTCGCAGGTTAGCTGCCAGAGCCCTTGCCAGTCGTCTGTGGTGAGTGTGGCGGTTGCACCGGGGGCATGGGCGGCCTGTAACTGGCGTTGCGCAATCGCTATGGCATTGCAGACCATGCGTGCGGTGTAGTGCGCCGATGCGGGCAGCTGCGGCAGCAATTCTTCCAGTACCGCCGTGCGGGCGAGAGCAAGCAATTCGGCACCCGATGGATCAATACGCATATTGTTTGTCCTGATGAGTGTTGGGTGTTTTGGGCCGTGTGCGAGCCAGTTCCGGCGGGCAGCCACCGGTCATGCGCAGCAGCTCCAGCGCCAGTTTCGGCACGATATGCGCGGTCAGGCCCAGCTCCAGCGCATGTTCGCGGTCGGCGTGACGGCGGCTGGCCTGTTGCAGGGCGATGATGGCCCAGCGCAGGTGCGCATAGACTTCCCAGAAATACACCGTGGCCGGATCGATGCGCAGGCCGGAGGTGTCTTCGTAGCCTCGGTACAGCGCCGCCCGCGAGCCGATGCCGCCGGCTTCGAGATGGTCTTGCCCGAAGCGCCAGCAGCGTGCGCAGAACCAGCCCAAGTCTTCCATGGGATCAGACCAGGCGGCGAACTCCCAGTCGAGCACGGCAGTGAGGCCATGTTCGTTGACCAGATAGTTGCCGGTGCGCCAGTCGCGATGCGTCAGTGTCCAGTCTTGCCAGACCGGTTGGTGTTGCTCCAGCCAGCGCAGGGCCCACATCAGCGCCGGCTGTGGTTGGGGATGCTGGGCCAGAAAGTCGCGGCACTGGCGCAGGCCGACGGCGGAGGGCGTGTCGGCGTGAGCGCCGTAGCCAGTCATGCCAGCACCCGTTAAAACAGCGCCGCCAAGCTCAGGCGCCGGCAAAAACGCCAGCCGGCCTTGGCCCGGTCGTACGCGATGCAGCCGTGCCATCTCGCAGCCGATCTGCTCGGCCAGAGCTTCGCGGTCGCGCGCCAGCGTCAGGTCTTTCACCAGCCGGAAGCCGGCACCCACGCCGTCGGCCTTGCGCATGATGAAGAAGTCGCGGCCTAGGCTGTCATCGCCCAGCCAAAGCGGCTCGGGCACGGTCACGCCGGCGTCGAAGGCGACCTGCAGCAGCGCGAACTCCTCGGCGCGACTGCGCGATTCGGCCACGCGCGATGCGGAGTCGCAGCGCAGCACCACATCCAGCAGTTCGCCGTTGGCGGGTTGCAGCTGCAACCACCAGTTTTCCTGAATGGCCCCGCCAGACAGGCGATGCGCCTGCACGACGGTCACGGCGGCAGCGCCGGTGCAGCGGCAGAGAAAGCGTTCGAGCGCGGCGGCATCCCAGCTCGGTGTGTGTGCAGACATGTTCAGACGCCCCAGCGGAAGAAATCCTGGCCCTCGGCCAGATAGCTGCGCGACAGTACCATCTTGTGAATCTCGCTGGCACCATCCACGAGCCGTGCTTGGCGGGCGTAGCGGTAGACCCATTCCACAAGCGTGTCTTTCGAGTAGCCCTGCGCGCCGAGCAGCTGGATTGCGGTGTCGGCAGCCTTGTGCAGGGTGTCGGCGACCTGCACCTTGGCCATGGACACTTCCTTGCGCGCGAAATCGCCCTGATCGAGCTTCCACGCCGCCTGCATGGTGAGCAGGCGACCGATGTGGATGTCCATGGCGGCGGCCCCGAGCATCCATTGCACGCCCTCGTGCTCGGCCAGCGACATGCCGAAGCTCTGTCGCTGCGTGATGTAGGCACCGGCGATCTCCAGACAGCGCTTGCTCAGGCCCAGCCAGCGCATGCAGTGCGTCAGCCGCGCCGGGCCGAGCCGGATCTGGGTCAGTTTGAGGCCGTCGCCGACTTCCAGCAGGCGGTTTTCGTCCGGGATTTCTAGGCCATCGAAGACCAGCTCGCAATGGCCGCCGTGTTCCTCCGGGCCCATGATCGGGATGCGTCGCTCGATGCGCCAGCCGGGCTGGTCGGCATCGAAGAGGAAGGCGGTGAGACTCTTGCGATCATCGCCGCCGGCTTGGGGTGGCGCGGTGCGGGCGATCAGGATGAAGGTCTGCGCGCCCTCGGCACCGGTGATGAACCACTTGCGCCCAGTGATACGCCATTTATCGCCGATCTTCTCGGCGCGGGTGTAGGTCAGCGACGGATCGGAGCCGCAGCCCTGAGGCTCGGTCATGGCAAACGCTGAGCGCACGCGACCGTCGATGATGGGCTGCAGCCAGCGCTGCTTCAGCGCCTCGGTCTTCAGCACCTTGTTCAGGACCTGCATGTTGCCGTCATCCGGTGGCGCGGCGTTGAACACCACTGGCCCGAACGGCGAGCGCGCGGCCTCCTCGTAAATCGCCGCCATGCCGACATGATTCAGCCCGCGTCCGCCGCGCTCAACCGGCATCTGGAAAGCCCAGAGCCCGGCGGCCTTGGCCTTGGCACGCAGGATGGCCAGTGCCGGTTCGGCGATATTTTCGTGAGCGTCGAGGAAGCCGGGCGTGGCCTCCAGCGGCAGCAATTCGTCTTGAACAAAGCGGCGAACCTGCAGACGCAGGGCTTCGACCTCGGGGGGCAGCGTGAAATCCATCAAATATTCCTGCGATAAAACTCAGAGACTGGAGCAGAGGTGAGCGCCATCCACGGTGATGACGCTGCCGTTGATGAAGCTGCCGGCGTCGCTGGCGAGCAGCAGCAGGGCGCCGTCGAGCTCGCTGGCACGGCCCAGGCGCTTGGCCGGCATGCGGCTGATCAGGCGCAGACCGGGCTCGGACTGGAAGAACTCGTGGTTCATGTCGGTTTCGATATAGCCCGGCGCCAGCGCATTCACGCGGATGCCGTGGCGCGACCATTCCAGCGCCTGCGCCTGCGTGAGGTGCAGCAGGCCGGCCTTGGACGCGCAATACGACGATACCGCCTGCGCCACGCGCTGGCCGAGAATGGAGGCGATATGCACGACCACGCCCGGCTGTTTGCCGACCATGAGTCGTTGCGCGAACTCGCGGCTGACCAGCCATGGGCCCTTGAGATTGGTATCCACGACTTGATCCCAGGCCGCCACGCTCAGCTCATGCACCATGCCGCCGCTGGCCACGCCGGCGTTGTTCACCAGCAGATCGACCGGGCCGCCCAGGGCCTGCTCGGCGCTGGCAAAGGCCGCTGCCACCGAGGCTTCATCGGTGACATCCAGCGCCACGGCATGCGCTTGCAGACCTTCCTGGCGCAATGCGGCCACGGCCTCAGACAGCGCATCGGCGCGACGCGCGGCCAGCACCAGCGATGCCCCGGCGCGCGCCAGCACACCGGCAAAATGTTGCCCGAGACCGCCGGACGCCCCGGTCACCAGCGCACGACGACCAGCCAGCGAAAATGTGTTGGGCATGGGCTTACTCGTCATTGGTTGAGCACTCGGCCAAGCCCGGCGCACGCTTGCAGCGAACGCGCTTGAGCAGCTTCAGCATGCGCGGATCGTAATCGTTCGAGACCACCATGCTCATGCGGGCCTGGCGCATCATCTCCACATACTTGACCTGATCGTTTGGCGGAATATCCATCCAGTATTTTGGCTCGATGCTTTTTTCTTCACGCGCCACATATTCGAAGGCCTTGGGCACCTGGCTTTGAATAAAGGTACGCAGCTTCTGGCCTGAGCCCGGCGGGAAGCGATCTGTGCGGATGACCAGCGAGCTGCTGACATAGACCAGCGGGAAGCGGTTAATGCCGCCGGTAGTGCCCACGCCGCGATACAGCTCCAGCGGTTTGAAGGCGATGGCCGGCGCGGCAATGATGTCGACCTGGCCGTTGTTGAACTTGGTGAAAAAGTTGGTGATGTCGGAGGCCACGGCCTGCGCGCCCATTTTCTCGACCATGCGCGCCTGCGACTTGTCCCAGTCGAGCACGGCGATCTTTTTGCCGGCGGCGGTCTCGATGGAATTGATGCGGCGATCGCGCACCATCACATAGGCAGCCCCGAGCGGCACGATGCCGGCGATTTCGTAAGCGCCGCTGACCATCAGCGGTGCCATTTTCGGGTCGGCTAGCGCGGCCAATGCCATGTTCATGTGCGCGGCATCGGGAATGGCACCGACGGCATCGAGACTGCCCACAAAGGAGTTGATCTTCTTGGCGCGCAGGGTGGAGATGGTGATGCCGTCGCACTGGCCGGCTTTCAGGTCATCGACCAGTACGCCTTCGGACACATACGCTTCGACCGTGGCGTTGATGCCCCAGCGCTTGCCTTCCAGCATGTATTCCTTGGCGCTGGCATAGGCCGGGCCGTTTTTGCCCAGCGGGTCGAAAACGCAGACCGTGACTTTCTTGCCTTGCATGGCTTGCGCGCCCTGCGAGGCAATAATGTCGGCGGCGGAGGGTGCTGGGCCGGCAGCCACAGCAAGCCCAGAAAGACAGAACCAGGCAGTCACAAGCGTGCTGCGGGCAGCAGATAGCAGAGTCGGAGACATGACTTTTCCTCAATAGTGCATTGATGTGTTGAATCAGCAGGCGGAGGGCCGCCTGCGTTCGGGGTTATTTCGCGCTGAGAAAGTGCTTCTTGATCAGCTCGTGGGACTTCTTGTTGAACGGCGGCAGGATGAATTTCAGCCCGGACAGGCGCGATTTCACCAGCACGCTCTTGCTGTTGGACAGGCTGATGAAGCCTTCGCGGCCGTGGTAGCGGCCCATGCCGGAGTGTCCGACGCCGCCGAACGGCAGGTCATCGACGCCGGCATGCTGCATGACATCGTTGACGGTGACGCCGCCGGAGTGCGTGGTGTCGATCACATGCTGGGCGCGAGTCATGTCGTAATCGAGGTAGTACAGCGCCAGCGGCCGTTCGCCGTCGTTGATTTGCGTCAGCGCTTCTTCGACCTGAGCAAACTCTATGATCGGTAGCACCGGCCCGAAGATCTCGTTCTGCATGATCTCCATGTCGGCGGTGACGCCAGTGACCAGCGTGACCGGCATCTTGCCGGAGCCGCTGAAATCTTCGCGGGCGGGATTGATTTCGATCAGCGTCGCGCCCTTGGCCACGGCATCGTCGAGATAGCCGTGAATGCGCGCCAGCTGCTTGGGATTGATGATGGCGGTGTAGTCGGCGTTGTTGAGCATGGTCGGGTACATCTGCGCCACTTGCGCGCTGAAGCGCTGCACAAATTCATCCAAGCGCCCGCGTGACAGGTACAGGTGATCCGGCGCGATGCAGGTCTGGCCGGCGTTCCAGCATTTGCCGAAGGCCAGGCGCTCGACCAGATGTTCGAGCGGGAAGGTCGGATGCACCACCACCGGCGATTTGCCGCCCAGCTCCAGAATCACCGGGGTCAGGTTGCGGCTGGCGGCCTGCATCACGGTTCGGCCCACGCGCGTCGAGCCGGTGAAAATCATCAGGTCGAAGGGCAGTTCGCTGAAGGCTTCGCTGACTGCGCCCTGGCCGGTGACCACGGCCACTTCATCCTCGAAAAAGACTTCGGCGAGCATGGCCTTGAAGGCCAACGCCAGACGCGGCGTATAGCTAGACATCTTGATCATGGCGCGATTGCCGGCGGCGATGGCGTACATCAGCGGCCCGACCGACAGGTAGATCGGGTAGTTCCACGGCACCACAATGCCGACCACGCCCAGCGGCTGATAGTGCACATGGGCCTTGCCCGGCGCTTGCAGCATCGGCACATGGCGCTTTTCCGGCTTCATCCAGGTCGGGATGTGCTTGATGCAGTACTTGATGCCTTGCAGCGTGTAGAGCAGCTCGGCGAGCTTGAACTCGTCGGCGGAGCGATGCCCGAAGTCGTCGCTGATGGCTTTCGCCAGAATGTCTTGATGCCGCAGCAGCGCGTTTTCCAGCGCCTGCAAGCGGGCGATGCGGTATTTCGCATCCGACTTAGGTTGCAGCCGGAAAGCCTTGCGCTGGCGGGCCAGCAGGGCGGTCAGCTCGGGGTCTCGCAGCGCGTGTTCGGTGTGCAGATTGGCGTGTTGCATTGTTCTTGTTCTCCGAAAGTTTCGCTGCACGACCCGTGCAGGTCAGTCCAGCGTGGCAGGCTGCGGGGCCACGGCCTGCTTGGCGAGCAGTGGCAGCAGAAAAGTTTCCGCGATACGGCGGAGGGCGTCGTTGTCATTGGCCGGGGCCATCAGGCCACCGGGCGTGAGCAGAATGGAATGCAGCACGCGCCAGAGCATCTCGGCGAGCAGATCAACCTGGGTGTCGCGCAGAAATTCGCGGCTTTTGTCGGTGCTGAAAAAGCCGGCCACATAGCGGCTGCCGAACAGCAGAATGCCTTCGCCATTGGTGGTCAGATGCGGCAGCAGCCACTCCGGCTCGGTCTGCAGCAGGCGGCTGATGAGCGGATGTTTGCGCGCGCCGTTCACCACCAGCACAAAGCCCTCGATGAAGCGCTGCTCCGGGCTTTCAATCGTCGCCAGCTGGCGCTCAACGCTGCGGATGGCGCGCAGGCATTCCCGCATCACCACCGCCTGAAACAGCGTGTTCTTGTCTTCGTAGTGGCGATAAACCGTGATGCGGCCTATGCCGGCGCGCTTGGCCACATCGTCCATGGTGGTGCGGCGCAGGCCGAACTCCAGGAACAGCGCCAGCGCGGCATCGAGGATCTGCTGGGCTGTCTGATTGGTGTTTTCGCTGTCAGGCAGATTGGCAAGATCAAGCTGGGCAAGTGCTGGCTTCATGGTCGGAGCTCCTCGTGGATGAGTTGGCATAGCGTTCAGGGTGCAGACGCGCATCCTGCATGGCAACCCATGCTTCCGGCAACCACCGCTTTTGCTCCGGCACAGCAAGCCAGGCGACCTGGATGGCCTTGTTCAGCCAATGCAGCTTGCGCGCATCGGCTTTCGACCAGGGCACATCGAATTGTTCTCTGAAGCTTTCCGGCAGCGTGCCGCGCATCGTGAAATTGGCGAACTGGCTCACATTGCGCGCCAGCAGCTGCCAGATCGGGCGTGGAATGCGCCTCATGGCACCCTTGCGCACCGGCTTGAAATAGCTGTCGCTGAGCAGGAAATCCATGGTCACCGTGCGTTCCAAGCGATGCCGGATCAGGTGATCGAACTTCGCCCAGAACTCGGCCTGCGTGGCCGGCAAGTCTTCCATGCGGATGCCCAGCGTCTGCCCGATGACCAGCCACTCCTGGAACAGCTGCTCCTGCTCGGCTTGCGTCAGCGACTCGCCCACACAGTCGGCAAAGCGCGTCATGGCGTGGAAAGCGGTCATGTGTACCCACAAATAGGGCTCGGGATTCAGCGCGTGCCAGGCTTTGCCCGAGCTGTCTACGCCTTTGATGCCGCGATGCCGTTCGCGTACCCGGCGGCCATAATCGGCCTGACCGGCCGGCGTGTTGTAAGTCGCCGGCCAGAGCAGGGCGATGGAGCGCATGAAGCGGCCGTAGGGGTCGGTGCGGAAGGTCGAGAATTCCTCCACGCCCTGACTGACCACGGGATGCGCCACTTGCACGATGAACGCCTGCGACAGGCCGAAGACCAGAAAGCGGACATCGCCAATGAAGCGCCAGGTCAGCGAGTCCGGGCCGACGCTGATGGCCAGAGGCGCGGCAGCGGCGGTATTCAAATGGGCAGCATGTGTCATTGCGTTGGCTCGGTACATTTATACTATCTTTGTATCATTGCATCGTTTTGAATGCAACGGGGGCTTGTACTTCAAGTGCGCATTTAGCCCCGCCCTTTTAGCAAAGCCCTTTTAGCAAAGCATGGCCTGCAAATGCGCATCGGCATTGCCGAACGAGGCATCAATCGCAAGCAGGCGCTTGGCGTAATGGCCGATGGCCAGCTCGTCGGTCATGCCCATGCCGCCGTGCAGCTGAATGGCTTCCTGCGCAATCAGGCGACCGCTGATGCCGATCTGCGCCTTCAGGGCATGCACGGCCTGAGCGGCATCGCTGTGCTGCTCCTGGCTTTTCAGCGTAGCCGCGAGCAACAGCGAATAGCTCTGCTCATAGGCCATGAACATATTCGCCATGCGGTGCTGCAACGCCTGAAAACTGGCGATGGGCACGCCGAATTGCTGGCGCGTCTTGGTGTAATCCACCGTGCTGTAAAGCAGCACATGCATGATGCCCAGCGCCTCGGCGGCCATCGCCAGCATGCCGGTGGCGATGACCTCGGCGACCAGATCATGGCCCTCGTGCAACTGGCCGATGATCTGCTCCGGCCCCACGCTGACCTGATCGAAGTGAATTTCGGCCGCGCGCTGGCCATCCACGGTGCGATGCGGCATGCGCGTCACGCCGGGCGCGTCGGCGGCCACGAGGAAGGCGGTCAGGCCGTGGCGGGAGCCAGCCTCGCCGGCAGTGCGGGCCAGCACGATGAGCTGATCGGCGCGATCGCCGTTGTACACGCAGCATTTGCGGCCGCTGAGCTGATAGCCGCCGGCCACCGCTGCGGCCTGCGTGCTGATTTCGGTCAGATCATGGATCTGCTCGTACTCATCAATCGCCAGCGCCAGTTGCAGGTGGCCTGCCATGAGCGCTTGCAGCAGCTCGCGCTGACGGCTGTCCCGAGCGCGTTGCAGACAGCCGCCGCCCAACACCACGCTGGCCACATAGGGTTCCACGATCAGGCCGCGCCCGAACGCTTCCATCACGATCATGGTGTCTACCAGGCTGCCGCCAAGGCCGCCATCGGCCTCATTGAAGGGCAGGGCGAGCCAGCCGAGGTCGCTGAATTGCGCCCAGATGGCCGGGTCAAGACTCTGCTTCTGGTGGATGGTGGCGCGTCGATGCTCGTCGCCGTAGCGCTGTCGCACAAACTTGTCGAGGCTGTCCTTGAGCAGGCGCTGGTCATCGTTCAGGGAAAAATTCATGTCGCTGTCTCTACTGCAAATAGGGGTTAAAGGCCGAGAACCATCTTGGCGATGATGCCGCGCTGGACTTCGTTGGAGCCGCCATAGATCGAGGTGGCGCGCGTGTTCAGGTAGCGCGCCATGCTGGTGGCGGCGTATTCGGGGCCGAGTGGTGCGTCGCCGCTGCCGGGCACGATGGCCTGCGGCTGCCAGATCAGCGCCTGCGGGCCGAGGGCATCGATGGCCAGCTCGCTGATGCGCTGCTGCAGCTCGGTGCCGAGAATTTTCGTCATCGACGACAACGCGCCCGGATTCTGCCCGCCTGCCAGCGCCGACTTGATGCGCTTTTCGGTGAACTCCAGCGCCAGCACATCCATTTCGCAGCGCGCCAGCCGGTGCCGGAACACCTCGTCGTTGATCAGGTAACGATGGCTGCTGATGCGTTGCCGAGACGCCATCTGCCGGACTTGCGCCAGCTGCACCGACAGCGTCGGCGCGTATTCACCGCCGCCGCGCTCGAACACCAGCAGGTATTTCGCCACCGTCCAGCCGTCATGCTCGATGCCCACGCGATTGCGCTTGGGCACGCGCACATTGTCGAAAAACACCTGGCACTGCTCCGGCATTTCATCCAGCCCGACGATGGGCGCCACGGTGATGCCGGGCGTGTGCATGTCCAGCAGCAGGAAGGTGATGCCGGCCTGCGGCTTGCCGTCGCGGCGTGTGCGTACCAGGCAGAACATGCGGTTGGCGTGATGCGCGTAGGTCGTCCAGATCTTGCTGCCATTGAGGATGTAGTCGTCGCCATCGCTCTCGGCATAGGTTTGCAGCGACGCCAGATCGGAGCCGGCGCTGGGCTCGGAGTAGCCCTGACACCAGAAGTCGTCGCCATTGAGGATGCGCGGCAGCAGCTCGGCCTTCTGCTCATCCGTGCCGTAGCCGATCAGGCAGGGGCCGCACATGCTCAGGCTCATCGGGATCAACGGCGGCGCTTCGGCGCGCACCAGCGCCTCGGCAAAGATGGCGCGCTGCGAAATGCTCCAGCCGGTGCCGCCATGCTCGACCGGCCAGTGCGGCGCCGCCCAACCCTGGCGATGCAGGATCTTCTGCCAGGCCATGGTGCGCTCAGGGTCAGCAAACACCGAGGTGGCCAGGCGGCCGGCCTCACGCAGCTCCGGCGTCAGATTGGCGGCAAGAAAGTCGTCGACTTCGGCGCGGAAAGTCAGCTCTTCGGGGGCTTGAGTCAGGTTCATGCAGCACTCGTTTTCATAATGTGTTGAGAGGGATTGACGCGTCGCCGACAGCCACGCATGATATGAATTAACAAATATGTATCATCGTTTCGTTGTGTGATGCAACTGTGCAGAGAGCAACGAGCGCAAAACGAACGCAGAAAAGAGGGCAACACATGAGCGCGCACGAGGATGTTTCCAGAGACCCTTGGCTGTCGATTTACGCGGCATTGAAGATTCCAACGGCCACCTTGCCGCCAACGCCTAGCTCCTTGGCAGACCGTGTCGCGCTGCATGCCGGCAAGCACCCGAGTCATCCGGCCATGGAATACCTGGGCGTAACGCTGAGCTATGGCGAGCTTGATCTGTGGGCCAATCGAATGGCGGCGGTGCTGCGCGAGCATGGCATTATCCGTGGCGATGTCATCGGCGTGCATCTGCCGAACACACCTCAGTATCTGATTGCGCTGGTGGCGGCGGCAAAGCTGGGCGCGGTCATTTCCGGCGTGTCGCCGCTGCTCACGGCGGGCGAGATGGCGCATCAGATCAACGACGCCGGCATCAAGCTGCTGCTCACGCTGGACCAGCTTTACAACCCGGCCGTGGCTCCGATGGCCGGGCAGGTGCCCGGTCTGCACACGGTGCTCATTACTGGCCCGATTGATTTTCTGCCGCGCTGGAAGCAGGGCCTGGCGAAGCTGCTGAAGAAGCTGCCGGTGGTCACGCCCAAGGCCATGGCCGGCGTGCGTGTTGCGGCGTTGCAGCCGCTGCTGCGGCGCGCGCCGACCACGCCAATTCATTGCGCCCTGAAAGACGATGATGTGATCTATATCCAGTACACCGGCGGCACCACCGGCAAGCCCAAAGGTGCCGTGCAGACGCTGGCCTCGATCTTCAGCAGCCTGCATCAGCTCAATACCGTGCAGGGCTATGTGGAAGGCGAGGAAACCATCGCCAGCGCCTTCCCGTATTTCCACATGGCCGGACTGTCACTGGCGATTGTTGGTTTGCATACCGGTTCGCGCCTTCTGGTCATTCCTGACCCCCGCAATGTCGACATGCTGTGCCAGGTCATGCGCCAATATCCGCCCACCTTCATAGCCAATGTGCCCACGCTGTATCAGATGCTCATGGAAAATCCGAGCTTCGCCAGCGTCGATTTTTCGCGTCTGAAGATGGCCGTTTCCGGCGCAGCCCCGTTCTCGCCCGAACAGATTCACCGCCTCGAAACCTTCATCGGCCAAGGCAAGCTCTGCGAAGGTTTCGGCATGACCGAAACCAGCGGCGTCACCACCATCAATCCGCCGGGCCACGCTCGCATCGGCTCCATCGGCATTCCGCTGCCGAGTACGCGCGCAAAAATCGTCGATGCCGAAACGGGCACGCAGGAGTTGCCGGCTGGCGAGCCGGGCGAGCTGATCTTTCGCGGTGGCCAGATCATGGCCTGCTACCTCGGCAACCCGGAATCGACGGCGAAAACCATCCGCGACTTCGCGGGCGAGCCCTGGCTCTACAGCGGCGACATCGCGACCATGGACGCCGACGGCTACATCACCATCGTTGATCGCGCCAAAGACATGCTGATCGTGGGCGGCTACAAGGTGTTCTCGGTGGAAGTCGAAACCAAGCTGGCCGAGCTGCCCTGCGTGGCGATGTCGGCGGTCATCGGCCAGCCCGACCAGAAGCGCCCCGGCAATGACCTGGTGCATCTCTATGTGCAGCTGCATGCCGATCACAAGCAGCGCGAGGTCAGCGCCGTGACCGCCGAGATTCTCGCGTTCTGTCGCGCCAATATGGCGGCCTACAAAATTCCCAAGGAAGTGCATGTGCTGGAGGCTTTGCCGCTGACGGCCGTGGGCAAGCTCGACAAGAAAGTGCTTCGGGCGCAGCTGCAATGAGCTGCCCGTGCTCCGAATTCCGCAAAAAACAACAATAAACATCAGGATGGCAAGATGATTCGCAATAAAACCGTTGCTGCTGTGGCCGCACTTTCGCTATCGCTGCTGATGTCCGGCTGCAGCACGGTCTATCGCGCGCAGACCAATCTGGTGCTGCGCGCCGTGGAAAACAGCATGGTGCCGCCGTTGCTGGCCATGTCGGATACCACCATGGTGTGCTCGGCCGGTGTCGCACAAACGCCCTTGATTGCCGCGATGGGCATGAGTGCCGATGCCGACTATGACCAGCTGGCCGCGCTGCTTTATAGCACCGGCTCGCTGTGCAGCGATTTTCTCGCGCACGAAAGCGCGATGCGTGCCCAGCGCGCCACCCGCGCCAATCAGGTCGATGAAGCCAAGGATGCGCTTTACGAGCAGCAGCGCTGGGCGCAGCTGTCGGCACAGCGTCAGTACAAGGCGTATCAGTTCATGGAGCACTACCTGAAGGCGCACAAGCAGCCCGACATTGGCGCCGGCTGCCCAACATTTGATCGCGATTTCGACGAGATGGCTTATTTGCTGGGTTTGGTCACCGGTCTGGAGGCCGTGCTCAATGATGTCATCGCGAAAAGCAGCACCGGCGTGCCCACAGACATCGCCGCCAAGGTTGAACGAGGCATGACCTGCCTGAACAACGAGAAGTGGTTCGGCGTGCCTAATGCCACGCGTGCGGCGGTGTGGAATCTGCTGCCGGGCGCCAGCGAAGGTCGCGATCCCTGGGGCACCATGAGCCAGGCCATGGACATCGGCGAGAAGAAAGGCGTAAGACTGGCCCATGCGCTCTACGCCATGTCGGCCTATACCGTGTCGGACGAAAAGCGCCTGCGCGAGGGCTTGCAGCGCATCGCCAATGCATCGCCAGAGACCGGCTTTGTGGCCAGCAAGCCGTTTGCCATCTTTGACCAGATCGGCCTGTGGATAGGCACCAGCCTGTCTGACCGACACTGGGCTGAAAGCGCCGGCACGCGTACGCCGATGGGCGCGCTCGGCACCTTCTCGGGCGACAAGGTCGAGCAGCCCGAAGGCGTGGACATTAATGAATTGCTTTAACGCGAGCTGCTTTAACGCATCAACAAGGTTGCCAACATGAACTCACAGATCAATTTCGACAAACACCCTCAGCCCGTGGTGCAGTCCTGGCCCGAAGCGCTGACGGCGCGCGAATGGGATCGCCGCTATCCCGGCATCATCGACAGCCTCGGGATTCTCGGCGGCGGC
This sequence comes from Pseudomonadota bacterium, assembly GCA_038043385.1. Classification (GTDB taxonomy): domain Bacteria; phylum Pseudomonadota; class Gammaproteobacteria; order Pseudomonadales; family Moraxellaceae; genus Perlucidibaca. The sequence continues at coordinate 38,022 of JBBTCA010000004.1, forward strand.
GCCAATGTCATCATGCAGCTCTCGCACCCCAGCGTCGGCTATGGCGTGATGGAAAGCCGCGTTGAAAGCGGCTCCGTTTTCAAGCATCCGGTGAAGCGCACGCGCACCACGCTGACTTATCTGGCGGTGGCCATGATGGGCAGCAATGCCGACAAGCAAGCCTATCGCCAGGCCGTCAACCGTGTGCATGCCCAGGTCTATTCCACGGAAAAATCGCCGGTCAAATACCACGCCATGAACCCGGATCTGCAGACCTGGGTCGCGGCCTGCCTTTACTGGGGCTTTGCCGACTCCCGGCGCACTTTCCGTGGCCCCATGTCATCCGCCGATGAAGAAGTGTTCTACCGCCTGGCGCGGCCGCTGGGCACCACGCTGCAAGTCCGCGACGACATGTGGCCGGCCGACCTCGCCAGCTTCCAGCAGTATTGGGAAAGCGGCCTGCAAAAAGCCCATATCGACGACAAGACGCGCGCCTACCTGACCGCGCTGGCCGAGCTGAAGTTCCTGCATCCCATCACCCGGTTCTTCTTTGGCCGCTTCAATCGCTTTGTGACCGCCGGCTTCCTGCCGCAGCGCCTGCGCGACGAAATGCACTTCGCCTGGAGTGCGGACGATCAGCGCAAGTTCGATCGCCTCACGGCCGTCCTCGGTTTCTTCAATCGCCTGCTGCCGCGCGCGATTCGGCAGCTGCCCTACAGCGCGCTGATGTGGGATTTCCGTCGCCGCATCCGCAACCGCCTGCCGCTGGTTTGACCTTTACCTGTACCCCGGAGTTTTCAGATGTCTGCGCCTTACGCACAATTGTTGTCGCCCCTTGATCTCGGTTTCACCACGCTGAAAAACCGCGTGATCATGGGCTCCATGCACACCGGTCTGGAAGAAGATGACCCAGTCAAGATGGCGCGCTATTTCGCCCGCCGCGCCGAAGGTGGCGTCGCGCTCATGATTACCGGCGGTTACGCCACATCCGCCGCCGCTGGCCTCGGCCCCGGTTCGGCGGGCATGACCTGCGACGACGATGTGCAGCGCCACAAGGTCGTGACCGACGCCGTCCACGCCGCTGGCAGCAAGATCGCCCTGCAGTTGCTGCACGCCGGCCGCCAATCCTGGAGCCCGGCGCTGGTCGCGCCATCGGCCCGACAATCGCCCATCTACCCGTTCAAGCCACGGGAAATGACTGCCGATGACATCGAGCACGAACTCGCCAGCTTTGCCCGTGCCGCCGCGCTGGCGCGCGAAGCCGGCTACGACGGCGTTGAAGTCATGGGCTCGGAAGGCTATCTGCTCAACCAGTTCCTCACCGCCCGCGGCAATGTGCGCGACGATGACTGGGGTGGCAGCTTCGCCGCTCGCATGCGCTTTCCGGTGGAAGTGGTGCGCCGCATCCGCGCCGCCGTCGGCAGCGACTTCATCATCGTCTATCGCCTGTCCATGCTCGATCTGGTGCCGGACGGCCAGAGCTTCGACGAAGTCATCGAGCTGGCGCAGGCGCTGGAAGCGGCGGGCGTGACGATTTTCAACACCGGCATCGGCTGGCACGAAGCGCGCATCCCAACCATCGCCACACAGGTGCCGCGCGGCGCATTCGCCTGGGTCACGCGCCGCCTCAAGGCCGCCGTCGGCATCCCCGTGGCGGCATCCAACCGCATCAACATGCCGGACGACGCCGAGGCCATCATCGCCCGTGGCGACGCCGACATGGTCGCGATGGCGCGTCCGATGCTGGCCGACCCGGACTGGGTCAACAAGGCCGCCGCCGGCCAGGCCGACGAAATCAACACCTGCATCGGCTGCAATCAGGCCTGCCTAGACAACACCTTTGCACTCCAGCGCGCCAGCTGCCTGGTGAACCCGCAGGCCTGCTACGAGACCGAGCTGGTCTACGAACCCACGCAGCAGCGCAAGCGCCTCGCCGTGGTCGGTGCCGGCCCGGCCGGCATGTCTTTCGCCCAGGTCGCGGCCCTGCGTGGCCATGAAGTCACCGTTTTTGACGAAGCCGATGTCATCGGCGGCCAGTTCAATGTGGCCAAGCAGGTGCCGGGCAAGGAAGAATTCCACGAAACCCTGCGCTACTTCGACCGCATGTTCCACAAGCATGGCGTCAAGCGCCTACTGGGCCGGCGTGTCGCGGCCGATGACCTGCGCGATTTCGACGAAGTCATCCTCGCCACCGGCATCGTGCCGCGTGCGCTGGATATTCCCGGCATCGACCACCCCAGCGTGGTCAGCTATCTGGATGTCCTGCGCGGCAAAAAGGCCATCGGCCAGCGCGTCGCCATCATCGGCGCCGGCGGCATCGGCATTGATACGGCGGAGTATTTGAGTCATGGCGATGCTGATCAGGCCGGCCATGCCCAGCCCAGTCTCGACGCCGAAGCGTTCTGCGAATTCTGGGGCATCGACACCACCCTCACAGCGCGTGGCGGCATTGCCGGCGTGCAGCCCAAGCCACGGCCCAGCGCGCGCCAGATCTATGTGCTGCAACGCCGCTCGAAAAAGATCGCCGGCCCCGGCAAGACCACCGGCTGGATTCATCGCGAAGCCCTGCTCATGAAGGGCGTGCAGCTCATGCCGGGCGTCGGCTATGAAAAGATCGACGATGCCGGCCTGCACATCACCCTCGCGGATGGCTCGCGACAAACGCTGGCGATAGACCACATCGTCATCTGCGCCGGCCAAGAGCCGCAGCGCGAGCTGCAGCAAGCCTTGCAGGCGCTGGGCAAGACCGTACACCTGATCGGCGGGGCGGATGTAGCCGCCGAGCTGGATGCCAAGCGCGCCATCAACCAGGGCTCGCGTCTGGCGGCGGTGGTTTGAACATCACCGCTGCCATCGCGCGCAGAGGCCAGCCCTTTGTGCTCGAGCCCTGCACCTTGTCGGCTCCACGCGCCGGCGAAGTGCTGGTGCGGCTCGAAGCCTGCGGCATCTGCCACACCGATCTGGCCGCCAAAGATCACGAACTAGGCACACCCATGCCGGCCGTGCTCGGACATGAAGGCGTGGGCGTCATTGAAGCCGTCGGTGGTGAAGTGCTTGATTTCAAGCCCGGCGACCGCGTGCTCATGAGCTTCGGCTCCTGCGGCCATTGCGACCGCTGCCAGCACGGCTCGCCCGGCTACTGCCGCTCGGCGCACCTCGGCTTCACCGGCACACGGGCCGATGGCAGCAGCCCGATCACGCACAATGGCCAGCACATCACCGGCCACTTTTTTGCCCAATCATCGTTCGCCACTCATGCCATCGCCTCGACGGTGAACATGGTGCCGTTGCCGGCGGATCTGCCGGCAGCGCTGATGGCCCCGCTGGCCTGCGGCGTGCAGACCGGCATGGCGTCCGTGTTCATCGCGCTGAATACTCAGTCGCACGACTCGCTGGCTGTCTTTGGCTGCGGCACGGTCGGGCTGGCGGCCATCATGGCCGCAAAAATCATCGGCTGCCGGCAGATCGTGGCCTTTGATCTCAACGAAGACCGCTTGGCGCTGGCCAGAGAGCTGGGTGCCACGCATGCCATCGCCGCCCTTGACCCCACCGCGAAGCAGCAGCTGAAACAGCTTGATGGCGTCAGTCGCGCGCTGGACTGCACCGGTGTGCCCGATGTCATCAAGCTCGCCTTCAATGCCCTGAAACCGCAGGGCGTGCTCGCCTGCGCCGGCGTCAGCAAGCCCGGCAGCCAGCTCACGCTTGATCTCGCGACGCTGCTTTACAGCGGCCGCAGCATTCGCGGCACCATCGAGGGCGATGCCGTGCCGCGAACCTTCATCCCGCGCATGATCCAGTGGTATCAGCAGGGCCTGCTGCCGCTGGAGAAACTGGTCACCACCTTCGACTTTGCCGACATCAACCATGCCGTTGCCGCCATGCAGGCCGGCACGGTCATCAAACCGGTGCTCTGCATGAGCCCGGCACCTCCAGCAACCCACCAATACAGGACTGCAATCACATGACATCCACCCAACAATTCCAGCAACTCCTCCAGGGCGACGCAAAAACCGAGCTGAGCCAACTGGACGCACTATTCGACACACTACCGGCCATCTCCGAAGCCGCCATGCTCGGCGAATGGACAGGCGGCGTTTTTCGCACCGGCCATCCCGGCGAACGCCAGCTTGCGGCGCTGCAATGGGGCGGCAAGACCTTTCGTTCGCGCGATGATGTCGATCCCATCGTCTCGGTGAGCGCCACCGGCGAGCGCAGCGCCAACCCCATCATGGGCGCGGCCACGCTGCGCATGGTCGAGTACCGGGGCGTGGTCACCGCCACCATGGTCTACGACCAACACCCGGTCATGGATCACTTCCGCCAGATCGACGACACCACGGTATTGGGCGTCATGATCAAGAAGGGTGACACCATCCCGCTGTATTTTTATTTGCAACGATAGCCCTCACCCCCTACCATCCGCCAATTCGTGACTGACCAGTCACGATGTAGCTTGGCTTTGGATCAATGTGGAGTGTTGGCATGCAGCGCGTGGTTATCAGTGGCACCGGTCTTTACACCCCTTCGGAAGCGATCAACAACGATGAGCTGGTCGTGGCTTTCAACGGCTATGTGCAGAGCTTCAATCAGCGCCATGCTACCGAGATTGCCGATGGCACGGTCGCGGCGCTGGCCGAATCCAGTGCCGAGTTCATCGCCAAGGCCTCCGGCATCCGCTCCCGCCATGTGGTGACCCGTGACGGACTGCTGGATGCCGAGCGCCTAGTGCCCCGTATCGCGCCTCGTGCCGACGGCGAACTCTCGCTGCAAGCCGAAATGGCCGTTGCCGCTGGCCGCGAAGCGCTGGCTCAGGCCGGCGTCACGGCAGCCGACATCGACACCGTGATTGTCGCCACCTCGGCCATCCAGCGCGCCTTCCCGGCAGTGGCCATCGAAGTGCAGGCCGCGCTCGGCTGTGGCGGCCATGCCTACGACATGAATGTGGCTTGCTCGTCGGCTACCTTTGCGCTGCGCAACGCCTGCGATGCCATCCGCGCCGGTTCGGCCAAGCGCGTGCTGCTGCTCAACCCCGAAATCCCCTCGGCCTACCTGGCCTGGCAAGATCGCGACTGCCATTTCATCTTCGGCGATGTTGCCACGGCCATGGTGGTCGAAGCCGCCGAGGTCGCCACCGCAGCTTGCCAGTTCGAGGTGATTGACTCGCGCCTCACCACCATCTATTCGAACGCGATCCGCAACAACTTCGGCTTCGTCAACCGCTGCGAAGACACGCCGTGGACAGCTCGCGACAAGCTCTTTCACCAAGAAGGTCGCAAGGTCTTCAAGGAAGTCTGCGTCAAGGTCGCCGACATCATCGGCGAGCAGTTGCTCGATGCCGGCTTGGGCGGGCAGGGCGGTACTTCCGTGAACCGCCTCTGGCTGCACCAGGCCAACATCAACATGAACGACTATGTCTCACGCCGCGTGCTGGGTGCAGACCACCCGCGCGCGCAGGCCCCTGTGGTGCTCGACACCTTCGGCAACACGGCCTCGGCCGGCTCCATCATCGCCTTCCACCAGCATCGCGACGATCTGGCCGTGGGCGACACCGGCGTGATCTGCTCGTTTGGTGCCGGCTACTCCATCGGCAGCGTGCTGGTGCAGCGTTGCGACCCAGCCGCGTGATAATCTGTCGCCTCTGATTGCTGCATCTTATTGCCACAGCCCGGTGCGCGCCCTGAAGCGCGCATCAAAGAGATCACCATGCGAATTCTTCACACCATGCTGCGTGTCGGCGACCTGGATCGTTCCATCAACTTCTATCGCGATGTGCTCGGCATGCAGCTGCGGCGTCGCAATGATTACCCCGGCGGCCGCTTCACGCTGGCCTTCATGGGCTATGAGGGCGATGCCGTGGAGCTGGAGCTGACCCACAACTGGGATACCGCCGCCTACGAGCTGGGCACCGGCTATGGCCATGTTGCGCTGGCCGTGCCCGATGCCTACGCCGCCTGCGAAGCGGTCATCGCCAGAGGTGGCAAAGTCACACGCCCGGCCGGCCCGATGATGCACGGCACCACGGTCATCGCCTTCGTCGAAGACCCGGACGGCTACAAGATCGAGTTGATCCAGACCGCGGCCTGAATCGCCCCCAACCGCCGCTCAGGTCGCAAAACTGTCGCGAATCAGCCCCACAAACACGCCCTCGATCACCACCTTGTCTGGCGAAATCAGCTGCGGCTCAAAAGTGGTGTTGGCCGGCACCAGCTTCACCATCTTCTTCTCGTAGTCGAGGTACTTCACCGTCACCTCGTTCTCGATGCGGGCGATGACAATCTGGCCGGCGCGGGCAATGCTGGTCTTGTACACGGCAATGAGATCGCCATCTAGGATGCCGGCGTCCTTCATGGATTCACCGCGCACACGCAGCAGATAAGTCGGGCGCTTGTTGAACAGGCCGCGCGGCACCGGCAGGCTGTGATCGTGATTCTCGATGGCCTCCAGCGGCAGCCCGGCGGCCACCGAGCCGATGACCGGAATCAGGTCTTCGTCGAGCAGCTCATCGACCAGCAGCTGGATGCCGCGTGACAACTCGGCATGCAGCTTTATATAGCCTTTCTGCTCCAACGCCCGCAGATGATCCGCCGCTGCGGTCTTGGAGCGAAAGCCGAACTTCAGCGCGACCTCGGCTCGTGTGGGCGCCATGCCATTGTTTTCAACGCAGTCGCGAATGAAGTCCAGAATTTCAGCTTGCCGCGTAGTCAGTGCTTGCATGACAAATAACCTCTCTGTGAGCCACTGAAAATACGAGAATACTGACCAAAAAACCAGTGCTGCCTCTAAAGTCAGTAAATTTTCCGATAGCCGGTCAGTGACCGAGCCACATGCTGCTAGACTCGTTTTCCAAACCACCAAGGTGTGTGTCATGACAACTTTTTTATGGGTCAGCTTGCTGGTACTGGCTAGCATCATCGGCAATATCATGTGGCTGCGCCCGAGCAGCAGCGATCGTGCGCTCATCGCTCAGCGTGATTTCGCCAAAGCACAGGGGCTGACCGTGAATCTGCGCGTGGCACCGGAATGGCTGGGCCAGAAGCCGGGGCAGGGCCTGATTGCCCAGTATCGCTACCCGCTCACGAAGAAGCCGGCCACGCTAGGTCGCTGGCGCTGGCACGAAGGCCTGCTCAACTGGCAGCCGCTGGACGACAAAACCGCCTGGCTGACACCGCCGCCGTGGCCATCGCCGGCGCCGAAGGGCTGGCTCGGCATTGATGTTCGTGCCGATGGCGTGGTGCTTTACTGGCGCGAAGACGGCCGAATTGAGACCGTCGAGCAGTTCATTGCGCTGCTGAAACCGGTGTTTGCTTGACCCCATCGCGCCGTACTCGTATATATGCCGCTCTTTTGATGGGCGTTTTGTGCGCTGCATCATCCACTGTTGCAAGGAATTCCCGACACCATGGGTAGATCACTGGTCATCGTCGAGTCGCCGGCGAAAGCCAAGACCATCAATAAGTACCTGGGCAAGGACTTCATCGTGAAGTCCAGCGTTGGCCATGTGCGCGATTTGCCGGTCAGTGGCGGCGCCACCAGTGATCCCGCCGAGCGAGCGAAAGCCGCCGCCGAGACGCGCAAGCTCACGCCCGAGCAGAAGCTCGAACAGAAGGCCGGCAAGCAGCGCACGGCGCTGGTGGCGCGCATGGGCGTGGACCCGGAAAAGGGCTGGAAGGCCAAGTACGAAGTGTTGCCGGGCAAGGAAAAGGTCGTCAGCGAACTCAAGGCGCTGGCCAAGACTGCCGACATCATCTATCTCGCGACCGACTTGGATCGCGAGGGAGAAGCCATTGCCTGGCATCTGCGCGAAGTCATCGGTGGCGATGACAGCCGCTTCAAGCGCGTGGTCTTCAACGAAATCACCAAGACCGCTATCACCGAGGCGTTCAAGGCACCGGGCGAACTTAACATTGATCGCGTCAACGCCCAGCAGGCGCGCCGCTTCCTCGATCGCGTGGTCGGCTACATGGTGTCGCCGCTGCTCTGGGAGAAGATCGCGCGCGGGCTGTCGGCCGGTCGTGTGCAGTCGGTGGCTGTGCGGTTGGTGGTCGAGCGTGAGCGCGAAATCCGCGCCTTCATCCCCGAAGAGTATTGGGAGATCTGGGCCGATACCCTGACGCCGCAAAAGGGCGCGCTGCGTCTGGAGGTGAGCAAGCAGGGTGGCGATGCCTTCAAGCCGGTGAACGAGGCGCAAGCCAGTGCCGCCGTGGCGATTCTGCAGAAGGCGGCCTATCGCGTCGCCAAGCGCGAAGACAAGCCGACGCGCAGCAAGCCATCGGCCCCGTTCATTACCTCCACGCTGCAGCAGGCCGCGAGCACGCGCCTGGGCTTCAGCGTGAAGAAGACCATGACGCTGGCGCAGCGCCTGTACGAAGCCGGCCACATCACTTACATGCGTACCGACTCCACCAACCTGAGTCAGGACGCCGTGGCCGCCGTGCGCGACTACATCACCGAGCAGTTTGGCCCGAAATACCTGCCCGCCAACCCGATTTCCTACAGCAGCAAGGAAGGCGCGCAAGAGGCTCACGAAGCTATTCGCGCATCCAATGTGGCGGCCAAGCCGGGCACGGTTGAAGGTCTGGAGAAGGACGCCGAGCGCCTGTACGACCTGATCTGGCGCCAGTTCGTGGCCTGCCAGATGAACGAAGCCGAATACACCAGCACCAGCCTGACTGTGGCTGCGGCCGACTTCGAGCTGCGCACCCGTGGCCGCATTCTGCGCTTCGACGGCTTTACCCGCGTGCTCAGCGCCATCGCCAAAGACAAAGAAGACATCGTGCTGCCGGATGTGGCCGTGGGCGAGACGCTGGCCTTGCAGGCGCTGGACCCGAAGCAGCATTTCACCAAACCGGTGGCGCGCTTCACCGAGGCCAGCCTCGTGCGCGAGCTGGAAAAACGCGGCATCGGTCGGCCATCGACCTATGCCGCCATCATCTCCACGATCCAGGATCGTGGTTATGCGCGCGTCGAGAACCGTCGCTTCTATGCCGAAAAAATGGGCGACATCGTTACCGATCGTCTCAGCGAAAATTTCAGCAACCTCATGGATTACGCCTTCACGGCCGACCTTGAAGCCCAGCTCGACAAGGTCGCCGAAGGCTCGGAAAACTGGAAGGCCGTGCTCGATCGTTTCTACAAGGACTTCCTGAAGAAGCTCGAAAAGGCCGGTCAGGACGAAGACGGCATGCGTCGCAACCTGCCGGTGCAAACCCAGCTGCCGTGCCAGCAGTGCAGCCGGCCCTTGCAGATCCGCACGGCGTCCACCGGCGTGTTTCTGGGCTGCTCCGGCTATGCGCTGCCGCCGAAAGAGCGCTGCAAGTTCACGCTCAACCTGATTCGCGGCGACGAAGCCGTCTCCGACGACGACGACGAGAGCGAAACCAAGGCCCTGCGCGCCAAGCATCGCTGCCCGATCTGCAGCACGGCCATGGAAAGCTACCTCATCGATGCCGATCGCAAGCTGCATGTCTGCGGCAACAACCCGGACTGTGCCGGCTACGAAGTGGAAGAGGGCAGCTATCGCATCAAGGGCTACGACGGCCCGCTGATCGAGTGCGACAAGTGCGGCAGCGACATGCAGCTCAAGACCGGCCGCTTCGGCAAGTATTTCGGCTGCACCAGCACGACCTGCGGTAACACCCGCAAGCTGCTGCGCAGTGGCGAGGCCGCGCCGCCCAAGGCCGACCCGATTCGCATGCCGCATCTGCCCTGTGCCAAGTGCGACGACCATTTCCTGCTGCGCGATGGCGCCAGCGGCCTGTTCCTGGCCGCCAGCAAGTTCCCGAAGAACCGCGAAACCCGCGCGCCAACGGTAGACGAGCTGCACACCGTGGCCGAACAGCTCGACCCCAAGCATCAGTATCTGCTGGATGCGCCGCGCCAGGACCCGGAAGGCCGTCCGTACATCCTGCGTTTTAGTCGCAAGACGCGCGAGCAGTATGTGATGACCGAGCTGGAGGGCAAAGCCACCGGCTGGCAGGCGTATTTCGAGGGCGAACGCTGGGTGGTGACTGCGCCGAAGGCCCCTGCGGCCAAAGCCGACGCTCCTAAAGCCGTCACTTCCAAAGCCAAGGCGCAGGCGTGAGGTCATGAGCAAAGACCGCAACATCTTCCCGGCGCGCACGAACCAGAAGCTGTACTTCGCGCGCCTGCAGCTGAACCTGCTGGCTGACGCACTGGCCGACAGCAGCGCCTTCGACAGCGAGCCACGGGCGATGAGCTGTCGCGAAGCCGCGATCTGGCATCTGCACGCCGGCTTGGGTGCGTTCATGCAGGAGCTGTCACGCTTCTACAAGGTGCAGCCGGCGGTCAGTACGCCCGCAGCGCTGGCGGCGGCGATGGCGCAACGCCAGCAGGTATCGCCCGAGGCCGAGATTCTGCAGCAGCTCGGCGAGCAGCCGGAGAGCTGGCTGGCGCAGCTGCAGCAGCTTTATAGCGCCACGCTGCTGCCGGTGGAGCTGCCGGATCTGGCCACCGAGGCGGATTCGCCTGCGCGCATCGGCATTGCCGTGATAAACACCGCCTTTGACGCTCCCTTGAGCGAGCCGGACCGTGCCGCGCTGGACACGATTCATCGCGCGCTGACGCAGGCCATCCGCGATTTTCGCGCCGAGCTGGTCGAGTTTTAATGCCTATGCCCACGCGGCTGGGCCTGACTTCACTTTTTTGAAAACACTTTTTTTAGGAACATCATGACTGAATTTGCATTTCTGGAACTCGCGGAAACTAAGGATGGCGAAGTCATCCTGCGCCGCAGCGGCGACGCTGCCGATGCCGAGCCGCTGGTCAGCGTGCGCTTCTCGCCTGAAGCTCGCCTCATGCTCGGCGCCCGCACCACCGACATTGCCCGTGCCATGGTCGGTGCCGGCGTGCAGCTGGCCACGCATCACCTCGCCAATCCGGACGGTTTCGACCCCGAGCACACCACGCTGCACTGAAACTGCTGCACTGAAACTTGTGACGAGGCCCATCATGCTGCCCAGCCTTGGCTTGCCCACACACATCCCCGCGCAACGCTGGCTGCTGGTCGGCGCGCGCAGCCAGCAACTGTGGCTGTGCGAAGGCGAGCGCGTGCTGGCCTGCTACCCCATCTCTACCGCATTGAACGGCCTCGGCGAGCGCTCCGGCAGCGAGCAGACGCCGCGTGGCTGGCATCAGGTGCGTGCCCGCATCGGCGCTGGCGCGGCCCTCGGTGCCGTGTTTCGCGGCCGCCGTCCGACCGGTGAAATCTGCACGCCCGAATTGCAGGCCGAACACCCGAATCGCGACTGGATACTCACGCGCATCCTCTGGCTCTCCGGCCTGGAGCCCGGCATCAATCGCGGCCGTCTGGGCGATGTCTGCGTTGACTCCATGCGCCGCTACATCTATCTGCATGGCACGCCAGACAGTGAGCCCATGGGCGTGCCGCTGTCGCACGGCTGCGTGCGCCTGCGCAACGCACACATCGCCGAGCTGTTCGAGCAAGTGCCGGCGCACACGCCGGTGTTCATTTCGGAGCAGGCATGATCGGCCAGGTCTGGCCGGTGGCGGCAACCGGCTACTCCATTCTGGAAAGCGGTGAAATCAATCGTCAGACGCTGCAACTCGATGTGCAGGGTTATCTGATCGCCGATCCCCGCGGCAACACCCTGGCCAAAACCTATGCCGATCAGGCCGCTGCCTACGCAGCTGCGCTCGAAATTGCCGCAGGCGTTCATAAAAGCGACACTTGATTGCAATCGGCGAAGATTCCTTTTGACAGCCCGTTCGGAATCCCTATAATGCGCCCCACACAGCGACGACAGCGGGTGTTTAGCTCAGCTGGGAGAGCAGCGCCCTTACAAGGCGCGGGTCGGCGGTTCGATCCCGTCAACACCCACCACTCTGTCAATGTGTGCCGACGCGCAGCGGTAGTTCAGTCGGTTAGAATACCGGCCTGTCACGCCGGGGGTCGCGGGTTCGAGTCCCGTCCGCTGCGCCATATGACAGTTTCCACATGCTCAGGCATGGTCGGAAACAAATGAAAAAGCCCGCCTAGTGCGGGCTTTTTCATTTCTGCGTACCAGCGATTCCCAAGGCTTTGCTATTACTTCAGCTGAATAGCCATCCAGTCAAAGCAATACGCCATCATCTCCTCATAGTGGCCCACGGCGCAGTGATCGTCGTTCTCGTACAGCTTGAGCGTGGCGGTTGGCACGCGCTCGGCAAGATCAACAGAGTCTTGCGTGGAGCACAGCGTATCGGTATCGCCATTGATCACCAGCAGGGGAATCTTGATCCGCTCGTAGTAGTCGGTTCCGGCAAAAGTCAGCTTGTGCAAGTCGTTGCGCAGGGCAAGGATGTGGTTCGAGCCGCTTACCTTCTTTAAGGTCTGGATCATGATTTCAGGCACACCAATCGTCCCCAGCGTGCTGAACGAGTGCGCCAGCGGTGCGCCGTTGGCAATCACACAGCGCAAACGGGTGCTGGTTGCGGCCATGCGTGTCGCCCAATAGGCCCCGAAGCTGAGGCCCAGCAAACCGATGCGCTTGGCATCGATGCGCGGGTTCGCGGCAAAATGCTCGATTACCTCGGCGTACACCTGCTCTGACGCATCATTCATGGGTTTGGCGTAGCTGTAAGTGCCCGGCATCTCCATCACAAACAGGGCGATGCCGCGATTCACATAATCCATCAGCGGCACCATCAGCTCCGGCGCAGTGCCTTCCAGCCCGTTGGTGATAATCATCATCGGGCAAGGTTTTTGATCTTCCGGCAGCCACAGATAGCCTTCAACTACCTGACCCGCACAAGTGATGCTGACGGCCTTCACGGTACTGTTTTGCAGCTTCAGCCAATCCTGAAAGACTTTTTTCGAGCGCCGGTAGGCCGCTATTCGTGCCGGCGTGGTGCCAGGGAATGCACTGATAGACAGGTAGCTGATGGCGATACGCAGCTCCTGTAGCGCCGCCGCTGTATTCTTCGCTGCGATGTGGCGATTGGCGGCCGCTTCATGCCGGTCGGCGAGGGCATTCCAATACGCACACCACTCAGCGTCATCGAAGCTTGTCAGCTCCGCCATGGCCTGGCTGATAACCTCAGGCGCGACACCGCCCAGCTTGGCATAGCGCAGTTTGAATAACTGAGGCAGGAAGTAGCCCACGCCAGTCACTCGGGTCGCCACTCCGGTGGTGCCCGTAATCATGCACAGTGAGACAAAGTGATCTTTCAGCGTTTTCATAGTTCATTCCCTGATGATGAATGTTGGCGTCATGTTCAGCCCTTCGCACGCAGGCGGCGTGTCAGATAGGTGCCCCAGCCATTTTTCATCACGGCCTTGATGAAGGCCCACAGACCGCTTTCGTGAGGGCGAGGGTTGCCACCGCTGGCAATTCGATTGAGCTGCAGGTTGTACCAAAGCACTTCCATGATGCCCAGGCGATCAATCGCCGAAATACCGGTCTTGATGGGGCGCACAAGGTGCCGGCTGTCGTGCCCTTGTAACAAGCGTTTGGGTGCTTCCGGGTCAATCGCCAGCAGGCGCGCAATACCCACGACATCCAGTGCGCCGGAACGCAGGGCGGCGTTCATCCCCTCTGCCGTGCGGAACCCGCCTGTGACCATCAGTGGCACATCCACAGCGGCTCGCACCCTTTCGGCGAACTCCAGAAAAAAAGCCTCTCGCGCGACGGAAGAGGCTTTCTTTGGCGGCTGAGCAACGCCGGTCTCATAAGTGCCACCCGATATCTCGACCAGATCTATGCCGGCCGCGACCAGCGCCTGAATCGCTGCCAGCGACTCGGCTTCCGTGAACCCACCTTGCTGAAAGTCAGCCGAATTGATCTTGATGCCCACGGGGAAGTCCGGGCCAACCTGGCGGCGTATTTCGGCATAAACCGCCAACAGAAATGTCCGCCGCTTTTCCGGGCTGCCGCCCCATTGGTCTTTGCGCTGGTTATGGTGTGGCGACAGAAACTGGTTGATCAGATAGCCGTGCGCGGCGTGAATTTGTACGCCACTGAAGCCGGCCTTTTTGCAGATGGCTGCGCTGCGGCCAAAGCGCTGAATAATGTCTTCGATTTCCGCCTGAGTTGCTTCGCGCGGGGTTTCAAACAGCGCGGCCAGGTCTTTGCTGAACGGCACCGCCGAGGGCGCTATCGTGCCCACATTCAGCCCCTTGGCGGCCTGCTTGCCAGGATGGTTGAGCTGTACCCAGATCGCCGCGCCTTGTGCCGTGGCGGCATCGGCCCATTGCCGCAGCATCGGTAAGTCTGCTTCGTTCTCAATGACCACATTGCCGGGCTCGCCCAGCGCGCGGCGGTCAACCATCACATTACCTGTGAGCAGCAGGCCGGCGCCGGATGCGCCCCAACGCCGATACAGCTCAACCAGCTTTGTCGTGGGTTGATTGCTGTAAGTCGCCAGCGTCTCGCTCATCGCGGCTTTGGCCAGGCGATTGCGCAGCACGCTGCCGCTTTTCAGGCGCAGGGGATTGCTTAACGGCTTCGATGCGAACTGGAAGAGTTCAGCCATGACGGGGTTCTCAGGTGGGCGCGGCTTTTAACTATACGATATGTATTGCATATTATGTTATATATTTCGTATAGTAATTTGCGCTGATCATTCAATCGCAGACGCATTCAATCGCCTAAACGAGGTGTACACATGACCCATACCCATCTGACCGTCCCAACGCAGTTCATTGAGGTGAACGGGAACCGCTTCGCCTATCGCCGCTGGGGCAATGCCAGCACAGATCAACCGCCTCTGGTTTTCCTCCAGCACTTCCGTGGCGGCATGGATAACTGGGACCCGCTCATGACGGACGGTCTGGCCGCAGGCCGGGAGGTCATACTCTGCAATGGCCGTGGCATCGCCTCGTCATCCGGCACGCCGCGCACTCGAGTCGAAGACATGGCAGATGATGTGGCGGCGCTCATTCGCGCACTGGGTTTGAGCCAAGTGGATGTGCTTGGCTTTTCGCTGGGGGGCTTTCAAACGCAGGATCTGGCGCGGCGCCATCCTGATCTGGTTCGCAAGATCATGCTGCTGGGCACCGGCCCGCGTGGCGGCGATCCGGAAATGGAACATGCGGCACTGGAGACTGCACCACGGCTAGTGCCGAGCTTTGAAGACTTTCAATACCTCTTTTTCGGTCGATCAGCCGCTGCCAAGCAGGCCGCGCATGAGTTCTGGGCGCGTCGTCATCAACGAGTGGATCAGGACCCACTGTCGCGCATGACCGTCGTAAAGGCCCAGCTGGAAGCCTGCATGCACTTCATGGCGAGGTTGTCGGAGCAAGATCCCTTTGCGCACTTGCGCGAAATCAAGCAGCCGACCTTCATTCTCAACGGCGTCAACGATGTCATGGTCGCGACGGTCAACTCGTATTACATGGCGCGCAACATCCCGAATGCACAGCTGTTCATCTACCCCGATGCAGGTCACGCGGCCCAGTTTCAGTACCCGGAGCGGTTTCTGAAGCACGCCATTCAATTTCTGAGCGAGTAAGGTGATTTCCATGTTCAAGTTCAAAATGTTGCTCTGGGTTTTCACCCTGCTGTTGAAGAAAGAGGTCAGCACCAATCCCGAATGTGCCAAGTACATTGCCGGGAAAAAGCAGACATTCCAGATCAGAACCAGCAGCGGCACAGGTCGCTACTTCGTCGTAGGCAATGGTTCCATACGATCGTTCGCCGGACTGACTAAGCAGGCTCAATTCACCCTCACTTTCAAGGATGCCGCCAAGGGTTTCGCGATCTTGTCGGCAAAAGACAGCAAGGCGGCATTTCTCAGAGGTTTGGGTAACGGTGATCTGGTTATCACGGGTGATTATCTGGAAATGACCTGGTTTCAAGGTCTGTCGGAGTTCCTGCAGTCACCGAAAGCGCTGTCGCCCTACGATCGCACGATTTTTTCCGGTCATTGACGAAAAGCGCCATAATTCGCTCATGCCGAATAAAACTTATGGTCAGTTATGCCCTATTGCGCGAAGTCTGGATGTGCTCGGTGAGCGCTGGACGCTGCTCGTTGTAAGAGAGCTGTTGCTGGGCCCCAAGCGCTTCAAGGATCTGCTGGCCGTGTTACCCGCTATGGGGACCAACCGGCTGTCGGAGAGGCTCGCCTCTCTGACGGCCGATGGCGTCGTTAGAAAATCTGCCTTGCCAATGCCTGTCTATGAGCTGACTGAGTTTGGCGAGCAGCTTCGTGCCCCGCTGATTGCGATCGGGCTGTGGGGGCTGAAGCTGCCGATGGATGACAGAATCGAGCCGTCAAGTGCCAGAGCGGAGCTGATTGCGCTTTGCTTGGCCGGCGCTGCCAGCGCTTCGGCGAGCGCGGGCGTTCAGGCCATCTACGAGTTTCGGGTCGGCAACGAGCAGCTGCATTTCAGGGTTAATGACGGCCGCGTGCTGCCTCGCTCGGGGCCATCGCCCGTTGCTGCCGATGTTTCCGTGGCCTGTGACCTAGCGACCTTCATGCTGCTGGCCTTGGGGGGCATCACCGCTGAGCAAGCGCTGCTCGAACACCGGGCCGTGATTCTGGTAGGCACGGCGGCGCAATTTGCCAGCGCCTTGAGGATTTTGGGGTATTTGGTGATCTGAGAGTGACTACTGATTAGTCATGATGCCAGCTTCAATTCAAGGTAGACAATCAAAGGTGTTATTAGGTATTACTAATGCACACCACCGGAGATCAATGATGACCTCGCTACCGCGTACTACCTCCGTCAAGCTCGACGAGCTTACCCGTGCCGGCCTCGAGTCGCTGAGCGTAGCGCGCAATCGCTCAACGCATTGGCTTATGCGCGAGGCAATTCAGGAATATGTGTGCCGCGAAGAGAAACGCGAAGCCTTGCGTCAGGAGGCATTGAAAGTACTCAGCGATTACGAGACGACCGGCCTGCATGTCACAGCCGCTGAAGCAGATGCGTGGATGGCGCAACTTGAGGCTGGCAACGATGTCGAGCCGCCAATATGCCACGCTTGAATTGGTCACCTGCGGCGCTAAACGACCTTCAGCGGATCTATCGTTTTCTATCATCGAAAAATCCGGATGCTGCACGACGGGCGGTGGCTGCTATCCGCAAAAGCCTGAAAGCAATCGAGCATGCTCCTGAGCTGGGCCGGCTCAGCAAAGAAATGGATCATGAGTGGCGTCAGTGGCTGGTTGATTTTGGCAGTAGCGGCTACTTCGTCCTTTACCGATATCGTGGCGATGAAGTGCTAATTGCCTTGGTCAAGCATCAGCGAGAGCTTTTCATTGGACTTATCGAGAGCTGAAATTCTGCGCCCCATGATACGGTTACCACTTTGCCCACCTCAGCGCTTGCGCAAGGAGCTTTCATGACTACAAACCGTGTTCTGATCGGCCAAGGCGACATCGCCTGCTTTCTTGAAGGTCGTTACGCCAACCGTCATGGCCTGGTCGCCGGCGCTACCGGCACGGGCAAGACCATCACCTTGCAGATTCTCGCTGAAGGTTTTGCCGACCTCGGCGTGCCGGTATTTCTGGCCGACATCAAAGGCGATGTGGCCGGGCTGTCGCAAGCCGGCGATGCCGCGAATCCCAAGCTCGCCGAGCGCGCCGCCAAGACCGGCATGACGGACTTCCGTACGCAGGCTTATCCAGTGGTGTTTTGGGATGTTTTCGGCACGCAGGGCCACCCCGTGCGCGCCACCATTTCCGATCTCGGGCCGCTGCTGCTGACGCGCATGCTGGATCTGAACGAGACTCAGGAGGGCGTGCTCAACCTGTTGTTCAAATACGCCGATGACAACGGCCTGCTGCTGCTCGACCTGAAAGACCTGCGCGCCTTGCTCAGCTTTGCCGCCGACAATCCGGCCGCTTTCGGCAGCGATTACGGCACGCTGAGCAAGCCCAGCATCGGCGTTATCCAGCGCTCGTTGCTGACGCTGGAGCAGCAGGGCGCCGAGCAGTTCTTCGGCGAACCGGCACTGAAGCTCGAAGACTTCATGCAAACCACGCTCGATGGCCGTGGCGTCATCAATGTGCTGGCCGCCGACAAGCTCTATCAGCAGCCCCGGCTCTATGCGACTTTCCTGCTCTGGCTGCTGTCGGAGCTGTTCGAGAACCTGCCGGAGCGGGGCGATGCCGACCTGCCGAAGCTGGTGTTTTTCTTCGACGAGGCGCATCTGCTGTTCAACGACGCACCTAAGGCTTTGATCGACAAGGTTGAGCAGGTCGTGCGCCTGATTCGCTCCAAGGGCGTCGGCATCTACTTCATCACGCAGAATCCGCTGGATGTGCCGGAGACGATTCTCGGCCAGCTCGGCAACCGCGTGCAGCATGCCCTGCGCGCCTTTACGCCCCGCGACCAGAAGGCCGTGAAGGCGGCGGCGGAGACCTTCCGGGGCAAGCCGGGGCTGGATGTGACCACGGCGATTCTAGAGCTGGGCGTCGGCGAGGCGCTGGTGTCGACGCTGGGTGAGGGCGGTGTGCCATCACCGGTAGAGCGCGCCAAGATTCGCCCGCCGCGTTCGCGCATGGGCACGGTCAGCGCCGAAGAGCGGCAGATGGTCATGGGCCGGTCGCCCTTCAAGGGCCGTTATGACGCGGTGCTGGATCGCGAGTCGGCCTACGAGAAGCTGCAGGCGCGCGCGCAAGAGAGTATCGCCGTGGCTGACGCAGCTGCCGCGCAAAAAACCGCTGAGAAAGCCGCAGCGCTAGAGGCCAAGACGGCGGCCAAACGCCCCGCGCAAGAGCCCGACAGCCTATGGGAAACGGCGGCAAAGAGTGCGGCGCGGGCGGCCAGCTCGGAAGTGGGGCGCAAGATTGGGCGTGAGCTGCTGCGCGGCTTGCTGGGCTCGTTCAGCCGTCGCTGACAGCGTGCCAGGACATCAAGGAAAAGGAAGCCAACATGCCCATGTCATCTGCTGTGATTTTCGCGTTCGATGAGGTCGAGTGCACTGCGATTCGCGCTCAGGGTTGCGGTGGTCAGAATGTCAACAAGGTGTCGAATGCCATCCATTTGCGCTTTGATGTGGCTGCCTCATCGCTGCCCGACGAGGTCAAGGCGCGCATACTGGCCTGCTCGGATCAGCGCATCAGCCGCGATGGCGTCATCATCATCAAGGCCCAGCGTTTTCGCAGTCTGGAGAAAAATCGCGAGGATGCCTTGCAGCGCTTGCAGGAACTGTTGACGCAGGCCAACCATGTGCTGCCCACGCGCACGCCAACCCGTCCCACGCGCAGTGCGCGCCGGCAGCGTACCGACAGCAAAGTGCAACGAGGTCAGGTGAAGGCGCTACGCGGTCGCATCAGCGATGCCTGAGCTTGACTCAAGCATCGCCAGAGCCTTGAGCGGATCTTACTTTGCGCAGCCGGTGTAGCTGAGTTCGGCGCGACGATTCTTGGCCCAAGCCGCTTCATCATTGCCCGAGACCGCTGGCTTTTCTTCACCGAAGCTGACCACGCGCATTTGCGGCGATTTCACGCCAGCGGCGATCAGAAAGGTTGCCACGGTGTTGGCGCGGCGCTCACCCAAGGCCAGGTTGTAGTCTGCTGTGCCGCGCTCATCGGTATGGCCGGCCACTTTCAGGCGCAAAGTGCTCTGCTGCTTGAGCAGGGCGGCATGAGCCGTGAGCACGCCGAGGGTGTCGGGCTGCAAGTCGGACTTGTCGGTGCCAAACAGAAACACGGTCTGCTTGATGGCAGACTTCTGATCAGCGCTCGCGAGCACGGCCGCCAGGGTGGACAATTCCGCTGGTGAACATACCGGCTCGGACACACTATTGATTTCCGTACCTTCATTGCCCAGGTCTGCGGCCAATGGGCCGGAGGCGGTGCCGGAGTCGCCGTTCTTCGAGCTCAGTGTGGAGCAGCCGGTCAGCGTGGCGATGGCAAAGACCATGCCTAAGGTGGTGGTGCGCAGCGTGATGTTCATGGATTCATCCTGTCTTGGTAAGTATGGGGAGATCAGTGCAGAAACGGGGACCAGGCCGGGCTTTTGATTTCGCCCTGCTGAGCCGGTATGCGCCACTGGATTTTGCTGTCGATGGACTGAATGCGCAGACCGGAACCGCCACCCTGACGCGTGCCGTAGACCACCAATCGATTATCTGGCGCAAAGCTGGGGGAGTCGTCGAGGCCATTCTCGGTCAGCATGTCGGTGGTATTCAAACGCAAGTCGCGTACGGCGAGACGATAGCGATTATCGCCGCTGTCGTGAACCATGGCCACATAGCGACCGTTCGGGCTGGGCGCTGCCTTGGCGTTGAAGCGGCCCTCGAAGGTCAGGCGCTTGGTGTCACGCGTGGGCAGCGTCATGCGGTAAAGCTGTGGCTTGCCGCTGCGGTCCGAGGTGAACAGAAACTGATCGTTGCCAGTCACCCAGCGCGGCTCGGTATCAATGGCTGGGTTTTCGGTCAGCCGCGTCAGCTCATCGGTTTCCAGATCCATCACATAGATTTCGGCGTTGCCATCGCGAGACAGCGACATCAGCATGCGCTTGCCATCCGGCGACCAAGACGGTGAGCCGTTGATGCCGCTGAAGTCAGTGAGCTGTTTGCGTTCGCGGGTTTTCAGGTTCTGCATGTAGATTTGCGATTGTCCGGTCTCGAACGAGACATAGGCTACTTTGCTGCCATCGGGAGCCCAGGTGGCCGACATGATGGGCTCGTTGGAGTCGAGCAGGCGCGTGCGACGGGCGCCGTCGAGGTCGCTCAGTTCCAGCCGGTAGCGTTTGCTGCCGTCGCGTTCATAGGTGTTGATGTAGGCAATGCGCGTCGAGAACAAGCCTTTTTCGCCGGTCAAGGTTTTGAATACGCGGTCGCTGATGTAGTGGCCGGCATCACGCCAGCGCTGGCTGCCCACGGTAAAGCGTTCGGCAAGCACCGGCTGGTCATTGTCGCGACGAAGCAATTCATAGCTGAAGTTGTATTTGCCATCAGCGGTGCGTGACTGGCTGCCGCGTAGCAGCATATCGCCAGCCAGGGCCTGCCAGGTTTCGTCGCTGACCGGGCCTGACAGGCTCAAGCCTGATGGCATGTCGCTCTCGGCAGCGATCTTGAGCAGGCCGCCGCGACTCAAGTCATTGCGCACGATGTTGGCGATGTTGTCGCCGTCTTGATCGTCGCTAAACGGCAGCACGGCCAAAGGCTTCAGCGCTTCGATTTCCTTGCTGATTTCGATGGTCAAGAGAGCCTGAGCTGCGGGTGCAAGGCTGATCAGCAAAGTAAAAACAGGTGCAATCCAGGAGCGCATCCAGTGGGTTCTCTACGCATTTCAAAACGGTGGTTAGTGTAGTTCAGAGCTTGCCGTTGTTGGCATTTCAGCGTGATGAAATTGGCGCCTGAGCCCAGCTTTCACCAACAACAAAGGCTCTGAGCACCTCGCGCTCACCCTGAAAGGCAATCAAGGCTTGCGAGCCGGTATCGGGGAAGGTGCTCAGGGCGTCCTCAATATCAAACACCGGATGCTGCTCCGGGGTTGACGAGCCAGTGGCCAGCCAATGATTTTTTGCCAGCGTATGCCACTGGCAGTGCTGATTTTGGGAAAAGGTGTGCAGTTCGCGTGGCGTGAACCAGCACGGAGTGATGGCGTCGTGGCCTGCGTGGGCGGCGGTCGTGCCGGTACTCGCGGCAAACGGCGTAAACAGACGGCCTTTCAGCCAAGCCCATGGAGTCGGTGTATACAGCCCTTGCGTTTGCAGCCAAGCCTGGCCGGCAGGTGTTTTCAGCAAGGGCAGCTGATGTTGGCGCAGGTGGTTGAGCTTGCGCGCCAGGCTGTCTTGCCGGTTCGGGCCCAACCATTGCTGATCTGCCGTGCCCAGGTAGAACTTCAGCGCCAGCTCGATATGCCAGAGCTTGCCGGATGACCGCTCGCGCACCACAAAGTCCGGCTCGCCGAGGGTGATGCCGTGCTCGCGCAGCGGCATATGGCTGGCAACCAAGGTAAATTCGAGGTTGTCGGGCGCGGCGAACCAGAAATGCAGCAGGTCTTCGGCGTAGCGACCCAGCCGGTAATCGCGAGCTTGTGCGATAAATGTCAGTAGCGCCTGTGGGTCTGCATCGAGCTGGCGCAGCCAGGGCTCGTGGCGGGTGTACAGCGCCAGATAGCTCGCGGCATCGGGCCAGATGGCGGCGTTGGCGGGCAGGGCCGCAACGGGTGAGTCATCGCAAGTCGGAGCATCGCAAGTCGGAGCATCACAAATCAGCGGCGCGCTGGCGATAAGCCAGACCAGATCGCGCACGGCCGGATGCTGGTAGCTCAGCCACGGTGCTGCAGTTGCGGCGAAATGTGTGGCGATGCGCCTGCCGTCGGTCTCAGGCATGCGTCTGATGCCGGTCGCGCCAGTAGGCCGTGGCGAGGTCTAGCGCCTGAGCTTGGCTATCGGCGCGTTGCAGCACACGCAGCGTCAACGCGAGGGTGCCCATCACCGCCATCTCGCCGTATTCATGCTCGGCCTCGCCACGCCAGACCGCCAGGAAGTGGTCGAGATCAAAGGCTTCTTCGGCGGCATGGCGCAGTGGGAACAGCGCCGGCCATTCCTCCTCGGTAAGCACGCCATCCACGATTTGCTTGGCCAGGCAGAGGCCGTCCGGGTTGCGTTCGATTTCGCCGCCTTCGCCCTTGATGACGCAGCTGTTGCGATAGCCTAGCTGCGCCGCCGCCTGCTGGTGCGATTCGCGATAGGCCGGGTGGAAGATGGCCTGCATCACGAACGGGGCATCCACCGGGTTGAGCAGGCGCGACAGCGTGTGTACCGGCGAGCGCAAACCCAGCACATTGCGCAGTCCGATGATCTCGCCCAGCGGCGGGCAGAGGTTCTCTAGCCCGAGGTAGGCAAAGTTGCTGCTGGCGATGGCGGCATTGACCTCGCGCCAGTCGTTGCAGACCGGCAGCTCCAGGCAGGGCAGCACGGCTTCGGTATAGAGACGGTTGATGGTGTGGCCGCTGGCGCCGTGCATGAAGATGCGCACGCCACGGGCGGCCAGCACCTTCACCGCGAGCAGAAACCACGGGTAGTGCTTGCGCTTGCCGGCATACGACGACCAGTCCAGATCCACCGCGATGGCTGCCTGGCCGGCCTCGGCCAGCGCCATGTCGCGCTGTGCCTGCAAGCCAGCGCGGGCCGCCATGACGAAGCCAGCCAGCTCATCCGGGCTTTCTTCCTTGACGCGCAGCAGCATCAGAAACGCGCCCAGCTGCACCGGCTCCACATCGCCGGCGATGATCATGCTCATGGCATCGCGCGATTCCTCGAGCGTGAGCGAGCGGCTGGAGGTCTTGCCCTTGCCCAGTATGCGCACGAATTGCGCAAACGGATGCTCGGCCGTCTTGTATTGATTTTTCATGACCATGGGGCGAACTCGTCCGCTTAAAAGCAGTTAGGGGGTTTCGGCAGACCGGCGCAGAGTGCCACTAGCCGCATCGGATAATTCGGGAAATACCGCATCAGGGCGGCGCTGCTGGCGTAGTTGTCGCCCAGCGTGAGGCCGAGGTGCTTGACGAAGGCGCGGGTGGTCGGCATGCGCTGGTAGCGCTGATAGAACTCGCGGGCGGCCAGCAGGATGCGGCGTTGTTCGGCACTGAGGCCGTTGTCGCCGGCGATTTGCAGGCAGCGCGCGATGTCATCGGCGAGTGCGGGCGTCCATAGCGTCAGGTCGCGCAGGAAGCCTTCGTTGTCGAAGCTGGCGGCCGTGATGCTTTCGCTAACAGCCGTGTTGCCAGCAAAGCCTGAACGCAGCTGGCCAACATCCCAGAACGGCCCGCTCATGCCCAGCTCAGGCTTTTCTGATGCGCGATCACGGCATCGACCCAGGCCGCGCTGTCGATGAGCTGGATGGCGGCCGGCCAGTGTGCCTGCAAGCCCCGGCAATGCACGGCATCGGCGAGCGCGAGCACTGTCGCGCCCGAACCCACGCGCTGCATGAATTGCTGCAAGGGGCCGTGCGGGCGATGACCAAGGGCAACGCTGGCGCCGGCCAGCAGCAGGCTGTCGCCGGGCGACCAAAGGCGCTCTAGCGCCAGCGGCCACTGTGCCGAATAGAGAATGTGCAGCGTGCTCATAGCCGGATCACCTGATCGTGTATGGCCAGCAGGGCCGCCATTTCCTGAGCGTCCAGCGCCATCACCGGCAGCGCCAGATCGAAGGTTTTCAGGCCGAGGTGCGCCAGCGCGTGAATGTCTACATACACCAGCTCGATGTCGAACAGCGGCAGGGCATCGAGCTGGCTGACCAAGCTGCGACGGCCCAGGCGGGCGGCGTCCTGATCCGGCAGCAATTGCAGGATGCCGTCGTCCTGAAACAGCAGCGAGACTTCGGCGCCGAAGGTGGCCGACACCAGCAGGGCGTCGAGCAGTTCCTGGGCGTGCCAGTCGCGGTAGGGGTCACTGGCGGCGATGATGAGCAGGCGCATGCGGTCAGCCCGGAAAGTGGACGAGGCGATCGGCGCTGAGCTGCGCTTCGGCAAGCTGGCCCAGACCGCTGATGATGAAGCCGTCGGCGATGCTCAGTGCCGGTTTTTCCCAGCGCTGGGCGTTGTCGGCATCGAGCACGCCGTGGCGCAGCGCTGCGCTGACGCAGATCACCAGCTCGCAGGTCAGCGCGCTGGCGTCGGGCAGGGCTTGCGCCTCGGCCTGCAACTGCTGCCAGCGCTGAGTCAGCGAGATTTCATCGCGGCCGGAAACTGCCAGTGCCTGACCGTGCTGCACGCCAGCCCCGGCGAAAAACACGCGCCCGAGTTGGTGGCCGGCAGCGACAACGGCTTGGGCAAATTGCCAGGCGCGGAAGGCGGCTTCCTGATCAGGGGCGGCGGTGATGTAGAGACTCAGGCGCATGGCGTGTCTGGCGAGAAGTGAAGGGTCTGCATGCGCAGAGGATAACCGAAAACCTGCGCTGTCTCTGCGATCTGGCCATGAGCTGCGTGGTATCTTGCCGGCAGTGTAATGAGGGCTTAGGTAAATGGAAGTGATGAATGTGGCGGTTGCCGCTCTGGCAGCCGTGTTTGGCGCGTTATTGACCTATGTGCTGCTGGCCGGCCGTTTACGTCGGCAAGAGACCGAAGTTGTCACCGCCGAGACGCGCATTCGCGCCGAATCGCAGGCCGATCTGGCGCGCTGGCAGGAGCGGGTGCTCGGCCTTGGCGAAGAGCTGAAGCGGCAAGATCAGCAGCGCGCCGGCCGAGATGAAGAGCTGTCGGCCATGCGTGCTGCGCTGAACGAGGCCCGTGAGCGGCTGGCCAGCCTGACCCGAGAGCTGCAAAGCGAGCGCGAGCAGTCTGGCGAAAAGCTGGCGTTGCTGCAGGATGCCCGTGGCCAGCTCACGCAGCAGTTTCAGGTGCTGGCGCAGGAAATCCTCGAAGAGAAATCTAAGCGCTTCAGCGAGCAGAACCAGTCGGCGCTGGGCCAGCTGCTGGAGCCGCTGAAGTCGCGCCTGCAGGAGTTCCAGGGCAAGGTCGAGACCGCCTATGTGAGTGAAAGCAAGGACCGCTCCGCGCTGGCCGAGCAGGTGAAGCAGCTCATGGGCCTGAACCAGCAGCTCAATCAGCGTGCTACCGATCTCACGCGCGCGCTGACCAGCCAGAACAAGGCTCAGGGCAACTGGGGCGAGCTGGTGCTGGAGCGCGTGCTGGAGGCATCGGGCCTGCGCAAGGGTCAGGAATACGAAGTGCAGGAAAGCCACACGCGCGATGACGGCACGCGCGCCCAGCCAGATGTGGTCATCCATCTGCCGGAAGGCAAGCACCTCATCATCGACGCAAAAATGTCGCTCAATGCCTACCTCGACTACGCCAACAGCGACGATGACACGGTGCGCGACGCCGCCGTGAAGCGCCATCTCGACTCCGTGCGGGCGCATATCAAGGGGCTGTCCGACAAAAATTACCAGGAGCTGTACGGCCTGAAATCGCTAGATTTCGTGCTCATGTTCATCCCCGTGGAGCCGGCGTTTATGCTCGCCACCAGCCACGATGCCGAGCTCTGGCAGGATGCCTGGAAGCGCAATGTGCTGCTGGTCAGCCCGAGCACGCTGCTGTTTGTGGTGCGTACCGTGGCGCATTTGTGGCGACAGGAGCAGCAGACCCGCAACGCCAAGGACATCGCCCAGCGCGGGGCCGAGCTGTACGACAAATTCGTCGGCTTTGTGGAAGGGCTGGAGTTGGTCGGCACGCGCCTGAATCAGGCGCAAAAAGCCTACGACGACACTCATAAGAAGCTCAGCAGCGGTCGCGGCAGCCTCGTGCGTCAGGCTGAAATGCTGCGTGATCTTGGCGTGAAGCCGACCAAGCGCCTCGGCGAAGGCATTCTCGACACAGCGGCCGAGGCGGGCGACGACTGATGCCAGCCGCCCAACGCACGCCCATGCTGGTTTTTCTGCTCGGCAGCCTCACGGCCTTCGCGCCGATGTCCATTGATATGTACTTGCCGGCGCTGCCGACCATGCAGCGCGAATTCGCCACCGACGGCAGCCAGATGCAGCTAACGCTGGCGGCCTTCTTCGCCGCCTTCGCGCTCGGCCAGCTCTTTTACGGCCCGCTCGCGGATCGCTTCGGGCGCAAGCCGCCGCTGTATGCCAGCCTCAGCCTGTTCATCCTGGCCTCGCTGGGATGCGCGCTTGCCACCTCGGTGGAGGCGCTGATTGCGCTGCGCTTCCTGCAGGCCTTCGGGGCTTGCGCTGGCGTGGTCATCGCCCGTGCCATCGTGCGTGATAGCTTCGACAGCGCCGAGGCCGCGCGCATGTATGCCGCCATGATGCTGGTCATGGGCGTGGCCCCCATGGTCGCGCCCATACTCGGCGGCCAGCTGCTGCACTACTTTGGCTGGCACTCCATTTTCCTGGCGCTGGTCGCCTATGGCAGCCTCTGCCTGTGGGCCATGCACCACAATCTGCCGGAAACGCTGGATGTCGCAAATCGCCAGCCACTGGTGATCTCGCGCATCTTGCGCGCCTATGGCAACCTGCTAAAGCATCATCGTTTTCGTGGTTTTGCGTTGACCAGCAGCATCAGCATGGCCGGGCTTTACGCCTTTATCGCGGTCTCACCGTTTGTGTTCATCGAGCACTTCAAGGTCGCGCCCGCGCATTTCGGCTGGATATTCGGTGGCAATGCCTTTTGGCTGATCCTAGCCTCGCAGTTCAATGGGCGGCTGGTGCGCCGTTTTCAGCCTTTGCCGCTGCTCAAAGCCAGCCTGCTGGTGCAAATGCTGGCGGGCGCGATGCTCTTGCTGGTGGGCTGGACCGGGATTGGCGGGCTGTGGCTGCTGTTGCCGCCGCTGTTTCTCTACACCGGCTGCCTAGGCTTCATCCTGCCCAACGCCACTATCCTCGCGATGGAGCCCTACAAGGCGCAGGCCGGCACTGCCTCGGCGCTGTACGGCACCATCGGCTCGCTGTCTGGCGCCATCGCCGCCAGTGCGGTTAGCGCCATGCAAGGCCAGGACGCTCGCACGCTGTGTACCGTGATGGCGCTTTGCACTTGCTTGGCGTGCTTGCGTAGTCGTTTTCTGCGGGCTTAAAGCGGGTGCAGATGATGCTCCATGGTGCCGGCTTTCAGCATGTCCTGAAACGCCCCGCTGATGTCCTCGCTGACCCTCAGCGCCGCCTGCCAGGCAGCCAAGCGCAGCTTGTCGCGGCCATGATAGATCTTGAAATCCTTGCGACAGGGAATCTTCCCGCCCGGTAGCTTCGCCACGACTTCCGGTGCCGGTGACAGCACCAGCATGCGCTCGCCATGCTGCGGTTGGCGCTGCTTCAGATTTTTGTCGAACCAGCCGCTGACCACGCGCTGCTCGTAGTGCGTAATGAACAGAATGCCCGCAGACGCCGCGTCCAGCTGCAAGGGCAGATCCATGTGGTAATCGATCATGCCACCGTCAATGTGTGCGCCAACTGGCCCTTGCGGAATGTCACGGCGCGTCTCCATCATCAGCGGAATGGTGCCGCTGGCCAAGGTTACCGGTGCCAGATTGGCCGCGCTGAGCGTACAGACATGGGTGCGAAAGGCGTCGGGTGCCAAAACTGGCGACGCTGGCGTCTGATTCTGAAAAACGCAGCGCTCGAAGCGGGTGGCCAAGTGCTTTCTGGCCCGCAGATTACTGGCGAAGGCCAAGGCAAAGCCCAGTGCTTGCAATGCCGGCTGATGCGTCGCGCTCAAACCTCGGCAGCGCGTGGTCAGCAGGTTTAGCTGCAGCCAAGGGTGATGCAGGATGTACTCCACATCGTCATCCAGCAGCAATTCGCCCAAGATGAGATTAACCTGTCGCGTGATCTCGCGGGCATCAGGTTTGCTTTGATAATGCTGCGCACAATAGGCCTGAACCAAACGCTCGGATGCCGCTGCCGGGTCGCGATGTGCAGCCGCGAGCAAGCGGAACGCGCCTATCGATGAGCCGAACGCCGGCAACGGTTCACGGCGCTGAGGCAGCCACTGCGAAAACAGGAAACGATCAAGATGTGCTTGGATAAAGAACTTCGGGCCGCCGGCCGGTGCGCCGAAAGCGGCCAGGCTATCGGCCGTGAAGCCGTGCTGCTGAATCTGTGTGCGCGCCGTTTGACCGGCGCGCAGGACAAACGGCAGTGTCATGCCAGGGCGGCGATGGCTGCAGCGTAATCGGGCTCATCGCCAATCTCGGCGACCAGTTCGCTGTGCAGCACCTTGTTATCGGCATCGAGCACGACCACAGCGCGCGCAGCCAAGCCGGCCAGCGGGCCATCAGCGATGGCAACGCCATAATTCTTCAGGAATTCGCCGCCACGCAATGTGGACAGATTGACAACTTTGTCCAGACCTTCTGCGCCGCAGAAACGGGCCTGCGCAAACGGCAAATCGGCGGAGATGCAAAGCACCACGGTATTTTCCAGCGCGCTGACCTGGCTGTTGAACTTGCGCACCGAGGTGGCACAAGTCGGGGTATCGACACTCGGGAAGATATTCAGCACTTTGCGCTGGCTGCCAAAGCTGGCGAGTGTGGTGTCTGCCAGCTTGCCGCTGACCAGCGAAAAAGCGGGTGCGGATTGGCCGACGCTGGCGATCACGCCATCAACGCGGACTGGGTTGCCATGCAGGGTAACGGTGCTCATCTGACTTAACTCCGAAGCAGTGATTGGAATGCTTCGGAGTTAAGCAGATTTGTGGGGTCAAAGGGATAGTCCGATCAGGCATTTTCAGCGCTGCAATGGCCAAAAAGCTTAATGGTTTGCTGAATGAGGCTCTGCATAGGGCCGGGTAAACAACGCCCATATTCCGTGAAACAGCATGCTGACGGTGACGGCGCTGGCAAGAGTAACCATGCTGATCTCCTGTGTCCTGATGATGTCTTGAGGGTGTCGGGTACACAGCAAGAGTGCCCATGGCGGTCATGACCATGCCAGTAATCTTTGGTGCTATCGATGAAGTGTATGAACTTGCTGCAACTCGCCACCGGCGATGCTCTGGCTGCATCAGACGAAAGAAAGCGATCCATCTGGTTAGCGTCAGCAGTTATTAAAGCCCGCAGCAGTTAGCGACTTCAGTGCTGAGAACTGTTTCGGAGTATTGTGGATGCTGCTGATTTGCAAGGAGTTTGGCGGAGGCGGTCTGCTGGTATGGCATTGTCGGCCCTTTAGCATCTTTTCTTTGGGCGAGGAAATTTCCATGAGACTCTAGTAGGATGACTTCTAATTTAAAAAGCGCTAAAGTGGCTCTTAAGTCACTTAATAGGTTCTTTGGAAATGCTTAAAAATAAGTTTTTCCCCATAGAATGTGAGGAAGTATCTGAATCTATTGCCATTTCTATAAGAGAAAGGCGAGCAGAGCTTCGGTTGCGCCAAGCTGACTTGGCCGAGCGGGTTGGGATCTCTCTGACGACACTACGCAAAATTGAGAGTGGTGAGCCGGTTGTAGCGTTGGGCTCAGTGCTGCATGTACTTTGGCACTTAGGCTTGCTGTCGTCCCTTGTCCCGATTGATAGAAGCAAACTGGTAGATCGCGACGCCATGACGCAGCGTGTGCGGTTGCCGTCTTTCTCCAAGGATGACTTCTGATGCTTCGTGCCTACATTTCAGTGGGTCATTACAAAAAACCATGACATACCACTTCGTACTCTAAAAAGAGCGTTCAACTCTTACGACAACAATCAAATCCGGCTTTCTTTCAGCGTTAATAATTTCATCTGGAAGGGTATTGAGCTTATCTCTCCAGTGCCCAACATACCGAACTTCTTTGAAAGTTGCGTTGAAGTATTGCCTTAAAGCACCAGTAAATGAGTCACCAACCACCCACACATACTGGTCAGACAATGGTTTTAAATTTGTCACAATAGTAGCAGGGCCAAAAGGTGTCTTCTGTTCATCAGGAATATTTCTTTCACGCCAAACAGGTTGTTCACTCCACACAACATCCCAATTATCGAAGGGATGAAGAGGAAAGTTTTTGAGCTTAGAAATTTCGATCAAGTCGCCACCATAAGGCACACTCTGCCTAAAATCTACATTTGGCGGTTGAATATTAAGCAATCTAGTGAATCCACTAAAAGCAAGAAATGCACCCTTGTTGTTCCAATGCGCATCAGTCCTCCAATACAGAAATTCATCGGCTTTTTTTGCGGCAATCAAATCAGCGGTTGGATCATATACTACAAGTGAAGGGATTTCACTGAGCTTATTAAGATAAAAACTACTGTACTTGATTTTCGATGGGATAAGTTTTTCAGGCAAATATTCAGGGTAGATATTTGATTTGTTCGGACCAATTATTAAAAATGTTCTGATACCGAAGCTTTCTCCAGTTTCTGAAACTTTAGAAAAGCTATTTTTAACAGTAATAGTCTGCTCGTCACTTGGAATATCGGCTAACTTAATTTTAGCAACCGTTTCTTCATAAGCGTTACCAAGAAAAAGCCAATCGCTCTTACCCTTATACCAGGACAAAGAACAACCAAAACCATGCTCGAAGCCTTTCCTTTGAAAAATTATGTCTTCAAACTCACGATACTGACAAAGATCAACATTTCTATATGTGGCATACCCTAAAAATCCAACACTAGTCATAAGCAGAACTAGTACCGAGACCTTAACCTTGCTGTACTTACCAAATCGTAAGGGCCGTTCAACAAGCTTGTAAGTAAGCCAAGCAAGTACGATAGACAGCACTACTGCCGCTATACGTATATTACGACTAGGCACTTCACCCTCAATAATCCTAGCAAAAGAAAGCAAGGGCCAGTGCCATAAGTAGAGCGGGAAACTTATTAAACCAAACCAAACAGCAATTTTATTTGATAGCACTCTCCGATTAATCCACGCTTTTGGGCCCGCCAAAATAACCAAAACAGCGCCTAAAACGGGAATAACAGCCCACTCACCTGGAAAGTTTAAGTCTTTATTAATTCGCCAAAATCCGAACGCAAGAAGCAAGCCACCGACAAAGGAAATAATGTTAGACAAAGCCTTTCCATCAGCCTGTACAGTCTCTCGATAGATAAGCTTAGCCAGCCAACCATCAATCTTAAGCTTGTAGCTAGCAAACGCATCTTTTTTATACAGAGCGAACCGGCGCTTTTCAAGCTAGTTGTCGCGTGAACCCGTCACGCCGCTGATTGTTCCGG
>JBBTCA010000005.1:0-173493 GCA_038043385.1 Pseudomonadota bacterium
CCCCCCCCCCCCCCCCCCCAAAAAAAAAATTCGTTGGCTCTGAGCATGCCGGCCCCTTACCAGCGGAGCGACCATCTTAGATGCATCGCAAAACATCCGTCCGCTTCGAGTCAGAATCAGCCAAGCTCAGCTGCTCTTTTGCCGCAGCGCCTTGTCAGGTCACATTCCGGAAGAGCGGCAAACAAACTGAAGCAATCTGTTCGATGTGTCGATGATCGGTGCCGCAACAGCCTCCCATCACATTCAGATGTGCTAGCCGCCTCTTTAAGTCGGCGTATTCCTGCCCAAGCTCGATCGCGTTTCCCGCGTCAAGCTCGGGAGCTTCATTCAGTTGAGCGTGGCTCATTCGGGAGGCGTTCGCTCGAAGGCCGCGAATTCGCTGCAACCACGGTTCACCCTCCGCAAGCACCTTCTCAAAATGAGTGGGATGAGCGCAGTTGATCATGTAGTAGCAGGGGTAGCCCGCTGTAGCATCGTCCACCTGCGCGAGCGCGGCTTTCAGGGTCTGACCGGTCGGGAGCTTGCCGTCGGTTTCCACCGTGAAGGAAATGGCAACGGGCAGGCCCGCGCGCTGGGCTGCTTGCGCGATGCCAATGGCTTCCTCCACATAGTTCATGGTGATGGCGCACACCATGTCTGCGGCGGAATCAGCAAATGTTGTCATTTGCGCCTGATGATAGCGCTCTGCTTCCTGCGCCGACATGGCGCGATCAGGGACATAGCCGTCCCCGCGAGGGCCTAGGCATCCGCTGATGACTACGGGCGTCTGTTCGGTTTCGTACTCGCGCCGAATCTGCTCAAGCAGGCTGATCGCCCTGTGGTTTACATCGGCTAGCGCCCCGGCTGTGTAACCAAGTTTCCCGCCCCAGTCTGAGTTGGCTCGCCAGGTGGCGCTTTCAAGGATCAGTCCGGTCCCTAAGCGACGCGCAATTTCCGCATAGGTGCGGAAATACTTGCGAAGCGCCGCTTCGCCTTCGGGCGTTTTTAGCAGGTGGAATGCTGCGAAGTCTGGAAGCACCAATCCTTCGTGAAAGATCAGGGTGGTTTCGAGGCCGCCGTCGGTCAGAAAAAGTGACCCGGCAAGCTGCGGCAAGGCACTTCGGTATCGATTCATGTGCTATCTCCTGAAGAATGGAGCGTTGCAACCTGACTTGGTTGATGCAGCCGCTCAGGGTCAAAGCAAACATAGCTCAAAATATCACCAACAGTTGTATGCTGGTCTTCTGCATTACAGGAGTCTAGTCATGTCAGATATCGATAAAGTCTTCTCCGGCTCAATTCCTAAGCTCTACGAGTCTCATCTCGTCCCGTTGATCTTTGAGCCCTACGCGGCGGACCTGAAGCGTCGTATCGGCGCCATTAACGCCTCCCGGATCCTGGAAGTGGCGGCGGGCACCGGCGTGGTGACGCGTGCGCTTGCCAGCATCCCCAACGAAAACATGACCATCGTGGCCACTGACCTCAATCAGGCCATGCTCGATCAGGCTGCCGCGGTAGGCACGGCCCGACCTGTGCACTGGCAGCAGGCCGATGCTATGGCCTTGCCGTTCGATGATGGCGAGTTCGATGCCGTGATCTGCCAGTTCGGCGTGATGTTCTTCCCGGACAAGGCCAGGGCGTTTGCGGAGGCGCGCCGCGTGCTCAAGCCGGGCGGCATCTTCCTGTTCAATGTGTGGGACAGCCTGCCGGACAACGAGTTCGCCGACACGATTGCGACGGCAATGGAGGTCGTCTTCCCAGACGATCCGCCACGATTCCTCGCACGCACCCCCTACGGCTACCACGACCGCGCGGCCATCGCGCAGGAGCTGGCGGTTGCCGGGTTCACCAAATCACCCCAGATAGACACCCTCACGGCACGCAGCCGGGCGTCATCAGCCCGCGAGCCTGCGATTGCTTACTGCCAGGGCACGCCCCTGCGCAGCGAGATCGAAGCGCGCGATGCGTCTCGACTGGGCGAGGCGACCGACAAGGCCGCTAGCGCGCTGGCGCAGCGATTCGGCGCGGGTGCTGTGGATGGCAAGATTCAGGCGCTGGTGGTGACGGTCGAGAAATAGTTATTGCCGCAGGAGCGCATTCGCGAACGCATGCTGGCGATTGCGAAGGGTGAGTACAAGCCAAAACACGGCGAGCCCAAAATTTGGTTCACCTCCATGCGTTCTCTGGCCGAGCTTACGGGCCGTAAGCCCGGCAACCTGTCTCGTACGCTCAAGACCATGTCGAACTACGGGTTTGTGGAGATGAAGCGAGAGAGTCGCCAAGTGCGCCCGATTGCCAAGGCGACCGAGTTCAGGATTGTGACTTGAACATCATCTGCACGCGCGGGAAACAGGCCCTCGTCGCACCTCTTTGTTTTCGGGCGTACTGAGGCTACCTTGAAGCGATGCGCACTTCAGCCGAATTGACAATCTTCAAGGTTCAGCAAGCCATAGGTTCTATGGCTATCGCAGGCATTCGCCTGTCTGCCCAGACTCAGCGCAACATGCTTGAGATTGCCAGCGGCCAGACTTCGGCCAGTGAAGTGAAACAAGCCTTGATTGCTCAGTACAAACAAAAAGCCTCTGCATGACCGTTGCAGCGGGCTATGAGCATTTTCCGGGGGGCATTACAGATGTTGTGTTTGGTCATGACTAAATTTTTTCGGGCTCATGATGCTTTCAAAAGTAGCGAATTCAGCATGTCGGTACCATGCTTATAGAGCGCCGCATCGAGGTGCGGCGAATCGTGGATACGATAACTAAACTATGATACTAGGTGGTATGCTTATGGATAAGCAGCTAGTCTTCAAGACGCGCCACTTTGCGCGCTGGATGCGCAAAACCGAACTGACCAATCAAGCGCTATGTGAGGCTGTGTGCGAGATGCTGCTTGGCCTGGTCGATGCTGATTTGGGTGGACATGTATTCAAGAAGCGCGTTGCCCTGCCCAATCGCGGCAAGCGTGGTGCTATCAGAACCTTGGTGGCGACTCATCAGCGCGGGACATGGTTTTTTGTGTTTGGTTTTGAGAAGAATGATCGAGCCAATATTTCGACTAAGGAACTTGAGGCGCTGCAGGCCATAGCGCAAGACCTGCTAAGCCTGTCACCCAAAGAGCTGGATGCCAATATCACCTGTGGTGCGCTGGAGAAAATCTGCCATGACGACGACGCGTAAAACCACCAGCCCGATTTTGGCGGCGGTGCATGAAACCGCTGCTGACTTGCATGCCGCAGGCTTTATCGATTGGCGTCGCATGAAAAATTACGATGCCCTGTGCCTTGCGCCAATTCCTGCCTATTCGGCGGAGAAAATTAGGGCGCTGCGCACGAGTACCCAGCTGAGCCAGACCGTTTTTGCGGCGGTGCTGAATACCAGCGCCTCCACAGTCCGGCAGTGGGAAATTGGCGACAAACAGCCCAGCGGCCCTTCGCTGAAGCTGCTGAACTTGCTGGAGCGTAAAGGTTTGGATGCCCTGATCTAGCGTTTCTGTGCATGACCACTGCGTCACAACCAAGCTAATATCGCGTCAACTCTTTATCAACACGCCTAATAAAAACTCGGAGCGCACCATGCAAAGCACAGTGGATTACCTGATCGTGGGCGGCGGTTCCAGCGGTTGCGCCTTGGCCGGCCGCCTCAGTGAGGATGCCAATGCTCAGGTACTGCTGCTGGAGGCCGGTGGTAAAGGCGATAACTGGTTGGTGAACACACCGGCGGCGGTGGTGCTGATGGTGCCCAAGAAGTTCAATAACTGGGCCTTCGAGACCGTGCCGCAGCCAGGTCTGAACGGGCGTAAGGGCTATCAGCCGCGTGGCAAGGTGCTGGGCGGCTCGTCTTCCATCAATGCCATGGCCTACATCCGTGGTCATCGCCGCGATTACGACGAATGGGCGGCGCTGGGCAATGCCGGCTGGTCCTTTGATGAGGTGCTGCCGTACTTCAAGCGCTCTGAGGACAATCGTCGCATCAAGAATGAGATGCACGGCCAGGGTGGCCCGCTGGTGGTGAGTGATCTGCAGACCGATAACCCGTTCCAGGGTCACTACCTGGAGGCCGCGCGGCAGGTCGGCTACCCGATCAACGAGGATTTCAACGGCACCGAGCAGGAGGGTGTGGGCCTGTATCAGGTCACCCAGGAAAACGGTGAGCGCTGGTCGTCGTATCGCGGCTACATCAAGCCGCATCTGGACACTCGCAGCAATCTGCGGGTTGAGACTGATGCGCAAACGCAGCGCATTCTGTTCGAGGGCAAGCGCGCCGTTGGCGTCGAGTTCCGTCAGAGTGGTCGCCTTGTGACCGTGATGGCGCGCAAGGAGGTTATTTTGTGCGCCGGTGCCTTCCAGTCGCCGCAGCTGCTCATGCTGTCCGGCATTGGCGATGCCGCCGAGCTGCAGAAGCATGGCATCCCGGTCGTGCATCATCTGCCGGGTGTGGGCAAGAACCTCAAGGATCACCCAGACTTCATCTTTGGCTACAAATCCAACGACAGCAATCTGCTTGGCATTTCGCTCAAGGGCGGCCTGCATCTGTTCAAGCAAATCGCGCGATACCGTCGTGAGCGTCGCGGCTTGGTCAGCTCGAACTTCGCCGAGGGTGGTGCTTTCCTGAAGACCAACCCGGATTTGCCGGCGCCGAATATCCAGCTGCACTTTGTGATTGCGCTGGTGGATGACCACGCTCGTACGCTGCATCCGGGCCACGGTCTGTCGTGTCATGTTTGCCTGCTGCGGCCGCGCAGCACGGGCTCGGTGACCCTGCGTGACAGCAATCCAGACAGCCCGCCGCTGATCGATCCGCAGTTTCTGTCAGATCCGGCGGATGTCGAGGAGCTGGTCGCCGGCTACAAGATGACCGAGAAGCTGATGAAGGCACCGGCCTTGGCGCAGTTCATCACCGAGGACCCGTTCACCGCTCAGGTGAAGACCGACGAGGACATCCGTGCCATTTTGCGTCAGCGCACGGACACGGTGTACCACCCGGTGGGGACCTGCAAGATGGGTGTCGATGACATGGCGGTGGTCGATCCTTCGCTGCGTGTGCATGGCATCGAGGGCCTGCGCGTGGTGGATGCGTCGATCATGCCGACCATCATCGGTGGCAATACCAATGCCCCGGCCATCATGATCGCGGAGAAGGCGGCGGATCTGATCAGGCAGGGCTGACAGTCACGGCTGCTCCAGAAACTCCCTCACCAGCGTGAGGGTTCCCGCTTCATGCAGCAGCCCGGAGTGCGTGGCTACCGCCTTCGGGTATTTGTCTTGCAGCAGGATGTTGGTGACATCAGGCTCATCCAGAAACTGCCGTTCCACGGGCGTTACCACCAGGTCTTGGCGTGTGGCGAGAATCAGCGAGCGCACGCCCGGCGGATTCACTTTTTCCTGATGAAACGCTTGCAGGAAGGCAGATTGGTCGGATTGCTGGGCGCAGGCCGGGCAATGCTTCATGGACATCCCGGCGGGCACTCGCGTGGTGCCGTTCAGGCTGGGCGCCAGTGCCACGAGGCGATCAACTTTCCCTGCCAGAGGCGCTGATCGGGCGATCATGAAGGCCAGCAGACCGCCCTGGGAGTGCCCGATCAGCGTGACTTTTGTTGCGCCGGTGCGCGCCAGCACCGTCTGCACGAAATCGCCGATTTGCAGGGCGGATTGGTTGATGTCTGTCATGCCGTGGGGGCTGAGCGGGCTCATGCGACCGTAATTGATGGCGAACAGGCAATGCCCGTCGGCTTTGAGCGCCGGGGCAAGCGTGGAGAAGGCGCGCCGGGTGCTGGCAAAAGTGCCGTGAATCAGCACGATGGGTGTTTGCTTGCTCTGCGGGTCGCAGTCGGCATTCACCAGCCCGGTGGGCAGGCCCAGTGCGTCGTTTGCCACGGCCAGCGTCGACATCAGGCCAAGTGCTGCGGCGGCAAGCAGGTGATGAGGGCGTGCGTTTGGCAATGTTGGAAGTCCTGTCAGCGTCTGTTGCAAGCGTTGGTCTGCGGAGTTTAACGCGCAAGTTGCCGCTCAGTGGTAATCTCCGCGCCCATGCGCCTCTCCGACCTTCACCAACGCCTCGCCGACCTCGGCGCTCGCCCCGTCCACCGCGATGTGATCATCCGTGCCTGGCTGCAGGGCCTGCCGCTGGATACGGGCAGACGGCATCAGCCCACCGACGATTTTCTGCCCAAGTCGGTGCGTGCCGGCTTGCCTTCACTCAGCGCCGATCTGGATGCACTGGCCCGCGTGCGCTCCGAGCATCCCGGTGCCGATGGCTCGTCGCGCCTGCTGGTGGACATTCCCGATGGTCAGATGGTGGAGACGGTGCTGCTGCCGCGTGACGGCGTTTGTGTGTCGTCGCAGGTGGGTTGCGCGGTGGCCTGTCGTTTCTGCATGACCGGCAAGAGTGGTCTGCTGCGTCAGGTCAGCAGTTTGGAAATCGTGGCGCAGGTGGTGCAGGCACGGCGGCGACGGCCGGTGAAGAAGGTCGTGTTCATGGGCATGGGCGAGCCCGCGCACAACCTCGACAATGTGCTGGAAGCTATCGAGATCCTCGGCACGCTGGGCGGCATCGCGCACAAGAATCTGGTGTTTTCCACGGTCGGCGACCTGCGCGTGTTCGAGCGCTTGCCCGAGCTGCGCGTGAAGCCGGCGCTGGCCTTGTCGCTGCACACCACCAAGGCCGATCTGCGCGAGCATCTGCTGCCAAAAGCGCCAAAAATTGCGCCGGATGAGCTGCTGGAGCTGGGCGAGGTCTATGCCCGTCGCGTCGGTTATCCGATCCAGGTGCAGTGGACGCTGCTCAAGGGCATCAACGATGGCGACGACGAGCTGGAGGCGATCCAGCGGCTGTTCAAGGGCAAGTACGCTGTGCTTAACCTCATCCCGTTCAACAGCCTTGAGGGGGATGACTATGATCGCCCCGACTACGAGCGCACGGTCGAGATCGTGCGCTATCTGAACCATCGCGGCGTGCTCAGCCGGGTACGCAACAGCGCCGGGCAGGATGTGGAGGGCGGCTGCGGTCAGCTCCGCGCCAGAGCGGTGGATGCCGACAGCAGTCTTGTGAACATCAGCCGCCTGCGCTAAGCGCGCCGCACCATCGTAATCACATCGAAGGGGCAGGCCACCACGCATTTGGCGCAGCTGGTGCAGCCCGGCTCATCGTGCAGGATGGCGCTTTTCCGGCCCAGGCCATTCGGCCCGTCGGTCTCCAGCCACAGCACATGCGGCGGGCAGGCGGCCACGCAGCGCCCGCAGCCGGTGCAGCGGTCGCTGTCGATCTCGGGCAGGGCGCGGCGGCGGGAGCTGGTCATCGCTAATCAGTACACGCCAACGGATCGCCACGCGGCGTCGGTGAAGGTCTCGGCGTAATCCAGCGGACTGCCTTTAACACGGCCAGACAGCCACGCCTTGCAATAATTCTCCGCCTGTCCGATCAGCAATGACGCATAAGTCTCGCTCGGCAGCGCGCGGATGCTGCCGTCTTTCACGCCCTGTTTCAGCCAGCCCAGAAGCGTTTGATAGCGCAGCTTGTTGCGCTCGGCCAGATCCTCTTTACGCGGCCCGTTGGCCACCGAATGACGCACCTGAAACAGGAAGCGCGCCAGCTCAGGCTGCTGCGTGACCCAGGTCAGATAGGCCTGAACCAGTGCCTCAATAGCGTGTTTCGGTGTCTTTGCCTCGGTCATGGCCGGCAGCATCAGCGCCAGCTGGTCGTCCAGCGCGGCCAGGTACAGCGCGGCGATCAGACCATCCTTGTTGCCAAAGTGGTGATAGATGGAGCCAATGCTGCTGTCGGCGCGTTCGCGAATGGTGTCGATAGGCGTGGCATCGACACCGAATTCGTCGAAGCAAGCGAGGGCGCTGCGCAGAATCTGGCGCTTGCTGGCTTTGCGGGTACCTGGCTCGACACGATCAAACAGGTCGGGCACGGGTAGATCTGATGCGGAAAAGTCGGGGCTGAAAAGGTTATTCATGGGTTGGCATCTTGACTGAAATATTATTCTAGAATAATGTTCT
The DNA here is from genome assembly GCA_038043385.1 of Pseudomonadota bacterium. GTDB lineage: Bacteria > Pseudomonadota > Gammaproteobacteria > Pseudomonadales > Moraxellaceae > Perlucidibaca. Next base: position 7,979 of record JBBTCA010000005.1, read on the forward strand.
ATTTATGGCGTGTTTGTCACGCGCCGTCATCAGCTTGAGGAGAACGACATGACGAGTACCTTGAACCTCTGGAAAGGTTTTGCCAACAAGCCGGGCGGCAAATGGGCATTTTCGCGCCTGTTGTGCGTGAAGGCGCCGTATTTCGGCAGTATCAGCCCGGTTTTCGAAGCACTGCGTCCCGAATATTGCGAAGTGCGCATCGCCAAGCGTCGCGGTGTGCTGAATCACTTGGGCACGGTACACGCTATTGCCATGTGCAATATGGCGGAGCTGGCGGGCGGCACCATGACCGAGGTTACCGTGCCGACAACGCATCGCTGGATTCCCAAGGGCATGACGGTGGAGTATCTGAAGAAGGCGACCACCGACCTGGTGGCGGTGGCAACGCCGGTGTCAGTGCCGGACTGGTCCGTGGCCGGGGAGTATCCAGTCAAGGTCGTGGTCAGCGATACAACGGGCACGCCAGTGTTTCAGGCGATGATCAGCATGTGGGTGTCGCCGAAAAAGTGAGCCATTCAGTTGCTCAGCTTCTTGCGCTCGCGCTCGATTTTGACCAGATAGTGCCTTGGCCCGGCTGACAGCGCCGGTTCAAGGGCGGAGTAGTTGACGGGGTTGCCGGCCCGCTTGGCCGCGCGCTTAACATTGCCCAGCCCGGCGTTGTAGCTGGCAAACATGAAGCGCCGTCGATCATCTTCGTTGTCGATACTTGACCAGGCGTCGTAAAGCTGGCGGTTGTAATAGATGCCGGCGGCAATGCTGAAATGGGGGTCGAACGGGTCCTTCAAGTGAGGATTGCGCGATCGGATCTCCTGGAATGTTTTGGGCATGATCTGCATCAACCCCATGGCACCCGAGTTTGAGCGAACCGCAGGCTTCATTTCAGATTCGACCATGGCCTGAGCCTGAAACCAGCGCCAGTCCGTACCTATGCCGAAGTAGTGCTTACTGTATTTCTTGAAGTGATCGTCGAAATAGCGAGGCACCTTTTTGCGGTCGCGGGCTTGGGCGCGCTGTTCCTGCTTGCTGCGCCAATCACTGGCCGTTTCGGTGCTTTCTGCGCTGGCCGCCGAATCGGTCTCGCTTCGGCTGAACAGGCGTTTGAAAAATCCTTTGGATTCTGCCGGCTTGGCGCTGCTGTTGGCGCTGATGGGCAGTTCTGTTGCAGGTGCAAGCGGCGCTGAAAGCAGCAGAACTGAGCAAAGCAGGACGAGATTACGCACCAGATTGGCTCAATTCAGACTCAGGCCGATGATGATGCCCATGCCGATGCCGTTACCGACAAAAATGCCGAGCATGACCAGACCCACGGCCAGGTTGCCGCTGGCCAGCGCATCTTTCAGGCGAAAACCCATGCGGCTCTGGAAAATCACACTGGCAATCCAGCTGATGACCAAGCTCAGGATGGAGCCACAGGTGGCATAAATCAGGTTCAGGACAATCGGATCGAGGTCGTTCATGTGGTTGCCTTCTGGTGATCTGGAGTGTAATTCGGGGGAAGGTAAAGGTCAGAGCACCGCGATGCTCTGATGCCGGCCAGGCAAATGTCGGTCATTGACCAGTGAAACAGTCCCTTCCTTGGCGGCATGAATGTCGAACGGTTTGTTGCCTTTCAGCATGACCGGGCTGCCCGCTCTGACCAGTCCACTGAAAACAATCAGACCGCGTTTGTCTAAAACATGAACATGCGTCGTTTCGGAGGCTATCAGCCAGCTGCTCTGCTGTGTCATCGGCAAAGGGGCAGCATGGTTGGCGGAAGGTTTTGCTGCCGGAGATGACGCTGACACTTGCACAGGGCTTGCCGCGGTTGTTGCCACGATATTTTGCGGTGGCAGCGTGACTGTCTGCGTGACTGTCTGCGTTGTGCGGTGCTGTTTTGAGGATGGCAGGCCGGAGCCATGACTCAGAAAGAATGAAAACAGACCAAGACACACAACCACGGCGGCAGCGTGACCTGCCTGGCTGTGCATGGCGGTACCGACAAACGCATTAATTTTGCCGATTTGGGCGATAAATCCCTGCTGGGCGATGGCTGATCTTGTGGCTGCTTTTGTGACGGCAGCGCTTGCCGAGCGTGTGTCCATGCCATGCTGCGACTGGTGTAACAGCATCCAGGCATCGAACAGAGCGATCACTTCTTGCGGATTCAGCCTCAACTGATTTGCATAGCGGCGCAAATAGCCTTTCACAAAGGCAGGCTCGGGCAGATCCAGAAAGCGCTCGGCCTCCAGCAGTTGCAGTGTGCCTTCGCTCATCTGCACCTGGTCGGAGGCTTGTGAAAGCGACAAGCCCAGCACATCGCGCTGAGCCTTGAGCCAGCGGCCAACCGGTGGAAACGCTAGGGGATGAAGTTGTGGGTGTGTCATTACCGCGCTCATCAAACAACGGTGAGCACGGTATGATTTTTTACATAAAATTACAATAGAACAGCAAATGGTTACGCAAAGTCGGGGCGGATCATCAGGCCACAGCGGCCACGCCATCCAGCACGCGATACACATCTTCTTCAGCCATGTAGCGTGGCACGGCATACATGCCGTGGGCTTCCGTGAGGGCATCGTTGGCCATGCGGGCGTAATCTGAGCGCTGGATCATCGCGCCGGAACGACGAATTGGCAGGCGAGCCAGCAGCTCGCGCACACGGGCCGACAGTGCTTCGGCGGCGGCGGAGTCGGTGCTTCCGGGCGCTGCCAGCTCCAGATCGCGAGCCAGGCTGCCCAGCTTCTTCACGCAGGCGGGCTGATTGAAGGCCAGCACATGCGGCAGCACCATGGCATTGGCGCGACCGTGTGGCACGCCGTAACGGGCACCGAGCTGATGCGCGATGGCGTGCACATAGCCGACTGCCGAGGTGCTCAGGCACAGACCCGCATAGTGCGAACCCAGCGCCGTGGCATCGCGCGCGGCCAGATTGGTCGGTTCGTTGCAGGCGGTTTCCAGGTTGTTCAGGATCAGACGCACAGCGGTGCGGTTGTAGCCATCGGTCTGCGGATTGGCAAACTGGCTCATCCAGCCCTCAAGGGCATGGGTGAGGGCATCGACGCCGGTTTCGGCGGTAACCGAGGCCGGCATGCCCATGGTGATCAGCGGGTCGAGGGCGGCGGCGAGCGGCACTAGGCCTGGGTCGACCACCAAAGCTTTGATGTGTGTGACGCTATCGGAAATGACGGCAGCGACGCTGGCTTCGGAGCCGGTGCCGGAAGTCGAGGGCACCACGAAGAAGGGCAGCGCCGGCTTTCGGCCCTTGAGCACGCCGACCAGCTGCTGCGGCGTCTTGCCGGTGGTGGCCGCGAGCGCGATGACCTTGCCGGCGTCGATGGCGGAGCCGCCGCCGATCACCAGCAGGGCATCGGCGCGGGCTTGCTGGCAGGCGCGCAGACCAGCTTCAACGATCTCAAAGGTCGGGTCAGGGCGCACCCCGGTAAAGATTTCGGTGATGACGCCACGCGCGTTCAGCGCGGCCACCAGCGGATCGATGGTGCCGAGCTTGGCCAGCACATCGTCGGTAACAATGAGCACGCGCTTGTGGCCCTGATCGGCGATGCTGTTGCAGAGGCGTACGGCCGAGCCTTCACCGAACAGCACCAACGGGCGCGGTACGGCAAGCACTTTGCCGATGGCCCAGAGGGCGCTGAGCTTGGGCAGGGACTTCAGGCGGTTGGCGAGTGCAGACATGATGTGGATGGCTCCAAGACTTTATTTGACTGGGCGGTCACGGTACAGATCTGCGGTCATTTCGGCAAGTCTTGTCAGCACTCAGGCCTGCTTTTTTGCGGCCAGGCTCTTTGCCGGCGTGCCGCCAGCGAGAAAACCCGGCCCGACCATGGGCAGCACATCGCGCGCATGAACCGCTTCGCCGCATTCCGAGCAGGTCATGGTCGCTGCCATCGCTTTGCCGCAGTTTTTGTGGTGATAGACCAGCGGTGGCCCGGCACCTTCATCGAGATAAGTATCGCCCCAAGTGGTGAGCGCCAGCAGCACGGGGTAAAGCGCCCGACCTTTGATGGTCAGCCGGTATTCGTAGCGATTCGGCTGATAGGCCTCTTTGCTCAGGATATCTGCCTCGACTAGGCGCTTCAGGCGCTCGGCCAGCACATGGCGGGTAACGCCGAGCTGGCTCTGGAAGTCGTCGAAACGGCGCGTACCGAGGAAGGCGTTGCGCAGCAGCAGCAGTGTCCAGCGATCGCCAATGAGCGCCAGCGAGCGTGCGATTGAGCAGTTCAGGCTGCCTATGTCATCCCATTTCATGGTGTTCCGAGCTTTGCGAGTCAGTGTTGACAGACTGTATGGCCAAGACTTGCGGTTGACAAGTTCCTTTTTAGAACTTAATTTTCAGGGCGTGTGATGCGGTATTTGAGGCCGCAATCATGGCCAAAGCCACCATCTACTTATCTATTCGGAGTTAACACATGAGCTTCAAAACCATGACGGGCCTAGAGGTCATGCAGGCTTTTGCGGACGGCCGGGTGCCGGAGCCGGGCATCGCCAAAATCATGCCGATGAAGCTCGACACCGTGAAGATCGGGCGAGTGGTGTTCAGTTGCACGGCGAACGAGACGCACAGCAATCCGCTGGGCGGTGTGCATGGCGGTTTTGCCGCGACCGTGCTGGATTCGGTCACCGGCTGCGCCACGCACACGGCGCTGGCGGCCGGCGAGAGCTACGGCACCATCGAGCTGAATGTGAAGATGTGCAAGGCCATCCCCTTTCACAAGACGCTGCGAGCCGAGGGGAAGGTCATCAATGTCAGCAGCCGGCTGGTGATTTCCGAAGGTAGCATTCGCGATGAAAATGGCGTGCTGTATGCGTTTGCGACGGCTACTTGCATGATTTTGCGTTAAATCTTTATTTTTCGATAAGCATTGGAGTTCTATATGAGCCAGAACAGTACCTCTTTGCTGCAGGTCAGCGAGCAGGGTCGTGTCATGACCATGGCCATCAATAATCCGCCGGCCAACTTTCTCACGGCGGCCATCATGGCAGAGCTGAATCAGCAGCTAGTTGCTCTGGAAAGTCGCCATGACATCGGTGCTGTCATCATCACCAGTGCGGTCGAGGGCGTATTCCTCACGCATTTTGATGTGGATGACATCGAGCAGGCCGTGGAGTCGATTCCGTTTCCGATGTCGACGGGGCTGGTGCAGGTACTGACGCGCAGCGAAAGCCTGCTCGATCACATTCCGGGAACGCGCAAGCTGCTCAGCCATACGCCCATGGCCGGTGTTTCGGACATGAACATCTTTCATGAAGTGACGGCGCGGATGCGGGCCATGAACAAGGTCTTCATCGCTGCCATCAACGGTCGTGCCATGGGCGGTGGGTGCGAGCTGGCGCTGGCCTGCGATTTGCGCCTGATGATCGAGGGCGATGCCAGCACTGGCGTCATGATCGGCCAGCCGGAAATTCTGATTGGCCTGATTCCGGGTGGTGGCGGCACGCAATTTCTGACGCGCAGTTTGGGCGTGGCGAAAGCGCTGGAGCATTGCCTGGAGGGCAAGCCGCTGACGCCGGCCGAGGCACTTGAGCTGGGCATGATCAATCGGGTGGTGCCGGTAGAGGCACTGGGCGATGAGGCGATGATCTTGGCACAGCGTATGGCCAGGCGTTCGCCCTTTGCCGTGCGGGCGATCAAGCAGGCGGTGTATCAGGCGGCTTCGCAGAGCTGGGATCAGGGCATGACGGTGGAGAAGAACGCGTTCCTAGCGTCGGCTTCGCAGGCTAATACGCGTCGCGCCATGCAGGTCTATATTCCGAAAATTCGCGAAATTCTGGCGGCGGGGCGACCCCTGACGCTGGACGATTTTCAGGAGATGATCGATGGCACGGCGGCAGACATGACATCCTGATTGGGTGCTGATAACTGGCGAAACCGCCATTCTTGTACTAAACCTGTACTCAGCTAATCACGGCCATGGACAGGGGCGGCATCATGCGATTAAATTCTAGTCAGTCTAGTCTTTTTAAGGAGTTGACTGACATGAACCAATGGCAGTTGCAGGATGCCAAAGCGCGCTTGTCGGAGCTGGTGCGGGAAGCGCAGGCGCAACCACAGGAAATTACGCTGCATGGGCGACCCATGGCAGTGGTGTTGTCTTTGCCGGATTATGCTCGGCTGACTCGGCGAGATGAGTCGCTGGCAGATTTCATGCAGCGCTCGCCTCTTTGCGGAGATGAAACTCTGGATTTCAGTCGCCAGTCTGACGCCGCTCGCGAGTTCGACCTGTGAGTTATCTGCTCGATACCAATGTGCTGTCCGAGCTGGTGCGCAAAGCGCCTGATCCTCATGTTCGCCAGTGGATAGCGCAGCGCCCAGCGGAGACGCTGATGGTCAGTGCACTGACCTTGGGCGAGATTCGCAAGGGCATTGAGCGAGCACCTGATGTCGCGCATCGCCAGCGTTTGAATGATTGGTTCGACGAAGAGCTGAGCCTCTGGTTCAGCGGGCGCATTCTGCCGGTGGATGCTCAGGTCGCGGATCGCTGGGGCCGTTTGTTGGCTAGTGCCGGTCGGCCGCTGCCTGCCATCGACAGTTTGTTGGCGGCAACTGCTTTGCACCATGACTTGGTGCTGGTGACACGCAATACGCGTGATTTCGAGGGGTTGCCGTTGCGTGTGTTTTCGCCGTGGCTAACGCCCTGAGCTCAGTCTTTGCGCAGGCTGGTCGCAATCTGCTCCGCCAGCATTTGCCCGCTTAACCAAGCGCCTTCGACCTTGCCGCCATTGAGCCAGTCCCCGCACAGACCCAGGCCATCCGACACTTTCCAGACAGCGCCGAGCTGCAGCGCGTGTTCGGTATCGGCGTAGCGCCAGCGGTGTGCGCTCCACGCGTCGGGCGCGATGCCGCCAAGCTCGGCGAAGGCGGCCAGCAATTCAGCAGCGACAGTTTCGGCGCTGGCTTCGATATGTGCGTCGCTCCATTCCGCGCTGGCATGCAACAGCCAGCTGTGTTGCCCGTTGCGGCCAGGCTTGTGGCTGTCTTGTGCGATCCAGCGCAGGGGGCCGGTATTGACGAAGGCGGCATCGAAACCCAAGTTCAGTGCTGAGTGGTAGCGCAGCATCAGCGCCCAGCTGCCTCGCATACGAACACTGGCGGCCAGGCTGCTCAGTTCAGGATTGACCGGTAGCAGCAGTGGCAGGGCTTGCGGCGCGGGCACGGCCAGTACCACGGCCTCAAAGTGCTCGCCGAGCCAGCCGTGCTCTGCTGAGCGCAAGTGCCAGCCGGAACCATCGCGGCGCAGCGCTTGTAGGGTGGTTTGCGTGCGTACATTCAGTGTTTCGGCGAGATGCCGTGCTGGTGCGGTCATGCGCGGAATGCCGACATAGCGCCGGCCAGAGCCAGAGCCATGGCCAGCCTCGGCTGTGGCGCGTGGTGGCTCGCCGAATACCTGGAGTTTCGGGGTCCATTCAGCGGCAACGCCCGCAGCCTGCCAGCGTAGTACTTCGGCTTGAAACGCGGGAACACGCGCGGTGAAGTATTGCGCCCCGGTATCGCACTGCCAGGCTTCGCCTGACTCGCTGGCGCCGCGTTTGGTGCTCATACGCCCGGCAGCACCGCGACTTTTCTCGAAAACGACTACCTCGTTGCCAGCCGTTTGTAGGGCTTGCGCACAGGAGAGGCCGGCCAGTCCGGCGCCGATCACGGCAATTCTTGAACCGGGTTTCATGCGTGCGTTTCTCAGTTTGCTGACAGTGGCCGTGTTTGCATGGCGCGCGTCTTTTAGCCTATCCACACCAAGGCCAGCGCCACTGCGCCGGCATAGAACACGGCCACGCTGACCGCGCAGGCGATACGCGTTAGCAGCGGTGCCCGGCCATGGTGCTGCCACATCCATAGCGACGCCATGGCCAGCAGCATTTCCGGGATCAGCGGGTAAAGCGCGAAACCGGCGATCTGCCGTACGCCAACGGCATGCCAAAGGTGCATCGGGCGGGCAGCCCATTCCCAGATCAGGAAGGCGGCGAGTGCGCCGAAAGCCGTGAGTAGGTAAGGCCGGCGGGTAGCTTGCGCCAGCCAGCACAGCGGCCACAGCAGCATGATCCACAGCCCCATGAAATAAAGAGGGACGACACCGCCTAGGCGATACACGCCGTGGTCGGGAAAGCTCAGCGTGCCCATGCGGGACACCAGCATCCAGTCGGCGCAGGGCAGCGCCATGGACAGCGGCAGCAGAAACAGCCACAGGCGCACGCCGTCACGATGACCGCGCCATTGGCACATCAGCGGCAGCGTGATGTTGTAGAGCAGGGCGAGCAGCAGAATGGCGAGGCCCAGCGAGCGGCCTTGCTCATAGAGGGCAACGGGGATCGCCAGTGCAAAGAAGGCGGCATGAAAGCGCAGGGCATCGTTGACGCCACGCTGGCTGACGAAGCTCATACGCCACGCTCGGCAGCAATGGCGCGCATGCCTTCAACCAAGCTGATGCGGGGCTCGTAGCCCAGCACACGACGGGCTTTGTCGATGCTGTAGCGTTCGCGTCGCAGCAGAAACTTGATGGCAGCGGCGCTGGCCAGCGGGGCCATGCCGAGTCGGCTGAACATGGGTTTGCTGGCGGTCAGGAAGGCGGTCAGCGCCCAGGCTGCTACGGCGGGCACCTTGGTTTTGCCAGCCATTTTGGCGTGCCAGAGAAAGAACTCGTGGCAGGGCGTGGCGATGCCGTCGGTGATGTTGAAGATGTCGCCGCCCGTGGCTTTGTCGATGGCGAGAAAGACGCCATCGAGCAAGTTGTCGATATGCACATGGTTGATGACACCGTTGCCGTAGTTCGGCAGCACGAACAGGCTGCGCTTGAGCAGGTCGATCGGGCGCAGCAGCCAGGGCACGCTGCCATGGCCATAGACATCGCCGGGACGAATCACGATGACGGCGAAATCCGGGGCGTTAAAAGCCAGCGCCACGCCCTCGCTGGCCAGTTTGGTGTCGTTGTAGGCATTGCCCTGGCCATCGACCGGGCCGTCCTCGCGAACATCTGCCGGGTATTCAAAGCCGTAAACCATGACCGATGACAGGTGTACGAACTGGCGCGCGCCCAGCTCGCGGGCAATGCTGCAGACCGTGCGCGTGCCGTCGACATTGACGCGCTCGTAATCTTTGCGATTGCCATCTTCTTCAACGATGGCAGCGGTGTGGAAGACGATGTCGGCACCGTTCAGGGCGGTGCGCACGGCGTTAGCATCATTGATATCGCCAACGGTGACTTGCACACCGAGGGCATGAGCGCGTTCGGCGGCCGTCAGGGACACATCCAGGCCTTGTACCTGCCAGCCGAGGGCGAGTGCGCGCTCTGCCATGCGCAGGCCGATAAAGCCACCGATTCCGGTGATGGCGAGTGTGGTCATGTGGCTTGCTCCGAAATATCCGAACGAGAAGAAGAGGCAGGCAGCATCATGCTGCCGAGCATGAGCGCCTGCAGGATGCGGGCAATCTCATGGCTAAATTGGTCGATGCTGGGCGGCTCCGGGATCGTGAGCCATTCCGCGAGCAGTTCGTTGATGCCGCCAACAATCGCGACACTGGACAGATGAAAGTTGCGCTGCGGAAACTCGCCGCGCGAGGCCAGCAGGTTCATGTAGTGTTCAATGCCGGATGCCATAGAATGGATGGCCCCTCGGCGGCGACGCTCCATGGCAGCACTCACGCCCACCGACTCCAGCACGCCGATGCGTGCGCGGCGAGCGTCGGCCAGGTAGTGCTTCACCATGGCTTGCATGGCGTGCGGAATTTTTTCTTCCAGGGTCTGGCCCGGCTGCAAGATGGCGGCCAGCACGGCACTGTGCAAACTGTTCACGATGTCATCGTAGAGGGCCGTGAGCAGGGCTTCGCGGCTGGCAAACAGCGCGTAAAAATGGCGCGTGGTGACTTTTGCTTCGGCGCAGAGCTGCTCGATGGGCGTGTGCGCATAGCCTTGTCGCGCAAATAGCTCCAAGCCGGCGGCGAGCAGGCGCTGGCGGCGCTCTTCGGCGCGCTGCTCAGGTGCAACGCCGCGATACGAGCGCGGCTTGGCAGGGCTGGAAGGTTGCGGCACAGTGTTGGCGAGCATGCTGGCATCCGTTTAAAGCGTGCATTGTTATTTTGACAAGATATCTTGTCGCAATTAGAGTGTCACACATTCCGAGCTGCTGGCAAACCCTGTAAGCTCATTTTCAAGCCATTCAGCATGAGATTTTGCGATGACAATACTGCAGCCCCTGAAGCACTTCGACGGCACTCGCGATGCCCGTCGCCCCATGGTTCGCGTGGACAATGTGCGTGAAGCCGCCAAGGATTTCCGCCGCGACATGCTGGCCAAGCCGAAAGTGCGCTTCTACAAATCCTTCGAGCTGGTGCGCGTGCCGTACCCGGCCAAGTTCGCCTACCTCAATGCTTTCAGCCTGCCGACGCCGTTCGTGCACCTGTGCAATCGCCTGAGCGTGATCCAGTTCGACTCCAGCGAGGGCATCAAAACCCTGCTGGTCGGCCCCTCGGACTGGGAAAACCAGCGCGAAACGCCATTTTTCGCCCAGCTCGACCAGCAGGCCGGCAAGTTCTCCGGGCTTATGGAAAAGATGATCGTGCGCGCCACCGCCACGGTGCTGGACTGCCTGAAGAGCATCGGCCTGACGCCTGAGGATGTGGACTACATCACCTACGATCATTTGCATACGCAGAATGTGACGCGCTGGCTGGGCGGCAACGGGCAGCAGGCGCTGTTCCCGAATGCCAAGCTGCTGGTCATGCGCGAAGAGTGGGAGAGCGCGCAGGCGCTGATTCCGTGGCAGAACCAGTGGTATTGCCCGGAAGGCATCGCCGGCGTGCCCGACGACAAGCTGATCCTGCTCGACGACAGCGTGGCGCTGGGCGATGGCTCGGTGGCCATCATGCGCACCAAGGGCCATACCGAGGGCAATCACTCCATCGTGACCCATGCCGATACCGGCCTGATCGTGACCAGCGAAAACGGCGTCAGTCTCGATGCCTACGAGCCGAAATATTCGACCACGCCTGGCCTGGCCGCGTTCGCCAAGCAGACCGGCGCCGAAATCATCATCAACGGCAACACCATGGAATATGTGGTGGACCAGTACATCTCCATGGTGCAGGAAAAGAGCGTAGCCGGGCCGAATCCCAAGGACGAGCGCTTCCCCAATGTTGCGCCGTCGTCGGAAGTGACCGCGTTCTGGCTGTTCCCCGGTACCACGCCGACGCTCAAGGTCGGCGAGCAGGAGTTTGGTCATCTCACGACCGTTAAAAAGGCAGGAGCCGCAGCATGAATCAACATTGGATAGTCACGGGCGCAGCCTCGGGCATTGGTCAGGAATTGGCGAAGCAGCTGCTGGCGCGCGGTGATCGCCTGTGCGCCTGTGATGTGCAGCCAGCCGGCTTGCAGGCGCTGAAAGCGTTTGCGAGCGATGCCTCGCAGCTGCGTCTGGAAACACTGGATGTGCGCGATGCTGCGGCCTGGAAGGCACTGGTCGCGCGCGTTGAAGCGGAGGATGGCGCGGTCGATGTGTTGGCCAACATCGCCGGCGTGCTCAAAGAAAACTGGATTCAGGATGCCACCGCAGCGGAAGTCGATTTCCACTTCGACATCAATGTGAAGGGCGTCATCTTCGGTACGCAGGCGGTTGTGCCGGGCATGCTGGCGCGGGGTCGCGGCCACATCATCAACATCGCGTCGCTGGCGGGTTTGTCGCCGGTGCCGGGCATGGGCCTGTACAGCGCCAGTAAGTTTGCTGTGCGCGGCTACTCACTGGTGGCCGCCATGGAGCTGGCCGACAAAGGCATCGCGGTCACGGCCGTATGCCCAGACGCGGTGCAGACGCCGATGCTAGACATCCAGCAGGGCAAGCCGCAAACCGCGCTGACCTTCTCTGGCCCGCGCGCGCTCAGCTCGAAAGAAGTAGTGGACGCCATTCTCGGGCCGGTACTGCGCGATCGCCCCATGGAAATCGCCCTCCCGGCCTGGCGTGGAGCCACCGCGAAATTTGCCGGCAACTTCCCAGAGCTTGGCAACAAAGCCATCGGCCTGTTCCGCAAAGCCGGCGAGCGCCGCCAAAAGCTGATTCAGGCGGGCAAAAGCAGCACCGAGCGCTAAGCCTCGGATTCAGCCCCGCCAGCAGTTGCATCACCACAGCTGCCCCGACCCTGAGTGCTGTTCACCCGCGCAGCCCCGACACTGGAAAACCGTCATGCGCCATGGATGGCGCATGAGAGCCTACACGGGCGAACGCGGGGTTTGTCGGCGCATCGCGCCGAACCGCGTGAGCGACCGCGCGATGTAGCGCGCGGGCTGGGCGTACTTGCGGCGTGTTTTCCAGTGTCGGGGCGGCGCGGGTGGCAGAGCTAAGGTTCAGCCCGGCCCCAACGGCCACCCCATGCTCAGCCAAACCGCCAGCAGCCCCCCCCAGCCGATCAGCAACACCAGCGAATACGGCAGCATCATCGCCATCAGCGTGCCGATGCCGGCCTTCGGCTCGAAGCGCTGGGCAAAAGCCACGACCATCGCGAAGTAGGGCATGAGCGGCGTGATGATATTGGCCACGCTATCACCCACGCGATAAGCCGCCAGCGTGCCTTCCGCAGGAATGCCGGCCAGGAAAAACATGGGAATAAACACCGGCGCCATCAATGCCCACTTCGCCGATGCCGAGCCGATCAGCAGATCCAGCGTGACCGTGAACAGCACAAACAACAGCAACAGCGTCACCGGTGACCAATCCAGCGCACGCAGGTTTTCGGCGCCGGCAATGGCAACCAGCTGGCCGATCTGGCTCCACTGAAAATACGCCACGAACTGCGCCGCAAAAAACATCAGCACCAGATAGCTGGCCAGCGTTTTCAGCGTCTCTTCCAATGCCGGGATGGCATCGCTGCTGCGCGCCCAGCGGGCGCTGACGCGGGCATAGAGAATACCGGCAATACCGGCATAAATCGCCACCAGCACGACCACACCCTTAATCAACGGCGACTTGGTCACACTGCCGTCTTCGCCGCGCAGAAAGCCATCAGCCGGCAGCAGCCCGGCGAGCGCAAAGGCCAGCACCGCCAGCGTCCAGATCAGCACGGCCCTTGCCCCGGCCGGGTGCAGATGGCTGTCGGCAAGATCGGCCACAGGCGTTGCAGCCACGGATGCGCTGGCCGTCATGCGCGGCATGATGAACTGATGATTAACCCACGACACGATGAGCGTGACCCAGAAAGTGGACGCCAGCATGAAGAAATAATTCGCCGTGACCGCCACTTCAGCGCCCGGCTTCACGGTCTGCAAGGCCTCGGTGGCGATGCCGGCGAGCAGGGCATCCACCGGGCCGATCAGCAGGTTGGCTGAGAAACCGCCAGATACGCCGGCAAACGCGCAGGCAATGCCGGCCAGCGGCGGCAGACCGGCGCGCTGAAACAGCAAGCCAGCGAGCGGAATCACCACCACATAGCCGGCATCCACGGCAATGCTCGACATCACGCCGGCAAAGGCCACGACCGTGGGCAAGGCACGCACACCGCTGAGGCGTACCAGCGATGACAGCAGCCCGGCGAGCAGCCCGGAACGCTCAGCCAGCCCCAGCCCGAGCATGGCCACCAGCACATTGCCGACCGGCGCAAAGCCGGTGAAATTGGTCACTGTGTCAGTGAGGAGGTGATTAAGCCCGGTCAGCGAGATAAGGTTTACGGCGGTGATAGTTTTGCTGCCATCCGGCCAGGTTTCCTGCCAGCCCAGACCTGCCGCGATGGCCGATGCCACCAGCACGATGCCGCACAGCCAAACAAACAGCCAGGCCGGTGGCGGCAAGCGATTGCCCAGCGTTTCAATCCGGTCCAGCGTGCGTAAAAAACGGGAGGACATGTTCAGCCTCCGGTGCCGAGCACCGTGTAAGGGGTTAGGGCGGACGCCCAGCTGTGACGCAGCCACAGGCAGCCCGAGAAAACCAATGCCAGCAGCACCACCAGCGACGGCTCCCAGCGCCTGACGCGATTGAAGCCGGCTCCGCGATACCAGGCCCAGCGCATCCCGGCCAGCACAGCCACGCCCAGCATTAGCCCGGCCAGCACATCACTGAGCCAGTGCAGGCCGAGAAAGGCGCGTGAAATTGCGGTGAAGAGGATTAGCGTCAGACTGATGGCCAGTGCCCAGGGTTTCAGGCCCGGCAGAAAGTCGCGTGTGACCAGCACATAGAACAGGCCCCAGAGCACGGTCACGGAAAAGGCATGGCCGCTGGGAAACGAGGCTTCGTTACGCATGCTGAACAAAGGCTGCGGGCCGGGCATGGCAAACAGCCATTGCAGCGCCATGGGCAGCAGCAGGCAGAGCAGGCTGGCACTGACCACGAAGCGAAGTGCGCGCCATTCCTGGCGCAGCAGCAGCCAGAGTGCCACCAAGCCACCCAGCGTGAGCAGGGCGCGGGCATCGGCGAGCAGGGTGAACGCGGTGAACAACCAATCGATGCCGGGCTGGCGCAGGCGCGTCAGCTCCTCGGTCAGCCACAGCTCCATGCCGCCCATGCCGGGCAAATTGAGCACGATCAGGGTAAAGCCGGTCAGCCCCGCCAGCCCGACCAGCACGGTCATGAACTGGTTTTCCGGGATGCCGTCGGCGCAGGCAAACAGGCCCGCGTCGTGCGGGGCATGCTGCTGACGCCAGCGTCGGGTCACGCTATTCAGGCGCGGCAGCAGCCAAACCAGCGTGGCGATGCCGACCAAGATGGCCCCGATGAAGACCAGCTGGTGCTTGCCGGGCAGCAGCGGATTATCCACGGCAGCCCCGGCAAAGTAGCCGGGCAGAATATTGGGCGGTGCCCAGAGCAAGGCCGACACCACATTGAAGAACAGGAAGCGCGGCAGCGGCATTTGGAAGATGCCGGCAGCCAGTGGCACAAAAGCGCGAATAGGGCCGATAAAGCGACCGAAGATCAAGCCCTTGCCACCATGCTTCTCGACGAAGGCTTCGCTGGCGGCAAGCCAGTGTGGGTGCGTGCGGAAGGGCCAGACATGCTCGATACGATGTTTGAAATGATGGCCGATGGCATAGCTGATGCCATCGCCGGTAATGGCGCCGGCAATGGCAAAAAGCATGACCTGATAAACATCGATGCCGGTATGGCCGGCGAGCAGGGTGAGGCCGATCATGACCGGAATGGCGGGAATGATGGAGCCGATGACCGCCAGCGACTCCAGTGCGGCGAGGCCGAAGATCAGGTACAGCGTCCAGTCTGGGTTCAGCGCCAGCCAGTCGCGCCAAGCCCACCAGGTATCAGTCATGTGCATAAACAGGGTTTGGCCAGCAGGCAATAGTCTGCACCCTACCCAGCGGAGGCCGCAGCTGCAAGCCCAATGGTCTGCTTGCGGCTGAGCCTGAGTATTTAATGAGCAAATAAAACCTGTGTGCTCAACGCGTATTACAGTCGGCTTTTACTTGTTGGGCGGCAGTCAGAATGCCGTTAAGCACATGCTGCTTGAATTCTGGCATTAGGTAGAGATAGCCCTCATGCCCTAGCGCGGTGTACCAGGCCACACCGCCCAGATTGTTGTGGCACCAGCTCATCGGGTGATCGCCCATGACGCCTGACTCCCCCACGGGGAATGTCGGGGAGTTTGGCAGGTTGGTGGTGTTGGGGTCGGGCTTATAGCTGTTCTCATCGATGGAGAGCAGCACATTGACATGGTCGCGCGGGCTTTTGCGGAAGCTGTAGAACTCTTCAAACAGGCTCCAGCTTGCAGGCAAATGCGCTGTACTGGGCTGGTCAGGCGCTTCATTGATAATCGTGCCAAATTGCTCCAGACCATGGCTTTTAAAATAGGTGCCGACGAGCTGCTCGTAGAATGGCCATTCATATTCGGCATCGGCCGCAGAGTGAATGCCGACATAGCCGCCGCCATTGCGAATATAGCCTTCCATCGCTGAGCGCTGTTCGTCGTTATCCATGACATTCCCGGCGGTGTTCAGCCAGATGACCGCCTTGTACTGCGCCAGATTCTCCGGGGTGAATGAGGCCGCGTCTGCCGTCATATCGACCACGAAATTGTTCTCATTGGCCAATGTCTGCAACATCACTAGACCTAACGGGATTGAGTAGTGAATAAAGCTGACGGCTTTGTAAAACACCAAGACCTTGAAGGGCTCGGTTGGTGTTTCGGCCGGCGCTGCGCTTGCTGGCTGGCTGTTGCCTGCTGCGGGACTATTGCCAGTGTCATTATCTTTGCCATTACAGCCAGCCAGCAGGGTGACGCAAAGCAGTGTGATAAGCAGCTTGAGTGGGTGTGTCATGCGGGGGCACCTTGAGCCAGAGCGCGGCTGATCCGCAGCGAGTTGGCGAGAATGGTCAGCGTCGGATTGAAGCCGGGGAAGGTCACAAAAGTCGAGCCATCCACCACATGCACATTATCCATGTCGTGCAGGCGGCCAAACTTGTTGCAGACCGATGTGCTGGGATCATTGCCCATGCGGGTGGTGCCGGCCTGGTGAAAGGTGGTGGGGGCCGCATCACTGAGCAAGGCATTCGGAATTACGGCGGCAGCGATGGCTCCGGGTGCGGCCAGGCACATCGCCTCCAGTCGCGGGGCAAAATATTGCGCTGCGGCTTTATCGTGAGCATGGGGGGCATAGGTCACTCGGGCGACCGGCAGGCCGTGGTGATCCTTGACGGTGGGGTCGAGATCAATGCGGTTGTCTGCTTGCGGCATGTCTTCGCCGACCATCTGCAAGCCGGCAATACGCAGGCGCATGGGCGAGAGTCGCATGAGCTGCTTGTGCATCAGGCCCGTGGCACCAAAGCCGGCATAGCTCATGGCCTCGGTCATCAGGGGCAACCCACTGCCGAGCTGAACCAGAGCGCCTTTGATATAAGGCACGCCTAGGGCCTGCACTTCCGGCCCGGTAAACGGGCCCATCAGGTCGTCAATCTCCAGCGTTGTACTCTGCGCACGCAAGCTTTGAATGTCGCGATCAAACAAGGCACCGCCCTGAATGAAGTTATGAAACATCATGTTGCGCCCGACTTGATCCGAACTGTTGCCAAGGCCAGTAGGGTGCTTGCTGTTAGCAGACAGCAGCAAGAGCCGCGCCGTTTGAATCGGGCTGCCGGCCAGCAGAATGTGATCTGCCGAGATGCGCTGGCTTTGGCCTTCGTCGTCGTAATAGTGCACGGCCACGGCTTTCTGGCCATCGGCACTGGTTTCAATCTTGTAGGCGAGGGCGCGTTGAATGACGCGCACGCGCTGTTGCAGCATGGCCGGATTCAAGTAGGCCGTCAGGCCGTCGTTGCGTGCGTTGATGGTGCAACCGAAGCCCGAGCACAGGCCGCAGGAATTACAGGCTGGGCGACCGTCGAATACCTGTGAATTCACGGCAGCTGGATACGGAAAGGGGCTGTAGCCCATCGCGCGAGCACCTTGAGCGAGCAATTGCGCGGCATAGCCGGTCGGATTCGGCGGCATGGGGAAGTCGCGCAAACGGGGTGACTGCGCCTTGACGAAGTCAGGGATGCGGGCGAGATCGCCTTGTACGCCGAGGTGATGCTCGACTTCATCATAAAACGGCGCGAGGTCATCGTAGCTGATGGGCCAGTCGGCCATGGTAGCGCCTGGCACCGGGCCCAGGTCAGAGAGCTGAGTGAAGTCCTGACGCCAGAAGCGGGGATACTTGGCGTTGTAGTGCATTGCGGTACCGCCTACCGCAGCGCCCATGTTCACCACCAGCCCCTGCTTGCTGCGTTCGACACCGCTATTGGCCTCACTTTGTGTGCGGCCTGTCATGGGTTCCATTTTCGGATCGGGGAAGCCGAAAGCGCGCAAACTCTTGATTTCGTCGCTGCCATAGAGCGTACCGAGCTCGGCAGTCGGCTTCTCACCGAGTCCGGGGCGCAAATTACGCCCGCGCTCAAGCATGGTGACCGTCCAGCCATGACGAGACAGTTCCCAAGCGGCGGCACTGCCGGCCGGCCCTGTACCAATAACAATTGCTGATTTTGCCATGTTGATACTCGCCCTTAGCGCACGATGCGGGGTTGGATAGCCAGGTTTTTAGGCTGCTTGCTGCGCACAGAGTCCTGGATTCGCTGCAGGCTGGACTGACCATCGATCAGCATGGCCAGGCTTAGTTCATCGGAATGCATGGCCGTGAGTTGAGTCAGCACTTCAATGAGTTGCTGGGCCTCATTCAGCGTGGGAACCGGCAGCAGCGCCGCTTGCTTGGTGCGCGCGGAATCACTCGTTGTTCCCTGATTCTCACCGCGAAACAGGCCCAGCATTTCCAGCAAACCGGGATTGTCGGGGTTGATGACTTGCTCCGTGGTGTAGCCGCGTGGCTGCACATCGCCGTCATAGTCCGTGAAGCGCCAGCCGGTCAGATCGCGGTTGCCGCCATACTCCGGCGCGCCATACATCGCCTCCAGCGCATGCGGAAAAGCCACATTGATCAACGCTGCGATCGCCTCATTGCCCGGCGCGCTCATCGCGACCTGCTGCAAAGGTGCCGGCAGATTGGCAAAAACCATCGCGGGCACGCCGGATGCGGCATCGAGTGCCGCCAAGCCATCCCGATAAATGCTTTGCCAGCCGGTCACCGGGCCATTGAATGATCTTTCTGGCAGCTCGCGCGAGCCTTCAATTCGCAGGCGCCAGGCAAGTTCTTCGTAGCTATCCAGTGCGATAAATTTTTCGAAGTGGTTGACGCTGGAGCCACTCCGGTTGGAAAACGGCCCGCCGGCAAAGATCATGGGCGGATCAAACGAGAATGCCGAGAGCAGAAACTGAATGGCATCGGCACAGCCGGCGGTGCCGCCGCCGGGAGAGTCATCGGCAGGAATCAGTTGCTCAACCAGTGCTTGCAGCGTGAGCATTTCAGCATCGGTCAGGAATAAGGGGGCGACTTGCTTCGGCAAGCGCAGAGGTGATGTCTCAACTTCGCCCGCCTTGCTTGCGGCTGATGTGGCGTTGTTGTTTCCGCAGGCGGTGAGCGCTAGGGGGAGCGCAGCGGAAGTCAGTGCTGCTTTGATGAATATGCGCCTTGGAGGACTGTGAGGGGTCATGGCTATTCTCTTGTTCTTATACGATGTATATGAATGTAAGTGTCCAGGCATTGCTTGTCTTGGCATAATGTGCCGAATATTTGCATATCACGACACTGGCCATGCTTGCTTTTGACGCTAACTATGCTTCTCTGCTTTATGAGCATCTCGATGCTCAAGGCTTGAATCCTGTCGCTGTTTTGGGTGAGCCCCTGCCTGGGCGTATTTCTGCCGAGCACTGGCAGCGCATGCTGACCCGTGCTGCTCATGCTGGTGGCGAGCCTGCCTTTGGTGTGCGCATCGTCGAGCGCCTGCAACTGCATCATCTGGGCGTCGTGGGTTATTTGCTGATGTCGTGCGCCAATGCGATGGAAGTTTTGCAGCGCGCGCTGCGATACCGGGTGTTGCTGGCGGGGGTCAATCCCTTGCAGGTCAACATCGAGTCAGATCAGGTGATTTTGAGCTGGCCCTTGCTACATGGCTGGTGCGGTCAGTTACAGGATGAGATGGGCCTGGCCACGGTGGTGCAGCTGGGCCGCATGCTGTCTGGGCAGCATCACGGGCCGACGCGCGTCGATTTTGTTGGGCCTAGCCCGGTATCGCTGGAGCCCTATGAGCGATTTTTCGGCTGCGAAGTGCGCTTTGGGCAAGACATGCCGCGCCTGGTTGGGCCGCTAAGTTATCTCTCGATGCCTGTGCTGGGTGCCGATGCAACCTTGTGCGCCTTGCTCGATGCCCAGGCCGAAGTGCATCTGCAACAAATGATGCCGCTGGATGCCGAGTTGCAGCGAATGCGCCAGCAACTGCTGCAGCTCATTCGCGACGGCCAGCCCCGATTGGCGGCGCTGGCGGCTTGCAACGAGCTGAGCGTACGGGCACTGCAACGGCGACTGGCAGCGCAGGGCAGCAGCTTTCAGAATCTACTGGAAGAGACACGCATGCACCTGGCCGAGCAGTATCTTGCCGATGCCCGATTGCCTTTGACTGATGTGGCTTTGCTGCTGGGCTACTCGGATCAGAGCACTTTCACGCGAGCCTTCAGCCAAGCGAAGGCCTGCTCACCGCGTGCCTGGCGGCAGTTGCGGCTGTCGTAATCTGCACAAAAGCTGGCGCTTTACGCCAAGACCTGCCATTCGGCGCTCTTTAAAGTGTGACGGTCATCCTGCTTGATCTGGAGTCCGAAACCATGAAGAAGTCCCTTTTTGCAGCCAGCCTGGCTGTTTTCGTCAGTCTGGGCCTGCTGGCGTGTGGCAGCAGCTCATCCACGGCTATTGATGCGTCCGCGAGTCGTGACATGGATGCGCCAGCGAATAGAGATACCGCCACGACGAGCTATCAGCCCTTGCGAGTAGCCGCTGCCAAGGCCAACTTTCACTGGGGCGCGGCTGTCAATCCGGATGTGCTGGTTGATGACCCCGCCTATGCCAAAGCGCTGGCGGAGAACTTCACCGTGTTTACGCCGGAGGATGTGCTCAAGTTCGAGGTCGTGCAGCCCAAGCAGGGCGTTTATGACTTCACCAAGGGCGATCAGCTGGCGGATTTTGCACGCGCGCACGGTATGAAAATGCGCGGCCATACGCTGGTTTGGCATGCCCAGCTGCCCGATTGGGTGAAGAGCGGGAACTTCAGCCGCGACGAGCTGATCGCCATCATGCGCGATCATATTTTCACCGTGATGGGCCACTATCGCGACAAATACCCCGATGTGTTCTTTCAGTGGGATGTCGTCAACGAAGCCTATATGGGCAGCGGTGCTCGTCGGCAATCCGTCTGGCAAAAAGGCATTGGCGATGACTATATTGAGCTGGCCTTCAAGTTTGCGCACGAGGCCTGGCCAGACATGCAGCTGTACTACAACGACTACGAAGAAATGGGCGGTGTGCTCGTGGGCTCGGTCTTTGATCCGGCAGAGCTGGGCATCAACCCGCAGCTCGCGTATGCCGGGCCTGGCGCTACAGCGGGTTATAGCAACTGTGATCAAATCCCCAAGTGTCTTGCCATCAAGACCATGGCCACGGACTTCAAGCAACGAGCGATCCCGCTTCAGGGCATTGGCTTTCAGGCCCATATCAGCAATGCCGTTTCACCGGACTATGCCCAGCTGACAAATTGGGTTGAGGGTCTGGGCCTGCAATGGGCACTGACGGAGCTGGATATGCCGTGTGCGAGCGATCAGTTAGATGCCTTGAATCAGGCGCTCTGCTTTGATAATCAAGCCAGGGCTTTTGGCGCTGCCGTGCAAGCCTGCCTAGACAGCCCCGCCTGTGACACGGTGGTGCAGTGGGGCGTGAGTGATCGCTATACCTGGTGGAGCGGTCTGACCTACGACCAGCTAGTCAATCCGCTGGCCTTGGACAAAGACTATCAGTACAAGCCTGCCGCCAATGCCGTGCTGAAGGCGTTGACGGCGCAGGCGGTTGGACGGTGATTGATGCCGGCGCTCATGCCTGCTTGATGAATGCCCCAATCTCGTCCAGCGCCGTATCGGCCTCGGCGATCAGCGCGTTGAACATCTGAAAGTTGTGCCACAGGCCTTCATAAATGTGGCAATGCACCGACACGCCGGCGGCTTGGGCGCGCTCGCTGAACTGCAACGCATCATCGAGCAGGATTTCTTCGCTGCCGGCTTGCACCAGCACCGGCGGCAGGCCGTGCAGATCGGCAAACAGCGGCGACACGCGCGGGTCGTTCTCCGGGATATCGCCGCGATAGCCATCGCCGCCGCGCCGCAGCGCATGCGCCGTCACCATCGGATCGCGACGGGCATTGCGCGCGACCGAAGGCAGGCTGAGCGTGATGTCCAGATAAGGCGAGATCATGACCAGCCCGGCCGGCATCGGCAGGCCGCGATCCCTTAATGTCAGCGCCAAAGACAGGATGTGCGCGCAGCCGCCGGAGTCGCCGCCGAGCACGATCTGATCGCCGCGCCAGCCTTTTTCCAGCAGGGCGTGATAGCACGCCAGACCATCCTGCAACGCGGCCGGGTAGGGATGCTCCGGCGCCCGGCGGTAATCCACCATAATCACCTGAGCCGTGCCGCGCAGCGCCAACTCGCTGCCTAGCGCCCGATGCGTGTTGGCTGAGCCGGCAAAGAATGCGCCGCCATGAAAATGCAGCAGCACACGATCGGCGCGACCGGGCGGCGAAATACGCTCCACCGCCACGCCCGCGAGCGTGGTTTTCTCCACGATGGCCTCGGGCCGTGGCCGGAACAGCAGCGCGCCACCTTCCATGGCCTGACGCAGCACAACCACGGGCAGCGGCAGCAGGCTGGGCCATTTGAAGCTGGTGCGCAGGGCGCTTTTGACGATGCGGTGAGCGAGTGCTTGTGGCAGTTTCATGCGGTCGTTCCTGTCTTGGCGCTTGCGCTGCCGCTTGTTTTGGCCGGGCGAGCGAGCTTGTTGATGCGCTGTTCGTAGCCCGCATGCGCGGCGTGGTCAAGCTGGCTGAGAATTCGATCATCGCCCAGAAGCCGTCGGCCGCGCACCTGCAACCAGCTCGGAATCAGCGTGTAGGCACTGTGTGCGATCTGCAGATAATCCGGCACCGCCACCATCAATCGGGGTTTCAGCAATGCGCCAACCACGGCGTCGGCGACTTGCTCCGGGGTTACGGATGGAATAATGCTCGCAGCCTTTTCGGTGCCGGAGGTTAGCTCGGTCAGCACCTTGGACGGCATGATGCAGGTGAATTGCACGCCACTGTCGCGATACTCCCCGGCGACCGCTTCAGTCATGCCGACCACGGCAAATTTGGTGCCGGTGTAGACCGCCGAGCCCGGCAGCGCAAAGCGTCCGGCCAGCGAGGCGATGTTCACGATATGACCGCTGCCACGCGCCAGCAGGCCGGGCAGGGCGATCTGCATGCCGTGAATCACGCCGCGAAAATTGATGTCGATCTGGGCATCGGCCAGCGCCGGGTCTTCATCGAGAAAATAGCCCATGGGCATGATGCCGGCGTTGTTGATCAGCGCATACAGCGGCCCCAGAGCTGTTTCCGTGCCGGCGATAAACTCAGCAAACGACGCCCGGTCGCGCACATCCAGCCGTCCGGCATGCGCACCGATGCGCTTAGCCTCGCGCTCGGCCAGCGCCACATCAATATCGCCGATGCTGACGCGCGCGCCCTGCGCGATCAGCGCCTCGGCAATGGCCAAGCCGATGCCGCGCCCGCCGCCGGTGATGGCGATGACTCTGTCTTTAAGAGAGCCTTGCAGTGAATTTTTGGACATGAGGTATCTCCCGGCTCAGGCCGTGTGTTTGGTAATAAGGTAATCGTCGAGCTTGAAGCGACTAAGCTGACGGCGCATCTCCAGCGTGCTCCACGGCCAGACCGTGCTGTTGCGGCCATTGCGGTCGATGAAATAGCTGCTGCAGCCGCCGCGATTCCACACGGAGTCCTGTAAGGCAGCCTGCACGCGTTCGTTGAACTCAGCCATCCGCCCCGGTTCTGTCTCGATGCTGGCGATGCCCTGCGCGCGAGCCTGCGCGATGGCATCCACGATATAAGCGAGCTGGGCCTCGATGATGAGAAACGCCGACGAGCTGACGGCAATGTTGGGGCCGAACATCAGAAAGCCGTTTGGACAGCCGGCGACCATCGTGCCCATATAGCCTTCCGGGCTGCCCTGCCAGACTTCGGCCATGCTCTCGCCGTGGCGATTGAACACGCGCTTGGCAATCGGCGGTTCGGCGACTTCAAAGCCGGTGCCGAGAATGATGATATCGACTTCGCGCGCGCTGCCGTCAGCGGCGATCAGCGTCTTGCCGCGCACTTCGGCGAGGGCGCTGCTGACAACATCCACATTGGCCTGCACCAGCGCCGGATACCAGTCGTTGGATTGCAGCACGCGCTTGCAGCCGATCACATAGTTCGGTGTGAGCCGCTGGCGCAGCTCGGGGTCTTTCACCGTGCGCCTGAGATTGAACTGGGCCAGACGCTGGAACTGCGTCATCGCCGCCACACTCTGCATGCCGCCGTTGAGCGTCTCGAAAATGCCGAAGACAGCCCCGCGCACGGCCAGCTGCGCCAGCGGCAGGCGCTTGAACAGGCGCTGAACCAGCGGCGGCAGCGCTTGATCCATCTTCGGCAAAACCCAATGCGGCGTGCGCTGGAACACGCTGAGATGGCCAACGACGGGCTGGATCTCTGGCACAAACTGAATCGCCGACGCGCCGGTGCCGATCACGGCCACGCGCTTGCCCTGCAGGTCGATGTCATGACGCCAGCGCGATGAGTGGAAGATCTCGCCGTCGAAGCTTTCCAGCCCCGGCACTTTCGGCAGCACCGGCTCATGCATGGGCCCGCAGGCCATGATGGCGAAGCGGGCGCGGAACTCGCCCTGATTCGTGTTGATGACCCAGCACGCTGAGGCATCCGACCACGCCGCCTTCAAAGCTTCGTGCTGAAAGCGCACATGCGGCAGCACGCCTTCGCGCTCGGCCGTATCCTGCAGATAGCGCTTGATCTCGGCCTGACCGGCAAAGACACGACTCCACGCCGGGTTTGGCGCAAACGAATAGGAATACAGCGCGGATGGCACATCGCAGGCGCAACCGGGGTAGGTGTTCTCGCGCCAGACGCCGCCTAGCTCATCGGCTTTTTCCAGCAGCAGAAAGTCGTGGATGCCGGCTTCGCGCAGCTTGATGGCCGCGCCCAGCCCGGCAAAACCGCCGCCAAGAATGATGACTTCGTGCATCGGATGTTCTGTATTCATGAGCGATGTCCGTAAATGTGACTGATTGGCCATTTACGGAACACAATGTCAGTATAGGAATTAAATGTCAAATACTGCCGTATTCGTCATTTTCTGAATGGTCAGCTAAGATCGCCCACATGAGCGAAGATCCCAAACTTTCCCGCGCTGAGCGCAACCGTCTGCAACTGCGAGCCGACATCCTGCAGGCTGCTTTTGTTGAGTTCTCTGAGCGCGGCTATCACCAGACTGCGATTGCTGATATTGCGCGCCGGCTCGGCATTGGCCACGGCACTTTTTATCGCTATTTCGAGAACAAGCGCGACATTCTTGAGCATGTCATCCAGGACACAGCCCTGCAGCTGACCGCGCTGCTCGCCGCCGAGAATGCGCCGACGGCCGTGACCACGCTGGCAGACTATGCCGAGCAGTGCCGACGCATTGCCGCCCGCTTCAGCGAGTTCGTCCAGGCCAACCCGAATATGCTGCGGCTGGTGCTGCTGGAAGCCACATCGATCGATGCCGAGATGACGCAGCGCGTGTTCACGCTGGTCAACACCAGCGGCCATCTCACGGCGGCGTATCTGGCTAATGGCGTGCAGCATGGCTTTCTGCGCGCCGATCTCGATACGCTGAGTACGGGCCACGCCATCGTTGGCGTCATCATGGCGGGCATGTTCCGTTTGTTGTCTGAACCGGGCAATGCCGAGGTGCTCAAGCCCTATGCCGAGGCTTGCGTGCGCTTGCTGGTCGAGGGCATGGCGGCGCAGTCATGACGCTTTGGCTATTAGGCAAGACCACGGCGCTGTTCATGCTCACGGCCGTGGCTGAAATCGTGGGCTGTTACTTGCCCTATCTCTGGCTGAAGAAGGCCGGTTCGCCGTGGTTGCTGCTGCCGGCTGCGCTCAGTCTGGCGTTGTTTGCCTGGCTGCTGACGCTGCATCCGGCGGCCAGTGGCCGTGTTTATGCGGCCTACGGCGGCGTCTACATTGTGGTGGCGCTGCTTTGGCTGCGTTGGGTTGAAGGTGTGTCATTGCAAATGACCGACTGGCTGGGAGCGGGCATCGCGCTGATCGGTATGGCGGTGATTGTTTCTGGCTGGAAGGCGGCTGTTTGAAGGGTGCTCGTTGTTGCGTTAGATGGCCTACTTCAGTATAGGTTGTCATTACCGCTCACTCAGGTATTGAATGTCATCATGAATCGTATTCAGCACAAGTCACTTGCTATATGGATGAGTTTTGGCCTCGTTACAGGTTCATCGGCTCTGGCGTTCGAGCAGCCGGAAGGCAATGACCCGGCCATGACGGTAGCAGCGGCGGCTCCAGCGACCTGCCGAGAAATAGTCCCTGCCGAGGAGTGGGCGGGTGCAGGCTGCCGAGGTGATTGCCTGAACACGCCGGAAATTAGCATTGCCCGCAAGCAGCCCAGCCCCGATGTGCCTGGCGTTGAAGCTCGCAACGAGCGCCCGGAAGTCACTGTGCCATCTGATGTGGTGAAAGGTACCGAGCTGCCGCCTTGTTTCGAGGCGGACTATCCTTCTTCTGCCCCTAGCCGCTACTCGCGCTTTCTCGAATAATTGAATCTGTTTTAGACCCGGATGCTTTCCGTCAGGGCATCGGCCCAGTGTGCCAGCTTGGCCTCGTAAGGCATGCCGGCATGCGCCGGGCTGGTCGAGGGCAGTCGTAATAATTCCAGTTCCCGGCTACCGCCGAGCAGCGGCTGCACCTGCTTGCGCCAGCTGCTTTCGGCCTTGGCCCCGTTGAAGCAAACTCGGGTGATGTGCGGGTGCTGTTGCAGAAAGCCGGCGAAATCATTGACCACCATCGTGGTGTCATCAATATCGGCATCCAGGCTACCGGGGCGATGGCAGGACGCCAGCACATCCCAGAGCGCGATGCCGTTGGCCTGCAACACGGTCAGTCTGTCGGCGTAAGGCAGCTCGGTCGGGAAGCCGAGCACATCGGCGAGGATGCGCCAGAAGGCGTTGCGCGGGTGGGCGTAATAGGTCTGCGCCTGCAGCGAGGCTTGGCCGGGCATGCTGCCGAGAATCAGCAGCCGGGCATCGGCGCGAGCGACCGGCGCGAAGCCTTGCGCTTGCGCGCTGTTAGCAACGGCCAATCACAACACCTTGTTAAAGAAAGCGAATACGCGCTCCCAGCTGTCTTCGGATGCCGCTTCGTTGTATTTCGAGCGAATCGGCGTGTAGTCGCCGAGCTCGCGGAAAATGAAGGTGTCGTGGTTGTTCATGTAGGAGTGGCCGGCGTCCGGGTAGCTCTTCACATCATGCTCCACGCCTAGCTTGTCGAGATGCTTGTTCAGGCGCTTGCCGTGCGAGCCCATGACCATGTCTTTCTCGCCCCAACCGCCGACTACCGGGCAGATGCCCTGCAAGTCTTCAGCTTTTGGCGGCACCATGCCGTAGAACGGCGCCACCACGGCCAGCGGTGCCTGCGCGCCATAAAGCAGGGCGAAGCGGCCGCCCATGCAGAAGCCCATCATGCCGACCTGCTGCACATCCAACTCGGGCTCGCTCAGCAGCCACAGGCGCACGGCCTCCAGCTGCTCGAACGCTAAGCCCTTACCGGTTTCGTGCGCGAGCAGCGTTTTGGTCACGCACAGCGGCTTCATCGAGCCGTTGTCGTAAAGGTCGGGCACCACCGCCGGGTAGCCGGCATCTGCAAGACGACTGGCGATGCGGCGGATGTCATCGGTCAGGCCGAAGATGTCGTGAAGGGCAATCACCGCCGCGCGCTTGTCATTGCGGCGCGCCGGCAGAAACAGCTCGCACTGCATGGCGTGGCCGTTGCTCAGGGGCAGGGTGAAGCGGCGATTGGCGACCGTCATGTGGGCTGTCCTTACAGAGTCTTGTTGAGGAACTTGGTGTACAGCTCGGCGCTTTCGGTCGGGCGTTCCAGATGCGGCATGTGGCCAATGCCCTTGAACACGAACACGCGCGAGCCGGGAATCTTGCGCCAGATCGAGGCCATGCTGATGTGCAGCAGCTTGTCTTCATCGCCCCAGATGATCAGCGTGGGTACTTTGATCTTGCTCAGCTGATCGTCGAGGCGCGGGCCGTTGAGCTGGTTGAAGATGTACTCGTGGCGGGCCACACGGGCTATGGCTTGTTCGCCGACGGCATCCAGCACGAAGCCAGGCACGAACGGCGGCTGGCTCATGGTCATGGCGTAGAAGTCATGGAAGCCGGGCATGTCTTTCGCAAAGAAGCCGTTCTTGCCGGCCTCGATCTGCTGGCGCAGCACGCTGGGCGTCGGGCTGCTGACACCGGCGGCATCCATCAGGCCCACGCTGTGGACTTGCTCGGGATGGCGCAGCGCCAGCTCGGCGGAAATGAAGCCGCCCATGGAGTTGCCGATGACATCGACCTGCGGGTTTTTCGGCTTCAGCGCTTTGATCACGCCACTGACACGATCAGCCTGAGGGCCGGCATCGTAGTTAGCGGTCGGGATAAAGGTAGAATCGCCGAAACCGGGCAGATCCAGCGCGAT
The DNA here is from genome assembly GCA_038043385.1 of Pseudomonadota bacterium. Lineage (GTDB taxonomy): Bacteria > Pseudomonadota > Gammaproteobacteria > Pseudomonadales > Moraxellaceae > Perlucidibaca. Next base: position 36,152 of record JBBTCA010000005.1, read on the forward strand.
CACGCAGCGATCGTCTGGCATTTTCTGCGCCATGCGGAACCAATGCGCGCCTCGGGCGGTGAAGCCGTGAATCATGACAATACAGGGCTCGCTGCTGTCGAGGTGGCGGGTGAAGACCTTGATGTCGTGGCCATCGACCGAGACCATGCTGGTGGTCAGGCCGGCGCGGTATTGCTCCAGACCCAGTGCCTTGTCTTGCACCCAAGCGCCGAGCGAGGCTTGCGCGAGGCCGGTGGCAGAAAGGCCGGCTGTCATGCAAGAGGCCAGCAGCAGGGCCTTCAAGGAAAATTTCATGGTGTCACTCCGCGCCAATGGAATCTGGCGATGGTTGTTGTCAGATAAGTCAGCTGCCGAGACTAGCGGAGCCGGGCGCATCTGCCAAGCCTGTTAGGCGCTCTAAAGGCAAGCCCAGCTCGGCCCGCAGCAACTGCGCAAAGGCATCGGCCATGGCCGGCGTGAACAGCGATTTGCGATAGCGCAGCGTCATGAACAGCGAATCGCCCATGCTCGCCACGCCCAGCGACACGCCCATGGGCATCGGGGCCGGCGGTGAGAAAAATAGCGCTTTCACCACGCCGGCATCGCCCATGTTCGGCGCTTCCGCGAGGCGGCCGAGGTTAGACAGCCAGGTCGTCTCCACCAGACTTTTGCGCACCAGCGGCAGAATGTCGCGCAGGCGAGCCTTGAGGATAGCCGGCAGCCAGCGTGGCACATCCAGCAGATCAATCAGCGTACCGGCCGCGCCAGCCTCTTTCAGCTGGATGGTCTGCGCCGTGATGTTGCGCATGGCGGTGGGCAGGTCGGAAATGCCATCGTCCGGCAGCTGCACGGTGGTGTAAGACGAGAAGTTGCTGACCACCTCGAACCACCAGGCCTGCGGCCGCAGGTTCACCGGCATCATCAGCGATACACGACCGCCAACATCGCCCTGCTGACGGTTCCAGCGCTGGATGGTCAGTGCCATGGCGGCCAGCAGCAGGTCGTTGATGGTCGCCGGCTTTTCACGCAAGGCCATCACGCGCCGCGTCTCGTCGGGCGTCAGCGCCATTTGCACGGTGCCGTAGCCGCGCGGGCTGTTGACCAGATCCTGGCGCGCACCGGCCAGCCCACTGACGCGGCCGGGCGGTGTCATCGCGGCATCGCGCAGATAGCTCATGAGGTGCTTGATGCGTTCGATGCGCTCCGGCACCGATTTCGAGCCGGCCAGCGCTTTCAGGTCGCGCACCGTGAGTGGGTCAAAATCCGGCACCGGATCGGGCTGGCCGGCGTATTGCCGCAGGATGGAAGTGAGCAGGCGAAAGGTCGAGAGGCCATCGGCGAGGGTGTGGTTGACGCTCAGCATCAGCCAGTCGCCGTCGGCGTGATGCACCAGCGTGGCATAGAAGGCCGGGGCCACGGTGATCGGCACTTTGATGCTGATCAGCCGTTCGCGCGCGGCCGCAATCTCGGCCTCGGTCGTGGCGGTGACCACATCCAGTGCCAGGTGATCGCCAGCGTCGGCAATTTCCCATTGATAGGTCACCGTGGCTTCGTGGTAAGGCTGCAAGCGTGCCCGCGCCATCGGATGCGTCTGCAAGGTGGCCCGCAGCGCATCGCGCAAGCGGCTTTCATCGATGCGGCCGCTGACTTGCACCTCCAGATGCACGCTCCACGGATCTTCCTGGCGCTCGATGTTGAGAAAGGCATCATCAAGATGATTGAACGGCGTGGTGCGCATGAGGCTTCCTTTATTATTGTTTTTTATACCGGCTTGTTTTAGTCCGGTACGCGCCCGAACCACGGCTGCGCCTGCTCCAGTTGCGAGGCCAGCCTGAACAGCAGCGCTTCATCGCCAAACGGTGCCACAAATTGCGCGCCTAGGGGCAGGCCGTCCGTCGTCCAGTACAGCGGCACCGACATGGACGGCGTGCCGGTCAGGTTCGAGAGCTGAGTAAAGGGCACGCGGCGTAGGCTTTCGCTGGCCATTTTCTCGACCTGGCCGCTTTGCAGCAGCAATTTGCCCAGGCCCAGCGCCAGCAAAGGCTTGAGCGCAGCCTCCTGCCAGGCCGGCGTTTTCTGCTCGCCAATCTTCGCCGGCAGGCAAGCCTGAGTTGGCGTCAGGTATAGGTCATAGGTCTGGAAAAATGCACTCAGAGATCGCGCAAAACCATTCCACTTGAACAGCGAGCGCGTGTAATCACCGGCCGACAGCGCGCGCCCAAGCAGACCCAGCGCCCGCGTATCCAACTCGAAATCCTGCTCGCGGGCACCGTGCAGCCGTTGCGCCTCGGCCATGTTGGCGGCGGTCTGGCCCATGTACATGGTCAGGAAGCACTCGGCCAGCTCCTGGCCATCAATCGCCGGCGTGGCCTCTTCCACCTCATGCCCGAGCTGGCGCAGCAGCGCCACGCAATTCTCGATGGCCTTCACGGCATCCGCATCAACGCCCAGCCCCAGCGGCGAGCGCGTCGAATAGCCAATGCGCAGCTTGCCGGGATCCCGCCCGACTTCCTCCAAATACGGCCGCGCCGGCGCCTGAATATGAAACGGCGCGCCCAGATCCGGGCCTTGCAGGGCATCGAGCATGGCGGCGCTGTCACGCACGCTGCGGCTCACCACATGCTCGCTGGATGCGCCATGCCAGAACTCGGCGTGGCGCGGCCCCGCCGGCACTCGTCCGCGCGATGGCCGCAGCCCGAACAGGCCGCAATACGCCGCCGGAATACGAATCGAGCCGCCGCCATCGCTGGCACCGGCCATCGGCACGATGCCCGCCGCCACGGCCGCTGCCGAGCCTCCGGACGAACCACCGGTGCTGTATTGCGGGTTCCACGGATTGCGCGACGGCCCCCAAAGCTCCGGCTCGGTGGTGCCTTTCAGCGCCAGCTCCGGCGTGTTGGTCTTGCCGAAAATCACCAGCCCGGCAGCCAGCGCCCGGTTCACATACTCCGAGTTGCTGGTCGGCACATAGTCGCGAAAAGCACGACTGCCAGCGGTCGACGCCACCCCGGCATGATCCTGCGCGATGTCTTTGATCAGGAATGGCACGCCGGCAAACGGCCCGCTCAGCGTGTTGGCGGTGCGGGTCCGAGCAATCTCGTGCATGGGAATGACAATCGCGTTGAGCGCGGGATTTACCGCTGCGGCACGCGCCAGGGCGCAGTCCAGCAGCTCGGCCGAGGTGACTTCCTTGCGGCTGACCAGTTCGGCCAGGCCCAGTGCATCCTGCTGACGGTATTCTTCGAATTTCATGCGTTATCCTGCCAGTCGGGTGGGGTAAGTGAATGTGCCATTGAGCCCTAGCGCTTCGCCATAGGATACAAAAAATTACATTCCGGCGAATGAAGTGATACATTCCGGCAAAAGGTGGTGTGCTAATGCACATACACCGATAAAAAATAATAAACGCCTAGCTGACATCGCCATGATGAACAAGACGCTATCTGACCGCGGCCGATTTGCCGTGCTCTGCTACGAGGCCATCGGACGGGCCGGCCACGACGCCGAGACTTTTGTGGAAAGTCTGGGATTTCCGGCTGAGCAATTCAAGAAATCCGACTTTTGTTATCCGCACGACCGTGTCATCCAATTTTGGACTGAGCTGGAGCGCTACACGGCGAATCCAGACATTGGTCTGGTCATTGGCCAGCACTTGCCATCGTCGCGCGGCAGCATCCTCAGCTGCCTTTTTCTCGGGGCTTCGAGCTTTGGCAATGCGCTGGAAAACAGCCTCAAATACATGCGCATCTTGTCTGACGCACTCAGCCTGAGCCTGCATAGCTTGGGCGATTTGAGCTATCTGCGTATTCAGTCGCGCTCCGCCTCCGTGAATCAGTTCAAGCATTACTCGGAATGCCTGATGCTGGGGTTGATCGAGTTTTATCGCGATGCCACGGAAGGTCGATTTGCTCCCCGACGCATTGATTTTGCCTGCGAAGCGCCCGCGAACATGGGCGACAGAGCTGCTATTTATGGCTGCTCGCTGCATTTTGGTTGCGCCGAAAATCGTCTCTACTTTGATGCCGCATTGCTAGATATGCCCTGTGCTTATGCCGACCCGGAGTTGCTGCGCATGCATGAAAACTATGCCCGAACGGCTTTGCGCAAGATCGAAGAGCAGGATTTTCTGGTTAAGGTTCAAACGGTTATTGCGCATTTGTTGCAGCGCGGCGAAGTTACGCTGGAGTTGGCCAGTCGCAGCTTGGGGCTGAATGCCACTGAGCTGAAATACCGACTCAGCAACCTGGGTACGCACTTCATTCGTGAACGAGAGAATTGCCGTCGCAAGTTGGTCAAGGAGATGTTGCGCAAGACCAGCGAGAGCATCTCGCATATTGCGTTTACGGCGGGATTCTCCGAGCCCAGCACTTTTTATCGGGCCTTCAAGCGCTGGAGTCATGGCGAGACACCGGCAGATTTCCGGGCTCGCCATCAGCAAGATACTACGACTCAGAAGCTGTAAGAGCCGTAGACCAAGATGCGATCGCGGTCGCGCTCCAGATATTCCCGCACATTCGATCCGAACTTGGCTTCGTAGCCGGCACCCACTTGAAGCTCATTCGGGAAGCGCAGCAGCAAGCCGAGATTGGCTACTTTGCGGCCTTCAATGAAGTTGCTTTGGGGCGCTGGCGTGATGCCCTTCAAGTCGTGAAAGAAGATCAGACTGGGCTCGAAAACGGCGCCGGGAATCAGCGTGTTGTAGGCCAATCTGGCCACGGCACGATAACCGTAAGACAGTTCCGTTGGGCGGTTGAAGGTCTGTGTGGTCGGATTCTGCCGGCGTGTATCGACGGCACCTGTGCTGCTACCCGTGCCATCTGCGCCCGCGCTGGTATGCGTGTTTTCGCCAGGACCATTGAGCGGTAGCTCCTGTGAGCCCGTCATGTCTTCGATGTAGGTGGCACCCACTTCGAAAATGGTGGTCATGTCATCGGCACCGAAGGGGTTGTGCGGAAACAGCTTCAGCATCGACATCGACACATTGTGTACGGGGAAGCGCTCATAGCCGTGGATCAGCTGATTGCCTTGCACCTCAAAGCCACGGTACTGGCTAAGGTAGTCCGGCACCGCGTTGCGCCCGGCAGGAATGATGGTTCCCGGCATCAGGGGCGTACCCGGCACGGCGGTCAGATCCTGAGTTGGTAGTGCCGGTTGCAGCAAGGCAAAAATCACATCCGTGGTCAGAATCTGCAGCGGCATGTTGGGGCGATAAGCGTATTCGCCGGATACCGCTACGCCAGCAATATTGGTGTTGAAGCTGAGGCCGAAAAGATCAATGTTTTCCGGATATTCAAGGAAAACCTTGAGCGTATCGACCGTGAGCGGGTCCTGGCCACCGGGTGCATTGGCAAAGCCGCCGCAATCCGTCACGGCATCGAGGAAGGCCAGATTGCTATTCGCACCAGATGAACGATGCCAGCACGATTCATCAGCCGCATAGCCGCTCAGATACGGGAATTGGCTGTGGTAATGCAGGTAGTGCAGGCTGATCTCGGTGCCGCCATTGAGCCAATCCGCCACATAGGTCAGGCGACCGCCATACTGGCCTTTGTCTGACGCATAGCCGAACTCGGCGGGCAGCACTTCCGGGCTGTAGGAGGTGGAGGTAATCAGGCCATTGTTGCCGTAAGGCTCAGACATCCGGTTAGGGTCTTCGTGCTGATTGCCCAGACCCAGCGTCAGGTAATCGTTATCCACCGGGTCCAGCGTGGAAGCAAAGCTGCCATGGGGTGGCGCGCGTACGGGGCGCCATTCCAGTGGGGCAACCAGCTCCACCGACAAACTATCCATGATCGGAAAGCTGAGCACGGCCATGTTCACCGGCGTGGACACATCGCTGAGCTGAAAGCCGGGGCGTGCAGCGGCATTGGCATCCAGCGGGTTGAGCTGGTTCAGGTTGTTAAACAGTACCAGCAACGATTCGCCCCAAGGCAGAACCTGGCGACCCACCTTGAGGTTGAAGCTCTGGCCGAGGATTTCCGGGGTGTACTGGAAGTAAGCCTTGCGCAGCTCGGCGCGGCGGGCGTACACATCCACCACATTGTCATCGCGCCGGGTTTCCGCCGGCTGATACAGGTCATCCGAGTGAAACTCGGTGAAGTCGGCATTGACCGGGTCGTAGTAGAACAGGCCGGAGAATTCGACCTTGAGATCACCGCGCTGCAGCTTGATTTCGGGGCTGAACAAAATTGATGAGTCGGTAATGTCGCCCTTGTTGTAGTTCCAGTTGCCATCGTCGCCATTGGTGCCGCTGAACGAGCCCTTAGCATTGATCAGGTCACGATTGCCCTGCTCGGTGGTACAGCCGTTGTTGCTGTCGTTGCAGAGGTCTTTCTGGCCAGGCACGGAAAGCTTGGCAACCTGATTCAGGTCTCGATCTTCGGCACGAATGCCAACGCCGAGCAAGACCCTTGATTTAACGGTGTAGTTGATGCCTGCCAGCTCGCCTTCAAGCGCAAAAGCATGGCTTGCCATGGCGGTAAGGCAGGTTGCCAGTAGCAGTCCGCGTATTGTCATTTTTATTTTTCCGGACGATGAATCGATGGTTTTTGACACCAATGACATTCATCTCCGCAAATGCTGCTTGTGGCATTGGCCTGCGAGAGATTAGTCATTCGCCACAGAGCCAATTCATGCCTTGATGCTGCTTCGTACACTCGACGGCTGTGCGCGCAGGCTGTTATCCAGCCATGGTATTGTGCCGGGACCCTAATCTTGCGGGAGTAGAATAATAATGAATCAAATTCTCAAGGCCAGTGTCTTGATGCTGATGGCAGCATCAGCACAAGCGGGTGTTTCTGCCGCCGAGGCAGATCGTCTTGGCAAGGATCTGACACCGATTGGTGCCGAACGAGGGGCATCTGCCGATGGCCTGATTCCGGCCTGGCAGGGCAGGGACTTTTATACCGCTAAGCAAACTCAAGTGACTCGACCCGAGCTGGAGGCCTTGCGCAAGGGCAATCCGGCTAATGCCTTTGCCTTGCTGTCTGGCAAGCTGGCCGACGACAAGCCACGCCTGACCATCACCCGTGCCAACATGGCGCAGTACGCCGCGCAGCTGACCGAAGGCCACAAGGCCATGTTCCGGCTTTACCCGTCGTACAAAATGAATATCTACCCGACGGTGCGTACCGGCTTCTTCCCGGATCAGATCTATGCCGCGACCAAGAAGAATGCCACTTCCGCCCAGCTGCAGGGCACGGATGACTTGACTGGTGCCGCCATCGGCTTCCCGTTCCCGATTCCCAAGACGGGTGCCGAGGTGATCTGGAATCACCGTCTGAAGTATCGCGGCAATGCCGTGCGACTGGTCAACAATTCAGCGATTGTGGCCCAGAATGGCGGCGTTCAGCAGTCACGCTTCATTGCCGATGTGAAGTTCATTTACGCCAACTACAAGACCCCGGCCCCGGCCGACAACAAGCTGGCACTGTACTTCTCGGCCAAGAATCTAGCCCCGGCCCGCGTGGCTGGCCAAAGCACGCTGGTGCATGAGCCGCTGATGGGTTCGCGTTCGGCCTGGTTGTTTGATCCGGGCATTGGGCGCGTTCGTCGTGCGCCGGATGTGGGCTTCGACAACCCGACGCTGGGTGCCGATGGCGAGCAGTTCAACGACCAGGTGGATACTTTCAACGGTTCGCTGGAGCGTTACGACTGGAAGCTGCTGGGCAAGAAGCCCATGCTGATCGCTTATAACAGCGGCCGTATCCAATCGCCGGCGCTCAAGGTCAAGGACCTGCTGACCAAGGGTCATGCCAACCAGGACCATGCGCGTTATGAGCTGCATCGTGTTTGGGTGGTGGAAGCCACGCTGAAGGGTGGCCAGCGTCATCAGTTCAAGAAGCGTCGCTTCTATGTGGATGAGGACTCCTGGTCGATTGCTGCCGTGGACTGCTATGACAACCGTGATCAGCTCTGGCGCTTCCAGGAAGCTCATCTGACCACCGTGCCATTCCTGCCGACTGTTACGCCCAGCCCGGAGTTCATCTATGACCTGCTGACCGGCCGTTACTACGCCACGGGTCTGATCAACGAGAGCGAGTACAGCGACTGGACCATGGAATTCAAGGACAGTCATTTCCTGCCGCAGAATCTCTCCAAATAAGGATCTGATCGATGTCGAAGTACCTGTTGTGTGCGGCATTGCTGACACTGTCTGCGGGCGTCAGCGCTGCTGCGCCGGCAGGTCACGCAGAGATCATGCCGAAGGCGATATCCAGCACTTTGCTGGATATCTCGCCGTTCTCGAAAGGCTATGTGGTGGTGGGTACCCGAGGCCATATCCTGCTCTCGGCCAATGGCCGCGACTGGACGCAGCAGCCCGTGCCCACCCGCGCCATGCTCAACCGGGTCGTGGTTAACCCTGATGGCCGCCTGTTTGCGGTGGGTCACGATGGCGTGGTGCTGCTGAGCAAGGACCAGGGCCGCCGTTGGAGCATCCAGCATCAGGCCATCTCCGATCAGCGTCCGAACATTCTCTACGATGTGGCCTTTGTCACACCGCAGCGCGGCTATGCCATTGGCGCCTTCGGCTTCATGCTGGTCACGGAAGATGCCGGCCAGTCTTGGCAGGCGCAAGACAATGCCCTGACGCAGTCTGGGCTGCATCTGAATGCCATTGCCCGACTCGGCGACAACGGTCTGATCGTGGTGGGCGAGCGGGGTTTGGTCGCGGTGTCGCAAGATCAAGGCGTGACCTGGAAGCTGTCGGCACCGGCGTATGCCGGCTCTTTCTTTGGCGTGCTGCCCACATCGGCAAACACGGCGCTGGTCTACGGTCAGCGCGGTCGCCTGTACGACATCAAAGATATCAGTCGCTTGCAGGCCGGCGATCCGGCCAGTTTCGATCCTCTCATCATGCCCAGCCCGGACGATGCTCAAGCGCTGAAGCTAGGCTTTCGGCGCATTATGTCACCCGTCGAGGCATCGCTCTTTGGTGCCACTCGCCTGGCCGACGGCCGCGTGACGCTGGTGGGGGCAGATGCCGCCGTACTGCTGGTTGACCCGCTGTATCAGTCCGCCACGGCACTCAAGCATGCCGGCTCAGCCACTTATTCCCGTGTTTTCAGCAAAGGTAACCAGCTCATGGTCGTTGGCATGAACGGCATCACTCGCTTGACGCTGCCGGAGAATGCGCAATGAAAGAGTCTCTGGTTCTCTCTGAACGCACCCGCCGTGTCCTCGCGGTCATCGAGCCGCTGGTTTTTGCCCGGCGCAAGCTGACGCTGGGCATCCTCGGTGTGATCACGCTGGTGCTGCTGTTCTGCGCCAGCCATCTCGCGCCGGATGCCGGCTACGAAAAAACCATCCCGCTCGATCACCCCTACATGGCGGTGTACAAGCAGTACCAACGGGATTTTGGCGGTGCCAACATCGTGCTGGTGGCGGTGCAGAACACGCGGGGTGACATCTACCAGCCGGCGTTCCTGGAGAAGCTGCGCAAAGTCACGGATGATGTCTTCTTCCTGCCCAATGTTGATCGCTCGCGCGTGTCGTCGCTGTTCACGCCGAGCACGCGCTACATCGAAGTGGTTGAAGATGGTTTGCGTGGCGCCGATGTGATTCCGGCGGACTATCAGCCCACGCCGGAAATGACCGAGCAGATTCGCTCCAATGTGCGCAAGGCTGGCATTGTTGGCCGCCTCGTGGCCAATGACGAGCGCGGTGCCATGGTCTTTGCCGAGATGCTGGAAGTTGATCCAGTGACCGGCAAGCGCATCGACTACAAGCAGGTGGCCGATCAGCTCGAAGCCATCCGCGCCAAGTACGAGAAGGATGGTGTGAATATTCACATCATCGGCTTCGCCAAAGTCGTCGGTGACATGACCGATGCCACAGGCCAGGTCTTCATCTTCTTCCTCATGACCTTGCTGCTGACCACCGGCTTGCTCTGGATCTACTGCGGCAGCCTGCGCATGGCGGTGATGCCGCTGGCGTGTGCGCTGGTCTCGGTGATGTGGAACTTCGGCATGCTGGTGGTCTGCGGCATCGGGCTAGACCCCTTCGCCGTGCTGGTGCCGTTCCTGGTCTTGTCTATTTCCATCTCGCACGGTGTGCAGTATGTGAATGCCTGGGTTACCGAGGTTGATGCCGGTAATACCAGTCTGGACGCCTCGCTGATCACTTTCCGCCGCTTCGCTATTCCCGGCACCATCGCCTTGCTCACGGCGGTGATCGGCTTCGTCACCATCATGATCATCCAGATTGAGGCCATTCAGGACATGGCGCTGAATGCGTCGCTGGGCTGCCTGGCCATCATTATCACCAATAAGGTGCTGATGCCGATCTGGCTGTCGTACATGCCGGTGAGCAATGCCAGCCAATTCAAGGAATCGCAGCGTGTGCGCGAAGCCTTGCTTGACCCGTGCTGGCATCAGCTCAAGAAGCTGACGCGCCCGCTCCCGTCCAAGTTGGTGATCGGCGGGGCGGTGCTGGTCACGATCTGGGGTGCCATGCACTACAAGGATCTGCACATTGGCGACATCCAGAAGGGCGTGCCGGAGCTGCGTGCTGACTCGCGCTATAACCAAGACACAGCAACCATTGTGGATAACTACGCCCTAGGTGCCGACATTCTCAAGGTCATTGCCGAGGCTGGCCCAGACGCCTGCATCAACTATGACTGGATGGAAGAGGTGGATCGCTTTGCCTGGCGTATGCAGAATGTGGAGGGGGTGACCACGGCCTTCTCGGCGATGACCTATGCGCGTCAGGTCTATGTGGGTTTCAACGAGGGCCGTCCGCATGCCGATACCGTGCCGCGCAACCCGCAATCGCTATCGCGTGCGACCAGCCTGCTGCCCAGCAGCGCCGGCTTCTTTAACTCCAATTGCAGCGCCATGCCGGTGTTCATCTACCTGAAGGATCACAAGGCGGAAACCCTGGAGCATGTGGTCAATGAGGTGAAAGCCTTCAATGCCGAGCGTAAGAACAACGGCATGACTTTCCGCCTGGCGACCGGCAATGCCGGCGTCATGGCCGCGACCAATGAAGTCATTCATGCTGACGAAATGCAGGTGGTGATCGGCGTGTTCGTCATCATCGTGCTGTTTGTTTGGCTGTCGTTCCGTGACTTCGCCTCTGTACTGTCTATCGGTTTGCCGCTGGCGATGGTGTCGGTGCTGGCCTATGCCTTCATGGCGCTACTTGGCATCGGCCTCAAGGTCGCGACCTTGCCGGTGCTGGCGATGGCGGTGGGCATTGGTGTCGATTACGGCATCTACCACTACGCCATCCTGCAGGAAAGCATGGGCATGGGCATGAAGCTGGAAGAGGCGCATTACCGCACGCTGCAACGCTCAGGTAAGGCGGTGATTTTCACCGGTTTCTCGCTGGCGCTGTCGGTGGCGATGTGGATGTTCTCGGAGCTGCAGTTCCAGCGTGACATGGGCGTGCTGCTGGCTTTCATGTTCCTGGCCAACATGATTGCGGCGGTACTGCTGGTGCCGGCGATTACCCGCTACATGATTCCGCACAATATCCGCGATTGAGGGGAAGGGTGATATCGCCAGGGCATAGCAGCCTGCTGGCGATATCACCCTAGGATTGAGCTGGCTGAAAAACTAATCAGTTTTCAATGTCACATTGTTTATTGTATTTGAGGTGGAAGTTCGCTAGATTGGGTTGACTGTTCGGTCATATGACCGCTTTTGACCCTATCGATTTACCTGCGAGAGCCGCCCTTCATGAATACTGCGCTGAAATATCCCTCGGCCATCCTGCCGATTCGCCGTGACCTGAAGTTCAACCTGCCGGCTGACCGCATCAGCGACTGGCATCAGCCCGCTGGCCCCATCTTCACGGCCTTCCTCAACACTTTCTCCATCGTGCTGCCGATCGGTGAGCGTTTCTTCATCGACAGCGTGCGCGCCTATCGCGACCAGATCACTGATCCTGAACTGAAGAAGGCCATCACGGCCTTCATCGGCCAGGAAGCCATGCACGGCCGTGAGCACGAGGAGTACAACAACGCCCTGTTTGCCGTAACACCGGTCGCGCCGAAGTTCGAGCGCCTGGTCAAGGGCATTCTTGATGGCGTTACCCGATACACGCCCAAGTCCTTTGCGCTGAGTGCCACGATCGCGCTGGAGCATTTCACGGCGCTGCTGGCTGATAGCGTTTTGCGTGAGCCGCGTGTGAGCGAGGGTGCCGAGCCGCACTATCGGGCACTGTGGATGTGGCATGCGCTGGAAGAAACCGAGCACAAGGCGGTAGCGTTTGATACTTGGACGGCGGTCATGGGGCGCGGCCCCGGTGCCTATGCCATCCGCGCCTTTGGCATGACGGCGGCTACGGTGATCTTCTGGGCGCTGGTCATCCCGGCATTTCTGGCGGTGTTACGCACCGAAGGCAAGCTCGCCGACACCAAGGCCTGGCGCAAGTTCTACACCTTCACGCTTGGTGATATCGGCCTGCTGCGCATTCAGCTGCGCGATTACTTCGACTACTTCCGTCCGGACTTCCACCCGTGGGATCACGACAACCGCGAGTTTCTGCTGCAGATCGATGCCTTCCTGGCGGAGCAGGAGAAGCTGGTGGCTTGAGGCGGGAGGTATTTAAGGGCTTCGGATGATCTTGGCATACATAGAATTTAGCAGGATGCCATTTTTAGGCAAATCTATGTTTGTTAAGTATTTGCTTTGTGGGGGAAGTGAGCCGATCAAAGGGTCCCCTCGGAGTTTCCCGCTGCCAGCGTTACGCTACGCCCATCGCTGAGCCTCAGCGTCACCGGGCCGTCGCTGCTGAGTCGATAATGCACAGGCTTGCCAGCTAGACAGGTCTGGGCAGCATCAATGCTTAGCGACTTCAGATTGGCCAACGAACCTTCCAGCAAAGCTTCGGCGGCCAGCGCTTTTGGTGCCGCCGTGGTGCGGTTGTCGGAGATCCAGAGCACCGGATCAATGCCCTGACGCCTGCCGACGATGCCGGCGGGCATCTCGCCGCCACAGCCATGGTTGGTCAGGTCGAGCACGCCGGCACCGCTATCGCGCGTGGTGATGGCGCTGGCCCAATACGCACGGTCATGGCGGATGCCGAGTGCGGCATTGCCCAGTTCCGGGTCGGTGCGATAAGTGATGCGCGCCGGGTTGATGACCCGCTTGAAATCTTTCGAGTACAGCGCTTCCTTGCGCCAGTCATCGAGCAGCAGAAAGCTCAGGTGTTCGGCCGTCGGGTGCAGAAACCACTCAAAGATATTGTCGCTGGCGAGGAAGGCATCGGCCGTAGCGCGTGTGGCCAGAACGGGGGCCAGCTCATCTAGCGCACCGTGCACCATGGCACCCGGCACATGCCGGAGATTGGGGATGTAGTCGTGCATATCACCGACGGCACCGGCGTTCACTTCAATGACTGTGCCGACCGGGTTGCCGCGCAGACGATTGCCAGTCACGCCCACCCACTCCACAAAGCCGGCGAAGACCTGCGGATAGAGCATGCTCATGCGGAAGGCGATGTAGCCACCTTGCGAGTAGCCGCTGGCGATGATGCGTTCGGGGTCGATGGCGTAGTTGCGCTGCACATCGGCCATCACATCGAGGATGTCGCGCTCGGAATAATCGGAACCATAGCCGCTGGGGCCGCGATTCATGGGTGATACCAGAATGCGGCCAAGGTCATCGCCAAAAGCCTGCTGGAAGTTGGCCTGGTTGATCTGGCTGGACATGACAGCCCCGGTGCCGTGAAAAACCATTTGCAGAGGCGATGGCTGCCGGGTGGTTGAGCTATTGCCTGGCTTTGGCAGATAGATCGCGTAGGGCTGATAACGCCCGAGAAAAACGAAGTTCTGTGCCAGTGCCGGCACACTGCCACCGGTGCCACGGCCGGGCACGCCAGCTGGGGCGACGCCTTCGCCCGTGGTTTCATCTGTACTGCGCGGCACGGTCCAGGCCGAGGTATAGACGCGCTCGTGAAGGCCCTCGGTCACGGCTGGTGCCGGACGAGTCACTCCGCGTTCCAGATCGGCAACGGCCACCGTGGCAGAGAACGGGCTGATGTCTTTTTGTCTTAGGGCAGCTGCCTGCAAGTCTTCGAAGAAAGCACCACTGGTGAGCAGCGTGGTCAGCGCCGTCTTGCTCGGTTGTGCGGCGGCTTGCTCGTTGACGCCGCGAAACGCCACATTCATCACCGTGCCGTCGGCTTGCGCTAGCAAGGCAAAGACTGTCCACACACGACCGGCCGGTTTGCGAAAGCGACCGTGAATCAGGTTGGTGGCCGGGTCGCCGCTGCGGAAGGTCTGCAGCACATCCCAGCCTGGTGCTGAAACGCCGAGGCCGGGCAGGGTGCCGCCACCGGTAGCGATGTTGTGATCGGTATCGATGGCCACGGCAGCGATGGTCTGGTCTGCGCTGTAGAGTGTGTTGAGCTCGAAGGTCACATCGACCATGTCGCCACTCAGTGCCATGTCGAAGCGCACCAGATCGGCGGTGTTTTCGGCCCCGGCCGGGTAGCTTGCCGCGCCTGCGCTTTGAGACAGAGTGGCTGCGCTGTAGGGGTTGTGTGGCAGGCCGGGGCCGTCGTCGGCACCATGGTCATCGTAGAGATAGTCGTGATAGATCAAGTGCCCGGCGCAAAGCTCGGTTGTGCCGGCGATCCAAGATTTGGGTGAGGCACCGGTCACGCAACCAGAGCTTGTAGTGGCTTTTTCTGCAGAATCATTCTCGGCAGCGGGTGCGGATGGCGATGAGCTGCCGCAGGCGGTGGTCATGCTGAGCAGCACCGTCGGGAGCAGCAACCGAATATCGGGCAATCGTTTCATGGCATGCGCCTTGATTTTTGTTGTTTTACCACGGCAATCATCAGGCCCGCGATCGCGCCCAGCAAATGAGACTCCGGTATGACCGGTATGTCTGACCAATTGCCGCTGGTGTTTCCTCCGTACTCCACGAGCAGCTTGGCCATTAAGGCCGTTAGCATGATGATGCCTTGCCAGCGTTGTGGCGTTTTGAGGCGGCGGATGCCCGACTGAGCCCATAGGCCGTGCAGTACGCCGGAAAAGCCTGTGTACTGCACCAAATCAGGCACAAAAACTAGCAGCAGCACGCTTGTCGCCAGTGCCATGATGAGCATGTCGATCAGCAAAGCCTGTGTTTTCTGCGGTGGGTGATCCAGTCTTTCTAGCAAGAGCAGCGCGCTGATGTTGATTGCGCCATGCAACCAGCCAGCATGAACCCAATGCCCAGTCAGCATCCGCCAGACCTGGCCATTCTCAAGAATGGCGATGCGGTCGTAGGGTAGCAAGCTCGGCACCGAAGCATGAATCAGCATCGCACTGAGTAACAGTAAAGCTGGGCTCCAGGCAATGCCGCGAATCATGTGCTGTGCTGGTTTTGGCTTCGGCGAAACATCAGTGTCATGAACGCCAGAATGAGCAGTGAAAACCCGTTCATGCTGCCGCTGCCGGAGCGCTGTTCAATGATGCTAATGTCATCGCGTGCGCTGGCGGTGCTGCGAATTGAGCCGGCTTGGCTGTCCCAGTCGGCTAAAGGAATATCGCCATGGCCGGGCAGTGGCAGCAATCTGTTCCGAGTGGCCACGGCGGTCAGATTTCTTATGCGAGCATTGGCATCCGGTGTTTCCAGCGCCGTTATGATCTCGCTCATCAGAGCAGCCGTCTCGGCCACAGTCAGCGATTTGCTAGGAATGCCGAATTCGCCGGCAAAAAATCGCAATTCTTCCAGCGCCAGAGTCAGGCCTGCTTCGGTTGTTCGATCTTGTGGGTCCAGGCTTTCTTGCGGTGTGCCTGTTTCAAAGCTGTGACGCTGGAAGTGCTTGGGTTGGTCACAGTCTTGATTATCGAATTCGTAGAGAAACTCCGGGTTTACCAATACCTGCGATGCTGCCAATTGTTGTAGGAAGTCTTGCGGGTCACGGTAAATGAGCAGGTCGTAGCTGGGGAACAGGGCAATATTGGCGAGAATTGGTGTTGCCTCTGGCGCTCTCGGTCCAACAATGTTTGAGCGAATGACGCAGCGATGGTGAGAAATGCGATCTTGGGTTGCATGCAGGTAAATACCCAAGCGTGCAAATGCAGCCTTGCCTTTAGGGAAGTAGCTGTCGAAGGCCGATGCGGGTGTCATTTCTTGCGTCACTGGATCGCGAATCACTTGTTGTTCGCCGAGTGGCGATACCCAGTCCACAGAGCCTGCAAACAGAAGTTCGCTGATAAACGGAATTCGACCGAGTAAGGTGGTTTCCGAACGCACTTTTGACTGGTAGCAGCTGCCATCAGGCATGGTAAGCCCGGCAACACAGAGTGGCGCCAGGCCTCTGACCCATTGGCGCAAGCCATAGAGGAAGTTTTCACTTTCCGCTTGGGTTGGAACCGGATGCAGGCCGTCCGGTTTTGGTTTTGATACTGAGTGTGCATGAAAGTGAAAGAACAACCCGCCGGCAATGAAGTTGTTTCTGTCCAGGCCAGCAACATCAAGGCTGTTGAATTGGCATGCCGCTGGTGGAGTGCTGCTTGCGCACGCTACAGGGTCTGCCAGCAACTCGCCAGCTTCATCACGATGCAGGTAGCGGCCTACATCCAGAGCTTCGTCATACTTCGCAATCTCGAAGGCTTCGCGAGGGTTGAAGCCTGCAGCCTGCGCGAGCAGGTAAGTCGCGTCGAGATGGATCGTGCTGCGCATGCCATCCTTGCTGGTGCTAGTGGCATTCGTGATGTACTGGCTGATCATGGTCTGGTTTTGACAGACTAGATTTTCGCCTCCAGGTTCGCAATCTCTGGTAACACAGCTTTTCCAACCGCCATTATTGTCAGGGCATACATCTTCTGAAAATGCCCACGCATGGCCGGTGACCAAGCCAGACATGGCTGTAATCAGTAGAGTCCGCAATGAGTAACGCGTGAAATTCATCATGTCGACTTCCTTAGGGGCAGGTTCAAAGTGGCTTGGTCAGGCTGAAAGACAAGACATGCACGCGGCCATTGCTGTAGGTCGCGCGGAAGTCGCCGCCATTTGCCGTGCATTCATCTTTGGGGCCGACGCTGTTGTCGGGTCGCTCGAAATAATTGATGGTGCAGGACTCGTGATAGCGCGATTTGGCATCTGCCAGCAGGAGCAAGTTGTAGCCGGCATCGAGCACAACATGAGCTGGCAGCTTGAGCTGACTGCCGATGGCCAGTACTTTGCGATCGCTGTCGGGCCCGCCTGGGTGGCGATAGCGTGCGTTATGCACAGGTGATTGATCGTATGCAAAACCTGCTTTCAGAGTGAGCTGCTCATTAACCTTGTAGGCGCTGCCCACGGAAATGCGATAGGTATCGCGCCAGTGTTGAGGAATCACGGCATCCCCTTGAGACACCGTATTGCCGTCCGGATCTTTGCGATCCGCGATGCGCAGGCGCAATTCCTGTACGGCAGACTGGCCTGCCCAGCTCACATCTGCCATCACATCCCATTGCGGCGTCGGGCTGTGAAAGAAACCCAGCGAGAGGCGCTCGGGGTCGATGACGGTGGTGCGGCCGTCGGCATCGGGCCGGTAGTAGTCGGTGATGTAGTCCTTGGCATCCGAGGTTTTGCTCAAATCCTGCAGATTCGGCACGGTGCCGGTGAGCTTGGAGAGGTCCCAGTCAAACTCGCCTTTGACGCGGGTATCGATGCGGGAGCGATAGGCCAGGCTGAATCGGGTTTGCTCATCGAGCTGATATAAATAGCCGGCGTTCCAGCCTAGGCCGGCACCAAATCCCTCATACGATATCGATGCTTTACCGCCAATATTGCTGCTTTGCAGCAAGACAGCGCCTAGCAAATCTTTGCCGGGGCCAGGCAGCAGCTGGCTGTACAGGTCGCCGAGCGGAATCACCTGGCCTAGGGGAATACCGAGCAAGCCGGCCGAGTTCGCATCTCGCAGGATGGCTTCGGTGATGTATTTCGACGACTGTTCCACATCCACGCCGGCTTGTTGCCGCACGCGCATGGCTTCTACGGCGATGCCTAGGCCGATACTGTGTTTGTCATCGAAGCGTAGGGCCAAACTTGGGTTTATGGTGACGCTCTCGACGCTGCCCTTCTCCAGAAATCCGCTGCCAAACCAGCCGCTCTTATAGGCCACCTTGGCGCCCAGCTGCGTAAACACGCCCAGCCCCACCGTCACCGTATCTGACACCGGCTTCACCACATAGAGATTAGGGATGGGCTGAAAGCCGGGCAGGAAAGTGCCCGGATCATTCGGATTCTCGGGCTTCAGGCAGTTGCCGTTGCCATCGCTGCACGGCGGTTGCCGAGGATCTTGCACGCGCGTTGTGCCGTCATCGCGCACATCGAGTTTGGCCGAGATGAGGGTCAGACCGTTGCTCACGGTTGCGCGCTTGATGCGCACCATGCCGGCCGGGTTGTAGTAGATCGTGTCCGGGTTGTTCGCAGCGGCCGAGCTGGCACCCGCAAAGCCTAGGCTGGCTGCCGACAGTGAAGGATTGTCCGCGCCGCCGGCCATCGCGGCGGTGCTGAACAGCAAGGTGGCCAAGGTGGCAATAGGGTGCCGGATCGGGGAATGGGTTCTGGTCATGCTTCCTACCTCTTATTTCGTGTTAATATCATCAATATTGAAATTAATGTCAAATATATTGTATTTTATGGGCTGGTCCTGCTGTCGAGCCGGCCGCCTTCATAAACATAAGTAGGAACAGATATGAGCCATCAGCACGAAATGCCTACCCACACGGATGTGCTGGTGGTCGGTCATGGCCCGGTAGGTGCCGCATTGGCGTGTTTTCTGGGGCGGCAGGGCGTGCAGACATTGGTCATCGACCCGGTGGCCGACATTCTGCAAATGCCACGCGCCATCGCACTCGACAATGAGGCGCTGCGCATCCTGCAGATGGCCGGGCTAGACGAGATGGCGTTCGCCCGCATCGTGATTCCCGAGGTGCTGATGCACTGTCCGCAGACCGGCATGTTCAATCGCGTCAACACCAGCGGCTATATCGACGGGCATCCCAAGCTGGTGACTTTCTATCAGCCGGAGCTGGAGCTGGCACTGCGAACGGAAGCGGTCAAGTACCGCTGCGTCAGCACGCAGGCAGGTTGGGTGCTGACATCGTTCAATCAGGATCAAGACGGCGTACGGGCCATCATCGAACATGCCGATGGCCAGGTGCATGCGATTAGGGCGCGCTACCTGATCGGTGCCGATGGTGCCAGTTCACGCGTGCGCAGCCTCATCGGCCAAGATTTCAAGGGCCAGACCTATAGCGAGGACTGGCTCATTGTTGATGCTGCTGGGCGTGAGGCCGTGGCCATCGATCATGTGGAGTTTCTGTGCGACACCCGCCGTCCTACGCCGCACATGCCGGCACCGGGCGGCCGCGAGCGCTGGGAATTCATGTTGCAGCCGGGCGAGGCACGCGAGGATATGGAGCGACCCGACCGTATCGCGGAGTTGCTCAAGCCCTGGATCAAGCCGGAAGACCTTCAGATTGAGCGCAAGGCGGTGTATCGCTTCCATGCCCGCTGCTGTGACTGCTTTCAGCAGGGCCGGGTATTTCTGGTCGGCGACGCGGCCCATATCACTCCACCGTTTGTGGGTCAGGGTCTGGTGGCTGGCTTGCGTGATGCAGCCAACCTGTCATGGAAGCTGGCCT
Organism: Pseudomonadota bacterium; assembly: GCA_038043385.1. GTDB lineage: Bacteria > Pseudomonadota > Gammaproteobacteria > Pseudomonadales > Moraxellaceae > Perlucidibaca. The sequence goes on from JBBTCA010000005.1 coordinate 55,713, forward strand.
GGGTGCTGCATCGCGGTGCATCGCCCGAGATTCTCGACAGCTATGATCGCGAGCGCCGGCCGCATGCTCGCAGTATGATCAATTTGGCCAAGCAGATGGGTCAGCTGGTCATGCCGTCTAACCGTGCCAAGGCATTTCTGGTGCATGGAAGCCTGCGCGTGCTGCGTCTGATTCCGCCGCTGCGAACCTTCTTTGAAGAGCTGAAGGTGAAGCCAGCCAATCGCTTCGATAACGGTCTGTTTGTGGCTCGCCGCAAGCATCGGCACTTGGTGGCCGGTGCTCAGCTGCCGCAGGCCATGGTGCGCCTGCAGAGCGGAGAACAAGTTGCCAGCGATGAAGTCCTCGGCGATGCCTTTTCACTGATCGGCTTTGGCGTTGATCCGCAGGCGCTGTTGCCTGTTGATCTGAATGCAGCCTGGCGCGCAGTGGGCGGGCAATTTGTGCAAATCGGTGATCGCCGCCTGCATGATCGCAGCGATACCGTGGTGATTGATGACACGGATGGCACGCTAGTCACGCAGGCTCGCAAAGGCTGGCTGGTGGTATGCCGCCCAGATCGCGTGATTATGGACATGGCGGATGCCTCAGATGTCGAGGCACTCCTGCAGCGCTGCCTTGCATTGCTTGGAAAATGAAAACTCTCCATTAATGACGATTTATTCATTATCATGAGGCATCTTTGCAATGAGTTGCGCGCCATGATTCAGGAAATAAAAGTTGATGCGGAAAGCAATGCCGTCAGCATCGCCGCCGATGGCCTCAGCCGAGGCCACAAGAAGCGGGCGCGCACGCAGCAGGCGCTGATCGAGGCGGCGCTGCGCATTTATGCTCGGCAGGATGTCGGCAGCCTGACCATGAACGAGCTGGCGGAAGAGGCCGGCCTTGCCAACGGCACTATTTACAATTATTTCCGCTCACGCGAGGAAGTGCTGGAGGCGGTCGGCATTGCCATGGCCACGCGCTTGTCCGAGATCGTGCTGGTGCTGAGTGCGGCCGTTGAGAATGGCGCGCATCGCCTGGTTATCGGTCTGCGCGTTTATATTTTGCGGGCTTACCAGGAAGAGCAATGGGCGCGTGCAGTGCTGCGCGTCATCCAGCTTGATCCGGGCTTGCGTGGCGCGCTGGCGAATTATGTCGGCATGGATCTGCGCATTGGTCGTGAGCAGGGCCTGTTTGATTATGTTGACGAAGGTATCGCGGTGGATTGCGTCTGTGCCTTTGGCCTAGCAGCTATGCGCTCAATTATCGAGGGTCGTGCCGTGCCGGGTTGCGATGTTCATGCCGCCGAGATGGTGCTGCGCGCGCTCGGGCTGAATGCTGCGCAGGCACGGCACTACGCCAACCTGCCCATCCCTGAAGCGCCGCCAACGCCACCACCACCGCCTGCTCGTCCGCGCGGCCGGCCACGCAAGGTGATTGCCTAACCGGCAACCACCACATTGCGCTGACGGCCGAGATGAATCTGACCATCCTGCGAAGAAATCTCGGCCTCGATCACATCACCGACCTTCAGGTACTGCGTGCGCTTGGCTTGCACTTGCATGAACATCTTCCACTTGGTCTTTTCCGGCAGCATCGCGCCAATGCGCTGTTTGGTCGGTGAGGGGATGCTCAGTGCGCAGCCACAGGGCGTGCCGGTGGCGATCAGATCGCCGACAAACAAGTCCTGCACGGCAGACAGCTCGGTAATCGTCGCGGCCATGCCATTGACCAGATTGCGTGTGTTGTCGCGTTGGCGTGTCTCGCCATTCACCGTCAGATGCAGGTCAAGATTTTGTAGCAGCGGCATGTCTTGCGGCTCCAGCAGGCAGAGGTAGGGGCCGACCGGGCCGAATGTGCGGAAGCTCTTGCCTTTATAGAACTGCATCTCCGGAATTTGAATATCGCGCGCCGAGTAATCGTTGACGATAACAATACCGGCAATGAACTCATGCAGATTAGCGTCGGTGACGGCTACGCTAGCAGTGATGTCGCGCTTCATGACCAGACCCAACTCGATTTCATAGTCCAGAAAGCGCACACGCTCCGGCTTTTCCAGCACGCTGTTGGCCGCCACGATGCAGCTCGATGCCTTGGTGAAGATCATGTTGAAGTGTTTGTCATCCGGGTTCATGCCGGACTCGACCATATGCTGGCGATAGTTCGCGCCCTGACAGATGAACTGGCGATCGCGCGTGATCGGCGCCAGCAGGGTGACATCGGCCAGAGCCAGCGTGTCGCCGGTCAAGCCGGTCAGGCTCGCGGGCGTGACGGCGCGTACCAGATCGGTTGTGCTGGGGTAGTCGCCAGGAATCGGTGTTATGCGCTGGTCACGAATCACACCCCAGCCGATGCTGTCTTGAAATGCGTAATGAATGATATTGATGGCCATGTTGTGTATTTCCTCTTGTCTCGGTGTGAGGGGGGCTGAATCAGGCGAAGATTTTGGCCAGCGTCTTGAGCTTGGCTAAAGTCAGGTCAGGGCTGTGTCGCAAATTGCGGATCAATGCGGCGATGCTGTGAAGTGTCAGGTGTGGCTTGGTGAAGCTGGTCGGCATGGTCGGGCCCCATTGCGCCATGGCGCCCTTGCTGACGGGGTGGATGCCCATGGGGCGTTCAGCGGTAAATACATCGCCATCGCTGTAATGTTCATGACGGAAATTCCACGGATCATTCCAGTAATCGAAAATCTGGCTGCCGAGGATGTGTCGGCCTATGCCCCAGGCGTGCTTGTAGCCGCGCTCGCGCAGCACGCGCTGACCCATGCCGACTGCATCGGCATCGACCACCTCGTAGGCACTGTGGCTGTAGGTGGCCATAAAGCCTTGTGCGATGGCGAGGGTGTGGTGATCCGCCGGGATGTCACCCAGATCGAGACGCAAGAAGGTCACGGCCGGGCTGCCGTCGGGCAGCACTTGCACATCGCTGGGGATGAAGCCGAAGTGCTGCGTATACCAAGCGCAGGTGGCCTGAAAATTGGCGACTTCGAGCACTACATGACCAAGCCGGATGACCTCTGGCGGTTGTGCTGGTACGCGCTGTGTCTTGTTGATACGGCTGGTGTGGTCGGCAGTGTTGTGCGTCATCGCCTGGCGCTGCGGCAGCGCCGCATACGGTGTCTGTCCGAAAACTGCTTCGACCAGAAAGCCCGATGGATCACGCAGGCGCACCACACGACCGCCGCCGGGACTGGTCAGCGACTCTGCAGGCGATGCTCCCGGCAGCCGTGCCAGACGCTGCAAAGCCTGCTCAGAATCGACCTCCAGCGCCAGACCCAGAAAACGAGCCTGTGCGCCGAGACGCACCATATAGCAGAAGGGCGCCGCTGCCGAGCCACGCAGGTAAAGTGCGCTCGGGCTGCGGGCAGCAACGGTCAGGCCGAAGTCGGTGAGAAACGCTTCGGTTTGATCTAGGTTCGGGCGCTCCCAGATCAAGTAGGCCAGTTGCTGCACTTTCACGGTAGGCGAGGCATGTCGTGCAGGTTGTGCTGTCAGCAAGACGGTCATGGTATGTGCTCTTAAATATTTATATTCAATAATGAAAAATATATCATTTATGGATTATTTTGCAAGGCATGTTTCCTGCTGCTGTCACAAGAGCCGGTTTGTCGCTAGAGCAGGCTTAGATTGATGCAGTTGGCCATAGCCTCGTAGCCAGCGACGCTGGGATGCAAATGGTCGCCACTGTCGTACTCAGCGCGCAGATAGGCCGGATGCTCGGGGTCGCGCAGGCAAGCATCGAAATCAATCACGGCCTGTGCCGGGCTGCTGGTGCGTATCCAGGTATTGACCTGCTGACGCGCCGCCTCGACCTCTGCCGTGCCGTGTTGTGCGCCTAGCTCGATCGGGCCTTCGGGCATCGCCAACATAGCGGCTCGGGTGCCGCGCGCCGGCATCAGCGTGCCGTGCAACACGCGGATGCCCTGCGCTTTCAGCGCCAGCACCACGGTGTTCAGATTTTCGATCAGACCGGTGGCATCCGGTACCGGAGCTATGCCGAGATCATTGATGCCTTCCAGCAGGATCACCGTGCGTACATTTGGCAAATCCAGCACATCGCGTTGCAGGCGCTTCAGCAAAGACGGCCCGAACATTGGCAAAATGCCATCTTTGCCGACGCTGTTGCCGCTGATACCGGCATTGACCACGCTGAATTGCGTCAGGCCGGCCGCCAACATTCGTCGCGCCAGAAAGTCTGGATAGCGCGCATCCAGACCGACACCTTCGCGGCTGCCGGCCAGCGGCAGGGCATTGCCGATAAAACCGTCGGTAATGGAGTCGCCGAGTGCCACCACGGTCTGTCGCGATGATTTGCGCTCGACTTCCAGGCCGGAAATCAGCAGCCAGGAGTTCAGCGGGTCTGGCGACAACGGCACGAAGCCCGTGTCTGCAATCTGGGTGGTGGTGGCATTCGCCAGCGCCATATAAGGCACTTCGCGGGCGGTGTAGTGATGCGGCATCTGCAAGATCGGGCTGGCTGGGGCCAGACTCACGGCGATCTTGTCGAAGGCGCGAACGGGGAAGGCAAGGGCATCGCTGACGATGCTGGCTCCGGCCGGAATGGTTACGGCCGCTTTGCCACCGAAGGTCAGTTCCCGCACAGAGCCTTCTTGCAGAGCCGCGCCAACATCCTGCGAGCCCAGAGTCACCGAGGCGAGGGATATCGGCGATGTGCCGAGTTCATTGGATAGCTTCAGCCGTACGCGATCGCCATCGGCATGAGGTGCGATGAACTGGCGAACGACTTGGCCCGGCAGCAGCGGTGATGCCGGTGAAACATCTGTCGGCGAAGCGTTCCAGACTGGCAGCCAGTTGCTGCTTTGGCGCGAGATGGGGGCTGCAATTTTGCCGGATGCCGTTTCGCTGTTGCAGGCGATCAGCAGTAGGCTGCCCAGCATCAGCACCAGAGCGCGCATCAGATCCGCTCCCAGAGCAGATCGATGACATCGCCGCTGTCGTAGTTCGCTGTCAGCCGCAGGCAGTTGCCCTCGAAATTAAAGCTTCGCACCAGCACTGTGCCTGTCCACTCCGGTAGGGTCGCGACCTGGACATGATGAACAACTGTGTCGCCACGCACTTCCCAGCTGCCCGAATACGCCATGGAGCGCAGCGCGGCAGTCATGGTGCGACCGATGATGCCGGGATTCATCAGCAGGTGTAGCACCTGCAAAGCCTTGCTGCGCTGCGAGAACTCTTCGATGGGCAGGCCGATGGCCTCGCGTTTCGCCGGCATGAGAATCGCGTGCATGTGACCCTGCCCGGTATAGGTAATGAAGCCGATCGGAGCTTCGCCATAAGGCGTGATCGTTTTGCCGTTGGCAAAGCGAGTCTGCATGCTCAGCAGGCGCCAGGTGCCATGAAAAGCAGTCTTGTCAAAAGCAGTTGGTTTGGTCATTGCGATCTCCGTTGTGTCATCTGCCGACAAATAAATACTAATTTTAATGACTATACCATCATTTATGAGGTATTTTACATATATGATTTTTTGTGGGGAGAGGTCGCATGCGTGTACAGAAGGTTGTATGGATGGCTTTGGCAAGCGCGCTGCTAGCTGCCTGTGGCACATCTACATCAGAATCAGAGAGTTCATCGGACAAGGTCGTTGGCAGCAGCACGGCAGCGCTGGCCTCCGCCAATCAAAGCCAACCCGATGAGCGCGACTGTCTGTGGGCCTTGAGTTCGAATGCCGTGAACACGCAGCTGCCCGACACCAATGCCAATTACTGGGTGGCGGTGTTGCCGATTCCGCCGGGCGGTTCCGTGGAGTTCCAAGGCGATTTCCCGCATGGCCGTTATATGTCGTTCAATCTCTACAACGCGTTTCTGCAACCGATCGATGCGCTGTCGGATGTCGAGCTGCAGCCTGGCATTGGTGCCAGCAACCCGTATCTGCCGGGTGCAGATCGTGATGCGTCGGAGCGTGGTTATCGTGTGAGTCTGGTTGCGGGTGCTGTGCCCGAGCAGAGAGCGCCGAACACGCTCTACAGCGCGCAAACGCTAGGCCCGGTTCAGCTGCCCACCAATCTGGCGGTGGTGCTGTATCGCACCTATGTGCCAGATGCCGGGTTGGGGCCGACTGGTGGTACGGGCCTGCCGCATATCATCTTTCGCAATGCCGATGGCACGGCTGTGAGCGGTCTGCAGGCTTGCAACGAGCCATCCGTGCTGGAAGCCGTGGTGCCCAATGTGGCCAATATCCCCGATCCGATTGCGAATGTGCCGTTGAACACGGCAGCTTACGAAAACCTGCTCTGGCTGAAGTTCTACGATGTGCAGTCGGCGCAAGCCAGCCGCCTTTACAACACGCCGCTGGGGCCAGTGGTCTACCAAGCTGTGGGCTCGCCAACCAGTGGTGCCGGCGGCTTTCTCAGCAATCGCGACAACCGCTATATCTATAGCGCCATCTTCAAGGGTCTGGGGGATATTGTGGTGCTGCATGGCAAGTTCCCGACCACCCCGAAGACCTCGGATGGCAATGCTCGTATGGGTACGGGCGACATGCGCTACTGGTCTTTGTGTACCAATGACGGCAACACTACGGCAGTTTATTCCTGCATCTATGACGAGCAATTAGTGCGTCAGGCGGACGGTCGCGGCGTGGTGGTGGTGAGCAAACCGGAAGACAGACCATCCAACGCCACGGCAGCCTGTGGCGTGACTTGGCTGAACTGGGGCAGTGCCGATACTTCGCTGCTCTTGCTGCGCAATATGCTGCCCTTGCCGAAAGAGCAGTTTCCCCATGCTGTTCAGTATATTGAGGGCGCACCGGGCGAAAACGAGGCCAAGGTCATGGGGCCGTACTATCCCTACGGCAATCACATGATGCGCACGGCTTTCGAGGGCCTAGGCTGCCCCATCTCGCCGGATCAGTTTGCGTCGGTGGTGACGCCGCCGCCATCTTGATGGCGTCTGCATGAGTAGATGACAAATCTCAGTGCCGCATGCCATCCATGTGCATTTGCTCCATTTCGGCCTGACTCATGTCGCCGTGATTCATCTGGCTATGATCCATGCCGCCGCCATGCTGATGCTGTCCATGCTGCATCAACTCCGGCCCGATGATTGTCCACAGGCCAAATAAAATGACCAGCGCACCGGCGGTCTGCCGTGTGCCAGGTCGTTGCAGCACGCGGCGTAACTGGGCCGATGCCGTGCCGGTGGCGAGCAGCGTGGGCAGGGTGCCAAGGCCGAACGCGAGCATGACCATCGCCGACTGCAGCGGCTCGGCACGGGTGATGGCCAGTGCCATGGCGCTGTAGACCAGACCGCAGGGCAGAAAGCCCCAGAGCATGCCGGCCGCCACGGCCTGCGCCGGGTGTCGTATTGGTAGCAGGCGTTGACGCAGCGGGGCCATCCAGCGCCACAACGGGCCACCGAGGCGCTCCAGCGCGGCCAGTGCCTGAAACCATCCCGCCAGATACGCCCCGAGCAGCATCATGAACAGGCCGGCAAACCAGCGGATGGCCGTGCCAGCGCTGCCCAGATCTTGCAGGCCGCTGAGCAGAATGCCTGCAAGCAGGCCGAGCAGCATGTAGGTCAGCAGCCGCCCAGCGTTGTACAGCAGCTGCCAGCCCACCAGAGCGATGCCCCGGCGCGAGGCTTCCGGCAGCGCATAAGTGAAGGCGCTGCTGAGGCCGCCGCACATGCCCACGCAATGCGTGCCGCCAAGCAGGCCCATGACGAAGGCCGTGAGCAGCCAGCTGAGATCCATCATGAGGGGTTTTTCTCGGGGCTTGCTTCGAGGGCTGTGGCGTTGGCTTCCGCCGGCTTATGGGCGGCCTCGGCCAAGCCGCGCTGGCTGTCGCGGTCATCCAGAATGATGCGATGCGCCGGCCCTTGCAGGTCGTCGTACTGGGCGTTGCGCACGGCCCAGGAAAAGAACCAGACCGACGCCACCAGAAAGATCAGGCTGAGCGGAATGAGCAGGTAAATGACTTCCATGCGGCCGTCTCGATAGATAAGCAGTTATTGGCGTTGACGCAGCCGTAGCGCATTGATGACCACCACCAGCGAGCTTAGCGACATGCCCAGCGCAGCCAGCCACGGTGGCACGAAGCCCAGCGCCGCCGGTGGCAGGATGGCGAGATTGTAGCCCACAGCCCAGCGCAAGTTCTGCTTGATGATGCCCGCCGTGCGCTCAGCCATGCGGAAAGCCGGCACCAGCGCGGGCAGGCGGTCGCCGAGCAGCACGGCATCGGCACTGGTTTGCGCCAAGTCCGTGCCCGAGCCCATGGCGATGCCCAGATGCGCCTGACCCAGACCGGGCGCATCGTTCACCCCATCGCCAACCATCACCACCACCGCGCCGTCGGCCTGCAATTTTTCGATCGCCTGCTGCTTGTCTTGCGGCGTCATCCCGCCCTGGCAATGAGCGATGCCGAGTGCCGTCGCCACTTGCTGTGGCACGGCGGACTGATCGCCGGACATCAGCCAAGTGACCAGCCCGCGCTCGCGCAGGGCCTCGATGACCGGTGCTGCCTCGGGGCGAACCTGATCTTCCAGCGTGATGCGGGCTAGGGTTTCCCAGTCGGTGTTTGCCGAGTCGTTAAAGGCTGACGCTGCGTCCGAGGCGAGACGCTGCCGCGTGAGGTAAAGCGTGAGCGTCAGCTCGCCGGCTTCGGCACTGTTGCCAAAGGCAAAACGAGCATGACCGAGCCGATAGGCATAATCAGTGTCTTGCGCGGATACACCGCTGCCGGGCACCTGCTCGGCGGGTTGCGCAAAGCTCGATGGCACAATGCCTTCCTGCGCCGCGAGCTGAGCAATGGCCTGCGCGATCGGATGCGCCGAGCCGGCTTCCAGCCCGGCCAGCAGCGCCAGCACTTCGGCGCGGGGCAGGGCATGAAGCTGCAAGTCGCTGACCACCAGCTCCGCTGTGGTCAGCGTGCCGGTTTTGTCGAACACCACATGCGTGGCCGCAGCCAGCGAGTCCAGCACATGGCCACGGGTGAGCAGGAAGCCTTCACGCGCCAGCGTATGCGTGGCCGCCGTGAGTGCGGCGGGCGTGGCCAGCGACAAGGCGCAGGGGCAAGTGGCCACCAGCACGGCGAGCACGGCCCAGAAGGCTTGGTCGGGGTCGACAAACTGCCATCCAATATAAGTGACGGCGGCCAGCACCAGCACGCGGGCCACAAAGAAGTGCGCCATGCTGTCGGCTTTTTGCGCGATCAGCGGTTTCTCGGACAAGGCTCGGGCGAGCAGCTGCTGCAAGGTCGCCAGCACCGATTCCTGACCCACGCGCGTGACTTCGGCTTGCAGGGCCTGCTCGTCATTGACGCTGCCGCCGAGCAGATCCGCACCGGGCATCTTCGCCACCGGCAGCGGCTCGCCGGTAATCAGCGCTTCCGACACGCTACCGCTGCCGGCGACCACGCGGGCATCGCAGGGAATGGCTTCGCCGGCGGCAATCAGAATCACATCGCCGGGCAGCAGATCATCGCTGGCCACGGTCTCCCACTGGCCGTCGGCCTGTCGTCGCAAGGCCAGACGCGGCTCCAGCGTCATCAGGCTGGCGGCGGTTTCGCCGGCATGCTGGCGGGCTTTCAGCTCCAGGTAACGACTGGTCTGCAAGAAGAAGATGAACATGCAGACTGAGTCGAAATAGGTTTCGCCACTCTGCGTCACCGTGGCGAACCAGCTCGCTACATAGGCAAAGATCAGCGCGATGGAGACCGGCACATCCATGGTCAGGCTGCGCGCCTTCAGCGCATTCAGGGCTGCGCGGTAAAACGGCCAGCCCGCGTAGAAAAACACTGGCGTCGCGACCAGGCCGGAGATCCAGCGCAGGTAGTCGCGATATTCGTCGCTAATGCCCTGAAACGCGCCGATATACAGGCCCAGGCCATACATCATGGCCTGCATGGTGCCGAGGCCGGCGAGGGCGACGCGGATAAGCTGGGTGCGGGCCTCGCTTTTCAGCTGCGCCGCGTGGGTGTCGGCACGGAAAGGCCGTGCGCGATAGCCGATGCTTTCCAGCGCGGTCAGCAGGCTGCTCAATGGTCGCTGGCTATCATCCCAAACCAAGCGCAGGCGGTGATTGCTGAGATTCACCGACGCCTGAGCCACGCTGCCTTCCTGACTCAGCCGTCGCTCGATCAGCCAGGCGCAGGCGGCGCAGCTGACATTTTCCAGGCTCAGCTCGGTGCAGGCATAGCGACCTTCGCGATGCACAAAGTCGCTCTGCGCGGCCGGATGGTCATAGCGCAGCAAATCTTCCAGCGCTTCCGGCAGCGCTGCAGTCGGGCTGGCGCTGTCGCGCTCTTGGTAATACGACGACAACCCGCTGGCCACAATGCTTTCCGCCACCGCTACGCAGCCAGGGCAGCAGAATGCGCGGTCCTCGCCAAGTACCAAGGCGTGGTAACGAGCCTGGCCTTTTGGTGCGGCGGCAGGATTGGGCAGGCCGCAGTGAAAACAGCTGCTCACTCGGCTTGCAGGCTTATGCCATCGGCTGCAGGCAGGCGGCGACTGCCCGCCAGGCGCCAATTCGGCGTGGACAGTTCAATCTGGAACACACCGTCCAGCGGATGATTGAGTTGACCGCGATACTCGTTGCCCATCAGCCGCTGCAGCACAAGCTTCTGATCTTTGCCGCTCTGCGTGCTGTGCACAAAATTCAACTCGATGCTCGGCGCTTCCACCGGGGCCTTCGCGTCGAGACGCAGCAAAACCTCTCCCGTTGTCGCATCAAGCGTGAGATTGGCGACCAGCCCCAGACTCAGCGCTGCTTCATCGCGCGAGAAGCTGTTGTTGATGGTCTTGCCGTCTTCGTACCAGTCATCACGCACCACCGAGTCGCGATTGACCACGGCGAGATACACAAAGCACAGCGACAGCGTTACGGAAAAAGCCGGGATGGCGATGACAAACCACAGCCACGGGTGGCGATACCAGGGAACGAATGGTGCGGTGTTCATGACAGACTCCGGGTTGCGCGAGCAGCTGACGCCAGAGCGTCAGAGTCGTGGCGACAAAAAGGTGTTTTCGGTGATGGCGCGCACATCGGGATTGCCACGCTGCGTCACCTCAATTTCAATTTCCACGCGCCGAGCCGTGATTTCGTCTGGATTGGCGGTGATGGAGATCGGTCGTGTCGCCAGTTCACCGGCCTGCAGGCGAATGATCAGCGGCTCGCCATCCAGATGAATCGGAAACGCCTCAGACTTGGCGCGAATCTCGTAGTCGGCGGCTGTTTGCGCCTTGTTCTGGATCTTCAGCGTGTAGCTGTTCTCGATCCAGCCCTCATTATTCTCGCGATAAAGCTGGCCGCGATCCCGCAAAGCCTCAACAGACAGCGGCACGCGGCTGATCAGCGTGAACAGCAGGGTGCCGATCATCAAGCTGAGCACCACGCTGTAGCCAATCAGGCGCGGACGAAACAGGTGATATTTGCCATCGCCGGTCTTGGCCAGCAGATTGTCGGTGGTGTATTTGACCAAGCCACGGTCATAGCCCATTTGGTCCATCACGCTGTCGCAGGCGTCGATGCAGGCCGCGCACTGGATGCACTCGAACTGCAGACCGTCACGAATGTCGATGCCGGTCGGGCAGACTTGTACGCACATGCCGCAGTCGATGCAGTCGCCCAGGCCGTTGTCGATGCTGGTGGTGCCACGCTTGCGCGAACCGCGGGGGTCGCCGCGATCGGTGTCGTAGGAGATGATCAGCGTGTCTTTGTCGAACATCACGCTCTGGAAGCGGCCGTACGGGCACATGTGCAAGCACACCTGCTCACGCATCCAGCCGGCATTGAGGTAGGTGGCGATGGCAAAAAACATCATCCAGAAGCCCATCCAGAAATCCAGCGTGTTGGTGCTGATCTGGTGCCAAAGGTCGCGGACGGGTGTGAAGTAGCCGATGAAGGCGAGGCCGGTGGCCAGCGCGATCACGCCCCAGCCGGCATGCTTGAAGCTGCGGCGCAGGAACTTGCCGACGCTCATCGGCGCCTTGTCTAAGCGCATGCGCGCGTTGCGGTTGCCCTCGGCGAATTCCTCGACCCACATGAAGGCCTTGGTCCACACCGTTTGCGGGCAGGTGTAGCCACACCAGACGCGGCCGGCCAGCACCGTCACGGCAAACAGCGCAAAGGCGGCGATGATGAATAGCCAAGACAGGAAGAAGAAATCCTGTGGCAAGAAGGTCCAGCCGAAAATGTAAAAGTGACGCTCGGGCAGATTGAACAGCACGGCCTGGCGATCATCCCAGTTCAGCCACGGCAGCAGGAAGAACACAGCCATCATGGTGAACAGCGACACATTGCGAATGTTCTGGAAGAAGCCGGAAATTGAGCGAGCGTGGATTTTTTCGCGTTTGGCGTACAAATCCATCATCTGCGGCTGATGCACCTTGACGGGATCAGGCGACAGGTCACGGGTTGGAATCTGCTGGCTCATGAAAGTTTCCGACGATTCGACAATGCTGCAAGTTTACTGGCTTTTGAAACAAAACGGCCCGCGACAAAAGGTCGCAGGCCGTGTTTGTTAACGCATTTTAATGATCGCTCGTATCAGCTTTACTTGTGCGACAACGAGTAAACATAAGCAGCCATCAAGTGAACACGCTCAGGACCCAGGGTCTTGGCGAAGTTCGGCATGCGGTTTTTGCGACCATAGAACACGGTTTCCAGCACTTTCTTCTGGGTGCCGCCATAGAGCCAGGTGGTGTCGGTCAGGTTGGGTGCGCCCAACGCCTGATTGCCCTTGCCATTGGCACCATGACAGCCGGCGCAGACGCCAAAGCGAGCCTTGCCTGCTTCGGCAAGATCGGCATCGACCTTACGGCCAGACAACGACAGTGCATAAGCAACCACTTCACGCACGCCTTGCTCACCCATGCTATCCAGCCATGCCGGCATCACGCCGTTGCGGCCATTGGTCAGGGTTTCCACCAGCTTTTCCGGCTCGCCGCCATACAGCCAGTCGTTATCCGTCAGGTTCGGGTAGCCGCTGCCGCCACGGGCATTGGAACCGTGGCAGACGGCGCAGTTGTTGGCGAAGATGCGACCAGCCACTTTCATGGCGCGTTCGTCTTTGGCCAGCTCCGGAATCGGCTTGGCAGCAAACGACGCGTAGAGCGGGCCGTACTGCTTGTCGTAGGCGGCTTCATCCTTCTGCAGCTCGCCGTGCGAGGTCCAGCCCAGCGCGCCCTGGAACTTGCCCAGACCCGGATACAGGGCGAGATAGCCCAGTGCAAAGGCAATGGAGCCCCAGAAGCAGATCAGCCACCAGCGCGGCAGAGGATTGTTGTATTCCTTGATGCCGTCGTACTCGTGGCCTGTCGTGCCGTCTTCGGCCATTTCCGACAGGTCCATCTTGCGCGTCCACATCAGCAGCCAGGCCACCACCACGATATTGGCCAGTGCCAGAACGATGATGTAACCGCTCCAGAAGTCAGTCATTTCGTTTCTCCACTCTTCGTCTTGTCAACGCGGGCTTGGTAAATCGGGTCGGAGTCCAGCGCGAGTTGTCCGTCTTCTTCAAAGCGCTTGCGATTGGAGGGCTTGTAGGCCCACCAGCAAATACCGAGAAACGCCACCATGGCAAACAGGGTGGAGATGCCGTGCAAAGTCCCGCTGTCCATGATTACCGTACCCCTCTGTCTTTGAAGGCGTGACCCAGCTGCTGCAGGTACACCACCAGGGCATCCAGCTCGCTCTTGCCCTTCACGGCTTCGGCAGCACCGGCAATGTCAGCATCCGTGTAAGGCACGCCGAAATTGCGGAAGGTTTCCAGCTTCTTCGCGGTCAAGCGACCATCGAGTTCGGCAGTTTCCAGCCACGGGTAAGACGGCATGATCGATTCCGGCACCACATCGCGCGGATTGATCAAGTGAGTGCGATGCCATTCATCCGAGTAGCGACCGCCAACACGGGCCAAGTCCGGGCCGGTACGCTTGGAGCCCCAGAGGAAGGGGTGATCCCAGACCGACTCGCCGCCCACGGAGTAGTGGCCGTAGCGCGCCGTTTCTGAACGCAGCGGACGCACCATCTGTGTGTGGCAGACATGGCAGCCTTCACGGATGTACACATCGCGACCTTCCATGGCCAGCGGGCTGAGCTTGACCAGGGTCTTCACCGGCTCGGTGGTTTCCTTCTGGAAGAATTGCGGGACGATTTCCACCAATGTCGCGAAGCTGATCGCGATCACCGTGAAGAACGCCAGCAGGCCGACATTCTTTTCGACTAACTCATGCTTGGAAGCCATTGTGCAATCTCCTTAAGCGGCCGGCAGGTCTTTCGGCGTATCGCCACGGACCGTTCTGAACATGTTGTAGGCCATGATGAACATGCCGGTGAGGAACAAGGCACCGCCAATCATGCGACCCACATACATTGGGTGGCTAGCCACCACGCTTTCGATGAAGCTGTAGGTCAGCGTGCCGTCGGCGTTGATGGCGCGCCACATCAGGCCCTGGGTGATGCCAGAGATCCACATGGACACGATGTAGAACACGGTGCCGATAGTGGCGAGCCAGAAGTGCAGGTTGATCAGCGAGGTCGAGTACATGGCCTTGCGATCCCAGAGACGCGGAATCAGCACATACAGCGAGCCGATGGAGATCATGGCAACCCAGCCGAGCGCGCCGGAGTGCACATGGCCGATAGTCCAGTCGGTGTTGTGCGACAGCGAGTTGACGGTCTTGATCGACATCATCGGGCCTTCAAAGGTGGCGATGGCGTAGAACGACAGCGCAACGATGAGGAAGCGGATGATGGGGTCGGAGCGCAGCTTGTCCCACGCGCCGGAGAGCGTCAGCACGCCGTTGAGCATGCCGCCCCAGCTTGGTGCGATGAGGATCAGCGAGAACGCCATGCCCAGCGACTGCGTCCAGTCCGGCAGTGCCGAATAGTGCAGATGGTGCGCGCCGGCCCACATATAGACCGAGATCAGCGCCCAGAAATGCACGATCGACAGACGATACGAGTACACCGGGCGACCGGCCTGGATGGGCACGAAGTAGTACATCATGCCGAGGAAACCGGCGGTGAGCAGGAAGCCGACGGCGTTGTGGCCGTACCACCACTGGATCATGGCGTCAGTGGCGCCGGAATAGATCGAGTAGGACTTGAAGGTGTCGACCGGCATGGCCATCGAGTTGACGATGTGCAGCAGCGCGATGGTGATGATGAAACCACCGTAGAACCAGTTCGCGACATAGATGTGCGAGGTCTTGCGCTTCACCAGCGTGCCGAAGAACACGGTGGCATAGGCGATCCAGACCACGGTAATCAGCAGGTCAATCGGCCATTCCAGCTCGGCGTATTCTTTGGCCGATGTGTAGCCCAGCGGCAGCGTAATCAGCGCGCCCACAATCACGGCCTGCCAGCCCCAGAACACGAACTGGGCGAGCTTGGGCATGAACAGCGGCGTCAGCGTGGTGCGTTGCACTACATAAAACGATGTGGTCATCAGCGCCGAACCACCGAAGGCAAAGATCACCAAGTTGGTGTGCAACGGACGCAGGCGGCCGAATGAAAACCAGGCGGTATCAAAGTTGAGTGCGGGCCAGGCCAGCTGAGAGGCGATCAGAACGCCAACAGCCATGCCAAGAATCCCCCAAATGACGGTCATGATGGCAAATTGCCTGACCACCTGCATGTGATACGCCGGCGCGGCGCCTGACGGAGCATGGGACATGATTGCTTCCTGTAATAAGCAGATTTTAGCGATGGCAACCTGCAAGTCGCAGTTTCCTGCGTCATACAGAGGCTTGCCATAAGGCAGAGGGTGAACACCCTCTGGCCGCCTGACTCAGCGTATCCGAGCTACTCTGAGCCGGCGCATTTTAGTCGCAACCGCTTGGATGCGCACTGAAAAAGTAGGGTTATTCGGCTGGTTTTTTCAAGAATTCGATGTCTGACTTGAGCAGAGTCAAGTTTGTGCGGGGCTGGATGGTATTCGCCAGAAATTGGCGCAATTTGTGCATGCTCGAAAAGAGGGCGCGCTAAGGCGGGTTGCCCAAATTCAGTTCGTGGTCTTGCCTGGGTCTTGGGCAGATGGCTGCGATGCCGCTATCATGGCCATCGTCATGGCTGCCGGCAGTGCCGCCAGGCTTGCGATCTGTCTTATATTTATCAAGGGGTTAGTTATGAAAATGATCACAGCAGTCATCAAGCCATTCAAGCTCGATGATGTTCGCGAAGCACTCTCGGATATTGGTGTGACCGGTCTCACGGTAACCGAAGTGAAAGGCTTCGGGCGCCAGAAGGGCCATACCGAGCTCTATCGTGGTGCAGAGTATGTGGTCGATTTCGTGCCAAAGGTTCGTTTGGATCTTGCCGTTAGTGAAGATCAGCTGGACTCGGTCATTGAAGTCATTTCGAAAGCAGCAGCAACCGGCAAGATTGGTGACGGCAAGATTTTCGTCACTGACCTGCTACATGTGGTGCGCATCCGCACCGGCGAAACCAACGACGACGCACTCTAAGCGTCGATTACTTAATTGTTGAGGAGAACACCATGCTCAATCGCGTGGCGGGCGTTATTAGCCTTTTCTTGATGTTGCCCAGCCTAGCGTTGGCAGCCGATGCGCCTACTCTGAATTCGGGCAACACGGCCTGGATCCTGACTGCAACAGCATTGGTGTTATTCATGACCTTGCCGGGTCTGGCGCTGTTTTATGGCGGGCTGGTGCGCAGCAAGAATGTGCTGTCTATCCTCATGGTCTGCTTTGCCATTGCCGGTGGCGTCAGCGTGCTCTGGCTGCTGGGCCTGTATTCGCTGACCTTCAGCGATGGCGGGGCGATGCAGGACTGGATCGGTGGCTTGTCTAAGGCTGCTTTTGCCGGCATTAACCGGGAATCCTTGCAGGGCGACATTCCCGAAGGCCTGTTTGCCGCCTTCCAGATGACTTTTGCCATCATCACGCCGGCCTTGATCATCGGGGCCTTTGCCGAGCGCGTGAAGTTCTCCTCCACCCTAATTTTCTGCCTGCTCTGGACGGCGGCTGTTTATGTGCCAGTGGCGCATTGGGTCTGGGGCGGCGGCTTCCTGTTCCAGATGGGCGTTATCGACTTTGCCGGCGGCATCACGGTGCATATCACGGCAGGCCTGGCGGCGCTGGTGGCGGCGCTGGTCATCGGCCCGCGTCGTGGCTTTCCCAAGCAGCCCATGCCGCCGCACAACCTGACTATGACGGTGATCGGCGCCGGCATGCTCTGGGTGGGCTGGTTCGGCTTCAATGCCGGCTCGGCGCTCGCCGCCAACGGATCGGCCAGCATGGCCTTGTTGGTCACGCATATCTCGGCATCGGCCGGTGCGCTGGTGTGGATGCTGTGCGAGTGGAAGCGCTTCGGCAAGCCGTCGGTGTTGGGCATCGTCACCGGCATGGTCGCTGGCTTGGGCACCATCACGCCGGCATCTGGCAGTGTTGGCCCCATGGGCGCGCTGGTGATTGGCGTGCTGGCCGGCCTGATCTGCTTCAACATGACGCAGATCGTCAAGCGCAAGTGGGAAATTGATGATTCGCTGGATGTTTTCCCGGTACACGGCGTTGGCGGCATTCTCGGCAGCTTGATTGTTGCTGTGCTGGCCAGCCCTGACCTCGGCATTTTCTCCGGCTTCGGCTTTGGCGCTGGCAACACCAGCATCGCCGAGCAGCTCGGTGTGCAGGCCTTGGCGGTTGGCATCACGATTGTCTATACCGTGGTCATGACCTGGCTGTTGCTCAAGATCACCGACAAATTAACCGGTGGTCTGCGTGTTAGTGCGGAACAGGAAACAGAAGGTCTGGATCTCGTGCTGCATGATGAAAAAGGCTATGACATTCGATAAGTAATTGAAGTTCACTGCGCATTCACCAAAATGGTGCGCAGTGAGCGGCATGGCTATTTCTTTGGTCGTTTTTGGTGCGTGACTGACCGGTTGCCAGTGTCACAGGCATCGTGTAGGTTCAGCTTCCGGAGATTTGCTGAGCCGGTGTTGTACGAATTTTACTTATTTTGGAGAAGAACAAGATGGCAGCTTTCCTGTCGCAAGAATGGTTTACAAAAGTCGCTGACCTGACCGCCGCCGCTGGCGACCTCAATGTACCGGCTGGCCTGGCCAACCTGTTGTTGAATGTCACGGTCAATGACGCACCGGAAGGCAAGGTCGATCTGGCACTCAATGGTGGCAAGTTTGAACTCGGTCACAACGCTGCTGCCGGTACCAAGCTGATTCTGTCGGCTGAACTGCTGCGTCGCATCTTCCTCGAAGGCGATGCCGGTGCTGGCATGCAGGGTTTCATGACCGGTCAGCTCAAGGTCGAAGGCGACATGAGCAAGATCATGGCCATGCAGTCTGCCCGCCCGAGCGAGCCGATGAAGGCTCTGTTCAAGCAGATCCTGGAAATGACAGCCTGATTTGATGTGCCTGCCTGCCATTAAGCAGGCCCGTCAAAAGCAGTAGTCAGAAACACAAAAGCCGCCAACCTGTTCGGGTTGGCGGCTTTTTTATGCCTGCCAGATGGGTCTGGCTGTCTATTGCGTTAAGCGGTGATCACGCCGCAGAGCTGCAGAACCCAATAGCCGATGATCAGGCACTGGGCAATCCACAGGTTGGCGCGAACGAACACAACACTGGAGCTGGTGCTGATGGCATGCAGCAGTACCTGGCCCACGCGCAGGCCCAGAAACACATAGGCCAGGCCATCAATAATAGCGAGCTGGTTGGTGGCATAGGCCGCCAGTACCAAGGCCGCGTAGACCGGCAGGTTCTCTACGCAGTTCAGGTGGGCGTGCTTCAGTCGGGTGATAAAAGCAGGGTCTGCCCAAGTTTGTGCGTCCCGAGTCCATGCATTGGGGGCGGCTTTGCCGGTGAGGACAAGCGCGACGCGGTAATTGGCGTAAGTGAATGCGAGCAGGGCGGTGAGCGCTGCAAAACAGACCAGCGTACACAGTGCGGGTGAAGCCATCATGGTGAGTTCTCTTTTTGTTGGTAGGGTGCTGTCGGAAAATTACACGACTCGTGGGTCATCGCCCAGTGCTTTTTGCAAGACGCTAGGCGCTCATCAGGGCTTGGGCAGCAAAATCGCAATGCACAAGCCTTCCTGTTCATGCGGCAGGCGCGTCTCAGTAGCGGCGGCAGACAGGCTGATGCTGCCCTGATGCAGCGTTGTCACGGCCTGTACCAAGCTCAAACCCAGCCCCAGCCCTGGCGTTTGGCGGGTAGCATCCAGCCGATACAGGCGATCAAAGACCTTCTTGTGTTCGGCTTCGGGAATGCCCGGGCCGCTATCGGCGATGGTCAGTTGCCAGTCTGAGCTGCTGGCCGTCAGTGCAAGACGGATGCTGCCTCCGACGGGCGTGAACTTGATGGCGTTATCGAGCAGATTGATGAGCAGCTGAAAGAGCAGGTCTCGGTGGCCGAGCAGATGGGCCTGCTCCGGCAGGCTGATCTGCAGCGGCTGTTCACGCGCATCGGCCAACGGCTCCATGAAGTCGACGGCATCGCTAATCAACGGCACCAGATCCACCGGCTGGAAGGCTTGGCGCAAGAGGCCGGAGTCAATGCTGGCGATCTTTAGCAGGGCCTGAAAGGTGGCCAGCACCTGATCGATGTCACGCAGGCTGTCTTCTGCCCAAGGTGCCCACTCACTGGCCGAAGGCGGGTTGTGCAGGCGGCTTTCAAGGCGGGCACGGTGGCGCGTCAATGGCGAACGCAAGTCGTGGGCAATATTGTCGGTTGCGCCGCGAACACTGGCGATGAGCTGGCTGATGCGATCGAGCATGTCGTTGAGCGTGCGGGCTAGGGCATCGAACTCATCGCCGGTATTGCTCAGTGCAATGCGGTGACGCATGTCGCCAGCCATGATCTTGCGCGCCGAGTAGCGAATACGCTCGATGGGCTGCAGCGCCAAGCGTGTGGTGTAACGCCCGGCCAGCCACGACAGCAGCAGCACCAGAATCAGGCTCCAGGTCGCGCCTTGCCGAATCTTGCGCTGCACATAGCTGAGCTCACGCTCGTCGAAACCGACAAATATTCTGTGGCCCTCTGGCAGCGTGCGCCATTGCGCGATCAGGGTGTAGTCGTCCTGATCCTCCGTGCTGGGTAATGTCAGAAACTCATCGGGCACGCGTGCCGCACGCGGCCACGCTGGCAGATTGCCGGCCAGAAACTGACCTTGGGCATCCTCCAGATAGTAGCTGCGCTTGTCGAGGCGAGAGTGCTCCCGCAGACGAGCCTGAATCAGCGCACGCACACCCACAAGGCCATCAAACTGATATTCGGACGCCAGGATGTTGAGCTCGGCGCGCACGCTTTCCTGGATATGCTGGCGCATGAAGTACTGGCTGAGCACCATGACGCCGCCGGCCAGAATCAGAAAGCAAACCAGAATCACGCCAGCATTCGAGAGTGTGATGCGTGTGGCGGTGGACCAGTTCTGTGTCAGCTTAATCACGAAGGCAGTATCCGGCGCCGCGCAGTGTGTGAATGAGGGGCGTCCAGGGAGCTTTGTCGATTTTGCCGCGCAGGCGTGACATGTGCACATCAATCACATTGGTTTGCGGGTCAAAATGGTAGTCCCAGACATTCTCCAGCAGCATGGTGCGGGTCACGACTTGGCCGCTGTGGCGCATGAGGTATTCCAGCACACGATATTCTTGCGGCTTCAGCACGATTTCTTCGCCGGCGCGGTAGACCAGACGGCTTAGCCGGTTGAGCACGAGATCGGCTACGCGAATTTCATTATCGATTTCAGCGGGTTGGCTGCGCCGCGTAATCACTTCGAGGCGTGCCAGCAGTTCGCTGAGCGCAAACGGCTTCACCAGATAATCATCGCCGCCGGCCCGCAGGCCCTTGATGCGCTCATCGACCTGACTGAGCGCACTGAGAATCAGCACGGGTACTGAGGCGCCGGTGGCACGCAGAGCGGTGAGCAGGGTGAGGCCGTCCATTTGCGGCAGCAGCCGGTCGAGCACGAGTGCGTCGAAACTCTCGCCGGTCGCCAGATAGAGGCCATCGCGGCCATTGTCGGCATGTTCCACGGTGTGGCCGGCTTCGCTCAGGCCTTTGCGCAGGTAGCGGGCAATTTCCAGGTCATCTTCAATTACCAATATGCGCATGAACAGTCCCGTTAACAGCGTCCGGATCAGCGTATTGTGGCGTAAAGCGTCTGCCAGATGTGATGCCCGATCTGGTCGAATTTGCGTACGGTGGCGACGAATTGCAGGCGGGCGGCCACATTAACCAGTGGCTCTGGCAGCAGCGGGTCAAAAACAATATGGCGGATGGCGTTGCCGCCAAGCAGGAAGGATTCGCGGGCGGCGGTTTCGGCGTCCAGCTCGGCCGCATGTCGCATCCAGTCTTCGAGTTGCTGCTGCAGTTGGGTGTAGCGCTCGTTCAGCTCATGGCCGTTCCAGAGCGCTCGCAGTTTTTCATCCTGCGCCCAGTGGCTGCTCACAAAAACGCTAGCTTCCGCTTCCAGACCGAGCTTGTGCAGGCGCTGACGCACACTATCCAGATCGTGTTCGATGTTATTGGGCCGCACATGCAGACCTTGCTCCAGCTCGCGGAAGCCGAGCATTTGCAAGGCGCGCTCGCGATGCTTGAGGGCGGTGCGATTGCTGCGGCCCAGGCTGGCTGAGAACACCGTGAGCCAATCGCCAGACCAAGGTCGCACACGCTGCTCAGCGCTGCGCCAGGTGGCCACATCACCGGCCAGGCCCAGCGCCTGCGGGCCTAGCCGGTAGTGGCCACGGCCTGCGGCCTGCACCAGCCCGTCTGCCGAAAGCCGCACCAGTGCCACGCGAACAGAGTTCTCGCTGATGGCAAAGATGCGGCAGGCGGTGATGGCCTCACGCACGGACAACTGATGGCTGGTGCTGGCAAGCAGCAGGTCGAGAATCAGATGGCGTGCGTTCAGTTTCATGAGGCGGCGGTTTTTTCCGGGTTGGCAAAGAAGCGGTTGGCACGCTTGAGGGCGGCGTAATCATTGAAGCGCACGCCCATTTCGCGCATGACCTTGTGAGCGATTTTGGCATTCGCCTGACGAATATAGAACGGCTCTTTCACGGCAAAGTGATGAATGGCGTGCGTGCTGCCGAAATTGAAGCAGAACAGGTGCATCGGCATCAACCACCACGGGTTCAGAACCTGGCACTGCTGCATCACATTCTTGGCTTCCACATCACCGTAGTAATGCATGTTGGAGCTGATGAAGTGCAGGCAGAAAGTGCGCAGGAAGGCCGGCAGCATATAGACCACGGCGAAGATGTCGAGACCGTTCAAGCCAGTTACAGCCCAGCTTGGCAGCGTGATGGCGTAGCCAGTCGTGGCAGCGCCAAAGCTGACCAGATGCCAGACGATCCAGCCGTGAAACAGCGCGTAGTAGATGTTGCCGAGCGGGAAGTAGGCACCGACCTGCTCTTTGACCATGGCGTGGACTTCGGCCTTGCTCTTCGGCTTCTGCGACTGGATGTAGGCCTTGGTGGCGTTGCGCATGGTCATCGGGCGCAGGTAAACAGCCAGCATGTTGTCACCGGTCATGAGCAGACGACGCAGACCCCAGCGCTCGCCATTGGTGATGCCGCGCTCTTCCAGGTCGGACTCGGTGCCGGAGAACTTGTGGTGATGCAGATGCAGCTTGCGGCGCACAAACGGGCTGACCGTGCTGGCGCGGGCGATCCAGCCCATGAGCAGCATGAAGTTGATGATTTTCGGCTGCTTGCGGAAGTACATGATGTGGATCAGATCGTGTTCCAGTTCATGGATGAACGACGCGAAAATGGCCGTGACCGGTACGCAGATCCACCAGGCGATGACGCCCTGCACATACAGCGTGCCGCTGGCGATCATGCCCAGCAGGGAGATGATCATGATGCTGGCGCCAATGGCATCCTGATGCTTGAGCCAGCTGTGGCGTTCGCGTAGGGCGACGCCGGCGGCGAGCACGGTGCTCTTGATGTGTTCGGCTTTCTGCGCATCGGTCATGGCCAGTGCGCTTGAATTGAGTGATGTCATGAAGCGATGCCTCGTTGAAAACGACGGGCAGGAAAGCCCGACACGATCAGATTAAGGCGAGTGGGTGCATGGGCGTCAGGGGCAGTTGCGCCGAATATCTGTCATATCAGGCCACATTGATGACCTGCTTCAGGCCGGGCTGAATTGCTGGCGGCGATAAGCCGTGGGCGACAACCCTGTCCATTGGCGAAAGGCGCGGGTGAAATTGGCCGGATCTTGATAGCCCAGCGCCTCGGCGATTTGCGCAATCGACGCATCGGGCTTGGCCAGCATGGCCTCTGCTTGCTGCTGACGCGCCTGGTCGAGCAGGCGCTGATACGAAGTTCCGGCATCCTGCAAACGCCGTTTTAGCGTGCGCTCAGATAGGTGCATGTGTTCGGCTAGCTCACTGAGCCGGTCATAGCGGCCATTGCGTGGGAGCAGCAGCTTCAGCACCTGAGCGACCCACGGGTCTTTGGCATCGGCGGCTGCAAGGTCGGCCAGCTCCTGCTCGCACTGCGCGATGGCCAGCTGCGCCGCAACCGGATTCGCCGTAGCAATGCGCTGCGTGAGCAATTGCCGTGGAAAGCGGATTTGCATGCTCGGCTGCGAGAAATGGAATTTGGGCAGACGATCCCGCCAGGCGGCATAGTGCGCTGGCTCGGGGTAGGGCACGCAAATTTCGCTTTGCCACTGCGATGGCGTTGGCTGGCCGCTGAGCAGGCGATTGAACAGGCAGCAGAGCTCGACCAGCACGATGTCGCAAGTAAAGCTTTTCAGCACGCCCAGCGAAATGGTTTCGGCCAGTTCAACGATGACCCAGTCGTCCTGATATTCGATGCGGCTGTGAAACAAGGGCGCGCGTGCCTGCAGATAGCGCTGGCCCAGCGCCACGGCCTCTTCCAGCGTGCCACTGCTCATCAGGCCGAAACCGACGAAGCCGTGCTGGGTGAGCTGGCTGCGCAGGCCCAGCTCGTAGGCCAGCGCCGGATCGCCGCTGATGCGCAGGGCATTGGCCAGCATGCGCCCGTATTGCTGGCCCTCAATACGCCGGTTGTGTGTGCCCAGTTCGGCGTCGGTCAGCCCGGTGCCGGCCAGCACATCTGCCGTGGCATGACCGCGCTCCAGCATGAGTGACAACAAGTACAGGGCGTAGCTGGCAGGCAATTGCATAAGCGTTGAAACATCAGTTGGGCCAAAGCACCTTCATACGGGCATCGCGGCCACAAGACAAGCGGTAGTACTGATAACGGAAGCCACTCTTCTTGTAGTAATCCTGATGATAGTCCTCGGCTGCGTAAAACTGGCTGGCGGGCAGCAGGCGTGTGGCTATCTGTTTGAGGCCGCGTGACTTCGCCAGTGCCGCCTTGCTGTCAGCAGCGATGCGTGCCTGCTCGGCATTGAGCGTGAAAATCGCCGGGCCGTATTGCTCGCCGCGATCGCAGAACTGGCCGCCGGCATCCAGAAAGTCGTGCTGCCGCCAGAAGTAGCTGACCAATTGCCCGTAGCTGACCACGGTGGGGTCATACTGAATCTCCACAGCTTCTAGATGTCCGCTGGCACCGCTGGAGACCTCGGCATAGGTGGGCCGCTCGCTACGACCGCCAATATAGCCGGATACGACCGATTTCACGCCTTTCAGCTTTTCAAAGTCTGACTCGCTGCACCAAAAGCAGCCGCCGGCAAAGATAGCTGTTTCGGTTTTGCCGGCTGCCGCCTGTGTGGCTGCTTGTGTAGCCGCTTGTGCAGAAAGCGGTGCGATGCAGAGCAGCAGAGCAGCCATTAAGAATGATTTCATGATCAACCTCTCAGCGTGGGCAGCGTGGTGCCCTGTTCAATAAATTTCAGCGCCAGGCCGTTATTGCAATAGCGCAGGCCGGTCGGCTTCGGGCCATCCTCAAACACATGCCCCTGATGGCCGCCACAGCGTGAGCAGTGATACTCCACGCGAATCATGAATAAGCTGCGATCTTCACGCTCGCCGACTGTGTTTGGTAGCGCCCGGAAAAAGCTGGGCCAGCCGGTACCGCTGTCGTACTTGGCGGCGCTGGTGAACAAGGGCTGATAACAGGCCGCACACACATAAGTGCCGGCTGCCTTCTCGTAATTGAGCTGGCTGGAAAAGCGTGACTCGGTGACTTCCTGAAACAGCACATCCCAGGCCTCGGGGCTGACTTTCTTGCGCCAGAATGCCGGCGCTTGAATGAAGCCTTTGATTTTACCGGCGGACGCCGTGGCGGCATCCGCGAGGCGAGTGGCCAGCAGGCCAGCCAGGCCGCCGAGCAGAAAACTTCTTCGATTCATGATGATTTACGCTCTGAATAACAGGGTTACATGCTTTAGACGGTGCCAAGCCTGAAACGCTACACCGAAGCAGGGATATTTTCTGTACACCCGAATCGGCTACCCTAGCGACCTGAGAAAGTTCTGTGCTGGAGTTGCGATGAGTGCGCTGTTATTGCTGTCGGTCTGCCTGCTGCTGGGCGTACTCATGCGCCGCTATGGCAACCCGCCGGCCACGCTGGCCCCCAGCCTGAACTGGTGGGTGATTCAAATTGCCTTGCCGGCGATGGTGCTGGAGCTGATTCCGCGCCTACATCTCGACCCCAACCTCTGGTATCTGGTTATTTCCCAGTGGCTGGTGTTTCTCGGCGCATTCCTGATCTGTCGCCTTCTCGGCCGACGGCTGGGTTGGTCGAACGGCCGTATCGGCGCACTGACACTGGTCTGCGGCCTCGGCAACACCTCGTTCATGGGCTACCCCATGCTGGAAGCTTTGCGCGGCTCCGAACAACTGGCGCTGGGCGTCGTCGCCGATCAGCTTGGCTGCTTTGTGATGCTCAGCCTAGGCGGCGTGCTGGTGGGCGTGGTCTATGCCGGTCAGGCTGCCACGCCGGCAGCGGTGGTGAAGCGCGTGCTGCTGTTTCCGGCCTTCGTCTGCCTGATCATCGGCCTGCTGGTGGGGCAATTGGGCGGATGGCCATCCGAAGTGGATAGCGTATTGCACCGATTAGCGCAGTCATTGGCCCCATTGGCGCTGTTTTCGGTGGGCCTGCGCCTGAAGTTACAGCTGGCGCGGCATCAGTGGCTACCGGTGGGCGTAGCGCTGGGCTGGAAGATGGCGCTGGCGCCGGTCGTGATGTGGAGCCTGGGTAGCGCGTTGGGTGTATCGGGTGCGATTTTGAGTGTTGCCGTGCTGCAGGCCGCCATGGCCCCGATGATCTCGGCGGCGATTTTGGCTGAACAGTTCCGGCTAGAGCCGGAGCTGGCGAATGCCATGCTTGGCATTGGCATTTTGTTGTCGCTGGTGACGGTGCCGCTGTGGAGCATGTCATTGCCGTAATGCCGCTTTCGGGGCGTGTTCGCCATGGTTTCGCTGCGAGCGTCTTTTTTCTGAGCAAACAGTCGCGCAGAGGCTTGACCGGCTCAGGGGGCATCACTATGATTCGCGTCCTCACCGATCCTCGATAGCTCAGTCGGTAGAGCAACGGACTGTTAATCCGTGGGTCACTGGTTCGAGTCCAGTTCGAGGAGCCATATTGTGGTAACAGAAAGCCTCAGCGAAAGCTGGGGCTTTTTGCTTTCAGGCAAACCCCAGCAGTAACTGCGCCGTGCCGGCAATCAAGCCCGTGACGGCGCCCAGCAGTAACAGAATCCATTCATCCTGCTGGAAAGCGGGGCGCAGCAAGTCCTGAAACTCGGCGGGCGACATTTCTTTCATTTTGCTGGCCAGTAATTCTGCCAGCGCCGCCGAGCGCTCCTGATTGAACTTCTTGTTGGCCAATGGCAGCAGGGCAAGAGCAGCGCCCTGGTCGGCAATGCGGGTCTTGAACTCGGAGTAGCCGGCAGCGCCCATCATGACCTGAGCGCCGGTGCGCGCCAGCGGCGAGTCATCCACCAGCGTGCTGATGTGGCGCTTGATCAAACGCCGCGCGCGATCGGAGTTTTCACCGATCAGCATCTCGCTCATGAAACGATGGATGGTGAGAATTTCCTGCGAGCACAGCTCGGCGAACTTATCGGAGACAGCAGCCTGACGGCGCAGGAACAGCCCCTGAAAACTGAACGGGCCGAGGCGCACCGGGTTGAGCGGGCGAAATACCATCGCCAGCGCCAGCCAGTTGGTGGCAAGGCCGAGCACGGCGGCGTAGAGCGGCAGCATGCCGTGCCAGGGCAGGAAGTAGAACAGCAGCATCTGCAGCAGGCCGAAGCCGAGGCCGATCCAGAAGCTGACATTGACGATGAAACGGAACTCGGCGTCGCCCACTTCGCTGAATAGGCGAACCACTAGTGCGCGGTCGGCTTCGAGCTGGCGACCGCACATCTCCTTCACATCCACCAGATTGTCGATGTCGTCGATGACGGCATGGATCAGGCGCTGCATGACCTTCGGCAAATTGTTGCGAACATGCCGGTACACGCCCTTGCGCACCAGCGGCGGCAAGTTCTCCCAGAACACCGCGTTGCGCTCGGTCATGGCCTCGTCGGTGTATTCCTCGATGCGCGAGCTGACATGCTGCGCCACATAGTTGCCGATTTTCTCCGGCTCCATCTGGCGCACGAAATCGCTGACCGAGCCCATCTTGCTGATCGCGTTATCGACCACGATGTCTGACATCCGGCGCGCCCCACGCGGGATGATGCCCTGCCAGCCGAGCAGGTCGATGTTGATGCCGAGCAGTTTGCGCAGACGCGGCGTGCGGATGCCGATGTAGTCGATCGGATACATCATCATCTTCACCGCCCACCAGACATGAGCCCAGGTCACGATGGCGGCTACGATGGGAATACTGATGAAGCCCCAGAAGTCGGGACGGGCAGAGAGTTCCTGCCAGAAGGCGGCGAAGTCGATCATGTGCGGCTCTGTGACTTATTGGTCATTCAGAGGCTAGCATCGTGGCGGAAGAGGGGATTGGCTGAAAGCGCGGGAGTGGTGGTCGTTGGAGTCAAGCAATTGCTCTGGCAGGGTCAGGCGCTCACGCGATGCCGGATTTTCCGCTCAATGGCATCCACATCCTCGACATGGCTAACGACATCGTTGGCGGCATTCATGAGTCTGCGTTGATCCAGCTTGGGTATCTCGTCCAGATTGGCGCACACCACCAGTGACTCAAAGTTTTGCCCGTGCTGCATCAGGTGTTGCAGGATGATGGTGGTGAGCATGGCTTTATCTTTGCTATTCACGCCGAATACAAAAAGTGGCCTGCCGGCTGTGCGGATACAGTAATCCACGGGATAGTTTTCGGCACTGGGCAGCCCTGGCACGACGAAGTCCTCCATCAGTTCATCACTACTCAGGCAGCGTTTCAGCGTGTTTCGCAGGTCGTCGTAAAAAGTGGACACAACGCGCTTGCTGGTCCATAGCCCTAGATCTTCAATGCGTGTCAGGCCTTGGCCCAAGGTGAAAATTCCACGCGGCAAGGCATCCGCAGGTACATCCAGAAAAAGCTCGCCATCATCTTCACTGAGGCCGTTTTCGGTGAGAATGGTTTCGAATAGCTGAGCGCGAGCGCCGGTCAGCAGCTTGCTCAGGTCATGGTCATAGCTCAGTCGCATAAGGGTGCTGCCCATATCGGACACACGCCAGCCAGTGGGCGTTTGCGATAGGTAGGCGGTGAGATGATCACCATCTCTAGCTGTCATGGGCAGCGAAATCACGATGCGATCATTGCGCGCTGTAACCGCAACATCGCGGCAGAATGTTGTGCAAAGCTGCTGTTGCAGAGCTTGAAGATCAACGCTCATGTGAAAAGATCTCCGCTGCTGCCGATGTTGTCCGTAGTTTCTGGAGACGATGTGGCGGTTTTCAGTCCTGAAATCTGACAATCCTCTGCGAGTGCTTTTAAGGCGCCATCCAAGTTGTGGTAACGGGTTGTGCGCTCGGCATAGTGTTCTGCTTTGCGGCCCGCTGCCAAGTAGCGATAGGTGGCTTTGTGGATGTGGCATTCTGCTGCGATTCGGCTATGGCCGTCTAGCGGATTACTGTGTTCGTGGTCGCTCCCGTTATAGCGCGTCAGCGTCAGTTCTTCGCCTGTATGTAGCTGATAGCGTAGCCCGCAGGAGAAGTTTTCGGGCAACTTGAGGTTTTGGCGCAAATAGACCGTAAAGCGATGATTGCCTTCAATGGATTCGATACTGAATTGCTTTTGCTTGCTACCGCGCTGGTTTTTCCAGTGGGCATTTGGGTTGAGCACCCGTTTGGGCATGTTCAGCAGGGTATGAATCTGCTCATCGGTGAGGAGTATTTGAGACATGGTGACTTCCTTGTCATGGCCTGTAAAAAGTCTAAGCCACCTGCAGCTGGAAATCGACATGAATGGTCAGATACGGAAAGCTGAGCTTGCCTTCGTCGCTGCGGTCGATGACGCCGGCGAGTGCCAGCAGCTGGGCATCGGCATGTACCGCCCGCACATCGCGGCCGGCCAACCGGGCCAGCTCGCGCACACCCAGTTCACCCTTGCCGCCCATGGCTTGCAGCAGTTCCAGGCGGCGGCCGCCCAGCGTCTTGAACATCAGTTCGGCAGACGCAAAGCTGATGCGAGGTGTCTGCGGCACAGCATCTGCCCAAGCAACTGAGAAGTCGTCCAGCGCGCTATCCAGCGAGCGAATATCAAAGATCACGGTGCTGGAAATTCCACTGTTTGATGTCATGAAGAAAGTCCTCGCGTAGCTGTTTGATGTTGGAGAAGTGGTAGGGCGTTTCGATCTGCCGCCAGTGTCGGTGATCGCCTTTGCCGGCCTCGTTGTCATAGCGCAACACGCAGACATCATTCACCACATAGGCCAGCCGATATTTGTAGTGATGCTGGCTGCCACGCACAGGCGAAGGCAGTTGCCAGATCACTAAATCAACATGGCGCCCGATGGCCAAGATCAGTCGTTCGCGTAAAAGTAGTTTGGCCGCTATGTTGTTCATTGAAGCAACACCTCCGTGTGTTGTCAATACGAGCAACAAAAAGTGTTGCTCGCGCTACATGCTATTTCAGCAGAGCATGTTGTAGTACAGCCTCTGCGTTTTCGCGGGCGATCAGCCTGTTTTCAAGACGGCTTCAGCTTCCTGAACCACGCGGTGCGCTGCATCACATCCATGACGCCGGGCAGGAAACGCTTGCCGGCATAGAGCGCCCAGGCCTCAGGGCTGACCGGCACCACGGCGCGATTGCCGGTGATGGCGCTGACCACGGCCTCGGCGACATGCTCCGGGCCGTAATTGCGCTTCTGGTAGATCGCCACCAGTTTGTCCTGCGATTTGGCGGTGCTGCCGCGCATGCGCGTGGCGGCGACGATGTTGGTGTTGATGACACCGGGGCAGATGGCGCTGACGCCGACGCCGTGCACGGCCATCTCCAGTCGCAGCGATTCGGTCAGCCCCATGACGGCGTACTTGCTGGCGGAATAGGCCGACATGTCGGCACCGGCGTAGTAGCCCGCGGCCGACGCGATATTGACGATATGGCCGCGCTTGTCTGCCGCCATGCGAGCGCCGAAAGCCTTGCAGCCATGCACCACGCCCATCAGGTTGATGCCCATGACCCACTGCCAGTCTTCGATCGGCGTATCGAGGAATGGCCCGGCCGTGCCCACGCCGGCGTTGTTTACCAGCACATCGAGCGTGCCATGACGGGCGTGGACGCGCTCGGCCAGGGCTTGCATCGCCGCCCAGTCGGACACATCGACGATTTCCTGATCGACGCGCGTGCCTTTGGCGGTGAGCAGATCGGCAGTTTCCTGCAGCGCGGCGGGGTTGCGGTCGCATAGCGTCAGGCTGGCCCCGAGCTGGCCGAGCAGCAGTGCGGTGGCGCGGCCGATACCCGAGCCGGCACCGGTGACGAGGGCGTGTTGATTGGCAAAGGTGTTGGGCATGGCGGGTCTCTTTGGATGGGCTGGTTCAAGAGAAGGTAGTGATCACTCAGGGGTTATGGCCGTGTTTCAGCCAGGCCTGTAAATCGCACAACCTTGATTTCTTCTTCGCGCTTGCGCGTCTGAGCTATTTCAAAGCTGTTCTGCATTCGCATTAGTGTGTCCATCGAAACGCCAAATGCTTTTTCCAAGCGCAGGGCCATTTCGGGCGACAGACTAGCGCGTTCATTGAGCAGAGCCGAAAGCGCGGCACGAGTGACACCGAGAGCCTGCGCCGCCGCCGTCACTGTCAGCGCCAGCGGGGCGATGATCTCGTGCTTGATGAACCCTCCGGGATGGGCAGGGTTTTTCAGCCTGATACTGGTCATGGCGTTCATACGAGCCTCCGAGGCGGCTAGTGATAGTCTTCGTAATTGAGATCAATGATCTCGATTTCATCCGTGTTTATCCGAAATGTCATCCGCCAGTTCTTGGTAACGAACAGGCTCCAGGTATCTTTGCGGTCACCCGTCAGGCGGTGGGCCTTCCAAGTGGGTACGCTGAATAGCTCATCCTGGTGTGCCATGTCTTGCAGGAACGAGACCATGCGCTTGATCTTGTCGACCATGGCCGGCTGTAATCCGCTCGCATCATCGCGTTCGATCAGCCTCTTCAGTCCTTTATGGAGGACATTTCTGATTCTCATGCTTGCGTGTACCTTCGGTAGGCGTCCGGTGCCAAGCTACACTATACAGTGACTCGCGCTGTCGTGCGCAATCATTGCATTTAAGCCTGTGTTAAAAGCACACATCAGTATTTTGCTTCAGGATCTCCAAATGCCTGTCATCGCGAAAACTCCCGCTCCCTGGGTGGTCTGGACCTCTGAGTTGTCGCCTTTTGGGCTGAAGGTCATCCTGCTCTGTCGCTATCACGGCCTGCGCTTTCGTGTGCTGCCGGAGCAGGGCACGACTGCCGAACGCATCCGCTACTCCTTGCGCCGCGAGCTGCTCACGCGCGGCGTGTTGCCGCTGACCTGGCCGCGCCTGACCGCCGACGACGAATTCCCGCTGGTGCCCTTCCTGTTCGGGCCGGATGGCGAAAATCTCTACGACTCCACCGCCATCGCCGAATGGTTCGACCAGCGCATCGAGGCATCGCGCCGTTTGCTGCCGGACGACCCGGTGGCGCACTTCGTTGCCGCGCTGATCGACGATTATGCCGATGAGTTCGGCCTTTACATGGTGCATCACAACCGCTGGAAGGTGTCGGCGCAAGACAACGATGCCAGTGCCCGGCTGGTGCGTGAGTTGGGCATTCCGGGGCTGCTGAAGCAGCCGGTGATGGCGCGCTGGCAACGGCGGCAAACCGAGCGCCTGCCGTATCTGTTCAGCGTGGCACCGGACGGCTTTCACCTCGCGGGCATGCCGGCTGGTGTGCAGCCGCCGTCACGACCGGGCTTTCCGGCCACGCATGCGCTGCTGGAGGATGCCTTCGAGCGGCTGATCGGCATTCTCGACACGCTGTTGCAGCAGCGACCGTTCATCCTCGGTGAGCGCATGACACTGGCCGATGCCGCGCTGTACGGCCAACTTGGCATGAACCTCAGCGACCCGTCGGCGTGTCGCTGGATGCAGTCGCGCGCGCCGGCGCTGCACGCCTGGCTGCTGCGCTTGCATCGTGGCGATGCGGCGTTGCTGCAGGCCAGCGGCGAGCTGCGGATAGATACTGCGCTGGAGCCGTTGCTGGCGGAGATCGGTCGCGTGTTTGTGCCGCTGATGCAGCAGAACCTGCTGTCGTACGAGCGCTGGCAGGCGCAGGGCGAGATACTGTTCAACGAACCGGCGTTTGATGCCGGCCGGGCGCTGTATTTCGGCGAGATTGATGGCCATGAATTCTGCCATGTGGCCAAGACCTTTCAGGCGAAAGTGTGGCGACAGCGGCTGAGCGAGTGGCAGGCGTTATCGGAGGCGGCGAGGGGCAAGCTGGCAGCATGCTTGGTGAACATGGAAGACTAAACAGTTCACTAAGCTCGTTATCAGGAGCTGCTCACCCCAGCCGCCCCATCACCAACGCATAAGTTGCCGGGCTGAAAAACACCTCCAGCCTAGCCAAGCTGCGAGTCATGGCGCAGTAAAGTTTGCTGGCAAAAGCCTCAGACCACACATCTGCATCGGCTTCAACCACAAAGACGACCGGAGCTTGGCAGCCCTTGAAGCGCATGATGCTATCAACTTGAATGCCGCTGCCTTGGTAGCTCGACAGGCCGGTTTCGGCAGACACTTGCTCGAACTTGCGCAGTGGGAAGTCACCCAGCTGATCCAGCTTCAACAATTGGCTGTGCTGCCGCCCCTTCAGCGTCAGAATCACGATGTCATCGAGCTGAAAACCGTCGGCCACGGCCTGCGCGATGCGCTGCGTCAGGTATTCAAGCCCCGTTGCATCCGCCATGGACATCGCGTGATAAACAGGTTCTTCGCCAATCACCGGATTACCAGCGCGAGCCTGCGTGTGAATGCCGGTCACAAATGCCGCATGCCGAGCAATCTGGCGCGGGTTGCGATAATTGGTATCCAGCCGAACAGTAGCCGAAAACGCCACAGGCGGGCGTTTGCGCTGAAGCAGCGCCTGCTCGCTGTCTTCCAGCCAGATCAGCCGGGCATCCTCACACAGGCAGCTTTGAATGAAGGCCCAGGCGGCCTCGTCAATATCTTGGCCTTCGTCCACGATGACCGTATCGAAGCTGGCCTTCAGGGCGTGATCAGTCGCGGCTGCGTGCAGGAAGTGCGCCTGAAACCCGGCGTTGTCTAGCGTCACGGCGGTGTCCCACGGGCAGGCCTCCTTGAGCAGTTGGTGCACATTGCGAATGCTGCCGTCGGCAGGCCAAGCCTGACCCAGACTCTCGGCCAGCGGTCGGTTGAAGCAGACATACAAGGGCTTGCCACCCGCTTCCAGCGCCTCGGCATAACACCGCCCGGCCAGATAAGTCTTGCCTGAACCGGCGCAGCCCTGCACCAGCACGCGATAGGGCGACAGCTGCCACTGCCGAAAGCCGGCATAGAGCTGGCCCAGCTCGCGCACATAGCGCACCTCGCCCAGCCGCGCGATGGCAGACGGATCGGCCACCAGCCCCATGTAGCCCGACAGAAAGTGCGTGATACGCGCGCACTTATCTGCATCATCGGCGTGCTGCCCGAGCATGGCCAGCACGATGTCTGGCAGGTGCTTTGCCCGCGACTTATCGATGATTTGCGAGCCATCCATGCCTAATGGCGCTTCGGTCAGCGTGTAATCGGGGCAGTAGAGCAGGGAGGTGGCAAACACCGGCGTACCGTTCATGGCTGCTTTCAGTCGCGACATCAGGCCCCAGTGATTACGCTTGATCTGCGACGCAATACTCTTCTGCTTACCGGCATCGTACTGCTTGCTCAACATGCCATCGGCCTCGCTCAGCCAGCCGTTTTTCTGCTCAATCAACAGCATCTTGCCGGATGGTGCCAGCACGATGAAATCGATCTCGCCTTCCTCCAGCTTGTGGCTGCCGGCACGCATCCAGCCGATGTTGTGAAACACCGTGATGTCATCCGGCAGCGTATTGCAGAGCAGATCCAGCGTCTCGCGCTCGCCGGGTGTGGCGGTGTCATCAATATGGTGGGGAATTTGGCGAGCCATGAGCGGGTTCCGTGTGCTGGTGGGTGATGCGGGGGCGATAACGCTGGGCATGATATGCGATTTCAGTTGCCGAATCGTAGCTGCGCAACGGCTAGCACTTGCGCGACAGGCTGTGTCGCGCAGCGACCTGCGTAGCGGTTCAGACGCGCTGCACCTGCCTAGAATGACCACATCGAAATCAGGCAGGGTAAACACATGGCGGTTGTCATTGGCATCATTTTGCTGCTTGCCATTATTGGCTCGTTCAGCTCGCGCAACACCGTGAGCGATGGGGCCAAACAGATCAAGTCCAAAGTCAGTCAGCTCCTGCCACGCGAGAATGCATCACAGCAGGATCTGGCGCAGCTGCTGGCGCAATTGCACATTGAAGGCTGCCTTTACGGCCCGGTTCATACAGAGTTGCAGCTGCTCGTAAGCCCTGAACTTTCACGGATGCTGCAGCGCATGAGCAGTCGAGGTTGGCTGGAGCAGGTGCTGCCGCAAATTGGCTTCAGCATTCGCAGCACAGCTTCCATCCCCGCTATGGCAGAAGCCATTCGCCATACCCGTTTGCTGCTGACGCCGAATGGCTATGCCATTGGGTATACGCCTATATCTCATCAGGAATGAAAATAATGAATCAAGTCATGAAGTTGTTCATGCTGTTGCTTGTAGTGGCTTAATGAGCCTGGACAATCATTTAGGCGAGAATGCTCGCCATGAAGAGGGCTCTCGCGACAGGCTGTGTCGCTTAGCCTCTTTGGCGTTGTTTCTGGTGTTGTGACGATTGTCTAAAATAAGGCATCGCATTCAGATGAGGGCGCTGGTAGTTCCATGAAGTGAATGCGTAGTATCTAGAGCATGGCTTTATATTTTTAATAGCATCTTGGGGGCGCTTCATGAGTAAATCATTGACAGATTTGATTGCGATATTGGCCCTGAAGCGACCTGAGTTGGTTGATGCCTTGAACCCTCCTGCCAGTGATGAAGACATTGCTTCGTTGGAGCACACATTGGGTGTGTCATTGCCATCAGATTTTGTGTCTGCTCTGAAAGTAGGCAATGGCCAGAAAGGCAGCCAGCCAGGTATTTTCGACGAGCACGCCTTCTATTCCTGTGTAGAAATAGCAAGTGACTGGCGAGTGTGGAAGAAGCTACTCGATGGTGGTGATTTTGATGATGAGCGAAGCTCTCCGAGTGCGGGCATAAGGCCGGACTGGTGGAATCCAGGCTGGATTCCTTTCACCAGCAATGGCTCCGGCGACTGTTTTTGCTTAGACATGGTGCCGACCCCGGAAGGCAGGATAGGCCAAATTATTTTCGTCTGGCATGACATGGCCGACCGGCAGAATGTGTCTGACAGCTTTTCAGCATGGATATCGGCGCTATGCGCTGCGCAAGGAGACTATCAATGACCCCGAATCAGCCTAAACCGGACTTCAAGAAGCAGCGTCTGGAGCAGCTTTTTGCAGAGTGTCAAGAGCAGATCATTGGCAACATTATCGGCCCGTTTGGTTTGTCTACTGCCATGTTCGAGGACAAGAGCGGTGGCAATGTCACAACGCTACATAACTTCGAGCGCGCTGATGATAACTATGTTGCAACAAGTTCTGACAAGCTGCTGCACGCGAATTCGAAAGAAGGATACGAGCGTAAACAATATACGCTCGACCAAAATAGCTGGGATACACGCCGTGAAGATAAGATCAAAGCGGGTGTGGATGAGTACACAGGTGCTAGGGTGACCATGGATGGCATGGTGCAACTGGCAGATGGGTCTGTTAAAGCAGAGCTGGATCATGTGGTTCCAATTCACGAGGTGCATCACACCCCAAAGAACCATTTGGCATTGGGACAAGTCACAGGTGGCGATACTGTGGATGTTACTAAAATCAAGGATATGGTGAATCATGACAATAATCTGGCATTGACCAACCAGTCTCTTAATCGCTCCAAGAAGGCGCAAGATTTGGATGAGTGGATGGATGGGACGACTGGCGCTCGACCGGACACTAGGAATGCCGAGCATTTTGATGTGAACAGTGAACAGGCTAAAGCTATAGCTGATAAGGCCAAGATGCACATGGAAGATACTGCTGACAAAGAGCTGCTGAAAAAACAAGCCAAAGAGTTGGCGCTGACCGGTGGCCAGCAAGCCCTTCAAATGGGACTGCGCCAGTCCTTGGGTATGCTGCTGGCAGAGTTAGTCAATAGCCTGTTCAACGAGCTCAAGCAGCTCATCAAAAACGGCGTGGAGGCTGGCAAGTCTCTGATCGCGGATGTGATCGCCCGCATGAAAAGGGTCTGCCAGCGAGTTGCAAGCCGCTTCAAGGATGCCATGAGTGCTTTTTTCGAGGGCGGTATTAGCGGCTTCATGAGCAATCTGCTGACCTTCCTGATCAACAATGTAGTGTCTACATCCAAGAAATTTGTCCGCATGATTCGTGAGGGTTTGCTCGGGCTGTTTAAAGCGTTGAAGATGCTTTTCTTCCCACCAGCAAACATGACGCGTATGGAGGCTTTGCAAGCTGGCCTTAAGCTCATGACAGCTACTGTGATGACGGCGGCAGGAATTTTGCTGGAAGAGTCCTTGAAGGGCTTTATTGCAGCATTCCCCCTGTTGCTGCCGATTGCAGACATTTTGAGTGCAGTACTGATCGGTATTGTGACCGGGATTCTGACTGCCTTGCTTGCATACCAGATTGATCTGTTTTTCCATGGAATCACAGAGCAAAAACTTGATGAGCTGATGCTCAATGAGCACTTGCGTAATCAGTTGGCGCACACACTTGTGGATAGTTTGATGCAGATCAAGCAGAATCAGATCCACATTAATAAGCGTGTTGCCCAGATAGAGGCCATTAACGCTAGCACTAACCAAAGTCTTGACGAGTTTGAGCGACTGTTGTGGCTGGCCAAGGAGAACAAGTGATGAATGTTGTCGTGCAGTTTGATACGAACAAGAATCCAATTGACGACCAGCTGATTGCTGATTTGCAAGAAGCAGCTAACAAGTTGTTGATGGCTTCAGATGCAGACTTTCAGCGTTTAAAAATGGAGTCGTGGTACACAAGGGTCATTGGCAGGCTAACGTTCACTGACAAAAAGGGTCAGCAGATTGCTTCACAAATAAATAGTCTAATGCAAGCGCAAATTTGCGTGATCAAAATTTTGGCGGGGTTTTCCGGGCGTATTAGTCAGGCATTTGATTTACTAAAGATGCATGCAAGTCATATTGAGCGCCTCGCGAATGGGAGTGTCGCACTTGCCAATTTAAGCCTTGAGGTGCAAGGTCGTGTTCAGAAGTTGGAGGAGCGCGATTTAGGAGTTAGTAGGGCTTCTGATTTTCGAGAGTTGCCGGACTCAGGGAAAGTTGTATTGCTGGCTGTTTTGGATGCTTTGGCTGAAAGATTTGGGGATGAAATCTCCGAGGAGCAGAGGCGTTATTTAAATTGGGTTCATAGAAATTGTGGCGATGAAGTGCGTCAGGTTTACTCAAATGATCCTGTCGCTGCATATGAAAATGTCGATGATGTGCAGCAACAAAAATTGATTGTGACTTCTTGCCTTATTTATTTGGCTCTATATGATGGCGATCATATTATAGATGCTGCTGAGAGTCTTATAAATGATCTTGATTTTGGTCCAAAGCGTTTAGCTGTAATAAAAGAAAATATTGAAAGCGCAAAGAAAAAACATGGTAATGCTGCGTTCATGCCGGAAGATTTTTTATCGATTTTCGATAATAATGAGATTATTGAAATTAGTATTGATATTGATGAAATAGTCCATAGCTTACCCGTAAATGATATTGAATCAAGATTTTACCACCATGGTGCGGTGCGCGAAAAAATTGTGTTAAATGAGGCATTCAAGGTTTTGCTAAATGATAATAAAGTTTTTATAGATAAAGATATCGAGATACGCGCAAAAATAATCTGTAATGGAACCATTTCATTCCATAACTGCACGATCTGTTATGGTACTGAGGCTGATGGGGTAATATATCTTGGTGATGGGGCGAGTGTTGATATTATAAATTCTCGATTGGAGAGGACTGGTGGCCAAGGTATGGATAGTTGGGGAGATGCAAGTCGTTGGCTTTTTACTAATGAGGAAGGAAAGACCAAACAGAAAATAAAAATTTCGGGTAGCGCATTGATTAACTGTGCTGGCGTTGCAAAATTTGGCCTATCTGCTGAGGTAACTGTGGATAATTGCTATATTTTGAGGCCAGGCTGTATCTTTGATAATCAGGAAGAAATTGAATTTAGCAGGTCTATTTTTGTTTTTCATGATATTAAGACTCAGGTCCCGGAGTGGTATGAAAGTTATTATAGATTTTCGTGTGGCGGCACTAGGTTTTCCAAATGTTTTTTTTATGGGATGGGTAAGGTAAGGTTTTACGGCTACAGAGAGGTTGATTTTCTTGAATGCGGATTTTACGGTTTGCACTTTCAGGGTGGTATTGATGGAGTAAGAAATATTAACCAGAGTGATTTTATGCTTTGCCATGATATTTTCGATGGGGGTTGGGGTGTTAATATTAATGGAAGTAATTTCTCCGCATGCCGGAAAATTATGAGTGGAGGTTATAATTATAGTGTATATGATTGCAATTTTTATGCGTGTAACCATATTGCTAGCAACTCTGATGCAATGGTAATTGATATGTGCTCATTTTTCAATTCTAAGGGTCGGCCAGTGATTCACTTTGATGAGGGGGTGAGTTATATAAAAAGATCAATTTTTGATGGCTTTGATTCAAGTCAAGGCCGGCTTATTAGCTTCGACTTTAAAAAGGATGAATATAAGTTAAGGCTAGAGGATGTATCATTTAGAAATATTCCTAATGCTAGAAACTCAGCCATTAGGACAAAGGGAAGTTGCGACGACTGGTTTGGGATGTCAACGAAGGATATTTATCCTGTAAGTTTTACTGGATGCACAGGCCTTGACATGGTTAGTAAAAGTTGCGTGGCAGCAATAGTTAATGTCAGAACTAAATCTATCGACCATAAAGCAATTGGACCGGATTTGTCTGCTGAACTGTGTGACTACGCTAAGGATTATGGTATGGCGATTCCTGATAAAAAGAGAGTCGTTCTTGATATCCGGAGAGCGAACCTTTTGCATGAGCAATGGTTGATAGCTTGTTTGGGACTATCTAATACTGAAACAGATCAAGTTCTGAGTGACGCGACAGAGGCAAGGATGTTGGATGTTACAGTGCCTACGAGCGCTCAGCTTTTGAGTGACGTTTCCCCGATTTCTGTAGCAATTGGCTTTATAGCTCGAAGATTACTGTAACTGCTTTTCCTGCCAGTGGACTGGTATAGGTTGCGGGCATTAGCCCGCCCCAAAATTTCTTTGGCAACTCCTCGTCGTATTCCTGGTGTCATATCCACCATTACGCTGCTTATAAAAGTCAGAGAGGTTTCAGTCGGAATTATTGCAGCTGGTAAGTCTATGATGAGGAGGGCGGCGCTTCTATCCAAAAAATCAAAGTGTAGTGTATTACTAGCACTTTCTATGGACAGATTTAATCTTTTTTGATGATGGTATTGAACTAGTTTTAGCTGAGTCGCAAGACCTACAGTGTACTCATTGGCGTGAGCTACTTGGCTTTTCAAACCTGAGATTTCGTTGAGAAAATGAGCCTCTTTAACCCAATTTGCAATCGTACCTTGAGAACAGCCCATAACGCTTGCTAAAGCAGTTTAGCGCTGAACCATACTACGTGACTAAAGTATAGGCTGCAATAATGCACTTTTCGCGCGGTTGTCCACCTTTATTAACATATTTCGGCATAAATTGTCTTTGTCATAGATTGCTTGTACGGATTGAGTTATTAGATATTATCTAATAATAGTCAAGGGGTCAGGGGCAGCTTTGTGGCTTCCCACTGGTAGCCCTCAACCACCACCTCAACTGCGGCGTATCCGCCACAGTCGCCTCCACCAACAACTGTCCATCTTCCATTTCCGTAATCACCTGATCTTCGCTCAGTCGTGACTCATACAAATGCTCGCCGGCTTCCCGAGTGAACACGGCTTTTAGTTTGATCATCTCGCCCTTACCAAAGCCCATTCCACCCTTGGCCAGGTATTCATCCAGCTCAAAGTCAGCAGGCTTCTGCACCTTTTCATCGCGTATCCATGCCTTTTTGAAGCGGTGCAATGCGAAACGCCGCACACCTTCATGGCCCTTACGGCCGGCAATCAGGTACATGACCGGGCCACGCTGCACTAGCGCCAGCGGGTCGATGTCTAGGTTCAGCGCCTCCTGCTTGCTGCGACTTTCATACAGCACATCTAGGCGTCGCCTAGTGAGCAGGGCTTCCTGGATGGTGTGCAGGGCATCGCTGTCGATGGCTGGCGGAATCAGTGGCTGAGTTGAGGGCGCAATGCGCACCATGTCCATCCAGCGATGTACGCGTGAGCTGCCTTGGCGTGACTGCTGGCGAGCGTTGTCGAACCACGGGCGCAGCTCGCCGAGCACGCTGGCGGGCATGAGGTTTTGCAGATGTTGTTCGACCATGAGAAAGGTCAGCGCTTGGCTGCTGGTCATGTGCGGCAGCTGCATGGCGGGCGCGTCGGTTTTCCAGCGCCAGCCTTGGGGCGACAAGCCGTTGTTTTCGAGGGGGAAATGGTCGGCCAAGGTGTTGAGGTCGCGCTGGATGGTGCGCAAATTGATGTCGATGCCTTCGCGCTGCAAGATTTGCTGCAGCTCCGTGGTGCCTATCCAGCGACTGCGCGACACATGTTGCAGAATCAGCCACTGGCGGTAAGTAGTCGACGCATTGTTTGCGCTCATCGGTTCGTCCTTAAACTTCATGTGCCCGATCATAGGGGCTCTGCGCGAGGTCGTCACCTGTTGTGTCAGGAGCGGAGGATTTTTTGCAGCACGGCAACAAGCGGGCTGGCCTCCAAGCCTGTGGCCTGTGTTTGCTTCAGATTACGGCTGCCACAACTTGGGCATTCCATGGGCAGAATCAGGCAGTCACTGCGATGGTGGGTGACCTGGCTCCACTGGCAGACCAAGCAAGTGGTTTTGGTGGGCGGTGCTTTGACGGGCATGATTTATCTCGGCGGCTTCAAGACTGTATGGATGTGCAGTGATGATAGGGCTAGTCAAATCCGTGTGGTGGTTGTCACAGGTGCGCGCGCGACAAGCTGTGTCGCGCGGTTGGTGTTATCAGCTCTTGGCAGGCGCCCGGATTCAACAATGCAGTTCAAGCGGCTTTGATAGGCAGAACATCCGGTTGTTCACCTTGCATGGCTCGCCACAAATCGTAGTTCGCCTGTAGATTGATCCAGAAGCGCGCTGTACTCACGCCGGCGCGTTCCAGGCGCAGGGCAAGGTCGGGGCTGATCCCGCAATGGGCATTCAGTACGCGCGATAGCTGCGGTCGAGACATGCGCAGACGAGTTGCTGCCTCGGTGACCGATAGATTGATCGGATCGAAAACCATCGCCTTGAGGATTTCGCCCGGATGAGGGTGCTGATGAATCATGTCCGCCTCCTTAGTGATAGTCAGCGCGAAGCAGTCGCAATCGGCCGAATCAGGCTCTCCGCTGGAATCCCGAACATGTCATGCAGCTTCCAGATCATGGGCAGTGTCAGTGCGCGCTTACGATTCAGAATCTCATAGACACGATTCGATCGACCAATCGCCGGCTCCAGATCCTTCACTGTCAACCCGGATTGCTCCATGCGGAAGCGGATGGCTTCCACTGGATCGGGCAGATCGACCGGGAAGTGCTTCGCTTCATAAGCCTCGATGAGTGTCAGCAAGACCTCAAAATTATCGCCCTCGGCGCTGCCCGGTTCTGGCTCGCTCTCAAAGAAGGCCGATGCCTGCGCCAGAGCCGCTTGATAGTCATCCTCAGTACGAATAGGGCGTATGTTCATGTTGTAGCCTCCACAGTCTCGGCATTTACGGCGTCATATTGCTGATGTGTGCCAATGAATTTTATGTAGACCGCGCCAAAACGGTAGGCAACAGCCACGATCAAGCGATAGGCATTACCCTTGATGTTGAAGACCACGCGTCGGCTTTTCAGAATGCTCGCGCTTCGGTACCCAGTCTTGATGTCCGCCGGGTTGCTCCAGCTCGCTTGGCGTGTTTCGTCTATCCATGCCAGCAAGGGTTGTTTTGCATCCGGATACATTTCCCAGAACGACTTGAGCGTGCTGATGGCGATAATCTTCATACGACCTCATTGTAGTCCCGCCATGGGACTATGGCAAGTGGCAAACAAGTTAGGGGGCATCCCACTTACAGAGCAATCAATTTCAAACGCTTCACCCCGGACAGCTCAATGGCCTGTTTCGCCACCCAAAGATCGTAGGCTTGCTGCATGGCCAGCCAGCTTTCTGGCGAGCGGCCGATGACCATCGACAGCCGCAGTGCCATCTCGGCGTTGATGCTGCGTTGTTGCTTCAGGATGCGGTGCAGCGTTGCAGGCGCGACATTCAGATGGCCGGCGAGCGCGCGGCTGCTCATGCCGAACGGTTCCAGGTAGACCGCGTGGATGAATTCGCCGGGGTGTGGTGGGTTGTGCGGGGTCATGCGTGATCGTCCTTGTTGTTAACTGATGCGGCTTCATGCCTTGTTTAACAGCGGTGTTGCGGGTGCTTAGCTAACGGGTTTCCATAGCGCCAGAATCGTATCGCTGGACAAGTCAGCACCGCAGCCCCATTCCACGAAGTATTTGCCATTGCGAATGAGCAAAAACTCGCGTTTGTCCTTCAAGGGTGCGAAGGCTTCGGCGTCCAGATAAGGCGTTACATCGAAAACACCACTGCGACCATCGTCGGTGCGGATGTAGAGTGAGTAATCATCTTGTGGGATAACTTCGGCGATATTCACTGATGCTCACTCCTTGAGTCGGCCAATACGCCGAGACTAGCGCATCCCCCAGGCCGTCACCAGCTTCCGCATCGCGGCCAGAATCTCCGCTCGCGGCGCACCGATGTTCAGTCGCATGTAGCCGCTGCCGCCTTGGCCGAAGACGGTGCCGGCACTTAGCCCCAGGCCGGCGTCATCGACAAAGAGTCGCTGCAAGTCCACATCGCTGAGCTTTAGGCCACGGCAATCCAGCCAGAGCAGGTAGGTGCCTTCGGCCGGCGTGACGCGGATCTGCGGCAGTTCGGCGGCCAGCAGCTCGGTTACGGCGGTTTGGGTGTCGCGCAGATAGGTCATGAGCTGATCGAGCCAGTCGCCGCCGTGGCGGTAGGCGGCTTCGGCGGCGGCCAGGCTGAATGGGTTGCTGTTGCCCACATGCAGGCCGGCGAGCACGCGGCGCAGGTCATCGCGCAGGTTGAGGTCGTTGCTGATGAGGTAGGACAGGCCGAGGCCGGGCAGGTTGAAGGTCTTGCTGGGGGCCATGGCGGTGACGATGCGGTCGCCGGGGCGGGCCAGCGTGGCCAGCGGGATGTGTTGCTGGCCGGGGTAGATGAGGTCGGCGTGGATTTCGTCGCTGAAGATCACCAGTTTGTGGCGGCGGGCGATGGCGAGAATTTGCTCCAGCTCGTGGCGCCGCCAGACGCGGCCGACGGGGTTGTGCGGCGAGCACAGCAGCAGCGCTTTGGCGCCGTCGGCGGCGCAGCGTTCGAGGTGGTCGAAGTCGATTTGCCAGTGGCCATCGGCTTCGGTTAGCGGGTTGAGCAGCAGCCGGCGGTCGCTGCGGGTGACCGCCGAGAAGAACGGGAAGTACACCGGCGGCTGCACGATGACGCCGTCGCCGGGGCCGGCAAAGGCCAGCGCGGCGGCGTGCAGAGAGCCGACGACGCCGGCGGTGAGCAGGACTTCTTCGCGGGCGACCGTCCACTGGTGCCGGTCTTGCAGCCAGTCCTGGATGGCGGTGTAGAGACTGTCTGGCGCGTCGGTATAGCCGTAGATCGGATGTTGTGCGCGTGCGATCAGCGCGGTTGTGACGGCGGGTGGGGCGGCGAAGTCCATGTCGGCGACCCACAGTGGCTGCACGGCGTCGGTGCCAAAGATGCGCTGGCGGCCGTCGTACTTTTCGCTGTGCGTGCCGGCGCGCGAAATTAGCGTGTCGAAGTCGTGCTGCTTTTCGCGCTGCTCAGCCATTGGCGGGCGCTGCCCGGACGCGCCGCCGGCCGTCATGCGATGCGTTCCCAGAGCGTGACTTCGGCGACG
Source organism: Pseudomonadota bacterium (assembly GCA_038043385.1). Taxonomy (GTDB): domain Bacteria; phylum Pseudomonadota; class Gammaproteobacteria; order Pseudomonadales; family Moraxellaceae; genus Perlucidibaca. The sequence continues at coordinate 100,265 of JBBTCA010000005.1, forward strand.
GTGTGCTGGTGCTTGCGCCGCGTTTCGCGGATCACGAACGGCACATCCTGCGCCGGCTGCATCAGGCGGAAATGCGCGCCGAGCAGGGCTTGCAGGCCGTCTAGCGTGGTGTAGCTTTCGCCATCTTTCTTGAAGCCGCCGACCCAGGCGTCGCGCGGGGTGTGTTCGGCGAGCCAGGTGTAGGGCGAGGTCAGCATGAGGATGCCGCCGAGCTGTAGGCGCTCGTGCACGCTGCGCAGGAATAGCGCTGGGTCGTAGAGACGGTCGATGAGGTTGGCGGCGAGAATGAGGTCGTAGCCGCTGAACTGCGCCTTCAGGTTGCAGGCGTCGCCCTGGCTGAAGCTGACTTTGCTGCGCGTGGCATCGAGGCCGAGGTCGCTGAGGCTGCGGGTCTTGTAGCTGACCAGTTCGCCTTCGTCGGGCAGGGTGTAGCGCGTCACGCCTTGCTCGGCGAGTTGGACGCCGAGGCCGATGAAGCGGGCCGAGAAATCGATGCCGGTGACCTGGTCAAATTCGCGTGCCAGCTCGAAAGTCGCACGGCCGGTGGCACAGCCGAGGTCGAGCGCGCTGCGGCGGGGCTTGCCGGCTGTGGCGGCGAGGGCGATATCGGCGAGTGCCTTGGGGAAGTTGGGCACGCCGAAGTATTCGTCGCCATAGTGAAATTCGGCGTATTCCGAGAGCTGCTTGTCGGTTTCGTAGTAGGCGCTGGTCTGGGTCATCGGGGTCTCGGAAACGACATAGCGGAAGCCGGCATGCTGGAAAAAGTGGCGGCGGAAGGCGTAACGGGCGCTGCGGCGGGTTTCGTTGCCGCAGGATATCCACGAGCCGCCCATGAGCAGGTTGTGGCGCTGGTCGAAGGTCGGCGTGGTGAAGTCGTCGTAAATCGGGTGCACATCGAAGCCGTCAAAGGGGTAGGTCGGCGTGTCGGTCCATTGCCAGACATTGCCGGTGACATCGAAGAAGTCGCTGTGACGGAAGCGCGTGACCGGGCAGGACGAGGCGTAGTGATCGAGATGCCGATTGCTGTCGGCGGCGGCATCGTTGGCGACTTCGCGGGCACCGGAGACGGCGTAGAGCCGTTGCCATTCGTCTTCGCCGGGCAGGCGCACCGGGCGGCCGAGCTGCTCGCTTTGCCATCTGCAGAATGCCTGGGCTTCCAGGCAGTTGACCTCGGCCGGCCAGTCCCAGGGCATGGCGATGACTTCGGCCATGAGGCGTAGTTGCCAGGCATTGCCGGCGCGATGCCAGAAAGTCGGGTGTTCGGCGCGTGCGTAATTGCGCCAGTTCAAGCCTTCGTCGTTCCAGTAGCGATCTTCGCGATAGCCGCCGGCCTCCACAAAGGCCAGATACTCCTGATTGCTGACCAAATATTGCGCGGCCTCGAACGCCGGCACTAGGGCGCGATGCTGGCCGTATTCGTTGTCCCAACCGTAAAAGGCGTCGTTGAACGCCTTGCCGAGCACGACCTCGCCGGCAGCGACCGGCAGCAGACGGTTGGCCGGAGCGGCACCGGTGTCGCGACAAGGTTGCCAGGCGGCATGCGGCTTCACGAAGGCCAGCGCGTGCTGGCGCATCAGCACCGACGAGGTTTCCAGGTGGATGCGTTCGTGCTCGATACCCATGATCACGGCCCACCACGGGTTTTGCCAATCAATGGGCAGGCTCAGCGCGGCGGTGTCGATGATATTGAGCACGGCGGCGCGCACCTGGTCGCGATAGGCCCTGACCTCGGCCACGGCGGGCCAGTCGTAGTGCGCGTCGTTGAGGTCGTCCCAGCTCATTTCATCCACGCCCACGGCGAACAGCGATTCGAAGCGCGGATTGATGCGCTGGCTCATCAGGCGAGCTAGCAATAGCTTATTAATGAAGAAGGTGGCGGTGTGGCCGAAGTAGAAAATCAACGGATGGCGTAGCGAAATCGGCTTCGTGTAGTAAGCCTCGTCGCAGGTCAGCACCTCGAAGAGCTGCTCATAGCGGTCGAAGGTGGCCACGAAATACTGGCGGATGGCGGCGCGCACGGCATCTGGCGTGGGGCCGTGCAGGTCGGGGCTGCGCGAGAAGCATGTCGAGGTTTGAGGGAAGCGTTCGGCCAGCATCGCGGTCATCCGTAAAAAAGCAGGCGACATGCTATACAGAACTCAGGTCGGAGTTGTAGCGGACAAAGCTATGTTGACCAGCACAATCACGCCAACCACCATGGCCACGGCGAAAATGATGCCGGCAATGATGAACGGTTTCGGGTCGCTGGTGGCAAAGTCGCGCTGGCGATTGGCGTCGCTCTGCACGCCGAACCAGGCGCGAAAGACGCTGCCGAGCGCGGCCAGCGGGCTGGTTTTGGGGGCTTCTTCGCTCATTGGCCGGCTCCGTGATGTTTAATGAAAGCGGTGGCGGTGAAAATCAGTGACTTTTATACGCTATCTTTCGCGCTGGCGGTGATATTCGGTTGAAAGGGAAGGCTATGAGGCAGGCAGTGGACATCGCGCCGGGGCTGTTGGTGCTGCATGGCAATCAGCTGGAGCAGTTGCGCCAGCTGGTCACGGGCTGGGTTGCCAGCCATCCACTGCGACCGCTGGAGTCGGATGTGATGGTGGTGCAGAGCAACGGCATCGCGCAATGGCTGCGCATGGCGCTGGCGGCCGACCCCGAATTCGCGGCGGATGGCACGCAGACCGGCGGCGGTTGCGGCATCGCGGCGGCGGTGGATGTGCAGCTGCCGGCACGCTTTCTCTGGCAGGTCTATCGTGCCGTGCTCGGCGCCGAGGCCATCCCTACCGAGTCGCCGCTGGACAAGCAGCCGCTGACCTGGCGTTTGCTGCGCCTGCTGCCCTCGCTGCTGACCCAGCCCGACTTTGCGCCGCTGGCGCGCTACCTGAGCGATGACGCATTTGGCCGTCGGCGCTATCAGCTCGCCGAGCGATTGGCGGATTTGTACGACCAGTATCAGGTTTATCGTGCCGATTGGCTGACGGATTGGGCGCAGGGGCTGGATCAGCTGCGCCTCAGTCGCGGCGGCATGCAGCCGTTGCCGCCGCATCAGCGCTGGCAGGCAGCCTTGTGGCGGGCTCTGCTGAAGGATTTGCGCGCGGACGGTCTGGCCACGGCCGGCAGTCGTGCGCTGGTGCATCCGCAGTTTTTGCAGGCGGTGAGTCAGCTCAAGGCGCGGCCTTCGGCGTTGCCGCGTCGGGTGGTGATTTTCGGGCTGTCGGCGCTGCCGGCGCAGGCGCTGGAAGTGCTCGCGGCCATCGCGCCCTGGTGCCAGGTCATTCTCGCCGTGCTCAATCCCTGCCAGTACTACTGGGGCGATATCGTCGAGGATCGCGATCTGCTGCGGCAGGCGTATCGCCGTCAGGCGCGCAAGCCGGGCATGCCGGAGGCTGGGCTGGGCACGGAGGATTGGCATCAGCATGCGCATCCGCTGCTAGCGGCCTGGGGCCGGCAGGGTCGCGATTTTCTGAGCCTGCTGGACAACGCCGAGGCGAGCAAATTCATCTCGCCCTTGCTGGCGGCGTTCCAGGAAAACCGTCACGACTTTTTCACCGAGCCGGCCACGCAGACGCTGCTTGGCCAGCTCCAGGACGATGTGCTTAATCTGCGCCCGCTGGCGGAAACCCGCGACCTCTGGCCGGCGGTGAAGGCCACGCAGGATGTGTCGCTGCGCTGCCACATTGCTCACAGTGCTCGGCGCGAAGTGGAAATTCTGCACGATCAGCTGCTGGCGCGCTTTGCCGCCGACCCTACGCTGCGACCGCGTGATGTCATCGTGATGGTGCCGGATGTGAACACTTATGCGGCGCTGGTTCAGGCCGTGTTTGGCCAGTTCGAGCGCGGCCATGCCCGTCATCTGCCGTTTGCGCTGGCCGATCAGCGTCAGCGCGGCGTGCAGCCGTTGCTGATTGCGCTGGAGTATCTGCTGGCACTGCCCGAGCAGCGCATCACTGCCACGGAAATCATGGACTTGCTGGATGTGCCGGCGCTGCGTCTGCGCTTCGGCGTGCAGGTCGGCGACTTGCCGTTGCTACGCCGCTGGATCAGCCAGGCCGGCATTCGCTGGGGCATCGACGGGGCGCAGCGGGCCACGCAGGGCATGTCGGCCGGCTCTTCCGAGTTCTCCAAGTGGGACGCCAATACCTGGCAATTCGGCATCGACCGTTTGCTGCTGGGCTATGCCGCCGGCGACACACCCCTGACCTCGGCGGATGGCACAACGCTGATTCCCTGCGACGAAGCCGCCGGGCTGTCAGCCGCCTTGCTCGGCCCGCTCAGCGATCTGCTCGATGCCTTGTCGCACACCTTGCGCGAGCTGCAGCAGCCGTCCACGCCGGAGCAATGGCTGCTGCGCCTGCAGCAGCTCATGGCGCGATTTTTCAGCACGGAGGCACGGCCGGGCAGTGATGCCGTTGCTCAGGCCGAGGCTGATTCAGCTTTGCTGAGCCAGCTGCAAACGGCGCTGGAGTCGTGGCTGGGCAATTGCCGTCAGGCCGGTGTGGTCGAGGCGTTGCCGCTGGTGCTGGTGCGCGAAGCCTGGCTGGCCGGGCTCGATGCCGGTGGCTTGCAGCAGCGCTTTCTGGCTGGCTCCATTAACTTCTGCACGCTCATGCCCATGCGCGCCATCCCGTTCCGCGTGGTCTGTCTGCTTGGCATGAACGAGGCCGATTATCCGCGCCGGCAGCCGCCGCTGGACTTTGATCTGATGGCCGGCGACTACCGTCCTGGCGATCGTTCGCGCCGCGAGGATGATCGTTACCTGATGCTGGAGGCGCTGTTGTCGGCGCGTGAGCAGCTTTACATCAGCTGGGTTGGGCGCAGTGTGCGCGACAACAGCGAGCGTGCGCCGTCGGTGCTGGTCGGCCAGCTGCGCGAGCATGTGGCGCAGGGCTGGTCGTTGGCTGGCGGCGGTGATCTGCTGGCGGCGCTGACCACGGTGCATCCGCTGCAACCGTTCAGCGCGCGCTACTTCACGCCGGGCAGCGGCGTGTTCAGCTATGCCGGCGAGTGGCTGGCGCAGCATCAGCAAACCTCCCACGGCATTACGGATGAGCCTTTGCCTGTATTGGAGCCGCCGCTGGCGATCACGGTCGAGGGCTTGCAGCGTCTGCTGCGTGACCCGGTCGGGCAGTTTTTCAAGACGCGCTTGAAGGTTCAGCTCGATAGGGAAGAGCAGACGCTGGAAGACCATGAGCCGTTTGATTTGGGCGGGCTCAATCATCATGCCGCCTTGCAGAGCGTGCTGGATGGCGCCCGTTTGAGCGTCGAGCATCTGCCGTTGGATGCCGCGCTGGCGGCTCTGCCGACGGCGCTGGCCGAGACCACGCAGCGCTTGCAGGGCGAGGGGCGGTTGCCGCTGGCTGGCTTTGGGCAGCGTTGGCAGGTCGCTTTGCAGGCTGATGCGCTGAATCAGTTGCAGCGCTGGCTGCAGGTTCAGGCGCAGTGGCCGCAGGCGGTGCTGGGAGGCTTGAGCGTGGCGCTGCCGGCCTCTGCGCTGCAATTGTCACCGGAGTCATCCGCCAGTGAGCTTTTGCGCCTGCCGTCGCTGTATCGTGGCGATGCCGGTTTGGCGCTGTTCAGCCTGAACGCTAGCCGTTTTTGCAATAGCGCCAAAACGAAACTGATGGGCAAGGATGGCCTCAATTTGAGCAAGCTCAGACTCGACAAGCTGCTCGGCAGCTGGGTGCTGGCGGTGCTCGCGGCCTTGCAGCCGGAGCCGGTGCAGGTGATCGTGGTCGCTCGCGATGTGACGCTGACTTGGCGGCCGCTGGATCGCGATGAGGCCATTCGTACCGTCACAGCCTGGCTGCGGGGCTGGGCGCTGCATGTCCGGCAACCGCTGCCAGTCACGGCGAGCACGGCGCTGGCCTTTCTACCGGTGAATGCGGATAAAGGCGAAGAGATGGCCTGCGCGAAAGCCGCCGATGTTTACGAGGGCGGCTATAAGGTTGTCGGCGAAAAAGTGCGTCAGCCCAGCCTGGCGCGGCAATTCCCGGACTTCGAGGCGCTTTGGCAGGACGGCGAATTCGCGCACTGGGCCAGTGCGCTTTACGAGCCGATGTGGATGGCGCTGGAGGCCGGTGTACTCAGCGCCGTCGTGGCCGATGACGAAGGGGACGACGCATGAGCTTGCTGCCTTTGGCTCCCGGCTTGCCGCCCCTGGCACTTCGCTTTCCGTTGCACGGCTCGCGGCTGATCGAAGCCAGCGCCGGCACCGGCAAAACCTACACCATCGCGGCCTTGTATGTGCGCTTGGTACTCGGTCACGGCCCGGACGACACGGCATTCAGCCGCGCCTTGCTGCCCGCTGAAATTCTGGTGGTGACCTTTACCGACGCCGCCACGCAGGAACTGCGCGACCGCATCCGCCGACGCCTAGTGGAAAGCGCACGCGCGTTTCGCGGCGAGCACGCCGGCCCGCTCGACGACTTCCTGCAAGGTCTGCTCGCTGACTATCCCGCCGAGCATCACGCTGCGCTGGCGCGGCAGCTCGACCTCGCCGCGCAGAGCATGGACGATGCCGCCATCGCCACCATTCACGGCTGGTGCCAGCGCATGCTGCGCGAGCACGCTTTCGACAGCGGCAGCCTGTTCACCGAGGTCATGGAGCCTGATCTGACCGACCTGCTGACCGAGGCGGTGCGCGACTACTGGCGCGCCGAGGCGTACCCCTTGCCACAGGATGCACTGGCGCTGATCGAATCGGCGTGGCCATCGCCGGATGCATTGCTGCCGACGCTGCGCCAGCTCTTTGGCAGCAGCGATGTGACATCGGCGGACAGCTTGCAGGATGCACTGCAGCAGGCGCTGGCGCAGTGGCAGGCGTTGAAGGCGCCGTGGCTGGCGCGGGCCGATCACATCGAAGCGGTGTTGTCTGAAGCGATTGATGCCGGGCTGTTCCTCGGCAACAAACTCAGCCGCAAGTATTTGACGGGCCGTCTGCAAACCTTGCGCGATTGGGCTGCATCGCCGACGGCAACGAGCTTCGACAAGCCGGACAACCTGAGCAAACTCTCGCTGCCCTATCTGCACGAGGCTCTGAAAGCCAAAACGCTCATGCCCGACAGCCTCGGCCAAGACTCCGTTCTGGCAGCACTGACCGATCTGCCCGCCCAAGCCGACGCCCTGCCGAAACCTGTCGATGCCGCCTGGCATCACGCGGCAGAAGGCGTGGCCCGTCGCTTCAATGACGCGAAGCAGGCCCGCGCCTTGCTCGGTTTCGATGACCTGCTCACGCGCCTCGACGCCGCCCTGCAAGGCGACCGTGGTGACACCCTGCGTGCGCTGATCCGGCAGCAGTTCCCGGTCGCGCTTATCGATGAATTCCAGGACACCGACCCGCTGCAATACCGTCTCTTCGATGCGCTTTACGAGCTGGCAGCCAACCATCGCGAGCGCGGCATTTTCCTGATCGGCGACCCCAAGCAGGCCATCTACAGCTTTCGCGGTGCCGACATCAATGCCTACCTGAAGGCGCGCCAAGACACCGCCGGCCGCCTGTCCGCGCTCGACACCAATTTCCGCTCCGGCGACGCGCTGGTGGCGGCGGTAAATCATCTGTTCGAGCAGGCCGAAACGCGTGACGACGCATCGGCCTATGCCGGCGCCTTTGGCTATAAAGACGCGACGGACAACCCCATGCCGTTCCTGTCGGTCAAGGCCAATGGCTTGTCGCGCCAGTGGACGGTGACGGGCGAATCCGCCGCGCCACTCACGCTCTGGACCTTGCCCGGCGATGCCATGCTGAGCAAAGCCAATTACATCGCGGCAATGGCGGAGCGCTGTGCCAGTGAAATGGCGCGTCTGCTCAGTCTGGGTCAGCGCGGCAAGGCCGGTTTCCGAGCCGGCAGCGGCGAGCTCAAGGCCGTCACGAGCGCCGATATGGCCGTTCTCGTGCGCGATGGCGTCGAGGCCAAGGCCATTCGCAGCGCGCTGGCGGCGAGGGGCGTGCGCAGTGTTTATCTCTCGGATCGCGACTCGCTGTATGACAGCGCGGAGGCACCGGATGTGCTGCGCCTGCTCATGGCCTGCGCCGCGCCAGAGAACGAGACGCTGATTCGCACGGCGCTGGCCAGTGCCAGCCTGGCGCAATCGCTGACCACGCTCGATGCCTTGCAGCGCGATGACCGTGCGCGCGAAGCCGCCTGCCTGCGCTTTGCCGATTACCAGCGCTGTTGGCGCGAGCGTGGCGTGTTGCCGCTGCTGCGGCGCGTGCTCATCGACTACGACCTGCCGGCGCGCTGGCAGGCCACGGCGGACGGCGAGCGCCGGCTCACCAACTGGCTGCATCTCGCCGATTTGCTGCAGCAGGCCAGCCGCGAGCTGGATGGCGAGCAGGCGCTGATCCGCTGGCTGCGCGAGCACATCGGCAACGAGCATCGCAGCGAGGGCGAAGACACGCTGCGGCTGGAAAGCGACGAGGGGCTGGTCAAAGTCATCACCATCCACAAGTCCAAGGGGCTGGAATACCCGCTGGTGTTTCTGCCGTTCGTGTGTACTTTCAAGGACGCCGGCAGCACGCGCAAAACCGTTATGTTCTGGCATGACGGCGAGCGTCGGCGCGCTGAATTGAATCCTAACGATGACATGCGCACCAAGGCCGACGCCCAGCGCCTGCGCGAAGACATGCGCCTGCTGTATGTGGCGCTGACGCGGGCGCAGCACGCCTGCTGGCTGGGACTGGCGCATCTGGCGGCGGGCAAGGCGTCGGCGCTGCAGGAGTCGGCCATCGGCGTGCTGCTGTGGGGCGCGACGCCACTCGCTGAACCGGCGCGCTGGGCTGAGCAATTGGCCGCGACGCTGGTATCCGGCCCTTCCGGCCCATCCGGCCTGCAAATTCTGCCTGCGCCGGAGGTCACGGATACGCCGTTTATCGAGCCCGTTCCCGACGCGGGCTCGCTGACGGTGCGGCCCCTCGCGCGCCGGCCCGAGCAGCCCTGGTGGATCGCCTCTTACAGTGCCATCCGCTATGAGGCGCACTCGGCTCAAGCGCAAGCCGGTCAGCCCCCACAGGGCGTTGCCGCAACCACTCGCCATGATGACGCGGCGCCGCAATCCGCCCGCGAGCAGCAGCAACTCGATGATGAGCCGCTGAGCACCGCACTGCTGCCGAGCGAGATGGCCGTCATGCCCGAGCGCGACCTGCTTGAGAGCGACAGCGCCATCCAGCGATTCCCGCGCGGTGCCCGCTGGGGCGACTTCCTCCACGGTCTCTTCGAAGTAGCGGCCGAGCAGGGCTTTGCGGCGACCGTGCGCGATCCGTCCGCGTTGAATGCCGTGATCGAGCAACGCTGCGCCAGTGCCGGCATTACCGAGCAAACGCCGGTGGTGCAGAGCTGGATTCTGCGCTGCCTGACGCATCCACTGCCGCTGCCGGACGGCACGCAGGCGGCGCTGGCCGATGCCGAGGACTGGAAAGCCGAGCTGGAGTTTCTGCTGCCGGCGCACGGTGTAAACATCAGCGCGCTCGACGCCCTGGCGCAAGCCGAAACCTTGCCCGGCCACGCCAAGGCTGCCGCACAACCGGGCCTGCTCAACGGCCTGTTCAAAGGTTTCATCGACCTTGTGTTCGCGCACGATGGCCGCTACTTCGTGCTCGACTACAAGTCCAACGCACTCGGCAGCACGGCCGGCGACTACAGCCACCAGGCCATCGCCGAGGCCATGGCCGGGCATCGCTACGACCTGCAATACCTGTGCTATGTACTCGCGCTGCATCGCCAGTTGCGCGTGCGCCTGCCCGGCTATGACTACGACCGCGACATCGGCGGCGTGGTCTATTTCTTCCTGCGCGGGCTCGACGGCCCGGCGCGCGGCGTGTTCAGCAGCAAGCCATCACGACAGATCATCGAGGCCATGGACCAGCTCTTTCAAGGAGGCCGCGCATGAGCCTGTTCACCGCCAAAAGCCTATCGGTCGATGACCTGATGACGGCGCTCGACCAGTGGGTGAGCTGGGGCTGGCTGCGTAGCGTCGATCGTGCGCTGGTGCGCTGGCAGCTGCGCCAGCAACCGGATACGCCGGCCATCGTGCTGTTGCTGACGGCGCTCGCCAGCCATCAGGTCGGGCGTGGTCATGTCTGCCTCGATCTGCAAGCCTTGCTGCGCAATGCCGCCGTCACGCTGGCCTTACCGCCAGAGCGTGTGCGCCTGACAGCAGCGCATCAGGCCTGCCTGCCCGAGCGCCTGCTGGCGCAGAGCCTGGGCACGCACGATCTGCAGCAGTTTTTGCAGGCGTCGTTGCCGGCGCTCGCCGCACAGATCGCGCGCTATTCCAGCATCCTGCTGCTGGCGGACACGCGGCTGTATCTGCGCCGATATTTCGACAGCGAGCAGCGCGTCGCAGCGGCGATCCGGGCGCGTTTGCAGCCGGTGAGTCTCACGGCTTCCGCCAAGAGCATGCCGGATGTGGCCTCGCAGACCTCCGCTGAAGCTGCCGCCGATGCCGCGCTCCGCACCGGCCTGCAGCAGCTCTTCGACGCGCCCGATGCGGCATCGCGGGCGGCTCCCGCCAGTACGCCCAACAGCCAGCCCGACTGGCAGCGCGCTGCCTGCGCGATCGCCGCACGCAGTCGCTTCAGCATCATCACCGGTGGCCCCGGCACCGGCAAAACCACCACCGTCGTGCGCCTGCTCGCCTTGCTGCAAGCCCAGGCGCTGCAGATTGGTGCGCCGTTGCGTATCAAGCTCGCCGCACCCACCGGCAAGGCCGCCGCTAGGCTCACCGAATCCATAGGCCGTCAGCGCGCCGATCTTGCCGTAACAGCGGCCGTGCGCGATGCCATCCCGACTCAAGTCAGCACGCTGCACCGTCTGCTCGGCAGCCTGCCCGACACGCGCCACTTCCGGCATCACGCTGGCAACTTGCTGGCCCTGGATGTGCTGGTGATCGACGAAGCCTCCATGATCGACCTCGACCTCATGGACAGCGTGCTCGCCGCGCTGCCGCCATCGGCGCGACTGGTGCTGCTTGGCGACAAGGATCAGCTGGCATCGGTAGAGGCGGGCGCCGTGCTCGGCGAGCTCTGTCGCGATGCCGACAGCGGTTTTTACGACTCTGCCACGCTGACCTGGCTCAGTGCCGTCACCGAGCAATCGTTTACGGAGGCCGGTTTGCAAACCGGCTCAGTCGCCACGCATGCGCTCGCCCAACACACCGTCATGCTGCGCCAGTCGCGGCGCTTCGGCCCCAACAGCGGCATCGGCCAGCTCGCGCAAGCGGTGAATCGGGGCGATGTCATCGCCGCGCAAGCGCTGCTGGCGCGCAGCCTGCCCGATGCGCAAGCGCTGGCCCTCAGCGAAACGGCGCAGACGCAGTGGCTGCTTACTGGCGATGCAGCGCGTGCCGCCACGGGTTATCGCCAGTATTTGCAGGTCTTGCAGACGCAACGCCCGGCGCTGATTCCTGGCCCGAACGCTGCCAAGAGCACGCCGCCGGCAACCCTTGAAGCCGCACTCGACACCTGGGCGCAGGCCGTGCTGAGCGCCTTCGACCGCTTCCGCCTGCTCTGCGCCGTGCACGACGGCCCAGCCGGCGTCGATGCTCTGAACCTGCGCATCGCCCAGGCCTTGCAGCGCGATGGATTGCTGACTGCCGCCAGTGGCTGGTACGAAGGCCGCCCGGTGATGATGACCCGCAACGACTACGCGCTGGGCCTGATGAATGGCGACATCGGCATCGCGCTGTTTGTGCCGCCAGATGTGCCGCCAGAGAAGCCGGGCGCCGCTGCTGTATTGCGTGTCGCCTTCCCGCGCCCCGGCAGCAGCGACGGCGCCGCATCCAGCCTGCAGTGGGTGCTGCCCAGCCGCCTCGACGGTGTGGTCACGGTCTTCGCCATGACCGTGCACAAGGCGCAGGGCTCCGAATTCGAGCACACCGCGCTGTTGTTGCCGCCGCAGCGCAGCCCGGTGCTCACCCGCGAGCTGATCTACACCGGCATTACCCGAGCACAAAAAGTGTTCACGCTGCTGACCAGCGGCGAAGGCATCTGGGAGGTCGCGATGACCCAGCGCGTGCAGCGCGCGAGTGGGCTGGGGAGGGCGTTGCTGGGCTAGCACTTGAAATGTAGTCACACTGGGACTACATTTCGTCTCATGAATCTCACTCAGGCTAAAACGATGAGCACAGCTGATACCTATGTCAGAGCTCGCATCGATTCCGCGACCAAAATTTTGGCGGCAGATGCATTGGAGTCCATGGGCTTATCCATTTCCGATGCCATACGCCTGCTGATGTTGCGCGTGGCCGACGAAGGCCGCTTGCCTTTTGAAATCAAAGTGCCGAACAAAACGACCCGCCTAGCGATGGCGGAATTGAATGCAGGTCGAGGGAGGAAGGCACAGGATGTGTCTTCGCTTTTGGCGGATTTGAATGCGGACGATTGAGTACGCATCGGCGTTTAAAAAGGACTTCCGGCGAGTCAAAGCCACGCCAAGACATCAGCGTGATATTGACGATTTACTAGGCGCAGTCTTGGTTCGGCTTGTTCATGACGAGCCCTTGCTGCCAAGCTGTCGAGACCATGATTTGACCGGCAACTGGGCGCATTACCGCGAGTGTCATTTGAGACCGGATTTGCTGTTGATTTATCAAAAAACTGATGGTGAAACCCTAAGGTTGGTGCGACTTGGCTCACATAGTGAGCTTTTCAAGTAGTGCAATGCTTCCCCCCTCCGCTGGACGATTTCCACCCAATACAGCACACTCCAGCCCTCACGGCGTGGCCTCGCTCCTGAAGCGAACCAAAATAACCATAACCTGCCCGCCGTGCCGGAGCAGTCATGCACTTTCGCGCCCCCATGCTTTTTCTCTCGACACTGCTGCTGGCCGGTTGTGGCGACGGTGTGAAATCTCTGTTTGGCGGTGGCGATAGCGCCGGCCGGCAATCCGGTGACGAAGTCATCGCCGACTTTCATACCCTGAAAACTACGCCGCTGGCGCCGGGCCAGTTCGAGCTGCTCACGCTGTCCAGCCTGCCGGATGCGGTCACCGGCAATGACGCTCTGATCGGCATTCGCGGCCTGCCTGCCGGTGCTGTCTTCACCGTGACACGCAATGGCGTGGATGTGACGGCGGCCTTCAAGCGCGCCACCGAAGGCCGCTTCAAGGACTATTACCTTGGCCTCGTCACCGGTCTGAAGCCCGGCGATGCCACCGAAAATGCGCTGGAAGTCGTTTCCGGCAACCGCTCTGCCACGCTGACGCTGCGCAACCATCCGATCACCGGCCCGGTGCTGTCTGGCCCGCATCAGAAACCATTCGTGTGCCAGACCGAAGACGCCGGTCTGGGCAAGCCGGTTGATGCCAATTGCTCCGTCGCCACGACCTACCAGTGGTTCTATCGCTCGCGGCTGGATCAGGGTTTCCACGAACTGGCCGACCCCTATGCCGCATACCCGCAAGACACCTCGCAGACGCAGCTCAGCGATGGTCGCGCCGTGCCGTTTGTGGTGCGCGTGGAATCATCCACGATCAATCGCGGCATCGTTCGTATTGCCGTGCTTGATGACCCGGCGGCGCGCGGCGAGGGCAAACCCTTCGATGCCGCGAACTGGAATCATCGTGTTCTGCAGGTCTTTGGCGAGTCCTGCGGCGTCGGCTTTCGCCAGGGCGTGAACTCACCTGCCTTTGTGCTGGGCGGCGTGCCCTCGGAAATTTCCACGGACAGCATTCTCATCAACTTCGCCGGTGGCACCGACCGCCTCGGCCAGGGCGATGTGGTGCTGCATTCCACGCTGGCCGCCTTCGGCAACCACTGCAACCAGCTCGTCAGCATGGAAACCACGAGCATGGTGCGCGAGCATGTCATCGAGCAGTACGGCCCGATTGACTTTATGGTTGGCACCAACGGCTCAGGCGCGGCGCTGCAGCAGTACAACGCCATCAACAATGCCCCCGGCCTGCTGGACGCCGCCATGCCGAGCGCGACCTTCTCCGACATCCTGACCACGGCCATGACCGTGACCGACTGCGGCCAGCTCATCAATTACTACAAAAACAGTTCGCTGGACTGGAACGACCTCAAGCGTGCAGCGGTGGACGGCCACTTGCCGGGCGTGCGTGATCCTTCCGGGCAGGGCGCCGGTGGTTTTAGCGACACCAGCATCTGCGCCAGCTGGGACAGCACTTTCTTCGGCAATGTGAAGCCGTTCAACTGCCCCGGCGGCATCCCTGAGGCCCAGCGTTACGACAAGCTGAAGAATCCCAAGGGCGTGCGCTGCTCGATCCAGGAAGGCAATGTCAACCTGCTTGGCCGCGATGCATCAGACCGTGCCCAGCAGCCGCTGGACAATGTCGGCATTCAATACGGTCTCAAGGCCTTCAACGAAGGCGCCATCAGCTTCGAGGAGTTTGCTGACCTGAACGCCAATATTGGCGGCCTTGATGACGATGGCGACTTCATTGCCGAGCGCCACAGCATGCCGGCCGAGCTGGCCGCGCACATCTACCGCGTGGGCGGCATCGTGGGGCGTGGTGCTATCGCCGAAACGCCAGTGCTGGATGTGGCGCCGTATCTCGACCTGATCCCCCTGCTGAACATCCACGAAGCGGTGCGTCCCTTCGTGATTCGTGCCCGTCTGGAGAAATTCAGCGGCCAGATAGCCACGCAGGCGATTTGGCGCGGCGTGGTCACGCAGCCGGACGCCTATCCGGTCATGGCGCAGTGGCTGGATGCTCTGCGCATCAGCGAAGCCACACTGCCGGCCAATGATCGTGCTGCCCGCATCGCAGCCATTCAGGCCGCCAAGCCCACGGAAGCGCAAGACAGCTGCGTGATTGGCACCATCGGTGGGCGCTTGGACTTCCCGGCCGGTCTGCAAGGGCCGCTGGGCTTCTTCGCGGTGCCGATCTTGCCGGGCGTGATGCAGCCGGTGAGCGTGCCGTTGCGCGTGGCCGTGCCCGAAGATTTCGCCAGCAATACCGGCCCGTGCCAGACAGCTCTGCGCGTTACCAGCACGCCGCGCATGGTCGCCGGCATGCCCATGACCGACGATGTCATCAAGTGCCAGCTCAAGCCGGTATCGGCCAGCGACTACGCTAGCCCGCCGAGTGTCGAGCAGCTGGCCGAGCTGCAAAAGATCTTCCCGCAGGGCGTCTGCGACTACAGTAAGCCGGGCGTGGGCGACAAGAGTGAGCCGAGCATGATCTGGCCATCGTTCGGCAGCACGAAGCTGCGCGTTACGGCGCAGGGCCAGCCGGCACCGGTGCCGCTGCAGTGGCGGGTGGGGCGATCTGACTGAGTAACTTGCAGGCGGATTGCAGATAAGCGGCCCCGGTCATGGTTTCCCTGCCACGACCAGGGCTGCTACATTCGAGCAAAGCCGTCCACCTGTGTCGGCCCCGCTCAATAACCCAGGATGCTCATCATGGCGCTCGCATACTCCCTGCTCGATGTCTTTGCCGATTCGCCGTTTCAAGGCGTGCAGGTGCCGGTGGTCTCGCTCAATGGCCATGCCTTGTCGGATGCGCAAAAGCAGGCGCTGGCCAGCGAGTTCCAGCAGACCGAAACGGTGTTTATCGATGCCGCATCCAAGGGTGACCCCGCCAGTGTGTTCAACAGCAAGGGTCGCTGCCTGTTCGGTGCGCACACCATCCTTGCCGCGTCTTACATAGCCTACGAAAAAGGGCTGGTGACGGATGAGGGCAAGTACAGCACGCTGTCGTTCACGCAGCAGAAGCAGGTCATCGATAGCTTCATCGACAACGCCGAGGATGGCCCCGGTGCCATCCAGTTTTCGCGCACGCTGAACCCGACCATCGACCGCTATACGCCCAGCGTTCCGCAGCTGGCGGCCATGCTCAACACCGATGAGCGCCACATTTCGTTCAGCAAGTACAAGCCGATGGTGGTCAGCGTGGATCATCCGGTGCTGATCATTCCGTTCACGCGTCCGGAGCATGTGCTCAGTGCCAGCCTCAATGCTGAGCGCTGGGCCGATCTGGCAGGCCATGTCTACACGCCGCAGCTGTTCCTGTTTGCGCCCGGCAGCATTACCGGGCAAACGCAATTTCACGGTCGTCTGCTCAACTTCGAGCTGGGCCGTGGTGCGCTGCCGCCGATTGGCAGCGTGATGCCGGAGTTCATCGCTTATCTTGCCGAGCAGGCGGAAACGACGCCGGGCACGCACACTTTCTCGATTGATCGCGGCAGCCAGACCACGCGCAAGAGCATCCTGCATGCCGAGTTCGATAAGCGGCCGGGGCGGGAAGTGCGCTGCCGCATCGGCGGCCATGTCATCAAGATGGGCATGGGCGAGCTGCTCTACCCGTAATGGCCTGAAATGACAGGTGAATGGCCTGTCTCGGGCTGTCTGCCGGATGCCTGCTTGCACAATACTCGGACAAATCCGTGATTGAGGGTGCGAGCGATGAACTACTTTGTGACCGGGGCCACCGGCTTTATTGGCAAATTCCTGTTGGAGCGGCTGCTGGCGCGGCCCGAGGCCGAGGTGCATGTGCTGGTGCGCGCCGGCTCCGAGGCCAAGTTTGTCAGCCTCTGCGAGCGCTACGGCGAGCAGTCGCGCCGCCTGCATCTGGTCAGCGGCGACATCACCGTGCCGGGCCTGGTCTCAAGCACTGATCTGGCGCGCCTGCGCGGGCACATCGACCATGTGTTCCATCTCGCCGCCGTCTACGACATGGCGATGGACAACGCCACCGCCGATCTCGTCAACAACGAAGGCACGCGCCATGTCGTGGCGTTTGCCAATGCGCTCGGCGCCAATGCAGTGGGCAAAAGCGTCAGGCTGCATCATGTTTCGTCCATCGCTGTAGCCGGCGAAGACTTCGTCGGCCGTTTTGGCGATGACATGTTCGACGAAGGCCAGCCGCTGCATCACCCGTATTACCGCACCAAGTTCCAGTCCGAGAAAATCGTGCGCGATGAGGCCAAGGTGCCGTTTCGCGTGTACCGGCCGGGGGCGGTGGTGGGCGATTCGCGTACCGGCGAGATGGACAAGATCGACGGCCCCTATTACTTCTTCAAGACCATCCAGAAGCTCAGCTACGCCGTGCCGAAATGGCTGCCGCTGCTGGGCATTCAGGGCGGCCGTGTGACGCTGGTGCCGGTGGATTATGTGGCGGCGGCGATGGATCACATCGCGCACAAGCCTGAGCCGGCGCTCGACGGCAAAGCCTTTTTCCTGATTCAGTCGCCGGCCCCGACCGTGGGCGAGCTCATGCAGACGCTGCTGGAAGCGGCGCATGGCCCGGACATGGCACGCAGCCTGAGCATCAAGGCGCTGCACACGCCGATGCGCCGCGTCACCGGCGGCCTCAGCAAGGTCGTACCGGCCTTCGACAAGATGTTCGAGCGCCTGTTCGGCGCACCGCCGTCCGCGATGACCGCCGCTTTCACGCAAACCCTGTTCGACGACAGCCAGGCCCGCGCCGCGCTCGCCGGCAGCGGCATCGAGTGCCCAGACTTGCGCGATTACGCCGACAAGCTCTGGCAGTACTGGGAGCTGTACCTAGACATCCACGCCAAGGTCAGCAAGCGCGCCGTGCGCGACCTCACCGGCAAGGTCGTCATGGTCACCGGCGCGTCGTCGGGCATCGGCTTTCATGTGGCCAAGAAGCTCGGCGCATCCGGTGCGCGTGTGGTGCTGGTGGCGCGCAACCGCGACAAACTCATCGAGACCAAGCGCATCATCGAGATGGCTGGTGGCGAGGCGCATGTTTACCCTTGCGATCTCAACGACATGGAAGCTATCGACGAGTGTGCGGCACTGGTGCTGGCCGATTTCGGGCATGTTGATGTGCTGGTCAATAACGCCGGCCGCTCGATCCGTCGCGCCGTGGTCGAGTCGTACGACCGCTTCCACGATTTCGAGCGCACCATGCAGCTGAACTACTTCGGCGCGATTCGCATGATCATGAATCTGCTGCCGAGCATGACCGCGCAGCGCAGCGGCCACATCGTCAACATCAGCTCGATCGGCGTGCTCACCAATGCCGCGCGCTTCTCGGCCTATGTGGCCAGCAAGGCCGCGCTCGATGCCTACGGGCGCTGCCTGTCTGCCGAGGTCAAGCACAAGAACATCGAGGTCACGGCCATCTACATGCCGCTGGTGCGCACGCCCATGATCGCGCCCACCAAGGTCTACGATTATGCGCCGGCGTGGAGCCCGGAGCACGCGGCGGATACCGTGCTGAAGGCTATCCTGAGCCGCCCGAAATCGGTGGCGACGGCGCTGGGCACAGCGGCACAATTGTCGTATGCACTCTGGCCGCGCCTGAACGACACCGTGCTGAATCGCACCTTCCGCGCCTTTCCGTCGTCCACCGCGTCCAAAGGCCGGCGCACCGGCGAGAAGCCGACGCTGGAGCAGACCGTGCTGGCCAATGTGCTCAAGGGCAAGCACTTCTGAGTCGCTGCATATAAAGGAGAGGTAAATCGTGGCTGTTGTGTTCTTTTTGCATGGCCTGGAGAGTGGTCCGGACGGTCTGAAGATCCAGGCTATGCGTGAGGTGGCGCATCAGCAGGGTTGGCGCTCGGAGGCTCCGGATTTTCGCGGCATGCGTGACCCGGCACTACGCCTGAAGCACCTGTTGCCCTTGCTGCCGGCGCACGAGCCGCTGGCCTTTGTCGGCTCCAGTCTGGGTGGTTTCGTGGCTGCCCAGGCCGCTGCCGAACTGGCGGCATCCAGACCCGACTGCCAGCTGCTTGGCCTCTTTCTGCTCTGTCCGGCTTTCGATCTGCCGGGCTATCCGCTAGACCGCCCCGATCAGCCCTTGCGTGGCGATGCCGTACGCCTGATTCATGGCCGCCACGACAGCGTGGTGCCGCTGGCCAACTCCGAACGCGCCGCTCGTGATTGGCAAAGCTCGCTGCTGGTTACGGAAGATGAGCATCCGCTGCACAACAGCGTCGCCCTGATCACGGCCTGGCTGGGTGATTGGTTACCTCGGCTTACACCGTTGACCTGCCGGAAACAGTAGTTACAAAAGCGCTGTAGCTTCCCTCAAGTTATCAACAACTTGCTGCATTTTGCTGACCCACGCCCGGCCGTTGATCTCCGATAGTTGATTCAGACCTTCGGAGGGACACAGAAAATGATCTGCGCAGCACAACAGACACCGAATCGAATTCGAGCACGACACCTTGCCATAACCGCTTTCGCCGCCGTTCTGCTGGCTGCTTGCGGTGGTGGTGGGGGCGGTGGCAGTGGTTCCGGCGGCGGCACCAACACGCCCACCAACACCAGTGCGGGCGGCGGCTCGGTGCCTGTGTCCATGACCATGGCGTCAGACGGCAGTGCGCGCACCGTCAACACCAGCTGTCCGTTCACGCAGACCATTGCCGCTACTCGTAACGATGGCCTGCGCATTGAGCAGGTGCGCTGGCTGCAAACCGTGGCGCTGGACCCCGCGCAATCCGATACCCGCCTGGCCGGTGCCAAGGCCGTGAAACTGCGCGTGGATCTGCTAGCCAATGCTGCCCGTGCCACGCCCGCCGTGCGTGAAGTCAGAATTTATGATCCGGCCACCAGTACCTGCACGCGCTACACACTCTCTGGCCCGAATTCCGTGCCCACCAGCATGAATGTGGAAACGCTGGCCAATGCCTTTGTGGCCACGATCCCGGCCGACAAGATCAAGCCCGGCATGGGCATGTCTATTGTGTTTGATGACACGGCTGGCCGCGCCGCCACGGAAGCTGACGCAACCTACCGCTACTATCTGCCCTCGGTGGCCACTGCGCAGACCGAAACCATTCGCCTTATTCCGCTGACCATTCTCGGCAACACAGCGTCGGTCAATACAGCCAATCTGGCCTCGGTGCTGACCCGCCTGCATCCGATCAGCAGCGTCAACTTTATTACCACGCCGCCGCTGAGCATTACCGCCATCACGCTGAGCAATCTGCTCTCAACGGGTCTGGCTTCGCTGTCTCGCATGACCGATGTGCTCGATGAAGTCGACAATTACTGTGCCCAGCTCAACGGCAGCCAGCGCAATGCCCGCACCGCCCCGAAATGCCTGGCCTTCTTCCCAGACACCATCAGCTTCAGCCCCACCTCTGGCAGCGGTCAGATTGTCGGGCTGGCCTATGTCGGCGGCATTGCCATGATCACCCAGCAGGTGCTCAATACCGACGACAACTCCGTGATCAGCCCCTATGCCAATCGGCACTGGATGAACTATCGCGCACTGACGCTGGCACATGAGTACGGGCATCTGCTCAACCTCGACCACGGGGCGTGTGGCGGTGCTGCTGGTATTGATCAGCGCCTCTACAACGATGGTCGCCTGAATGCCGGCGCAGGCTGGGACGAGGTCCGCGATACCTACTTCTCCAGCACACGCCTAGACAGCAACAATCAGCCCCAGTTTGCCGATCTCATGTCGTATTGCGGCAAGGAATGGGCGTCTGACCGGGGCTATCTGGCGGCACTGAACTATCGCAGTGCCAGCAGCAATGTCAGCGCGCGCACCAGTGAGGCAGCGGAGCAGTGGCTCAAGCTCAGCCTGCGTGACGGCATCTGGCAGGTACGCCCGGTGTCGTTTGCCCCGGCCACACTGAAGCTCAGCACGCTGGATGTTGTGGCGAGCAGCGATCAAGGCGCGGTCAATCTGCCCCTGTATTCCGCCGTCTTGTCGGATAATCCCGAGCTGACCAAGGGGCCGTATTTTGTCAATCTGGGCGCGTTGCAGGTGAATCAGTTGCAGATTCGTCAGGCTGGCACGGTCATTAGTACCTGGTCTGCGAGCACCGGCGTTACAAATTAAACGCGGTGTACACCTGTTGGTGAATTTTGCATTCATGCCAGAATCAGGCCACTTGCTGGTGCAGCAAACTGGAGTGATTCATGCGCATGCGTCTGCTAGGCCTGATCTTGAGCCTGTCGCTGGTCGCCTGTGGCGGCGGTGGCGGCTCGTCTGCGGGCAATCAAGGTGCACTGATGCCGAGCACCACCACGGCCAGCGATGGTCGCTCGCGTCAGGTCAGTGCTCGTTGCAGTTTCAGCCAAACACTCGGCTCGGCCCGTGCCGATAATCTGCGCATTGACCGGGTCAGCTGGGTGCAGACGGTCGAGCTGAGTGCAGACAGCAACAACACGCGACTGATTGCTGGCAAGCCTGTGTTGGTGCGCGTTGATCTGTTGGCCAATGTCGCGTCTGCGGCGCCGAGCACGGCCTATCTGCTGGTGTCTTCTGCCACCGCCAACAGTTGCACACGCATTAACTTGGCCGGGCCGGCCAGTGTGCCAACGGTGCGTGATCCGCAAACTTTGTCGTCGGCTTTTTCGGCAAACATTCCGGCCACGCTGATCCAGCCTGATGTATCGCTATCCATTGTTTTCGACGATGCCCGTGGGCGTACGGTGAGCGAGGCAGACAATACCTATCGCGTCTATGACTTGCCGGTGCAACCGGCCTTAATGGAAACGGTCCGGGTCATTCCGGTGACTTACCGGGGCCAGAACGGCTTTGTTTCCAACACAGACGATCTGGCCGCGCTCATGATGCGTCTGCACCCGATTACCCGTTTCAATTTGCAGGCAGAGCCCGCTTTTGCGCCGCCGTCGCTGAATCAGTCTGTTCTTGGCTTGTTTGCCACAGGTCAGGAATCGTTTATCACCATGCAGGCGGTGCTGGCCGAGCTGGACGACGAATGTGCTCGTCGCAACGGTTCGCAAAACAGTGCGCGCACGGCACCCAAATGTTTGGGCGTGTTTCCCAACAACCTCACATTCCGCTCAGCGGCCAGCAATGGCTCGATTGTTGGTCTGGCCTATGTGGGCGGCGTCACCATGCTTACCCAATCGGTCAGTGCAACAGACGCCTTCTCGGTCGTCTCCCCTTACAACAACACACACTGGCTGGACTTTCGTGCCCTCACTGTCGCGCATGAATATGGTCATCTGCTCAATCTGAATCATGCTGCTTGCGGCGGCCCTACAGACACCGATCCTCGGCTTTATGCTGATGGCCGTCTCGGCGGCGGTGCCGGTTACGATTCGGCGCGCAATTTCTATTTCTCCAGCCAGCGCCTGGCCAGCGATGGTCAGCCGCAGTTTGGCGATCTTATGTCGTACTGCGCCAAGGAGTGGAGTTCGGATCGTGGTTACCTCGCCGAGCTGAGCTATCGCGGGGCGGGCAGTGCGCGTGTGGCCAGCGCCACGGCCTCGGAGCCCGGCGATGCTGCCGCTGAGAGTGCCCCGGAGCGCAGTCGCTGGCTGAAAATCTCCCTGAGTGGCGGCAACTGGCAGCTTCGTCCGGTGGACTTCACGCCAGCCACCTTGCGCATCACCGACCTGGTCATGCAGGCGCAGAGCGCCACGGGCCAGCGGTCGCTGCCGGTTTATGCCGCCGTTTTGTCGGATGTGCCGCAAGGCATCTCGCAAGGTCCCTACTTTGTTGATCTTGGCGAGTTCAGCCCGCAACAGCTCAATCTCGCCGGCTTGAGCGTCAATAATGTGCTTGCCAACATTATCTGGTCGGCGGGTGAGTGGACAAGTCGCTGACAAATTAAAGACGGCGGGGTAGTCTTGGGCTAACTTTTTGAAACAGCTTTTGGCACGGCTCTTGGCATGGAGTGTGCTGAACCTGTTTCACCCAACAAGACGGATGGCAACTCATGACCCCGCTTTCACCTGCCGATCAGCTATTTCTATGGATGGAAAAACGCCAGCAGCCCATGCATGTGGCCGGCTTGCAACTTTTCAACTTTCCCGAAGATGCCGGCCCGCGCTATATCCGCGATCTGGTCGAACATCTGCGCACCTTTACCGAGCCGCAGCATCCCTTCAACAAGCGCCTCGTGCGCCGTTTTGGCCAGTATTTCTGGGAAACAGACAAACAGTTCGACCTCGAACATCACTTCCGCCACCGTGCCCTGCCGAAGCCGGGCCGTATTCGTGAGCTGCTGTCGTATGTGTCGGCCGCGCACAGCAACCTCATGGATCGCCAGCGCCCGCTCTGGGAAGTGCATCTGATCGAGGGCGTTCAGGGCCGTCGTTTCGCGCTCTACACCAAGGTTCACCACAGCCTGTTTGATGGCATTTCGGCCATGCGCATGGGCAGCCGTGCCTTGTCCACCGACCTCGACGCGCGCGACCTGCCGCCAATCTGGGCGATGCCGCCGCGCCGCAAGCCTGCCGGCCTGCCCAATCCCATCGATGTGGCCACCGGCGCGGTACGCATGACTTCCGGCTTCAGCAAGCAGATGGCAACCATGCCGGCCGTGCTTAAGGAAATGTCCAAGGTGGCGCGCAAGTCGCAGCGCGATCCTAACTTTGTGCCGTTCATGAACGCCCCGGCCAGCATCATCAACAGTGACATTACCGGCTCGCGCCGATTCGCCGCGCAGAGTTACCCGATGGCGCGCTTCAAGGCCATTGGCAAAGCCTTTGGTTGCACATTGAATGATGTGGTGTTGGCGGTATGCGGCAGCGCGCTGCGCAACTACTTGATCAGCCAGCAGGCATTGCCAGACAAACCCTTGATTGCCATGGTGCCGGTGTCGTTGCGTACGGATGATAGCGAGACGGGTAACCAGATCGCGATGATCTTGGCCAACCTGGGAACGGAAGTGGCAGACCCGACGCTGCGCCTGGAGCGCGTCAGGGCTTCTGTGCAAGAAGCGAAGACGCGCTACAAGAGCATGAGTTCGGCGGAGCTGTTGAACTACACGGCGCTGATGATGGCGCCGGCGGGATTACATCTGCTGACCGGGCTGGCGCCCCGTCTGCGAGCCTTCAATGTGATCATTTCCAATGTGCCCGGCCCGAAAGAGCCGTTGTTCTGGAATGGCGCGCGCATGACCGGCCAATACCCGGTATCGATACCGGTCGATCAAGTCGCGCTCAACATAACCCTGACGAGTTATGTTGATCACCTAGAGTTCGGGCTTACTGCTTGTCGTCGAACCTTGCCGTCGATGCAGCGCCTGCTTGGCTATCTGGAGCTCGGAATACACGAGCTTGAGGTCGCTGGCGGTCTGCGCTGAAGCCTTCAGCACGGGCCGGACGCGCCGGGCGGTCGCCATAGGACGGACGGTCGCCGCCGCTACGATCGCCGTAGCTCGGACGGTCACCCTGCGGACGCGGGGCAGCCGAACGGGCCGGACGGTCGCCATAGGCAGGACGATCGCCATACGACGGACGATCACCCTGTGGGCGCGGAGCAGCGCTACGGTGTGTCGGACGGTCGCCACGCAGAGCCTGACGATCAAACGCTGAGCGTTCGTGCGTTGCGGCGCCGGCAATGTTGCCGCTCAATTCACCATCAACCACCACCGGGCGTGCGGCGTAGGCCGGACGGCTGTCGGTACGGGCCGGGCGGTCACCATAGGCCGGACGATCACCATAGGCCGGACGGTCGCCGTAGCTCGGGCGGCTGTCTGTGCGGGCCGGACGATCACCATAAGCAGGGCGGTCGCCATAGCTCGGGCGGCTGTCGGTACGGGCAGGACGGTCGCCATAAGCCGGGCGGTCGCCGTAGCTCGGACGGCTGTCAGTGCGTGCCGGACGGTCGCCATAAGCAGGACGATCACCGTAGGCCGGACGGCTGTCGGTACGGGCAGGACGGTCACCATAAGCCGGGCGATCGCCATAGGCCGGACGGCCGCCGTTGTTGCTGCCGCTGTCGCGACGAGCGCCATAGGCTGGACGCGGAGCGCCGCCATTGTCACGATACTTCGGTGCCGGACGCGGTTCCATGCCAACAATTGTCAGCTCAGGAATGGCGTTGCCGGTGTAGGCGGCGAGACGCTGCAACTTGCCGCGATCGCGACGGTTGACCAGGCTCACGGCGGTGCCGGTACGGCCAGCTCGACCGGTACGACCGATGCGGTGAACATAATCTTCCAGCACCATCGGCAGGTCGAAGTTGAACACATGGCTGATGCCGACCACATCGATGCCGCGCGCAGCAACATCGGTAGCAACCAGGCACTTGACCATGCCGTTCTTCAGATCACGCAGGGTGCGGTTACGCGCCGGCTGCTTCATGTCGCCGTGCAGGGCAGCGGTGGACAGACCAAAGTTGGCCAGTTCGATCGACAGCACTTCAGCGTCACGACGCGTCGCGGTGAACACCACGGACTGGTTAACAGCCGGGTCAGCCAGCAGCTTGAGCAGGATGGCCTTCTTGTGTTCCATGTCGTCGCAGAAATACAGACCCTGCGTGATGTTTTCATGCTTGGCTTGCTGCGAGCTGATCTGCAGGCGCTCCGGGTTACGCATCACACGCGCTGCCAAAGTGGCAATGCGGTCTTCCAGCGTGGCCGAGAACAGCAGGGTCTGGCGTTCTGCCGGAGCCTTTTCAGCGATCAGTTCAACATCGTCGATGAAGCCGAGGTCGAGCATGCGGTCGGCTTCGTCGAGGATCAGCAGTTCAACGCGATCGAGCGTGATCTGGCCACGGTTCATCAGATCGAGCAGACGGCCCGGTGTGGCGACCATCACATCAATCGGACGCATCAGCGCTTTCTGCTGTTGCTGGTAGTTCATGCCGCCGAGGATGCTGACGGTACGGGTTTTCAGGCGCTTGCCGTAAACCATGGCAGCGGCTTCGACCTGGCGAGCGAGTTCACGCGTCGGGGTCAGCACCAGAATGCGCGGGCCCTTGCCCTTGCCGCCTGGCGTCATGGTCAGGCGGTGCAGACCGGGCAGCAGGAAGGCTGCGGTCTTGCCGGTACCGGTCTGGGCCGAGGCCATCAGATCGCGGCCGCTCATGGCGATGGGGATTGCTTGCGCCTGAATTGGCGTGGGTTCGGTGTAGCCGGCTTCGTTAAGGGCGGCCAAAAGGGCGTCGTGCAACGCCAGGTCTGTAAAAGTCAAAGACACAGGACTGATCCTCGCGGGTAACCCGCGGTGAGTATGGGTAAACAGCAAACCGACGGGATACGGCGGTGGCTGACGGATTTATCGTCGCCAACCAGACCAGAGCAGGCTGCGAGCCGGTGTAAGAACCGGGACAGCACATAATAGGCGGGCAACAAAAGGGCTGCGTCTGCAGCGGGGCGAACTATACGGATGTCGGAGATGAAAAGCGAGGGCTATTTTCAATGCGGCGTAAAAATCCAGTGCAAAACCCCTGCTTCCGACGAACGGTCATTGTGGCTGATGGGCTGTTTTAGTACGATAGTTCCAGTTTTGAGGGCAAGCAAAATTCATGGCATAAAGCTGCTCAACAGTGGCAGGAAGCCATTGATAACTTAATAAATTGAGGAGACTGGCGCCATGAGCACAGCATTGATCACAGGGGCATCAAACGGTATCGGACTGGAGCTGGCCAAGCGCTTGGCGGCAGATGGTCACGATGTGATTCTGGTCGCGCGCAGTGTCGACAAGCTGCAGGCCATCGCCAATGACCTCAGCCAGCGTCACGGCATCAAGGCCGATGTCATCGGTCAGGATCTGGGCTACGAGGGCGCTGCGGTCGAGCTGGTGACCAAGCTCGGTGATCGCCGCGTGGATATGCTCATCAACAACGCCGGTTTCGGCGAATTCGGCACTTTCATCGATGCCGACATCAAGCGCCTGAATCAGATGGTGCAGCTTAATATCGCCACGCTGACATCCTTGGCACACGCTTTTGCGCGGCGCATGGCGGCGCAGGGCGGTGGTCAGATTCTCAATGTCGCCTCCATTGCCGCCTTCATGCCGGGGCCGGGCGCTGCCGTGTACTACGCCTCCAAGGCCTATGTGCTGAGCTTCTCGGACGCACTGAACTACGAATTGCGCAGCAAAAATGTAACCGTCACCACGCTTTGCCCAGGCCCGACCGACACTGGCTTCGCGTCGGCGGCGAATGCCGAAGGCGCGGCTGCCTTCAAATGGCCGATGATTTCCTCGCTAGACAAGCTGGCGGACTACGCCTACGCCTCGCTGAAGGCCAAGCGCGGCATCTCGCTGCATCGCTGGCTGATGAAGGTCATGGCGTTCAGCGTGCGCCTGTCGCCGCGCTTCATCGTTAACTTCATCTCGGCGCGCAGCATCGGCTTCAAGGGCTGATTACTGCATAGCCTCCTGCCGTGGGGCGGGAGGCTTAATCCTTAAGCCTCAATCCGTAAACCACGGATGCTGACTGACTCGCTCCGCCAGAAAATCGAGAAACGCCCTCAACGCCGACGACATGTGCGCTCGGCTGGGCGTCATCGCCCATAAATCCCCCATGCGCACGCGAGCCTCTGGTAATACTGGCACCAGCTGACCAGCGGCCACCGCCTGATCGGTGACAAAACCGGGCAGCAAGCCCATGCCTAGGCCGGCAATCACGGCATCCATCTGCAAATGCGCATTGTTCGCACTGAGCCGGCCGCGCAGCCTGACCGGCACGGTAGCTCTGTGCTTTGCCTTGCCGAGCGAATCAATGTTGATGTGGTTTTCGCGCGGCTGTCGAAACAGCACGAACTCATGCTGCTCCAGCTCGCTGGTGCTCAGCGGCATACCGTGCTGCTGCACATAGGCCGGACTGGCAAAGAAACGGCCATTGAGCTGACCCAGCCTGCGCCCGATCAGGTTGGCGTCGTTGAAAGCGCCAATGCGCAAGCCCAGATCCACGCCTTCCTCCACCAGATCCACCATGCGCCCCGACAAGTCAGCCTCCAGACTCACCTCGGGATAGCGCTGCATGAACTCCGCCACCACCGTGCCCATGAAGCGCATGCCCAGCTCGACCGGCATGGTGATACGCAAATGCCCGCGCGGGCTGGCCTGAAAGTCGCTGAGGGCGCGCTCGGCATCGGCCAGATCGGCCAAGTTTTTCTGTACGCGTTCGTAGAATTGGCGACCGGCATCGGTCAGGTGCAAGCTACGAGTGGTTCGTTGCAGCAGACGCACGCCGAGGTGGGCTTCCAGCCGGGTCAGCGTGCGGCTCAGGGTGGATTTCGGCAGATCCAGGCGTTCGGCGGCGGCCGTGAAGCTGCCATCCTCCACAACGCGGGCAAAGACAGTGAGATCGTTGAGATTCATCATGGGATTTGGCTGCTATTGTTGCATTGGGTGCAACAGTAATTCCCATTCAGCCTACTCGGCAAGTGCCGTCGCACCGGTTACGCTGTGATCACTGTCAACTACGGAGTTACCCCATGTTTTCCATCAAGCAGACCATCAATACTCTCGTGGCCCAGCCACAGCTCAATGCCTTGCTCGCGGTTACGGCGCGTGCGCTGATGGCCATGATTTTCATCGGCGCTGGTTACAGCAAGCTGATTGGCTATGCCGGCACGCAGTCGTACATGGAGGCCATGCAGGTGCCTGGTGCATTCCTGCCGCTGGTGATTGCGCTGGAGCTGGGTGGTGGTATTGCCTTGCTGATAGGCCTGCAAACGCGCCTGGTTGCTGGCTTGCTGGCGGGCTTCAGTGTCATCGCCGGGTTCATTTTTCATGGTGGCGCTGATCAGATGAATCAGATCTTGCTCATGAAGAACTTGGCCATTGCCGGTGGTTTGCTGGCGTTCGTGCGCACGGGTGCCGGTGCGCCCGCTATCGACAAGGATTGATCTATGCCGCATGTGCTGGTGGTGGGTGCGTCGCGCGGTATCGGGCTGGCAATCGTCGAGACCTTGCTGAGTCAGTCGGATGCTGCACTTGTGGTGATGGCAGCATGCCGTAACCCCGATCAAGCCACCGCACTACAAGCCTTGCGGCGCGGCTATCCCGATCGCCTTGCCATCGTCATGGTGGATGTTGCCGATCCGCACTCGATCAGCGCGCTGGCTCAGCAAGTCAGGCAAGTTACGCCAAGTTTAGACACAGTTATCAATACCGTCGGGGTGTTGCATGAGGCGGCCGGAGGCGAGGGTGTGCCGGCCTTGCGCCCTGAAAAGGCGCTGTCGCAACTGCGCGCCGATACGCTGGCGCGCAGCTTCGCGGTCAATGCCTGGGCACCCATTCTGCTGGCGCAAGCCTTGCAGCCGCTGTTTTCGCGGCAGCAGCCTTTTGTCTTTGCATCGTTGTCGGCCCGCGTGGGCTCGATTGGCGATAATCAGCTTGGCGGCTGGTACAGCTATCGCGCGGCCAAGGCGGCACAAAACCAGCTGTTGAAAACCTGGGCGATCGAGTTGAGCCGTACACATCCGCTGGCTACCGTCTTAATATTGCATCCAGGGACCACCGATACGGAATTGTCCAAGCCCTTCAGTGCGCATGTAGCACCCGATAAGCTGTTTTCAGCCGAGCGGGTGGCGCGTGACTTGCTGGCCGTGATAGCGGCCAGAGGCCCGGCCGACAGCGGTGGATTTTTCGATTGGGCCAACGAGCCTGTGCCGTGGTAGTGCGTCTGCCCTGATATTGAGTGCAGCAGCAAGGTCACATTAGCACTAGCCAAGCGGCTTTTGCTGCGTCACCATCGGTGTACAAATCGTGCACAGGTTCATCATGGAAGCTATCCCCCGTCTTCGCAAACCCGCGCAAGCGAGAACACAAGAGCGCGTTGCCCGCGCCTTGCAAACTGCCGAACAACTTTTGCTGAACGGAAACCCGGAAGAAGTCTCCATTCCAGATATTGCTGAAGCGTCCGGTGTGCCGCGCGCCAGTCTTTATCAGTTCTACGCCAACAAGCATCAGCTCTTTGCTGCAATTGCCGAGCGTCATCTGGGTAAGGTAGCGCAAGAGGTCAAGCTCGGTGGCTCGCGTCTCGCGGGTTTTCATTGGCGCCAGATCACCGGCATTCTGGTGCAGGCGTCATCGCACTATTACAACCAGAATCCGGTAGCTGGCATTCTGATTCTGGGCTGGCCCATGAGTCGCGAAACCTACTTGGCGCAAGAAGTCACCATCGAGAATATTGGCGACGAGTTGCGTGTGATTTATGGTGCAGCGGAGCCTGCTGTAACCCTAACCACAACGCCAGATGTCGGTACCATCGTCACCGAACTGGCGTTTTCGTTGATGAAGTACGGCTACTACCGGCAGGGCGAAATCACGCCAGACATCATGCAGCAGGCGGCGACGGCGGTGATTGGCTATCTGGAGCAGGTGCTGCCGCCGGAGTTGGCAAAATCGCAGCCCACTGAGCAACAACTTGCCGCTTTGCAGGCGCTGACAGCTGCTTGAGGGCGTACTCCCGTTGCAAGGCATCGCTGCGTGACAAGCAAACGCTGCTGCCGAGCATGGCCACGGGCGGGTTGGCACGAGTAAAACGAGCACCCTTGCCGCTGGCATGCTGACGAAAGCGGCGGGCCGGGTCGGTGCTGATGCCGGTATAAAGCCGTCCGTTTTCACACTGCAGCACATAGACATGCCAGACCGCATCTGGTGTGATCGCCTGCGTCGATTCTGTTTCGACTTTCATTACATCTGGCAAAAGAGAATTACTCATGAGTGCTGTGCAATTAAGCCGTGAAGGCGCTGTCTGGGTTTTGACCATGACGCAGGGCGACAACCGTTTCAACGATGCCTCGCTGGCGGAATGGCAGGCGGCGCTAGATACAGTCGAGGCCACGACTGGCCCGGCGGCGTTGGTCATCACCAGTGCCGACCCCAAGTTCTTCAGCAATGGTATCGACCTTGAAGGTATTTTTGCCAGTCATGGCCCCGAGTATCTGATCAATACCTTTGTGCCCACGCTGGACGCCTTCCTGCTGCGCATGGCGCGCTTCCCCATGCCGGTGGTGATGGCCATGAACGGCCATGCCTATGCCGGTGGTGCCTTGCTCGCTGCCACTGGCGATTTCCGTGTGATGCGTGCTGATCGTGGCCGCTTCTGCTTCCCGGAAGTCGACATCAAGCTGCCGTTCACGCCCATCATGGACCAGATCGTGAAGTTGCTGCCGAATGCGCAAGCGGCTTGGACAATGGCGGTAACGGCCGCTGCCTGGGGTGGCGAAGAGTGCTTGCAGCGCGGCGTGGTGGATGCCGCTGTGGGCGAATCGGAAGTGCTGCCGAGCGCATTGGCGATGGCGCAGCATCTCGCCAGCAAGGATCGCAGCACCTATGCCGCGATCAAGCGTCGCTGGCGTTCGGGCTTTGCGCAGTTTGCCTGAGGCCGGTATTCGGGCTCAGTGATCGCCGCCGCCAAAACGGTCTAGGTTCTTGGCGGTGGGCATCAGCAAGGGCAGGGCAAAGACCAAAAAAAACGGGGAGCCAGCAGGCTCCCCGTTTTCACACATGCTGCTTGAGTATTAGCAGCCTGAACCCGCCAGTCCCACCAGAATCGGGCCGAGCACCGGCAGCGCGCACAGTGCTGACGGATCGGTCGGAATTGGCAGAGCCGAAGGGTCGGTCGGGATCGGCAGTGAAGGAGCGCCACCACCACCGGCGCCGCAAGTGCCGCCTGCACCTTCTACGATGGCCGGGCCGAGAACCGGTACGGCGCAAAGCGCAGCAATATCAGGAACGCCGCTACCGCCGCCACCGGCACCGCCACAGCTGGCGCCCAAGCCTTCAGCCAATGGTGCGCCGATGCCTGGAATGGCACAGAGCTGGGCCGGATCAAGCTGCTCAGGAACGGCTGGTGCGCCGCTACCACCACCGCCACCGGGGCAGGTCGCACCGAGTGCGCTAGCCAGCATCGGGCCGAGTGTCGGGATGGCGCACAGACCTTCCGGGCCTACTGGAAGCGGGCTTTCGCCACCACCTGTGTCTGCACAAGTTGCACCAGCGGCGCTGGCCAGTTGCGGACCAATACCTGGAATCGCGCAGAACGCGGCTGGATCAAGCATGTCGGCCGGGCTACCGCCACCTGAGCCGCCACCGCCGGTGCTGTCACAGCTGGAGCCAGCGCCTGCCACAAGGGCTGGGCCTAGCGTTGGAATAGCGCAAAGTGCTGTTGGATCCAGCGCTGCTGCAGGATCTGGCGTGCTGCCACCGCTGCTGCTGCCACTGCTGGAGCCGCCGCTGCTGGAGCCGCTAGAGCTACTGCTGCCGCCGCTGCTGCTGCCAGCCGAGCTGCCATCGCTGACGGTATCGCTAGAACAACCGGCCATGCCGGCAAGTGCGGCGCAAAGTGCAAGCAGCTTCAATTTATTGTTGATCATGAGTTATTTTTCCGTTGCTTCTTGTAATTGACTGACGGAAGTTACCATGAGAGTCAGCGATCTAAAACTGGTTCTGGCAAGACTTTTATGTAACTTGCGCAATGTCTCGGCCACTGTTGCTGAGCCATGATGCTCAACGCTATGCCAGCGGCGGTGTTTTGGCTTGGGTAACCCGCAGGCTTTTTTGTGTTTGTCTTTGCTGCTCCGGCAGTCACAGCGTGCAGTCGATGCCGAAATTTCTGCTCATGCAGCCATAAATGGCTGAATAACAGGCTGTGAGTGCTGCATGGCTTGCGCAAGATCATAGTTGCTCTGCATTGCCAGCCATGCGCGAGCCGTACTGACGCCTGCCATTTCAAGACGAATAGCCAAATCAGGGCTGATGGCAGCTCGGCAATTCAAGACGCGCGACAACGCGACGCGGGACATGCCAAGGCGCTCTGCCGCCTCAGTGACTGAAAAACCCAGCTCATCAATCACATCAACGCGGAGCAGATGGCCGGGATGTGGGGGCGTCTTCATCATGGTCATTCTCCAGTTAGTGGTAGTCCAGATAGTCGATCAGCTCAACATTGACACCGACGAATCGGAATGTGACACGCCAATTGCCATTTACCGTGATTGACCAGTGATCCTTCAAGTTGCCTTTCAGTGGATGAAGCCTGAAGCTTGGCAAGTTGAGTTCCTCCGGCTCCACGGCGACATCCAGCAAGCCCAAGATGCGCCGTAGCTTCTCAGCGTGCGCGGCCTGAATTCCGGATGTGCTGTCATCTTCGTAGAAACGACGCAATCCTTTGTGTCGAAATCCTTTGATCATGATTTACTGTATCTTGTGGCGTTACAGGAGTCAATGGTGTGTGCGTCCGTGTAATGCCCCAGACTGGCGTTGCTCGGGAGTCATCCCCCCCAAAAAAACAAAACCCCCAAGCCGTGCGGCTTGGAGGTTCTCAGGATATGGTGGGCGATACTGGGATCGAACCAGTGACCCCCCGTGTGAAGGAAAAACACACTACACCGATAGGTTAGCTGATACTACCTTAAGTGCCATGAAAGCCTTGTAAATACTGACTTCGTGGGAGTTCTATCGATTTTCTAGATGCTTGCAATGTGTTTTAATGTGTTCTTGTGATTGTAGTGTTGGTCAGTGTGATGTCACAAAAAGTGTGACATGGTCACAGTATTTTGTGACTACTACCTTGTGTTTTTGTGACATTGTGAGATAAACACACTACAAGATTGCTATCCGAATGGTGCACGGTGAATGCCCAAGTAGCCTACAAAAAAATAGGGTTTCGATCCCTGCCAATGCCCAACGAGCACCTGGTTGACTTGTGGGCCGGCACTAAGAAAAGTGACGACTCCTCAAAAACGTACTCGGATGAAGAGTCAGTCGTTCAGCCTACTGAAAACCCACCAGTTCAAGATTTCCAAGGTGCCGAGTTGGTAACGGGAAGTTACCTGAAATCACTTTTGATCGAAGACACACAAGAGACTGATTGCGGGTTAGAACCTGCAGGCAATCTTTCCGACATTGTTCTTCTGCGACCAGTCCTTCTGGTCAAGCAACCAGACCCTGTCATCACCGGTGATATTTCCTACTCGACTTTGCTTATTAGAAGGTTGAATCCCGAGCTGCTGTATCCTGTTATTTGGGTCAGTCGTGCAGTCAAGGCTGCTCAGGATAAAAAAGCTCCTACGCCCAAAAAAACATCAAAGCCCATCAAAACATCTCAACTATCGATCCCTAATAATGCTCTATCAAAGGGTGAGATCGCACAAAGAGAGGCTGAGTCGCTGGGTATCTCAAGAGCCGCACTACGTAAACGAAAAAGTCGTGAGCGATCGAGAGGGCTTGCGGATGACAAAAAGTAACATCAACGAAGTCCGCTCACTACTAGGCGGCCTCGAGCTAACCGACAAGCTTCTTCATCTGACAGATGCCTCGGCGTATTTGGTTTGCTTTATTCCCGCTATTGATCGACTGGCACAGCTTATTGAAGAGTACCCAGTCCCATTTAGCTCTCTCGACATCCCATCCTGCGACGACATGCGATCTTGGACAAAAGCAGCCCGAGAAGAAATTAGTAGGTGGCCTCTAGAAAATAGGCCGTTGGGTGAACACCTTAACAAAAGTGGGGTTGAGGCTAGCCAGAAAGCGGCAGGTTTGATGCAACACCCAATGAAAGGTTATGGCATGTGGTTCCACGGTACTTATGCCGCTTTGCTTATTACAAAGTCTAAAAAGAGATCTGCACCGCTCATATTACAAGGCTTTGACCATGTCTCAGCATGGGTCTTGGCCATCACTATTAAATATAATCTTTTGGTTGACTGGTCAAAATATTTTGAAAAGGTAAACCACAAAAATCTTCAAGAATATACGCAGCTCAACAAAAATTCCTTTCAATCCCGAGCAGCTTCAGCTGCCCAAGGTCTTGTTCGGCTACAACAGATGTGTGGCCCGTATGAAGATTTTATAAAGTTAGCCGATAAAAATAAAAATGCACAAGACTTATCAAGTATCTTGTCAAAGATCGTTAATTTTTTGGCTGATAAAAGGTCGTTTGGTGACGATGAATATGAGCACCAGACAACAATTTCGCACATTCAAAAAATTATTCGGCTGCTAGATGAAAGGCCTGCGCCTAATAGTAAGACTTCTAAAGATTCCGACCCCGATACCGAGGACGACCTCGAAGAGCAAGTAAAAATTGAAGCAGAGGATAAATGCCCTACTAATAAAAAAGTCAGCTTAGCCGGTTTGACTGGCTATAAAAGTCTTATCGATTCGGATAGTTACCCAACATTTCTGCCAACTATTTCAATCGAGTATCGTGATGAGGTTGAAGTCGCTGATGATCCACTTTTCACCGAGCCCACAGATGAGGACCTAGATTTTGCCCGGGATAATGATTTAGCGATCGAAGAGGTAGTCGAGCTTTTGCCCTACCAAGTGGACGAGCTAGACTTTGAAGACCAAGAGCAGGATGAGCACACTCTCAATGTGGTGACGATTAATGCTGCAGACTTTCGACGGCGTTTAGCAGAAAGGCAGCCAACGAGGATCTCATACATCGGTCTTGATGCACGCATCGGTTTAGCCGATTATCTTCAAGAGAACATGAAAATTAACGGTGTTGAGGCTGCAGCTTCAATTTTGATATCTTTGGCTTGGGCAACGGGCCGTAATCTAAAAAAGCTAAGCAACCAGCTAATCAATATTGAAGCGGATGAAGAGGTTGACTCTCTACCACCTTACTACACAGTTGCCATGAATTTGAAGGATGGCCGTCTCTGGGTTCGACTCAATCAACCAGATGTCTATCCAGTTAACTCTGTAAATGCTCGGCAAACGAAACGCTGGATAAGACTTCCAGACTTCTTTGATGTTTTAAAATACTCAAAATCTATTGATCAAAATGCCTTGGATGGAGATGCACTCGGTGAAGCGCTATATAGGCAGCTAGCTGACATAGAAAAGCAATTTTGCATCTCAAAAAGTCAAATTCAAAATATGTTGGCTGAAACCCTGATTTCACATGAGGGGCATGGGTGTACCGCTGCGTTACTCACAGACGTGAGTGATATGAGTCTTCGAGTAAATCTTCATTATTTATCCCCGCGTCGACAGTGCGTGATTGAGGCGTACAACGATGCAATGATCGAAATACTTGGTTTGCCTACTGAGCTTTGGACGAAAGCAAAGTATCGACCCGATGACTTCGTTGGTATGCATATGTGCCCAAAGGAGTCGAGTGTTCATACGGCGATTCACACATTGGCATCTTTTCCGATCGATATCGGTCAGTGGCAAAAAGTACATAACCAGATTGTGCTTGCGACAATTATGCTACTCGCTGTGTCGGTGGGTACCAGAGACGCACTATCACTTCACCTCAATGCATTTGAGGTTTTCAATCGTTATGGTGTTTGCCATTACGTCGAAAAGAGTGAAACTAGAGTTGTGTACTTACCGAAGTTAGTCATTGAGCAACTAACCGCGTATGACGAACATCGTGCTGTGTTGAAGAAAATTTGGTTTCTGACGCACTCTGATCACGAAATTCATCCTGATCTTTTTTTCCTCTTTGATGAAGAAGGTCATCCGGTAACATTTCATCCGAAGTCATTTTCAAGATATATCGAAGCATTTCGTGTCGACTATGACATGCCGCTTAACGGCTTACGACGGTTGATTTTTACCAGACTATATGAGATGGGCAAGTTTGGTCCCTACTTGGATATCTTTATTGGACATGCCACAGAAGGGCGAAGGCCCTGGGCTCAGCTGTCCGGAGCTCGTATAAGCGAACTTTCCTTGATAGCAAAAGAAATCAATGACTTCTTGAGTTTTGAACTCAATTGGCCAATCGTTCGAGGCTGTTGCAATGTCCCAGTCACTTGAGCAACTTTTAGCTTCACGTTTTTCGCAGTGGCCTAACAGGTTGAGTTCATTTCTTAGTGAGTCAACAGAGACCCAACAGTGGCTGCTGCAGTGTGTGTTGGAAGCTCACGAGAAAGCAGAGACAACTGGTGTACTCCCGTTATTAGAACTTGCAACAGCAAATAAAAATGGTGCTGTTATTGCTCTGCGGGAAATTCTTAAAATAATGGGCAAGAGTGATGAGCTATATGAGCATCGTATCGAACTGCAAACCGTAGCACGGCGTTACTTGTCAGCCTGTGGATTTGCTAGAGCCAATGAGCTTTTTGTCAGTAATGCAGGCGCTGAGTCTGAAGCATTGGATGATCCTACTTTATCCTCCGCAAGTTTTCACCAAATTGCTCTTACTCAGCAAGCGCTTGTCAATGAGTTAAACAGCATTTATCTCGCTATCGCTAAACCATTTAGCCAAGATGAAATATTTGGTAGTGTCGTATTTTGCCTGATGACTCGAGATGGCGTCTTATCACTTCCAGAGTTAAGGCAAGCACTCATTGAGCTTCAGTCAGGTCGTTTGGCTCGACTTGGAAAGCTATTCTATGTGTGTGGCCCAATTGGAAATGGTGGACAGCAATTCCGGCGTCTATTTTTAAGTCCTCTCACACTTGCCTTTGTATTTAGATGGTTAAGTGAGGGGAAATCCGATGAGTTCTCAGTCACCACTATCAATGTAGGCATTGCGGCGCTCGCTTCCAGGTTATCTATCCATGCTGACATCACATGGCGAAAGTTTAAAGGTCTTCAAAATGCGGCGACCAGATATTTAAGGCTTCAAGATCACATGCCACAACACGTTGTTGATTTCATGACCGGTGAGATTTCAAGTACGTCCCTCTCTGAAAGTTGCTGGACTCGATTGTTTGATTTTGAGCCAGATCCACGCATGTTAATTCACGAGGAGGAGGCTAAAGAGCTCCGTCGGCGTGAGTTCGAAAAGCCCAAAGTTGTTCGTCCTGGATTTGTGCAAGCGATCTGCCGATCGTTGTCTGAAAAACCACAAGAAAAAGCAAAGAAAAATACGCTGGTCATGTTGGCTCCCATCATTAATGGTGACACTAGCCAGCCTAAGTTATTGGTCCAATTGGCAGAATTTGTCGACTGGATGTTACGTGTGGTTGGTCTTGAGAGCAGCACAACTATGATGCATCTTGAGAACTTATCTCAGGTATTGTTCCCCATGGTGTCGAGCTTAGACCACCGTATCGATAACCCTGATACCTGGGAGTCGATGATTGAAAATATGCTCGGTGATGAGACTCGCTATTCGAAGGCCATCGATGCGGTATCGAAGTTTTCGGACTTTTTGACGCGCACCGAAGGTGAGCAGTTCGCATCTGCTGGTTTTTCTGCAGCAGCCCTGGTTAACGCTAACATCATCACGATGGAGCAAAAGGATCTGGTGGTATCTCGCATCAGATTGAAGTTGCAGTCTTCCGATCCATTAATGGCAGATGTCGCTTGTTACTTAGTTGAGTTGGCATTTGGTTTGGGTGCTCGCCGATGGGAACTGCTCGGTCTTCATTTTTCCGATGTCCTGGGTCCATTGGAGGCAATGATTAGGTTTGTAAAAAACTTAAGTCGGGATTTAAAAACAGATGCTTCTACGCGCCAGCTAACCCTTCAGCACCTGAAGAATGAGCCTTTTTTCAAAAGTTGGCAGCAGTTTTCAACTTGTCATCCAGGGTATGATAAAAATACTAACATCCTTGAGGCGAGGGGGTTCAATATCAAAAGTGCTGAGAGCAAGATGTTTTCAGTTATTTCAGCTAGTCTAAAAGAAGTGACTGGTTTAGCTGATGTCAGTTTTCATAGCCTTCGTCATAGCTCTGCCTGTCGATTTATGCTGTCTTTACACTGGGAATTCGTGAGCTTTCTTGAAATTGAAGGGAGTCGATATTTCGATCAAATCGAAAACGAGTGCGTTGCAATCAACCAAGCATTGTTAAGAAAAAATACGCAGAACTTTCTGGAGCACAAAACTGTCAGCGCTTTTCTAGGTCATTTGAGCTATCGAACGACAGCAGCACATTACTTTCATTTTTATTGTCTTC
This sequence comes from Pseudomonadota bacterium, assembly GCA_038043385.1. Classification (GTDB taxonomy): domain Bacteria; phylum Pseudomonadota; class Gammaproteobacteria; order Pseudomonadales; family Moraxellaceae; genus Perlucidibaca. The sequence goes on from JBBTCA010000005.1 coordinate 138,675, forward strand.
TGCGATACAGTTGCATGTCTCTGATAAACTATGCCTGCTTATTAAAAGATAAGTCGTGTTATTTGGCGGCGGTTACTGGGGTGCCATTTGATTTAGCAAATGATGAGCAAATCAGTACACAGCTGGATTTTTATGTGCAGGAAATGAATATTCCTGTGGTCTCGATTACAACACCAATTCGTCAAACGGCAAGTTTAGTGTTGGCAACCGACGGGGCGGAGATCAAGAAGCTGCTGATTCGTATGTCAGATATTTTATTGTCGAGAACAGCGGCAGCTAAACAAATAGCAATTCAAGAGCTGCTACCCATCCAAAACCATCGTTCAATCTTCTTATCATCACTGCATCTTCGTGCCACTTACTTGGTGGATTTGCACCAAAGAGTTGGGCTGATGAAGGTTGAAGGCAGAGGGACCGGTAAAAAGAGAAGTCACGGGTTTGAACTTTTTCAAATGCCAGTGAATTCAGGAACTCAAAGCGCGATTGGGGCCATTTTGGCCGAAATTGAGCGTATTTACACAGTGTCAGATCAGCCTAAAGAGACACGTAATCAGCGACGTGACTTAGCTAAGGGTCTAGTCGATGCTATGTACTTTTACAGCCCTCGGGATCTTGAGACCTTTAGCTTTGGACCAAAAGATGATGTATCACGCTTGCTGACACCAGTAATGAGCATATTGGATCGTTCACAGGTTCAGTTGTGCTATTGGCTGAGAGAGAAGAAGCGTTTGGCCGGTAAAGGTCCCCGTGATATAAATAGTCAAAAGACCTACGTTCAGAGTTTGTCTGCATTACCGAAGATAGAAAAAGGTAGGCTCATGGTGCGAATTGAAGCGATCAATCAGCATGAGAACTACAAACCTGCGGTTCTTGCTTGGGTCATGACAGCGATGTATCTGGCATACGGTCATTCGTATTTGCTAAATCACAGTACTTTTGATGAATGAAATGCTAGCGACGTCTCACCGGTTTCAGTAGTACTTGGCTGTAGAGCCGGAGGGGACGTAGCATGAACCTGATCATTTGTCACAAAGTGGCATAGCTTCTCTAACTCTAGGCAACTTCGATTTTCTTAATCCATGAAGCTTTGGAAGCTTATGGGGCTGTGCCCCCCTTTATTGCTCAGAAAATAGAGGTCTGAAGCCCACTCTCCATTGCTACTGGATTGATAACTGATACGGACCCATTTCTCTAGATATCTCCTTGCCTCACTCCTCGACATAGCCTTATCCCATAGCTGAATAATTCTACTTCTGGCTCCTTTATAAATGAGGGGGACTACCCGGTCTCTGAAGAATCTTTAGTTGTGAGCTCTTTTGCGAAAAAAATATTAATGATTTTTCTAGCTTGAGCCCTTCGGCTAAGCGAAAGCCATTTTGGTTGACCAAGACTTGAAGCAAAGAGATGTCTAGTAAAAGTTGTCCGTATCAGTCGCTTCTTTACCTATACGATAATGCCTCCATATAATTTAGTTGGATTAACTAAAAAGTGAAAACTCATGATTTTTAATCACTAACTATTTTTACCAAATACTCATTTGGAAATATTTCATATACAGCTATATGATCTCCGCGTTTTGCTTGATTATTTTTTAAAAAATTTCTTACCCAACTACGTGCTCTAAAAATTCCTTTCTCACCGTCAATGTCTGTTTCAATGATATTTCCATCTGCATGAACTTTCGCTTTATGTATAGCTGCACTAATTTTATTTTTGCCGCCAATAAGATGATTGGGGAACTTATTGATGAATGCGCGAAGATAAAGATGATTGTTGTTCAGGTTTCCCTGTGTAATTACAGACTTTCCGATGAATTTCATTTTTAACTTTAATCTTAATTATTAATCTTGGGTTATTTTATGTGTGTTTGTTTTATGCTTAAGGCTATTCAAAAATTGCTTCAATAATTTTTAGAGATATAAATATAAATAACGCTGCAGCTGGCAAAATAAATATCATTAGAACCCCTAAGGCTGCCATTTGTTTAGTAAGTTGATTAAACATGTTGTCATTCTCTTAGCACGATTAGGCTCTTGGTGCATCACGGTGATCAGTACATCTGACTCGTTAAGCACCAAGGTTTGTTTGTACAGACTGTCGACGGCAGCTCGAAGTGCAGCCAATTTACGGTCTGAAATGAAAGTTACGTATGTGCCACCCTTCTGATAATGCTGCTCACCGAACTGATGGATCAATTCGACTTGCATGGTTGTCACAGCACGTTGTTGCATGCGTATCTGTGCATGCTGAGTCAGCTTTAGTCGGCTCATGATTACAGTCCGCCCCGAAGAGTCTCTAAATAGTCGCTATAGAAAACACGCATCACCATTTCAAGGAATGCTTCGCGCTCCAACTGGTAGTGGTTTGCAAGTGGTGTCACGGTTCGAAGTGATAAGTCGAAGACCCCTTGCTCGAGACCTTGCAATGCATTGATTGAGATGCCAGCAGCTAGTAAAGCTGTTGTTTCCCATGGCGCTGCAATGTTCAATGTATAGCGCCTATTCTGAAGATACTGAGCGAATTCGTTGCTTGTATTAACTTGTGTGATGTCATCTGCTGGTAAGTTATCTGTGGTCGGCTTAAACGCCTTTCGCGAGTTCAGCCATTTACGGCAGCCTGCATGGCGCACATAGATTCCGGGACGGCTTGGGTCTTGGCTTTTATAGGACTCTAATTCGCCGCTGCTCACAGCATTTCTAACAGTTCGTACATCCACATTTGCGAGTAGTGCCAGTCCCTCAAGTGGAATATCCCAGTCTGAGTCGAGTGCAAAGCGAGAATCACCTTTCATTGTTACCTGATCCCAGCTGGTTACACCGTAGCCGTTTTCTACATCAAAACAAGTGATGACTTCAGCTGCTCGAATTACGATGTCCTCTGCTGCTTCTGACCCAATGACGCCATCTTCTGCATAATCATAAAGTGCTGAGAGTGCTTCCCAAGCCAACGAATTTTTTAACTTAGTTTCAATTTTTAAGTCTTTGACCTGCAGTTCTCCTGATGCATGTCCAAAAAAGTGTTCATAGATCCCATCCATGTCGAGCACGGACTCAATGATTGGGATTGCAGCATCTGCAGCTCGGATGAACTCTTGAAAGAGATGCTGTTTTTTATCGGTGGTACTGTTGTTCTTTAGGGCCTTAGCCATGATGCCTTCCTTCATGATAATTTCATAGAAACATTCATTCAACGAGCTAATGATGCGCGCTTGCTGCGTGCTAGTCAAGGTTAAAGTGAAGAAATCTTAGAAAAAATCACTTTCAGTGAATCTTGGCTGTAGAGCCCGAGGGGACATCGCATGGATCTGATCATTTGTTTCAAGGTGGCACAGTCTTTGGCGTGTGGGGTGCATCGACCGCCCTAACATCAGAGATGAGTAGAGGTTCGGAAGTCTTTTCACGATGGTGCCTGTCACAACGTAGCGTCAATTCAGACGCTACATGGCTCAGGATGTTTGGCCAGCCCTCCATGTGCTCGTATTCATAGTTAGGAAGACCACAAATCACACAGCCAAAGCCGCACTGCTGGCGTACTTCCCGCTAAACCGGTAAAGGAGTGTGTCGACTGGTTACCGATTCAATGATTGCTAACATTTGAACTCACCAGCCTTGCGAAGCTTTATGCGCAAAGTAGGGTGGTGTGATGGGTTGGTCTCCACATTCAAATGCGATTGCCCTTCGAGAGGTTGCACCGTTCGCAAAGCAGTTGAAGATTGCGAATGGTATTACTCCCACCACGCGAAAACGGAACAATGTGGTCAAAGCAAAGCTTCTCTCGTGTGCCACAGTCGACGCATCGCCCACCATCGCGCTGCCAAACCTCGCGCTGAACGACGCGAGGGATCGCTTCTCGGCGAGCCGGCTTATCTTTCACAGCGGGCATACGCGAGACATCGACGGGGACCGATGCTTGTGGCTCAGTGGTATGAGACTTGATCTCAGGCAGTGGCATTGAGTCGCGGAGCGCCTTGATGAAGGAAATTGTGTCTTCTAACTCGGACTCGGTCTTCACCGCCAATTTAAGCGCTGGCAAGCCACGCCCCAAACCCGGAGAAGGATAGGTGTTGCTATGACGCCCAGCCTCGCCTGGATATTCAAGTGCAATTTCCGGGACAGGCTGACCGTCAGGCGGATATGGAGTCCAAACGAAAGCGCCTTGCTCACGGTTGGGCTGATCGACCTGCAGCACGATGCCCATATCGGGTTTTACGTTCCATGCGATGACCTTTACTGTTTCACGAGACGGCGTGCCGAACTCTTTAATGAGGACACCAACGGCACGAGCCATCAAAGGGTTGCCAAACTCCATTTACGTTAATTACTCCTGCGGAAGATGAAGAGAGATTTCTTGGGATGCCAAACGTTTAGATTAGGCTTCTGACTCAGGCAGAGCATATGAAACCTTCGTACCCGTCACCACAACATAGCCCTTGGTCTGAAGCTTACTCAAGATAGAGCTTAACTCTGACTCCGGCAATTGCTTCTGAAATAGCGATCCGATTGTGCTGCTGAGAGTCTTCAGCGCCCGGGGTTTTGACGCACCTCGCTGACGAAGATTGGCAACGATTGCAGCAAGCTTCTCTTCCGGCTCCTTTGAATTTGAGACCTTCAGCATCGGTATTTCTTCGATGGCCTTCGACCGAATCACAGGCGTCTTCCTATCCTTCAGGTGCTTGATAAGCGGGTCGAAGCCGGTATCCTTCGAGATGATGTGGAAGTACGCACTCGGATCCTGGGCTGAGATGCGACCTATGTAGTAGGCGATGTGGAAGTCCAACGCATTGGGTCCGTTCCCAGCGATCTTCACGTACTCGCCCCGAGCGCCAAAGCGTTGCATTGCATTGGCAATTTCAAAGCTCAGCTTGGTTTGATTTGCGCCAACAAAGACCATGATTTTGAAATGCTCGGCGTCCAGCGCCGATAGCGACTCGGGCTGTACGTTTTCGAAGTCGATCAGAACGTAGTTGGTGCGCAAGCGACCTCCTGTGCTTGAGAAGCTTAACTTGGCTTATTCAACAATCACTGCTGCTTAACATCGGAGGGTGAGGAGAGAGTTCAGCCGTTTCAATGACTTGAAAACCCGACACAGCACTCCTTGCCGACAAATACCGCAATATTTTTATGACTTGAGCATGCCAGCGCTAAGCAATTCGGACAACCATCAATAAAGGTGCGTAAGTTCCGTCCGTCTGCTTTGGATCGTTTCCTATCGTTACTGGACATCGTCCTTCCCGAAGAAAATTGCCGACAACAACTTCATGTAGGCCAAACGCTCCATCAGTTCAATTTTCTGCGTATCCAGCTGTGCGATCTGCTTTTTCATATTTGTAATTTGTTGTGCTGCTTCTTGCGCTGTCATGGTGGGCTCACTGTGCGTTTCAACCTTAGTGATAGACCACGAGCGCATGATCAGTCTTACCACCAAGGCGCTTGCGTCGGTTGATAGGCTCTGAAATTGCGTGATGAATGCAGGCTCTTAAGTCGTCAATAAATCAGAGTAACGGCTAGCCACAAACGCCAGAGCTGTCTGGAAGCTAGAGAGGTAGTAGAGCGGCGGGTGCATGAGTCAAGAATACTGACCTTATTGTCAGTATGCACCTTTACAAGGTTTGTTCTGGTATGTCGCGTGTATGACTGGCCAAACGTGCACTAGTGACGCTGGGGCGTTTGCAGTCAAAAGTGCTGCAGCGCTGGGTGATTTAGCGGGTGACTAAGTCTGTGATTCTTTAAATATCTATTTGACTCAAAACAAAGATAGGGCTTTGGCGCTGGTTTTGGCGCCGAAAGAGCCTGCGGGGAACGGTATTGAAGTTGTTACTTACAGCAGTCCCATAGATCCGGTTCTTGTGGCGCTGTTGCGCAATTGCCGCTCTGAGCGCAGCTACCCCTTTCCCCAGTCTGCTCAGGACACACGTATCGTGTGTGGCGTGCCCAAGCGCGTGAACTGGTTCAGGATCGCCGCGCGCACCTGAAGCTCCGTCACCTGGCGGTCGAAATCTCGGGCCATGACCCGCTCGCCCAGCAACTTGAAGCAACCCATCTTGGTTTCCACCAGGCTGCGCCGGTGGTAACCACTCCATTTCTTCCAGATCGTCCGGCCCAGGTGCCGGGTTGATCGCAAGGTTTCGTTGCGAGCCTCGACGCCCGCGCTGCTGCCTTTCCAGGTCTGCGCATTCTTGCGGGTCGGGATCACGGCGGCGGCTCCGCGTGCCGCAATCGCGGCATGACAGGCCTTGGTGTCATAGGCACCATCGCCGCTCACCGTCGCCACGGCTTCAGTCGCCGGGATCTGCGTCAGCAGCTCAGGCAGCATCGGCGCGTCGCCGATGCGGTTGTCCGTGACCTCGATGGCCCGGATCTCCAGCGTCTCGGCATCAATGCCCAGATGCACCTTGCGCCACTGCCGACGGTATTCCGAGCCATGTTTCTTCGTTTTCCATTCGCCTTCGCCCAGCATCTTCACGCCGGTGCTGTCGACCAGCAGATGCAAGCCACCACGACTGGGGCGATAGGGTATGTTCACGGTCAGCGTTTTCTGGCGGCGGCAGACCGTGCTGTAGTCAGGCACGGGCCAATCCAGGTCCGCCAGATGCATCAGGCTCTGCACGAAACCGATGACTTGGCGCAACGGCAGGCCGAACAGCCCCTTGATGGTCAGGCAGAACTGGATGGCGGCATCGCTGAACGTCGGTGATCGACCGCGACGACCGGTGGGCTGGCCGTGCCATTGCATGTCACGATCCAGCCAGACCGAGAGCGAGCCTCTGGCCTTGAGGGCTGCGTTGTAATCTTTCCAGTTGGTGGTGCGGTATTGGGCGGCAGCGGGCTTGGTCATGGGTGCGCTAGCCTACAGACTCGGGACGTTTGTGCAACAACGCCGGTTCTTGTCGCCAATAGAGTAAAATTGATTTATCCTAATTTACCAATTACTACGTCAAAGAATATACGTGGAGTTCTAGGCCTTAGCCTTGATCAAGTAAAAATCCGATCTTATTAATGTATCGATGTACTCTGATTATTTATGGATGCCGAACAAAAAAATAGCGCTTCAACCAGGGCACTTCAAATACGGAATTTCAAATTTTAGGTTTTTAAATGATGAGAAAAGATTCATTGTAACGCGTCAAATTTATGCCATGATGGGAATGAGCTTTCAACTAAGTTTAGTTTCTCGAGGCGCTTTCGATGGTTTTTTAGATCTTGCCGATGTTTGTCTTTACTACAATCAGTCATCAGCTACCGCCTTAAGAAATATAAAGGCATTAGTGAGTATGAGCGAAAATATGCACGTAACAACTTTGATTGTTAAAGAACTACCTGTTTTCGAGTTCTGTAAGTTCTATCGTCGACAGTTATGTTGGAAATTTACGCAAGATTTTAAAGACCTTTTTTACGGCTATAATACTGATAATCCACTAATTGAAAATATTGCGCAGAGAATAAGAGTATAGCCTATAGTTTTTTAAGTCTGGAGCGCCGAAGTTATCTCCTGCTGCTCCAGGGTAATCCCCCCGGAATCAAGTCCTAGCCGGGCACGAACTTGATCAGCAGTCACGCCCCGAGACGGGTCAGCCTTTAATGCGTCATAGGCCGGCAGAACCTGAGCATGCAGCCAACTCTCAACATTTTTTACAGCTGCCGCGATCTCAAGCGGGAGCGTGATGCTCATCTGTTGGGTCGATCGCATAGCCATCTCCATCCTATTCGCAACAAAGTAGGATTAAATCCTATCACATACTGAACGAGAACCATGCCAACGCGCTTCTGCTTTTGGGGGCTGATACGGACCTAGCTTTCTAGACAGTCCCTTGCCTCATAAATATTGTCTATTAGGCCCAGTCCGTCCGAACTGGGCCGAGCTCAGCCATTCGCAGTCGCCCGCTTCTGGCTGTTTTCGACCCAGAGCGGACAGATGTTTCGTGACACCACCAGAGTGGTTGCTCCGCTGGCGACGCGCTGGCAGGATCAGGACCAGAATATTTTCGATCTTTGTCGGCAGATAGTGTTCGATACGTTGCACTCACGCTCGGATACCTGATCGTCTATATGCGCACAGACATCCGTTGGCGCTCCGCTTGAGCTAGGGGTTAGGCCCCATCTTGGACGGCTAATGCAAGCCCCAATGACGCTCCATTTGCCCACCTCGCTATTTCTAGTTCGCAGTAGCCAAGGAGCGCGGAAACGATTTGATCAGGATGTGTCGCTAGAAGTTTGAATACATTTCGATGTTCGACAAGAAGATCGGTTGGCCGAAATGTGGCGCCGTGAAACAACTTGTCGCGAATACGACCCGCGACTTCGATTACGTCAAAGCGAAACTTCTCGCCGTCAATCTGAGTTTCCATCGTTGCCCCGGTGGGAAGGCCCAGTAATGCCTTCACTGCTTTTCGAGACTTGCCTTCATACTGGGCCTTTATCTTATAGGCAAGGCATTCTAGGCAGTTGAATAATCTCGCGATCTTAAAATGAGGGTTTACTTCTTGGTTTGCGTCGTGAAGTAGTGACAAGGCATACTCAAAGTGCTCATCAGTCTCTGCTGCTCGATATATTCTTTCGATCTGATTCTTATGATCATCTCCTGTATTTCCGAAACCCAGTCTGACTCGGCGTCGTGAATGAGGTGGCAATAGGCGGAAATAGCTCTGTGCTGTAGTGCAAGTGAGCAATGCAAAGGGTGTAACTTCGTCACCTGACGCCCAGCCAATTATCCGTCGAGCCCGCTCGAGAGCTGCACTTGATTCGCGTTCAAGGGTCTCAGGTGAGTTGTCTCTCAGCGGCATCTGGATAATCGCGACAACCGGGAGCGAGTCGATTCCTTGGATTGTCAGTTTGGCAACCGCATCTTGGTCCACTGATGCTGCTGCTACTTCGCTCGCATACTGTGCGATGTAGTTTGATTGAGTAGAGAAACCGAGCGCTTTTAGTGGGATTGCCCATAAATCAGGCTGAAGCTGAACAGGTTCCTGCAAATACGCACCGCAGCAGAGCATGTGCACTGCCGGTCTTCTCTTCAGGGTTGCAAGAACGTCGATTGGTTGAGTTTGCGGCATTTGATGGAGCCTAACGTTTGAGCTCAGGCCGCGGCCCGTCAGGGCCGTCGCGCCTGCAGCGAATGGTTGGGCGCTTACGCACCCTTAATGTTTGGCGTGGACCGAAGTTTCTTTGCATCCAATTCGACTTCAGAGTTACCTGATGTAACGCGAACTTTTGCTGCACTACCAAATAGCGCGGAAGCCAGTTCATCGGCTGGTCGAATATCCTGATGCGCCGGCTCACCTCCGGAGAATAGCCCTCTGGTTATTGACTCAAGCAACTCAGGCGGCATTTTGCCCTCCGGCGTACTCTTCCACTCTAGAGCGGTCTCTACGACCCAGCTCGCGCGCTCAATGTCCAACTGAAATTGACGAACCTTGAACTCGCCTTCGGCGTGCGTAGACGCCCAAGCATTCATCCATCGAACGTAAAATACTACGGCAAATCCAAAGCCGACCGAGACCGCAATTTGCTTAACAGCGAGAACTATGATTCCAAGGGTGTTCGCTGGGCTGTTGGCTATCATTTCAAGCATATGGCTCGCGAAATAAATAGCCGAGGTGCCGAGCGCCACGATGAGCAAGACCAATACCGCGTGTATTGGTGAGCGCATTGCGTTGGTACTTCCGGACAAGCGGAACTCTTCCGTTCTCCTCTTAACCTCGTCAAGAATCTGCGTTCTTAGATCTCTTCTGACATGCGTATTCTCTCGATTATCAAATTCTCTCTTTTGGCGATCTAACTCCAGCTCGCGCTCTCTAATTTCACCTTCTCTTACTTTTGTACTTTCATCAAGTTGTGAAATTCTTTTTTGAAATCTTTCATCGAGTTCTTCTGCTCGTTTTATATACTCGTTCTCAATCGATCTTCTAAACTCATCTCCTGAGTTAATTAGATGAAGCGATGTCGATTCCAATCTTTCCAGGATTGATATGTGACTTGCGACAATTTGCCCTTGCTCCTTTACGCCGTCTCCGCCAAATGCGGCACTTAGCTCTACGGGTAAGAATGAAGAGGTTATTGCTTCGATAATCGCGACTTTATCCTCGTTTGATGTCGCACCTTTTTGGTCGTTGAATATGAAGTGAACTTCATCAAGGATTGGACTTCTAATTTCCCCACTTCCTCCTCGATAGTAAATGAGGCTGAATCCCGGCCTATTAATAGAGGCGCCGTCGATTATGTGATTGTTCCTTTTTGCTATTTCTGCAACAGAAGGACTTAACGCATCGATCGACTCGTCATTAAATGCAACGAATCCACCCACATTAATATTTACTTTCTTATGTCCGGCCGCTTGCGAAACTCTCGATAAGCCAGATATTAGAGCTCCATCCGACTGTCGAGGAATTTGTATTTTTTTGGTCATTGCTAATCTCCTTGATTAAGCGCCCAACGTTTGGTTAAGGGGCGGGCTTTAGCCCGTCCCAGTGAGCGAAGCGAACGATTTGAACCACTTGTTAGGCTACACGCTCAAGCTCAAGAAAATATTCGCCGCCGTGCTCCCCCGCTTTAGCAGTAATTTTGCCTTTGCCACGAATTTCCGAAAAATCATTAGTGCCACTACCGCTGACAATTTCAATGGTTCCACTCACACCCGCTGTGGGTGAGAAAATACCATTATGTTTGATTATGAAACTGCCATTAAGAGAACCAATAGTTCCAATAATCCGCTCATAGCCAATAAAAGGGACTTCAGCTCCTTGTGTGTTTGGATACGCCAACAAATATTCAAGAACACCTTCAGCCACTAATTCACCGGAGATGGTGTTAACGATATTGGCGTGGCTAAGCTTTCCCGCATTTTCCATTTCATGGAACGGCGACTCAGCCCAGCTTTTGGCAATAAACTGACATTTAATTGTTTGAGGTAAATACATATTTTCCTACGATATTATTTATGGATGCCTAACTTGGTTTATACAGCAATCACTGCTGCGTAATAAATTTTGACTGCTGCATAACATCGGAGGGAGAGGGGGAGTTTAGCCGTTTCAATGGCTTGTAAAACCAGACACAGCACTCCTTGCCGACAAATACCGCAACATCTTCACGAATTGAGCATGCCAGCACTGAGCCATTTGGGCAATCGCCAACGATAGCGCAGAAGTTCCATCCGTCCGCTTCGGGTCGGATTCGGCCAAGAGCGGACAGTCAACGCCCAAATTAAGCCGCGGGCCCGCCAGAGGTGAGGCCATCTGGCCCAGACGGCACTAGGATGTGGCTGCGCCCCATGTCCAGTCCTTGCCCCCGACAACAACGAATATTTCCGACTTGAAACGACGAGCAGTGAAGGCCGCTTTTATTTTGGCTCGTACATCATCTCGGATTGCGTCTGCGCTGGCCCCGTTGTATGACCCAAGGACGGTAGTTGTTGGAATAACTGTTTTGCCGCCGCCGCTGTTGCTCTGAGCACGGTATAGCCCAAGCTTTTCGAGATCAGAATATGCATTTTGATAGTCGGTGCTCGACGCGCCTGCGAGGTCAAAAGTGCAAAGGACTCCGTAACTCATCGTTTTCTCCTTCAATAGGCCCAACTTGGTTTATACAGCAATCACTGCTGCGTAATAATTTAGGGCTGCTGCATTACGTCGGAGAGAGAAGAGAGAATTCAGCCGTTATAAGGGTTTGAAAGGCCTGACACAGCACTCCTTGCCGACAAATACCGCACCATCTTTACATCTTGAGCATGCCAGCACGAAGCCAGTCGGGCAACCACTCGGAACTCATGTTACCCACATTCGTCCGCTTCGGATGCAGCCGAAACGGACAGCCAACGCCAAGCTTAAGCCGTAGGCCCGCCAGATGCGGGACTGTCGGCTTGAAGCGATTGTTGGAGCCTGCGAAGGTCATCTACCGCAAACCCCTCGACAAACCTTCCGAACCCAGCCTGTTCTAGAGTCTTTCTTACCTCTTCTGCACTGTTCATTGATGCAACTGGGATCATGTTGAACTTATAGTCCCAACCGCGCCCGATAAACCCGGACGAGTCAACTATTGCGGTTTTGACATGACCTTCTTGTTTGTAAGTGATAGCAAACGCAGCATGCTCGTTATAGACCAGACCATTGAGCATGCTCGTCTCCTTGGCGGCCTTTTGATATTTGCCAAGCTTTCGGATTGGCAAAAAGCTCGAATGATCAGCCGTTCGACATTTGATCAGACGGTCAGCGAGGACAAGATAAATATCAATTCGGTTCGGCTGATAAAACTCCGGCTCATATGCGTCGATTCCCAATCGTAGGCGAGAGTATGGCTTTGTTTCTATCCGAAGTGACTCAAGTGCTTTGAGAATCAAAGGCGGCTCGAACTTATCTATCTCATAGGTAACGGATTCGTTGACTACGGCATGCATTGAGTAAATCGCGATGGGGCGATCCTTCAGGTTAGAAAGATCGACGCATGTGATTCGCGACGCCGTTGTACGATCAAACCCAAACGTCGTTGACGCGACAACATTAGTTCCCAGCTTCTTCCATGCAAGATAGAAAGAAAGGGGAAATATCGCCAGCCCCGGCACTATCTTCAGGAAATCCTGAAGCGAAAATATTAATTCGCACATATCGCTATTCATGTCCAACTTGGTTTATATAAATATTACTGCTGTGTAATATTTTTGGACTGCTGCATAGTTTCGGAGGGGGTGGAGAGACTTTAGCTGTTTCAACGACTTAAAAAGCTGACCCAGCTCTCCCAGCCGACAAGTATCGCAATATCTTCATGACTTGAGCATGCCAGCACTGGACCGGCCGAGCAACCAGCAAGAAGTATTGTTGCCACATCCGTCCGCTCCGGGTCGAAAAGGGCCATTTCGGGCAGCCGCAAGGGAGTGTCTAGGAAACTGGGGTCGGTTCACTCATGGCGTCTAGAGCAATCCCAAACACGGGAGCCAGGAGCGTGATTGCTGCGGAGTGTTCCTCCAGTTTTCCGGCATGCTGCATTTCCAGTCGAGAAGGGTAGTGCCTCAGCAGCATGGAGGCTTGCTGCCTAATCGCTTCGGGTAATGATGTATCGTGCCGAATTTTTTTCAAAAACTCACCGACTTGAATGACGGCCTGAGTACGCTCGTCTGGCATTGTCATTTTTTACCTCCTACTTCTACTGGTATTTGCATTTTGGTGAACGCTTTCGATGGCTACATATTTAGGAAGTCCAGTTGTTAATGGACATCGTGCTCGCCGAAGAAAACTACCGACAACATCTTCATGTAGGCCAAACGCTCCATCAGTTCAGCTTTCTGATCATCCAGAGCTGCGATCCTCAGTTCCATTGCTTCAATTCGTCGTGCTGCTTCTTGTGCTGTCATGGTGTGCTCACTGTGAGTGCTCACCTATGTGATAGACCACGACTTCTTGGTTCGCTAGGCCAGTCTGAAAATATTTTTCACTCGGCAAGCCTCCCCATCTCACCTCTGCAGCGCGGAGCGTAAGTAGTGCAAGGCTTGGGCTATGCCATTGGGCTCGTTGAGCATGATGTCTAGTGGGGCTTTCCCATCAAAGGCTTTGTTCTGTGAGGTGACCCATCCGTAAACGATATGCCGGTCATGCGGAAAAAGCGTTTTCAGGCAGCCATGGATTTCCAGTAGTTGGTCATATCGGGAACCGCAGTAGTCCGATAGCCAGGCTTTCTCCGCGACCTCGCCAGCCTGCCAATGCTTCAAGAGCTGGTTGACCATGCTGGTCTTGTTTTCATCAATCTGATGCAGCATGTTCCATCTCCAAAATGCGTGGCCACCGGGGTTGAACATGTTGAAACTCAGCGGGCGTTTCCGTGGTGACAACGTAGACGCGTTGCTCATCTCCCCAGGTCGCGAGCAATCCTTGAAGCACAGCCCCCTCGGGAGCTTTCACCCAGTAGGGCTTATTTTTTAGGTCGCGCTCCATGTATCGGTCCATCACGATTTTGACCGAGCGTGGATTGAAGCGGTTCCATTTACGCTCTTTGATGGACTCCAGTCGCGCGCACGGCCCTTGAAAGAACGGGCTTTGCACGCCGTGTCGCTCGCCCCAGCGTACCCACTTCAGCGAACCATCGCGAAGTCGAACAGGAAGGTGCACATCTTGGTCTTTCCAGAGATGCATTTGACCTTCGTATTCGATGCCGCTGCACATATCAGCCTGCCATGTCCAAGCTAACGGGTGGTTGAGAAACGCCGGCCATCAGTCGTGCAGCTGTCATCACATCAGCCAACTCGCTCGTAAAGACCATGCTCTCGTGCGGTTGCCAGTGACCCTCAGCATCGAGTTGATAGATCATCCAGCCTTCTGGCTCTTCCGCGTGGACGACCTTTAAAACAGGGTGAGTCACCAGAACTTCAGTATCCATTGCTCGTGCGTGCTTTTGCAAAATGAAGGCATCGCTGTTCAGCCGGTAGCTGAAATCCAGTCGAGAGCGCTCGCTAGGCAAGGGGCGGATCTCTGCCATCAGCGTATCGAGTAACTCTTTAATGCGAGCCTGCAACAGTGAGCTCATCATGGTTGCCAGTCTCCATCTCGGCATGGATTGTCAGTATAGCGATAGCCCAATAAGTCAGGCATACGCAATCGGTAGCTCGTCCCAACAGGTCGTATAGCGCGGTGATCGATCACCAGCGCGCATCTGCCACGCCGCACTCAATTGTGTGCTGGCGAGATGCAGAGTGCCGGATCCTTGGGTCTTGTTAATCGAATCCATGAGGCTCATCAAGCGTAGTCGCTTGGGATCATCGACAGGCGCAAACAGATCAGTTTGCTGAATGCCTGCAGGCTCAATCTCGCCAAGCATGACGCCACATTTGTGATATTTCAGGCCTGGCACAAAGATCTGGCGCAGGCCTTTGAGAGCGGCCTTCATGAGAACGCCAGTATCGGCAGATGCATGGTCAAGCGGTACGAGGGTGGTGCGCCGATACTGCTGATCTTGTTCTCTGAACGGGTTGGTTCTGAGCATCACATAGACATTCGCACAGACTGATTGCTGTGCTCTCAGCTTTTCAGCTGCACGGCTGATGTGATGGGTCAGTGCGGCTTTGATCGCGTGTAGATCGCTCACGGTTGTCCCAAAAGAGCGTGAAGCCATGATCTGCTGTTTGGGCTGGCCGACATCCTCGAAGCTGAGGCAGGACTCGCCACGTAACTCACGCACCGTCTTTTCGAGCACGATGCCATAGCGTTTGCGAATCGAGACGCCATCGCAGCGCGCGAGATCGAGTACGGTTTCAATCCCATCCACACCGAGGCGCTTTGTGAGCTGCCTTCCAACCCCCCAGACTTCAGACACGGGGTAGGCTGCCATCCAGCGATTCATGCCTTCAGCCGTGTGGTCGAGCGTGTTGAATACACCACCGAACTCAGCATTTTTCTTGGCAAGGTGATTGGCGAACTTGGATAGTGTTTTCGTTGGGCCAATCCCGACGCCACAGGTCACCTTGATGTCCTGCTGGAGACGCTGACGAATCAAATACCCGTAGGCACTCGCATCGGCATAGCCTGCCAAGTTCAGAAAAGATTCATCTATGGAGTAGCTTTCAACCTGAGGACACATGTCTTGCAGGATCGACAGCATCCGCGCGCTCATGTCGCCATAGAGGGTGTAGTTCGAACTCTTGATGACAACACCATGTTCTGCACAAAAATCTTTCCACTGATGAATGGGCGCCCCCATGGGAATGCCTAAGGCCTTTGACTCAGCTGAGCGCGCCACGATGCAGCCATCGTTATTGGAAAGCACGACCAAGGGCCGAGTCGCCAAAGCAGGTTCAAAAATCTTCTCGCAGGTCGCATAGAAGTTGTTGGCATCCACGAGAGCATAGAGAGGCTTCATTATTTTGCCTTCCTCGTGGGTTTCTTCAGATGCTCAACGATGTGGCTGGTGACTACGCCAAAAATTTGCAGATCACTGCTCGGGCGCAGGACCGGGTAGGGCACCAAGGCGTTTTCCGAGTGCAGCTCAAATTGGCCACGAACTTTTTTGAGTCGTTTCACGACATATTTGCCATCGATGCTGGCGACAACAATGTGGCCCGACTCGGGTGGGCGAGAGGCGTCAACCACCAGGACGGAGCCATCCACAATGCCGGCATCACGCATTGAGTCTCCCGTCGCACGCACGAAAAAAGTAGCTTGGACGTTGTGGATCAAACGCTCATGAAGATCGATGGCGTTCTGCACATAGTCAGCCGCCGGCGACGGAAACCCAGCAGGGATTAGCGTCTCCAAGAAGGGGAGGCGCAAGGTACGCGGGGAAGGATGAGGCTTTCCAATAATACTGTTCATATGGACAGTATCTGGTCGATATGTGGCTAAGGTCAACATGGCATTC
Source organism: Pseudomonadota bacterium (assembly GCA_038043385.1). GTDB lineage: Bacteria > Pseudomonadota > Gammaproteobacteria > Pseudomonadales > Moraxellaceae > Perlucidibaca. The sequence continues at coordinate 155,006 of JBBTCA010000005.1, forward strand.
CTGATCATTGAGCCTTGCTCCATAAAGTAGCTATGGAGGAAAAGCTTGATCATTCATGCGAGCTGGCTCATGGGGTGAGCTTTACTTCGCGTTGTTGCTGATTGGTCTTTAGAATTTAAAGATGGCGTATGTAGTCTAGCGCTTGAGCTTTCTTCGCTTCTTGAAGACGATGAAACATCAACAAGAGCTCTGCTTCTTCGTTTGACGCAGCGAGAAAGTAGGCAGTTGGTACGCCAAGTACATCCCCTAGCTTTTCCACCAAAGCCAAGTCAGGCACACGTTTACCAAGCTCGTAACGATTCATCCTTGCGCTAGCTGAGGCGGGATCAATGCCAGCAAGAATCCCTAGCTGCTCTTGAGACAGAGCTGCACGGAGTCGAGCTTCTTTCAGTCGTTTTACCAGCGTGGACATGATCATCTTCAATGCTTGAAGAATGCCATCGTGCTAGGTTACGATCGTCCAAATGCTACCGTTTTGGTAGTTTTGATTGGTGCAGCTCTTCATCGTTGCACTGCATAACAAGAATTAAGCACAGGGGGTGCTCATGAATCTAACAGTCAAAATTGTCTCCGTTCAAGTCCTGCAAAAAGTGAGCTTTACCTTTGGTGTAGCTGCTACGACGGAATATTTGGCTATACTCCCATTTTTTTTCAGCCGAAAGTCACGAATTTCAAAAGCTAAAATATTAAAAAATTAAGCGCTTATAGTGATTTTAATTTTTCATGGCATGGAGATAATAATTGAGAATTTTACCGGGTTTGACGGCTTTTACTTTGTTGGCATCAATGCAGGCTGCTGCTGATAGTTATACGAAAATTAGCTTCAGTGTTCCTGTTAATGGAATAAATAGTGATAATGGTGTGTATGCACTCTATAGTTATGCTACAGCCAAGCCAAAATTAATAAAAGTAGCATTAAACCCGATTCCTGTGAACGATAAAAATAAGGAAGAACTTCTTTATATTGATGGCGACTTAATATTCCCTGCATTCAGCTCTTCGGATTATAAGCCTGGGAAACCCACCAGTTGCTACACACTACTATTTAAAGTGGCAATAAACGCGGGCGGTAGAGGTTATTCTCCATGTAGAAGTAATTTAACAAAAGCTACAAGTTATGAGTTAGGTACGAATATAGTAATGACTGTGATGATGGTCGGAATTAATGCGCTGGTCGGTAGTTTTGCTTATAGTGTAGAAATTAACGAGGAGGAAGTGCTTAAAGTAACCAAAGATGCTCAAGAAATTAGTCGAATCAAGCAAGATGCCGCGGCCAAGATTAAAGAAAAAAACTACTTGGTTTATAGAAATGATTATAATAATGCCAAGAGCAGCGGCAGTATAAATAGATTTATAAATAAGTACGAAGGATCAGATCCTGATGGTCTTGTTGGTAATTTGAAGGCTATGCTTCCGATGGCTCTGGCAAAAGATGAAGAAAGAAAAATTATAATGTTAGCTGAACAGCGTAGAATTGAAGCCTACATGAAAGAGAAGTTCGTACATACTGTTAATGTATCCACATCAATTGGCAAAAAAGTATGTGTCAGCACAATGCTTGAGTATGAGGCAATTAAAGCGCCTAATGTTTTGGGAAGTGTGCCAGAGCTTGTGAAAGAGCCTGGGCAGATATTCGGTACAATTGATGATTATCAGATCAATAATGGGAAAATAAAGATTTTGATTGGTGGCTGGTCTACGCCAACAGGTCGATTAAGCTATTACCCATCAACACTTTATGTGAGAGGTTATGGGGTTGTAGTTAACCCTGGTACATATGCTTGGACTGATATAGGTGACTGGTGGTATTGTTGATTTTAGTGCATTTAATTATGCCTGAATATGGTGCTGCCTCTGCTAAATATAAATAATCGCGATATCGAGTCTAGAAATTGAGGATTTCAGCTAAAGCCGCCGTGAGCTATACGAATGAGTGATTCATTAGCCTCATTCCAGCCGACTTCGGTGTCGCATAAGCTTAGTGGTGTAAATCCCTCTTGCGATCGATTCGGGCGTGTAAGCCATTCGATTGCATTAGTATGGCTTCTAAATGCCTCTTCAGCATGAACAGTGAGCTTTACAATCCGTAAAGCTCGATTGCTATCAAACGAGCCGAAGGTCTCTGAGTATTATCGTTTAGTTATTGTACTGACCTCTGGATGTCAACAATTAAAAATACTCCAATAAAGTTATGATATCTAGCTGTACCCTTAAATTAGTACCTCACGCAGTAGACTCTTGATGCCTGTAATTACTATAAACTAAATTTTTTGCAAAGCTTGAAGATAATTCATCAATAGATCTGCTGCGCCGCAAACTAAAATCGGTATGTGTGCCGAATTTCGACTTCACGATGTCGTAAGCAGTGAATAAGCGATTGTCCAATGTAACAGTACAAAAGGATGTGGCTGCATCAGTTTAGCGAAGGCTTTACGCCGGCATTTGCAGAATAATACTTGAAAGGCAATGTTATAGATATGTTCGTGCTGAATTGACCACTACACTAGGCGAAATCGGCTAAGCTCACTAAAACAAGAAGCCTGAGACCAGCCTATGAGCCGCGCGATACGCGTCCATCAAATCGATCAAATGCTGCACAACCGAGGGCGTGTCGAGCTGCAGGATTTCCTCGATACGCTGGAAGTGTCACTGGCGACCTTCAAGCGCGATCTTGAGTTCATGCGTCTCCAGCTCAATGCTCCGATCATCTATGACCGTGACATCAATGCTTACCGCTTTGAAAAGTCAGACTCCGTAGGTCCGAAATACGAGCTGCCCGGTCTATGGCTCAACTCATCAGAAGCCCATGCACTGCTCACAGCGAATGCATTGCTCGAAGGCATTGAGCCTGGTTTGCTAGGGCCTCATGTGCAGCCCCTGAAATCAAGACTGTCAGCGCTCTTGGCTACGGAAGGCATTGATCCAGAATCTGTCTCGCAGCGAGTGCGTTTGATTCAGAATCTGAAGCGCAGCATGCCGGTACAGCACTTTCAGCAGGTTGCCCGCGCAACGCTCGATCAAAAACGAATCAAGCTTCGCCACCTCAACCGCAACTCCGGCGATGTCTCTGAGCGAGAGGTCAGTCCTCAGCGCTTAACCTACTACCGCGAGAACTGGTATCTGGATGCTTGGTGCCATGTCCGCAAAGATATTCGCAGCTTTGCCGTGGATGCCGTTGAGTCAGTTGAAGTGCTTGCGACAGCTGCCCAGCCAGTGAATACCCAGAAGTTAGATGCGACATTGTCGGACGGATACGGGATCTTCAACGGTCCAACAAAAAAGTGGGCAATCCTTGAGTTCACGGCCCATCGAGCTCAGTGGGTGAGCTTGTTGGTATGGCATGCTCAGCAGAAGGTGAGTTGGATGCCAGATGGTCGTTATCGCGTGGAGATCCCATACAACGATGATCGCGAACTGATTAACGACATTTTAAGTCATGGAGCTGATCTGGTGGTTGTGTCACCTCCGGAGCTCAGGCAGCGCATCAAAGAGACTTTGCTTGAAGCTGCTGGCCAGTACGACTGACACATCGGTAAGTTCTAAAGGACAAGCCGATTAACCAGCTCAGAATCCTGTTTTAAGTACCTGCCTACGGTTAGGCTTGTGCATTGTTTTATCGCCAAGGAGTTGTTGCGTGAACACGGAAAACCATTCTCAGACGGCCGCTTTTTTATGGTCCATTGCCGATCTTCTTCGCGGTGACTTCAAGCAGTCCCAGTATGGTCGCATCATCCTGCCGTTCACCTTGTTACGGCGCATGGAGTGCGTATTAGCGCCCACCCGTGATGCGGTACTCAGAGAGTCTCAAGCACAAGCAAGCAGACCTGATTTGGTTCGCGAGCAGCTTTTGCTTCGCGCCTCTGGCCAGCAGTTTTTCAACGCATCGAAACTCAAGATGGCCACGTTGTCGGACCAGCAAACCGCCGCTGATTTGATGAGCTATGTGCAGTCATTCAGCAAGGATGCACGCGAAATTTTCGAGCACTTCCACTTCGAAGATTTCGTACAGCAGCTCTCTAATGCCGATTTGCTTTATCAGGTAGTGCAGCGTTTCGCTGCTACTGACCTCAGCCCCGAGCGAGTCAACAATTTCGCGATGGGCATCATCTTCGAAGAGCTGATCCGCAAGTTTGCCGAAAGCTCCAACGAAACAGCCGGGGAACATTTCACGCCGCGTGACATCGTTCACCTCACCACGTCATTGGTGATTACTGGACAGGATCACAAGCTCAAGCCCAACAGTATCGTCACCATCTATGACCCCACTGCAGGTACCGGTGGATTTCTCTCCGAGGGCGATGAGTACATCCAGTCCATCAGCAACAAGGTCACTGTTTCCCTACATGGTCAGGAGCTGAACCCCGAGTCATACGCCATCTGTAAGGCAGACATGCTCATCAAGGGTCAGGACGTAACCAGTATCAAGCTGGGTAATACGCTGTCGGATGACCAGCTGCCGCAAAACCGCTTCGATTTCATGCTCAGCAATCCACCGTTTGGTGTGGAGTGGAAAAAGGTTCAGAAGCAGATCACCGACGAGCATGGTCAGAAGGGTTTCAATGGTCGTTTTGGCCCAGGCCTGCCGCGAGTGTCTGATGGTTCGCTGCTGTTTCTGCTGCACTTAGTCAGCAAGATGCGTGATCCGCGAGAAGGCGGTTCGCGTATCGGCATCATCTTGAATGGATCGCCACTGTTTACCGGTGGGGCGGGTAGTGGCGAGTCTGAGATTCGTCGCTACTTGCTGCAGAATGATTTGGTCGAAGCCATCATCGCACTGCCCACAGACATGTTCTACAACACAGGTATTGCCACCTATGTGTGGATTCTCTCCAACAACAAAGTGAGTGAGCGCAAAGGCAAGGTTCAGCTGATCGACGGCAGCCAGCACTTCAGCAAGATGCGTAAATCATTGGGTAGCAAGCGACAGTTCATTACCGATGATCAGATTGCTGACCTGGTTCGTCTGTATGGTCGTTTCGAAGCTACTGACAAGAGCAAGATTTTCCCGAATGAAGCGTTTGGCTATCGACGCATTACGGTAGAGCGCCCACTCCAGCTGTCGTTCCAAACTAGCGCTGAACGCATTGCGAAAGCGCTGGAAGAGAAGGCTATTCAGAAGCGCGAGCCAAGCATCCGAAAGCTTATTGTTGCTGCACTTGAGTCGATGGATGCCAGCGTTGTTCACCCGAATCGTGACAAGTTCACCAAGGCATTGAAGCAGGCGCTGGCCGGGCAAAGTCTTTTCCTTGATCCACCGGAGATCAAAGCCCTGCTCAACGCTTTGGGCGAGCGCGACCCCGAGGCTGACACCTGCACGGTGAAAGGGCAGCCAGAAGCTGACTCCGGGCTGCGTGACAACGAGAATGTACCGTTGGGCGAGTCGATCTACGACTACTTCGATCGCGAAGTGAAGCCGCATGTGCCGGATGCTTGGATCGACACTAGCAAGACCGATGAACAGGATGGTGAGATTGGTCTGGTCGGCTTCGAGATCCCGTTCAACAGGCACTTTTATGTCTTCAAGCCACCGCGTCCACTGAACGAGATCGACCTTGACCTCAAAGCCTGCACTGATCGTATCAAGCAGATGATCGAGGTGCTCTCGGCATGAGTTTTCCGACTTATCCGAATTACAAGGACTCAGGAGTGGAGTGGTTAGGTGAGGTGCCTGAGCATTGGCAGGCTCTTGCTCTATCCCGAGTTCTTGCGGCACCTGTGACTGATGGCCCCCACACTACACCAGAATTTTTAGATGATGGGATCCCATTTCTTTCGGTTGATGGCATTCAAGATGGAAAACTCTATTTTGAGGGCTGCCGCTACGTCTCTATCGAGGATCATAAAGAGTTTAGCAAGAAAGCCGAGCCAAAATATAACGATCTACTTATGGGTAAGGCCGCGTCTATTGGGAAAATTGCGCGGGTTACAGAAAATATTGAATTTAGTATTTGGTCCCCTCTGGCGCTAATTAGGGTCACTGAGAAACATTGTCGTCCGGAGTTTTTGGAGTTTTGCTTAAAGTCATCAGAGCTTCAGCATCAAATTTTGCTGGCCTCAAATAGCAATACGCAACTCAATATCGGAATGAAGGATATTCCAAAGCTAAGAATTCCATTACCTGCTGTTCAAGATCAGAACCAAATCGTCCGCTTCCTCGACCACGAAACCGCCCGCATCGACGCCCTGATCGAAGAGCAGCAGCGCCTGATCGAACTGCTCAAGGAAAAGCGTCAGGCCGTGATCTCCCACGCAGTTACCAAAGGTCTCGACCCGACTGTACCAATGAAAGACTCCGGAGTGGAGTGGCTGGGAGAGGTGCCAGCGCATTGGGAGGTATTAGCAACAAAGCGTTTTTTTAGGATGGTTGTTGATCCGGCTCCAGACTCAAATGATTTTGAGTTACTTTCAGTTTATACCGAGATTGGGGTCAGGCCTCGTAAGGATTTAGAGCAAAAGGGTAATAAAGCATCCACCACAGATGGTTATTGGCAGGTAAAAAAAGGAGATATTATTGTTAACAAGCTATTAGCTTGGATGGGAGCGGTTGGGTATTCGGATTATGAAGGAGTGACAAGCCCTGCCTATGATATTCTCAGGCCTACTCGGAAACTTTCCCCTAAGCTTTTCCACTACATTTTTCGAGGAAAATCAGCACAACAAGAGTTTAAGCGCTGGTCTCGTGGAATTATGGAGATGCGTCTGCGCCTTTATTTTGATGAGCTTGGTCGAATCTCAATGCCTTTTCCTCCGCCGTGTGAGCAAGAAAGAATCGTTGAGTTTATTGAGATACTTGAATGCAAGTTTGACGCTCTTAGCCAAGCGGCATCAGAGCAAATCCAATTGCTATCAGAGCGCCGTTCCGCCCTAATTTCAGCCACTGTCACCGGCAAAATCGATGTACGTGGCTGGAAGCCACCGGCCAGTGCTAAAGTCCAAGAACTAGAAGAAGAGACCATGTAATGGCCGACAGCAAGGAAGCGCAATTCCAGAATGACATCATCACTTCCATGGTCGCACAAGGCTGGCTAACCGGCCCAGCCAGTGGTTATGACCGCCGCACAGCGCTTTATACCGAAGACTTATTGTCCTACTTCAAAGATGCTTGGCCAGAGCGCTGGGATAAGTTCAGCAAAGCCAACCCGAACAAGCCGGAAGATCTGCTGGTACAGAAGCTGGTACGCGAACTTGAGCAGGACGGTACGCTAGATGTGCTGCGGCACGGCTTCAAAGTGCCTGGTGTGAAAATCGAGCCGTGCAGCTTCAAGCCTGACCATGGCATGAATCCGGATACGATCCGGCGCTACCAGTGCAACCGCCTACGCGTGGTGCAGGAAGTTTCGTATTCACCACACTTTCGCGAAGGCGAATATAACCCGCGTCTGGATCTGGTTCTATTCGTCAACGGCATCCCCACGGCCACGCTGGAACTGAAAAGCGAATTCAAGCAATCTGTCGAGAATGCCAAGCGCCAATACTGCAAGGATCGACCGACCAAAGACCCTCTAACCCGTAAGCCCGAGCCACTGCTAACTTTCAAGCGCGGCGCGCTGGTGCACTTTGCAGTAAGTCAGGACGAAGTGGCCATGACCACTAAGCTGGCAGGCAAAGACACATTCTTCCTGCCATTCAATCTCGGTAGTGCCGATGGTGGTGCCGGTAACCCGCTGCCGGATGACGATAGCCAATACGCCACCGGCTACCTGTGGCAGCGTCTGTTCCAGCCTGATGCCTGGCTTAAAGTTCTGGGTCGCTTCTTGCACCTAGATAACCAGAAAATGGTTTTCCCACGTCTGCATCAGTGGGAGGTGGTGAATAAGCTTATCGACACCACGCGCGAAGAAGGCCCCGGCAAGCGATACCTTATCCAGCACAGCGCTGGATCCGGCAAGTCAAACTCGATTGCTTGGACAGCCCACCAGCTGGCTTCGCTTTACGATACCGACGGGCAAAAGCTGTTCAGTTCGGTGATTGTAATTACCGATCGCATGGTGCTCGACAAACAGCTGCAAGACACTATTTACCAATTTGAGCACGCTCAGGGAGTGGTCAAGTGCATTACTCGCGACATTGGCAATCAGAGTAAGTCTGAGCAGTTGGCTGAGGCGCTCGCTGAGCAGACGCGCATCATCATCGTCACGATTCAGACCTTTCCAGCACTGTTTGATGCCTTGGATAAATATCCAAAGCTTGCCACTGGGCGCTATGCGGTGATTGCCGACGAAGCGCATTCCTCACAGACGGGCTCATCTGCCAGCAAGCTGAAAAGCATCCTAGGTAGTGACCAGTTGGAAGGTGACGAGATCAGCGCTGAAGAGTTGCTGGACGCCGCCGTGGCGTCACGGGCACCGAACGAACGAATCAGCTATTACGCCTTCACCGCAACCCCCAAGGCTAAGACGCTTGAATTGTTTGGCCGACCCGCCAACCCAGCGCTTCCAGTGAGTTCAGATAACAAGCCTGAAGCATTTCACCTGTATTCAATGCGCCAGGCCATCGAAGAAGGCTTCATCCTTGATGTGCTGCAGAATTACACCACGTACAGCACAGCCTGGAAAATCGCACACCCAGACGGTGATGATGAAGAAGTCGACTCTAAGAAAGCTCGCATGAAGTTGGCGCGCTGGGTACGGCTGCATCCCTACAACATCAACCAGAAGGTTGAAGTGATCGTGGAGCACTTTCGCGAAAACATCCGGCACCTACTTGATGGCCAAGCCAAGGCTATGGTCGTGACCAGCAGCCGTCAGGAAGCAGTGCGCTACCAGTTGGCCGTGATGGCCTATGTGAAGCAGATGGGCTACGGCGATGTATATCCGCTGGTGGCGTTCTCAGGCAGCGTGCTACCCGATGGTGTGATTTCAGAAGAAGTGACGGAAGGCAGCAGCATGCTTAATCCCGGACTCAACGGGCGAGACTTGGCAGAAGCCTTCGACACACAAGATTTCAATGTGATGATCGCTGCCAACAAGTATCAGACCGGTTTCGACCAGCCCAAGCTCTGCGCCATGTACGTAGACAAGAAGCTACAAGGGGTCGATTGCGTGCAAACGCTGTCGCGCTTGAACCGCACTTATCCTGGCAAGCAGACCTTCATTCTCGATTTCTTCAATGATGCACAAGATATTCTCGAAGCGTTCCTGCCGTACTACACCAAGGCCGAGCTGACGGATGTAACCGATCCGCAGATCATCTATGACCTGCAGAAGAAGCTTGATGTCGAGGGCATTTATCACTGGGAAGAGGTTGAGTCTTTTGCCTTGGCTTTTTTCGACCCGAAAGCGGCTGCCAGCAAGCTCAGTTATTACTGCCAGCCTGCCAAAGAGCGATTTGCTAAACGCTACAAGTTGGCTCAAGAGTCCCGCCAACAGGCACTAGATTTCAAGCGAACAGCACAGACCAAAGGCGATAGCGCTGGCGTGAAGAGCGCTGAAGCGTCTGTAAAAGAAGCAGGCGAGCAGGTTGATCAGCTCGACCTGTTCAAGAAGAACTTATTGAGCTTTGTGCGTCTATACGAGTTTCTTTCCCAGATCATTCCCTATGAGGATCGTGAGTTGGAACAGTTGTGCGTATTCGCCAAACATCTGTACCCGTTGCTGCGGGTCGATCGCCTGGATGACGAAGAAGTTGATGTAGGTGAACTGCAACTAACCCATTACCGCCTGACTAAGCGCGCCGAGCATCAGCTAAGGCTGAACGAAGAGGGCGGTGACTACGGCCTTGATCCGGCATCCGCCGTGGGCAGTGGCAAGGCCCATGATCCTGAGAAGAAGCGACTGTCTGAGATCATCGAGGCGTTGAACGATATTTTCGGTGCGGAAGTCAGTGATGAAGATCAGCTGCAATTCCTCACAGGTATCGCCAATCGTATCAGCCGTCAGGAGGATGTTATGGCCCAGGTGAACGGTCATTCAGTCGAGCAAGTCATGCATGGACTGTTTCCAAAGCGGGTGCTCGACACTGTGTTGGACGCCATGACTGACCACGAGAAGCTGTCGCTGGAAGTGCTGGATAACGAGACAAAGAGTAGGGCCTTTGCCTTGGTGATTTTGAAGATGCTGACGACGGTAACAAGTCAGCAAAATAGTGTAGCTATTTGATGAAGGCGGTTTTCGACCCAAAGCAGAAATTTAACGGGTCAAGGCCAATGACTGCTTCGCAGCGAAAAGCGGAAGTCGAGACTCCGCACTGTCTAGGATCCGGCTTGGCCGCTGAGTTTGATCGCATGACGCAGATCGTTTCGGACGTGTTCTCGATGATCAAGCAGTTATTATGTAATAGCGGCGTCCTCGAATGGGTAGAGCATGAGTTGCAGGTGCTGACTTACAATTGGGCGTCTTAACCGACGACCGGCCCAACGGCTGCTTCGAAAACATTGACGAGCTAGTAGCAGCATTTATGGTAGAGCTACTTTCGGTGAAAATGCCTTATGAAGTTCAGAATCAGTCCAAACGGGGTGCATCTTTTCGATCGACTTTCAGGCCTGAATGTTCTGCTTGACGAGCTGCGCCCGAAAAACGCGGCTTGGTCGATGTCTCCCCGACAGATATCCATTGCGCTTACCAATGTTTGCGATCTGCACTGCAGATACTGCTACGCACCGAAGCACAAGGCATCGCTGCGTACTGACCAGGTGCTCGGCTGGTTGAAGGAACTGGATACTGAGGGGTGCCTCGGCATCGGTTTTGGTGGCGGGGAGCCCACGCTGCATCCTGACTTCGTCGATATATGCAAACGGGTTGCGGGAGAGACTCAGCTTGCGGTTACATTCACTACTCATGGTCATCGCCTGACTCCACAGCTGGTCGAACGTCTCAAGGGCTCGATCCACTTTGCACGTATTAGCGTTGACGGGGTAGGTCGCACCTATGAGGAGCAGCGCGGGAAGCAGTTTGCCAGCTTGCTCCGAGGCATTGAGTCGATTGCGACTTTGTCACCTTTTGGAATCAACGTCGTTGTCAACGAGCGCACGGTTGCAGAGCTTGACGAGATTAGCGAGCTCGCGCAAAAGGTTGGTGCTAGCGAGTTACTGTTACTTCCTCAGCAAGCAACCAACTCTGTCGCAAGTATGGATGGAGTGATCGGCCGAGAACTTCAGGACTGGGTAGCCAACTACAGAGGTAAGGTTCGTCTTTCAGTCAGTGAAGCAGGTGCCTCAGAGCTGCCTACGTGCGACCCACTCCCCGATGAGCGAGGCCTTCAGGCCTATGCGCATATAGATGCATCCGGCACGCTGCGTGCGAGCTCTTACTCTTCCGCTGGCGCGGAGATTGGAGACACAGGTGTTCTGTCAGCGCTTAAGCGACTCAGAAATACCTTCGAGATAAAACGAGAGACTTAACCATGAAGATTTGGAACGGATACGGGTCTGAGCACTCGATGAACCTGGTTCTCATCGGGAGATTCAAGCAAGCGCAAGACGCAGAGAAGGTTGAGAGTGACATTGATAGGCTCCGTGCTCAGGCATCGAAAGATGACGGCCACTCCATCTCTTTTGCTGCACCAGAGAATCAGAGATTCTCAGACGACATGCTCTCGTTGCTGTGCACCCTGAACCTAAATACCTTAGGGCCAACGGATCTCGGCCAGCTGTTATCTGATCATCACTTCAGGCGTGAAGGAGATCGAATCACGATCACGACTGACGAGGCTGAGGTTTCCGCCTTCGTGAAAGTCTTCATCGAGGCCGGGGCGAAGGTCGAAGTCTTCTCGGCGCACGACTACCCGTCCGATTCCGATGAAGCCAGCTGACAGAGAGATTACCGATGCCTGAGGCAAATTGGGGTGTATTCAGAGCGCTGCCCGGAGCAGCGGATGAAAACTTTGAGCAGCTTTGCCGCGCTCTAGTGCGCCGCCACTACGGACGCTTTGGTTGTTTCAAGCAACTTGCAAACCAACCTGGTGTGGAGTTCCACCTCCAGCTGACGGAGTCTTGTGATTTCGGAGCGCCGCCACGTTGGATTGGTTGGCAATGCAAATGGTATGAGCTGGCGAATGGACAAAGCTTGGGAGCCACGCGTCGCAAAAATATCATCGAGGGAATGGAGAAGACGCGCAAGCATGTCCCAGGGGTGACCGATTGGAAGCTTTGGACTCGCCACACCCTGACAACAGGAGATCAAAAGTGGTTCTTTGCGCTTGAGAAAGACCGTTTCCCCGAGTTGAAGTTGGAGCTGCTCACGGCGGCGGACATCGAAGACCTTTTGGCCGGACCGGGAGCGTTACTTCGAGAAACTTACTTCGGCGAGCTCGTTCTGACACCTACGCTACTTGCTGAACAGCACAGGCTCGCTGCAGCCCCGTTTAAGCGCCGATACCAGCCAGACGTTCATGTTGTAGTTGGGGCAGAGGCTAAAGTACTTAGGCGTCTGGGCAGCCAAAGCGCATGGGAATCCCTGGAGAGGTTCTCAAGTGCCCTCAAGAGGAAGGGTTCTACCCCGTTTCCACGGACACTTCTAAGAAGGCTTATCCTTAGCCAACGGAGTGTTCACCATGAAGCGCAACAAATACAGTCTCGAGTTCAAGCACGAGGCCGTCGAGCTGGTTCGGCGATCTCAGACCAGCTGCCGTCAAATTGCTCTCGAAATCGGCGTCAATGCCAACATGCTCACACGCTGGGTGCGTGAGGCCGATACCGTGACTGACAAGGCCTTTACCGGGAGCGGAACGCCCAGAGATCAGGAGCTTGCACGGCTCAAGCGCGAACTGGCGCGGGTCACCAAGGAACGTGATTTTTTACGCGACGCGGCAGCGTATTTTGCCAAGGAATCATCGAGCGGTACACGGTGATCCAATGCTGCCGCAGTCAGTACCCAGTTCGTCTCATGTGCCGTTGCCTTCGTGTCTCTCCCAGCGGTTTCTACGCGTGGGAAGCCCGTGCACCCAGCACGCGTGACGCGACAAACACTCGCTTGCTCGGTCGTATTCGTGAGATCCATGAAGACAGTCGTGGTGTGATTGGTGCGCCCCGAATGCATGAGGACCTGTGTCATGAAGGCGAAGTCGTCAGTCTGAATCGGGTTGCGCGATTGATGGCCACGCATGGCATTCAGGGCTGGCCACGCCTGAAGCGTCGCGGCAGCATGCGGCCGCGCAGTCTCAGGCCGGCACATGTCCAGAACCATTTGCAGCGTGACTTCAACGCGTTGGAGCCTGAAACCAAGTGGGTAACTGACATCACGCAGATCAATACGCTCGAGGGCAGGTTGTTCTTGTGTGTGGTGCTGGATCTGTACAGCAAGCTGGTGATTGGCTGGTCAATGCATCACCGGCAAGACAGGCAAATGGTCATTCGAGCGGTGGAAATGGCTGTCTGGACACGGCAAAACCATCATCCAGTGATTCTGCATTCTGATCGTGGCTGCCAGTTCACCAGCGATGATTACCAACGCTTCCTGGGCCAGCACTTGCTGGTCAGCAGCATGAGCGCGGTGGGTCACTGCGGTGACAATGCAGCTTGCGAGGGCTTCTTCGGGATGCTCAAACGAGAGCGGATTTACCACACCTGCTACCGAACGCTGGATGCAGCGCGTGCAGATGTGTTTGACTACATTGAGCGATTCTACAACCCACGAATGCGGCGTAGAGTTGCAGTGCAAGATCAGAGGCTATGACTCTGTTCTAAACCGTCCGTGGAAACGGGGTAGAACCCGAATTGCACGGACATTGCTTCGCTGACTGCGCAGCTCAAACTTGAGATTAAGGCAGAGGTCGAATTACTTTTGGCTCGAGCCACAGGATTGGCTGAGCTGCTTGATAGCCTGCACACAGCGCTCGGCAAGGGTGACTTCGACGCCATAAAGCAAATGCTGATGTCGAATTCGTTGCAGCCGGTGCACTACGACAGGCTGCTTTCGAAGTTGCGTGGGGCGCGTTCAGACGGAGCCCCTTTAGCTGCAAATTTGGTTGCGGACATCCACTCGGCTGCGTCAGCATTGCTCAGTCTGGAGCAGTCAATCGGCGCTCGAGCCGTCGCTGTGCTTGCGGCTGCTGGTGAAGGAAAGTCCGAGCTTGCCATCAAGGTGACTCAAGCGGACGGAGAGTTCCCCGGCGGTGTCTTGCTGTTTGGCAAAAGTCTTCATGCAGGCCAAGGGCTTGACGAACTCGTGTCTGCCTTCAAGATCTCTGGCAAGCCGGCGGAAAGCTTCGACCAGCTGGTTGAGGCCATAGATGCGGCGGGTCAGCGCGCAGGCAAGCGCATCCCTATTGTCATTGATGGTCTGAATGAGGCGGAAGACCCGAGAAATTGGAGGGATGAACTCTCGCGGGCGGATGAGCTTCTTAGGAACTTTCCGTATGTCCTGTTGGTTGTCACTCTGCGCAATGAGTTCGCGCAGATGTGTCTGCCAGAGGAATTTCCCCAAGTTGCGCACCAAGGATTCCAGGAAGACCCGCAGTCGGCCATCGACAAGTACTTTGAGTACTACAAGATCGATGCCACTGACGCGAATCTGCCAATCGAGCTCTTGCAGCATCCGTTGACATTGAGAGTTTTTTGCGAGGTGGCGAACCCTCGGCGCCAGCACATGGTCGGGGTGGAGGCGCTGCCCAATTCGCTTGTAGGCCTGTTCGAAGCGCACTTCAACAAAGTTGCTGAACGTGTTGCTGAGCTTTTACCGACGGCGCATCGCATCTATCAGGATGAAGTGCAAAATGCGCTGCTGACGATTGCTGGTCTCCTCTGGGAGAACAACGCGAGAAGCGTGGAGTTCCAATCTGCACGGACCGCAATTCGAGACATGGGCTGGGACGCCAGTGTCATTAGCGCGCTGGAGTCCGAAGGCGTCCTCGTTCGAACGACTTCTGAAGCGGGCGGTCAAGGAATCGCGTTTTCATATGACTTAATGGCCGGTCATATGATGGCGCGTTATCTGTTTGCCAAGCCATCCTTGGCACAATGGCTGCAAAGCGATGAAGGACGCGCGCTGTTCCAATTCCGCAAGCCTGGATCGCATACCTTCGCCTATGACGTGTTCCAGGCTCTGGTTGGGCTGTATCCGCAACGCTCTGGTAGGCGCCAGCTTTGGCAAGATTTGTTGGACGAGAAACTTGTCATGAACGCTCTGTTGTTGACGGCGCAATCAGACCCAGGGTGCATCGGGCGGGAAACGGTGGAACGGTTCGCGAGCGCAATACAGGAGTCGCAGCCGTTCGCACATATTGCCTTCAAGAGACTTCGGAGTACTAGGGCAGCGCGAGCGCATCCGTTTGACATGGACTTCTTGCACGGTGTGCTCTTGGCCATGTCCAATACGCAGCGCGACCTTTTCTGGTCGGAGTGGATTCGCAAGAGCTCTAAGGAGATTGAAGACGATTTCAAACTCCTGTCGGTCAGATGGAAGTCAGGGCACCTAGACGAGCGCGAAATTCGGCGGGCGCGCTGGGTGATGTGGACGCTGACATCAACATCCAGAAGCCTGCGTGACGCGGCCACCAAGACCCTGTACGAATTTGCTGCCAAGCGGCCAGCGGAGTTTTTCCGGCTGATGATGGAGGCAATTGCCGTTGCAGACCCATACGTCCCCGAGCGGATGTTCGCTGCGGCCTACGGTGCGGTGCTGACCACATGGTCGGATATCAGTGCTGTGGAGATGCGTGAAGCACTACCTAGAGTTGCTCATGAGATTTATCAAGCGATGTTCGCGCCTAGTGCAACGCATCCTACTTGGCATGCCCTATATCAGCAGTACTGTCTGGGAATCATTGCCATCGCAAGGATGGTGGATCCGGCTTGCTTGTCTGAAGACGAGGCAGCTCATCTCCTTCCACCGTTTAGTCATCTGCCCAGTCCGTTTGCGAACATGCCGCAGTTCGACCCTGCGGTAATCGAACGTGCGAAGCGCGCGGCGATTCGAATGGATTTCGGCAACTACACGATGGGGAGACTGATTCCAGATCGGTCGAACTACGACTACCGCGACCCAGAGTACCTGCGGGTGCTGCCGACAATCGTTTCGCGAATGCTGGTGCTTGGCTATGACCCCGAGCAGTTCGAACCTGTTGACCGAAACATGAACTCCGGCCCTCGTATGGGAAACGACAAACACAAGGTCGACCGATACGGGAAGAAGTACGGCTGGATCGCTTACTTCGAGATGTGGGGTATCCGGTACGCACAGGGTCTCCTTGCCAAGGAGCGCAGTGCTCGCCCCTCAGATGTGGACATCGACCCGACGTTCCCACTCGAGGCTGAAAGTATTGACCTGCCGTTTCCAGACTTGTTCAGTGGCCAGCCTAAGGGTGCTGGGGACTGGGTAGTGAGAGGACCGCAACCAGACTACTGCGGCATTCTCGAGATCGCGGAAATTAATGGTTTGAAGGGGCCGTGGGTCGTACTTGACGGGTTCCTCGAACAGAACGCTCCCACTGATGACCGACAGATCTTTACCTTTCTCCGAGGCTTACTCGTGGATAGCGGAGAAGTCGAGCGCCTCTGCACGTTGTTCACTGACCTCGAATACCCCGGCAATTACGCCATTCCGAACGTGCCAAGCTACTACTACACCTTTGCTGGGGAGATGCCTTTCTCCTCAATTCCGGGACTACCTGTTGCTGATGAGCAAGAGGGCGACCGCGCTGAATACATGGTGTCCGCTGACAGATGGTCAAACAATGGTGTTGCGGTCGACATCCCGGTGCAGCAGTACAACTGGGAGAGCTACCACAGCGTGGTTAACCAGAATAGTGGTGCAAGCTTGCCATCAAAACTGCTCTGTGAGGCTTTGAGTCTTAGGTGCCGCGCCAACAAATGGGACTTGCACGATGCTGCAGGCGTGGCGTCTTTGTACCGTGAAGTTGGCGAATATGGCTCACAGATCAGTGGCTCTTTCAGCTATTTGCGTCGTGACCTACTTGACCGATACTTGTTGCAGTCCGGCAAGGCGCTGGTGTGGCTTATGTGGGGAGAGCGTGGCTTTCATCACCGGTCAGCTGAGGCGCACAACCTGAACGATTACTCCGCGGAACATCAGCATATTCATAAGCGTACTCAGCACTATCAGCCTGCTTCGAGCAATCAATTGTAGGCCGAGTCAGGCGAGGGGGCGTCGCCATTCTTAGGGGCAGTAGAAGTTTATGTAGGGTGTGGGTCCGGTGGCGGATTCAGTATTCGATATGGATGCACCTTTCGACGGCCTGTTCAGGTAGCGGAGTTTTTAAATCAGGTGACCGGCGTCTCGAATACTGAATCCGCCACCGCTCAGCACACAAAAATCAATGACCGGTGACAGTATTCGCCGGTCATTGGAATCAACTAAACGAACTTCCGTATCTGGCCGAAGCCTCTAGAAACTGATGTCCAGCTTTAGGGAAGGCTTACAAAGTCACGGGCTTGGTATGTACACGCGAGCGCTTCTGGCCGTGCAGCTGCTGGACAAATAGTCTTGATCGTTTGGTCAATGATGGCCCACGGGTCTAGGGAAAAAAGAAGTGTTTGAAGGCTCGCGTTTCCTTTTGGCCCTGTCTTCGTCGGCCAGAAGCTAAACGGAATTAGCTTGTTATTGATTCGAAGTCGTTCGCCAGTTCTTGGCGGTGCGAGTGGCATAAATGGTATCCGATCTCTAGATGAGCAAGGAAATCATGGTGGAATTGGTGCAGCCTAACATTGGAGTTAAGACTGCGCCGAAGGCGTCGGCCTTGAAGGACTTGTTATGTGCCTACAGCGTAGGATAAACAACTTTTTCATTATTTTCTCCTGATGCATCTGACCAAATTAGACGAATTGCATGCTTCCTTTTTGTTCCCATGTGCACGACTGCAACTAGCTCAACTGATTGATAGGTTTCAAGTGTTTCTAGGGGGAACTTCTCATCAATTTCTGATTGCATAAGAACGTCGTTTTCTTCTGGAAATTCAATTCTAACGTGCGTCGCACAAGCTGTTCCTTTATTCCATATCTTCAGTCTGTATTTGCTGCTGCCTAACTTTATAAACGAGGCGCCTAGATCTGCCTTTTTGGAGTTTTCAGCTTCATTAGACTCTTTTTCTAGAAGTAAATTGTTAAGCTTTTCTTGGCTCTCAATTAGTGACTTCTGGCGTTCGTTGAACTTCAAGGTAACCCATGTGGCATAGCCGGAAAGCAATAATGCCATTCCGGCTATGATATCTGCTGCTTCTAAAGTAAATGCCATTACTTCATCCTAATATTCTTGCTGCCTTTAAATGCTTTCTTTAAGGACTCGCGCAGTTGTTTGGCAATGTCATCAGTTACACTTTTGCCAATCTCTTTTACATGCTCGCTTATGTTTTCGCTGTTCTCATGAATTAGCTCATCTTTTGTGACTTCTCGCCCACAAGAAGCACATTTAGCTATTTCGATGGTTTCACCAACGCCATTCTCATATGAAAAATGAGAGGAGCCACAAGTAGGGCATAACAGGCTTACGTTTCGGTTGTAGTTTTTATTTTTCATGAGCTGACTCCTAGTCTTGCTGGCATACGGCGCTTTTCAAGCTAGTTGTCGCGTGAACCCGTCACGCCGCTGATTGTTCCGG
>JBBTCA010000006.1:0-14851 GCA_038043385.1 Pseudomonadota bacterium
GTGAATCAAGCTATTTAATGGCCAAAAATAGGCCGAAAGCGCAATCAGCGTTAGCAAGCAAAGGATTGATATAATATAGTCGCGCCGACCGAATAGAATCGCCAGCGAAACCCAAAAATAAAAAACCATCTCATAGGCTAAAGTCCAGTACACTTGGTCTATGTCTTGAACACCAACCATCTTTTGCAACATTGTCAAATTAAACAAGAAAATACTAAAACTAATCCCGCGCTCACTCCATGTACCCACTAATAAAAGTAAGATGCTTGTTAAACCTAAACATATCCAATATGTCGGATATAAGCGTGAAAATCGACCATACCAGAAGCCTGTAAAAGTCGCCGACTTTGTTGAATTGAAAATTACCAGCCCACTGATGATGAAAAATAAGTCATTACCCAAATAACCATAACGAAGATAGCTCTCAAGTACAGGATATTGAAACGCTAAGCCATCAAGGCCATAGTGAAGCTCTGGCGATGCAATCGTATAGTGATACAACACAACGATCGTGGCGGCAAAGAATCGCAAAAAATCAATACTGAAGTTTCTGTTGCCAACAGCATGCCCATGTATGGTTTCTGACATTCATCAAGCCCGCGAATGATAAATTGAGGATTGCGTACTAAATGCGCTGCAAAATCATCGCACCGTGACTCATTCCGACCGGCGCGTAACGCGTGAAAAGAAGCTCACACTGAATATGCTTTCTCACTAAAAGAAGCGTAGCTGGGGCATTACCGCCAGGGAGATTGCCGCAGTAGTCAACTACTAAACCAGGTAGATAGCCCATAACCTGCCCACTCTGTAATGCTCCCAGACTGGACCAATCGGCATAGATCGGCATGACACCGCCGACCTTCTGCAGGCGTCGCACAAAGCGCTCGGCCGAATCATCTCCCAGAAGCGGTGCGCCGTAGTAAACAATATCGCTACGCTCAGGCACCCCCCCTGCTCGCCCTAGCATCTGTAGCTGAGCTGAGAACATCAGTATTGCCAGATGCATCAACAACATAGGTAGGAAGCTAAGCATGCTTAGCAAAATCAGCTTGCGCTTGGTTAAATCCAAACTACGCAAGAAAATCGCCCCACTAATCGCCAGAAAAGGGATCGCCGGCGCCAAAAATGTGAATTTATCATCGACACGATACAAAATGGCGAACACAGCCACAAGAACACCTGACAGATAGATCAGCCGCGAAGCGCCACGCTGCCCCGCCGATAACAGTCCGAGACCGGCAATACCGACCAAGGACAACAGTAACAGGGCTGTCTGCGGCAAACTGTGCAGAAGCCCTTCGATATCCATGAAGCTGGATTGGTAGTCAATCTGATAGCGACCACCGCCAACCATCAGAAAATTGAGCACAAGCTGCAGAATGCCTGTACCTGCCTTCAAATCATTGACAACCGCCGGAAACAATGGAAAAAGACCAACCAAGCAGCCAGCAAGCAGCGCAAACAGACCTTGGCCTCGCATTATCAGGACAAGACCGAAGGGCAATAGCATCAGCAGAGCAATCTGGTGCGACGCCAAAGCAAAACCAGCCAGCAAGCCAAGCAAAAACTGGTGAGAAAGCAATCCTGCTCCCGGAGAAATATAGCGGAGCACAAACAAAAGCACAAAATCCATGCAGAGGAAATAAACCTCGAACTTAGTCGCCACCCAAATGACTGAGTGACAGGCCATCATGGCAAATACCGCCAGCCACGCCACCTCCCGGCTCTCGCCAAGGCGAATGACAATCCGATAGACCAAACATCCTGCTAGTGCTAACAGAAAAACATTTAAAAGAGATAAAAGCTCCGGACCAAAGAGTCGAAACACAATCACCGACAGCAAATGAAAGGCGGGATGACTAAGAGCATCGACATGCATCGGGAACAGACCGTCATGAGCCGCAATATGCATGAGATTACCATTGTCCATCCACTGGATTGGCCCGCTGGATGCAATCACTAGCAGCACAAAGAAAATGCTCAGAAAACCTATAGGCAAGGCGTTTTGGCGCATCAATTTTTCACCTTCATAGGTTTTTTTCTGGTTATGAGATGTCGTACCGCGCGAATCAATCGCTGCTCAATATAGAGATGAAAGTAGATACCGATCCACAGACTGAGAGCAATCGCGAATAACGGCACCAGCACATTATACTCAGGCACTATATGGGTCGCCGCACCGAGAAATGCCGAAAATATAGCTTCATGAGTCAGATAGATGGCATATGAAGCATTGCCAAGCAAAAGAACAAGTCTGCTAAAAATATTACCAGACAGATCCATCGGCACACTAATACCTAATAAAAACAGAGTCGACAGTAGCACTGGCTCCCAACCCGAAAACTGCAGTAATGACATTAGCATGAATGATGTCACACCTATAGCCAGCAATACTAGCCGAAACTTGGCAAAAAACACGGGGCGTGCGTATAAGGCCGCCATGACAATACCGATCAGAAACCAAGCATTGGCACCCGCAAAAAGGACACCAGCAAAATCTGAATAATCGGCTTGTCCAAACAAAAAACATCCGATACACCAAGTCACGACTAATGCCATGCCAATCCTTCTGTTGAACAGAATAAATGCAAAAACCGCGTAAAAAAGCAACTCATGGCGCAGCGACCAGAGTGCATTCGGCTTTATTTCACCGACTGGAAACAGAAACAGGGAGCGTAGCAGCGTCTCCAGAGAAAACTCGCCGCGACCTAAAATACGCAACGCAAAATAAAGACCTGTACACAGCCACAGCAGCGGAAAAATGCGAATGAATCGGCTTCTCAAATAGTCGATAAAATCATGCCAACCAGCCTTCCCATATGTGACATGGCAAATAATGAAGCCGCTGATTATAAAAAACAGCTCAACGCCCATGTGCCCGAAATGCAAGCTCAGGTTTGCACTACCGCCGTAGTATTTTTCTAGTGATGCCATACCCAAGGCATGATCGACAAGCACCATTAGAATAGAGATCGTTCTGAGTGCCTGTATTCCGTCAATCTTGCCTGAAGTCGGCATTGTTCAACCCCGCATGAAGCGTGGAAGGCGCAGCACTCGGTTGACCCGGTCAATGATCACAACACGATTCCTGAGAACAGGGTGTTCGACATAGTGCCAAGAGAGCCAGGCCAAAGTCAGGCCAAAGACCAAACCGCAGGTTACTGTCGTGAAGTAGTTGGCAGATACTCCCAAAATGGCGACGGAAGCCTGCTGAATGGGAAATCCGTAGAGATACAAGCCATAGGAGTAATCTCCCTTTAGCAGGAAGGTTTTGCGCGGCAGGTTGGATGTGCCGATATAAATCGTCGCATAGGCCACAAATGGCAACGCCAGATATTGAGTATCTGCACGATAGAGCAGCGCCAGAGCACAAGCCAAGCAGACTGCTGCCAGCTTGCCAGAACGGAGGAGATTGAGCCTGTCACGATAAAAGTAGACTCCCCAGAAAAAAGCCAATACCAAGCAAAACGAGGTCGGAGGCGTTTTCTGCTTTTCGGCATACAGCGGCAGAATGTGCCAAGTCAATAGCGGAGTAGCAACCAAGAGAATCGTCAAGATGACTTTAGGCCGACTGAACAAACCAAACATAAATAAAATAGAGAGTAGCAGATAACATTGGAACTCACGCGGTAGTGTCCAGAGATTCTGATTCACCACTCCGCTAAGCGGGTTATCGACATAGACACCCGGCAAATTGAACTGCACGATGCCGAAAATATTCTTAAAGTAAGCAAAAAAGCCCGTACTCGTAAAGTAGTCCATCAGCGGCAATGATGTCAGAAAGCCACCAAGGATCACTGCTGACAAGACTGTTTCCAAACAAAGTGCAGGAACGATACGCAGCACTCGCAGCATGAGAAACTGCCGAAGAATGCCAACACGCTCAAGGCTGATAGCCACTAGGAAGCCGCTCAAGCAGAAAAACATAGGCAACAGAATACCAGGGAGTGGTCGGAATATGCTGTCCCAAGCCCAAGTATCATCACCGGTACTAACTAAAATTCCATGCCACAGAACGATCAAAATCGCGAGAAGTATGCGAAGGTAATCGAAGCCCGAAGGATTCGGAATCTGAGAAAATTGATCTGCAAAACTTTTATTCATTAACTCATCACCAAATAGGGGCCACAAAAACAAGCATGCTTATTACGCTGTCAGTGTGAAAACTGCTCAGACCATGCTCAGCACACGCTTACGAACAGACTTCAATACTAGACTTTCAATGTGAACATAAAATAGATGGCCAAAAATCATGCAGCCAGCTGCCAAAATTATTCTGGCTACTACATCAGGTGAATACCCAAGCTGAGGAAAAATCACGCGCAAAAAAAGATCAATGATAAAAATGTGCGTAATATAGACAGAAAATGCTGCATCACCCAAAGCCATAAGGAACCTATTAACACGCTGCCCCATCAGTAGCACAAATATTGTCACAAATACTGCACTGGCCAGCAGGCCATAGTTTAAAAACCGGTCTTGCGTATTGTAGAAAAGCAGCATAGTCGAGGCTGCACCAAAAATCGCAGCTAGCAGGTAACGATAGCGATAAATCAAAGGCCGGAAGTCACGCCAGACCTGGAATAGCAACATGCCCACTACGAACTCTAAAACGATGCTGTCACCGTAAAAGCGTGAAAGACTGAAGTCGGCAAGTATAGTCATCATCATTATTTTTAAGATAATGATCAACATAGATGTACAGAGGATCACATGCTGCTTGCAAAATCGCATTGAAAGCGCGAATAACAAATAGAAGTAAACCTCGTAATTGAGTGTCCAACCAAGAAAAAGCAGCGGACTGAAGCCAACACCATTTTTGTCAAACGGCACAAAAAATATCGACTTTAGAAAATACTCCAGCGATACCGTTGTGTCGCCCAGTAGCGAAGGCTTGAACAAGCCAATCGCTGCAATCGCAAGGGTTGCCACCCAGTACAACGGCGCGATTCTGACTATACGCTTGATAAAAAATACTTTGACCGTATCATGCGCAACCCACGGAATAATAAAGCCACTAATTACAAAAAAGAGATCGACGGCCCACTCTCCCTCACTGAATACATGAGCATGGATCAGTAACACCAATGAGGCTGACAGCAGGCGCATAACCTGAATAGCGTCGAGATCGTGCGCAAAATTGTCATTGCTCACAGTGCTCACTCCGGACATCATGGCCGCCTCGAATAAAAATTAAATATACTGCACTGATCTGTACAGAAGTCTGCCCCACGATATACGAAAATCCTGACACCTTCGCTCAAATAGGTAGGAATGACCATCTTTCGGATACTTATCTGGTCGTCATGGCTAAGCTGCAGAGTTTCATCCGCAGGATTATCGGCAATTAGCGTAGATATTGCCTCGCTTTCGGCCAACGACTGTGATGCATCGATAAGTATGAAGCAAGTATCTGAAGCATGTGCTGAAGTACCCAAGCTAACCAAGGCATACTCATTGTGCTTAAGATGATCGATAACTACTTGATCGAAGGTGCCGACATAGGCTTCATCGCAGCCTGCAGAGAGTTCGTCAATAGAATTGAAAACTTGCCCATAGTTAATATTCCAACCATGCTTCAAGGTACTTTGATGCGTCACGACATGATAAAGACCGATACCCGTACAGAAAATCAGTACGCCAAGAAACATACGACTCAAGTTTGTGTCACTTGAGCCGCGAGCACTAACCCAGAGAAACAGGAATGGCATGAGAATCAAAGCATTCCGGTATTTAAAAGAGAGGCCGGAGGCCACGAGCAGTATTACCACAGCAAGCAAAGGTAATCCTTCGCGCGAAACGAAATCACGCAAACGCAGATTACAAGCAAGAAAAACCAGCCAAGCACCCAACAGCAAAATAGCAGGGACAGAGACCGGAAACAGACCATGATTTCCGAAAGCTGTGAGGCCGGCTCCCGCCAACGAATAGAGAAGCGGCGCAACCTGCCCCCCCATATTGTGCAAATGTACCGTCAATAAGTAATAAACTTGTGGCAAATACGCTAGGCTCGACAGCAGCAACGCCACCACAATTACTGTTAAATGCTTCTCACTGATATCACGATTGAGATAGCGCCAGAGCAGAACACCCGCAGAGGCAATTAAGCCAATATAGCTAATATAAGACATCACTACACAAAAAGCGGCACCTGTCATCCAGTATACCCAGCCGGCGCGACGCTTCGGTAGTATCAAGGCTATCGCCAGTACAGGCAGAAGATACGAGTACCAGCGGATGCTGGTGCACCACATCAATATAGAAGGTGATAACAATAGTCCAACATAAGCCAAACGCCAGCCATGCCTACCATGCTGTTCGCGTATTTGCTCACAGAATAAAGCAAGTGCAAGCACCACAAAACTCGCTGAGGCAACCCTGACCAAGGACCAACTGCCCAAGGCATGAAAAAGCAGATAGTTAATGATGTAGCTCAGCGGTGGATGCACATCATCTGACTGGACAGCAACGAAGAGCTGACCAAGGCTGAGTCCTTCGACTAGCTTGATGTTATATATTTCGTCATCAAAGCCCCAGCTCTGCCACGCTACAAAAGCATACAGAGCCAACGGCATACCATAGGCCAGAATGAGCCTAATCGCGGATTTTTTCTGCATCGCACATCTCAAGATGAAGACGCCGCGTAACCTCGGCGCGGGAAAAGTGCTGTAAAACAAACTCTCGCCCAGCCATGCCGAGTTGACGCCGCTGATCGGGCAATGCTGCCAACCGATCCAATGCAGCTTTTATTGCATCAATGTCACCATAAGACACCGGCACACCGCCACGCGAGCCGGTTACATACAAATCAGTGTCTGGCAACGCGGTCAGCAAGGTACATCGGCCGCTAGCCATCAGAGCATTAAGCTTAGAAGGCATAACCAGATCATGAGCACTAGGCAGCTGCGTCATCAGATGAATATTGGCGCAGAGCAGCAGACGACGATAGCTATCTACAGGCTGTAGGTCGAGCCAGACCACATTAGTCAACATAGCCGACATTTCTTGCAGGCGCTGACGCTCAGAGCCACTACCGCAGATCACAAAAAAAATGTCCGGGCAGCGCTGCGCTGCCTCAATAATTAGCTCCAACCCCTGCTTGTTACCAATATTGCCGGAGTAAAGTGCGAGTATACGATCAATCGGAAAGCCAAACTCTGCGCGATAGACTGCAACACGCGGATCATCCTCGGCAATACACTCAAAGCCGGCAAAATCAAACCAGTTCGGTATTAAGCTAACGGCCTTGCCAGGTAATTTACTCTTGCGAAAGAAGGCCGCCATGCCGTCGGAAATAGTCGACACATGATCTACACCCGCATAGATGCGTGTCTCGACGAAACGAGCCAGACGCGCCAGCAGCCCATTACGGAAGAGACCCGTGGCAACAGCTGCATCGACTTCAAAGTCCTGTATATGCAGCCAAGTCTTGGCACCTACGAGGCGCGCAAAAAAAATGCCGGCAGGTATGTTCAGGAAGGTCGGCATGGCCATCCAGACAAAACGAGGTCGCCAGAATATCTGATACAACAACACTGGCAGTGAGCTGATTGCAAAACTGAGCAAATGTAAGGCCCGCAGCAGACCAGACTGGCGGCTGGGAATGAAAATCGGGCAGCGGTAGACCACGACAGAGCCGATGACATCCCGGCTCCACCAGCAGTATCTGAAGCCAGGCTTTCTTGCCCATTCCGGATAATACGGAGGTGCGCAAATCACCCTGACCTCATGCCCATGGCTGGCAAGGTCTTCTCCCATTTCCCCAGTGAATTTGCCAACACCAGTCAGCTCGGGCGAGTAATTCAGGCTATAGACAAGAATCTTCACAGTCAGGCCCTAATCATGAGTAATCGCTTGGCAAGGCGCCGCAAGCGAAGGTTTGCCATAAAGTAGGCTGCGAAAAGTGTGCCAAATACGAAATGACGCCTAATGGTGTGAGCAGCCTCGGCCACCGACCGAGAGAAGTTGGCATAGCTGACACCTGCGTTCTCAACATCAATGATGACTGCGTCAAGAAATCCCGGGACAAGAATGTGGCGGGCACGGATAAGGAAATCAAGATCACCTGCAATTCGGTAACGAGTGTCAAAGTTGCCGACTCTCTCAAACAGCACGCGAGAATGCCACGAGCCCGGATGTGCCACCATCATCCCGCCGCGCAAAGCCATAGGTCGCATCGGCTGGCCATAGATGCGCACGCGGCGTCCGTCAGAGTCAACTAACTGGGCCCGACCGCAGACATAATTGAGTCGTCCTGCGGCCGCCACATCGGCCATGCGCTGCAAGCAGTCGGCATCCGGGAGATAGTCATCGGCACCAATAAAGACAAACCACTCCCCTCGCGCAACTTTGACGCCCTTATTCCAAGCATCGTAAATACCCTCGTCAGGCTCGCTGACAAAATACGCCAGCTCACCAGCATCTCTCGCCGCAAGAATTTCGCAGCTTCTGTCGCGAGATCCTCCATCGATGACAATGATCTCGAAATCGCGAAATGCCTGCAGGGCCAAGCTGTCGAGCAAACGCTCGATGGTTCGCTCCACATTGTAAGTTGCAATGATGACGGAAAGTTCAGGCATGGCTCGGCTTTGGTATCTCAAAGGAAAAGGGCAAGAAATGTACTTCGAAGGTCATCACGCTGACGGTCATGCAACTGGCGATAGCTGCTTAAAATATCGCTGGTCAGCGTCTCTCGCTGCGCCGGCAGCAACTGAAGAGCGTCGCGCAAGGCAGGCATTATCTGCCCTTCGGCAGCGAGGCTAACACCCGTCGAACTCGCTAGGTCGCACATGCAGGCAATTGGATGAGAGATGACTGAAACACCAGCCGCCAGGGCCTCGAATACGACTAGAGGCTGCGCCTCGTGCCGGTAGCGCGACGGAAAAATAAGGATGTCTAGCTCACGCAGATAGTCCCGCTTGCTTTCGTCGTAGACCGCCCCCCGAAAGCTTACAATCCCGCGCGCAGCCAAGCTTTCTAACCGTGTCTGTACCGCCGCCTCCGCTGCATTGCCGGCGACATGAAACTCGACACTAACAGCTTTTTCGGCGGCGAATGTCTCGACGATATCGAGGAAGTCATATATGCCCTTATCACGAGTCAGGGCACTGAGATAACCAACCTTAATCTTATCCGGCAGTGCTGGTTTTACGCCTGACATTGCCTGTATATCAGGCTCGATGAAGGCGGCATTACCGATAATCACTACCTCATGACCAGCACCGTAAGTCTTGAGCAGCAAGCCGGCCATCGTCTCGCAGAGGCAGATATGAACCGCATAGCCTCGACTCGCCAGGGCAAATAGGCAGCGCGAGACCGGCGTCGACGCGGACAAATAGGAGAAGTTATGATGATGTATAACGACTCTGACGCCTGCAAAGCGCGCGACAGCAATTGCCAGCAGATCAAAATATTGCCCCAGCCCTGAAGACAGTGCGTAATACAGTAAACGCTCCGGCCCAGGGCGGACAATGAGTCGCAGAGTCCGTGCCAGCGCAGCAAAACGCCGGCCA
Organism: Pseudomonadota bacterium; assembly: GCA_038043385.1. GTDB lineage: Bacteria > Pseudomonadota > Gammaproteobacteria > Pseudomonadales > Moraxellaceae > Perlucidibaca. The sequence continues at coordinate 9,513 of JBBTCA010000006.1, forward strand.
AGCTTCACGATCGCTCCCCCTTTGGCAGAGATGTCGACTTGGTCGACATGCGCGCCAAGAGCGAGAAGCAGCTTGAGGACAGCCAGATTGACATTTGCGAGCCCGTTCACTGGAGGCGGAAATGCACCGCAAACAATCACCCGGCGATCACGAAAAACGACTGTATTGTGCTCAGAAATCATTTAGTCCAACCTGCCAGCTTGCAAGGTGAGAAGCAGCTGCCTGCGATAGACCAGCCCATAGAAAACACCCGTGGAGAACACAAAAGCCACCAGCGCTGCAAGTGGAATACCAATGAGGCCGAACTCAAGCGCCATGAACCATTTGAGGGGCAGCGCAAGTAGCACGAAGGTCACTACCTTCGCCAACTGAGGCACTACAAGGTTGCATCCGTTGAGAAACATGGCGAAAGCACTATCAACGGAGTCAAAAACCACCCAGAAGGCAAATAGGATCAGAAAGCTGTCAGGCACCTGCACAACACCCTTTGTCCAGAATGGCAGCACCCAGTCTCTGGCACTCCAGACTACAGCCGCACCTAATAGTGCCAGGGTCACTGTAGTTAGCAGGCTGCGAGCCAAGCTACGACGAATAAAACGGATGTCGCCACGCGCCTGTGCATCCGCATAGGCAGCCCAAAGTGGCGCGTTAAGTAAAGAAAGAGGCTGCGAGATCAACTGGAGCAGACGCTGAACAACACTGAAGGTGGCTACGGCAGCAACGCCCAGCGTGGATGAAATTAAAAGAGGATCGATTGCTGAGCCCAGAATTGGACCCAGCTGCAGCACCAGAAACAGGCCACCGCTGTGCAGCATAACCTTATTGTGCTGACGCATGACACTGAGCAGGCCCGTTAGGCGAAACAGGCCCTGGCAGCCAAGGTGCAATAGCAAAATAAGAGGCAGCACTGATTGCAGACCGAATGTGGCAAGCAAAAGGTCAGGAATACCGAGCTGCCAGTGGGCAGCACCAAACAAGGCAATCAAAGCAAGCAAGGAGCCAGTTGCAGAAGCCAGATGCGCCCAGTGCGCTTGCTGGAGACCCGCAAAGATGCGCTGCATGCCCCCGCCTAACAGGCTAATACCAAAAAGCACAGTAAAGACTTGTGCACCGGTCCGCATTTCCTGCAGTAAAACCGGATCAGTAACATTGGTGACGCGGCCCCAGGGCACCAATGAAACAACGACAAATAGCAGCGCTCCCGACGCAAGACCAATCAAGAACAACAGACCAATCCCGGAACTGATGACATCCCGCACCAGACTTTTTTGACCCTGCACAAGAACACGGGCAACCTGACCCGTTAGCGCATTTCCGACCCCAAGATCCAAGAAAGTCAGGCAACTAGCAAGACTGGCAACTATCATCCAGACACCGAACCGCTCAACGCCCAGATAAGGAAGGGTCAAGCTCATACCGAAGAACAGCACCAACATTGACAGTACCTTGCTGAGCAAGCTCGCGAAGAAGGCCAGTCTGGCACGGCGGCGGCGCTCGTCTGCCCTTGCATTCTCGTCAAATGCATCCGAAGGCAATAGCTCCATGATATGAGACATGCGCTTACGCCACATGAAGGCGCCACTCATCATGGGCTATCATTTTGAAAAAGTCACCGATCCAGTTTGGCTCCCTGCCAAAAGTCGAGATCTTGCGGATAGCACAGCGGCCATCATGATTGCCGTAGACCAGCGGCCTTGGCCGCTAAAGGGGCTAAAAAGCAAATTCCAGAAAAAAACGAACGCTATCATATGGTAATAAAATGGCAGTCTGTGAAAGTCAATAAAGTAAAACCTAAGATACAGATTGGCAAAAAACGCCCAGACGAAGAATCCCGAAAAACCAAACCAAACCATGGCACTGAGTATGTAGGAGTGCACAGGAATAATATTTTCTTTTACATACATTCCAACCCAACTAAAGTCTTCCATGCCTTGGTCACCTGTATAGCCGTGCCGATAGCGCCACACCTCAAAAAGCTTGCCATACTCATTACCCTTATCAATAGCCCATGAGCCATGACCAAGAAGAGGCGCATCTAGAAAAGCTTGGATCTCCGGCACCATCTCAGAACGCGCACCTGGCAACACTCCATAGTCACCTGCTGCCTGTGCTTTATATTTCCTAGCAGACTCCTCGCTTAACACACTGAGAACAGCCTCAGAACGGAAAGCAACCGTGAGCACGCTATTAAGAATGAAAACCGCCGGAATGAAGATCAATAGGAACTTAAAAAACGGGAATCCGCCACGCAGATAACGAATCAAAGGGCCATCATGAGCCCTTTGAGCATAGAAATAGACACACATCGCGAGTATCGGGTTAATAGCCATTTCACGCCAATCATGCTTCACGGAGTACAAGCAGTAGCAGATAACCGCCGCAATCATTAATGGATGACTTTTTTTATAATAAGAGAAAATTATAGCTATCAGGAAAAGCGTGGGGGCTCCATAGCCAAACTTCCAAGCATTGCCCGCAAAGAAAATACTAACCGCAGCGGAAGGAGGAAATAGCACCAAACTTATGATTTGATAACTCAACGCCGCAATCATGAATAAAGGAAATCGTTGCGCATCACCTTGGAAATACTTGTAAAGCCCAATGATTGATGGAACAAAGATGAGCGGGGCAAAAACACCTTTAAGCATTAAATGGGCTGGCGACTCATTGACTAAATCAGATGCAAGCTGAGCTAAAGCCCAGAAAAGTGCAACACCCAATATTTGCATATCGATTCGATTCAGCTGTGCACGCTGAACAGCCAGCATGAACAGAGACATCGAAATCACTTCGCCAAGAGACACTGTGCCGACCAGGTTCACATTAATGGTAGAAACTAGGCCAAAGCTAAATGGCACCATGACAGCAATAAGTTTCAATATGTGAACTCCCGGCCCTGCAAAATAGCGCTATCAGTTATACGCGTAGTAGCCGTAACGGACGCTTTTGATAACCCGATTTAAAATCACGCTTGCTGTCTGTACACCGGCTCTTGAGAGACGCTTATAAGTGAGCTCAAGATCATGTAGCGTAGTCTTGTCATAACGAGCAACAATTAAACAAGTGCCAACATGGCACCCAACAATTGAAGCATCAGTAACCACGAGGGCTGGCGGCGTATCTATGATTACATGGTCATAGCGCTTAGAGAGCTCTCTAAGTAGCTCAGCGAAGCGCTCATGCATCAGCAACTCAGCTGCATTGGGGGGAACTTGGCCGGTCGTAATAATATCAAGACCAGGAACTGGGCCTTGCTTGATGACCTCCTCAACACTCAAACTACCAGTGATAAGCTCCGACAAGCCCCCTTCACGATCAAGATCAACATATCGATTGAGATGGCCTCGCCGCATATCTGCGTCCATGACAAGCACACGCTGCCCCATTTGCGCCATGATTACTGCCAGATTAATCGATACAAAGCTTTTGCCTAGATCAGGAGTAGCCCCCGTAACCATGATGATATTATTTTTGGCATTAATTTGAGCAAAATGTAGCGCTGTGCGCAGGCCTCGCAGACTCTCAATAGTATGCTCTTGTGGTGCCTCTAACGAGAGCAGTGGCAATGCGCCTTTTTTCCCTCCACGACGCACAGCCGCAATCTGCAAATCACTTTCCGGCAATGTTGCCAGAACACTCATACCAAGCTTGGACTCGATGACTGAAGGACTTTTAATACCATTCCTCAGCATATCACGCAGAATAACAATAATAATGCCCAAGCCCAAACCTAATATCGTAGTCAAGACAAGCACTAACGCAGGCTTAGGCATTATCGGATCCAGTGGTCTTGTCGCATAGTCAATCACGCGCACATTACCCACTGTACCTGCCTTGACAACCCTCAACTGCTGCGCATTATTGGTAAGCGATGTATAAAGCTGCTTATTCACTTCAAGATCACGCGTCAAGCGCAGCAGCTCTTGCTGAACACGAGGAAGTCTAGATAAACTATTTTCAACGCCTCCCTGTTTTGAGCGGAGCGCGGCAATCTGGCTATCTAGCACCTGAATTTTAGGGTTCTCCGCCGTAAAAAGACTAAGCAACTCTTTACGCTTTTGCTCAAGCTGAACTAAGTCACTACCCGAAGTGACCGTCTGATTTAGTAAAAGCTCGCCCTCTTTACCAATGTCGACCGTATTATTTCTTGAGCGAAATTGGTTAAAGCGACTTTCGGCAGCATCCAGTTTAGACTTTATTTCTGGCAGCTGGCCATCAAGAAACTTAAGCGTTTGTTGAGCCTCAGCAGAGCGCCGCTCAACATTTTGAGTAACATAATTATTAGCAATTTGATTCAGCACAAGCATAGTCATTGAAGGGCTAATGTCATCGAATGTAAGCTCTAGCAAGCCCGACTGACGCCCAATTTCCACAGTGCCAAGTGCCATACTGAGTCGCTGAACCGCAGTCTGTCTTGCGATACGGCGAAAATTAAATGTTGTTCCAGGCTGAGCTGAAATTTCACGAATAGAAAGACTTAGCGGACCATTAATATAATTACGCTGAAAAACCTGCCCCATGACCACACGACCAATCACACGATCAGTTGAGTCAAAAATTGCAACTTCCGTATCAGATAAAACCTTGGCAGTGAACCAGCGCCCGATGAGAGCCTCCGGAATTTCGATACGACCAAAGCGTAGATGCTCATTCGCCCAAGCATAGCGAGACAGGCCAATACTTGACATCACACTAGGGCTAACCCATTGCTTTCGCGCAAGAAACCCACCGAAAACCGGAAAACGATGCGGCTTGAGCTCTATATCAAGCTGCAGATCCTCAACCGTCTTGCCTAGCACCATCCGCGACTTGAGAATCCCAATTTCGGTTTCAACTACACCTCTGACTTGTAAAAGGCCATCAAGGTCATTAATTGCACCAAGACCAGAGCTTTTATTATCTTCGACCTGAATCATTGCATCTGCTTGGTAAACTGGCTCTTTTACTATCAAATATAAAAGACCAGCGGAGACGCAGACAGACACGGCAAGCGCAATTGTTCGCCATTGCGAGATCAAGCCCTCAAAGAATTGATGCAAGTCAACTTGCTCAAAATCTTTCAGATGCGAAGTGGACATCGATACATTAGATGAGCTGACTGAGGCGGATGTTTGCATGGAGAGTCACTGATTGAATAAGTAAGACATGTAAGGAAGTATAGCTGCTATGAGTGCCTGTGTACGCTCGCAATCACCCCAAACTGCAACACCTCGTACAGCAGTGCGATGTCACAGAGGGCGTTATCATGGCTTACTCGTGGCTCACCGAGACCTTGAATCCGGCCTGCTTCAGCGTGGCATGCTGCATGGCCTTATCCAGGTCGTGCGCCACCATCTCTT
>JBBTCA010000007.1:0-119849 GCA_038043385.1 Pseudomonadota bacterium
TAGCGAAATTCCTTGTCGGGTAAGTTCCGACCTGCACGAATGGCGTAACGATGGCGGCGCTGTCTCCACCAGAGACTCAGTGAAATCGAAATAGCGGTGAAGATGCCGTTTACCCGCGGCTAGACGGAAAGACCCCGTGAACCTTTACTGCAGCTTGACACTGAACTTTGACTTTACTTGTGTAGGATAGCTAGGAGGCTTTGAAGTGGCGACGCTAGTTGCCATGGAGCCGACGTTGAAATACTAGCCTGGTAACGTTGAGGTTCTAACCTAGGCCCCTTATCGGGGTTGGGGACAGTGTCTGGTGGGTAGTTTGACTGGGGCGGTCTCCTCCTAAAGAGTAACGGAGGAGCACGAAGGTGCGCTAATCACGGTCGGAAATCGTGAGGTTAGTGTAATGGCACAAGCGCGCTTAACTGCGAGACAGACACGTCGAGCAGGTACGAAAGTAGGTCATAGTGATCCGGTGGTTCTGTATGGAAGGGCCATCGCTCAACGGATAAAAGGTACTCCGGGGATAACAGGCTGATACCGCCCAAGAGTTCATATCGACGGCGGTGTTTGGCACCTCGATGTCGGCTCATCTCATCCTGGGGCTGAAGCAGGTCCCAAGGGTATGGCTGTTCGCCATTTAAAGAGGTACGCGAGCTGGGTTTAGAACGTCGTGAGACAGTTCGGTCCCTATCTACCGTGGGCGTTTGAGATTTGAGAGGAGCTGCTTCTAGTACGAGAGGACCGAAGTGGACATACCTCTGGTGCGCCGGTTGTCACGCCAGTGGCATAGCCGGGTAGCTACGTATGGAAGGGATAACCGCTGAAAGCATCTAAGCGGGAAGCCCACCTCAAGATGAGATCTCACTGGGGATTTAATCCCCCTAAAGAGCCGTTCAAGACCAGGACGTTGATAGGCACGGTGTGGAAGCGCAGTGATGCGTGAAGCTAACGTGTACTAATTGCTCGTGAGGCTTGACCATATAACACCCAAGCAGTTTGCATTTAGACTGAAGTTTGCGGTGTTTGAGAGTATCAAAGTTGTTTGACGCAGTTCTCTATGACTCGAATCACGAATTTGGACGGTGTTGTGTTGAGTAATCAGCAGCGACATCAGGTCCGCCGAATTGCCTGGCGACCATAGCGAGTGTGAACCACCTGATCCCATCCCGAACTCAGAAGTGAAACCACTCCGCGCCGATGATAGTGTGGCAGTAGCCATGTGAAAGTAGGTCATTGCCAGGCACCTAATGCACGAACCCCTGATCAGATATTCTGGTCAGGGTTTTTTGCTTTGTGGATTTTGCCTTTACCGATTGCTTTTACAGCTTGCTTTGACATGCTCTGCAAGGCGTTGATTGCGTTAAGCTTGCTGCCATGAATAAAACCCTGCTTTCCTTGTTGTCCTCTGATGCGGCTGTCTCCGGAGAGGCGCTCGCAGCGCACTTTGGCTGCAGTCGCGCGGCCATTTCCAAGCAAGTGGAGGCCTTGCGCAATGCTGGTGTGTTGCTGCACTCCCGTTCTCGCGTGGGTTATCAGCTTGGCTATTCTTATCAATGGTGGGACACGGAGCAGCTTGGCGCTCTGTTCGCGTCATTGCCTCTGCAGGTCAATTTGCTGGATAGCGTGTCGTCGACCAATACCTGGCTGCGTGAGCAGCCAGCGGCCGCAGTTTGTCAGCTGGCCATAACCGACTGGCAAGGAGCCGGCCGTGGCCGTCATGAGCGCGAATGGCTGTCGCCACCGGGGCGACAACTGACATTCAGTGTGCGACGCGATGTCACTGAGGGGCCGTGGCCCTGGCAAGGTTTGGCGCTGGCTGTCGGCGTTGAAATTGCGGAGGCGCTTGAAGGCTTGGGCATTCCTGTGCAACTCAAGTGGCCTAATGATTTATGGCTGAACGGTGCCAAGCTGGGTGGCATTCTGGTGGAGCTGGATGCGGCAAGTGATGGCCCGAGCTCCATCATTGTTGGCGTGGGTCTGAATGAGTTTCTAACGCAGGCAGAGCGAGATGGTCTGGATCGTCCGGTCAGTGATTTGTCTGCCTACGCAGCGAGCTACACACGCCTTCAGCTCCTGTATGCCCTGATCGAGCGCTTGATTCGCTTGCTCAATGAATATGCCGCTCGTGGCTTGGGGGCATGGATAGATCGTTGGCATCGTCTGGATTTGCTGAATGGCCAAGAAGTACGATTTGAGCTTGCCGGGCGACAAGTGACGGGAATTGCTCAGGGTATTGATGCGCAAGGCTGTCTCTGTGTGATGACGGCAGATGGCATGCAGAAGTGCCATTCCGGCGAGATCAGCCTCGGCACCATGATGAGGGGCTTCTGATGCAAGAGTTAGTGTTGTATGTAGATCAGGGCAACACCCGAGCCAAGTTCTGGCTGGTGCAAGCCGGGCAAGTGCTTTGCCGGGGTAGTGCTCTTGATGGGGCTGATTTGCAGCGGCAGCTGGGTGAGCAAGCTCTGACGGGCATCGTGCTGGCGACGGTGAGGTCGGCCGGTGAGGCTGCGGTATTGCTGAGGCCGTGGCTTGATTCGGTGCCATCCCCCGTAAGTGTGAGTGTGTGCAGGGATATTCTGCCGACGGCATATGACGATGCGGCAAAGCTCGGGATTGATCGCTGGCTTGGCGTATTGGCGGCGGGGGCGCTGGGTGAGGGCGCTGCGCTGGTTGTGGATGCCGGTACGGCGATTACGCTGGATGTGCTGACTGTGGGCGGCGAACACGCCGGCGGCTATATCTTGCCAGGGTTGGCGATGCAGCAAACTGCATTGGCCGAGGAGACAGTTCGTGTGAAGTTTCCGCAGCCAGACTGGCAGGCGCAATCCCTAGGCACGAATACGGCGGCAGCCGTTGGCCATGGAAGTATTCGTGCCATCTGCGCCTTGGTGCGTGAGGTGGCGCATGAGCTTCCGTTGAATCAGGCGTCGCGCTTATATTTGACGGGCGGAAACGCGCGGGATCTGGCGCCGTTTCTGCCGAACGCTCAGGTGGTGGATGACCTGTTGTTGATCGGTATGCAAGCCTATGTGCGGGCGATTTCAGGTCGGCCATCGGCAGTGCCGCTTGGGGCAGGTCAATGAAAGCGCTGGCGATAGCGATGTGGCTTACGGCGGTCGTCTTGCTGGTCTGTGTCTTGCGGATGGATGAGCGGGTGACTCGTTATACAGATGCCGTTGTGCCGGCGGAGCGCAGTCTGTTGGCGATTGCACCGTCTGCTGCGGCGCTACTGCCGATGCCCGCCCTTGTTGCGGAGCCTGATCCTGCCCTGGACGAGGCTGCGTTGGTGCTTGAGCCGCCGGCCCCCGTTACGGGATGCTCAAGACTGGGTGTATTTCCTCGCCGGGACTGGGCGGAGCGCGTGGCGATCATTCTCACCGATGCGGCTATTCCGGTGCCAATCGCTGCTGCCAGCGCATCGCGCGTGATTGAAGAGATGCCAGCCAAGCTCTGGCGAATTCAGAGAATCGGTGTGGATGCCTACTATCTGCAGTTTGATGCGTGGGGCATTGATGAGCTGGCATCGCGAATGACCCTGCAGCGAGCACTCTTGAAGAGGCTGCTCTCGATAAATGCAATTCCCGAAGCTTGTTGATCAATAAGTAGCTTAAAAGAGCTAACTCGGCCTTGTGCCATCTTTCAATCCTGCCTATACTTTCGCGCCTTGTCTGTATGCCGGTATAGCTCAGCTGGTAGAGCAACTGACTTGTAATCAGTAGGTCCCGGGTTCGATTCCTGGTGCCGGCACCATATGCATAAAGGCCAGCAATGCTCATTTTTGAGCAAGAACTGTGCAAAGAGTGCGTAAACGGTTGACAAGGAGAGTGCGCAAAGCAAGAATGCGCACCCTCGCGTGGGTGGGGTTCCCGAGCGGTCAAAGGGAGCAGACTGTAAATCTGCCACGAAAGTTTCGAAGGTTCGAATCCTTCCCCCACCACCATCACCGCCTCACGGCGGATGCGCGGGTATAGTTTAGTGGTAGAACCTTAGCCTTCCAAGCTAATGGTGCGGGTTCGATTCCCGCTACCCGCTCCAGTCCTCGATTGGAGTTGCTGTATTTCGGCTCATATAGCTCAGTAGGTAGAGCACTTCCTTGGTAAGGAAGAGGTCACCGGTTCGAATCCGGTTATGAGCTCCATATTCCAGAAGCAATCGTCCTGCGGCGATTGCTTTTATTTGTTGGTAAGTTGGCGCTGACGCGCGGAGTTTAGTCATGGCAAAGGCAAAGTTTGAACGCAACAAGCCGCACGTGAACGTCGGCACCATCGGTCATGTTGACCACGGCAAGACCACTCTGACGGCGGCCATCGCCACCAACTGCGCCAAGCTCTACGGCGGCGAAGCCAAGGGCTACGACCAGATCGACTCGGCGCCGGAAGAAAAGGCTCGCGGTATCACCATCAACACCGCGCATGTCGAATACGACAGCCCGATCCGTCACTACGCGCATGTCGACTGCCCGGGTCACGCTGACTATGTCAAGAACATGATCACCGGTGCTGCCCAGATGGACGGCGCGATCCTCGTGATCGCTGCTACCGACGGCCCGATGGCTCAGACCCGTGAGCACATCCTGCTGTCCCGTCAGGTTGGCGTTCCGTACATCGTTGTGTTCCTGAACAAGTGCGACATGGTTGACGACGAAGAGCTGCTGGAACTGGTGGAAATGGAAGTTCGCGAACTTCTCACCATGTACAAGTTCCCAGGCGACGATACCCCGGTTATCCGTGGTTCGGCTCTGCAAGCCCTGAACGGTGAGACCAGCGAATTCGGTACTCCGTCGATCGTCAAGCTGGTCGAAGTGCTGGACACTTATATTCCTGAGCCAGTTCGTGCGATTGATCGTCCGTTCCTGATGCCGATTGAAGATGTGTTCTCGATCTCCGGCCGTGGCACGGTTGTGACGGGTCGTGTTGAGCGCGGTATCGTCAAGGTTGGCGAAGAAGTTGAAATCGTTGGTCTGAAAGACACCGTGAAGAGCACCTGTACCGGTGTTGAAATGTTCCGCAAGCTGCTCGACGAAGGCCGTGCCGGTGAGAACTGTGGCGTTCTGCTGCGTGGCGTGAAGCGTGAAGATGTACAGCGTGGTCAGGTTCTGGCCAAGCCGGGCACAATCAAGCCGCACACTTCTTTTGAGTCAGAAATTTATGTTCTGGCGAAGGAAGAAGGCGGTCGTCACACCCCGTTCTTCAAGGGCTACCGTCCGCAGTTCTACTTCCGTACGACTGATGTGACTGGTGCTATCGAACTGCCGGAAGGCGTTGAGATGGTGATGCCGGGCGACAACATCAAGGTGAATGTCGTCTTGATCGCTCCGATCGCCATGGAAGAGGGTCTGCGCTTCGCCATCCGTGAAGGCGGTCGTACCGTCGGCGCCGGTGTTGTAGCCAAAATCTTCGCCTAAAAGCGAATAAGGCCGGGGGTCCGCTCCCGGTCTGTTGTAACTGTATAGGCCAGTAGTTCAATTGGTAGAGCACCGGTCTCCAAAACCGGGTGTTGGGGGTTCGAGTCCCTCCTGGCCTGCCATATTCAAGCGCGGTAACGCGTTTTTGTCGTGTCTGAGAGTCTGATTTATGACGACGCCAGTCGAAACCGTGCGTGACCCCATGAATTCCTTGAAGTGGGTTGTAGCCATTTTGTTGGTTGCGGCTGCTGCTCTGGTGAATCGCATGTTGCCGGAAATGTCGCTGGTACTGCGCGGGCTGCTGATGGCTGCTCTCGGTGCGGGCGCATTGGTAGTGGCTGCGCTCACACTTCAGGGCAAATCCTTTATTGATCTGCTGCAGCAGGCCCAGATTGAATTGCGCAAAGTGGTTTGGCCAACGCGTCAGGAAACCTCTCAAACAACAATGATTGTTCTGGTCGTTGTGGTGATCATGTCGCTGCTGCTCTGGGGCATGGACTCGCTGTTCGGTTTCGCAATTTCTGCGGTCATCGGTTAATCGGAGTCAATATGAGCAAGCGTTGGTTTGTCGTTCACGCCTACTCGGGCTTCGAGAAGCAGGTTATGCGCTCTCTTACGGAGCGCGTTCGTCTGGCTGAAATGGAAGATCGCTTCGGTGACATCCTGGTGCCGACTGAAGAAGTTGTGGAAATGAAAAATGGCGTCAAGCGCAAAACCGAGCGGAAGTTTTTCCCCGGCTATGTCTTGGTGCAGATGGAAATGTCGGAAGAGACCTGGCATCTCGTGAAAGAGTGCCCGAAGGTCATGGGTTTCATTGGCGGGAAGGCTGATAAGCCGGCTCCGATCAGCGATCGCGAAGCCGAGGCGATTCTGAATCGCGTCAGAACCACCGTTGATGCGCCGCGTCCGAAGACACTGTTTGAGCCGGGTGAAATGGTTCGCGTGTCTGACGGTCCGTTTGCTGATTTCAATGGCACGGTTGAAGAAGTTAATTACGAAAAGAGTCGCCTGCGTGTCGCGGTGATGATTTTCGGTCGTTCGACCCCGGTCGAGCTCGAATTTACTCAGGTCGAAAAGGCCTGAGCCAATACGCCCTTCGGGGCGTTTCGTCATGCAGATAGGCTGCGTGATTGAACTTGGGGAGCCGCGAGGCGTTTGCACCCACGGAGTAGAACCATGGCAAAGAAGATTGATGCCTACATCAAGCTGCAGGTTGCTGCAGGCAAGGCAAACCCGTCGCCACCCATCGGCCCGGCTCTGGGTCAGAAAGGCGTAAACATCATGGAATTCTGCAAGGCCTTCAATGCCGCCACGCAGAAAATGGAAGTCGGCCAGCCGATTCCCGTCGTGATCACGGTTTATTCCGATCGTTCCTTCACTTTTGTGATGAAGACACCGCCGGCAACTTACCTGCTCAAGAAGGCCGCTGGCCTGAAGAGCGGTTCGCCGCGTCCGAACACACAGAAGGTTGGCAAGGTTACTCGTGCTCAGCTCGAAGAAATCGCCACCACCAAAAAGGCTGACCTGACAGCCGCCGACATGGATGCTGCCGTGCGTACGATCGCCGGCTCTGCACGCTCCATGGGTCTCGAAGTGGAAGGAGTCTGATCATGGCTAAATTGAGCAAGCGTCAAGCCGCCATCAAGGCCAAGCTGGTTCCGGGTAAGCTCTACAGCATCGAAGAAGCTGTAGCGTTCCTGGCAGCAGTGCCTGCGGCCAAGTTCAAAGAATCGATTGATGTTGCTGTCAACCTCGGCATTGATCCGCGTAAGTCGGATCAGGTCGTTCGTGGCGCAACCGTGCTGCCGGCCGGTACTGGCAAGACTGTTCGCGTGGCCGTTTTCGCCCAGGGCGCAAACGCTGAAGCAGCCAAGGCCGCTGGTGCTGATGTTGTCGGTTTCGACGACCTCGCCGAGTCGATCCTGGCTGGCAACCTGAACTTTGATGTCGTCATCGCTTCGCCGGACGCCATGCGCGTTGTCGGTAAGCTCGGTACGGTTCTCGGCCCGCGCGGTCTGATGCCGAACCCGAAAGTCGGCACTGTGACGCCGGATGTTGCTGGTGCTGTGCGTAATGCCAAGGCTGGTCAGGCCCGCTACCGCGTCGACAAGGGCGGTATCATCCACGCCGCTGTTGGCCAGGTGGATTTCAGCGCCGAAGCCATCAAGCAGAACGTTGAAGCTCTGGTTTCCGACCTGAAGAAAGCCAAGCCGGCTACCAGCAAGGGCGTTTACCTGAAGAAGGTAACGCTGTCGACCACGATGGGCCCGGGTCTGGCCATCGATCTGGCGACGCTGGGCGCTCAGGCGTAATGAATTCGCAGGCCTTCGGGCCTGCACACGGACTTTGAAGTCGCCCGTTCGCGGGCGAGCGTTAAAGACCACAGGCGTTGCGCCCGGCTTGCCGGTGTCGCGACTTAAAACATCAGCCTGCGTAGACGCGGTGTGGTTTCAAGCTCAAAGGCTCTGTAACCCCCGCGCGCAATCGCAAGATTGCATGGGGTCGGCGGTTTTGCCGCCGATGAACTTAGTGGAAGGAGGTTACAGTGACTCTTCGTATTGAAGATAAAAGAGAGATCGTCGCTGCCGTTAACAAGGCAGCTTCCGGTGCTTTCGCAGCTGTTGTCGCCGACTATCGCGGTCTCACTGTGGGCCAGCTGACTCAGCTGCGCACAAAGGCTCGCGAACAGGATGTGTACCTGCGCGTTGTTCGTAACACGCTGGCACGTCGCGCGATTGCCGGTACTTCGTTTGAAGTACTGGATGCATCGCTGGTCGGCCCGAGCATCATTGCGCTTTCGTTGTCCGAGAATGACATGGGCGCTGCCGCCCGTATCTTCCAGGACTTCCTGAAAGACAATCCGAAAGCTCCGCTGGAAGTGAAGGCTCTGTCCATCGACGGCAAGCTCTATGGCGCGAAAGACATCGATGTCGTCGCCAAGCTGCCGAACCGTGAACAGGCTCTGACGATGTTCGCATCCGTGCTTCAGGCGCCGCTCTCGAAGTTTGCTCGACTGATGACATCGGTCAAAGAACTGAAAGAAGCCGCTTGATCGCTGCTTGAAATCAACACCTATTGAAACCCCGTTGGGAGACGAAAAATGGCTCTGTCCAAAGATGATATTCTGAATGCCGTAGCTGAAATGACCGTGATGGAACTGGTCGACCTGATTTCGGCTGTTGAAGAAAAGTTCGGCGTTTCTGCCGCTGCCGTGGCTGTTGCCGCTGCTCCGGGCGCTGCTGCTGCTGTTGAAGAACAGACCGAGTTCAATGTTGTGATGACCAGCTTCGGCGCCAACAAGGTTGCCGTCATTAAGGTTGTTCGCGAACTCACAGGCCTCGGCCTGAAGGAAGCCAAGGATCTGGTGGAAGCCGCTCCGAAGGCTGTGAAAGAAGCCGTTTCGAAAGACGAAGCTGCTGATGTCAAGACCAAGCTGGAAGCAGCTGGCGCCACTGCCGAAATCAAGTAACCCTTGGTTTTACAGTGCCGCACGGGCTAAGCCCGGCATGCAGCACGGCTGGAGGCTCGTTAGAGCCTCCGGCCTTTTTCCGTTAATGCGGAAATGAATCAAGAATACAGGCCAAAGTGCCGGCCTAAGCTCTGATCTTTCAGTGCTTAGGCCGTCGCTTTGCAGCACGAAGCGGCGCCTTTTCACGAGGCTCAAGCACAGTTGAGGACCCAGATGGCATACTCATATACCGAGAAGAAACGCATCCGAAAGAACTTCGGCAAGCTCCCGTCATTGATGGATGTGCCGTATCTTCTGGCCATTCAGGTGGACTCGTATCGGGCCTTCCTGCAGGATGGCAAAAGCGCCAAAGGTCGCGAAGATGTCGGCCTGCAGGCAGCGTTCCGTTCCGTGTTCCCTATCGTCAGCTATTCCGGCAACGCCGCGCTCGAGTTCGTCGAGTACAACCTCGGCAACCCGATGTTCGATGTGCGTGAATGCGTCCTGCGTGGCGTAACTTACGCTGCGCCGTTGCGCGTGAAGATTCGCCTGATCATTTATGATCGTGAAGCGTCCGTGAAGACCATCAAAGACATCCGCGAGCAGGAAGTCTACATGGGCGAAATGCCGCTCATGACCGAGAATGGCACCTTCATCATCAATGGCACCGAGCGTGTCATTGTGTCGCAGCTGCATCGTTCCCCAGGCGTGTTCTTCGATCACGACAAGGGCAAGACGCATTCGTCCGGCAAGCTGCTGTATAACGCTCGCATCATTCCTTACCGTGGTTCTTGGCTGGACTTCGAGTTTGATCCGAAGGACCTCGTGTTCGCCCGTATCGACCGTCGTCGCAAATTGCCGGCCACGATCATGCTGCGCGCGCTGGGTTACAACTCCGAAGAAATGCTGGAGATGTTCTTCGAGTTCAGCACCATTCATGTCGAAGATGGCCTGTTCAAGCTGGACCTCGTCGCCGAGCGTCTGCGTGGCGAAACCGCGACCTTCGACATCATGGCCAAAGGCAAGGTCATTGTTGAAGCTGGTCGCCGTATTACCGCACGCCACATTCGCGACATCGAAAAGGCTGGCCTGACGCAGCTGGATGTGCCGCCTGAGTATTTGTTCGGCAAGGTCAACAGCAAGGCGCTGGTTAATCAGCACACCGGTGAAGTGCTTGCCGAGTGCAACACCATCCTCACCGATGAGCTGTTGAAGAAAGTAGGCCAGGCCGGCATCAAGTCGTTTGGCGTGCTTTACACCAACGATCTCGATCGCGGCCCGTTCCTGGCAGACACCTTGCGTGCCGATCCGGCGCGTTCGGAGCTGGAAGCGCTGGTCGAAATCTATCGCATGATGCGTCCGGGCGAGCCGCCCACCAAGGATGCCGCCGAGAACCTGTTCAAGAACCTGTTCTTCTCGGCCGAGCGCTATGATCTGTCTGCTGTTGGCCGCATGAAGTTCAACCGTCGTCTGGGTCGTGATATCGACACTGGCGAAGGCGTGCTGTCACGCGAAGATATCGTTGCCGTGCTGAAGGGCATGATCGATATCCGCAACGGCAAGGGCGAGGTCGATGACATCGATCACCTCGGCAACCGTCGTATCCGTTCGGTCGGCGAAATGACCGAGAACCAGTTCCGTGTCGGTCTGGTTCGTGTTGAGCGTGCGGTGAAGGAACGCCTGTCGATGGCAGAGTCCGACAACCTCATGCCGCAGGATCTGATCAACGCCAAGCCGGTGTCGGCTGCGATCAAGGAATTCTTTGGTTCCTCGCAGCTCTCGCAGTTCATGGACCAAAACAACCCGCTCTCGGAAATCACCCACAAGCGTCGCGTTTCTGCGCTTGGCCCGGGCGGTCTGACCCGTGAGCGCGCTGGCTTCGAAGTCCGTGATGTTCATCCGACGCATTACGGTCGCGTTTGCCCGATCGAGACGCCGGAAGGCCCGAACATCGGTCTGATCAACTCGCTGTCGAGCTTTGCTCGCACCAACGAGTACGGTTTCCTTGAGTCGCCGTATCGCAAGGTCATCGACGGCAAGGTCACCGACGACTATGTCTATCTGTCCGCCATCGAAGAAGCTGACCAAGTTATTGCACAGGCTGACTCGGCGGTTGACGCCAAGGGCATGCTCGTTGATGACCTGGTAGATGTGCGTCACAAGAACGAATTCACCGTGATGACACCCGAGAAGGTGACCTTCATGGATGTGTCGCCGCGCCAGGTGGTTTCGGTCGCTGCGTCGCTGATTCCGTTCCTTGAGCACGACGATGCCAACCGCGCCCTCATGGGCTCGAACATGCAACGACAGGCCGTACCGACACTGCGTTCGGAAAAGCCGCTCGTGGGCACTGGCATGGAGCGCTATGTTGCTCGTGACTCCGGCGTTTGCGTTATGGCTCGTCGCGGTGGCGTGATCGACTATGTTGATGCCGCTCGTATTGTGGTTCGCGTCAAGAATGAAGAAGTTGTGCTCGGCGAAGCCGGTGCCGACATCTATAACCTGACCAAGTACACCCGTTCCAACCAGAACACCTGCATCAACCAGCGTGCGCTGGTCAAGGTCGGTGATGTGGTTGAGCGAGGCGACACACTGGCTGACGGCCCGTCCGTCGACCTCGGTGAGCTGGCTCTCGGCCAGAACATGCGCGTCGCGTTCATGCCGTGGAACGGCTACAACTTCGAAGACTCCATCCTCCTGTCGGAGCGTGTGGTCAAGGAAGATCGTTTCACCTCGATCCACATCCAGGAACTGTCGTGCATCGCGCGTGACACCAAGCTGGGCGCGGAAGAAATCACCGCCGACATCCCGAATGTGGGCGAAGCTGCGCTGTCCAAGCTGGACGAGTCGGGCATTGTCTACATCGGCGCTGAAGTGAATGCCGGCGACATCCTGGTAGGCAAGGTCACGCCGAAGGGCGAAACCCAGCTGTCACCGGAAGAGAAGCTGCTGCGTGCGATCTTCGGTGAGAAGGCTTCCGATGTTAAGGATTCGTCCCTGCGCGTGCCGTCTGGCACCAAGGGTACGGTCATTGATGTTCAGGTCTTCACCCGCGATGGCATCGAGAAAGATCCGCGTGCCAAGGCCATTGAAAAGGCTCAGCTCGACGAATACCGCAAGGATCTGAAGGAAGAGTACCGCATCTTCGAAGAGGCCACGGCTGCGCGTCTGCGCGAAGCCCTGACCGGTCAGAAGGTCAATGGCGGTGCTGGCTTCAAGAAGGGCGCGGTCATCAGCGAAGAAGACCTGTTTGGCATGGAACTGGCCAAGTGGTTCGAGCTGCGTCCGGCGGATGAACTGGTTGCCGAGCAGCTGGAGAAGGCGCAGGCCTTCCTTGCCGAGCGTCAGGCCGACATCGAAGCCAAGTTCGAAGACAAGAAGCGCAAGATCACCACGGGCGATGACCTCGCGCATGGCGTTCTCAAGGTTGTCAAAGTCTATCTGGCTGTGAAGCGTCGCATCCAGCCAGGCGACAAGATGGCTGGTCGTCACGGTAACAAGGGTGTGGTCTCGATCATCATGCCGGTGGAAGACATGCCGCATGACGAGCATGGCGAGCCGGTCGACATCGTGCTCAACCCGCTCGGCGTTCCATCGCGTATGAATGTCGGTCAGATTCTCGAAACCCACCTCGGTTGGGCGGCGAAGGGTCTCGGCCAGCGTATCGGCGAGATGCTCGATGAGCAGCGCAAGATCAGCGAAGTACGCAAGTACCTCGACCAGATCTACAACGGCGTTGGCGGTCAGCAAGAGCAGATCAGCTCGCTGACAGACGACGAAGTGACGGCTCTGGCGAAGAACCTGCGTGCCGGTGTGCCCATCGCGACGCCGGTATTCGACGGCGCTCACGAGTCCGAGATCAAGGCGCTGCTGAAGCTGGCAGGCCAGAACGAGAACGGTCAGCAGTGGCTCTACGACGGCCGTACCGGCGAACGGTTCGATCGCCAGGTGACTGTCGGCTACATGTACATGCTCAAGCTCAACCACTTGGTTGATGACAAGATGCATGCGCGTTCGACCGGTTCCTACTCGCTCGTTACCCAGCAGCCGCTGGGTGGTAAAGCGCAGTTCGGTGGTCAGCGTTTCGGGGAAATGGAGTGCTGGGCACTTCAGGCCTACGGCGCGGCTTACACCCTGCAGGAAATGCTGACGGTGAAGTCCGACGATGTGAACGGCCGTACCCGCGTCTACAAGAACATTGTGGACGGCGATCACCGCATGGAGCCGGGCATGCCGGAATCCTTCAATGTGCTCGTGAAGGAAATCCGGTCGCTCGCGATCAACATGGAACTGGACAACGAGTAAGCCTGACGAGAGGCGGCGTGCAGCGACCAGGTCGCGCACGCCGTCCCCACAAGTTGCTTTGGGAGAATTGCCTTGAAAGATCTGCTCAGCCAACTGCGCAACCAGGGAAGTGATGTCGAAGAGTTCGACCGCATCCGCATCGGCCTGGCCTCGCCAGACCTGATCCGTTCCTGGTCATTCGGCGAAGTTAAGAAGCCGGAAACCATCAATTACCGCACGTTCAAGCCTGAGCGTGATGGCCTGTTCTGCGCCAAGATCTTTGGCCCGATCAAGGACTACGAGTGCCTGTGCGGCAAGTACAAGCGCATGAAGTTCCGTGGCGTCATCTGCGAAAAGTGTGGCGTTGAAGTCACCATGGCGAAAGTTCGCCGTGAGCGCATGGGCCACATCGAACTGGCCTCGCCGACCGCGCACATTTGGTTCCTGAAGTCGCTGCCGTCGCGTATCGGCCTGCTGCTGGACATGACCCTGCGTGACATCGAGCGCGTGCTTTATTTCGAAAACTTTGTTGTTATCGATGCCGGCATGACCACCCTCGAAAAGGGTCAGCTGCTCAACGACGAAGAGTATTACACCGCCCTCGAAGAGCATGGCGATGAGTTCGATGCCCGCATGGGCGCCGAAGCCATCCAGGCTCTGCTGGCCGACATCGACCTCGAAAACGAAGTCGTGCGTCTGCGCGAAGAAATCCCGGCAACCTCGTCGGAAACCAAGCTGAAGAAGCTGTCCAAGCGCCTCAAGCTGGTTGAATCGTTCCTGAACTCGGGCAACAAGCCGGAGTGGATGGTCATGACGGTTCTGCCGGTGCTGCCGCCGGACCTGCGTCCGCTGGTTCCGCTCGATGGCGGTCGCTTCGCGACTTCCGACCTGAACGATCTCTATCGTCGCGTCATCAACCGTAACAACCGTCTCAAGCGCCTGCTCGACCTGAGCGCGCCTGACATCATCGTGCGCAACGAAAAGCGCATGTTGCAGGAAGCGGTTGATGCTCTGCTGGACAACGGCCGTCGCGGTCGTGCCATCACCGGCACCAACAAGCGCCCGCTGAAGTCGCTCGCCGACATGATCAAGGGCAAGCAAGGTCGTTTCCGTCAGAACTTGCTCGGCAAGCGCGTCGACTACTCCGGCCGTTCCGTCATCACCGTGGGCCCGACGCTGCGTCTGCACCAGTGCGGTCTGCCCAAGAAGATGGCGCTGGAACTGTTCAAGCCGTTCATTTTCGGCAAGCTGCAAGCCCAAGGCCTAGCGACCACCATCAAGGCCGCCAAGAAGATGGTCGAGCGCGAAACCCCGGAAGTCTGGGATATTCTCGCCGATGTGATTCGCGAACATCCGGTCATGCTCAATCGTGCGCCGACGCTTCACCGTCTCGGTCTGCAGGCGTTCGAACCGGTTCTCATCGAAGGCAAGGCCATCCAGCTGCATCCGCTCGTGTGTACGGCATTCAACGCCGACTTCGACGGTGACCAGATGGCTGTCCATGTGCCGCTGACGCTGGAAGCCCAGCTCGAAGCGCGTGCGCTGATGATGTCGACCAACAACATCCTGTCGCCCGCCAACGGCGAGCCGATCATTGTGCCGTCGCAGGACGTCGTGTTGGGCCTGTACTACATCACCCGTGACCGTGTGAACGGCAAGGGTGAGGGCATGATCTTCGCCGACTTCGCCGAAGTGACGCGTGCACTCGGCAACAAGTTTGTCGAAGTTCATACCCGCATCAAGGTTCGCATCCTCGAAGTCACCATCAATGATGATGGCGAGAAGGTCGAGCGCAAGTTCCTCGCCGATACCACACCGGGCCGCTGCCTGCTCTGGAACATCGTGCCCAAGGGCCTGCCGTTCGAGCTGATCAACCAGGCCATGACCAAGAAGAACATCTCGCGTCTGCTTAACAGCTGCTACCGCGTGCTGGGTCTGAAAGACACAGTGATCTTCGCTGACCAGCTGATGTACCTCGGGTTTGCCCAGGCAACCTATTCCGGCGTGTCCGTCGGTATGGAAGACATGGTGATTCCGGATGCCAAGGCCAAGATCATTGGCGGCGCCGAAGAAGAAGTGCGTGAAATCGAATCGCAGTTCGCTTCCGGTCTGGTTACCAAGGGTGAGCGTTACAACAAGGTCGTCGACATCTGGTCGCGTACCAACGAACAAGTCGCCAAGGCGATGATGGACAACCTCTCCACGGAGAAGGTCATCAACAAGCAGGGCGTCGAAGAAAGCCAGAAGTCGTTCAACTCGATCTTCATCATGGCCGACTCCGGTGCTCGTGGTTCTGCTGCGCAGATTCGTCAGCTCGCCGGTATGCGTGGTCTGATGGCGAAGCCGGACGGCTCCATCATCGAAACGCCGATTAAGGCGAACTTCCGTGAAGGTCTGACGGTTCTGCAGTACTTCATCTCCACCCACGGTGCTCGTAAGGGTCTCGCGGATACGGCGTTGAAGACAGCAAACTCCGGTTACCTGACCCGTCGTCTCGTCGACGTCGCTCAGGATCTCGTGGTCACCGTGAACGATTGCGGCACGACGCGTGGCGTTCTGATGACGCCGCTGATCGAAGGTGGCGACATCGTCGAGCCGCTGCGCGAGCGCGTGCTCGGTCGCGTCGTCGCCAAGGATGTCCTGGTTCCCGGCACGGAAGAAGTGCTGGCGCCGGCAGGCACCCTGCTCGATGAAAAGTGGGTGGATCGTCTCGAATTGGCCGGCGTGGACGAAGTCTACGGCCGCTCGGTGATCACCTGCGAAACCCGCTTCGGCGTCTGCTCGATGTGCTACGGCCGTGATCTAGCGCGTGGTCATCGCGTCAATATCGGCGAGTCCATCGGCGTCATGGCTGCGCAGTCGATCGGTGAGCCGGGTACCCAGCTGACCATGCGTACCTTCCACATCGGTGGTGCCGCGAGCCGTGCATCCGCTGTGTCCAGCGTGCAAATCCGTAACGACGGTAAAGCGCGTCTGCACAACATCAAGACCGTGCAGCAGTCGAACGGCAACCTCGTGGCTGTTTCGCGTTCCGGTGAGATCGGCATTGCCGATGCTCGCGGCCGTGAGCGTGAGCGCTACAAGCTGCCCTACGGTGCTGTGCTGTCGGTGGTGGATGGTCAGGAAGTCAAGGGCGGTCAGATCGTGGCCACCTGGGATCCGCACACCCACCCGATCATCACCGAGCAGACCGGCCGCGTGAAGTTTGTCGATATGGAAGACAGCATCACCGTGCGTCACCAGACTGACGAGCTGACCGGTCTCACCAACATTGAAATCATGGATCCGAAGGATCGTCCCGCTGCTGGCAAGGACTTGCGTCCGGCCGTGCGCCTGGTCGATGCCAAGGGCAATGTCATCAACATCGAAGGCACTGAGCAGCCCGCCCAGTACTTCCTGCCGCCAGGCTCCATTACTGCACTGCAGGATGGCGCCGTGGTTGGCGTCGGTGAAGTTGTGGGTCGTATTCCGCAGGAATCGTCGAAGACCCGTGACATCACCGGTGGTCTACCGCGTGTGGCCGACTTGTTCGAAGCCCGCAAACCGAAGGAACCGGCCATTTTGGCTGAGACCAGCGGTGTGGTCAGCTTCGGCAAGGAAACCAAGGGTAAGCACCGTCTCATCATCACGCCGGACGACGGCAGCGATGTGTACGAAGAGCTGATCCCGAAGTGGCGCTCCATCAACATCTTCGAAGGCGAACGCGTGTCGCGCGGCGAAGTTGTGTCTGATGGTCCGCAGAGCCCGCACGACATTCTGCGTCTCAAGGGTGAAACCGCGCTGGCGACTTACATCGTCAACGAAGTGCAGGATGTTTACCGTCTGCAGGGCGTGAAGATCAACGACAAGCACATCGAAGTGATTATTCGCCAGATGCTGCGCAAGGTCGAAATCACCGAAAACGGTGATAGCGCCTTTATCAAGGGTGAGCAAGTTGAGCTGGCTCGCGTCCTGGAAGAAACCGAAGTGCTGCTCGCGGCGGACAAGTTCCCGGCGAAATATGAGCGCGTGCTCATGGGTATCACCAAGGCATCGCTGTCGACCGAGTCGTTCATCTCGGCGGCATCGTTCCAGGAAACTACGCGTGTTCTGACCGAAGCGGCTGTGACCGGTAAGGAAGATGACCTGCGTGGCTTGAAGGAAAATGTGGTGGTTGGTCGTCTGATTCCGGCTGGTACAGGCTTTGCCTACCATGCCCGCCGTCGTCAGGAGCGTCTCGATGCCCTGACTCTGGCAAAAGGCCCGACCGCCGCAGATGTGGAACAAGCTTTGACCGACGCCCTCAATTTTGAAGGCTGAGGTAAAAATCGGGCAGTGATCGTTCCTTGACGGGGGCGAACACTGCTCATAGAATGCGCAACCCTGAAAAAAGGCCTTTACTGGTCTCTTTTCAGTTGCGATTTATAACGGGAGAGTAGGGCCGCTATGGCAACAACCAATCAATTGATCCGCAAGGGTCGCCAAGCACTGGTCGAAAAGTCCGGTGTGCCGGCACTTAAAGGCAGCCCGCAGCGTCGCGGCGTCTGCACACGCGTCTACACCACAACCCCGAAGAAGCCGAACTCGGCTCTCCGTAAGGTTTGCCGTGTTCGTCTGACCTCGGGTTTCGAAGTCAGCTCGTACATCGGTGGTGAAGGCCACAACTTGCAAGAGCACAGCGTTGTGCTTATCCGTGGCGGTCGTGTTAAGGACCTCCCCGGTGTTCGTTATCACACCGTTCGCGGTTCGCTCGATTGCGCAGGCGTTAAAGGCCGTATGCAGTCGCGTTCCAAGTACGGTGCCAAGCGTCCGAAGAAGTAATTTTCGGTTGCAGTAAGGCCGGGCGGAATACTTTGTCCCGGATCACCCTGAAGCTTATGAAAGGTTCATAGAGTCATGCCAAGAAGAAGAGTTGTAGCAGCACGCGAAATCCTCCCGGATCCCAAGTTCGGAAGCCAGACCCTCGCCAAGTTCATGAACCAGGTGATGGAGTCGGGCAAGAAGTCGACAGCCGAATCCATTGTTTACGGCGCGCTCGCTCGCGTTGCTGAAAAGAACAAGGGCAACCCGGTCGAGTTCTTCGAAACCGTTCTGGAAAAGCTGCGTCCGATGGTCGAAGTAAAGGCCCGTCGTGTCGGTGGTGCCACCTATCAGGTACCCATGGAAGTACGCCCCTCCCGTCGTACTGCCCTGGCCATGCGCTGGTTGGTGGACTGCGCGCGCAAGCGTTCGGAAAAGACCATGGCTCTTCGCCTCGCTGGCGAACTGCTGGATGCTGCTGAAGGTAAAGGCGCTGCAATCAAGAAGCGTGAAGATGTGCACCGTATGGCCGAAGCCAACAAGGCTTTCGCGCACTACCGTTTCTAATTACACGCGTTTTTAATTTCAGGCTGAGGATTATTCAGTGGCTAGATCTACCCCGCTTAACCGATACCGCAACATTGGTATCTCGGCGCATATCGACGCCGGCAAAACCACGACGACCGAGCGTGTGCTGTTCTACACCGGTGTAAACCACAAGATCGGTGAAGTTCATGATGGCGCAGCCACCATGGACTGGATGGAGCAGGAGCAGGAGCGTGGTATTACCATTACTTCTGCTGCAACGACTTGCTTCTGGTCTGGTATGGCCAAGCAGTTCGAGCCGCACCAGATCAACATCATCGACACCCCGGGCCATGTTGACTTCACCATCGAAGTGGAGCGCTCCATGCGCGTCCTCGACGGTGCGTGTATGGTCTACTGTGCCGTTGGTGGCGTGCAGCCGCAGTCCGAGACTGTCTGGCGTCAGGCCAACAAGTACAAGGTTCCGCGTCTCGCCTTCGTGAACAAGATGGACCGTACCGGTGCCAACTTCTTCCGCGTTGTCGAGCAGATGAAGATCCGTCTCGGTGGCAACCCGGTTCCGCTTTGCGTGCCGATCGGTGCCGAAGAAGACTTCGAAGGTATCGTCGACCTCATCACCATGAAGGCCATCTATTGGGATGAAGCCTCGCAGGGTATGAAGTTCGATGCCCGCGACATTCCGGCTGCTCTGCAGGCCGAATGCGACAAGTGGCGTTCCAACCTCGTCGAGACGGCTGCTGAAGCCTCCGAAGAGCTGATGAACGAATACCTGGAAAACGGCGATCTGACTGAAGAGCAGATTCATGCCGCTATCCGTGCGCGTACGCTTGCTGGCGAAATCCACCCGATGCTGTGTGGTTCCGCGTTCAAGAACAAGGGCGTGCAAGCCATGCTCGACGCCGTCATTCGTTACCTGCCGGCCCCGAACGATGTGAAGCCTGTCTCCGGTATTCTGGATGACAAGGATGAGTCGGAAGGCTTCCGTGTTGCTTCGGATGACGAACCGTTCTCCGCGCTCGCATTCAAGATCATGAACGACAAGTTCGTGGGTAACCTGACCTTCGTTCGCTGCTACTCGGGCGTACTGAAGTCGGGCGATGCTGTCTGGAACCCGGTTAAGGGCAAGAAAGAGCGTATCGGCCGTATTCTGCAGATGCACGCCAACCAGCGTGAAGAAATCTCGGAAATTCGTGCTGGTGACATCGCTGCTTGCGTCGGCCTCAAGGATGTCACCACCGGTGACACTCTGTGCGACGAAAACAAGATCATCACGCTTGAGCGTATGGAGTTCCCGGAGCCGGTGATTTCGGTGGCTGTTGAGCCGAAGACCAAAGCTGACCAGGAAAAGATGTCGACCGCGCTGGGTCGTCTCGCCAAGGAAGACCCGTCGTTCCGCGTGCGTACCGACGAAGAGTCCGGCCAGACCATCATCTCCGGCATGGGCGAGCTTCACCTCGACATTCTCGTGGATCGTATGCGTCGCGAATTCGGTGTTGAAGCTAACATCGGCAAGCCGCAGGTGGCCTACCGCGAAACGATCCGTCGCTCGGTTGATACCGAAGGCAAGTTCGTGCGTCAGTCCGGTGGTCGCGGCCAGTACGGTCATGTCCTGCTTAAGCTCGATCCGATCTACGGCAATGCCGAAGGCAAGGATTACGAGTTCGTTGAGAAGGTTGTTGGCGGTACGGTTCCGAAGGAATACTTCGGTGCAGTCGACAAGGGTATCCAGGAACAGATGGCCAATGGCGTGCTCGCCGGCTATCCGATCGTGGGCATTCGCGCCACGCTGTACGACGGCTCCTACCATGATGTTGACTCCAACGAAATGGCGTTCAAAATTGCAGCCAGCATGGGCTTCAAGAAGGGCTTCATGGATGCCCATCCGGTCCTGCTTGAACCGATCATGAAAGTCGAAGTGGAAACACCGGAAGACTACATGGGCGACATCATGGGTGACTTGAGTCGCCGTCGTGGTGCTCTGCAAGGGATGGACGATCTGCCAGGCGGCACCAAGGCCATTCGCGCCGAAGTTCCGCTCTCGGACATGTTCGGTTACGCAACAGACATGCGTTCGATGTCTCAGGGTCGTGCGACTTTCACCATGGAATTCGCCAAGTACGCTGAAACACCGAAGAATGTGGCTGATGCGATCATCACCAAGTACACCGCCAAGCGCGCCTCTGGCGAATAACTAATAGCATCGCGCTCTCGCCTGTTGTGGGTGAGGGCGCAAGACATTTTTGATTGAGGAAAAAATCATGGCAAAGGCAAAGTTTGAACGCAACAAGCCGCACGTGAACGTCGGCACCATCGGTCATGTTGACCACGGCAAGACCACTCTGACGGCGGCCATCGCCACCAACTGCGCCAAGCTCTACGGCGGCGAAGCCAAGGGCTACGACCAGATCGACTCGGCGCCGGAAGAAAAGGCTCGCGGTATCACCATCAACACCGCGCATGTCGAATACGACAGCCCGATCCGTCACTACGCGCATGTCGACTGCCCGGGTCACGCTGACTATGTCAAGAACATGATCACCGGTGCTGCCCAGATGGACGGCGCGATCCTCGTGATCGCTGCTACCGACGGCCCGATGGCTCAGACCCGTGAGCACATCCTGCTGTCCCGTCAGGTTGGCGTTCCGTACATCGTTGTGTTCCTGAACAAGTGCGACATGGTTGACGACGAAGAGCTGCTGGAACTGGTGGAAATGGAAGTTCGCGAACTTCTCACCATGTACAAGTTCCCAGGCGACGATACCCCGGTTATCCGTGGTTCGGCTCTGCAAGCCCTGAACGGTGAGACCAGCGAATTCGGTACTCCGTCGATCGTCAAGCTGGTCGAAGTGCTGGACACTTATATTCCTGAGCCAGTTCGTGCGATTGATCGTCCGTTCCTGATGCCGATTGAAGATGTGTTCTCGATCTCCGGCCGTGGCACGGTTGTGACGGGTCGTGTTGAGCGCGGTATCGTCAAGGTTGGCGAAGAAGTTGAAATCGTTGGTCTGAAAGACACCGTGAAGAGCACCTGTACCGGTGTTGAAATGTTCCGCAAGCTGCTCGACGAAGGCCGTGCCGGTGAGAACTGTGGCGTTCTGCTGCGTGGCGTGAAGCGTGAAGATGTACAGCGTGGTCAGGTTCTGGCCAAGCCGGGCACAATCAAGCCGCACACTTCTTTTGAGTCAGAAATTTATGTTCTGGCGAAGGAAGAAGGCGGTCGTCACACCCCGTTCTTCAAGGGCTACCGTCCGCAGTTCTACTTCCGTACGACTGATGTGACTGGTGCTATCGAACTGCCGGAAGGCGTTGAGATGGTGATGCCGGGCGACAACATCAAGGTGAATGTCGTCTTGATCGCTCCGATCGCCATGGAAGAAGGTCTGCGCTTCGCCATCCGTGAAGGCGGTCGTACCGTCGGCGCCGGCGTTGTGGCCAAAATCTTCGCCTAAAAGCGAATAAAGCGGGCCTGTTTCGGCGGGCCCGTTTTGCTGGGCACGAGGCTTTAGGGTCTTGTGAGTGGAATGTGAAACTTGAGCGCGAATAACTCTTGCGCGATGGAATTATATCCACTACTATGCGCCACCCCTGACAACAGGGTGGTGTTACAGCCGGGGCATCGTTCCCGGACCGGTTTGTGAGAAGCCTTCCCCTGAAGTACAAATTCAGTGGTGGGCTAGTTCTTTTTTGCTTTGGAGTTGCTGGAATGGCTAGCCAGAGAATTCGCATCCGCCTTAAGGCGTTCGATCATCGTCTGATCGATCAGTCGGCGCTTGAAATTGTCGAAACCGCGAAGCGTACAGGTGCCCAGGTTTGTGGCCCGATCCCGATGCCTACACGCATCGAGCGTTTCAACGTCCTGACGTCTCCGCACGTCAACAAGGATGCGCGTGACCAGTACGAAATTCGTACGCACAAGCGTCTTGTGGACATCGTGATGCCAACGGATAAGACCGTTGACGCACTGATGAAGCTGGACCTCGCCGCAGGCGTGGATGTTCAGATCAGCCTGGGCTGATCGTTCAGCATTGAGTCTCTCAAGAGGCCAAGTTGCCAAAGAGGTTTGAATAAATGGCTATTGGATTAGTCGGTCGCAAGTGCGGTATGACCCGCGTGTTCACGGAGGCTGGCGTTTCGGTGCCGGTTACCGTGATAGAAGTCGATCCGAACCGCATTACACAAATTAAGTCGCTGGAAACAGATGGCTACCAGGCTGTGCAGATCACAACTGGCGAGCGTCGTGCTTCCCGCGTAACCAAGGCGATGGCTGGCCACTTTGCGAAAGCAAGTGTTGCTGCTGGTCGTGGCGTTTGGGAATTCCGCGTTGCTGGCGAAGAAGCTGCCGGCCTCGCAGTGGGTGGTCAACTCGAAGTCACGCTGTTCAGCGTTGGCCAAGCGGTTGATGTGACGGGTGTTTCCAAGGGTAAGGGCTTTCAGGGTCCGGTCAAGCGTTGGAACTTCCGTACACAGGACGCTACCCACGGTAACTCCGTATCGCACCGTGTTCACGGCTCCACTGGTCAAAACCAGAGCCCGGGCAAGGTGTTCAAGGGCAAGAAGATGGCCGGCCACATGGGTGCCGAGCGCGTCACTGTCCAGGGTCTGGAAATCGTTTCCGTTGATGTCGAGCGCAGTGTGCTCGTGGTCAAGGGTGCCGTTCCGGGTGCTACCGGTAATGACGTCATCGTGCGTCCGTCCGTTAAGGCCTGAGGGAGATTAACGTGAACCTGAAGACTGTTTCCGGAGCAGCCCTCGAGCTCTCCGAAGTTGCCTTCGGCAAGGACTTCAATGAGGCCCTGGTGCACCAGGTCGTCGTCGCCTACATGGCTGGCGCGCGTCAAGGTACCAAGGCTCAGAAGTCCCGCGCAGAAGTCAGCGGTGGCGGCAAGAAGCCGTTCAACCAGAAAGGTTCGGGCCGTGCTCGTGCCGGTTCGATCCGTAGCCCGATCTGGCGTGGTGGTGGCAAGAGCTTTGCTGCCCGTCCGCAAGACTGGGATCAAAAAGTTAACCGCAAAATGTATCGCGGTGCCATGCAGTGCATTCTGGCCGAACTCGTTCGTCAGGATCGCCTGGTTTTTGTGGACGACTTCACTGTCTCCGCACCGAAGACCAAGGAACTGCTCGGCAAGCTCAATGCTCTGGGTCTGAAAAATACCCTGATCATTACGGATGCTGTTGACGAGAATCTGTATCTCGCTGCACGCAACCTGCCGCATGTCGAAGTGATCGACACCACGGCGGTTGATCCGGTGAGTCTGATTGGCTATGAGAAGGTGCTGATGTCGGTGCCGGCTGCCAAGAAACTTGAGGTGGAACTGGGATGAACACAGAACGTCTGTTGCAGGTTTTGCTTGCGCCGCATGTCTCTGAGAAGGCCACGATGATTGCTGAAAAGCATAATCAAGTGGTGTTCAAGGTTCGTCGCGACGCCAACAAGCTCGAAATCAAGAAGGCCGTGGAAACACTGTTCAAGGTCGAAGTCGCGTCGGTTAACACCACGCTGACCAAAGGCAAGAGCAAGCGTTTCGGCGGTTCCCTCGGTCGTCGTCAAGATTTCAAGAAGGCTTATGTCTCCTTGAAGGGTGGCGCTCAAATCGACTTCGCCGCAGCTATTGCAGCTGAGTAAGGGCCGGGAGTACTGACATGCCAATCGTAAAATGTAAACCGACCTCCCCGGGTCGTCGCTTTGTCGAGAAGGTCGTTCATGACCATCTTTTCAAGGGTCGTCCGCACGCTCCGCTGGTTGAAAGCCAGAAGCGTTCCGGTGGTCGCAACAACAATGGCCACATCACCATGCGTCACATTGGTGGTGGTCACAAGCAGCTTTATCGCGTCATCGATTTCAAGCGCGGCAAGGACGGCATTCCAGCCGTTGTTGAGCGCATTGAATATGACCCGAACCGTACCGCTCACATCGCGCTGCTGAAGTATGCCGATGGTGATCGCCGCTACATGATCGCTCTCAAGGGTCAGCAAGTAGGCGATGCAGTGATGTCTGGCGATGCCGCTCCGATCAAGGTCGGTAATGTGCTTCCGCTGCGCAACATGCCGCTCGGTTCGACCATCTGCTGCATCGAGTTGAAGCCAGGCAAGGGTGCCCAGTTGGTGCGTTCGGCTGGTACTTCGGCTCAGCTGCTCGGTCGCGACGGTGCATACGCCATTGTGCGTCTGCGCTCGGGCGAAATGCGCAAGATTCATGTGGATTGCCGTGCTGCCTTCGGCGAAGTGTCCAACAGCGAGCACAGCCTGCGCTCGCTGGGTAAGGCTGGTGCCAGTCGCTGGCGCGGTATTCGACCAACAGTTCGTGGTATGGCCATGAACCCGGTTGACCATCCGCACGGTGGTGGTGAAGGCCGTAACAAGGGCATTCAGCCGGTGTCGCCATGGGGCACGCCATCCAAGGGTTACAAGACCCGTAACAACAAGCGTACGAGCGGCATGATTGTCCGCGACCGTCGCGTCAAGTAATGGGTAGAGGAGAGCCACTATGCCTCGTTCACTGAAAAAAGGTCCGTTTGTAGACACTCACCTGTTCGTTAAGGTGGAAGCTGCAGCGGCCGTACATTCCAAGAAGCCCATCAAGACCTGGTCGCGTCGTTCGATGATCCTCCCGGAAATGGTTGGCCTGACAATTGCCGTGCATAACGGCAAGCAACATATCCCGGTCCTCGTGACCGAGCATATGGTCGGCCACAAGCTGGGTGAGTTCTCGCCGACTCGTACCTATCGTGGTCACGCTGTCGACAAAAAGTCGAAGCGATAAGGAGAGCATGATGGAAGCTATCGCCAAATTGCGTGGCGCGCCGATCTCGGCCCAGAAAGCCCGCCTCGTCGCTGACCAGGTTCGCGGTCTGAAAATCGAGCTGGCGCTGAACACGCTGACGTTCAGCAACAAGAAGGCTGCTCACTTCGTTAAGAAAGTGATCATGTCGGCTATTGCTAACGCCGAACATAACCAGGGTGCGGATGTGGACGAGCTTCGTGTCGCCACTATCTGTGTGGATGAAGGCATCACGCTGAAGCGTATTCAGCCGCGTGCCAAGGGTCGTGCTGATCGCATCAGCAAGCGTACCTGCCACATCACCGTCATCGTGGCCGAAGGCAAGTAAGGGGCTGAAGAAATGGGTCAGAAAGTTCATCCAATCGGTATTCGCCTGGGCATCGTCAAGAAGCACAACGCGAACTGGTACGCCAGCCCGAAGCAATACGCTGAATTCTTGCTCGCCGACCTTCAGGTGCGTGACTTCCTGAACGAGCGCCTGAAAGCGGCCTCGATCAGCAAGATCCTCATCGAGCGTCCGTCCGAGAATGCCCGCATCACGATTTCCACAGCTCGCCCAGGCGTGCTGATTGGCAAGAAAGGCGAAGATGTTGAGCGTCTGCGTCGTGATGTTGCCAAGCTGATGAAAATGCCGGTGCAAATCAACATCGACGAAATCCGCAAGCCGGATCTCGATGCGAAGTTGGTTGCCGACAGCATCGCTTCGCAGCTCGAGCGTCGTGTGATGTTCCGCCGCGCCATGAAGCGCGCTGTGCAGAACTCCATGCGTGCTGGCGCCAAGGGCATCAAGGTCGAAGTTTCGGGCCGTCTCGGCGGTGCTGAAATCGCGCGTACCGAATGGTACCGCGAAGGCCGCGTGCCACTGCATACCCTGCGTGCTGACATCGATTATTCGATTGTTCGTGCAGAAACAACTTACGGCTGTATCGGCGTCAAGGTGTGGATTTTCAAGGGCGAAATCCTTGGTGGCATGGAGCAGGTATCTGCCCCGGCACCAGCGGAAGAAGCTCGTCCCGCCAAGAAGCGCGGTGCGAAGAACTAAGGGGTTGAGAGATGTTACAGCCTAAGCGTACCAAGTTTCGCAAGGTCCATAAGGGCCGCAACACGGGCCTGGCCCTTCGTGGCAGTTCTGTGTCTTTCGGCACGATCGGCCTGAAGTCGGTTGAGCGTGGCCGTATCACGGCGCGTCAGATCGAAGCTGCTCGTCGTGCAATTTCCCGTCGCGTAAAGCGTGGTGGCAAGATCTTTATCCGTATTTTCCCGGATAAGCCGATCACACAAAAGCCCCTCGAAGTGCGTATGGGTAAAGGTAAAGGTAGCGTGGAATATTGGGTTGCAGAGATCAAGCCAGGCAAAATGCTCTACGAGATCGAAGGCGTTCCTGACGACCTGGCTCGCGAAGCTTTCGCGCTTGCTGCTGCCAAGCTGCCCTTGAAAACCACTATCGTGACTCGGACGGTGATGTAATGAACGCCAAAGAATTGCGTGAAAAAAGCGTTGAGGACCTGAACAAGGAACTCGACAACCTGAACCGTCAGCAGTTCACTCTGCGCATGGCTCAGGCCACTGGTCAGCTGACTCAAAACAGCAAGATCGGCGTTGTTCGCAAGAGCATTGCCCGTATCAAGACCCTTCTGACCGAGAAGCAAGGTAACTGATCATGACGGAACAGAACCAAATTCAGCGCACGCTGACCGGCAAAGTCGTCAGCAACAAGATGGACAAGTCCATCACTGTGCTGATCGAACGCAAAGTCAAGCACCCGGTGTACGGCAAGTACATCACTCGCTCGACCAAGCTGCATGCGCATGATGAACAAAATGTTTGCCAGGAAGGCGACATTGTTACGATCTCCGAGTGCCGCCCGTTGTCCAAGACCAAGAATTGGATGCTGGTGGAAGTGGTCGAAAAGACCGACGCTCGCTGAGTTTGAATTGCGGCCGACGGCCGCATCAGTTATCATTTCGCGCCCCGCGTGTCGGGGTCCCATTTTTTGGGTTTGGAGAGAGCAATGATTCAGACCGAAACGATGCTCGACGTGGCCGATAACAGCGGCGCTCGTCGCGTCATGTGTATCAAGGTGCTCGGCGGTTCACACCGTCGTTACGCCTCGGTCGGTGACGTCATCAAGGTCACGGTCAAGGAAGCAATTCCCCGTGGCAAAGTAAAGAAAGGCGACGTCATGAACGCCGTTGTCGTGCGTACCAAGAAAGGTATTCGCCGCGCCGATGGTTCGTTGATTCGTTTCGACGACAACGCCGCCGTGATCCTGAACAACAACAAGGCACCGATCGGCACCCGTATCTTTGGGCCGGTGACTCGTGAACTGCGTACAGAGCAGTTCATGAAGATCATCTCCCTCGCGCCAGAAGTGCTTTAAAGGTAAAGAGTGATGGCAAAGATTAAGCGTGACGACGAAGTGGTCGTGATTGCAGGCAAGGACAAGGGCAAGCGCGGCAAAGTCGCCAGCGTGCTCGAAGGTCGTGTCGTTGTCGCCGGGATTAACCTGGTGAAAAAGCATGTCAAGGCCAACCCGAACAAGGGCGAGCAAGGCGGTATCCTGGAGCGCGAAGCGTCCCTCGATATTTCCAACATCGCATTGTTCAATCAGGCAACCCAGAAGGCAGACCGAGTCGGTTACAAGGTTCTTGAAGATGGCGAGAAGGTTCGCGTATTCAAGTCCACCGGCGAAGTTGTCGACATCAAGTAAGGTAGATTGGTTGAAATGGCCAGACTGAAAGCTGTTTACAAGAACGAGATTGCGCCGAAAGTTATGGCGGAACTCGGTCTCAAGAATGTGATGGAGATACCTCGCATCACGAAGATTACTCTGAATATGGGAGTGGGCGGTGCCAGCCAGGATAAGAAGCTTATCGATGGCGCCGTGGCCGATATGCAGCTGATTTCTGGCCAGAAACCCGTTGTCACGCTCACTCGCAAGTCCATCGCAGGTTTCAAGATCCGCGACGGCTGGCCCATTGGCTGCAAAGTGACGCTTCGCGGCGACATGATGTACGAATTCCTGGACCGCCTGATCGGCATCACGATTCCGCGTATTCGTGACTTCCGTGGGTTTAGTCCGAAGTCCTTTGATGGTCGCGGCAACTACAGCCTCGGCATCAAGGAACAGATCGTGTTCCCGGAAATCGAATACGACAAGATCGAGAAGCTGCGCGGTCTCGACATCGTTATTACCACATCGGCTCGCACCGATGAAGAAGGTCGCGCACTGCTGCGTGCCTTTCAATTCCCGTTCAAGTGAGACTGAATCATGGCTAAGAAAAGCATGTTGAACCGCGAAGCCAAGCGCGAAAAGCTGGTCGCGAAGTACTCCAAACTGCGCGGCGAATTGAAGGCAACTATCGCCAGTGTCAGCGTCAGCGAAGAAGATCGTTGGGCTGCCATCCTGCGTTTGCAGGATCTGCCGCGTGATTCGAGCCCGTCGCGTCTGCGTAATCGTTGCGGCATCACCGGTCGTCCCCACGGCTTCTTCCGCAAGTTCGGCCTTGGTCGTATCAAGCTGCGTGAAGCGGTCATGCGTGGCGATGTTCCCGGTGTCGTCAAGGCCAGCTGGTAAGAGGATTTTAGAATGAGTATGCAAGATACCGTTGCGGACATGCTGACCCGCATCCGCAATGCCCAGCGCGCCGGCAAGCCGACCGTTGGCATGCCATCGTCCAAGCTGAAAGTGTCCTTGGCGAAGCTGCTGCAAGATGAAGGCTACATCGCTTCGACTGAAGTTTCGGCTGAAGTGAAGCCGGTGCTGACCATTGCCCTCAAGTACTACGAAGGCAAGCCGGTTATTGAAGAAATCAAGCGCGTGAGCCGTCCAGGCCTGCGTATTTACAAAGGCAAGGATGACCTGACCCGCGTTAAGCAAGGTCTGGGCATTCTGATTGTCTCCACCAACAAGGGCATCATGACTGACCGCGCCGCACGAGCTGCTGGCGTTGGTGGTGAAGTCATCGCTCTCGTTTCGTAAGGATGACTGAAGATGTCTCGTGTAGCTAAGTCGCCGGTCGCAATCCCTGCTGGGGTTACTGTGACCATTAACGGTCAGGATGTGCAGGTCAAGGGCGCCAAGGGCGAACTCTCGACGGTATTGCACAGCCTGGTTGCTATCGCTCAGGAAGGTACCGAGCTGAAGCTGAGCCCGCGCGAAGAGTCGCAGGCTGCGTGGATGCAGGCTGGTACCGCCCGTGCTGTGCTGAACAACCTCGTGATTGGCGTTTCTGCCGGCTTCGAGCGTCGTCTGCAGCTCATTGGTGTGGGTTACAAGGCTGCGGCCAAGGGCAAAGTGCTGAACCTCGCACTCGGCTTCTCGCATCCAGTTGACTACGCCCTGCCGGAAGGTGTGACTGCGGAAACGCCGACACCGACGGAAATCATCCTGAAGTCGGTCAACAAACAGTTGCTCGGCCAGGCCGCCGCCAATGTGCGCGCTTATCGTCCGCCAGAGCCTTACAAGGGCAAGGGTGTGCGTTACGTAGGCGAAAATGTCCTGCGTAAAGAAGCGAAGAAGAAGTAACGGGTAGGTATCGTCATGAACGAAAAGAAAGTAGCTCGCCTGCGCCGTTCGCGCAGCACGCGCATCAAGATTCGCGAACAGCGTGCAGTGCGTCTCTGCATCAACCGCACCCCGCGCCACATGTACGCACAGCTGATTTCGGCTTGCGGCGGCACAGTTCTGGCTCAAGCTTCCACGCTTGATGCTGCTCTGCGCGAAGGCGCTACAGGCAATGTTGACGCAGCCCAGAAAGTGGGTGCGTTGCTCGCTGAGCGTGCCAAGGCCGCCGGTGTCACGAAAGTGGCATTCGACCGCTCTGGCTTCAAGTATCACGGCCGTGTGAAAGCACTGGCTGACGCCGCGCGTGAAGCCGGTCTGGAATTCTAAGGGTTGAGTCATGGCTAAGCTTGAACAAAACGAAGGTTTCGTCGAGAAGCTGGTTGAAGTCAACCGAGTTTCCAAGACGGTGAAGGGCGGTAAGATTTTCGCTTTCACAGCACTGACCGTGGTCGGTGATGGCAATGGCAAGGTCGGCTTCGGTCGTGGCAAGGCGCGTGAAGTGCCGGCCGCTATCCAGAAGGCGCTCGAAGCTGCTCGCCGCAACATGATCCAGGTCGATCTGAATGGCACCACCATTCAGCACCCGATCAAGGGTCAGCATGGTGCAACGCGCATCTACATGCAGCCTGCTTCTGACGGTACTGGCGTTATTGCCGGTGGTGCCATGCGCGCTGTGCTGGAAGTGGCTGGTGTGCAGAATGTTCTGGCCAAGTGCTACGGTTCGACCAATGCCAACAATGTGGTTCACGCCACATTCAACGGCCTGTCGTCGATGACCAATGCCGATCAGGTTGCTGCCAAGCGCGGCCTGACTGTTGAAGAAATCCTGGGGTAATCAGATGAAGACCATCAAGGTTACGCAAGTGCGCTCCGGCGCACACAAGCTCAAGAACCACAAGCTTTGCTTGTTGGGTCTGGGTCTGCGTCGCATCGGCCACACGGTCGAAGTGATTGATACGCCGTCGAACCGCGGCATGATCAACAAGGTTAACTACCTTGTGAAGGTGGAGGGTTAATCATGTACCTGAATGATCTGCAACCGGCCGAGGGTTCGACCCACGCGCCAAAGCGTCGCGGTCGTGGTATCGGCTCCGGCCTCGGCAAGACCGGTGGTGTTGGCGTCAAAGGCCAGAAGTCACGCGGTAAGGGCAAGGTCCGTACCGGTTTCGAAGGCGGCCAGATGCCTCTGTACCGTCGTCTGCCGAAGTTCGGCTTTACTTCGCTCAAGCAGCAGGTAACAGCTGAAGTTCGTCTGTCCGAACTGACCCACATCGAAGGTGAAATCACCCTCGACAGCCTCAAGGCTGCCAATGTGGTTCGCAAGGACATGATCCGTGCTCGCATCATCCTGTCGGGTGAAGTGGCTCGTGCAGTAACGGTCAAGGGCGTTGCCGTGACCAAAGGCGCGCGTGCAGCTATTGAAGCTGCTGGCGGCAAGGTCGAGGAATAAGCACGATGGCGAACACCGGTAACAAACAGCAAGCGCGTGAGATGCTTCAAAATCCTGGCATGCAGAAAGGCATGACGGAGCTTTGGCAGCGCATCGGCTTCTTGTTGTTTGCCTTGTTGGTGTTTCGCCTTGGCGCTCATATTCCGGTTCCGGGTATCAACCCTGATCGGCTCGCTGAGTTGTTTGACCGCAACAAAGACACCATCCTGAGCTTGTTCAACATGTTCTCGGGTGGTGCTCTTGAGCGCATGTCCATTCTTGCTTTGGGCATCATGCCGTATATTTCGGCCTCTATTATCATGCAGCTGGCTTCAAGCGTTGTTCCTTCCATGGAAGCGCTGAAGAAAGAGGGTGAATCTGGTCGCCGCCAGATTAATCAATACACGCGCTATGCGACGGTATTGCTCGCTCTGGTCCAAGCTGTTGGCATGTCTGCTGGTTTGCTTTCTCAAGGCATTACGCTGTCAGATGGTATGAGCTTTTATGTGCCTGCCGTTGTTTCATTGGTGGCGGGCGCAATGTTTTTGATGTGGCTGGGTGAACAAATCACCGAGCGCGGTGTTGGTAATGGCATTTCCATGCTGATTTTTGCCGGCATCGTGGCGGGTATGCCTAGCGCCATTGGCGGTGCTCTTGAATCGGCACGCCAGGGCGACATTAGTGTGATTGGTCTGATTGTTGTTGGCCTTCTTGCTATTGCTGTAGTGGCTGCCGTGATCTTCATGGAGCGTGGTCAGCGCCGTATCACGGTTCAGTATGCGCAGCGTCAGCAAGGTCGCAAGGTCTTTGCCGCCCAGCAGAGCCATTTGCCACTGAAGTTGAATATGGCGGGCGTGATCCCGGCCATCTTTGCCAGCTCGCTCCTGTTGTTTCCGGCGAGTCTTGGTCAATGGTTTGCTCAGGCGCCGAACCCGAATGCTTTTCAGCGCGCGCTGCAGGAAGTCTCACTTCTGTTGGCTCCGGCACAGCCACTTTATCTCGTGCTGTTCGCGGCTCTGATCATTTTCTTCTGCTACTTCTACACGGCTTTGGTGTTCAATCCGCGTGATGTTGCTGACAATCTCAAGAAGTCGGGTGCCTACATCCCCGGTATTCGCCCAGGCGAGCAGACCAGCCGCTATATTGATTCTGTACTGGGTCGTTTGACCTTGGTCGGTGCAATTTACATCACAGCAGTTTGCTTGCTGCCGATGATCTTGCAAGTTGCCTTCAATGTGCCGTTCTACCTCGGTGGTACGTCCTTGTTGATCGTGGTGGTGGTGGTCATGGACTTCATGTCTCAGGTCCAGTCCCATCTGATGTCCCATCAGTATGAATCCCTGATGAAGAAGGCCAACCTCAAGGGCTTCGGCTCGGCGGGCCAGATTCGTTAATTCGTTCATCACTGATTTTGTTGGAGAAGTTGAACCATGAAAGTTCAAGCCTCGGTAAAGAAAATTTGCGGCAACTGCAAGATCGTTCGTCGTAATGGAAGCCTGCGTGTTATTTGCAGCGCGGAACCGCGCCACAAACAGCGCCAGGGTTAATTCTCAGTTATTGGTTGCTTTAGACTGCTTGAGTCGTTAGACTCTCGCGCCTTTCGTGCACAGTCTGAATCACCAGTCTGATACGCCAAGAAGTGGAGTAAAGGTCAATGGCTCGTATAGCCGGCGTCAACATTCCTGATAACAAGCATGCGGTCATCTCGCTGACCTACATCTTCGGTATCGGTCGCACAACATCTGCCAAGATTCTCTCGGCAGTTGGCATTGCTCCGGCTACGAAGATCAAGGATCTGTCGGATGCGCAGCTGGATCAGGTGCGTGCTCAAGTGGCTACTGTCACAACAGAGGGTGACCTCCGTCGTGAAGTATCCATGAACATCAAGCGTCTCATGGACCTGGGTTGCTACCGTGGCATTCGCCACCGTCGCGGTCTGCCGGTTCGTGGTCAGCGCACCAAGACCAATGCTCGTACTCGTAAGGGTCCGCGCAAGGCACTTAAGAAATAAATTTCATTCATTCTGCTGAACTCGGAAGCTAAAAGATGGCAAAAGATAATTCGCGCGGTCGCAAGAAGGTGACCCGTCAGGTCACTGACGGCATCGCGCACATTCATGCTTCTTTTAATAACACCATTGTGATGATTACCGATCGTCAAGGTAACGCACTGGCCTGGGCCACCTCTGGTGGTCAGGGCTTCCGCGGTTCCCGCAAGTCCACCCCATTTGCCGCCCAGGTGGCCGCCGAAGTAGCTGGTAAAGCTGCCCAGGAATACGGTCTGAAGAATCTGGATGTGCAAGTGAAGGGTCCGGGCCCGGGCCGCGAGTCCGCCGTGCGTGCTTTGAACGCAGTGGGTTATAAAATTAATAGCATTTCAGATGTGACGCCTATCCCGCACAACGGGTGCCGTCCTTCCAAAAAGCGTCGCGTGTAAGAGGAGACTGGGAAAATGGCTCGTTATATTGGTCCCAAGTGCAAGCTCTCCCGTCGCGAAGGCGTCGATCTTCAACTGAAGAGCGGTGTCCGCGCGCTGGATTCTAAGTGCAAAGCTGATACCCCACCTGGCCAGCACGGCGCATCCCGCAAGGGTCGTCTGTCGGACTTCGGTACCCAGCATCGTGAAAAGATGAAAGTTCGTCGTATCTACGGCGTGCTTGAGCGTCAATTCAGCAACTACTACAAGGAAGCTGCCCGTATTAAGGGTGCGACCGGCGAGAATTTGCTGCAGCTGCTCGAATCTCGTCTCGACAATGTCGTCTATCGCATGGGTTTTGGTTCGACTCGTTCGGAAGCTCGTCAGCTCGTCAGCCACCGTGCCATTTTGGTTAACGGTGTTCGTGTCAATGTCGCCTCCATTCAGGTGTCGGCAGGTGATGTGATTTCTCTGCATGAGAAAGCCAAGTCGCAGCTGCGTGTCAAGAATGCTCTGGAACTGGCCGCTCAGCGCGGTGTTCCGGCTTGGTTGACCGTCGATGCGACAAAGATGGAAGGTACTTTCAAGTCTCGTCCTGAGCGCAGTGATCTGTCTTCAGACATCAACGAAAACTTGATCGTTGAACTGTACTCCAAGTAATCGATTGATTTGAGGTCTCTTCCATGTCACAGGTCAATGAGTTTCTGACGCCGCGCAGCATCGCTGTGCAGGCTGTCAGTGGCAACCGCGCCAAGGTGACCCTGGAGCCGCTGGAACGCGGTTTCGGTCACACCTTGGGTAACGCGCTGCGTCGCATTCTGCTCTCGTCCATGCCTGGCGCTGCCGTCGTGGATGTCGAGATTGAAGGTGTTGAGCACGAATACAGCGCCATTGAGGGCGTGCAGGAAGATGTCATCGAAATCCTGCTCAACCTGAAAGGCCTGGCAATCAAGCTGTTCGAACAGCAGGAAGCTGTTCTGCACATCGACAGCAAAGGTCCTTGCGTTGTCACGGCCGGTGATTTGACGATTCCGCATAATGTTGAAATCGTCAATCCTGATCATGTCATTGCAACCTTGGGCAGCAACGCTCATCTCAAGATGAAGCTGCGTGTTGCTCGTGGTCGTGGCTATGAGCCTGCCGACTCGCGGTATGACGACGAAGATACTCGTCCGATTGGCCGCCTGTTGCTTGATGCTTCGTTCAGCCCGATCCTTCGCGTGGCCTATGTGGTGGAAAGTGCGCGTGTGGAACAGCGTACCGACCTCGACAAGCTCGTGATTGACTTGGAAACCAACGGCACCATCGAAGCAGAAGAAGCGATTCGTCGCGCTGCTACGGTTCTGCAACAGCAGATTTCGGTCTTTGTTGACCTGGAATCTGATGCTGCTCCGGTAGCTGCTGGTGGCGCAGGCCCGGATGTTGATCCGATCCTGTTGCGTCCGGTTGACGATCTCGAATTGACTGTTCGCTCAGCCAATTGCTTGAAAGCAGAAAACATTTACTACATCGGTGATCTGGTCCAGCGTACCGAAGTAGAATTGCTGAAAACGCCGAACTTGGGCAAGAAGTCGCTGACCGAAATCAAGGATGTATTGGCTTCCAAGGGCTTGTCCCTCGGTATGCGCCTTGATAACTGGCCGCCGGCTAGCCTGCGTAACGACGACCGTTTGAATTTTCGCGGTCGTTGATCGGCAACTGAATTAGTGTAGGAAAACTGCCATGCGTCATCGTAATAGTGGTGTAAAACTCGGCCGCACCAGCAGCCACCGTATGGCCATGTTTCAGAACATGGCAGTGTCGCTGTTCGAGCACGAACTGATTCGCACAACTCTGCCGAAAGCGAAGGAACTTCGCCGTATCGCTGAGCCGCTGATCACGCTCGCCAAGCACGACAATGTTGCTAACCGCCGTCTGGCGTTTGCCCGTACGCGTTCGAAAGAAATCGTCGGCAAGCTCTTCACCGTGCTCGGCCCGCGCTACAAGGAACGCAATGGTGGTTACCTGCGTGTTCTGAAGGCCGGCAACCGTCCGGGTGACAATGCGCCGATGGCATATGTCGAACTGGTGGATCGCTCCATTGCGGGTCCGGCTGTTGACGCTGAATAAGCGTTAGCGGTAAGAAAAAACCGGCTGATAAGGCCGGTTTTTTTATGTCTGCGATTTGATGGTCCAATGAGTCGCAGGCAAAAGGCAACGCAGCTCCGCGCTGCCTTGCCCGCCTTGGCTTTAGCGCTGATGCTGCCTTGCTAGCAGCGGCCCTAGGAAGCGCCCGGTGTGTGATCGCTCGACGCTGCAGATGGCCTCGGGCGTGCCTGTGGCCAGAATTTCGCCGCCGCCATCACCGCCCTCGGGGCCAAGGTCAATGACCCAATCAGCGGTCTTCACCACATCCAGATTGTGCTCGATGATGACGATGGTGTTGCCTTGGTCGCGTAGGCGATGAAGCACGCCGAGCAGCTGCTGAATGTCGTGAAAGTGCAGGCCGGTGGTGGGCTCATCGAGAATATAGAGTGTGCGGCCGGTGTCGCGCTTGGACAGTTCGCGAGACAGCTTCACGCGTTGCGCTTCGCCGCCGGAGAGCGTTGTCGCGGCTTGGCCAAGCGTGATGTAGGACAGACCGACATCCATCAGCGTTTGCAGCTTGCGGGCGAGGGCGGGCACGGCGTCGAAGAATTCGCGAGCGGCTTCGACGGTCATCTCCAGGACTTCGGTGATGTTCTTGTTTTTATAGCGAATATCTAGCGTTTCGCGATTGTAGCGTTTGCCCTTGCAGACATCGCAGGGCACATAGACATCCGGCAGAAAGTGCATTTCGACCTTGATGACACCATCGCCCTGACAGGCTTCGCAACGACCGCCTTTGACATTGAAGGAGAAGCGACCAGGGCCGTAGCCGCGTGATCGCGCCTCTTGGGTTCCGGCGAAAAGCTCGCGAACGGGCGTGAAAATACCGGTGTAAGTGGCCGGATTCGAGCGCGGCGTGCGACCAATCGGGCTTTGATCGATATCGACGACTTTATCCAGATGCTCCATGCCTTCGATGGCATCGTGCTCGGCAGGGCTGCGCTCGGCAGCGCCATTGAGCGCGTGAGCGGCAACGGGGTAGAGCGTGGCGTTGATCAGTGTTGACTTGCCGGAGCCGGACACGCCGGTTACGCAGGTCATCAGGCCCAGCGGAATCTCGGCGGTGACATTTTTCAGGTTGTTGCCGCGTGCGCCAATGAGTCGCAGCACTTGCTCGGCGTTGAACGGATGCCGTTGCGCCGGAATTTCGATGCGCTTGCGACCGGAAAGATAGTCGGCTGTGAGCGAGCCTTCAGCCAGCAGCAGTTCTTCATAAGTGCCGGAGGCGATGATGCGACCGCCGTGAACGCCGGCACCGGGACCGATGTCGATGACATGATCGGCGGCGCGGATGGCGTCTTCATCATGCTCGACGACGAGGACGGAGTTGCCCAGGTCGCGCAGATGCACCAGCGTGGCCAACAGGCGCTCGTTATCGCGCTGATGCAGGCCGATGGAAGGCTCATCGAGCACATACATCACGCCCACGAGGCCGGCACCAATCTGCGAGGCAAGGCGGATGCGCTGCGCTTCGCCGCCAGAGAGTGTATCCGCCGAGCGATCCAGGCTGAGATAGTCGAGGCCGACATTGACCAGAAATTGCAGGCGCTCGCGAATTTCCTTGAGGATCTTTTCGGCGATTTCGCCCTTGGCGCCTGGCAGCGTCAGTTCAGCAAAGGTCTGATTGGCCTTGGCGATAGGCAGACGCGACACCTGCGGCAGATTTAGCTCATTGATGAAGACATGACGCGACTCGCGGCGCAGGCGTGAACCGCCACAGTCGGCGCAGGGGGCGGAGTTGAGAAAGTGCCCCAGCTCTTCGCGCACGCTATTGGACTCGGTTTCGCGATATCGCCGTTCGAGATTGCTGAGAATGCCTTCGAAGCTGTGTTGCCGCA
Organism: Pseudomonadota bacterium; assembly: GCA_038043385.1. Lineage (GTDB taxonomy): Bacteria > Pseudomonadota > Gammaproteobacteria > Pseudomonadales > Moraxellaceae > Perlucidibaca. The sequence continues at coordinate 37,613 of JBBTCA010000007.1, forward strand.
CGACCTGGCGGCCACGGTCGCCGACATAGACAAAACCGATTTCTTCATCGCCAGATCCATGCAGCAGCACTTGCTGTACTTTTGGCGTCAATCCTTCCCAGGCAGTATCGAGCCCGAACTTGTAGTGCTCGGCCAGCGACTCGAGCATGGCGTAATAATAGAAGTTGCGTCGATCCCAGCCTTTGATGGCCCCCTCGGAGAGCGAAAGCTCGGGGTGGTTGATCAGGCGCTTGGGGTCGAAGAATTGCTTCACGCCGAGGCCATCACAGCTTTGGCAGGCACCCGCCGGATTGTTGAAGGAAAACAGTCGCGGTTCCAGTTCGGTAATCGAGTACCCGCAATGCGGGCAGCTGAAGCGAGCGGAGAACACCTGCTCGGGCAGTGAGCCATCAAGGCTGGCGATCCACGCCACGCCTTCGGCAATGCGCAGCGCGGTCTCGAAGGACTCTGCCAGGCGCAGGCTCAGGTCGGGCCGAACCTTGAAGCGGTCGATGACGACTTCGATGGTGTGTTTCTTCTGCTTGTCGAGCACGGGAGCTTCATCAAGGTCGACGACCAGACCGTTGATTCGGGCGCGAACAAAGCCTTCAGCGCGCAGCTTCTCAAACACATGCAGGTGCTCGCCTTTGCGCTCACGAACGACGGGAGCCAATAGCATCAGCCCGGTGCCTTCGGGCATGGCCAGCACATGATCGACCATCTGGCTGACGGTCTGGGCGGCGAGCGCGACGGCATGGTCAGGGCAGCGTGGTGTGCCGGCACGGGCAAACAGCAGGCGCAGGTAGTCGTGAATCTCGGTGATGGTGCCGACGGTGGAGCGCGGGTTGTGCGAAGTCGATTTTTGTTCGATGGAAATAGCCGGGGACAAGCCTTCGATGTGATCAACATCGGGCTTTTCCATCAGCGACAGAAACTGGCGAGCATATGCCGACAGTGATTCCACATAGCGGCGCTGGCCTTCGGCATAAAGCGTATCGAAGGCGAGCGATGACTTGCCTGAGCCGGAGAGGCCGGTAATCACGACAAACTGGTCGCGAGGGATGTCTACATCGATGTTTTTCAGGTTATGGGTACGGGCCCCGCGAACTTTGATGGTGCTCATGCCGACTCAACGCACTCTAAAAGACAATCAAGCAGTATACGCAAAAGCAGCCATGCGGCGCAGCGAACAGCATCACTCATGTACAGGCCGCAAAGCATTCAGCACTGTTACACTATCGCCTTTATTTCTAGGCTCAGGTTGGCATGTCGCGTTATTCATCCTTGGAGCGCCGAGCGGTTTTTTCCCTGGCAGGGTTGTTTTCCTTGCGCATGATTGGCCTGTTCATGATTTTGCCGGTGTTTTCGGTATATGGCTCTGGCTTGTCTGGTGCTACGCCTTTTTTGATTGGTGTGGCAGTGGGTGCTTATGGTCTGGCACAGCTCATGTTGCAAATTCCTTTTGGCTTGCTTGCGGATCGTTATGACCGTCGCAACCTGATTCTGATCGGCTTGGCCTTGTTTGTTGCGGGCGGAATGGTCGCCGCATTGTCGTCATCCATTTGGGGCGTGATCGCGGGTCGTTTCCTGCAAGGTTCGGGCGCCATTTCAGCGGTTGTCATGGCATTGATGTCGGATACGGTGCGCGAAGAGAATCGCACGAAAGCGATGGCTACGGTGGGCATGAGCATTGGGGTGTCGTTTGCGATAGCCTTTGTTCTGGGGCCTTTGCTGGCTCATGCTGCTGGTCTTTCAGGCTTGTTTGCTGCCACCGCAGTCATGGGGGCGGTGGCCATTTTCATCGCGATTCGTTTTGTGCCGCGAGCCGCACAGGCGCAGCGCCAGTTGCCGCTGAATTATCGTGCGCATCTGAGTGGCTTGTTGCGGCATGTTGAGCTGGGCCGACTTAATTTTGGAATTTTCACGCTGCACCTAGTGATGACGGCGTGCTTTGTCGCGCTGCCGCCCATGTTGGTGCATGCAGGATTGCCGGTGGCGCAGCATGGCTGGCTGTATTTGCCCGTCATGCTGCTGGCTTTTGTGGCGCTGATTCCGGCGGTCATTGTGGCGGAGCGTCAGCGGCGCATGAAAGAAGTCTTTCTATTCGCCATTATGGTGCTGATTTTGTCCATGATTGCGCTATCACAGACTAAAGGCTTGACGGCATTGATTGCGGCGGTTTGTCTGTTCTTTTTTGCATTCAATTTGCTGGAAGCCTTGTTGCCATCCTTGGTTAGCAAAGTCAGCCCTACTGGCAGTAAAGGCACCGCGATGGGGGTGTACAGCAGCAGTCAATTTCTCGGTGCTTTTCTGGGCGGCATGCTGGGTGGCTTAAGTGAGAGCCTGCCGGCCGGTATCAGCGTATTCTGGTTGTTGGCAGTCTTGGTGATGCTATGGGTTTGGCGTGCGGCTGGCATGGCGCAACCACGCTATGGCAAGAGCTTGATGTTAAAGCCGCTAGACAATGTTGTTTGGAGCGATGAGCAGCTTGCCGGCTTGCAGGCCCTGGCGGGCGTTGAAGAGCTGGTATGGATGCCGGATGAGGCCGTGATGTATGTCAAGGTTGATCCGACACGGTGGTCGGATTCTGCTCTGGCCGGCTGGCCTGTGAAAATTTTACCGACTTGAGCTGTAGCGATCACTGAAAGTGTGTTCTACAGTTCTGTCACAACAATAAGCCCTTGGGGTGGAGTGCATCATGCGTGGCGTCAATAAAGTCATTTTGATTGGTAATCTGGGCAAAGATCCTGAAGTGCGCTATCTGCCTTCTGGCGGGGCCGTGGCGAATATTACCGTCGCGACTAGCGAGTCTTGGAAAGACAAAAATACCGGTGCCATGCAGGAACAAACGGAATGGCATCGTGTTGTGTTTTATGGCCGACTGGCTGAAATTGCCGGCGAATACTTGCGTAAGGGCTCGAAAGTTTATCTGGAGGGGTCTCTGCACACACGCAAGTGGCAGGATAAGCAGACGAATCAGGATCGTTACAGCACCGAAATCAAGGGCAATACCATGCAAATGCTCGATACCAAGGGCGGTGGTCAGTCTTCTGGTTATGACGCGCCTGATGATCAGAGCATGCCTAATTATGCTGATTTCGATGCGCCGCAAGCGCCACAGGCTGCGCGCGCACCAGCGCAGCGCCCGAGCCCGGCCGCACCATCTCGCCCGGCAGCGCCAGCGGCGATGGAAAGCTTCGATGACGATATTCCTTTTTGATGTTTATCCGAGGGTGAGTCCGGAGTGAAAGAATAAATGCCCCATAAATGGGGCATTTTCTTATATATCTATTCTCGACTGTAATTTTCCACTTGTTGGCGGCGGCTGGATTAGATATATTAAGCGCGTTAATGTATTTATAACCCATCGAGGATATGCCCATGGCAAAGCAGTTAAATGCAATGTCCGTTCAGGAGCTGGAAGCCCTGATTCAAAAGGCTCAGGAATTAATTGAAGCTAAAAAAGCGCAGGCTGATAAGCTTCAGGGCGCACGCGCAGAAATCGAGCGTATTGCTCGTGAGGCTGGTGTAAGTGTTGCCGAACTGGTTGCTCAGTCGAGTGGCAAGGCCGCCAAGCCGGCATCGAATCGTCCGCCGGTGGCTGCCAAGTATCGTAACAGTGCTGATGCATCGCAAACCTGGACCGGCCGTGGCAAGCGTCCGCGCTGGCTGGCAGATGCCGTTGCTGCAGGTGCAGCACTGGATAGCTTCCTGATCTGAGCCTATGGCTGAGTGTTGGAATGCGGTCATGAAAGCCACCCTAGCGGTGGCTTTTTTTTGTCCGGTACCATTCACGCAAATCACACAAGTCAGAGCCTGATTTCAGGCTATTATCACGAACCTTTACAGTGTGTCGCAGGGTTGGCGGGGATATGTGGTGCTAGGCAAGAAGCAAGTTCGGATCATGTTGGCTATCCCTGTCGCACTCATGCTGTTCGCGTCTCTGTTGCTGCATGCGCCGGCAAGCCTTCTGGCCTCGCGGCTTGCTGCTAGCGATGCCACGGTAGGTGGCACGCTGCTCAATGGCCAATTGCAAACGCAGCGTCAGGGGCAGCCGTTGTATCTGGCCTGGCAGCTGCAGCTGGATGCGCTATGGCAACTGGCGTATGGTGCCGATATTGCTATCGCCGGGCCTGTTGTGCTCAAAGCGGACTGGCAGAAGCGCCTTGGCGGCTGGTCGCTGGCGGTGACAGACCTGAAAACTCAGGCGGGGGATGCCAGTTGGCTGCAGCCGCAATGGATCTTGCCCGCTTGGCATAGCCCTCAGCTGACATTCAGTCGTGCCAGCAATGGCGATTGGCGCTCCGGGCAGGGCGAGCTGAAGACGGAAGGTGGCCTCTTGCGTATCAATTTGCAGGGCCAGATTCAGGAGATGCAGGTTCCGGCAGCGGTCTTGCGTTGGCAGGTGGTCAATAATAATTTGGTGGGAGAGCTGCGCCAGTCTGTGGATGGTGGCGTGCTGGCGGCGATCACTCTGACGGCGGATCAGCGTATTCAGTGGCAGATTCGTGAGCGATTGCTGCGTTTGAAGCCAGGCTATCTCGGCCGCAATGATTTGGACTTGGTGGTGCTGACGGTCTCCGAACCGTTATCGCTTCCAGGCGCTTGACAGGAACTCATGATGGATTTGGCGCAATGGCGTGAGCGTTGGCAGAGTCTTTGGCGACACCCTTATGCGGGTGGCGTCGTGATTGTGGCGATTATTGTGGCGGCATCCGTTCTGGCTTGGCAGCTGGGCCGATTGCTGTGGTTGCTGAGCAGCGGCCCGGCAGAGCATCTGCGTCCGCCAGCGTCGCTAGCGTCAGTTGCCTTGCCCGCTCGGATTGAGCCGCAGCGTATTGCCGGACTATTTGGCGAGACAGCTGCAGCGCCAGTAGCGGCTGCGCAGAGCACAACGCTGCAGCTACGCCTTGATGGCGTCATGACCAATGCCTCGCGCGAGAAAGCACGAGCCTTTATTACGGATCGGAGTGCCAACAAGGCGATGTCTTATCGCCCCGGCGATGCACTGCCGGGCGGCGCTGAACTGCTGCGCGTCGAGGCCATGCAGGTGGTATTGACGCGCAATGGTCAGGAAGAGATCTTGCGCTTTGATAAGCCCGGTACGCCTGCTCCCATCACGAATATCCCGGCACCTACATCAGCAGTACAGACGCAAAATGCGCTGGGCGCTGCGGCGAGCCGGCTGGCCAATTCGCCGATGGCAGCATTGCGGCAGATGGGCTTGCGGCGGACATCCCAAGGTTACATCGTCAGCATTACCGCGCCCAAGGACATGTTGCAGCGCTTCGGCCTTCAGCCCGGCGACCGAATTGTCAGCGTTAATGGCCAGACTGTCGGCAAGGATCTGGATGCAGATCAGAAAACCATGAGCCAGTTGCAGCAGGCGGGCAGTGCCCGTGTTGAAGTGCAGCGCGGCGAACAAACCATCACACTCGAACAGAAACTGTGAGTCTCATGAACATGCCTCCTTTGAAACCCCTCGCGCTCAGTCTGTTGCTGTTGATGGCTCCTCCGGTCTGGGCTGAGAAAACCTGGAAGATCAATCTCAAGGATGCCGACATCTCGGTGCTGGTCAACGAGATGGCGGAAATCACCGGCAAGAATTTTGTGGTTGACCCGCGCGTGAAGGGCAATGTTTCGGTGATCTCCAGTCGCGCCATGTCTTCTGCCGAGCTCTATGAGTTGTTCCAGAGCGTACTCAGCATCAATGGTTTTGCCGCAGTGCCGAATGGCCCGGTGATCAAGATTCTGCCGGACACCAATGCCCGTCAGGCCGGTGTGCGGGTGGATGCGGCCGGTATTGGTACAGGCGAGACGCTGGTCACTCGTGTGATCATGCTGCAGCAAGCCAGCGCCAATGAGCTGCTGGCGGCTTTGCGGCCGATGATGCCGCAGTTTGCTCACATGGCAGCGGTGCCGGGTGCGAATGCGCTGATCATCTCGGATCGCGCCAACAATGCCGATGCCATGGAGGCGGTGATTCGCGAGCTGGACAGTGGTCAGCCCGACGATGCCATCGAGATCATTCCGCTGCGCAATGGCAAGGCCGAAGATCTGATCAGCATTCTGGAGACGATGGAGGCTGGCAGCGCGGCTGCCGGTCGCGATGGTAAGCCGGCTGGCAAGGTACGCATTGTGGCGGATGAGCGGACCAATCGCCTGTTAGTGCGCGGTGACAAGGCACTGCGCGATCGCGTCCGTGCCATGGTGCGCAATCTGGACGATGCGCCCGAGCAAAGCGATGAAGTCGTGAAGGTGTTTCGCCTGAAGTACGCTAATGCTCGCCAAGTGGCGGAAGTGCTGCGCGGTGTGTTGGCGAACGAAAACGACAAGACCACAACCAGTTCGGCTGCTGGAGCAACGACGGGCTCAAGCAGCTCGGGCGTGACCAATCTGTCTGGCTCGGCAGACAGCAGCCCGCGTGCCCAGCCCGGCACAACCACCATTACCGTGGGTTCGTCCAGCCTGATTGCCGATGAGTCGCAGAATGCGCTGATCGTACGAGCCAAGCCGCGTCAGATTCGCCAGGTGGAGTCGATTCTCAGCGAGCTTGATTCGCGTCGGGCGCAAGTGCTGATTCAGGCGGCTATCGTCGAGGTATCTGGCGATAATGCGGCGCAGCTTGGTGTGCAGTGGGCTTATGGCTCGCCGACCTCCGGTGTTGGTGTTGTTAACTTCAACAACGCCGGTACCAGTGTGGCCAGTCTGGCTACGGCAGCAGCCACGGGCAACTTTGCCAGTGCCGGCATCGGGCAGGGCGCGCTGTTTGGTATTGGCGCGTCGAGCAAAGACAGCAATGGTGACCGCACCTTCATCGGCGCGTTGGTGCAGGCTTTGAATTCGGTGGCGGATGCCAATCTGTTGTCGACGCCGAGCATCATGACGCTGGTGAACCAGGAAGCGAAAATCGTGGTCGGCCAGAATGTGCCGTTCATCACGGGCTCGACCGGCACCACGGGGTCGGGTGTGACCAATCCCTTCACCACGATTCAGCGGCAGGATGTGGGTATCACGCTGAAAGTGACGCCATCGCTGAGCGAGGGCGGTACGGTGCGCCTTGATGTCGAGCAGGAAGTGTCGTCGGTGGTGCCGTCGGTGGATGGCATTCGCTCGTCTGACATTATTACCAACAAGCGCTCGATCAAGACCAGCATTCTGGCGGATGACGGCCAGACCATCGTGCTTGGTGGCTTGGTGCAGGATGATGTGAAGAAATCGACCAGCAAGGTGCCTTTCCTGGGTGATCTGCCTGGCGTTGGTGTGTTGTTCCGTGCCACCAGCGAGTCTCGTGTAAAGCGTAACCTGCTGGTGTTCCTGCAGCCGACCATCCTGCGTGATGCCGCGTCGGCGGCGGCGCTGACGCAGAAGCAATATGCGTCGGTGCGGCGCGTGGATCTGGGCTTGGACCAGGAAGGTCGCCTGACGCGGTTGCCGTCGAATATCCAGGATATTTATCAGGGCGGGACGCAGCGCGAGATCCGTCGTGCCGCACCGGCTGCAGCTCCTGCTCCAGTGGCACCGGTAGCGCCAGCCCCCGTGACAAAGCGCGAGCCCGCTCCCGCAGCGGTGCCGGCGGCCAGCCCGCAGCCTGTTCGTGTGCTGGTGGAGGATCGCGGCCCTAGCGTTTATGCCGCTGAAAACTCGTCGGCCATCAAGGCTGAACCGCTGCCGATGACGCCGGCTCAGGTCGAGGCTCAGGTTCTTGCTCCGCAGCCGTCGCGCCCGGCACCTGCGCCGCTCGCTCGTGCCGCTGTGCCTGTGAGCTCGCTGCCGGCATCTTCCGCGGCACCAGCGATGTATGTGCCGCCGTCAACGGCAGCTGATCCGGGGGCGCGTCCGTTCACTGCGGCTGCACCCGAAGTGCTTAATGTGGCATCTGAGCCTGTGCGCTCAGAGTCTGTTCGCGTAGAACCGATGCGCGAGCTGGTTCGTGAGGAGGCACCGCAGCCGGTGGCTGCTGCACCAGCGCCCGCAGCTTCGGGCAGTTCGGCGGCTGAGCCGTTTACACCAGAGGTCAAGCCGTTTGTGATGGATGATCCTGCACTCGCGGCAGCTGAGCCGGCAGCCAAACCGTCGCGCAGCAAGGTCGCTGGCAAGAAGGCATCTACTGCCAAGGCATCAAGCAAGAAGACGGCTGGCGATACCAAGACGGCTGCGCCGGAAGTGGCTGAAGATCGTCCTGGCATGCGGATCATTCGTACCAGCAGTGGGTCTGTTTATTATGTGCCGGAGAATCCGACGGTAAGCCCAGCAGAGCCGACCAGCGCACCCTGATTGGGCGGCGCTTTAAGCCGGTGTTCAGGCTGGCATTTCAGGCTGCGGGCAGGACGGTGTGCAGCAGGGGCCGCAAGGCCAGCTGCGCGCCGAGCTGACGCAAGTTCCAGTAGTGACCGCCGAGCGCGCGGTTGATCATCACCGTCTCCGGTACCGGCTGAAACGCACGCCAATGCGGCAGTGCGGCCCGGCTCAGGGTAATCACGCGCTCGGCCATCGGGAAGCTGGCGAAGTCGGTGGTGTCATCGCTGAAACTCTCTTGCGCAAGCTCCAGCCATGGCGTGTAGAACGACTCGGGTAGTGTTGGCGTGTGTGCGGTCTGGCGTGCGCCCAGCGCAATCAGGCCGGATTCGATGATGGCGGCATCACCGGCCAGCGCGGCCCGCGTGATCTCGCCGTAGCGCTGTGAAACCTGCGCCGATACTTTCTTGATGCAGCCAAAGTCATACATCACCAGCGAGCCATCCAGGCGTGCTGCAAAGTTGCCGGGATGCGGGTCGCAGTGAATTTCGCCGAACTGGTAGAGCTGGCGGCCCAGCGCCTGAAACAGCGTGGCGGCGATCTGATTGCGCAATGGCTGATCGTAGCGATCGTCGAGCTGGCCTAGGCCATCGCCGGGTTCGAAGCTGAGGGTGAGCACGCGCGTGTTGCTGAGTGCGGTCAGCACTTCCGGGATCACGATGTTCGGGGTGTCGGCGTGGTAGCGGCGGAAGCGGGCGATGGCTTCAGCTTCGAAGCGATAGTCGAGCTCAGCTTCCAGGCTCTGGGCTATCTCGCGAAAAAGCGCATCGAGAATTTCATTTTTCACCGGCAGCACGCGCGCCAGCTTGAGGGCGATTCGGAGCTGCTTGAGGTCGGCCGCCACGGCAGCATCCACGCCGGGATACTGCACCTTGAGCACGACTTCACGACCATCGCTGGTGCGGGCACGATGCACCTGCGCTAGCGAGGCGCTGGCGAGCGGCGTGGGGTCGATAAAGCTGAAGTGACGATCTAGGTCGGGGCCGAACGCCTCGTGTAGGCGCGGCAGCAACGCGCTGAACGGCTGCGGCGGGGCATCGTTCTGCAAGCGGGTGAGGGCGTTGACCAGTTCCGGCGGCAGCAGGTCGCGATACTGCGACACGACTTGGCCGACCTTCATCACCGCGCCTTTCATTTCGCCCAGTGTTTCGGCGATTTCAGTGCCGATGCGCGTGTACAGCTCGGCTTCCTGTGCGCTGCGATCGGTCTCGCTGCTCTGCCAAAGCCGCTGCCAGCGATCTCGCGCGGCATGACCGCTGATGCGTGCGGTCATGCCGGCCAGTTTCAGCAGGCGTTGGGTGGTTGGGCGAGGTGCGTCGGTCGGCTTATCGGTCATGATACCTCAGAGGATGCGGGCGTACTCCGCAAAGTCCGGTCGTGGTGCTCGCGGGTGCAAGCGTGAGGCATCACCATACCCGAGATTGATGAGAAAGTTCGACTTCACCTTGCTGTCCTTGAAGAAAGTGGCGTCGACGCCGGCGTTGTCGAAACCGGACATGGGGCCGGCATCGAGCCCCAGCGAACGGGCAGCGATGAGCAGGTAGGCGGCCTGCAGCGAGCTGTTGCGCAGCGCGGTTTCGGCGATCAGGGCATCGTTCCCGACATACCAGCTGCGGGCGTCGGCAAACGGGAACAGACGCGGCAGATGCTCGGGGAAGTCGTAGTCCATGCCGACAATGACGGTGACCGGCGCGGCCAGCGTTTGCTCGACATTGCCCGGCGCCAGATGCGGCTGCAGCTGGGCCTTGGCCTCTGCGCCCTGCACGAAGACAAAGCGCGCGGGCAGCGTGTTAGCGGCTGTCGGGCCCTGGATGGCGAGCGCGTAGAGCGCTTGCAGAGTATCGGCACTGACCGGCGTGTTCTGCCAGTGGTGATGGGTGCGAGCCTCGCGGAAGAGTTGGTCGAGGCTGGCGCTGTTGAGTGCGTTGGGCAGGTTCATAGTAGTAGTCATTTGAGTCATCTCACGGCAGATCAAAGTAAAGGAATTCGCTGGCCTGTTCGGCCTGAAACTCCAAGGTGGTTTCGTTGCGGATAGCAGCGCCATCGCCGGCTTCCAGCAAAACATCGTTAAGGCGCAGACGACCCGAGATCACTTGCACCCAGGCGGTGCGTCCGGCAGCCAGGGGCTGATTAACCTTGCCGTCGTTGTCCAGAATGCCGCGATAAATCGTGGCGTCCTGGCGGATCGGCAGCGCGTCGGCATCAATGCCGTCTGCCGCGACAATGCGTTGCAGACCCGGTGTGCGCGGGAAGCTTTTTTGCGCATAACGCGGCTGTGGATTGAGCACATTCGGCTGCAGCCAGATCTGCAGCAGCTCGACCGGCTCATCGCCGCGATTGACTTCACTGTGCTCGATGCCGGTGCCGGCGCTCATGAGCTGGAACTCGCCGGCATTGATGTCGGCGATATTGCCCAGCGTGTCGCGATGGCTGAGCGTGCCGCGCAGCACATAGGTCAGGATTTCCATGTTGTCGTGACCGTGCTGGCCAAAGCCGGACTTGCCGTTGACGATGTCTTGGTTGATCACGCGCAGCGCCGACACGCCCATGTGGCGCGGATCGTGGTACGACGAAAAGGAGAAACTGTAGCGAGCGCGCAGCCAGCCGAAATGGCCTTGGCCTCGCTCGGCATCGGGACGGACAGTAATCATGGCGATCTCCTGTGAATTTCAGGATGCCAGATTAGCGGGCGGAGTGTTCTGGATAAATCGCCAATGCCACAACATATTGTTGCTGTTGTGGCATCAATAGAGGTCAGTGCGCGTGGGCGGCGAGGCTGACGGCAATGGCATCGGCCAGTTTGTCGGCGGCGAGAACGACCGAGCTGGCCCAGTCGCTGGCGGCTTGGCCGTCGGCACCATCGGTGATGAATTTCAGGCAGACGAAGCGGTGCCCGAGCTGGTCGCAGACCTTGGCCAGCGCATAGGCTTCCATGTCGATGACTTCCAGCGTGAGCTGCGGATGCGCTGAGGTCACGAAGCTGTCACCCGTGTAACAGGTGGCGCTGGCCAGTTCAGGTACGGGCAGGCCGTTGCTGAGCAGGATGGTGCTTTCAAAGGGCGTCTCGCCGAGGGCAAAACCCATGGCGGTGGCATCCATGTCGCGCTGATGAAACTGCTGCGCGACAACGACATGCCCGGCAGGCAGTGTGTGCGAGCCGGCTGATCCGGCGTTGATGATCAGGCTGGGGGCTACCCCTTGAGCCAGGCGGCGCATGAGCGCGAGCGTCGCGTTGACCTTGCCGACGCCGGTGTAAAGAATTTCCAGACCGAGATCGTTCAGACGGTTGTTGGCATTTTCTTGCGGCAGGGCCAGTACCAGTAGCGGTTTGCTCATGCTCAGTATGTCCACAGGCTGCGGGCGGGATGGCCCTGACAGCGATAGTCGTTGAGCGCGCTCAGGTTGATCAATAGCACAGCGCCGAGAATGCTGTGGCCGGCTTGCTGGCACAGCGCTTCCGTGGCGCGCAGGGTGCCGCCGGTGGCGAGCACATCGTCAACCAGCAGGACGCGGCGGGGGGTGACGCTGGCGTTCATTTCCAGCGTGTCTTCGCCGTATTCCAGTGCGTAGCGCTGGCGCAGCACGGGCGGTGGCAGCTTGCCGGGTTTGCGCACGATGATCACGCCCTTGCCCAAGGCCTGCGCCAATCCGGCGGCTAGTAGAAAGCCGCGCGACTCGATGCCGACGAGGGCATCGACCTGAGCCCACTCGTCGGCGCTGAGCAGATTCAGCAGGGCAGCGATGGTTTCCGGGAAGTGATCGGCCAGTAACGGCGACATGTCGCGAAACAGGATGCCGGGCTTGGGAAAGTCCGGCACCAGCGCAATGGCGGCTTCGAGGTCGGCGAGTAGCATCAGCGCGACAGGTTCAGGGCCATCGGGTTGGGCAGCACTTCTGCCAGTCGGCTCATGCGCATCTCCAGCTCGGGGTAGGAGTCGGCGGTGACGGTGATATGGCCGAGTTTGCGGCCTTCGCGCTCGCTTTTGCCGTAGAGATGCAGATGCGCGTCGGTGACGCTGAGCACATCATGCGCACTCGGGTGCTTGCCGATGATGTTGATCATGGCGCTGGGCTTTTCGGCCCGTGTCGAGCCCAGTGGCAGGCCGGCGACGGCACGCACATGGTTCTCGAATTGCGAGCTGTGCGCGCCTTCGATGCTCCAGTGGCCGGAGTTGTGCACGCGCGGCGCGGTCTCGTTGGCCATCAGCCCGTGACGGGTCTCGAACAGTTCTAGCGTGAGCACGCCAACATGGCCGAGCTCGCGCAGGATGGACGAAATATAGCGCTCGGCGGTGAGCTGCGTGTTCTCGTCGAGATGCGGTGCCGGCACCAGCGAGTGGCTGAGGATGCCGCCGTGGTGGTGGTTTTCGGCCAGCGGATAGAACAGCGTGCTGCCGTCCTGACCGCGCACGGCAATGATGGACAGCTCGCGCTTGAACTGGATGAATTCTTCGGCAATCAGCGGCGCGCTGGCGCCGAGCTTGCTCCAGCAGGCACTGACCTGCTCGGCCTCGCGCAGCAGAAACTGGCCCTTGCCGTCGTAGCCTTCGGTCACGGTCTTGATGACCAGCGGCAGGCCCAGCGCAGCCACAGCGGCGCTCAGGTCGGCCTCGCTGCGGATCTCGTGGAAGCGCGCGGAGGGAATATTGAGCGCGGCAAAGAGCTGCTTTTCGTTGAGGCGATTCTGCGATACGGCTAACGATTTCACGCCCGGATACACCGGCTTGCGGGCGGCAATCGCCTCGACCCAGCGTGTCGGGATGTTTTCGAATTCGTAGGTGAAGACATCGGCGCTGTCGATGAAAGCCTGCAGACTGGCATCGCTGTAGTCGTCGTCGCCAAAGCGCGGGCCGAGCGCGGCCGACGGGCAATCCACGGCCTTGTCGAAGAAGGCGAACGACAGGTTCAGCGGATAGCCGGCCAGCGCCATCATGCGACCAAGCTGGCCGCCGCCGAGTACCCCAATGCGCAGACTCATTTCAGCTTCCTCGTCGTCTCAACCGGCTATCACGCCAGGAATGGGATTGGCCAGCACGGTGTCGGTCTGGCGGCTGCGGAAGGCGTCGATGGCCGTGCGCAGCTCAGGACGGCTCAGCGCCAGAATTTGCGTGGCCAGCAAGGCGGCATTGATGGCGCCGGCTTTGCCGATAGCCAGCGTCCCGACCGGCACACCACCGGGCATCTGCACGATAGACAGCAGCGAATCGAGGCCGTTGAGCGCATGCGACTGCACGGGCACGCCGAGCACCGGCAGCGAAGTCTTGGCGGCACACATGCCGGGCAGGTGAGCAGCACCACCGGCGCCGGCAATGATCACTTGCAGGCCACGACCGATGGCAGCGTCGGCATAGGCGAAGAGCTTGTCTGGCGTGCGATGCGCGGAAACCACTTCCGCCTCGAACGGCACACCCAGATCGCGCAGCGTATTGGCGGCGTGCTCCATGGTTGCCCAATCGGATTGGGAACCCATGATGATGCCCACTAAAGGCTGCTCACAGTTGTCGCGGGATGTGCTCATGGTGTCCGTGCCGGTTTGGTGGAAAACCGCGCATTTTCCAGTAATCAGGCGGTCAGGGCAAGGCCGGTGATCGCTGATGCGGCAGCAATTGCCAGCGTCAGTACCAGCAGGAAGAGCAGAAAGCGCCAGAACGGCTTGAAGCTGGTCGGCATGGGCTCGCGTTCAGCAGGCATGGAAGTGGGTCTCCGGGTCAGCGCAAGGTGAAAATCATCGGGTGACGGCGGCGCGGGTCTTTGCGAGAATCGCGCAGCCTAATAATACGCAGAGTGAGTGATGAAAGCTGTTTTGTCGATGGGTTGGCAGTTGATCTGTTTCCGCGCCGGGCCGGATGCCTTGCCTTATGCGCCGCGCTTGCTGCTGCCCTTGCTGGCACTGAATCTGCTGCTCAGCTTTGCGCTGCAGTCGCTGGCTGGCGAGGGCATGGACAAGCCCGTCGTTGCCTTGTCCGCGATGGCGATGGGCGCTGAAGCCGTTTGGCTGGCCTTCTTGCTGCATCGTCGCGACTGGATCAACCGCTGGGTGCAGTCCTTTATGGCGCTGGTGCTGGTGGATACCCTGATCACGCTGATGGCGGCCCCGCCGGCGATGCTGCTGGTGCAGGGCGGTGGTGTGTTCATCACCATCGCGGCGTTGCTACAGGTGGTGATGACGCTGTGGAGCATATCGGCGCGCGGCTTTGTGTATCAGAGCACACTGGGCATTCCGCGCTGGCGCGGCGTGCTGCTGGCGCTGGTGCCCTTGTTCATCGTCATGCTGCTGACGCTGCAATTCTTCCCTGACCTCATCCCCACAGCCCCGCAAGGATCGTAATCATGCACATTCACATCCTTGGTATTTGCGGCACTTTCATGGGCTCGCTGGCGGTGCTGGCAAAAGCGCTGGGGCATCAGGTCAGCGGCAGCGACACGAGCGTTTATCCGCCGATGAGCACGCAGCTGGAGGCGCAGGGCATCGCGCTGATGGAAGGTTATCTCGCCGAGCATCTGCAGCCGCGCCCGGATCTGGTCATCATTGGCAATGCCATGAGTCGCGGCAATGCGGCGGTGGAATATGTGCTGAATGAAGGTATTGCCTACACCTCCGGCCCGGCCTGGCTGGCGCAGCAGGTGCTGCAGGGCCGGCATGTGATTGGCGTGGCCGGCACGCACGGCAAGACCACGACCACCACGATGGTGGCCTGGGTGCTGGAGCAAGCTGGTCTGGCGCCGGGCTTCCTGATTGGTGGTGTGCCGCAGGGTTTTGATGCCAGTGCCCGTCTCGGCGGTGGCCGCTACTTCGTCGTCGAGGCCGACGAGTACGACTCGGCCTTCTTCGACAAACGGTCGAAGTTCGTGCACTACGCGCCGCGTACCGCCATCCTGAACAATCTCGAATTCGATCACGCCGACATTTTTGATGATCTGGCGGCGATCCAGAAGCAGTTTCATCACCTCGTGCGTACCGTGCCCGGCCAGGGCCGCATCCTTATTCCGGCTGATGAGTCAGCGCTGGATGAAGTCATCGCCAAGGGCTGCTGGACGCCGGTGGAGCGGATGGCACTGGCGGCTGCGGGGCAGGCGGTCAGTGGCACCGCTGCGCCGGTTTGGCAGGCCGAAGCCTTGTCGGCGGATGGCTCGAGCTATGCCATCTGGCATCGTGGCCAGCGCTTGGCGGAAGTGAACTGGCCGCTGACCGGCCTGCACAATGTGCGCAACGGGCTGGCCGCCATTGCTGCCGCCGAACATGTCGGCGTCAGCGTTCAGGTCGCGGCGGATGCTCTATCTGCGTTCCCCGGCGTGAAGCGGCGCATGGAGCTGCTCGGCGTGGTCAATGGCGTCACCGTTTATGATGACTTCGCGCATCATCCCACCGCGATTCGCACCACGCTGGAAGGCCTGCGCGGACGGGTCGGCGAGCAACGAATCTGGGCCGTGATCGAGCCGCGCTCTAACACCATGCGACTTGGCGCACACAAGGACGGGCTGGCGGCATCGGCTGCGGCTGCTGATCAGGTCATCTGGTATCAGCCCGCGGGTCTGGATTGGGACTTGGCGCCGGTGGTGGCAGACAGCCCGGTGCCGGCGCAAGTGGCATCGGATATCGCCCAGGTGATCGCACGCTTGGTGGCGGAAACGCAGGCCGGCGATGCCGTGGTCATCATGAGCAATGGCGGTTTTGGCGGCATTCACCAGAAGCTGCTGGCGGCGCTGCGAGCAAAGTCAGGCCCTGTGGCAGATGCCGAGGCAGGTATTGGCGCATGAATGCGTTGGCGGTGGCGGGCGGGGCCGCGATTGGCGCGTTGTTGCGCTGGTGGCTGGGTCTTGGCCTGAACGCCGTCTGGCCGATGCTGCCCTTGGGCACGCTGCTGGCGAACTGGATTGGCGGTTATGTGATTGGCGTGCTGGCGGCCTTGGTTAGCCTGAATGCCGGCATTTCAGAGCCGATGCGGCTGTTCCTGATTACTGGCCTGCTGGGCGGGTTGACCACCTTCTCGACCTTCTCGCTGGAAGCCGTGACGCTGCTGCAGCGCCAGCTTTTTGGGCCGGCGCTGTTGCATATCGGTTTGCATCTGGGGGGATCGTTGCTGCTAACGCTGGCGGGATACGCCAGCGTGCAGGCTGTTCGCGGCTAAGCTGCGGGGCTGAGGCTGATCTCCAGCCCCGCATGAGGGCTTAGTGCTGTGCGCGACGCTTGCGCATGCGGATGTTGAGCAGCTCGACGGCCAGTGAGAAAGCCATCGCTGTGTACACATAACCCTTCTCGATGTGGATGCCGAAGCCTTCAGCCATCAACAGTGCGCCCACCAGAACCAGGAAGGCCAGCGCCAACACCTTGATCGACGGATGAGCATCAACAAAGTCGCCAATCGGCTTGGCGGCAAACATCATCACGAAGACCGACACCATGATGGCAATGACCATGATCTCGACATTCTGCGCCAAGCCGACCGCAGTAATCACGGAGTCCAGCGAGAACACGATATCGATAATGGCGATTTGCACGATGATGGCCATGAAGTTGGAGCTGACAGCCGCTGCCGTATCAATCGGTTTTACTTCGGCATGCTCGCCATTCACGGTGTCGATAATCTCCACCACGCTCTTCCAGAGCAGGAACAGGCCGCCGCCAATCAGAATCAGGTCTCGCCCGGTCACGATAATGTCGGCCACGGTGATCAGCGGCTCAGTCAAGCGCATGACCCAGGTGATGGACAGCAGCAGCGCGATACGCGAGAGCATGGCCAGCGCCAAGCCAAAGTAGCGTGCAGCGGCGCGCTTGGAGGCTTCAACCTTGTTGACCAGGATGGTCAGGAAGATGATGTTATCGATACCTAGCACGACTTCGAGCATGGTAAGAGTAGCAAGGGTGACCCACGCTTGCGGGTCGGCAATCCATTCAAACATAGCGGTTCTCAGGCAAAGTGACAGACATAATCGAGCAGTTCCAGCGTTTCAATTTGAAAGCTGGAGTTGCCCGGCACATTAAAGGACTGGCCGTGGCTATATTCGCTCCAGCTGGACTCGCCAGCCAATTGAACACGGCAACGACCGCCAATGATTTCCATGATTTCCGGCGCACCGGTATTGAACGACAGCGAAGAAGGAAAAATCACACCGATGGTCTTCTTTGTGCCATCGGCAAACAGCACGCTGTGGCTGACGCAGAGGCCATCAAAGTAGACATTGGACTTTTTGACCACGCTGACACTGTCGAACTGACTCATCAAAACATTTCCCGCGCGACTGCGCTGCAAGTTAAGGTGCGCAGATTCTAGGGGGCAATGCCATCCTAGCCAAGGCTTGTCACTAACTCGTCACAAAAACTTCACAGAGCTGACTCGGCCCGGCAGCCGCGCTGTCATTTGCGCTGGCGACACTGCCCGGCATGAAAAGAGCCGCATTGACCTTCTCCTGGCAAGCTGCCGTGAATGATCCGGTAGTGATGCCGTCGCAACCCTACACTCAGCTGCGCGAGCAACTGAAGACAGGGGATCTGGTGCTGTTTTCCGGCCGTTCCTGGGCGGCACGGCTGGTGCGAGGCTTCACCGGCAGCCGTTGGTCGCATGTGGGGCTGATCGTGCGCCTGCCGGAGCATCCGCAAACCCCGCTGCTCTGGGAAGCCACGCGCGCCAGCAAAGTTCACGACATCGATCAGGGTTGCCCCTTTGACGGCGTGCAGCTGGTGTCGCTGGACGATCGCGTGGCCGGCTACCAAGGGCTGGTGGCGGTGCGGCGCTTGCAGGGCGTGACGACCGATGCCCAGGCCCGGCAGCGCCTCGAAGAGCTGATGCTGGCCTGGCAGGCCAAACCCTATCGCAACTTTGTGCGCCAGCACCTGAGTGCCTGGGTGCGCGGCGAGCAGGCGCTGGCCTTCCAGAAGGGTGGCTTTTGTAGCGAGCTGGTGGCGGAGGTTTATCGCCAGTGGTGCCTGCTGCCCTCGGACCTGCCGGCACGCCATTATGTGCCGCGCGACTTCGCCTCCGAAGCCGGTGTGCCGCTGTTGAAAGGCGGCTTGTCACCCGCCTGTCTATTGGCAGTTTAATTGAACGATAAATGAGCGTCGTGGCCTTCTAAGCAGCACGGGCATGGAGTAGCTTAAGGCTATGCGTTGACAGAGGCGCTGCCGGAAAAGCGCCGCGACGCATCCCCCCATCAGGAGGTTTGCGCATGACCGATCGCCCCGCAGATAACCGTCGCAAAGCATTCGTCCTCGATACCAATGTCCTCATCCACGACCCCAACGCCCTGCTTAATTTCGAAGAACATCAGATCCTGATTCCGATGACCGTGCTGGAAGAGCTGGACAAGCTCAAGTCCGGCAAAGCCTCGGTGTCGGCGGAGTGTCGCGCCGCTATCCGCATGATTGACCGTGTGCTGGGCTCGGCCGAGCCGGAGCAGATCCGCCAGGGCGTGCCGATCTGGCGCGATGCCGAGCGCAAATATCTGGGCACGCTGTCGGTGCTCATGGACCAGCCCGAGGGCGGCGTGCAGACGCTGGCGAACTCGCTGAACGACAACAAAATCATCAACCTGCTGGTGTCGCTGCAGGTTGCCGATCAGCAGACGCGCATCGTGCTGGTCACCAAAGACATCAACATGCGGCTGAAGGCGCGCGCCTGCGGGCTGGCGTCCGAGGATTACACCAACGACCAGCTGGTGTCGGATGTGAAGCAGCTGTCGCGCGGTTATGCTGAATTCGAGGGCTCGTTCTGGGAGCGATTCAATCGTGTCGAAACCGTGCAGGCGATTGGCGAGACGCGGCATTATCTGAAGCGTGAAGACTGGAGCGAACCGGTGTTTGCCAACCAGTTTGTGGTGGATGAGCAGGGCTTCATCGGGCGTGTGCTGTCGGTCAGCCCCGAGCAGATCGTGCTGCGTGACATGAATCACGAGCGGTTGATGAATCAGGAAGTGTGGGGGCTGCGGCCGCACAACATCCATCAGGCCATGGCGCTGGATCTGCTGCGTGACCCGTCGGTACATCTGGTGTCGCTGACCGGCCCAGCGGGATCGGGCAAGACGATTCTGGCGCTGGCCACGGCCATCGAGCAGAGCATCGAAGAGAAGCGCTTCAACAAGATCATCGCCACCCGCTCGACGCCGCCGCTGGCGGAGGAGCACGGCTTTCTGCCCGGCACCGAAGAGGAAAAGATGGACCCGTGGCTGGGCGCCATCAGCGACAACATCGAGGCGCTGCATCTGCACGATGAAAGTCCGAAAGGCTCGATCGAGTATGTGAAAGAGCGCGCCAACATCCAGTTCAAGGCGCTCAACTACATTCGCGGCCGCAGCTTCCAGCGGGCACTGATCCTCATCGACGAGTGCCAAAATCTCACGCCGCATCAGATGAAAGCCATCATTACGCGCGCTGGCGAGGGCTCGAAGGTGATCTGCTTGGGCAATCTGGCGCAGATCGACACACCGTACCTGACGCCAACCAGCTCCGGTTTGACCTATATGTGCGAGCGCTTCAAGGGCTTTGCGCATGGCGGGCATATCCAGCTGGAAGGCTCGCCGCGCTCGGTGCTGGCCGAATATGCGGAAAACAACCTGTAAGGCTGCTCATAAAGCGTACAAAACGGGATGGTCAGAAATATTTTCGGCCATCCCGCTGCATTCTTGATTGTGTCATCTTTTGGCTTTAACCTTCGCGGCGTCAGAGCCAGGGCGAACAAGCCGTCGAGCAGCGCAGCAACCTGACACCGAATAAGCCTCTAGTGACTGTTTGTGTGACCGTCGAGCTAGGGGCTTTTGTCTTTTTCATGACCTTTGGGAACATTGCACATGCGCCTTTCTGACTACTGCTCGGATGCCGAGTGGGCGAAGATCAAAAAGCTGGCGGACGAGAAGGAAACCCCGTTTCTCGTCGTCGACCTGGAAATCATCAAACAAAAATTTGAAGAGCTGACAGGCTGCTTCCCGGCCGCCAAAGTGCATTACGCACTGAAAGCGAACCCTGGCCAGCCGGTCATCGAACTGCTGCGCGACCTCGGTTCCAATTTCGACTGCGCGTCCAAATTCGAGCTCAGCAAAGTGCTCGACAGCGGCGTGTCGGCGGATCGCGTGTCTTACGGCAACACCATCAAGAAGGCTGCGCATGTGAAGTGGGCCTACGAGCAGGGCATCCGCCTGTTCGCCACCGACTCCAAGGCCGACCTGCAGAACATCGCCGAATACGCGCCGGGCTCGAAAATTTTCGTGCGCATCCTCGTGGAAGGCGGCGAGACCGCCGAATGGCCGCTGTCGCGCAAGTTCGGCTGCCACCCGGACATGGCCATCGACCTGCTGGTGCAGGCCAAGAACCAGGGTCTGATCCCCTACGGCATCTCCTTCCATGTTGGCTCGCAGCAGAAGGACATCGCCGTCTGGGATGCCGCCTTGTCGAAAGTGAAGTACATGTTCGACTGGATGAAATTCGAAGAAGATGTATCGCTGAAGATGATCAATCTCGGCGGCGGCTTCCCGGCCAACTACATCTCCGAAGTCAACCCGATCCAGGTTTACGCCGAAGAAATCAACCGCTACCTGCGCGATGACTACGGCGATGATGTGCCGGAAATCATCCTCGAACCGGGCCGCTCGCTGGTCGGTGAGTCCGGCGTGCTGGTGTCGGAAGTGGTGCTGATTTCGCGCAAATCGCGTACCGACCTGAAGCGCTGGGTTTATACCGATGTGGGTCTGTTCCAAGGCCTCATGGAGACCATGGGCGAGTCCATCAAGTACCCGATCTACACCGAGAAGATGGACGAGCACGGCAACCAGGAAGGCAGCGTCGTGCTCGCCGGCCCGACCTGCGACTCCACAGACATCATGTACGAGAATGTCGGCTACCACCTGCCGCTGAGCCTTGCGCCGCGTGACCGTCTGTACTGGATGACCACCGGTGCGTACACCAACTCGTACAGCTCGGTCGAGTTCAACGGCTTCCCGCCGCTGCAGACATACTATGTGAAGTGAGTTGGTGCTGTAGTAAGAGAGACCCGCCGATGTGCGGGTCTTTTTTTGTCTGAAATAGGCTTAGTCGTCTTCAACCTTGCGTCTAGCCGCCCGACTATCACTCTCAAACAACCCCTCCAGCTCCTGCATGGCCTGCTTCGCACTTTCCACCAGCGCCGTCTCATTCTGATAAATTGCCTGCTGACGAACCATGAGCTGATCGTCATATTCCCGAAACCGCTTAACACTCAGCTCCGCATTGACCTGATTGAAGCCTATGTTGACCAGCACATCGCGCGCCATCTCTAGGCTCGTGCCTAGGGTTTCGCGATGCACCACGGAGATGCCCAAATCCATGAGCCGATAGGCGTGCATGCGGTCGCGGGCGCGGGCGTAGATCGGCAGCTTGGGGAAGTAGTGGCGGATGACCTGCGCCGTGCGCACGGACTCCTCCACATCATCAATCGCCAGCACCAGCAGCTTGGCTTTCTTCGCGCCAGCGGCTTCCAGCAGGGCCAGATTGTCGAGCTTGCCGTAGAACACCTGGTTGCCGAAGCGACGCACGAAATCGACCTGCCGTGCACTGCTTTCCAGCGCAACGAACTGGATGCGATGCACGCGCAGCACACGCGCGATGATCTGGCCGACACGGCCAAAGCCGGCGATGATGACCTCGTGCTCGGGGATGTCTTCGAGCGTGTCGAACTTACGCTCTTCGCGCTGGCTCCAATGCGGCTCCAGTACGCGCTCCAGCAGCCAGAAGCCGATCGGCGTGAGTGCCATGGATAGCGTAACGATGAGTACCAGGCTTTCGCCCAGACTGCCCGTCATCAGCCCGAGGCCAACGGCGCTGGTGAACAGAATGAAGGCAAACTCGCCCCCTTGCGGCAGGGTGATGCCAAGGCGGATGGAGGTGGCTAGGTCGTTGCCATACAAGCGTCCGAGCAGGCCCAGTATCAAGCCTTTAGTCAGCATCAGGCCGAGCGCGCCGAGAATGATCCAGTGAGGCTCCTGCACCAGCAGCGGCAGGTTCGCCGTCATGCCTACAGACATGAAAAATAGGCCGAGCAGCAGGCCCTTGAAGGGCTGAATCTGGGCTTCCAGTTCGTGCCGGTATTCGCTGTCGGCTAGTAGCATGCCGGCCATGAACGCACCCAAAGACATCGACAGATGAATCGAGTGCATCAGCCAGGTCACACCCACAATGATGAACAGCGCAGTGCCGGTAAACAGCTCCGGCGTGTGACTATTGGCGATGAAGCGAAAAGCAGGGCGCACCAGAAAGCGGCTGGCCAAAATGAGACCGGCAAAGACCATGATGACTTTGCCCCAGCTCGGAATATCCTGTTCGCCAGCACCGTTTTGCGCCAGCAAGGGCATCAGCGCCAACAGTGGAATCACCGCCAAATCTTGAAATAGCAGGATGGCAAATGCCTGCCGGCCGTGGCGCGCACTAAGCTGGTTTTTCTCGGCCAGCAACTGCAGCGCAAACGCGGTAGACGACATCGCCAGGCCGGCGCCGGCAATCAGGCTGACCTGTGGGCTTTCGCCCCAGAGCCACAAAATGCCACCCAGCAAGGCCGTGGTAACGACCACTTGCAGGCCGCCTAGGCCAAAGACGGAGCGCCGCAATACCCAAAGTCGGCTCGGCTCCAGCTCCAGACCGATCAGAAACAGCAGCATCGCCACGCCATACTCGGCAATCTCGACCACGCCGCTGGTGTTTTCAATCAGCCCAGACACATGCGGGCCAATAATGATGCCTGCCAGCAGATAGCCGATGACCGCCGGTAGCCCGCTGCGCTTGGCGAGCGGTACCACAATCAGGGCGATGCCGAGCAGGTAAGCGATGGGTTCAATGCCGTGCATGGTGTCTTTTCTCCTCTTCCGAGGTTTGTATCACAGCGCTGCGCATAACGGATGAGCGGCAGACGAACTTGACGATGGTCTGAGCGCCCAAGCGTGCTGACTGACGCTATAATGCGCAGGATTTTTCCTACCCTGTGCCTGAGGCCTAGACATGAGCTACAACCAGATTCCTGCCGGCAAAGATGTTCCCAACGATATTTATGTGGTGATCGAAATTCCGGCCAACCACGCGCCGATCAAGTACGAAATCGACAAGGATGCCGATGCGCTCTTCGTTGACCGTTTCGTCGGCACAGCCATGTTCTATCCGGCCAACTACGGCTACATCCCGAACACCTTGTCGGAAGATGGCGATGCCCTCGATGTGCTCGTGGTTACGCCGTATCCGGTGGTGCCGGGTGCCGTGATTCGCTGCCGCCCAGTCGGCAAGCTGAAGATGGAAGACGAAGCTGGTATGGACGCCAAGCTCATTGCCGTGCCGCACGACAAGCTCACGCCGCTGTACAAGCATGTGAAGGAATACACCGACCTGCCAGAGCTGCTGCTCAAGCAGATCGAGCATTTCTTTGCGCACTACAAGGATCTGGAGCCGGGCAAGTGGGTCAAGATCACTGGTTGGGAAGGCTCTGAAGTGGCAAAGCAAGAAATTCTTAAGTCCATCGAAGCTGCCAAGTAAGTCGTTGGCGGGAAACGGAATTTTCCGATTTCCCGCCCGCTTTTTCCGGTGCAATGCCGAAAAAGTGAACGATGAGTCACAAATAGTTTAAGCGCCTTGTTTTATTGTCTGACAATTTCTTGCCTGCCTTTTGATCTCCCTCCCTAAGATGCGTTCCAAGGATGCAGACATCAACGACGCCGTCGCTGAGTGCATTCAAGCTTTTCCAACCTCGTTAAGGAGATGAAAAATGGGTGAACTCAAGAACCTCGTTGCTGACAACCAGGATATCGTTGTTCGTGTAAAGGCTGCTGGCCGTCAGGCCGCCATGGCCGGTCTGGGCCTGGTTGAAGTGCTGAAGGCTGAAGGCGAGAAGCTGCAAGCCGTTGACTTCAACGCCAAGGGCGAAGAACTGAAGGCCAAGGCTCTGGAACTGAAGACCAAGCTGCAAGCTGTTGATGTTAAGGCTGAAGTGGAAGGCCTCAAGGCCCTCGACCTGAACGCCAAAGCAGAAGAGCTGAAGGCTCTGGCTCTGGAACTGAAGGGCAAGGTTCTGGCTGTAGACGCCAAGGCCGAAGTTGAAAAGCTGCTGGCTGAAGTGCAGAAGCTGTTTGCTGAACTGGTCGCCAAGGGCGAACAGCGCGCCGCCTAATTTAGGCCGCGCCGATCGCCCCGCTGAGGGGCGATCAACCCCGCGTTCGCTGAACGCAGATGCACTGATTCATGCAATACCCTCTTGGGGCGGCGCTAGCCGCCCTTTTTTTTGCCTGCGATTTGCTGCTCGTCCGCAGAAAGCGTCTCAAACCTCGCCGATGATCGCGCGAATATCAGCCTGGGTATCTGGCGCTAGGTTTGCCCACTGCGCCTGCAACATGCGCAATGATTTCGCTGGATACTTCTGTGCCGGTTGCGTGAAATCCGTGCCGCCTAGGCTCACGGTGAATGGCGTGCCGTCGCCACTGGCGAGCGCAGCCGCATTGGCGTGGGCCCACGGCAGATAATGCGTGCTCAGCTCATGCTCTAGCACCGGGCGTAGCGTCGCGCTCAGGCTGTCCCACGATTCGCTTTGGCCGGTGCCCAGGCCTTCGGGGTTCATGCAGCGTTGCGCCCAAGCCGAGAGTGCGCTGAAGGGGCGCAGCAGCGTGCTGGGCGTGGGGTCGGAGTAGAGTTCGTAATAGAGGCTGCCGAGGCCGAGGTCGGCGGCACTGAGCTGGTCGCCAAAAAGGAACGGACGGGTCTGCAGGTGAGCATTCAGGCGCGTTGCGCCTTCCAGCAGATAGCGTTCGATCAGCGGCGCGTTGGTATCGCTGCAACCGAGTGGCTCGCGGCGGGTCATCAGGTGCATGCCGATCATCTCGGCAAATTTGCTGGGGTCGGTGCCGGGGTCTACGCTGGCGGTGGCGATGCGCAGGCTGGCCTCGCGACGGTCGGCTTCGAAGTTCCAGCGATAATGAAACATGGGCTTGATCAGCCACTCATCGGCGGCTTCTTCGAGGGCGTCCGAGAGGAAGTTCAGCAGCGGATCGGTCAGGCGGATGCTGGGGGTCGGGTGCTCGGTTTCGAGATAGTTCAGCATCGGCGTGGAATCTTGCATCGCACCTGCTGGCGTGACCAACAGCGGTATCAGCGGCACTTTGGCGTGTTCGCGGAAGGCGGATTCGTTGGCGCGTGAGCGCAGCAGCCATTCAAACGGGACTTGCTTGAAGCGCAGCAGGGCGCGAACTTTGACGGAATAAGGGGATACTTCCATGCCGAACAGACGATACATACGCATTTCTCGCTAAGGGATGACTCGTGGGTCGAGACTATTGGGTTTGCGCTTGCGATGGAATAGTCTTCATTAATAACAATAAATGCTCAGGCAAAAGGATAGGTCGAATGAAGCCCATGACTGCCGCCGCGATGGCGACCGCACTGATTGCCGGCACTGCCCAGGCGCAATCGTTCTGTGTTTATGATCCGACCGGCGCGCAGGGGCCGAGCTATGCTTTTGCCAAGGACTATGCGCTGGCGGCGAAAGCCTGGGGCGTCAATCTGGTGCTGAAGGCCTATACCGATGAGCGCGTGGCGTCGGAGGATTTCAAGGCCGGGCAGTGTGACGGTATCGCCATCACCGGCTTGCGCGGGCGGCAGTACAACGCCTATGTCGGCAGCATTGATTCGATAGGTTCGGTGCCATCGTATCGGCATCTGAGAACGGTGTTGCAGGTGCTGGCCAGCCCGCAGAGCGAGGCCAACATGAAGAAGGGCGCCTATGAGGTGGTGGGCATCTTTCCGCTGGGCGCGGCGTATGTTTTTGTGCGGGATCGCAGCATCAATTCCATCGAGAAAGCGGCGGGCAAGAAGATCGCTGTGCTGGATTTTGACAAGTCGCAGGCCAAGCTCGTACAGCAGCTGGGCGCGCAGCCGGTATCGTCGGACATCACCAATTTCACCACCAAATTCAACAATGGCCAGGTCGATATCGTGGCGGCCCCCGGCATCGCCTTCAAGCCGTTCGAGATGTACAAGGGCTTGGGCACCACGGGTGCTATCTATCGTTTTCCGCTGATTCAGCTCACCGGCCACATGATTGTGCGCAGCGAGAAGTTCCCCGCCGGTTTTGGCCAGAAGTCACGCGCGTTTGTGCTGACGCAGCTGGATCGCGCCGATGCCACCATCCAGCAGGCTGAGGATGGCATTCCGGCGAAATACTGGCTGGATCTGAGTGATGCGGACAAGAACAAGTACACGGTGATGATGCGGGAGGCGCGTATTCAGCTGACCAAGGATGGCATCTACGATCCGAAGATGATGAATCTGCTGAAGAAAGTGCGCTGCAAGATCGAGCCGGGCGCTGCTGAGTGCGCAGACGCTATCGAGTAAGTTCTTAGCTCTCGCTGGTCGCCACGCGCGCTGCGGCGCGGCTCTCGCGTTGCTCCTTGCGCCATTGCCAGGGCGGCATGCGCTCTGGTGCTGGCAACGCCCATAAGCCTTTGCGCTGGCGGCGTGCCTCTGCTTCCAGCGGAATCAACTCTGGGCGCTTCAAATAGTCGCGATACACCCACGCCGCCCCACGCCTTACTAGCTCGGCATTCACATCCAAGCCATCCACCACGACGCGGCCGACCACACGACCATAGCGATCCGTGTCGATCACGCTGATTTGCGCATCTTGATTGAAAGTTAGGCTGGCAAGTTCTTGTTTGGCCTTTTGGCCGTAGGGCTGCTTTTTCTCCGGCGTATCGATTTCGGCCAAGCGAACCTTAACGCGCTCCTTGTTGGCGGTGAGCAGCGTCAGCGTGTCGCCGTCGGCAATCGAGATGACATAGCCACTGATTTGAGCATCGGCGCGAGCGTGGAGGACGGGGGCGACGCCAAGGGTCAGCATCAGGAAAAACAGGCGATACATGCAGCATGCTCCAGAACGCAAAAGGCCAGCACGAGGCTGACCTTTTTTGCGGCATCCCGACTTGATTGCGGGATTTTGAATATGGTGGCTACGGCTGGACTTGAACCTGCGACCCCAGCATTATGAGTGCTGTGCTCTAACCGACTGAGCTACGTAGCCAAGAGGTCGCGAATCTTAGTTTTCGAGTCGCGACCTGTCAAGGTTTTCAGGGCACCTGTTCACAGTTCACCCCATTAACGCTGCATTCCGCATGCAAACTGCCCGTAGTGGCAGCAAAACAGCACACGAGTCCGACACGCCGAGCCGCGTGACCTTGGTAGCTTCAGCAAGACAAGCCTTGTGCTGCTACGGTCATTGCTCATGTCTATCTCGGATTTGCAAAATCAAACCTTCATTCAGGGTGTGGATGATCCGCAGGCGTCTCGTGATGAGGCCAGCCCTAGTCAGGTATTGCCTTGGCTGGTGGCAGGGGCAGCTACTGCGCTGACGGCGTGCGGTGGCTCATCTGACCCCTCGGCAGACGCTTTAGCTGCGGCGCGTGTGCAGCCTGTGACCGACCAAGCGGCGTCGCGCTTTTTGTCTCAGGCGGCCTGGGGCGGCAATGATGCGGCCATCGCCCAGGTTCGTGCCTTGGGTTATGAGGGCTGGCTGACGCGGCAGTTCGCGACGCTCGGCTCGCAGTCGCACTTTGACTGGATGGTGGCTAAGGGGTTTTACCGAGAAGACCTGATTTTCCTCACCTCTTTCGGGCTTGATTCCTCGATATGGCGCAAGCTCATGACTTCCCCGGATGCGCTGCGGCAGCGGATAGTTCTCGCGTGGTCAGAGATTTTGGTGGTGTCGATGACGGGGCTGCAGCTGCCCTACAACGGGTTTGTCGGCGCTGCGTATCTCGATGTGCTGGACAAGCACTGCTTTGGCAATTTCCGCGATTTGCTGGAGGCGGTGACGCTATCCCCAGCCATGGGCATCTACCTCAGCATGATGGGCAATCAAGGCGAAGATCCGGTCACCGGGCGCATGCCGGATGAGAATTTCGCGCGTGAAGTCATGCAGCTATTCACGATCGGGCTGCACAAGCTGAATACAGATGGCAGCCCTCGGCTGAACGCCCAAGGCAAGCCGGTGGAGGCTTTCGATCAAGCATCCGTGATGGGCCTGGCCAAGGTGTTTACGGGCTGGGAGATGGCGCCTCTGAGCGGCGGCGTTGAGGTGGCTCGCACACCGATGGTGTTTAATCCGGCCACGCATTCACGCTCCAGCAAGTCCTTTCTGGGCGTGACAGTGCCTGCCGCCACGCCCGGCCCCAAGGCCCTGAAAATCGCGCTGGATACCTTGTTCAAGCATGCCAATGTGGGCCCTTTCATTGCGCGCCAGCTCATTCAACGCCTGGTCACGAGCAATCCCAGCGGAGCCTATGTGCGCCGTGTTGCGGCGGCATTCAACAATAATGGCCGGGGTGTACGCGGCGATTTGAAGGCAGTGATCAAAGCTGTTCTGCTGGATAGCGAGGCGCGCTCGACAGCCCTGTCATCCACACAGGGCAAGCTGCGTGAGCCTATGGTGCGGCTGGTGCAATGGGCCCGAACATTTTCCGTAACCGCCAGCAGGGACTCCTGGGGGCTGGGCGACACCAGCGATCCTGCCACGCGTCTGGCGCAAAGCCCGTTGCATTCGCGATCGGTATTCAACTTTTTCCGCCCGAACTTCAAGCCGGCAAATGCCATTCTGCCCCAGCCCGGTTTGGTTGCGCCTGAAATGCAGATTACCAATGAGGCCAGCGTCACTTCGTATTTGAATGTTATGCAGTATGTCATTAGTGAGCCTGCCGATGATGTGCTCCCTGATTACAGCCGCGAACTGGCGCTGGCCGATACCGTGCCGCAGCTCGTCAATCGGTGCAATTTGCTGCTGGCGGCGGGGCAGCTGAGCTCAGCCACGGTGAGTGTGATCACGACGGCTGTTGCCTCCATGCCAGCCTCCAATGCAGCTGAGAAGAAAAGCCGCGTCTGTGCCGCTGTGTTCATGACCATGGCAGTACCTGAATATCTGGTCTTGAAATAAGGAGCCTGACATGAAAAAAATGCATGAACTGAGTCGGCGCGAATTTCTCAAGCGAAGCTCTGCTGGCGCGCTGGGGGCATCGGTTCCCTGGACGCTGAGCTTGGCGGCCGTTGGTGAAGCGGCGGCGGCAAGCAGCACCGACTACAAGGCGCTGGTCTGCGTGTTTCTGGATGGCGGCAATGATCAGAGCAATACCCTGATTCCCTATGATCTGACCAGTTACAACAGCTATGCCGCTATTCGCCAAGGGCTTGCGCGCCCACGCGACTTGCTGATTCCGCTGGAGTCGCGCGTGGCACTGCCGGATGCGCGGCAGATGGCCTTGGCGCCTGAGTTGGCGCCGCTCAAGCCCTTGTTCGATGAGGGTTCGCTGGGCGTATTGTTGAATGTGGGAACGCTGGTGGTGCCCGCCACCAAGTCGCAAGTGTTTGCTAAAACTGTTCCCCTTCCGGGCTCGCTGTTTTCACACATCGACCAGCAGATTGCCTGGCAGGCATCATCGCCACAAGGGGCAGAGTCGGGTTGGGGCGGGCGCATGACGGATCTCATGCTGAGCGGTAACGGCGGCAGTGCTTTCAGCTGTGTGTCTGTGACGGGCAACTCAGTCTTTCTGAATGGCAAGATGGTGGCGCAGTGCCAGGTCACGCCCGATGGCGCGCTCCCGCTGTGGGCGACACGCTGGCCGTTGTACGGTTCGCAAGCCTGCAGCCGGGCCGTGGAGCAGCTGATCTCGGCCAATTACACACATGTGCTGGAGAATGCGCACAGCACGGTCATGCGCCGCTCCATCGAGTCCAATTCGCTGTTGGGCTACGCCTTGCAAGTGCCCTTGACCACGGCCGCAGGCTATCCGGCCGGCAATCCGCTGGCGGCACAATTGCAGATGGTGGCTCGCCTGATTGCGGCGCGCAGCATGTTAGGCGTCAGGCGGCAGGTTTTCCATGTGTCGCTGGGAGGCTTTGATCAGCACGACGGGCTTGCGTCGCGGCATCCGGCACTGTTGGCGCAGCTGGGGCAGGCGCTGGCCGCCTTCCAGGCATCGCTGGTGGATCTGGGCGTAGACAACGATGTCACGACCTTCACCGCGTCAGATTTCGGCCGCACGCTGACGGTCAATGGCGATGGTAGCGACCATGGCTGGGGCAGCCATCATTTTGTGATGGGCGGCAGTGTTAGCGGGCAGCGCTTCTGGGGCAAGTTGCCGGCGCTGGCGGTGGATGGCCCGGATGATGTGGGGCAGGGTCGCCTGTTGCCGACCACTTCTGTGGATCAGCTCGCCAGCGAACTGGCGACCTGGTTTGGCGTGAGTGGCAGCGACATGACGACCGTGCTGCCGTATAGCGGCAATTTTGACCTTGGACGACTGGGGCTGTTCACCTGACGGTGCCAGCCCCGTGCATCCCGCTCAGACATTGAAGCGGAAGTGCATCACATCGCCATCTTTCACGATGTATTCCTTGCCTTCCAGGCGCCACTTTCCAGCTTCCTTGGCACCGGCCTCACCCTTGTACTGGATGAAGTCGTCGTAGCCGGTGACTTCGGCGCGGATGAAGCCCTTCTCGAAATCGGTGTGGATGACGGCCGCAGCCTTGGGCGCGGTGCAGTTCACCGGAATCGTCCACGCGCGCACTTCCTTCACGCCGGCGGTGAAGTAGGTGTGCAGGTTGAGCAGGCCGTAACCGGCGCGAATGACGCGGTTCAGGCCCGGCTCATCCATGCCTAGGTCGGCGAGGAAGGCGATCTTGTCTTCTTCATCCAACTCGGCAATCTCGGCTTCGAGCTTGTTGCAGATTGGCACCACAATCGCCTTTTCGGCAGCGGCGAGTTCGCGCACCTGATCGAGCAGCGGGTTGTTGTCGAAACCGTTCTCGTCCACATTGGCGATGTACATGGTCGGCTTCAGCGTCAGCAGGCCGTAGGACTTGATGGCGAACTTCTCATCGGCATCGAGGTCCACGCTGCGCGCCGGCAGGCCTTCGTCGAGTGCGGGCTTGATCTTGTCTAGCACATTCTTGATGGCTTGCGATTCCTTGTCGCCACCTTTGGCGAGTTTGGTCACGCGGAAAAGCGCCTTCTCGACGGCATCGAGGTCGGCCAGCGCCAGCTCGGTGTTGATGATGGCGATGTCGTCGAGCGGGCTGACGCGGCCGGCGACATGAATCACATTGTCGTCGTTGAAGCAGCGCACCACATGGGCGATGGCGTCGGTTTCGCGGATGTTGGCGAGGAACTTGTTGCCCAAGCCTTCACCCTGCGAAGCACCGGCGACGAGACCGGCGATATCGACAAACTCCATGCTGGTCGGGATCACGCGCTCAGGCTTGACGATGGCGGCGAGGGCGTCGAGGCGGAGATCCGGCATCGGCACCACGCCAGTATTCGGCTCGATGGTGCAGAACGGAAAGTTCTCGGCAGCGATGCCGGCCTTGGTGAGGGCGTTGAACAGAGTGGACTTGCCGACATTGGGCAGACCGACGATGCCGCAGTTGAATCCCATGGTGTTTCCATCCCGACGCCGCAGCGTCATCAATACATCAAGTCGTGGCTTTGAAGCCGTTAAGGGTGTTCATGACGCGGGCGAGTTCGCCGGCCATGATGGCATCGCGATGCCGTAGCGCTTCATCGAGTGCCACATCCATCAAGTCCTGTTCGCTGCGCGGTGCCTTGCTGAGCACGAAACCGGATACCAGCGCGCTGTCGCCGGGGTGGCCGATGCCGACGCGCAGGCGGTGAAAGCCGTTCTGGTTTCCGAGCGAGGCGATGGTATCGCGCAGGCCGTTGTGGCCGCCGTGGCCGCCACCGGTCTTCAGGCGGATCTGGCCGGGACTGAGGTCGAGCTCATCGTGCGCGATCAGAATCTCGGCGGGTGCAATCTTGTAGAAGCCGGCGACAGCCGCAACGGCCTGCCCCGAGCGATTCATGAAAGTGGTGGGGATGAGCAGGCGCACATCCTCGCCCTGATGCGCGACGCGAGCGATGAGGCCGAAAGACTTGCTGTCTGCCGTGAGTCGAGCGCCGAGCTGCTCGGCCAAGCGCGTGACAAACCACGCCCCGGCGTTATGCCGTGTGTCGGCATATTGCGCTCCGGGGTTGGCGAGGCCAACGATCAGGCGAATGGCGGTCATGCGCGGCTCTTCATAAACCCAAAATGCGATTTGGCAGGAACGAAAAACGGGGCCTGAGCCCCGCTTTTGCGTTTACCCAGCGGTCGAAGCTCAGGCGTCGACTTTGCTGGCGTGCACATTGGCAACGGGCTGGTCATGGTCGTGACCGAGCGCGAGGACCGGAATTTCCACGCCGGCCGGCAGCTGCAGGTCAGACAGGTGGAGGGTCGTGCCGATGTGGACTGCCAGCATGTCTACCGTGATGTATTCCGGCAGGTTGCCCGGCAAGCAGGCAATTTCAACTTCCGAGTTGAAGTGCGTGATTTCGCCGCCTTCCAGCTTCACACCGACACAAGTGTCTTGGTTAATGAAGTGGAGGGGAACCTTCATGGTCAGCTTGTGAGCGGCATCAACACGCAGGAAATCGGCGTGCATCGGCAGGTTCTTCACCGGGTGACGCTGCAGGGCCTTGAGTACGGCCGACTGCGGCTTGCCATCAACATTGATGGTCAGGATGTGCGAGTAGAACGCTTCGCTTTCCAGAGCCTTGACCAGTTCACGCAGTTCCAGGGTGATGGACTGAGCGGCATTGCCACCGCCATAGATCACGGCCGGGACTTTCAGTTCCAGACGACGAAGGCGGCGGCTCGCACCTTTCCCTTCGTTCGTACGGGTTTGCGCATTAAGCGTAAAGTTTGCAGCGGACATCTTGTTTCTCCGTCGGGCCCCGAGCTTGCGACCGGCTCAGGGCAATCATCCGGTCATCGCGGCGCGATGCTCCGGTTTTCGCCCGACCCGTGAGGGTCAGGCAAAGCTGTTCAGTACCAGGTTCAGAACGCGTCGAACATGGCGCTGATGGATTCTTCGTTGTTGATGCGGCGCAGCGTTTCCGCGAGCAGGGCCGACATCGACAGCTGGCGGATCTTGCCGCAAGCCTTGGCTTCGTCCGAGAGCGGGATGGTGTCGGTCACCACCAGCTCGTCGAGCACGGAGTTGCGAATGTTCTCGATGGCAGGGCCGGACAGCACGGCGTGCGTGCAATAGGCCACGACGCGACGAGCGCCGTTGTCCTTGAGCGCAGCGGCGGCCTTGCACAGCGTGCCGGCGGTATCGACCATGTCGTCCACGATGATGCAGTCGCGACCACGGACTTCACCGATGATGTGCATGACCTGCGATTCGTTGGCTTTCGGGCGACGCTTGTCGATGATGGCCAGGTCGGCGTCATCGAGCTGCTTGGCGACGGCACGAGCGCGGACCACACCGCCCACATCCGGCGAAACCACGACCAGGTTCTGGTATTCCTGACGCTCGATGTCGGCGAGCAGCACCGGCGAGCCGTAGACATTGTCTACCGGAATGTCGAAAAAGCCCTGGATCTGGTCGGCGTGCAGGTCAACGGTGAGCACACGGTCAACGCCGACCGTGGTCAGCATGTCGGCCACGACCTTGGCCGTGATCGGCACACGCGCCGAACGCACGCGGCGATCCTGACGGGCATAGCCGAAGTAAGGGATGACCGCCGTGATGCGACCGGCACTGGCGCGGCGCAGGGCGTCGGCCATCACGATCAGTTCCATCAGGTTGTCGTTGGTCGGCGCGCAGGTCGATTGCAGGATGAAGACATCCTTGCCGCGCACATTGTCGTTGATCTCGACCGCGATTTCGCCATCCGAGAAAGTGCCGACATGCGCTGCGCCCAGAGGCACATGCAGGTGGCTGGCGACCTTGCGGGCCAGCTCGGGATTGGCGTTACCAGTGAACACGACAAGATTGGGCATGATGACGAATCGTCTCGGCCGGATAGAAAATGGCAGGGGCGGCTGGATTCGAACCAACGCATGGCGGGATCAAAACCCGCTGCCTTACCGCTTGGCGACGCCCCTATATACGGTGTGGTCGGAACAGTGTGTCCAAAGCGCGATGCGCAGGGGAGACATTCTGTCCGCGACTGATGAAACCTTGGACCGGACTTGCAGCCAGAATCTGTGCGGCGTGATCGGCGTCAGAGCAGGCCAAAAATAGGCAGGCTCCGGTTCCCGTCATGCGCGCTGTTCCGTGCTGCGCCAGCCATTGCAAGGCTGCATCAACGGCGGGAGACAATTGCCGGACGACTTTTTCGAAGTCATTTCGGGCGGCTCCCGCTGAGAAGGCGCGCAGTGTAATGGGGTCGGAATTTCGTGTCAATTCAGGATGCGAAAAAGCGGCGGCGGTAGCGATGTGGGCATCGGGCGTGAGCACCACATACCATGGCTCGGGAATGTCTACGGCTTGCAATTGTTCGCCGACGCCTTCGGCCCAGGCGGCATGGCCGTGCACGAACACGGGCACATCGGCGCCGAGTTTGAGGCCGATATCGGCTAGCTGCGCAAGGCTGAGGCCAGTTTGCCAGAGTGCGTTGAGGCCGAGCAGGGTGGTTGCGGCATCGGACGAGCCGCCGCCGAGGCCACCGCCCATGGGTAGTAGCTTGCTCAAGCGGATGTCGGCGCCGAGCGGGCAGTGCGTGGCTTTTTGCAGCGCCAGGGCGGCGCGCACGATCAGGTTGTCATCGCTGGCGACGCCGGGTAGGTCGGCTTGCAGCTGAATTTGGCCATCGTCGCGGCGGTTGAAGTGCAGGGTGTCGGCTTGGTCAAGGAACTGAAACAGCGTTTGTAGCGTGTGATAGCCATCGGCGCGGCGACCGGTGATGTGCAGGAACAGGTTGAGCTTGGCCGGTGCCGGCAGGCTGAAGTGCTGCAACCAGGTCTTTGCAGGCGCGCTCACGGGGCGTTGCCTGCTGCTGTAGTCATTGCTGTGCCCGGCGTCCAGCTGGTCAGCGCCAGCACCAGTCGCGTGCCGTCCTGCGAGACGATCATGCGTTCGGGCAGGCGATAGCCCTGCACGATCTGCTCGCTGGCGATGCGAACTGTCCAGCCGTATTCGTTGAATTCACGCACACCGTCTGGCGCGGTCAGGGTTTGTACAGGCGTAGTGGAGTCCTTCGGCCAGCCCATGAACCAGGCATTGAAGTGCGACAATGGCACGCGGATGCTGGTCAGCGCCTGTAACAGACCCTCGCCATCGGCGCTTTCGTGGCGGCCGAACCACGCATTTTCCAGCGTGACTATGCCAGCGCGGCCTTCTAGCGTGGTGTAGCCCTGATTCAGCGGGCCGGCGGCATCGGCGCTGAAGTCGTCGCCGATGCGCTGCCAGCGGTAGGTCGCAGAGATGTTCTGGCCAATAAAGCGCAGGCCGACCTTGCCGTTTACCTCCCAGTGACTGAGCTGGCGCGGGCTCATGTCGCCACTGCTAACAACCACGGGGGCAGGCGGGGCAACCGGCGTGACCGCGCAGGCATTCAGCAGGGCAGTGCATATAAAGGCAGCAAGCAGACGCAACATCGGGAAAATCCCCGCAGGAAACAGGTTTGGCAGTCTAGCAAAAGCTGCGTGCAGATTTGTCTTTGTTGGCCCTATCCCTCACAATTCGTGCGTTTTCAAGTGGCTGCAAGTAGCAGCAACGATATTTTCCGCACAGGGTCGGACATGGGGCTGCTGGCGTTCGGCATCAATCACAAATCGGCTTCGATAGCCTTGCGCGAGCGCGTGTCATTTGCGCCCGAGGCTTTGCCGAGCGCGTTGATTGAGGCCTGCAAACATACCGGCCTGCGTGAGCTGGCGCTGATCTCGACCTGTAACCGCACCGAATTCTATGCCGCCGCCGATCTGCCAGATGCCGCAGCGCAAGCTTTGCTGCAATGGCTCGCCGGCAGTCAGCAGCTGGCGCTGGAAGACTTGCAGGGTGTGGCCTACAGCCATTCCGCCGAGCAGGCCGTGCGTCATGCCATGCGTGTGGCGGCGGGCCTGGACTCGATGATCCTCGGCGAGCCGCAAATTCTCGGCCAGATGAAGCTAGCCTATCGCGATGCGCTCGCGGCTGGCACGCTCGGCCCTGAGCTGGAACGGCTGTTTCAGAAAACCTTCGCCGCCGCCAAGCAGGTGCGCACGGATACGGCCATTGGCGTCAGTCCGGTATCCATCGGTTTTGCCGCCGTGACGCTGGCGCGCCAGGTCTTCGAGTCGCTGCAGAACACGCCGGTGCTGCTGGTCGGCTCGGGCGAGATGAACACGCTGGTGGCGCGGCATCTGCGCGAGCAGGGGGTGACCGAGCTGATGGTGGTGAACCGAACCTTCGCGCATGCTGAGATGCTGGCGCAGAGCGTGCTCGGCGAGGCGCTGCCGTGGGCTGAGCTGGGCACGGCGCTGGCGCGGGCCGACATGGTGGTGTCGTGTACGGCGAGCAGCCAGCCGGTCATCACCCGTGAGCTGGTGGCGCAGGCCTTGAAGCGCCGTCGCCACCGGCCTTTGCTGCTGATCGATATTGCCGTGCCGCGCGACATCGCGCCGGAAGTCGCCGAACTTGAGGATGTCTATCTGTATACCGTGGATGATTTGCAGGGCGTGGTCGATGCCGGCTGGCGCGAGCGGCAGGTGGCGGCGGAAGCGGCGGAAATTCTGATTACCCAGCATGTGCAGGATTTCGGCGCGCATCAGCGCATCAGTCAGGATGCCGCGCATCTGATCCGCAGCCTGCGTAGCCAGGCCATGCAAGTGGCCGATGTTGAGCGTGAAAAGGCGTTGGCGGCCTTGCGCAAGGGCGGCGATGCCGAAGAAGTGCTGGCGCGCCTGCAACACAATCTGATGAACAAGTGGCTGCATGCGCCGACCGTGGCGCTGCGTCAGCTTGCCGCCGAGGCCGATCAGGCGCAATTGCCGGTGGCGCTGCGCGTGCTCGGACTGCAAGACAGCGATACGCCATCGTGAAAGCCTCGATTCTGTCCCGCCTCGATCAGCTCGCCGAGCGCTTCGAGGAACTCAATGCCCTGCTCGGCGATGCCGGCGTCATTGGCGATCAGCCGCAGTTTCGCAAGCTGTCACGCGAGCATGCCGAGATCGAGCCGGTGGTGCAGGCGCTGCTGGCGTATCGGCGCACGCAGGCCGATCAGCAGGCGTCGCGCGAGCTGCTGAGTGATCCGGATTTCCGTGAATTGGCCGAGCAGGATATCCGCGAGGCTGACCAGCGACTGCTGCTGCTTGAGGCCGAGCTACAGCGGCTGATGCTGCCCAAAGATCCCAACGACACCTGCAATATTTATCTGGAAGTGCGCGCCGGTACTGGCGGCGATGAGGCGGCGATTTTTGCCGGCGACCTGTTCCGCATGTACAGCCGCTATGCCGAGCGCATGGGCTGGCGCGTGGAAGTGGTGTCGAGCAATGCCGGCGAGCATGGCGGCTTCAAGGAAGTGATTTCGCGGGTTGAGGGCGATGGCGTGTATGCCGCGCTCAAGTTCGAGTCCGGCGCGCATCGTGTGCAGCGCGTGCCGGCGACCGAATCGCAGGGGCGCATTCATACCTCGGCCTGCACCGTGGCCATCCTGCCCGAGTCGGAAGAGATCAGTGCCATCGAGATCAACCCGGCGGATTTGCGCATCGATACCTATCGCTCAAGCGGCGCTGGCGGTCAGCATGTCAACAAGACCGACTCGGCCGTGCGCATCACGCATCTGCCGACTGGCGTGGTGGTGGAGTGTCAGGATGAGCGCTCGCAGCACAAGAACAAGGCGCGCGCGCTGTCGGTGCTGAGTGCGCGCTTGCTGGCGCAGCAACAGCAGGCGCAGCAGCAGGCATCGGCAACGATGCGTCGCGATCTGGTCGGCTCCGGTGATCGCTCCGAGCGCATTCGGACCTACAACTTTGCTCAGGGCCGAGTGACCGACCACCGCATCAACCTGACTTTGTACCGTCTCGACGAAACTTTGGGCGGTGATCTCAACGAACTGCTGCAGGCGCTGGCGACCGAGCATCAGGCGGACTTGCTGGCGGCGCTGGCTGATGACCAGTAAGCCGGAAGGCGGCCAGCCGGTGAGCGGTAAACTGGAAGGCAGCCAGCCGCTCACAATCGCGCAGTGGCTGCACGCCGCCGAGGCTGCGCTTGCCGCGCAGCCGCTCTGGCGCATCCCCGGTGTGGATGAACAATCGCCGCGCCGTGAAGCGCAGTGGCTGCTGGCGGCGGTGGTCGAGCAAAATCTGGCGTGGCTGCTAACCTGGCCGGAGCGCGAGCTGAGCCACGAGCAACAGCATCGCGCCGATGCCTGGCTGGCGCGCCGGCTGCTCGGTGAACCACTGGCGTTGCTGCGCGGCGAGCAGGAGTTCTGGTCGCTGAGCTTGCGCGTCACGCCCGATACGCTGGTGCCGCGAGCCGATACCGAGCGCTTGGTCGAGGTCGCGCTGAGCTGCCTGCCATCTGATTCCGCGCCTCGTGTGCTCGATTTGGGCACCGGCAGCGGTGCGATTGCTCTGGCACTGGCCCGCGCTTTGCCGCTGGCGCAAGTCACGGCGGTGGATCGTTCGCTGCCGGCGCTGGCTGTCGCGCAAGATAACGGCCAGCGCCTCGGCCTGCCGGTGCGCTGGCTGCATAGCGACTGGTTCTCGGCCCTGGCCGGCGAGCGGTTTCAGGTCATCGTCAGCAATCCGCCTTACCTAGCCGATGACGATCCGCATTTGTTACATGTTCGCCACGAGCCTTGGTCAGCCTTGGTCGCCGGCGAGCAGGGAATGGCCGATTTGTTGCATCTCGTGCGCGAGGCACCGTGCTATCTGCGGGATACTGGCTGGCTGCTGCTCGAACATGGTGCAACGCAGGCGGTTGCCGTGCGCGCAGCCTTATTTCAGTGCGGCTATGCCCAGGTGCAGACCTGGCAGGACTTGTCAGGCCAGGATCGCGTCAGCGGCGGCCAATGGCTCGGCGCACGCCCCTGTTCTGGCGCGTGCCAAAGGCCCGGCTTATGCCAAGAGCCCGACGCATTAGGAACCGATCATGCTGAATGATGAACAACTGCTGCGCTACAACCGCCAGATCCTGCTGCCGAGCTGGGACATCGCCGCGCAAACGCGTCTTGCCGATGCCACTGTGCTGGTGATCGGCCTTGGCGGTCTGGGCTGCCCGCTGGCGCAACAGCTGGTCATCGCGGGTGTGGGCCGGCTGGTGCTGGCAGATTTCGACACGGTTGAGCTGAGCAACCTGCAACGGCAGATGCTGCATCACGATGCCGACATCGGTCGCTACAAAGTCGAATCGGCGCGCGACAGCCTGCTCGCGCTGCGCAGCGATGTGGTTATCGAAACCCTGCCGCAGCGTGTGGATGAAGCTTTGTTGCAAGAATTGCTGCACTCGGTCGATGCCGTGGCCGATTGCTGCGATAATTTCGCCACGCGCGAGCTCATCAGCCGCTGTGCCTGGCAGGCGAAAAAGCCGGTGATTTCGGCGGCGGCCATCGCTTGGCAAGGCCAGCTGGCCGTGTTTGATGCCACGCAGCCGCAGTCGGCGTGTTATCGCTGCCTGTACCCGCAGAGCGACGACGCGGCGCTGACCTGCAGCGACAATGGCGTGATGGCCACCACCGTGGCGGTCATGGGCAGCTGGCAGGCGCAGGAAGTATTGAAGGTGCTGACCGGCACGGGGCAAACCCTCTGCGGTCAGCTCTTGTTGTGGGATGGCATGGTCAACGAAGTTCGGCGTGTGCGCACGCCAAGAGATCCGGCTTGTCCGGTTTGCAGTATTCAGGGAGTAGGCAGGGCATGAATCATTACGCGAACTGGGGCAACGCCCTGAAAGGTCTGTTTCGCATCAGCCAGACCACCACGGTGCTGGCTGCCACGGGCATTGCCTGGGCTGCCGGCGAACGGCCGCCGCTGCCGCGCCTGCTGCGCCTGACCTTCGAGCGTCTGGGCGCGACCTATGTGAAGCTCGGCCAGTTCGTGGCCAGCTCGCCTTCCATTTTCCCAGCCGAATATGTGACCGAGTTCCAGCATTGCCTAGACAAGACCGAGCCGCTTCCGTTCAGCATCATGAAGCAGGTGCTGGAGAGCGAGCTGAAGCGCCCGCTCAGCGAGATTTTTGCCGAGATCGACGAGATTCCGCTGGCCTCGGCCTCGGTGGCGCAAGTGCATGCCGCCAAGCTGCTCAATGGCGACTCGGTGGTGATCAAGATCCAGAAGCCGGGTGTGGAAAATGTACTGCTCACCGACCTGAACTTCCTGTATGTGGCCGCTGTGCTCATGGAGCGCGTGCTGCCGAAACTGAAGTTCGCCTCACTCTCGGGCATCGTCAGCGAAATTCAGGCCTGCATGATGGAAGAGGTCGATTTCTACAAGGAAGCGCGCAATGTGGAGCAGTTCCGCACCTTTCTGGAAAAGACCGGCAATACGCAAGCAACAGCGCCGCGCATCTACCCGGATGCCTCCAGCCTGCGCGTGCTGACCATGGAGCGCTTCTACGGCGTGCCGCTCACCGATCTTGAAACCATTCGCAAATACACCAAAGACCCTGCCGGTACGCTGGTTGCGGCGCTCAACACCTGGTTCTCCAGCCTCATGCTCTGCGAAAGCTTCCACGCCGACCTGCACGCCGGCAATCTCATGGTGCTTACCGATGGCCGTCTCGGTTTCATCGACTTCGGCATCGTCGGGCGTATTGCGCCGGAAACCTGGTCGGCCACCATGGGCTTTATCGAGTCGCTGAGCAGTGGCGATTTCAAGACCATGGCCGAGAGCATGGCCGTCATCGGCATGACCAAGCGCAAGGTCGATCAAGAGAAGCTGGCGCGTGACCTCGAAGCCATTTATGGCGCGGCCACGCAGGTGGACCCTGAGCAGGTCATGAATGCCCTAGCCAACGACAACGAGATCAACAAGCTCATGCTGGAAGTGGTGGCTGTGGGCGAGCGCCACGGCATTCGCTTCCCGCGTGCGTTTGCGCTGCTGCTTAAACAAATGCTGTATTTCGATCGCTACATCCGCATTCTCGCGCCGGACATGAACCTGTTCGACGACGATCGTATCGAGTTCATGGCGCTGGGAGATGGCAAGCCCGCCTTGCTGCATTGATGCGTTGCGCCCGTGTTGTGACTGCGTAGCAAATTGTCCTAGCTACTCGACGCCGCGTGTGTAAAGTGCCAGCCTGAAGTCAAGCCAGATGATCCAGGAGGACATCATGCAAGGCTTCATGAAACGCGGACTGTTGGTGCTGATGCTTGCGATGCTGGGTAGCCCGGCGATGGCAGCATCGTGCATGCGCTATGACGGCCAGGGCGACTTCCTAGGCTGGGCCGACTACCCGCATTGCCTGGTCGATCAGCACACGCAATCCACGGTGCGTTGGCTGGATGACTGGTTCAGCCAGCCGCCGAGCCCGCAACCCACCGACGCCGTTACCGAACTCACGCCCGAGGCCGCGCTGGC
The DNA here is from genome assembly GCA_038043385.1 of Pseudomonadota bacterium. GTDB lineage: Bacteria > Pseudomonadota > Gammaproteobacteria > Pseudomonadales > Moraxellaceae > Perlucidibaca. The sequence continues at coordinate 79,184 of JBBTCA010000007.1, forward strand.
ACAGGCCCGCGTGCGCCTGATCAATGAGTGGGTGCTGGATTCGGATGGCCGTCTCACCCCCGCTTTGCGTGTGCGTGCCAGTGTGGCGCTGCCGCAACTGGCGCGGCGCTTGTCGCTGGTGTTTGAGGATGAGTCTGGTCAGGCGCGCCGTATTGATGGTGTGCCGGCGGTCAATGAAGCGGCTCTGGCCCTGCGCTGGGCCGTGTTCAGCCTCAAGCGTCTACATGTTGATACCGATGTAGGGCTGCATAGCGCCACCGATCTTTTTGTGCGCGCCCGCTTGCGCCAGTCTGTGCCGCTGAGCGAGCGCGACGAATTCAGAGCCTTTCATAGCCTGCGCTATGGCTTGCAGGACAGCTGGCGGGCCATCGAGAGCTTGGAGCTGGCGCATGCCTTTGGCGAGAAGCGTGTGGGCGTGCTTTACCATCAGCTCGACTATCAGCAGGAACAATCGGCTGACGGCGTGCACTGGAGTCGTGGCGGATTGATCGCCGAGGAAATTTCGTCTACGCAGACCATGTCGTATGGTTTGGGTCAGGAAGGCATGACGCAGCCGAGCTGGCGTCCGCGCACAGACTCTCTGTGGTGGCGCTGGCGCCAACGGGTGGCACGCGACTGGTTCTTCATTGAGGTGGAGCCGCGCTTGACCCGACGCCACTTCGGCAGCGAGGATACTCGGCTGTCGCTGGCGCTGCGTTTTGAAGTGTTATGGGGCGGCCAGGCACCGTCTTCTGCGCTGCAGCGGTCTGCCGTATTTTCGACAGCATTTATTGAGCCTGATGCGGGGATGTCGCTAACACCATGACGAGTGCGTTTCGCCAACAACTGCCGGCGCTGACCGGCGGTTTCGATCAGTGCATTGAATTCGGCATCGACAGCAGAACCCGGCAAGCCTTCTGGCTGCGCCGGCAGGTACAGTCACGCCCCTGGCAGGATGCATTGTCGCGGCGAGTAACGCTGTGGGGCAGCAACGCTGAAGTGGGTCATGGCGAATTACTGCAAGATGCCGACACGCAGTTTTCGCGCTTGGCGCTGCCCGCGCATTGGCCTTTTGAACAATACAACAGCGCATCGGGCAGCTTTGTCAGCAGTGAGGACGAGCAGTTGCAAGGGCGCTTGTTCACGCCCGCCGGCACTGCCCGCTGGCAGTTGCGTGCCAGCAGCCCAGTGCCGGCAGAGACCCTGACTTGGCCATCAGGAGGCTTCCGTTGCCAGCCCACGCAATGGCTTGGTGATGTCAATGTGGCCGGTTTGCCGTTATCAGGTCTTTTTGTTGGCGCGCGCATTCAGTTCTGGGGGCGCGTGGCGCCGGTCGGCATGGCCTTGCTGTCTGCCCCCAGTCTGGGTGGCGATGCGCGCGTTCAGCTCACGGCCATCGGCCAGTTTGCCGGTCGTGCCGGGGCGCTGAGCGAGCGCCTGAATGGTGCCGTCGGCGTGTTGCGTGTGGCAGATGAAACCTACCACTTTGATCGTTGGTGGCCGGCGGCTACTGTCACCCCGTCACGCCTTGACGCCTATCGCTGGATGGCGACGCTGACGAATGCCCAGCATCGGCTTGAGCTGGTGGCTGATGGCGGCAATCCGCGCATCACGCCCTGGCAAGGTCTGGTTGATGCTAGCCCCGAAGGTTTGCGCCATTTGCTGCGTCTGACCCCATATGCGGCGCTGCATGTGCGCCTGTTTGCGCGTGGCAGCCAAACGCCGCTGCAAGAGTGGCGCACAGACGCAAGCCTGCTGATGACGCTGGCGGGAGATGGCGGTGCTCTGGGGCCCGGCCCTTCCGCGCCAGCCTAGGCCTTTGCGGAATACTGCGGCAGCCAGCGCGTCAGCACCTCGTGCAAGGCGCGCATGTCGATGGGCTTTTGCAGGAAGTCATCCATGCCGGCCTCTTCTGCCTGCAGCCTGTGCGACGCCGAAATATGTGCCGTGATGGCAATAATGGGGATCCGGGAGTCGCTGCCATGAGCGTTGTGCGATGGCTTGGCGCGCCATTGCTGGGTCGCGGAAAACCCATCGAGCTCCGGCAAATCGCAATCCATCAAAACCAGATCGAATGCCTCGCTTTCCAGTCGCTTCAGAGCCTCCCGGCCATCGCCTGCGAGGCAGGTCTGGCAGTTCAGCTTGAGCAGCAGGCCGGCAAGCACTTGTTGCACCCACGGATTGTCTTCCACGATCAGTACGCGGGTGATCACCGGCAGTGACGGCGAGGTTGTTGCGCTGGCTCGCGGCAGTGCTTTGCTGATGCTGTTGACGGGTCTTGTTGCTGGCTTGTGCTCGGCGGCGGGCTGCTCAAGCAGGTAGAGCAGTGCTGGCACGGTGATCAGGTGCCAGAGCATCATGAGCTGATAAGGCTCTGCCAGGAAAGGCAGGTGGCCGTGCAAGCTGGCATCGCTCCAGAGCTGAGTTGCCAAGCCGGTCATGATGATGGCGCGATAGGGGCGAGCGTGGCGCAGCCCTTGCCGCGCAGGCTGCCAAAGCATGGCCAGGATAGCGACATAGCCAAGCCAGTGCAGGCCATCAGCAATCGGTGACCATTGATTTGGCAGCCAGGCGACCGACAGGAGCATCCAGATCAGATTGGCCAGAATGCTCACTTGCAATAGCTGGCGTGAGCGCATGGAGAGTGCTTGCTGCTGCACCAGAAATTGCCGGCACAGCAAGAGGTGCATGATGCTAAGCATGCAGCCACTGAGTTGAATGAAGCTGTACTGCGAGCTTGGGATATCCAGCCACCAGTAGCCCAGAATATCGCGCTCGATCAAGGCTTGCAGAATCACCACATTGACCAGAGCAGCGAATATCCAGCGCGTGGCAATGCTCAGCCGTGCGCTGCGCAAGGCCGCCATGCCAATGGTGATGCCGCCGAGCAAGCCCAGCATCGCCCCGAAAAAGCCGGAGCTGTTCTGGAATGCTCGAACAAGCTCATTCTCGCTGCTGAGGTGAATAGGCGTGGCGAGCGGATAGGCAGATCGCAAATGCAGATAGGTGGTCGAGCGACCTTCAGGAATGGTCAAGCTGAAGCTGAAGCCTGGCCCGCTGATATCGCCTCGTGGTAACCACTCTGATGCGCCGGCATGGCGAGTCAGCCATGAGCCATTACGCTGCTGCGTGACGATCTCGATATGGTTGATGTTGGCGCGAGAGAACTCGATGATGCGTCGCTGTGCCAAGCCATCATTGCGGATCTTCAGGCGCAACCACAGGCCATCGCGGAGATGACCTTGCGCCAAGACCGACTGCTCCAGCGCCTGCCAAGGCAAGTCGTCGGGGCTGGCGAGCAATTGTGAGGAACTCAAGGTCGCGAGTTTGGTCGGGAGCTTGTCCAGCCAGGGTGCAATCTCCAGCCGAGTGCCAACACTTTCCAGAACAAGAGCCGGCGCTGTACTGGCATGCGCTGCCATGCCCAGCAAAAGGAGGCAGCAGAGCAGACTGGAACGGATGGCGAAAAGTGTGATCATGCCGCCGAGCCTACACCAGGGCAGGTTCGGCGGTCATGAAAATGGCACATGGCACGATGTGCTGAGCCTTAGCGCCGACTGATGGCCTCGGCCACGGTCAATGCCGTCATGTTGACGATGCGGCGCACGGTCGCGCTTGGCGTCAGGATGTGCACCGGCTTGTCGGCACCGAGCAGGATCGGGCCGATGGTGACGCCATCGCCACAGGCCGTCTTCAGCAGGTTGAAGGCAATGTTGGCGGCGTCCACATTCGGCATGATCAGCAGGTTCGCCGAGCCCTTCAGGCGCGAGTTCGGGAACAGGTTCAGGCGGATGCTTTCGTCCAGCGCGGCGTCGCCATGCATTTCGCCTTCCACTTCCATATCCGGTGCCATGTCTTGCAGCAGCTGGAAGGTGTCACGCATCTTGCGCGCGCTCGGCGTGTTCTCGTTGCCGAAGTTGGAGTGCGAGAGCAAGGCGACCTTCGGCGTCAGACCGAAGTTGCGTACGGCCTCGGCGGCCTTCAGCGTGATGTCGGCCAGTTCCTGCGCGGTCGGGTCCGGGTTCACATAAGTGTCGGCGATGAACAGCGTGCGATCCTGCAGCATGATCACATTCATGGCGGCATAGCCACGGCAGTTGTCTTGCAGGCCGATGATGCGATCGATGTAGCGCAGGTGCAGATCGTAGTTGGCGAAAGTGCCGCAGATCATGCCGTCAACTTCACCGAATTTGGTCAGCAGCGCGCCGATCAGCGTGGTACGGCGACGAACTTCGCGCTTGGCCAGCTCGATGCCGACGCCCTTGCGCTCCATGATGCTGTGGTAGTGCTGCCAGTAGGTCGAGTAGCGGCGGTCGTCGTCCTGATTGACCACTTCCACATCAACACCGGCGCGAATGCGCAGGCCCAGCTTCTGAATCTGCGAATCGATGACCGCCGGGCGGCCAATCAGCACCGGTCGTGCCAGACCTTCATCCACCACAATCTGCACGGCGCGCAGCACGCGCTCGTCTTCGCCTTCGCAATAGGCGATCTTTTGCGGCTGGGCCTTGGCCTTGGCAAACACCGGCTTCATCAGGAAAGCGGAGTTGTAGACGAATTCGGACAGGCGCTGGCGATAAGCGTCAAAGTCGGCGATCGGGCGTGTGGCAATGCCGGAGTCCATTGCTGCCTTGGCCACGGCAGGGGCGATGGCCATGATCAGGCGCGGATCAAGCGGGCCGGGAATCAGGTATTCGCGACCGAAGCGGCGAATCTCGCCACTGTAGGCCGCAGAGTCAGACGACTCCACATGCGCCATCTGCGCGATGGCCCGCACGCAGGCGACCTTCATTTCTTCGTTGACCGTGCTGGCGCCGGAGTCGAGCGCACCCCGGAAAATGTAGGGGAAGCACAGCGCGTTGTTGACCTGGTTCGGATAGTCCGAACGGCCGGTAGCGATGATGGCGTCCGTCCGCACGGCCTTTACCAGCTCCGGCAGAATTTCCGGCGTCGGGTTTGCCAGCGCGAAGATGATCGGGTCAGCATTCATCTGCTTGACCATGTCCTGGCTGACGATGCCGGCCGTGGACAGGCCGATGAAAATATCGGCGCCCGCAAACAAATCAGCTAGCGTTCTGGCACTGGTGGTCTGGGCAAAGCGTTGCTTGCTGTCGTCGAGGCCGCTGCGCTCGCTGTGGATCACGCCCTTGGAGTCGGTGACATAAATATTTTCGCGCTTGGCGCCGAGCGAGATCAGCAGATCCAGACAGGTGATGGCGGCTGCGCCGGCACCCGAGCAGATGATTTTGACATCGCCAATGCTCTTGTTGACCAGTAGCAGGGCGTTGAGCACGCCGGCGCCGACGATGATCGAAGTGCCGTGCTGGTCGTCATGGAACACCGGAATCTTGCAGCGCTCGCGCAGCTTCTTCTCGATGTAGAAGCATTCCGGGGCCTTGATGTCTTCCAGGTTGATGCCGCCGAAAGTCGGCTCCAGCGAGGCGATGATATCGACCAGCTTGTCGGGGTCGCGCTCGTTGATTTCGATGTCGAACACATCGATGCCGGCGAACTTCTTGAACAGAACGCCCTTGCCTTCCATCACCGGCTTCGAGGCCAGCGGGCCGATGTCGCCCAGACCGAGCACGGCGGTGCCGTTGGTGATGACCGCGACGAGGTTGCCGCGAGCGGTGTAGCGAGAAACCGTGGAGGGGTCACGGGCAATTTCTTCGCAAGGCGCAGCAACGCCGGGCGAATAGGCCAGCGCCAAGTCGCGCTGATTCACCAATTGCTTGCTGGGCGTTACATTGATTTTGCCGGGCTGCGGGAACTCGTGATAGTCCAAAGCCGCTTTGCGCAGTGCCTCATCCATTTCTTTTCTCGCTCGAACTGTTGCCAATACTGTTGTCGAAAATGACAAGCGCGGGAGTATAGCACCGGCCTCCCGCGAACGGCCTGCACAAAGCGATGGCCGTGTGACTGCCGGGTTTTAGCGGTTCTGCTCGCGCGCCACGGCCCGGTAGCCGATGTCGCTGCGATGATATTCGCCGGTCCAGCTCACCTTTGCGACTTCGGCATAGGCGGCTGCCTGTGCCTCGGAAACGGTTGCGCCGAGGCCGGTTGCGCAGAGCACGCGACCGCCGCTGGTGATGACCAGGCCATCTTTTAACGCAGTGCCGGCATGAAACACCTTTGCGCCGTCGGCTTCCTGGCCAAGACCGCTAATCGCATCGCCCTTGCGGATGTCGCCGGGATAGCCACCTGCTGCCATCACCACACCCAGCGCCGCACGCGGGTCCCAATCAGCTTCGATTTGATCCAGCTCACCGGCGATACCGGCTTCCACCAATGCCACCAGCGAACTGCGCAAACGCATGATCACCGGCTGTGTTTCCGGGTCGCCAAAGCGGCAATTGAACTCGATGACCTTGGCCTTGCCGCTGTCATCGATCATCAGGCCGGCATACAAAAAGCCGGTGTAGGGATGACCTTCGCTGATCATGCCGTTCACGGTCGGCATGATGACTTCGCGCATCACGCGAGCATGCACTTCCGGCGTTACCACCGGCGCCGGCGAGTAGGCACCCATGCCGCCGGTGTTGGGGCCGGTATCGGCGTCGCCGATGCGCTTGTGATCCTGGCTAGTCGCCATCGCCAGCGCGTTCTTGCCGTCCACCATCACGATAAACGAGGCTTCTTCGCCCTCCAGAAACTCTTCCACCACAACGCGCGCGCCGGCTGAGCCGAACTTGTTGCCGGCCAGCATATCGATGATGGCTTCTTCGGCTTCAACCAGCGTCATCGCCACGATCACGCCTTTGCCGGCGGCCAGGCCATCGGCCTTGATCACGATGGGCGCGCCTTTCTCGCGCACATAGGCGAGCGCGGCATCCGTCTCGGTAAAGACTTGGTAGAACGCAGTCGGGATGTCATGACGCGCGAGGAAGTCCTTGGCGAACGCCTTCGAGCCTTCGAGCTGGGCGGCGTGCTGGGTCGGGCCCCAGATCTTCAGGCCGGCGGCGCGGAAGGCGTTGACCACACCATTGACCAGCGGTGCTTCCGGGCCGACTACCGTCAGCGCGATGGCTTCGCTCTGCGCAAAGGCCACCAGCGCGGCATTGTCGAGGATATCCAGCGCCACATTCCGACACTTGGCTTCGGTGGCAGAGCCGGCATTACCGGGGGCGACGAAGACGGTTTCGACGCGAGGGTCTTGAGCCAGTTTCCAGGCCAGTGCGTGTTCGCGGCCACCGGAGCCGAGGAGCAGAATCTTCATTTTCGAGGTCTCTTTGTCGTAATTTTAGGGCGGCTCTGCCGTGGCGAAACACAGGTTGGGGACCGCCGCGAGTACATCCCTGTAGGCTCTTGCGCGCCATCCATGGCGCGCAAAGTCCCCCACCTGTGTTTCGCCACGGCAGAACAGCTCTTCATTCCGCACCACCGTGCCATGTGGCCCGTGGCTCCCGCATTCACACCGCACTCAATCCATCACAGAGCTCACTTCGCTCCAGCACCGTCGCTGACGCTAGAGCTCCCACACTGGCCCATGCTTCAGTGCTGAGCGGTCAGGTGGAATTACACGGGCAGGGACGTCATGCGCCATGGATGGCGCATGAGAGCCTACATGGATGTACTTGCGGCGTTCCCAGCCCGTGTAATTCCACCTGACAGCGGAGGTACAAAAAAGCTCAGTGCCTGAAATGCCGCATCCCAGTAAACACCATAGCAATACCCGCCTCATCAGCCGCCGCAATAACCTCTGCATCCCGCATCGAACCACCCGGCTGAATAATCGCGACAATGCCGGCCTTGGCCGCATTATCAATGCCATCGCGGAACGGGAAGAACGCATCCGATGCCATGACCGCGCCTTGCACGGCAAGACCGGCATGCTCAGCCTTGATGCCGGCGATGCGCGCGGAGTTGACGCGGCTCATCTGGCCGGCGCCCACGCCCACGGTCTGGCGATTCTTCGCATACACAATGGCATTCGACTTCACATACTTGGCGACCTTCCAGGCGAAAATCAGGTCGTGAATCTCGGCTTCGGTTGGCGCACGCTTGGTCACGATCTTCAGATCCGTGTCCTTGATCATGCCCAGATCCTGGTCTTGCACGAGCAGGCCGCCGGTGACGCGCTTGAAGTCCCACTGCGAGCTGCGAGCGTTGATGTCTGGCAGCGCGCCGCAAGTCAGCACGCGCACATTCTGCTTGGCAGCGGTCACGGCGAGCGCCTCGGCGGTGACGCTCGGGGCGATGATGACTTCAACGAACTGGCGGTCGACGATAGCCTTGGCCGTATCGGCATCGAGCTCGCGGTTGAAGGCGATGATGCCGCCGAACGCCGATTCGGGGTCGGTGGCGTAGGCCAAGTCATAGGCTTTGCGGATGCCGCCTTCGGCATCGAGCACCACGGACACGCCGCAGGGGTTGGCATGCTTGACGATGACGCAGGCCGGCTTGGCAAAGCTCTTCACGCATTCCAGCGCAGCGTCGGTGTCGGCGATGTTGTTGTACGACAGCTCCTTGCCCTGCAATTGTGTCGATGTCGCCACCGAGGCTTCGCGCGGGTTGGCTTCGGTGTAGAACGCGGCACGCTGGTGCGGATTCTCGCCGTAGCGCAGTTCCTGGGCCTTGAAGAACTGGGTGTTGAAGGTGCGCGGGAAAGTATCGCGGGCGGACAGGTCGCCCTTGGTAGCACCAACAAGACCGCCGAGATAGTTGGCGATCATGCCGTCGTAGCCGGCGGTGTGCTCGAAGGCTTTCACGGCCAGATCGAAACGGGTCTCATACGAAAGGCCGCCGCTTGCCTTAACTTCAGCCAGCACGCGGCCGTAGTCATCGGCGCTGACCACGATGCCGACATGGGCGTGGTTCTTGGCCGCCGAGCGCACCATGGTCGGGCCGCCGATGTCGATATTCTCGATGGCGTCCGGCAGCGTGCAGTCGGCCTTGGCGACAGTGGCGGCGAAGGGGTAGAGGTTGACCACCACCAGATCGATGCCGCCGATGTCGTGCTCGGCCATGATCGCGTCATCCTGGCCGCGACGGCCGAGAATGCCGCCATGAATCTTCGGATGCAGCGTCTTCACGCGGCCATCCATCATTTCCGGGAAGCCGGTGTAGTCGGAGACTTCGGTCACCGCCACGCCTTCAGTCTGCAGCAGCTTGAAGGTGCCGCCGGTAGACAGCAAATGCACGCCGCTGGCTGCCAGCTCGCGGGCGAAGGCAACAATGCCGGTCTTGTCGGAAACGCTGATGAGGGCGCGCTGCACGCGTTGGGTCATGGCGGGGCTCGGGCTGTTCAAAAGGGAAGGAGTGCTTAGTTCATCAAGCCGTGTTGCTTGAGCTTCTTGCGCAGCGTGCCACGGTTCAGACCGAGGATTTCGGAAGCGCGGGTCTGGTTGCCACGGGTGTATTCCAGCACGACTTCCAGCAGCGGGGTTTCCACTTCAGCGAGAACCATCTCGTAGACTTCGCTGGCGCGTTCGCCATCCAGATGCGCGAAATAGTTGCGCATGGCCAGCTCGACATGGTCGCGTAGGCTCTGGTTCGGGCGGGTGCTGGTGCTGGTCAGCGGTTTCTTCATGACGGACATGTCCATGGGGCGGTGCTCTCGTGTCAGGGGCATTAAGCGGCGGCATCCGGCCACCGGCTGTCAGCTCGGCGCAAAAAATACTCACTCACCAGCCGAATCTGCTGGTCAGCATTAATCAGGGTGTTGAACTGCCGGCTGAGCGCTTGGCCCTCCGGCAGAAAGTCGGCATACCAGCCCAGGTGCTTGCGTGAGAAACGCACGCCGAGATCCGGGCCGTAGAACGCGTGCAAGCTGCCGAGATGGCGCAAGACGATGTCGCGCTGTTCCGCCAGATTGGGGGGCGGTAGCAGGTCGCGTGTTCGAAGGTAGTGTTGGATCTCGCGAAAGAGCCACGGTCGTCCGTGTGCTCCCCGGCCGACCATAATACCATCGCAACCGGTGTGCTCAAAGACTCGCCGGGCTTTTTCCGGTGAAGTTATGTCGCCATTGGCCAGCACCGGAATGCCTACGGCCTGTTTTATGGCGGCGATGGTGTCGTATTCGGCATCGCCCATGTATTTGTCGGCGCGGGTGCGGCCGTGCACAGACAGCATGGCGATGCCGGCATCTTCAGCGATTTTCGCGATGGTCACGCCATTGCGATTGTCGCGATTCCAGCCGGTGCGAATCTTCAGCGTCACCGGCACATCCACGGCCGCGACCACGGCAGCGAGAATGTTCGCGACTAAAGGCTCATCCTGCATCAGCGCCGAGCCGGCGAGCCGGTTGCAGACTTTTTTCGCCGGACAACCCATGTTGATGTCGATGATCTGCGCACCGCGCTCGACATTCTGGCGCGCGGCATCGGCCAGCATCTCGGGGTCATAGCCGACAATCTGCACAGTGATCGGGCCGGGCTCGCCGCTGTGATCCATGCGAAATTTCGATTTGCTGGTGGTCCACAGGCGCGTCTCGGACGCGACCATTTCCGACACCACATGACCGGCGCCAAGCTCGCGGCAGAGCTGGCGGAAGGGGCGGTCGGTGACGCCGGCCATCGGTGCTAGGGCCAGCGGCACATCAATGATGTGGTCGCCGATGTGCAGCGGCTTGAGCCAGTTCATGGCCGCGGACTCAGCTCGATGGCGGCATAGGCCGGCCAGGTGCCGTTGTCGCGCGCCAGCAGCTGGATCGGCAGGCTAATGCGCAGGGGTTGGTCGCTGGCAGCCAAGGCCGGCAGTTTCGGCATCGCAGGCTGGCCTGAGGATGCAGCAGGCAAATAGTCGCGTGGCAGCAAATCCAGCGCGGTCAGGCGCACGCCATTGGCGTCACGCAGGCTCAGGCGCAGCGTGGGCCAGGGTTGCAAAATGTCGGCGCGATTGACTAGGCGGGCATCGAGCTGGTAGCGATGCGGGTCGCTGTCGCTGACTTGCCAGCCCAGATCGCTGATCTGCCAGGCATCGCTCACCAGCGGGCGCAGCAGTTCGTATTGGCTGCGCGCCATCAACGGGTTGAGCAGATTGCGCACGGCCCCTTGCTGCAGCCAATACCCCTGCGATAACCAAAGGCTTTCGATGACCACCACCACGGCGCCGATCAGTGCCAGCACGCGCCACAGCCGCTGATTTTTCGGCAGCTGCGCGCGCTCGAGCTGCACCGGCAGAGCCAGGGCATCGAGTGCGAGCGGTTGCCGGTCAGCGGCGGGGCGAGTGTCGGTCATGGCGTCCGATTCCTGGCGTCAGTGTCAGGCTTGGCGCTTGTGGCCAGACAGTCGGCACCAGTCTTCATCTTTGATGCCCAGTCCGTCCATCTCGCACCACTGGCCGTAGATCTCGCGCAGCTCATCCACCTGCGATGTGATGATGCCGGACAGGGCAATGTCTCCGCCGGGCTTGAGGAAGCTGGTCAGCGTTGGTGCCAGCATGCCCAACGGGCCGGCGAGAATATTGGCGACCACCACATCAGCGCCTTCGCCGTTGTTGAAATCAGCCGGCATGTCTTCCGGCATGAACACACGCACGCGATCGGCCACGCCATTGCGTTCGGCGTTGTCGCGGGTGGCGGTCAGCGCCTGCGGGTCGAGGTCAACACACCAGGCTTCGCGAGCGCCCAGCAGCAGCGCCGCGACCGCGAGAATGCCGGAGCCGCAGCCGTAATCCACCACGACCTTGCCCTGCAGATCGAGGCCATCCAGCCATTCCATACACAGCGCGGTGGTCTGGTGCGTACCGGTGCCGAAGGCCAGGCCGGGGTCGAGCAGCAGGTTGATGGCGTCGGGCTGTGGCGGTGGCGTCCAGCTTGGCACCACCCACAGGCGGTCGCCGAAACGCATGGGATGGTAGTTGTCCATCCACGCGCGCTCCCAGTCCTTGTCTTCCAGCACTTCAATGCGATGCGGCGGCAGGGCGTGGCCAAGCTGACCTTCAAGGAAATCGACGACGGCATCCATCTCCGAGTCCACCACGAACAGGCCGACCACGGTGGTGGCGTCCCAGAGCGGCTGTGCGCCGGGCGGCGGCTCCAGCAGAGGCTGATCGCCGGTGTCTTCCATGAGCACGGCGGCAGCGCCGGCGGTCTCCAGCAGGTCTTCAAAGCGGGGCGCGTCGGCCTTGCGGGTCTCGATCTTGATTTGCAGCCAGGACATGACGGCCTCCGAAAAAACTGGACGCGCAGTGTAGTCGTCTTGCTGGTGATTTTGTAGCCAGTCGGGGCGACAAAATCACCCCGCTGGCGTCAAAACCGGCTGCTTAGCTCAGACCGAGCTTCTTTTCGAGGTGATGGATGTCCACGCCGCCTTCCAGGAAAGCCGGATCTTGCAGGATGACATCGCGATGCAGCGAGATATTGCTCTTGATGCCGTCAATCACGATCTCGTCGAGCGCGTTGTGCAGACGCTTGAGTGCGATTTCGCGCGTCGGGCCATGTGCAATCAGCTTGCCGATCAGCGAGTCATAGTTCGGCGGCACGCTGTAGCCAGAGTACAGATGCGAATCCATGCGGATGCCGGGGCCGCCGGGCGCGTGGTAGTAATTGACCTTGCCGGGGCAGGGCATGAAAGTTTTCGGGTCTTCCGCGTTGATGCGGCTTTCCACGGCATGGCCCTGCAGCTTGATCTGGTCTTGCGTGACCGACAGGCCCAGGCCGGCAGCCACGCGCAGCTGCTCCTTGATGATGTCGATGCCGGTGACCATTTCCGTGACCGGATGCTCAACCTGCACGCGCGTATTCATCTCGATGAAGTAGAAGCGCTCGTTCTCGTAAAGGAACTCGAAAGTGCCGGCGCCACGATACTTGATCTGCTCGCAAGCGCGAATGCAGGCGGCATAAACCTCTTCGCGCAGCTTTTGTGGAATATGCGGAGCGGGTGCTTCTTCCACCACCTTCTGGTGGCGGCGCTGCAGCGAGCAGTCACGATCGTAAAGGTGGATGGCCTTGCCCTCGCCATCACCAATGATCTGAATTTCGACATGGCGCGGATGCTGCAGGAATTTCTCCATATACACCGTGTCGTCGCCAAACGCGGCCCCGGCTTCGGCCTTGGTGACCAGCAGCGACTCCAGCACATCAGCTTCGTTGTGCACCACGCGCATGCCGCGACCACCGCCACCGGCAGCTGCCTTGATGATCACCGGCAGACCGATCTGGTTAGCCATCTCGATGGCATTGTCAGCCGTCACGGCACCGTCCGATCCCGGCACGGTCGGCACACCGGCGGCCTTCATGGCGACGATGGCAGACACCTTGTTGCCCATCAGGCGAATGGATTCCGCGCGTGGCCCGATGAAGGCGAAGCCGGATTTCTCCACGGCTTCGGCAAAGTCGGCGTTTTCCGCGAGAAAGCCGTAGCCCGGATGAATGGCTTGCGCGCCCGTGACTTCGGCAGCCGAAATAATGGCCGGAATGTTCAGATACGACAGCTTGCTGGCCGCCGGCCCGATGCACACGGTCTGATCGGCGAGTCGCACATGCAGCAAATCGCGATCGGCCTTGGAATAAACAGCGACAGTCTTGATGCCCAGCTCTTTGCAGGCACGCAGGATGCGCAATGCAATCTCGCCACGGTTGGCGATGACCACCTTGTCCAACATGAGGGTGATCTCCGCTTAGACGATGGTGAAGAGCGGTTGATCGAACTCGACCGGCTGGCCGTCCTCGACAAGAATGCTCTCGATCACGCCGGCCTTGTCGGCCTGGATCTGGTTCATCATCTTCATGGCTTCGATGATGCAGACCGTGTCGCCGACTTTCACCGTGCTGCCGGGTTCAGCAAAGCGTGCCGAGCCTGGTGCCGGCGAACGATAGAAAGTGCCGACCATCGGCGAGCGCTGCACAAAACCCTGGGTGCTGGGTTCGCTGGCGGCCACGGCGGTGCCCTTGGCGGCCTGCTCGGCGGACGCAGACACAGGTGCAGCGGCGCTCATAGCGGCTACCGGAGCCGGTGCTGTTGGCAGGCTGTAATGCATGGCCTGCTGCGGACGGTTACGGGCAATGCGTACTGACTCTTCGCCTTCGGTAATTTCCAGCTCATCAATGCCGGACTCCTCAACGAGCTCAATCAGCTTCTTGATCTTGCGAATATCCATTGCTAACTCCTGAAAAAATAATTAGTGGGCGGTGCGCAGGTCGCGCAGGGCATAGGTCAGCGCCAGCTCATAGCCGAGCGCACCGAGGCCGGTAATAACGCCAATGGCCTTGTCCGAGAGATAGGAATGCTGACGAAACGCCTCTCGGGCATTAACATTAGACAGATGTACTTCAATAAACGGGATGCTGACGCCCAGCAAGGCGTCGCGCAAGGCCACAGAGGTGTGCGTGAACGCCGCCGGATTGATGATGATGAAGCGCGTGCCATCGAGACTGGCCTGATGAATGCGATCCACCAGAGCGCCTTCGTGGTTGCTCTGAAAGCACTCCAAGCTGCTGCCGGCCGTTTCGGCCTGCGTTTGCAGGCGCTTGTTGATAGCTTCCAGCGTGTCGCTGCCATACAGGCCAGGCTCGCGCTTGCCAAGCAGGTTCAGATTCGGGCCGTTGAGCACCAGAATTGCGGGCATGTCAGTCATCCTGAATAGGGCAGAGAGTGCTTGGTCGGGCGTAATGATTGCCGGTAATTTCGGCGAAAAGCAGCCAAGCTCTGAAATTTTCAGTCTCTTTGATGGGCGTCACCTTACAGAATGCCTGCAGGGCTAGCAATCTTTCCATGGTGCGCCTGAAATGACATTACGACGAAATGTCGAGTTTCGGATGCAAGGTCGCGACTTTCGTCGGAACTCTTCTGCCGACCATCGACTGTGTTGCGCATAAACCCTATGACCGGGTGGACACGCACCTATCAGGCAGCCTACTCTCTGCGCCATAAATTAAAGAGGTGGACGCGCTCGACGGCCGTAACTCCCAAAGCCGCTGCGCAGTCCACTCGTGGTTCAGACACCAATCGAGGGTCGTTGCATGCGGAGTACTGTCATTGTTCGTCTGTTGTTAGGTCTTCCGCTAATGCTGCTGTCGCCGCTGCTGTTAGCGTCCGGTTCCTGGGACATGACGCCTGGCGTGACTGATATCAGTCAGCAAGTCTTTAATCTTCATCGCATCATCCTCTATGTCTGCATCGTCATCGGTCTCGGTGTCTTTGGCATGATGTTCTGGTCGATCCTGCATCACCGCAAATCCAAGGGTGCCGTGGCAGCGCATTTCCACGAAAGCACCGTGGTGGAAATCATCTGGACCATCATTCCCTTCATTATTTTGATCGGCATGGCGATTCCGGCCACGAAAGTGCTGGTTGCCATGAACGACACCGGCGATTCGACCATGACCGTTCGTGTCACCGGCTCGCAGTGGAAATGGAACTACGAATACCTGACCTATGACGACGACAAAGATGTCGGCGTGTCCTTCTTTTCGGTGCTGTCGACACCGCGCGAGCAGTACGAGCGTCAGGGCAAGGGCTTCGGTGCAAGCAATACACCAGACTTCAAGGCGCATCCCAACTATCTGCTGGAAGTGGATCGCCCCTTGGTTATCCCTAGCGGCCAGAAAGTGCGCTTCCTGATCACTTCCGACGATGTCATTCATGCCTGGTGGGTGCCTGATTTCGCCCTCAAGCGCGATGCGGTGCCGGGCTTTGTAAATGAAATCTGGGCGGATGTTCCGGTCGGCAAAGAAGGCATCTTCCGGGGTCGCTGTGCCGAGCTTTGCGGCAAGGACCACGCTTTCATGCCGATTGTGGTCGAAGTCAAGTCAAAGGCCGATTTCAAAGTCTGGCTGGCTGAAGCGAAAACTCGCGCTGCAGCCGATGCCAAGGCTTCCGCCGCTTCTGTCGACTACAAGTTCCCGTCGCTGGATGCTGCCATGAAGGAAGGTGAGGGCGTTTATGTGGCGCGTTGCGCGGCTTGCCACCAGGTCAGCGGTGCTGGTTTGCCTCCAATGTTCCCAGCGCTCAAGGGCAGCAAGATGGCAACGGAGAAGGCTGGTCTGAAGGATCATATCAATATCATTCTGGCCGGCAAAAATGCCATGCCGGCCTGGAAGGCGATTCTGACGCCGCGAGAAATGGCCGCCGTCACCACTTATGAACGCAATGCCTGGGGTAATGCCACAGGGGATATCGTCCAGCCATCGGAGTTTGCTAAATGAGCGCAGAAGCTATGTCACACACCACGGCCGCTCATGGCCATGATGATCATGGCCACCATGCGCCGCTGAAGCCATTCCTGGTGCGCATGTTCACCACCACCAACCACAAGGACATCGGCACGATGTACCTCGTGTTTGCGCTGCTCATGCTGCTTTGCGGCGGTCTGGCAGCCATGGTGATCCGTGCTGAGCTGATGTATCCCGGCATGCAGCTGGTGCAGCCGGACTTCTTCAACCAGATGACCACGGTGCACGGCCTGCTCATGGTCTTCGGTGCCATCATGCCGGCCTTCACCGGCTTCGCGAACTGGATGGTGCCGATGATGATCGGCGCGCCAGACATGGCACTACCACGACTGAACAACTTCTCGTTCTGGCTGCTGCCGTTCGCCTTTGCCATTCTGATTGGCTCGGTGGTGATGTCGGTGCTCGGTATGGGCTCTGCGCCCAACTTCGGCTGGACCTTCTATGCGCCGCTGTCTACCACCTACGGCCCGGCCAGCACCGACTTCTTCATCTTCTCGGTTCACCTCATGGGCATCTCGTCCATTCTCGGTGCCATCAATGTCGTCGTCACCATTTTCAACCTGCGTGCCCCCGGCATGACACTGATGAAAATGCCGCTGTTCGTTTGGACCTGGCTGATCACTGCTTTCCTGCTGATTGCCGTGATGCCGGTGCTGGCGGGCGTGGTGACCATGATGCTCACCGACCGTCACTTCGGTACCAGCTTCTTTGATGCTGCCGGTGGCGGTGACCCGGTCATGTTCCAGCACATCTTCTGGTTCTTCGGGCATCCCGAGGTCTACATCATGATCCTGCCGTCATTCGGGATCGTCTCGGCCATCATTCCCGTGTTTGCGCGCAAGCCGCTGTTCGGCTACCCCTCCATGGTTTATGCCACGGCATCCATCGCGCTGCTGTCGTTCGTGGTCTGGGCGCACCACATGTTCACCACCGGCCTGCCGCTGGCTGGCTCGCTGTTCTACATGTACATGACCATGCTGATTTCGGTGCCGACCGGTGTGAAGGTGTTCAACTGGGTCGCCACCATGTGGCGCGGCTCGATGACCTTTGAAGTGCCCATGCTGTTTGCCATTGCTTTCGTGGTGCTGTTCACCATCGGCGGCTTCTCTGGTTTGATGCTGGCCATCACGCCCGCCGACTACCAGTACCAGGACACCTATTTCGTGGTGGCGCATTTCCACTATGTACTGGTCACCGGCTCGCTCTTTGCCATTTTCGCCGGCGCCTATTACTGGCTTCCGAAATGGTCCGGCCACATGTTCAACACCACGCTGGCCAAGCTGCACTTCTGGAGCTCGCTGCTGTCGGTGAACCTGCTGTTCTTCCCGATGCACTTCGTTGGCCTCGCCGGCATGCCGCGTCGCTACGCTGACTACTCCATGCAGTTCGCTGATCTGAACTTCTGGATCTCCATTGGCGGCTTCTGGTTCGGTGCCAGCCAGCTGTTCTTCCTGGCTGTGCTGTTCACCATCAAGCGGCAGCCCAAGGCCACGGAAAACCCCTGGGAGGCTTCTGAAGGTTTGGAGTGGACGCTGCCGAGCCCGGCGCCGTACCACAGCTTTACCGAACCACCGGTGATCAAGTAAGCGCAGAGACGAACATGAGCCAGGCACAGCACTCATCACCCCAAAAAAAGCAGCTCGGCTGGTTGGTGATGAGTGTTGTGGGCATGTTTGCCTTTGCCGTGTTTGCCATGCCGCCGATTTACGAGGCTTTTTGTGAGTTGACTGGCCTTAACGGCAAGCCGTCGTTGGCGAATGCGGTCAACAAGCCTGATGAGGTGCTGGACAGAACCGTCACCTTGGAGTTTGTGACCTCTGTTGACGCCGGCCTGCCGTGGACATTTCGCGGCAACCTGAAGTCCATCGATGTGCATCCAGGGCAGATTCAGCGCATCAGTTTTCATGTTGAAAACACGGCCGATCATGCTGTCACGGGCAGGGCTATCCCCTCGATTGCGCCTGCGGTTGGCACAGCATTTGTGAAGAAGACGCAGTGTTTCTGCTTTGAGCAACAAACATTGAATGCCGGACAGTCGGTCGATATGCCGGTCATTTTGTACATCGACCCAGCGTTACCCAAGAATATCAAGACCATTACGCTGGCCTACCGCTTTTATCGTCAGCCGGATGTTGAGCAGAAGATTTAAGCAGCCATTTTTGCAGGTGAGGAGTATTGCATGTCATCGTCACACGAGTCGCAGAAGCAAGCCGGCAAGCCCGTGCACTACTTTGTGCCCGAGAGCAGTCCATGGCCAATCATGGGGTCGTTCGTGCTGTTCTTGCTGGTCATTGGCGCCGGAAACACGATCCAGAGTCATA
This sequence comes from Pseudomonadota bacterium, assembly GCA_038043385.1. GTDB lineage: Bacteria > Pseudomonadota > Gammaproteobacteria > Pseudomonadales > Moraxellaceae > Perlucidibaca. The sequence goes on from JBBTCA010000007.1 coordinate 97,598, forward strand.
GCTTGTCAGGCATTGCGGCAAACTCGGGAAGCCTGAATTTTCTGCTGCCCGTAGGCTTGATGGGCCTTTTTCTGCTCATGTATCTGTGGTTCCGCGACACCATCCGCGAAAGCCTCGGCAATATGAATTCGGCACAGATGGATATCTCGTATCGTCAGGGCATGACCTGGTTCATCTTTTCTGAAGTCATGTTCTTTGCCGCGTTTTTCGGAGCCTTGTTTTACGCTCGCGTGCTCAGCGTTCCTTGGCTGGCGGGTGAGGGCAAGGGCGTGATGACGCATGAGTTGCTCTGGCCGCAGTTCCAGGCGCTATGGCCATTGGTGAAAATGCCCAGCGGCGAAGTCACCCAAGCCATGGGTCCTTGGGGCCTGCCTTTCCTTAATACCGTGATTTTGCTCACCTCGTCGGTCACGCTGACGGTTGCTCATCACGCACTGCTGGTGGGCGATCGTGGCCGTCAGCTGGGCTTTCTGGCGCTCACGGCGCTGCTGGGCGTGATCTTTCTTGTCTGCCAGGCCGTTGAATACCAGCATGCCTATGTCGAAATGGGATTGACCTTGCAGTCTGGCATGTATGGTTCCACCTTCTTCATGCTGACGGGGTTTCACGGCCTGCATGTGACCATCGGTACCATCATGCTGATCGTGATGACGCTGAGAACCCGGAAGGGGCATCTCACGCCAGGCAATCACTTCGCGTTTGAAGCAACTGCCTGGTACTGGCATTTTGTAGATGTGGTCTGGCTGTTCCTGTTTGTGGTGGTGTACTGGTTATAAGCCGTGCGGGTCAATCACGCCCAGCGCGCCCAGTACAAAGAGCGCAGCCACAATAACAATGGACCATATCACGCGCATTTTCAGGGCCTGCAGCATGCGCTGCGGGTCGCCTTCGCCGCCGCGTGACAATGCCCTGAGGGCAGAAGCAAGCTGCCAGACGACCAGACCCAATGCGAGCAGAATGATAATTTTAATGGCCAAGATGTGGCTCCAATAATGAAAACGGGGATGGCCAGTATAAGTCTGCAGCCAGTGCTGTCATGACCGACATGACGAACGGTTTGTCGGCTGTGGCCAAGCTGTGCTGGGGTGCAGTGATATTGCTTGGGGCTGTGCTGCTGCTGTCGCTCTCGGTCTGGCAATGGCAGCGTGCCGATGAAAAGACAGTGTGGTTGCAGCAGCAGGCAAGCCTCTCGCAAAAGCACGGTGTTTGGCGTGATGCACGCCAGGCTTTGCAATGGCAGGCCGGGCAAAAGGTCAAATTGACGGGTCGCTTTGATCCTTCGTGTCGTATCGCTTTGGATAACCAGCCGGCGTTGGGTCAGACCGGCTATCAGTTACATCAATTATTTCGACTGGATGCGGGTGGGCCGGCCATTCTGGTGAATCTGGGGTGGTTGCCCACGGATCGTCAGCAAGGGCCGGCGGTTCCGCAGGCCTTGAACGAGCATGAGATTGTCATGGGTGATTTGCAGAAGCCTGCCCGTTTCTTCACGGCGGGTGAGGGTGAAAAATTGAATGGTCTGTGGCGAGTCGGGCGCATAGATCTGAAGGAGTGGCAGCAGCGCTGCCATACCACCTTGCTGCCGTGGGTTGTACGCCTCAGCCCAGAGGCCGGCTTTGGCTACCATCGCGACTGGCAGCCCAACGCCAGCCAGCAGATGGGGCCAGACAAGCATCGCGCCTATGCCTTTCAATGGCTGGCGTTGGCGGTGACCTGGTGCTTGTGCTGGTGGCGACTGAGCGTTCGCGTGAGCAGCGCTCGCCAGCGTCAGAAAGGCTCGTCGCGTTGGGTGGTGCTGGCGCTGTTGCTGAGCTTTACCTTGCCATTCGTGATTGGCCAACTCGCCTATGATCGGCATTGGGTAGGTGGTGCAGCAACCAATAAAGGCGATCTGCTGACCCCCCCGATTGATCTGCGGACTCAGTTCGTCACAGCGCAGCAGCAAGCGCTGGATGGCCGCTGGTGGCTGAGCTATGTATTGCCGGCGAACTGTGATGCTGGCTGTGTGCAAACTTTAGAGACCTTGCCGCGCCTGCAGGCAACACTGGGGCGTGAGCGTAGTCGTGTTGGTTTGCTGCTGGTGCGAACCGAACAAAGCGCAGACATGCAGCTGCCAGCACTCTCTGCAGATGTCAAAATCCTGTCGCTGACACAGCAGCAGCTTGCCGCCACGGGGCTCTCTGGCGCTGGGGCATCGCCATGGTTGATCATGGATCCGTTGGGTTGGGTCATGTTGCGTTATCAGCCGCCCACAACGCACGAAGAGTCCCTGTTGCGCGCTCAGCTGCTGCTCGATGACTTGAAAAAACTCCTGAAGGCATCTCGTATTGGCTAACTTTGATCGACGCACGCTGGTGCGAATCTCCCGAATGGCCTTGTTGCTGACATTAACGGTCATCCTGCTCGGAGCCTGGACGCGTCTGCGTGATGCCGGCCTGGGTTGCCCAGATTGGCCAACCTGTTACGGCCACTTCACGGTGCCGTCAACACCGGAGTCATTGGCGCGAGCGAATGATTTGTTTCCCGGCCAAGAGGTCGTTCCAGACAAAGCCTGGCCCGAGACCATTCATCGCTACTTTGCCAGTGGCATCGGTTTGGTCATTCTGATCATGGCAAGTGTGATGTTCTGGCGCCGCAAAGAGCCTGAAATGCCTTGGCGGCATGGCCTGTTTTTACTCGCCCTGGTTTGCCTGCAGGGTGCCTTCGGGGCGCTGACGGTCACAGAGAAGCTTTATCCGCCCGTGGTCACTGGCCATTTGCTGCTCGGTTTCAGCACCTTGACCGGCTTGTTTTTGCTGCATCTGCGCTTGAGCCGAGGCTTTCCGCGCACGGGTGACTGGCGCATGGCGCGATTCACGCGGCTGGCATTTTTTGCGCTGATGGTGGTGGTGCTGCAAATCATGCTCGGTGGCTGGACGGCATCGAACTATGCCGCGACGGTTTGTACCGACTTGCCCATATGCCAGCCCGGCTGGGCGCAGTTGTTGCAGTGGCGCGAAGCCTTCAGTCTCACGCATGTTGATGACGCCAATTACGAATTCGCCCCGCACCTGAGTGCGGCTGCAAAAGTCACTATTCATGTTGCGCATCGCATCGGGGCCATGTTGGTGGTGGCGACCTTGCTGCTGCTGGCATTCCAGCTGGCGCGACATGCGCAGGCGATTCGCTATCGCTTGTTTGCGACGGCGATTGTGCTGGCATTGCTGGTGCAGGTGCTGCTGGGCGTGGTCAATGTTCATTTCCAGCTGCCGTTATGGAATGCCGTTGCGCATAATGTTTGGGCCGCCGTGTTGTTGCAGATTCTGGTAGCCTTGATCTACGCCTTGAAAAAAGAAAAACACTGAATGATCGAGGATGCTGACATGGCCGCAGTGCCGGTAATACAGACCACCTCGTTGTGGCGTGAATATTGGGCCCTGACCAAGCCGCGCGTTGTCGCCATGCTGATGGTGACCGCCGTGGTAGGCATGGTGCTGGCTCCACATGAGCTGTTGACCCCTTGGCAGTATCTTGCCGCTTTGATTGGCTTGTGGGCGGGCATGGCCTCGGCAGCGGTCATCAACCAATGGGTCGATCAGCAAATTGACGCCGTGATGACGCGCACGCAGCAGCGCCCGCTGGTTCAGGGCCATATGCAGGGGCCGGCAGCACTGCTCTGGGCGGGCTTTCTGGCCACGCTGTCCATGGTAGTGCTGACGCTGTGGGTGAACCCGCTCACCGCTTGGCTCACGGCGCTGGGCATGGTCGGTTATGCCGGCATCTATACTCGCTATTTGAAGCGTGCAACCCCACAGAACATTGTGATTGGCGGCCTGTCGGGTGCCTTGCCGCCTTTATTGGGCTGGACAGCCGTGACCGGTGAAATGTCGCCGCACGCTTGGCTGCTGGTCTTGATTATCTTTGTCTGGACGCCCCCCCATTTCTGGGCACTGGCGATTCATCGTCGCGATGAATATGCCAAGGCCGGCATTCCCATGCTGCCGGTCACGCATGGCGTTGAGCTGACCAAGGCACTGGTGTGGTATTACACCGTGCTGCTGGGGCTGGTCACGCTATTGCCGTATCTGGTGGGCATGAGCGGCATTATCTATTTGACGGGTGCCTGCATATTCGCATTTCTGTTTGCACGCGAAGCCTGGATATTGAAAAACCGCGACAAACCAGGCCAGGCCATGAAGACTTTCGGCTTTTCTCTGGTGTATTTGCTGGGTCTTTTTGCGGCCTTGCTGGTGGATCACATCTGGATTGTCTGGATGTCTTGACAAAATATGCCGGTCTTGCTTGCGCTCGCTATGCTTTCCGTGTTTAATCAATGAGCCCGTGGGCATCATCACCTCGTAACGCTATGTTTTATCATGTGCGCCAAAGTTTGATGGCCGCCGCACGGCTATCCGATACAGAGTTTTTTGAGGTTGATTATGTCGCAACGTGAGCAAGGCACCGTGAAGTGGTTCAACGATGCCAAGGGTTTTGGTTTCATTCAGCGTCAAGCTGGTGAAGATGTTTTCGTACACTTCCGCGCCATCCGTGGTGACGGCCACCGCTCCCTGCGGGACGGCCAGAAGGTCGAATTCAGCGTCGTCAAGGGTCAGAAGGGCTTCCAAGCCGAAGACGTTCTGCCGCTGGACTGATGCACCTTTTGTGGTGAGCCTTCGGGCTCATCACAAAACCCTATCAGCGGGCTTTACCCGCTTTTTTTGTTTCTGCTGCATCGGGAGCCGGGCTCAACCTGTCATTCTCGGCTATTGGTATTGGTAGCGTGTTGGCCCGATGCCCAACCGAGTTCAGTGTGTCGAGTCTTTATTTCATGCGTAGCAAACAAGGTCTTGCGCTGCTTTTTTCCTTGATGGGTCTGGGCTATGCCCTAAACGGCCTGTTCATGTTGGTAGCACCGAGCCTCTGGCTCAAACTCTTTCCCCTCGCTTTTACATTACCTTCCGATGCCAACAGTGAATTCGCTGTGCGTCTGCTGGCGATTGCCGACATCAGTCTGGCGCCGTTATTTTTCTGGTGCGCCCGCAACCTCAAGCGCTGTCGCACCATTCGTTTGGTATTGACCTTGCAGGCCACAGGCTTTGCTGCCGTGGTGCTGGCATCGCTGGCCGCTCGTGATGGCGGCATCGCTGCGCAACTGCCGTCGGTCGTGCTGGTGTTGCTGCCGGCACTGGCCTTGCTGGCGCTGAGCATCCCCAGTCGTACCATTCGCGTCAAAGGCCCGCGTGAGCAGGGTTCCGTGAAGTGGTTCAACGCCAACAAAGGCTTTGGTTTCATTACGCGTGACAATGGCGACGATGTTTTCGTGCATTACCGCGCCATCCGTGGCGAAGGTCATCGCACCCTGCGTGAGGGCGAACGCGTCGAGTTCTTCCTGAAGCGCGGTGACAAGGGCCTGCAGGCCGACGATGTGCAGATGCTCTGACATGACAACCGGCGAAATAGAAGTACTTCCAGAAGAAAACGCCGTGCCAGTCGTGGCGCTTGAGGCTGCTGAGCTTGTATCTGAGCCGGAAGTCGTTGCTGCACCTCAGATGCGCTTCAATGATCTGCCGGTGCCATCGGCCATCTTGCAGGCAGTCGCGGATCTTGGCTTCGAGTACTGCACGCCGATTCAGGGTCGTGTGCTGCGCTTTACGCTGGCGGGTCACGATGCCATCGGCCGTGCCCAGACCGGCACCGGCAAGACGGCTGCGTTTCTGATTACTGTCATCGCCGATCTGCTGAAAAATCCGCCATCCGACGAACGCTGCTTGGGCGAGCCACGGGCGCTGGTGCTGGCACCGACGCGCGAGCTGGCGCTGCAAATCGCCAAAGATGCCGCTGACCTTGGCAAATATGCCGGGCTGTCGGTGGTGACACTGGTAGGCGGCATGGACTACGAAAAGCAGCGCAAGCAACTGGCGGCTGCCCCCGTGGATATCATCGTGGCCACGCCGGGTCGTCTGATCGATTTTGCCAACAAGCAGGAAATTTACCTGGATCAGGTCGAGCTGCTGGTGATTGACGAAGCCGACCGCATGCTCGACATGGGTTTCATCCCGGATGTGAAGCGCATTGTTCGCCTCACACCACAGAAGACGCATCGCCAGACGCTGCTGTTTTCGGCGACTTTCACGCGCGATGTGCTGAGCCTAGCGTCGCAGTGGACTTACCACCCGGTCACGGTAGAGATCGAGCAAGAGCATGCTACGAATGCCTTGGTCGAGCAGAAAGTCTATATCGTGACCACTGAGCAGAAAATTCCGCTGCTGTTCAACCTCATCACCCAGCAGAAGCTGGAGCGTGTGATGGTGTTTGCCAATCGTCGCGATCAGACCCGCCGACTCACCGATGTGCTGAAGGCGCATAACTTGTCGTGCGCGTTGTTGTCTGGCGATGTGCCTCAGGAAAAGCGTGTAAAAACGCTGGAAAATTTCCGTGAGGGCAAGATCAGCGTGCTGGTGGCGACGGATGTGGCTGGCCGTGGCATTCATGTTGATGGCGTCAGTCATGTGGTGAATTTCACGCTGCCAGAGCAGCCGGATGACTATGTGCATCGCATCGGCCGTACGGGTCGTGCCGGTACGCTGGGCACCAGCATCAGCTTTGCCTGCGAAGATGACGGTCACCTGATTCCCGAGCTGGAAAAGGCCATCGGTCGCAAGCTGGACTGCGTGCGTCCGCCGGAAGAGCTGTTGGCCGAGATTCCCGAGGTCAAGGTGATTCATGGTGCTAGCGGTGCCGAGCCTGCGCCGCGCAAACCGCGACCGGGCGGTGGCGGCAGTAGTGGCGGTGCGCGTCGGCCACCGCCGCGTCGTTGATCATTTCAGACTACTGTCTTGAAGTCGCCTCATTGAAAAAACCACCGTTCAGGTGGTTTTTTCGTTTTCGGGTGTCGGTATCTACGCCAAAAGTCGCGTAGCACTCTTCGTGGTAAAGCATAGTCTTCGGCAGGTAGGGAATCCAAATGGAGCACGAGATGTCAAAAACACATAACTGGGAGGCGATTGCCGCCAGCCCGCAATTTCAGAAACTGGTGGCCAGAAAGCGGCGTGTGCTTTCCGGCCTGATGCTGTTTTCGGTGAGCTACTACTTTTTGCTGCCCTTGGGTGCGGCGTATCACCAAGAGCTTTTCAAGGAGCAAGTCTGGGGGCCGGTCAATGTCGGTCTTCTCTTTGCATTATCCGAGTTCGTTGTGGCCTGGAGTGTGGCAGTGATCTATTCGCGCATTGCCAATAAGGAATTTGATGTGATGGCTGCGCAAATTGTTGCCGATGCGGAGGCTGCCAAATGAATACCAAACTTATGCTGGGCGGCTTGCTGGGGCTGGGCGTTCCTGCCTTGGCGCTGGCGGCTGATGGTGCTGTTGCACCGGAATATCGACTGATGACCTTCATGGTCTTTGGCGCCATCATTATGCTCACGATGTTCGTGACCTATATGGCCTCGAAACAGGTGCATTCGGCATCGGATTTCTACACCGCTGGTGGCGGCATTTCCGGTTTGCAGAACGGTTGGGCGATTGCCGGTGATTATCTCTCGGCTGCCTCGTTCCTGGGCATTGCCGGCCTGATTTCGCTGTATGGCTACGATGGCTTCATGTATTCCGTGGGCTGGCTGGTGGCGTACATCACCGTGTTGCTGGTGATTGCCGAGCCCTGCCGAAACATCGGCAAATACACGCTGGCCGACATTCTGGCTTACCGCAATGATCCGAAGAAAACCCGTGTTGTGGGTGCCATTTCGGTCATCACTGTGTCTACTTTCTACCTGACCGCGCAGATGGTCGGTGGCGGTGTGCTGGTGAAAACACTGATCGGTATCGACTACGAAATCTCGGTGATGGCCGTGGGCGTGCTCATGCTGGCCTATGTGCTGTTTGGCGGCATGGTGGCAACCACTTATGTGCAGATCATCAAGGCCATTCTGCTGGTGATCGCGTCCATTATTCTGGTCATGCTGGTCTGGGCGCCTTACGGTTTCAGCCTGCCGGACTTCCTTACCGCTGTGGTGGGTGATGCCAAGGTGCAAGGTCAGGTGGCTAAGCTGTTGGGCGACAGTGCCGAAGGCATGACCGCTACTGAGCTGGGTCAGCGCTTCCTGGAGCCGGGCCTGTACCTGAAAGATCCGCTGGACCAGATTTCGCTGGGCATGGCGCTGGTCTTTGGTACTGCCGGTCTGCCGCACATCCTCATGCGTTTCTTCACCGTGCCGAACGCACAAGAAGCACGCAAGTCGGTGATCTGGGCCATGGCCATCATTGGCGGCTTCTATGTGCTCACGCTGTTCCTCGGCATGGGTGCGGCTATCCATGTGGGTGCTGCTGATATTGCCCTGACAGACAAGGGTGGCAACATGGCTGCGCCATTGCTCGCTCAGTTCCTGGGTGGCGGTGCTGATTCGATGATGGGCAACTTCATGCTGGCCTTTGTGGCGGCCGTTGCTTTCGCCACGATTGTGGCGGTGGTTGCTGGTCTGGTGCTGGCGGCTGCATCCGCCATGGCGCACGACATCTATGTGGGTGTGATTCGCGGTGAGCACGCAACCTCGGCCGAGCAGGTCAAGGCAGCGCGTATTTCCACGGTGATTGTGGGTGCCATGGCCATTGCCATCGGCATCGCGGCCAAGGGTCAGAATGTGGCGCATCTGGTGGCACTGGCGTTCGCGGTGGCTGCGTCGGCCAACCTGCCTTGCGTACTGCTGACGCTGTACTGGAAGCGCTGCAACACCGGCGGCATCATGGCCGGCATGATTGTGGGCACGGTCACGGCTATTTCGCTGGTGATGGTGTCGCCGAACATGACCTATCCGCTCAAGGTTAAGGCCGATGCCGCCAAGCTGATTGCCGAGGCGCCAGCCAAGCGTGTCGCGCTGGAAGCCAAGCTGGCTGATCCGGCACTCGCTGATAAGCCGCGTGCCACGGCTACCAAGGCCCTGGCCAAGCTGGATAAGGATCTGGTCAAGGCGGATGAAGACAGGGTCAAGTACGCCGACAAGACCACTTCCATGGTGGGTCTCGAAGAGCCCCTGATCAAGCTCAAGAACCCTGGCATCATTTCGATTCCTCTCGGCTTCCTGGCGGTGATCTTCGGCTCCTTGCTGTGGGGTCGTGACCGTCGCTCGGAAGAGAAGTGGACAGAGCTGTATGTGCGTCAGAACACCGGTTTGGGTGCATCCAAGGCGCATGCACACTGAGGCCTGACTAGCCGTATCGCGCGTGACAAACGAAACAGGCAGCCAAGGCTGCCTGTTTCGTTTTCCCCATAACTGCTGTAAGTTCTGGGAAAATTTCGTTTAGCATCCTATGAAACCTCTTATTGTTGTAATAGCAGCCTCGATCTGCCTCTGCCTGCCGGCTCATGCGAAAAAGTCCAAAGCCTCTGTGGCTCGCTGGCTCAGTGTTGAGCCTGTTGCGGCAGCGGCCATGAACGACGGCCGTATCAATCGCTTTTCCGATGCCTTGGTGCATGTCTGGGAAACGCATCCAGATGTGTTGCAAGCGCAATATGCGCTGCAGGCCACCGGCTTTGATCTCACGGCCGCCTACTCCGGCTTTCTGCCCTATGCCCAACTTGATCTGGCGCGCAGTCGTCGCTCGGATCGCTATATAGCGCGATTTATCCAGCCCCTGTTCAGCGGTGGCAGCACGGTGGCGGGTGTGCAGGCCGCGCAGGCATCGCAACGGCAGGCCTTGACCGAGTTGAGCAGTCGCCGCTTGCAGCTGGCGCTGCGCTTGAATGATGTCTGGTTTGGCTGGCTGGCGGCGCGAGAGCTGGATCAGCTCTATGTGGGGCATATTGCCGATCTGAATAACCTGCTGGGCATTATCCGCCGCCGTGCCGACGAAGGCGTGGCAGCGCAGGCCGATGTGATCAATGCGATTACGCGCATTCGTCAGGTTGAAGCCCAGACCGAGGCCAATCGCGCCGTGCTCGGCGCGACCCAAGCGCAGCTCACGGCTTTGCTGGGCACACGCTCGCTGGGTCAGCCAAGTTGGCCGGAGCCGATGCAGCGGCTGGATGACGCCGTTGCGGCAAAAGCCTGGGAGCATGCACGCGACAAGCATCCTTCTATCCAGTTCGCCTTGGCGGGCATTGAGCGGCAAACTGCCGAACGCAACATCAATCGCGGTCGCACCATGCCCGAGCTGGGCCTGCGCTATAACAAGCCCTTTGGTGATGAGGCCGATATCAGCGCGCCGACCAGTGAAATTTATATGCAGTATCAGACCGATACCGTGTTTCGCGCCTTTCAGGGTATGCGCGCCGGCAGCTCGCGCGTAGAAGCGGCGCAGGCATCGCTAGAGAACGCTCGTCGCGATGTGCAGGCGGCCATCAATCAGGCATCGGCGGAGCGCCAAGCAGCGGCATTGCAGCTGGAGTATCAGCAGCTGGCATTCCAGGCCGCGCGCGATCTGGTGGACAGCTTCAAGCGTCAGTTCGAGACCGGGCGCAAAACCTGGATTGAAGTGCTGAATGCGCAGCGCGAAGCGCAAGAAACTCGCTTGCAGCTGGTGCAGCAGCGCCGTGCCTATTGGGTGGCGAATAATCGTCTGGCCTTGCAGGGTGTGTATTGGGAAGTGTTGTTGCGTGAATTGGATGATCGCAAGCTAGGAGCGTTGAAATAATGTTGATGCTGTCTGCCGAGGCGTTGGGCCTGGTTTCAGAGCAAATGCAGCAGCTGGCGCGCAGTCGCGGCCATGTGCTGACGCAGGCAGAGTGTGAACGGGCATTGCTGCAGGCAGTAGAGCAGGAGCCGGGCGAGCGTTTGGCGGCTGCGTGGTCGGCGCTGTTGCCGCGTGAGCGCTTAACCTTTGTGCCTGCTAGCCTGGTTCAGCCGGAACAATTCCCCGCTTGGAACTTCTCCAGCGAAGGCTTGCCCGTACTGGTCATGCACAAACCGGATGAAGTCATTGCCGGCAGCTATTGGGTGGCGCATGCCCTGGGCGTGGATGCTCTGGCGGAAGCGACCGAGCAGCCTGCCACCGATGCCATCCGTACGGCGCTGCTGGCCTACAAGCCCTTGTTCATCAAGGCGGCCATCGCCACCGTGCTGATGAACCTGATTTCGATGGTGAGCTCGCTGTTTGCCATGCAGGTGTACGACCGGGTGGTGCCCAACTTTGCCTATGCCACGCTGTGGGTGCTGGCGGCCGGCGTGGGCATTGCCATTCTTTTTGAGTTGGCCTTCAAGGCATTGCGCCTGAGCTTTATTGAAAGCATGACCGAGAATGTGGATCGCGGCCTGTCGCAACATTTCTTCGACCAAGTCATGGCGCTCAAGCTCGACAAGCGGCCGTCACGCACGGGAACGCTGGTGGCACAGATTCGCGACTACGAGTCCGTAAAAGCCTTTTTCACCTCCACCACCCTGTTTGTGGTCGCTGACCTGCCGTTTGTGCTGGTGTTCATTGCCGTGATTGCCTGGATTGGCGGCCCGGTGGCACTGGTGCCGCTGGCCTTGCTGCCTATTTGTGTGGGCATCGGCCTGTGGGCGCAGCGTCCGCTGGCGCAGTTGCAGCAATATCAGACCGACGAATCGGCGCGGCGGCATGGCTTGCTTATTGAGGTGGTGCAGGGCGCCGAGGCCATCAAGGCGCAAGGCGGTGAATGGCGCTTCAGCTTGATCTGGCAAAACCTCACCGAGCGCCTGGCCGACAACTCCAGCCGCATTCGCATGCTCAGCAGCCATGCCCAGTTCATTTCCCAGGCCTTCCAGCAAGTGGCCTATGTGCTGGTGCTGGCGGTGGGCGTGTACACCATTCAGAGTGGCGGCCTGAGCATGGGCGGCCTGATTGCCTGCTCCATTCTGGCCGGACGCACCTTGGGCAACATCACGCAGCTGACCTCGGTGCTGGTGCAATGGCATCACGCCAGCCATGCCTTGAAGGTGCTCAATACCTTGCTGCGCCTGCCCAGCGACGACAGCATCGAGCGCGAGGCCAGCACCATGGCCGTGGCTTTGCCGTATCAGCTGTCGCCGCTGACTTATTGCTATGAAGGCAGCCAGCAGCCCCAGCTCAAGCTGCCGGCGCTGAGCATCAACGCCGGCGAGCGGCTGGCGATTGTAGGGCGCAATGGTAGCGGCAAAAGCACCTTGCTCAAGCTGCTGGCGGGGCTGAGTACGCCCAGCGAAGGTGATATCCGCCTAGGCGGGCTGGACCTGCAAACGGTGCGTCTGGGCTGGCTGCGCACGCGTGTGGGCTACTTGCCGCAAGAGGTCACGCTGTTTGGCGGCAGCCTGCGTGACAACCTGGTGCTGGGCATGAGTCTGCCGGATGAAACCCGTTTGCAGGATGTGCTGCGGCAGACCGGGCTGGATCGTCTGGTCACGGCGCATCCCAAGGGGCTAGACATGACTATCCGCGAAGGCGGGGCCGGGCTTTCCGGCGGCCAGCGCCAGCTCATTGCCTTTACCCGGCTGGTGCTGCAGCAGCCCACCATCTGGCTGCTGGATGAACCCACGGCCAGCCTGGACCGTGAAACCGAAGAGCGCATTGTTGCGGTGATCAAATCCTTGCCGGCAACCACCACCTTGATTTTCACCACTCACAAAACATCCTGGCTGCCGCTGGCCCAGCGTGCCTTGCTGATTGAGGAAGGCCAGTTGCGGGCCGATGTGCCCACTGAAAAATTGATGGCTGGTCAGCGTGCTCCGGCCCCGGCAGCGGTGGCTGATGGAGGTGTGGCATGAGTGCGATCGAGCGTTTGCAATCGCGCCTGCCGGCCGTGGTGGATAACCGCCGTGACCGCCTGCTCAAGTTCATTGCTGGCCTGCTGGTCGTGCTGGTGCTGTGGGCCTGCCTGTTCTCGCTGGAAGAGCAGATTCGTGCGCCCGGCACGGTCATTGCGTCTAGCCACTCGCAGGTGGTGCAAATTGTGGATGGCGGCACGCTGAAAGAGCTGCGCGTGAAAGCCGGCGATGCCGTGAAGGCCGGCGACTTGCTGGCCCTGCTGGATCGCACTCGCTACCAGGCCAGCAACGACGAAATCGCGGTGAAGGCGGCGTCCCTGAAGGCTAATTTAGCGCGCTTGCAAGCCGAGTTGGATGGCCGCGCGCTCGCGTTTACGGCCGAGATCAATGCCTACCCCGATCTGGTGAAAACGCAGCAGGCGCTGGCTGGAAAGCGTCGCCAGGCGCAGCAGTCGGAGCTGGCCGCCATTGATCAGTCGCGCCGTTTGGCCGAAGAAGAGCTGAACGCGCTGGTGCGCCTGGTGAAGACCGGCGACGCCTCGCAAACCGAAGTGCTGCGCGCCCGCCGTCAGGTCATTGAGCTACGGGCTTTACGCACCAACAAGCACAATGCCTTCCGCCAGGAAGCGCAGGCTGAAATTGCCACCACCCGCGCCGAACTCGACCAGACCTTGCAGGTGCTCACGCAGCGTGGCGAGGCCGTGGCCGCCACCTATGTGAAAGCGCCGATGAGCGGTGTGGTGAAAAACATCAAGTTCACCACGCTGGGGGCAGTGCTGCGCAGCGGCGACGAGTTAATGCAAATTGTGCCTAGCAACGACCCGCTCATCATCGAGGCCAAGGTCGCGCCCAAGGATGTGGGCTTTCTGCACACCGGCCTGCCTGCCAATGTGAAGCTCGATGCCTTTGACTACACGCGCTATGGCACTTTCAAGGGCAAGGTCATCTACATTTCGCCCGACACCCTGACCGAAAATCTGCAGCAAAACGAGCAGCCCTACTACCGGGTGCATGTGCAAACCGAGCTGCCTCAGGGGCCATTGAGCAAGCTTGACATCCGCCCCGGCATGACCACATCGGTCGAGATCATCACAGGCGAAAAAACCGTCGCCAGCTATGTGATTAAGCCGCTGCGGCGGGGTATTGATGAGGCATTGCACGAGCCGTGATGGCTCGGTAGGTCAGAGTGGGGCGGTTTTACGCCTGTTTTGGTTAATTTTTAACCAAACAAAATGTAACAAGATGTGACATTTCATCAAAAAAGCCTGTTTTGAAATATTCGCGAAATCGAGTGTTGTAGGATCGCGCAATCTACGACACAAGAAGGTATCGCATCATGGCCATTCAGCCGAAAGGATCTGCTCCCGTTAACCAGCTGCCAGCTGCCCAAAGAGTGCTTGAAGGTCGCAGCCTGGCTCTGATCGGATTGCGCGTATCCGATGCCGATGCCGGCGACTCCACCATCTCCGTCACGCTCTCGGTGAGCAACGGCCGGCTGGCGTTAACGGAATCTTCTACGCCGACCGAGAGCGGCCTCACGGCAACCACCAGCAACAACGGTGGCCGATTGGTGCTTGTGGGTACCCAAGCCGAGATCAACGAAGCCTTGGGGCGCCTGACTTACACCCCGAACCCGTTCTTCAACGGCAGCGACACGCTGACCATGACCAGCACGGATCGTGGCAACACCAGCGGCACCGAACAGATCGACACCGATGCGCTGGCCATCACCGTGCTGCCGGTCAACGATGCTCCGACCGCCAGCAATCGCAGCTTCACCACCCGTGAAGACACAGCCCTGGTGCTGCGCGCCGTAGACTTCGGCTTCCAAGACACTGACCGCAACACCTTGGCAGCGGTAAAAATCACCGCGCTGCCGACTAACGGCACGCTGCTGTACAACGGTGCCGCCATCAGCGCCATCAAGGTTGCCGCTGGCTTTGAAGTTAGCGCTCGAGACTTGACTGCCGGCAAACTGACCTTTGTGCCGGCCAAGAACGCCAGCGGTGAAAACTACGCCACCATCGAATTCCAGGTTCGCGACAACGGCGGCACCGCCAACGGTGGCAAAGACACCAGCACGGCGGCTTACTCGATTACCGTCCATGTCACGCCCGTCAACGACGCGCCCGTCGCTGGCAACGATGCCGCCTTTGCCAGCCCGGTGCTGGCCGCTACCGGCCAAGTGCTGAGCAACGACACCGATGTAGACGGCGACCAGCTGCGCATCACCGGCGTTGGTATTGGCGCTGAATCCGCCAAACCGGCCATGACGCTGGTGTCGGAGAACACCGAAGGCACGGCGATCACCGGTAAATACGGCACGCTGTATATCAGCGCCACTGGCAGCTACACCTACCAGGTCAACGCTAACGACGCCGACTACAAAGCCCTGCGCGGCGGCAGCGCCACTGAAAACTTCACCTACACCGTGAGCGACGGCAACGGTGGCAGCGACAGAGCCACACTGGCCATCAAGGTCACCTCGCCGAACACCGGCCCGGTCGCGCAAGACGACAGCAGCATCATGAATGGCAACAGCATCACTGCCAAAGCGCTGACCAACGACACAGACGCTGATCGCGACCGCTTGGTTGTGACCAAGGTCGGCACAGGCAGCGAACAGAGCAATACGCACAACGCCCTGCAAGTCATCACCACCGGCTTGGCCGTGACCGGCCAGTACGGCCGCCTCACCCTCAAGGATGACGGCAGCTACACCTATATTCTTGACCCGAAAAGCGCCAGCTACATCGCGCTGGGCAAAGACGCCACCGCCACCGAAGCCTTCACCTACGAGATCAGCGACGGCCGTGGCGGCATTGACCGCGCCACCATCAACATTCGTGTGCGCGGCGTGAATGACAACCCGGTCGCCGTGAACGACTTCAGCCGCGAATACAGCCGCTATGAAGAGGACTACAACAATGTGCTGCTTAACGACAGCGACATTGATGTGGGCGACCGCCTGGTGGTCACCAAGGTTGGCCCTGGCATCGCGGTATCGAAACTGGTACTGGACCTGGAAGACACCGCTCCCACGGAAGTTGCGGGCAAATTCGGCATTCTCAGCATCCGTGCCGACGGCAGCTACAGCTACCGCACCGACCCCACCAACGCCGCCTTCCAGGCCCTAGACCCGGACCGCAGCTACAGCGAAGTGTTCAGCTACGAAATCAGCGACGGCAAGGGCGGCAGCAGCAAAGCGCAGATCACCGTGGCCTTCCGTGGCCCCAACGGCACCCCGGAAGCCATAGACGACACCGCCACGGCACCGCTGCCGAGCACGGAGAGCAGCGCCACCGGCAATGTACTCAACAACGACATCGACCCCGAAGACGACGAACTGTTCGTGATTGCCGCGGGTGCCGGCACAGAAACCAGCAGCGGCCCAACGCTGACTAACCTGACCGACCATGATGAAAGCGAAAGCACGCAGGATCGCGCCACGGTAGAAGGCACATACGGCAGCCTGATCATCCAGGCGGATGGCCAGTACACCTACTCGGTGAACACCTCCGATGAAGACTTCCAGAAGCTCGGCGGCGGCGTGACCGCTACCGACGCCTTCACCTATGAAGCCACGGACGGCCGTGACGGCGACCGCGCCACGCTGCGCGTCAAAGTCACTGGCGTGAACGACGCCCCAGACGCGGTGAACGACACCGCCTTGCTGGCCAAGCTCGACACCGGTGCCACCGGCAATGTGCTGAGCAACGACACCGACATCGACACCGGCGACAGCATCAGCGCCACCGGTGCCACCTTAACCGGCACCTACGGCACGCTCACGCTGAGCAGCAATGGCAACTACAGCTATGCCCTGAATCGCGACGGTGCCAACTACATGGCCCTGAACGACGGCGTGACCGCCACCGACACCTTCACCTACACCGCCAAAGATGGCAGCGGTGCCAGCGACACCGCCACCCTGAAAGTGACCGTAACCGGCAGCAACAACCCGCCCAAGGCTGAAGACGACACGGGTGCCATGACGCTAACGCAGGGAACGACCGGCAATCCGCCGGCGGCGATCCCCAACTCGGTAGGCCCTAATCCGCCCGTGGTGGATCTTGATGATACCGTGTCGGGTGTGCAGTCAACGGCCAAGGTGACTTATGTTTCTGGCAGTGCCAGCACACTGATCGCTAACCAGGTCGAGGTCACATTTGAAGGCACCGCAAATAACCCTCTGCTGAGTCTTCTCAATGCCAAGCCTGGCGACGCATGGACCTTCAACGGTCAGGTTGTGCCGTCATTCGGGGTGCTTAGCGGGAGTGTCATTATTGGGCCCTCCATTTCTGACGGCAAGCTAGGCTTGTCTATCGGCGGCGGCACCTTGAGCGAACAGTTAGCGGCCTTGAGCCTGGTTGGCTTCACGACTACCAGCACAGACACAACCGATCGTGTCATCAGTATCACGCTCAACAACAACCAGGGCTTCTCCGTCACCTATGTCACCGTGGGTATTTCCACGGCCATACCGGCCCAACTCACCACCAGCGGCAATGTGCTGACCAACGACACCGACGCCAACGAAGACACCCTGACCGTGACCTCGGCCGGTGCTGGCAACGAGGCCAACGCGCCCACGCTCACCGCGCTGACCAATCACGACGCAGCCAGCAGTGGTGGCGGCACCGACACGCCGAACCAGGCCACGATCGAAGGCACCTACGGCAGCCTGCTCATCAAGGCTGATGGCAGCTACACCTACACCCTGAGCCCGACCAACACCGACTACAAAGCGCTGGCCAAAGACGCCACCGCCACCGAAGCCTTCACCTACCAGATCAGCGACGGCAAAGGCGGCACCGACAAAGCCACGCTCAGCCTGACGGTCAAGGGCATCAACGACACCCCGGTTGCCGTAGACGACACCGTTACCGAGGCGATAACCGCCACCGCCAGCGGTGCCACCGGCAGTGTGCTGACCAACGACCTTGATGCCGATACCGGTGACCAAGCCCTGCTCACGGTCACCAGCGCCGCCAAGGGCGCGGAAGCCAGTTCACCCACGCTCACCGCGCTGACCGACCACGACACCGACCCGCTTACACCCAGCCAGACCACCATTACCGGCACCTACGGCAGTGCCGTCATCAAGGCCGACGGCAGTTACGCCTACACGCTAAACACCACCGACGCCGACTACATCGCGCTGGCCAAAGACGCCACCGCCACGGAAGCCTTCACTTACGCCATCAGCGACGGCAACGGTGGCAGCGACACCGCCACGCTGAGCTTCACGGTGAAGGGCATCAACGACGCGCCAGTCGCCGTGGACGACACCGTGGCCACAGCACTGACCGCCGGCGCCACCGGCGAGTTCATCATCATCGGCGACACCGGCCCCACCGGCGACACCGGCCCCTCCGGCCCCACCGGAGCCATCGGTGGCACTGGTGGCACTGGTGGCACTGGTGGCGTCAACATCATCAACATCAACTTCACCAACCTCACACCGACCAACTCGGCGGTGCTCACCAGCACCGGCAATGTGCTAACCAACGACACCGACGCCGACACCGGCGACAAAGCCCTGCTCAAGGTCACCAGCGCCGGCAAGGGCGCAGAAAGCAGCGAACCCATGCTTAGCAGCGTGCCGAGCGGCGGCTCTGGCAGCAACATTGAAGGCAAATACGGCACGCTGAACCTGAAAGCCGACGGCAGCTACACCTACACGCTGAGCACGACCGACGCCGACTACATCGCGCTGGCCAAAGACGCCACCGCAGAAGAAGCGTTCACCTACACCGTTAGCGATACTAATGCGGCCAGCGACACTGCCACGCTGAAATTCACCGTGAAGGGCATCAACGACGCCCCGGTCGCGGTAGACGACACCGGCAGCAAAACCCTGACGGTAGCTGATGCCGTGGAAACCACCGTGCCCAGCACGCTCACCGCGGCCAACGCCACTCAAATCCTGCGCAATTTTGACGGGGGTGACGCGTATATCTTCACGCTGCCGAGCACGACGGGCATCACGCACACTTACACGGCCAGCGGGAATGCGCTCTCGCTGATACTAATCGCCATCGAAGGTGAGTTGACGCTGGGTGCCGGCCGCTTTCTGGACTTTGCCACTGGCACCGACCACACGGTGAGCTTCGCCAACACCAGCGGCCTTCAGCCGGGCGAAAGGCTGGTACTGTTGGTGTTCGTGGAGCTGAACGCCACCCCCAACTTTAGCTTGGCCAGTGGAAGCGGAAGCACAAGCACCACCACCCAGCTCATCGTACCGCCACTAGAAGGCAATGTGCTGGAAAACGACACCGACCCCGACACTGGCGATGTGCTGACCGTCACGGCCAGCACACTCACCGGCACCTACGGCACGCTCACGCTCAAGGCCGACGGCAGCTACAGCTACGACCTGAGCGAAACCGACGCCGACTACCAAGCCTTGGGTGAAGACGCCACCGCCACCGAAGCCTTCACCTACACCGTCAGCGACGGCAAGGGCGGCAGCGACACCGCCACGCTCAGCATCAAAGTCGAGGGCGTGAACGACGCACCGGTCGCGGTGAACGACAGCGCCGAGCTGAAGCCGGCACGCCAAGAGGCGGGTGCAACTGTAGTCACGACCCTCGGCACGGATATCAGCGGCTTCAATGACTTCGTGACCCTTGAGGGTGGCAAAACCTATACCTTCACGGTGACAGGAACTGGCGGCCTATTAATCATCCAGCAAGGCACTACAACGGAAACATTGCTTGGCAACCCGATCACTAAAACGATTGAAGTGCCCGGTAGTGAGCCCGTGGAGTATCGAGTGCAGGCCGGTAGTAGCCACCTTGCAAAAATCACGCTCAGCTACTCCACCACCAGCGAGCCCGTTGACCAGCCCGCCGAACTGACCAAATCCGGCAATGTGCTCACCAACGACCTCGACGCCGACACCGGCGACAAAGCCCTGCTCAAAGTCACGCAGGCTGGTGTGGGCGCCGAGCCAGCGCCGGGAGCCACTGGCAGTGCTGCCGTCGCACCCGTGCTAACAGCACTCACCGATGCCGACAGCAACCCGGAAACACCAGCCACGCTAAGCATCGACGGCAGCTACGGCACCCTGGTCATCAACGCCGACGGCAGCTACACCTACACGCTGGATACCTCTGGCGAAGGCTACGCCGCGCTGGCTCAGGGCGTTAGCGCCACCGACAGCTTCAGCTATGTGGTGACCGACCCCAGCGGTGCCACCGACACCGCCACGCTGGCCATCAAGGTCACCGGCGTGAACGACGCGCCGGTAGCCGTTGATGACATTGGCAGCAAGACCCTGACCGTTGCCGATGCCGTGGAAACCGCCGTGCCCGCTGGGCTCACCGCAGCCGACGCCACCCAAATTCTTCTCAATTTTGACGGTGGTGACGCGTATATCTTCACGCTGCCGAGCACGACGGGCATCACGCACACTTACACGGCCAGCGGGAATGCGCTCTCGCTGGTGCTGCTTGCCGTCACCGGTGATTACCCAAACAATGGTATCCGCTCTCTGGACTTCGCCTCGGGCACCGACCACACGGTGACCTTCGCCAACACCACCGGCCTTTCGTCGGGCGAAAGGCTGATCTTGGTGGTGTTCGTGGAGCTGAACGCCACGCCCGATTTCAGCCTGGCCAGTGGAAGCGGAAGCACCACCACCACCCAGCTCATTGTGCCGCCGCTGGAAGGCAATGTGCTGGATAACGACACCGACGCCGATGTAGGCGACCAAGCGCTGCTCACGGTCACCAGCGTTCGTACCGGCGCAGAGCTGCTGGTCAGCGACGCCCCGGCAGGCGATACCCCGACCATCCCGGTCAGCCTGCCGGAGCCCACCACCGTGCCATCCGGCAGCACAGGTGTAAGCATCGAAGGCACTTACGGCACACTCACCCTCAAGGCCGATGGCAGCTACAGCTACGACCTGAGCGAAACCGACGCCGACTACCAAGCCTTGGGTGAAGACGCCACCGCCACAGAAGCGTTCACCTACACCGTCAGCGACGGCAAGGGCGGCAGCGACACCGCCACGCTCAGCCTCAAAGTCGAGGGCATCAACGATGCGCCAGTGGCCGGAAACGACAGCGCCACGCTGACGATTGCCAATGCGGGTGGCGTCATCAAATCAGATGTGACTTTGCTGTCGGGCGTGCTGAACAACAGCAGCAAGAGCAGCGAAATCACC
This sequence comes from Pseudomonadota bacterium, assembly GCA_038043385.1. Lineage (GTDB taxonomy): Bacteria > Pseudomonadota > Gammaproteobacteria > Pseudomonadales > Moraxellaceae > Perlucidibaca. The sequence continues at coordinate 118,440 of JBBTCA010000007.1, forward strand.
TTGCTGCCGGGGCATACCTATGTCTTCGGCATCTTCAGTGGCGGCAGTGCTAACAATGTTATTGCCACTTTTGATTTGGTCGGCAACAACAAGCCGCTCATTCCAACACAGACCATTGGAGCAAGTGGCACATACACATTCGTTTACGAAGGCACTGCGCCGCTGATCGCCACGGCGATCGCTGCTACGAGCCCTGAAGGCGCTTTGAACTTTTCTGTTAAATACACAGAGAGCGCAGCCAGCACGGTCGAGGAACTTACCAAGTCCGGCAATGTGCTGACTAACGACCTCGACGCCGATACCGGCGACAAAGTCCTGCTCAAGGTCACCCAAGCGGGCGTCGGCGCTGAACCTGCGCCGGGTGCTACCGGCAGTGCTGCCGTTGCGCCGGTACTGAGCACGCTCACCGATGCCGACAGCAACGCCGAAACACCGGCCACGCTGATCCTCGAAGGCAGCTACGGCACCTTGGTCATCAACGCCAACGGCAGCTACACCTACACGCTGGATACCTCTGGCGAAGGCTACGCCGCGCTCGGTCAGGGCGTCAGCGCTACAGACAACTTCACCTATGTGGTGACCGACCCCAGCGGTGCGTCAGACACCGCCACGCTGGCCATCAAGGTCACCGGCGTGAATGACGCGACGGTGGCCCTCGACGACACCGCCACTGTGAGCATCGACGCCACCAGCGTCAGCAGTGCCGCCGGTATGAGCGGCGCGCGCCTCGGTGTGCTCGCCAATGACACCGATGCCGACACCACCGACACGCTCAGCGTCAGCGCCGCTCGCGCCGGCACCGAAACCCTGCCGGAGGCCACGACCGCGCCCGCGCTCACCAGCATCGCCACGGGCAGCACCGGCACCGAGATTATCGGCACCTACGGCACGCTCACGCTCAAGGCCGATGGCAGCTACACCTACGCCATCGACACCGCCGGCAGCAGCTTCAAGGCACTGGCCATGGGCGACACCGCCAGCGATAGCTTCACCTATGTGGTCAGTGACGGCCAGGGCAGCAGCGACACCGCCACGCTGCAAGTGGCTTTGACCCGAACCCTGATTGATCTGGGCGCGCTCGATGGCAGCGATGGCTCCAAACTCTCGGGCGTGGCGGGGGATGACTTTAGCGGTACCTCGGTATCGTCGGCCGGCGATGTGAACGGCGATGGCTTTGATGACCTGATCGTGGGGGCGAATCTTGCGGATGCGAATGGCAATAGCAATTCCGGGGCGAGCTATGTGGTGTTTGGTGGCCCGTCGCTAGGCACGGCGGGTAATTTGAACCTGTCGGCGCTGAACGGGCTGAACGGCTTCAGGCTCCTGGGGGCGGCGGCAGATGATGTCAGCGGCAACTCGGTATCGTCGGCCGGCGATGTGAACGGCGATGGCTTTGATGACCTGATCGTG
>JBBTCA010000007.1:119949-120978 GCA_038043385.1 Pseudomonadota bacterium
GGGGCGAATCTTGCGGATGCGAATGGCAATGACGATTCCGGGTCGAGCTATGTGGTGTTTGGTGGCGCGTCGGTAGGCACGGCGGGTACCTTGAACCTGTCGGCGCTGAATGGGCTGAACGGCTTCAGGCTCCAGGGGGCGGCGAGGAATGACATTAGCGGCGGCTCGGTATCGTCTGCCGGCGATGTGAACGGGGATGGCTTTGATGACCTGATCGTGGGGGCTATTGGGGTAGATAAGAGTACGAGTGCCCGTGATGCTGGTTTCGGTGCGAGTTATGTGGTGTTTGGTGGCTCGTCGGTAGGCACGGCGGGTACCTTGAACCTGTCGGCGCTGAATGGGTTGAACGGCTTCAGGCTCCTGGGGGTGACTCTGAGGGACCTCAGCGGCAATTCCGTGTCGTCGGCCGGCGATGTGAACGGGGATGGTTTTGATGACCTGATCGTGGGGGCTCGGTACGCAGATGCGAATGGCAATGCCGATTCCGGGGCGAGCTATGTGGTGTTTGGCGCGCCGTCGGTAGGCACGGCGGGTAACTTGAACCTGTCGGCGCTGAATGGGGTGAACGGCTTCAGGCTCTTTGGGGTGGCGGCGGGTGACCTCAGCGGCGACTCGGTATCGTCTGCCGGCGATGTGAACGGGGATGGCTTTGATGACCTGATCGTGGGGGCGACTGGTGCGGATGCGAATGGCAATAGCAATCCCGGGGCGAGCTATGTGGTGTTTGGTGCCCCATCGGTAGGCACGGCGGGTACCTTGAACCTGTCGGCGCTGAATGGGCTGAACGGCTTCAGGCTCCTGGGGGCGGCGGCGAATGACATTAGCGGCACCTCGGTATCGTCGGCCGGCGATGTGAACGGGGATGGCTTTGATGACCTGATCGTGGGGGCTTCTGGCGCAAATGCGAATGGCAGGTACAACTCCGGGGCGAGCTATGTGGTGTTTGGTGGCGCGTCGGTAGGCACGGCGGGTAACTTGAACCTGTCGGCGCTGAATGGGCTGAACGGCTTCAGGCTCCTGGGGGCGGCG
>JBBTCA010000007.1:121078-175068 GCA_038043385.1 Pseudomonadota bacterium
GCGAATGACATTAGCGGCACCTCGGTATCGTCGGCCGGCGATGTGAACGGCGATGGCTTTGACGATCTCTTCGTCGGGGCGCCTCGCGCGGATGCGAATGGCAATGTCGACTCAGGCGCCAGCTACATTGTGTACGGCTTCGCCACCGGTGACACCGGGCAGGCGGCCAACACGGTGCTCACCGGCACCGATCTCGCTGAAACCCTCAACGGCGGCCTCGGCAACGACCGTATTGACGGTGGCCTCGGCAACGATGTGCTGATCGGCGGTGCCGGCAACGACACCCTGGTCTACGACGCCGCTGACACGCTGCGCGTGGACGGTGGCACCGGTCGCGACACGCTGGCCATCACCGGCAGCGGCATCACGCTCGACCTCACCGCGCTGAACAACTTCGCTGACACAGCGCAAACACCAAAAAGCCCGTACAAGAGCATCGAAATCATCGACCTCACCGGCATGGGCGATAACACGCTCAGGCTTGATGCCAGCGACCTGCTGCACATTGTTGGCTCCGCCACCGGCACTGACGATAAGCGCGACAATAACCTGCTGCGCATCGATGGCGACGCCGGTGACACCGTGCAGCTCACCAGCGGCACCTGGACGCGAGATGTCAATGACAATGACCTGAATGGCGAGGCTGCACCGGGCAATGGCGGCTACAGCCTCTACACCAACGGTCAGGCCCGCCTGCTCGTGGATAACGCCATCACCGTGGCGCTGCCACCAGCCCCGCCGGTCGCCGTCGATGATGCGGCTACGCTGGCCGTAGCCGGCGAAGCCGATGTGCTCGCCAGCACCCCGAATCTGCTGGGCAACAGCAATAGCGTCAGCACCATCACCCTGCAGCCGGGTCGTGAATATGTCTTCACCCTCGGTGGCGGCGGTGATCCTGGCACCAGCGGCAGCTTCGCGCTGACCGCCGGCGAAAACACCCTGATCGCATCGCAGCCGATTGGCGCGGGTGGCCAAGTCGTTAGCTACACCTACACGGGCACCGAGCCACTGGTTGCCACGGCAGCAGTGACAACGGTGGGCAACTTCCTCTTCCTTGTCGGCCTCACCGAGCAGGTGAGGTTCCTGGTCACCGAGCTGGAAAAGACCGGCAATGTGCTGACCAACGACACCGATGCCAACGGCGATGTGCTCACGGTTACCGCTGCCCGTGCCGGTGACGAAATCGAGACCGGCCAATTAACCTTGCGGCCGCTCGTAGACAGCAACCTCAATGATGCCTTGCCAGCCACGGTTTCGTTGACCGGTGACTACGGCACACTCGTCATCAACGCCGACGGCAGTTACACCTATAACCTCGCGACCAGTAATAGCGACTACGCCGTGCTGGCCAAGGGTGAAACAGTCATCGACGCCTTCACCTACCGGGTCAGCGATGGCAATGGGGGAACCGACCGCGCCACGCTGACCTTCAAGGTAATCGGCCAGAACGATGCCCCGATCGCCATGGACGACACTGCCACCGTGACCATGGGCACCACCAGCGTCAGCAGCGCCGCCGGCATGGATGGCGAGCGCCTCGGCGTGCTCGGCAACGACACCGATGCCGACACCACCGACACGCTCAGCGTCAGCGCCGCTCGCGCCGGCACCGAAACCCTGCCGGAGGGCACGACCGCGCCCGCGCTCACCAGCATCGCCACGGGCAGCATCGGCACCGAAATTATCGGCACCTACGGCACGCTCACGCTCAAAGCCGATGGCAGCTACACCTACGCCATCGACACCAGCGACGATGACTATCTGGCACTGGCCATTGGCAGCACCGCCAGCGACAGCTTCACCTATGTGGTCAGCGACGGCCAGGGCAGCTCCGACACGGCCACGCTGGCGGTATCGCTGACGCGTGAGGACATCCGTCTCTCGGAAATCCAGCTCGCCGACCTTGACGGCACCAATGGCTTCAAGCTGTTGGGCGTTGCGGCAGAGGACTACAGCGGGCGTTCCGTATCGTCGGCCGGTGATGTAAACGGCGATGGCTTTGACGATGTGATCGTTGGGGCAGACCGCGTGGATGCCACTGGGAAAGATTCGGGCGCCAGCTATGTGGTGTTTGGCGGCACTTCTGTGGGAACTGATGGCAACCTGAACCTATCGGCCTTGAATGGCACAAACGGCTTCAAGCTCTCGGGGGCGGCTGCATATGGCGGCAGCGGCTATTCCGTATCGTCGGCCGGTGATGTGAACGGCGATGGCTTTGATGATCTGATCATCGGGGCATCCCGCGAGAATCAATTTGCAGGCGTCAGCTATGTGGTGTTTGGCGGTACTGCTGTGGGCACGGCTGGTAATCTGAACTTGTCGGATTTGAATGGTGAGAATGGCTTCAAGCTCTCGGGGGTGGCGCAGTTTGACTTCAGCGGCAGCGCAGTGTCATCGGCCGGCGATGTGAATGGCGATGGCTTTGACGATCTGATTGTTGGGGCAAGAAGCGCTACTACGAATGTCAATAACCAAGGCTCAGGCGTCAGCTATGTGGTGTTTGGCGGTACTTCGGTGGGCACCGCTGGCAACCTGAATTTGTCGGCCTTGAATGGCACAAACGGCTTCACGCTCTCGGGCGTGGCGGGGGGTGACCAAAGCGGCCGTTCGGTATCGTCGGCCGGTGATGTGAATGGCGATGGCTTTGACGATTTGATCGTTGGGGCAAGCGGCGTGGATACCAATGCCAGGGGTTCAGGTGCCAGCTATGTGGTGTTTGGCGGCAGCTCGGTGGGCACGGCTGGCAACCTGAATCTGTCGGCCTTGAATGGCACGAACGGCTTCACGCTTTTGGGCTCGTTGGGGGAAGACTACAGCGGCAGTTCCGTGTCGTCGGCCGGTGATGTGAACGGCGATGGCTTTAACGATTTGATCGTTGGGGCATACGGCGTGGATACCAATGGGAGTGATTCAGGCGCTAGCTATGTGGTGTTTGGCGGCACTTCGGTAGGCACCGCTGGTATCCTGAATTTGTCGGATTTGAATGGCGCGAACGGCTTCAAGCTCTCGGGGATAGCTCCTGGGGACTTCAGCGGCCGTTCCGTGTCGTCGGCTGGCGATGTGAACGGCGATGGCTTTGACGATTTGATCGTTGGGGCAAGCGCTGTGGATGCCAATGGGAATGATTCGGGTGCCAGCTATGTGGTGTTTGGCGGTAGCTCGGTGGGCACGGCTGGCAACCTGAATTTGTCGGCCTTGAATGGCACGAACGGCTTCACGCTCTCGGGGGTGGCTGCAGGGGACTTCAGCGGCCGTTCCGTGTCGTCGGCTGGCGATGTTAACGGCGATGGCTTTGACGATCTCTTCGTCGGGGCACGCAGCGCGGATCCCAGTGGCACTTCTTCGGGCGCCAGCTATGTCGTCTACGGCTTCGCCACCGGCGACACCAGCCCGGCGGCCAACAATGTGCTCACCGGCACCGATCTCGCCGAAACCCTCAACGGCGGCCTCGGCAACGACCGTCTCGACGGTGGCTTGGGCAATGATGTGCTGATCGGCGGTGCCGGCAACGACACACTGATCTACGATGTCGCCGACACTCTTGTGGTCGATGGCGGCAACGGTCGCGACACGCTGGCCATCACTGGCTTTGGCGTCACCCTCGACCTCACCGCGCTGAACAGCTTCAGCGATGTGGCGCAGGCGCCGAAAAGCCCGTACGAGAACATCGAGATCATCGACCTCACCGGCACCGGCAACAACACGCTACGCCTGAATACCAGCGACCTGCTGCACATCGTCGGCTCCGCCACCGGCGCCGACGATAAGCGCGACAACAACCTGCTGCGCGTGGACGGCGACGCCGGCGACAAGGTACAGCTCACCAGCGGCACTTGGACGCCGGATATCAATGAAAATGACCTGAATGGCGAGGATGCGCCGAGCAATGGCGGCTACATCCTCTACACCAACGGTCAGGCCCGCCTGCTCGTAGACAAGGATGTGACCGTGGAGCAGCCGGTGGTCGCTGCCCCGCAAGCGCGTGTGCCCAACGAGCTGGTGACTTCTGCCAGTAATGTGAATGGCCTCACGGCTGGCGGCCCGAAAGTGGTCATGGGCTTTGACCGCAATCTCACCGAAACCCACATATTCGGCGCAGCCTTGGGCGGCTACTGGGGCTTGCCGGAAAACTATCTGATAACTGGCATCGCGGCCTTCGATGTATTAAACAAGACGGTGACCATCACCGGGGATGACTTCAGCCCACCGCTCACGGGCGTTGTGCTGTTCACCAACAACCCAATTTACACCGAAACAGGTGCGTTGACTTACAGGGATGGTACTTTGCTGCCGGACTTTGCCGTTGAAGTAGGCTCCTCCAGCGGGGGCGAAACTTGGGCGCAACAGTCAAATCTGGATCTGAATCTGAGTTCGTCGGACCCCGCCAACAAGGTCTATGTATTCACCGGCGGCGGCGTCGAGTCCATCAGCGCATCCACCTTCCACGATGTGTTCTACAGCGAAGAAGCGGTAGGTGTCGCCACCTCATCGCTGAAGGTCACCTACAGCGCCGCCAACCAGCTTGGCGACACCTTCTACAACTTCAAGGCCGACGACAGCATTGATCTGGCGGGCGTGCTGGCCACCTACGGAGACGAAGGCTTCTCTGTGTCTGAAAAGGCTGACACGCTCAGCCCCGCCATCTCCATCTCGGGCGACATCTACAAGCTGCTGGTGACCGGCAATGGCAACGACAGCGTGGATGAAAGCGAGTTGAGTGACCTCAGTCAGGTAGCGGCGTTGCTCAATGCACGCTTCGAGCTGCTCGATCATAGCTTGACCGGCTCTGAGTTTGACGGCATCGTCATCGTGCAGGCTGACGACGCCGCCGATGCTTACGGCGTCTACCTGTACAAGCCTGCTGACACAGTCGCCAGTGTGGCCGCCAGCGAGCTTCAGCTGCTGTCGGTGGTCTACGCCGACAACCTCAGCTTCGACCAGTTCGCCGATCGCGTGGGTGCGGTGACTGTCAACTGACAGGGCGTGTGATGCAGAGACGGGTGAAAAGCGTTTTTCACCCGTCTCTAGCATTAGCGCCATTTAAAAGAACGGCTGATGCATCGCGTACAGATGGCGAGCGTGCAGTGGCTGTCTATGTTTTTTTTCTCGTTTTGGCTGTGTGGGTTGTTGTGTGCACCAAATCAGCCTGCTGGTTTCTGCGCTACCACCGGTCATACGATAAATTCGTAGCGACTCTCGCGATAGCAGCACTTGAAGATTGGCCCAATGATCAGAAGCATGGATATGCTGACGAATATCAGGGTCAATCCACCCGGCAAGCCAGCTTATTCTTTCGGCAAGTTGTTGCAGGCTTCTCACGGTGTGCCGTGGGCGTCTTGGAAAGAACCCGGTTTTGCCATGCTCAGAAAACTCTGGGCATGCCCAAAGTGAGTCGTGATGCCCAATGCGATTTCGTACATCGCGGATTTGTGCGAGCAATGCCACCACGCGGTTTACGAATGCATTGTCACTGTAAGCAATGATCTGTGTATCGGGCGCATAGGGGAAAGCCGCTTTCATGATGCTTTCTTTCAGCCCTGCCGGGTGTGCCTTGTGTGTAAGCGCGTTGATGATTTGCTCCCAGAAGCCAAATGAAAGCGCTGCGACCACATCGTCTGGCGTCGCAGCCCGCTTGCGCTTTCTCTGGTACCTGTCGACAACTTTCTGAACATCTTGTTGTGCTTGGCTATTCAATTTGTGAGGTGCCGGAGCAGGTTTCGCGCTTGGCTTGGTTGCTGGCGTGCCGAGCATCCATGAGTAGCTGCTTTGTTGGCCGAAGTAGTGCGACAAGGCGCTATGAAGCGAGTTTCGTAGTGCAACCTCAAGGTCGCCCATGATTGGTAGCAGAGCAGCACCAACCGCTTGGCACCATGAGTAGGCACCCATCAAGTCGCGTGGATTTCTGGTTTGAAAAAATTGCTGTACCGCTGTTGAGCGTGGGGCTGTCAAATATGCGTACATCGAGAGTCAGCTCAAATCCTTGATTGCTGGTGTACTTTCCTTGTTCCCGAATACTAGTTGATTTTGCCCATCGGCGGGATTAGCATCGCCTTATTGAGACAAGGGTTTTCTGAAGCAATTCAGTCGTGCCCTTGTAGATTGAGCCAAAGCCCCGCCTATGCGGGGCTTTGGCTTTCTGGTGCCAGCTACTTTGGCAAGGAGCCATGGTGCATTGAGCAGGGATGCTTTCTGTTGTCTATACTGATTTTAGTCAGGCAACAACGATCAAGGATGATCTATGGGCATCGTAATGGACACATCGGCAATTCTGGCGGCGCTTATGCATCAGCCGGGAGAAAAGGATTGGCGCGGAGAGATTCGGCGGCTCACGAATGGCGTCGAGCTGTTTGCGCCTTCCTCTGTTCGCTGGGAGCTTGGCAACGCCGTCAGGAATATGGTGGTGCAAAAGCGATTGAGTCTTGTCAGTGGTCTGGCTTTGCTGAAAGGCGCTTTGGACGCCCAAGTTAACTACATCAATGTTGACCCGTTGAATGCTTGGTATATCGCCATCCAGACTCGGTCGGCAGCGTATGATGCTTATGTCCTGGAGTGCGCGCGCGCAACAGGCCACCCTTTGTTAACGATAGAGCGATATGATCGGATGCCGGCGAAGGCGCGCGCGTTGAGAATTCAACTGGTGGAGGTGGATCATGGCTAGGACGCAAACTGCAACATCAAGCACGAATAGCGCACGGAAATCGTTAGCGGAGTTTCTGGCAGTGGCTGATCGCCAAGGCACTATCGATATTGTTTCTGAAGGCAAAATATACCGATTGACCTTGGTCAAAGACACCACGAAGTCGGTTCAGGTCGGCTCACCTTTTGACAACATCGAGCCTGTCGAAGTCAACATGACCCGCGAAGAGTTTCAGGACATGTTCGCCAAGATGAGGGGCGACTGATTCTGACGGTACTCAACTCCGTTGCTTGGACGCAGCTAGCTACTTTGGCAAAAAAGCGACCGTCACGCGCACAAAGTCATTAGTACGCTTGCGATGTGTATCGCAAAGGAATACACTTTTCTGGCAAGGAGCCGTTATGATCAAGAGTTTTCGCCACAAGGGAATTCAGCGATTTTTTGAGACAGGCAGCGCGGCAGGTATACAAGCCACACATGCCACCAAATTGGCGCGTCAGCTGCGTCATTTGAATGATGCTGCCTCTCCGCAAGACATGAACATTCCAGGTTGGCGACTGCACCCGCTAAAAGGTGGTGAATTGAGCGCGCATTGGTCGATCTGGGTGAGTGGCAACTGGCGTCTTACCTTCAGGTTTGAGGGAGAGCATGTGATTCTGGTCGATTACCAAGACTATCACTGACAGGAGATTTTGATGATGAACACGATGTTCAACCCGCCGCACCCCGGTGAAACTTTGCGTGAAGATGTGTTGCCGGCGTTGGGCTTGTCTGTGGCCGAGGCTGCGCGTCAGCTGGGTATCGGGCGAGTCACGCTGTCGCGTGTCTTGCATGGTCATGCGGCCATTTCGCTGGATCTCGCGCAGCGTCTGGAAGCATGGCTGAGTGGGCCGGAAGCCGGCCCGAGTGCTGAAAGCTGGTTGCGCGGGCAGTTGACTTATGACTTATGGCAGGCACAGCTGGGTGAGCGTCCGGTAGTTGCAAAAGCAGTGCCGCGCGCCGCGTAATAGCAGCATGTCGGCTGGATATCTCTTGGCGACTGCTATATTCTTTATGGCATGTGCTTCTTGCTTAGTGACAAGAGCCCCTGGGCACTTCACTTCGATAGCTAAGATTGCGGATTTCGCGAAGCACATTCCTATTCAGTAGCAATTCTCAGTAATGTTCTACTGTGCTGCTTCGCCAAAGATCGTGCTCATAAACGATCTTTTCGCTGACAAGGTCATAAGAGCGGCTATCGCCTCTTTCCCACTTCCGCTGAATGGCCCATGCACAGTAGTCTGCCACTTGTAAGCATGGGTCAGACTGGCTAGCGCGAAAGTCGGTATACCAGTTGCGGCTCGGGTTTCTCCTCAGCGCGGCATCAATAGCACTTTTGAAGGTTGCTCTTTGCTTGTTGGTACCCAGCGAAGCGGTGGTCACAAGGGCGTTGCAAGGGGCTTTGCTGTCTAATACATGATTTACGCCATACTTGAAGTGGCAATAGAAGCCATGCCCATAAAAGCCAGCCTCGGCAGTTCGTAGGTTTGGGGTGGCTTTGGGCTTTTCCATAACGGTTGCTTGCACAGTAAATTCGTGCCGCCCCAGCAGGTCAAAAACAGCATTACGCACAGACTGCTTATCCTCTGCGGCATGAAAGTAATCCTTGAGCTCATGACTGCCTGCAAGAACCAAGCTTCGGCGCAAGTCCAAAAGCTCACTGGCTATGGCGCAATTATCCATGATGACTGAGCAGAGAATGAAGTAGCGACTGACATTGGGTTGACGGCTGAATGCCATGCAACCAGCCTCATCGACAAAAATAAACTGATTAGGCATTTCGTGGCTTTCCATAGCTCGAAAAAAGTAATACTAAGACATCTTATGGCCTTGTCGTCACAACTTTCTGCACGGTCATGAGCCCGCGTGCCGCGAGCTTGCGAGCGGGTGAATATCCATTGCTCAATCGAGAAGTACTGGCTCATTTAGCAGCTGCTTCAGCCGGGAGAATTCAACTGGTGGAGGTGGATCATGGCTAGGACGCAAACTGCAACATCAAACACGAATAGCGCACGGAAATCGTTAGCGGAGTTTCTGGCAGTGGCTGATCGCCAAGGCACTATCGATATTGTTTCTGAAGGCAAAATATACCGATTGACCTTGGTCAAAGACACCACGAAGTCGGTTCAGGTCGGCTCACCTTTTGACAACATCGAGCCTGTCGAAGTCAACATGACCCGCGAAGAGTTTCAGGACATGTTCGCCAAGATGAGGGGCGACTGATTTTTGCTTCCATCGCGAATGCCAACCCGATTGCACTGTTCAAAAACACCCGAACACGACGCGTTATCCAAACCAGCATATACTGCGCATAGAGGTCAACGGATATATGCACCGTTGCCCATGTCTCTACTCAAGGAGCGCCGAAAATGAGCCTTGCTTCTTCCTCAAAACAATCTACCCAAGCAGCAAAGAGCAGAGGGCCATACGCGGATGAGGCTGCAGATGTGAGGGCGCTGCTGGAAGCGGATGACCTGGGCGAGACCATTGCGATGAGTCCGGCGGAAATCAAGGCGCTGTTCAAGCCCGGCCAAAGCCCTAAGGCCAAATAAGCACCGTGCCATCCGATAACCCCACCCTCCATGCGGTGCGCGCGTTGCTGCCGACACTGGTCGCGCAGGGCATCAGCACGGTCATCGTATTTGGCTCCGCAGCCAGCAATACCTTGCGCTTTGACAGTGATCTGGACATTGCCTTGCAAATGGCACAGCCATTGACTAATGAGCAACGAATTCAACTGGTTGAGGCGTTGGCGCTGGCCACAGGGCGTGCCGTGGATCTGATTGATTTGCGCACAGTAGGTGAACCCTTACGCGGTGCAATTCTCCAGGGCGGCATTCGGCTGCACGGCAGTCACGAAGACTATGCCGACATCATGCGTCGCCATGTGTATGACATGGAGGATTTCATGCCCTATATTGACCGGCTGCATCGGGAGCGTCAGAAGTCATGGTTCAAGTAATCAATAGCAAGCTTGAGTCGTTACAGCGCTGCCTCGCTCGCATAGAGATGCGCTGCCCCACCAGTCTCCCTGCACTAATTGAAGACATTGATGCGCAAGATGTCATGGTGCTCAACCTCAGTCGTGCCGTGCAGTTGTGCGTGGATATGGCCTTGAGTGTTCTGGCTGCTAGGCAATATCCAAGTCCTGACACCATGGGTAAAGCCTTCGATGCGTTGGCAGAGTTGAACATCATTTCGGCCGAGTTGGCCTTGCGTCTTCGCAAAGCTGTTGGCTTTCGCAATCTGGCGGTACATAGCTACGATGCCATTCGCTGGGAAATCGTGTTTGCCATTGCCACAGAGCATCTGGAGGATTTTCGCGCCTTCGCTCGGCAAGTCGTTAGTGCTAGTCCTTGATTTCTTTGAGCATCAGAAACAAATGATACGGGTCGGTCGGGCGATGCTTTGCCGATCAGCGCTGACCGAGCCAACTTACAGCGCCAAGCAAGGCAGGCGCGCAATCCAGGCATCCAGCAGGCGGGCTTGACCGGCCCGATGCGCGGCAAATTCATCCTGCCCTACATGGTGTGAGGCCGTGGCCGGCGGGCCTGGAAACGCTACCGGATTGCCGAACTGGAAGCAGCGGTCGTGCACGCGGCAATGCGCACGAATGCGCGGCCAGATTTCGTCACGCAGGAACCATTGGTCAATATTGGGTGTGGTTAGCGATTGCGTGCGATAACCGGCGAGCAGCTCGCCCATGCTCGGCAGGATGCCAGCCACGCCGCCCCAAAGCCCGGCCAGCATGAGGTCGGTGTGCGACCACCAGTCACGCATCACATGAAAGTAGGCGCCGGAGTCTAGCCAGTCTTGCACCGCCCGTGCTTCGCGCAGGCTGATCACCGAGTCGCAGTCGCGCACCATGAAATAGCCCACTTCGGGGTCGCTGGCGACCAGAAAGCGCCAGCTCAGCCGCGCCAGCAAGCTGCTGTTGCCGGGCTGTAGTGATATTTCTGCGCCGAGCTGGCGCAGGATGTTTAGAAATTCGTCCGGCACGCTGGCATCTACATGAAAGCGGCAGACCCAGCCGGGGTAAATGTCACCGACCAGCAAGGCGTTGCGCAAAGCACCGCGCAGGTAGCGTGGGTTGCTGCCCCAGAGCGCGAACGAAATGATGCGTTTTTTGCCATCGGCCAGCTCGGCGGCGCTGTGCGCTGGAGGTTCGATTGCCGCGATGCCGCGTTCGCTGACCATTTTGCTGACCATGAGGTCTTTCAGGCGCAGTGATTCGCTGCCGGCGGCGACCGCACCGGCTTCATCGCCCAGAACATGCAGGGTTTGCGCTTGCGTATCCCAGGGGGTGAGAGCGGTCGGATTCAGGCGCGATGCCTGCTGGGCGTGATGCAGCGCCCGCGCTGGCTCGCCCATGCGGCTGCAGCACACCGCCAGATTGGTGTGCAGGTCGAGATGCTCGGGGTCGTGCTGCAACTGCTGATCCAGCACGAAGGCGGCGGTCTTGTAGTCATTGAGCAGGAACATGAAATAGGCGTTTTGCAGCGCCAGCACCACGGTCTTCTGCTGCTGCCAGAGAGCCAACGAGGTGTTGATGGCGGCATTACGCTCACCGGCGTCCCAGAGCTGGCTGGCGGCGTGGCTCCAGCCGGATTCTGCGGTGTTGCTCATTGAGTCGATCCCGTTGTTCAAGGCATTGATCATGCTTGTTATAGTGGTGTTTGATCAAACTTCACCGTCCGATTTTTCGTGAGCAAGAACGCCATGACGCACCCTGCCGCAACGCCCCGCATTGGGCTGGCCATGATTGTACGCAACGAAGCGCCGGTGATTGCGCGCTGCCTGCGCTCGGTGGCCGGGCTGATTGACTGCTGGACCATCGTGGATACCGGCTCTTCGGACGGCACCCAGCAGATCATCCGCGAAGTGATGGCGGAGCTGGGCATTCCCGGCCAGTTGCACGAGCGCCCGTGGCGGGATTTCGGCAGCAATCGCAGCGAAAGCCTTGCGCTGGCTCGGCCGCTGGCAGACTACAGCTTCGTGATTGATGCCGATGAGCAATTGCTGACCACGCATGCGCTGCCCAAAGTCGCGCTCACGCACCCGGTCTACATGCTGGAGGTTCTGCACGGCAACCTGCGTTACTTTCGCCAGTGCCTGTTCAGCAATCGGCTGCCCTGGCGCTATGTGGGCGTGCTGCACGAACATCCGGACGCCGGCGAGCCGGTGCGGCCCATTCTCATCGACAGTCTGCGCGTGAGTACCGGCTCGGGCCGTGAAGGTGCGCGCAGCCGCAACCCGCGCAAATATCACGACGACGCCGAACTGCTGCTGCGCGCGCTGGAGCAGGAGCCAGACAACCTGCGCTACCACTATTACTTGGGTCAGAGCTGGCGCGATGCCAAGGAGCACCAGCGCGCTCACGATGCCTACGGGCATCGCGCCAGTCTGGGCGGCTGGGCGGAGGAGGCTTGGCATGCGCGCTATCAGCAGGCCAACATGAAAGTGCTGCTGAGGCACCCGCCGGCGGAGATTGCCGAGGCGTATTTGAGTGTGTGGGAGTTGTGCCCGACGCGCCTGGAGCCGCTGATCTGGTTGGCCGCCTACTGGCGCGGGCGTGAGCAATGGCAGCGCATTGTGCTGCTGCTGGATGGCTTGCCGCCATCGGCGACGCCGGTTAGTGGCCTGTTTGTGGAGGCGCCGTGTCACGGCTGGCGTCGGCATGACGAACTGGCGATAGCCTGCTTCAATCTGGGCCGGCTGACCGATGCTGCAGAGCAGTGGCAGCAGGCGTTGGCCTTACAGGATGCCGATGCGACGCAGACCGAGCGCATGCGCAAGGGGCTGGCGGCTTGTGAGGCTGGGTAGGCTTTATAAGGCGAGTGCGCGCCTCAGGTCATCATGCTCGAAAGCGCTGGCCATGCGGTTGATCTCTGCTGGTCGCGCCCCGGCTTCGCGTGCAACTTGCCGCCAGGTCGCTACTGCTTTGGCAACTTCCTTGATGATGGCGCGCGCCGGCATCAGCCCCAGCCCAAAATACTCAGCCGCTGACTCCAGCAAATCCAGCGAGCAGGTGCCTTCGTCAAGATCAATGTTGGTTGTCAGTACACGCTCTTTGAGGTCGCTAGGCACAGGGTTCAAGTCGTAAGCAGGAGACAGTGACCAGCCAGCGCGGCTTTGCCACAGAAAGGCATGGTTGCGAAGGTGATCATCGACATTTGAAATCAGCACATTGAAGGCAACCCGACGGTAAAGCGCTTGTGCATCCACTTTGGCTTGTGCCCCGTGGCGACTGAGTGCATCAACCATTTCTGGGTAGCTGCCGCGTTCGCCATCCTTTGCGCCGGTCATTGCCATAGCCGACAGAAAGGGAATGCGGTGGCTGCCATCGCGATCGAAGCGTCGTGACAGCAGCACGGCTTTTCCGGCGACCTGAATCAGCTCGTGATGCGGCGTTGCAATACCTGCTCGCCTGGCCAGCCGCAGGGCGATTTCTTCCCAAGTCTCCATGCTGTATTCATCGGTTTCCTTGGGAAACTTCGCGATGGACAGGTGGCCGTGCTGATCAACCACGGATGCTTTCGGACGAGCGCCACCCAGCGAAGAACCTGGGGCGAAGATGAGTTGAAGGTCATCGTCGGTTTCTTCGTCGCGCAGAATACGCTCAGTGACTTGCAGAAGTCGATTCAGCTCAATCAGCGCGGGCACACCAGCACGAGTTGGGGCCTGAAAAGTACTTTCTCCGCTGCGCCGAAAGCGCAGCGCGCCCAGTCGAGTTTCATCGGCGACACCGAGCAGATAGTCGCTTTCAAACAGTGTCCGCACACCGCGCCCTTCGCGTTCAGCCAGACGGCGCTCGGCGCGCTGCATGAGGCGTCGCCCCCAGGTATCGGGCGCGGAGTCGCCAATTGATCCGAAGATGGCCTGCCCTGCGGGTGGCGCATAGCCGCCACGGGTTAGTGCCAATGCTGGCTCCATCGAGAAGCGGTCAGGGTTTGCAAGCCATTCAGAGGCGTACTCGAAAACGATGGTTTCGCTGCCGCGCACCTTGTTGCTGCGAGCATGGCCGACCGGGCGTGTATTGCCGGCGAGGTCTATGTGGACTTCAAAGTCAGCCATGCGGGGCGGGCTCAGATGGGCGTTTGAGATGAATGCGCTTCGGTAGTTCGGCACTGGCGAGGGCCTGGCCTACGCTGTCAAGGCTGAAGCTGGCAATTTCGCCTAGGTTGTTCAGCAGGCCCAATGCCTGCAGAACGGCTGCGTAGATGCCGATGCCGACGGCGGCATCACCGGCTTCGATTTTCTGTAGCGTGGAGCGGGAGGTGAACGCGCGCTCAGCAACGATGGCCATAGGCAGGCGGCGATGGCGGCGGGCGTCACGGATGTCGGAGCCCAGCTTGCGCAGAACTCGTTGCACGGCGGCGGATGGATAGTGTGGCGTTGGCATTTGGAGTCTTCGCACTACAAATAATGGGTTATATGTAGCACGAAGTTAACATTTTTTCTATTTGGTTTTTGCGCTGGCATGCTGTGTAGCCAAAAAAAACGCCGAATCGATGTGTTTATCGATTCGGCGTTTTTGACCGCTTAATGTTGGTCGGGGTAGCAGGATTCGAACCTACGACCTCTACGTCCCGAACGTAGCGCTCTACCAAGCTGAGCTATACCCCGATGCGAAACAGCAGCGTGTTTTGCAAGGCGCGCATTCTAGCACGCTGTAATGGTTTGGGAAGGGGGCAGGGCTTAGGAATTTCGTGCCACGGCGAGCTTGGCCAGACCTTGCAGTGCATCGCGATACGGGCTTGCCGGCAGCGCGGCCACGCAGGCAGCGGCGGCATCGGACTCTGCTTGTGCGCGCGCCAGGCTGTAGTCGAGCGCGCCGCACTGTTGCACCAAGGCAATGATTTCGTCGAGGTGCTCAAGACCGCCGGTGCGGATGGCGTTGCGCACCATCTCGGCGTCGGCAGGCGCGGCAATGGCCATGGCGCGGATCAGCGGCAGCGTGGGTTTGCCTTCGGCCAGGTCATCGCCCACATTCTTGCCCATCACATCGGCCGAGCTGGTGTAGTCCAGCACATCGTCGATGATCTGGAAGGCGGCACCGAGGTGGCGGGCATAGGTGACCGACAGGCCACGCCATTGGTCGCCGGTGAGCGAGGCCGAGCATTCGGCAGCGGCTTCGAACATCTTCGCAGTCTTGCCGTGGATGACTTCCAGGTAGCGCGCTTCGGTGGTGTCGGGGTCGTGCTGGTTGATCAGCTGCAGCACTTCGCCCTCGGCAATCACGCAGGTGCCGTCCGACATGATGTCGAAGATGGCCTGGCGTTGCAGGCGCGCGATCATCTGGAACGCGCGTGACACCAGGTAGTCGCCGACCAGCACAGCGGTGGCGTTGCCCCAATGCGCGTTGACCGTGGGGCGGCCGCGTCTTAGCGAGGATTCGTCCACCACATCGTCGTGCAGCAGGGTGGCGGTGTGCAGCATTTCGATGATGGCGGCCACATCAACATGGGCATCGCCCGAATAGCCGCAAGCGCGGGCCATGAGCAGGCTGACCAGCGGGCGCAGACGCTTGCCGCCGCTTTGCACAATGTATTCGCCAACTTCGCTGACCAACGGCACGCGTGATTGCAGATTGGCCGTGATGCAGGCATCGACGGCGGCAAAATCGTCCTTGACCAGGTGCAGGATGTCTTTGAATTCCATGAGGGGAAACTGTTGTGCGAAAAGAATGCGCGAATGCTATCAGCCTGTGCCTCTCGCGACTACCGTTCAAGTGTTGTCAGTAATTGACCGTGACGGTGATGCTGTCGCTGTAGCTGCCGGCATTGATGCTGGTCTGGCCGGCTGGAATGCGGCCGTAAATAGGATAGAGGCGATTCACGCCAATGCCGAGAATGCTGAGCAGGAAGCTGTCATTAACCGCATTCGGCCCGGTGCCCCAGACCGTGCTGCGCAGAATGTCTTTGTAGAGATTGTAGTTAAGCGACTGGCCACCTTGGCGTAACTGGCGTGCATTGGTGTTGCCGCTGTTGCCGGCCGAGAGTTCAACGCTGTAGCTGACCAGCAGCGCAATCAACGATGAGCAGGTCACCGTCAGCGTGTTCTGGCTGTCTGTGGGCAGGCCGAGTACGGGGTTGTAGTTGCCAAAGGCCAGTGTTGAGACGCTGGCCGAGCAGGTCAGTGCCGGGCAGGTGGCACTGACCACGAGCAAGGTGCCGCCCAGCAGTGCTTGCTTCAGGGCAGAAGTTGGCATGTCAGCTCCTGATCCGTGGTGGCCGGCAGCGTGGCAATCAGGCAGCGGCGCTGATCTGGCATGACCGCCTCGATGCTGCTTCCTGCCCAAACTGCCGGCAGATACAGCAGCCCGTCGAGGCCGCTGGGCAGCTCGGCTGCCTGCCCGTCATGCAGCAGGCTGCTGCCAGCGGGCAGCCATTCGCCACTACTCAGGCGTGCTTGCCAGGCGCTACTGGCCGATTTGTCTTCACTGGCTAGCGTGAGAATGCCGATGCCGCGAGGCGGACGCACCGTGGCTTCCACAGCGCCTGCTTGCGCCGCCAGTGGTAGATCCTCCCAGCCCAGACTGAATTCGGTGCTTTGATGCGGCCAGGTGTCGCTCACCAGCAGCTGGCCTTGCTGATCGGTGCGCCCGGCCAGCTGGTGATTGCGGAACACGCTCACATCCGGCGAGCCGGCATCGACCACAACAAAGCCGTTTTGCTGACGCTTGCTCCAAAACACATTGTCTGGAATCCAGGCCAGCGATGTCGCCAAGCTGCCTTGCAGGCTGGTCATGCCATTGCGCTCGCCGATACCGATGTTGGCTTGGCCTCGATCGCCGGCATAGAGCCAGTTGGCCTGGGTAGCATGCTCGCGGCGGCGCGCTTCGCTGGCTAGGCGGGCGCTCCAGCTGCTGTCTTGCGGTTGCCAGGTCAGCCCCAACTGAAGTCCGCCGCCATCGTCGCTGCGGTAAGTCAGCAGCCCGCCCAGTTGCCACTGCGGCGTGAGTTGCTGTGATAGCCCGATGCTGCTGGTGACGGCGCTACCGGGGCTGTGTATCACGCTGAAAATCAGTTGGCTGTGCGTGCCCAAGGTCTGCTGCCAAGATGCGGCGGAGACCACCAGGTTTTCACGGTCACGACGCTGCTCTTCGCTGCGGCCTAGCGTGAAGCTGCTGGATGGCCCGAGTCGCCAGCCGGTCTGCACACGGATGCTGCGGGCGATGGCCCCCGGTTCGCGCCCGAGTTCAATAAATGCCGGGCTGGAGGTGCTGAATTGCGCCTGCACGCTGCCCTGGCGAGACAGCCACTCATAGCCTGCCGTGGCACGCTCGCCCCAGCCGGCGTGTTTATCGTGTGATGCGCCTAGGCCGAGTTGCCACAGGCCCCAGCGCTGACTGCCATAGAGCCACTCGGCCTGACTGCTCTGGCTGCCGGCCAGCAAGTCGGTGCGCAAGCCCAGCGTGCCGTGGCTGCTCAGGCCGCGATGCCAGCGACCACTGAGGAAGCTGTCGCCATAGCGGTCATCCTGTGTGCCGAAGCCTTCGCGCAAGCGGCCGATATCAAGGTGGTAATCGCTGAGCCCGCGGCGCAAGAGGCGTGGGCTAGTATAGAAGGGCTGGCTGATCACGGTTTCACGACCCAGGCTGTCTCGCACGATGACCTGGAGGTCGCCGGCACCGTTGAGGCCAGCCACGGGGTCCAGCGCAAACGGCCCTGCAGCCAGCCGATCGCGCTGACGCAGTTGGCCGTCAATATAGAGCTCGGCGGTGGATGGCAGCGTGGCATCGCCCAGCAGGCTGGGCAGCGGATAGGTCGGCAGCTCCGGGCGCTGGCTGAAATCGCTACCCCAGGACAGGCCGCCGAAGCGCACATTGGGGCTGATGCCGATGCCGGTATTGATGATGTCGCCGGCCTCCAGTGCCGCCATCTGCTCCGGGAAGTCCCAGCGCACCTGGCTGTCAAGCCGTTGGCTGCCTTCGCGCAGAAAGACCTGGCGTGTGCGCCAAAGCCCGCCGGCTGCGCTCAGGCCAAGCTCGGCCTGGCCGGTCAGTGTCGTGCCCATGCCGTCGCTGACTACGCCGAACACATCCGCATTCACATAGCCGCCAAGACTGGTGGGCAGGCGCGGGGCATCCGGTGTTTGAATGCCGCGATAATGTCGGCGCTCGAGGCTGGCGGCCAGCTGCAGTCGGCTGTTGCAGCTGTCCAGCTGGTAGGGGATTGCTTCCAGGCGATACCAAGCGCTGCCATCCAGCGTGATGGATGTGGCCGGCAAGCGCGCTAGTCCGGTCCAATCCAGATAGTCCTGCGCGGCAAGCCAGACCTGGCCAGCATCATCAATGCGTATGCGCCCCGCCAGTTGCTCGCCATCGGCTTCGCGCTCAATGGCCACGAGCTGGATGCCGGCCGGGAATGGCTGCTGGCAGCTGCTGTCGAACCAGGCGGCATTGTCATGGATGATCATGCGGGCCCTCACGACGCCGGTGTCGGCAGCGTGACCTGGCGATTGCCTTGATCCGAGCGGGCCTCGATCAGCAGGGGTAGGGTGATTTCTCCTGCCGGTAGCGGCAGTGCCTGCGTTGCTCCTGGCAGCACATAAAGCAGCAGCGGGCCGTCGCGCAGTACGCGCTGGCGGGCATCGCTAATTTTCAGCTGAGTGATGCGTTCGTGGCGATTACCCGTGTTCCGCACCAGCACGCGAGCCGGCTGATGGCCCTGTGCTGTTTGCCAGCTCCAGTCGGTGGCGCTCACCGGTGCTGTGGCGGGGGCAGCAAACAGCGGCACACCGATGCGCAAATTGACTTGCAGGCCGGGCCCGGAGGGCAGGCCATCCGGCACTTCCTGCATGAAGACCCGATAGGCTTGCTCGCGTTCCGGTGCCGGAGTCTGCTGTTGCCAGCCAATGCGCACTAGCTGGCGACCGCCCGGCGGCAGTCTGAACAGTGCTGGGGTCAGCAGCATGGTGCGCGCCAAGGTGAGCGGTTCCGCGCGGCCATCTTGCTGCCAAGACATGACCGAGCCCTGAACCAGCACGGTAGATGGCCCGGTATTGCTCACGGTCAATGCCGTCATTTGCTGGCCGGGCCGCAGATCGAGTCGCAGCGGGCTGACCGCCAGACCGGTGGCGCCGGCCTCAACCGCCAGGCATGCCAAGCCGCACAGCATGAGCGGGATGCCGAGCTTGCGAATGCTGTGCAGGCTCATCATGGGGCTCAGAATGTCACGGTCATGGTCAGCGTGTCGGAGTAGCTGCCGGGGGTGATGGTCTGGCTGGCAGCGACCGAGCCGAAGATGGTGGTTGGCACGGCAATGCCCAGGCCAGTGCCAGCTACGCCGGTCCCGGCAGTATCGCCCCAAGTGGCACCACCCAAGGTGTTCGACAGGGTGTAGCTGAGGGTGTCGGCGGCGGTGGCATGTTTCATCTTGCGGTCGCTGGCGCTGCTGCCATAAAGGCCGTCGTTGACATGCAGGGTGTAGGCCGAGCCCAAGCTGCAGGTGACATTCACCGAGGTCGTGCCGAGAGCCGGTGCCGTGAAGCTGTAGGTGCCAAAGCCCAGATTGCTGATCGATGACAGGCTGCAGGCATCGACTACCGTGGCCGTGACATTGAAGTTTTGTGTGGCGGTGCCGGCCAATGCCGCTTGCGACAGCAGCAGCGATGCCGTCAGGAAAAGACGAGTGATTTTTTGCAGGATAGCGTTCATGGTGCGTCTCTGTGTGCAATGGGTGCTTTTTGATCATCGGTTGCTGACAGGTGGAATCCAGAGAGGTTGCTGCGTAGAAATGTGGTGCAAGTGTCTTGGACTCTGACTTTCTGGCTGTTTTTGTATCTGCTAGGAGTGATTTGTAGCAAAGCGGGAGAGCGGCTCATGCTGCACAATGCGGTTGCAAGCGCAGGCTCTTTTCTCTATCATCACGCGCCTTGCGAATTTTCTCGGTCCCGGGTTTATCCAACTGCATCAATCGCTCATCCGAGCCAGATGCGACCCGCCCCGATTGATGCTTGATGGAGCAGTGTATGTACGCAGTTATTAAGAGCGGTGGTAAGCAACACCGTGTAGTGGAAGGCGAGCGCCTGAAGGTTGAACTTCTGGCTGTTGAGCCGGGCCAAGTCATCACCTTTGATGATGTGCTGATGGTCGTTAATGGCGACAACATCCAAGTCGGCACGCCGATTGTTGCTGGCGCCAAGGTCACAGCCGAAGTGCTGGATCACGGTCGTCACGACAAGATTCGTATCGTTAAGTTCCGCCGTCGCAAGCACTACCGTCGTCAGGCGGGTCACCGTCAGTACTACACTGAACTGAAAATCACGAGCATCAGCGTCTAACGGCGTTTTGAGCAAAGAGAGAATAGAGACATGGCACATAAAAAAGCTGGCGGTTCTACCCGCAACGGTCGCGACTCAGAAGCCAAACGACTTGGCACGAAAGTCTACGGCGGCCAAACCATTCAAGCTGGCGCGATCATCATCCGTCAGCGTGGCACGCAGTTCTGGGCTGGCGACAATGTCGGCATGGGCCGCGACCACACCCTGTTTGCCAAGGCGCATGGCGTTGTTCGCTTTGTCGTTAAAGGCGCGTTCAACCGTAAGTATGTCGAAGTGGTTGCCAGCGCCACCGTCTAAGCTACGGCTTGGTTGCGTTGATTGCCCTCGGCTGAGCACACGGCTCGGTTGAAAACAGAAAGGCCCCGCCGCAACGCGGGGCTTTTTGTTTTAAAGCAAGTTTGTTTCAAAGCGGTTTTGTTTCGTGTTTATTTGCCGCAGGGCAGGTTTGTTTCAGGAGCAGTACACATGCGTTTCGTCGATGAAGCGGTGATCAAAGTGGTGGCGGGCGATGGCGGCAATGGCTGCATGAGCTTCCGTCGCGAGAAATTCATCCCGTTTGGCGGCCCGGACGGCGGCGACGGCGGCCACGGTGGTTCGGTCTGGGCCGAGGCCGATGTGGGCGTGAACACGCTGGTGGACTATCGCTATATACGCCAGTTCCGCGCCGAGCGCGGCGGCAACGGCCGTGGCGCTAACTGCACCGGCAAGAGTGGCGATGACATCGTGCTGAAAGTGCCCGTGGGCACGACCTTGCTTGACGAAGTCACCGGCGAAATGCTCGGCGATCTGACCGAGGGTGGTCAGCGCATTCTGCTCGCCCGCGCCGGTCGCGGCGGCATGGGTAACATCAACTTCAAAAGCTCGACCAACCGCTCGCCGCGCAAAACCACCGACGGCGTTGTTGGCGAGCTGCGTGAACTGCGTCTGGAGCTGAAAGTGCTGGCGGATGTCGGCCTGCTCGGCCTGCCCAATGCCGGTAAGTCGACCTTTATTCGTGCCGTGTCGGCCGCGAAGCCGAAGGTCGCGGATTACCCGTTCACCACGCTGGTGCCCAACCTCGGCGTGGTCGATGTGGATAGGCATCGTTCGTTCGTCATGGCCGACATTCCCGGCCTAATCGAAGGCGCATCGGACGGTGCCGGGCTTGGCATCCGCTTCCTCAAGCATCTGGCACGCACGCGCTTCCTGCTGCATCTGGTCGATATCGCTCCGTATGACGAGACCGATCCGGTGCATGCCGTGAATGTGATTGCGCATGAGCTGGAACGGTTTTCGCCGACGCTGGCGGGCTTGCCGCGCTGGCTGATCCTGAACAAGACTGACTTGGTGCCGTCGGCGGAAGAAGTCGATGCCCGTTGCGACGACATCGTGGCGCGTTTGGGCTGGACTGGCCCGGTGTTTCGCACCTCCGGTCTCACCAAGGACGGCGCGATGGCGGTGTGCTATCGCCTGATGGAAGCGATTGAAGAGCAGCGTGCCGCCGAGGCTGCCGACCCGGCACTGGCCGAGGCCGAGCAGGCCAAGCGCGAGCAGTTGGTGCAGGAAGGTCGCGAGCGCATTCGTGAGCTGGATGTGCGTCGCTCGGCCGAACGGCGTGCGCAGCGCATGGGCATCGACCCATCGCAGCTGGATGACGACGATGACGACTGGGATGAAGATGCCGAGGACGCGCCGGAAATCATCTATCGCCCGTAAGCGGTGGTGATGGCGCAAGCCGGTCGGGTGCGCGAGCAGGCTTGAGCCGCCGCGCGCCAGGCCGCACAATCGCTGCCTCACACTCGATTTGTTTCTCAGAAACACGCTTCCGGGATTTCGCATCATGTCTTTGCACCGCACGCGCCTCCGCCATGCCCGCCGCTGGGTCGTCAAAATCGGTTCGGCCTTGCTCACCGACAATGGTCAGGGCCTGGATCAGGCCGCCATGGCGGCGTGGGTGGCGCAGATGGTGGCGCTGAAGGCGCGCGGCATCGAGCTGATTCTGGTGTCGTCGGGCGCGGTCGCCGAGGGCATGGTGCGCATGGGTCTGAGCCAGCGCCCCGAGTCTGTGCCGGCATTGCAAGCCTGTGCCGCCATCGGCCAGATGGGCCTGGTGCAGGCCTACGAATCGCATTTCCGCGAGCACGGCGTGCGCACCGCCCAGGTGCTGCTCACGCACGATGACCTCGCTGATCGCAAACGCTATCTCAATGCCCGCAGTACGCTGCGCACGCTGATGGACTGGGGCGTGCTCGCCGTCATCAATGAAAACGACACCGTCGCCACCGATGAAATCCGCTTTGGCGACAACGATACGCTGGGCGCGCTGGTGGCCAATCTGGTTGAGGCCGAGGCTCTGATCATCCTCACCGATCAAGAAGGCATGTTCGACCGCGACCCACGCAATGACCCCGATGCCGTGTTGCTGCCGGAAGTGCAGGCCATGGACGAGCGCTTGCTGGCGATGGCCGGTGGCGGCGGCAAGTTCGGTCGCGGCGGCATGGTCACGAAAGTGCGCGCGGCGCGGCTGGCGGCGCGCTCGGGCTGTGCCACGGTCATCGCCAGTGGTCGTGGCGCAGATGTGCTAACGCGTATTGCCGATGGCGAAGTGCTAGGCACGCTGCTACTGCCCGAGCAGGACAGGCTGGCCGCGCGCAAACAGTGGCTGGCCGGGCATCTGCAGCATGCCGGTCGCCTGCTGCTGGATGCCGGTGCCGTGAAGGCGCTGCAAAGCGGGGGCCGCAGCCTGTTACCGGTGGGTGTGCGCGAAGTGCAGGGCTCGTTTTCGCGTGGTGAGGTCGTGGCTTGCGTGGATGAGCAGGGCCGGCAAGTTGCCGTCGGCATGGTCAACTACAGCAGCGACGAGGCTGGCCGCATTGCGGGTCAGGCCTCCGAGCGCATCGAAAGCCTGCTCGGCTATGTGGACGCGCCTGAGCTGATTCATCGCGACAATATGGTGGTGATCTAGATGGCGCTGCTCTGAATGAGAGAGGTCTAGCGCCATGATCGCTCAGCGTGGCCGCGTCCTGCTGGCATTGGCATCGCTCTATCTGGTCTGGGGCTCGACCTATCTCGCCATGCGCTGGGCCATCGAAGGCATGGCGCCGCTGTTTATGGCCGGCGTGCGCTATGTCATTGCCGGCGGCATCATTTACGGATTTCTCGCGCTGCGCGGGCATGCTCGCCCGACGCCTCGGCAGTGGCGAAACGCCGGCTTTGTCGGCACGCTGCTGCTGGTTGGTGGCAACGGTGGCGTCGGGCTGGCGATGGAGGCGGGCGTGAATTCCGCGCTGTCGGCCACGGTGGTTGCGCTGACGCCGCTCTGTGCGGCCCTGTTCTCGCGCATCTGGGGTCAGCGCACCACGGCACGCGAATGGCTGGGCCTGCTGCTCGGCGTGCTTGGCATCGTCTTGCTGAAACAGGGCGATGGCCTGGCTGGCTCCGTCTTCGGTTTTGCCGTGCTGATTTTTGCCGCGCTTATCTGGTCGTTCGGTTCCATGTGGGGCAAGCACCACGAACAGCCCAATGTGTGGATGGCCAGCGCCGTGCAGATGCTGGTCGGCGGCGCGGCCTTGCTCGCGGTGAGCCTGCTGCGCGGCGAAGCCTGGGGCTTGCCAGCCTCGGCGCAAAGTTTCTGGGCGCTGGTCTACCTTATTTTCATCGGCGCCATCGTCGGCTTCTCATCGTATGTGTATCTGCTGGCCACGGTGCGACCGGCGCTGGCGACCAGCTATGCCTATGTCAACCCGGTCGTGGCCGTGGCGCTCGGCGTCTGGCTCGGTGGTGAAACGGTGGATGCCGCCGAGCTGTGGGGGCTGGCCGTGATCCTGTTTGGCGTGCTGCTGGTGTGCTGGCCGGTGGCGACACCTGTTGATAAACCTCGGAATGCTTTATGACCACGCGCCAGCTTGTTCTACTCCTGCTCGCCATTCTGCTGGCCGCGATGTGCGGCGGCGGCATTGCCGGCTGGTGGCTGTTCCAAAACTTCGATGCCCGCGTTCAGCTTCGGGACCAGCCGGCGATCGTCTCGCTGCCCGAGCCCCTGCGCGTGACCGCCGATGTGCTCAATGCCCTCGATGTGCGCATCGATGGCGATATCGCCGCGCGCGTCCCTGTCGATCAGCTCATCACCGTGCCGGTCAAAGACACCCTGCATGTCACCGCCACGGTAGACAGCGAAGTGCCCATCCGCATGACCGTACCCGTGCGCCAGCAAGTGCAGGTCGATCAGATCGTGCATGTGGATACCACCGTGCAGGTGCGCGTGCTCGGCTACGACCTGACGCTGCCGGTGCGTGGCGATGTGCCGATCAAGGCCGTGATTCCGGTGAGCTTGGATATTCCGGTGGACCAGCGCGTGCGTGTGCAATTCAGCACCCCGGCCGATGTGCGCATCGCCCAGCCTCTAAGTGTGCCGCTGAAGGCCGTGATTGATGCCGTCGTGCCCGTTCACAGCCAGCTGCGCGTGCCGGTGCAGTCCGCGCTGCAGGCCCAGGTGCAGGTGCATGGCCCGGTGCGCGCCGTTATCGAGCAAGCTGATTTGCGCCTGCCGCTGCGCAATCTGGCGATTGCCGTGAAGCCGGCGCAGCCATGACGCTGACGCCACAGCGCGTTGCCGGCCTGTCGCTTCTGGTCGTGCTGACTTGCGTAATTGGTGGTGCGCTCGGTGTGCTGCTCTACCTGCGCCTAGTGGTGGACCTCGATGTGAGCCAGCAGCGCATCTCGCTCAGGCTCCCGGATGGCCTGCGCGCGCAGGCAGACATTAAGGACCCGGTGCCGATCCGCATCGATGGCATGGTCAGCGCCACCGTGCCCATCAATCAGACATTTCAGCTACCGCTGCGCGGCACCTATGTTGCGCAAGTGGCCTTCAATGCCGATATCCCGCTGAAAACCCGCGTGACATACACGGGCAGCATCCCGATTCGCGCCGTTGCCGATTTGCGCGGGAGTACCGCGCTGGTGGTGGACTCGCGCTTTCTGCCGAAATTCGACTTGCTGGCGCGTGTGCCGCTGAACTTTGATTTGCCGGTGACGCTGAGCGTGCCCATCGATACCCGGATCGCGCTGGCCTATCGCGGCCCGCTGAGCTTCACGCTGAATCAGAATCTGGCACTGCCGATCCGCACGATGGTGAAAACGACATTTCCGCTGCATCGCGATGCGCAAGCGCCGGTGCTAGCGCGGGTTGGCTTGCAGGTGCATGCGCCGGAGGCGGCGATCCCGCTGGTTATTGAGCAGGCCACGCTGAGCTTGCCGGTACGGCAGTTATCGCTGGAAAAGTCGGGGAAATAGCTTAGTTACAGGCAGGTAACTTGCGATATGGCAGGTCGTGTACTACGGTTTTTTTCGAGCCGAGAGTGCTGTTTGATTTCGGTGAATCACCCGACCCTGACCAATTGCATGGATGCGCCATTGGCGTACAATAAGCTTATGATCTTCGTTGAAACACCGATGTTCACAAAGCTCGTCACAGAGCTACTGACTGATGATAATTACAAAGATCTACAAGTGCTTTTGGCAGACAGCCCCGATACCGGGGTGCTCATCAAGGGCACTGGTGGTCTGCGCAAGATTCGTGTGGCCTCGAAAGGCCATGGCAAGCGCGGCGGATCACGAGTGATCTATTACCACTTCGTTTCGGCTTCACAGATCGGCATGTTGCTGGTCTATCCGAAGAACGAGACGGAGGAGCTAAGTGACGAGCAGCGCAGCGCATTAAGGCGCATCGTCGAGAATTGGAGAACAATATTATGAGCAGTCTTTTCAATGATCTGATGGCCAGCGTCCAGCAGATGGACGAAATTACCCGTGGTGAGCGTCAGCCCTCTCGCGAGTTCATTATTGATGCCATCAAGGTCAAGGAAATTCGCCAAGCAACGGGTCTGACCCAGGTGCGCTTCGCTGCCATGATTGATGTTCAGGTTGCCACTCTACGGAACTGGGAGCAGGGGCGTCGGGAGCCAACAGGCCCGGCCAAAGCACTGTTGCGTGCCATCAACAAAGACCCGGAGCATGTGCTGCCTGCGCTGGCAGGTTGATCTATAGCTAGGCGGTTGTCCGTCGTTTCAATAGGCGCAAAAAAACCGGCCCCAAAGGACCGGTTTTTTCTATCCACACGCTTTTCGTCCGCAAAGAGCGCCGTCAGGCGCAGCGAACGCAGAGCTTAGGCGAGAGCCTTGATCTGTGCGTTCAGGCGGCTCTTGTGACGAGCTGCCTTGTTCTTGTGGATGATGCCCTTGTCGGCGATACGATCAATGATCGGCACGGCAACAGTGTAGGCAGCTTGCGCTACGGCCTTGTCGCCGGCGGCGATGGCGTTCACGACTTTCTTGATGTAGGTACGCACCATGGAGCGCAGGCTCGCATTGTGCAGGCGCTGCTTGTCGTTTTGACGAGCGCGCTTCTTGGCTTGTGCAGAGTTGGCCACAGGGCGACTCCTAAGTAATTCGGTGAATAAAGTGTCTCAAATATGCGGGTTTGCATATCTAAAATCAGGCGCGTAATGATGCCGATGCAATCGCCTTAAGTCAACTACTCTGGTGGCGATACCGAGACGGCTGGGCTAACATCACGCCGCGCATCAGGAGTCGTCATGTCCAGCCCACCTTTGCAGTCTACCAATAGCCGCCTCTGGCGTTCGACCTTCATTGTCAGTGCCATGACGCTGTTGTCGCGCATTGCCGGTCTGGTGCGCGATATGGTGTTCATGAACCTGTTCGGTGCCGGCAAGCTCATGGATGCCTTTTTGGTGGCGTTCAAGATTCCCAATTTTTTGCGTCGTCTGTTTGCCGAGGGCGCATTTTCGCAGGCCTTTGTGCCGGTCTTGACCGATGTGCGCGCTCAGCGTGGCGACGCTGCCGTACGCCAGCTGATTGACCATGTCGCCGGCTCGCTGACGCTGATCATCGGAAGTATTAGCGCGATTGCGATTGTGTTTGCGCCGGCCATCATCTTCATTTTTGCGCCAGGCTTTCGTGAGGATGCGCTGCGCTTCGATCTCGCCGCCGACATGCTGCGCATCACCTTTCCTTATTTACTGCTGATTTCGCTCACGGCGTTTGCGGGCGGCATCCTCAATACCTACGGCCGCTTTGGCGCATCCAGCTTCACGCCGGTGCTGATGAACCTGAGCATGATCGGCTGTGCGATCTGGCTGGCGCCGTTGCTGACCACGCCGATCATGGCGCTGGCCTGGGGCGTGCTCATCTCCGGCATCGTCCAACTCGGCTTTCAGTGGCTGCCGCTGCGACAAATCAATCTGGTGCCGCGCTTTAAGCCCGATTTCAAAGACCCGGATGTGAAGCGCATTCTGACGCTGATGATCCCGGCCATGTTTGGCGTGTCGGTGAGTCAGATCAATTTGTTGCTGGATACCATTCTGGCGTCGTTCCTGGTGGCGGGCTCGGTGTCGTGGCTGTATACCGCCGAGCGTCTGACCGAGCTGCCGCTGGGCCTGATCGGCATTGCCGTGGCCACCGTGATTTTGCCGACGCTGTCGGCTAAGCATGCAGAAAAGTCTGATGCCGAGTTTCGCGGCACGATTGACTGGGCACTGAAGGTCATTTTCATGGTCGGTGTACCGGCATCGCTGGCCATGGGCATTCTGGCCGAGCCTCTGATGGCGTCCCTGTTTCATCACGGCCAGTTTGATCGTGTGGATGTGATGAAGTCGGCAATGGCTTTGCAGGCGTTGTCTGGCGGTATTCTGGCGTTCATGCTGATCAAGGTCTTCGCACCAGCCTTTTATGCCCGTCAGGATGTGAAGACGCCGGTCCGCATCGGCATCATCGCCATGGTGGCAAACATGGTCTTTAACCTGATGCTGGTCTGGCATCTGGAGCATGTTGGTCTGTCGCTGGCCAGCACCTTGTCGGCGTTTTTGAATGCCGGCCTGCTATATAAAGGTCTGCATCAGAAAGGTATCTATCGTTTCGAGCGGCATTGGGTGGCGCTGGCGCTGCGCTTTGCCTTGGCCAATGCCGCCATGGTGGCGGTGCTGTTAGTCATCACGCCAGACAGCAGCTGGTGGCTGGATAACCAGGGCTGGGCGCGCGTGGGCTGGGTGCTGCTGATTTGCGCCGCCGGCGGTGTCAGCTATGGCGTGGCACTGCTGGCCGTGGGTTTCCGGCCACGCGAGCTGCGCCATCACTGATGCGCATCCTTTATACTGCGCTGCTTTATAGACTGCGGCGCTTTCATCCGGTGATGCCTTGACGAGTTTGCTCCCATGCAACTGATTCGCGGATTGCACAATTTGCGCCCCGAGCATCGGGGCAATGCCGTCACCATCGGCAATTTTGATGGCGTGCATCTCGGCCATCGGGCCATGGTCGCGGCGCTCAAGCAGCGTGCCGATGCCCTCGGTGTGCCGGCCTTGGTGATGTGCTTCGAGCCGCAGCCGCAGGAGTTCTTTGCCGAGGCGGCAGGGCGCGATGCGCCGGCGCGGCTGATGACCTGGCGCGACAAGGTCGAGGCACTGGCCGAGGCGGGTGCGGATCGCGTGCTGCTGGTGCGTTTTGATGCGCGTTTTCGGGCCTACACGGCCAGCGGCTTTATTGATGAGCTGCTGGTGGCCGCGCTGGGCGCACGCCATGTGCTGGTCGGCGATGACTTCCGCTTTGGCTGCGATCGTAGCGGCGATCATGCCTTGCTCACCGCTCGTGGCCAGCAGCAGGGCTTTAGCGTCGGGCAGATGCCGACGGTGACGGTGGCCGATGAGCGCGTCAGCAGCACACGCCTGCGCGCGGCGGTGGCAGCGGCTGATTTCGCGTTGGCCGAAGCGCTGACCGGCCGGCCGTTTGCCGTCGCTGGTCATGTGGTGCACGGCGACAAGCTCGGCCGCACACTGGGCCTGCCTACGGCGAATTTGCTCATGCACCGGCAGGTTCTGCCTCTGCGCGGCGTCTTCGCGGTCGAGGTTTTCGGGGCCGATGTCGCTGCGCCGGAACGCGCCTGGCCGGCCGTGGCCAATGTGGGGTCGCGACCGACCGTGCAGGGCGTGCAGGCGCGCTGCGAAAGTTTTTTGCTGAATTTCAGCGGCGATCTTTACGGTCGCCGCCTGCGCGTGGTGTTTCGCCACAAGCTGCGTGATGAACAGCGCTTTCCATCTCTGGATGCGCTGAAAACGGCTATCGAGGCAGATGTTGCCGCTGGCCATGACTACTTTGCGGTGTAACGAGCGCTTTATGGATTACAAGAACACGCTGAACCTGCCGGAAACCGACTTTGCCATGAAGGCCAGCCTGGCCACGCGCGAACCGGCGCGCGTCGAGGCCTGGCGCGAAAAGCAGCTGTATGCGCAGATTCGTGCCGCACGGGCCGGCGCGCCGAAGTTCATCCTGCATGATGGCCCGCCGTATGCGAACGGCGACATCCACATCGGTCACGCCGTGAACAAGATTCTGAAAGACATCATCGTGAAAGCGAAGACGATGAGCGGCTTTGATGCGCCCTATGTGCCGGGCTGGGATTGTCATGGTCTGCCCATTGAGCTCAATGTGGAGAAGCAGGTCGGCAAGCCGGGTGTGAAGGTCAGCGCGAAAGAGTTCCGCGAAAAGTGCCGCGAATATGCCGCCTCGCAGGTTGCGCGTCAGTCGGTCGATTTTCAGCGTCTGGGCGTGTTTGGCGATTGGGAAAATCCCTATCTGACGATGAATTACACGCAGGAAGCCGACATCATCCGCGTGCTCGGCCAGATCGCCGGCAACGGCCATCTGCACAAGGGTTTGAAGCCGGTGCACTGGTGCATGGACTGTGCGTCAGCACTGGCCGAGGCGGAAGTGGAATATCAGGACAAGACATCGGCGGCGATTGATGTCGGTTTTGCGGTGGTGGATGCTGGTGATTTTTCGACGCGCGTTGGCGTTGCTGCGCTTGGCAAAGCCGTGCCGACCGCCGAACTGGTGATCTGGACCACGACGCCGTGGACGCTGCCGGCCAACCAAGCGGTGTCGCTGCATCCTGAGCTGGCTTATGTGCTGGTGCGCGTGAGTGTTCCCGCTGGTGAAGGCGTGCGCGGCGTGCGTCATCTCGTGCTCGCCGAGTCGCTGTGGGAAGCAGCCATCGCTCGCTATGAAGGCAGCGATGCCGAAGTGCTGGCGACATTCGCCGGCCAGGCGCTGGAAGGTCTGCAATTACAGCATCCGTTCTATGAGCGCGTGGTGCCGGTGATTGTCGGCGAGCATGTCACGGCCGATGCCGGCACCGGCGCTGTGCATACCGCGCCCGGTCACGGTCAGGACGACTTTGTCATTGGTCGCGTCTACGGCCTGCCGGTGGACAACCCAGTTGATGGCAACGGCGTGTTCCTGCCGAGCACGCCGCGCTTTGCCGGCCTGCATGTGAACAAGGCCAACGATGCCATCCTCGACGCCCTGCGTGAGCCGCGCGCCGATGGTTCGTTCGCGCTGCTCTGCTACAAGAAGATCCAGCACAGCTATCCGCACTGCTGGCGCCACAAGACGCCGATCATCTTCCGCGCTACGCCGCAGTGGTTCATCAGCATGACCCAGAACGGTCTGCGCGATACCGCACTGGAAGCGATCAAGCAGGTACAGTGGCTGCCGGACTGGGGTCAGGCGCGTATCGAAGGCATGGTCGCCGGCCGCCCGGACTGGTGTATCTCGCGTCAGCGTACCTGGGGCGTGCCGATCACGCTGTTCGTGCACAAGGAAACCGGCGAGCTGCATCCGCGCACGGCCGAGCTGATCGAGCAGGTCGCGCTGCGCGTCGAGGCCGAAGGCATCGAGGCGTGGTTCTCACTGGCCGCCAGCGAGCTTTTGGGTGATGAGGCCGATCAGTACGACAAGGCCACCGACACGCTCGATGTCTGGTTCGACTCCGGCGTCACCCACGCCTGCGTGCTCAAGCGTTTCGACGGCCTGCAGTATCCGGCCGATCTGTACCTGGAAGGTTCGGACCAGCATCGCGGCTGGTTCCAGTCATCGCTGCTGACGGCGGTGGGTGCCAACGGCTCGGCCCCGTTCAAGACCGTGCTCACGCATGGTTTCACGGTGGATGGCCAGGGCCGCAAGATGTCGAAGTCGGTGGGCAATGTCGTCGCGCCACAGAAGGTCATGCAGACTCTCGGTGCCGACATCATCCGTCTCTGGGTCTCGGCCACCGATTATCGCGGCGAGATGTCGGTCAGCGACGAAATTCTCACGCGCATGTCCGACAGCTACCGTCGCATCCGCAACACGCTGCGATTCCTGCTGTCGAACCTAAACGGCTTCGACCCGGTGCGCGATGCCGTGCCGGCCGCCGACATGCTGGCGCTGGATCGCTGGGTGGTGGACGCCGCCGCGCGTCTGCAGGACGACATCCGCGTGGCCTACGACGATCTGCAGTTCCACCAGATCTATCACAAGCTGCATAACTTCTGCGTGGTCGAGCTCGGCGGCTTCTACCTCGACATCATCAAGGATCGTCAGTACACCACGCAGGCGCAGTCGCTGGCGCGGCGCTCGGTGCAGACCGCGCTCTGGCACATCGCCGAGGCGTTCGTGCGCTGGGCGGCGCCCATCCTCAGCTTTACGGCCGAGGAAATCTGGGAAGTGCTGCCGGGTGAGCGCGTCGGCTCGGTGTTTCTGGCTGAGTGGTACACCGGCCTGGCGCGTCTGCCGGAAGATCAGCCGCTGCTCATGCGCGATTACTGGACGCAGGTGCTGGCGGTGAAATCGGCGGTGAACAAGCAGATCGAAGAGGCGCGTAATCGCAAGGAAGTCGGCTCGGGGCTGTCTGCCGAGGTCGAGCTGTTTGTGACGCCAGCGCTAAAGGACTTGCTGACACCACTGGGCGATGAGCTGCGCTTCGTGCTCATCACCTCAGCCGTGCGTCTGCGCGCGCTGGCTGAAGATGGCGGTGTGGCCACGGATGTGGAGGGCTTGCGTGTGGCTGTGCTGGCGTCGGCGCATACTAAGTGCGCCCGTTGCTGGCATTACCGTGCCGATGTCGGCAGTCATGCTGAGCACCCGGAAATCTGCGCGCGCTGCGTCGCCAATGTTGTTGGTTCGGGCGAGGTGCGCTGCCATGCGTAAATTGATTGCTGCCCCCTGGGGCTGGCTGTGGATCGCCGTGGCTGTATTCATCGCTGACTACTTCACCAAGGTCTGGGCTACCGAATCGTTGGTCTACGGCTGGCCGCGCTTCGTGCAGCCGTGGCTGAACTGGACGCTGGCACACAATACCGGTGCCGCATTCAGCTTTCTGCACGATGCCGGTGGCTGGCAGCGCTGGTTCTTTGTCACTGTTGGCGTGCTGGTCAGCATTTTCCTGCTGATTTGGCTGAAGCGTTTGCCTTCCGGCTCACGCTGGCTGCCGCTGGCCATCGTGTTGCTGCTCGGCGGTGCCTGGGGCAATCTCTACGATCGCGCCCT
This sequence comes from Pseudomonadota bacterium, assembly GCA_038043385.1. Taxonomy (GTDB): domain Bacteria; phylum Pseudomonadota; class Gammaproteobacteria; order Pseudomonadales; family Moraxellaceae; genus Perlucidibaca. The sequence continues at coordinate 153,398 of JBBTCA010000007.1, forward strand.
GCAAGGCTATGTCGTTGACTTTATTCATGTGCATTGGGCGGGCTGGAACTTCCCAGCGTTCAATATTGCCGATTGCGGCATTACCGTCGGTGCCATCATGTTGGTCATCGACAGTCTGTTTCTGGAAGCGCGACGCGAGAGCAAGTCATGAACGCAGTAGGGCCGGGCAAGCGCGTGAGCTTGCATTTTTCCGTAGCGCTGAGTTCGGGCGAGCCGCTCGACAGCACTCATGAGCGCAACGAGCCGCCGACGCTGGTGTTTGGCGACGGCAGCTTGTTGCCGGCATTTGAGGCGGCCATCGAGGGCATGAAGGCCGGTGAGCAGGGCCGATTTGTCATCGCTAATGGTTTTGGCGAGTGGAACGAAGACAGCGTGCAGCATTTTCCGCGCCACCAGTTCGGCGAGCAGCTGCTGGAGCCGGGCATGGTCATGCATTTTGCCGATGCCAGCGGCGCTGAGCTGCCGGGCATCATCAAGGATTTGCCGGAAGGCATCGTGGTGGTGGATTTCAACCATCCGCTGGCCGGGCGCGAGCTGGTATTCAGCGTCGATATCCTGCGCGTGATGGATGCTGATGCCAGCGCCGTCACGCTGAACTGAATTAGAGGGAGCCGGTCATGGACATCAAACTTGCCAATCCGCGTGGCTTCTGTGCCGGCGTTGATCGAGCCATCGAAATCGTGAATCGGGCGCTGGAGGTTTTCGGCCGCCCGATCTATGTCCGCCACGAGGTCGTGCACAACAAATTCGTGGTCGATGACCTGCGCAATCGCGGCGCGGTCTTTGTCGATGAGCTGGATCAGGTGCCCGACGATGCCATCGTCATCTTCTCCGCGCATGGCGTATCGAAGACTGTGCAGAGCGAGGCCGCTGCGCGTGGCTTGAAAGTCTTCGACGCGACCTGCCCGCTGGTCACCAAGGTGCACATGGAAGTCGCGCGTTACGCTCGCAGCGGCACCGAAGCCATCCTCATCGGCCACGAAGGTCACCCGGAAGTGGAAGGCACCATGGGTCAGTACGAGCGCCATTACGGTGGCGATATCTACCTCGTGGAAGATGAGGCTGATGTGGCCCAGCTGGTCGTGCGCAACCCAGAGAATCTGGCCTTTGTTACGCAGACCACGCTGTCGGTAGACGATACCGCGCGCGTTATCGACGCCCTGCGCGCCAAGTTTCCGGCCATTCAGGGCCCGCGCAAGGACGACATCTGCTACGCCACACAGAATCGTCAGGATGCCGTGAAGACGCTGGCCGAGCAGTGCCAGGTCGTGCTCGTGGTGGGCTCACCGAACTCGTCGAACTCCAATCGCCTGCGTGAGCTGGCCGAGCGTATCGGCGCCCAGGCCTACCTCATCGACAACGCCGATCAGATCGAAAAAGCCTGGCTGCAAAATGCTCAGGCGGTCGGTGTCACGGCCGGTGCTTCGGCCCCGGAAGTGCTGATCGCACAGGTTATCCAGCGCCTCAGCGACTGGGGCGGCAATGCCCCGGAAGAACTGGCGGGCCGCCCGGAGCACATCGTTTTCTCCATGCCGAAAGAGCTGCGCATTCCCGTCAAAGCGGTGTAAGCCGGGCTTGCTCGTGGCGTGGCGACTTGCCGTTGGTCGCACCATTCGTCGCCCGTGGTAGCGGAATGGCGAAAGTCGTCCTAGCTTTTAAGCACAGACAGGAGGTCTGTGCTGGGGAGTGGTCATGGATGACGCGGGTCAAGGATGGCGGCGATACATTTCAATGCGCGGCATTGGTATACGAGGCATCGGCCTGCCTGAGGCACTGATCGCGCTGGCTTTGTTGGGTGTGGCCCTGAATGGCCTGCTCGCGGCGCATTGGCAGGCGCGTCACTTACAGCACAGCGCAGCCTCTCGCCAGCATGCCGTCATGGCGCTGCAAGACTTCGCTGTGCGCTGGCGGCTGAACCCTTCCGGCGAATCCGCCTATCGCCTTGCCTTGGCGCAGTCACTTCCTCAAAGCCCTTCTGTTGATGCTTGCCAGTGGCAAACCTGCACGCCAGTGGCGCGTGCACAAGCCGATATTTCGGCGTTGGCGATGCAGTTGCAACAAAAGCTGGTGCGTCCGCAGTGGCATTTCGAGCCGTGTACGGATGCGCCTGCGAATTGTCTGCTGGTGGCTTGGGCCGGAACCGAGGCTAGTTCCGGGCCTGAAGGCAGCTGCCTGGATGCCAGTGGCCAGCGCTGGCCTGGCGCGCAATGTACGCGGCTGGTGTTGCCATGACGGTTGCGACCCTGAAGCGAAGTCAGGCTTATGTGCAGCGCGGCATGGCACTGGCGGAGTGGCTGCTGGCGAGTGCGCTGGGCCTGCTGATCCTGATGGCAGCGCTGGCTTGGCTAAGCAGCAGCTGGCAGCTCGCGATATCACAACGGCAGCCTTTGCAAATGGCCAATGCCGGCGTATGGCTGTTGCAGCGGATTAGTCTGAGTGCCGAGATGGCGGGTTTTGGCGCAGTGCATCCGCTAGCGTTGGATGATCCGAGGTTGAGCGCTTGGCATAGCGAAAACAATCTTGGTGTCGGCAAGCCGGCCAGCGATCAGCTGACCATGCAGCGCCTGCTTGATCAGGATGTACTCGACTGCGAAGGCACGCGCGTGCTGGCTGGCAATGTACTGGTCGAGCGCTATTTCATGCGTGCCGACAGCAGCTCGGCCGGCTGGGTGCTTGCTTGCGATGCCGGTCAGTGTAATGCCGACGGTTGCAGCCGCTTGGGCGATGCCGGTGCGGCTTTGCTTGCCGATATCGACAGCCTGCAAGTGCTTTATGGCGTGCCGGCAGCAACGGGTCAGTCCAGTCAGTATGTGGATGCCACCGTGCTGAGCGGTATGTCACCGACAACGCGTGTACTCAGTCTGAGCGTTGGCGTGTTGCTGCATGGCAGTGAATCTTTGCCACACAAGCGACGCTGGCAGCCACCGCCGGACTGGTTGGGATTGAGCTTGGTTGCCGTGACTGATAAGCGTGCTCATGCGGCGTTCAGTCAGACGATGGAGCTGCCCAATGGCTGAGCACTTTTTTCAAGAGCGCGCACACCAACGGGGGCAAGTGCTTTGGGGCTTGCTGGTTATGCTCGGCGTCCTCACCGAGCTGGCCTTGAGCAGTTTGCAGCTGGCGGCGCACGAGGGCATTTCTGTGGGGCTGCTTGAACAGAAGCTGCAACAGGAGCAGCGCCTTCAGGTGATTGCTCGGCAAGTCAGCCAATTGCCAACGCCTGCGCGCTCGGCCGCTGTTAATGAGCTGTGGCATCCGGCCAGCGACTCCGTACGCCAAGGTTGCGGGCAGGGCGGTCGCGACGATGAGCACGCCAGTTATGTCGCCATCAGCCAGACCTGCTCTGCGCCAAGTCAGCCGCTACTAGCCCCGCAGCGACCGTCAGGTGAGTGGCAGTGGCGCTTGACGCGCATCACGGACGATCCTGCCTTTGCCGAGGAAGGCAGCGATATAGCCGCATTTCCGACCTTGCAAGCGCAAAATTGGCAATTGGAGGTTGTTGTGGCTGGGCGTGGCGGCCAGGCTGCGCGAGGTCTGTGGCAGCGCTATCAGCAGGTGGCACCATGAAGATGCCGCCACGCGGTTTTCTGCTCATCGAGCAGCTGGTCGTCGTTGCCTTGAGCGTATTGATGCTGATTTATGCCTTGCAGGGCTGGACTAGCTGGCAGCAAGCCAGCACCGCGCGTCAGCTCGGCCTGCAATGGTCGCTCAGTCTGGCTCGCTTGCGTCAACGGGCTTTGAGCGATGTGCAATCGTGGACACTGTGCGCATCGCTCAATGCCAGCAGTTGCCAAAGCGTCTGGACAGGCCGGTGGTTGGCCTTTGCCGATACCAATAGCGATGGCATGCGCCAGCCGACAGAGCCGCGCATGAGCTTCGGCCCAGCTATTCCGCAGCACTGGCGTTTGGTCTGGAAAGGTTTTCGGCCGGGCACCGGCATCATATGGTCTGATTTGGGCGATGCCGCGATATCCAATGGCACATTGACCCTGTGCGCTCCGAAAGCGCAGGATTCTGCCTTGCGCCAGTGGGTGCTGAGCAAGTCCGGGCGAGTGCGGCTGGTGCAGCCGGCCAGCTCGGCGGCAACCCTGGCGGCGGCGCGTGCGGTGTGTGCTGGCAATCAGCCAAATTCATAAATGGGACTCACGACGATGCGGGTTTTGGTGGTAGGCGGCGGCATCAATGGCTTGCTGACAACGCGGGCTTTGGCGCAGGCCGGCGCAGAAGTGGTGCTGGTCGAGCGAGGCCGGATTGGCCAGGAAGCGTCGTGGGCGGGCGGCGGCATTGTCTCGCCGCTGTATCCGTGGCGCTATCCGCCAGCAGTCACGGCCTTGGCGCGCTGGGCGCAGGCGGCGTATCCCGCGCTCACCGAGGCTTTGATTGCCGAAACCGGTATCGATCCCGAGCTGACGACCAGCGGCCTGCTGTTTCTGGATGCGCCCGATGCTCGCGACGCACAAGCCTGGGCGCAGCAGCAAGGTGTTTACTGCTCATCCTGGCAGCAGCAGGCGTTGAATCAGCAATGGCCGGGATTGGCCGCCGATGTATCGCAGGGCTTGTTTCTGCCTGAGGTGGCGCAGGTACGAAACCCGCGCTTGCTGAAAGCCTTGCGCGCGGCCTTGGCGCAAATGCCGAGTGTCACGCTGCGAGAGCAGGCGGAAGTGGTGCAGGTGCGCAGCCAGCCGTCGCCGCAGATTCAGCTGGCTTCGGGTGAAATTCTGGCTGCCGATGCCGTTGTGCTCACCAGCGGCGCGTGGACACAAAACCTGTTGCGTGACCTCGGCCTGAGCCTGCCGGTGCGCCCGATCAAGGGCCAGATGCAGCTCTACCAGCTTGCTCCCGGCGCGCTGACCACCATGATTCTGCGCAACGGCCACTATGTGATTCCACGGCGCGATGGCTTAGTGCTGTGCGGTTCGACGCTGGAAGACACCGGTTTCGACAAGTCCGTCACGGAAACGGCGCATGACAAGTTGCGTGCAGCGGCGATCTCGCTATGGCCAGCCTTGGCCGATGCCGATTGTGTGGCGCAATGGGCCGGGCTGCGACCGAGCTCGCCCAATGGCATTCCGTTTATTGGTGAGGTGCCGGATCAGCCCGGCCTGTGGGTCAATGCCGGGCAGTTCCGCAATGGCTTGGTGCTGGCGCCGGCATCAGCACGGCTGCTTTGCGATCAGCTGCTCAAGCGGTCGCCCGTCATGGACGCCGCGCCGTATCAGCTGCTCCAATAGCGAACGAGGCCAAATTGGCGCGCTATTCGCTGGGTGGGTTTTCGCGGAAATAGCTGTCGCGATGCGCCTCGCAGCAAAACACCTTGCCGCGTGATTGCGTGCTTTCGCCCACCGGAATGTGCACGCTGCAATAGGCGCAGGCCAGCATCGGCTGTGGCGCTGAGGTGTCGTTGCCTTGTGTGGGCGGCAGTGCCTTTTTATCAAGATATTGACGGACAAGGCGGTAGCCGAACCAGGCCAGCGCCGCAAAAATCAGGATACGAATCACGATCGCCATCAGTGTTTCCTTCAGCTTGAACCAGACCTCGACTATCCTAGGCAACTTCCACACGACTGCAAGCTAAAAACATGTCCGTACGCATTGCTCTTGCTCAGCTCAACCTCTTGGTCGGTGATATTCCCGGCAATACCGCGCAGCTCATCCGCTCCGCCGAGTTGGCGCGCGACCAGCATCGCGCCGATGTCATCGTTTTTCCCGAGCTGAGCCTGACTGGCTATCCGCCCGAGGATTTGCTGCTGCGCCCGAGTCTGGCGCTGCGTGTGGAGCAGGCGCTGGCGCTGCTGAGCGCGGTGCGCGGTATCACGCTGGTGTTTGGCTTGCCGGAGACGCATGCGGATGGCCTGCGCAATGCCGCCTGGGCGCTGCGTGACGGCATTGTGCTGGCGCGCTATGCCAAGCAGCAGCTGCCGAATAATCAGGTGTTCGATGAGCGACGCTATTTCGTCCCCGGTCACGATGCCGTGGTGTTCGAGCAGAACGGCCTGCGCCTGGCGCTGACCATCTGCGAAGACATCTGGCATGTGGCTCCGGCTCAGGCCGCCAAAGCCGCCGGTGCCGAGCTGATCCTGAATCTGAATGCCTCGCCGTTTCACGCCGGCAAGGCCAGCGAGCGCCAGGCTGTGGTGGCCGAGCGCTGCCGCGAAACCGCGCTGCCGGTGGTCTATTGCAACCTCGTCGGCGGGCAGGATGAGCTGATCTTTGATGGCGGCTCGTTCGTGCTCCAGGCCGATGGCACGCCGGCCCTACAAGCGCCGTGGTTCGAAGCCGGTCTGTATTGCGTCGATTTCGATGCCGCCACGCAGCGCTTCCTGCCTGCGCAGCAGGAGCCGATGCCATCGCTGGAAGCCTCGGTCTATCAGGCGCTGGTGCTGGCGGTGCGCGACTACACCAACAAGTGCGGCTTCAAGGGCATCGTGCTCGGGTTGTCGGGCGGTATCGATTCGGCGCTGACGCTGGCGGTTGCGGTCGATGCGCTCGGTGCCGAACGCGTGCGCGCGGTCATGATGCCCTATCGCTACACGGCCCAGATCAGCTTGGACGATGCCGAGGAGGAGGCGAAGACGCTGGGCGTGCATTATTCCGTGCTCAGCATCGCGCCGATGGTCGAGGCATTCAGCGCCACGCTGGTGGATACTTTCGCCGGTATGGCCGCCGATAAGACCGAAGAGAATCTGCAGGCGCGTTCGCGCGGCGTGTTGCTCATGGCCATCTCCAACAAGCTCGGCTATTTGGTGCTCACCACCGGCAACAAATCCGAGATGTCGGTGGGTTATGCCACGCTCTATGGCGACATGGCGGGCGGCTTCGATGTGCTCAAGGATGTGCCGAAAACGCTGGTATTCAGGCTCTGCGAATGGCGCAACGCGCAGTCGCCGGCGCATCCGCCGATCCCGCAGCGCGTGATTGATCGGCCGCCGTCCGCCGAGCTGGCCCCGGATCAAAAGGACGAAGATTCGCTGCCGCCATACCCGGTGCTGGACGAGATCCTGCGCCGTTATGTGGAGTGCGATGAAAGCGCCGAGGCCATCATCGCCGCCGGTTTCGACCGCGAGACGGTGCTGCGCGTGCTCAGGCTGGTGGACATCAACGAGTACAAGCGCCGGCAGGCGGCTACTGGCCCGCGTATCACCCAGCGTGGCTTCGGCAAGGATCGTCGTTATCCGATCGTGAATGGCTGGAAGATCGGCGCGTAAATAAACGATTACTCGCCTAGCGAAACGCACCATCGTGGTCTAGCTTTACAGAACAGCGAGTCTCAAGGAGGAGGCCAGATGTTCTTTCGTGCAAGCAAACTCATGCTTTTGTGGCTGCTCTGCCTGACTGCGGAGGCGGAGCCTTTGCTGCCGTTGTCGCGCTTTGCTCAGCCACCCGTTTTTTCTCCCTCGCTCTGGCTAGCGCTAGACACGCAAGCCGATCCCGTCACCGCCGATACCCAGCCTCTCAGCCGCTTGATCGACGACCTCGCGCGCGAAGTCACCAGCCCGTGGCCGGCGCAGCGAGCCTTGCCATCGGGCGGTGTCGCGCTTGGCCTGCTGGCCGTCACACAGGCCGGAGCCGCTGCCGAGGTGCTGCATCCCAGCCGTCCTTTGGATGTGCTCGCGAACTGGCCCAGCCAGACTGTTTCGCGCCAACTCAGTCTTATCCGCAACACAGTAGCGCAAGCGAGCGACGCCCAACGCTGGCCCTTGGGTCAGCAGCAATCACTGATTTTGCGCTGGCCCATGCCCGATGCACCTGTCGGCATCGCCGAGCTGTCTCTGGACTTGCCGCTGCGTATCCCACCCGCCCATTGGCCCGTGCTTCGATTGCAATTTGCCGATGGCTTTGAGCAGGACTTGCCGCCGCCGCAAGTGCGCTCCGAATCGTCCGGCCCGTCAGCCCGCCTGCTGCTCCACAGTGCGATAACGGCCTGGCAACGAGCCGGCCATGCTGGGCAGATTCCGCCCTGGCCCTGGCGAATTTTGCTGGAGGCGCAGACGGTCGATCAGCAGGGCGCATGGGCATCGTGGCAGGTTTCATCGCCGGCAAAAGTCAACATCACTTGGCGTGATGAGGGCGGGCAGCGCACGGGCCGGGAGCAATGGCTGCGCCAGTTGCATGGGCTGCTGGCCGGCGAAGGCGTGCAGCTGCCCGCCAATGACGCCGCCCTACAGCAGCTGACACAGCAGATATTAGCTTCGCATAGCGCATGCGCCCAACAGCCTGTGCTGTCTGTCACGCCAGCGCAGCCCGACATGATCTCTGCACTGGAGCGCTGGCGTGATCGGCAACTTGGTGCAGCGCCCGTCGTGTCACATCAAAAGGCTCGGATGGTAGGTAGCGATTTGCTGGGTCTTGATCGCGACTGGCATCAGCCGGTTGCCGGCCGTCGAGCCTGGCCCGGCGGTACGGAATTTCATCCTTGTCGAACTTCATCGGCCTGCGAACTTGCGCCGGCGCCCACCCTGAAAAGTTTGCCCGTACCGCTGGCATCTTGGTTCACAGACACTGCCAGCGGCCAGCCATTGCAGCCATTAAGTGAGCGCTGGCCGGCATTCGCGCAAGGTCATCCTGACTGGCAAAGTCATGCAGCTGCGCCACCAACAGAATTCTTGCGCGGCTTTAGTCGCTCTCTCGATGCCGGCCCCAGCGCAGCCACCGCCACCGGTCGTCAAGGGTATCTGCTCTGGGTTAGCAGCGACGGCAGCGTGCAGCTGCAGGATAGCAATGATGGGCACTGGCTCTGGGCGTGGCGGCCAAGCCAGAGTGCATCGTTGTGGGCCAATCTGATGCAGGATGCCGCACTCGATATCAACACGGCTGATCATCAATACGCGGTCAGCGAAAATGATTGGGCGTACTGGCCTGACAGCCCTAATGCGCAAGCTGCAACAGGCCTGGATAGCAATGGTCAGCGCTGGCTTTACGGCCTCGTCGATCGGCAGTTGGTGGCGCTGGATCTGACCCAGCCTGAGCATCCACGGAGCGGTTTTCTGCCGATCGGCAGCAGCGCGCATCCAGCACAAGCAAAGGTCTGGGGCAGTCTTTCACTGCTGCCACTGACGCTGAGTTCCGGCCTGCATCAGCCGCTCTTGCTGCTCAGCGCCGCCGACCCGGCATCGAGCATCAAGCTGCTCATTCTCGATGGCCGTTCCGGCGATGTGCTGTGGCAGGCGGGCAGTAGCGCAGACTCGCAATATGAGAAACCTGAGTTGACTCGTGGCTGGCTGGCCGCCTGGCGCACCATGGCGGCTGCCGATGGCGCGCTGCTCGCCTATGGTGTCGATGAGCTGGGCGGAGTCTGGCGGTTGCGTATTGCTGCCAAGCCGACGCAGCCCAGCGCAATTCAGGTCAGCTTGAGCCGAATAGCTGATTTCTCGGCGACGGGCACGCTTTATCCTTATCCGCCATCCGTGGCTTGGTTGCGTGACAATCAAGGTCGGCGCTATCCCGCTCTCGCGCTGGCGGGCGCAGCTACGATGTCATCAGGCGCGGCCAGACCTGCATCAGTCATGGCGTTTCTGGATAGCAATACCGCGCTCATCACGGCGAGTGATTTGCCGTTGTGGAATTCAGGCGCACAACCGCCAACGCATGCAGCAGGTTGGCGACGAACATTGGCAGCCACGGAGCTGATTGCCCAGCCGCCGCGCTGGCTGGATCAGCAGCTGATTCTGGCGGGCGAAGTGCCGGCATCCGCCAATGGGGAATGCCCGGCGTGGGCTTGGCAGGCCAGACTTTATCGCTGGCCCTGGCGTGCTGGCAGTGCGTCGTCCGGCAGCACATCAGCGGCAACCGAAACCAGTTTGCCTGCTACGGCCAACGCCGTGGGTGATCCGCTGATAAGTGCTGAGGGTGAACTGCGTTGGTCGGGCATCAGCGCCGCCGACAGCCAAGCCACGAAAGTGGTGGTGCCGGTGGGCTATCGCCAGCGAGTACGGCAGCGTCAGTTGCGCGCGGACGATTGAGCGGGGGTGTTGGCGGCCAGCAGCTCGCGGGTCTGCTTGGCCAGATCGGTCATGCCCAGCTTCTGGTAGTTGTCGGCAAGCAATTGCAATGCCTCCGGCACGGCGCTGCTTTCCGGGTAGTTTTCCACAACCCAGCGTGCGCGATTGATCACGGCCACCAGCGCACCGCGCATTTGGTAGTAGCGCGCCACATGCAGCTCGGCTTCGGCCAGCTGGTTGCGCAGATAGATCATGCGCTGGCGGGCATCGGCCACATAGGGGCTGTCCGGGTAGCGCGTGAGCAGCTGGCGGAAGTCATCGAAGGCGATCTTGGCCTGGCCCAGATCACGATGCGCCATGTCGATAGGCAGGCGCTTGAGCAGGCCGTCCTGGTCGGCGTTGTAGTTGGCGATGCCGCGCAGATACAGCACATAGTCCAAGCGAGCCGACTCCGGGTGCAGGCGCAGGTAGCGGTCAGCCGCTGCAATGGCAGCGCTGTAGTCGGCCTGCATGAGCTTGCCGTAGATGACTTCCAGCTGGGCCTGCTCGGTGTAATTGCCGACCGGATACTGCGATTCCAGCGCCTCGTAGGCCGTGACTGCGCCGGTATAGTTGCCCGACTTCAGCGAAGTATTGGCTTCCTGATAATACTGGGCCTCCGACTTAACCGTGGCTTTCGGGGTGACGGCGCAGGCCGTCAAGGCCAGCGGCAGGATGAGCAACAGCGGGCGAGCGATCAGCATTTTCATGGATTCTTCCAACAATGAGCACCGAGCGTGGTGCGCGAGTACAATGCCGCCTATTAAACACCAGCTCGACGAGCCCGCCAAACCATGTCTGAAGCGATTTCCCTGCAAGCCACCGTCACGCCCGAATTAGCCGGGAGCCGACTTGACCAGGCTGCGGCCCAGTTGTTTCCCGCTTATTCGCGTGAACGCCTGAAGCAATGGATCCAGGAAGGCACCCTAACGCTGGATGGCGAGCAAGCCAAGCCGAAAGAAAAAGTCATGGGCGGCGAGTCGTTGGTGGTCGCTGTCATCATCGAAGACGAGACTGTGGCGCTGGCCGAAGACATCCCGCTGGACATCGTGCATGAAGACGACCAGCTGCTGGTGCTGAACAAACCCGCCGGGCTGGTTGTGCATCCGGGGGCGGGCAATTCGCAGGGCACGCTGATGAATGCGCTGCTGCATCACGAACCCTCGCTATCGCAATTGCCGCGTGCCGGCATCGTGCATCGGCTGGATCGCGATACCACCGGCCTGATGGTGGTGGCGAAAACTTTGACGGCGCACACCAGTCTGGTCGCGCAGCTGTCCGACAAGCGCGTCTATCGCGAATACGAGGCCGTGAGCTACGGCAACATGACCGCTGGCGGCACGGTGGAAGCGCCGATTGACCGTCATCCGCATGATCGCGTGAAGATGGCCGTGGTCGCCGGCGGCCGTCCGGCGGTCACGCATTACCGCATCCTGCAGCGCTTCCCCAATCACACCCATGTGCGCGTGCAGCTCGAAACCGGCCGCACTCACCAGATTCGCGTGCATTTGGCGCACATCGGTTTTCCGCTGGTCGGCGACCCTGTCTATGCCCGTCTGCGTTTTCCCAAAGGCGCATCGTTCGAGCTTAACGAAAAGCTCAAGACCTTCACACGACAGGCCCTGCATGCCCGCCGTCTGGGTTTGGTGCATCCGGGCACCGGTGAAAGCTGCCTGTGGGAGTGCGAACTGCCGGCGGATTTTGTGTCCCTGCTTGATGCCATCAAGGCCGATGCACAACCCGCTGCGACTTGATCCCGGAGGCAAAGCCATGTCTGCAGAAGGTCTGCTGAGCCACTGCCTGCGCCCCGACTGGCCTGCGCCGGCGCATGTGCATGCGCTGGTCACCACACGGGCCGGCGGCATCAGTGCCGAACCGTTCAATTCGCTCAACCTCGGCGATCATGTGGGCGATGATCCCGCGCATGTGGCCGGCAACCGCAGCGCGCTGGCCGATGCCCTGAACCGGATTGCGCCCGCGCAGTCGCCGCAATGGCTGAAACAGGTTCACGGCGTCCGCGTCATCACCCCGCCAACAGACCCCGCTGAGCGCGCCGAGTGGATTCCCGAAGCTGATGCCGCCACGACCACGCAGTCCGGCGTGCCCATCACCGTCATGACGGCCGATTGCCTGCCGGTTTTCTTCACGGATCGACAAGGTTCGCGCGTCGCGGTCGCACATGCCGGCTGGCGCGGTTTGTGCGATGGCGTTCTGGAGGCGACGGTGGCAGAGTTTGCCGCGTCCGCTGCTTCTGTTGAAGTCATGGCCTGGCTAGGCCCGGCCATCGGTCCGGCCGCTTTTGAAGTGGGCGATGAAGTCAGAGCCGCTTTCATGAGCATTGATGCGCAGGCTGAACTGGCCTTCGTACCGGTGCCCAACAAGCCCGGCCACTGGCTCGGCGACCTTTATCTGCTGGCCCGGCAACGACTGGCTCGCGTCGGCGTGACGCAAGTCAGCGGCGGCACACACTGCACGATGACGGAATCCGCGTCGTTTTATTCGTATCGTCGCGATGGCCGTACCGGACGCATGGCCAGCGTGATCTGGATGTCGCCAATGACATCCCCAGCGAGGCCCGCATGACGCAAATCGTCGTGATTTACCACAGTGGTTACGGCCACACCGAGCAAGTGGCGCAACACATCGTCAAAGGTGCGGCCAGCGTGCCCGGCATCGAACCCGTGCTGATGTCGGTCGCCGATCTGGACTGGGCCGTCTTGGCCAAGGCCGAAACGCTGATCTTTGGCGCGCCTACCTACATGGGCAGCGTCTCCGCCGCCTTCAAGCAGTTCATGGACGACTCCTCGAAGATATGGTTCCAGCTCGGCTGGCAAGACAAGCTCGCCGCCGGCTTCACCAACTCCGGCGCGCTCAGCGGCGACAAGCAGGTGGCCCTGCAGCAGCTGCAGACCTTTGCCGCCCAACATGGCATGCACTGGCTGAGCTTCCCCTTGCAGCCCACCGGCACCGGCCCACAAGACCTGAACCGTCTTGGTGCCAACAGCGGCCTGATGACGCAGTCCGACAACGAATCGGCTGATATCACACCACCATCCGGCGACCGTCTCACCGCCGAGCACTTTGGCCGTCACATTGCGACCTGTACCTTGCGCTGGGTTCGCGGTGCGCTCGTGTCCGAGTAATACGCTCCCACTTGATGGCTGCTGACTTGATTTCTCGCTGAACTGCCCAATCTCTTGAACATGAAGCAAAGACTCTGCCTCGAGTCTGACCCCAACATGTTCAGGAGGTTGTCATGCGTCTCGATAAACTCACCGCGGCACTGCAAACGGCATTGAGCGATGCCCAATCGCTGGCCATCAGCCGCGACCATAATCAGCTCGATCCTTTGCACCTGCTAGCGATTTGGCTGAAGCCGTCGGATGCTGTCATGGCACCGCTGCTGCGCCAGGCCGGTGTGCCGGTCGCACGCGTGCAAACCGAGCTGGAAGTCGCGCTCTCCGACCTGCCGCGAATGATCCGCCACACCGGCGATGTCGTGCCGAATCCGGAGCTGGTCAAGGTGCTGAACCTGGCCGATAAGCTCGCGCAGCAGAAAAACGACAGCTTCATCGCCAGCGAATGGGCCTTGCTGGCGCTGTTCGACAGCGATTCCGCCGCCGGCAAACTGCTGCTGCGCTGCGGCGTCACCCGAGCTGCCGTGGCCAAGGCCGTGGAAACCACCCGAGGAGGCGAGTCCGTGCAATCTGCCGGTGCCGAAGATCAACGGCAGGCGCTGAACAAATACACCATCGACCTCACCGCGCGCGCAGCTGCTGGCAAGCTTGATCCGGTCATCGGTCGCGATGACGAAATTCGCCGCACGCTGCAAGTGCTGTCGCGCCGCACCAAGAACAACCCCGTGCTGATCGGCGAGCCGGGCGTCGGCAAGACCGCCATTGTCGAGGGGCTGGCGCAGCGCATCGTCAATGGCGAAGTGCCGGACAGCTTGAAGTCGAAACAGGTGCTGTCGCTAGACATGGCCGCGCTGATTGCCGGCGCCAAGTATCGCGGCGAGTTCGAAGAGCGCCTGAAAGCAGTGCTCAGCGAGCTGGCCAAACTGGAAGGGCAGGTCATCCTGTTCATCGACGAAATTCACACCATGGTCGGCGCCGGCAAGGCCGATGGCGCGATGGACGCCGGCAACATGCTTAAGCCCGCCCTCGCGCGCGGCGACCTGCACTGCGTCGGTGCCACCACGCTCGACGAGTATCGCCAGTTCATCGAGAAGGATGCCGCGCTGGAGCGCCGCTTCCAGAAGGTACTGGTCGATGAACCGAGCGTGGAAGACACGGTCGCCATCCTGCGCGGCCTCAAGGAGCGCTACGAGCTGCACCACGGCGTCGACATCACCGACCCGGCCATCATCGCGGCGGCGCGCTTGTCGCATCGCTACATCACCGACCGCAAGCTGCCGGACAAGGCCATCGACCTTATCGACGAAGCCGCCGCCCGCATTCGACTGGAGATGGACTCCAAGCCAGAGGTCATGGACAAGCTCGACCGCCGCCTCATCCAGCTGAAAATGGAGCGCGAGGCCCTGAAGTCGGAGGAGGACGCCGCCTCAAAGCAGCGCCTGACCAAGCTCGCTGCCGACATCGCCAAGCTGGAGCAGGAATACGCCAGCTTCGACGAGGTCTGGCGCGCGGAAAAATCGTCCGTGGCCGGTGCCCAGCACATCAAGGAGCAGCTGGAAAAGGCGCGCCTGGATTTCGATGCCGCCAAACGCACGGGCGATCTGGAGAAGATGTCGCGCCTGCAATACGGCGTCATTCCCGAGCTTGAAAAGAATCTCGTCAAGGCGCAGTCCGGCGAGCAGCCGGAGGCGACGCTGCTGCGCAGCAAGGTCACCGAAACTGAAATCGCCGAAGTCGTGGCGCGCAGCACCGGCATCCCGGTCGCGCGCATGCTGGAAGGCGAGCGCGACAAGCTGCTGCGCATGGAGTCCGTACTCAGCGCCCGTGTGGTCGGGCAGGACGAAGCCGTTGCCGCCGTCTCGCACGCCGTGCGCCGTACACGCGCCGGCCTCACCGATCCGTCGCGGCCCAGCGGCTCCTTCCTTTTTCTCGGCCCCACCGGCGTCGGCAAGACCGAGCTGTGCAAGGCGCTCGCCAACTTCATGTTCGACAGCGACGACGCCATGGTGCGCATCGACATGTCCGAGTTCATGGAAAAACACAGCGTGTCGCGTCTGGTCGGTGCACCGCCCGGCTATGTTGGCTACGAGGAGGGTGGCACGCTCACCGAAGCTGTGCGCCGTCGCCCGTATTGCGTGATTTTGCTCGACGAAATCGAGAAGGCGCATCCCGATGTCTTCAACATTCTCTTGCAGGTGCTCGAAGACGGCCGTCTCACCGATGGCCAGGGCCGCACCGTCGATTTTCGCAACAGCCTGATCGTCATGACCTCGAATCTCGGTGCCGATGCCATCCAAATGCTGACACAGGCCGGCGAGCTGGAGGCTGTACGCCCGGCGGTTCTGGAGGCCGTGGCCAGACATTTCCGCCCGGAATTCATCAATCGCATCGACGAAACAGTGGTGTTCGCCCCGCTGGCCGAAGCGCAGATCCGTCTCATCGCCGACATCCAGCTCAACCGCCTGCGTGAACGCCTGGCCGAGCGCGAACTCAAGCTGGTCATGAGCGATGCCGCCATGGCGCAGCTGGTCGCGGTCGGCTTCGACCCGCTTTTTGGCGCACGACCACTGAAGCGCGCCATCCAGTCGCAGCTGGAAAATGTGCTGGCGGATCACCTGCTGCGCGGCGACTTTGTGGCCGGCGACAGCATCCAGGTCGACGCCGAACATGGTCGTCTGACCTGCCACAAAGCGCGGCTGCATTAACGACTTTCGTGGCTGGTGGCTTAAAAGGCTTGACAGCCGGCGCGTCTGCATAAAAAATCGCCGGCTTCATGGTGGTGCCGTTACGCTGAACACCCTCGGCAACACGGCGCCAGACCGGTTTCCGGTCTGTTACGGCCGCGCTTACAAGCGCTGCCGCCCGCCCGCTCAACGGTTCCTGCGCGCACCCGCCGCCAGACGCCGCCGTCCCGACCACGGGACAGATGAGCCACCGCATCAGCCCCCATGAGACTTTTTGATCGTGCTAGAATTCCGCGCCTTAAGCGTGGGGTTTGGTCGCGGCCATTCTCACTTAACGGCTTGAAAAGGGTGAATCTTGGAACAGTTATCTGGCGGTGAAATGCTCATTCGCGCGCTCGCGGATGAAGGCGTTGAATTTTTGTTTGGTTATCCCGGTGGCGCCGTGCTGCATATTTACGACGCCATCTTTCAGCAAGACAAGGTCAAGCACATTCTCGTCCGTCATGAGCAGGCCGCAGGCCATGCCGCCGACGGCTACGCGCGTGCCACCGGCAAGGTCGGCTGCGTACTCGTGACCTCCGGCCCCGGTGCCACCAACACGGTGACCCCGATTGCCACGGCCTACATGGACAACATCCCGATGGTCGTCATCTCCGGTCAGGTGCCGTCGCACCTCGTCGGCGAAGATGCCTTCCAGGAAACCGACATGATCGGCGTCAGCCGCCCGATCGTGAAGCACAGCTTCCAAATTCGCCATGCCTCGGAAATCCCAGGCGTGGTGAAAAAGGCGTTCTACATCGCCTCGTCCGGCCGTCCGGGCCCTGTCGTCATCGACATCCCCAAGGATTGCACCAACCCGAACGAGAAGTTCGACTACGACTACCCGACCAAGGTCAAGCTGCGCTCCTACACGCCGCCGGGCCGTGGTCATGCCGGTCAGATCAAGAAAGCGGTGGATGAGCTGCTCGCCGCCAAGCGCCCGGTGATCTATGCCGGCGGCGGTGTGGTTCAGGGCAACGCCTCGCATCTGCTCACCGAGATGGTGCGCACGCTGGGCTATCCCTGCACCAACACCCTGATGGGCCTCGGCGCCTATCCCGGCAGCGATCCGCAGTTCATCGGCATGCTCGGCATGCACGGCACCTACGAAGCCAACATGGCCATGCATCACAGCGATGTCATCCTCGCCGTCGGTGCGCGTTTCGATGACCGTGTTACCAACAACACCGCCAAGTTCTGCCCGAACGCCAAGATCATCCACATCGACATCGACCCGGCCGCGATTTCCAAGACCGTGCGCGTGGACATCCCCATTGTTGGTGCCGTCGAGCCTGTACTCACCGACATGCTGGCGCAGATCAAGGCCGAAACCGAGATCAAGCCCGACGCGGAGGCGCTGAAAGTCTGGTGGGAACAGATCAACCAGTGGCGCACCCGTCACGGCCTGCGCTATGAACCGGCCCAGCCCGGCGAAATGAAGCCGCAGCAAGTCGTGGAGATGCTCTACAAGGTCACCGACGGCAAGGCTTATGTGACCTCCGATGTCGGTCAGCACCAGATGTTCGCGGCCCTGTACTACAAGTACGACCGTCCGCGTCAGTGGATCAACTCGGGTGGCCTCGGCACCATGGGCTTCGGCCTGCCGGCAGCCATGGGCGTCAAGTTCGCCTTCCCGGATGCGATCGTGGCCTGTGTCACCGGCGAAGCGTCGATCCAGATGAACATCCAGGAGCTGTCGACCTGCCTGCAATACGGCTTGCCGGTGAAGATCATCAACATCAACAACCGCTCGCTGGGCATGGTCAAGCAATGGCAAGACATGCAGTACGAAGGTCGTCACTCGAACTCCTACATGGATTCGCTGCCCGATTTCGTCAAGCTGGTTGAAGCCTACGGCCATGTCGGCATGAAAATCACCGACCCGGCCCAGCTCGAAAGCAAGATGCGCGAAGCTTTTGCCATGACCGATCGCCTGGTCTTCCTCGACATCTATGTCGATCCTTCCGAGCATGTTTACCCGATGCACATCGCCAAGGGTTCCATGCGTGACATGTTGCTGAGCAAGACGGAGCGTACCTGATCATGCGTCGTATCATTTCCCTGCTGCTGGAAAACGAACCCGGCGCGTTGTCGCGTGTCGTCGGCCTGTTTTCGCAACGCAACTACAACATCGAATCGCTCACGGTAGCGCCAACGGATGACCCGACCCTGTCGCGCATCACGCTGACCACCTCCGGCGATGAACACAAGATCGAGCAGATCACCAAGCAGCTCAACAAGCTGATCGAAGTGGTCAAGGTGGTTGATCTCAGCGAAGGCCAGCACATCGAGCGCGAGCTCATGCTGATCAAGGTCAAGGCTGTCGGAGCCGCACGCGCTGAAATCAAGCGCACGGCAGACATCTTCCGTGGCCACATCGTGGATGTCACACCGAGCGTCTACACGATCCAGCTCACCGGCCCCAGCGACAAGCTCGACGCTTTCATCGAAGCGCTGTCGGAAACTTCGATTCTGGAAGTCGTGCGTACCGGCGTGTCTGGTATCGCGCGTGGCGAGAAGGTGCTTAGCATCTGAAGCATCTGTTTGGATGATTCGTGAGAGAGCCCGCGCATGCGGGCTTTTTCATTTTGGCTTCACCCCACCCGCCGATTCCAGAACGCACTCACCAGCGGCTCCTTCAGCCTTTTCTCCAGCGCAAACAGACCAATATCGTAGGGCGCCAGCGGCGGCTCAATCTCATAAGTCCGTATGCGGCTCGCCAGCGGGCTGCTGTCCAGCACGATCTGCGGCACCACGCCAATGCCAAACCCCAGACTGACCATGCTAACGATGGCCTCGTTGCCGCTGACCTGCGCATAAATTCGCGGCCGAATGCCATGCCGCCGCAGCCAGCGCTCGATGCGCGTACGCGCCAGACCTTCTTCGGACAAAATCATCGGCACATCGCGCCAACTTTCTGCCGTGGGCTCCCGAACTTGCTCATCACTCAGCGGCAGCATATGCAACGGCCCGATGAAGCGCAGATCCGATCGCGCGATAGGCTGAAATGCCACGCCCGCCGGCAGGCTGTCCGGCCGCGCCCCGATGGCAATATCCTCGCGACCCTCCTGCACCCGTTCCACTGCCTTCGCCGGGTCGCCCGTGTGCAGCTTGATTTCAATATGCGGATGATCCGTGCGGAAGCTGCTCAAGATGTCATAGAGAAAGCTGTAGCTCGCCGTCACCGAGCAATACAAGCTAAGTTCGCCACGCAGGATGTCCTGATCCTGGCGCAGATTCTGCCGCAGCGCCTCCCAGGCACGAAGTGTCTCGGCGGCATATTCGCGAAAGTGCCGGCCCTCGCGGGTCAGCGTCACCGAGCGGTTGTCACGCAAAAACAGTGGTGCACCTGCGCTGTCTTCGAGCTGCTTGATAATGCGGCTGAGGGCCGACGGGCTGATGTGCTGTTCGCGGCTGGTGCGTCCGAAATGCAGGTTGTCGGCGAGGGCGAGGAAGAGGCGCAGGTTGCGGGCATCCATTTCATGTTCCTTTAATCGGCATATTGCGTTGCAAATATATCATTTTACGCAATAGACGCGATGTCGTAATGTGCGCGTCCCGGATAGCTCTGTATGGCGTCATGCGCCCGCACGGCATCCACCCGCACATCAATCCTGCAAATAAAGAGGCACACACCATGCAAGTTTATTACGACAAAGACGCTGACCTTTCCATTATCCGTGGCAAGAAAGTCGCCATCATCGGCTACGGCTCGCAGGGCCATGCCCACGCCCAGAACCTGACCGACTCCGGTGTTGATGTCACCGTTGGTCTGCGCAAGAACGGCGCCTCCTGGTCCAAGGTCGAAGCTGCCGGCATCAAGGTTGCTGAAGTTGATGCCGCCGTGAAGGGCGCCGATGTCGTCATGATTCTGCTGCCGGACGAAAACATCCCTGATGTGTACAACAACAATGTCGCCCCGAACATCAAGCAGGGCGCTACCCTGGCTTTTGCTCACGGCTTCAATGTGCACTACAACCAGGTCATCCCGCGCGCTGACCTCGATGTGATCATGGTTGCTCCCAAGGGCCCAGGCCACACCGTGCGCTCCGAGTACCTGAAGGGTGGCGGCGTACCGTCCCTGATCGCTCTTTATCAGGATGTCTCCGGCAATGCCAAGCAGATCGCCCTGTCCTATGCAGCGGCCAACGGCGGCACCAAGGGTGGCGTGATCGAAACCAACTTCCGCGAAGAGACCGAAACCGATCTGTTCGGCGAACAGGCCGTGCTCTGCGGCGGCGCCGTTGAACTGGTGAAGATGGGCTTCGAAACCCTGACCGAAGCTGGCTACGCGCCGGAAATGGCCTACTTCGAGTGCCTGCACGAACTCAAGCTGATCGTTGATCTGATGTACGAAGGCGGCATCGCCACCATGAACTACTCGATCTCGAACAACGCCGAATACGGCGAGTATGTCACTGGCCCGGAAGTCATCAACGAGCAGTCGCGTGAAGCCATGCGCAATGCCCTGAAGCGCATCCAGACCGGCGAATACGCCAAGATGTTCATCCTCGAAGGCAAGACCAACTACCCGTCCATGACGGCTCGTCGTCGTCTCAACGCCGCGCACCCGATTGAAATCGTCGGTGGCCAGCTGCGTGCCATGATGCCGTGGATCATGAAGAACAAGCTCGTGGACCAAACCAAGAACTGATCCCCGGATCATTTCTGACCACATGCAAGTGTGGCGCTTGAAAGACGCGGCTTCGGCCGCGTTTTTCATTTCTACCGTTTGTCCCGCCAAGCTGGCAACCTGCACACGCGGTGATTATGATGTCTCCAAACTCAGGAGACTCACTGCATGTCGCAAACCCCGCACAATCACGATGACCACGACGGCCTAACATTTGAGGTTGTCGAAGACGAGCATCACGAAAGCGGTCAGAAGACACGCCATCGCGGCATCTACCTCTTGCCCAACCTGTTCACCACGGCAGCTCTGTTCTCCGGCTTCTACGCCATCATTCACGCCATGGGAGGGCACTTCGAATCCGCCGCCATGGCCATCTTCGTCGCGGCGCTCTTTGACGGCATGGATGGCCGTGTCGCGCGCATGACCAATACCCAGAGCGCGTTCGGTGCCGAATTCGACTCCCTGTCCGACATGGTGTCGTTCGGCGTCGCCCCAGCCTTGGTGGTATTCAGCTGGGCCCTACAGTCACTCGGCAAGTTCGGCTGGATCTGCGCCTTCATCTACTGCGTCGCGGCCGCATTCCGCTTGGCGCGCTTCAATGTGCAATTGGAAGTGGCCGACAATCGCTACTTCACCGGCCTCGCCAGTCCGCTGGCAGCCGCCATCGTCGCAGCCACCGTCTGGGTCGGGGTAGATAACCGCTTGTTGGATACCGTCCCCGGCCTGCCCATCATTGTCGCGCTCATCACCGTCTGCTCAGGCTTCCTGATGGTCAGCAATGTGAAGTACTACAGCTTCAAAGAGCTGGACCGCAGCCGCGTGCCATTCGTCGTCATGCTGCCGATCGTCCTGATCTTCGGCATTGTCATGTACGACCTGCCTATCGGTTTGCTGGCGGTGGCGTTGCTTTATGCTATTGGCGGCCCGGTTGGCGCGGTTTGGACACGCCTGCGCGCACCTAAAGTTTCTTGATTGGGTGCCTGGAGCGCCTTGCTTCCATATTGAGTGCATAGTGCTTTCACAGGGTCTGACGGAGTCAGACCCTTTTTTTCGTCTGAAACTTGGCTGATAACTGAGCAATACCGCCGGTTTCGTTGAAAAAACGGACAACCAAACGAATTTTCTCAGATAAGTGTTGACGCTCGTTTTGGCATCCCTATAATGCGCCCCACACCGCAGCGATGCTGAAGTGTAGTGAAGA